>CAVXWG010000014.1:417500-2357576 GCA_963765385.1 uncultured Alphaproteobacteria bacterium | reverse complement strand
GCCGCCTGCGCCCTGTGGCTGCCGGGCGATCCGCCGCTGATCATGGACCTGACCGCCGCCGTGGGCAACACCGACCATGTCGTTGCGCTTTTCCAGCGGGGTGGCTGCTGGGGCGCGATCTCCAAGAGCAACCACGGCTGGTTGCGCTGGCGCGACCCGGTCTATCGAAGCCTGCGTGAACTCGCGATGTCGTACTTCCACGAATACACCAACCGCATCGCAAGACTTCCGAGAACCTACTTCGAGGCCGATCGACCTCGCCGCTTCGCGATCGACCTCTGGATCACCAACAACGACGATTGCTGGGAGGTGGGCGCCGCCCTCGACGTTCGCGCCACTACCAGCTGATCACCCCAGCGCGGGCGCGCCCGCTTGCCGCGCGATGCCATCGAACGTCGCGCCGATGACCTCGTGCAATATGAGAGTAGCGACCGCAAGCGGGCGCGGCTGTACTGAAGTCCGCGTAATGAAATCCCTGCTCGCGTTCCTGCTCACCTCGCTGCTGATCGTCGCAGCCGCCAGCGCGTCGCAGATCCCGCCGGAATGGCAGTCGGCGGCGCAGGCGGTGATCGGCGAACTCGAGCGCGACACGCCGCAAGCCGCCAAGCCGTGGAGCCGCGAGCTGACGGACGGGTGGAACCTGGCGCGCGCCTGGCGTCAGCACAACAACGGCAACACCGAGATCATCCTGGCCGAGTACCTCACCTTCACCGCGCTGTGCCGCGAGGGCTGCGGCGGCAACACGATCGAGGGCCAGCAGTATCGAGCGGTGGCCGACAGTGAAGGCGCTGCGCGCCGAGCACGGCGGACCCTATGGCTGGCCGGCAATGCTCATGCCTGGCTCGCCGAGCCTGCCCGATCCGAGCGGGCGGCGCGCAAAAACGCCGCTCTGGGAGCAAGGACCTCGACGCGGCGGCGGCCGATTTCGCCGACCGGCAACCTCTATGCGCTCGCTCTGGCTGCTCGCCCGCGCCGCGCCGACGCCCGCCGAGCAGGCCGCCAGCTTCGCGCGGTTCGCCCTGTTCGTGCAGGGCCGGGGCTGGATCGGCTGCACGCTGCCTCGACATTTCCAAGGTGGCGACCATGGTGCTCGACGCGCCGCCGCGCGTCGACGCTTGCCAATAGCCGATGCAATCGGCGCCAACGGATCATCCGACGATGCCCTACGAAACGATCGCAGTTCGCAAGCTCACACCGGCGATCGGCGCGGAAATCTCCGGCGTCGATCTCGGCGGTCCGCTGTCCAACCGCGAAGCGAGCGAGCTGCACGACGCGCTGATGGCGCACCAGGTGATCTTCTTCCGCGACCAGCAGATGAGCGTCGAGCAGCACAAGGCGTTCGGCCGCCTGTTCGGCGAGCTGCTGGTCCATCCCGCGGCCAGGGCCGAGGTCGAGGGCCATCCCGAGATCCGCGTCGTGCATGCCGACGAGAAGACCGAGGTCGCGACCGGCGAGGTCTGGCACTCCGACATGTCGTGCGAGCCCGAGCCGCCGATGGGCTCGATCCTCTACCTGCACGAGACGCCGCCGAGTCGGCGGCGACACCGCCTTCGCCAACATGTATCTCGCCTACGAGACGCTGTCGCGAGCCGATGCAGCGACTGCTCGCGGGACTCGAGGCCTTCCATACCAGCGCGCACGTCTATTCGCGCGACGCCTACGAGCGCAGCGACAAGAAGTTCCCCGAGGCGGTGCATCCGATCGTGCGCACGCCATCCGGTCACGGGACGCAAGTGCCTGTTCGTCAATCGCGGACTTCACCAAGCGCATCGAAGGGCTGAGCCGTACGAGAGCGACGCCTTGCTCGACTTGCTACTACGCCACTGCGAGACGCCCGAGTTCCAGTGCCGCTTCACGTGGACAGCGCCATTCGGTGGCGTTCTGGGACAATCGCTGCGCGCTGCATCGCGCCACGTTCGACTACCATCCGCAGGTCCGCCACGGCCATCGAGTGACGATCAAGGGCGAGCAGCCGCTCTGATCCGGGACGAACGAGCGACGTTTTTGTCCTCCCGAGCGTGAGCGAGGGGCGCGCGACGCGCGGGGAGGGAGAGGTGGGCGCGGCCTCTCTCCCGATCAACGTCCGATTTGTCGAAGCACCACCTCACCTTTCCCTTTGCTCAAGGTCCCTCCCCTCCGCTGCTCGCGGATGACGGCGCCTGTCACTTATCCGCGGCGATGGCCTCCTTGACGAACTTCTTGGCGTCGAAGTCCTCGGCGACCTTGAGGTCGTTGCCGAGCAGCTGCTCGACGTCGATCTTGGCGTATTCCATCACGCCCATGTCGCCCAGCGCCTTCTGCACCTTGGGCCCGAACAGGCCGATCTCCTTCAGGATCGGCACGATGCGGGTGAACAGGCGCGTGCGGAACGCTGCATGGCGCCCGACTTGTAGGCGTGCTCCATCAGCTTGGACCGGCAGGCCCGAGCGCATCCAGACCTCGCCCTGGTTGAAGCGGTCGCGCATGAAGTACAGCGCCTCGACGATGAACTCCTCGCGCTCCGCCCGCTCGGAATCGGACAGGTGCGGGATAGTATTCGCGCAGCGCCATGCGGCCGAAGGTGACGTGGCGTGCCTCGTCCTGCATGACGTAGGCGTTGACCGCGGCCGCGAAATTGTTCTTGGCACTGTCGCGGATGCGCTGGAAGGCGGCCAGCGCCAGGCCCTCGATCAGCACCTGCATGCCGAGATAGGTCATGTCCCAGCGCCGGTCGGTCAGCGTCTGCTCGAGCAGGTTCTTCAGCAACTCGGTGATGGGATAGGCCGCCTTGAACTTCTCGTGGATAGCCGCTTGTAGGTCTCGACGTGGCGCGCCTCGTCCATCACCTGGGTCGCGGCGTAGAACTTGGCGTTCGATGTCGGCACGGTGTTGACGATCTTGGCGGTCGCGATCAGGCGCGCCCTGCTCGCCGTGCATGAACTGGCAGATCGAATGGCACTGCAGGTTGAAGCGCAGCCAGTCGCGCTCCTTCTCCGTCATCTTGTCCCAGAACGGCGAGCCGTAGATCGGGATCGTCTCGTCGGCCATGCCCATCGGGTTGCCCTCGAACAGCTCCTGGCTCCAGTCGAGACGGGTGCTGGTGTCCCACTGCTGCTGCTTGCCCTTCTCGTAGAGGTTCAGCAGGTCGGCCGAGCCGTCGTCGTATTCCCAGTTGAAGGCGATCTCGGTGGCGCCATCGAACTTCCAGTTCGTGACCTCGACCGGCAGCTGGTAAATCTTTTGCGTCGTCATCGGCTCTTGCCTCCTGGCACTGAACGCGGTCCCATTCCCATCGGAGCGATAAAATATGACGCTCCGTTCATTTTTCTCGGCGGACGCTATCACACTCTGCTAGGAGTGTCCGCAGGGAAAATGGCCGGCCCTTGAACCGGATTTATCAATGGCATACAACAAGTTGCGCATCGCCAAAATCGTCGAGGAAACGCCGGATGCGCGCTCCTTCGTCCTCGAAATTCCGCCCGACCTGGCCGAGAAGTACCGCTACCGCGCGGGACAGTTCCTGACCTTCCGGGTGCCGCACCCCGAGGGCGCCTTCAACCGCTGCTACTCGCTGTCGAGTGCGCCGGAAACCGACGGCCTGCCCAAGGTGACGGTGAAGCGAGTCGAGGGCGGCAAGGGCTCCAACTGGTTCCACGACGCGCTGAAGGAAGGCCTCACGCTCGAGGTGCTGCCGCCGGCCGGCCGCTTCGTGCTGGGCGAGGGCGACGCGCCCCTGCTGCTGTTCGGCGGCGGCAGCGGCATCACGCCGATGATGTCGCTGATCAAGTCGGCGCTGAAGGCCGGTCAAGCGCCGCATCCGTCTCTTCTACGCCAACCGCGACAAGCCCTCGATCATCTTCGACGCCGAACTGGTCTCGCTGCTCGCCCAGCACGACAGCCGGCTCGAGGTAATCCATCACCTCGACGCCGAGCAGGGTCTCACCCAACCGGAAGAGATCCTCGCGGCGCTGAAAGGCTTCGAGAATGCCGAGGCCTATCTCTGCGGCCCCGGGCCGTTCATGACCCTGGTCGAGAACACGCTGCTGGGCGCCGGCATGCCGCGCGAACACGTGCGGCTCGAGCGCTTCGAGGCGTCGGGCAACGACGCCGTGCCGATCGAGCCCGACGAAGGCGACGTGATCCCCAGCGAGATCACCATCCATTTCGAGGGCAAGGCGCACAAGGTGCCGTACCGCAAGGGCCTCAGCATCCTCGAGGCGGCGCGCGCCGGAGGCCTCAACCCGCTGTCGTCCTGCGAGGAAGGCTTCTGCGCCTCGTGCGCGGCCAAGCGCATCAAGGGCAAGGTCGTGCTGGCCAAGAACGACATCTATACGCCCGACGATCTCGCCAACAACTGGATCCTGACCTGCCAGGGCCACTGCTTCGGTCCCGAGGTCGAGATCACCTACGACGTGGTGTGAGCCTTCTCGCGACCCCGCCCGCGACACGTGCGGGCCACGACCCTGACCATCGTCGCCGGCATCGCCGACGCGGTGGGCTACATCACCATGGGCGGCGTGTTCGCCGCCAACATGACGGGCAACACGGTGCTGGCGGGCATCGCCGCGGCCGAGCGCAATCACACCGACGCCGGCACCATCTCGCGCCGCTGCTCGCCTTCTTCCTCGGCGCCATGCTGGCGCGCCTGCTGCTGCGGCTGTGGCACCAGCCCAACGCCTGCCTGGCGTCGAGGCCGCATTGCTGGCCGCGTCGGCTTCCTGCCATAGACCGCGAACCGGCGGTACTGATCGTGGCGCTGGCGATGGGCGTGCAGGCCTCGGCGATCACCCATTTCGGCGGCAGCGCCGTCAGCACCGTCGTGGTGACCAGCACCCTGGCGCGCACCGCGAGATTCCCTGCTCGACTGGCTGTGGCCCGGCGAGAAGAAGGATCTTCCCACCGCGCCCAACCTGCCGCTGCTGGCACTCACCTGGATCGGCTATCTCGTCGGCGCCGTGACGGGCGCGTTGCTGCTCGACGTGATGCCCTATCCGCTGCTGGTGCCGGTCGCCCTGCTGGCGCTGCTGCTGTTTCTCGACCTCGGCAAAGTCGCGCGAGGACCTACATCGGCGGAATGAGGCCGTCCTTGCCGTAGGTGATGCGCGGCGTCACCAGGGTCCCGTCGGGCTTCTTTTCGGCCGTCGTGATGAAGATGCCGGTGCCGGCCTTGACCTCGGCCTTGTCGCCCGGCGCATAGGTCACGACGACGGTCTCGGGCGTGATGACGAGCGTCTTCTCGCCGCCCTTGTATTTCACCGTCAGCGTCTGGCCGTTCGCGCCGGTCACTGCCGCCTCGACATTGGCGTTGGTCATGGTGGATTGCGGCTTGAGATCCCACGGCCGGTGGCCCTCGCCGGTGCCGCGCATCGCCTCGGGGAAGATATGCACCTCAACCGCCTGCAGGCTACCGTCGGCGGCCGGCATCGCCGTCGAGCCCACGAACACGCCAGGCTTGATGTCCGCCATGCTCGCCCTGACCATCGCCACGAACAGCGGCTTGTCGGTAAGCGTCACCTTCACCGTGTCGCCGCTGCGCGTCTTGACGACATACAGATCGCCATCCATGCCCTCGACCGTGCCGCGTATGCGCGTGGGTTCCTGCGCCCAGGCCGGCGCGGCAAGACAGAGCAAGGCCAGGCCGGAAGCGACGAGGGCGCGCCGCACGATCTTCTGCATGGGAATTCTCCTCGGCGATCGAAGACAGTCTTCTATCACCGAGGCCGAATCATACCGTCCGCAAATGAGCCGCCGCACGCGATTGTGAAGGTGCCGTCATCCCGGGCGAGAGAGGGAGCTTTCATGGTGCTTCAAAGATCCTTCGGCCTTCGGCCTCAGGATGACGAGTGCTCCGCACCTGTCACTCCGCCGCGATCGCCTTGTCGACGAACATCTTCTTGTCGAAGTCGTCGGCGACCTTGCCGTCATTGGCGAGCTGCTCGACGACGTCGATCCTGGCGTAGTCCATGGCGCCCATCTCGGTGAACGCCTTCTGCACCCGCTCGCCCCACAGGCCGATATCCTTGACCGTGGGCACGACCCGGCTGAACAGCCGGCCGCGGAACGAGTTCATCTGCTTGGAATTATAGTGGACCTCGTCCAGCACCTTGGCCGGCAGGCCGAGCCGCTCCCAGACTTCCGACTGGTTGAAGCGGTCGCGCATGAAATAGAGCGCCTCGACCACGAATTCCTCGCGCTCGTCGCGCTCGGCCTGGGAGAGCTGCGGATAGTAGTCGCGCAGCGCCAGGCGGCCGAACGAGACGTGCCGCGCCTCGTCCTGCATGACATAGGCGTTGACCGCGCCGGCCAGCGTGTTGCCCGACTTGTCGCGGATCGCCTGGAAGGCGGCCAGCGCCAGCCCTTCGATCAGCACCTGCATGCCGAGGTAGGTCATGTCCCAGCGGCGGTCGGAGAGCGTCTGCTCGAGCAGCTTCTTGAGTGCCGGGTTGATCGGGTAGGCGAGCTCGAACTTCTCGTGCAGCAGGCGCTTGTAGGCCTCGACGTGGCGCGCCTCGTCCATCACCTGGGTCGCGGCATAGAACTTGGCGTTCATGTCCGGCACGGTGGCCACGATCTTGGCGGTGGCGATCAGGGCGCCCTGCTCGCCGTGCGTGAACTGCGAGATCGAGTTGGCCTGCAGATTGCGCCGCAGCCACGACCTCTCCTTGTCGGTCATCCTGCGCCAGTAATCGGTGTCGTAGATCGAGATCGCCTCGTCCTTGAGCTCCATCGGATTGTCGGGGTTGAGCTCGAGCGACCAGTCGAGGCGCGTGCTGGCGTCCCACTGCTGCTTCTTGCCCTTCTCGTAGAGCTCGAGCAGCGCGGCCGAGCCGTCGTCATATTCCCAGTTGAACTGGATCTCGCTCGCACCGTCGAATTTCCAGTCCGTCACCTCGACGGGCAGAGCGTAGATGCGCTGGGTGCTCATGGGCGGGCCTTCTTGGCAGAAATTTCGGATGGTCATGGAAAAGGTGGCGCTTCGATCACCTTCTGGCAACCCATCCCAAGTCGAACCCGCCGTTTGCCCTCACCCTGAGGAGGCGCGGAGCGCCGTCTCGAAGGGTGGGCAACACCACGACTGGTTCGCACCAAAGCGCGGAGGTTACTCCGCGCGATTCGAGACGCGGCCCTAAGGGCCGCTCCTCAGGGTGAGGCCGGGTGTTCCTAAGGCTGCAGCCGGTAGCCGCCGCGGTCGGTGATCAGGATGGCCGCACTCGCCGGATCCTTCTCGATCTTCTGGCGCAGGCGATAGATGTGGGTTTCCAGGGTGTGCGTAGTGACCCCGGCATTGTAGCCCCACACCTCGTTCAGCAGGACGTCGCGCGCGACCGGCCGGTCGCCGGCCCGGAACAGGTATTTCAGGATGGAGGCTTCCTTGTCGGTCAGGCGGATCTTCTTCTTGCCGCCCTTCTCCACCAGCATCTTGGCCGCCGGATGGAATTCGTAGGGGCCGATGGTCATCACCGCGTCCTCGCTGCGCTCGTGCTGGCGCAGATGGGCGCGCAGCCGGGCGAGCAGGACATTGATGCGAAACGGCTTGGTGACGTAGTCGTTGGCGCCCGATTCGAGGCCCAGGATGGTATCGGCGTCCGAATCGGCCGCGGTCAGCATGATGACCGGCGAGCGCACGCCCTGGCGGCGCATCAGCTTGCAGAGCTCGCGGCCGTCCATGTCGGGCAGGCCGATATCGAGCAGGATGGCGTCGTAATGCGCCAGCTTGGCCTTTTCCAGCCCCTCGGCGGCCGTCCCGACCTGGATGGTGTTGAAGCCGTCATAGAGGTCGAGCTGCTCGGCGAGCACGGTTCGCAGCGCCTGATCGTCATCGACGAGCAGAATCTTCTTCCCACGATTGTTCACTGACATGCTGCTGCTACCTGCGGACGTCCGCCGCTACCTTATCTGGTACGCCGCGGCGGCAAAAGCGGTTCACTTCGGCAAAAAGCCGCGCCATGCTAAAGATGCTAAAGGTAAAGTATGCCCACGAGTTAGGTACATTCTCGCACCGCCACTGCACTAGCCGCCGTCGAACGCGCCTTGGCCGAGCTGCGCCGCGGCGGCATCGTCGTCCTGCGCGACGAGGACGGCGCCGGCGGCCTGGTGGTCGCGGCCGAAGCCTGCGGTCCCATCGCCCTGCAACGCCTGCAGGGCCTGGCCCAGGACGCACCGGTGCTGATCACCACGCGCCGCCGCGCCGAGGCGATCGGCATGGAGATCCCGCCGCACATCGCCGGCGGCATGGGCGAGACCAACAAGCCGATCACCTTGGACCTGCCCGAGGGCGTGCCGGTCGACGTCATCCTGCGGCCGCACGAAACCGCGGGGGCAAGCCGCCACGTCGCCCTGCGCTCGCTGTCGCGGCCGGTGGTGAGCCACGCGCCACGTATCGCCCAGACAGCGATCGAGCTCGCCAAGCTCGCCCGCCTGCTGCCCGCCGTCGTGCTGGGACCGCTCAGCCGCGACCAGGGCAACAAGCGGCGCGCCTGGGCGCGCGACCAGGACCTGATCTACGTCGATGCCAACGACGTGCTGGGCTACGAGGAGACCGCCTCGAAGAACCTGCAGCAGGTGGCGCAGGCGCACGTGCCGCTCGAGGGCGCGGAGAATGCCCGCATCCTCGCCTGGCGACCGAGCGACGGCGGCAAGGAGCATCTCGCCATCGTGGTCGGCGAGATCGACCCGACCGAGCCGGTCCTGGTCCGCCTCCATTCGGAATGCTTCACCGGCGACCTTTTAGGCTCGCTGCGCTGCGACTGCGGCCTGCAGCTGCGCGGCGCCATCACCGAGCTCGCCAAGCAGGGATCGGGCGTGCTGCTCTATCTCGCCCAGGAAGGGCGCGGCATCGGGCTCGTCAACAAGCTGCGCGCCTACGAGCTGCAGGACGACGGCTTCGACACGATCGACGCCAACGAGCAGCTGGGCTTCGACGCCGACGAGCGCATCTACGCGCCGGCCGCCACCATGCTGGCGCGCATGGGCATCAACCGCGTACGGCTGATGACCAACAATCCGCAGAAGATCGCCCAGCTCGAGCGCTACGGCATCGCGGTCACCGAGCGGGTGGCGCACTCCTTTCCGGCCAACGGGCACAACGAGAATTACCTGCGCACCAAGGCCCAGCGCGCCGGCCATCTGCTCTGAGCAAAACCATGCGTGTCGGCGTTCCCAAGGAAATCAAGGACCACGAGGATCGCGTCGGACTGGTGCCGTCGTCGGTGGCCGAGCTGGTGCATCACGGCCATGAGGTCCTGGTCGAGCGCGGTGCCGGCCAGGGCGCCGGGCTGGGCGACGATCAATACCTGGCGGCCGGCGCGCGGATTGCGGCCGACGCCACCGAGATCTTTTCGGCGAGCGAGCTGATCGTGAAGGTGAAGGAGCCCCTCGCGCCCGAGCGCAAGCGGCTGCGGGCGGGCCAGGTGCTCTTCACCTACCTGCATCTGGCGCCCGACCCGGAACAGACGCACGACCTGCTGAAGAGCGGCGTCACCGCCATCGCCTACGAGACGGTCACCTCGCCGTTCGGCAGCCTGCCGCTCCTGACGCCCATGTCGGAGATCGCCGGCCGCCTCGCGCCGCAGGTCGGCGCGCGCTACCTCGAGCGCACGTCGGGCGGACGCGGCGTGCTTTTAGGCGGCGTGCCGGGCGTGCCGCCAGCCGAGGTCGTGGTGCTGGGCGGCGGCGTGTCGGGCACGCATGCCGCCACCATCGCGCTCGGCATGGGCGCCACCGTGTTCGTGGTCGACCGCTCGGCCGAGGCGCTGCGCCGGCTGGCGGCGCAGATGCCCGGCCTGCGCACGATCTTCTCGACGCGCGATGCGCTGAGCCACATCCTGCGCCGCGCCGACCTGGTGATCGGCGCCGTGCTGGTGCCGGGCGCTGCGGCGCCCAAGCTGGTCACCCGCGCGATGGTGGCGTCGATGAAGCCCGCCAGCGTGATCGTCGACATCGCCATCGACCAGGGCGGCTGCTTCGAGACGTCGAAGCCGACGTCGCATTCGCATCCGACCTATGTCGAGGAAGGCGTGACGCATTACTGCGTCACCAACATGCCGGGCGCGGTGGCGCGCACCTCGACCTTTGCGCTCAACAACGCCACCCTGCCGTTCGTGCTGGCGCTGGCCGACAAGGGCTGGCGCAAGGCCATCGCCGAGGATCCGCATCTGCGCAACGGGTTGAACGTGCATGCCGGCCAGCTCACCTGCCGCCCGGTCGCCGAGGCGCTGGGCCTCCCCTTCACGCCGCCCGAGGCGCTGGCCGCGTAGCGGCTCAGACGCACCCGGCGGCCTTTTTTGGCCACACCAAGCCGCTAAACTCCCGACACGACCCCGATAAACGGGGCGACGCAGGAGGAAACACCATGTCGAGACTCAAACGCCGTGCGCTCGTCGCCACGGGCGCGGCCTTCGCGCTCGCGCCCGCCCTTGTTCGCGCCCAGAAAAAATACGACCCCGGCGTCACCGACAAGGAGATCAAGCTCGGCCACACCAATCCCTACAGCGGGCCGCTGTCGGCCTACGGCGTGATCGGCAAGGGCATCACGGCCTACTGGAACATGGTCAACGACCAGGGCGGCATCAACGGCCGCAAGATCAACTTCATCACCTACGACGACGGCTTCCAGCCGCCCAAGACGGTCGAGATGGTGCGCAAGCTGGTCGAGGACGACCAGGTCTTCGCGATCTACCAGCTGCTCGGCACGCCGACCAACACGGTGGTGCAGAAGTACCTCAACCAGAAGAAGGTGCCGCAGCTCTTCGTGGCGACGGGCGCCTCGAAGTGGGGCATGCCCAAGGAGTTCCCGTGGACCATGGGCTGGCAGCCCGACTACGCCACCGAGGCCGCGATCTACGCCAAGCACATCCTCGCCAACCACAAGGGCGAGAAGATCGGCATGATGTACCAGAACGACGATTCGGGTAAGGACTACCTCAACGGCTTCCAGAAGGGGCTGGGGCCGGAGGGCCTGAAGCAGCTGGTCGCCACGGTGAGCTACGAGGTCACCGACCCGACCGTCGACAGCCAGATCATCCAGCTCAAGGATTCGGGCGCCACCGTCTTCTTCAACGACGCGGCGCCCAAGGCCGCGGCCCAGGCGATCCGCAAGGTCGCCGATCTCGGGTGGAAGCCGGCGCACTATCTCGCCAACGTCGCGGCGTCGGTCGCCTCGACCCTGAAGCCGGCGGGCCTCGACAACAGCAAGGGCATCATCACCGCCGCCTACCTCAAGGATCCGACCGACCCGCAATGGGCCACGGCGCCCGACTTCCTCGAATGGAAGGCCTGGATGGAGAAATACATGCCGCAGGGCAACATGTCGGACGCCTCCTATACCTATGCCTACTCGGTGTCGGCGACCATGCGCCACGTGCTGACCGAGTGCGGCGACAACCTCACGCGCGCCAACCTGATGAAGCAGGCCGCCAGCATGCACGACCTCGTGGTGCCGATCCTGCTGCCCGGCATCAAGATCAACACCAGCCCGACCGACTTCTATCCCATCCAGTCGGTCCAGCTGGCGCGCTTCGACGGCGAAACGTGGAAGCTGTTCGGCGACGTGCTGTCGAGCGAGAGCAGCTAGCCGGCGCCTCTTCACTGGGGGCGCTCCGCTTCCGTGGCGCATTCATGCAGCGCACCGACTCAAGGTCCGCGCAAAATCATGATGCGGACCTGGAGGTCCGCGCTCCAGATGATGACGCGCCCCGCGCGTGGCGCGCGCCCCGGCGAGGGGGTTTCCGCAGTTCCCGCAGTTCCCGCTAGCGTTTTGCCAATCAGAGCCGGATTCGGGGGCGGCCGAAGGAGGGGTTTCGGCAATTTGCGCAATTTCCGCAATTTCCGCTAGTGATCCGCCAATCAGCAGAGCCGCGTCGGCATCGCCTTGATCTTCGGGTGCGGCCGCGCCTTCAACGACCTCGGCCTGCGCGCTTCGACCGGACTCCGCCGGCTCGCTGACACCCAGGTCGGCTGCCGCATCTGCCAGCGGGCGGCTTTCGCGCCACTGCCGGGGCTGCCGGTTGCGCAGCCAGAACATGCAGGCACGCACGTCGGGCGGCTCCTCGACCCTGTAGTCCACCGTGATCGGCTGGCCGTTGTGGCAGAAGACCCTGGTCATCTTCCGCTGCATGCCCGTGGCGCGCGCAAACAGGGCGGCCACCACGGCGCCATCGGCGGCCTCGCGGCCCTGTAGTACAGCTTCTCTAAAGTCCGGGATCGCGGCGATCCATCGATCGATGGTGCTGCGCGATACCTCGAACCGCGCGGCGAGGGTCTCGTTGATCGCGCCCATTGCGCATAATGAACGGGCTGCTTCGGCGTATTCTGGTTTGTAGACGCTGGGTCGTCCGCCGGGCATGGGGGTGTTCTCCGATGGTCGTCACTCACTATATAAGAGTGACTTCTAGTTAAGTCAAGTGTCACTTTTGATCCCCAACCGGGAGTTTTGGGGCACCATATCGCGCGAAAACTCGACCCGAGCGGAGCGCCATGGCCTGAAGGGTCTGGCACGGAATTCGCTCGACAGCGCCGAAAGGTCCTCCCCATTGTCGATGCATGAGCGCGGCTAGTCCGGAACCGCTGGTCCGGTTCATCGACGTCAGCAAGAGCTACGACGGCAAGGTCGACGCCGTGCGCGCCCTCAACCTCCAGGTCGAGGCCGGCGAATTCCTGACCCTGCTCGGCCCCTCGGGCTCGGGCAAGACGACCACGCTCACCATGCTGGCGGGCTTCGAGCAGCCGAGCCGCGGCCGCATCTTCGTGGCCGGCGAGGACGTCACCGCGGTGCCGGTCGAGAAGCGCGGCATCGGCATTGTGTTCCAGAACTACGCGCTGTTTCCCAACATGAGCGTGGCCGAGAATATCGGCTTTCCGCTGAAGGTGCGCCGCCTGCCGCGCGCCGAGATCGCCGAGAAGGTGGCTCGGGCGCTGGCTATGGTGCGGCTCGAGGGCCTGGCCGACCGCCGCACGCAGCAGCTCTCGGGTGGCCAGCAGCAACGGGTCGCCGTCGCCCGCGCGCTGGTCTTCGAGCCCCGCCTCGTGCTGCTCGACGAGCCGCTGGGCGCGCTCGACCGACAGCTGCGCGAGCAGATGCAGTACGAGCTGAAGCACCTGCACCAGCGGCTGGGCGTCACCATGGTCTATGTCACGCACGACCAGATCGAGGCCATGACCATGTCCGACCGCGTCGCCGTGTTCAGCACCGGCCTCCTGCGCCAGGTCGCCGAGCCGCGCCGGCTCTACGAGGCGCCGGACTCGCTGTTCGTCGCCCAGTTCCTGGGCGAGAGCAACGCGCTCGCCGCCATCGTGAAGCGGCGCGACGGCGAGCAGTGCGCGGCGACCCTGCCGGGCGGCGAGACGATCATGGCAATCGCCGTCGGCGCCTGCGCCGCGGGCGGCAAGGTCGATCTCGTGTTGCGGCCGGAGAAAGTGGCGTTGGGCGCGGCGGCCCAAAGCTGCGCCAATCGCTTCCCGGCGCGCGTCGTCGAGGCGACGTTCCTGGGCGATCAGCTGCGCGTGCGGCTGGCGGTGCTGGGCCGCGACGACTTCGTGCTGAAGCTGCCCAACGCGGCGGGACAGGACACGCTCGAACCGGGCGCCGCGGTCGAGATCGGCTGGCGGACGGAGGATTGCCGTGCCCTCGTCGCCTGAGCGCCGGCCCCGCGCGCAGGCGGCCTACTGGCTGATCCTGTTGCCGGCCGTCTTGATGCTGGTGGCGCTCTACCTCGTGCCGCTGGCCGACGTGCTGCTGACCAGCGTCACCGATCCCAAGCCCGGCCTCGACAATTATGCGCTGCTGTTCACCAGCGCCTCGGTGCAGAAGACCAAGCCACTTCCTGCCCATCGCGGATTCCGCAATGGGGCGGCGTCCCCGTAGCGGACGGAAGGGTCATGGACGGCTCGCAGCGCCTTGATGACAAGCCGCGAGATGACCCCGATCGGCCGATTGGAGAATCCGACATGCGAACTCTCTGGCCCCGACACTTGTTTGTAACCATGTACCCCCAAGCCTTTGCTTGCCGGTAGGGGCGGCCGTCCGGCCACACGCCGCTTCGTGCCGACCACACGCGCGAAATCATGGTGCCGACGATGAAGATCGTTTCCGTAAACGTGGGACTGCCCCGGACAGTGCAATGGAAGGGCAAGGCGGTCTCGACCGGCATCTTCAAGGCGCCGCTCTCCGGACGGATCCACTTGCGGTCGCTCAACTTCGATGGCGACCGCCAAGCCGACCTGTCGGTGCATGGTGGGCCGGACAAGGCGGCCTACGTCTATGCGAGCGAACACTACGGCTACTGGCGGCGCGAGCTTCCGGACATGGTTCTGCCCTGGGGCGTTTTCGGTGAGAACCTGACCACCGAGGGGCTGAATGAGGATGCCCTGCAGATCGGAGACCGCTTTCGTATCGGCTCGGCGGAGGTCGCGGTGAGCCAGCCGCGACTGCCCTGCTTCAAGCTTGGGCTGCGATTTGGCCGCGACGATATGCTGAAGCGATTTCTCGCGAGCGGCCGCCTCGGGTTCTATTTCAGGGTGGTCACCGAAGGCGACATTGCAGCAGGGGACGAGGTGCTTCCGATCGAGAGAGCCAGGGACTCCCTGGCGGTGTCGGAGATCACCCGTCTCTATGCCCGTGACAAGGACGATCTCGAGGGGCTGAAGCGCATGGTCCGCGTCTCGGCACTGCCCGACGACTGGCGAGATTTCTTCAAGGAGCGAATCCAGCGGATTGGCGCGGCCGTGCGCCAGCCTGCCGCCCAGCGTCCGGCCTGGACGGGCTTCCGTCCCTTCCTCCTGCAGGCAAAGCTTCGCGAGAGCGAAGACGTCACGTCCTTCCACCTCGTGCCGGAGGACGGACAACCATTGCCGCCGTATCTCCCGGGCCAGTTCCTGACGGTTCGATTGGCGATTCCAGGCGTCGAGCGCCCGGTCGTGCGATCCTATTCGCTGTCGGACACTGCCCGGTCCGATCACTACCGCCTCACGATCAGGCGCATCGGCTCCCGCACGGGAGAGCCGCAGGTCAAGGCAGGTCTCGCATCGATCCACTTCCATGACCGGCTCGCGGTCGGCGACAGGATCGAGGTGAAAGCGCCGGCCGGCCTATTCACGATCGATGTGAGCCAACAGGACAAGCCGGTCGTGTTGATCGGCGGGGGCATCGGCATTACCCCGCTGCTCAGCATGCTGAACGCCATCGCCGCCGCGGCGGCGCCCCGCGAGGCATGGGTTCTCTATGGTGTTCGCGATGACCGCGACTACATCATGCGGTCGCACCTGGAGACCATTGCCCGGACGCACGCCAATGTTCGCCTGCGCGTGTTCTATTCGCGACCGGCGCGGGCGATGGACGGTTCCGATATCCAGGTCGGCCACATAGACCTCGACGCCCTGAAGCGGCTGCTGCCGTCGAATGCCTACGATTTCTACGTCT
The DNA here is from genome assembly GCA_963765385.1 of uncultured Alphaproteobacteria bacterium. Taxonomy (GTDB): domain Bacteria; phylum Pseudomonadota; class Alphaproteobacteria; order Reyranellales; family Reyranellaceae; genus Reyranella. The sequence goes on along the minus strand of CAVXWG010000014.1, from coordinate 2,342,182 downwards.
GCGGGCCCCCGGCCATGATGGAATCCGTAACGCAAGGCCTGCAGGCGTGGGGCGTCCCGACCGACCGCGTGCACACGGAAGCCTTCGGTCCGGCGACGGTCAAGCAGGCTGTCGGTGGGCCGACCGCTCAGCCCGACTGCGGGTTTGATGTTACGTTCGAGCGTTCCGGCGTCACCGCCCAGTGGAGCCGCTGCGAGTCGCCACTGCTCGAGCTCGCCGAGGAGCACTCGGTGGCCATCGACTTCGGCTGCAGGGCGGGGAGCTGCGGCACCTGCGTGACGCGACTTCTTTCCGGCTCCGTGCGTTACCTGCACCAGCCCAACGCTCCGCTGGAGGCCGGAGAGATATTGCCGTGCATTGCCGTGCCGGTCGAGCCGATCAGCCTCGATGCGTGAGCGCACATCGTCGCGGAAACGCCCTCTTTCCGCGGGCAACTCTCGACGGGCGGTCAGAGCGCGCTACCGACAGTGAGTATCGCTCAGGCCAATGTCTGCGGGACAAGCCCGCCGGCGTTAAATCTGCCCTACACGGGCTGCAGGATCTTGTCCCCCGAGAATAGCCTGTTTTCGCCGAAACGGGAGAGGGACCAGAGCCCTGACGGGCGACTGGCCTTTCCCTTGATCTATAAACAATTTTGCTTATATTCCTGCATGACTTCAAAAGAGCTGAAACGGTGGCTCGCCAGCCTCGGAGCGACGTTCAAGCCGGGCAAAGGTTCGCATCTGAAGGTCTATCTGAACGGCCGGCAGACGGTGATCCCGATGCACAGCAAGGACCTCAAGCCTGGCACGCTGGCTGCCATCAAGAGGTAACTTGGATTGAAGGATTGACCATGCAGTTTCCGGTAACTCTCCGCCACAACAAGGGCGGCGGTTTCACCGTCACCTTTCCCGACATTCCCGAAGCCATCAGCGAAGGGGATACCGAGGCCGAGGCTCTGGCCCAGGCTCGCGATGCCCTCGTGTCGGCGCTCGACTTCTATTTCGAGGACCGCCGCCCGGTGCCGTCGCCCACGCGCCCCAAACGGAGGCAGAAGATCGTGGAACTTCCCCCCAGCCTTGCCGCCAAGGTGCTTCTGTTGAACGAGCTCGTCCGGCAAAACGTGCGCCCGGCCGAGCTCGCGCGCCGGCTCGGCACGACGCCGCAGGAAGTGAATTGGCTGACCGACGTGCATCACACGACGCGCATCGACGGCATCGCCGCGGCACTCCACGCGCTCGGCAAGAGACTCGACCTTCGCGCTGTCTGACAAGACAGAGGGTCCGCGCTCCGACGACTACTCTGCCGCAACCGCCGTCCGGAGCTTCGCCGTCTCGGCATCATCGACCCTCAAGTCCGCCGTCAGCGCGACACCATAGAGCTCACGCGCCTTCTCGGCCGACACTAGGCCGCGGGCCACGTCGTCCGCGACCTTCGTGGCCGGGCGCTTGCGCGGATCGCCGTAGCCGCCGCCGCCCGGCATGCTGACGCGCAGGCGCTCGCCGACCGGGATAGACGAATGCGCTTTGGGCGCCAGGGTCTTGCCGGAGGCGAGCTCGACCCGGCCGGTCATGCCGGCCCCGCCGCCGGCGCGGCCGCGCGGCGGGTATACGACGCGGTCGAAGCTGGTGGAGATGCCGAACGGCATGTCCTCGGCGCTCTCGACCTCCATGATCTGGCCCAGCCCGCCGCGATATTCGCCGGCGCCGCCCGAATCGGTGCGGTATTCCTTGGACCACACCAGCACCGGCGCGATGGTCTCGGTGATCTCGACCGGCACGTTGCGCACGCCGCTGGGGAAGGCCGTCGCCGACAGGCCGTCGAGCTTGGGCCGCGCGCCGGTGCCGCCGGAATGGAACGAAGTGACGTTGAAGGGCGTGGCCTTCTGCAGCAGCGCCGGATCGCCGTCGACGCGGCCCATGCCGCCCATCAGCCGCACGTTCCACAGGCACGACGTGCCCTCGGCCGGCACGCCGTTCGGTAATGCCTGCTGCAGGCAGCCGAACACGACGTCGGGCAGCATCTGGCCGATGATGCTGCGCGCCGCCACCGGCGCGGGATGCTTGGCGTTCAGGATGCAGCCCTCGGGCGCGGTCACGCGGATGGTGGCGAGCGAGGCTGCATTGTTGGGCACGCGGGGCGCCACGATGCATTTCACGCCAAACGAGGTGTAGGCCTCGGTGTAGCAAAGCGGCACGTTGATGCCCAACTGCACCATGCCGGGCGAGCCCGCGAAATCGACGTCGATGCCGTCCGGCCCGATGGTGAGCTTGGCCTTGATCTCCATCGACTTGCCGTTGATGCCGTCGACCATCATCGAATTGTGGTAGGTGCCGTGCGGCAGCCGGTTGATGGCGGCAAGGCTCGCCTCGCGCGAATGATCGAGGATGTGCTTGGCGAGATCGTCGAGATGCTCCAGCCCGAACTCGTCCATCATGGCGATCAGCCGCTTGCCGCCGACCTCGTTGCTGGAGATCTCCGAGTAGATGTCGCCGATCACCTGCACCGGCTCGCGCACGTTGGCCACGATGATGTCGATCAGCCACTGGTTCATCTCGCCCTTGTCGACGATCTTGGTGATCGGCAGGTACAGCCCCTCCTCGTAGACCTGCTGGGCGGCGCCCATGATGCCGCGGCCGCCGATATCGACCACGTGCAAGGTGCAGGCGAACAGCCCGACGGGCGCGCCGCGGCGGAAGGTCGGCGTCACGATCACGATGTCGTTGAGATGACCCGTGCCCTGCCAGGGGTCGTTGACGATGAAGGCGTCGCCGTCATTCATCTTGGCGAGCGGCACCTTGGCCAGGACGTGGCCCACGCTCATCGCCATCGAGTTGACATGACCCGGCGTGCCGGTGACGGCCTGGGCCAGCATACGGCCCTGCGTGTCATAGACGCCGGCCGACAGGTCGCCCGCCTCGCGCGTCGCCGTGCCGAAGGCGGTGCGCACCAGGGTCTGCGCCTGCTCCTCGACGACGGAGATCAGGCGGTTCCACATCACCTGGTATTCGATGCGGCTCAGCGGATGGTTGCTTCTCATTGGGCGGCCTCCTGAAGAACGGCTGATTTGGCGGTCAGGCGAATGGCGCCCGAAGGATCCAGTGCGGCGACGAAGCCCGAGGTGACGATGGTCGTGGTCTCGTCCTCGGCGATGATGGCGGGCCCCTGCAGAGTGTGGCCAGGCTTGAGCGTGCTGCGGAGATAGACGGGCACCGACGCGAAGTCGCGCAGCATCGGATCGAAGAGGTTTCGGCTCTCAGTGGAGCGCGGAGCTCCAGCTCCGCTCATGAGCGGGCCTGGAGGCCCGCGCTCCGCTTGACGCCCCGGCGCCGGCGTCTCGGCGCGCAGGATCCAGGCGGTGACCTCGACATCGACGCCGGGCACGACCCGGTTGAACAGCGCGCGATAGCCTGCCTCGAAACGCTTGCGCAACTCGGCGACCGAGGCGGCGGTGAACGGCCCGTCGGGCAACTCCACCAGGATCTCGTGACCCTGGCCGGCATAACGCATGTCGGCGCTGCGGCTGATCGAGATGCTGGCCGACGGCGGTGCACCCAGTCTCACGACCCCGGTCGCCTCCTTCTCCATTTCGCCGAACATGCCGTTGATCGAGGCGGCATCGAAGGCGCCCAGCCGCACGAAACGGCTGCGCACCACTTCAAAGGCAATCGGCGCGCGTAAAAAACCGACGGCCGAGCCGACGCCGGCGCTGGCGGGAATCAGCACATCCGTGATGCCGAGCTTCTCGGCGAGGCGAGCGGCATGCAAGGGCGCGCCGCCGCCGAAGGCGATCAGGGTGCGGCCCTCGAGCTCGGCGCCGCGTTCGACGGCGTGCACGCGCGCGGCATTGGCCATGTTCTCCTCGACCATCTCCGAGACGCCGAAGGCCGACAGCGTGGTGTCGAGCTCGAGCGGGCCGCCGACATGCGTGTCGATCGCGGTCCGGCTCAGGCCGGCATCGAGCGTGATCGAGCCGCCGGCGAAGCGGTCGGGATCGATGCGGCCCAGCACGACATTGGCGTCGGTGACGGCGGGCCGGGTGCCGCCCAGCCGGTAGCAGGCCGGGCCGGGATCGGAACCGGCGCTTTCGGGGCCGACGGTGATGCGCTTCATCTCGTCGACGCCGGCCAGCGAGCCGCCGCCGGCGCCGATCTCGACCATCTCGATCACCGGGATGCGCACCGGCAGGCCGCTGCCCTTCATGAATCGGTAGCGGCGATCGACCTCGAAGCTGCGCGAGGCCATCGGCTTGCCGTCGTCGATGATGCAGATCTTGGCGGTGGTGCCGCCCATGTCGAAGCTGAGGATACGGTCGATGCCGAAGCGCTCGGCGATCCAGGTCGACAGGATGACACCGCCCGCCGGACCCGATTCGACGAGGCGGATGGGAAAGCGCACCGCCGTCTCGAGCGTCGTCAGGCCGCCGCCCGAGGTCATCAGCAGCACCGGGCAGCCGAAGCCCGCCGCCGCGATGCGGCTGCGCAGGCTTTCGAGATAGCGCGCCATCAGCGGCTGGACATAGGCGTTGGCGCAGGTCGTCGAGAAGCGCTCGTATTCGCGCACCTCGGGACAGACCTCGCAGGAGAGCGAGAGGCGCACGCCGGGCAGTGCTGCGGCCAGGATCTCGGCCGCGCGCCGCTCGTGCGCCGGATTGGCGTAGCTGTGCAGGAAGCCCACGGCGATAGCCTCGACGCCCTCCGCCTTCAGGGTCTTGGCAAGGGCCGCCACCGCGGCCTCGTCGAGCGCCAGCCGCACGCCGCCCTTGGCGTCGACGCGCTCGGGCACGGTGAAGCGCAGGGTCCGCGGCACCAGGGGCTCGGGCTTCTCGATGAAGATGTCGTACTGCTCGAAGCGGTTCTCCTGCGCCATCTCGATCGAATCGCGGAAGCCCTTGGTGGTGACCAATGCGGTCTTGCGCGCCCTTGCGTTCGATGATGGCGTTGGTGGCCAGGGTCGTGCCGTGCACGATCAGGCCGACCTGGCCGGGCTCCATCTTCGCCAGTTTCAGCGCGCGCAGGATGCCGTCGAGCACGCCGTCCTCGGGCGCTGTCTTGGTGGTCAGCACCTTGACGGAAAAGCGCGCGTCGGGCGTCTCGAGCACGACGTCGGTGAAGGTCCCGCCGATATCGACCGCAAGGCGAACGGCTTCAGGCGTAGTGGCAGGCGGCATGGTGTCCTTCTCCAATGAGGCGGAGCGGCGGCTCCTCGACCCGGCAGCGATCGGTCGCGGCCGGGCAGCGTGAACAGAATCGGCAGCCCGACGACAGGTCCGTGGTGAGCTCGCCCTTGATGGGCGGCGCGCCGCGCTTGTGCGTCGGGTCGGCCGAGGGAACGGCCGCGAACAGAGCCTTGGTGTAGGGGTGACGCGGGTCGCGCCACAAGGTGGCGTGCGAGGCGCTTTCCACGATGCGGCCGAGATACATCACCAGCACCCGGTCGGCGAAGTAGCGCACCACCGACAGGTCGTGGGAGATGAAGAGATAGGAGAGGCCGAGGTCGCGCTTGAGATCGACCAGCAGATTGAGGATCTGCGCCTGGATCGAGACGTCGAGCGCCGATACCGGCTCGTCGCAGACGATCAGCGCCGGCCGCAGGACCAGCGCGCGGGCGATGCCGATCCTCTGGCGCTGGCCGCCGGAGAATTCGTGCGGATAGCGGTCGAGCGCATCGGCCGGCAGGCCGACGCGCGTCACGATCTCCGCCATGCGGCGCTCGCGCTCCGCCCGGTCGCCCTGCCGGTGCACCTTCAACGCCGTGTCGAGCACGGTGCGGATGGTCTGGCGCGGATTGAGCGAGCCGAACGGATCCTGGAAGATCATCTGCAGGCGGCGGCGGTGCGGCGCCATGGCCGAATCGCCCAGGCGCGTGATGTCGGTGCCGTCGAGCACGATCGCGCCCTCGGCCGACGGCACGAGGCGCAGGATGGTCTTGCCGAGCGTGCTCTTGCCGCAACCCGACTCGCCCACGAGACCGACTGTTTCGCCGGGCTCGACGTCGAAGGAGACACCGTCGACCGCCCGCAGCACCTGCTTGCCGACGGCATAGCGGGTGTGGAGGTCGCGCACGGAAAGCAGAGGCTCAGCCATGGGCGGCCTTGGGCGGAATCATCGCATATGACAAAAAACTTCCGTCATCCCGACCGGAGCCGAGCGCAGCGAGGCGAAGTGGAGGGACCTTTTCTGTTGCTTCAGCGACATGACGAGGTCCCTCGACTACGCCGCCCCTTGGGCGGCTTCGCTCGGGATGACGGAATTTTTTTGTCATATGCGATAGTCCCCGTATGACGGGGGAGGGATGATTCCCGAAGAAGCGAGCGTCACCGGGCAGGCCACGAGCCGCCCGGCTTCGAAGGCGAGCAAGGGCGGCGGCGCTGCGCGGCAGGACGCCTCGACCAGCGGGCAACGTGGCGCGAAGGGGCAGCCGGACTCGCCCATCGCCGAGCCGACGCTTCCGGGAATTTCGCTGAGGCGATTGGCCGAATAGTGCTCGTCGGCATCGACGTCGACCCGCGCGCCCAGAAGCCCACGCGAATAGGGGTGCATCGGCCGGGCGAAGAATGGCTCGATGCCGGCCTGCTCGACGATGCGGCCGGCATACATGACGTTGATGCGGTCGGCCCATTGCGCCACCACGCCGAGATCGTGGGTGATCAGCAGCACGGCCATCGACAGCTGCCGGCGGAGATCGTCCAGCAGGTCGAGCACCTGTGCCTGGGTCGTGACGTCGAGCGCCGTGGTCGGCTCGTCGGCGATCAGCAGCTTGGGCCCGCAGGCGACCGCCATGGCGATCATGACCCGCTGGCGCATGCCGCCGCTGAGATTATGCGGGTAGTCGTCGATGCGGCGGTGGGCGTCGGGGATGCTCACCAGGTCGAGCAGCTCGATGCCGCGGGCCCGCGCGGCGCGGCGCGAGAGCTTGTCGTGATGGCGGATCACCTCGCCGATCTGGTTGCCGATCGACAGCACCGGATTGAGCGAGGTCATCGGCTCCTGCTGGATCAGCGAGATCTGCTTGCCGCGGATGGCGCGCATCTCGGGTGGCGAGGCGGCCAGCAGGTCGGCGCCCTCGAACAGGATGCGGCCGGAGAGGACCCGCGCGTTGGGCGCCAGCAGGCGCATCACCGAGAACGCCGTCACGGACTTGCCGCAGCCCGATTCGCCCACCAGCGCCAAGGTTTCGCCGCGCTCGATGGCGAAGCTCACGTCGCGCACCGCCACCTGGCCGGGGAAGGCGACGGACAGATTCTCGACCGCCAGCAGACTCATGGATCGGATCGCGGATTGAGGATCTCGTTCAGCCCGTCGCCCACCAGATTGAGCGACAGCACCGCGGCGGCAATGGCGACGCCGGGCAGCGCGGTCAGGAACCAGGCGGTGCGCAGGAGATCGCGGCCGTTGCCGATCATGCCGCCCCAGCTCACGACGTTGGCGTCGCGCATGTTGAGGAAGGAGAGGCCCGCTTCGGTGAGGATCGCGTTGGCGATCATGACCGAGGCGGCGACGATCACCGGCGGCAGGGCATTGGGCAGGATCTCCTGGGCGATGATGCGGAGGTTGGAGTAGCCCAGGCTGCGCGCCGCCATGACGAAATCGGCCTCGCGCAGGGAACGGAACTGGGCCCGCACCAGCCGCGCCACGGTGGGCCACGAGGCGATGCCGATGGCAAGCGCGATGGTCTGCATGGTGGGCTCGCCGATCGCCACGATCACGACGACCAGCAGGAAGGTGGGCGTGGTCTGGAACAGCTCGACGACCCGCATCAGCAGGGTATCGACCCAGCCGCCGAAGAAGCCGGCCAGCGCGCCCACCACCATGCCGATGGCGAGGCCAATGGCGGCGGCCGAGAGGCCGACCAGCAGCGACGCCCGCGCGCCATGGACCAGGCCCGCCAGCACGTCGCGGCCGAGCGAATTGGTGCCGAGCGGAAACTCGGCACTCTCGCCCGGCCACAGGACGGGCGGACCCACCATGTCCAGCGGATCGCCCGGGAACAGCAGGTCGGCGAACAGCGCCATCAGGACGAAGAAGGAGAGGATGACCACGCCGGCGATAAAGGTCGGATTGCGCAGGAAGGCGCGCAGCCGGCGGCCCTTGCGCGGCTGGGCCGCGCGGGTGCCGAAATCGGCGAGCTTGCCGGCCTCGACGCTCATCAGGCGGCCCCGATGCGCGGATCGAGCCAGGCATGCAGCAGGTCGATCATCACGTTGGCGATGATGACCAGCAGCGAGGACAGCAGCAGCACGCCCAGCAGCACAGAGAAATCGCGCGCCAGCACGGCCTCCAGCGCCAGCCGTCCCATGCCCGGCCAGCCGAACAGGGTCTCGACCACGACCGCGCCGCCCAGAAGATTGCCGAGATGCATGCCGGCCACGGTGGTGACGGGAATCAGGGCATTGCGGAGCGCGTGATGGAGCTGGATGAAGAAGGGATGCAGGCCCTTGGCCTGCGCGGTGCGCATGAAGTCCTGGCGCTGCACCTCCAGCATGGAGGCGCGCACCAGCCGGGCATAGACTGCGACGAAGAACGACGCGAGGGCCAGCGCCGGCAGGATGAGATGTTCCAGCCGGTCGGACAGGAAGGCGAAGCCCGTGAGGTTGGCGCCGATCGTCATGCTGCCGTCGCTCGGCAGCCATCCCAGCTTCACCGAGAACAGCACGATCGCCATCAGCCCGACCCAGAAGCCCGGCATGGAATAGAACAGCAGCACGACGACGGAGAGCAGGCGGTCGGGCCAGCGGCCGGCCCACGCCGCCATGATCGAACCGATGACGATGCCCAGCACGAGTGCCAGCGACAGCGCCGTCACCATCAGCAGCAGAGTGCCGGGCAGCCGCGTCATGATCATGTCGAGGACGGACATGTTGTAGCGCGGCGAGAAGCCCAGATCGAACTGCACCAGATGGCCCAGGAAATTCATGAGCTGGGTCAGCACCGGCTGGTCGAGCCCGAAGCGCTCGCGCAGCGCCGCCATGGTCTCGGCGGTGGCGACGCCTGACTCCGAGGCGATGACGTCGGCGGCATCGCCCGGCATGAGCTGCAGCAGCAGGAAATCGAGCACGATGATGCCCAGGACCGTCGGCACCGCATGGATGGCCGTGCGGCGAAGGGTCGTCAGGATGCGGCGGCCCATGCGCATGGCTAGCGCTGCCCTTCCCGTCCCTCATGTTCCTCTCCCCCGCTAGGGGGAGAGGCTAGGAGAGGGGGAAGCGACGGTCGTAGCCCCCTCTCCCCACCTCTCCCCCTAGCGGGGGAGAGGAGCCCGATTCCGAGGGAGAGTCTTCTACGCATCCAGCCACACCGCCGCCATGTTGGACTCGACGCCGTCGGCGGTCAGCGAATGGTCGTGGACGCGGACATTGTGGATGGTGAGGTAGAGCGGCGAGTAGAGCGGGATGTCGGGCACTTCCTCGGCAATGATCTTCTGGAAGTCGATGAACATCTGCTTGCGCTTCACCGGATCGTTCTCGACGGCGGCGCCTTCGAGCAGCGCATCGACCTTCGGATTGTCGTAGTGCGAGCCATTGGAGAACGGCACGCCCTTCTTGAAGTTCTTCGACCAGTAGATGCGCTGCACGCCCACCGTCGGGTCGAACAGGTTGGAATGGCCGTTGTAGGTGAAGTCGAACTCGCGGTCGGTATAGACGCGCTTGACGAAGGCCGAGGGGTCGGCGGCGCGCACCTCGACGGCGATGCCGACCCGGCTGAGCGCAGAGCGCATGAACTCGCAGGCGCGCCGGCTCTCGTCGCCGATCGGATTGTAGTCGAGCGGCACCTTGAAGCGCACCTTGCTGGCGCCGCGCGGGAAGCCGGCCTCGTCGAGCAGCGCCTCGGCCTTCTTGAGATCGAGCTTGTAGGGGCTGGGCGTCGGATCGTGGAATTCCTTGAGGCCGGGCGCGATCGGCGAATAGCACACCGTGCCGTAGCCGTAGACGACGGTCTTGATCAGAAGCTCGCGGTCGATCGTGTGCGCGACCGCCTGGCGCACCTTCAGGTTCTTGAAGAACGGACTGTCGAGATTGAACTGCAGAGTCGAGACGTTATAGGAGTAGCTCGTGCCCTTGGTCTCGAAGCGCAAGGTCGGAATCTTCTTCAGCCTCTCGAGGTCGGAGAGCGCCACCGGCGTGCGATAGCCGATATCGGCCGAGCCGTTCTCGAAGGCGATCGAGCGCGCGCCCGGATCGGGCAGGAACTTGCAGACCATGCGGCCGATATAGGGTTTGGGCGCGTCCCAGTAGTCGGGGTTGGGCTCGTAGATGATGTGGCTGCCGCGCACCCATTCCTTGAACTTGTAGGGGCCGGTGCCGATCGGCGCATTGCCGTTGGGATTGGCCAGCGGATCGGTGCCTTCGTAGATGTGCCGCGGCATCATCGGCGCCTCGGCCGCGGTCAGCGCCTTGATCAGATAAGGCGCGGGCTTGGAGAGCTCGATGACGGCCGTCAGAGCATCGGGCGTCTTGACCTCGGTGACGTTGGCGAAGGTGTTGCGGCCGCGCGGATGGACCGTCTTCAGGAGCTGGATCGAATAGGCGACGTCGGCCGAGGTGAACGGCTTGCCGTCATGGAATTTCACGTTCGGCCGGAGCTTGAAGGTGTAGGTCTTGCCGTCCGGACTGATCGTCCATTCGGTCGCGAGCTGCGGCCTGGGCTTGATGTCGTAGTCGTATTCCAGCAGGCCTTCGGTCACCTTGGCGCTGACGGTGAGCGCCGGCGTCGCCACCGTGGTCAGCGCCACCAGGGTCTGCGGCTCGCTGTTCTGCATGAAGGTGAGCGTGCCGCCCTTCTTCGGCGTCGGTGTCGTTGTCGGTGTCTGCGCCCGCACCCGCCCACCGGCGAGAGCCAGGGCGGAAGCGCCAGCCAAAGCGGCACGGCGCGTCGTGCGGAATTTCACGGTCATGTTTGCGGTCCTTGTCCGGTTTGGCGGCAGCCTAGTGCCCAGCCGGGCACGGCGCAGCAAAATGTAGGCCAGCAGACGCGAATCCTGTCAGCGACAAATATGTTGGGCTTCCATTCCGACAATGCGCTTTATTTTGGAAATCATTTCCGCACCGGGAGCAAAGTCGGCAGAATAAAAGAATTCCTGCCGCGTGCATCGTGCGAAGATCAGCGACGGTGGGAGGCGAAAGGGGTTTCGATGACACTGCCTGTGGCAACGCTCGACCATGTGGTCATAAACGCGCGCGACGACATGGATCGCGCCGCCGACATCTACACGCGACTGGGCTTCAGCCTGACCGAGCGCGGCTATCATTCGCTGGGGTCGATCAACCACCTCGCCATGTTCGGCACCGATTATCTGGAGCTGATCGCCGTGCCGAAAGGCGCCACGTCGGGCCGGCTGGATCTGCTCGACTTCCCGTTCGGCCTCAACGGCCTGGTGTTCGGCTCGGAAGACTCAGCCATCACCTACGGCTCGCTTTCCAAGGCGGGCGTGCCGATCGAACCGCCGGTCGAGTTCACGCGGCCGGTGAAAGTCGGCGGCCAGGAGCGCGACGCGCGCTTTCGCACCGTGCGCATGAAGTCGGGCGTCGTGCCCTACGGCCGCGTCTATTACTGCCATCACTTCACGCGCGACCTGGTGTGGCGCGACGAATGGCGCCATCACAAGAACGGCACCGTGGCGATCGCCCGCGCGATGATCGTCGAGCCCGATCCCGCGGCGGGCGCAAAGCTCTATGCAGACATGTTCGGACCAGAGTCGGTGCGTGACATCAAGAGCGGCAAGACCGTCGTGGTCGGCAATTCGCGCTTCGACATCGTCACCGAGGCAGCCCTCAAGGCCGAGTTCGGCGACGCCGTGCCCGACGCCGAAGGCCGCAAGGCCTACATGGCCGGCCTCACCTTCCGCACGCTGTCGCTGGCCAAGGCGGCGCGCGCCTTGCAGGAGGGAAAAATCGACTTCGTCCAGAGTCCGGGCCACATCGTCGTTCCCGCCAGGGAAGCGGTGAACGCGGTGCTGGAGTTCATCGAATAGCTTTTAGCGTTGGGGGGCTTTCATATTTCCTCTCCCCCGCTAGGGGGAGAGGTTAGGTGAGGGGGCATCGAAATATCGTGCGCAACCCCCTCACCCAGCCTCTCCCCCTAGCGGGGGAGAGGAGCATGAGCGGTGGTGTTGGGGAATGGGATGGTGACGATCAAATACGACAACCAAGGCGACGCGCTCTCGCGCGAGGTGCCGTGCGATGCGCTGGCCCTGATCGATGCCGGCGGCAACGGCGGCGAGCGCACTTACACCTACGACGACATTTTCCGGCTGAGCGGCGCCGTGGCGCGCGGCCTGCTGAAGCGCGGCCTGAAGCGCGGCGACCGCGTCGCCATCCTGTCGGCCAACCGCGCGGAATTCCTGCTCACCTTCCTGGGCACCCTGCAGGCCGGCATGGTGTCGGTGCCGGTGAATTTCAAGCTCCCGGCCGAGACCGTGGCCTACATCATCGAGGACTGCGACGCCAAGCTGGCGATCGGCGACGATACGCGACTGGCGCTGGCCCCCGACAGCGTGCCCAAGATCTCCTTCGATCGCGACTTCGCGGGCTTCCTGGACGAAGGGCCGTTCACGCCCCTCAAGATGGAGCCGGAAGAGCCCGCGATGTTCCTCTACACATCGGGCTCGACGGGCCGGCCGAAGGGCGTCGTGCTGTCGCACTATTCGCATCTCTGGGCGATCAGCCAGCGGGTGCGCCGGCCGGTGCCGCAGGGCCAGCGCTCGCTGATCGCGGCGCCGCTCTATCACATGAATGGCCTGGCGATGTGCCAGACGACCCTGCACCAGGGCGACACCATCGTCCTGCTGCCGCAATTCACCACCAAGGGATACATCGAAGCCGCCGCGCGCCATCGCGTGGCCTTCCTGACCTCGGTGCCGACCATGATCGCCATGCTGCTGCGCGAACGCGAACTTTTGGCCAACAGCGACCTCTCCGCCGTCGAGGCGGTGCGCATGGGCTCGGCGCCCATCACCCAGTCGCTGATCGACCAGGTGCGCGCGGCGTTCCCCAAGGCTGCGATCAGCAATGGCTACGGCACGACCGAGGCGGGGCCCGTGGTGTTCGGTCCCCATCCCAAGGGCATTCCGCAGCCCGAGCTGTCGACCGGCTACCCTCATCCCGAGGTCGAGCTGCGCCTGGTGCGCGACGGCAAGGTCGTCGAGGATGAAGGCGCGCTTGAAATGAAGTGCGGCGCGCTGATGACGCACTATCACAAGCTGCCCGAAGTGACGGCCAAGGCGATGACGCCGGACGGCTTCTACCGCACCAGCGACGTGTTCCGCCGCGACGCGAACGGCTTCTTCTATTTCGTCGGCAGGGTCGACGACATGTTCGTGTGCGGCGGCGAGAACATCTATCCCGGCGAGGTCGAGAAGATGCTGGAGCGCCATCCCGGCATCCATCAGGCGGCGGTCATTCCCGTGCCCGACGAGCTGAAAGGCCACAAGCCGATCGCCTTCGTCGTCAGGGCGCCGGGCGCCCAGCTCGACGAGCAGGCGGTGAAGAGCTATGCGCTGGCCAACGCGCCGGCCTACCAGCATCCGCGTCGCGTGCTGTTCGTCGAGGAGATGCCGCTCGCCGGCACCAACAAGATCGACAAGCGCTCGCTATCGCACATGCTCGCCCAGCAGATCCCATCCGGAGGAGAACCTTAAAAATGAAAGCCGCAGTCGTCCGCGAACATGGCGGACCCGACCGCCTGAACTTCGAGCCCAGCTTCCCCGATCCCAGGCCCGGCGAGGGCGACGTGATCGTGGCGGTGAAGGCCTCCTCGCTCAACTACCACGACGTCTTCACGCGGCGCGGCATGCCCGGCATCAAGGTGCCGATGCCGGCCATCATGGGCCTCGACGTGGCGGGCGAGATCGCCGAGATCGGGCCCGGCGTCACCGGCTGGAAGAAAGGCGACCGCGTCGTTGTCGATCCCATCAACCGCGTCGAAGGCGGCCTGATGGGCGAGACGATCCATGGCGGCCTGGCCGAACTCTGCCGGGCTCGCGCCCACCAGCTTGTCCGCATCCCCGATGGCGTGAGCTTCACCGACGCGGCCGCGCTGCCCTGCGCCTACGGCACGGCGCTGCGCATGATGACGACCAACGGCCATGTCGCAAAGGGCGAGAAGGTGCTGATCCTGGGGGCCTCGGGCGGTGTCGGCGTGTGCTGCCTGCAGATCGCCAAGCTGGCCGGCGCCGAGGTGATCGCCTGCGCCGGCACCGACGCCAAGGCCAAGCGCCTGATGGAGCTCGGGGCCGACAAGACCATCAACTACATCGAGAAGGATTTCATGAAGGAAATCTTTTCGATGTACGGCAAGCCGACGCGGCGCGGCTCGGGCACCGACCAGGGCGTCGACGTGGTGGTGAACTACACCGGCGGCGATACCTGGGTGAATTCGCTGAAGTGCCTGAAGGTGGGCGGCCGGCTGCTGACCTGCGGCGCCACCGCGGGTTACGCACCGACCGAAGACATCCGCTTCATCTGGACCTTCGAGCTCAAGGTGTTGGGCTCGAACGGCTGGGCGCGCAGCGACATCGAGAAGCTGCTCGAGCTGGTGCAACAGGGCAAGCTCAAGGTGCTGGTCGACAAGGTCTTCAAGCTCGACCAGGCCCGCGAGGCGCTGCGCGTCATCGAGGACCGCGAAGTGTTCGGCAAGGTCGTGGTGGCCCCATGAGTGACAAAAAGAGCGACAAGCTCGTGCCGCTCACCAGGGACGAGCTGCAGAAGATGCTCGACCATTCGCCCTTCATCGCCTTCCTCGGGCTCAAGGTCACCGAAGCGGATCCGGCCAGGGAGCAGATCACCATGACCTGCGCCATGCGACAGGAGTTCGAGCGTGGCGCCGGCACCGGCCAGTGGCACGGCGGTCCGCTGGCGGCGATCATCGACACGGTCGGCGACTACGCACTGATCATGGGGCTGCGCCGCGGTTTGCCGACCATCAATTTCCGCGTCGACTACCTGCGGCCGGCGATCAAGACCGGGCTCACCATCACCGCGACGGTGCGCCGCGCCGGCAAGAGCGTGGGCGTCGTCGATGTCGACGTATTCAACGACCAGAAGGCGCTGCTCGCGGTCGGCCGCGCGACCTATTCGACGCTGCCGGCCTAGCGCACAGCGCCAACCAATCAAGCCTCCTCTCCCCCGCCAGGGGGAGAGGACGGGTGAGGGGGCGACGCCCATCGATTCTCCCTCACCTAACCTCTCCCCCTGGCGGGGGAGAGGAAAATGAAAGCGGATGAACGGCACAAGGATTGCGTCGGTTTCACGCGGCAAGGAGGCCACGATGACGGATAGAGTTTGTTTTGGGCGTCGCGCCTTTGGCGCGGGCGTGCTGGCCAGCGGCCTGATCGGCAGGGCGGCCCCGTCGTTCGCCCAAGGCGAGCCCAAGCGCGGCGGCACCCTGGTGGCGACCTGGGGCGGCGGCGAGCCGCAGGCCTGCTACGTGCCGGCGGGCGGCGGCTCCTCCCCCACCTTCTCCTCCTCCAAGCTGTTCGAGCGGCTGGGCAACCGGCGAATGGACGGCGTGTTCGACGGCGAGCTGGCGGAAGCCTGGAAGCCCGCGGCCGACTACAAGTCCTACACGATCAAGATCCGCAAGGGCGTGAAGTTCCACGATGGCCAGGACATGACCACGGACGACGTCGTCTATTCGATCGACGAGATCTGGAAGAAATACGCCGCCGGCTCGGCGCTGACCGACTTCGCCGGCGTCGAGGCGCCGGATGCCGACGCCGTCGTCGTCAAGTTCAACAAGCCGGTGCCTGAGTTCTTCTTCTCCTCGCTGCTCTGCGGCAGCGTGAACTACATCGTGCCCAAGCATGTCTATGCCGGCAGCGATCCCGTCACCAACCCGGCCAACAACGCGCCGATCGCCACTGGCCCGTGGAAGTTCAAGGAGTGGGTGCGCGGCAGCCACTTCGAGTATGTCAGGAACGACGCCTACTGGCGCAAGGACATGCCCTACATGGACCGGCTGATCATCCGCTACGTGCGCGACCCGGCCGGCCGCGCCGCCGCCATGGAGGCGGGCGACATCCATATCGGCGTGTTCAATCCCGTGGCGCCGCCCGACATCAAGCGGCTCGCCGCAACCGGCAAGTTCGTCGCCACGCCCAAGGGCTACGAGGAAAGCGTGTGGTCGAGCACGCTCGAATGCAACATGCGCAATCCGATCTTCGCCAAGCGCGAGGTGCGCCAGGCGATGTTTTACGCCGTCGACCGCGGCTTCATCGCCAAGACGGTCTATTACGGCTATGCGCGGCCGGGCACGGGCCCGATCTACTCGCCCAACACGGAGTTCTTCACCGCCGACACCTACAAGACGCCTTCGATCCCAAGAAGGCGGCGGCGCTGCTCGACGCCGCGGGTTACCCGAAAAAGCCGGACGGCAAGCGCTTCACCCTGAACCTGCTGGCGGCCGGCTGGTTCACCGAGAACGGCAAGATCGGCTCGTACGTGAAGCAGGCGCTGGAAGACGTCGGCGTCGGCATCAACCTCACCGTTCCCGACCGGCCGTCCTCGATCAAGCGCATCTACACCGACTACGATTTCGACCTGGCGATCTCCAACCAGGCCAATCCGTCCGAGCCGGTGCCCTCGACGACGGCGTACTTCACCTCGGACGGCATCAAGAAGGGCGTGCCCTTCCGCAACGCCTCGGGCTTCCACACCGACGAGGTCGATGCGCTGGTCGAGCAGATCAAGGTCGAGACCGACCCCGCCAAGCGCAAGGCGCTGGTGGTCGACTTCCAGAAGATCATCACGCTCGAGGCGCCGCTGCTGCCGCTGGTCGAGCTCGAATCGATCACCGTCGCCAGCACCAAGGTGCAGAACCATTCCAACGATCCCAACTACCTGGCGGCGAGCTGGTACGACATATGGCTGGCGAGCTGAGCACGACGCTCACGTCGTCCGCCTCCCTCCCCTTTTTCATGCTCCTCTCCCCCGCTAGGGGGAGAGGCTGGGTGAGGGGGTTACGTCCCGTGTCGCCCCCTCACCTAGCCTCTCCCCCTAGCGGGGGAGAGGAACATGAGGGGAGGCGGGAGCAGCAGTGGCAATAATCGCATCCACCGGCGCCTCCTCCCGCCAACTCGCCGCTCTTCGCCTGCTGCGGCGGCGGCTGATCCAGGCCGTGCCGCTGATCCTGGGCGTGGTGGTCATCAACTTCTGCCTGATCCAGCTCGCCCCGGGCAGCTTTCTCGACCTGATGACCGCCGAGAACCAGGTGAGCGATCCGGCCACGGTCGAGCTCCTGCGCAAGACCTACGGGCTCGACGATCCGGTGTGGCTGCAGCTCGTCGAAGTACATCTGGGCGCTGCTGCATCTCGATTTCGGCTTCTCCTACCGCCAGAACATGCCGGTCATCGACGCGATCTGGACCGGCCTGCCGGCCACCCTGCTGCTGATGCTCTCGAGCGTCGCGCTCGCTCTGGCGGTCGGCGTCGCGGCGGGCGTCGTCGCCTCGATGAAGGTGCGCACCTTCTGGGACACGCTGGTCTCGGTGCTGGCCATGTTCTTCTTCGCCGCGCCCAGCTTCTGGCTCGGCATCATGCTGATCGTGCTGTTCTCGGTGAAGCTGGGCTGGCTGCCGGTCGGCGGCATGGCGACTATCGGCGGCGGCGGCGGACGTGCTCGATATCCTGCATCACCTGCTGCTGCCGACCCTGGCGCTTGGCCTGTTCTATGCCGCGATCTACGCCCGGGTCATGCGCTCCTCGATGCTGGAGGTGGCTCAGCTCGACTTCGTCCGTACCGCGCGCGCCAAGGGACTTTCACGCACCAAGGTCACGATCTCGCACGTGCTGCGCAACGCACTGCTGCCGGTCGTCACCATCCTGGGCGTGCAGATGGGCACGGTGCTGGCCGGCAGCGTGGTGATCGAAAGCGTGTTCAGCTGGCCGGGCATCGGCTCGCTGCTGTTCGACAGCGTGAGCTCGCGCAACTACCCGGTCGTGCTGGGCATCCTGGTGCTGGGCTCGCTGGTGGTGATCGCCGCCAACATCGCCGTCGACCTCGTCTATATGTGGCTCGACCCGCGCATCGAGATCCGCTGATGGCGCGCTTTGAATTTCTTAAGCCGGTTCGCCCGCAACCGCGGCGCGCTGATCGGGGCCTGCGTGATCCTGCTGGTGGCTCTGATCGCCCTGCTGGCGCCGCTCCTGTTCCCGGTCGATCCGCTGCGCATCGTCGGCACGCCCGAACTGTGGCCGGGCGAGGACCCCGCCTTCCCGCTCGGCACCGATTCGCTCGGCCGCGACATCCTCGCCATGATCGTGCATGGCGCGCGCGCCACGCTTGCTGATCGGCCTGTTCGCCTCGGCCGTCGCCACCATGATCGGCGTCACCGTCGGCGCGGTCGCCGGCTATTTCGGCGGCTGGGTCGACGAGCTCGCCATGCGCGCGTCCGAGCTGTTCCAGACGATCCCCAACCTGATCTTCGTGCTCACCATCGTGGTGATCCTGGGCTCGACCCTCAGCAACATCGTGATCGCCATCGGCATCGTGAGCTGGACGTCGATCGCGCGCCTGACCCGCGCCGAATTCCTGGCGCTGCGCGACCGCGAGTTCGTGCAGGCCTGCCGCGCCATGGGCATGGGCAACTGCCGGCATCATCGTGGGCGAGATCCTGCCCAACGCGCTGCCGCCGGTGATCGTGCTCTCCTCGCTGGTGGTGGCCGGCGCCATCCTGTTCGAATCGGCGGTGTCGTTCCTCGGACTGGGCGATCCCAATGTCGCGAGCTGGGGCCGGCTGGTCGGCGATGGACGGCAGCTGATCCGCAGCTCCTGGTACATCTGCGCCATCCCGGGCGTCGCCATCATGGTGACGGTGCTCTGCCTCAACCTGGTCGGCGACGGGCTGAACGATGCGCTCAATCCCAAGCTCAGGGATCGGTGATGGCACGGCGTGATCTCATAACGGAGCGCGGACCTCCAGGTCCGCTCATGATCATGATGCGGACCTGGAGGTCCGCGCTCCTATAGACTCTCGAGGTGCGCGACCTCAGCACCACGCTGTTCACCCGCCGCGGCGAGATGAAGGCGGTCGACGGGCTGTCGCTGGCGGTCGGCGCCGGCGAGACGGTGGCGCTGGTGGGCGAGTTGGGCTGCGGCAAGTCGCTGTCGGCGCTTTCGATCATGCGCCTGCTGCCCGATCCGCCGGCCCGTATCGTCGGCGGAGCGGTGAAGCTCAACGGCCGCGACATCGTGGCGGTGCTCCGAGAAGACCATGCTCGACATCAGAGGCAAGGAGATCGGCATGATCTTCCAGGACCCGATGAGCTCGCTCAATCCGGTGGCGACGTCGAGAAGCAGATCGTCGAGGTTCTGACCACCCACACCGACCTCGGACGCGGCCAGGCACGCGCCCGCGCGCTCGAGCTGCTGGAGCTGGTCGGCATGCCCGACGCCGGCCGGCGGCTCGACGCCTATCCGCACCAGCTCTCGGGCGGCATGTGCCAGCGCGTGATGATCGCCATGGCGATCGCCTGCAGTCCGTCGGTGCTGATCGCCGACGAGCCGACCACGGCGCTCGACGTCACGGTGCAGGCGCAGGTGCTGGCGCTGCTGAAGAAGCTGCAGGCCGATGCCGGCATGGCGATGATCTTCATCACCCACGATCTCGGCGTGGTGGCCGAGACCGCCGACCGCGTGGTGGTGATGTATGCCGGCCGCAAGGTCGAGGAGGCGTCGGTCGACGACCTGTTCGAGACGCCCGCTGCACCCCTATACGGTCGGCCTGATCGGCGCGACGCCGATCCCCGGCGCGGCCGCGGGCCGAGCGGCTGGCCGATATTCCCGGCATGGTGCCGCCGCTCAACGCCCTGCCGCCGGGCTGCGCCTTCGCGCCGCGCTGCCCGCGCGTGATGGAACGCTGCCGGCGCGAGCGGCCGGCGCTTCACCCAGCCGGCGCCCGGCCGCGCTGGTCGCCTGCTTCGCGGCCGAGAAGGGCTGAGCATGGCGCTGCTGGCGCTCACGACGTCCATGTCCGCTTCAACACGAGCGGCCGGCGTCGTGCGCGCGGTGAACGGCGTCAGCCTCGAGCTGGCCGCCGGCGAGACGCTGGGGCTGGTGGGCGAATCGGGTTGCGGCAAGTCGACGCTCGGCAAGGCGATCCTGAAGCTGGTGCCGGTCGCGGCCGGCGCGATCGTGGTCGACGGCGTCGACATCGCGCCGCTCGGCCGCGCTGAGCTGGCCGAGATGCGCCGCAAGGTGCAGATGATCTTCCAGGATCCCTACGGTTCGCTCAATCCGCGCTCGACGGTCGGCCGCTCGGTGGCCCAGCCGCTGGTCGTCGCCGGCTGGACGGCCGACGCCGCAGCCGAGCGAGTCGAGACGCTGCTGCGGCTGGGTCGGCCTGCCGGCCGACGCCAGGCAGCGCTATCCGCACGAATTCTCCGGCGGCCAGCGCCAGCGCATCGGCATCGCCCGCGCGCTCGCGCTCAACCCCAAGCTCATCATCTGCGACGAGCCGGTGTCGGCGCTCGACGTGTCGGTGCGCGCCCAGGTGATCAACCTGCTGGAGGACCTCAAGGGCGAGTTCGGCGTCTCCTACCTCTTCATCAGCCACGACCTCTCGGTGGTCGAGCACATCGCCGACCGCGTGGCCGTGATGTATCTCGGCACCCTGGTCGAGGTGGCGGGCGCGCGATCAGATCTGGCGCAACCCGCAGCATCCCTACACCAAGGCGCTGCTGGCGGCGGCGCCGATCGCCGATCCCAAGGCGGCCCGCGCCCGCCAGCGCACCGTGCTGCAGGGCGAGCTGCCGAGCCCGCTCGATCCGCCGGCCGGCTGTCCCTTCCAGTCGCGCTGCCCGATCGCCCAGGACCGCTGCAGGCTCGAAAGGCCCGTGCTGCGGCCGGTCGGCGGCGGGACGCTGGCAGCGTGCCATTTCGTCTAACTTGGTTATGATCGGTCGCATGAAAACCTGCCTTGCCGCGATCCTGTTCACTGCCCTCCTGCCCTCCGCCCTGGCCTCAGCCCAGACCATGGACTTCGCCTGCCCCGATCCCGGCACGACCTTCACCTATGACAGCGGGACCAAGGTGGTCGCGCGTGGCCGCGATGGCATGGACTGCAACATGGAGATCTTGGGCGGCAAGCCCTATAAGTTGCGCGCGTTGCTGTTCGACAACCCGGCGCCCGACGGCAGCAACGTATCGGCTTTCCTCGCCGCCCTCCGGCCCGAGCGGCTGTGGCCCCTGCAGGTCGGCAAGAAGATCGAGGCGGATTTCAGCGCCGGCGGCCGGAGCTGGCACTACATCCTGACGGTCGCGCGCTACGAAAAACGCGCCGGTCCGGGGGATGCCTTGATCGACACCTTCGTGGTCGAGATGAACGAGCAGGGCGACAAGGGCGAGCGCGCGATCTCGCGCTGGTGGATTGCGCCTGCCGACAAATACGCGATCCGCTTCGATTTCAGCGACGGCGCCGGCAAGGCCAACCGCGCGCTGGTGAGCAGCGTCAGCCGCTAGGGCGGGTCGGCTACCGTTCACGTTTTGCCGGAGCGCGGACCTCCAGGTCCGCTCATGTCATCGCACCGACAAGAAAAGATGCGGACCTGGAGGTCCGCGCTCCCTCAAGATAGGAATCTGCTCTACAACGCGACGGCGTCGAGCATCGCCACAAGATTCTCCGGCCAGACCGTGAGCTCCGTCTGCGCGAGTTCTTCGCGCGACCACCATCGGTGCTCGACCATGACCTCCCGCTCGAAGGCGGTCCAATTGGCTCGCGACATCGAATCGTCGGTGACCTGAACCAGGAAATACCGCTCGTCCGACAAGACAGGCTCGCCGTCGGGCAGCCGGATCGCGACCTCCCGGCGCGCGACTTCCGGGCCGACGCTGTCGCGCCGCACGCCGGTCTCCTCGGCCAATTCCCGAACCGCCGCCTGATCGAGCGTTTCGCCCTCCTCCACGCCGCCGCCCGGCGTCGCCCAGAAATCCTGGCCGGCGAGCGGCCCGGTCCCGTGGACGAAGCGAAACAGCAGGAGCCGTCCCGCGTCGTTCAATGAGTAGCCGGGCGGACAGTCGCCTGCGCATCGCCCGCGCCGATGGCCGCCTAGACGACCGAGCCGGGCTCGGTGTTGGCGCCGCACACCAGGGTGGCGACACGCTCGCCCGCTGCCGGCTGGTAGGCGCCGGACATCAGGGCGGCGAGTCCGGTGGCGCCCGCGGGCTCGGCAATCACCCGAAGCTCGTCCCACAAGGCGCGCTGGGCCTTGCGGACGGCTTCATCGCTCACCAGCACGGACTCACGGACGAGCGTGCGGGCGACCTCGAAGTTGGGCGTGCCGATCAGGCTGGCGCCCAGCGCATCGGCCGCGATGCCGGAAATCTTGACCTCGACCGGCCGGCCGGCCTTCAGCGCTTCATGCAAGGTCGGCGTTCCTTCGGTCTCGACGGCCACGATCCTCGTGCCCTCGCCGATCGCCGACGCACAGCCCGCGATGAGCCCGCCGCCGCCCACGGCCACCAGCAAGGTGTCGAACCTTGCCTGCCCGGCGAACTCGAGCGCCACGCTGCCGGCGCCCGCGAACACCACCTCATCTTCGTAGGCCGGGACGGTGAGCGCACCGGTCTCGGCGGCGCGCTTCTCGGATGCAGCCCGCGCCTCGGCATAGACGGCGCCGACCTGATGCACGACGGCGCCATAGCTTTTGAGTCGCGCCACCTTGGTCGGCGAGGCGATGGTCGGCACGAAGATCTCGGCCTTGTGGCCCAACGCGCGGGCAGCATAGGCCGCGGCGGCGCCGTGATTGCCGCCCGAGGCGGCGATGATGCCCGCCGCCGGCACTTTCGAGGCCAGCAGCTTATGGAAGGCACCGCGGCCCTTGAACGACCCGCTGACCTGCAGCGATTCGAGCTTCAGTGCGACGGGCGCGCGGAGCCCCAGCGAACCCGCGGGAAGCTCGAGCGCGGGCGTGCGCCGGACATGCGGTTGGATGAGGCGCCAAGCGGCCTCGACGTCGCGAGGACCGATCATCTGTTTCAGGCGCGGCGGCAGACAGCGACGTGGCGCAGGAAATGATCGAAATCCGGCGTCTGGGCGCGCGGGTCCTTGGCGGCTTCGTCGTAGCGGCGCAGGCGCACCGCTTCGGCATAAAGCGGATTACGCCGGAACTGCTCGATCTCGTCGGCCGACATCGGCCCGCCCTGCAGGCCGAGGCTGCGCACCGAATCGGGCGAGAGCTTGCCGAAATAATCCGGCTCGACGGCGCAGAGATAGCGCTTGGCCGCGACATGCAGGCGAACCGGCTCGCTCACCTCCGGCCCGAAACGCTCGGCCAGCCAGCGGGCGCCGAGCTCCTCATGCACGTCGTCGACGCCGCGCGCGGCGGGATCCTCGCCCAGATCGATGGATCATGTGGCCGACATCGTGCAGCAGCGAGGCCAGCACGGTGGCCGGCGGCGCAGTCGTCGGCCTCGGCCAGCTGGGCGGCCTGCAGCGCGTGCTGCAGCTGGTTGATCGCGCTCAAGCCGTAACGACGCGTGGCGCGGCCGACGAAGATGTCCAGGAGTTCCTGGCGCAGGGGATCGCTCATGCGCCCTGTTTACCACGAACCGCGCCGTAGCCGGGAATCATTGCCAGCGCATGTTTCAGGGGATCGGGCCGCCATGCGCGTGTAACAAAATCGCCATGCATTTCGAGATTGCCGCACTGCGCGAAAGCGACCGTTCCCGGATTCAACTCCGACGGCAGACCCTTGGTGTAGGGCACGCGCCGTTTGTCCAGAAGGCTCTCGAGCGTCGCGTTCTCGTCCTTCGTCGAATTCGGTGTAGGCGCTCAGCAGGAACGACTGGCGACGACGCGCCGCCACCCAGGACGCGAACTTGTCCTCGTCGCCGTAGAGCGCGTCCATCAGGATCACGCCCTTGATGCGGTGATCGGCGCCGCCGCGTTCCAGCGCGTAGGCGGCCGAGAGATAACCGCCGCTGTAGGCCACGATGACGACCGGCGCCTGGTTGAGGTTCGATCCAACGCGGCGATCGCCATAGAGCCGCATCAGCCGTTCGGCCGCCTCGTCGATATAGGCGGCGAAGTGACCCGGCCTCCAGAAGTTGCCGGCGCTCGAATCGGCGGCATCGACGGCCAGCTGCGGCGCCACCAGCGCCACGTTCTGGCCCGAATTCGCGCGAGCTGCCGCGGCACGCCCTGGCGGGCGATCACGTCGCGCTCGAGCGTGGCGCCCTGGCCGTGCAGGAAGAGCACGATCAGCGACGGCGCGCTGCGGATCGTAGCCGGCCGGCAGATAGAGCAGCGAGCGGCGGTCGCTGTAGGTCGGGCTCTTCCCAAAAGACGTCGCCGTTCGAGGCTGGTGTGGCCGCGCTTGCGGCCGGCGCGGGCATCGAGGAACGGCTTGTTGGTGTCGGGCACGACGCCGCGATAGGGGAAGATCGAGGCGTTGAAGGCGACGAGCTGCAATCTTCGCCTGCTTCAGCGGCTGCGGACCGCTCGGCGGCTGGGGTGCCGGCTTGGGAACGGCGGCCGGCTTCTTGGCTGGCCTGCTTTGTCGTTTTCGCGCGCGCAGCCGTCGGCATCAGCAGTGCCCCCAGGAGCAGAGCCCGCCGCTTCACGCGGCCACAGGCCGCCCGGCGGGGAGCGGCCTCAGCACGGAGAAGAAGGCAGGCAGCGCCACCAGATAGGCGACGGCGCCCAGCCAGCACAACGGCCGGCAGGCCGAAGCTCGTGGCCACGATCGGCACCAGGGCGGCGCCGATCACCGAGAAGCAGCCGTTGATGCCCCAGGCCCACAGGAACATGTGGTCCTTGCCCAGCCGGCCCAGCGTCGTCATGGCGGTCGGCATGGGGAAGCCCATCAGGAAGGCCGGCGGCATCAGCAGCAGCAGGCAGAGCACGATGCGCAGCGCGTAGGGCAGCGTGCCGATCCAGTCGAGCGCGTAGTCGATGGTGAAGGCGTAGAGCGTCAGGATCAGGAAGATCGCGAGGAAGATCTTCGGCATCACGCTGCGCGCGCGATCGAGGAAGCGCTCGGACACGAAGCTGCCGAGGCCGGAGAACACCAGCATGCCGGTGATCAGCACCGAGGCCGACACCGTGGCGTTGGAGAGCGCCAGGATGAAGTGGGCGATCATGCCCACCTCGACGATGATGTAGCCGAGCCCGAGGCAGAGGAAATAGATCATGGTGCCGAACTTGCCGGGATAGCGACTGAAGATCGTACGCCAGCCGAAGATCAGCGGGAACAGCACCAGAGTGAAGGCGAAAATCGCGGCGATGCCGAGCGTCGCCCACAGCAGCAGATAGCCCCACTCGTCCTGCACCAGCTCGAGCCGGTCGGTGAATTTCGGCAGGTCCTTCACCTTGATGTAGGCGGCGAAGTACGGCTGGTGATTGGTCAGGATGCGGGTGTCGAAGACGTAGTCGTCGGCGACCTTCTGCCAGCCGCCATTGACGAGATAGTGCCAGGCCAGCCGGCCCATGACGGTCGCCGGCACCAGCGCCGTCGGCGGTGTGCCGTCCTTGGCTTCGGTTGCGGCGTCCGCCGCGGGAGCGGCGGCGGCGGTCATTCCCGGCGGGGGCTTATCGTTGGGCTCCTGCTCCGATGGCACCGTCGGATCGGCCGCCTCGCCCTGGGAGAAGAACTGGTCGCGGTAGTCCTGGAGGATCTGCGCCAGCTGCCGACTCATCGACCTTGAGGCCGGGATAGTAGATCTCGTCGAACGACATCGCCTTGGTATGGGCGTTGCAGCTTGGCGATCTCCTCGGCGCGTGAAGCCGCCCCGCTTGTAGAGCACGGTGGCGGTCGAGAGGTAGGTCGAGACGACGTAGAAGTCCTTGGCGATGTCCGCCCGACCGTCCTCGCCCGCGACGTCGCGCGCCGCCGCGGCCATCGTGGCGTAGAGCTTGAGCACCGACTTGGGCGGCTCCTCCTTGTTCCACAGCGTGACCGAGAGAATGCCGCCGGGCTTCAGCGCGCGCATGTAGGCGCTCATCGCCTCGCGCGTGTAGGAGTACTTCTCGACGATGGCGAAGCCGCCGGGGCTCGACAGGCCGGCCGAGTCGGCGAGCGACAGGTCGATGACGTCGTAGCGGTTCTTGGTATGGGCGAGGTAGAGCCGGCCGTCATAGTCGATGACGGTGACCTTGGGATTGTTGAGCATGTCGCCGGTGAACGTCGCGCAGGCCCTTGTCCTCGCGGAACGCCGTCAGCACCGCGGGATTGCCCTCGGCCACCGTGACATGCTCGGAGCCCGACTTCAGCGCCACCGCCGTCGAGAGGCCGCCGCCGAACTGGACCACGAAAGTGTCCGGCTTCTGCTTCAGGACGTACGGGTAGTACATCGACAGATAGCTGAAATAGGCGGTCTCGTCGGCCGGCAGATCCTTGATGACGCCCGACGGTCCCTCCGAATCGATGTACAGGCCGAGATAGGCGTTGGCCGGCATGTTCGGGCAGGTTGAACGCCGCGTTGTCCGACTGGCCCGGCGCGAAATGCAGGTAGGAGCTCGAATAGACCTCGAGGTAGCCGAACGGCGAGGCGCGCTCGTAGATGCGCTGGGCGTCGGGGAATTTGCGGGCGTAGGCGACGCCCTTGTAGTCCGACACCGCGAGCTTGGGGATGCCGAGTGCCGGCGGCACGACGTAGTGCACGGCCGCAGCCAGCACCGCGACGCCCACGATGGCCGGCGATGCCGCGCCGATCGCCGATCGAGGCGAACCACAGCACGCCGCCCACCAGCCACAGCAGCAGCGGCGCCATGATGAGGTCGTCGGGCCGGAAGAAATACATGGCGAGCAGCACGGACAGCCCGCACAGGCCCGAGCCGACGAGGTCGGCGAAGTAGACGCGGTTGAAGCTCTTGCGCGCCTTCAGGAAGACCATGCCGAGATAGAGGGCGCCCGCCAGGAACGGCAGGAAATAGAGCACGAAGTTGGCGAGCAGCCGCCACTTCTGCATCGGGTCGGAGATCAGGAAGATGGCGTTGAACGGCACCTGCTGGGCGACGAGATTGCACACCACCATCAGCGGCCCGAAAGCCAGCAGCGCGCCCTTGATCGCGCCCTCGCCAGTGGCGCTCGAACCAGCCCTTGGCCGACGCACATGACGGCGCTGGTGAGACCGAAGCCGAACATGGCGAGGCTCACCACCAGCGAGCCGAAATGCGCCCAGCTGCCGACCGAGAAGACGCGCATGATGCCGATCTGCAGCGCAATGATGCTGCCGGCGACCAGACCGACGGACAGATAGAAGGTAAGCGGCGGGCGATGGTCGAGATCGACCGAAACGGTCAAGGGGGACTCCGTTGTTGTTGGGCCGTCATTGCGGCCGAGCGGGACCGCGCGTGCATGGCACGCGGCCCCTCATTCAGCGTCGTCTTCCAGGCGTCAGCGGTTGTGGTTGCCGACGATCTGGTCGCCCTCGAGCTTGGTGAAGGGCACGAACGGCACGATCTTGCCGCCGTAGATGTCCTCGCGGCTGGTCGTGATCGAGCCGTCGGCACCCTGCGTCTTGGCGACCTTGAGCACGCGCTGGGCGCCCGGCGGGCCGACCGGGATGACCATCAGGCCACCGGCCTTGAGCTGCTGCAGGAGCGGCGGCGGCACGTGGTCGATGCCGCAGGTCACGATGATCTTGTCGAACGGCGCTGCCTCTTCCCAGCCGTAATAGCCGTCGGCGATCTTGGTCTTGATGTGCTGGTACTCGGTGTAGCCCTTCTCGATCAGCTTGTCGTAGACGCCGCGCGTGCGCTCGGCGAGCGGCTTGATGATCTCGATCGTGTAGGCATTGTCGGTGAGGTTGGCGATGTAGGCCGACTGCAGCCCGAGCCGGTGCCGATCTCGAGCACCTTCTCGCCGCGCTTGACGTCGATCACGTTGGTCATGCGCGCCTGCAGATGCGGGCCCGACATGGTGACGCCATAGCCGATGTCGAGGAAGGCGTGCTCGTAGGCGCGCTTGTGGATCGCCGGATTGACCGCGGCGAATTCCTCGCGCGGCGTCAGCAGGAAGGCGCGGATCGTGGCGGCCCCCCAGATGTCCTTGTTCTTGAGCAACGCCTGGAAACGGTCCCAGCGCTGGCCCAGGAACACCGGATCCTCGCCGCGCGACTTGCCCCAGGCGATGAAATTGTCGCGCGTGTCGGTCGGTGGGTTGAGGTCCCAGCTATAGGGCTTGATGGTCGCGGCCTCGGCCGCCGAGGTAAATCCAGCCGCAAAACCGGCGGCAGCCAGCGCCGCGCTGCCGGAGACGAAAGTACGCCTCTTCAATATATCCTCCTTTGGCGCGGACCCCATGCACGGGGGGAGCAGACCGCCGGAAAAGCCCGGCGATTCGGGGCAGCCGCACTACCACTAGATACGGGAATTATGGCGGATTTGCCAGTGCACCCGTGTTACGGGGTGCTCAACAATATTCAAGGGAACGCCATGGCTCGCCGTCTTTCCCGCCGCACCTTCGTGGCCTCGGCCGCCGCTTTGCCGGCCGCCGGCCTGCTGGCCTCACTGCCGTCCGGGGGCCTGCGGGCCGAGGCGGCCTGGAAGCCTGCCGGGGCCACCCGCCTGGTCGTGCCAGCCGCCCCCGGCGGCACCACCGACATCGTGGCCCGCCTGCTGGCGGCCTTCCTGCAGCAGACCTGGGGCCAGTCCTGTGTAGTCGACAACAAGTCGGGGGCGGGCGGCGTCATCGGCTCGACCGAAGTCGCCAAGGCCGCCCCGGACGGGCTGACCATGCTGATGGGCAATATCGGCCCGCAGTCGATCGCCTATTCGCTCTACCGCAACATGCCCTATACGCCGAAAAGCCTGATCGCGGTGTCGAACGTCATCACCGCGCCCAACGTGCTGGTGGTGCATCCCTCGGTGCCGGCCACGACCGTGCCGGAGTTCGTGACCTGGCTCAGGGCACAGAACGGCAAGGCCTCCTACGCCTCCTCGGGCACCGGCCAGTCGCCGCACCTGTCGGGCGCCTGGTTCCTCCAGCTCACCGGCACCAAGGCCGAGCACATCCCCTATCGCGGCGCGGCGCCGGCCCTGCAGGACCTGACGGCGGGCGTCACCCAGTTCTTCTTCGACAACCTCACCACCAGCATCGAGTTCATGCGCGCGGGCAAGCTCAGGGGGCTCGGCATCACCTCGGCGCAGCGCAATCCGCTGACGCCCGAGCTGGTGCCGATCTGCGAGACCATGCCGGAGCTGAAACCCTTCGACGTCTCGACCTGGTTCGGCGTCTTCCTGCCGACCGGTACGCCGAGACCGATCGTCGATTCGCTCAACGCCCAGACGAAGACCTGGCTCGACGACGCCAAGACCCAGGAGCGCTTCAAGGCCATGGCGGGCTTCCCCGCCTACGGCACGCCCGAGCAGTTCGACGCATTCGTCACGGCGCAGATCGCGCTGTGGAAGAGCGTGATCGACAAGGAAGGGCTGAAGCTCGACGTCAATTGACGGGCGTTCGGAAAACCCGATGAACATCATGCCGACTCCTGGGACGGACCGGCAGGCATACGCCACAACATTGCTCAGGACTGTCAAGCCGTTTTGACTTTTTGCGCCCCGTAGAGACGGTGGAAAAGCGCATCACGATTGCGTGGCTAGCGTGGTGCTAGCGACGTGCTAGCGCAGACCGATTCGAATCATGGCTGGGGCACGCCTCACGTGTACTTGCGCACGTCGTCGATCACCTTGCCGTCGTTGGGCAGGCTGCCGGGCTTGGCGAACTCGACCTTGCCGCCCACCTTGCACACGGTGCGGATGGTGCCCTCCATCGCCTTCTCGAGATCGGCCGACGGTGCTGCCGCTTCGACCTTGAGGGTCATCACATCGGCCTGGTTGACCCAGTCGATGACCAGCCGCAGGCGGCCCAGGCCCGGGTGCTTCCTGGAGATCTCGGCGATCTGCTCGGGATCGACGAACATGCCGCGCACCTTGGTGCGCTGATCGGCGCGGCCCATCCAGCCCTTGATGCGCATGTTGGTGCGCCCGCACGAGCTGGTGCCGGACAACACCGCCGACATGTCGCCGGTGCCGAAGCGGATCAGCGGATAGGCGCGATTGAAGGTCGTGACCACGACCTCGCCGACGTCACCCTCGGGCACCGGATCACCGGTGCCGGGCCGCACGATCTCCACGATCACGCCCTCGTCGACGATCATGCCCTCGATCTTGCCGTCCGACGCCGCCAATTCGTAGGCGATGGTGCCCACGTCGGCGGTGCCGTAGCTCTGCAGGCAGGTCATGCCCTTGTCGATGAACATCTGGCGCAGCGACGGCGGCAGCGCCTCGGCGCCGACGAAGGCTTTCTTGATCGACGAGATGTCCTTGCCCAGCTCGGCTGCCTTCTCGATCAGGATCTTCAGGAAGGACGGCGTGCCTACATAACCGGTGGGCCGGATCGCGGCGATGGCGTCGAGCTGCAGCTCGGTGTTGCCGACGCCGCCCGGCACCACGGCGCAGCCGAGCGCCCGCAGCGCCGATTCCATCATGATGCCGGCGGGCGTCAGGTGATAGGAGAAGGTGTTGTAGACGATGTCGCCGGGCCGGAAGCCGCCGGCATACATGGCCCGCGCGCCGCGGAAATAGTCGGGCTCGTCGGTGTCGATCTCGAAGATCGGGCCGGGCGACATGAAGACGTGGCGGACCTTGCTCATCGGCACGGTGATCAGCCCGCCCATCGGCGGCTGCTTCTTCTGCACCTCGCCCAGCATCGCCTTGCGCAGCACCGGCAATCTGGCGAGCGCCGCGCGCGAGGTGACCGTGGCCGGGTCGATGTCCTTCAGCCACGCGGCGAAGAACGGCGCGTTTTCCTTGGCGTGGGCGACCTGCTGCGGCAGGGCCTGCATCAGGGCCTTCTCGCGTTCGGCGGGCGTGCGGGTCTCCAGCGTGTCGTAGTGCTTGGCCATGGCGGCGTTTCCCTCGTGCTTGCGAGCACGGTAGACGCCGCAGGCGCCACTTGCCAAGGCGGCCCGTAGACAGAGCCTTCGGCTACGCCAGCCTAAGCGTCGCGCAAATCCAGGCGATTCTCAATTCTTTCCAGACGGCTCTCCACGCGGTCGATTCGTCCCGACTGACCGGCAAAATCACCGTGCAGATTGGCTATCCCGCTGCTCAGGTTGGCGATCGAGACCTCCAGCGATGTGAGGCGTTGCTTGACCTCGCGCACGTCTTGGCGAACGTCGCCCAAATCGGTGCGAATGCCCCGCAAGTGCTCAAGAACGAGATTGTTCGGATCGTCGGCCATTGTCGCTTCTTTATGCCTGCATTTGCGGCAGATCAATCTACCACCGGTAGCAAAATCCCTGACTTGCGCGATTTGCGCGCATCATTATATCAGAGTTCGAATATCTTGGAGAACACCATGTCCCACGTCCGCGTCGCCTACGAGACCTTCCAGAAGACCGCGCCCGGCGCGCAGGCCGCACTGCTCGCCATGGGCAAGAGCGCCGAGGAGTCGGGCCTCGACAAGCAGATCGTCGAGCTCGTGAAGCTGCGCGTGTCGCAGATCAACAACTGCGCCTTCTGCCTGCAGATCCATCTCAACGTGTCGCGCAGGCTGGGCGTGCCGCAGGAGAAGCTCGACCTGGTGGCGACCTGGCACGAGGCCGGCATTTTTTCCGCCAGGGAATGCGCCGCGCTCGCCTGGGCCGAGGCGCTGACGCACCTGGCCGGCCGCAGCGTCTCGGACGAGGCCTATGAAGCCGTCCGCCAGCATTTCAGCGAAAGCGAGCTGGTGTTCCTGAGCACCGCGATCGCCACCATCAACGCCTGGAACCGGCTGGGCGCGGCCTTTCGCTTCGCGCCGCCGATTCCGAAGAGGGTGGCGGCGGCAGCGTCTTAGAGGGATCGCAGGCCTCCAGGCCCGCTCATGTCCGAGGCGGGCCCGGAGGCCCGCGGTCCAATGACTACAGCCAGCGCTTGCGCCGGCGGTAGTGCTTGACGTCGCGGAACGAGCGGCGGCCTTCGCCGCCGATGCCGAGATAGAATTCCTTCACGTCCTCGTTTTCGCGCAAGCTCGCGGCGTCGCCGTCGAGCACGACCCGGCCGTTCTCCAGGATGTAGCCGTAATGGGCGTAGCGCAGCGCCACGTTGGTGTTCTGCTCGGCCAGCAGGATCGAGACCCGCTCGCGCTCGTTGAGATTCTTCACGATCTCGAAGATCTCCTCGACGAGCTGCGGGGCGAGACCCATCGACGGTTCGTCGAGCAGGATGGTGGTGGGGCGGCTCATCAGCGCGCGGCCGATCGCCGTCATCTGCTGCTCGCCGCCGGACGTGTAGCCGGCCTGGCTGGTGCGCCGGTCCTTGAGGCGCGGGAAATAGTGATAGACCTTTTCGAGATCGTCGGCGATCTGGCGGCGCTTGTTGCCGTGGATGAAGGCGCCGGTGAGCAAATTCTCCTCGACCGTGAGATGGCCGAAGCAATGGCGGCCTTCCATCACCTGGATGACGCCGCGCCGGACCAGGTCGTTGGGCGTGAGGCCGTCGACCCGCTCGCCGCGGCAATGGATCTGTCCCTTGGTGACCTCGCCGCGCTCGGCCTGCAACAGGTTGGAGATCGCCTTCAGGGTCGTCGACTTGCCGGCACCGTTGGCGCCCAGCAGCGCCACGATCCTGCCCTCGGGCAGCGTGAGCGAGACGCCCTTCAGGACGAGGATGACATGATTGTAGATCACCTCGACATTGGCGACGTCGAGGACGTTGACGGATGGGAAGGGCGCTGGAGTGACGCTCATTGCTGATTCCACGAACTCCTCACCCTGAGGAGGCTGCGCAGCAGCCGTCTCGAAGGGTGGGCCACGCCGAGACTGCGGCCCATCCTTCGAGACGCGGCCCCATGGGCCGCTCCTCAGGATGAGGTGTTTGCTCGAACGCGCCCGTGCTCAGCTCTCCTTCGAGCAGTCGCGCGGCGTGATCTTCTTCTCGGTGGCGTACTTGCCGGCCGTTTCCTTGACCAGCGGCTCGATGACGGCGTCGTCGGCGGTGTACCAGTCGGAGATGACGTTCCACTTCTTGCCGTCCCACTGGTGGACGCGGCTCAGCCGCGTGCCTTCATGGTCGGCGCACGACACCTTGATCGGTCCGATCATGCCCTCGAAGCCGAGCTCCTTGATGCGCGCGGCGGTGAGGTCGAGATGCTCGATGCCCCAGCGCACCTGCTCGCCGGTCATCGGCTTGTTGCCGAACTTGGCCATGGCGGTGCGGATCGATTCGGTGCCCAGCATCGAGTTGATCAAGCCGCGATTGTACAGCACCGAGCCGATCTCGTCGGGCTTGGCAAGCGACTTGCCCGGCGCGATGACGAACTTCTCGAGATCGGCATAGACCGCGGACTTGCCGGCCGGATGCTGCAGCATCAGCGCCTTGTAGCCCGCACCCTTCTCGCCAGCCGGGATGACGTCGGGCTCGGCGCCCGACCACCACACGCCGATCATCTTGTCGCGCGGATAGTTGACGTTGCCGGCCTCGGTGACGGCGGCGGAGTTCATGATGCCCCAGCCCCAGAGCAGGACATAGTCCGGCTTCTGCTGGCGGATCTGCAGCCATTGCGATTTCTGCTCGCTGCCGGGCGCCGCCACGGGGATCTGCAGAAAGTCGAAGCCGTATTTCTTCGCCATGACCTCGAGCGCCGCGATCGGCTCCTTGCCGTAGGGCGAGTCGTGATAAAGCAGCGCGATCTTCTTGCCCTTGAGCTTGTCGAAGCCGCCCATCTCCTTGGCGATGTGCTGGATGGCCACGTTGGCCGCCGTCCAGTAGGTGCCGAGCAGCGGGAAGTTCCATTCGAAGACCGCGCCGTCGCGGCTGTCGGCGCGGCCGTAGCCCATGGTGATCAGCGGGATCTTGTCGCCCGGCGCCTTCTCGGTGAGGGCGAAGGTGATGCCGGTGCTGAGCGGGCTGAAATAGGACGCCCCGGTCGGAGCGTGACCCTTGAGGCGCTCGTAGCATTCGACGCCGCGGTCGGTGGCGTAGCCGGTCTCGCATTCCTCGAAGGTGATCTTGACACCGTTGATGCCGCCGTCGCGCGCGTTCAGCATGGCGATGTAGTCGGCGACGCCGTCGGCGAACGGAATGCCGTTGGGGGCATAGGCGCCGGTGCGATAGACCAGGCCCGGGATGAACTGCTCGTTCTGCGCTTGAGCGGTCGTGGCGGCGATGATTCCAGCCGACACGATCGCGGCGCCAAGCAGCGCTAATTTGCGAAGTCCCATCGTTTCCTCCTTACATTGCGGCCGGTCCTTGCGGCCGTCCTTGGCTGAAAGCCTAGAGCATATTCCGACACACCGAAATCACTTCCTCCCCACGAAGGGGGGGAGGTGGCCGAAGGCCGGAGGGGTCATAGGCAGCCGCACTGACGCTCATGACCCCTCCGCCCGCTGCGCGGGCGCCTCCCTTCGCCTTGCGAGGGGAGGCAAAGACGTGGTCAATGCGGGAAGGGCCAGAGCCTGAGCTTTTCCTTCGCGACCGACCACAAACGCGCGAGCCCATTGGGCTCGACGACCAGGAAGAACACGATCAGGGCACCGAAGGCGATCGATTCGAAGTTCGAGACGATCGCGGTGCTGATCTTCCAGCCGAACAGCGCGCCGAACGGCGGCAGTGCCTGGTTGAGAAAGATCGGCAGCAGCACGATGAAGGCTGCTCCCAGCACACTGCCCAGGATCGAGCCCAGCCCACCGATGATGACCATGAACATGAGCTGGAACGAGCGGTCGATCGAGAAGGCCGCCGGCTCCCATGAACCCAAATAGACGAAGGCCCACAGCGCGCCCGCCACGCCGATCAGGAAAGACGACACGGCGAAGGCGGTGAGCTTGGCGTACATCGGCCGCACGCCGATGATCTCGGCGGCGATGTCCATGTCGCGGATCGCCATCCACTGGCGGCCGACATGGCCGCGCACGATGTTCTTGGCGGCGAGCCCCAGGACGAGGGTGAAGACCAGCGCCACTAGGTAGTTCGCCGTCGGCGAGGAGAGGTCGTAGCCGAACAGCTGCAGCGGCGGCGCGTTGACCGAGCCGGACGGCGTGTAGTTGGTGATCCACTTGATGCGCAGGAACGCCCAGTCGGCGAAGAACTGCGCCGCCAAGGTGGCGCAGGCGAGATAGAAGCCTTTGATGCGCAGGCTGGGCACGCCAAAAGCGATGCCGATCGCCGCCGCGACGAAGCCGCTCAGAAGGATGCAGACGAAGGGATTGAGGAAGGGCAAGCGGATGGCGAAGTTGTAGGCGGCGTAGGCGCCGATCCCCATGAAGGCGCCGGAACCCAGCGAGACCTGGCCGCAATAGCCCATCAGCACGTTGAGTCCGATGGCGGCCAGCGACAGGATGACGACCGGGATCAGTACGGCGCGGTAGACGTATTCGCTGGCCAGCAGCGGCACCCCGACAAAGGCGATCAGGAGCAGCGCCAGCATGGCGACGCGGTCCTGGGCGATCGGGAAGATCGCCTGATCGGCTTCGTAGCTCGCCTTGTACTGGCCGGCCTCGCGGTAGAACACGCTTTCCCCCTATACGCGCTCGATGATGCGTTCGCCGAACAGGCCCTGCGGGCGCACCAGCAGGAACAGCAGCGCCAGCACGTAGGCGAACCAGATTTCGATGCCGCCGCCCATCGCCGGCCCCAGGAACACCTCGGAGAGCTTCTCGCCGGCACCGATGATCAGGCCGCCGACGATGGCGCCCGGCACGGAGGTGAAGCCGCCGAGCACGAGGACCGGCAGCGCCTTCAGCGCGAGCAGTGAGAGCGAGAACTGCACGCCGAGCTTGCTGCCCCACACGGCGCCCGCGACCAGCGCCACCAGGCCCGCGACCAGCCAGACGATGAACCAGATCTGGTTGAGGGGAATGCCGACCGACTGCGCGGCGGCGTGGTCGTCGGCCACGGCGCGCAGCGCCCGGCCGATGCGCGTCCACTGGAAGAACAGCGCCAGGCCCACCACCAGCAGGCCGGCGATCACGGCCGCCCAAAGGTCGAGCTCGTTCACCAGGATGCCGCCGTCGAACAGCGATTCGAGGACGAAGATCGGATCCCGCGGCAGGCCGATATTGAGCGGGTAAACGTCGGCGCCGAACACGGCCTGGGCCAGCCCCTCGAGGACGAAGGTGACGCCGATCGTCGCCATGAACAGGATGATGCCCTCCTGGTTCACCAGCTTGCGCAACACCAGCCGCTCGGCGGCCCAGGCAATGATCGCCATGACGGCGCCGGCGAACAGCAGGGCGGCGACCAGCGCCAGGCCGAACGGCCAGTGCCACTTTTCCTGCGTGAGCTCGAGCGCCCGCACCAGCGCCAGCGCCGCCGTCAGCACCATCGCGCCCTGCGCGAAGTTGAAGACACCCGACGCCTTGAAGATCAGCACGAAGCCCAGCGCCACCAGCGAGTAGAGAACGCCGGCGAGCAGGCCACCGATCAGGACTTCGAGGAAGAAACCCATTATGTCGCCCTCTTCATCGTCTTCATCTTCCTCACCTCAGGTTCCTCTCCCCCGCTAGGGGGAGAGGCTAGAAAAGGGGGAATCGACGGGCGTAGCCCCCTCTCCCCGCCTCTCCCCCTAACGGGGGAGAGGAGCATGAAAGGGAGCGAGAAATTCGACCCCGCCATCAGTGACTCACGCCGAGATAGGCGTCGATCACCGCCTTGTTGCTCTTGATCGCGTCCGGCGCGCCGTCGCCGATCTTCTTGCCGTAGTCGAGAACCACGACGCGATCGGAGATGTCCATGACCACGCCCATGTCGTGCTCGATCAGGCAGATCGTGGTGCCGAACTCGTCGTTCACGTCGAGCACGAAGCGGCACATGTCCTGCTTCTCCTCGATGTTCATGCCGGCCATCGGCTCGTCGAGCAGCAGCAGGTCGGGCTGCGCGGCGAGCGCGCGGCCGAGCTCGACCCGCTTCTGCAGGCCATAGGGCAGCCGGCCGACCGGCACCTTGCGGATGTGCTGGATCTCGAGGAAGTCGATGATACGCTCGACCACCTTGCGATGCTCGATCTCCTCACGCGCCGCCGGCCCGATCCTGAGCGCCTGCCAGAACAGCCCGGTCTTCATGCGCAGATTGCGGCCGGTCATGATGTTGTCGAGGGTCGACATGCCGCGAAACAGCGCGATGTTCTGGAAGGTACGCCCGATGCCCTGGGCTGCCGCTTCGTGCGGCCGCATCTGGCTGCGGCGCACACCTTTATATGTAATGGCGCCCTGCTGCGGATGATAAAAGCCGTTGATGCAATTCAGCATCGACGACTTGCCCGCGCCGTTGGGCCCGATGATGGCGCGAATCTCGCCCTTGGCGATGTCGAAGCTGATATCGGAGAGCGCCTTCACGCCGCCGAACGACAGGCTGATATTCTCGACCGAGAGCAGCACCTCGTTGAAGGCACGTGATCGGCCGCTCATCGGAGCGTGAGCTCGACAAAGGCAACCTCATCCTGAGGAGCACGCCGCAGGCGTGCGTCTCGAAGGATGGGCCCCAGGAATGGTGCGCGTTGCCCACCCTTCGAGACGGGCGCTGTCGCGCCCTCCTCAGGGTGAGGTGTGCGGGTTGCGGGGCGTGCGGTCACCAGCGTCATGCGCATCAGCTCGCCCTGCGCAGCGGCCGCGCCGGCGCCGGCGCCGGCTGGGGCACCAGGCCACGGATCTCGACGTCGCCCTCGATCGCGCCCTTGCGGCCGTCCTCGAAGGTGACGTCGACCTTGATGCGGGTGTTGCGCGAGCCGTCGTAGAGGGCGTCGATCAGCGCGCCGTAGCGCTCGCCGATGATGGACCGACGCACCTTGTTGGTGCGCGTGAGCTCGCCGTCGTCGGCCTCGAGCGCCTTGGGCAGGATCAGGAACCGGCGGATCTGGGCGCCCGCCATGCGCGGATCGGCGGCGAGGTCGCGGTTGACCCGCTCGATCTCGCTCTGCACGAGGTCGTAGACCTCCTTGCGCCCGGCCAGCTCCTGGTAGCTCGCATAGGCGATGCCGCGCCGCTCGGCCCAGTCGCCGACGGCCGTCATGTCGATGTTGACGAAGGCGGCGACGTAATCGCGGCCGTGTCCGAACGCCACCGCCTCGTTGATGTGCGGGAAGAACTTCAGCTTGTTCTCGATGAACTTGGGCGCGAACAGCGTGCCGTCGTTCAGTTTGCCGACGTCGCGGGCGCGATCGATGATGCGGAGGTGCCCGCGCTCGTCGAGATAGCCCGCATCGCCGGTGTGCACCCAGCCGTCTTCCGTCTTGGTGTCGTTGGTGGCCTCGGGGTTCTTGAAATACTCCTTGAACACGCCGGGACTGCGGTAGAGCACCTCGCCAGAGTCGGCTATTCTGAGCTCGACATCCGCGACCGCCCTGCCGACCGTGTCGGAGAAGACCTCGCCGTTGGGATGGATGGTGACGAACACCGACGCTTCGGTCTGGCCGTAGAGCTGCTTCATGTTGACGCCGAGCGCGCGATAGAAGTTGAAGATCTCGGGCCCGACCGCCTCGCCTGCGGTGTAGGCCACGCGCACGCGGCTCATGCCCAGCGTGTTCTTGAGCGGCCCGTAGACCAGGAGATTGCCTAGCGCATAGAGCAGCCGGTCGGTCGCGGCGACGGGCCGGCCGTCGAGCAACGCCGGTCCGACCCGGCGGGCGATCGTCATGAAGAACTGGAACATGCGCCGCTTGAGGAAGCTCGCGTCCTCCATGCGGATCGTGACCTGGGTGATCAGGTTCTCGAGCACGCGCGGCGGCGCAAAGTAATAGGTCGGGCCGATCTCGCGCAGGTCGGTCATCACCGTGGCGGCCGATTCGGGGCAGTTCACCACCAGACCGACGACATAGCCCTGGGCATAGGAAAAGATGTGATCGCCCACCCAGGCCATCGGCAGGTAGGACAGCAGTTCGTCGCCTTCCCGGAGGCCATCGAAGTCCGCGCCGGCCCGGGCGGCCCATACCAGGTTGTCATAGCTCAACACCGCGCCCTTGGGCCGGCCGGTGGTGCCCGAGGTGTAGAGCATGATGGCGTCGTCCGAGCCCTGCCCCTGGGCAATCTCAGCCGATACGAGGTCGGGCGTCGCCGCCAGCAACTGGGCGCCGCGCTCCTGCACCGCGTCGTAGGACAACAGGCCCTCGTAATGGCGCAGGCCGCGCGGGTCGTCGTAGACGATGACGCCGAGCGACGGCACCTTCTTCCGGATCTCGAGGAGCTTGTCGACCTGCTCCTGGTTCTCGGCCAGGGCGAAACGCGCACCGGCATGGTCGATGACGTAGGCAAGCTCGTCGGTCACCGAATCCTGGTAGACCGGCACCGGCACGCCGCCCAGCGACTGCGCCGCGCACATCGACCAATAGAGCCGGGGCCGGTTGTCGCCGATCACGATCAGCCTGTCGCCGCGCCTGAAGCCGAGATCGGCCAGGCCCGCCGCCAGCAGGCGAACCTGCCCTGCGACATGGGCCCAGTCATAGGTCTGCCAGATGCCGTATTCCTTCTCGCGATAGGCCGGCCGGCCGGGGCCGGTGCGCGCGCGCTCGGCGAGAAGCTTGGGAAACGTGTCCCGAGCGTCGGTTCCGGTGGCGACCGCCCCCCTTGTCATCCCTGCCTCGCGCTCCCACGCCCCGCCGTTCGTTTGTCGAATTCTGCGGTGATTTCGACAGCCAGATAGCCACAGTCAATTTGCGGTGGTCAAGCTGGCCACCGGCCGCAGGCGAAGCGTGAAGACGGCGCCGCCCTCGGGACGGTTCTCGACCGTGACGCTGCCGCCGTGCGTCTCAGCGACCCGGGCCACGATCGCCAGGCCCAGCCCGCGGCTTTCGGCCTGGGTGCGATCGCGCCGCCAAAAACGCTGGAAGATCAACTCGCGCTCGGCCTCGGGCACGCCCGGACCGTCATCGAGGACGCGCACGACGCCGTCGGCTGAGACGTCGACCTCGATCGAGCCGCCATCCTTGGTGTGCCGAATGGCATTGTCGACGAGATTGCGCACGGCGCGAAACAGCGCCTCGGGATGGCCCCACACCCAGACCGGCGCGTCGACGCCGGTGAGCGCGATCGTCTTGGACATCTCGACGGCAAGCGGCGCCATGAAGCCTACCGCCTCGGCGCAGACAGTGTGGAGATCGGCCTTGGCATCGCCGCCGACGACGAAACTCTCGAGCTCGGCGATGTCGAGCACCTGGCTCACGGTGCGCGTCATGTTGACGAGGTCGCTGCGCAGTGCGTCGCGCACCGGCCCGGAGTCGAGCGAATCGACCCGGGCCCGCATGATGGCGAGCGGCGTGCGCAATTCATGGGCCATGTCGGCAGTGAAGTCGCGTTGTGCGCGGAAGCCTGCCTCGAGACGGTCGAACGCCTGGTTGACGGCATGAACCAGCGGCACGATCTCCGCCGGCATCGCCTGCTCGGGCAGGCGCACGTCGGTGCGCGCCGGCCCGATCGCCGCCGCCGTGGTCGACGCTTCGCGCACCGGCGCAAGCGCGCGGCGAAAGATCAGGATGTCGATCAGCAGCAGCACCAGCAGGATCGGGAAGGTGATCCAGCCGACCCTCGGGAAGAAGGTCGTGACGACGTCGTCGATGATGACGTCGCGGTGCGACAGGTCCTGGCCGACCTGGATCCAGTACATGCGCTGCCCGACGGGGCGCGCCACGCTGACGCCGAACAGCACCGAACCGGTGCTGCGCAGGCGTTCGATCCAGTCGCCGGTGCCCGACTCCGCGAGCGAGAACAGCGCGGTGCCGTCGTTGCGCGAAGAGAACAGGACGCGGCCCGAGGCGTCGAGCACGGCATAGGCGTAGAGGCCGTATCCACCGGAATAAAGCGGCTGGATCTCGGGCGGGATGTCGAGCGTCACGCTGCCATCGGGTTGCGGGCGCAGGAAGCCGGCGATGGTCGCGGCCTGGCTGCGCAGCGCATCGCGGTGCAGGCTGTTGGCGGCCTGGTTGAGCAGCCAGTAGAGCGCTAGCGGCATCAGGATGGAGGTGACACCGATGGCGATGACGTGCAGCGCCACGACCCGCGAGATGATCGAGCGGAAGCGCCTCACCCGCCCTTTTCCTCGGCCATCAGATAGCCGACACCGCGCACCGTATGGATCTTCACCGTGGCGCCTGCGTCCGCCAGCATCTTGCGCAGGCGGTGGACATAGACCTCGACGGCGTTCGAGCCGACGTCGCCCGAGAGCCCGAACAGGTGATCCTCGAACAGGCGTTTGGGCGCCACGTTGCCGCTGCGCCGGAGCAGGATCTCGAGCACCGCGGTCTCGCGCGCGGGGAACGCCTTGACCGCGCCGTCGACGATCACCTGGCGTCCCTCGGTGTCGAGCGCCACGTTGCCGAAGGTGAGCCGCTTGCCGAGCAAGTTGCCGGGACGGCGCAGCAGGGCCTGCAGGCGGGCGACGAGCTCTTCCATGGCGAACGGTTTGGCCATGTAGTCGTCGGCGCCCTCGCGCAGGCCGGTCACGCGGTCGGTGACGCCGTCGCGCGCGGTAAGCACGAGCACCGGCGTCGAATCGCCGCGCCGGCGGATGTCGCGCAGCAGCGAGACGCCGTCCTCGTCGGGCAGGCCGAGATCGAGCACGATCGCCGCATAGCGCATGGTCGCCAGCACGTGGATGGCATCGGCGGCGGTGCCTACCGAATCGGCAGAAAAGCCGCCGTGGGCGAGGCCTTTCTTCAGCAGGGAGACGAGTTCGGTGTTGTCTTCGACGAGAAGCACCCTCATGGGTGTGCGCTCCGATCCGCCTGGCAATGTGCGCGTCGATCCTAGCACGCTCCTTGCGTCATGACCCCGTCAGGTTGGCGTAATCGGAAAGGACTAGGTTGGCGCGTCTCCGGAACATCCCGACAGGACCGCCAAACCCATGCAATCGCAGCCCAACTCTTCGTTGAGCACGCGCCTCAGGCGAAATCGCCTGTGGGTCGCGGCGGGCGGAGCCGTGGTCGCAGCGGCAGCGGTGGTCGGCCTCTGGGCGTTCGAAACCGTTCCCGGCAACGCGGTGGCGCGTCCGGAGAAGAGCGCGGGCGAGACGGACGGCGCCTTCCGCCCGAGCGAGACGCAGTGGTCGAGCCTCAGGCTCGAGCCGGTGCGCCAGGTCGCCTTCCGCGACGAGCGCGCGACCGACGGCAAGATCGCCATCAACGAGGATACGACGACGCCGATCTTCTCGCCCTTCTCCGGCCGGGTCAGCAAGCTGATCGCGCGGCCCGGCGATTTCGTCGAACGGGGCGCGCCACTGTTCGCCATCGAGGCCAGCGAGTTCGTGCAGGGCCATAACGACCTCATCACGGCCGTGGCCGGCGTCGAGAAGGCACGCTCGCGTCTCCTGCTGGCGCAGACCGCGGAGAAGCGGCAGCGCGAGCTGCAGGCGATCCGCGGCGGCGCGCTCAAGGATCTCGAGCAGGCGCAGTCCGATCTCGTGGGCGCGCAAGGCGACCTGCGCTCGGCCGAGATCGCGCTGGCTGCCGTGCGCAACCGGTTGCGCATCCTCGGCCGGTCGGACGACGACATCGCCAAGCTCGAGAAGACCGACCGCATCGGCGCCGAGACCATCGTGTCCGCGCCGATCGCCGGCACGATCATCCAGCGCAAGGTTGGCCTGGGCCAGTACATCAACGCCGGCGCCAGCGATCCGGTTTTCACGGTCGGCAATCTCTCGACGGTGTGGCTGATCGCCAACGTGCGTGAATCGGACGCGCCTCGGATGAGAGTGGGCGCGCCGGTCGAGGTCACGGTGCTGGCGTTCCCCGGCCGGGTGTTCAATGCCAAGCTCGCCTACGTGGCGCCGGCGCTCGACCCCAACACGCGCCGCCTGCCGGTGCGCGCCGAGATCCAGAACACCAACCGCGAGCTCCTGCCCGAGATGTTCGCCTCGTTCCGCATCGTGTCAGGCGACGATCGGCTGATGCCGGCCGTGCCGGTCGATGCCATCGTCTACGAAGGCGCCAACGCCCGCGTGTGGATCGCGCGCCCCGACAGCAAGACGGTGGTGTCGCGCGGGATCACGGTCGGCGACACGATCAATGGGCTGGTCGAGGTGCGCAAGGGTCTCTCGGTCGGCGAGACGGTGGTAACCAGCGGCACGCTGTTCATCGATCGCGCCGCCCGGCGCGACTGACCGCCAGCAGTCGCGCCGCGCCCGTCCGCAAGAGGCAGCTTCCGCCATGCACGCCATCGTCGCCGCCGCCCTCAAGCAGCGCGTTCTCGTGATCATCCTTGCCGCCACGCTCATGCTCGGTGGCCTGTTTGCCTACAAGACGCTGAACATCGAGGCCTATCCCGACCCGGTGCCGCCGCTGGTCGACGTCATCACCCAGAATCCCGGCCAGTCGTCGGAGGAGATCGAGCGCTACATCACCATGCCGATCGAGATCCAGATGGCCGGGCATGCCCTACGTGCAGGCGATCCGCACCATCTCGCTGTTCGGCCTCTCCGACGTGAAGGTGCAGTTCACCTACGACGTGAGCTACCAGCAGGCCTCGCAGATGGTGATCAACCGCCTGACGCAGCTCGGCAACCTGCCCAACGGCGCGCAGCCGGTGCTGTCGCCGACCAGCCCGATCGGCGAGATCTTCCGCTATCGCGTGGTCGGCCCACCCGGCTATTCGGTCACCGACCTCAAGACCA
Organism: uncultured Alphaproteobacteria bacterium; assembly: GCA_963765385.1. Taxonomy (GTDB): domain Bacteria; phylum Pseudomonadota; class Alphaproteobacteria; order Reyranellales; family Reyranellaceae; genus Reyranella. Next base: position 2,298,694 of record CAVXWG010000014.1, on the reverse strand, counting down.
TCCAGGACTGGATCCTGCAGCGCCGCTTCAAGGCGATTCCGGGCGTGATCGACGTCACCGGCTGGGGCGGCAAGACCAAGACCTACGACATCACCATCGACCTCGACCGGCTGCTGGCCTATGGCCTGACCCTGAAGCAGGTGCTCGACGGGCTCAACAACGCCAACATCAATGTCGGCGCCAATACGGTGAACATCGGCTCGCAGTCGGCGATCGTGCGCTCGGTCGGCCAGATCCGCTCGATGGACGACATCCGCAACACCATGCTGGCCGGCGCACGACGGCACGCCGGTGCTGGTCTCCGACGTCGCGAAAGTGACGGTGGGCAACCAGCCTCGCCTCGGCATCGCCGGCCAGAACGACGACAATGACATCGTTCAGGGCATCGTGCTGATGCGGCGCGGTGCGGAGACCCTGCCGACCCTGACCGGCGTGCTGGCCGAGGTCGACAAGATCAACAACTCCGGCATCCTGCCGCCGGGAGTCCGCATCGAACGCATCTACGACCGCAGCGCCCTGGTCGACATCACCACCCACACCGTGCTGCACAACATGGTGATGGGCGTCACCCTGATCTTCCTCATCCAGTGGCTGTTCCTGGGCAACCTGCGCAGCGCGCTGATCGTCTCGGCGACCATTCCCTTCGCGCTGCTGTTCGCCGTGGTCGATCCTGGTGCTGAGCGGCGAATCGGCCAACCTGCTGTCGATGGGCGCCATCGATTTCGGCATCATCGTCGATGCCACCGTGATCATGGTGGAGAACATCTTCCGCCATCTCGCCGAAGTGGGTGAGGTCGGCTCGACGCGGCCGACTCGCCCACGCCTGACGGGCTCACCGGCAAGCTGGCGACGATCTATCACGCCTCGACCGAGGTCACGCAGGCGATCTTCTTCTCGGCCACCATCATCATCGCGGGCTTCCTGCCGCTGTTCACCCTGTCGGGCGTCGAAGGCCACATCTTCGGCCCGATGGCCCGGACCTACGCCTACGCGCTGTCGGGCGGCCTGCTCGCCACCTTCACCGTCTCGCCCGCGCTGGCCGCCCTGCTGCTGCCCGAGAAGGTGTCGGAGACCGAGACATGGGCGGTGCGCGGGCTGCGCAGCTTCTACGAGCCGGTCCGCGACTTCGTGCTGGCGCGCCGCCGCCTCACCCTGGTCGCCGGCCTCGGCGTGGGCGCGCTCGCCATCCTGGCCGGCAGCACGATCGGCCTCGAATTCCTGCCCAAGCTCGAAGAAGGCAACATGTGGATTCGCGCCGTCATGCCGGCCTCGATCTCGCTCGAGGCCGGCAACGACTACGCCAACCGCATGCGCAAGCTGATCAAGAGCTTCCCCGAGGCCGAGACGGTGATCTCCCAGCACGGCCGGCCGGACGACGGCACCGATTCGACCGGCTTCTTCAACGCCGAGTTCTTCGTGCCGCTGAAGCCGATTCGACCAATGGCCCAAGGGAATCGACAAGGAGAAGCTCACCGCCGAGATGAACGACGCCCTGGAGAAGGGCTTCCCCGGCGTCGAGTTCACCTTCTCCCAGTACATCCAGGACAACGTCGAGGAGGCGGCGTCGGGCGTGAAGGGCGAGAACTCCGTCAAGGTCTTCGGTCACGATCTCGAGACCTGGCCAAGGTGGCCAACGACATCAAGAACGCCATCGCCACCGTGCCCGGCATCACCGACCTCGCCGTCTTCGGCCTCGCTCGGCCAGCCGACCATCCGGATCGACATCGACCGCGCCAAGGCCGCCCGCTACGGTCTCGCTCCCGGCGACATCAACGCAACGGTGCAGGCCGCGATCGGTGGCCAGGCGGCGGGCGACCTCTACGAGAACGGCAGCGACCGGCATTTTCCCGATGATCGTCCGCCTGGCGCCGCGCTATCGCGAGAACATCGAGGCGATCAAGCGCATCCCGATCGGCGTGCAGGGCGCCAACGGCGTTACCCAGGTGCCGCTCAGCGAGGTCGCGAACGTCGAGCTGGTATCGGGCGCCTTCTACATCTACCGCGAACAGCAGGAGCGCTACGTTCCGGTGAAGTTCAGCGTGCGCGGCCGCGACCTCGGCAGCGCCGTCCTGGAGGCCCAGCAGCGGGTGGCCGAACAGGTCAAGATCCCGGGCGGCTATCGCGTCGAATGGGTCGGCGAGTTCGGCAACCTCAAGAACGCCCTGCAGCGGCTGGCGGTCGCCGTGCCGATCGCCATCGCGCTGATCCTGCTGCTGCTCTTCATCAGCTTCGGCTCGTTGCGCGACACCCTGCTCGCCGGCAGCGCCATCCCGATGGCCCTGATCGGCGGCATTCTCGCGCTGTTCCTGTTCGACATGCCCTTCAGCATCTCGGCCGCCATCGGCTTCGTCGCCCTGTTCGGCATCGCCGCCATGAACGGCATCATGGTGCTCTCCTGCTTCAATCGCCTGATCGATGCCGGCCGCGCGCGCGAGGCCGCTCTCTCCGAGACCTGCACGGTGCAGATGCGGCCGGTGCTGATGACCTGCGCCGCGGCCTGCGTCGGCCTGCTGCCGGCCGCCTTCTCGACGGCGATCGGCAGCCAGGTCCAGCGGCCGCTCGCCGTCGTCGTGGTCGGCGGCACGCTCCTGGCGCCCTTCCTCTTCCTCACCGTCCTGCCGGCGGCGATCGGCGTATTCTCGCGCCGCCAGGTCCGGCCGGCGCCGGCGCAAACCACCGTCGCGGAGGCGCACTGATGCGTCTCGCGCCGCTTGCCGCGATGTTCGCCCTCGCGGCCCCCAGCCTGGGCGGCTGCATGATGGGACCGGACTTCCACAATCCCGATCCTCCCGCGACCGGCCTCTACCTCGCCGACGACCAGCCGGCCGCACTCGTCGCGGCCGGCATCCCCGGCGGCGAAGCGCAGCAGATCGTGCAGGGCCTCGACATTCCGGGCCAATGGTGGGCCGTGTTCCGCTCGCAGCCGCTCGACCGCCTGATCCACCGCGCCCTGATCGCCAACCCCGACATACACGCCGCAGCGGCGGGCCTGCGGGCCGCCCAGTTCACGGCGCGCGCCCAGCGCGCCACGCTGTTTCCCACGGTACAGGCAGGCGTCGCCGGGACGCAGAACCAGGTGTCGAACGTGCTGTCCGCGCCGACGTCGAGCGGCGATTTCGTCTACGGGCTGTTCACGCTGGGCTTCACCATCAGCTACACGCTCGACCTGTTCGGCGCCAACCGCCGGGCCACCGAATCGCTCGAGGCGCTGGCCGAGGCGCAGTGCTTCCAGCTCGAGGCCGCGTATCTGTCGCTGGCGTCCAACGTCGTGGCCGCAGCCATCCTGGAGGCCTCGCTGCGCGCGCAGATCGACGCGACCCAGCGCATCATCGCCGCGCAACGCGAGACGCTCGGCATCCTGCGGCAACAGGAGGGCCTGGGCGCGATCACCGGCGCCGACGTGGCCCAGCAGGAAGCGGCGCTTGCCCAGGCCGAGGTCACCCTGCCGCCCTTGCAGAAGGCGCTGGCCCAGCAGCGCAACCTGCTCGCCACGCTGATCGGTCGTCTGCCGAGCGACCGGGTGGCCGAGCGCTTCGAGTTGAGCGACCTCACGTTGCCGTCGGACCTGCCGCTCAGCCTGCCGTCGCGGCTGGTCGAGCAACGACCCGATATTCGGGCGGCAGAAGCCAACCTGCACTCGGCGAGCGCTGCAGTGGGTGTCGCGATCGCCAACCAGTTCCCGCAGATCACCTTGACGGCCGGCGTCAGCACGCAATCGGGCACCCTCGACCAGCTGTTCCTGCCCGGGCTGGGCGCCTCGACGATCGGCGCCAGCGTCCTGCAGACGGTGCTCGACGGCGGCGCGCTGGCGGCCAAGAAGAAGGCGGCGCAGGCGCAGCTCGAGCAGGCCGACGCGCAGTACCGCTCGACCGTGCTCACCGCCTTCCGCAACGTCGCCGACACCTTGCGGGCGCTGGAGTACGACGCCATGGCCCTGCAGGCAGCCGTCGCCTCCGAGCGCGCCGCTTCGACCAGCTTCACCATCGCCCGCCGCCGCCTCGAGCTCGGCGATACGACCTACGTCATCGTCCTGATCGCCGAGTTGTCCTACCAGCAGGCGTTGCTGACCCGCGTCCAGGCACAGGCCAACCGCCTGACCGACACGGCGGCGCTCTTCCAGGCGCTGGGCGGCGGATGGTGGAATCGCGACGACGACCTCTCCAATCCCGCCCAGAGGTTGACGTGCCGGCCACCCAGGCCGCCCGGCGCCCCGCCCAAGACCGCCGCGCTCAAATGACAGGGGAACCACCATGTGGTGTTGGACGACAAGCTGCGTCGGGCTGCTAGCGGCCGCCAGCGCGCTCGTGTCGGGCTGCGCCGCAACGTGCGATGCGACGCCGGACAAGCTGGCCGCCTTGCAGCGCGGCATGAGCTACGAGGAGACCACGCGGATCATGGGTTGTTCCGGCAGCCTCGTATCGCCCCAGGGTCCCGCGTCAGGCGAGGTGACGACGGTCGAGTGGACCGGGCCGGGCACGGTCTTCACGGCAACGCAGCTCGACTTTCGCGACGACCGCCTGCTTTTCTACACGACACGATCCCGCGGCGGTTGGTAACGGCACGCTCAGCGCCCGCATCGTTGCAGACGCAGTGCGATGCCTCTAATTGATGCAATTGCAGAATTAGTGTCGTAAGAATCCTGTAAGAAGGACCCGCACCAAAAGCGGATGTCCCTACAGGGTCGCGATGCAGGCAATCGTCGGCGCAGCACTGCAGCAGCGCATACTTGTGCTGATCCTTGCTGTCGCGCTGATGGCCGGCGGCCTGTTTGCGTACAAGCAGCTCAACATCGAGGCCTATCCCGATCCGGTCCCGCCGATGATCGAGATCGTGACGCAGAATCCCGGCCAGTCGTCCGAGGAGATCGAGCGCTACATCACCATTCCGATCGAAGTGCAGATGGCGGGCATTCCCTTCGTCACGTCGATCCGCACCATCTCGCTGACCGGCCTCTCCGACGTGAAGGTGCAGTTCAGCTACGACCTCAGCTACCGCGAAGCCTCACAGCTTGTGATAAACCGCCTGTCGCAGCTCGGCACCGCTGCCCAACGGCGCACAGCCTTTCATCGCCCCGACCAGCCCGATCGGCGAGATCTTCCGCTATCGCGTCGTCGGCCCGCCCGGCTATTCCGTCACCGACCTCAAGACCATCCAGGACTGGATCCTGCTGCGCCGCCTGAAATCGGTGCCGGGCGTGATCGACATCACGAGCTGGGGCGGCAAGAGCAAGACCTTCGACATCACCGTCGACCTCGACAAGCTTTTGGCCTACGGCCTCACCTTGAAGCAGGTGCTCGACGCGCTGAACGGCGCCAACATCAATGTCGGCGCCAACACGGTCAATCTCGGCCCGCAATCGGCGGTGATCAGGAGCGTCGGCCAGATCCGTACCATGGCCGACATCGGCCATACCATGCTGACGGTGCGCGACGGCTCGCCGGTGCTGGTCTCCGACGTGGCGACCATCACGGTCGGCAACGAACCGCGATTGGGCGTGGCCGGCCAGGACAATGACGACGACATCGTGCAGGGCATCGTGCTGATGCGGCGCGGCGCGGAGACCCTGCCGACCCTGCGCGCCGTCGAGAGGGAGGTCGAGCGCATCAACCGTTCCGACCTGCTGCCGCCCGGCGTGCGCATCGAACGCATCTACGATCGCAGCGTGCTGGTCGACGTCACCACCCACACCGTGCTGCACAACATGGTGATGGGCGTCTGCTTCGTGTTCCTGATCCAGTGGCTGTTCCTGGGCGACCTGCGCAGTGCGCTGATCGTCTCGGCCACCATTCCCTTCGCGCTGCTGTTCGCCGTCGTCATCCTGGTGCTGAGCGGGGAATCGGCGAACCTGCTGTCGATGGGCGCCATCGATTTCGGCATCATCGTCGATGCCACGGTGATCATGGTGGAGAACATCTACCGCCATCTCGCCGAGAGGAGCGCCGGCCATGGCGACCGGCCGAGCCTGCCGACCCCGCGCGGCCTCAGTGGCAAGGTGGCGACGATCTATCACGCCTCAGGAGAGGTCACGCAGGCGATCTTCTTCTCGGCCACCATCATCATCGCGGGCTTCCTCCCGCTATTCACACTGTCGGGCGTCGAAGGGCACATCTTCGGCCCGATGGCCAAGACCTATGCCTATGCGCTGTCGGGCGGCCTGTTAGCCACCTTCACCGTGTCGCCCGCGCTGGCCGCCGTGCTGCTGCCGGAGAAAGTGTCGGAGACCGAAACCATCGTCGTGCGCCTGGTGCGCCGCCTCTATCGCCGCGTCATCGACCGCGTGCTGCCACGGCGCGGCCTCACCCTGGCGATCGGCGCAGGACTCGTGGCCTGCGCGGCCCTTGCCGCCAGCTCGGTCGGGCTGGAATTCCTGCCCAAGCTCGAGGAGGGCAATATCTGGCTGCGGGCGGCGCTGCCGCCGTCGGTGTCGCTCGACGAGGGCAACGTCTACGCCAACCGCATGCGCCGGCTGGTCAAGGGCTTCCCCGAAGTCGAGACGGTCATCACCCAGCACGGCAGGCCTGACGACGGCACCGATCCCGACGGCTTTTCCAATGTCGAGTTCTTCGTCCCACTGAAGCCCGCCGAGAAATGGCGCAAGGGCCTCACCAAGGAACAGCTGATCGCCGAGATGGGCGAGGCGCTGCGCAGCGGCTTCCCGGGCACGACCTTCGGCTTCTCGCAGTACATCCAGGACAACGTGCAGGAAGCCGCGTCGGGCATCGACGCGGAAAACGCTATCAAGATCACCGGTCCCGATCTCGACACGCTGCGCAAGATCGCCCTCGAGATCCGCGGCGTGCTCGAGAAGGTGCCTGGCATCACCGACATCCAGGTGCCGCCACTCCTGGGCCAGCCCACCATCAGGATCGACATCGACCGCGAGCGCGCCGCGCGCTACGGCCTGTCGCCCGGCGACATCAACGCCACCATCCAGGCCGCCGTCGGCGGCCAGGCGGCGGGCGACCTCTACGAGCCGGGCAGCGACCGCCACTTCCCGATGCTGGTGCGCTTGGCGCCGCGCTACCGCCAGAACATGGAAGCGCTGAAACGCATCGCCGTCGGCGCGCCCGGGCCGAACGGGGGCGTTGTCCAGGTGCCGCTCGCCGAGGTGGCGGATATTGGCCTGTCGTCGGGCGCCTTCTATATCTATCGCGAGGCGCAGGAGCGCTACATCCCGGTGAAGTTCAGCGTGCGCGGCCGCGACCTGGGCGGCGCGGTGCTCGAGGCGCAGGAGAAGGTGGCCGAGGAGGTCAAGCTGCCCAGCGGCTATCACCTCGACTGGGCGGGCGACTTCGCCAACTTTCAGAACGCCATGGCGCGCCTCGCCATCGCCGTGCCGATCGCCATCGGCCTGATCCTGCTGCTGCTCTATGTCAGCTTCGGCTCGCTGGCCGACACGCTGATCGCCGGCAGCGCCATCCCGATGGCGCTGATCGGCGGCATCCTGGGCCTGTGGCTGGCCGACATGTCGTTCAGCATCTCGGCCGCAATCGGCTTCGTCGCCTTGTTCGGCATCGCCGCCATGAACGGCATCATGGTGGTGAGCTGCTTCAACCGGCTGGTCGAGGGCGGCCTCGAGCGCGAGACGGCCCTGCGGCAGACCTGCGAGCTGCAGATGCGGCCGGTGCTGATGACCTGCGCGGCGGCCTGCGTCGGCCTGCTGCCCGCCGCCTTCTCGACCGCGATCGGCAGCCAGGTCCAGCGCCCGCTCGCCATCGTCGTGGTGGGCGGCATGCTGCTGGCGCCCATCCTGTTCCTCACCGTGCTGCCGGCGATGATCGGCAGCTTCTCAGGACGACGCGTCCCGGTTACAGCTATGGCGTGACGCCTTCCGACGAACTCTCCGACGCGATGGTCGATCTCGGCGACCGCCGCCTGCGTGTGCGCCATCTCGCGCCCCAACAGGATGACGGGCTGGAACGCACGACGCTGATCTTCCTGCACGAGGGGCTGGGCTGCATCGAAATGTGGCGCGATTTCCCCCAGAGGCTTTGCGACGCCACACGCTGCCATGGCATCGTCTATGACCGCACCGGCTATGGCCGGTCGAGCCCATGGCCGGCCGATCCCGGCACCCGCTACATGGAGATCGAGGCCGACGAGGTGCTGCCCCGTCTGCTCGCCAGGCTCGGCATCGGGGATTGCGTGCTGGTGGGCCATAGCGACGGCGGCACCATCGCTCTCAATTACGCCGCGCGCGATCCCGAGCCCCTGCGCGCCGTGGTCACCCTGGCGGCGCATGCCCTGAACGAGCCGATCTGCGTGTCGGCCATCGCCAAGGCGCGCGAGGCCTTCGCCGCCGGCGACCTGCGCCAGCGCCTCGCCAAGTATCATGGCGACAATGTCGACGGCGCCTTCCGCCTGTGGTCGGACGCCTGGCTGACGCCGGGGTTCGAGCCGATGGATGCGGATGGCCGGCTGCCCGGCCGTCATGGTGCCGGTGCAGGCAATGCAGGGCGAGGACGACGAGTATGGCAGCGAGCTGCAGCTCGGCATCATCGCCGGCAAGGTCGGCGGCTATTGCGAGACCCGGCTCGTCCCGGACTGCAGCCACAGCCCGCATCTTCAGCAGCCGGCCTATGTCCTCTCCGAGATCGCCCGCTTCATCGCCCCCCTGGCGCTGGCGGAGTGACATAGGCAAGAGATATCGATTGGCGACTTTTCATATATTTGAAGTGTGAATGGCCGAAGCTTAGCGTGGCCTCGCCATGAAGGACGCGTTCAGCAAGACCAATGGCCTAGAGGCGCCTCAGCTCGCTCGAAGCCGCCCAGTTGAGTTCGGAGACCGTGGGGCAGCGGGCCTGGGCGAGTTGCAGCTGGTCGCGCGCGCGTTGCTTGTCGCCGCGGCGGATCGCGTCCATGGCGATGAAGAACGCAGACGGACACTTGCCGTTGGCGCGCTTGGCGGCGTCGTCGGATTCGGCCAGGACCTCGAGTTCGCCGGCCGGCAGCTTGCCCAGCAGAAAGCGCACGATCGGGCCGGGCCATTCGTCGAGATTCTCGCTGGCGACATCCCTGGCGAGGGCGCCCCGCGCATCGCGCCGGGCGCGAACCTGGGCGGCGTAACGCCACAACAGCGGGCTCACGCGGGATTTCGCCGTCCGGCCGGCCAGCGAGGCATCGAAATCGTCGGCCGCCTGGGCGTACTGGCCGAGATTGAAGTTGGCGTGGCCGCGATAGTAGAGCGCGCTCCGCCGGTCGGTGGCCGTGGTGGCGCTGGCCAGGGCGTCGTCGAGCAGGCCGAGCGCCCGCGGGAAATCGCCGATCTGCATGTAGACCTGCGCCTGGGCGATCACCAGCCAGGAATCGCCCGGCTTCTGCTGCAGGGCGCTGCCCAGGGTGCGCAAGGCAGCCGCACGGTCGCCGCCGCCCGCCAGTTCCGGCACGGTTCCCGACAGCACGAGCGGCCAGGCGCTGGGCAGGACCTTGCCCATTTCGGCAATATCCTTCTGGCTGTCGGCCTCGCGTCCCACCTTGCTCAGCTGGTAGGCACGGATGCTGAGATAGATCGAGCGGTCGAAGGCCGAAAGCTTGGGGCTGGACAGGATCTTGTTGAGAGCCTCGAGGGTCGTGTTGCGTGTATCGGCGGGCACGTTCGGCGCCTCGAGCGGCCGGCCGAACTCGCGCGCCGAGGGATCCCAGGATTCGGTGGCGTTGCGCTGCGCCACGGCTTCGCCCGAGACCATCAGAAGGGCTGCAAAAGCCCCGATTATCCGAGCCGATTCCAATCGCATGACCGCAATCTGGCACAATGGCGATGCGCCCGCATCCGCCGATTGCCTGCGCCCGTCCGTGCCCCTATTTTGCCACCCACCCGCACAAATCGACCTTGAGGAGTAACGATAATGGCCGCCGCCCATCCCAACAGCTTCAAGGCTCGCAAAGCGCTCAAGGTCGGCAGCCGGAGCTACACCTATTTCAGCCTCAAGGCGGTCGAAAAGGAGGTCGGCGACCTCTCGCGCCTGCCCTTTTCACTGCGCGTCCTGTTGGAGAACCTGGTGCGCCACGAGGACGGCAGCACGGTCAAGAAGACCGATATCGCAGCCTTTGCCGACTGGCTGAAGAACGGCGGCAGGTCGGTCAAGGAGATCAATTTCCGCCCCGCGCGCGTGCTGATGCAGGACTTTACCGGCGTGCCGGCGGTGGTCGACCTCGCGGCCATGCGCGACGCCATGGGCGCGCTGGGCGGCGACGCCAAGAAGATCAACCCGCTGGTGCCGGTCGATCTCGTCATCGACCATTCGGTGATCGTCGACAATTTCGGCAATGCCGGCGCCTTCAAGGCCAACGTCGCGCTCGAGTACGAGCGCAACCTCGAGCGCTACCAGTTCCTGCGCTGGGGCCAGATGGCGTTCGACAATTTCCGTGTCGTGCCGCCGGGTACCGGCATCTGCCACCAGGTCAACCTGGAATACCTGGCGCAGGTCGTGTGGACCAGGAAGGACGGCAAGGAGACAATCGCCTATCCCGACACGCTGGTCGGCACCGACAGCCACACCACGATGGTGAACGGCCTCTCGGTGCTGGGCTGGGGCGTGGGCGGCATCGAGGCCGAGGCCGCCATGCTCGGCCAGCCGATGCCGATGGTGATTCCCGACGTCGTGGGCTTCAAGCTCAGCGGCAAGCTGCGCGAGGGCGCCACCGCGACCGACCTGGTGCTCACCGTCACGGCCATGCTGCGCAAGAAGGGCGTGGTCAACAAGTTCGTCGAGTTCTACGGCGACGGTCTGGCGGAAATGCCGCTGGCCAACCGCGCCACCATCGCGAACATGGCGCCGGAATATGGCGCAACCTGCGGCTTCTTCCCGGTCGACGAAATCACGCTGGGATACCTCAAGACCACCAATCGCGCCCAGGCCGCCAAGCTCGTGGAGGCCTATGCCAAGAAGCAGGGCCTGTGGCGCTCCAAGAAGTCGCCGGAGCCGATCTTCACCGACACGCTTCACCTCGACCTCAGTGAAGTCGAGCCGAGCCTGGCCGGACCGAAGCGCCCGCAGGACCGTGTCCCGCTCTCCCAGGCCGCCCAGCAGTTCGTCGGCAACATGGAGAAGGAGTTCGACCGCAAGGACGACGGCAAGCGGGTCGCGTGCGAGGGTGCCGACTACGACCTCGGCCATGGCGACATCGTGATCGCCGCCATCACCTCATGCACCAACACCTCGAATCCCTACGTCATGCTGGGCGCCGGCCTGATCGCGCGCAACGCGGTGAAGTTCGGCCTCAAGGCCAAGCCGTGGGTCAAGACCTCGCTGGCGCCGGGCTCGCAGGTCGTCACCGAATATCTCGCGACCTCGGGCCTGCAGAAGGACCTCGACAAGATCGGCTACAACCTCGTGGGCTACGGCTGCACGAGCTGCATCGGCAATTCCGGCCCGCTGCCCGATCCCGTCACCAAGGCGATCACCGATTCCGATCTCGTGGTCTGCGCCGTGCTGTCGGGCAACCGCAACTTCGAGGGACGCGTCAATCCGCTGACCCGCGCCAACTACCTCGCCTCGCCGATGCTGGTCGTCGTCTACGCCCTGGCCGGATCGATGAAGATCGACATCACCAAGGATCCGATCGCGCACGGCCAAGAACGGCAAGCCGGTCTATCTCAAGGACCTCTGGCCTTCGAACATGGAAGTCCAGAAGATGGTCGACAAGCACGTCACGGCCAAGGCCTTCAAGAAGCGCTATGCCGACGTCTTCAAGGGCGACAAGTTCTGGCGCAGCATCAAGACCAAGCCGACCCTGACCTACAGCTGGGACGACAAGTCGACCTACGTGCGCAACCCGCCCTACTTCGACGGCATGGGCAAGACGCCCGGCGCGCTCAGCAACATCCAGGGCGCCCGCCCGCTCGGCCAGTTCGGCGATTCGATCACCACCGACCACATCTCGCCCGCCGGCTCGATCAAGAAGGACAGCCCGGCCGGCGCCTATCTCGGCGAGCACGGCGTCGAGGCCAAGGACTTCAACCAGTACGGCACGCGGCGCGGCAATCACGAGGTGATGATGCGCGGCACCTTCGCCAACATCCGCCTCAAGAACGAGATGGTGCCGGGCATCGAGGGCGGTTTCACCCACCACTACCAGACCGACCAGCCCGAGCCGATCTTCGACGTGGCGATGCGCTACAAGAAGGAGCACACGCCGCAGATCCTGATCGCCGGCAAGGAATACGGCACCGGCAGCTCGCGCGACTGGGCCGCCAAGGGTGTCAACCTGCTGGGCGTCAAGGCCGTGGTGTGCGAGACCTTCGAACGCATCCATCGCTCGAACCTGGTCGGCATGGGCGTGCTGCCGCTGCAGTTCAAGGACGGCATGACGCGCAAGACGCTCAACCTCACCGGCCACGAGAGCTTCGACGTGGCCGGCATCGACGGCGCACTCAAGCCCGGCATGGACGTGCCGCTCACCATTCACCGCCGCGACGGCACCAGCGAGACGGTCACCCTCACCTGCCGCATCGATACGCTCGAGGAGGTCGAGTACTTCAAGAACGGCGGCGTGCTGCACTACGTGCTGCGCAACCTGGCGCACGCGGCCTGAGCGACGGGGCCATCATGGCGACGGGGCCCAGGGAAGCGGGACTCGTCGGCCATTTCGTCGCCATGGCCCGCAACAATGCGTGGGCCAACCACCGGCTGCTCAATGCCTGCGCGGCATTGAGCCCGGATGAGTTCGCCGAGCGGCGCACCGGCTTCTTCCCGTCGCTGCGTGCCACGCTGAACCATATCCTGTGGGTCGATGTCTATTACATCGATGCACTCGAGCGCGATCCGACGGTGCTGAAGCGCTACGACGACCCGTCGCCGGATTTTGCCGACGCTGCGTCGCTGCAGTCGGCGCAACGCGCCAGCGACCTGCGGCTGATCGGCTTCTGCGAGCGCCAGACCGAGACGAGCCTGGCCGAGGGCCTGGTCCTGCCGCGGCCCAACCGCACGCCGCCGCCCACCAGCGTGGCCTCGATCCTGGCGCATCTCTTCCAGCACCAGGTCCACCATCGCGGCCAGGCGCATGCGATGCTGAGCAGCACGCGCGTGAAGCCGCCGCAGCTCGACGAGTTCTTCCTGGCGGGCGAGCAGCATCTGCGACGCGACGAGCTGCGGGCGCTCGGCCTGCCCGAGACCTGATGCGGCCGCGCTCTTCCTTCGCGGGCGCGGCGATCGAGGTCAGCGACCTCGCGCGCTCGATCGCCTTCCATCGCCTGTGGCTGCCGATGCTGGGCTTCCGGCGCGTGTGGGCCAGCCCCGACCGCGTGATGTGGTCACGCGGCTACGATCATTTCGTCATGCGCCAGGCCAAGGACGGCGTGTCCTACGGGCCGGGCGCGCTGTGGCTCGCGGTGTCGGCCGAAAGCCGCGCCCAGGTCGACCAGATCTACGCCGAGCTGCGCGACGCCAAGGCGGAGATCCTGCAGCCGCCCAAGGAGCTCGACTACTTCGCGCCGGGCTACTACTCGGTGGGCTTCCGCGACCCTGACGGCGTGCCGATCGAGGTCGTGCACCGCTGGGACGAGCTGCCCGACCTGGCCGACGCCGAGCAGGTTTCGGTGCCCGGCCATGGCGTCACCCTCGGCGGCTACTTCTTCAAGCCGCAGGCGGGCGTTCCGCCCTATCCGGCGCTGATCCTGCTGCACGGCTTCCCGGGCCACGCCCACAACATGGCGGGCCTGGCGCGCGCGGCGTCGGCCAACGGCTACGCCGCCCTGGCGCTCTCGCTGCGCGGCTGGCTGGGCTCCGAGGGCGAGAGCGACCAGGGCCTGCGCCAGCCGCTCGACGTCCTGGCGGCGATCGACTGGCTGGCCAAGCGGCCGCTGGTCGACCGCGACCGGCTGGCGCTGGTCGGCGCCTCGATGGGCGGCCAGGTGGCTCTTCTGGCCGCCGCCCACAAGCCGCCGGTCAAGGCCGTCGCCTCGTTCTTCGCCGCCACCGATCTGGCGCGCTGGCGCGAGGCCAACCCGTTCGTGCGCGACTATCTCGACGATCTCTGCGGACCGGAGGGCCTGCCGGTGCGCTCGCCGATCCTGCGGGTGGCGCAAATCGACGTGCCGGTGCTGCTGATCCACGGTGATCGTGACGAGAACGTGCCGGTGGACCAGACGCTCGCCATGGCGGAAGCGCTCAAGGCGCACGGCAAGGAGGTCGAAACCTTCATCGTGCAGAGCGGTACGCATTTCTTCACCGAGCAGCAGAACGCGCTGGCACGGCGTAAGCTGTTCGACTTCCTGCGTCGCCATCTCAATCGGAGCTAACCGTTCATGCGCGTGTCCGAAGCCGTCAACTCCCGCCGCTCGATGCGCGTCTTCAAGCCGGACCCGGTACCGCGGGCCGACATCGAGTGGATCATCAGCACGGCCAGCCGCGCGGCGTCGAACGGCAACCTGCAGCCGTGGAAGCTCCACATCACCCAGGGCAAGGCGCGGCAGCGGCTGTCGGCGGCGATCCTGAAGGCGATGGACGACGGCGACACCGGACCGGGCGGCGAATACGACGTCTATCCCAAGGAGTTCACGCCGGTCTACGACGCCCGTCGCAAGCTCGTCGGCAAGCAACTGTACACGCTGCTCGGCGTGCCGCGCGGCGACAGCGCGGGCATGCTGAAGCAGTTCCGCAAGAACTACGATTTCTTCGACGCGCCGGTCGGCATGATCCTGTGCGTCGAACGCCGCATGGGCAGCGGCCAGTGGATCGACTGCGGCATCTTCCTCGACCAGCTCATGCTGCTGGCACGCGAGAAGGGCTTGCATACCTGTCCGCAGGCCGCTTTCAGCCGCTTCCAGCATGTTGTGCGCCGCGAGCTGAAGATCCCCGACGAACAGGTCGTGATCTGCGGCCTGGCACTGGGCTACGCCGATCCCGATGCGGTGCCCAACAACCTGATCACCGAGCGTGCGCCGCTGCAGGACTTCACGACCTGGTACAACGAATGACCGCCCGGTCGCGGCTCGATCTACGGATCGCCGCGGCCTTCTGCGGGGCCATCGGCCTGTACGATGTGCTCTATGTCATCTTCGAATGGACGCGCGGCCCGCAGATCGGGCTGGTGATCGACCCTTTCCCCGATTTCCTGGTTTTCTACGCGGCCGCGCGCGCCTTCTTCGAAGGCAAGCTGGCACTGGTCTACGACACCGAGGCCTTCACGCGCTACCAGGCCGAAATCCTCTCCGGTCTGATCGCACCGGCGGCCCGTTTCCGGCCTTTCATCTATCCGCCGATCTGGCTCCTCATGCTGCTTCCGTTCGGCCTGATGGCCGCGACCAAGGCCTATGCCGTCTTCATGGCGGCCACCGCCACGGCGGCGACCGTGACGGAAGGACGACATGACCCGTGGGGCTGGCTTGCCGTTCTCGTCTCGCCGGCCGCGGCCTGGATGATTCTGGCGGGGCAGAACACTTTCCTCAGCATCGCTTTCCTCTACGGCGGCCTTCGGCTGCTCGACCGTGCTCCGGCAGCGGCCGGCATCCTGCTCGGGCTGCTGAGCTTCAAGCCGCAAATCTGGATTCTGGTGCCGCTGGCGCTGCTGGCCGCGCGGCAGTGGCGCGCGCTCGCCTGGTCGCTCGGCACCGTGGCGGCTCTGGCGCTGGCAAGCCTCGCCCTCTTCGGCCTCGACTTCTGGATCGCCTTCTTCGAGGTGGCGCGCGACACAGGCTCCCGGCACCTCATGGACGACATGCTCGAGCTCATGATCTTCCAGATGACGACGCTGCTGGCCGCCGCGCGCCTGATCGGCCTGCCGCTGGCGGCCGCGCTGGCGATCCAGCTCGCAGGCGCCCTGCTTGCCGCTGCCGCCGTGTGGCACGCTTTCCGTCACTATGGTTCGAGCGCGGCGCGCACCGCCGTGCTGGTGACGGCGGTCTTTCTGATTTCGCCCTACATGCTGAATTACGAGCTGCTGCTGCTCATGCCGGCCGTGGTCGCCCTGTTCCGGCAGGGTGCCCGGCAGGGCTTCCATTCCGGCGAGCGGCTGGTGCTGGCGGCGATGTGGCTGATCCCGACCACCATCGGCATGATCCTGAACCGCGCTGGCCTGCCGATCATGCCGCTGGTCATCCTGCTGTTCGGCGCCCTCGCCTGGGCCCGCCTGAAAGCCCAACCCAAAGTCGAATTGCCGAGCGTGGCGACGGCGGGCTAAAACCGCTGCAATTCGCGGCGAAAAGCATGCGGGAGGAATCCATGGCCGATGAACTGATCGACGTCAGCCCCGAGTGGGCCCGACGCGCCTATGTCGATTCGGCGAAATACAAGGCGATGTACGAGGCCTCGATCGCCGATCCCGCCAAGTTCTGGGGCGAGCACGGCAAGCGTATCGACTGGATCAAGCCTTACAGCCCGGGCGCCGTGCGCGATGTCGACTACACCGGCAACGTGCACATTCGCTGGTACTACGACGGTGTGCTGAACGTTTCGTACAATTGCGTCGATCGGCATCTGGCCAAGCGCGCCGAGCAGGTCGCCATCATCTGGGAAGGCGACGATCCGGCCAAGTCGAAGAAGATCACCTACCGCGAGCTGCATGGCGAAGTCTGCCGCATGGCGAACGCGCTCAAGGAACTCGGCGTCAAGAAAGGCGACCGCGTCACCATCTACCTGCCGATGATCCCCGAGGCCGCTTACGCCATGCTGGCCTGCACGCGCATCGGCGCGATCCACTCCATCGTGTTCGGCGGCTTCTCGCCCGACAGCCTGGCCAACCGTATCGTCGATTGCGACAGCCACATCGTGATCACCGCCGACGAGGGCCTGCGCGGCGGCAAGCCGGTGCCGCTCAAGGCCAACGCCGACGAGGCGCTGACCAAGTGTCCGGGCGTCAAGAAAGTGCTGGTCGTCCGCCATACGGGCGGCAAGGTCGGCTGGGATGCCGGCCGCGACGTGTGGTGGCACGAGATCGCCGCCAAGGTGCCGGCCGACTGCCCGCCCGAGCCGATGGGTGCGGAGGATCCGCTGTTCATCCTCTACACCTCGGGCTCGACCGGGAAGCCCAAGGGCGTGCTGCACACGACGGGCGGCTACCTCGTCTTTGCCTCGATGACGCACCACTATGTCTTCGACTATCACGAGGGCGACGTCTACTGGTGCACCGCCGACGTGGGCTGGGTGACCGGCCACAGCTACATCGTCTATGGGCCGCTGGCCAACGGCGCCACCACCCTGATGTTCGAGGGCGTGCCCAACTATCCCGATTCAAGCCGCTTCTGGCAGGTCATCGACAAGCACCAGGTCAACATCTTCTACACCGCACCCACCGCCATCCGCGCCCTGATGCGCGAGGGTGAGGCGCCGGTGAAGAAGGCATCGCGCAAGAGCCTGAAACTGCTGGGCTCGGTCGGGGAGCCGATCAATCCCGAGGCGTGGCTGTGGTACTACCGCGTGGTCGGCGACGGGCGCTGCCCGATCGTCGACACCTGGTGGCAGACCGAAACCGGCGGCATTCTCATAACGCCACTGCCGGGCGCCACCAAGCTGAAGCCCGGCTCGGCCACCCAGCCGTTCTTCGGCGTGCAGCCCGTCATGGTCGACGCCGACGGCAAGGAACTTCACGGCGCCGTCTCCGGCAACCTCTGCCTGGTCAGCTCCTGGCCCGGCCAGATGCGCACGGTCTATGGCGACCATCAGCGCTTCATCGACACCTACTTCAAGGCCTATCCGGGCATGTACTTCACCGGCGACGGCGCGCGCCGCGACGAAGACGGCTACTACTGGATCACCGGCCGCGTCGACGACGTGATCAACGTCTCGGGCCATCGCATCGGCACCGCCGAGGTCGAGAGCGCTTTGGTCGCCAACACGAAGGTGGCCGAGGCTGCGGTCGTGGGCTTCCCGCACGACATCAAGGGCCAGGGCATCTACGCCTACGTGACGCTCAAGGCAGGGCAGCATTCGTCGGACGACCTGCGCAAGGAACTGGTCGCCTGGGTGCGCAAGGAGATCGGGCCGATCGCCACGCCCGACATCATCCAGTGGGCGCCCGGCCTGCCCAAGACGCGCTCGGGCAAGATCATGCGCCGCATCCTGCGCAAGATCGCCGAGAACGATTTCGGCAATCTCGGCGACACCTCGACCCTGGCCGATCCGGGCGTGGTCGACGACCTGGTCAAGAACCGCGCGCAGTAGAAACAGGAGCCCGATGGCCAACCCGACAATCCAGCAACTCGCTGCTGACCTGGCCGCCGGCCGCACCACCTCGCGCAGGCTCACCGAAGAGGCGCTCGAACGCATCGCAGACACAGCGGGTGAAGGCAGCCGCACCTTCATCAAGGTGTGGCGCGACCAAGCGCTGGCCACGGCCGACGCCAGCGACACTATGCGCGAGGCGGGGCTGGTGCCAACGCTGCTCGCCGGGCTGCCGGTCTCCATCAAGAACCTCTGCGACGTCGCGGGCGAGACAACGCTCGCCGGCTCCAAGGCGCTCGAGCGACGCCCCGCCTGCCGCGGAAGACGCACCCGTCGTGGCCCGCCTGCGCGCGGCCGGTGCGGTGATCGTCGGCAGCACCAACATGAGCGAGTTCGCCTTCTCGGGCGTGGGCTTCAACCCGCATTACGGCACGCCCGGCAATCCGGCCGACCGCAAGCGCGTGCCGGGCGGCTCGTCGTCGGGCGCGGCCGTGTCGGTGGCCGATTGCATGGCCGTTGCCGCACTCGGCACCGACACCGGCGGCTCGGTGCGCATTCCCGCCGCGGTGTGCGGCATCGTGGGCTTCAAGCCGACGGCCGGCGCGTGCCGATCGACGGCGTGGTGCCGCTTTCGACCTCGCTCGATTCGATCGGACCGCTGGCCAACTCCGTCGAGTGCTGTGCCATTGTCGATGCGGTGTTCGCCGGCGAGCCGGTCGCGGTGCCCTCGCCAGCGCCGCTCGCAGGTCTCCGCCTGGCCGTGCCCATGCATTTCGTGATGGACGACCTCGAGCCCGTCGTCGCGGCGGCCTTCGAGCGGGCGCTGAAGGCGCTGTCGGGTATCGGCGTGAAGATCGAGCACATCGACCTGCCGGAACTGAACGAGCTCAATACGATCAATGCGCGCGGCACCTTCGCGGCTTCCGAGGCCTATGCCTGGCATCGCACCTTGATCGAGCGCCGCGGCAAGGACTACGACCAGCTCGTCTATCCGCGCATCATGCGCGGCAAGGAAATGGGCGCCGCCGACTATATCGAGCTGCTGCAGGCGCGCGCCGATCTGCAGAAGCGCGTGTCGGCGATCACGTCGAACTATGACGCCGTGGTCATGCCGACCTGCGCCATCGCCGCACCGACCCTCGACGAGATCTCGACGCCCGACGGCTTCACCCGGAAGAACATGCTGTTGCTGCGCAACACCACCGTCGGCAATTTCCTGGACCGCTGCAGCATCAGCCTGCCCTGCCACGCGCCGGGCGAACTGCCGGTCGGCTTCATGCTGATGGGCGAGGCGATGGCGGACAAGCGTTTGCTGGCGATGGCGCGGAGCGTGGCGCCGGTCGTGCGCGCGAACTGACTCTGCCCTTCTCATGTTCCTCTCCCCCTTGGGGGAGAGGTTAGGTGAGGGGGTCAACGCGAAGATCGTCTCCTGCATCACCCCCTCACCCAGCCTCTCCCCCAAGGGGGGAGAGGAGCATGACTAAGGAGTTACGAGGGTCACTGATACTTCGGATCGTCCGGCCGGCGCATGCGCCAGACGTTGTCCGTCGTGGTGTATTCGCTGTAGCCCAGCCGGGCGACCGGCCTGAAGGCCAGCGTATCGATGCGGCCGTCCTTGATGATGCCGTCGTCGATATGCACACCCACCACCTGGCCGAAAACGACCGAGCCGCGCTTCTCCTCGTTGCCCTTTTCGGCCGGCAGCTCGATGGTGCGCCAGTAGCGGCATTCCAGCGCCACCGGCGATTCCTTGACCCGCGGCGGCTTCACGAACGTGCACGGCGCCGGCGTCAGGCCGGCCAGCCTGAGCTCGTCGACGCCGAACGCCACCATCGACGTGGTGACGTTCATCTGCTCCTTGAGGTTCTCGCTCACCATGTTGACCACGAACTCGCCCGTCGACTCGGCGTTCATGCGGCTGTGCTTGGTCGGCGTGTCGCCGTAAGTGCCGGTGATGGCGAAATAGACCATCGGCGGGTATTCGCTGACGCCGTTGTAGAAGCTGTAGGGCGCCAGGTTCACGCGGCCCTGCTTGTCGACCGTCGAGATCCAGCCGATCGGCCGCGGCACGATCAGCGACTTCAGCGGGTCCTGCGCCAGCCCATGGTCGCGCTTCGTGGCATCGTAGAACATCGCGTCCCCCTCCCGGCCGCTCAGCCGAAGTGCCGGCTCGCCTCGGCGTGGGCTGCGTCGAAGGCGGCCTCCAGCGCCGGATTGAGTCCGCGGCAGGACCGCACCACCGCCTCGGCCCATACGACATAGTCGCGCAGGCGCGCCTGTGTCCATCCCAGCGGTGGGCTTTGCATCAGGCCACGCAGGTTGGAGGTCTTGTCGGCAAGCTTCAGCAGCTTCGCACGGCGCGACTTGCCCGGCGTCTTGGCGATCTGCAGCCGCTTGCGCTCCTCCTTGGGCAGCGACTTGTCGTCCGTCACCTCGGCCACGAGGCTGGCGACCTCGGGGCCGAAGCGCTGTTCCAAATCCTCGTAGGTGGCATCGGTGTCTTCGAGCGTATCGTGCAGCAGGCCGCCCATCAGCAGGACGACATCATCGCCCGCCGTCGCCTCGGCGAGCAGGGCCGCCACCTCGATCAGGTGGTTGACATAGGGTTCGGCCCGCTCGCCCTTGCGCCGCTGCGCGATGTGCTGGCGGGCGGCGTAGTCGGCGGCGCGCGCCAACTTGACCAGGTCGGTGCTCATCAACTCCTGTTGTGCGACCAGCGGTCCGGCTTGTCGAGCCGCCCGACCCGGCCCATGTTCGGGCCATGTCACGCACCATGAAGGCGCTGCTCGGGGTCTGGATCCTGGCCCTCGCCGGCGCCGCCGGCTGGATCGGCTGGGACGCCTGGCAGGGCGACCGGCCAGCCATCGGCGGCTCGTTCGCCCTCACCGACCAGGACGGCCGCACCGTCACCAGCGACAGCCTCAAGGGCAAGCCGACCCTGATCTATTTCGGTTACACCTATTGCCCCGACGTCTGCCCGACCTCGCTGCTGCTGATGGAAACGGCGATCGAGAAGCTGGGGCCGGATGCGGCAAAGAAAGTGAACCTGGTCTTCATCACCATCGATCCCGAGCGCGACACGACCAAGCTGCTGAAAGGCTATGTCGACAATTTCGGCCCGACCTTCATCGGCCTGACCGGCACGCCGCAGCAGATCGCCGATGCCGCGCGCGCCTATCGTGTCTACTACCAGAAGGTGCCGAGCAAGGACGGCGGGCCCTACCTGATGGACCACTCCTCGATCGTGTACCTGCTCGACCGCAATGGCCGCTTCGTCACCCATTTCACCCACGAGGCCAAGGCCGAAGCGATCGCGGCGTCCCTGGGCCGGTTGCTGTAGCCGCAAATAAGTCACTGAATCCACACGGTTTGTGCACCGCACTATTGGGGTGACAAGGGGCCGCCGCCGCGTACAATCCGCGCCCCATGCTGTATTACGCGTACGAATTCCAGCGGCAACTCGCCAAGCCCGTCCGTCTCTGGGCCAACGCGTTGGAGCAGGTCTATTCAAGCCCCTATAACCCGCTGGCCGACACCTGGTTCGGCAAGTCGGTCGCGGCAAGCGCGGAGATCGTGGCGCGGCTCACGCAAAACTACGCCAAGCCCGAGTTCGGCCTCAAGACCACGCAGGTCGGCAACGAGACCGTCGCGGTCAACGAAGAGATCCTGCTGCGCAAACCGTTCTGCCAGCTGCTGCACTTCCATCGCGACACCCCGCAGCGCCATCCCAAGGTGCTGGTCGTGGCGCCGATGAGCGGCCACTTCGCCACCCTGCTGCGCGGCACCGTCGAGGCGCTGCTGCCCGAGCATGACGTGCACATCACCGACTGGACGGACGCCCGCGAGGTGCCGATCAGCCAGGGCAACTTCGACCTCGACGACTATATCGACTACATCGCCGAGTTCTGCCGCTACCTCGGCCCCGACGTTCACGTGATCGCCGTCTGCCAGCCCTCGGTGCCGGTGATGGGCGCTGCTGCGCTGATGGCCGAAGCCAAGGATCCGCGCCAGCCCAAGTCGATCACCCTGATGGGCGGCCCGATCGACACGCGGATCAGCCCGACCACGCCGAACGATCTCGCGATGCGCAATTCGATGATGTGGTTTCGTCAGAACGTGATCTCGACGGTGCCGTTCAACTACCCGGGCGCAATGCGCCGCGTCTATCCGGGCTTCCTGCAGCTCACCTCCTTCATCAGCATGAATCTCGACCGGCACATCAACGCCCATATGCGCCAGTTCGAGCATCTGGTGAAAGGCGACGACGATTCGGCCGACAGCCACCGCGCCTTCTACGACGAATATCTTGCCGTCATGGACCTCACCGCCGAATTCTACCTGCAGACGATCGAGGTCGTGTTCAAGGAACATTGCCTGGCGCGCGGCGCCTGGGTGAGCCGCGGCCGCAAGATCGATCCCTCCTTCATCGAGACCGCCCTGATGACGGTCGAGGGCGAGCTCGACGACATCTCGGGCGTCGGCCAGACCAAGGCCGCGCACGCGCTCACGCCCAACATCCCCGGCGCCCGCCACGTCCACTGGGAACAACCGCGCGTCGGCCATTACGGCATCTTCAACGGCCGCAAGTGGCGCGAGCAGATCATGCCCCGGATCCGAGACTTCATCCGCGACAACGACGTGCGCTGAGCATCCGGCCAAGGGAGGCCGGCGATTCGATCAGTCGGGGGGCTGGCTGAAAGGTCGCTGCGGCGTCTGCCGGCAGATCGTGCCAGCCGCGCTCGCCGGCGATATTGAAGAATCCCGACAGAGCCCGTGCAAAACGTGTGGCCGAAGCCCCGTTGCCATGATCAGCATTCGACAGTGCGGGCCTGCAGAAGGGTACGACGGCCGCCAGGCGGCAACCCCGCCCTGCGGCGGGGCGTTCTAGCCGCATGGATCTCGAACCCCAATTGAGCAATGCGGCCAATGCCGCCGTCGCCATGGTCACGACCTACGGCCTGCGCGTCGTGGGCGCCATCATCATCCTGGTCGTCGGTTGGCTGGCCTCCCGCCTGCTTTATACCGCCGTGGTGCGCCTCTGCGAGAAATCGCCGCGCATCGACCGGACCGTGGTGCTCTTCCTGGGCAATGGCGTGCGCTATGCCGCGCTCGTGTTCACCTTCGTGGCGGTCCTGACGACCTTCGGCATCGCCACCACGAGCTTTGTCGCCGTCCTGGGCGCGCTCGGCATCGCCATCGGCCTTGCCTTGCAGGGCACGCTCAGCAATCTCGCGGCGGGCATCATGCTGGTGCTGTTCCGGCCGTTCCATATCGGCGACCGCATCGAGACCGGCGGCGTCGCGGGCAGGACCTGCATGATCAACCTGTTCTACACGGAGATCGACGGCGACGATAACGCGCGCATCATCATCCCCAACGGCAAGCTGTGGGGCGAGATCGTGCGCGTGCCGAGCCACAACGATACGGCGCGCATCGACCTCGCCTATCCGCGCCCGGCCAACGACGATATCGGCGCCGCCATCGGCCGCCTGAAGGACCTGATCGAACGCGACAAACGCGTGATGCGGGTGGACGACATCGGCGTCGAGTCGATCGGCGACGGCAACTACACCCTGGCCGCCCATGTCTGGGTCCATCGGCGGGATGAGAGGGCGGTAAAATACGACCTCAATCGCAAGGTTAAGGAAGAGTTCGACCGGCGGGCGCCCAAGGCCGCTCCGGCGGCGGTGGAGCGCCGCGCCGGATAGGGTTAGCATCGCGGACATGGACACGCCCGTCGCCATCGCCGCCAAACTTCCCGTCGAAATTTCCGATTGGACGGCAGCGCCCTTCGACCTCAAGGATGAGACGGTGTTCGCGGTCGGCGACGTGCATGGCTGCGCCGATGAGCTGCGCGTCCTCCTGGACACCATTGGCGGATTGGCCGCGCAAAGCAGCGGCAAGCGACGGCTGGTCTATCTCGGCGACATGATCAACCGCGGGCCCGACAGCGTGGGCGTGCTCGAGCTGTGGGCGGCCGACGAGGCGGCGCACGGTGTCGACCATGTCGACCGGCTGATGGGCAACCACGAGATCATGATGATGCTGGCCGTGATTGGTGGCCCGCATGCCCACAAGGCGGAAAGCCTGTGGCTCAGCAAGCGCATGGGCGGTCAGCTGATGCTCGACCAGATGCGCGCCCGCGCCGGCACGCCGGCGGCGCCCGCCGGCCAGGCGCTGCTCAAGATGGCGCTGGGCGAGGCGATCGTGCATCGCCTCTATGGCATGCGCTCGCACGTCCGGCTGGGCAACGCGCTGTTCGTCCATGGCGGTCTCGATCCGCACGCCGATCCCGACGAGTTCCTGACCCGGCCGTGGACGATCTTCACCGAGGCGCGCTGGGCCTGGATCAACCATGGCTTCCTCGACTGGAAGAACGGCTTCGGCGGCACCCTGGTGGTCCATGGGCACACCCCGCCCGACAAGCACAAGTCGATCAGCGGCATGGCAGACCCGCATCTCTTCAAGGACGATCGCCTGGGCCTCGATGGCGGCAGCGCCCGCACCGGCATCGTCACCGCCGCCGAAATCCAGAACGGCCGCTACCGCATCCTGAAGGCCGGCAAGGCCTACGAGACGCCGATTTCCTCGGCCGAGGCCTAGGCGGCGATTTTCCGCCGGCCGTGTCGGAATCAGCTCCCATCGTTCGTCCTAGGCTATATCGAGGTGAATCCGGCCATGCTGTACGCCATCCTTTGCTACAACTCCGAAGACGCCATCGGCTCGTGGTCCAAGGACTATCACGACCAGACGATGGCCCGCCTGGCCGCGGTCCAGGACAAGCTCGACAAGCAGGGACGGCTGGGGCCGGTCGCCCGCCTGCTGCCGACGACCGCCGCCACGACCCTGCGCAAGGGCCGCGACGACATGGTGATCGATGGGCCCTTCGCGGAGACCAAGGAGCAGCTTCTGGGCTTCTTCATTGTCGACTGCGCCTCGCTCGACGCCGCCATCGACACGGCCAAGGATCTCGCCAAGGCCAATCCCGGGACCGGCAGCTATGAGATCCGGCCGGTCGCCGAACTGCATGACTATCACCTCGCCGACCAGAAGAAGCCCGCGGCGTGAACGATCTCGGCTGGATCGACGCGGTTCTGACCTCGGCCCGTCCCCAGGTCATGGGGGCGCTGCTGCGCTATTTCCGCGATCTCGATACGGCCGAGGAAGCCTTCCAGGAAGCCTGCCTGCGGGCGCTCAGGACGTGGCCGCAGAACGGCCCGCCGCGCGATGCCGCGGCCTGGCTGATCCTGGTCGGCCGGAACGCCGCGATGGACGACGTGCGACGGCGGGCGAAGCAAGTGGCGCTGCCCGACGAGGCCACGCTCTCCGATCTCGATGACGCCGAGAGCGCGCTCGCCGAGCGGCTCGACGGCGCCCACTACCGCGACGACATACTGCGGCTGCTGTTCATCTGCTGCCATCCCGAGCTGCCGGCCACACAGCAGATCGCGCTGGCGCTGCGCATCGTCTGTGGCCTGTCGGTGAAGCAGATCGCGCGCGCCTTCCTGGTGAGCGAAGCCGCCATGGAACAGCGCATCACCCGCGCCAAGGCACGCATCGCTCAAGCCGACGTGCCGTTCGAGGCGCCGGGCGCCCCGGAACGCGCCGAGCGGCTGGCCGTCGTGGCGGCCATGATCTACCTGGTGTTCAACGAGGGCTATTCGGCGCCGGGCAGTGAAGCCAAATCACGCGCGCTCCTGGCCGAGGAAGGAATCTGGCTGGTGCGCCTGCTGCTGCGCGTCTTTCCGGCCGAGCCGGAGGTGATGGGACTCGCCGCGCTGATGCTGCTGCAGCAGGCGCGCGCCGCCGCCCGCTTCGACGACGACGGCAACATCGTGCTCCTCGATGACCAGGACCGCAGCCGCTGGAACCTCAAGCGCATTGCCGAGGGCCTGGCGCTGATCGACAAGGCAATGCGTCATCGCCGTCCCGGCCCCTATCAGGTGCAGGCCGCCATCGCCGCCCTGCACGCCCGTGCCCGGCGCCCCGAGGACACGGACTGGGCACAGATCGACCTGTTGTATGCCAACCTTGAAAGGCTGCAGCCTTCGCCGGTGGTGACGCTGAACCGCGCCGTGGCCGTGAACAAGATCCGCGGCCCGGCAGCCGCCCTGGCCATGATCGAACCGCTCGACGACCGGCTGGCCGGTTATTTCTACTTCCACGGGGTGAAGGGCGCCCTGTTGCAGCAGCTCGACCGCCGCGCCGAGGCCCGCAAGGCCTTCGACCGGGCAATTTCCCTCGCCCACACGCCGGCCGAGGCGGCCCATATCCGCCAGCATCTCGACCATCTCGACAAGGAACGGGCTTAGGCTGGGGGCGCGCCCCTCCAGGGGCGCGTCATCGTCGGCCCCCAAGGAAGATCGCGCCACTGGAACGGCGCGCCCCCAGCAAAAAAACCTCGGAGGATCTGTCGGACCTGACCCCCTTCGTTCGTCCTTGGGACAGGTTCACCCACGGAGATCGACATGACGGCTGCAAATCCCCCGGTGCTGGGCGGCATCGCGCCCTGTCTTGGCGTCAGCAATGCCGGCAAGGCGGCCGACTTCTACGCCAAGGCGTTCGGCGCCAGCGAAGTGGCGCGCCTGGCGCCCGACGAGAAGGGGCGCTATCTGCACATCCATCTCGTGATCAACGGCGGCTCGGTGATGCTGGCCGATGCCTTCCCCGATCACGGCCATCCGCTGGAAACACCGGGTGCCTTCTTGCTCCACCTGCAGGTCGACGACGTCGACGCCTGGTGGAAGCGCGCGGTCGAGGCCGGCGCGGAAGTGCTGCTGCCGGTCCAGGAAATGTTCTGGGGCGACCGCTACGGCCAGCTGCGCGACCCGTTCGGCATCAAGTGGTCGATCGCCACGCCGATCAAGAAGAGCTGACCATGAATTCCCGCACGGCCCTCTGGACGGGCCGCGTGCTGAGCGGCATCGCGGTCCTGTTCCTGATTTTCGACGGCACCATCAAGCTGGTGCCGATCCAGCCCGTGACCGAAAGCTTGCGCGAGCTGGGCTATCCGGCGAGCAATTCATTCGCCCGTTTCCTGGGCATCCTGACCCTGCTCTGCACCGCGCTCTACGCCTGGCCGCGCACCGCGCTGCTCGGCGCGGTCCTGCTGACCGGCATCATGGGCGGCGCCATTGCCAGCCACCTCCGGCTGGGTGATCCGCTGTTCAGCCACTCGCTGTTCGGCGTCTGGCTCGGCCTGCTGTTCTGGGGCGGGCTGTGGTTGCGCGACGCGCGGATCCGGCGGGCGATGCCGGTGCTGCAGTGATCAGCCAAGCATCGAGGTGATCTGCTCGGCGAGCTGCTTCTGCATATAAGGCTTGGAAAGCCGCGGCAGCTCGAAGCTGGCGCGCACCGGCAGGTCGGCGTAGCCGGTGGCCAGCAGGATCGGCAGATCAGGACGCAGCTTGCGTGCCGCCTCGGCCAGCTGCAGGCCGGTCATGCCGGGCATGGCGTAGTCGGTGATCATGAGGTCGATGGGCTTGTCGTCTTTCAGCACTTCCAGTGCAGCAGGACCCGATGGCGCCTTGATAACGGTGTGCCCGAGATCTTCGAGCAACGAGGCGGTACTCAGGCTGATCAGGAAATCATCGTCGACGAACAGGACCGTCACATGCCGCTTCGACATGCCGCCGCCATCGGCCGGTTCCGGCGCCGTCGCCGTCGCCGAGCCGTTGGCGATGGGCAACCACAGTTCCGCCCGCGTGCCGCGGCCGACTTCGCTGTTGAGCCGCAACGCCCCCTTCAGCTGCAAGGCAAGCCCGTGAATCATCGAGAGGCCGAGACCGGTTCCCTTGCCCACTTCCTTGGTTGAGAAGAAGGGCTCGATGGCGCGCGCCAAAGTCTGCGGATCCATGCCGCGGCCGGTATCGGTGACGGTGAGACGCACATAGCGCCCGCGCGCCAGGTCGCGTCCCTCCTTCGCCAGCTCGGCAGACAAGGAGACCGTGAGCGTGCCGCCATCGGGCATGGCATCGCGCGCGTTGACCGCGAGATTGAGCAGGGCGAGCTCGATCTGGTTGTGGTCCGCCAGCGCCGGCGGCAGGCCGGCGGGCAGGTCGAAATCGATGGTGATCGAAGGGCCAAGTGAACGTCCCAGAAGATCGCCCATGCCGCGCACCAGTTCGCCGAGGTCGGTCGGGCGCGGCTCGAGCGCTTGGCGGCGGGCGAAGGCAAGCAGGCGCTGGGTCAGCGAGGCGCCGCGCTGGGCGCCCTGCGTGGCGCCCTCGATCAGGCGATCAATGCCGGGATCGGGTGGCAGCCGCTTGCGCAGGAGCTCGAGATTGCCCAGCACGGCCGTCAGCAGGTTGTTGAAGTCGTGGGCCACGCCGCCGGTGAGCTGGCCGATCGATTCCAGTTTCTGCATGTGGCGGAGCTGCTCTTCGGTGCGGGCGCGCTCGGAAATCTGCGCCACCAACTCGTCATGGGCATGCTGAAGCTGCGCGGTGCGCTCCTCGACCCGCCGCTCCAGCTGGTCATTGGTCTGCTGCAGGCGCAGTTCGCTCTCGCGCAGATCGCCGAGCAGCGAACGGGTCTCGTGCTGGCGGCGCCGGCCCTTGACCGTGGCCCGGGCCACGCTCAGCAGCGTCGTCGGATGGAACGGCCGCTCGATGAACGACACGTTGCCCAGCGCCTCCAGCCAGCGCGCGGCGATGGGATTGCGTTCCGGACCGCCGCCGTGATCGGTCACCAGCACGAATGGCAGGTCGGACCAGGCGGGCTGGCCGGCCAGCCACAGCGACAGCGGCTTGAGGTCGGCGACCCGGATCGCCTCCTCCGTTATCAGGACAAAAGCCACATCGTCGTTCAGGGCCTCGATCACGCCTGGAAGATCGCGGCAGGGGAGGCAGGCAACGTCGGCCTGCTCGATAAGAGAAGCAGCGACTGTGGAATTGCGACCGCGCGGCGCCAGGACGAGGGCGCGCAGGGACCGTCCCGGGTCGGCGGAGGTCAACCGCCCGTCACCAGCCGCGACGGAACCCGCTCGGTGGCCATCAGGGGCGTTCCCCGCAAGATTCCATGGAACTGCACAAGGGGTTCGCCGACGTGCAGGCCGTCGTTGATCCAGAACTCGCGGATCGTGTCTTCATGCTTGCCCGTGCGCTTCTTGATCACGGACATGGCGCGGCGCACCGAGCCTTCGGTTTCGAAGAAGCGCAGCAGGATCACCGCATCGGCGAGGTAAGTGACGTCGACGGGTGTCTTCATATCGCCGACCATTCCGTGCTGCGCCACGGTGAGGAAGGTCGAGACGCCGCGGCGGTTGCAGTACTGCAGCAGCTCGTGCATGTGCAGGATCAGCGAATTCTCCTGCGGCATCGCCGCCTGGTAGCCGTTGAGGCTGTCGATCACCACCGTCCTCACCTCGCCATCCTTCACGGCATCACGCGCGGCCTGGGAGAATTCGCCGGGCGACAGTTCGGCGGCGTCGAGTTGCGTGATCAGAAGTCGGCCGCTGTCGCGCATGGCAGCGAGATCGAAGCCGAGCGGCTTGGCGCGGTCGAACAGCAGCCCCAGTTCCTCTTCGAAGATGAACATGGCCGCCTTGTTGCCGTCCTTGATCGTCTGGGCGACGAACTGCAGGCTGATCAGGCTCTTGCCCGTGCCCGCCGGACCGAGCAGCAGGGTGCTGGATCCCTGTTCGATGCCGCCGCCCAGCAGCCCATCGAGGCCGGCGATGCCACTGGTCACGCGATTACGGGGAAAGTCGCGGCGGTGCTCCGCCGCCACCAAGCGCGGAAAGACTTGCGCGCCGCCGTGGCGGATGACGAAATCGTGGAAGCCGCCGCGGAAGCTTTGCGCACGATATTTGATGACGCGCATCCGGCGGCGTTCGGCGCCATAGTCCGGCGACATCTCTTCGAGCCGGATGACGCCCGCGGCGACACTGTGCACTGTCTTGTCGGTCGTATCTGCCGTCAGGTCGTCGAGCAGCAGCACGGTTGAGCCGTGGCGCGCGAAATAATGCTTCAACGCCAGGATCTGCCGGCGATAGCGCAGCGAGCTCTGCGCCAGGAGGCGGATTTCCGACAGTGAATCGACGACGACTCGGGAGGCCTTGGTGCGCTCGACCGCCTCGAAAATCACCTTGGTCGTCTCGCCGAGCTCGAGATCGGACGAGTAGAGCAAGCTCTGATGCTGTTCGGAATTGAGCACGCTCTCGGGCGGCACGACTTCGAATATCTCAATGCCCTTGCCGAGCTTCCAGCCGTGCGATTCGGCGCCGGCCCGCAGCTCCTGAGCGGTTTCGGAAAGCGTAATGTAGAGGCCGCGCTCGCCCGCCGCCTCGCCCTGCAGCAGGAAGCTCAGCGCCATCGTGGTCTTGCCGGTGCCGGGGCTGCCCTCCAGGAGGAAAATCCGACCGACGGCCAATCCACCCAACAGAATATCGTCCAGACCCGGCACACCGGTCCGAGCTTTGGGGAGCGCCCCGCTCATCGTCCTTCTCCAGTCGCAGCCCTTTCAACGGGCGAAAGTGCGCGCGAATTTCACCGCATCGCGACATTCATAACGCCGCTGCTTTTTGCCGGTTCCGGCCGGAAAAGCCTACCGGGCGTGGGTTTGGACGACGTCGAGAAACGCCGCGCCGTAGCGCTCGAGCTTGGTGTCGCCGACACCGTGGATCTCGCGCATGGCGCGCGCACTGGTCGGCCGGTGGGTGGCGAGCTCCACCAAGGTGCGGTCGGAAAATACCACGTAAGCCGGCACCTTCTGCGCCTGCGCCAGCCTGGTGCGGAGCGTCTTCAACGCCTCGAGCAAGGCCGCGTCGGCCTCGCCCACGATGGCAGCGGCCGTCGCCGCACGCTTTTCTCGGCGCGCGCCCTTGCCGGCGGCGCCGGAGGAGAGATCCTTGCGCAGTTCGATGCTGGCGGCGCCCTTCAGCACCCTCCAACCCTCGTCGGTGACCCACCAGCGGCCGTGTTCCATCATGTCCTGGGCGATCAGGCCCGTCGCCGAAAGCTGGCGGAAGATCGACCGCCACTCGGCGGCCTTGCGGCCCGCGCCGACGCCGAAGGTGGGCAGCCGGTCGTGGTTGTACTTCAGCACGTTCTCCGTGCGTTCGCCCAGCAGGATGGCGACCAGGTGCTCCATGCCGAAGCGTTCGCCGGTGCGCAGGATGGCCGACATGGCCTTCTGCGCATCGATCGTGCCGTCGAACCGCTCGACGCCTTCCTGGCAGAGGTCGCAGTTGCCACAGGTCTCGGACGCCTCGCCGAAATAGGCGAGCAGGGTCTGGCGACGGCACCGCGGCGCCTCGGCCAGCGACAGCAGCGCGGTCAGGCGCTGGCGTTCGATGCGCTTGCGCTCGTCCGACGACTCGCCCTGCTCGATCTGCAGGCGGCGAAGTTGCATGTCGCCCAAGCTGTAGAGGGTCAACGTGTCCGCCGGAAGGCCGTCACGGCCGGCGCGGCCGATCTCCTGATAGTAGGCCTCGACATTGGCCGGCAGGTCGGCGTGGCACACGAAGCGCACGTCGGGCTTGTCGATGCCCATGCCGAAGGCGACGGTGGCCGTCATCACCACGCCGTCCTCCTGCTGGAAGGCATCCTGGTTGGCGTCGCGCACCGCCTTGTCGAGGCCGGCATGGTACGGCAGCGCGCGCATGCCGGCCGCCGTGAGGGCGGACGCCAGTTCCTCGACCTTGCGGCGCGAGGCGCAATAGACGATGCCGCTTTCGCCTTCATGATCGCGCACGAAGCCCAGCACCTGGCGAGCCGAACGCTCCTTGGGCTTGAAGGCGAGCCTGAGGTTGGGCCGGTCGAAGCTTCTGATGAAGACGCGCGGCGGCGCCGGGAACAGCTTGTCGACGATGTCGCCGCGCGTCGGCGTGTCGGCCGTCGCCGTCAGTGCCAGGGTCTGCAGGCGGCCGCCGATCTGCCGCGCGACGTTGCCGAGCGACAGGTATTCCGGTCTGAAGTCGTGGCCCCATTGCGAGACGCAGTGCGCCTCGTCGATCGCCATCATGGTGACGTCGCTTTCCGCCAGCATCTCGATCGTGTCGGGTCGCGCCAGCCGCTCGGGCGCGAGATAGAGCAGGCGAAGCTCGCGCCGGCGCAGCAGGCCGAGCACGCGTGCATTCTCGGCGGGGTCGTTGTTCGAATTCAGGCTGCCCGCCGCGACGCCGGCGGCGCTGAGGGCGCGCACCTGATCGCGCATCAAGGCGATCAGCGGCGACACCACCACCGTCAGGCCCGACCGGGCGACGGCGGGAAGCTGATAGCACAGCGACTTGCCGCTGCCCGTCGGCATCACGGCCAGCACGTTCTCGCCGTCAAGCACCGCCCGCACGATCTCCTCCTGACCGGGTCGGAAGTCGCTGAAGCCGAAGACGGAATGCAGCAGGCTCGATGCGTTTGAGAGGACGTCGGACATGTTCGTGTTCACTCTAGCATTGCGCCCGCCTGCATCGTCATGGGGATGGAAGCCGCCACGTGATTTGGTCGCACGCGTCTGCCTTGCGACTTCCCACCGTGAGACAACTTCAACTGGTATTGACCCCAATCTTACAACGTTGAGGAGCAGCATAAAACGCCAAGCCGGCTGGCGGCGACGGCGCCGGCAGGATTGCAAACAAATCGGGACGGCCGGCCGTAATGCGCTTAGGGTGCTGAGGACCGCGGATGTCCCGCGATCCGGTACGCCCGGCCCCAAGGAATCCCCATGTCACAGAAGCATCGCCGCAGTAATCGCGAGACGAAGAAGCCCAAGCAGAACAAGGCAAAGGTGGTCGTTTCCACCTCTCCATTCGCCTCGGCAAGCTCCAACCCTGCCAAGGCGATTGCCGCCAAGCGCAAGTAGTCTGGAGCCTATCCCGACAGGAACGACTCATTTCTTGCCGGACCGCGCGCCTCCAGGCCCGCTCATACTCACACCTGCGCTGTCACCAAGGCGCATGAGGCGGGCCTGGAGGCCCGCGGTCCGGCAAGAGCTCCCACGAAAGGCCCTAGCGTGCGGCGGCGGGCCCGAGAGTGACCAGGATCGCGTGGACGCCTGTATCCTGACAGAGCTGCACGCGCGCCTTGCCATCCGGAACGGCTTGCGCTGTGCCGTCGAGCTCGACGGCCACGACGCCGCGGCTGACATTTCCGGGATTGTGAACCGCGATTTCGTAGACGGCGCCGCGGTAGCGTAGCGTCATGCTGAATTCCGGCCAGGCGGCCGGAATGCACGGATCGATCACCAGTGAATCCGCCTGGACGCGCAGGCCGAGAATCGATTCGACGCCGGCCCGGTAGAGCCAGCCCGCCGAACCCGTATACCAGGTCCAGCCGCCTCGCCCGGCATGCGGCGGCACCGAGTAGACGTCCGCGGCCGATACATACGGCTCGACCTTGTAGCGCAGCACCCCGGCGCGCGACGCCGTGTGAGTGATGGGGTTCAGCATCGAGAACAGCTCGGCCGCCTTGTCGCCCTGGCCGAGGGCTGCGAATCCCATGACCGCCCAGACCGCGCCATGGGTGTACTGACCGCCATTCTCGCGAATGCCCGGCGGGTAGCCCTTGATGTAACCGGGATCGAGCGGCGTCTTGTCGAACGGCGGCGTGAACAGCAGCACGAGACGATCGCCGCGATGCACGAGCTGGCGGTCGAGCGATGCCATCGCCTGGATCGCGCGCTTCGGATCGCCGGCCCCCGACAATGCCGCCCAGGACTGCGCGATGGAATCGATCCGGCACTCGTCGCTCGTCGACGAGCCGAGCGGCGTCCCGTCATCGTAGTAGCCTCGCCGATACCACTCACCGTCCCAGGCCGCAGCATCGAGCGCGACGCGCAAGGCGTCGGCATGGGCCTTCCAGGTCCGCACCCTGGCCGCCTCCTTGCGCGACGCGGCGATCGGAATAAAGGCGGTGAGTGCTGCGTGCAGGAACCAGCCCAGCCAGACGCTCTCGCCCTTGCCCGCCTCGCCGACGCGATTCATGCCGTCGTTCCAGTCACCGGCGCCCATCAGCGGCAGGCCGTGCGAGCCGGTGGCGAGCGCAAGGTCTAGCCCGCGGGCGCAGTGCTCGAACAGCGACGCCGCCTCGTCGGCCTGGGTCGGCTGGAAATAGAGGTCGTGGTCGGTGGGCTTCAGGGCCGGCCCGTCGATGAACGGGACCCGCTCGTCGAGGATGGCCAGATCGCCGGTGGTCTCGACATAATGCGTGGCCACCGTGGCGAGCCATACCCGGTCGTCGGAAATGCGCGTGCGCACGCCCTGGCCCGCCGGCAGGAACCACCAATGCTGGAAATCGCCTTCGACGAACTGCCGCCCGGCCGCGCGCAGGATGTGCTGGCGCGCCATCTCGGGTCGCGCGACGGTGAGCGCCATGACGTCCTGAAGCTGGTCGCGGAAGCCATAGGCACCGCTTGCCTGATAGAAGGCCGAGCGTGCCCAGTAGCGGCAGGCCAGCGTCTGATAAAGCAGCCAGCCGTTCAGCATGACGTCCATCGGCCGATCCGGAGTCGTCACCTGCAGCGTGCCCAGCAGGTCGTCCCAGTAGCCGACGACCTCGCGACGGACGGCGGCGAGATCGGCGGCACGATAGCGTTCGATCAGCACCTGCGCCGCGGCGGCATCCTCGGCCTGGCCGAGGAAGAAGACGATCTCGGTCACGGCGCCGCGGTCGAGCTCGATCGCCGCCTGCAGGGCCGCGCACGGATCGAGGCCGGCGCCGGCGCGCTGCGCCAGGGGAATGGCGGCGCTCAGCGCCGCCGGATTGTCGAGCGTGCAGTTGCGCCCGACGAACTCGTTGCGGTCGGCGGTCCATGCGGTCTGGCGGCCGCCCAGGTCGGCGAAGGCGATCTGCGTGCCATGCGACATGTTCCAGGGATTGCGCGCGAAGATCGCGCCGGTCACCGCATCGCGCTCGGTGACGATCGTGGGCGCCGATGCGCCGCGCGCCAGGCCAAGCACCCATTCGACGTAAGCCGTGACCGACAAACGCCGCGCCCGGCCGGAAACGTTGCGGATGGTGAGCCGGGAGATCTTGATGGGATCCGACAGCGGCACGTATTGCAGCAGTTCGAGCGCGATGCCGTTGGCCACGACCTCGAACCGGCTGTAGCCGCGGCCGTGGCGCACCACGTAAGGCGCCGTTTCATGGCGGATCGGCAGCGCCGTCGGCGTCCACAGGTCGCCGCTGTCGAGGTCGCGGATATAGAGCACTTCGCCGGGCCGATCGCTGACCGGATCGTTGGACCAGGGCGTGAGCTGGTTGTCGCGACTGTTCTGCGACCAGGTGTAGCCGCCGCCCTCGACCGCGACCTGGAAGCCAAAGGAGGGGTTGGACACAACATTGATCCACGGCGCCGGCGTCGACTGGCCGGGCCCCAGCACCGTCACGTATTCCCGGCCATTGGGCGAGAAGCCACCGAGGCCGTTGAAGAACTGCAGCGCCGCCAAGGCCGCGACGGGCGGCGGGGTTTCCCGCGGGCCAGCATCCGTCGCCGGTCTGCGCTTGGCGGGCGGCAGCACGCCGCGCGGGGTCTGGACGCGATTGAGCTGATCGGCCAGGCCGCCGCGGCGACTGAGCAGCACGACCCTGGCGACGGCGAGCAGCAGCGCGCGGGTTTCGGCCGAGATCAGGTCGCTGCGCAGCACGAAGATACCGCCCTGGTCGTGCTCCGTCCCGAGATGGGTCGTCGACCGGCTGGTGCGGACGAGAGTCTCCAGGGCGACCTGAAGATCCTGCACGTAGGAGGCGCCGCGCTCGTTCAGGATCACCAGATCAACGACCAGACCCTTCAAGCGCCAGTATTCGCGGGCGCGCAGCAGCTCGCGGACGACGGCGGCATCCTCGACCTCGTCGATGCGCACCAGAACGATCGGCCGGTCGCCCGATATGCCCTGCGCCCACAGGACGGGTTGCCCGGCGAGACCGCGACGGATCGTGTCCGATGAGGAACGCAGCGCCGGATTGGCATAGAGCACATGGCCCGCCAGGCGCTGGTAGAGGGTCGCCTCGGCGGAAGCGATGTCGAGATAGCGGAGCTGCACCTGCGCCTGAGTCCAGGCGAGCGTCGCCGCCCGCTCGAAGGCGTTGGTGTCCTGGTGCTTGTCGATCGCATCGAGAAGGGTTTCGCGCGAGGACGTCACCATCGTCCAGAAGGCGATCCGCGCCGTGCCGCCCGCTGGGATGCGCAGGCGCCGACGCAGGGCGAATACCGGGTCGAGCACCGTGCCGACGGTGTTCGACAGGCGCCGGCCGTCGATCGCCGCGATGGCATTGCCGACGTCGTTGCCGCGGCCGAGAAAACGGGCGCGATCGGTTTCGACCTCGACGCCGCCGACCGCTTCGCCCTCGACGACCGCGAGATGGGCTGCCCACAGCTCCGGCTCGTCCGGGCCACGACGGCGACGCGTTGCCAGGATGGCGCCCGAGGGCAGCAATTCGGTCTCCACGAACATCTTGGAGAAAGTCTGGTGCGCCGCGTCGGTAAGAGGGGGCGCCAGCACGATCTCGGCATAGGAAGTGACCTCGATGTCACACGCCTCGCCACCGCCATTGGCGACAGAGACGCGACGGACCTCGGCATCGTCCTCCGGCGAGACCACGACATCGACGGTCGTGGTGAAAGGCCCGTCGTAGCGCACGAACTCCGCGCGGTCCTCGGCGAACATCACGTTGTAGCCGGCGGGCCGCGTCCCGCGCGGCTGGTAAGTCGCCGACCACACATCGCCACTGCCGACGTCGCGCAGGAAGACGTAGCTGCCCCAGTCGTCGCGCGTCGTGTCCTCGCGCCAGCGCGTCACGGCATGCTCGCCCCAGCGGCTGTAGCCCGAGCCCGCCGCGGTCAGCATCACGGCGTAGCGGCCGTTGGACAGCAGGTGGATGGACGGGCTGGCGGCATGCGGATTGTGCAGGCGGCGCACGACGGCAGGTTCGAAATCGTCGACGGTGGCGCTGGCGCCCACTTCCTCGGCCCGTGGATGGGCGACGGCGACGTCGCGCGGCGTGCGTTCCTGCAGCAGAAGCTCGGTCGCCTGTACGATCGGCTCGGCGTGGAAGCGCGTGCGCATCACGCCGTCGAGCAGCGCATTGGCGATGGCGACAACCGTCATGCCCTGGTGATGCGCCATATAAGCGCGCACGACCGCCACTGTCTGGCCCTCCGGCAGGCGCGACGGCGTGAAGTCGAGCGCTTCGTAGAAGCCGTATCGCCCGCTGCCGCCGATCCCGGCCAGCCGCTTGAAGTTGGCCGCCGCCGCTCCCGGATCGACCATTGTCGCCAGCGCCGTCGCATAGGGTGCGATGACGAGGTTCTCGCTCAAACCACGCTTGAACCCGAGGCCCGGTACGCCGAAGTTCGAATATTGATAGGTGAGTTCCTTGTCGCGCGCATTGTAGGCCGATTCGGAGATTCCCCA
Source organism: uncultured Alphaproteobacteria bacterium (assembly GCA_963765385.1). GTDB lineage: Bacteria > Pseudomonadota > Alphaproteobacteria > Reyranellales > Reyranellaceae > Reyranella. The sequence continues at coordinate 2,261,248 of CAVXWG010000014.1, read as the reverse complement.
CGGCACACCGAGGCCGTCGGCGTAGTCGATCTGCCGGCGCACGACGAGTTCGTTGGTCCTCTCGATCAGGCTGCCGAGCGGCGCGCGCATGACCAGCGACGGCATGAGATACTCGAACATCGATCCCGACCACGAGATCAGCGCCGCGCCGCGGCCGATCGGCGTCACCTCGCGGCCCAGCCGGAACCAATGCCGGGCCGGCACCTCGCCGGCGGCGATCGCCATGAAGCTGGCAAGCCGCGCCTCCGACGCGACAAGGTCGTAGCAACTCGCGTCAAGGGCGTCTTCGGCAACGACATAACCGATCGACAGCAGCCGGCGATCCTGGTTGAACAGGAAGTCGAACTCCATGGCGTTGGCCATGGTGCGGGCGGTTGCCTCGATGGTTTGCAGTCGGCGCTCCAGCGCCGCACTCGACTGGTCGTCCTGCGCCATGTCGCGCCGGCGGCTTTCGATCGACCGTTGCGCGGCCTCGACCCAGTACAGCATGTCCGCGCTCGCATCGTCGCCCCGCTCGGTGGCGAGCGCACGAGCAAGGTCGGCGGCCTTGCCGGCCAGCAGCGCCGCCTCGTCCAACCGCTTGGGCAATTGCGGCAGCGCCGCCGCAAGGTCGTCGAGGCTGCGGACCAGTTCGGCCGGCGCGACGACGTGGGTGCGCAGGTCGTCGGGCAGAGCCCGCAGCGCCTCGCGAGCGAGCGCCAGGCTGTCGCCGACGCCATCGACGGTAGCGCGCAGATCGGCGGGATTGCCCCGCCAGGCCGCGCAAGCATTGGCCAGCGCGATCAGGTGGCCGGCCAGGTTTCCGCTGTCGACCGAGGAGATATAGACCGGCTCGAGCGGGCGCAGATCGGATGTGTCGTACCAATTGAAGAAGTGGCCGCGGAAGCGCTTGAGCGATCCCATGGTGGCCATCGTTGCCTCGAGGCGCTCGACGGTCTCGAGCGTGCCGACCCAGCCGAAGTCGCGGGCGGCGGCCGTCGACAGCAGCAGCAATCCCATGTTGGTCGGCGACGTCCGGTGCGCGACGACAGGGTTCGGGTCCTCCTGGAAATTGTCCGGCGGCAGCATGTGATCTGCCTCGGTGACGAACGTCTCGAAGAACCGCCAGGTACGCCGCGCGATCAGCCGAAGCGCCGTTGTGTCGACCTCGGCGATCGCCAGGCTGCCGGCATCGACCGGCGCCACGCTCACCCAGCGCGCGATCGCGGGCGCAAACAGCCAGGCAAGAATGAAGGGCGCGGCCACCAGCCTCGCCGCGCCGCCGGCAGACCAGACGAACAAGGTGGCCAGCACCGCAATCAAGAGGCTGCCCGCCATCTGCCTGACGAAGCCTGTCCAATCGGTGCGAAGCATGGTCGTGGACTGAGCCGCCGTGGTCCAGTCGAGCAAATGGCGGCGGCTGATGAACAGCCGATACAGGGTGCGGCCGATTGCATCCAGCATCAACCATGCCTGGTGGGCGAGAAACACCACGAGCAGTGCGGACTGAGCGAGAGCGGCGAGTATGTCCGTTGTGAGCGCCGCGAAATGGCTGCGCGCCGTGATGCCGGAATGCCGCGGCACAAGCGCGGCGAACACCGGCAGGAGGGTCGGCAGGGCGACGGTCAAGAGGGCGAAACCCGTCCACACGAGCGCGGCCGGGAGGGGAAGCGTCCATCCGGCCAGCAGCGCCACGAGCACGGCCGGCGCCGACAGGGTGCGCCGCAGGTTGTCGAACATCTTCCACCAGCCGATCGCCGGGACGGGCGTCGCCTTGTCGGGCGCCCGCCCCTCGACCCTGCCGAACAACCAGGGCAGCAGCTGCCAGTCGCCGCGCGCCCAACGATGCTGGCGCGCCGACGCCACGTCGTAACGGGCAGGAAATTCCTCGACGACCTCGATATCCGAGACGAGGCCCGACCGGGCGAACACGCCCTCGAAGAGATCATGGCTCAGCATGGCATTGTCGGGCACCCGGCCCTGCAGGGCGGCCTCGAAGGCGTCGACGTCGTAGATGCCCTTGCCGGAGTAGGACCCCTCGCCGAACAGATCCTGGTAGACGTCGGACACCGCCGACGAATAGGGATCGATGCCGCTGTTGGTGGAAAAGATGCGCTGGAACGGCGAGCCTTCCGAACCGACCGGCAACGAGGGCGTCACGCGCGGCTGCAGTACGCCGTAGCCCTCGACGACGCGGCTCTCGGCCTTGTCGAGACGCGGCCGGTTGAGCGGATGGGCCATCTTGCCGACGAGCCGCTGGATCGCGTCGCGTGGCAGGCGCGTGTCGGAGTCGAGGGTGACGACATAGCGGATATCGGTGGGCAACGTGCGCGATGCGCTGTCGACGAACGTCGTGTCGGTGGCACCGCGCAGCAGGCGATTGAGCTCATGGAGCTTGCCGCGCTTGCGCTCCCATCCCATCCAGACGCCCTGCGCTTCGTTCCAGACGCGGTGCCGATGCAGCAGCAGGAAGCGATCGGCCCCGGCGGCGTCGGGATAGCGGGCGTTGAGGCGGGCGATGCCGGCGGTGGCCACCGCCACCAGGTCGTCGTCGCCCGGGAGCCACTCGGCATGGGCGTCCGCCCAGTCGGACAGAATGGCGAAGTGGATCGCTCCGGCGGGATTGGAGAGATAGTGAACCTCGAGGCGCTGGATCTGCTCTTCGACTGTCTTGCGGGTCGTCAGCAGTGTCGGAATGGCGACCAGGGTGCGCAGGTGCGATGGCACGCCCTCCCGCAGGTCGAGACAGGGCAGGAGCGTGGCGCCAAATCCGCCGGTGATCGCGCGATTGACCAGCATCAGCGCCGCATCGACTGCCGGCAGGAACCCGATCAGCACCATCACCCCGAGCTGCCAGCCGGTGACGCCGAGGAGCGCCAGCACGAGCAGCGGCAGGAAGAGAACGACGCTGGCCGTCATGGAAACACTGATGACGTAACCGGCGATGCCCATCGACGTGAAGCGCCGCCGCAGCGAGAGGCCGGGCGGCCGGAAGCCGAGGGACCGCTCGAAGGCCCGGCGGCCGCCGCCGATCAGGTAATAACCAGGATCGCGCTGCCGGCGATCGCCATCGCACGTGCCGGGGGCAGACGCCGCGACCTCGAGCGCGCGGCGGGCGATTTCGGGCTCGGTCAGATCCGTACCGCGCGCCATCCGCTCGACCGCGGTGCGGTAGAGGTTGCGGGTGGCGAAGTCCATGGCGGCGAAACCGCTGCCGGTGCGCAGGACATCGTCGACCGGACTGACCTGCTCGAACAGCTTTGCCCAGTCGACGTCGGAGATCAGGCGCATGCTGGTGATGATGTTGCGCACCGTGACGTTGGTCGCGCCCTGGAGATTGTGCTCCTTGCGGACCAGCTCGTCGGCTGTCGTGCCTTCGCGCGCCAGTCGTCCCTCCAGCCAGCCCACGGCGGGTGTCGTCTCGGGGTCCTGATCGCGCAGGCGCTGGACGAGCTGGACGATGAAACCCTCGGAGAACGGCGCCCGCTCGTAGGGCTTGAGCGCCCCGGGATCGGCCACGAGATCGCCTACGCCCAGCAGCCGGTCGGCCACGGCGTCGGCCTCCTCGCGTTCGGCGCGGCGGCTCATGATACGGACGGCCGAGCGTCGGAGATTCTCCACCAACACGATGCGCAGCGTGATCGCCACGGCCCATAGCTCGCCGATGCTGAGCGGCTGGACGTTCTGGTAGGCGCGCACGAAGCGGGTCAGGGCTTCGGGGTCGAACCGGCTGTCCGTATGGGCCACGAAGGCCCATGCGACCCCGAAAACGCGGGGGTAGCCGGCCAGGGGACCGCTGCTGAGCTTGGGAAGCTGGCGGTAGTAGCCCGGCGGCAGGTCGGTTCGGACTTCACGAACCTGCTGTTCGACGAGGTGATAGTTGTCGAGCAGCCAATCCGCGGCGGGGGTGATCGGCCGGCCCTGGTCGGCGGCCTTGGCGAGCCTGCGATAGGCATCGAGCAGGATGCGTTCGTTATGGGCCAGGCGATCCACGAGCGAGCGACCGGACGCGGGCGTCGTCGAAATGGGCTGGTTGGCGGCAAGGCTCTCCGCGTGCTGCTCCAGCCGTTCGATGCTGAAAAGCTCGCTGCGGATGGGATCTTCGTCATCCCATAGGGAAACAGGTTGCGCGCGCCCGAGAACGCGCCGCAGAAGCGATAACAATGAGCCCGGCCTTTCCGGCAACAACGTGCACGCAGCATCGAAAGTTGCTGCGTGATCGTGACGCGTCGCCGTGAACGAATTGCTACGGCCGAAGCCTTCTACAGCAAACCATCAGGGCGGACGAATCGCTTGGTAACGGACGCGCACCCATGGGAGGAATGCCGGAGATTGCTGCGTTGGCGTGAGTTTTGAACCCGTCTCAGCGATTGCAAATGAGCCCGCAACTCTATTGTCTGGAGTGCCGGCGCCTGCTGGCTGTCGGCGGGGCTTTCTCCCGATACCCGGATCGTAGGCCTCCTGTGACCTCACACCTCTCGACCTTCGCAACCGTCGCTGGGGCCTTCCTTCTCGCGCCCTCCCTCGTCGTCGCGCAGGCGCAGATCACAACTCCGCGGAACGACCTGCCGCCCGGCCTTGGCTCGGCTGGTGTCCCGATAGGGTCATCCCCGGAGGGCCGCCTCGATCCCGGTCCGGCCGCAGCCAAACCGGTATTCAAGGAACTGCGCCTCGATGCCCAGACAGGCGCTTTGAACTCCTTCGTCAGGATCGGGCCGGCCACGAACGGCCAGGGTCAAGGATCGGCCGAGAGTCGCAGCTCCGGCTCCTCCACGACGGGCCCCAACGATCGCCGGGCACCGGAACTGTTCAAGCTTGGCGGCAACATTAAGTTCTAGCCGCCTGGCAGACGCGCGCTAGTGCCGCGCGGCCTGTCCGCCATCCAATGTCATCACCACGCCGCTGATATAGCTCGCGCGATCCGACGCCAGGAAGACCGCGAGGTCGGCGACCTCGTCGGGTTCGGCGGCGCGGCCGAAGGGCATGTGCTTGGTGAGCTCGGGCCAGCGCTCGGGATCGCCGAACTTCTGCTCGGCCTGGCCGCGCAGCAGGGTGAGCATGCGGTCGGTGCGCGTGGCCGGCGGGTTGATCGCCACCACCCGGACGCCATGATCGACGCTCTTCGATCCCACGGCGCGGGTGAACGCCATCAGGCTCGCATTGCCCATGGTGCCGGTGACGTAGTCGTAATTGTAGCTCTCGCCGGCCAACCCGATGATGTTGACGACGGCGCCCTTCTTGCGGCGCGTACATCTTCTCCAGCATGGCGCGCGTGGCGTTGATGTAGCCGAACACCTTCAGCTCCCAGGCCTCGCGCCACTTGGGCTCGGTCATGCTGAAGATGTCGCCGCGCGGGATGGCGCCGGCGTTGTTCACCAGGATATCGGCATGGCTCACCGCATCGACCACCGAGCGCACCGTGTCGCCCTTGGAAAAATCGGCGGCGTGGATCTCGACCGGCACGTTGTGGCGGCTGCGGATCTTGTCCCGTGCCGTCTCCAGAGATTCCTTCGAGCGCGAGGCGATATGCACGGCACAGCCTTCGCCGGCGAAAGCCATGGCGCAGGCAAAGCCGATGCCGCGGCTCCCGCCCGTGATCAGCACGGTCTTGCCGGAAAGCTTCATGTCCATGTGGCGTTCTCCCCTTGGTATTCGCAAGGAAAGGTCCCTCGGCCTTCGGCCTCGGGATGACAAGGTGCGCCCATTACAACGCACCCTGTCATTCCGAGCGAAATGCCTGCCTTGAGCGGAGCCGAAGGGAGGGACCGTTCCTAATCCTGCATCAAAGCCTGTAGGTGCTCTCGATCGTGGCGCGACCGTCGTCGGTCTTGACGCGGCCGTCCTTCACCATCTGCACGAGATGCGCCAGCATCGAGCGGCCGGCGGCCTTGTGCAGGTGGAGCGGCGTATCGGCGTAGTTCTTGGCGACCATCTGGGGAATGGTCTGCGGACCTTCCTTGAGCCGCGCCATGATCTGCGCCTCGCGGCCCAGCCGATGCTCGATATAGGCCTGCACGAACGGGTTGGGATCGCGGATCTCCGAGCCGTGCGTCGGGATGTAGAGCGTCTCCTCGCGCGGCAGCAGCTTGCGCAGGCTGGCGAAATAATCAGCCATATTGCCGTCGGGCGGCGAGATCACCGCCGTCGACCAGCCCATGACGTGATCGCCCGACAGCAGGGCGTTGTCCTCCTTCACGGCGAAGCACAGGTGATTGGAGATGTGGCCCGGCGTGTAGACCGCCTCGACGTTCCAGCCGTCGCCCTGGATGACGTCGCCGTCGTTGAGCTTGATGTCAGGCGCAAACGACAGATCGCCCGCCTCCTCCGGCTTCTCGTCGCCCGGCGGCCGGGGATGCGGGCCGTAGGAATAGACCTTGGCGCCGGTCGCCTTGGCCAAAGCGGGCGTGGCCGGGACGTGATCGATGTGGGTGTGGGTGACCAGGATGTGCGTCACGGTCTCGCCGCGCACGGCGCGCAGCACGGCGTCGATATGGTCCTGCATGTCGGGGCCGGGATCGACGACCGCCACCTTGCCGTGGCCGATGATGTAGGTGCCGGTGCCCTTGAAGGTGAAGGGACTGGGATTGTGGGCGACCACCCGGCGGATCAGCGGCGTCACCTCCATCGCCGTGCCGTAGTCGAACTTGAAGTCCTTGATGAAGGGAATGCCGGGCATTGAACTCTCTTATCGCGTGGGAGGCGTCAGCTTGTAGAGCGCGTTGCGAATGTCGGAGCTGACATAGACCGTGCCGGTGCGGCCAACGGCGACGCCGGTCGGCACCAGCGCCGGCGGGCCGCCGGGATAGGTCGCCAGCCCGATGTCGAGGTTCGAGGCGATCACCGTCTTGGTCCCGGTCGCGGGATCGATGGCGACCACGCGCTTCTGGCCGACTTCGGCGACGTAGAGCAGCCCGTCGGGTCCGACGTCGATGCCCTCGGGGCCGGCCAGCCCGTCGGCCACGACCTTGCGGGCCCCGGTGACGACGTCGATCTGGCTGACTGCTCCGGCAGCGATCTCGGTAACGTAGATCAGGTTGCCTGGTCCCTGCGCCAGGGCCACCGGACTGCGCAGCTCCTTGACCACGGTCGAGCGCGTCTTGCCGTCGGCGCTCACCTTGACGAGGTTGGCGCTTGCCAGCTCGGCGACGTAGATCGTGCCGTCGGCCATCTCCAGCGCGTCGACCGGCGCGGCGAAATCGCCGAGGGTCGCCACCAGCTTGCCGGTCTTGCGGTCGACTTTCTCCACGGTGTTGGAGAACCAGCTCGTGAGCAGCGTGTTCTTCGGCCCCACCGAGATGCCGATCGGATAGGCGTGGGTGTCGCCGTGCACGCGCAGCACGTCGGCCACCGCGCCCGTCTGGCCATCGACCGTGCGATAGCTGAACACGTCGGCCACGTGGACCGTATCCTTGCCGCCTTCGGAGACGACGGCGAGGTCGGAGGGGATGGCGAGCTTGCCCTCGACGATCGTCCGGTGGGCGCCGGTCTGCTTGTCGACCAGATAGATGCCGTTGTCGGTCATCGAGGTGACGAACAGCCGGCCGCGCGAATCGAAAGCCAGGTTGTCGAGCCCCGGCTTCAGCGAGGCGACCAGCTTCTTGGCCTTGCTGGTGAGGCTGACGCTCCACACGCCACCGGTGCCGGTATCGACGACATAGACGTTGTCGCGATTCTGCGGATCGATGTTGGCGGCCGCCGGCGTCTTGAAGCCCTCGGCGATCACTTCGATCGCCCCGGTCTCGAGGTTGATCTTGACGATCTGGCCCTTGAACCACAGCGGGCCGTAGAGGAAGCCATCGTCCTTGTGGATCTCGAAGCCGTTCAGGCCGCCCATCTTTTCGGCGATGCGCCGGAGCTCGCTGCGCGGGAACGGCTTGAAATCGGGCTTGTCGACGTTCTTGAGGTCGATCTCGTAGAGCGCGTCGCCCAGGAAGACTTCCGACACGAACAGCCTGCCGTCCTTGCCGAAGGCGATCGAATTGGGACCGCTCATGCCATTGGCGACCTCGATAGTCTTGCCGTTGGGCTTGCGGATATAAACCTTGCCCATCAGGAACGCCGTCCACGCCATCGTGCCATCGTCGGCGAAGGCGATATCGTCGGCCATGCCCATCGGCGGATCGATGACGCGGTCGACCTCGCCCGAATCGACCTGCACGCGGTAGATCGTCTGGCCGATCACCGAGCCGGCGAAGAGCTGGTCATCCTTGTTGAAGGCAAGTCCGTGCACGCCATGGAACCACGAGCCCGGCACCAAAAACTGCTGGTTGTATTCCTTCGGCGGTGGAGGCGGCGCCGGCTGTTCGGCCTGCTGTGCCAGTGCGCCGCCTGCCACGCCCACCGCAAGCGCCAGCGACGTGAAAAACCGGCCCAACTCCATCCCGTTTCCTCCAAGCCCTTTGCCGCGCGGACTTTAGACCGGGCGATACATTTTGTAACGCCGAACCCTTCGGCTAACATGACGCGGCCATGCGGCTGACCCTCGTCCTTGTTGCCTTGCTCGCCGCGTCGACCGCCTGTGGCAACGCGGTGGCGCAGCACAAGGTCCGGTTCGCCGCCCTCGACGGCCAAGACGGCGCCGCACCCACGGTGCTCGACGCCTATCTGTTCCGCCCGGACGGACCAGGACCCCGCCCGGCCATCGTTTTCATGCATGGTTGCGGCGGACTCTTTGCCCGCACCACCAACGCCATCGTGTCACGCGAGACGGCCTGGCGGCAGCAGCTCGTCGACAAGGGCTTCGTGGTCCTGATGGTCGATGGTTTCACGCCGCGCGACACCGTCGAGATGTGCTCGCGAACCAGCTTCAAGGAGTGGCTCTATCTCCGGCGACCTGGCGACGCCTATGCCGCCCTGCTCTACCTGCAAGCCCAGGATTTCGTCATGCGCGACCGCATCGGCCTGATGGGATGGTCGAACGGCGGCGGCGCCGTCCTGATGGCGGTCGCCAACCAGAGCCGCGGCAGACCGGCAAGCTTCGCCGGGCCCGATTTCCGCGCCGCGGTCGCCTTCTATCCCGGCTCGTGCAGCGAGCAACGCCTGGGGGCTGACTGGACGACGTCGATTCCGCTGCTGATTCTGATCGGCCAGGAGGATGTCTGGACGCCGGCGAAGCCCTGCGAGGAACTTGCGCAGGGCGCCGTCAGCCGCGGTGCGCCAGTGGCTTTCCATGCCTATCCCGACGCCTACCACGACTTCGACTGGCCGGGGCTGAAGCGGCGCGAACTTACCTCTTATACAACGCGGGCGGGCGTCGTGCCGATCACCGGTGAGGATCCGGCCGCCCGTGCCGACGCGCTGGAGCGCGTCACCACCTTCCTTACCCGTCACATCTTGAATTGACGTGGCCGCCCGGCCGACCGATTAAAAACAAGCACAAGCGATCAGGTATTTCGCAGGAGGAAAGTCATGGCAGGTCCGCTTTCGGGATTGACCATCGTCGAGCTGGCCGGCATCGGTCCCGGCCCGATGTGCTCCATGATGCTGGGTGACATGGGCGCCGACGTGATCCGCGTCGACCGCACCAAGAGCCACGTCATGGACCGCCTGGCCGACCCGAAATTTGCCGTGCACAACAGGAGCCGCCGTTCGGTCTCGGTCGACCTGCAGACCAAGGAGGGCGTCGACGTCGTGCTGCGCCTGATCGAAAAGGCCGACGGCATGACCGAGCCGTTCCGCCCCGGCGTCGCCGAGCGGCTGGGCCTGGGCCCCGACGTCTGCCTCGGGCGCAACCCGAAGCTGGTCTATGGCCGCATGACCGGCTGGGGCCAGGAAGGTCCGCTCGCCAAAGCGGCCGGCCACGACATCAACTACATCGCGCTCACCGGCGCGCTGCACGCCATCGGCGTCAAGGACAAGCCGACGCCGCCCCTGAACCTGGTCGGTGACTTCGGCGGCGGCGGCATGCTGCTTGGCGTTCGGCATGGTGTGCGGCCTCCTCGAGGCGCAGCGCTCGGGCAAGGGCCAGGTGATCGACGCCGCGATGGTCGACGGCGCGGCACTGCTGCTGGGCGGCATCTACGGCATGGCGGGCGCCGGCCTGTGGAACGACAATGACCGCGAGACCAACATGCTGGACGGCGGCGCGCATTTCTACGGCACCTACGAGACCAAGGACGGCAAGTTCGTCTCGGTGGGCTCGATCGAGCCGCAATTCTACGCCCTGCTGCTCGAGAAGACCGGGCTCAAGGGCGAGAGCCTGCCGGCACAGATGGATCGCAAGGCGTGGGCGCAGCTCAAGAGCCGGATGGAGCACATCTTCCGGACCAAGACGCGCGACGAATGGTGCGCCATCATGGAGGGCACCGACATATGCTTCGCGCCCGTGCTTACCATGAAGGAAGCCTCGCAGCATCCGCACGCCAAGGCGCGCGGCGCCTATGTCGACGTCTCGGGCTTCCCGCAACCTGCCGCCGCGCCGCGCTTCTCGCGCACCAAGGAAGGCGTCAAGGGACCGGCCGCCAAGCGCGGCCAGCACACCGACGAGATCCTGGGCGAGAAAGGCTTCTCGGCCAAGGAAATCGGCGAGCTCCGGGCGGCAGGGATCGTCGGTCCGCAATGACGGCGCGTCGATGATTCGCGCCTTCGAGCTGGCGGTTCACCAACTGGGCGACCCCAAGCTGCGCGGCATTATCTGGTGGTCGCTGCTGGTCAGCCTGCTGCTGCAGATGGGCATCGCCGTGCTGGCCTGGTGGGCACTGCGTTCCTTCGCGCATTTCGAGTGGAAATGGATCAACGACGGCATCGTCTGGCTGGGCGGCGGCGCCGTGGTCGTGCTGGCGCTGATGCTGTTCCCGGCGAGCTTCGGCATCGTGATCTCGATCTTCATGGAGAAGATCGCCGACATCGTCGAGGCCGAGAACTACCCCGAGCTCGGCCGGGCGCGCGGCATTCCGATCTGGACCGGCATCTGGACGGGCATCGTCTTCCTGCTCGCCGTCGTGGCGCTCAACCTCGTGATGCTGCCGTTCTACATCGTGGCGATCTTCGTCGCCGGTCTGGGCGCGGTGCTGTTCTATGCCGTGAACGGCTGGCTGACCGGTCGCGTCTACTACGAGCAGGTGGCGCTGCGTCGCCGCAGCCCGGCCGAGGTCAAGGCCTGGCGCCGAGCCAATTCGGGCGTGCTGTGGCTCACCGGCATCGTCATCGTTTTCCTGGGGACGATCCCGATCCTGAACCTGATCGTGCCGGTGCTGGGCGTGGCCGCGATGGTGCATGTGGCACAAACGCTCAAGCCGCCCGTGGCGCCGGGCCGACCCTTTAATCCACCGGCGGGCACACGTTAAGGTGAACGCATGAAACCGGCATTCGGGGCCCTCGCATTCATCCTGCTGCTCGGTGGTTGTGTCACCGACTCCGGCCCGCAATATTCCCTGACCGGCGGCGAGAAGGGCGTCTTCACCTCGCGCAATGCCGGCACGCCGATCCCGCTCGACCGCATCAAGGGTCTCGACGAGACGCAACTCACGGCGCTGTTCGGCACCGGCGTGCTCGATCGCAAGGACGATCCGGCCCGCGCCATGCGCTACCAGTCCGACGCCTGCAGCCTGTTCGTCTATCTCTACCGCCGTGGCGGCACCGCCTGGAAAGCCGAGTTCGCCGACGCCTATGACCTCCAATTGCGCCCGCTGCCGGTCGACCAGTGCGCCGGTTCGGTGGCGGCGCAGAAGAAGCGGGTCGCCTGACCGGCTACGGCCGCAGGACCTTCATGAGAAAATCCACGGTCTCGCGGGTGGACCTGGCCCGTGCCGATTCATCGTAGGCCATGGTGTAGCCCTGGCCGTCCTTGAGACAGGTCTGCATGACATCGGGATCCATCGGCGCTTCGCGGCCGCTGATGAGGAGAGCGGGCCGCGCTGGCCCCAGCAGAAGGTACGGACATTTCCGCGTGCTGGGATATTGCGGATAGAAGCGTGCGGCGCCCAGGCTGGGAATCGTCCAGGCATGATACGCGCCCGGATAGATCGAGACCTCGATCGGCAGCGCTAAACCCGCGCTTTTGGCGTAGGTAAGATAGTCTTCTGCCTTTGCGACCGGCAGGTTGTCGTCCTTCTCGCCCAGCAGCAACAGGATCGGCGCGCCCGTATAGGCCGCGGACTCTGCAGCGACGCCATAGACGCCCGCCGGATAGTAGGAGACGTGGGCGGCAAACCGCGCTTGTCCCGGGGCGAGCGCGGCACGCAGTCGTTCGAAGGCGGCGAGATGCGCGACCTCGCCACCAAACGAGAAGCCCACGATGGCAATACGGCTGGCGTCGATCCTCGGATCTGCGGCCAGCAGGCGCAGTGCTGAATACGCCTCCGCAACGGCCGACGCCCATGGCGCGCCCCGCGAACCGGACGCGCCCTGAAGCATGCTTCGCGCCGTGGGACTCTCGTAGGTCAGGGTGGCGAAGCCGGCCTTGCGAAACTGGTCGGCATGCCAGCCCTCATTCGCCTCCTGGTAGCCCGCGATCGTGTGGACGATCACGACGGCAGGATAGCGATCGCGGGCTTCGTCGGGCAGGCGCAGCGTCATGGCGAGCGTGGCCTGGTCGGTTGGCGCCTCGCCTGACAGGAGCTGGCGAAAGTCGGCGTAACGGCCGGACGGGACGATCACGGTTTCGGCGCGGGCCGATACGGCTGCCGCTAGGACGGCCAGAACGACGATGAGGCATAGGCGCATCTCAGTGGCATCCCAGGCACGTGACCGGCACGCGAGCCGCAGGGTCGGCGCGGCGAAGGGCGGCGTTCTTCGCGTAGGGAGTACCTGGCAGTTCGTTGGTCATGCGGTCGAGATAGGGACTGGCTTTGTCGATGTCGCCGAGCAGCAGCCAGCCGTCGGCCAACGCCCCCAACAACTCGCCGCGACCGTGCTCGCTGAGCTTGCTCCACCCGGGCGTGCTGGCAGTCACCACGAACTCGAAGTCGGCGATGGCCGTCTTGATCATACGGTCCGATTCCAGGCGATTGAACGGCCGCAGGCCGCGCGCGAACGGCAAAAGACCGGCCGCTCGCGGAACGCGGACCGCGATGTTGCCGGGCGCCAGGGCGACGGCGCGCTCCATATCCGCTGTCGCTTGCGCCAAGAGGACCTGACCTTCGGCGGTCGCGCCGCGCTGGAACGCCTGGCCGGCCAGGAACAAGCGTCCGTCGCCCCGCCATACCAGTGCCTCGGCATGGTCTGGGTCGGCCTTCAGCGTGTCGTCGATCAGCGTCATGGCGCGGTCGAACGCCGCCGAGTCGCCATCCATGCCGGCGAACATGTCCTCGCGGACCTTGAAGTCGAAGCGCTGCTGGGCGAGGACGGCAAAGCTCGTCGACAGCACCAGCACGAGAAGGACGATCAGGCGCATGATGCGACCCTGGTCGAACGACGGGCGCGGCGCAGCAGATTAACGAGCCAGCCGATCCCGATGCCCGCGACCATGCCGCCGACCGCGCCGGAAGCATAGATCCAGAACGGCTCGCCGCGCAGCGCCGGCAGGACGCCGAACAGCACGCCCATCGCATAGCGCACGGCGAAGATCGAGATTCCGAAGACCAAGCCGAACCAGCCGCCGCCAATTTCCAGCTTGCCGTCCTCGGGGCGCAGCCGCACCGGCCGGTCCCGGCCGAAGGCCCAACCCAGCGGCAGGAAGGCAATCAGCGCCAGTCCCCAGCCGGCGGCCGCCCCTGTCGGGTTGGCCGATTGCGCGATGCCGCCCAGCGAGGTGACGAGGCTGACCGCGGGCAGGATGGCGAGCCGCCAGACCGGGATGACGCGCGGACGCAAGCCCTGCAGGCCGAGCCACAAGACGAAGGCCATGAGCGGCCATACCCAGAGCGGCGTGTTGGTGATGATTTGAAGGAAAGATGGCATTTCGGTTTCACGCGGTGCAATGACGACTGCGGGGTCAGGATCGGTGCGGCGCTCCGCGCATTCCATCTGAGTTGCGTGGAATCGCTGGTCTTTTTCGCGATCTGCCAGGATCATCGTTCTACGATGCGCGAATGGACGCCGATCAGAACGATCCCCTATCACCTGCCGTGGGTGATGGGCATCGCGGTCGTCATGGCCGTGACCGGCCCGTTCGGTACCTACGAGGTGATGGGGCTGGGCAAACGCCTGCTCTATTTCACCATCACCGGCGTCCTGGCCTGGGCGCTGGTGGTGGGCTTCATCGTTGCACTGCGCCGGATCGAGGCGTTCAACCGCTGGCCGATCGTCGCCCGCATGGCGCTGGCTGGAATCCTGGCGGCGGTGCCGACGACGGCGGCCATCATAATCGTCCATAGCTGGCTGGTGTGGCCCCTCCCCTGGTGGGCCTTTCCCTATCCCGCAGACGGCATTCTTGGCGGTGGTTATCTCCATCATGGTCGGCCTGTTCGTCGAGCAGCGCCTGCATGCCGAAGCTGACTCCGAGCGCGCCAGAGTCGCCGAAAGCGTCGCGGCAGCGCCCGCCCCCGGCGTGGAACCGGTCGCCCCCGACTTCTTCCGCCGCGTGCCGCCGGCGCTGGGCCGCGATCTGCTGGCGCTGGAGATGGAGGACCACTACCTCCGCATCCACACCGCGCTGGGCAGCGACCTCATCCTGCTGCGCTTGCGCGATGCGCTGGCCGAGCTGGGGCCGTCGTGCGGCCGCCAGGTCCACCGCTCGTGGTGGGTCGCCGAAGGTGCGATCGATTCGGCGGAGCGCAATGCCGGCCGTCCTGTCCTGGTGCTGCGCAACGGGCTGCGCGTGCCGGTCAGCAAGAGCTTCCGCGAGCCGGTCAAGGCGGCGGGGTGGCTCGATTGAGCCCCATCCGGATCGGCATCCTGGGCGCGGGTGCCATGGCAACGGCGCATGCCGCAGCCTATGCCGGGATCGCCGAGGCGACGGTGATCGGCGTCTTCTCGCGCAATCCGGCGCGCGCCCACACCGTTGCTTCGATCTGCCAGGCCCAACCCTTCGACGACTGCGCCGCGCTGATGGCATCGGTCGACGCGATCGATGTCTGCCTGCCAAGCGCGATCCATCATGCCTTCGTCGTGCCGGCGCTCAGCGCCGGCAAGCATGTATTCTGCGAGACGCCGCTGGCACTCGGGCTGGACGAGGCCCGCCAGATGCGGGATGCCGCCCGCGAAGCCGATCGCCTGCTGCAGGTCGGCCTGCTGATGCGCTCGCTCGGCGCTCATCGGCACATCAAGGCGGTCGCATCGTCGGGTGAGCATGGACGGCTGCTGAGTGTCGCGACCTGGCGGCTGGGCTCCTATCTCCATCCCGCTGCGCCCGATCACAAGGCGCACTACGGCGATCCCTCGACCGAGCTGATGACCTTCGACTTCGACTTCATCCAGTGGCTGATGGGTGCGCCTGGCCGCCTCTCGGCGAGCGCGGCACGCAGCCCGCAAGGTGCGGCAGGCGAGATCTCAGCCCTCCTGCACTATCCCGACGGCCGCCACGCGACCGTGCTGGCCAGCGGCCTGATGCCGCCGGGCTTTCCATTCTCCTCGGGCTTTCGCGCCTTGTTCGAACGCGCCGCGTTCGATCATCGCGCCGTCTTCGACGGCGACGGGCCGCCGAACAGCAGCTTCACGATCTTCACCGACAAGGCGCACGGCACGCCTGTCGTGGTGCCGCCGGGCAATCCCTACCAGGTCGAACTGCAGCGCTTCGTGGACTGCATCAACGGCCGCGCTGATCCCGACCTTCTGGACGTCGAGCGCGCGATCGAGGCCTTGATGCTTTCGGTGGCAACGCAGCGCGCACTCGCAGACTAGCGGCCGCCGCGATCCTCGCGCCACAGATCGAGCTTCTCCTGCACCGGTCGGTCGGAGAACGAGAACAGCACGGCCTCGCTCCTGGCCTTGTGCACGACGCTGGCCCAGCTCGGCACGACGAAATGATCGCGCTTTTTCCAGGGGAACGTCTTGTCGCCGATCACGCTCTCGCCTTCGCCCTCGACCACGGAGAAGATCGTGCCATCGGTGCTGCGGTACGGCGCGGTCGCAAATCCCTCGGGCAGGAGCTGCATGAAGGTGCCCATGGTGGCGATCGGCGCGCCGCCGCTCGCCGGATTCACATAGCGCAACTTGTAGCCGTGGCAGGCGTCGGGCGGGCCGGCCTTGGCCAGACCGTGCAGCGCCTCGCGCGTGCGCGCATAGGGATAGTTGAAGATGGGCGAGGTCTGGCGCGCGGGCTTCCAGTCGACCGGCAGCAGGCCGCTGGCATACTTGGCGTCGGAGGTGCCTTCAGGCGTGGTGACGACCTGCTCGTCGGTCTCGCCATTCTCGGCGAAGCCCGCGTTGAACATCGCCACCATCGGAATATCGAGTCCGTCCAGCCACACCATGGGCTTCGGTGAATTGTTGCCGTGATCGTGCCAGGTCCAGGTCGGCGTGATGACGAAATCGCCCTCGCGCATGATGGTGCGCTCGCCGTCGACGGCGGTGTAGGCGCCTTCGCCTTCGACGATGAAGCGCAGCGCCGACTGGGTGTGGCGATGGCTCGGCGCCACCTCGCCCGGCAGGATGAGTTGTAGCCCGGCATAGAGCGACGGCGTGATGCAGGCGCTGCCCGGCATCGCCGGATTCTCCAGGATCAGCACGCGACGCACCGCCTCCTTGGCGGTGATCAGCGAACCCGATTCCATCAGGAACGGCCGCACCTTGTCGTAGTCCCAATGGGCCGGCTGGTATTTCGGCGCCGGCGCGGGCGGCACGAGCTGGTGCAGCGATTCCCACAAGGGCGCCATCGAGAGGCCGCCGATGCGCTCGTAGAAATCTCGGCGCGCGTTGTTGCGGGTGGCAGCCTCGGCCATGGCTATTCCGCGGCGGCGCGCAGGGGAACGCCCAGCCGCGAGATTGCCCGCGCCCGGCAGGCTTCGGCGAAGGCGTCGAACAGTTTCATCGACACGGGATTCTCGAGCGCCCTGTGCTCGGGATGCCATTGCAGCGCCAGCGCGAAGGCCGGCGCATCGGGCACGCTGAACGCCTCAACCTGACCGTCGTCGGCGGTGGCCTCGAGCCGGGCGCGCGGCGCCAGGCGGTCGACGCCCTGGGCGTGCAGCGAATTCACCTTCACCCGGCGCTCGCCCAGCAGACGGTGCAGCAGGCCGCCGTCGACGATGTCGATGTCGTGCGCCGGCGCATAGTTCACGTCGGTATCGGGCGACTTGGGCGAACGATGATCGCGCCGTCCTTCGACCTCGTGCACGAGCTGATGCAGCGAGCCGCCCAGCGCCACGTTCACTTCCTGCAGGCCGCGGCAGATCGCGAACAGCGGCACGCCGCGATCGATCGAATGGCGGATCAGCGGCAGGGTGGTGGCGTCGCGCGCCGGATCGTGCGCCGTGCCCGGCCGGCTGTCCTCGCCCTCGTAGTGATGCGGCTCGACATTGGACGGGCTGCCGGTCAGCAGGACGCCGTCCAGGCCGTCGATCAGCCGATCCAGGGCCTCGATCGTGGCCGCCTCCTCGCCGAATTCGGGGCCGATGGCCGGGATCAGGATGGGTAGCGCGCCGACGGCATGAATCATGGCCCGGACGTATTTGTCGCCCACCGTATGATGCCAGCCGCCGCGGCCGTTTTCCTTGAGACAGGACGAAATGCCCACCAGGGGGCGCACAGAAGATCGATCCATTTCCTCGCCGGACCGTGCAAAAAAGATGCTGCCATCATCGTCTTTGGCGCGATGCCTTGGCAATTGCCCGACCTCTGCCCCTGCCCGCGCCTTGTGCAGTGCAGCCCTGCATGGTACCGCCCGGCCGCCGAAACAGCGAAAGCACGCCATGACAACGACCCCTCCGCCGTCGCCGACTCCCGCTCCCGCCCAGGCTCCGGCCGGCCCGCTCATCATGCACGGCCAGTACATCAAGGACCTGAGCTTCGAGAACCCGCGCGCGCCGCAAAGCCTGATCGAGCAGACCCAGCCGCAGCTCTCGCTCAACGTCCAGGTCACCAACCGCCAGTTCGACGCCAAGACCTTCGAGGTGGCGCTGTCGATCGAAGCCAACGCCAAGACGGCGAAGGACGAGCCGCTGTTCATGCTCGAGCTGGTCTATGCCGGCACCGTGACCCTGGGCGACGTGCCGCAGGATGCCTTCGGGCCTCTGCTGTTCATCGAGACGCCGCGCCTGCTGTTCCCGTTCGCGCGCGCCGTCGTCGCCAACGCCACGCGCGAAGCAGGCTTCCCGCCGCTCAACATCGCGCCGGTCGACTTCGTGGCGCTCTACCGCCAGCAGCTCGAGGCCAATGGCGGCAAGATGCCGGGCGTCACGCCGGGCGGCCCGGTCGGGCACGCCTGATACGGCCGCGAAGGGCACCTCACAACGGATTCGCGGAGTAATACTTTTTCACAAGGTGGATGGGCTGACTTTCCTCTCGGTGCAGCTTGAGCTTCTCCGGGGCGCCTGCTCGGAATGGCTGGCCGATCCCACGGTCTTGAACGTGCCGAACACCAACGGCACCTCACCGATTCGCTTGATCATTCGGACCTGCCGGCGTGGCCACTTCATCGAATTTGAGCAGCGCCACTCATCGTTTCGGCCAAGCCCAGCCTTTCGACATTCTCACGCTCCCAAGCTTGAAGTCGGGCAGCCGCAGCCGCAGGACGAGTCCGCAGCTCTGCGAAGAAAGGCACAATGCGTACGCGAAATGGAGGAGGCAAGTCCTCGAGGGGGAGACGCTCAAGTATCTTGATGCACTCATCGACGTTTCCAAGCAGGTAGTGCGTCAAGGCAAGGTCCACCCTGAAATTCAACATGGTATTGCCGGCCATCCAGCCAACATGCTTCAGGAACTCCTTCGGACCACGTACACGACGGAGATAGCTCAAATGTCCCGGAGACATGATGGATGCGATGCGCTCCGCGGTTTCATCCAATGCCTCTCGGGTTAGCTGAAGGTATCCCTTCGATATCCTGTCGCTGTAGGTCAAGAAGACGGGATTGGCAGGCTTGTAGAGCGGCGTGATGACCCGCCAGAGATAATACATGTCTTTGGAGAGGGTTCGTTCGAACACAAACCCTCTCAGGATGTGTTCCGTCGGAAGAACAACCAGAACGTCCTTACAAAGCTGTGTGCCCTTGAGGCGGCGCTGTATGAGCTGGAGTGTCTTGCGTTGAATGCCCATCTCAGTATTGCGCTTTCTTCCCCGGCGGAGTTTTCAGGGCTCAGGTCAGCTGCACCGTTGCTCTCCGCTCCTGACCTGCGGAAATCCGGTTACCCTGCGGTCCGAATCTTCCCGGCCATCTCGCCACTCATCGTTTCGGCCAAGCCAAGCCTTTCGACAGTGTCACGCTCCCAAGCTTGAAGTCTGGAAGCTGCATCCGCAGGACTAGTCTGCAGCTCTGTGAAGAACGGAACGATGTGTACGCGAAATGGATCAGGCAGGTTCTCCAGGGGGAGACGTTCAAGTATCTTGATGCATTGATCGACGTCTCCAAGCAGGTAGTGCGTCAAGGCAAGGTCCACCCTGAAATTCAACGTGGTGTTGCCAGCCATCCAGCCAACATGCTTCAGGAACTCTTTCGGACCACGTACACGACGAAGATAGCCCAAATGTCCAGGAGACATGATGGATGCGATGTGCTCCGCAGTTTCGTCCAATGTCTCCTGAGTTAGCCGGAAGTGTTGGCTCTTCGATAGCCTCTTGCTGTAGTTTAAGAAGAGGAAATTGGCCGGAGTGTAGAGCGGCATGATTACCCGCCAGAGATAATACAAGTCTTTGTAGAGGGTTCGGTCCAACAAAAACCCTCTCAGGATGTGTTCTGTCGGAAGAACAACCAGAACGTCTTTACAAAGCTGTGTGCCCTTGAGGCGGCGTTGTATGAGCCGGAGTGTCTTGAGTTTAATGCTCATCTTACTATTGCACTCACTTGCCTATATCTCAGTTCGATCACTGGAATATCTGGCTGGCCGAGTCCCTCTCTGAGTTCCCGGACCCGCGAGGGAGTCAACCTGGCGTTGCCGGTCTTGAGGTCGTACACCGCGATGGGAATCCCCTCCCGATCGCGTAACACAACGTCGGTCCTAATGGTACCCTCCAGCCCATATCGGGCGTCCCTCCCTAGCCTGAAGCTCTGCTCTACTCCCTTATCTCGGATGCCTGGAATATTCAGCGCCTCAACCCTCCGTCCAAACTCAAGATGTACCTGGACTCCGAAAATGGGTCCCGCCCCAGGACCCAGCGACTCGACAGTGTCGACAAGGACGGAAAGGAGACGCTCCGTCGTACGATCGATCCTGGGGTTGCCGGTTGCAGCCCCATTCTGCTGAATGACAACCTGGGCATATTGCGCTCCAGGGATAAGCGGTTCTGGATACGCATCCGACATCGAGGGACGCGTGCCCTCATGTCCCTCCGGGCTCCACCCACGCAGATCCGCCAGGCTTGGGCGATTGTTCCGGAAACGAAGGTTGTCAGGCTTGGCATCGACGCGCCGGCCTATGTACCCGACCGGTGTCCCGAGCTCCGCGCTGGCGCCATATGGCGGATACGGCGTCGGATCGAGTGTCCCTCCGTCGGCGAGGCTCGCGATGACGGTGCCCCGGATGTTCGGTTCGGAGTCCGTACGTGTGTTCGCCGGCAACTGCATGCGGGCAAGCACATCGTTGAAAGCGGCCTCGTCGGCGTACCCTGGCGTGAGGCTGGGCTGCGACGCCTGATCCTCCCGTTGCGTCTCCTGATCTCGCAGCGCCGGTCTTTGTTGCTGCACCGACGGCACGTCAACATTGCCGGCCTTGGCCAGGAAAAAGTTGGAGTCTCCCGCAGGACCAAGCGACAGCGTCGGAGGGACGCTCATCGGCGGTCGTGCCATTCCAGTAGCCGATGGACCGGGGCTTTGACCTCGACCCACCTGCGCAGATGGCTGACCCTTCAGCGGCTGGAGCCAGGCATTCGATGCCGCTTCCTGCGACGATGGCGGATTGGAGTTCTGGGCGGTCGCAATATCGGAGCGAGGATTAATGTCGGCGGGCCACCCCTCCGGCATGTCGGGCACTGGCCACACTTCGTCGCTGGGCGTTTCGACTGAGTCCGGGTCCGGCAACGAGCCGGCGTCATCGACCGGTGTGGGCACGCGCTGGTCTGTCGGCTGGTAGGCGCTGAGCGGGCGGATCAGCGGTGCATAGGGCGAGATGCGCTGGATGGTCCGAGGATCGAACGTGGTCGACAAGCCCGGCAGTGGAATGCTCAGGGGCGCGACAAGCCACTCGGGAAGCTGTGGCGGCGTTACCTGAACGGGCTCCCCTACATCTCGCGCTAGCGCCTCAGGTTCGAGGGTATCGGGATACTCCGAGGTTGCCGAGCCCGGGCGCATCCCATCGAACCAGGGCACCCGTTGGCGCGGAACGCCGCTTTCGTTCAGGTTGAACCCCGGGACGTCATCCTGGGGTTCGCCGCGAATGCCGGCAAGGCGATCGGCGGAGGTGATTGCGTCAAGCCGTCCGAACCCCACGTGAAAGAGGTGACTATGGGCGGCGTCTTTGTTTGCACCTCATCGAGATACGGTCGTGTTCCCGTTTCGAGGGGCGACCAATCGTCTTCGCCGATGTTGAAGCCAGGTACATCCTTCTGTGCTTTGACGCGAAAACCAGGGAAGTACGGCCGAAGAAAGAAATTGAACATCGCGGGCTCTCCAGTTGACGACACAGGCTGGCTGTGCGGGCAACGGAGGCCATTCAGCGGGTGGCGCTCGTGGTTTCTCCGTCTGCCGCGCAGTGAAGTCAGTGGCGGTGAGTGGAGAATTCCCGAACGAAAACATGGACGGCTAACATGGAGTTGCCGCGTTTCGCGGCTCCATGTTTTGAGGCTGTACTATCTCACTTTTTGAGGGTCGCCCTGTCCGTCCTCCAGGTTTTTCCGTTCTTCTGCCGTCCAACTTTGCAGAGGATCTCAGCAGGGATATCCTGCTCGGCAGCTAACCAATGAAGAGCCCGGGCGCGCGCCGGGTTTTGGATTCACCGCAGCGATCAGGCCTTCAGCCAGAGCGGATCGCTGAGCTGCAGCAGGAAGACCGCATGCGCGGCAAGTTCCGCGGCACTGGGCATATGCGGCCGCGGCGGCCGCACGGGGCGGCTTTCGGCGGTCAGGCCGATCATCGTGACCACAGCCCCCATCTCGGGAGCGAGGCCGAGGTCGCGCTGCCGGCCGCCGCTCAGCTCGAGATAGACTTCGGCCAGCAGCTCCGAATCGAGCAGCGCGCCGTGCTTGGTGCGACTGGAATTGTCGATGCAGAAGCGCTCGCACAGCGCATCCAGGCTGGCGCGCTGGCCGGGGAACTTGCGGCGCGCCATCGACACGGTGTCGACATAGGCGTTGGTCAATTTCGGCAGCTTGACCCTTTCGAGCTCGGCATTCAGGAAGCCGATGTCGAACTGGGCATTGTGGATCACCAGCTGGGCGTCGGCGATGAACGCCAGGAACTCCTCGACGCGCTCGGCGAACAACGGCTTGTCGGCCAGGAATTCGTCGCTCAGGCCGTGAATGTCCTGCGCCCCCATCGGCATGATCATTTCGGGGTTGAAGTAGGCGTGGAACGTCCGCCCGGTGGCCACGGTGTTCAAGAGCTCGATGCAGCCCACCTCGACCACGCGATGGCCGGCAAGCGGATCGAGGCCGGTGGTTTCGGTGTCGAGGACGATCTCGCGCATGCGAGTCTTCTAGCCTATTTGCGGCGGGCTCGCGCAAGGCGGGCTGTGTATTTCTCCCGCCAAGGATTGGGCGGCCAGAACCGGCCGCGCCGAAGCCGGAGCTCGGCCACCGCCTTGGCGAGCGCCGTGCGGGTCGGCGCCAATCCCAATCCGGTGGGAATGACGATATCGGCCTTGTGCCGCTTCACGGGGTCGGGCACCTGCTGGCGCAGGATGCCGTCCAGCCGCTCGGCCGTCATGCCGGGCCGCGCCATCACGCGATGGCGCTGCAGGAAGGCGGGCGCGCTCACCACCAGGGTGGCGTCGACCCGCTGATCGCCCAGGCCCTCGAACAGCAGCGGAATATCGAGCACGACCAGCTTCTCGCCGCGTCGCGCCGCCCGCTTCAGGAAGGCGCGCTGCCGCTGGCCGACCAGCGGATGGACGATGGCCTCGAGCTTGCGCAGCGCCGCCTTGTTGCCGAACACCCGGGCGCCCAGCGCCTGGCGGTCGAGCACGCCCTCTTTCACCACGCCCGGAAACGCCGCCTCGATCGGCGGCAGAGCCGCGCCGCCCGGCGCCTGCACCGCGTGGACGGCGGCGTCGGCGTCGTAGACCGGCACCCCCATCTGCCGCAGCATCGTGGCCGCGGTCGACTTGCCCATGCCGATGGAGCCGGTCAGGCCGACGATCATCATTGAAGGCAGAACGCCCGACGGCTGGTCAGGGGACCAGGATGGTCTGCCCGGTCGTCTTGCGCCCTTCGAGGTCGATATGGGCCTGGCCCGCCTCGGCCAGCGGATAGCGCTGGTCGATGGCGATCTTCACCTTGCCGCTCTTGACCATCTTGAACAGCGACTTGGCGCTGGCTTCGAGGTCCTTGCGGGTGGCGGTGTAGGCGCCGAGGCTCGGCCGCGTGAGATAGAGCGAGCCCTTGGCATTCAGGATTCCGGGCGGTACCGGCGCGACCGGACCGGAGGCGTTGCCGAACGAGGCCAGAAGGCCGCGCGGCTGCAGGCTGTCGAGCGAGGCCTCCCAGGTGTCCTTGCCGACACCGTCGAACACGACCGGCACGCCCTTGCCCTTGGTGATCGCCTTGACCTTCTCGACCACGTTCTCCTTGGTGTAGTCGATCACCCACTTGTAGCCGTTCTTCTTGGCCAGCGCCGCCTT
This sequence comes from uncultured Alphaproteobacteria bacterium, assembly GCA_963765385.1. Classification (GTDB taxonomy): domain Bacteria; phylum Pseudomonadota; class Alphaproteobacteria; order Reyranellales; family Reyranellaceae; genus Reyranella. The sequence goes on along the minus strand of CAVXWG010000014.1, from coordinate 2,237,524 downwards.
CTCCGGCGAGGAGACGGTGCCGATCGCCTTGTAGCCGCGCGCCTTGGCCCACTGGCCGAACAGCAGGCCGACGCCGCCCGCGGCGGCATGGAACAGCACGATGTCGCCCTTCTTGAGCCACGCCTTGGCGCAGTGGTCGACGAGATACTCCGTCGTCATGCCTTTCAGCATGATGGCGGCGGCCTGCTCGTCGCTCACGCCCTTGGGCACATGCACGAGCTGCTCGACGCCCATCAGGCGCTCCTGGCAGTAGGCGCCCAGCACGCCGCAATAGGCGACGCGGTCGCCTTTCTTGAAGCCCTTCACCTTGGGTCCGACCTCGACGATCACGCCGGCCGCCTCGCGCCCGACCGCGTTGGGCAGCGGCGTCTGGTAGAGGCCGGAGCGGGTATAGACGTCGATGAAGTTGAGGCCGATCGCGGTTTGCCGGATCTTCACCTGCCCGGGACCGGGCGCGCCGACCTCGACATCCTCGAGCTGCATCTTCTCCGGTCCGCCATTTTCATGCATCAGGATCGTTTTTGACATCACAAGCTCCCCTTGAATCTTGCTCTAAAACTGGTGCTCTACTCGGCGGCGCGCTTGGATTGCGCGTCCGCATACTTCTTGATCTCGGTCTCGACCGCCGCCTGTGACTGCACGGAGAAAGTACCGCGATTGGCCACAGCGGTGTCGTAGCTCAATTGACGCGGTGCGTTGGCGCCGCGCTGGAAATGCGGATGGACGTAACGCGCCATCAACTCGTAGGAACGCTGCGTCGCAGGCCAGTCGGCCCAGTTGTTGGCCAGCAGCAGGACTGCGCCGAAGCCGCCGTCCGAGCCCTTCCACAGCCGTTCGAAGTGCCGGATGCAGTCATCGGGCGTGCCGATGCAGGCGATGCCTTCCTTGGTCAGGAACTCGGCGGCATCGGTGATGCCCGGCGGCAGGATGGGGAAGGTCGCGACGTCGGTGAAATACTGGGTGAAGCGATCGAGGCCGAATTTCACGTCTTCGAAGGCCTGCTCGCGCGTCGGCGCCACATGGGCGAAGGTGACGATGCGCCACTTGGCGCGGTCGGCCACCTTGCCGTTCTGCCGGGCATGGTCGGTATAGATCTTCCAGTTGGCGGCGTGCGCCTTCAGCGCATCGTCCGACGTGCCCCCGATCGACAGCATGCCGATGCCGTGGCGACCCGAGGCGACGGCGCCGACCGGCGAGCGGGCGCAAGCAACGGCCATCTCCATGCCGGGCTGGCTGTAGGACGGCAGCTGGAGCTGGGCTGCCGTGAGGTCGAACCAGTCGGTCTTGCACGTCACCGACTTGCCGGCCATCAGCTCGACGATGACGTCGAGCAATTCATTCATGCGGCTGCGCTGGTCGGCGGCCTTGACGCCGATCTTAGCGGCGTCGTGCACCAGCGCGCCCGGGCCGACGCCGAACATGGCGCGGCCGCGCGTCATGTGGTCGAGCTGGGTCATGCGCGAGGCCAGCATGAAGGGGTTGTGGTAGGGCAGCGAGACGACGCCGGTACCGAGCCGGATATGGCGGGTGCGCTCGGCCGCGGCGGCGATGAACATCTCCGGACTGGCGATGATCTCGAAGCCGCCGGAATGATGCTCGCCGATCCAGGCCTCGTGGTAGTTCAGCCGGTCGAGATGCTGGAGCAGCTCCATGTCGCGCTCGATGGCGAGCGTGGGATTCTCGTCGAGCGCATGGAAGGGCGCCAGGAAGATGCCGGTGCGCAGATAGCGGTCGGTCAAAGGACAAGCCCCTCAAAGTAATAGGGTCGTAATAAGGTCGATTGAGCGCATGGAGTATAGTGCCCGGCCTCCCGCGCGCCAGCCCGCTGCCTTCGGCCGCGTCCATCCCTGCTCTCAGGAGGGCCAAATGCGTCGGCGTCGCTTCGTTCTGAGTGCAACCAGCGCTTTTGCCGCGCCGGCAGTCGTCCGTGCCCAGGAAACGTCGAAAAGCGCCAAGGCGGCGTACCGGCTGGCCACGCTCAGCCGGGATCTGGTGCAGCCCTGGAGCATCGCGTTCCTGCCCGATGGCCGCCTGCTGATCACCGAACGGCCGGGCCGGCTGCGCCTCTTTGCCAATGGCCGGCTGGAACCCCGGGCGCTGCCGGGCGTGCCCGCCGTGCGGACCGGAGGCCAGGCGGGCCTGCTCGATGTCTGCCTGCATCCGGGCTTCGCGCAGAACCGGACCCTCTATCTTTCCTATGTCGCGGGCGACAGTAACGGCGCCGCGACGACCGTCGCCCGCGCAGAGCTGGGCGACGGCGGCCTCGCCAATGTCCAAGTGATCTTCGAAGCCGGGCCGCGCGGCCAAGGCCGCCTCAACCTCGGCTCGCGCATCGTCTTCGACCGCGCCGGGCTGATGTATGTCAGCGTCGGCGACCGTTTCCAGATGCTGCGGGCGCAGGATCTCGGCGATTTCGCCGGCAAGATCGTGCGCCTGAAGGACGACGGCTCGGTGCCGCCGGACAATCCCTTTGTCGGCCGACCGGGCGTGCGGCCGGAGATCTTCACCTGGGGCAACCGCAATCCGCAGGGCCTCGCGCTGCACCCCGAGACCGGCAAGGTCTGGGAGGTCGAGCATGGGCCCAAGGGCGGCGACGAGCTCAACATCCTGAAGGCCGGCGCCAACTACGGCTGGCCGCTGGTCACCGCCGGCGTCAACTACGACGGCAGCAAGATCACCGACAACAGGAGCCTGCCCGGCATGGAGGATGCGCTCCGCACCTGGGTGCCGTCGATCTCGCCCTGTGGCCTCGCCTTCTATACCGCCGACAAGTTCCCGGGCTGGAAAGGCTCGCTGTTCACGGGCGCGCTCTCCAACTATGCGCTGTTCCGCATCGAGCTCGACGGCGAGCGCTACAAGAGCGAAGAGCGGTTGCTCGTCGAGCGTCTTCCCTATATCCGCGATGTGCGCCAGGGGCCGGATGGGCTGATCTATCTCGTTACCCAAAGCGAGGAGGGCGGCCTGTTCCGCCTGGAGCCCGCTTAGGATTGTCATCCTGAGCGTAGCGAAGGATCTCATTGCGATTGCGACCGGTGGACTCGTCGAAGCGCCATGAGGTCCTTCGCTACGCTCAGGACGACAGAGACCATGCCCGCACCGCTCATCCTCGCCTCCGCCAGCCCCTCGCGTCGACAGTTGCTCGCCAATGCCGGTCTCTCCTTCGAGATCGAACCGTCGGGCGTCGACGAGGACGAGGTGACGCGCAGCCTTTTGGGCGAACGCGCCTCGCCGCAGGATATCGCCACGACCTTGGCCGAGATGAAGGCGGTGCGCGTATCGCAGCGCCACGCTGCGGCGATGGTGATCGGCGCGGACTCCACCCTCGCCTGCGACGGCCGGCTGTTCGACAAGCCGGCGACGCTGGCCGCCGCGCGCCGGCAACTGCTGGCGCTCGCCGGCCGGACCCACGAGCTTTGTTCCTCGGTGGTCGTAGCCAAGGGTGGCGCGCGGCTCTGGCATTGGGGCGAACGGGGACGTCTCACCATGCGGCCATTCACCGAGTCCTTCGTCGATGCCTACCTCGCACGCGCCGGCGAGGCCGTGTGTGCGTCGGTCGGCGCCTACCAGCTCGAGGGCCTGGGCGCGCATCTGTTCAGCACGATCGAGGGCGACTACTTCACCATCCTCGGCCTGCCGCTGCTGCCGCTGCTCTCCTTTCTGGCGGAGCATGGCATCGGCCTGGAGCAAGCGGCATGAACGCCTACGAGACACTTCTCGCGGAGGCGCGGGGCCGGCCCTTTGCCGCCATCGTCGGCTGGCCGGTCGCGCATTCGCGCTCGCCGGCGCTGCACGGCTTCTGGCTGAAGCAGCACAGGATCGACGGCCATTACGGCCGCCTGCCGGTCGAGCCCAATCGGGCGGCGTTGCAGGAGCTCGTGGCGTTCCTGCGGCGCACGCCCAATGCGCGCGGCTGCAACCTCACCTTGCCGCACAAGATCGAGATCATGCCGCTGCTCGACAGCATCCATCCCGACGCCAGGCGCATCGGCGCGGTCAACACCGTGATCAAGCAGGCCGACGGAACGCTCGAAGGTCGCAACAGCGACGGCTTCGGCTTCATGGCGGCGCTGCGCTACAACGCCCCGCACTGGCGGCCGGAGACCGGCCCCGTCGTCGTGCTGGGCGCCGGGGGCGCCGCGCGCGCGGTCGTCGCGAGCCTGGTGGATGCCGGCGTTCCCGAGCTGCGCCTGGTCAATCGCACCAAGAGCACCGCGGTCGACCTCGGCGTCGCCTTCACCCCGGACGACGGACGGCAGATCGTGGTCGACCGCTGGGAGCGCCGCGCGCAGGCGCTGGAGGACGTGACGCTGCTGGTCAACACCACTTCCCTTGGCATGACAGGCCAGCCGCCGCTCGACCTCGATCTCGCGCCCCTGCCGCATACCGCAGCGGTCTACGACATCGTCTACACGCCCCTGGAAACCGCCCTGCTCGCCGCCGCCCGCGGGCGCGGCAATCGCTGCGTCGACGGCCTGGGCATGCTGCTCCACCAGGGCCGCCCGGGCTTCGAGGCCTGGTTCGGGGTCAAGGTCGATGTCAGTGCCGAACAGCGCCGGGCGGTCGCCGCCGACCTCGGAGTTCTAGCGATGGACGCCACGCCGCCCGAGGGCTTCAAGCCGCTGTTCCGCAGCAGCCCGTTCCTCGATCACAACGGGCCGTTCTTTTACAAGACCGACGACGACGGCACGTTCGTGGTCGGCCTGCGCATAGAACCCAAGCACGCCAATGGCCGCGGCGGCGCCCATGGCGGGCTGTTGATGACGATGTGCGACATCGCGCTGGGCTACCGCACGTCACGCAGCCAGACGCCCTCGCCCATGCTGACCACCGCGAGCGTCACCACGGACTTCGCCGGCGGCGCCAAGGTGGGCGACTGGGTCGAGGCGCATGTCGATGTTCATAAAGTCGGCGGCCGCCTGGCCTTCGCCAACTGCTACCTCATCTGCAACGGCGAGCGCATCGTGCATGCGAGCGCGGTCTTTGCGCGGAGTGGGGACAGGGTGTGAGAGTGTGAGACGACCGCAATCAGAGTCCCTCTCCGCCGCGTAGCGGGGGAGAGGGTGGGGCCCATTGCGAAGCAATGGGAGGGTGAGGTGGTCGCTGAGCAGAAACGATGTGTGCGAGGCGGACGAAGACCCACCTCACCTCCCCCGCGCTAACGCGCGGGTCCCCTTCCTCTCCCCCCGCTGCGCGGGCGGAGAGGACGTTTGAAGGGCGCGCCCCGCGCTTACTGATTCATCGAGCTGAAGAAGTCCTGGTTGGTCTTCGCGGTGCGGAGCTTGTCGAGCAGGAACTCGATCGCATCGACCGCGCCCATCGGCATGAGGATGCGGCGCAGCACCCACATCTTGGAGAGCGTCGCGCGGTCGACCAGCAGCTCTTCCTTGCGGGTGCCCGACTTGGTGATGTCGATGGCCGGGAAGGTGCGCTTGTCGGAGACCTTGCGGTCGAGGATGATTTCGGAGTTACCGGTGCCCTTGAACTCCTCGAAGATCACCTCGTCCATGCGGCTGCCGGTATCGATCAGCGCCGTGGCGATGATGGTGAGCGAGCCGCCTTCCTCGATGTTGCGGGCGGCGCCGAAGAAGCGCTTGGGCCGCTGCAGGGCGTTGGCGTCGACACCGCCGGTCAGCACCTTGCCGGAGCTGGGCACCACGGTGTTGTAGGCGCGGCCGAGGCGGGTGATCGAATCGAGCAGGATCACCACGTCCTTCTTGTGCTCGACCAGGCGCTTGGCCTTCTCGATCACCATTTCCGCGACCGCGACATGGCGGCTGGCCGGCTCGTCGAAGGTCGAGCTCACGACCTCGCCCTTCACCGTGCGCTGCATGTCGGTGACTTCTTCCGGCCGCTCGTCGACCAGCAGAACCATGAGGAAGACTTCGGGATTGTTGGCGGTGATGGCGTGGGCGATGTTCTGCAGCAGCACCGTCTTGCCGGTGCGCGGCGGCGACACGATCAGCGCGCGCTGGCCCTTGCCGATCGGCGCGATCAGGTCGATCACGCGCGTCGAGATGTCGAGCTGCTGCTGCGGCGTGGTGCCGGCCTTCTTGGTGAGCGTGCCGGTGCGGCGGGTGCCGACCCGGCCCGACGAGGTGGCGCGCGAGCTCGACTGCTCCTCGGTTATCGTCGGCGCCATGACGGCGGCACCGCCTTCCATCTCGAGCTTCAGCTTCTCGTCGGGATAGAGCGGCGTCAGCGAATCGAAATTGATGCGGTGGCGGAGCGCATCGGGGTCGTCGAAGTTGATCTTGTTGATCTGCACCATGGCGAAGTAGCGCTCGCCGTCCTTGGGGGCGCGGATCTCGCCTTCGACCGTGTCGCCGGTGCGCAGGCCGAATTTGCGGACCTGGGTCGGGCTCACATAGATGTCGTCGGCGCCGGGCAGGTAGTTGGCTTCCATCGAGCGCAGGTAGCCGAAGCCGTCGGGCGCGACCTCGATGGTGCCGACGCCGTAGATCGCCTGGTCGGCCGCCGCCACCTTCTGCAGGATGGCGAACATCAGTTCCTGGCGGCGCATCATCGCCGCGCCTTCGACACCCTGCTCCTCGGCGAATGCGAGCAGCTCGGGCGGTTTCTTTATCTTGAGTTCCTGGAGGTTCATGTTTCTTCAGTCCGGGGTGGGGAGATGACGCACGCGCCACGACCGCTTGGGGGCGGTCACTGTGGAAATTGGCGCTGTGTCGTTCTGAATGGGTCCCGTCGATCACCGCCGGGGAGGCAGCGCCAGGGACCCTAGGTGCCGGTTATATAAAGATACCGATGCGGTCTGTAAAGCCCGACCGTGCCCCTTGAATTCAGCTTCCCTCCCCTTCGCGGGCTCCGCGAAGGGGAGGTGTCGCCGTCGTACGGCGACGGTGGGGTCATAGGCCACAAAGGCGCTGTCGCCTCTGACCCCTCCGCCCGCTACGCGGGTACCTCCCCGGCGCGGACTCCGCGCAGGGGAGGAAGGTCTTTGCCGATACGTTCCGTAGCGGCGCGATCCCGACAGCTCATGTTCCCCCCTCGGCCAGCATCTCGGCGTAGCGGAAGATCTCGGTGTGGTCGGCGGCAGCCCCCAGCTTGCCGTTGGCGTCGTTCCAATAAGCCACGGCGCGCTGCAGCATCGGCATGTTGAGCTCGAGATGCTCCGCCACCTCGCCCGCGGTGCGCAGGTCCTTGGCCATCAGGCCGGTGGTGAAGCCTGCAGCGAATGTCCGCGAGACCACGAACTGGCGACCCTTCACCTCGGTCGCGTTGCTCTTGCCGGTCGAGGTGTTGAACACGTCGACCATGGTGCCGGGATCGAGGCCGAAGGCCTCGCCCACCACCAGCGCCTCGCACATCGCGACCAGCCCGGCCGCCGACAGATAGTTGTTGAGCGCCTTCATCGTATGGCCCGCGCCGGCCGGCCCGCAGAGCGTGATGGTCTTGCCCATGGCGGCGAAGACCGGGCGGACGCGTTCGAGATCGGCCGCCGCGCCGCCCACCATGATGCTGAGCGAGCCGTCCAGGGCGCGCCGCACGCCGCCCGAGACCGGCGCGTCGAGCAGCGCCACGCCCGACGCGGCGAGATCGTGCGCCAGCTTCTGGGTGTCGACGGGATTGGACGAGCTCATGTCGAGCACCAGCGCGCCCGCCGCCAAGCCCTCGCGCGCGGCATCGCGGCCCTCGATCACCGCCTGCCGCACGATCTTGCCGTCGGGCAGCATGGTGATCAGCGCATCGGCGCCTTGCGCCGCGGCCTTGGGTGACGCCGTGGCCAGGGCCGAGGGGTGGGCGCCGATGAAATCCGAGACCGCCTTCTGCGAGACATCGAACAGGCGGAGCTTGAAGCCGGCCTCGACGAGGCGTGCCGCCATCGGGCGGCCCATCATGCCGAGTCCCAGGAAGGCGATGGTGGCGGGCGGAGCGAGCGGGGTCATGGAGGTCCTTCGGCTGTGAGATCGTATTCATAAAGCGGCAGGGTGCGGCCGGGAATGGCGTCGGACGGCGCGTTCCGCACAAAGCGCGCGCCCATGCGCTCGTAGAACGGCGCGGCGTTGGGATCGGCAAGGATGGTCATGCGCCGATAGCCCAATCGACGGGCCAACCTGACGGCCGCTTCGAACAGCGTCCGCCCGGCACCGCTGCCGATAGCCGGCGGATCGACGAACATCAGGGCAAGCTCGGGTCCTTCATCCTCGTCGGCGACGCTCACCGTGCCGATCGTGCGACCCGCATCGTCGGTCGCGACCAGCACTTGGCCGGCCGCGATGCTGGCCTCGCTTACCAGCAGCGCCGCCGCGCACTTCCTCATGAACGCGGCGTCATACCCCCAATGCGCCTTCGACCGCATGCAGAGCGCGGTGAGGCTGGCGCCTTCGCCGGGCTTCGCCTCGCGAATGCCGATCATCGGTCACCTCTACTCGTCATCCCGACCGGAGCGCGAAGCGCGCAGCGGAGGGACCTAATCATGGATCCGCTGACGCATGAAGAGGTCCCTCCACTACGCCTCGCTCCGCGAGGCTCCGGTCGGGATGACGGTTGGTGAAGTTCACGCTCGTCGGGATGACGGTAGTGGCGTCAGACCCCCCGTTCCTTGAACACGTCGCGCGCCGTCTTGAAGGCGTCGAGGCCGGCGGGGATGCCGCAATAGATGGCGACCTGCAGGAAGATCTCCTTGATCTCCTCCTTGGTGAGCCCGTTGGTCAGCGCACCGTTGACATGCAGCTTGAGCTCCGGCCCGCGATTGAGTGCCGCCAGCATGGCGAGGTTCAGCATCGAGCGCGTCTTCTTCGAAAGGCCAGGGCGCGTCCAGACATAGCCCCAGCAATATTCGGTGGTGACGTCCTGGAACGACATCATGAAGTCGTCGGCGCTCGCCATCGAATTGTCGACATAGGTCGAGCCCAGCACGGCTTTGCGCACCTTCATGCCGTCGTCGTAGAGCTTCTTGTTGCGCGGGTTGGCTTTCGCGGTCTTGGCCTTGGCCATCTCTCTTCCTCCGGTTCAATGCGACCGGAGGACTTTATCAGATCGCGAGCTGGCGGGGCTGCTGGGTCGGCCCTTCGACATCGAGGCCCTTGGCGCGGGCCCGCTGGCAGAGATCGGCGATGGTGATGTCGTCGAGCTGCGCCATCATGTCGTCGCGCAGCTTCTCCCACATCGGCCACACCACCTCGTGGGCGAGCGGCGAGCCGATGGCGGGATCGTTGGGCTCGGTCTCGGCCTCGAGCTTGCGGACGACCCGGACGACCTCGCCCAAGGTGATGCGCTGCTGCTCGCGGCCCAGCCGGTAACCGCCGCGCGGGCCCCTCTTGCCGCTCAGGATGCCGGCGCGGACCAGATGCTGCAGGACCTGTTCGAGATACCGCTTGGGAATGCGCTGCCGTTCGGTGATGTCGCCGCTGCGCACCGGATGCTCGCCGACGTGGAACGCCACGTCGAGCACGGCTTCTATGGCAAACATGGTTTTCTTGCTGAGCCGAGGCATCCCCTGCTTCCTCTCTCAGGCCGTTTTTGCCGACCCCACCGTCACTCCCGTCGATCCGAAACCCCCGGCGCCACGCGCCGTCCGGTCGAGCTCGCTCACTTCACGCCATACTGCCCGCGCATGGCGCGCTATGATCATCTGTGCAATTCGCATGCCGCGCGTGATCAAAAACGGTTCCTTGCCGAGATTGACCAGGATCACCCCGACTTCGCCCCGGTAATCGGCATCGATGGTGCCGGGCGCATTGGCGACCGTGACGCCATGCTTGGCCGCCAGCCCCGAACGCGGCCGGACCTGGGCCTCGAAGCCCACCGGCAGGGCAATCGAAATCCCGGTCGGCACGATCCGGCGCTCCAGCGGGGCGAGCACGATATCCTGGTCGATCGCGGCCAGAAGGTCGGCGCCGGCGGCGAAGGCAGTAGAGTAGTCGGGCAGCGCCAGGTCGCGGCCGTGGGCCAGGCGCACGACCTCGATTTCCACGCTTTCGACCCCCGTCACTCCGCGGCCTCGGCCTTGGTCAGCCGGCCGAAATGGAGCGCGATTCGGCCGGCCAGCCGCAATGCGACATCGTCCTTGGCCAGGGTCGGCCAGTCCTCGACGCCGGCGGCGCTGATCAGGTGCACGGTGTTGCGCTCGCCGCCGAAGGTGCCGGTGGCGGGCGAGACGTCGTTGGCCACGATCCAGTCGCAGCCCTTGCGTTTGCGCTTGTCGATGGCGTTGACGACCAGGTTTTCCGTCTCGGCGGCAAAGCCCACGACCAGCGCCGGCCGCTTCGGACCGGGCCTGGACAGGGTGGCGAGAATGTCCGGATTGGGCGTCAGCTCGAGGGCGGGTGGAGCGGCGCCGGGCTGCTTCTTGATCTTCGACCCCGCCGGATGGGCCGCTTTCCAGTCGGCGACCGCGGCGGCGCAGACCGCAATGTCGACGGTGCCCGCGGCAAGGCAGGCCGCCAGCATCTGGTCGGCCGAATCGACATGGATGGTGCGCACGCCGCCGGCAGGATCGGCAATCGCGACCGGCCCGCTCACCAGCGTCACCTCCGCGCCGAGCTGCGCCAGGGCGTTGGCAATGGCGTGGCCCTGCTTGCCCGAGGAGTGGTTGGAGATGTAGCGCACCGGGTCGATCGCCTCCCGCGTCGGGCCCGAGGTCACCACCGCGCGCTTGCCCGCAAGAGGACGCTCCACCGTCAGCAGGCCCTCGATGGCGGCCACGATCTCCTCGGGCTCCGACATGCGGCCGGGGCCGTGTTCGTTGCAGGCCATGGCCCCGTCATTGGGGCCGATGAAGCTCACGCCGCGCTTCCTCAAGGTCTCGACATTGGCGACGGTGGCGGCGTGGGTCCACATGCGGACATTCATCGCCGGCGCCGCCAGCACCGGCTTGTCGGTAGCCAGCAGCACGGTGGCCGCCAGATCGTCGGCCAGGCCCGCCGCCATGCGCGCCAGGATATTGGCGGTGGCGGGCGCCACGACCAGCAGGTCGGCGTCGCGCGAGAGCTGGATGTGGCCCATCTCGCTCTCGTCGGTGAGCGAGAACATGTCGCTGTAGACGCGATCCTCGCTCAGCGCCTGCAGGGAGAGCGGGGTCACGAAACGGGCGCCGGCCTCGGTGATCACGCAGCGCACCGTGGCGCCGCGCTCGCGCAGCCGGCGGATGAGTTCGAGCGACTTGAAGGCCGCGATGCCGCCCGCGACGATCAGCAGGATGCGCTTGCCGTTCAGCATGGCCAGGAGATTATCACAAGACCCGGCTGGCGAAAGTGTAGACCCCTGTCAGGAGAAGCGCCCAGAACACGGCCAGGCGGAACTGCTCGATCGACAGGCGGAGGCGAATCTGCTGGCCCAGCCACATGCCGGCCAGCGCCGGCACAACCGCCGCAGCCGACACGATGGCATGCGGCCCGTCGAGCATGCCGAGAAAAAGCAGCGAGACGGTGAGCGTGATCGAGGTCGCGCACAAGACGACGCCCAGCGTCTGGACCAGTTCGGTGGGCTTGACGTCGAGCCCCTGCAGGTAGGGCATCAGCGGGACGACCGGCACGCCCACCAGGCCGGCGATGAAGCCGGAGACGACCCCGATCACCGGCCCCAGCGGCTTCTCGAGGTCGGCATGGATGTGCAGGCGGATGCGCAGCAGGCCCAGGCCGCTATAGGCGATCAACACCACCGCCAGCACCAGGAAGGCCCAGTTGGGTCCCTTCTGGCCGACCAGCCACAAAGTGAGATAGAGCACGACCATCAGCGGCACGATGAGCGGCCACTGGCGGCGCACGATCAGCCGGAATTTCCCGCCCACCGCCGCCTGCCAGAGGTTGGCGATCACGGTCGGCAGGGAAATCAAGGCAATCGCCTCGGGCAGCGGCAACACCAGCGAGGTGAGCGCGATGGTGATGGTCGGCAGCCCCAGCCCGACCAGCCCCTTGACCGTCCCCGCGACGAGGAAGACCGCCAGGCCGAAGATGATTTCTGAGGTCGTCATCGCTGGGGGCGCGCCACTCCAGTGGCGCGTCTTGGTCTTCCGGACCGCGAGCCTCCGGGTCGCTCATGATGATGAGCGAGCCGGAGGCTCGCGGTCCAAATGAGCATGACAAGATCGCGCCACTGGAGTGGCGCGCCCCCAGCGATGAGATTCAATGCCACCAAGCGACGATGGCGGCGATGAGGGCGAGGACGGCGATGATTTCGGCGAAACCGATGCGCGGCCACAGGCGCGAGGGCGCGGGCGACGGTTGCTTCGACTCGGCCTCGGCCCGGCGGCGTTCGCGCTCGGCCACGACATGCAGGCTGTCGATCAGGCGCGGCAGGCGGCGCAGGCCCTGCGCCAGGTCCTCGACGGCGCGGCCGATCGTGGCGCGCGGGCCGAAGTGGCTCGTCATCCATTCCTCGATCAGGGGCCGCGCCAGCTCCCAGATATTGACGTGCGGGTTCAGCCGCGTGCCCATGCCCTCGGCCATCAGCATGGTCTTCTGCAGCAGCAGGAGCTGCGGCTGCACCGCCATCTCGAACTGCTCGGTGACGCGCAGCATCTGGGCGAGCAGGCGGGCGATGGAAATGTCGTGGCTCGGCTTGCCGAAGATCGGCTCGCCGATCGAGCGGCAGGCCTGGGCGAACATCTCGCGCGACTGGTCCGACGGCACATAGCCGGCGCGGAACTGGACCTCGGCCACGGCGCGGTAATCGCGGCGCAGGAAGGCGACCAGCAGCTCGGCGAGATAGCCGCGCGTGTCCTCGTCTATCCGGCCCATGATGCCGAAATCGACCGGCACGATGTGGCCCGAACGATCGACGAAGGCGTTGCCGCCATGCATGTCGGCATGGAAGAAGCCGTCGCGGAACACCTGGTAGAAGAACGCCTCGGCCGCCTTCTTCATGACGAGGTCGGGATCGTGGCCGGCGGCGACGATGGCGTCGCGGTCGCCGATCGGAATACCGTCGACCCGCTCCAAGGTCAGCACGCGCTGGGCGGTGCGGTCCCAGTCGATGGTGGGCGCGCGGTAGCCGGGATCGTCGGCGAAGTTGTCGCCCAGCTCCTCGGCCGCCGCGGCCTCCATGCGCAGATCCATCTCGACCCGCACGACGTCGGCGAAAGCGCGCACTGAATCGACGGGTTTCAGCCGGCGGAAACGCGGCTGGGTGCGCTCGACCAGCTCGGCCATCCAGTAGAAGAGGTCGAGGTCGCGCTCGAAGGCCTTTTCGATGGCGGGCCGCAGCACCTTTACCGCGACGTCGCGGCCATCGGTGGTGACGGCGAAATGGACCTGGGCAATCGACGCGGCGGCGACCGGCACGTCGTCGAAACTCCGGAACAGCGCGTCGATCGGCTGACCGAGCTCGGTTTCGATGGTGCGCCGCGCCTCGGCGCCGGAGAAGGCCGGCAGATGATCCTGCAGGCGGGCGAGGTCGGCGGCGACGCTCTCGCTGAAAAGATCGGCGCGGGTCGACAAGGCCTGGCCGAGCTTGATGAAGGACGGCCCCATTTCCTGCAGCGCCGCCGCCAGCCGCTCACCTGGCCGGCGCGGATCGCGGCGTCGCGCGAACAGCCGCGCCCACACCACCAGCGCGGGCAGAATGCCCAGCGTCTCCAGCGGGAACAGCGCATCGTGCCGCGCCAGGCTCAACGCCATGCGCAGCAGCCGCCAGGTGTTGCGAAGGGCGCGCAACATCTTCAGGCGCTCAGGCGGGCGCGCCACTCCAGTGGCGCGTCATTCTGTCGATCGAAAGCAAGATCGCGCCAGGACTCCCGGAGTGGCGCGCCCCCAGCGAAGAGATATCCGCTGTCATATCCGCCAGCCCGAATGCAGCGCCACGACACCCAGGGTCATGTCGCGCCAGGCCACGTTGGCGAATCCCGCCTTGCGCATGCGCTCGGCCAGGACGCGCTGCGCCGGGAAGCGCCGGATGCTCTCGTGCAGATAGCGGTAGGACTCGGCATCGCGCGCGACGAGGCGGCCGAAGAACGGCAGGGCCCGTTCGGAGTAGGCGTCATAGGCGCGGCCGATCGGCGCCGACTTCACCTTGCTGAATTCCAGGCAATAGAATCGGCCGCCCGGCCGGAGCACGCGGTAGGCTTCGCCCAGCGCCTTGTCGATGTCGGTGACGTTGCGCAGGCCGAAGGCGATCGTGTAGCCGTCGAACGAGCGGTCGGGAAACGGCAGGTTTTCGGCATCGCCCGTCGTCCAGGTGAGACCTTTCAACAGCCCGCGATTGACGGCGCGATCCCGTCCCACCGCCAGCATGGCGGGATTGATGTCGCACACCGTGACGTCGGGCTGCGCGCCCTGGCGCCTGAGGAGGCGGAAGGCGATATCCCCCGTACCGCCCGCCACGTCGAGGAACCTCTCGCCCGGCCGCGGGTTCACGACATCCACCAGGGCGTTCTTCCAGAGCCGGTGCACGCCAACCGACATCAGGTCGTTCATGAGGTCGTAGCGCGGCGCTACACTCTCGAAGACCTGGCGAACGAGACCCGCCTTTTCGGCCGCCGGGACGTCGCGGTAGCCGAAGGACGCCTGTTCTGCCGGGGCCGATGCGCTAGAATCGGGGGCGTTGGGATCGGGCGGGTTTGCCATGAGGGCGCCAACCTAGAGGAATCGCCATGCTGCTTAAAGACCGCGTGATCCTGATCACCAACGTCGAGAAATTCGCAGGCCACGGCACGACACGGGTGGCACTCGCCCAGGGCGCCACGGTTCTGGCCCATGATCCCTCGTTCGAAGCGCCCAGCGCCCGCCACCGATACGAGACCGAGTTCCCGGGCGCGCACGCCCTCGCCACCACCGAGCCCGCGACCCTGGTCGAGCTCGCCCTGAAGCGCCACGGACACATCGACGCGCTGGTCAACAACGACGCCTATCCCGCGCTGCGCGCGCCGCTGGCCGAGGCGCGGCTGGAAGACTACCGCGCCGCGCTCGACGCCATGGCGGTGGCGCCGTTTCGCTTGGTGCAGCTCGTGGCGCCGGCAATGCGCAAGCGCAAGTCGGGGCGCATCGTGTTCGTGACCTCGGCGGCGCCCTTGCGCGGCATCGCCAACTACGCGCCGTACGTCTCGGCCCGCGCCGCCGCCAATGGCCTCGTCTCCTCGCTCGCCAAGGAGCTGGGGCGCGACGGCATCACGGTGAACGCGGTCGGCTCGAACTATGTCGAGAACCCCGACTACTTCCCGCCCGCCCTCCTCGCCAACGCCGACGCGATGGCCAAGATGACGGCGCAGATCCCGCTGGGCCGCCTCGGCAAATCCGACGAACTGGGCGCCGCGATCTGCTTCCTCTGCTCAGACGGCGCGGGCTTCATCACCGGCCACGTCCTGCCGCATGCCGGCGGATGGGCGTGACATGGGTCGCGCGAGCGGCACCGAAGGCTATGGCGAGAACGCCGATGCACTGGTGAAGCACTACGAAGGGGTGACCTTCGCCGAGGTCCATCGCGAGACCTTGGCTCTCATGCCGACGCCACCAAGCCGCGTCCTCGATGTCGGCGCCGGCACCGGGCGCGATGCCGCTGCCCTGGCCGCGCTCGGCCACAGCGTCGTGGCGGTCGAGCCGACACCGGAATTGCGCGCGCATGGCCGGCGCCTGCACGGCGACGCGGCGATCACCTGGATCGACGACGCGCTGCCCGACCTCGCCGAGGTACATGCCCTCGGCGCGCGCTACGACCTCGTCCTGCTGTCGGCGGTGTGGATGCATCTCGATGCAGGCGAGCGCGAGCGCGCCATGGCCGGGATCGCGGACCTGCTGCGACCCGGCGCGCTGGTGACCCTCTCGCTGCGGCACGGTCCGATACCGGCCGGTCGCCGGATGTTCGACGTCTCGGCCGCCGAGACGAGCGCTTTGGCCGCTTGTCACGGGCTGGCAACCGTCCATGAGGGCGAGCGCCCTGCCCTGCTGGGCGGCAGCGCGGTGTGGTGGAGCGTGCTTGCCTTGCGGGCGCCGGCATGACGGCGCCGGGGCGCGTTGTCGTCATCGGCAACGCAGGCCTGGATCTCAGCCTGTCCGTGCCGCGCCTGCCGCTGGCCGGCGAGACGCTTGTAGGCGCCGCCGGCCCGCGTGCGCCGGGCGGCAAGGGGCTGAACCAGGCCGTTGTGGCCGCGCGGTGCGGGGCCGAGGTGCGATTCTGCGCGCCGCTCGGCAGCGACCTTGCCGAGGCGAACGACGTCGAGAGATATCTTTCAAGCGAAGGCTTTGCCGAGCTGATCCTGCCGCGCCTGGCGCATGCCACCGACTTTTCTCTCCTGATGGTGCTGCCCGATGGCGAGAACAGCATCGTCAGCACCAGCGCCTGCTCCCTGGCGCTCTCGCAGGAACAGGCGGAGCCGGCGCTGCGGGGCCTTGGCGAAGGAGATGTCGTGCTGCTGCAGGGCAACCTGTCGCTCGGCACGACCGCGTTCCTCCTGGCCGCGGCGCGGCGACGAAAGGCGACCACGATCCTGAACCCCGCACCCTTCTGGCCGGGCGCCGAGAAGCTTTTGGCCCGGTCCAGCCTGGTCATCGCCAACGAGATCGAGGCGGAGGCTCTGGCGGGAGCGATCCATGACGCCCGCGCCGCCATCGTCACGCGGGGCGCCGCGGGATGCCTGCTGATCGAAGGCGGCCGGCGGCGATCCTTCCCGGCGGAGGCTGTCACGGCCGTCGACACCACAGGCTGCGGCGACGCCTTCTGCGGCGTGATGGCGGCTTCCCTCGCCCGCGGCTTCACCAACGACGAGGCGATCGGCATGGCCCAGAAGGCGGCGGCCCTGACGGCGACGCGGCCCGGCGCCTTTCAGGCGCTGCCGTCGCGCGAGGAGCTTGGCGCGCTTCTGGCCGATCCGCGGCCCGCAGGACTGCCGATCCACTCGTGAATCGAAACCTGCAGGCTGGTAGACTGCCCCATGGATCCGACAACCCTGAAGCAGCTTCTTCAGGAAGCCGACGTCCTGCTTTGGCGCGGGGAACTCGGCATCGCGAGCCAGCGCGAGATCATCGCGGCGCTGGAGCAACGCGGCGAGGATGCGAGCGCCGAAAAGATGCGCCTCCGGCGACTGGAGAGCCGTCACGCCCGGCACATCGCCGACCGCAACCGGATGTTCAAGCAACTGGCCGACCGATCGTAGAGTCCTCGCGACCGACGCGATCGAAGCAGCAGCGAAAACCTCATCCTGAGGAGCGCCCGTAGGGCGCGTCTCGAAGGATGGCCACAGGCACCTGCGTTGCCGACCCTTCGAGACGGCCGCTTCGCGGCCTCCTCAGGGTGGGGACATGTTGTCTCGACGAAGTGACCGGCGCATCCTTGTTGAAGACCTTCTCGAGGTTCCAGATCATCGCATCAGCGTCGAACGCCGAGCCGTCATGGAACTTCACGCCCGGGCGGAGCCTGAACGTCCACAGCGTCTTGTCGGCATCGCCCACCTTCCACTCGGTCGCCAGGCCCGGGATCATCTTGCCCGGCTGGTCCGACACGTCGAGCTCCCAGGCGATCAGCGGATCGTAGATCGTGTGGCCAGTATACTGGTAGGCGTTGGCGCCACGGTCGGGCTGCCCGGTGGTGAGCGGAATGTCGGTCATGGGAATGCCGTAGCGTACGACCTTTTCCTGCGCGAAGGCGGCATGCGGCACGGCAAGCGCCGTCGTTGCAGCAAAAAGCGAGCGGCGTGAGAGCTTCATGGTTTCTCCTGACAAACGGGCAGTGGCCTGCCTGCGCATGCGACTCCCGTGCCGGATCTGCGAAAACCGGGCCCCCGCTCACCGCTTTGTGGGGCGGCGGGCGCCGCGAGGGCTAGGCCAACCCGAAGCTCAGCTTGATGGCCACGATCATGCTGGTGATGGCGATGCTCGCCAGGATGAGGCCGAACACCCGACTGATGATCTCGATGCCCGACCGGCCCAGCAGGCGGGAGATCAGGCCGGCGGAAGCGAACACGCCGAACAGCAGGACCGTGCAAAGCGCCAGGATCGCCGTGGTCTCCGCCTGTTCGGCCAAGGAGCGCACCTTGTTGTCGGTCAGCAGCATCACGGTCATGATCGCGCCGGCGCCGGCAACACCGGGGATGGCCAGGGGAAAGACGGCACGCTGCAAGGGTGTCGCCTCCGTCGGCATGGCCTGGGCATCCTCGATCACCTTCCCCAGCACCATGCGAAGCCCGAACAGCAGCAGGACCAGCGAGCCTGCAAGCTGGAACGACGCCATGGGGATATGAAGCGCGTTCAGCAGGATCTGGCCGACGCAGATGAAGAACAGCAGGACCAGAAAGGCAACGCCCAGCGCATAAAAGGCGACGAGGAGCTGGCGTCGCCGTTCGAGACCGACGGTAACCGCGAGGAACACCGGGACCGTCGCGACGGGGTCGAGAATGACGAACAGAGTGACGAACTCGAAGAGGAAATCGTTGAGAAACTGCGGCCCCAAAGCGGATCCTTGTCGAGTTGTGGTCGCTGCATTCTAGTGGGTCCGCAGCCGGACTGTCAGCGGCTCCGTGAGCGCCTGAAGGTCGAAATCCGGGCCATGCAAAATATTCACATCAAACAGTATCCCGCGACCGTATCGCCGGCCTGCCTTGCCGAGGCCCTGGGCGGACCCTGAGCCAAAATGACGGTCGAATCGACCGCGCCGCGCAGGAGGAAGCGAACCATGAGCACGGTCACAGCCAGCGAGGCGGGTGGGTTGTCGTCCTCGCCTTCGTATCGTCCATCAAGCGTCGGTCCCCTCGAGCTGAAGCACATGCGGCACGCCAACTATCGGGCCGTCGCCGACGACAGCCGCATCACGCCGACGCACCGGCACATCGCCATCGCCAATGGCCTCGGCTGGGGCTTCGACGGCATGGACGGCGTGATCTTCGCGCTGATCTCGCCGCTCATCATCCGGGAGTTCGCGCTCACCGTGCCGCAGTACCGGACGGGCCTGCAGATCTCGCTCTTCATCGGCATCGCCGGCCTCTATGTCTGGCCGTGGCTTTCCGACCGCTACGGACGGCGCACGCTGCTTGCGGTCAATATCGCGCTGTTCTCGCTCTTGATGCCGGTCGTCGCCCTCTCGCCCACCTTCACGGTGTTCGTGATCGCGCGCTCGATCATCGGCTTTGCACTGAACGGCGAGTGGTCGTTGGGCTCGATGCTGGTGGCGGAGACCTGGCCGGCGCGCCTGCGCGGCCGCGTCATCAGCATCAACCGCGCGGCGTGGTGCTTCGGGGCCTCGCTGGCCGGCGCGATCACCGGCATCGCCGCCGCAGCCTGGGGCTGGCGGATCGCGGTCATGATACCGGGCGTGATCGCGCTGCTGGCGATCTACGTGCGCGCGACCTGCCCCGAATCGCCCTACTGGGTGCGCACCCAGGACCGCAAAACGCGCGTGCGCGGAGCACTCGAGCGCGGCGAGCCGGTGGGCGAGGAGGACCGTGCCTGGTACCTCAAGGGCGACAGGATCGGCATCCGGCAGGTCTTCATGCCCGACATCCTGCCCGCGACCCTGGTCGCGCTGTTCGTCGCCTGCTGCAGCACCTGCATCTTCGGCACCGTGGGCGCCTGGATGCCGCTCTACCTGTCGACCGAGAAAGGCTGGTCGACGGCGGAATACAGCGCCTTCTATGTCTGCTGGGGCGTCGTCGGATTCTTCGGCCTGTGGCTCGCGGGCTGGCTGGCCGATCGCGTCGGCCGGCGGGTCGCCTTCATCGCCCTCCTGCTCGAAGGCGCCGTCTTTCTCACCGCCTGGATCTTCACCAGCAACCACTTGCTGCTGTGGGTGTTCGGCCTGGCGTGGAGCTTCGGCTTCCTGGGCTTCTGGGGGCCCAGCACCGTGCTCACGGCGGAGATCGTTCCGACCCGCGTGCGCGGCGTCGCCAACGGCGTGGTGTGGGCCATCGCCTACTTCGTGGGCTTCGTGCTGTGGCCGTTCGCGACGGTCGCCCTGCAGCAGGCCACCGGCTCCTTCAAGCTCGCTTTCCTCTGCATCCCGGTGTTCATGCTGCTGATGGCGGGGGGCGTCTGGCTTTGCGTGCCCGAGCATGCCGGCAAGGAGCTGAACAAGATCAGCGTGTGATTGCTGGGGGCGCGCCACTCCAGTGGCGCGTCATCACTGCATCTATCAAGCCCTTCCAACCTCATGCTGAGGAGCCGTGCGTAGCACGGCGTCTCGAAGCATGGGCTCCAGCATGACTGGGTCCACCCTTCGAGACGCACCGCTGCGCGGTGCTCCTCAGGGTGAGGCGCTAAGACGCGCCACTGGAGTGGCGCGCCCCCAGCAAGATATTAGCCGAACGCCTCTTCCCAGGTGCCGCGCGTCGACGCCTTGGAATACTCCGTCGCGCGGTTCTCGAAGAAGTTGGTGTGCTCGATGGCGCTCAGCATCTGATCCATCCACGGCAGCGGGTTCTTGGCGTCCGTGCGGTAGATCGGCTGCAGGCTGAGCTGGGTCAGCCGCCGGTCGGCGATGTAGCGGATGTAGCGCTTCACATCGACCGCCGTCATGCCCTCGATGCCGCCCAATTCGAAGGCGAGGTCGATGAAGGCGTCCTCGTGGTCGACGATGGTCGAGCAGGCGACATAGATCTCGCGCTGCAGCTCCTCGGTCCAGATCTCCTGGTTCTCCTGCACGAAGGCGCGGAAGAGTTTTATGATCGAGTTGCAGTGCAGCGTCTCGTCGCGCACCGACCACGAGACGATCTGGCCCATGCCCTTCATCTTGTTGAAGCGCGGGAAGTTCATCAGCATGGCGAACGAAGCGAAGAGCTGCAGGCCCTCGGTGAAGGCGCCGAACACCGCCAGGGTCTTGGCGATCGCCGGCTTCGAATCGACGTTGAACTCCTGCATGTAGTCGTACTTGTCCTTCATCTCCTTGACGTGGAGGAAGGCCGAGTACTCGGTCTCGGGCATGCCGATCGTGTCGAGCAGGTGGCTGTAGGCGGCGACGTGGATCGTCTCGGTCGACGAGAAGGCCGCCAGCATCATCTGCACTTCGGTGGGTTTGAAGACCCGCGAATAGTGCCGCATGTAGCAGTTGTTCACCTCGACGTCGGCCTGGGTGAAGAAGCGGAAGATCTGCGTCAGCAGATGGCGCTCGCTGTCGGTGAGCTTGTTGCGCCAGTCCTTGACGTCGTCGGCCAGCGGCACTTCCTCCGGCAGCCAGTGGATGCGCTGCTGCATCAGCCAGGCATCGTAGGCCCAGGGATAGTGGAACGGCTTGTAGATCGGCTTGGCGTCGAGGAGGGACATGGCGGCGGACCGTTCAAAATCAATGAAGCGAGAGAACAACGAGGCGAAAGAGACCCCGTCGCGCCCCGGGCAGTGAGCCCCGGGGCGCGGCGAGGAACGCTGACGTTACTGGCAGCTAAGGCACTCTTCGTAGTCGTTCGGCTGAGCCGGTGCCGGCGGCGTGCCGATTGGGACCGAGGGAGCGTCGAGTCCGGGCATAGAAAGAGCATGGTCGCCCAGCGCCTCACCGGCGACGTTTTCGGCGCGCTGAATGCTGAGCGAGCGGCAGTAGTAAAGGCTCTTCACGCCGCGCTTCCAGGCCATCATGTGGATCTGGTGCAGGTCGCGTTTGTGCACGTCGGCCGGCAGGAAGATGTTGAGCGACTGGCTCTGGCAGATGTAGGGCGCGCGGTCGGCGCCATGCTCGACCAGCCAGCGCTGGTCGATCTCGAAGGCGGTCTTGAACACTGCCTTCTCGTGGTCGTCGAGGCAGTCGAGATGCTGCACCGAACCCTGGCTGATGGTGATCGAGGTCCAGGTGTCCTCGTCGTTCTTGCCCTTCTGGGCGAGCAGCTTCTCGAGGTAGGGATTGTGTACCACGAAAGAGCCCGACAGGGTCTTGTGGTTGTAGACGTTGGCCGCCGACGGCTCGATGCCGGGCGAGGCGCCGCCGCAGATGATCGAGATCGAGGCGGTGGGCGCGATCGCGAGCTTGTTGGAGAAACGCTCCTCGAAACCGAAATCGGCGGCATCGGGGCAGGCGCCGCGTTCGCGGGCGAGCGACTTAGACGCCTCGTCGCACTGGCCGCGGATGTGCTTGAACATCTTCTTGTTCCACACCTTGGCCATCACCGATTCGAGCGGGATGTTGTTCTGCTGCAGGAAGGAGTGGAAGCCCATGACGCCCAGGCCCACCGAGCGCTCGCGCATGGCGGCGTAGGTGGCGCGGGCGAAGTCGCTGCCGGCCTTGTCGATGAAGCTCTGCAGCACGTTGTCGAGGAAGCGCATCACGTCCTCGATGAAGGTCGGATGCTCGTGCCATTCGAGATAGCTCTCGAGATTGAGCGAGCTAAGGCAGCACACGGCGGTGCGCTGCTTGCCGTGATGGTCGACGCCGGTCGGCAGGGTGATCTCGCTGCACAGGTTCGAGGTCTTGACCTCGAGGCCCGCCATCTTGTGATGCTCGGGCCGGGCGTTGTTCACATGGTCGACGAAGATCAGGTAGGGCTCGCCGGTCTCGATGCGCGCCGTCAGGATGCGGATCCACAGATGCCGCGCCGAGACCTTGCGCTGCACCGCGCCGTCCTTGGGACTGACCAGCGCCCATTCCTCGTCGTTCTCCACCGCGCGCATGAAGGCGTCGGAGATCAGCAGGCCGTGGTGCAGGTTGAGCGCCTTGCGGTTGGGATCGCCGCCGGTCGGGCGGCGGATCTCGATGAATTCCTCGATCTCGGGGTGGTTGACCGGCAGGTAGACCGCCGCCGAGCCACGGCGCAGCGAGCCCTGGCTGATGGCCAGGGTGAGAGAGTCCATGACGCGGATGAACGGCACCACGCCCGAGGTCTTGCCGTTCATGCCGACTTTTTCGCCGATCGAGCGGAGATTGCCCCAGTACGAGCCGATGCCGCCGCCACGGGCCGCCAGCCAGACGTTCTCGTTCCACAGTCCCACGATGCCTTCGAGCGAATCGCTGGCCTCGTTCAGGAAGCAGGAAATCGGCAAGCCGCGGGTGGTCCCCCCATTGCTGAGCACCGGCGTGGCCGGCATGAACCACAGATTGCTGATGTAGTCGTAGAGCCGCTGGGCATGGCCGTCGTCGTCGGCATAGGCCGAGGCGACACGGGCGAACATCTCCTGATAGCTTTCGCCGGGCAGGAGATATCGGTCGGACAGGGTGGCCTTGCCAAAGACCGTCAGGCGGGAGTCCCGAGAGGGATCGGTCACAACCCGCGCACCGCTTCGAACTTGAACGACATCAAACACTTGCGGTCCCCATTTTGTTTTTGTCCACAGCTGTGGATAGAACACCCTGTGGAAGACACCTAGATGTTGGGAGGGCTTTTGCCATCCCCACTATCCCTTGATGATACGTCACTCAAAAGCCATGTCATCGCCATTTTTATTCCCGGCATGTGAATCTCAAGAATGTCGCCATAACCCATTGTGATAGAAAGCAAAAATAGACTTACAAAAACTGCGTTTTTGACTGTATGCGAACCTTCGCACTTGCAGCACGGCATGAGAACAAAACGCGCTTTGCCACGGATTCCAAGGGCCAGAGACAGAAACGCCAGCGAATCGGCTCACCCTCGCGGGGGTACCCTGAAAAACGCGAGATGCGACAGGCACTTTTGGCGTCGCCAGCATCTTCGTGGTTTCTCGGTGTTGGAAGATCCAGGCCGTCGACATCGAACGATCCACCGTCGCTCGGATGGCTATGCCTTGTGGCGAAAAACGCCCAGCCCCCAATATGTAGCCCTTAGTGGAGCGCAATTAGTCGCCGCGCGACGCCAGGTCAAAGAACTACTTGACTATTTCTGCATTTTCACTTAACTCACTGAGCGTCACGACGACGGCCACCATCATGCTTTTCCGCTTCGAGCGCCAAACCTTCACACGCCGACCCAGCCCGCTTTGGGGCGCCCTTTTCGTGCGCCGGGTAGGGGCTTCGACAGCGGTACTTTCAAAAAGCGCCGGCGGAAATACCGGAAATACCGGAAACCCCAAAACGCCAACAAATCGAAGGGGTACAGGCGGCGCGAACGGGCCGGCGGAAACTGGCGGAAATTGGCGGAAACCCCCAGATTGACTGGCGCGGCGAGCCGACGTCCCGTCTCCATCGATAAGACGGCAGCGAGGATTAAACGGCTGCCGCGCCGACCGGGAGGAACATAACAACATGGCCATCGCCCTGGCGCCGCGTGTCTACGGCCTCGATGCCATCTGTGCCGCCGCCTTGCAGACCGGCGGCGATGAAGTGGCCCAGTTCGCCCGCCGCCTCTTCGGCCGCGTCGCCGACAAGGACCTTGCGGCGGCGCCGGCCGAACAGCGCGCCCAGGCCGCCGTCTCCCTGCTCGCCTTCGCCCGCCGCCGCCTGCCCGGCGTCGCCAAGGTCCGGGTGTTCAATCCCTCTGCCGCCGACCACGGCTTCGAAAGCCGCCACTCGATCGTGCAGATCGTGAACGACGACATGCCGTTCCTGGTCAATTCGATCACCAACGAGTTCAATCGCCGCGAGATCGCCGTGCATCTGCTGGCGCACCCCGTGATGGCGGTGCAGCGCGACATCGACGGCGACCTTTTAGGCATCGCGGCCGAGGCCGGCGAGCGGGCGCGTTCCGAATCGATGATGCATATCGAGATCGACCGCCAGGCCGATCCTCAGGCGCTCGACGAACTGGCCACCGCCCTCACCCGCGTGCTGTCCGAAGTGCGCCTGGCGGTCGAGGACTGGCGGCCGATGCGGCGCGCCTGCCTCGACGCCATCGCCGATCTCGCGCCCAGCCACTCGCCCAACCTCGCCGAGTACGACGACTTCCTGCGCTGGCTGGAAGCCGATCATTTCACCTTCCTCGGCCATCGCCGCTACCGCTATGTCGACGATCCCGCGCAGCCGAGCGGCCTGCGCTACGAGCTGATCCCGGGCTCGGCGCTGGGCATCCTGCGCCGCGATGAGGTGCGGCTGTTCGAGGCAGGCCTGGGCGGCGGCGAGGCGATGGCCCGCTTCGCGCGCGGGCCGCACAACATCCTGATCATCAAGACCGACCGACCGTCGCTGGTTCATCGCATCGGGTCGATGGATTGCGTGATCGCCAAGACCTACGACGCCGACGGCCGGATGACGGGCGAGCGGCGCCTGGTCGGGCTGTTCACGTCGGGCGCCTATCACGCCCTGGTGGAAGACGTGCCGCTGCTGCGCGGGCGGATCGAGGGCATCCTGCGCCGCTCGGGCCTCGACGCGCACAGCCACGACGGCAAGGCCCTGCTGGCCATCCTCGAGGCCTATCCGCGCGACGAGCTGTTCCAGATCGAGGAGGACACGCTCTACGACCACGTGATGGGCATCCTGCAATTGCAGGAACGGCGGCGGGTGGCGCTGTTCACGCGGCGCGACGCGGTCGGCCGCTTCGCGACCTGCCTGGTGTTCGTGCCGCGCGAGCGCTTCGATGCGGCGCTCTCCGACCGTTTCGCCGCGATCCTCGAGCAGGCGTGGCACGGCAAGGTGACGTCGGTCGCCTCCTCGATCAGCAGCGATTCCGCCCTCGCCCAGGCGCTCTACACACTGAAGCTCGAAGCCAACGACACACCTTCGCCCGACCTTGCAGCACTCGAGCAGGCGCTGGCCGAGGCCGCGACCTCGTGGAGCGACCGCCTGCGCGCCGCCCTGCAGGCGAAGCTCGGCGAGGTCGAAGGCCGCGCCGCGGCCCGCCGCTGGCGCGACTGGTTCCCGACGGTCTATCGCGACAGTTTCGATGCTGCCCAAGCGATGGCCGACCTCGCGCCGCTGCAGGCGGCGTTGGATGGCCAACCCTTTGGTGTGCGTCTCGAGCGCGACCCCGACCAGCCTCTGCACCGCTTCACCCTGCGCCTGTTCCATCCGCGCGAGCCGATCGCCCTGGCCGATATCCTGCCGCCGGCCGAACATCTCGGCCTGCGGGTCCTGAGCGAAGTGCCGTTCCTGCTGCACGCTCCCGGCGCCGAGCCGATCGCCCTGCAGGTGCTGACCGTCGAGACCATGGACAAGTCGGCGGTCGACCTTGTGGCCGTCGGGCCGCGCTTCATCGAGACGGTCGACAAATTGTGGGCGGGCGCCCTGGAAAGCGACGGGCTGAACCGCCTGGTGTTGGGCGC
Source organism: uncultured Alphaproteobacteria bacterium (assembly GCA_963765385.1). Classification (GTDB taxonomy): domain Bacteria; phylum Pseudomonadota; class Alphaproteobacteria; order Reyranellales; family Reyranellaceae; genus Reyranella. Next base: position 2,211,557 of record CAVXWG010000014.1, on the reverse strand, counting down.
GGGGCTTGCCTGGCGCGAAGTCGCCATCCTGCGCTCCTACGCCAAGTACCTGCGGCAGGCCGGCATCGCCTTCAGCCAGGAATATATGGAGCGCGCGCTCAGCGCCTATCCGGCGATCGCCCGGCTGATGGCCGACCTCTTCCTGGCGCGCTTCGATCCCGCCTTGGGCGAGGCCTCGTCGGACAAGCGCAAGCAAAAGATTGACGCGATCGAAGGCAAGCTTGCCGCCGCGCTGGAAACCGTGGCCACGCTCGACGAGGATCGCATCCTGCGGCGCTTCTGGAATGCTCTGCGCTGCACCTTGCGCACCAACTACTGGCAAACCAGACCGGACGGCGCGCCCAAGGACTGGATCTCCTTCAAGATCGACAGCCGCACCATCGACGAATTGCCGGCGCCGCGGCCGCTGGTCGAGATCTTCGTCTACAGCCCGCGCATGGAGGGCATCCATCTGCGCGGCGGCCGCGTCGCGCGCGGCGGCATCCGCTGGTCGGACCGGCGCGAGGATTTCCGCACCGAGATCCTCGGCCTGATGAAGACCCAGATGGTGAAGAACGCCGTCATCGTGCCGGTCGGCTCCAAGGGCGGCTTCTACGTCAAGCAGCCGCCGATTGGCGGCACGCGCGAACAGATCCAGGCCGAGGGCATCGCCTGTTACCAGACCCTGATTCGCGGCCTCTTGGACATCACCGACAACTACGCCGAGGGCGGCGTGCGGCCGCCGGCGAACGTCGTGCGCCACGACGGTGACGATCCCTATCTCGTGGTCGCCGCCGACAAGGGCACGGCCACCTTCTCCGACATCGCCAATGCGCTCGCCCAGGAATACGGCTACTGGCTCGACGACGCCTTCGCCTCCGGCGGCTCGGCGGGCTACGACCACAAGAAGATGGGCATCACCGCGCGTGGCGCCTGGGAATCGGTGAAGCGCCACTTCCGCGAGCTGGGCCACGATATCCAGACCACGCCCTTCACCGTCACCGGCGTCGGCGACATGTCGGGCGACGTGTTCGGCAACGGCATGCTGCTGTCGCGCCATATCAAGCTTCTGGCCGCCTTCGACCATCGCCACATCTTCATCGACCCGATGCCCAACCCGGCGACGAGCTGGGCCGAGCGCCAGCGCCTGTTCGACCTGCCGCGCTCGTCGTGGATGGACTACGACAAGTCGCTCCTGTCGGCGGGCGGCGGCATCTACGACCGTGCCGCCAAGTCGATCGCGCTCTCGGCCGAGGCGCAGCAGGTGCTGGGCATCGAGGCGCCCAGCATGACTCCGGTCGACCTGATGCGCGCCATCCTGACGGCGCCGGTCGACCTGCTCTATTTCGGCGGCATCGGCACCTACGTGAAGGCGTCGAGCGAGAGCCAGGCCGACGCCGGCGATCGCACCAACGATGCGCTGCGCGTCGACGCCAACCAGTTGCGCGCCAGCGTCATCGGCGAGGGCGCCAATCTTGGCTTCACCCAGCGCGGCCGGGTCGAGGCGGCGCTGGGTGGGCGCAAGATCAACACCGACGCGCTCGACAATTCGGCCGGCGTCGACACCTCGGACCACGAGGTCAACATCAAGATCGCCACCGGCGAGGCCATCGCGAGCGGCGTGCTGGCCCGCGCCGACCGCGATCCGCTGCTCTTCTCCATGACCGACGAGGTCGCTTCCCTCGTGCTGCGCCACAACTACCAGCAGAGCCAGGCGGTCAGCATCGCCGCGGACCTGGCCGGCGAGGAGCACGACCGGCTGGAGCGCTTCATGCGCGCGCTGGAGCGTCACGGCCGGCTCGACCGCGCCGTTGAATTCCTGCCCAGCACGGCGGAGATGCGCACGCGCGCCCAGAACCGCCAGTATCTCACCCGCCCCGAGCTCTCGGTGCTGCTGGCCTACGCCAAGATCGACCTCAACGACGAGATCCTGGAGTCGGACCTGCCCGACGACCCGCTGCTCGAGGGCGAGCTGCTACGCTACTTCCCGACCGCGCTGCAGGAGAAATACGAACCCGCGATCCGAGCCCACAGGTTGCGCCGCGAGATCGCCGCCCTCCAGGTCGTGAACTCCCTGATCAACCGCTGCGGGCCGACCTTCGTGCGCAATATCGGCCTGCGTACCGGCGCGCCGGCCGCCGCCATCGCCCGCGCCTTCGCCGTCGTGCGCGATGCCTGGAAGCTGCGCGACCTGTGGGGCGACATCGAAGCGCTCGACCCCGCCCTCAAGGCGCAAGCGCAGATCCGCATGCTGGTGGCCTCGCAGCGTTTCCTGACGCGCGCGGTGCAATGGACCTTGCGCCGCCTGCCGCAGCCGCTCGACACGATGGCCGCGACCGAGCAACTGGGCGCCGCCGTGGCGGCGCTGGGCGACCTGCCGCCGGCCGTGATCGGCGCCGCCGAGAGTACCGCCCTGGCCGAGCGCGCGGCGGCCTTCGAAGCGATGGGCGCGCCGGCCGGCATCGCCCGCCGCGCCGCCGCGCTCGAGACTCTGGCCGGCGCCGGCGATCTGATGCTGGCGGCCCGCGTCAACGGCTGCAGCATCGAGACGGCGACCCGCCTCTATTTCCGCCTGGGTGAGCGGCTGTCGCTCGCGACTCTGGCGACCGCGGCGCAGAAGCTGCCGCGCGAAGGCCAATGGCCGGCCCAGGCGGCCCTGGCCGTGCAGGACGAGCTGGCGACCCTGCACGCCGATCTCCTGAACTCGGCGTTGCGCGCCGGCCCCCTGAACACCGAGGCGGGCGGCGCCGCCGATCCCGACGCGGTGCTGGCGCGCTGGAGCGAGCCGCGCAAGCTTGCGTTGGATCGCGTCGACCGGCTCCTGAAGGAGGATCTGGCGGTGGCGGACGCGCTCGATCTTGCCATGCTGTCGGTCGCCACGGCCGAATTGCGCACCCTTGTGTAGAGAAGGATCATCGCTACATCGGAGGCATCATGACCCAGAAACTCGATACCCTTGCCGTCCAGAAGAGCGACGCCGAGTGGCAGAAGGAACTCGATCCGATGCAGCATCACGTGCTGCGCAAGCACGGCACCGAGCGTCCCTTCAGCAGCCCGCTCAACAACGAAAAGCGTGCGGGCACCTTCCACTGCGCCGGCTGCGGCGAGCCGCTGTTCGATTCCTCGACCAAGTATGAAAGCGGCTCGGGCTGGCCGTCCTTCTGGCAGCCGATGCCGGGCGCCGTCGGAACGACCAGCGACACCAGCCACTTCATGACGCGCACCGAGGTGCATTGCGTGAAATGCGGCGGCCATCTCGGCCACGTCTTCCCCGACGGGCCCAAGCCGACCGGCGAGCGCTATTGTATGAACGGCGCGGCGCTCAAGTTCGACGCAAAGAAGTGATTGGCCGGTCGGTCGATCGCTCGGGCAGCGCGTAGAGATCGCCGATCAGTTTCTGGATGTTGGCGCGCAGCGCCCGCTCGTCGGCGATGCGCAGCCGGTTCTCGTTCGTGATCGCATCGTTCAAGCTGGCGGTGCCGAGAGACGTACGCGTTTCCTGGTAGACCACGGCGCCGGTTGCCGTGTCGGTCAACCGATAGGCGACCGAGGCGGTGACGGTCATCGCGAAGCCGGCAAAGGGTCGTGACAGTCCCAGCAGGGTCGCGTCGAGGCGAAAGCGGCCGCCCTGCGGCCCCACCAGATTGGCGAGCGTCAGCGTCCGCACCAGCGCGTCCTGGAATTGGGCGCTGCCGATCTGCGAGGTCCAGGGCGTGCTCGTGTCGGTGCCGATGCCGACGGACCCGACAGTGATCGCCCCGCGATAGGAGGGCGCGGGACCAGGGCCCAGTTGGGCGGTCGCAAGCTCGGGAACCATCGAGCTGTCGCTGGCCGGCGAGGCGCAGGCGCCAAGCCCGGCAAGCAGGAGCATCGCCACGAGAAGACGGATCATCGGCGCCTCCAAGGAGCCAAAGCCCATCACAGGCCCTTGAGGAAGTCGATTAACAGTTTGTTGACCTCGGCCGGCGCCTCCTGCTGCACCCAGTGTCCGGCGCCCTCGATGATATGGCTGCCGACGAGTCCGGGCAGGGTCTTGGGGTAGGCGTCGAGTTGCGACCTGGGCGGCGGGAAAGCGCAGCACGCCGTCGCGGCTGCCGGCGATGAACAGCGACGGCTGGCGGATCGGCTGGCCGCGCCACGGTCCGCCCAGCTCCCAGTTGCGCCGCAGGTTGCGATACCAGTTGAGCCCGCCGCGAAAGCCGGTGCGCGAGAATTCCTGCGTGTAGTAATCGAGGTCGGCTTCGCCGAGCCACGCCGGCAAGGTCGGCGGATCGACCGTGTTGGCCAGCAAGGTGCCGCCGGTCAGGCGGGCGAAGCCCTTGCCCTTTTCCTCGAGCTCGCCACCGGCGGTGAAGTAGAGGCGCCGCAGGGCGCTGCGGATATCCTGCTGCAGCTCGGCCTCGGCCACGCCGGGCTTCTGGAAGTACTGCAGGTAGAAGTCGTTGATGCCGAGCTTCTCGAGCGCGCTCAGGATGTCGACATAGCCCGGCGGCGCATAGGGCACGCTCATGGCGCAGACGGCGGGAAACAGATCGGGGCGCCACAGCGCCGCGTGCCAGGCGACCGGCGCGCCCCAATCGTGGCCGACGATGGTGGCTTTGGTCTCGCCCCCATCTTTTTCGCTGAGCGTCTTCACCAGCTCGGCCATGTCGCCCACCAGATGATGAAGCGTGTACTGGTCGATCGGCTCGGGCGCCTCGGTGCCGCCGTAGCCGCGCATGTCGGGCGCGACGCAGCGAAAGCCCGCCGCGCTCACTGCCGTCAGCTGATGGCGCCACGAATACCAGCTCTCCGGCCAGCCATGGCAGAACAGCACCAGCGGGCCGCTGCCGATCTCGGCGTAGCGCATGTGGATGTTGTTGGCCTTGGCGGTCTTGAGCGTGACGCCTGGCACCGGCTGCGCGGTCATTGTCGGCTCCTCCCCGGGACGGGAAGCGAGCCTAGCGGGTCGTCCTAGCCGCGCAAGTGAACGGCGCGCGACAGCCGCATGCGCACCGAGGCGCGCGCGCCCAGCAGCAGCGAGCCCAGGAAGAACAGGCTGGCGCACAGCACGATCACCGGCCCCGACGGCAGGCCGGCATGGAACGAGACCAGCAGGCCGATCGCGGCCGACGCGAACGCCATCGGTGCTGCGATCAGGGTCATCGACCAGACCTCGCGCGCCCAGAAGGAGGCGGCGACCGCGGGCAGCAGGATGAGGCCCAGCGCCATCAACGTGCCCAGCGCCTGGAAGCCCGCCACCAGGTTGAGCACGGCCAGCGCCAGAAAGAGATAGTGATAGAGCGAGCCGCGGATCCCCATGGCGGCGAGGAAGCCCGGGTTGAAGCACTCCACGACCAGCGGCCGGTAGATGGCGGCCAGCCCGACCAGGGTGACCGTCGTCGTCGAGACCACGAGGATCAGCGCGGTGTCGTCGACCGCGAGGATGGCGCCGAACAGGATGTTCATCAGGTCGACCGCCGAGCCGCGCAACGACACGATCAGGACGCCAAGCGCCATGGAGGTAAGATAGGCCGCGGCGAAGCTTGCATCCTCGCGCATGCTGGAGAAGCGCGCGATGATGCCGGATATCAGCGCCGTCGCCATGCCGGCCAGAAAGCCGCCCAGGCTCATCGCCGGCAGCGACAGGCCGCCCAGCAGGAAGCCCAGCGCCGCGCCCGGCAGCAGCGCATGCGAGAGCGCGTCGCCCATCAGGCTCATGCGGCGCAGGATCAGGAATACGCCGATCGACGAGCCGCCGACCGACAGCGCGAGGCTCGCCACCAGGGCGCGGCGCATGAAGCCGAAATCGGCGAAGGGGGAGATCAGGGTGTCGTAGAGCACAATTTCTTGTCATCCCGACCGGAGCGCGAAGCGCGTAGCGGAGGGACCTGTTCATGCGGCGCCGAAAAAGAGGAGGTCCCTTGACTTCGCTTCGCTTCGCTCGGGATGACGACTTTTTTTGTCATCACGCGCTCAGCCGCATTGGCACTTGGCAGGCATCGGCCTGCTCATCCCACGCCTCGGCCATGGCGCGGGCGCGCAGCAGGTTGTCGGCCGACAGCACGCGCGCCGTCGGGCCGGCAGCGACCAGCTCACGCGCCATCAGGAGAGCGTTGGGAAAGTCGCGCCGCACCTGGTCGAGATCGTGCAGCACCACCACCACCGTGCGCTTCTCGGCGCGCCAGCGCTGGATCAGCACCATGAGGTCGGCGACGGTCTTGGAATCGATGGCGGCAAACGGCTCGTCCAGCAGCACGAGGTCGGCATCCTGCAGCAGCACGCGGGCGAACAGCACGCGCTGGAACTGGCCGACCGAGAGCGTGTCGATCGGCCGGCGCTCGAAGCCCGAAAGCCCGACCGCCTCGATGGCGTGCTTTGCGTCGTGCAGGTCGACAGGCTTGGCGGCGCCGAAGCCGCCAAAGCGCGACCAGCGGCCCAGCAGCACCGTGTCGAACACGGAGATCGGGAAGGAGCGGTCGATCTCGGCCTGCTGCGGCAGGTAGGCGATGCGCCGGGCCGTGCATTCGATGCGGCCTTCGATGTGCGGCGCCAGCCCCAGCAGCGCCTTCAGGAGCGTGCTCTTGCCGGCGCCGTTGGGCCCGACGATGGCCGTCATCTCGGCCGCCGGAATCTCGGCCGACACGTGATGCACGGCCGGATGGCGGTCGTAGCTTACCGTCAGGTCGACCAGACGGAGCGCCGCGGTCACAGCGCCCACCAGGCGGCGAGCCACAACAGCGCGGCGACGCCGAGCGCCGCCGCGACGCGGGTCGAGGCGCTCATGGCAAGCAAGGTAGTGCCGGGCGAAACACGCGTATCCATCGAGCGATTTGTTATAATATTACCTCACACGAGTTCAGCAACCGCGTGTGCGTGCGTGACCACCGGCTAACCGTTTGTTGATTGGCAGAATCACCCCGACTCGCGCATCTTTGCAGTCATGACGAAGTTTTTGATCCCCCGGAGGCGCTCGCTGCTGGTCGGCGCCGCTGCGGCAGCGGGCGCAACGATGATCGGCGGAAGGCTCGAGCGGGCCCATGCGCGTGCCACCGTCGAAGGGCCCTGGGCCATCGAGCTCTTCACGTCGCAGGGCTGCAGCTCGTGCCCGCCGTCTGATGCCTATCTCGGCGGCCTGGCCAAGCGAAGCGACATCGTCGCCTTGTCCTATCACGTCGATTACTGGGACTATATCGGCTGGAAGGATCCTTTCGCCACGCAGCGCCACCACCGAGCGCCAGCGCGCCTATGCCCGGGTGCTGAAGCAGCGCTATGTCTACACGCCGGAGATGGTGGTCGACGGCATCGGCCACGACACCGGCCGCGAACGCGGCCCGATCGAGGGGCTGCTGGCCGACGCGAAGCGACGCTCACCCCAGCGCGCGACGCCCGAGCTGTCGCGCACCGTCGACGGCCCCCTCACAATCAGGCTCGCGGCTTTTCCGCTCAACGGCCAGCCGGCCGACGTCACCTTGGCGATCTACGACCGACGCCATTCGACGCCGGTGGCGAGCGGCGAAAACCAGGGCCGCATGCTGGAGAACTTCAATATCGTCCGCCATCTCGAGGTGCTGGCCCGCTGGGACGGCGCGGCGGCGACGTGGACCAGCGATGCCGGTCGCATCCAGCCTGGCCAGGGCGCCGCCGTGCTCGTGCAGCACGCCGACCACGGTCCGGTGATCGGCTGCAACAAGCTGGAGCCGATGGTCTCGGGCTAGCGCCACCCCCAGGAGATGCACAGCCGCCCGCGTTGCATCTCTTGTGAGCTTTCTCTACTTATGGTAGAGTACCCCGCGTTCGCATTCGACCGTGTCGATGCTTCGCGCGCGAGGGAGGAGCGGCCATGGTCGAGCGTGGACTTCGGCTTCTGATAAAGGCCAACCGCGCAGCGACGACCGGACGATTCGCGCTTGGCAGCGCCGCGGTCGACCTCACGCTCACGCCGTTAATGCCGAGTATCGACCGTCCCGCCGGCACGACGATGGCGGCGGCGCCGACCTGGCATGTTGCCGAGGCAAAGACGCGCCTCAATCCTTGGGATGCCTGCCACGCGCTTCTCGATCAAGGACTGGGCGTGGCCGGCGGCAGCGTGGTGCTGGCCGAGCCGGACCTGGAGCAGACCTGGCTTTGGACGACTCCCAATCGCCAGAACTTCTCGGCATAGCCGGCACCTGCGATTCGGTGCCTCCGAACAGCGACGTCTATGCCGTTGGCAACACCAACCTGTGGTTCACCGACGAGGCCCATTCCCAGCTCGAGCAGGCACGGTCGGGCGTCGTCGCGCCCGATCCGGCGACGTCCCCGCGCAATATCGTGCGCATCGCCCATCTCGATACCGGCTACGACGACAATCACGCCACCAAGCCGCGATTCTTGAACACCCGGCTGGCCCGCAATTTCGTCGACGCCGACCGGCCGAACGATGCCACGGACAAGCCGACGGCTGGCATAAATCCGATGTTCGGCCATGGCACCGGCACGCTCAGCATCCTCGCCGGTAAGGACATCGACGGCGTGTCCTTCGGGGCCGCAGCCAATCTTGAGATTGTACCGGTCCGCGTCGCCAATTGGGTGGTGCTGTTCAGCAATAGCGCGATCGCCCGCGCCTTCGACTACGTCCACTCCCTGTGCGACGACGAGGCGACGCGCGTTCATGTCGTGACCATGAGCATGGGCGGCATCGCCTCGGCGGCCTGGGCCGACGCCGTCAACGCCCTCTACGAGAGAGGCGTCTTTGTCGTCACCGCCGCCGGCAACAATTTCGGCAACTTGCCGACGCGCTTCACCGTCTATCCTGCTCGCTTCAAGCGTGTCGTCTCAGCGTGCGGCGTGATGGCCGACGGACGGCCCTATGCCGACTTGCCGATTCGCAAGATGGCGGGCTGCTACGGGCCGACGAGCAAGGATCCGACCGCCGTCGCCGCCTACACGCCGAATGTCCCTTGGGCCAAGTTCGGTTGCCCCGACACGGTCGACATGGATGGCGGCGGCACTTCGGCTGCAACCCCGCAGGTCGCCGCGGCAGCCGCGCTGTGGATGCAGAAGAACAAGGCGGCACTGGAGGCCTATGGCGAGGACTGGATGCGGGTCGAAGCGACCCGCAAGGCTCTCTTCGACAGCGTCCAAGGCCCCGGCGCCCACCAGCAGGGCCATGTCGGGCGCGGCCTGCTGCGGGCGTACACGGCACTCGATGTCGCCCCGGCGGCGGAGGCGATACTTAGAACCCACAAGACGCCCGCCGATTCCGCGTCATTTCCCATCATCAAGGTGCTGACCGGCCTCGGCATGGCGGCTTCGTCCGAAAAGCAGCGCATGCTTGAACTGGAAGCGTTGCAGATCAGCCAGCAGTCGCACGAGGTTGAAAAGCTGCTGGCGGAATTCGACCTTCTCGACGGCAAGGCCGCGAGCGATCCGCAGATCGTCGTGTCCCCTCAAGCCCGGCAAGTCTTCGAGGCACTGCTGGATCATCCCACCGTTTCCGACGCGCTGAAGAATGAACTGGGCAAGGTCGCCCCCAGAACGGTCTCGGTCGCACGGCAAGAAAAGGAAAAGGCCGACGAGGCACCGCTCGAGGATCTGCCGCCGCCAAGCAATCAGCCGATCACCCCCGATGCCCCCAACCCGCCGGAGCGACGGCTCTGGGTCTATGCCCGCGATCCTCTGCTGAGCAGCGACATCAAGTTCTTCGAACTCAACGAAGTGGAACTGTCGGTATGCTGGGAAAAGAACCTCAAGCCGGGCCCAGTCGGCGAATATCTCGAAGTCGTGGACGTCGATCCGCCGAGCGGCCGCGCCTACTACCCGGTCGACCTCAACAATCCGAACCTGCTGGCGCAGAGCGGCCACAAGCCCTCGCTTGGCAAACCGCAGTTCCATCAGCAGATGGTCTACGCCGTAGCCATGAAGACCATCGGGCATTTCGAGAAGGCATTGGGACGCGTCGCGCTGTGGGCGCCGCGTTACGCCAGTATTTCCGGCAAGAAGACATCGCGCTTCGTGCGCCGTCTGCGCATCTACCCGCATGCCTTGCGCGAAGCCAACGCCTATTACAGCCCGGAAAAATGCGCCCTGCTGTTCGGCTATTTCAACGCTGCCGACACCAGCGACGAGAACTTGCCGGGCGGCCTGGTGTTCAATTGCCTGTCGCATGACGTCGTCGCACACGAAACAACGCATGCCCTGCTCGACGGGCTGCATCCCCGCTACAAGGAGCCCGGCGGCCTCGATATGCTGGCCTTCCATGAGGCCTTTGCCGACATCGTGGCACTGTTCCAGCACTTCACCATCCGGCCGGTGCTGCGCGCGGCGATTCGCCAGGCGCGTGGCCGCGCCGGCCTTTCAGGAAGGCTCGCAGACCTTGCCGTTCAATTCGGTGACGCGATCGGCGCCCACGGCGCCCTGCGCAGCGCCATCCGCAAGATGCCGAAGCGGGACGACTACACCACGACCACGGAACCGCATGAGCGCGGCTCGCTCCTCGTCGCAGCGGTCTTCTCGGTCTTCACGCGGGTCTATGACCGCAAAACGAGCGACTTGTTTCGGCTTGCAACCGGGGGAACCGGCGTGCTGCCGAGGGGCGAGATTCCCTATGATCTCGTGGATCGGCTTGCCGATGAGGCCGCGTCGATCGCAAGCATCATCCTCACTATCTGCATTCGCGCGCTCGACTATTGCCCGCCGGTCGACCTTACGTTCGGCGAATACCTGCGCGCCCTTATCACCGTCGATCGCGACCTTGTTCCTATCGACACGGACGGCTATCGCGTCGCTTTCATAATGGGTTTCCGCGAGCGCGGCATTTACCCTCCGGGCGTCATGAACTTCTCGGTCGACACGCTCACTTGGCAAATTCCTGACGTTGCGCCAAAGGCTCTCGCGGCGCTCAGCCAGGCAAAGGTGGAGTGGCGGCGGGATTCCGACCGGCATGAGGTCTTTCTGGCCTGGAACAGGGCCGCCAAGCGCCTGTACGAGGCGGTCCTCGACAATCCGCAGACGCCCGACGGCCTTTTTGCCGCCCTGGGCCTCGTTCGCGGCAACTCGTTCGGTCAACCCTCCAAGAAGGTGACGATAGACGGCGAAGAAGGCACGGTGTCGAGAATCGCAATCGAGTTGAATTCGGCCGGCTTGGCGCTCCGATCCCGCCGGAACGGCGTTCTCGGACGTCATCGTCGAGATGACGCAGCAATGGACCCCTGCCCAAGGCAGCGGGCAGCCCATCCGCGGCGGCTGCACGATCGTCTGCAACCTCGACACCGGTGAAGTCCGCTACGTCATCCGCAAGCGGGTGGGCAATCGCGCGCGTACCAACGAGGCGCGGGCGCTTCGCAGCGCCTTCACCGAGCCGACGAACCACGCCGCCTATTTCACCGGCGATCAGGAGCCGTTTGCGATGCTGCATCGTGGCACCTGAAGGGAGGCCCTTATGGCAAGGAAGGCAACAAAAGCTCGCATCTCCCGCGAGGCTCGCGGGCAGCCGGTAGAGGCGGTGACGCCAGTGATCGCCGACAAAAAGCGGGCGACCATCCGCATGTACAGGCTGGGCGTCGGCGATTGCTTCCTGGTGAGTTTTCCGCGCGCCGGACAGAAGGATTTCCGCGTCCTCATCGATTGCGGCGTGCATCAGGCCCAGACGGGCGGCCCCCAGCGGATCAAGGACTTCGTCGAGGATCTCAAGAAGGTCACCGGGGGCAAGATCGACGTCGTGGTGGGAACGCACGAACATCAGGACCATCTCTCGGGCTTTCCCGAGGTCGCGAAGGTATTCGGCCAATCCTGCGCCGGCGAAATCTGGACCGCCTGGACCGAGGACCAGGGCGATGCGCTGGCAAGAAGCCTGCACACGAAAAAGGACGCGGCGCTTACAGCGCTCTACCAGGCGCAGAAGCGCATGCGACTGGCCGGGCTCGCCGAGCCTGAACAGCAGCTCACGTCGCTGCTCGGCTTTTTTGGCGATGACTCGGGGCCGAAGCTCAAATCCTTCGGGACCGCGCTTCGGTCGTTGTCGAGCACGGTCAAATATCTCGAGCCCGGCGGTCCGCCCATCGAGATCGTCGAAGACCGCGTGCGCGCCTTCGTTCTCGGACCGCCGCGCAAGAAGGAAATGCTCGAGCAGTCCGATCCCAGCAAGAAGGACAAGGATCAGGTCTACGGTTTCGACGCCTCCATGGGCTTGCTTGGGCAACTGGGACCTGCCCTCGGCGGCGAAAGCCTGGGGCCGTTCGACGATCGTTTCTCCCTTCCGCTGGAGGGGACGAAGGCCTTGTCGTTCTTCAAGCAAAATTACTGGGCAGCGACCAACGACGAAAACCTCCAGGAGCGCATCGACAACACCCAGGATTGGCGACGCATCGATACCGATTGGATGGACACCGCCACCGCGCTCGCCATGCAGCTCGACCACGACACCAACAACACCAGCCTCGTCTTGGCCTTCGAGCTCGGCCCCAAGAAGGAAGGCGGACCGGTCCTGCTGTTTGCGGCGGACGCCCAGGTCGGGAACTGGCTATCGTGGCAGGACGTCACCTGGACGTTCGAGGGCCGCACCATCAAAGGCCCCGATCTGCTTAAGCGCACGATCCTCTACAAGGTCGGCCACCACGCCAGCCACAACGCCACGCTGAACAAGCTTGGCCTTGAACTCATGACTTCGCTTGAGCTGGCGCTCGTGCCCACCGACGCCGAAATGGCCAGCAAGGTGAAATGGGGCACATTGCCCTGGAAGCCCCTGCTCGACCGTCTCACCGAGAAGACCAATGGCGCGGTCATCCGCACCGACGCCGCGTTCGGCCCCCAAAAGCTGCCTGCCGCGACCGTCACTGAGACGCCGCTCTACTACGAAATCGAAATCTAACGGCCTTGCTTCGGCCACGGCCCCGCGCGAAGGTGGGGTCGATGTCGCTTATCAGCGCCGGCGGGCGCCTGACCGCCGTCCTCGGTCCCACCAACACCGGCAAGACATACCTCGCCATCGAGCGCATGCTCGGCCACGAATTGGGCATGATTGGCTTCCCGCTGCGCCTGCTGGCGCGCGAGAATTACGACCGCATCGTGCAGGTCAAGGGCGCTTCGCAGGTCGCGCTGATCACCGGCGAAGAAAAGATCGCGCCGCCCGGCGCGCGCTATTTCGTCTGCACCGTCGAATCCATGCCGCTCGACCGCCAGGTCTCGTTCCTCGCCGTCGACGAGGTGCAGATGGCGGCCGATCCCGAACGCGGTCATTTCTTCACCGACCGTCTGCTGCACGCGCGCGGCACCCACGAGACCATGCTGCTGGGCGCCGATACCATCCGGCCGGTGCTGAACCGCCTGCTGCCCGATATCGACGTCGTGGCGCGGCCGCGCTTTTCCAAGCTTTCCTACGTCGGGCCGAAAAAGGCGACGCGCCTGCCGCGCCGCTCGGCGGTGGTCGGCTTCTCGGCCAGCGAGGTCTACGCCATCGCCGAGCTGATCCGCCGCCAGCGCGGCGGCACGGCGATCGTCATGGGCGCCATGAGCCCACGCACGCGCAACGCCCAGGTCGAGATGTTCCAGTCGGGCGAGGTCGACTATCTGGTGGCGACCGATGCCATTGGCATGGGCCTCAACATGGACGTGAACCATGTCTGGTTCGCCTCGTTGCGCAAATATGACGGCCGCAGCCTGCGGCCGCTGCACAATGTCGAGCTGGCACAGATCGCTGGTCGCGCCGGCCGCCACATGAACGACGGCACCTTCGGCACGACGGCCGACGTGGGCGGGCTGGAGCCGGAGGTGGTCGAGGCGATCGAGAATCACCGCTTCGATCCGCTGCGTGACCTGCAGTGGCGGAACAGCGAGCTCGACTTCCGCTCGGTCCCGGCGTTGATCGCCTCGCTCAACGGGCCGCCGCCGCACGCGGCCCTGCAACGCGTACGCGAGCAGGACGACCAGCTCGCTCTGCAGACCCTGTCGGCACATTCGGAATTCCTGCCGCGCCTGCACACGCTGAAACGGATCAAGCTGCTCTGGGAAGTCTGCCAGGTCCCGGATTTCCGCAAGACGATGACCGAGGAGCATACCCGCCTGCTCAGCCAGCTCTTCGAGCATCTGACGCAGGGCGGCGAGCGGCTGCCCGAGGATTGGATCGAGAGCCACGTCCAGCGGCTGGAGCGCTACGATGGCGACATCGACACGCTGATGGCGCGCATCGCCCATGTCCGGACATGGACCTATATTTCGCATCGGCCGGATTGGATTCAGCGCGCGGCGCACTGGCAGGAGCGCGCGCGCGCCATCGAAGACAAGCTTTCCGATGTGTTACATCAGCGCCTGACCCAGAGGTTTGTCGATAGACGTGCGGCCCTGCTTGTACGAAGATTGCGCGATGAGGGTGAAATGACGACATCGGTCGCTGCGGCGGGCGAGGTCTCGGTCGAAGGCGAGCATCTCGGACGCATCGAAGGCTTCCGCTTCGTTCCTGACGCGACCGAGGGACAGACCGATCAGAAGGCCGTGCTGAGCGCTGCCCTGCGTGCGCTGCGCCAGGACCTGCCTGCGCGCCTGCAGGCGTTCGCCGCGTCGCCCGACGGCGAGCTCGTATTCGATTCGCAGCTTCGCGTCTGCTGGGGCGGCGGCCCGATCGCGCGCCTGCTGCCGAGCGGCGATATCCTGGCGCCGAAGGTCGAAGTGCTGTCGACCGACCTGCTCGACGGGCCGGCGCGCGAGGACGTGCGCAAGCGCGCCGCCGCCTGGGTCGAGACGCGCATTCGCCTCGGTCTCAGTGAATTGATGGACGCGCGCGCGACCACCGAACTGCCGGCCGGTGCGCGCGGCATCGTCTTCCAGCTTTGCGAGGGCCTGGGTGTCCTGCCGCGCCGGCCGATCGAGCACCAGCTCGCCGAACTGGGCGAAGAGGATCGCAAGGCCTTGGCGCGGCTGGGAGTGAGGGTCGGCGTCTATTCGCTCTATTTCCCCAGCATGCTGAAGCCGGTGCCGATCCGCCTGCGCGCCGGTCTCTGGATGATTGCGCATAATCGGGAAACCATTCCGCCGCTGCCGGCCGAGGGTCGCACCTCGATGGATCTGCCGCCCGGCGCCGAGCGCGAGTTCTACGCCACCATCGGCTATCTGCCGCTGGGCGACCACGCCATCCGCGCCGACATGGTCGAGCGCCTGGCGGCGATGGCGCGCCAGGCCGTGCGCGAGAGCCGCGAGGCTGCACGCCGGGCGCAGCAGCAGAAGAAGCCTCCGCGCGAGGCCACGCCCGAGGCGCCGGCGGCAGCCGCAACGCCGTCGACCGACGAGATCAGCGAATGGGCGATCGTGGCGGCGGCCTTCGGCGAGAGCGAGCCCGCGCCCGCCCCCCAGTCCGCGATCGAAGCATCGCCCGCCGAAGCACCGCCCACCACGGACGAAGCGACGCCGGAAGAAACGGTCGCGAGCGCGCCCGTGTCGACCGATGAGACGTCTCCTGTGCAGGCCGAAGCGCCGCCGGAGGAGATGAAGGCGGAGGAGACGACGGCCGAAGATACGACGGCCCAAGAGACGAAAACTGTAGAGCCCGCGACCGAAGAGACGAAGTCAGTAGAGCCGGCGGCCGAAGAAGCGAAAGCAGAAGACGCGAAAGCGGAAGAGCCCAAGAAGGACGGCCCGCGGCCACTGCCACCCGGCTGGTTCCGCGCCGCGCCGCAGATGATGTCCCTGGTCGGCTGCTCGGAGCCCGAGATGGCCAACGTGCTGCAGGGACTGGGCTACAGGGTCCATCCGCCGTCGGAAGAGAACGGGCCGCTTTTCGCCTTCTCGATGAAGCCGCGCTTCGTGCGCGAACGCGAGGAGCAGCGCGAGCGCGAGCGCCTGCAGCAACGCCAGCAGCGCGACCAGCGCCGCCGCGAGCGCCCGGAGCGACCGAACGAGCGGCAGTTCTTCGCCGACTCTCCGCG
This sequence comes from uncultured Alphaproteobacteria bacterium, assembly GCA_963765385.1. Classification (GTDB taxonomy): domain Bacteria; phylum Pseudomonadota; class Alphaproteobacteria; order Reyranellales; family Reyranellaceae; genus Reyranella. Next base: position 2,195,703 of record CAVXWG010000014.1, on the reverse strand, counting down.
CCCCGAGAGAGGCAAGGACGATCGGCGGCGCGATGGTCAGCGTCACGAGGGGCCGCGCCAGGAGGGACCACGCCAGGAGGGCGCCCCGAACAAGGGTCCGCCGAATAAAGGTCCCCGGCCCGAGGGAGACCGACCGCGCGACGATCGCCGCGGGCCCCGGCCACCGCGCCGTGACAGCGGCGGGCCGGCGCTGCGGCTTTACGCCACGACCGAGAAGAAAAGCGACGCGCCGGCCGCCAACTCGCCGTTTGCCAAGCTGCTTGAACTGAAGCTCGGCGGAAAGAAATAGCCGCGCGGTGAGGCAATAGCGGCGCGATGCGGCTCGACAAGTGGCTATGGCATGCCCGCTTCTTCAAATCGCGCACCCTGGCCGCACGCTACGTCGAAAAATCGCGCTGCCGAATCGACGGCCGAGTCGTCGCCAAGCCGCACGCAACGGTGACGCCCGGCATGGTGTTGACCTTCGCCTTGGGAGCGCGCGTGCGGGTGGTGCGAATCGTGGCCCTGGGCGAGCGGCGCGGGCCGGCGACCGAGGCCCAAGCGTTGTATGACGAAATCGACGGTGCGTGATTCAGCGGCCTTGCGCGCCGCGTTTCTGCGCGTTAAGCACGCGCCCGCCCGTTTCGGGAGCCGTTGATGACCTATGTCGTGACCGAGGCTTGCATCAAGTGCAAGTACATGGACTGCGTTGAAGTCTGCCCCGTGGATTGCTTCTACGAGGGCGAAAACATGCTTGTCATCAATCCCGACGAATGCATCGATTGCGGTGTGTGTGAACCCGAATGCCCGCCCAATGCCATCCTGCCCGATACGGAAAAGGGCCTGGAGCAATGGCTGGACCTCAACCGCAGCCTGGCCAACGACTGGCCGAACATCACCCGAAAGGGCGAGGCACCGGCCGACGCCGATAATTTCAAGGACGAAAAAGACAAGTTCAAAAAGTATTTCAGCAAAGAGCCGGGCAAACGCTAGAATCGGCCGTTTTTCAGTCCTTTCACGCATCTTTGACACGAGACATGCAGCCTTCGCATGGGCCCAGCGTTGCTGAAATGCAACATGGGTCGCGACTCCTGCCCGAAATTCTGGTATAAGGATCGAGCTGGAAGCGGTCCGGGGTCCGGTCCGCCGCTGGTTCGGTGTCCAAGTCGGTATCCGAAAGCAACTTACCGATACCGGGCATCGGACCGAGTACGCAGGGGAGCGTGCGCGGTGGGTCGCGGTGTCGCTGAACGCGGGGCTAGATGTGCTAGATGTGAAGGGACTTGATATGGCCAAGCCGAAGAAGACACCGGCAAAGGCGAAGGAATTCGCCTTCGACAAGGGCGATTTCGTGGTCTATCCGACGCACGGCGTCGGTCGCGTGATCGACATCGAGGCGAAGGAGATCGCCGGTCACAAGCTCGAACTGTTCGTCATCTCCTTCGAGCAGGAGCGCATGATGCTGCGCGTGCCGGTGGCGAAGGCGAAGATCTCGGGTCTGCGCAAGCTCAGCTCGCGCAAGATCATGGAGAGCGCGCTGGTGACCCTGAAGGGCCGCAGCCGCGTCAGCCGCGCCATGTGGAACCGCCGCGCCCAGGAATACGAAGCCAAGATCAACTCCGGCGATCCGGTGTCGATCGCCGAAGTCGTGCGCGACCTGCATCGCAACGCCGGTCAGCCCGACCAGTCCTACAGCGAACGCCAGATCTACGAGGCGGCGCTGGATCGGCTGGCGCGCGAGCTCGCCGCCGTCGAGCGTATCGACAAGGACCTGGCCACGCAAAAGCTGAACAGCGTGCTGCAAAAGGTCGCCTGACGGCGACTTGGCTCAGAAATAGCGGAAAGGCGGCCGACTGTAACAAGTCGCGCCGCCTTTTTCATGTTCCTCGTCGCGCAGCCATGACCGAGGTCCGCGCTCCGAGGATCCGAATCAGGACACGCGACCATTTCGTCGGACCGCGGGCGTCTCGCCCGCCGTCGTTGAAGGTGATCCTCACTCGATGATCTTCACCTGCGGCAGGCGGGAGAGTTCGGCGGCGGTGTCGACTCCGTTCAGGACAAGCAACCGCTCCATCCTGAAGTCACCGTAGGGCAGGCGTTGGGCGAGCTGCGCGGCGGAGGCGCCGTTTGGCGCGATCACGCGCAGACGATAGGGGCGCAGCGCCGCCGCCTCGGCGTCAGACAGCGTGCGGAAGGTCCGCGCCGCGGCGACCAGGGTCTCGATCCGCCGGTCGCGATCAGGCCCCTCGCTCAAGAGGTTGAAATAGCAGACCTGATCGCCGTGCCGCACCATCACGTAGCGCACCTGGCCGACGCCCGTATCCGAGCCGCGCGGCCTGGCGCCGATCGCAGCCTCGGACCCGTCGATCTCCGCCGACTGAATGTCGGTCGGCGTGGGCTTCAGCTTGTTGCGCATCCACTCGGCAAGGCTGCCCGGCATGGGCTCCTTGGTGCAGGAGAAGAACAACAGTGAATGGTCACGGCCCACGCCCAGCACGCCGTCCTGGTCATTGAACAGACGGAAGTCGCGCGGCGCCGTGAAGCCGAGCTTGAGCAGGGGATGCAGGAACTTGTTGTCGCGCACGAAGCCTTCCTGCGGTGCATCGTCGACCGACATGCCATTGATCGCCGCGAGATAGGCCGCGCGGTTGGTGGCACCCGGCGCCTGTGCCTCCGGCAGGTCTTCCAGCGCGGTCAGCCGCTCGACCGGGGCGGGATGCGTCGAGGTGGCGCTGCGCCGGTCGACCGAATCGGGCGCCTCGCCCATGAGCTGCAACTCGAACTGCGATTCCCGGCGCAGCTTTTCGATCAGGCTCGCCATGGCGGCGCCGCGATAGCCGGCGCGTACGAGCAGCGACAAGCCGAGGCGATCTGCTTCGAGCTCCTGCTCGCGCGAGTAGCGCCTGAGCGCCAGCAGGCCGTCGCGGGCGACCGAGCGGCCCACCGTGACCGATCCGGTCACGACCGCGGCCTCGACGGCGGCATCGAGCACCCCCTGCCGGGCGCGGGCACGCTGGGCGGCATGATGCTGGGCAAGGTGCCCCAGCTCATGGCCGAGGGCGGCGGCCAGCTCGGCCTCGTCCTCGAGCGATGCAAGCAGCCCGCGCGTGACGAAGACGTAGTTCGACATCGCATGGGCATTGGCGATCGGCAGATCGAGCACGGCGAAATGGTAGCTGCCGCCCATGCCTGCCTGGGCGACAAGCTTCTGGCCGACGCCGTCGACATAGGCCTGCAGCGCCGCGTCGTTGTAGGGTGACCCGACTTCGCGCTCGATCTCGCGCGGCAGCACCGGCACGCCGGCTTGACTCGCCAGGCCGGCAGTCGCCGCCTGCGGCGGATTGCTGGGCAGCGCGCAGGCGGCAAGCCCGAAGAGCAGCGCGATAAGCGGCAAAATACGGCGAAAAACCACAAATCCTCCTTCGCGCCCGGACGACCTTAGACGTTCGGCCGCGGCAGCGGCAATCACGGCAAGGCTGGAACAAAGGCCGCCGCTATGGCAGTGATGCCGTCGGAATATTCGCATGCCGCGTTCAGAGACCCCCCTTCGTTCCGACCTGTTTCCCGAGATCTCGCCCTATGCCAGCGGCATGCTGGCGGTCGACGGGCGACACACGATCTATTGGGAGCAGAGCGGCAACCCCGACGGCGTCCCCGTGCTGTTCCTGCATGGCGGGCCGGGCGCCGGCTCGGCGCCCGTGCATCGCCGCTTCTTCGATCCGCAATTCTACCGCATCGTGGTGTTCGATCAGCGCGGCTGCGGGCGCTCGATGCCGCTCGGCGAGCTGCACGACAACACCACCGGCGATCTCGTGGCCGACATGGAGAAGCTGCGGACGCACTTGGGCGTGGAACAGTGGCTTCTTTTCGGCGGCTCGTGGGGCAGCACCCTGGCGCTGGCCTATGGGCTCAAATATCCCGAGCGCGTGACCGGCTTCATCCTGCGCGGCATCTTCCTCGGCGCGCGCTCGGAGATCGACTGGTTCCTTCACGGCATGCGCGCCATCTTCCCCGAAGCGTGGCGCGATTTCGCCGAGCATCTGCCGGAGGCCGAGCGCGGCGATCTGCTGGGCAACTACTATCGCCGCCTCATCGATCGCAATCCCGACAACCACCGGCCGGCGGCGCGCGCCTGGAGCCGCTACGAGGCGGCCTGCTCGACGCTCTATCCGACGGCGCGGGCGCCCTTCGAATCGGATCACGGCGGCTTCGCCCTCGCCCTGTCGCGCATCGAAGCGCACTACTTCGCCCACGGCACGTTCGTGCCCGAAGGCTGGCCGTGGGCCGACCTCGACCGCATCCGGCACCTGTCCGGCACCATCGTGCAGGGCCGCTACGACATCGTCTGCCCGCCGGTGACGGCCGACGCCCTGGCGCGAGCATGGCCCGAGGCGCACTACGTCGTGGTGCCCGACGCGGGCCACAGCGCGCTCGAGCCGGGCATTCGCGCGGCGCTGGTGAACGCCACCGAGAGCTTCAGGCTGTCGAGCAGCGACGCCGATCTCTTTGCCCCGCGATTTCCCTGGGAAACGTAAAAGGGGGAACCCCAATGTCATTCGAGCTGCCGCCCGAGCAGACCGGCGCCGCTGCCTGGTACGGGCCCGAGATGTCCCGGCGAGACGACTGGCTGATGCCACTCGGCGCCGCCGAGATTCGCGAGGTCGAGACGGCGACCCAGGCGTTGACCGCCCGCGACGCCGACATCGCCGCGATCACGGCGCGCGACTTCCCGCTGCCCACGCTTGGGCCCAAGCTCAAGGCACGCGTGCGCGACGAAGTGCTGGCCGGCCGCGGCTTCCTGCTGATGCGCGGCCTGCCGGTCGAGCGCTGGTCGATGCGCGAGGCGGCGACGGCGTTCTTCGGGCTGGGCGCCCATCTCGGCAGCGCGCGCTCGCAGAACGGCAAGGGCCACGTGCTGGGCCACGTCCAGGATCTCGGGCTCGACGCGGGCGATCCCAATGTTCGCATCTACCAGACCAACGAACGCCAGACCTACCACACCGATTCCTGCGACATCGTCGGCCTGCTGTGCCTCAAGACGGCGCAGTCCGGCGGGCTGTCGGCGCTGGTGAGCTCGACCACGATCTTCAACGAAATGCGCCGCCGGCGGCCCGACCTGCTGAAGCTCCTGTTCCAGCCGGTCGCCACCGACCGGCGCGGCGAGGTGCCGGAAGGCCAGAAGCCTTACTTCCAGATCCCGACATTCAGCTGGCACAAGGGCTTCCTCACGGCGATCTACCAGCGCCAGTACATCGACTCCGCCCAGCGCTTCGCCGACGCGCCGCGCCTCACCCCCGCCCACGTCGAGGCGCTCGACCTGTTCGATGCGCTGGCCAACGACCCCAAGCTGCACATGTTCATGGAGTTCAAGCCAGGCGACGTGCAGCTCGTGCACAACCACACAATGCTGCACGACCGCACCGGCTTCGTGGACTGGCCCGAGCCCGAGCGGCGGCGCCACCTGCTGCGGCTGTGGCTCGCGGCGGCGGATGCGCGGCCCCTGCCCGAGGCCTTCGCCCAGCGCTATGGCTCGGTCACGGTCGGCGACCGCGGCGGCATCGTCGTGCGCGGCACCCGGCTCCATGCCCCGCTGGAGGCCGTCTGACGCGGCCGGCGGAGGGCCGGAGCCAGGTAAGGGAGGTTGACCGCGGGCGCGGTCATCCCTAAGTGAAGGCCGCCGAAAGAAACCACCGACACTAGGGATAACCGTATGGCCAGCGATCCAACCGCGGGCGGCGCCCCGGCTGAGATGCCGGTCGATCCGTCCGACCCGAACCTCGATATTCCGCCCAAGCCGGAAGGCGTGGCGGCCGAAGTGGCGCAATTGCAGGCCGAGAAGGCCGACCTGCAGGACAAGCTCCTGCGTGCCCTCGCCGAGGCGCAGAACGTGCGCCGCCGTGGCCAGCAGGATGTCGAACGCGAGCGCAAGTTCGGCATCGAGCGCTTCGCCAAGGACATCCTGTCGGTTGCCGACAACCTGGGACGCGCTCTTTCGGTGCTGCCCAACGATGACGACGCCATCGACCCCGCGCTGCGCAACGTCATCGTGGGCGTGCAGGCCACCGAGCGCGAGCTGCAGTCAGTCCTGGAGCGCCACGGCGTCACGCGCATCGAATCCCTCGGCCGACCGTTTAACGCCGAGTTCCATCAGGCGATGATGGAAGTGCAGGACCCGACGGTTCCGGCCGGCACCGTCGTCCAGGAGCTGGCACCGGGTTACCTGATCGCGGGGCGTTTGCTGCGCGCGGCGATGGTTGCGGTCTCGAAGGGCGGCCCTGCCGCCCGTTCCCCCAGCAACGAAAACTAGGGGGCCGAACAAGGGGCTCGCCCGGTCCTGCTGGGCCGCTGCGGCTAAGGGGTCAAAAGCCCCGTGTTGCGGCAGATTCCGCATTTTTGGGGCCTTTGATCCATTGCAGGCCGCGCTATAGGACCTATATAGCCCCTGTCCTGACCCGGTTTTTCCGGCAGGTAACATCGTTTCGGGGGTCGGTACGGCGCCTTATGGGGCCGAGCCGACCTGCCAAGGGAAGAGAGAGCAATCATGGCGAAAGTCATTGGTATCGATCTGGGCACGACCAATTCGTGCGTCGCGGTCATGGAAGGCGGCGACACCAAGGTTATCGAGAATTCCGAGGGCGCGCGGACGACCCCGTCCATGGTCGCCTTCACCGATTCGGGCGAGCGGCTGGTCGGCCAGGCCGCCAAGCGGCAGGCCGTCACCAATCCGCTGAAGACCCTCTATTCGGTCAAGCGCCTGATCGGCCGCCGCTTCGACGACCCGATGGTCGCCAAGGAGATGTCGCTGGTCCCCTTCAAGATCGTGAAGGCCAGCAACGGCGACGCCTGGGTCGAGGTCAACGGCCAGCAATACAGCCCGAGCCAGATCTCCGCCTTCATCCTCGGCAAGATGAAGGAGACCGCCGAGTCCTATCTTGGCGAGAAGGTCGAGCAGGCGGTCATCACCGTGCCGGCCTACTTCAACGACGCCCAGCGCCAGGCGACCAAGGACGCCGGCCGGATCGCCGGCCTCGACGTGCTGCGCATCATCAACGAGCCGACGGCGGCTGCCCTTGCCTACGGCATGGACAAGCGCAAGAGCGGCACCATCGCGGTCTATGACCTGGGCGGCGGCACGTTCGACGTGTCGGTGCTCGAAATCGGCGACGGCGTATTCGAGGTGAAGGCCACCAACGGCGACACCTTCCTGGGCGGCGAGGACTTCGACCTCCGCGTCATCAGCTACCTCGCGGACGAGTTCAAGAAGGAGCAGGGCATCGACCTGCGCAACGACAAGCTCGCCCTGCAGCGCCTGAAGGAAGCCGCCGAGAAGGCCAAGATCGAGCTCTCCAACGCCAAGGAGACCGAGATCAACCTGCCGTTCATCACCGCAGACGCGAGCGGCCCCAAGCATCTCGTGATCAAGCTGTCGCGCGCCAAGCTCGAATCGCTGGTCGACGAGCTGATTCAGCGCACGCTCGAGCCCTGCAAGGCAGCCCTCAAGGATGCGGGCCTGCAGGCCGGTCAGATCGACGAGGTCATCCTGGTCGGCGGCATGACGCGCATGCCGAAGGTCATCGAGGTCGTTAAGCAGTTCTTCGGCAAGGAACCGGCTCGCAACGTCAACCCCGACGAAGTCGTCGCGGTGGGCGCTGCCGTCCAGGCGGCCGTGCTGAAGGGCGAGGTCAAGGACGTCCTGCTGCTCGACGTGACGCCGCTGTCGCTCGGCATCGAGACGCTGGGCGGCGTGTTCACGCGCCTGATCGAGCGCAACACGACGATCCCGACCAAGAAGAGCCAGACCTTCTCGACGGCCGACGACAACCAGACCGCGGTGACCATCCGCGTGTTCCAGGGCGAGCGCGAGATCGCCGCCCAGAACAAGATGCTGGGCCAGTTCGACCTGGTCGGCATCCCGCCGGCGCCGCGCGGCATGCCGCAAGTCGAGGTCACCTTCGACATCGACGCCAACGGCATCGTGCAGGTCTCGGCCAAGGACAAGGCCACCGGCAAGGAGCAGCAGATCCGCATCCAGGCTTCGGGTGGGCTGAGCGAGGCCGACATCCAGAAGATGGTGAAGGACGCCGAGCTGCATGCCGAGGAAGACAAGAAGAAGCGCGAGCTGATCGACGCCCGCAACCAGGGCGAGGCGCTGGTCCACTCGACCGACAAGAACCTGAAGGAGTTCGGCGACAAGGTCGGTCCCACCGAGAAGGCCGCGATCGAAGGGGCGCTCGAAGCCCTGAAGTCGACGCTGACCGGTGAGAATGCCGAGGAGATCAAGACCAAGACGAACGACCTCGCCCAGGCGGCGATGAAGCTCGGCGAGGCGATGTACAAGGCCCAGCAGGCCGATGCGCAAGCCGGTGCAGGGCCGGGCGCGGGTGGCGGCGAGGCCGGTGGCGGTGCGCACGAGGCGAAGAACGAAAAGGTCGTCGACGCCGAGTTCGAGGACGTCACCGACAAGAACAAGAAGACGGGCTCCGGCTGAGCCGGCGCAACAAGGAAGATGAACCGGCCTCCCGCGCGAGCGGGAGGCCGACCTATAGGCGGGTGGGGGCTGCGTAGAGCGTATGTCGCAGGACTATTACGAGCTGCTCGGAGTCAGCCGCACGGCCAGCGCTGACGACCTCAAGAAGGCGTTCCGCAAGCTCGCCATGCAGCATCATCCGGATCGCAATCCGGGCGATGAGGCATCCGAGAAGCAGTTCAAGAACATCAATCACGCCTACGACATCCTGAAGGATCCGGAGAAGCGCGCGGCCTACGACCGCTACGGCCCTGCCGCCTTCGAGGGCGCCGCCGGGCCCGGCGGACCGGGCGGCTTCCAGGGCCAGGGTTTCGATTTCGGCTCGGTGTTCGGCGACATCTTCGAGGAGATGTTCGGTGCCGGCGGCCAGCGCGGCCGCGGCGGGCGGGCCGACATGCGCGGCCAGGATCTGCGCTTCAATCTCGAGATCACGCTGGAGCAGGCCTATGCCGGCACCGAAGCCACGGTGCGCGTGCCGAGCTCGGTGCCCTGCGAGGTCTGCCACGGCAGCGGCGCCGAGGCCGGCTCCAAGCCGCAACAGTGCGCGACCTGCCACGGCCGCGGCCGGCTGCGCGCCCAGCAGGGCTTCTTCACCGTCGAGCGCACCTGTCATACCTGCCACGGCGCGGGCCAGGTGATCGACAAGCCGTGCCGCAGCTGCGCGGGCCAAGGCCGCGTGCGGCGCGACAAGACCTTGAAGGTCAACATCCCGTCGGGCGTCGAGGACGGCACGCGCATTCGCCTGAGCGGCGAGGGCGAAGCGGGCGCGCGCGGCGGGCCGGCGGGCGACCTCTACGTCTTCCTGTCGGTGCGGCGCCACCAGCTGTTCGAGCGCGAGGGCGCCGACGTCCATTGCCGGGTGCCGATCTCGATGGTGCAGGCGACGCTCGGCGGCAACATCGAGGTACCGACGCTCGACGGCAAGATGGCGCGCATCAACATCCCGTCCGGCGCCCAGGGCGGCCACCAGTTCCGCCTGCGGGGCAAGGGCATGCCGATCGTGCGCTCGAGCCAGCGCGGCGACATGTACATCGAGATCAACGTCGAGACGCCCACCAACCTCACCGCCAAGCAGAAGGAACTGCTCAAGGAATTCGAGAAGGCCGGCAAGACCAGCCCCGAATCCGAAGGCTTCTTCAGCAAGGTGAAGGAGATGTTCGGCGGCGACGACTAGGGGCTTCGGGCGGGGCGCGGACCTCGAGGTCCGCTCATGATTGAGAACTCCTCTCCCCCTTGGGGGAGAGGTTGGGTGAGGGGGCAACTCGAAGGCTCGCTCCTGCATCACCCCCTCACCTAGCCTCTCCCCAAGGGGGAGAGGAACATGATGGGCGGGCCTGAGGCCCACGGTCCGGCAAGACTATGCCGCGACGGCTTCCGTCAGGATACAGCGCACGAAATGGTTCTGGCCGGTCGGACGGAGATCGGGTGGCTTGGCGACGCAAGCCGGCTGCACGAACCGGCAGCGCGCGGCAAAGCTGCAGCCGGTCGGCACTTCGCCGAGATCGGGCGGCGCGCCGGGGATGGCTTCCAGGCGCTGGCCGCGCATGCCGTCATGGACCGTCGAGGCGAGCAGGCCGCGACTGTAGGGGTGCTGGGGCGCATCGACCATCTGCTCGACGCCGGCCAGCTCGACGATCTTGCCGGCATACATCACGCCGATGCGGTCGGAGACCTCGACCGCCACGCCGATATCGTGGGTGACGAAAATCACGCCGAGGTCGAATTCGCGCTGCAGCTCGCGGATCAGCAAAAGAACCTGGATCTGCACAGTCGCGTCGAGCGCCGTCGTCGGCTCGTCGGCCAGCAGGAGGCTCGGATTGCACGACAGGGCGAGCGCGATCATGGCGCGCTGGCGCATGCCGCCCGACATCTCGTGCGGATAGGCCTTTAGCCGCTGGGCCGGCGAGGGGATCCGCACCATCTCGAGAAGCTCGCGGGCACGCTTGAGGGCATCGGCCTCGCTCTTGCCGGTGTGGCGCTGCACCGTCTCGGCGATCTGGTGGCCGATGGTGAAGACCGGATCGAAGGCCGTCGCCGGTTCCTGGAAAATCATGGCGACTCTTTGGCCGCGCAGGTCGCCCAGGGCGCGCGGGCCCATGTCGAGTACCTCCTCGCCCTCGACCTTGATGCTGCCCGACCAACGCGTGCGGTGCTCGGGATGAAGCCGCAGGATCGAGCGCAGGGTGACGCTCTTGCCCGAGCCCGATTCGCCCAGGATGCCCAGCGTCTCGCCGCGCTTGATGTCGAAACTGACGCCGTTCACCGCGTGCACGGTGCGGTCAGGCGTGACGAAGGTCACGTGGAGGTCGCGGACTTCCAGAAGATTGCTCATGTCAGGCCGCCGCCTTCGAGTGACCGGAGCCGGCGATTCGCATGTGGCAGGCCACCGCCTGATGGCCGGTCTCGGTGAGCGCCGGCTCGACCCGGGCGCAGACATCCTCGGCGAAGGGGCAGCGCGTGCGGAAGCGGCAACCCGACGGCGGATCGATGGGATTCGGCGGATCGCCCTGGATCGGCGCCTCCTTGGTGCGCTTGCGCGGATCCATCGACGGCCGGGCCGAGAGCAGCGCCTGCGTGTAGGGGTGCTGCGGCTGGCCGTAGATCGCCTCGACGGGGCCCAGCTCGACGATCTTGCCGAGATACATCACCAGCACGCGGTCGCTGAGATACTGCACGACGTTGAGGTCGTGACTGATGAAGAGATAGGTGAGGCTGAGCTCGGTCTTGAGATCGACCAGCATGTTCAGCACCTGCGCCTCGACCGACTTGTCGAGCGCCGACACCGCCTCGTCGAGAATGACCAGACGTGGTCGGAGCGCCAAGGCACGCGCGATATTGACCCGCTGGCGCTGGCCGCCCGACAGCTCATGCGGGTAGCGCTCGGCGTAGGTTTCGGGTTCGAGCCCGACCTTGGCCAAGAGATCGCGTACCCGCGCACGCGCCTCGGCGGCGGGCAGGCCGTGCGCCTTGGGCGCGAAGGCCAGCGTCTCGGCGATCGTGAGCCGCGGATTGAGCGAGGCGTAGGAGTCCTGGAACACCATCTGCACCTGACGGCGCAGCTCGTTCACCGTGATGCCGTGCGGCTCGTCGACGGGATCGCCGTCCAGCACCATGGTGCCGCTGTCCGGCTTGAGCAGGCGGATCAGCAGGCGCGCCACCGTCGACTTGCCGCAGCCCGATTCGCCCACCACGCCCAGGGTCTCGCCCTTGGCCACCGAGAGGGTGAGATCGTCGACGGCGCGCACGACCTTGCGGCCGCGTCCCAGCAATCCGCCACCGACCGGGAAATGCTTGCGCAGGCCACGCGCCAGCAGCAGCGGCTGGGCGGGGCCGCCGCGATCCTCGATGGGAAGCAGCGAGTCCATGTCAAGCCTTCACGTCCATGGCGGCGCGCAGTCCGTCGCTCATCAGGTTGAAGCAGATCGAGGTGATGAAGATCATCACGCCGGGCAGCGCCGCCAGCACAGGATTCACATAGATGGCCTGGCGCAAGGTGTTCAGCATCAGGCCCCATTCCGGCTCCGGCGGCTTGACGCCCAGCCCGAGGAAGCTGAGGCCGGCGGCCAGGATGATCGCCACGCTGATCAGCGACGTCGCATAGACCAGGATCGGCCCCAGCACGTTGCCCAGCACGTGCACGCGCACGATGGTGAGCATGCCGGCTCCGCTCGCCCGCGCGGCGTCGACGAAATCGAAGCCGCGCACCTGCGTGGTGACGCTCTCCGAGACGCGGCAGACCGGCGGGATGAAGACCAGCGTGAGCGAGAGCAGCGTGTTCTCGGCGCCGGCCCCCATGGCGCCCGACAGCGAGATCGCCAGCAGCACGGACGGGAAGGCGTAGAAGACGTCCATGACGCGCATGATCAGCATGTTGACCCGGCCGCCCAAAAAGCCCGCCGTGATGCCCAGCAGGCCACCGATCAGCAGCGCGCAGACGACTGGCGTCACGCCCATGAACAGCGACAGGCGGCCGCCATAGATCAGGCGGGAAAGCATGTCGCGGCCAAGCTCGTCGGTGCCCAGCAGATGGCCGGGCGAGCCCAGCGGATAGAGCCGGCGCAGCATCGATGTCTTGTAGGGATCGTCGAGCCCGAGCCACGGCGCGAACAGCGCAGAGACGACCAGCAGGACGAGGACGCCGGCGCAGATCAGGGTCACGGGATCGCGCCGCAGCCGGCGGCGCACCGACTGCCAATAGCTGCGCCCTCCCCCGGCCGCGATCGGTTGGACGAGCGGTGCGCCGAGCTCGAGCGACGGGCTTTGGATGGTCATGGCGTCAGTTCCGCTTGATGCGCGGGTCGACCATGGTCTGGATGATGTCCACGGTGAGGTTGAGCAGCATGAAGAAGAAGGCCAGCACCAGCGTCGTGCCCTGCAGGATCGGCAGGTCGCGACGGAAGATGGCGCTGTTCAGCAGGAAGCCCGTACCCGGCCAGGCGAACACCGTCTCGATCAGGATCGAGCCGCCGATCAGGTTGCCGGCCTGCAGGCCCATCACGGCGAGGCAGGTCGGCGCGGCGTTCTTCAGCACGTGACGGAGGATCTGGTCGTCGCGCAAACCCTTGGCCTGCAGGGCGGTGACGAATTCCGAGTTGAGGATCTCCTTGATCGTCGAGCGCACGGTGCGCGTGACGACGCCGAGCGGGATCACCGACAGCGCGATGGTCGGCAGCACCATGTGGGCGAGGTGGGGACCATCGAGGCGCCAGCCGGTCGAGTTCTCCGGCCCGATCCCCATCGGCGGCAAGGCGCCGAGCTCGACCGAGAAGATGATGACCAGCACGATCGCGAGCCAAAAGTGGGGCACGCTGACGCCCATCAGGGAGATCAGGGTAACCAGGCGGTCGACGATGCGCGACTTGGCGTAGGCGGCCGCGGTGCCAAGGATGACGGCCAGGCTGAACGCCAGCAGCGTGGCGGAGATGGCCAGGATGATGGTGTTGCCGAAAGCCGACATGACCTCGGTCGCCACCGGCCGGCCGGTGCCGATCGAGGTGCCGAAGTCGCCGGTCAGGGTGACGGCGAGCCAGCGCAGGTACTGGATCGGCAGCGGCTTGTCGAAGCCGTAATACTCCTTGAGCTTGTCGACGACTTCCTGCGGCGCGTCCGGCGGCACGATGGCCGAGATCGCATCGCCCGGCGCCAGGTGGACCAGCGCGAAGACGAGCAGCGAGACGCCAAACGCTACCGGCACCAGGTAGATCAGGCGCCTCAATGCATAGAGCAGCATGACTGCCGGCCCCCGCCGTTATTTCATGACGATGGGCGTGAGATCCTGGAACCAACTCTGGGCCTGGACGAAGCCGGTCACCTTGGGGCTCATGGCGCGCGGGTTGAGATCGTGACAGATGTAGACCCAGTACGCCTGGTCAACGATGTAGGTGTGAACGTCGGCCAATGCCTTGGTCTGCGCGGCGCGGTCGAAGCTGGTGTGCGCCTTGTTGATCAGTTCGTCGAGCTTGGGATCCTTCAGGATGCCCCAGTTGGCGCCCTTCGGTGGGACGTACTCGCTGTGGTAAAGGCGCATGAAGGCCGAGTAGGGATCGACGGTGGCGCGGCTGATGTTAAGCCCGTTGGTGCCGGCCTTGGTGGAGGCCTCGCCGGTCACCGGCTGGAAGCCAAAGGTTACCAGCGCATTCCATTCCATGACCTCGAACGAGGTATCGAAGCCCACGGCGTTCAGGTTCTCCTGCACGTACTCGTTCATCGGCAGCGGCAGCATCTGGCCCGAGCCTGAGGTCGATATCGCAATCTTGATCTTGGGCTTCTTGTTGGGACCGTAACCCGCTTCGGCCAAAAGCTTCTTCGCCGCCTCGGGATCGTACTTGATGTCGAAGCTGGGTGAACCGAACCAGGGATGGCCGGGATAGACGACGCCTTTGGCTTCGATCATCAGGCCACCCAGCAGCTTGGCAAGGCCGGCACGATCGATCGCCAGGTTGGCTGCCTTGCGCACGCGGATATCGGTCCACGGCGAGCCCTCGACCATGCTGGGCTGGTAGGCCCAGTTGTGCGGATATTTGTTGGTGACGATCGCCATGCCGCCCTGCTTGAGGCGGGGAATGGCGTCGGGCGCCGGAACCTCGATCCAATCGACCTGACCCGCCAGCAGGGCCGCGGTGCGGGTCGCGGCCTCGGGCATCGGGAACAGCAGCACCTTGTCGAGCTTCGGCACGCGGGTCTTGTCCCAGTAGCCATCGAAGCGCGACAGTTCGAGACGCTCGCGCGGCACGACCCGGTCGACCTTGAAGGGGCCGGTGCCGGCCGGCTGCAGCGCGACCTTGACCCAATCCTTGCCCTGCTTCTCCCAGTTGGTCGGGCTGGAATAGAAGATGTAGGACATGTCGTAGGGGAACAGAGCATTCACAACGCGCGTGGTGAGTTCGACTGTGTACTTGTCGACGGCCTTCCAGCCGACCAGCGTCGGTACGCGCCCGCGCGCCTGGGCCGCCTGCTTGGGATCGAACTGCGGCGACTTGTCGTTCAGGATCTTCTCGAGGTTCCACACCACCACGTCGGCATCGAAGTCCGTACCGTCGTGGAACTTCACGCCCTGCCGCAGCTTGAAGATCCACTTGGTGGGCTCGCCCTCGACCGCCGCCCATTCCGTCGCGAGACCCGGCTTGATGTCGGCGATGGTGTCGGCCTTCGACAGGTCCCAGTTCACCAGCGCGTCGTAGATCGTGTAGCCAGCGAAGCGAAAGCCCTCGAATCCCTGGTCGGGCTGGCCGGTCGTCAGGGGAATATCGGCGGCTGTCATGCCGATGCGCAGAGTGCCCTGCGAGAAGGCAGGCATTGCAGCCGCTGCGAAAAGACCGATCCCGACCACGGCGACGCCAAGGCGCTTGAACATTCAATGCTCCACTGTTCGACGCCTCCTGGAGGGCGCTTGGAGCCAGAGCATGCAAGCGCCAAGCCAAGGCAGTAGGCTGCCTCTGCGGGCCACGCGGCATGTCGATTGCATGCTTGGGCGCGGGAGGATGGGATGACAGGAAAAAAGCCGCCAACGCTTGAGGAATTTCGTGCGCGGGCCGCGCTGACAGGGCTGCCGCTGACGCAAGAGGACATCGAGCACCTGCACAAGGGCTATGCCGGGTTGCTCTCCCTGATGGAGCGCATCCCCACCCGTTGGGCCTGGGCCGCCGAACCGCCGCACGTGTTCCGCGCCGATGAGTAAGCGCAGCACATCCGACCTGACGACGCTCAGCATCGCCGAGGCCGGCAGCCTGATGGCGCGCGGCGAGGTCACCTCGACGGCGCTCACCGAAGCTTTCCTCGCGCGCATCGCGGCCGTCGATCACAAGATCGCGAGCTTCGTCACCCTCACCGCCGATCGCGCGCTGCTCGCCGCGAAGCAGGCCGACATGGAGATGAGCCAAGGGCTCAATCGCGGCCCGCTGCATGGCATCCCGATCGGGCTGAAGGACATCTACGAGACCGAAGGCGTTCTGACGACGGGCCATTCGCATCTTCGCGCCGACTACGTGCCCGCGGTCGACGCCGAGACCGTGCGTCGCCTGAAGGCGGGCGGCGCGGTCATCCTGGGCAAGCTCGGCACGCACGAATTCGCCAACGGCGCGATGACGCCGGACCAGCCCTTCCCGCCGGTGCGCAATCCGTGGAACACCGACTATCAGCCCGGCGGCTCGTCGAGCGGCTCGGGCGCCGCCGTCGCCGCCGCGCTCTGCATGGGCGCCATGGGCTCCGACACCGGCGGCTCGATCCGCAATCCGGCGGGCTTCTGCGGCACGGCCGGCATCAAGCCGACCTACGGCCTGGTCA
This sequence comes from uncultured Alphaproteobacteria bacterium, assembly GCA_963765385.1. Taxonomy (GTDB): domain Bacteria; phylum Pseudomonadota; class Alphaproteobacteria; order Reyranellales; family Reyranellaceae; genus Reyranella. Next base: position 2,179,415 of record CAVXWG010000014.1, on the reverse strand, counting down.
GCCGCTGCGGCATCTTTCCGCTGTCGTTCAGCTTCGACACCGCCGGGCCGCTCGCCTGGACGGTCGAGGACAACGCCCTGATGCTCGACGTGCTGGCGGGCTACGATCCCAACGACCAGGGCTCGGCCAAGGCACCCAAGGTCGATTACGGCGCCTCGACGCCATCGTTCGATCGAGGGCATGCGCATCGCGCTGGCGCGCACCTGGTACGAAGGCAACCTGTCGGCCGACATGGCCAAGGGCATGGACGAGGCGGTGCGCGTGCTGCGCGATCAGGGCGCCATCGTCGAGGAAGTCGTGTTCCCCGACATCCGGGACTATCACATCTGCGGCCGCGTCGTGATCACCGTCGAGGCGCACGCCATCCATCGCCAGGAGGTGATCGAGACGCCGGAGAAGTTCGGCTACACGACGCGCCGCCGCTTCCAGCTCGGCGCCTTCGTCACGGCCGAGCAGTATCTCGGGGCTCTGCGCTTCCGTCGCAAGCTGCAGGTCGACACGCGCGCGGCCATGCGCGGTTACGACCTGATCATGGCGCCCAACCAGTGGGGACCGCCCGAGATCTTCGAGGAGCCGCAGGAGATCTTCCACTTCCTCGGCAAGCCCTCGCTCAGCATGCCGTTCAACGTCACCGGCCAGCCCGCGCTCACCGTGTGCTGCGGCTTCGGCGGCGACGGGCTGCCGCTCGCCTTCCAGCTCGGCGGCCGGCCGTTCGACGAGGCCAGCGTCTTCGCCGCCGGCTCAGCCTACGAACGCGCCACGCCGTGGCGGCTGCGGCGGCCCACGCTCTGACCCTTCGGGAGATCCTCATGATCAAGTCCAGACTTTCGCGCCGTTCGATCCTGGCCGGCGCCGGCGCCCTCGCCCTGCCCGCCGGCTTCGGCACGCCGGCGCGCGCCGAGGAAAAGATCGTGCGCTACGGCATCTCGATGGCCGACATCCCGCTCACCACCGGCCAGCCCGATCGCGGCGCCGGCGCCTACCAGTTCACCGGCCTCACGATCTACGATCCGCTGGTCGCCTGGGAGATGGATGTCTCCGACCGGCCGGGCAAGCTGATCCCGGGCCTCGCCACCGAATGGGCGGTCAACGAGGGCGACAAGACGCTGTGGACCTTCAAGCTCCGCGCCCGGCGTCAAATTCCATGACGGCTCGGCGCTCGACGCCGATGCCGTCGATCTGGAATCTCGAAAAGGTCTTCAACAAGGATGCGCCGCAATTCGACCAGCGCCAGGCGGCGCAGGTGCGGCCGCGCCTGCCGTCGATCGCGAGCTACAAGAAGATCGACGACATGACGGTCGAGATAAAGACCAAGGCGGTCGACGCGCTCTTTCCCTATCAGATGCTGTGGTTCCTGGTCGCGAGCCCGGCCAACTGGGAGAAGCAGGGCAAGGACTGGAACAAGGTGGCGTCGGAGCCGTCGGGCACCGGCCCGTTCAAGCTCGCCCGCCTGGTGCCGCGCGAGCGTGCCGAGCTGGTGAAGAACGAGGGCTACTGGAATCCCAAGCGCATTCCCAAGACCGACCGGCTGGTGCTGGTCTGCGCGCCCGAGGATTCGAGCCGCACCGCGGCGCTGCTGTCGAATGCGGTCGACATGATCGAGACGCCGCCGCCCGACGCGGTGGCGCGCCTCAAGCAGGCCGGCATGCGCATCGAGCAGAACGTGACGCCGCACGTCTGGAACTATCATCCCTCGCTGCTGCCGGGCTCGCCGTGGACCGACATAAGGCTGCGCAAGGCGGCCAACCTCGCGATCGACCGCGACGCCATCGTCAAGCTGCTGAACGGCCTCGCCAAGCCGGCGCTGGGTCAGGTCGACCCGTCGAGCCCGTGGTTCGGCAAGCCGACCTTCGTGCTGAAGTACGCGCCCGACGAGGCGCGCAAGCTGATGAGCGACGCGGGCTTCAGCAAGACCCAGCCGCTCAAGACCAAGTTCGTGGTGGCGAGCGGCGGCACCGGCCAGATGCTGTCGCTGCCGATGAACGAGGCCATCCAGGAGATGTTCAAGGACATCTATATCGACCTCGAATTCAAGGTGGTCGAGCTCGAGGCGCTCTACACGGCGTGGCGCGCCGGCGCCAAGGCCGACATGAACAAGGACGTGACCGCCAACAACATCGCCTACGTGACGTCCGACCCGGTCTACGCCATCACGCGCTTCTTCGCCTCCAACCAGGGCGCGCCGGTCGGCGTCAACTGGAGCTACTATTCCAATCCCGAGGTCGACAAGCTGATCAACGAGGCGCTGACCACGTTCGACGCGGCCAAGCAGGACGCGCTGATGGCGCGGGTGCACGAGAAGGTGGTCGACGACGCCGTGCTGATCTGGGTGGTGCACGACACCAACCCGCACGCGCTCTCGCCCAAGATCAAGTCGTACGTGCAGGCCCAGCACTGGTTCCAGGACCTGACGACGATCGGTGTCTAGCGCGTTCACACGCGCTAGACACCGGCGGGCGGCCGCGCCTTCTGAGGCGCGAGAGCCCGCGCGCCTCAGAAAAGATAAGGATCATGAGCGGGCCTGGAGGCCTGCGGTCCGAAGACGAGATCAGGACCCGATCTTCTTCGCCAGCTCGATGATCGTCTCGCCGACGGCATCCCAATCGCCGTCGGCCTTGAGATCGGTCTTCTGGTCGGGGCCGTGTTCCTTGGGGCGGTGGATGAAGCCGGTGGACAGGCCGCATTTCTGCGCCGCCCTGAGGTCGCCATTGTGCGCCGCGCACAGCATCACCTGGTGCGGCTTGAGATACATGCTGTCGACCACGCCGAGATAGGATTCGGGATCGGGCTTGTAGTGGTGGAAGGTCTCGCCCGAGAAGCAGTGATCCCAGGGGATGCCGCTGTGCTTGGCCATGTTGATCAGGAGCGCCACGTTACCGTTGCTGAGGGTCGACACGACGTACTTCTTCTTCATCATGCCGATGCCCTCGACCGAATCGGGCCACGGCCGGAGCTTGTGCCAGAGATGCGTGAACTCCCACACGCCCTCCTCGCCAGGATGCTTCAGGTTGCGCTTCTTCAGCAGCATCTCGAACGCTTCCTTGTGCAGGTCGTCGATGCGGGTCCATGGCAGCTCTCCCTTGCGTACCCGGGCCATCTGCGGCTGGTAGAGGCCGCGCCAGTCGTCGGCGAAGCTGGTCCAGTCCGTCTCGAGCCCGTATTTCTTGCCGAGCTTGGGCAGGTCCTCGATGAGACTGCCGCGCCAATCGACCACCGTGCCGAACACGTCGAAGATGCAGACCTTGAGGTCGGCGGGAACTTTTGCCATGGCTGTTTCCTCCGTTCGCCGCAGTGTGGCGTCCCGCGATGCGCTTGGGTAGGGTCCGCGCATGGCTCAAAGACACGACACGGTGACGGGCACCGACGGCAAGCCGCGATGCGGCTGGGCATCGGCCGATCCGCTCTATCGAAGATATCACGACACCGAATGGGGCCGGCCACTCAAGGACGACCGCGCGCTGTTCGAGCTTTTGACGCTCGAAGGCTGCCAGGCCGGCCTGTCGTGGATCACGGTGCTGCGCAAGCGCGAGCACTATCGCAAGGTCTATGACGGCTTCGATCCTGAGAAGATCGCGCGCTACACGCCGGCCAAATTGAAGAAGCTCCTGGCCGATCCCGGCATCATCCGACACAAGGGCAAGATCGACGCCAGCGTCAGCAACGCCAAGGCCTTTCTCGCACTGGTCGAACGCGAAGGCTCGTTCGCAAAGTTCTTGTGGAGCTTCGTCGATGGCAAGCCGAAGAATAACCGGCCCAAGAGCCTGAAGGATATTCCAACCAAGTCGCCCCAGAGCGGCGCCATGGCCAAGGCGTTGCAAAAAGCCGGCTTCAAGTTCGTCGGCTCGACCATCTGTTACGCCTTCATGCAGGCCTCGGGCATGGTCGACGACCACGTCGTGGGCTGCCATCGCCACAAAGAATAGAAATCGGGAGTGAGTGTTTGACCAAGCGTATCTACATCGCGGCGCTGGGCACCGAGACCAACCAGTTCGTGCCCTTTCCGACCGGCCATCGCGCCTACGAGGAACACGGCATATGGCGTGGCGACGCCACCAAGCATGAGCCGACCAACTTCACCGCGCCCCTCCATGTCTGGCGCAAAACCGCCGAAGCGCGCGGCTGGACGGTGATCGAGGGACTGGCGACCTTCGCCGCGCCCTCGGGCACCACGGTGCGGCCGGTCTATGAAGGCTTTCGCGACGAAATCCTGGCCGGCATCAAGGCGGCGCTGCCGCTCGACGCGGTGCTGATCAACGTGCACGGCGCCATGGTGGCCGACGCCTACGACGACTGCGAAGGCGATCTTTTGGCGAAGGTGCGCGCCATCGTCGGACCCAAGGTGGCGATCGGTGCGGAGTTCGACCTGCATTGCCACCTGAGTGCATTGATGCTCGACAGCGCCGACGTGCTGGTGGGCTACAAGGAATACCCGCACACCGACACGATGGAACGCGCGGCCGAATTGTTCGCCATCATCGCCGACACCGTTTTAGGCAAGGTGAAGCCGGTGATGGCGCGGCACGATTGCCGCATGATCGCGCAGTACCGCACGTCGGTGCCGCCGATCAACGAATTCGTCGCCCGCATGAAGTCGCTCGAAGGCAAGGACGGCATTCTCTCGGTATCGCTCAGCCACGGCTTCTCCTTCGCCGATGTCGAGGATGTCGGCACGCGCACCCTGGTCGTCGCCGACCACGACAAGGGCAAGGCCGAGGCGCTGGCCAAAAAGCTTGGCGAGGAGCTGTGGGCCAATCGCGAGCGCTATGCCACCAAGTACCTCTCCATTGCCGAAGCGATGGAGCGCGCGGCCTCGCACAACCAGGGCCCGCTGGTGCTGGCCGATCGCGCCGACAATCCCGGCTCCGGCGCACCGGGCGATTCGACCTTCGTGCTGCGCGCGCTCGTCGACAGGCAGATCGGCCCGGCGCTGTTCGGCGTGATGTGGGACCCGATGGCGTTTCGCATCGCCGAGGAGGCGGGCGAGGGGGCGCGGCTGCGCATGCGGCTGGGCGGCAAGTCGGGCGAGGTGAGCGGCGATCCGGTCGATCTCGACGTCACGGTGAAGAAGATCGCCTGCGGCGTGCGCCAGCCTTACGGCCCGGTGATGGTACCGTTGGGCGACATGGCGCTGCTGTCATCGGAGCATGTCGACGTGGCGATCTGCACGCTGCGCACCCAGACCTTCCATGCCGACGCCTTCAAGGCGGTCGGCGCCGATCCCGCCGACTATCGCGTCGTGGTCGTGAAGTCCGCGCAGCATTTCTACAATGGCTTCGCTGGCCTCGCGAAGGAGATCCTCTATGTCGCCTCGCCGGGCGCGGCCGACCCCGACGTCACCCGGCTTCCCTACACCAAGCGCAAGACGCCGTTCTGGCCCAAGGTGGCCGATCCCTGGGCGAATAAGTAAGCACCATTCGGGGGGTTCGCGAAAAGAATCATTCGTTTTCAATGACTTGCAGGGCCGGCAAAATCATAAAATCGGCGCCAGCGCCTCGCGTGTGGTCTTGCCCTCGACCACCGGGACCACCTCGAATTCGACGACATCCTGCCAGTCGGCGATCCAGCGCTGGAACAGCGTGACGTCGTCGGTCTCCATGAGCTGGAAGCAGCGGCCGAGATCGCCGGTCACGTAGCTCGCCACGAACTTCAATCCATCGGGCAGGCTGCGGCCCGAATCGCGCAGCTTGCGATAGACCGCCTTGCCGTCCTGGTTGCGGAACTTTTCGATCACCATGAAGAGCATGTCTGTCCCCGGTTTTGTCCGGAATGTAAGGTATGTCGGCTGACAAACACGACAGGAACCCGACATGAAGATCACCATTGCCGGCGCCGCCGGGCGCATGGGCCAGATGCTGATCCGGCAGATCGCCCACACCGAAGGCTGCAGCCTGGCCGGCGCCATCGAGGGTGCCGGCAGCAATGCGCTCGGCCGCGACGCCGGTGAGGTGGCGGGCGTGGGCGCCAAGGGCGTGAAGATCGTGTCCGATGCCGCGACTGCCATCGGTGCCGCCAACGTGGTGATCGACTTCACCGTGCCGGCAGCCACCGTCGCGCACGCCACGATCGCCGCCGACAAGGGCGTGTCGATGGTGATCGGCACCACCGGCCTCAGTCCGGAGCAGAGCGCTCTCATCCACGAGGCGGCCAGGAAGGTGCCGATCATGTGGGCCGCCAACATGGCGCTGGGAATCAACATCCTGCTGGCCCTGGTCGAGAAGACCGCCTCGATGCTCGATCCCGCCTACGACATCGAGGTGCTGGAGATGCACCATCGCCACAAGATCGACGCGCCCTCGGGCACCGCTTTGGCGCTGGGCCGCGCCGCCGCCGCCGGCCGCCAGGTCAGGCTGGAAGATGTCTGGCGCAAGAGCCGCGACGGCCACACCGGCGCGCGGCCGTCCGGCGAGATCGGCTTCGCCACCCTGCGCGGCGGCGAGGAGGTCGGCGTGCATACGGTGATGTTCGCGGCCGCCGGCGAGCGGCTGGAGCTCAGCCATCGCTCGTTCAGCCGCGAGACCTATGCCGCGGGCGCGGTCCGCGCCGCACAGTGGCTTTCCGGCAAGAAGCCCGGCCTCTACGGCATGAAGGACGTGCTGGGGCTGTAAGCGACATTCCGATCGAACGGACTCGCGCAATTCATAATTCCTCCCCTTTGCGGGCCCCGCGAAGGGGAGGTGCCGCGTAGCGGGCGGAGGGGTCATGAGCGCAATCACCGACGCTCATGACCCCTCCGTCGGCGTCAGACGCCGACACCTCCCCAGCCTCGCTGGGGAGGAAGTGACGACGCCATTTCGGAATGCGCTCTAATCCCACTCGTGCGCATAGCGGGGCGCGCGCATGTCGGCGAGGGCTGCCTTCAGCTGCTCGGCGACATTCCGGCGCTCGGACGGCGCCAGGAAGCGGCCGATCACCACGCGATTGCCGCGCGACGCCAGTACCAGCCGGTCCGAGTCTTCGCCTAAAAGCTCGACCCTCAGCCAATAAGCGTCGAGCCGGTGCTGCTCGCGCTCGCCGTCCGGCGCCACGCGATCGACGATCAGTTCGCGGTCGGTCAGCAGCAGGGTCTCGCTGCGCCGGGCATCGAGGTAGCTGCGCTTGAACATGAACCACAGCAGCCAGACGTCGAGCCCCATGAAGCCCAGCACCGGCCAGGCACCGAGCAGCATCATCGGCAGGCCGATCAGCAGGTTGGCCGCGATGGCGCCGCGGATCAGCCACCTGAAGCCTTCCGGCGACAGGCTGCGATGGGGCACGAGCGAGGTGGCGAAGTGAACCGCCGGGGGTGAGTCGGCCATGGCGTGACCTTAGTGGCTCGGCTAGCGTCGCGCCATGCCCCTGATGAAGCCCGCCGAAATCCAGGTTTTCTTCACCCGCCTGCGCCAATCGATGCCGGAGCCGAAGACCGAGCTGGAATACGACAACGTCTATCACTTGCTGGTCGCCGTCGTGCTCTCGGCGCAGGCGACCGATGCCGGCGTCAACCGCGCCACCACGCCGCTGTTCGAGAAGATCAAGACGCCCGCCCAGATGGTGGCGCTCGGCGAGAAGAAGCTGATCGGCTACATCAAGACCATCGGCCTGTTCCGCATGAAGGCCAAGAACGTCATCGCGCTCAGCCGGCTGCTGATCGAGAAGCACGGCGGCGAGGTGCCGCACAGCCACGAGGAGCTGACCGAACTGCCCGGCGTCGGCCGCAAGACGGCGAACGTGGTTATGAACGTGGCGTTCGGCGAGGCGACCATCGCCGTCGACACCCACATCTTCCGCGTCGGCAACCGCACCGGCTTGGCACCCGGCAAGAACCCGCTCGAGGTCGAGCTGAAGCTGCTGAAGCGCGTGCCCGAGGAGTTCCGCCTGCATGCGCATCACTGGCTGATCCTGCACGGCCGCTACACGTGCAAGGCGCGCAAGCCCGAATGCCCGCGCTGCGTCGTGAACGACGTCTGCAAGTTCAAGGGCAAGACGGTGTCACTCTGAACCAACCCGACGTCGTGAGCGGAGCCCCGAGTCGCGTCATCAAAGGGTCTCTCTCCGTGTGCTCGCATGGCTGATGGTAGAGAGGAGCTCCCTCCACTCCACTTCGCCGCGTCAGACGCGATCAGTGTGAGCTTTGCCACTTCAACGGTGCGTCTCTTTGGGCGACGATGCGGGAATGGTGAGGGTAGCGCCGGTCAGTCGTTGGAGGGTTGTATGTCCCATGCCGAACATCTGCTTCGCCGCTGTTGGACGGTTATTCTCGCGGCGACCCTACTGTGGTCGGCGGATGCCGTCGCCCAGCCGGAAGTGGCGGGCGCCAAGGACTTCCCGCTGATCAAGCGCTACGAGCGGTCGCGCCTCATCGGCTACGAGAGCCGGTCGTTCGATACGGTCAAGCTTCTGCTCGGCAAGCTCAAGCTCGGCGACAATGGACAGCCCACGGTGGACGCGGTGCGGGAAGTGGAAGGCCGGCACACGAGGCTGCTCTATCTCGCGCCGCCGGAGCGCAGCGCGCTCGAAGTGTTCCGAAACTACGAAGCCGATCTCGCCGCCAAAGGTTTCGCCGTTCTCTACAAGTGTTCAGGCGAAGAGGCGTGCGAGACCTTCGGCGCGGAGATCCACCGGAGCCTCTATTCGCCGACCAGCGCCTTGCAGAACAGCGACCTCTCCAAGTTCGCCTTCAACGTCCCGGCCGAACCGCACTACCTGGCCGCCACCCTGGCGCGGCCGGAAGGCCAGGTCTCGGTCTCGCTCTATGTCGCCGTGGAGCGCGGCGCCGCCTCTCCCGAGGCCAAGGACCGCGTCGCCGTCCTGCTCGACGTCGTCGAAGACAAGCCGATGGAATCAAAGATGGTGACGGTCGACGCGGCGACCATGGCCAAGGACATCGCGGCGACCGGCCGGGTCGCGCTCTATGGGCTGTACTTCGACACGGACAAGGCCGACCTCAAGCCGGAATCGGCGCCCTCACTGGCCGAGATCGGCAAGCTGCTCAAGGCCCAGCCCGATCTCAAGGTCTATATCGTCGGCCACACCGACAATGTCGGCGTCTTCGACTACAACATGAGCCTCTCGCAGCGCCGCGCCAAATCGGTGGTGGATCAGCTCATCAAGAGCTACGGCATCGCGCCGGAACGGCTGAAGCCGGCCGGCGCCGGCATGATCGCACCCGTCGCGTCGAACGACGACGAAGCGGGCCGCGGCAAGAACCGACGGGTCGAGATCGTCAAGCAGTAGCCTCTAGGCCGCGTCGGCCAGGATCTTGTCGCTCTCGTTGTCGACGACCACCGACGTCTCGAAGTAGCGGATGTCCGGCTCCGCACCGTACCGCTCGGCGATGTAGGCCTTCCATTGCGGCGTGTAGACCGCGTCGGCGTCGGCCCGGCTCTGCCACAGATAGACGCCGCCGCCGATCCGGTTCTGGTCGTCGAACAGGTAGTACTTGCGCACCAGGCCCTTCAGGGCGCGGTACTTGGGCGCCGAGCTCTTGAACAGGTCTGTGGCCTTCCGAGCGTCGATCTCGGGCGGCAGCTTGAAGTTCACGATGGCGGTGATCATCGGATCCTCCCTCAGGCGTTGGCGTCAGGCTTTGGCGCGCTCCTCGCGCACCCCCCAGAGCAGGATGAAACCTAGCACCAGGAAGACGAGCACGCACGCCACGCCCAGCCGGTTGGACTGAGTCGCCGTGGTGACGATGCCGATGGCGAGCGGCCCCATCCAGGCCGTCGCCCGGCCCGACAGCGCGAACAGGCCGAAGAACTCGCCGGTCATGCCTTCGGGCGCAATGCGGCCGATCATGGTGCGGCTGGCCGCCTGCATCGGCCCCATGCAAAAGCCCAGCAGCAGCGCGAAGCCCATGAACACCCACTCCTGCACCGAGCCGAACAGGCCGCGGGTCGCCAGGATCTCGCTGGCCGGCACGACGAAGAACACGCGCTGGGCGCTCACGCTCACGATACCGATGGTCGCCACGATCACGCCAAAGGTGGCGAACTGGACGGTGCGTTTGCTGCCGAAGCGATCGTCGAGCTTGCCGCCCAGGAAGGCGCCGGGAATAGCGAACACCGTGAGGATGATGCCGAAGATGCCGAGCGTGATTGTGCTCCAGCCGAAGGTCGCGGCGGCATAGACGCCGCCGAAGGCGATGATCGAGGCCAGCCCGTCATTGTAGAGCATGAAGGCGATGAGATAGCGCAGCGCGTTCCCGAAGCGCCTGATCTTTTTCAGCGTATCGAGCAGCGACGTGCCGCCCTGGCGCGCCGCCTGCCAGAGCGTGAGCTTCTGGTCCGCCATATCCGGCGTGAACAGGAACATCGGGATCACGAACACGGCGAGCCACAAGGCCGAGGCGGGCCCGACAAGCCGCTCGAGCGTGTAAGTCTTGGGATCCAGCCCAAGCAGCGGCCGGTCATTCACGGCCAGCACCATGAACAGCGCGATCAGGCCGCCGCAATAGCCCAGGCCCCAGCCGAAGCCGCTCAGCCAGCCCATGCGCTCGGGCCGGACGATGTGGGGAAGCTGGGCGTTGTTGAACACGATCGACATCTCCGCGCCGACAGTGGCCATAACCACCGCGGCGCTGATCGGGCCGACCAGATCGGGCCGGCCGGGATAGGCCCACCACAGGGCGGCGCAGCCCAGGCCGAGCAGAAGCTGGAAGGCGAAGATGTAGGGCTTGCGCCTGCCGCCGGCGTCGGCCATGGCCCCCAGGAAGGGGCTCATCAGCGCGATCAGGATGCCCGAGGTCGATTGCGTGAAGGCCCACGCCGCCTGGCCCTCGACGGCATTGCCCACCATGACGTTGGCGAAGTAGGGCGCGAAGATGAAGGTGGTGACGACGGTGAAGAAAGGCTGGTTGGCCCAGTCGAACAGGGCCCAACTGAACTGGCCGAGTTTCGACGCTTCCTGATGAGGCGCTGTCATGCCGGGTCAGTATGCCCGAGAACCCGTTGCGGCAATTGCCGGATCGCGTCGCGATTTGTGGGCGAAAACACCTTGGCCATGGCCTCCCCCCACGGCAGCCAGAGCTGGGCGATGTGCTCGGCCGGATCGAGGGTGGCGACGGTCGGGCTGTCGACCCGGAAGCCGAACACATGCTCGGTGTTGTGCGTCACCTCAGGTGCATAGCGCGCGCGCCATTGCGGCCAGATCTCGTAGCGGTTGGTGAGCCGCCAGTCGGTCAATGTCCCGACCGACAAGCCGGTTTCCTCCAGGAGCTCGCGCCGCGCTGTCGCCGAAATTTCGGCATCGTCCAATTCGCGCGAGCCGGTCACCGACTGCCAAAGGCCGGGCTGCGCCGCGCGCTCCAAAAGCAGCACGTCGAGCCGGGCGGTGTGGACCACGACCAGCACCGATTCGGGGATCTTGTAGGCCATCCCCCAGCATAGCCGGAACGTTGACTCCCCGCCGCCCAACGCTATGGTCCGGCGGCATTTTTCGAGGGGACCATGAGCAACGAGCTTCAGACCGTCATCGACGAGGCGTGGGAAAAGCGCGATGGCATCAGCAGCGCGACCAAGGGCGCGGTGCGCGACGCCGTCGAGTCGGCGATCGCCGGGCTGGATGACGGCACCTACCGCACGGCGGAGAAATTCGGTGACGAATGGGTCGTGAACCAGTGGCTGAAGAAGGCCGTGCTGCTGTCCTTCCGGCTCTACGATTCGGTGCCGATGGACGGCGGCGCGTCGTTCCCCGGCCTGGGCGTCGCCCCCTGGTTCGACAAGGTGCCGCTCAAGACCGCGGGTTGGGACGCCAAGCGCTTCGCCAAGGCGGGCTTCCGCGCCGTGCCGGGCTCGATCGTGCGCCGCGGCTCCTACGTGGCGCCTTCCGTCGTGGTGATGCCGTCCTTCATCAATCTCGGTGCCTATGTCGATACCGGCACCATGGTCGACACCTGGGCGACGGTGGGCTCGTGTGCCCAGATCGGCAAGAACTGCCATCTCTCGGGCGGCGTCGGCATCGGCGGGGTGCTGGAGCCATTGCAGGCCAACCCGGTGATCGTCGAGGACAATTGCTTCATCGGCGCGCGCTCCGAGGTCGTCGAGGGCGTTATCGTGGGCACCGGTTCAGTGCTGTCGATGGGCGTCTTTATCTCGGCCAACACCAGGATCGTCGATCGCGAGACAGGCCAGATCCATGTCGGCAAAGTGCCGCCTTATTCCGTGGTCCACCCTGGCACCATGGGCGGCAGTGCCGATCGGCCGGCCCGATACTGCGTGATCATCACAAAGACAGTCGACGAGCGCACGCGGTCGAAAACCTCGATCAACGAGCTCTTGCGCGACTGAGCCGAAGCGGGGATCGTTGGACATGCCCGACGTTTCCGACGTCTCCGCAATTCTGCCCGGCGAGAAGCTGCCTCGCCGCCTGTTGTGGCGCGGCGACGACCTGCCCGCCGACGCCGGCCGCCTGGCGCTTCCGGCGGTGGTCGAGCAAGAGCTCGACCGTGTCGTCAGTGTGCTCGATCGCGACCCGCCGCCGCTCCTGCTGCTGCGTCCGGAAGAGTTCACGCTCGACGCCTCGCGCGCCTTCATGCGCACCGTGAAGCAGAGCCTGGACGAGGGACCGGGCTTCGCCATCGTCGATCGCCTGCCGGTGGAACGCTGGACGCAGAGCGGCGCGCGGGCGGTGTGGTGGCTGCTGGCCTCGCTGGTCGCGCGCCCAGTGGCACAGAAGTGGGACGGCACGTCGATCTACGACGTCTGCGACCTCGGCCGCCCACCCGGCAACGGCGTGCGTCCCGACGTCACCAACGCCGAGCAGAATTTCCATACCGACAACAGCTACAACAACGTGCCGCCGCACTATGTCGGCCTGATGTGCCTGCGCACGGCGATGGCAGGCGGGGTGAGCGGCATCGTGAGCTTCGCGGCGGCGCATGACGAGATGCGCCTAAAACATCCCGATCTGCTGCCCCGGCTCTATCAGCCCTTCTATTTCGACCGGCAGCGCGAGCACGCGCCGGACGACACCATGACGACCCACCATCCCATGTTCGAGCGCCGGGACGGCCGCTTGATCGCGCGCCTGTCGCATTTCCAGGTGAAGAACGGACACAAGCTCGCCGGCGTCGAGCTCGATCCGCAAGCCATCGCCGCGCTGGAAGCCTTCGAAGCCATTCTCAATGCACCGGGCATGGCCGCGCGCTTTCAGTTCGAGCCCGGCCAGATGCAGCTGATCGACAACCGCGCGCTCGGCCACAAGCGCACGGCGTTTCGCGACTGGCCCGAGGCGGATCGCAAGCGCCTGCTGGTGCGCCTGTGGCTGCGCGATTCCGGCAGCCGCGCCTACAACGGCTGACGGCCGGTCGCTTCGCCGAATTGCGGACTCACCTCTTGGCCAAGGAGTCCGTGAGCCATGCATAGCTTGGGCACGTCCCGGCCAGCATCGGGACGGAAGGCAGCGGTTTTCCGGCCTGGTAGCCTCTCGCCAGCATGCCGAATACGTGCGGATTCCAGGGATAGCCGCAATGTGCCATGTCGGGACGTTCCAGATAGCCGAAGTAGGTGGTGTCGTTCGAGACGAGAACGTTGATGACGCGGAACTCCCTGAAATCCTCGGCCAGATGCTCCGGAATGATCCGGTAGGTGAGGAGATCATTGGGATCGGAAAACGCGACCACGGTCATCGGCCCGGCCCCGGGCAGGGCCTGGCGGCGCGCGCGTGACAACAGGCCGAACACGTCACCCGCGGTGGTCCGCATTCTTGCAGGCGCCGACGGCGGCTGCGGCTCCAATATCCTGTCCATTGCCACCGAGCCCGCCGCATCCAGCAAAGGCACCTGATTGGCCAGCATGTACATGACCTTGGTCGCGGCAAAACTGTTCGACAGCCGCTTGACCGCCGTCTTGTCCTCACTGTTGATTGCAGCGTTCCAGATGTGCAGGACGGAGTCGGACACCAGCTTGCTGCCCAGGCTCTCGGTGACCAGCGCCAGGGCCGCAGGCGAACCGCCGGCCGGCACGTCGCATTCGTTGCCGTCGAAGCCGCCGCCCAGGGCGGCGCACACGGTCTCGTTCATGGCCTGGCGAATGTTGTTTCCGTTAGGCCCGCTATAGACCACCACGTCGGTCAGGCAATCGTTGACCAACCCGTCCTTCAGCTCGCGGTTCAGCGTTGCCCGGATGCCACTTCCCTTGATCGCCGAGCCGTCGTAGGCCAGGGCTGCCTTGTAGGGCGCCGTCAGCAATGACCAGCTGAGAAACATCACCTCGATGGCCCTGCCTTGCGTCGCGATTCGATCCGTGCGCAACGCTGCGCCATGCTTTCCGACAGGGCGCACGCTCACTGTTTCGGACGTTCCGCCGAGCGCGTCCACGAGCCGGCGCATGCGGTCGTTTATCCAGTCTGGCGGATGCGTGCACATGCCGTGGGTCCACAGCACCCTCACCGTGGCGGAAGGCGGCAAGTTCTCCGCCAGGGTCAGCAAGCCGTCGAACGAGCCGCCATCGCCCTCGGTCAGCGCCTCGACAACAGGCGTGGCGTAGGGCGTCGAGTAGGATCTCTGATAATAGGTGTAGCCTGCGGCTGCGATCGCCAGAACGCACAACGCCGCGATCGACCAACCGACCCTCTTCACAGGCTCCTCCCCCGAGAAACCGCAGGCACTACCGCCGCGCGAACAGGGAACCACACATCGCGCATTCGTCCAAGCGAATGCGCGGGCTCTCCGCCGAGGCGGTCAGGCGAGATGTCGCTGGAATTCCGGTTGTTTCTGCAGGTGCGTACCTTCCTTGGCCAGGATCTTGGCGGTCCGCTCCGGCGCGAAGCCCAGCGCGACGAAGGCCGGTCCGACATTGGCGACCTCGCGATACTCCGAGATCTTGCCATCGCTGAGCTTCATCATCGACACGCCCTCGAAGCCCACGCGCTTGCCATCGGCCTCGGGCAGCTTGGAGACGTAGCTGAACGTGTAATAGGCGTAGAGCATCTCGCCGTCGCTGACCGGCCGGTGCATGTCCCAGCGGAAGTCGCGCGCGGTGCGGTGGAACCAGTCGTCGACCATTTCGGCGATTCTTTCACGCCCTTTGAAGGCACCGTAGAAGACGTCGTGGTAAACGCCGTCCTCCGTGAACAGGGCTGCGAAGGCCTTGCCGTCACGGCGTTCGACGGCGGAGCAGAATTCCTTCAGAAGCGCTGTCGTATCCATGATTATTCCTCCCGGAGTTGCCGCAATCATGACTAAACTGGCGCAAGCAGCAAGGGAGGCCCGGGCATGAGTTTCTGGATCGTCATCGGCGTCATCGTCCTGATCGCGCTGTGGGCCATCGCTGTCTACAACGGCCTCGTTGCCGGTCGCAATCAGGCGCAGACGGCGTGGAGCCAGATCGACGTCCAGCTCAAGCGCCGGCACGATCTCATTCCCAATCTCGTCCAGGTCGTGAAGGACGCCATGGGCTACGAGCAGGAGACGCTCACCAAGGTGGTCCAGGCGCGCAACAACGCCGTCGCCGCGTCCGGGCCCGCCCAGGCCGGCGTGGCCGAAGCCGCCCTCAGCCAGGCCACGCGCGGCCTGTTTGCCCTGGTCGAGAGCTATCCGCAGCTCAAGGCCAACGACAACGTCAAGCAGCTGCAGGAAGAGCTGACCGGGACCGAGAACAAGATCGCCTTCTCGCGCCAGTTCTACAACGACTCGGTCAATTCCTATAACAATCGCCGCCAGAGCTTTCCGGCGGTGCTGGCGGCGGCCTCGCTGGGCTTCGGTCCGATCGAGCTCTTCAACATGCCCGAGACCGAGCGCGAGGTACCGAAGGTGGCATTGCGCTGAGCGAGCTGAGCCGGCCAGCGCACATGAGCGCCACCACCGACTTCGTCGCGGCCCAGCGGGTCAACCGGCGCAACACGATGCTGCTGCTGGTCGTCCTGACGGCGCTCGCAGCCCTTGTCGGCTACGTGATCGGCTGGCTGCTCGAAGGCGAGGCGTCCGACGCAGTGCCGGTATGGAGCCGGCTGGGCTTGGCCGCCGCGGCGCTGATGGCCATCGTCAGCGTCGGCTGGAGCATGATCTCGCTCGCCTTCGGCGACAAGATGGTGCTCACCATGGCCAACGCGCGGGAGATCGACAAGCCGGACGCGCCGCAGCTCTACAACGTGGTCGAGGAGATGGCGCTCGCCGCCGGCGTGCCGATGCCCAAGGTGATGATCCTCGAGACCGAGGCGCTCAACGCTTTCGCCACCGGCAACAAGGTCGACCACGGCACCATCGTCGTCACCCGTGGCCTGCTGGACACGCTGAGCCGCGACGAGCTGCAGGGCGTGGTCGCGCACGAGATGGCCCATCTCGCCAACCTCGACACGCGCTACATGGTGATCGTGGGCGTCACGGTCGGCCTGATCGCGCTGGTCTGCGACATGCTGCTGCGCACGACCATGCTGGGGCGGCGTCGGGCCGTAGCAGCAGCAGCGACAAGAAGGCAACTCGGGCGGCTTGCTCATCATCCTGCTGATCGTCGTGGCGATCCTGGCGCCGATCGCCGCCAAGGTCGTGCAGATGGCGGTGTCGCGCCAGCGCGAGTATCTTGCCGACGCCACGTCGGTGCAGTTCACCCGCAATCCCAACGGTCTCATCTCGGCGCTCGGCAAGCTCGCCGACAAGGCGGCGCCCTTTCCCGGAGTGAGTCGTGCCACGCAGCATCTCTTCATCGTCAATCCGGTGCAGACCTTCACCAGCAAATCGTCGGCGCTGCTTGCCACGCATCCCGACATTGCCGACCGTATCGCTCGCCTGCGCAATCTGGGCGGCTAGCCTGGTGTCTGCGGGCGCCTTCGACCTGCAGGGCCATCGCGGCACGCGCGGCCTTGCGCCGGAGAACACGCTCGCGGCCTTCCGCACCGCCGTCGCTCTCGGCGTCACGACGCTGGAGACCGATCTCGCAGTCACCAAGGACGATGTTCTGGTGATCAGCCACGACCCGATGCTCAATCCCGACCTGGTGCGCGGACCCGACGGAAAATGGATCGGCGCCGGCGTGCCGATCCACTCGCTCACCCTGGCCGAACTCAAGCGCTACGACATCGGCCGGCTGGATCCGGCGAGCAAATACGCGCAACAGTTTCCCGAACAGAAGCCGGTCGACGGCGAACGCTTTCCGACGCTGGCGGAGCTTTTCGCCGCGGCAGGGCCGGATGTGCGCTTCAACATCGAGATCAAGACCGACCCGACCAAGCCTGACCTCACCGTCGACCCCGACCGCTTCGCGCAACTGGCCGTCGACGCGATCCGGCTGGGCAAGGCCGGCGGGCGCAGCACGATCCAGTCCTTCGACTGGCGCGGGCTGATCGAAGCGCACCGCCTTGCGCCCGAGATCGCCACCGGCTGCCTCTCGATCGAAAGCAACGGCATGGACACCGTCGACCGGGTAAGCGGACGGCCCTCGCCCTGGCTGGCCGGGCTCGATCTGGCCGCCTACGGCGGCTCCGTGCCACGGCTGGCCAAGGCAGCCGGCTGTGCCGTGTGGTCGCCGTTTTGGCGCAACGTCACGCCTCAGAACGTCAGGCAAGCCCAGGCGCTTGGCCTGAAAGTCCTGCCATGGACCGTGAACGACCCGACCGAGATGGCCCAGCTGATCGACATGGGAGTCGACGGCCTGATCACCGACTATCCGAACCGCGCCCAACCGGTTCTGGCAGTCAAGGGCAAGACTTTCCGTTAGCCCGCTGGTGGTCGTGCCTGTTTCGATTCGACCGTTCGAAGCACGAGATCTCGGGTCTCTCTTTGCGATTTCGCTCGCCACCGGGCTTGCAGGCAGCGACGCGTCGCGGATCTACGACGATCCAAGGCTGATGGGGCAGATCTACTCGGCTCCCTATGCACGGCTCGAGCCGGGTCTCGCGCTGGTTGTCGAGGACGGACAAAGCGTAGCGGGCTTTGCCGTCGGCACCGTCGATACGTGCTCGTGGGAAAGAAAGCTCGACGAAGGATGGTGGCCCTCGCTCCGGCGGCAATATGTCGATCCGGCGGATACGCCCGAAGCTTCCCGGACTCCCGACCAGCGCCGCGCTTACATGATTCATCATCCGACGCGGACGCCGCCCGCGGTGAGCCGGAAATACCCGGCGCATCTCCACCTCAATCTGTTGGCGCGCCTGCAAGGCCGCGGTGTGGGCTCGACGTTGTTCGAGGCCTGGCTGGCTTTGGCACAGGATCGCGGGGCCAAAGCACTGCATGTCGCGGTCAACCGGGGCAACGAGAGGGCCATCCGGTTCTGGAGCAGGCAGCGGTTCCGGGAATTGTGGTTGGAGGATTTGCCGAAAGGACGGACCGTCTGGATGGGGCGTCGCTGACGAGGGGCTCCGCTCCCTTTGCGGCGATGCCTATTTTAACGCCGCGCACAAACTTCGGGCAATTCCACTCCGTGATTGACTCCACGCGCACTGTGTTCTGTATACAGACCATGCGCCCTTTCCTGCCTGAACCCGATCTCAGTGAACGCATCCATGACGCCGTTTTGGATGCCATCTGCTCCGGCGAACTGAAATCGGGAGCCCGCATCACCCAGGAGGACCTCGCCAACCAGTTCGGCGTCTCTCGCCAGCCGGTATTGCAGGCGATGATGCTGCTGCGCCGCGAGGGCTTCTTGATCGACGCAGGCCGCAAGGGCGTCTGCGTGGCGCCGCTCGACGTGCAACAAGCGCGCAATCTCTATGTCGTGCGGGCCGCCCTCGATGGCGCGGCGGCCCGGCTGGCGGCGGCGAACTACACGCCCCATCTCGTGCAGCGCGGCCGGCTGCTGCTCGATGTCGGGCGCCGCGCCGTGGCGAGCGGCAACATTCCCGCAGTGATCGAGGCCGACATCGATTTCCATCTCTTCGTTTACGAAGCGTCGGGCAATCCGGTGATCGGCGAGACGGCCCAGCCGCACTGGCAGCATCTGCGCCGCGTGATGGCGGCCGCCCTCAGCGAAGGCGACCTCCGGGTCAGCGTGTGGGACGAGCATGAAGGCATCCTGCGCGCGCTCGAAGCGGGGCAGGCGAGCGAAGCCGAAGCGCTCTGCCGCGGCCATGCCGAGCAGATGGCCGACATTCTCACCGGCCGCCTGAAAGTCGTGATTTCCCGCGCGGCCTGAGCGCCGCGCTAAAACAAGCCAGGAGGAACCGCCATGAAGCTCACCCCCGAGCAGCTCAAGCGCTTCGACGACGAGGGCTATCTGTTCTTTCCGGACTACTTCTCGCCCGCGGAGACGCAGATCCTGAAGGACGTCGATCCCCGAGGTGTTCGCGCAGCGCCGCCAGGAGAACGTGCGCGAGAAGATCGGGCGACGTGGTGCGCACCGCCTTCGCCGTGCACAAGTACCATCCGGTGTTCGAGGCGCTGGTCCATCATCCGCGCTTCGTCGAGCCGGCCGAGCAGTTCCTGCGCGACCGCACCTACATCCACCAGTTCAAGATCAACGGAAAGGCCGCCTTCGACGGCGATGTCTGGCAATGGCACCAGGACTACGGCACCTGGAAGGCCGACGACGACATGCCCGAGGCGCGCGCCATGAACCTCGCGGTGTTCGTCGACGAGGTGAACGAGTTCAACGGCCCGCTGTGGTTCATCCCGCAGAGCCACAAGAAGGGCGCGATCGAGGCCAAGCACGACCTCACCACGACGTCCTATCCGCTGTGGGTGATCGACAACGACACCATCGGCAAGCTGGTGGAGCAGGGCGGCATCGTGGCGCCCAAGGGCGGGCCGGGCTCGGCGATCTTCTTCCACGGCACGCTGGTGCACGGCAGCCCGCCCAACATGTCGCCGTGGGACCGCCAGATCATCTATGTCACCTACAATGCGGTCAGCAACGCCATCCGCCGCTTCAAGCGGCCGGAATACATCGCCCACCGCGACTTCACGCCGGTCGATGCCTGGGAGGACGACGCCGTGCTGCGCGCCGCCCGACGCAAGCAGGCCGCGGAATAAGAACGCTCACCGGAGGAAACAAACATGAGTCTCCATGGCATGCTCCTGGCGCGCGCCGCCGAAGGCAATCCGCTGCGCATCGGCGTGATCGGCGCCGGCAAGTTCGGCTCCATGTACCTGTCGCAGATCCCGACCACGCCCGGGCATCCATCTGCTGGGCATCGCCGATCTCTCGCCGCCGCAGGCACGCGAGAACCTGGCGCGGCTGGGCTGGAAGCCCGAGGTCACCGCGGCCGGCTCGCTCGCCGAGGCGCGCCGTCACGGCAACACCCATCTCTACCGACGACTGGCGCGCGCTGGTCAGTCATCCCGAGATCGACATCATCGTCGAATCGACGGGCGATCCGATCGCCGCCGTCGAGCATGCGCTGGAAGCCTTCGAGCAACGGCAAGAGCGTGGTCATGGTGACGGTCGAGGCCGACGCCTTCTGCGGCCCGCTGCTGGCCAAGCGTGCGGCCGAGGCCGGCGTGATCTACAGCCTGGCCTACGGCGACCAGCCGGCGCTGATCTGCGAGCTGGTCGACTGGGCGCGCACCTCCGGGCTTCGAGGTGACGGCGGCGGGACGCGGCCACAAATGGCTGCCGCACTACGCGCAATCGACGCCCGAGACGGTGTGGAAATACTGGGGCCTCAACGAGGAGCAGGCCAAGCGCGGCGGCCTGAACCCCAAGATGTTCAACTCCTTCCTCGACGGCTCCAAGCCCGCCATCGAGAGCACGGCGGTGGCCAACGCCACCGGTCTCACGCCGGCGCCGGACGGCCTCGCCTTTCCGCCCTGCTCGGTCGAGGACCTGCCCTTCGTCATGCGCCCGGTCTCCGAGGGCGGCCACCTGCATCACAAGGGTCAGGTCGAAGTGCGCGAGCTCGCTCGAGCGCGACGGCCGCGCCATCCCCTACGAGATCCGCAAGGGCGTGTGGGTCGTGTTCGAGGCGGCGACCGAGTACCAGAAGAACTGCTTCGAGGAGTACATGCTCTGCACCGACCCGTCGGGCCGCTACTCCGTCATGTACAAGCGCTGGCATCTGATCGGGCTGGAGGTCGGCATGTCGGTGGCCTCGATCGGCCTGCGCAAGGAGCCGACCGGCTGCGCCATCGGCTTCCACGCCGACGTGATCGCCACCGCCAAGCGCGACCTGAAAGCCGGCGAGATGCTGGACGGCGAGGGCGGCTACACGGTCTACGGCAAGCTGTTCCCGGCCGGGAAGTCGACGGGGCTCGGCAGCCTGCCGCTGGGCCTCGCGCACAACGTGAAGCTGCTGAAGCCGATCAAGGCCGGCCAGTCGCTGACCTATGCCGACGTGGCGATGGACGAGAGCCTGACCGCGGTGAAGCTCCGCCGCGAGATGGAACAGGCCTTCGCCCCGGCCGCGAGCAGGATCGCGGCGCAGTAGCCACCTCAAACCTCCCTCCTTCCTTTCATGCTCCTCTCCCCCTTGGGGAGAGGCTGGGTGAGGGGGTGATGCAGGAGGCAGTCTTCGAGTTGCACCCCTCACCTAACCTCTCCCCCAAGGGGGAGAGGAACATGAAGGCGCGGGAGCGTGGAGCGACTACGCCGCCGTCATCACGCCAGCGAGCGCGGTGTAGGTCTCGGTCCAGGCCATCTTCACTTCCGGCGTGAAGTCAGGCCCCGAGCCCCTTCTCCAGGGTCCACAGCAGCGCGGCGCCGACCGGCGCGTAGTGCGCGGCGGTGACGCCGTAGCCCTTGTGGCGCTTGCCGAGGTCCTGCACGGCGGGAAGGATCGTGTCGAGCTTGTGCAGGCTGCCGACCGCCGTGCCCAGCATGCCCATCAGCTTCTTCTTCTGCTCGGTAAGGTCCTGCGGGAACATCGATCGCACTTCCGGCGCGATCTCGAACAGCCGGTCGTAGAAAAGATCGGCGGCGGTGCCGGCGATCGGCACGACCTTCTTGAAGCTCGTCTGGACCAGCTCGATCTGTTGCGGTGTCACGACACTCTCGCCCGGTTGAGCCGGCAGGAACGCCGCAACTTCCATGCCACCCTCGGAGGAACGGCCTAGAGGGTATGAACCCGATCCGGCGTCTCGAGCTCAGCCGCCGGCTTGCCTTCGGCCTCCTCGCGCTCTTTCTCCTTCCGCGCCTTGAGGAGCTTGCGCAGGATCATGTTGCGCTTGAGCGCCGAGATGTGATCGATGAACAGGATGCCGTCGAGATGATCGATCTCGTGCTGCACGCAGGTGGCCAAAAGCCCCTCGCACGCCATCTCCTTCTGGACGCCGTCGCGGTCGAGATAGCGCACGGTGACCTTGGCCGGCCGGACCACCTCGGAATAGTGCTCGGGCACCGACAGGCAGCCTTCCTCGTAGCTCACGTCCTCTTCGGAGGCTTCGACGATCTCGGGGTTGGCCATCAGCAGCGGCCCGGTCTTGACGTCCTCGCGGTCGATATCGAGCACGATCACGCGCTTCAGGACGCCGACCTGCGGCGCCGCCAGGCCAATGCCGGGCGCGGCGTACATCGTCTCCAGCATTTCGTCCATGAGCTGGCGCACCTCGGCGTCGACCGTCTCGACCGGCTTGGACTTCTTCTTTAGGCGCGGATCGGGCGCCGTGAGGATGGGCAAAAGGGCCATGGCGTCTAAATATGCAATGAAATCAGGTGTTTCAAGGCCCTGTAGGCGGCCGGAGGCGGGTCAGTTGCGCGTTACCATCGTGCCGACGCCAGCCTCGGTGAAGACTTCCAGCAGCAGGGCATGGGGCACCCGGCCGTCCATGATGACGGCAGCCTCGACCCCGCTGTTCACGGCATCGATGCAGTTCTCGACCTTGGGGATCATGCCGCCCGAGATCGTGCCGTCGGCGATCAGGGCGCGGGCCTGCTCGACCGTCATGTTCCCAATGAGCTGGCCGTTCTTGTCCAGGACGCCCGGCACGTCGGTCAGGAACAGCAGGCGCTTGGCCCGCATGGCGCCGGCGATGGCGCCGGCCGAGGTATCGGCGTTGATGTTGTAGGTGAGCTCGTCGTCGACGCCGAAGCCGATCGGCGCCACCACGGGAATGACATCGGCGCGGCGCAGCTGCTCCAGCACCATGACGTTGATCTTGGCGGGCTCGCCCACCTGCTTGAGATCGACCTTGAGGAGCTCGCCGGTCTTGGGATCGCGCATCTCGGTGACCTTGCGGGCGAGGATCAGGTTGCCGTCCTTGCCGCAGATGCCGACGGCGATGCCGCCGCATTCGTTGATGTCGGCCACGATCGCCTTGTTGATCGAACCCGCCAGCACCATTTCGACGATCTCCATGGTCGCCGCATCGGTCACGCGCAGGCCGTTGACGAAGGTGCTTTTCAGCCCGACCCGCTCCAGCATCTTGTTGATCTGCGGGCCGCCGCCATGGACGACGATGGGATTCATGCCGACCTGCTTCATCAGCACGACGTCGCGCGCCACGAGGTCGCCCAGCTTGGGATCGGTCATGGCATGGCCGCCATACTTCACCACGAAGGTGGCGTCGTTGTGCCGACGCATGTAGGGCAGCGCCTTGGAGATGGTCTCCGCCATGCGGATAAGCCGCCTCTGCTCCCTGTCGCTCTGGACCGCCTCGGCCATTTCCTTGGACCCTGAGTTGGCAAAAGCCCTCTCCGGGCGGGAGAGGGCTAAGGAGAGATCATATATCAGGCGGGAGGCGGATAGAAGAAGCGCCCGCGGCGCGGCAGGATGTCCCCATGATCGATACCGATTCCCTGGCCAATCGCGGCTTCATCGTGGCGCCCGGCCTGATCGGGCCTGCCGAGTGCCGGGCCCTGGCGGCCCTGTGGCCCGAGCAGGCCCGCTTTCGCAAGCACATCATCATGCAGCGCCACGGCTACGGGCAGGGCGAATACCAGTATTTCACCTATCCGCTGCCCAAGCCGGTGGAGGCGCTGCGCCAGGCGCTCTATCCCGAGCTGGCCGCCATCGCCAACCGCTGGAACGAGCAGCTCGGCCGGGACAAGCGCTTCCCAGCGACCCTCGAGGGCTGGCTGCGGCAGTGCCACAAGGGCGGCCAGAAGCGGCCGACGCCGCTGCTGCTGCGCTACGGGCCGGGCGACTACAACTGCCTGCACCGCGACCTCTACGGCGAGCTTGTGTTCCCGCTGCAGGCGACCGTGCTTTTAAGCGATCCCGCGCGCGACTTCAGCGGCGGCGAGTTCATGCTGGTCGAGCAACGCCCGCGCATGCAATCGCGCGGCGAGGTCGTGCCGCTTGGCCGGGGCGATGCGGTGATCTTCGCCGTCAACGAACGGCCGGTTAAGGGAAGCCGCGGCTTTCACCGCACCGCGATGCGCCATGGCGTCTCGAGCCTGCGCGACGGCGAACGCTTCACGCTCGGTATCATCTTCCACGACGCGGCCTAGTCCGCCTCTTGATGGCTTGGGAAATCCTCCTCTATAGGAATGTCATGCGGCGGAGCGGATTACTGGCGCTGGGTCTGGTGTTGGGCCCGGCCGTTGCGTGGAGCGCTCCCGACTGCGGCCCTGTCGCGAGGCTCGAGGACGGCTGGACGGTCGCCGCGCCACAGGACCAGGCACTCGATCCGGCGCTGATCTGCGCCCTGGGCCCACGACTGGCCGAACTCAAGAACGCCAATGCACACGGGGTGGCGATCGCCCGGCACGGCACCCTGGTCTACGAGGCTTACCTGCCAGGTGAGGACCAGCGCTGGGCGCAGAAGCACTGGAAAGAACCGCTGGCGCTGACCAGCCACGATGCGCGGACCAAGCACGACGTGCAATCGATCAGCAAGAGCGTCGTGGCGTTGCTGATGGGCGCAGCGCTCGACCGCGGCCTCTTGAAGAGCGTCGACACACCGCTGCTCTCGCTGTTGCCAGAATATGCGGATCTGCGAACCGTCGAGAAAGACCGCATCCGCGTGCGCGATCTCCTGACGATGACGAGCGGGCTGCGCTGGCCGCAGAAACCGTATCTCGCCATGTCGCGACAGATGGAAGCCGCCGCGGATCCATCACGCTTCGTGCTCGAGCAGCCGATGGTCGCCGGACCTGGCCTCCTCTGGCACTACAATAACGGCAGTGCAGAGGTTGCCGGCGCCGTCGTCAAGAAAGCAACCGGCAAAGCACTGGACCGGTTCGCCAAGGAAACGCTGTTCGACCCCCTGGGCATCGACGATTGGGAGTGGGGCACCATGACGAATGGCGACCCGGGCGCTTCGTGGGGGCTGCGCCTGCGTCTGCGCGACCTCGCCAAGATCGGCCAGCTCGTGCTCGATCGCGGGCGCTGGCACGGACAACGCATCCTGTCCGAGACCTGGATCTCGATCATGACGGCGCCGCAGATCGTGCGACCAAAGACCACGTACGGCTTTCTGTGGTGGCTCGACCGGGAACAGGTAAACGGCAACGAGGTCGACATCGTCTCCGGCTACGGCTGGGGCGGCCAAGTCGTCTCGATCGTGCCAAGCCTCAGCCTGGTCGTGGCGGTCAATGCCGGCGTCTACGACTTCGACGGCCAGGGGTCGCAGAACATCGCCGGCAACGCCGTGCTCGACGCGGTCCTGCAGGCGACCAAGGCCCAATAGTGGCCGCGACTGCGGGTTCACGACCCGCGATTAAAGACGGTTCGATCTCAAATTAAAGACGGAGATGCCGGGTGGATCTTGTACCACCGGAGATTGACATCGCGTGAATAAACTCTCTTAATAGGACGCCTAACAGGGGGTGGAGGCTCGATGCCGATCACGCCGGAAGCGCCAGCGGCTGGTCTCCTGTCGCGGCGCGCGTTCGATCACATTCTCATCATCATGTTCGAGAACCAGTACCGCAGTTACGTACTGGCGAATCCCTACATGCGGCGACTGGCGCGCCAGGGCATCCAGCTCGGCAATTCCTTCGGCGTGATGCACCCCTCGCAGACCAACTATATCGCCTCGATTGCCGGGGCGCTGTGCAACGTCACGAGCGATGGCCGCCCGGCAGGGCTGCCTGAACGCACGATCGTCGATCTCATCGAAGAGGCGCCCGGACGGATTCGCTGGAAGGGATACATGGAGAGCTATGTCCGCGAGGCGTACCCATGGACGCCCACCTTCTGCCCGCAGGACGCGCCGCCTTACTTCATCAAGCACAATCCTTTTTCGTCGTTCACATCGATCGTGCGGAACGAGGCGCGATGGCGGCAGATCGACAACGAGGCCGGTTTGTTTGCCGACCTGCTCAACGGCGAGTTCCCCGAGTTTGCCTGGTTCACGCCCAACATCTGGAGCGACGGCCACTGGGTCGACGGCACCGAGGTCGATCCAAGGCCGCGGGCCCCCGTCTTGGTCGATCAGTCGGCGCGCTGGCTCGAAGGATTCTTCCATCGCCTGCGCTTCCCCGGGCCGCGTTCGCATCTGCCGCCGCGCACGCTGGTCGTGATCACCTTCGATGAGTCCGACTTTGAGGAGGACTACCTGCCGGATCTGGCCTCCACCTACGACGGCCCCAACCAGATCTACACCCTCCTGCTCGGCGACGGCCTCGCGCCGGCCTTCGAGGAGGAGGGCTACAATCACTACAGCCTGCTGCGCACCGTCGAGAAGAATTTCGGTCTCGACCATCTCGGCAAGAACGACGCCGGGGCCAACTGGTTTCAGTTTCTCTGGGGCCTGCGCTTCGACTGGAGCGGACCCCAGGCGACGCCCTTCGATGTCTTCGATGGACCGCTGGCGACAGCCGGGTTCGCGGGGGCGCTGTTTGTCGGCTGCGCTGGGACGGACGGCACAACACGCCTGCGCACGCGGTCGGCCGATCACGGGCGGTGGTCGGCTGAGGAGACGCTCGCCATCGACGGATCGGGCGGGCTCGCCATGGCCTCGACCTTCACGGAGCTGGTGCTGGTAGCCCGTTCCGCCGCCGGTCGCCTGCAGTGCATGAAATACGATCTGCTGCACGGGTGGTCGCCGGAGCCCGCTCCGGTCGAGGGGCCGGTCGCGGCTCTCGCCCTCGCCTCGTTCGCGCACGAGACCAGGATAATGCTCGCTTTCCGCAGCGACTCGGGAGACGTGCAATCGTGCGTTCGCTCTTCCGCGGCCTGGGCCACGCCGGTGCCGGTGCCGGCGGCCCGCAGCGACGGCGCGATGACGTTGGGAACGTTGGGCGAATCCCTGTACTTGATCGTAAAGGTGCCCGACGCCCCGTCGATGAACGTCGTTTCCTACAACTCGGCGCCGTTCAACATTGTCACGGTCGCGCCCAACAAGTATGGCGGGCCGCAGGACAATACCACGGTCGACGCGTGGTCGCCCAGCGCCTTTCCCGTCGCGCATTTTTCTTCGCGGCCCGACGCGATCGGCAAGCGCCAGCCGTCGGCGCGCCCTTATGAGACCTCCGGCCCGATGGCGATTGCCACGCTCGATGGCGTGATGCACCTCGTGCATCCTGGCGTGAGCAATCCATTGTTGCTGACCGAGACGTTTTCGCTCTCGGGTCTGATGACGCCCCTGAAGCCGGTCTCTTACAAGAGCGCGGATTCCGACGTGAACAACGGCTTCGGCACGCTGGCGGAAGCGGGGTGGAGCAAACAGTCGCCGATCTTCGACGCGCGCTGCGCCCCTGGCGGGGCCCTGGCGATGGGGCGGGCAGGCAGCCAGATCCTGCTGCTCTATCGCGCCGGCGCCGGCTCCCCCGTGTGGCTGCACGAAGGCCAGTACGTGCTTAAAAGCGCTTGAGTCATCGAGGGTGCCATCCGGCACACGGTGCAAGGAGGAGGCAGGCCACATGGACACGCCAAGCACGAATCCGCCGACCGGTCTGGGCATGAAGCTGGAATCGCGCACTGCCGACGACCTGGCCGCTGACGGAGGCCGCCACGCCACCGACGACGTGTGGCGCTGCGTCCAGCGCGGCCTGGTCTATCCCTCGCCCTACGCCACCTTCGTGACCTTCTTCCGGCGCCGGCAGCCGGCGGCGGCCATGACCAAGCAACGGCTGGGCCGCGTGCTGGCCGATGCGCGCCATGAGATCCACGAAAAATTCCGCAGGGCCCACACGACGGCGGTCCTGGGCGTGGATTTCGACCTTTGGCGCGAGATGTCGATCGCCGACGGCACGCCGTTGCCGGCGGGCATGCCGCTGCAATTTGGCGATGACGCAGGCCAGGCAGGAAGCACCGCGCGGCCGCTCCTGCGTTCGGCGGTCTTCACCCGTCCGGCTACCGCATTCATGGACTCGAAGGCGGATCTCTGGTTCCACATCAAGAGCGACGACGAAAAGCACTGCGAAGGCATGCTCGCGTGGTTGCGGAACCGGCTGGAGGAAACGGAATCCTGGGCCGACGGCGCCAGGACCGTCTGGCAGGCGGCTGCCACCAAGTCGGACCGACCCGACAAGCGCGGCGGCAAGGTGCTGGGCTCGCGCTTCTCCGAGAACCTCAACAATGCGACCGACCCGCTGACGGTCCAGCAGCACACCATCGTCGGCCTGGAAGACCCCGCCCATCTCGGCGCCTCTTTCGTGCTGGCGCAGCGCTTCGTCATCAATTGGGAGCAGATCCTTTCGATGGCGCCGCAGCATGTCGAGGACCTCGTCGGACGCACGACCGACGATACGCTCATCCCGTCGCGCGACGATCGCAGCCATATCAAGCGGGCGCGGGCGCAGGACGAACACGGCAACACCATGTCGGTGCTCCGCCTCGGCCTGCCGTTCGGCCGCTCGAGGGCCATCGAGCGCAACGATCTCCTCGAAAAAGGAGCAAGCCGGCGCGACGAGGAGGGAATCTATTTCGCCGGCTATGCCAAGAGCGCCCGCGTGCTCGAGACGATCATGGACCGCCAGATCGGCCACGAAGCCGGCTTCATGGCCGACCGGTTGCTGGCACACGTGAAATCCAATCTCGGCGGGTTCTATTACATTCCGAGCCTCCCCGACCTCGGCCTGCCGGTGGAGACCCGCCTCGCGGACGGGATCTCGCTCAAGCGCTTTCCCGGTGTCGACTGGTCGCGGCTCGACCGCCACTTCGATCAGAAGTCGGACAACGGCTACATGCACTACAACCACAAGCAATATCTCTATCGCATGGCGACGATGAGCAGCGAGGAGCGGCGGAAGTTCCATCCGCCCTCGCACCGGGTGCTCGCGCTCCTCGCCGACGCCTTCTCGCGCTGGCAGGACAACTGGTATTTCGACCGGGCGCAGCCGGAGATGTCGCACCTTCGCGTGTATCTCGAGCGCGATTTCGGCAAGACCGCCGCCGATCAGGTGATGTCGCTTTCGATCGAGGAGCGCGCCGGCTGGACCGCCAAGGTCCTGCTCGGGCACGTCCTGACCAGCGACGCCTACGGATTCCGCGGCCGGCGCACCGATCAGAATGGCAATACCTATAACGGCGCCGACACCTACCACATCAATCCGCTGGAGATCATCGTCGGCGCCATGCCGAACCTGGGCCTGGGCCAGGGCAAATACCTGATCGACTTCGCGCGCGAGGACGAGCAGTTGTCGAACTTCTTCGACAATCTGAGCTACGCGTCCGGCGTCGGCCATATCGTGCCGCAGTTCAGCGCGGCGCTGCGCCTCGGCCTGCGGGCGCTCACCGCCCAGGTGACGGCGCGCCGCGATGCCGCGCGCGACGAGAAGCGGCGCCGTTTCCTCGCGGGGGCCGCGCTCGCCCTCGAGGGCGTGGCCGAGCATTGTCGGGCGTTCGCACGGCTGGCGGCGGCGATGGCGAAGGCCGTGCCGCCGGGTCAGGCCGCCGAGCGCAACAACCTCGGCGAGATCCACGATCGCATGACGCGGCTCGCGGAGGATCCGCCCGCGACGCTGGCGGAAGCGGCGCAACTCCTGTTCACGCTGCATTCCTGCCTGCACCATGTCGGCGAGCCCACCGCGGTGGGCCGGCTCGACCAGCTCCTGCAGCCCTTCTACGAGGCCGATCGGCGGGCCGGGCGGCTCGACGAGGCGCGCGCGCAGGAGATCGTCGATTGCTTCTGGGTCAAGGTCGGCGAGAAGGTGCAGCTCAACCGCCAGTTCGTCGAGGATCACCAGGTGTTCGGCAACCTGGCGATGGGCGGCTCTTCCGGAAACTACCCGCAGGGATCGTCGCTCAATCAGTGGATCCAGCAGGTCACGGTGGGCGGCACGATCGCCGACGATTCTCCCGGCGCCGGCCGGCCGGCCTACAACGATGTGACCCGCATGTGCCTGCGCGCCGCGCGGCGACTTCCCCTCAACGCACCCTGCCTGTCGCTGCGCATGCGGCCGGACATTCCCGCCGACCTGGTGCACGAAGCCGCGCTCGCGATCCTGTCGGGCGGCGCGCACCCGATCCTGCTCTCCGACGAGAAGGTGACGCCGGGATTGCAGCAGAGCGGCGACCGGATCGGCCAAGGCCATGGAGCGGTTGGCTCGACACCGGTCGCGGAGAAGGCGGGCGGGCTGTGGAGCAGCGCGGTCTCCCTGCGCGACGCTCGCGACTACGCCTGTGACGGCTGCTACGAGCCGCAGCTTTCGGGCACCAGCTGGTTCACGCTGGGCGGCCTCACCTCCATCCAGGTGCTGGAGGCCGCGCTCAACCAAGGCAAGACCTGGCAGAGCGCGGGCCCGGTCTGGTTCCGCGGGCAGCGGGTCTCCTTTACCTCCGAGCCGGCGCGCGAGATCGACTCGTTCGAGCGCCTGATCGAGCTTTTCTTCAAGCACCTGCGCTGGATGTACGCCAAGCAGGCCGACGGCCAGATCGGCCTGTTCGGGCGTATGAACGCGGTGTGCCCCGCGCCGCTCCTGTCGGTCTTCATCGATGATTGCCTGGAGAAGGGACTCGACTATTACGAGGGCGGACCGCGCTACAACGTGATCGCGCCCTGCTTCACCGGACTCTCCACCCTGATCGACTCGCTCTGGGCGATTCGCGCGCTGGTCTTCGAGCCTCCCACGGCGGTCACGTCGCTCCCCGAGCTGGTCGACGCGCTCAGGTGCGACTGGGGAGAGAACATGGTCGAGCCGTTCGTGAACGTGCTGGAAGGGCCGGCCCGCATAGAAGCGCGCGCCGAGCGTTACCGGCGCCTGCGCGAGGCCGCCATGGCGCTGCCCCGGTTCGGCCGCGGCAACCCCGAGGTGGACGCCTTCGGCGACGGGATCGTCGGCCGGGTCGCCCGCACCGCCGTCGAGGTCTTCACCGATCCGGCGGAACGCACGGCGGCCAAGATGCTCGACCTGGCACGGCGGCTCGGCACCAAGGAGCGCCCCTTTGGCGGCTTTCAGATCCAGCCGGGTGTCGGGTCGTTCGAGAACTACCTCGACTGGGGCAACATGAGCGGCGCGTCGGCGGACGGGCGGCGCAACGGCGATCCGCTGGCCTCCGACCTCAGCCCGGCGCCGAGCTTCGGCGATCTGCCGATCGACCACAACGAGGCCCCCTTGCTCAAGGTCATGAAGGGCTACGCGGGGGCCGGCGTGGCGGCGATGTGGGACGGCGCACCGACGGATTTCAATATCCGCGAGGACCTTCCCGTCGATGCGCTGGAGCAGGCGCTGGTCGCATTCGCCCAGGGACGCGGCTCGTCGATCATGACGATCACGTGCGCCAACCCCGATACCTACGAGCAGGCCAGACGGGATCCCGAGAAATTCGACCTCCTGCGGGCGCGCATGGGCGGCTGGACCGAATTCTTCGTGACCATGTTTCCGGCGCATCAGGCGCAGCACCAGCGACGGCCATTCGAGACGGGCCATTAGCCGGCCCGGCTTCGCGGGCGACGGTCAACCCGTCGCGGCCGCCGCGATCTCCGCGCGCAACTCGGCAATGCCGAAGCCGGTCTCGCTGCTGGTCGGCAGAACGTCGGGATGTGCCGCGCCATGCTTGCGGATGGCGGCCGCGGCGGCGGCGATGGCGCGCGGCACGTCGGCGGCCCTGAGCCGGTCGGTCTTGGTCAGCACGAGCTGGTAGGACACGGCGGCCTTGTCGAGGTTCTTCATGGTCTCGTGGTCGGAGTCCTTCACGCCGTGCCGCGAATCGATCAGCAGGCAGACGCGCTTCAAGGTCGGGCGGCCGCGCAGGTAGGCCGACGCCAGGTCCTGCCAGATCTCCTTCGTCGACTTGGAGACCCGGGCGAAGCCGTAGCCCGGCAGGTCGACCAGGGTGAAACGGCCGGCGAGGTCGAAGAAATTGATCTGGCGAGTGGCGCCGGGGCTGGCCGACACGCGCGCCAGCGTGCGCCGGCCGGTGAGCGCATTGACCAGGCTCGACTTGCCGACATTGGAGCGGCCGGCGAAGGCGACTTCAGGCAGCGCGATGACCGGCAACGATTCGAACGACGCGGCGCCCGCGATGAATTCGCAGGTCCCCGCGAAGAGCTTGCGCGCCGCCTCGATCTCGGCCGGCGTGCGTCCCCGCGTGTCCTGGTCGTCCATCAACCCTTCTTGGACGAACCCTTGCCGCCCTTCTTGGACCCGCCTCCACCTCCACCGTCGGCGGGCGCCGGCGCCGGCAGAACGGCGACCGCCTGCTTGGCGCTTGGCGCCGCGCAGCGTGCCGTGGCGGCGCATGATCGTGTACTGCTGGGCGATCGACAGCGTGTTGCTCCATGCCCAGTAGATCACCAGGCCGGCCGCGAACGGCCCATCATGAAGGTGAACAGGATCGGCAGGAACTGGAACACGCGCGCCTGCACCGGATCGGTCGGCGCCGGGTTCAGCCTCTGCTGCAGGTACATCGTCACGCCCATGATCATGCGGCCACAGGCCGATGTTGAAGAAGTGCAGGAACTGCGGCACGTCCCAGTGGAACAGGCCAAAGCCGGTCAGGATGGTGAGCGGATCGGGCGCGCTCAGGTCCTTGATCCAGCCGAAGAACGGCTGATGGCGCATCTCGATCGTGGTGTAGAGCACCTTGTAGAGTGCGAAGAACACCGGGATCTGCACGACGATGGGCAGGCAACCGGCGGCCGGGTTGACCTTCTCGCGGCGATAGAGCTGCATCAGCTCCTGGTTCATGCGCTGGCGGTCCTCGCCGTACCGCTGCTTCAGCTTCTCCATCTCCGGCTGCAGCGCCTTCATCTTGCTCATCGCCGCATACGACTTGTTGGCGAGCGGGAAGAACACCGCCTTGACGATCACCGTCAAGATCAGGATGGCCACGCCGAAATTGCCGATCTGGGCGTACAGCCACTCGAGCAGCCAGAACAGCGGCTTGGTGAAGAACCAGAACCAGCCCCAGTCGATCGTGAGGTCGAACTTCTCGATGCCGTACTTCTTCTCGTAGTCGTCGATCACGCGCGCGATCTTGGCGCCGGCGAACAGGCGGGAGGTGCTCGACGCGGTGGCGCCCGGTGCGATCGTCAGGCCCGGCGACGTGTAGTCGATCTGGTACTTGGGATCGGCGGCCGTGCCGGTCTGCTTGATCGATGACATCGACCTTCGCCTTCTGGTCGGGCACCAGGGTCGCCATCCAGTATTTGTCGGTAATGCCGACCCAGCCGCCGGTGGTCTGGAATTTCTGCTGCTTGTTGTCCTTGAAGTCGGAATAGCCGAATTCCTTCAGGCTGCCGTTGAAGACGCCGTAGGGGCCTTCGTGCAGGACATAGGTGCCTTCGGCCTTGGGCTGGCCGTAGCGCACGACCAGGCTCCAGGGAAACAGCGTCACCGGCTTGTCGGACTTGTTCTCGACGCTCTGCTTCACGTCGAACATGAAGTAGTCGTCGATGCGCGATCTCGAGCGCGAAGATCAGGCCCTGACCATTGTCCCAGGTCAGTCGCACCGGCTTGCCCGGCGCCAGCGTCGTCTGGTCCGCGGTCCACAGCGTGTCGCGCCGCGGGAGTCTTGATCGATGGCTCGGACGACGCCCAGCCGAACTCGGCGTAGTAGGGATGCTCGCCGCCGACCGGCGACAGCACCGGCACCGGCGTCGCTCTTGGGGTCGATGGTCTCCCGATACTTGACCAGCCGCACGTCGTCGATGCGGCCGCCTTTCAGCGCGATCGAGCCGACCAGCTCGGGCGTGTCGAAGGTGACGCGCGGCGAGGCGGCCAGGGCGTCCTTGCGGCTCAGGATCTGAGCCGCGGCCGGCTCGGCCGACGGCGCGCCAGGCACGCCCGGCGCCGTCGATTGGCCGGCCGGCGTCTGCGGCGTTGCGGTCTGGCTCGTCGTCTGCGGCGGCGGGACCGGCGGCTTGGCCGGCTGGAAGAAATGCTGCCAGCCCACGATGATCAGCACCGAGAGCACGATAGCGACGATGAAATTCTTCTGGTCCATTTCGGGCGAACTCTGCTGCGCCTCAGGCGCGCTCGGCGGGGTGGCAGGAAAGCGGTCGGCGAGGGGTGGCGTCGGCGGCAGGCACCGGATCGTAGCCGCGGCCACCCCAGGGTCCGCAGCGGCACAGGCGATGCGCCGCCAGCCAGCTGCCCCTGAGGGCGCCGTGACGCAGCACGGCCTCGGCGGCATAGGCCGAGCATGAAGGCTCGTACCGGCAGGCGCCGACGAAGAAATAGGCGAGCGTCAACTGGTAGGCGCGGATCGCCCCGCGCAAAAAGCCGGAAATCAGGGAAGAGACCAGACCAGACATCATGCGGCCCGGAAACTGGCGATTTGCCGGCGCGGGCGCAAGCGCTTGGAGGAGGTCATGGCGTCGCGACGGCGAGCGCTTTGAGCCGTTTCAGGGCCTCGAACAGCTCCTGGCGCAGGGCTGCAAAATCACGGGCGAGGGCGGCCTGGCGGCCGACCAGGACATAGTCGAGATCGGGCCGCGCCTGGCCCGGGATCACCATGCGCGCCACCTCGCGCAGCCGGCGGCGCACCCGGTTGCGGGCGACGGCGTTGCCCACCTTGCGGCTGACGGTGAAACCGACCCGAACGGCCGGCAGGCTGAGCGTGGCCGGCTCAAGTTCCGCCGGGACGGGCGCCGCCTGGAGCACGAAACCGGGCATGGCGCAGCGCCGCCCGGCCTGGACGCGCAGGAAATCTCGACGGTTCGGCAGACGCCCGAGGCGTGCCGTGGCCAATTTGGCTAGGCCGCCGAACTAGGCCGAGAGACGCTTACGGCCCGACCGACGACGGCTGGCGATGACCTTGCGGCCACCCACCGTTGCCATCCGGGACCGGAAGCCGTGCCGGCGCTTGCGCACCAGCTTGCTCGGCTGATAGGTGCGTTTCATTACGCAACTCCTTCAAATACAAGACCCCCGCGCAAGGCGGCGGGGGCGAAATCCGTGGGCGAGGGTAATAAGCGGGAGGACCGCTTGAGTTAACGAAAGCCAGCAGGGTCCGACTTACCGGACCGCGCGCCTCCAAGCCCGCTCATGCCTGGGAGCGCGCCTCATAGGCGTTAACCCCGCGAAGCGGCCTCTCGAAGGATGGGCGACGCGCGGGGTCGTTGAAAGGGCCGATTCGCGGCGCCTGCTTGGTTGCCCACCCTTCGAGACGCACCGCTCCGCGGTGCTCCTCAGGGTGAGGTCAGGATGTAGGCTAGCGTCCATCAGCGCCCCCTTCAGTGGGCATCTTTGTGGATCACGCAGCGCAAGGGCCACTGGACGGGCCCACTCCCAGCAAAGACCAAGAGGCGGCGGACCTGGATCTTGCGACTTCGCTCAGGACAGAGGCACACGGTCCGGCAAGAGTGCCCTAGGATGCCGCCATGCCTCTGGTCCTGCACGGATACCGCTACAGCGTCTACACCGCATCGCCCGCCTCGCCCTGGCCGAGAAGGGGGTGGCCTACGACCGGGTCGAAGTGAACCCCTTCGCCTCGGACGTCCCGGCAGCCTATCTCGCCCTTCATCCGTTCGGCCGGGTGCCGACCCTGGTTCACGACGATTTCGCTCTCTACGAAACCGGCGCCATCACCCGCTATCTCGACCGCACGTTTGCCGGTCCCGCGCTGCAGCCCGACCAGCCGCGCGCACTTGGCCGCATGGACCAGATCATCGGCGTGGTCGATGCCTACGCCTACTGGCCGCTGGTCCGTCAGGTTTTCTCGCATCGCGTCTTTCGACCGGCGATCGGTCAGCCGGTCGACGAGGCAGAGGTGGGACGGGGTCTTGCCGGCGCCGCCAAGGTCCTTGCCGCGCTCGAGGCGCTGGCGGCGCCCGACGCATTCCTCGTCGGGCCCATCCTGTCGTTGGCCGATCTTCACCTTGGCGCGATGATCGCCTACTTCACGGCCGCGTCCGAAGGCAGAGCGATGCTGCGGAACCATCCGCACCTCGCCGCGTGGTGGATGCATCTCAGCCAGCGTCCGAGCTTTGCCGCGACGGATCCCGGTCTGCCAAATCCGTAGCCCCGGTCACCGTAGCGTGAGCGCAATTGCTTTGAGACGGGGTCGATGAAGGTCAATATCACTGGCAAGCCACGTGAAAGACAACATGACCTTGCCGCTGTGGCGCCGGCTGATTCCCGTGGCGATCCTGCTGCTCGGGCTGGCGCTGTTCCTGCTGCTCGATCTCGAACGCTACTTCACCTTCGAGATGCTGAGCCGCCATCACGCGACGCTCACCGCCTGGGTGGCGGGGCATGTCGCGCTGGCGGCGCTCCTCTACCTCGTCGTCTACGACATTGGTGGTGGCGTTCTCCTTGCCCATTGCCGTGATCGTGACGCCGGTCGGCGGCTTCCTGTTCGGTCTGTGGCTGGGCGCCCTGCTGTCGGTGGTTGGCGCGACGCTGGGATCGGTGGCCGTGTTCCTGGCGGCGCGCACGGCGTTCTACGATCTGTTCCACGCGCGCGCCGGCGCCGCCCTGGCGCGGCTCGAGGAAGGCTTCCGCCGCGACAGCTTCAGCTACCTCCTGTTCCTGCGGCTGGTGCCGGTCTTCCCCTTCTGGCTGGTCAACATCGTGCCGGCGCTTGCTCGGCATGACGCTCGGTCCCTATACGCTGGCGACCTTGATCGGCATCATTCCCGGCGCGGTCGTCTATTCGAGCGTCGGCTCGGGCCTCGGCACGCTGCTCGACCGCGGGCAGGTGCCCAACCTGGCGAATCATCTTCGAATGGCGCATCCTGCTGCCGTTGCTGGGCCTTGCGGTGCTGGCGCTGGTGCCCGTGCTCTACACGCATTTGCGCGCGCGCAAGACGTCGCCGTGAGATGGCCGACACGCTGACGCCCGATGTCTGCGTCGTCGGTGGCGGGTCGGCGGGCCTGGTCGCCGCGGCCGGCGCCGCGCAGCTCGGCCTCGACGTCGTGCTGATCGAGCGCGGGCTGATGGGCGGCGATTGCCTCAACTACGGCTGCGTGCCGTCCAAGGCGCTGATCGCCGCCGCCAAGGCCGCCCAAGCGCAGCGCAGTGGAGCCGCCTTCGGCATTGCGCCGGTCGAGCCGCGCATCGATTTCGCCACGGTCATGGACCACGTCACCCGGGTGATCGCGGCAATCGCGCCCAACGATTCGGTCGAGCGCTTCGAAGGAGCTCGGCGTCCGCGTGCTGAGGGAAGAGGCACGCTTCGTCGGCCGCACCGAACTGTCGGCCGGCCCGCATCGCATCAAGAGCCGCCGCATCGTGCTGGCGACCGGATCGCGGCCGACCGCGCCGCCCATTCCGGGCCTGACCGACGCGCCCTATCTCACCAACGAGACCGTCTTCGCCAACCGCGTCCTGCCCGACGCATCTGATCGTGATCGGCGGCGGGCCGATTGGCCTCGAACTGGCGCAGGCCTACCGACGGCTGGGCGCGAAGGTCACGGTGCTGGAAGCGGCGGCCTTCCTCGCCAAGGACGATCCCGAGCTTTCCGCCATCGTCGTAGCGCGGCTGCAGGACGGAGGGCGTCGACCTGCGCGCGCCCGTCAAGATCGCCCGAATCGAACGAGCTCCTTCCGGCATGACGGTGACCCTCGACGGCGGCGAACGTGTGGAAGCCTCGCACCTGCTGGTCGCTGCCGGCCGCGCGCCCGTAGTCGAAGGACTCGACCTCGAGACGGCGGGCGTCGCCCACACCAAGCAAGGCATCACGGTCGATGCTTCCCTGCGTACCTCCAATCGCAATGTCTGGGCGATCGGCGATTGCAACGGCCTCTATGCCTTCACCCACATGGCGGGCTACGAGGCGTCGCTGTTCATCCGCGGTGCGCTGTTCCGCGCGCCCGCCAAGCTCGACTCCTCGATCGTGCCGTGGGCGACCTACACCGATCCCGAGCTGGCGCAGGTCGGCATGAGCGAACACGCGGCGCGCGACAAGCATGGCGAGGCGATAAAAGTCCTGCGCTGGAAGCTTGCCGAAAACGACCGCGCCCAGACCGAGCGCCAGACCGAAGGGATGGTGAAGGCGATCACCGACCGGCGCGGCCGCATCCTGGGGGCCGCCATCGTGGCGCCGCAGGCCGGCGAACTGATCCAGCCCTGGTGCCTGGCGATCTCCAGGCGCCTGAAGATCTCGGCGCTGGCGAGCTTCGTGCCGCCCTATCCGACCCTGGGCGAGGCGAGCAAGCGCGCCGCCGGCAGCTACTTCACCGAAACATTGTTCGGCCCGCGGTCGCGCGGCTTGGTGCGTCTCCTCGCCCGTCTGCCGGTCTGGTGAGCGCTGCCATGGCCCGGCCCCGCATCGTCATCATCGGCGCCGGCTTCGGCGGACTGAGCGCCGCGGCTGGATTGGCCGGCGCCGCCGCCGACGTCACCGTCATCGATCGGCGCAACTACCATCTGTTCCAGCCGCTGCTCTACCAGGTGGCGACCGCAGGCCTCTCGCCGGCGCAGATCGCCCAGCCGATCCGCTCCATCCTGCGTCGCGCCCCGAATGTGAGCGTCGTGCTCGGAAAGGTCCTGGGCATCGACAAGGAAAGGCGGACCGTGACAGTCGAGGACCGCGCGGTTCCTTATGACCATCTGATCGTCGCCACCGGTGCACGACACTCCTATTTCGGCCACGACGACTGGGAGAGCGTGGCGCCGGGACTGAAGAACATCGACGACGCCACCGGCATCCGTCGCCGCATCCTGATGGCCTTCGAGCACGCCGAAGCGGCGACCGCACCGGAGCAACGGCGGCGCTTCCTCACCTTCGTGGTGATCGGCGGCGGCCCGACCGGCGTGGAGATGGCGGGGGCCATCGCCGAGCTTGCCCACGTGGCGCTGCGTCACGATTTCCGCAGCATCAATCCGCGCGACGCCCGCATCGTTCTGGTCGAGGCGGGCTCGCGCCTGCTGCCCGCTCTTCCGGAAACCTTGAGCGAGGCGGCGCGTCGCTCGCTCGAACGGCTGCATGTCGAGGTGCGCCTCGGCACGCCGGTCTCGCAGTGCGACGAAGAGGGCGTCGCCATCGGCGACCATCGTCTGGCGGCGGCCACCATCGTGTGGGCCGCCGGGGTCATGGCCTCCGGCGCCGCGCAATGGCTGGGCGCCGACAAGGATGGCGCGGGGCGGGCCAAGGTCGGTCCCGACCTGTCGCTGCCCGGCCATCCCGAGATCTTCGTGCTCGGCGACACAGCCCTTGCCCTCGATGGTGCCGGTCGGCCGCTGCCCGGCCTGGCGCCTGTCGCCAAGCAGCAGGGCGCCTATGTCGCGCGCCTGCTGCGCGCGCGACTTGCCGGCCGGCCCGCGCCGCCGCCCTTCCGCTATCGCGACTACGGCACGCTCGCCACCATCGGCCGTCGCGCCGCCGTGGCCGACTTCGGCTGGATCAGGCTCGACGGCACGCTCGCCTGGTTGCTGTGGGGCCTTGTCCACATCTCGTTCCTGATCGGCTTCAGGAACCGGCTGGTCGTGATGCTCGACTGGCTGTGGTCGTACGTCACCTTCCAGTCGGGCGCGCGACTCATTACGGGATCAGATCCGCCCTCGCTCGATCGACGGTCGCTATGACCTTCATGCGTCGACTGGTAATGATGTCGACATGGCTTCGCTTCTCAAGAATTTCAAGAACTATCGCGCCCTGCCTGCTGGCCATCACCGTCGACTCGCTGGGCTTCGGGCTGGTCTATCCCATCCTCACCATGATGTTCGCCGGCACGCACCGGAAGTTTCTCGGCCCCGGCGTGTCGGCGGCCGAGACGGACTTCCTGTTTGGCCTGGGCTACATGCTCTATCCGGCCGGCATGTTCTTCGGCGCCTCGCTGCTGGGTGACCTGTCCGACCGCTTCGGTCGAAAGCGCGTGCTGCTGATCTGCATGGGCGGGCTGAGCGTCGCCACCGGCCTGATGGCCGCCGGCATCGTGCTGCGCAGCGTGGCGCTGCTGCTGTTCGGGCGCTTCCTGTCGGGCCTGATGGCCGGCAGCCAGCCGATCGCCCAGGCCGCCGTGTCCGATCTCTCCCCGGAGTCGCAGCGTGCCCTCAACATGAGCCTTCTCACCCTGGCGCTCTCGGTCGGCATCGTCCTGGGACCGGTGATGGGCGGCGTCCTCTCGGAGCGGACGATCGAACCGTGGTTCGACTTCGCGACTCCGCTCTGGACCGCAGCCGCGCTCGGGGCCATTTCCTTTGTCTGGATTCTTTTCGGCTTTCGCGACACCGCGCCACCCTCCGGACAGGCACTCGACTGGCTGCGGCCGCTCAAGGTCTTCACGCAGGCCTTCACGACGCCCTCGGTCCGCCTGCTCGCGATCGTCCATCTGCTGTTCCAGCTTGGCTTCAGCATCTACTACGCCATGATCTCGGTGCTGCTGATCCAGCAGTTCCATTATGCGCCCGCTGAGATCGGCCTGTTCACCGGCGTTGTCGGACTGGGCTTTGTCGTCGCGCTGGTCGGGGTAATGCCCTTCGCGGCCCAGCGATTCAGTGACAAGACCCTGGCCTTGCTGGGTTTGCTCATAAACGGGGCTGGCGTGGCGCTGAGCGGCATGCCGGTGGGCCAGCACGCGCTCTGGGCGCTCGCCCTCGTTCTCGGCATCGGCGACATGGTGGCCTACACGGCGCTGCTCACGCTGTTCTCGAAATCGGTGCCGCCCTCGAAAGTGGGCTGGGCCATGGGCATCGCCGCATCGGTCATGGCCATGGCCTGGGTCCTGACCGGCTTCGCGCCCAATCTCCTGGGCACCGTCGCCCTGGGGCCGATGCTGATCGGCGCCGGCGTCCTGGTCCTGTTGGCCGGGGCGGTGCTGATGGCGGCCCCTGCGGCCGCCGTGGCGAAGACAGCCGCCGTATCGCCCGGCGCCTGAGCGCGGCCGCCGGGCGATTGGCTGCGTCGACTAATCCGCCGGGAACGATCTACGGAACGCAGCCCGGCGGATGCAACTATCAGGCAGTGAATGCGCAGCCCTACTACAGTTGCACCGATGGCCTGTGGTTCGTGCCCGCCAAAGGCGTCTACTATCGCGTGGTAACGGCGCCCTAGGGTCGAAAAAGGCCTCAACACAAGGCCGTGCACCGACCTAGGCCCCGGGTCGGGACTTCGATAGACTCAGGCGATGACCGCCGATGTCACCCTTCAGGCCGAAACGGTCCGTCCCCTGCGCCGCCGAAATCTCTCTTTCGGGCTCTCGGCGCGCATCCTGGGGATGGTGATCGCCGCGGTGATGACGGCCGAGATCCTGCTCTTCCTGCCCTCGATCGCCCGCTTCCGCATGGTCTATCTCTACCAGCTGATCGAAAGCGGCACCCTGGCGGCGCTGGCGCTCGATGCCACGCCCGACAACATGGTGACCGAGGAGGTCAAGCGCGCCCTGCTCAACAATGCGCGCGTCGACACAGTGGTGCTGGTCGAGCCCAACAAGCCCAAGCGCGCCCTGATGACCATCGAGCCGCGCCCCAGCATGCCGAGCTACAACCTCAAGGAAGAGGGCATGTTCACGCTGATCTGGGACGCGCTGGCGGCGATGTCGCATGACGGTGCGCGCTACATCCGCGTCGGCGGCGAATCGATGCGCCTGCCGCATGCCATGGTGTGGATCATCGTCGACGAGCTGCCGATGCGCATCGCGATGTACAGCTACGCCACGCGCATTCTGGTGCTGTCCATCATCATCGCGCTGTTCACAGCCTTCCTGCTCTACCTCGCGCTGCGCTGGCTGGTCATCCGGCCGCTGCAGGATCTCTCGGCCGACATGACGGCGTTCCGGCGCGAGCCCGAGGAGCCGGGCACCGAACGCCCGCCAACCCGGCGCAACGACGAGATCGGCGTGGTCGACCGCGAATTCCAGAACCTGCAGCGCGAGCTGCGCGCGTCGCTCCGGCAAAAATCGCGGCTGGCCGAGATTGGCGCCGCGACCAACAAGATCAACCATGACCTGCGCAACATGCTGTCGACGGCGCGGCTTTTGTCCGATCGCCTGGCGCGCAGCGACGATGAGCGCACGCGCGCGCTGGCGCCGACCATCCTCAATACAATCGACCGGGCGGCAAGGTTGGCCAGCGACGCCATCGAGTATGTGCGCGACCGGCCGACACCCAGGATCGCCGAGGTTGAGCTGGCCGACCTGGTCGATGAGGTGGGCGTCACGCTGCAGGAACAGGGCGAGGACAGCACGCCCAATATCGTGCGCCACTGGATCAACGAGTGCAGCGACGAGCAGCCGGTGCGCGCCGATCGCGACCTGCTTTACCGCGTTTTCGTCAATCTCGGCCGCAACGCCTTCGAAGCCGGCGCGACCACGGTCACCGTGCGCAGCCACGCCAACGGCGGCTGTTTCGAGGTCGACGTCGCCGACAACGGGCCCGGCGTGCCCCAGGCGGTCGCGGCCCAGATCTTCCGCCCCTTCGCCACGGGCGGACGCGCCGGCGGGGCCGGGCTGGGCCTTGCCATCGCCCGCGACCTGGTGCGCATCCATGGCGGCGACATCGCACTCGCCGAGACCAGCGCCGCGGGCACGACCTTCCGGTTTACGTTGCCGCTGTAGCCGGCTGAGCAAAGGGCGCGCATTCGAAGCAAGTACAACCTCATCCTGAGGAGCCGCGCAAAGCGCGGCGTCTCGAAGGATGGGCGCCAGTCATGTTGTTGCCCATCCTTCGAGACGCACGCCTACGGCGTGCTCCTCAGGATGAGGTTGGTCTTGATCCGAGCGGTTCGAAGATCAAGTCTCCGCCTTCAGCTTCGCAATGAACTCGCGGATGCGCCGCGCGTTGACGCCGAGATCGGACTCGCCGACGCGGCTCTTGGAGCGGATGTCGATGCGGCTGCCGGTGCCCTCGGGGCGGATGCGCACCACGATGTCGTCGTTGAAGCCGAACCATTGGCTGGTGGCGACGGCTTCCAGCCGCCCGTCGGCCGGCGCGCGCGCGACGATGTCCCAGTCCATCGCCATCGCCGCGGCGTCGACGCGCCTGAACGCCTCGGCCGGCGGGACCGGCAGAATGACCGGCACGATGTCGGGGTAAGCAGCGCGCTGCAGCACGCCGACGCTGGCGCCGGGATAGGCCGGCGGATTGGCAGCACCTCGGCGCAACTGCAAGGTGACGACCAGCGGCGGCGGATTGGCGATGTCGGTCGAGATGTCGTTGATCTCAGGCGACCGCTGGGCGCGCAGGAACCAGTCGAGCGGCGTATAGGCGGCAGCGCCGCCGATCACGATGGCAAGCAGCGCCGCCACGAAGCCGCGCCGGCGATCGCCGGGCCGCGTCGGCACGATGGTGGCAAGGCCCAGGGCCACCGCGGCGACGGCAAGGTAGAAGCCGTAGCGGAAAACCGCGAAATCCGCTTCGATGTCGAGCCCGACGAAGCGGTGAAGCGGCCCGGCCGAGGCGACGACCAGCGCCGCCACGCAGGCCGTTAGGAAGGCCAGGCGCGCCAGACGATGACTCACCGGATTGGTCGGCCGAACGAACATGAAGGCTCCGCTGCAACCTTATCGTAACCATGAAAAACGACCCACGCACCCGCTCGACAGGAGCAGCAGCAATCTCTATGCGGCGGCCATGACAATTATCGATGTCGACCGTCGCCGCGCGATGGCAGCCGGCTTCTGTGCCATCGCGCTGTGGGGCGCCCTGGCGACGTTGTCGGTAACGGCTGGTCCGGTTCCGCCGTTCCAGATGGTTGCCATGACGTTCGCGGTCGGTGCCGCAATCGGCATCGTGCGGGCGTTCGCCCGCGGCGTCGGCTGGGCGGGGCTGTTGGGCTGGCCACCGCGCGTCTGGCTGCTGGGCGTCGGCGGCCTGTTCGGCTACCACGCCCTCTATTTCGCCGCCCTGCAGCTCGCCCCGCCGGCCGAGGCCAATCTTGTGAACTATCTGTGGCCGTTGCTGATCGTGCTGCTGTCGGCGCCGCTGGCCGGCGAGCGCCTGGGCTGGCCGCATCTCGTGGGGGCGCTGCTGGGCTTCGCCGGGATCGTGCTGCTGGCGTTCGGCCGGGGACTGAGTTTCACTGGCGCGTACACATTGGGCTATGCGCTCGCGCTGGGCTGCGCCTTCACCTGGTCGCTCTACTCGGTGCTGTCACGCCGCTTGGGCGAGACGCCGACCGACGCCATCGCGGCCTTTTGCGCGGCATCGGCGCTCTTGTCGCTCGGCTGCCACCTGGCGTTCGAGCGCACCGTGTGGCCGGCCTCGACGACGGCGTGGCTCGCCGTGCTGGCGCTGGGCCTCGGGCCGGCGGGCGCCGCGTTCTACTTGTGGGACCATGCCGTCAAGCGCGGCGACATCCGCGCGCTGGGCGCCCTCTCCTACGCCACGC
Source organism: uncultured Alphaproteobacteria bacterium (assembly GCA_963765385.1). Taxonomy (GTDB): domain Bacteria; phylum Pseudomonadota; class Alphaproteobacteria; order Reyranellales; family Reyranellaceae; genus Reyranella. The sequence continues at coordinate 2,135,091 of CAVXWG010000014.1, read as the reverse complement.
CGATCCTCTCGACCGCGCTCCTGATCGCTTGCGGTCTCGCCGAGCCAACCGGGACGCTTCTCATCGCGGCCGCGCTGGTCACCGTCGGCGCAGCCCTCGCTTCACGCGAGCTGTGGTTGCCATCCGGGCGGCGCTAGCTCGAAATTGGAGAACTCGAAAGCCGGCGACACCGTGCAGCCGACCAACGTCCAGGCGCCGAGCGAGCGCGCGGCTTGCCAAACCTGGCGCGGCACCACGGCCTGCGGCTGCTCGCCTATGCCGAAGTCCTTGCCGAGCCGCAGGTGGCGCACGCTCTTGCCGTCCTCGCTCAGCGCCAATTCCAGCGGCGCACCGGCATAGTGATGCCAGATCTCGTCGGCATTCGTGACTTTGTGCCAGTGCGAGCGTTCACCGCCCTTCAGCAGGAAGTAGATCGCCGTGCCTTCGGGCGCGCGGAACGTTTGGACATAGTGGCCGCCCTCGGGATGCGGCGTGAGCCCGAGGCGGGCGATGATCTCGTCCGCAGTCACGCCGTCTGCTTAAGCCGCCGGCGGCGCCGTCGTCTTCATCGACGGCAGCTTGGAGAAGGTCGTGAACCACTTGGCGAGCTTGGGCCGCTTGGCGCGCCAGTTGTGGTCGGCGAAGCGGAAGTCGAGATAGCCGAGCGCGCATCCCACGGTGATGGTGCCGATGGTGGGCTTGCCCTTGAGCGACTTGGTCTCGGCCTCGAGCTGGTCGAGCACGCCGTCGATCTTCTTGATCTGGCCCTTGGTCCAGTCGGGCCAACGCCTGTCCTCGGGCCTCAGGAAGCCCTCGTAGCGCGCCAGCAGGGCGGCATCGAGCAGGCCGTCGCCCATCGCCTGCAGGCGCAGCGCCACCCAGCGCTCGCGACCCTTGCGCGGCAGGAGCTTGCGGCGCTTGTGCTGGCTGTCGAGATATTCGCAGATCACCGGCGAGTCGAAGAGGTCCATCCCCTTGACCGACAGGGCCGGGATCTTGCCGATCGGGTTGTGCTTGTCGACGTCGGGGTTGGGCGCCACCGGGGTCAACGCGACATTGACCATGTCGAGTTTCTTGTCGAGGCCGGTTTCGATCGCCACCGCCCTCACCTTGCGGGCGTAAGGCGACGAGGGCGAATAGTAGAGCTTCATCTTGGCCATGTCGGTCTCCTGTGCCGGGCCGTCAGGCGCCGGCCATGCTCGGAATGTCGGTGTCGTTCAGTCGTACCTTGCGCGCGATATCCAGCAGCTGCTGCCAGGTCGTGGTGTCGATCGGCACGCCGTTCTTCTCGCGGTCGGCGCGGCGCGCGCGTTCGGGTTCGCCCGGCGTCAGCACCTCGGCCACCCCGGGTTGCGGCTTGGCCGACTTCACCCAGGTGATGAAGGTCTCGACCTCGTCCTCGAACGTCGAGGGGTCGTCCATCGACGCCGGGTCGATGATGATCGACAGCATGTTGTTGATGATGTCGGTGCCGGACTTGATTGTGCGCGGGCTGTGGGTGCGCCCGCCGGTCAGCGCACCGGCCAGCAGGTCGCAGATCACCGCGAGGCCGCCGCCCTTGTGCAGGCCGAACGGCAGGATGGCGCCGTAGGGCGGATTGTACAGCACGCCCGGATCGGTGGTGGGCTTGCCGGCCGCGTCGATCAGCAGGCCTTCCTCCATCTGCACCTTCTTGTTGTTGGCCACGCGCACCTTGCCCGCCGCCACCTGGCTGGTGGCAAAGTCGAGCACGATCGGCTCCTTGCCCTTGCGCGGCACGGCAGTGCAGTAGGGATTGGTGGTGAAGCGCGGCTCGGCGCCGCCGAACGGCGCCACCATAGACTTGTGGCCGTGCACGTTCACCCAGTGGGTACTCACCATGCCGGCGCGCGCGCACTGCTCGCCCCAGTGACCGATGCGGCCGATGTGATGGGCGTTGGTGAGGCCGACGACGCAGACGCCGTGCTTGCGGGCGCGGTCGATGCCGATATCCATGGCCTCCTTGGCGACGACCTGGCCGTAGCCCGCGCCGCCGTCGATCACGATGACAGCACCATTATCGCGCAAAATCTTTGCATGATGGTTACGGACGCAGGCGCCCGTCGTCGTGTTCTGGATGTAGTGCGGGATCATGCCGACGCCGTGGCTGTCGTGGCCGAACAGGTTGGCCAGCACCAGATGGTCGGCGACCAGCCGGGCTTCCTCGTCCGAGCTGCCATCGGCCCGGCAGATCGCCATGGTGAAGGCGTGCAGTCGATCGGGCTTCACACGTACTTCGCCCACCGCGCTCTGCCCCTCGGCCATGCCGTCTCCCCCCGCTTTTTCTGTTTCGGCGCGCAAGGTTCCCCGTCACCGGGGCCCTGTCAACGGCCAAGCGCCGACAGTCCGACTGTAACGACAAAGTCGCCCTATTTTCGGCCTCCTTGGGCGACAAGACGGCCCAGCGGGGACCGTGGTAGACGGTGGTTCCTCGCGGGTTCGTCAGGACAACAAAGAACGAAATGCCCTATTTCCCCCGCCTGGCTTGGCTTCTGCTGCTGCTCGTCTGCGCCGGCCCGGCGTTCGGCCAGACCGCGGCGGCGCCGCAGCGGCCGTTCGCCCAGCTGATCGACGTCTGGACACGCCAGCTCGACCGCGTCGCCACGCGGGCCGAGCAGGCCAACCTCCTGCCGGTCGAGATCGACGCGCTGCGCGAGCAGGTGGCCGACGTGCGCGCCGCAGCGAGCGCCGCCGCCGCCATCGCCCGCAACGACCTCGCCGACACAAAGAAGCTACTGGCCCCGCTCGAGGTCAAGCCAGGCAGCGACCCGGTGACGGAGACCGACGCGGTGAAGGCCGACCGCGCCCGGCTGACCGACCTGGCGTCGGTCAGCGAGAGCCAGGTCAAGCAGTGCGAGGTGATCATCGCCCGCGCCGACCAGCTGACCGAGCGCCTGACCAAGTTGCGCGGCCAGGTCATGCTCGATGCCCTGCTGCACCGGGATGTCTCGCCGCTGTCGCCCGACGTGTGGCGCCAGCTCGGACCACAGTTCAGGACGGCGGTGCAGACGCTTTCCGCCGCGATCACGGCGTGGGGCCACGAGGGCCTGAGCGCGCTCCGCTCGGGCGAGCAGGACCTTACGTCGCTCGCCGTCTGGGCGGTCATTACCGTGGCGCTATGGTGGCTGGGGCGCTTCCTGCGCCGCCGCTTCGGGCGCGGCGATGCGACTGAGCCCGGCCAGCGCGACCGTACCCTTGCGGCCGCCGTCGACGGCGTCGGCCTCGTGCTGGTGCCGATCCTCGCCGTCTGGCTGATCGGCAAGCTTCTGATGGCGACCTCGCCGCCGCCGCCGATCGACGTGCTGGTGCCCGACCTCGCCATCCGCGTGATCATCTTCCTGCTGGTGGTCGGGCTCACCGCCACGGCACTCTCGCCGCGCCGGCCGGCGTGGCGGGTGCTGCCCTTCTCGACCGAAAGCGCCCACGAGCTGTCGCAGGCGGTGCGCCGCCTGATGGCGATCGGGCTCACCATCGAGTTCGTCTATGTCGTCCTGACGCGCGGCCCCGGCGACCGCAGCGCGCTCGCCTCGGTGGGCGCCCTGGTGATCGCCACCGTCGTGGCCATCCTCGCCCTGCCGACGCTCAGTAACCGCGCCTGGCATGCCGCACCGGCCCCTGGCACGAGTCCGGGCCCCGAAGCGGGCCATCCGCACATGATCGGCGGCACCTGGTGGTCGATCGCGCGGCTGCTGCTGAGCGTGCTGGTGCTGTCGGCCATCCCCTTCGCGCTGCTGGGCTATGCCACCCTGGCCGCCCACCTGCACAACGCGATCTTCAGCACGGCACTCATGATCACGATCGTGGTGCTGGCGCATCGCCTGATGGCCGACCTGCTCGAGGAAGCCGCCGCACCCGACACGCCGCCCGGCCGCTGGGTGCGCCACCGGCTGGGCCTCGCGCCCGATTCGACCCTGCGCGGCCAGCACCTGCTGATGCTGGTCTTCGACCTGTTCCTGGTGCTGCTGCTGGGAGTCGGCATTCCCGCGGCGTGGAGCGTCGACACCGACGCCATCGTCGATGGGGCGGGCCAGCTGATGCGCGGCGTGAAGGTGGGCGGCGTCACCATCTCGCTGGGCAATGTCGGCATGGCGATCGTGGCCTTCGTGGTCTGCATGGTGATCGCCCGCCTGGTGCGCACCGTGGTGCGCGACCGCGTGCTGCCGACCGTCGACGCGCCGCTGCCGCTCCGCCAATCGATCGACGCCGGACTCAACTATGTGGGCGTCCTTCTGGCGCTGGTGATCGGCATCGGCGTGCTGGGCGTCGACTTCACCAACCTCGCCATCGTGCTGGGCGCGCTCTCGGTCGGCATCGGATTGGGCCTGCAGAACATCGCCAACAACGTGATCTCAGGCGTCATCCTGCTGGTCGAGCGGCCGATCAAGGCGGGCGACTGGGTGAGCGTGGCGGGCCACGAAGGCTTCGTCCGGCGCATCAACATTCGCGCCACCGAGATGGAAACCTTCCAGCGCACCCATGTCATCATGCCGAACAGCATGTTCCTGCAGAACCCCGTGGTGAACCGCACCTATGCCGACACGTCGAGCCGGGTCGAGATCAAGCTCACGGTCGGGCTGGCGACCGACGTTGCGATGATGGAAACGCTGCTGCGCGAGGCCGCCCTCGGCCATCCGCGCGTGCTGCGCGTGCCCGCGCCGATCGTGCGCTTCGAGCGCATCACGCCCACCGGCCTCGACTTCGAGCTGTTCGTGTTCGTGAGCCGCCTGGAGGATCGCCTGGTCGTCACCAACGATCTCAACCAGGCGATCCTGACCAAAATGATCGAGAGCGGGATCCTCGATCCCAAGGCGATCCCCACCTTCAAGCTGCACAACATCAAGACGCATCTCGACGCCAGGCCGGCGGAGGCCAAGCCGGCGGACGGCCAACCCGCAGAAGCCAAGCCAGGCGACGCCAAGACAGCAAGCAAGGACGGCGATGCCGCGGCGCCGCCGTAGGGACGAGGCGCCGCGCCGGCGCTGGCCAATCTACCTGCTGTTCGCCGTGGGCGTGCTGGCCGGCGTGGCGCTGTGGGCCTATTCGCCCAGCCTGCCGGCGGAGCTGCTGGTCGCGCGCTACGCCAACGACCGGTCGAGGTTCATCGATGTCGGCGGCGTGCGCGCCCATGTGCGCGACCAGGGCAATCCCGACGGCATCCCGCTGGTGCTGATTCACGGCTCGAACGGCTCGCTGCACGAATGGGAGGGCTGGGCGCGCGAGCTGGCTGCGCAGGCGCGGCTGATCTCGGTCGACCTGCCGGGCCACGGCCTCACCGGCGCCTGGCCGCGCGACGAATACACGGTCGAGGCCTATGCCGATTTCATCGAGGTCCTGGTCGACGCCCTCAATCTCGACCGCTTTGTGCTGGCCGGCCATTCGCTGGGCGGCGCCGTGGCCTGGACCTTCGCCGCGACGCGGCCCGACCGCGTGAGCCAGCTGATCCTGGTCGATTCGGCGGGCTATCCACGCGACGGCGGCGAGACGCCGTGGCCGACGCGACTGGCCCGGCTGCCGGTCGTGGGCGACATCGGCATCTACTTCAAGCCCGAGAGCGTGGTGCGGCGTTCGCTCGCCGACCTCTATGCCGATCCGGCGATGGTGACGGCCGAGCGGGTCCGGCGCACCGCCGAGCTGCAGCGCTTTCCCGGCAATCGCGAGGCCACCCTGCAGCGCGCGCGGACGCAGGAGCCGCTCGATCCCACGCCGCTCAAACGGCTCGCCGTGCCGACCCTGATCCTGTGGGGCGCGAAGGATCGATGGGTCCCGGTCGCCGATGCCTTCCGTTTCCAGGACGACATCAAGGGCGCCAAGCTCGAGATCTTCGAGAGGCTCGGCCATTCCCCGATGGAAGAAGACCCCAAGGCCACCGCCGCCGCGGTCGCCGCCTTCCTGACGCCCATCCCGCCCCGCCCGACCCCGCCGCCGACGCCCGTCGATCCGGCGCCGGGCGAGGTCCATCCGTCGGTCGTACCGGAGAAGGACTGATCAAGTCCCTCTCCGCCGCGCAGCGGGGGAGAGGGTGGGGCCCATTGCGAAGCAATGGGAGGGTGAGGTGGTGCCTCACCAGAGACGATATGCGGAAGGCGGATGAAAGAAGACCCACCTCACCTCCCCCACGCTGCGCGCGGGGCCCCTTCCTCTCCCTCCGCTTCGCGGGCGGAGAGGACGTTTGACGGCTTACTGCCGTAGCAGCGCCATCACCTTGGCAAACGCGTCGTCGGCGATGGTTTCGATCTCGGCCTTGGTGCGGTTCTGGATGGGATGGGGGACGTAGACGACGGCGGGCTCGAAGCCCAGCGAATTGCTTTGCGCGGCGACGCCGTCGATGAAGCCGGTGGTCACGATGTTGACGCCGGGGAGGCCGCGGGTGTCGAGGTTATTGAGGTCGTGCAGACTGCACGATGTGCAGGAGCCTCAATCGCTTAAGGCGATCACCGCGAGCTGGGCTTCGGCGGCGATCTGCTGCATCAGCGCGATCGGCGCCACCTTGGTGTTGGTGGGCTTGCGGTAGCGCCTGGTCGCGACGCCCGCCTTCTTGAAGTGGCCTTCGAGGCGGTCGATGAACTCGGCGCCGCGTGACTTGCCGATATCCATCAGCGCCACGGTCTTGCCCTCGATCGACGATGGCGGGGCGAGGCGCGCGCGCCGCGTCGGCGAGCTCTCGGCCGTGGGATCGCGCAGCTTGGTCGATGGGTTCATGGAGCAATCTCCCTGGTCACGGCCTGGCACTCGTCGCGCACGGACTGGCCCGGCCAGCCGCCGATGATGGCCGAGAATAGCCCGGCTTCGCCACCGGCGCGAACGATCAAAAGCCCGTCGGGCTGGAACTTGTCGATCATCTTGTCCGCCGCCGACGCGGGCAGCCCCTCGGCGACGCCCTGCGCGCCCTGCACCAGGTCGCGGCCGGGCCGCTTCAGCGCCTGGTACAGCGCGTCCTCGATCCGCCGGCGGCCCCAGCCGCCATCCTTGAAGATCTTGTAGTGCTCGGGCGACAGGACCAGCACGGCATTGCCGGCGAGGCAAAGCTTGGGATGGCCGACGCCGAACAGGCCCATGGCCAGCGAGCGCACCAGCTCCTCGGGCGTGCGCGACTTCTGGTCGATGAAGCCGTTCACGCCTTCGCCGTGGAACAGGGTGACGGCGCTCTTGCCGGCGGCAATGCCGCGGCGCACCGACAATGGCTCCCAGTCGGGATCGGATCTCATCCTCGGCGAAGCAGAAAGTGTACTTGCCGGGATTGCCCAAGGTCGCGCGATCGATGGCGCCGGGCAGGCCGCCGCCGACGTTGCTAACGATGAGCTGCAGCGCGCGGCCGATCGTGGCGTTGGCGCGGTTGCCCTGGCCCAGCGCATTGACGCCGCTGTTCATGCCGATCGCCTTGGCGGCCGGGCCGTTGATGATGACCAGCGGGCCGGAGAAGTGCGTGGTGCACAACAGGCCGTGCAGCACGAACAGCGGATCGAGTGCCGCTTCGAGCACGCCCAGCACGACGGGCATGTATTCCGGCTTGCAGCCCGCCATCACGGCGTTGATCGCCACCTTCTCGACGGTGCAGGGCGCGAGGTTGGGCGGGATGAGGCCCACCACCTCGTCGGGCTTACGGGTCGTGCCACCCAGCATGCGCAGGATGCGCTCGTCGGTCGGCGGCACGACGGGCAGCCCGTCGCTCCAGCCGCGCTCGAAGCAGGCCTCGATCGGGTCGTCCCAGTTGCCGACCGCGATCTCGCGCGACTTGAGGCCAGAGTCCCCGTAGCGCGCGATCAGCGCCTCGTGCACGCCGGGCTCGACGCTCTTGGAGCCGCAGCCCGGCTGCCAAGCCGGCAGGCCCTTGCCTTCGGCGGCGTCTCCCGCCAGCCGCATCCATTCGCTGCGCTCCCAGCCAACCGTGCGCTCGACCTCGCGGCCGTCCTTGAAACGGATCAGGGTCGGCACGGCTTCGATGTTGAGGCGGAAGGAGCGCTCGAGCTCGTGGTCGTCGATGACGGCGCGCACGCCCGCGGGGAAGGTCGGATCGTCCTGGCTGACGACGGCGAGCGGGCCGGCGCGATCGAGGCTCTGCATCACCGGCTCGACCAGCACGCAGGTCGGGCAGTCGCGCTTGGCGACGATGACGAGGCCGTTGGTGGGGAGACCATCGGGCATGGGGCTGGGTCCTTGGATGATGACGAGGCAGCATATCGGAGTCCCTCTCCGCCGCGAAGCGGGGGAGAGGGTGGGGCCCATTGCGAAGCAATGGGAGGGTGAGGTGGTGCTTCATCAGGAACCGTGGGCGGACACGCAGAAAGGACGAAGACCCACCTCACCTCCCCCACGCTCCGCGCGGGGCCCCTTCCTCTCCCCCCGCTACGCGGGCGGAGAGGACGTTTGAGGTCACTCGGCGAGAAGCGCTGTGACCTGCTTGTCGATGAACGCCGCATCCTCCGGATTGGCGGCGGGGTTGCCGGCGCGGTGGCCCCAGACGGAGGGGATTTCGGCCAGGCGGGCGTACTTGAGACGAGGGCAGCTCGGCCTTGTTGTCGTCGGTCTGGAAATAGAGGTCGGTGGCCGACGGCATCAGCAGGACCTTGGCCTTGATGCCGGCCAGCGCCATATCGAGATCGCCGCGATAAAGATCGTTGGCGGAGATGTCGCCGGCCTGCCAGGTCCAGAGCTGGGCCATGAGATCCGATGCCTTGCGGCGGAGGAAGCTCGCCTCCCAGGAGCGCACCAGGAAATCCTCCAGGTCCTTGAAGCCGAGGCCGCGCCACATCTCGCGGCGATAGAAGGTCTGGCTCAGCGCCCAGCCGGCATAGATGCGGCCCATCGCGCGCAGGCCTTCCTCGGGCGTCCGGGCCGCCTGCACCGCGGTGCGCACGCCTTCGAGGAAGACGAAATTGTGCGGCGCGGTCTTGGCCGAGCCGCAGTTGACCACGATGCGCTCGACCACGTCGCCGAACAGAGCCGCCCAGTGATAGGCCTGCTGCGCGCCCATCGACCAGCCGTAGACCATCTTCACGCGGTCGACGCCGAACACCTCGTTCAACAAACGGCGCTGCTGGGTGACGTTGTCGTAGGTCGTGACCTGGGGGAATTCACCCGGTGTGTTCGACGGCGAGGAGCTGAGGCCGTTGGTGAACATGTTGGGGATGACGATGAAATAGCGGCTGGGGTCGAGGCAGTGCTCGGGCGACACCAGCCATTCGATGTCGGTGTGATGCGCGGAGTAGCTCGTGGGATAGACGATGACGTTGTCGCGCCTGGGCGAAAGCGTGCCGAATGTCTTGTAGACGATGCGGGCGCCCTTGAGCGTGCCGCCGCGCTGCAGCGGGAGGTCGCCGCAGTCGAAGGTGCCTTCGCTGGTCTTCATGCACACGCTCTCATCGCTGGGGACGCGCGACTCCAGTCGCGCGTCTTCGTTGAGGCGAGAGAAGATCGCGCCACTGGAGTGGCGCGCCCCCAGCGTTCACGCCAGGCTCCGCACGATCTCGCGCTGCACGCCGATGTAACCCGTGGCGACGTACTTCAGATGCGGCCGCAGGTGGCGGTGCGCTTCGGGCAGGTTGTGGAAGGCGATGTTGGGGAACAGGTGATGCTCGGCGTGGTAGGGCAGGTTCCACATCAGGAAGCGCACGATCGGATTGCTGATAGTCGTGCGGGTGTTGGCGAAGCCGTCGTCGCTGTTGGGACAGAGCGTGTGCTCGCACATCAAATAGAGCCGCAGGAACGGCAGGCCGACCAGCAGCGGGATAAACCACACCCACAGCACGACGGTGGTGTGGAGCGCAATCGAGCCCACGATCAAGACCACGTAGAGCGCCAGCAGCCAGCGGCCCCAGCGCTGCGCCTCGGGCCACGCCGAGGGATGGATGTAGTCGACATTGCCGCGATAGCCGAACGGGAACAGGAAGATGTCGCGCATCCTGAGCATCAGGAACGGGATCGAGCTCACGCGGAACAGATACTGGCCCCACGTCTTGGGCGTGCCCGACGTGACGAGCTCGGGATCGCGCGCGGGATCCTGGGTGTAGCGATGATGGGCCAGGTGATAGTGCCGGTAGAAGCCGGCATTGTTCAGGATCGCCGCGCCCGAGAAGAAGGCCAGCACGTCGGCCATCCAGCGCGTCTTGAACGAGCCGTAATGCACCGACTCGTGCATGGCGCCGAACAGCGAATTGACGAACAGGCCCTGCAGCAGGAGCGCCGGCACCACCCACCACGTGCCGAGCGTCGCCAGCACCAGCCAGCCGCCGGCGATCAGAAGGGCGAGATGACCGGCGGTCTGCACGAAGCCATGCCAGTCGGACCGGGCATAGAGGCGCTTCAGCACCTCGGCCGGCACGACCCGCATCTGGCGGGCGCGTTGGCCGGTTACGACATAGGCGCCCATAGGCTCTCCTTGTACGCCTTCTCGGTGCGCGCCTCGGCGATCTTCTTGTCCTCCTCGCTGAGGCCGATCTGGTCGCCGACCATGCGGCTGATCGACGGGAAGGTGCCCTTGGGCTGGACGTAGTCGGGCGCCCACAGGCGCGAGCGCAGCAGCGCCTTGGCGCAGTGCAGGTAGGCCTGGCGCACCGAAATCACGATGGCGCATTTCGGCTCCTTGCCCTGCACCGCCATCGAGGCCAGCAGCTCGGGATCGACCGAGAACCGCGCCGTGCCCGCCACGCGCACCGTGTCGTTGACGCCGGGCAGCAGGAAGATCAGCGCGATCTCGGGATTCTCCAGAAGGTTCTTCAGCGTATCGAGCCGGTTGTTGCCGGGCCGGTCGGCGAGCGCGAGCGTGTGCTCGTCCAGGACCTTGAAGGCGCCCGGCGGATCGCCGCGCGGGGTGACGTCCTGCTTGCCCGACGCATCGGCGGTGGCGACCAGGCAGAGCGGCGAGAGGGCGATGAAGCGCCCCATATGGACATCGATGCGGCCGATGTCCTTCAGCTGCGCGCCCTTGCTGACGGGCGCGTAGGACGCGACCAGCTGGGCGGCGCCGGCGGCATCGAGCAGGGCGGGCGAGCGGGGCAGAGCGGTATCGGGCATGGGAACCTCCGAGGGACTGAAAAAGCCTAGCATGAATCGGACCGAAGGGCCGCCCGTAGAGGCTTAACGCCTTGAACCGACAGGAAGAATAGCGCTGGGAACACCTCTCCCTACGATTCGTTCACCCCATACGCTGCAAACGAGAAAGGAGAGATCCATGGGCGACTATATTCCGAACCCCCCGGACCCGCGCCGGGATCGCGTGAACAACGATGCCTACTACGAGCCGAGTGGCGGCAAGGGCCTGACCCTGGTGGTAGGCATCCTGGTGGCCATTGCGCTGGTCGCTGGCCTGATGTTCTTCGCCGGCGGCCCGCGGGATCACAACGACCAGGCCCAGCTGCCGGACCGCCCGGTGACCGCACCGGCCCCGACCGACCAGACGCGCGTCCCGGCCATCCCGCCGCGTCCGGCCCAGCCGGCGGCGCCCAGCGCCACGCCGGCGCCCGCGAACCCGCAGCAGTAAGCTCGGCGGCTCGCGAGGACAAAAAAAGCCCGACCGCGTTTTCACGTGGTCGGGCACACAGGCCTTTTTGGTTAGAGACAGTTTCGTAGCACAGAGCGCGGTCCGGTGAATAGCCGGATCGCGCTTTTTGCAGTGCACATCTGACTTGCAATTGACGCGAGTGACGGCGCCGCCTGCAATCCTCCCGGGAATTTGCGGAAATTGGGGAAGCCGGTTTGCGCCGGTTTTTCCGTCCCGCTCGGCGGCGGGGCGACGGCGGAAAACTCTGGTAGCTGAAACCCTGGACGCCGGTCGAGGGGTGTCCAATGAAAGTCCGGGCGGGGAGCATGGTGCCGATCCTCTGGTCGTGACGGTCGGCAGACATACGCCACAACATTGCTCAGATCCGTCAACAGCGTTCTTGGGCGGGTCGCCACCTTTTCCGTCATGTCGCCTGCAGCGAGCGGAGGGGTAGGCACTTCGGGCCTTGGTGGGAGCGACGGACTGGGAAATACTTTTGGACCGGTGGGGCGCCGCAAACGCTCCCCACCACAACGGGCGGTATGTGCTAGCAGTGCGGTCATGAAGCTCATTCGACGTCTTGCCCGCCTGCGCGTTGCAGGGCAGCATACGGGTCATGCAGGCCATGCGCGGAGCGGCGCCGGAGCCATTGTTGCGATGAAAGAAGACGAAAGAACCCTGGCGCAACGCATCAAGGAGCTGGAAGGCGCGGCAAGCAAGGCCCGGATGGAGGCCATGCAGATCGCCGCCTCGCTCCTGATGAAGGAGAATGCGCTCTTGGCCGAACCGCGCGGCAACTCGAGCGACAAGGGCGACATCGCGGCGCTACGGGCGCGCTACAGCGGGCTGGTGAAGATGGCCGAGGAGACCCAGGCCGTCATCGACAAGCTGCACGCCGAAGAGCACACGACGAAGTATCACCGGTAGTTTGCCGGAGAGCGCCCTTCGAGCGGTGCTCCTGTCTTCCGGACTGCGGGCAGGTAGCCCTGAGCTTGCCGATCATTTCTCTTCGGAGCGCGGACCTCCAGGTCCGCTCATGATTCATGATGCGGACCTGAGGTCCGCGCTCCAGCAAAGACGCGCCACTCCAGTGGCGCGCTTCCGGCAATGAGTCGTCAGGTCGACATCTCGTCTCCTCTGTCGGCTTTGTCAGCCTGCCGAGACCATGCAAGGGTTGCCGAATGCCCCTCTTCGACAAGCCCGTCGATCACCACCTCCTTTGGCCGTTGAAATCCGGCTGGCCGCGCCGACGGGCGCGGAAAATCCTGAAACGGTTCCAGACGCGATGGCCGGAGCTGACTTACGACATGGATCTCGCGGTCGAACTGGCCAATGCACAGGCGTTCCTCGACCAGGACGTGCGTCGGATCCAACTCTATGGCGGCCTGGTCCGTCATCGCCGGATCGGCACCGCGGGACTGGCCGTCGCCCTCGCCCACGAGACCGGCCATCATCTCGGCGGCCCGCCCTCTCTTGCTTTCTACAAATGGTTGAGCAGCGAAGATCGCGCCGACGAATGGGCACGAACGGTCGGGCTGGTTGAGGTATTCGGCCGCGATGCGTCAGATCGCGTTTGGAATCGCGGCCGGACCGAGCTGGCCCGCCTCTCCGGTTGAACCCTTTACCTCCTCTGCAGCCGGAGGTAACCTTAGTTGCCGATCACTGTCGGCATAGGGGAGGGAATAAGATGGGTCTGCTGTTCAACACAGCCGAGACCATGAAGATGGTCGCGCGCATCAACAAGCACTTCGCGAACAACTCCGAGGGAGGGAAGCTGTCGAAGTGGCGGGGCAAGAAGAAATTCTTCAAGAAGAATGGAGCCAACCGGCTCAACATGGACGTCATAGCCACAAACGAAGGTGTTCGCGTCGATCCCGCCGACGACGATGCCCAAGAGACTCACAACGGAAAATGGCTCCACTGGCTGGCGCTTCTGTATAGCGCGCCATCCACGACGTTGGGCCAGTTCTATCCTATGACTGTAGCTCCGTCGGCGACGCCTAGCGACGTTGGAACGGAGCTTTCCCAGTTGATCTTCCAAGGGCTGGACGACACCAACTCCCGGGAAATCGTTTTTTCGATCGTTCCAGGGACGAGTATCTCAGTCGACGAAGCGGTCAAGATCGGCAGTTCCTCGTCCTATACACTTCTCATCACGGTGCACACCGTCGAGGCGAGCCTGATGAAGCAAGCCATCAAGAGGGCCGTCGACCTGCAGCGCAGGGCCGCGGCGAAAAAGAAGGTCTGATAAGGCGAATAGCCTCGGCATCTTTTGATGGATGCCGAGGCGACGCGGGCAGCCTGCGCGCACGGCCTGTCCTGTCGTCGCGAGGGCGGCTAAGCTAGCCTCTGCCTGATTGCGGGGAAACATGCGCTGCGCGAGTTGTGAGACAGACAACGCGCCGGACAACCGGTTCTGCGTCGCCTGCGGCACGGCGCTCAACCGCGCCTGCCCGTCGTGCGGGCATGCCAACGCGCCCGATGCCCGCTTCTGTGCCCAGTGCGGCATCGTGCAGGCCCGTGCCGGCTCCGGCCAGGCCGCCCCGCCCACCGCGGACGGCGAGCTGAAGCAGATCACCGTGCTGTTCGCGGACGTCTCGGGATCGACCAGCCTGATCGAAGGCCTTGACCCCGAGGAAGCCGGTCACCGGCTGGCGCCCGCGATCGAGGCCATGAAGGAGGCGGTGCGCCGCTTCGAGGGCTCGGTGGTACGCGTAGCGGGCGACGGCATCATGGCGCTGTTCGGCGCCCCCAACCCGCAGGAAGACCACGCCGTGCGAGGCTGCTGCGCCGCGCTTGCCATGCAGGCCGCGGCCAAGGCGTTGCCCGACGGCGGCATGCCTGTGCGAGTCGGCATCCACTCCGGCGAGGTGCTGGCGCGCACGGTCGCTACCGATTTCTCGACCGACTTCGACGCGACCGGTGTCACCGTCCATATCGCCAACCGGCTGGAGAGCCTCGCCCCCGATGGCGCCATCGTCCTGTCGGCGGCGACGCTGCGCGGCGCGCGGAAGTTCGTCTCGGCTGACCCGATGGGCCTGCATCCGATCCGCGGCCTGTCGGCGCCGCTCGAAGTCTTCCTTCTGACCGGCTTGCGGCGCGGCCCGACCAGCGAGCGCTTCTTGAACGAGCGCGGTCTGTCCGACTTCCTCGGTCGCGACGCCGAGCTGGCGCTGCTGGAGCGCAGCCTCGAGCGGGCCGCCGAGGGCGACGGATGTGTCGTCGGTCTGGTGGCGGAAGCCGGCATCGGCAAGAGCCGATTGTGCTTCGAGTTCGCCGAACGCTGCCGCCGGCAAGGCGTGCGCGTGCTGGAGGGCCACGCCCTCGCCCATAGCCGCGCCACGCCCTACGTGCCGATGATCGACCTCGTGAAATCCTACTTCGAGATCCCCGCCGACGAGACGGCGGAGCGGGCGCGGGAGCGCGTCGCCCGGCACCTCGCCGGCCTCAGTCCCGGCTTCGAAACCGATCTTCCGCTGTTGCTCGACTTCCTGGGCCTCGCTGCGGCCGATGCCGAGCGGCCCAAGGTCGATCCAACGGCACGCCGTGAGCGCTTGGAAGCCCTGTTCCGCCGGCTGGTCCGCCTGGCGGGTTCCACCCAGCCGGCGGTGATCCTGCTCGAAGACCTGCACCTGATGGACTCGGGCAGCGAATCGCTGATCGAGGTCCTGGTCGAGGCGCTGCAGGGCACGAAGTTGCTGCTGGTCGTGAACTATCGTCCGGGTCATGCCGCACCCTGGATGCGCGGCGGCCAGTACGACCAGATCTCGCTCAGTCCGCTGCGCGGGCCGGCCGCCGACTTGCTGGCGTCCCGTCTGCTGGGGGGCGATGGGTCCGTCATGCCGCTGTTGCCGCTGATCGCCGACCGGGCGCGCGGCAATCCATTGTTCATCGAGGAGCTGGTGCGCAAGTTCGAGGAAAGCGGGCACCTCGCCGGCGAGCGCGGCGCCTATCGACTGTTGCGGCCGCCCGACATGCGCATGGTGCCCGACACGGTGCAGGCGATCATCGGGGCGCGCATCGACAGCCGGCCCGAAGCCGAGAAGTCGGTCCTGCAGACGGCTGCCGTGATCGGCCGCGAGTTCGCCGTGCCGATCCTGGCGCGCGTGCTGGGCGGGCTGGCGGCGGGGCTCAGTCATGTTCTGCATCGCCTGTCGAGCGCCGGGCTGGTCTACGAAAGCAGTGCCGCCGACGGGATGTTCGCGTTCCGCCATCCGATGGTGCAGGACGTGGCCTACCGCTCGATCCTGTCGGAACGCCGCCGCGCCCTCCACGCCAGCATCGCCGCGGAGCTGGAGAAGACCCTGCCCGATCCCAACGGCGCGCAGGCGGGTTTCATCGCCTATCATTGGGAGGAGGCCGGCAACGCCCTGCAGGCGGCCTCCTACAACATGAAGGCGGCGACCTGGCATGGCACGCGCGACCCGGCCCAGGCGCTCGACGCCTGGAAACGCGTGCGCCGCCTGCTGATCGGCCTGCCGCTCGAGGGAGCGGCGAAATATCCGCTGCTGATGGCGAACGGCCAGATCGTCAACCTCGCGTGGCGCGAGGGCGTGACCGCCGCCGACGCCCAGCCCTACTACGCCGAGGCGCTCGAGATCGCCCGCGCGCTGGGCGACATGCGCGCCGTCACCTTGGTCACCGCGGCCTACGGGAGGGTGCTCGCGGCGAGCGGCTCGGCGGTCGATTATGTCGCCACGGTGAGCGACGTGCTGGGCCAGGTCGACGACAAGCGCGACGCCAGCCTCAAGGTCGTGCTGACCGCCATCCTGTGCCATGCGCTGCGGCTCGCCGGCGACCTGCCGCTTGCGCTCGCGGCCAACGACACCGCGCTCGCCCGCCTGCACGAGGTCGCCGAGGTCGACCAACAGACCTTGGGCTTCAACGTCGGCGTCTGGGTCAAGGGCATGCGCGGGCAGATCCTGGCCATGATGGGCCGCGCCGAGGAAGCCCGCCTGCTGCTCGACGCGCTGATCGCGGCCGACGAGGCCACGGTCGACCTGCTGCACCGCCTGCTCGCGCACGCCACCCACATCGACATCGCCTGGAGCCTGGGCGACGTCGCGCTGGCCAGCCGGCACAGCGAGCAGGTCAGGCAGCTGGCCGAAAGAAGCGGCAATCCCTACCTGCTGGTCTATGGCCGCGGCTATGCCGGCCTGGCCCAGGCGATGCGCGGCGACTATGCCGGCGCCACGACGACGCTCAGCGACGCGCTGGCCTATGCCCGCCAGCGCAATGCCGGGCTGGAGAACGAAGCCCGCCTGCTCGCCGACCTCGCCCATGTGCAGCTGCGCGCCGGCCTTCCCGAGCGGGCCCGCGCCACGGCCGAGGAGGCGGCCGCCGTGGCGCGCCGGCGCGGCGCGAAAGTCTGGCTCGCCTATGCCGAGTGGCTGAATGGCGGCCCCGAAGCACCGGCTTTCACGACGCTGATCGAAGCCACCGGCGCCGACTTGCTGAAGCGCCTGCCCCATCCCCGGGGCTGACGGCAGCCGGCGGAGAGCGGTGGGGCAGGCGCGGCTGCTTGCGACGCGATTGTCCCGACTGTGCCGGCCGTCAACCCGGCATCTTGTCGATGAAGCCCACGATGTTCGAGAGCTTGCCGTCGGCCGACAGCGTGGCGAAGTCGACGCCCTCGACGACCGACGGGCCCGCCGCCGGGCCGAGCGACCAGGCGAAGCGCACGGCGTCGTTGTGGCTGTCGACCTTGGAGATGCGCCGCAGCACGAAGCCCGGGAACTTGGCCTGGACGCCCGCCAGCATGGCGTCGAGGCCGGCCTGGCCCTCGCTCACCATCACCGGATCGCGATAGCGCGCGTCGGTGGCGCAGGCGGCGGCGAGCGCCGACTTGCGCTTTCCCGGATCGGTCTCGTTCCAGCTCGCGACGTAGGACTCGACGACGGATTCGATGTTCGACATGACAGCTCTCCTTCTGAAGTGACGCGCGAAGGAAAGCGCGAATCGGCGGGGCAGGCGATTTCCTGCGAGGTAATCAGAGGTCGACACTCCGTCGTCTCGACCAATGCCCCGAAGGGGCCGCGCGGAGAGACCTTCTCTCCACCATAGGCTGCTTATCGTCGGGGCAAGGTCTCTCCACTACGCCGCGCTTCGCGCGGCTCCGGTCGAGACGACGGAAGTCGTCGCCCTGCAGATGCCGCCGCAGGAGTATCGCCATCACCTCGGGTCGAGCCAGTCGACGGTCTCGATGGTGCCCCAGATCGTGGCGCCGGTGATCGACAGGGCGGCGAGGGCGGCGATCAGGGCGAGGACGAGGGCGATGCCGTCCTCCTCGAGGTAGGCCAGCGCCAGCAGCATGATGGCGGGCGCGGGCACGATCTGGCTGAACGGCACGGGCAGCAGCATCGAGAGGCCGAGCAGCAGCATCATGAAGCCGGTCAGCCGCTCGGTGGTCTGGAACAGCAGGGGCCAGCGCGGCTGGACCAGCCGCTCGACCCAGGCGAGCCGCGGCGCCACGAAGCCGATGACCCGCGCCAGCTTGTCGACGGCGATGCTGCGGCGCGCGACCAGGCCGGGCAGCACGGCCGCCTCCTGGCCCAGCATCATCTGGACCGCGATCCAGACGACCATCAGGGCCGCCACCGTCGAGATGCCGGGCACGATGCCCAGCACGCCCATGACCAGGAGCGCGAGGCCAAACGAGCGGCCGCCGAGCTGCTCCAGCAGCCAGCCGATCGACACCGCCGCGCCGGCCTCCGCGCGGTCCAGCATGCGCGCAAGCTGGACCGACGTGGGGACATGGTCCTGCGTTGCCGTCTCGTCGTGGGCCAAGGATGGCGCTCCGGTCAAAGGGGGATGGGTCATGTGGGGCGAGCTATAGGGCGCGAACTTGACGGCCCAAAGACAAACGATTGCCGCCGGGAGTGCGTTCCCTCCTCCGGCCGGACGGCGGGCCCCTGTCCTGAGCGAAGCCGAAGGAGCCGGGCCCGCTCATGGCCTGGAGCGTGCCACTCGCATCTTCCCCTTCGTCATCCCGACCGGAGCGCGAAGCGGCTCCAACCCTTCCGTCATCCCGACCGGAGCGCGAAGCGGCTCCAACCCTTCCGTCATCCCGACCGGAGCGCGAAGCGCGGAGCGGAGGGACCTCTTCATCCCGGCTCCCGCTTGGAAGAGGAGGTCCCTCCACTCCGCTTCGCTCCGGTCGGGATGACGGATTTTGGTTGCACCGCTGCTCCGGTCGGGATGACGGAGGGGAGTTGGATGCGCTCCCAGCTCACAGGTACCGCTTCAGCGTCGGCAGGGCCTGCTCGACGCAGGCGCGGCCTTCGGCGATGGCCTCGTGGGCGCGGTTGAATTCCATCAGGCCGATGCCGCGCAGGCGCGGGACCAGCATGACGTGCGGCGGCTCGCCGGCCAGGCGGGTGCGCGTGATGTGGTCCTGCATGATGTTGAGCGAGGTCGCCAGAACGTCGAAATAACCCGGCGGCGGCTCGCGCGGTGGGGCGGCATCGGCGGCTTCCTTCGCGGCCCGCCGGCCGCGCGCCCCGGGGAGCTTGCCCGCGACCCTGCGCAGGATGGCCTGCGACACGCCCGCCGTCTGCTCGCTCGGCGCGGTCGACGGGTCGAGCTCGACGGCGTAGCGGCGCGCTAAAAGGTCGCCGTTGAGATTGACGGCGATGATCACGTCGGCGCCCAGCGCGCGGCAGACCGAGACGGGAATCGGATTGCTGAGGCCGCCATCGACCAGCCAGCGGCCGTCGATGCGGGCCGGGCTCAGGATCCCGGGCAGCGCGATCGAGGCGCGCACCGCCTCGTGGATCGGCCCGGACTGCAGCCAGATCTCGCGCCCGGTGGCGAGATCGGTGGCGACGGCGGCGTAGGGCCGGCCGTAGCTCTCGATCGGCTGGTCGATGCCGAGCTGCTGCAGGAAGGCCACCACCTGGCGGCCGTTCAAAAGCCCGCCGCCGGTCAGGCGGACGTCGGTCAGCTTCAGGATCGCGCGCCAGGTCGCCGTCTCCGCCCACTGCCGCAAGCCGTCGAGCTTGCCCGCGACATAGGCGGCGCCGACCAGCGCGCCGATCGACGTGCCGCAGACGACGTCAGGCTCGATGCCGGCCTCGATCAGCGAATCGATGACGCCGATATGCGCCCAGCCGCGGGCGGAGCCGCTGCCCAGCGCGAGCCCGATGCGGGGACGTGTCACGGCGTAGCCTTCCTGCGGCGCTCGGGGAGAGGAGGCGGCCAAGCGCGGCCAACCCAGGTTGAACAACATCATCATACGAAGCTCTGATCCAAAGACCATCAGATCGTGCGCGCCGTGCCGTTCGGAAAGTCACACCAAGGTTTAGCGCGGTAATCCTTGGAGCGGATGGCGGACGGCGCGGACCCGACCTTGATCAAGATACGCAGCGGACCGAGCCAGCGTGCCTGAGTGCAGATTCCGACTGGATGAACACACATCTTTGCTGGGGGCGCGCCACTCCAGTGGCGCGTCATGGTCTTCCGGACCGCGAGCGTCTCAGCGCGAAGGTTACTCCGCGCGATTCGCTCACAATCATAAGCTCGCGGGATGCTTCGACTTCGCTCAAGACAGGCGCGCGCGGTCCACAAGAGCATGAAAAGACGCGCCACTGGAGTGGCGCGCCCCCAGCAGAATTATCTGCAGGAACGCTGCCCGCTCGTCGACACGAATCGATTCAGGCAGCCCGCACAATTTCCCGGATGCACACGCGAAGCCAGCAGACTCGCGCACCCTGCGGTGACTCGCTCACCGCGAGTCGATCGGGGACTTTTTGCGCTCCGTAGAGGGGCAGGAAAAGCGGGCCCTGCGGGAAGGGACACAACAGCTTGTAGCGCCGTCGGCGATGCCAGCAGTGCTGTCACGAGCGCTCACGTCTCATTGATGAAGCACGCCTTCACACCACCCCGCCACACCGCTGACGTGATCTCTCCCCACCTTCTTCGCTACGGGGGCAGTTCACAGGACACGACCATGAGTATTTTCGTAGACCTGCACGCAGTGGCGGCCAAGCTGTCGTCCCAGGACAACCGACCGATCTGTGCCTGCTGCGGCAAGGGCCGGCTCGTCATGATCGACGAGCGGCCGGATCCGAACTTCGGCATCCTCGGCCTGTTCCGGCAGACGTTGCGCTGCGACTCAGCCGAGTGCGGCAAGCTCACGATCGTCTGAGCGCGTCGGCTGTCGCTCCAGAAGTTCGTGGCACTTGCGTTTGGCGCTTGATCCCGCACGCTGTCATCCCGAGCGTAGCGAGGGACCTTTACGGGGGCCTTAAAGGTCCCTCGCTGCGCTCGGGATGACAGCGAGTTTGGAGCGATACAGCGAATCATCGGAGCGCGGACCTCCAGGTCCGCTCATGAGCTTGATGCGGACCTGGAGGTCCGCGCTCCACATGAGCGCCACTGGAGTGGCGCGCTCCCGGCACATGACAGGCGGGCGCCGCGTTTTGTAGTCTTCGGGCATGACCCAGACCGGCTGGAGCTATCTCGACTACACGAGCTACGGCACGACGACGGCCAGCACCGTGCTCGACGCCTACCATCTGTCCGGCACCTACGACGCCCAGTCCTCGATCAACGTCGCCTTCATCCTGCCGCGCGCCAACGATCCCGCCGCGCTGCTCGAGAGCGACTGGGGCACGCGCCAGACGACCCTGGCCGAGCTCAACGCCCAGGGCACCCTGTGGTCGACCTACGGCGCCACCCCGCACGACTACGACACGCTGCGGACCTATCTCGCCAACCAGCACGCCGTCCTGCTGGGCGACGCGGCGGGCAGCGACGGCTACGTCTCGTCGCCCGAGTCGCGCACCCTCTGGGCGACCCTGACGCCCGACGAGTTCGAGCACATCTTCGGCACGAAGCTGCTGCAGAGCGAGCTGCATGGCGGCTTCCAGTACTGGAACGGCAACCTCACCTTGCCCGGCGGCGCCGGCATCGCGGGCCTGTGGTTCGACACGGCGCCGTGGTTCGGCCCCGCGCCCGCCCAGGACAACCGCGCCGGCGGCGCCTCGGTGATCCCGGCGCAAGGCCCGCTCAGCATCGGCAACGGGCTGAGCGGCGACGGCTTCCATGAAGCCAACCACTACGCGGGCCAGGTCGCCGACTGGTACTATCACTTTCCCCTGGCCGGCATCGACGCGCCGACCACGACGGTGGGCCTGCTCGAGCCGCTGGTCGGCGACGCCGTCGCGGCGGGCTACAACTTCCAGGCCGGGCTCGACAGCTTCCGCGCCGGGGCGGGTCTCCCGGATCCCGGCCACTACTACGTGGTCGCCCATGGCGGCCAGAGCGACACCGGCAATGCCGGCGAGCGCAGCCTCGATGTCGGCGTCGTGAGCTCGGCCAATCCCGACAGCCTGCTCGGCCTCTATGTCGGCTCGGGCAGCAGCGCGCTCGACGGCACCGGCCACGCCAACTCCAACGTCTTCACCGCCTACCAGGACGCCTTCTTCGACCGCGAGCACGCCCCGCCGGTGCTCTCCTCCTCGTTCTCGATCCTGCCGCAGTCGGCGCCCGGCTCGCCCTTCGCCTATGCCGTCCAGCAGCTCTTCATCGACGGCGCGCTCGCCAACATGACGGTGGTGTCGGCCGACAACGACTGGGGCTCGAGCTGGGACTTCGCCAACGGGCTCGCCAACCAGGCGGTCCATTCGAGCTCGCCCTTCCTGCTGCTGGTCGGCGGCACGTCGCTGACGCCGTTCGCCTTCGCCAGCCACGACCCCTCGATCGCCGAGATGCCGACTTTGTCGGACTCGCTGCTGGGCCGCGCCATGGCGGGCGACCTCTCGACCATCTGGCTGCTGGTCGAGGGCGGCCTCACCAAGCTGCCGAGCGCCATCACCGCGCAAGAGGGCGAGGCCACGACCTTCCTCGAATTGGTGTGGAACACCTATGCCCTGCACGGCTCGACGCTCAGCCCCGGCCTGAAGGAGGCGGCCGCGGGCGACGGCGGCGTCGACACCACGCAGCCGACGCCGTGGTACCAGCACGACTTTGGCCTGACGCCGACCTCCGCCAATCCCGATGCCAGCGTCGGCCGCGGCGCGCCCGACGTCTCGGCCGATTCGGGCGGCAACCTCTTCTACATCACGCCCAACGAGAACCTGAACGGCACCAGCTTCGACGACGGCACCAGCGCCGCCGCGCCGATGTGGACCTCGCTGGTGTCGCAGTTCGACACGATCTTCCACGACCAGGGCCTGCCGCAGCTCGGCTTCATGAACGACCTGCTGTACTACGCCGACGCCATCGCGCCGGGCTCGTTCAACGACATCGTGTTCGGCAACAACGTCACCTCGTTCCACCTGGGCGGGCCGATCAGCAACCTCGACACCAAGACCGGGCTGTTCAGCGACGTCACCCTGACCGGCTGGGGCTATCACGCCGGCCCCGGCTACGACCTCGCGAGCGGCCTGGGCACGCCCAACGGCACCCTGCTGGCGCGCGCGCTGACGGCGATCGCGCACCAGCAGATCTCGTTCCACGCGCTGCCCGACGTGGTGAACCCCGACGGCCACGCCGGCTGGACCAGCGGCGCCGACCAGACGCTCCTGTTCCAGGCGATGTCGGCCGACGGCGCCCAGGTGGGCGTCGCGACCGGCCCCGACGCCTTCGGCTTCTTCAGCGCCGCCTCGGACGACTTTGCCTGGACCAACCAGCTGGCGCAGCAGTCGCTGCAGCCCGACTTCGATCCAAGGCTCGTCATCCTGTACGACAAGCAGGCGCAGGGCGCGCTGATGCAGCAGGGCGTGCATGCGAACGAGGCGCTGGCGCTCTCGATCGACGGCGGGGCGGCGCAGGCGATGCAGGGGATGCTGAGCACCGCCTTCGGCTTCGCCGACTTCACCAACCAGGACGGCGACGTGCGCGTGGCGCGGCCGGTGGCGGTGGCCGAGACGGCGGGCGGGCACGACGACCAGACGGCCATCGTGCGCATCCGCCAGAACGGCGAGGACGACCTGTCGCTCACGCTCTACCGGGTCGACGATCTCAACGGCGCGATCGGCGGGCTGCATCCGGGCGATGCCGGCTACGAGGCGGCGCTGCACGCGCGGGCCTACCACACGACCAACGGCGACACCGACGATCCGCGGGCCGGGCTACGGCGACTTCACGCAGGTCGCGCTTCAGCACGTGAACGCCGGCGACCTTATAGCCATGGAGCTCACCAACAACACCACGGCGACACCTATTCGGCGTTCGCCCAGGCCAACGAGGTGGTGAACGGCCAGCACGTCGGGCATTTGTGGAGCTACGGGCTGAACACCTGGGGCTGGGAAGACACCAAGGGCGGCGGCGACCGCGACTTCAACGATCTGGTCGTCGGGCTCGATTTCACCAGCGCGTCGGGACATGGGTGGCTGGCGTAGGCGGGTTTTCTCGCACGTCGGCGGAGCAACATCCGCGGCACCGGCCGGCAGGAGGACGCTGGTTCCGCGTGGCTGCGAACAGCTCTGATCAAAAACTAGGAGCGCAAAGTGCCCACAAACAAGGAGTATGCCCTGCCAACACTGCGGACGCTTGTCCAATATGTGTTCGATCATCGTGACGGTCTGATTGGTGGGATTACATATCAAGAGTTGGCCCGTCGAATAGGAAGGCTCAACCGTCACGGTGTCGGAAGTGCGCGCGGTATGGGGGACGTCCTCGCCCACATTGGGCATTTGCTGCAAGATATCGAAGGAGACTGGGGTGAACAGATCCCGATATCCAAAGTTTGGTAGTGCTCAAGTCCGGTCAAGATGCCGGCTTGCCAGACACCGAACTCAAGGAATTCTGGCCGGACTACCCGAGCATGTCTCGGGTAGAAAAGCTGCGTCGCGTCACAGCCGAGCACGAAAAGATCGTTCAGTTTGGTAGCCGTTGGAATGACGTGTTAGAGCGCGTCGGACTCAACCCGATTGTAATTGAAGAAATTCCACCGCAACCGCATGCCTTTCGCATAGGAGGCGAAATGGCCTCAGCATGCCGCTCTCAAACAATATGTTCACGATCATCCAGAAATAGTGGGGGCTACTTCAGAATGGGACGCAATTTTGGAATACGTCCTCCCAACACTAGATGCCGTGGATTTTTTTTTCGCGGGACTGAGGCTTGCATCGCCGTAGAGGTCAAATCGCGCGTCTCAGATTCATATCCTTATGACTACGAACGTGGCCTGTATCAGACGGTGAAATATGGCGCCCTTCTCAAAGCGATGGTGACCGCGGGCGAACGCAATATCCCTTCCGATGTTCGATCCGTTCTTGTCTTAGAGGCACACCTGCCCATACGTTATCGGCGATTAGCACAGGCGCTCGGCGTTGAATTGTACGAAAACGTTAGAATGACAGGTGGCCGAACCCGCGCTTAAATGGCTAAGCGACGGGAAGTCATCGCGCGTCCACGAGAACGGCGAAACATTGCTGTGCGACAGCTAGCCTACGCTGCCGCCTTGAACCGCTCGAAGCGCAACGCGAGCCGGTCGCGATCCGGGCGATCCTTGACGCGGCCGGGCAGGTGGATGGTTCCGCCATTCAGCCGCTTCAGGGCTTCGAGCATCGGGCCATCGTTCTGGCCGAGCAGCCGCTCCGAGACATGCAGCCGATAGTCCGGGTCGATGCCGATCAGATGCGCGTCGAATGCGGCGTGATGGATTTTTGACAGCGGAATGCCGTTCGGAACCACCGGCTGGCCAAACTGCTCGTCCTTGTCCGCGACGATATGGGCCGCATCCGAGCAGCAGCGGTTCGGGCAAACCCGACAAAGCGCAGCGGCCATTGTAGGCGGTGATGACAGCCTCGCGAAACGACGCCTGATGCAGCCGTTGCTTGACCGCGCGCAGGGCATAGCGCCGTTCCAGCGCGGTCTCGGGCGGCGCGAGCGCTCTTGATCGGGCACTCCGAACGCGACACGCGCCTTCAACGCCGTGGCGTCCCATCCCGAAATGAAGGCCGGAAGCATCGCCTGGTAGCGGCCGGGCGCGATGCCGAGGAAATAGATGATCGGTACCCGGTTCTCGAACGCCTCGCGAAGCCATCGGTTGTCGGCCGCGTCGGGGTCCTGGCCCATGAAGGCGTAGTCGATCGTCTCGTCGCCCTCGAAAATCTGCCGATGCACCTCGCGCTGGTCGTCGTACCAGACCTTGCCGCCCGGCTTTGGGAAGACGGTCTTGATCGACAGCAGGAACCGCATCTGCTGCGGCTTGAAGATGCCGCGCTGCGGATTGACGAGCGGGATGCGCTCGCCCTCGAAAGACAAAGCCCGGCTTCAATTCGGTCGCGGTCAGATGATCGTGGACCTCGCCCAGCCTTCGCACATGCTCGAAAGCCGCCATGCGCATCAGAGTATCGAGGTCGTCAGCGGTCATCTGCGCTACCGATCATCCCTTGAAAGCAATTCTCGTTGTGCCAAGCTCAGGGCATCGGGATCCGGACGCTGGCCAACGTTGTCCGGGCGCGCTGATCTGTTGGCCGTGAAGGGCGTAGTAGTGCCTGCCGTTCTCGAACTCCTCCCGGATGCGCCGGCTGACTTCGAAGCGCAGAGTCGGGCGTTACCGTCACGTAGCCGGCATCGAACAGGCTGTGAATGTCGCGCCGCAGCAGAAGTCCATTCCGTGCCTCGTGCTCGCCGCCGTCGCCATAGGGACGAATATGCGCGGCTTCCAGAGCCGGCAGTGTCCGCTCCTGCGTGACTGCGCAGCGCCGCTGATAGATATCCGTCACCAGCACCCGAAATGCGCCCTGTCCAAGGCGCGGACGAATGAGGTGCGGCTCGCCAAAGCGTGCCGCAGCCTCCGCCATGCCTGGAAACGGTCGAGCGCGTCAAACGATCGTTGACCGCTTCCCACAAGGCCAGGCCCTCCGCCGTCGTCCGTATTGTAGGTCTTGAACGAGACGATGTTCGGCGACCAGCTCGGCGGCACGGGAATCCAGTCGCGCTTCCTCGAAGAAGAACGGCTGGGTCAGGATGCGGCAACCGATCTCGAAATCGCTCCGATCACTCGGATCGGTCTTGCGGTACCGGGCAATGCGCGCCCGCATCTCCTGCGCCGAACGCGCTCCATTCGCCTCGCCAAAAGCCTCCCAAGCCAGCGAGCACGGCAGCGCGTTGGCATACCGGAATGCGCGGCCGGGTTAAGGACGCGATCAGTACACGCGAGAATATCGTCGATTAGTTTGATCTGCCGGAGACGTTCGACGTGTTCGTCTTTGACAAGGTGACGGAGACGTTTACAACTCGTCTTGAGCCGGCCTTTAGTCGGTGCGTCGAGCGACGTGTTCTGTTCGAGGTCGTCGTCAGTGGTGGCAACTAGCAGATCGCGGTGCGCCGCGGGTGTATTGCGGAGGACTTCTCGTATAGCTGAACTGGTAGCTCCGAGAGGACTTTCTTGCGAGCAGTTCGGAGAGCTTCGGCGAGGCCGACGAAGTCTTTGGTGGCGACAACTTCATTGTGACCTATGAAGCGCTTCGCAGTGTCCTCACAGGCCTTGCGTAGGCACAGGGCTGCCTCGTCGAGCTCGTAGCCCTGGAGGTAGTCTTCGGCCTTCTGTATGTCCGTTTTCTCGATTCTGGCTTCGATTTTTGTACCGGCGTTGCCATCGAGACGGAAAAAGCACCATTCAGGGTGGCCGGCACCGAGTTTGCGGCGAAACTCTCGGAAGAAGCCAAGTTCGTGGGTGAGGATGGAGAATGTCGTCTGCCACTTGGCCTGAATGGATGTGCCAGCGAAGCGTTCGACGGAGATGTATTCGCCTAGCCCGCCACTCTACGAAAAAGAAGTTCGAGACGCCTTGGACTTGGTCCACAGCTCGAGACTGACGCTCTAATAATACGATTTCACGCGCTAGCCGACCTCGCCCCTTCAACTCCCGGAAACTCATACTCCCGCCACCCCCGGCACATCGGCGACTTCGACGTACTCGTGCCCGCAGAAGCGGCGCCCGCGATACACACGATGCAAGACGAGGCTTTGGGAATTACACGCCATGCGTGTACGGTCCGGCCGTTCCTTGGGGGGACTAAAAGCCATGGCCAGTGTCGCCAGCTTCTACTTTGCCATGTTCAAGCGCTTCCAGGCGATCTGCGGCGGCGCGCAGCAGGGGCACGCCAACCCCGACAGCGCGCCCGCGAACCAGCTCTATGGCGGCTTCAGCGTCCAGTCGACGCAGGACGCGCAGGGCATCTTCAAGAAGCTCGGGCCGCAGGCCGCGTCCTATCCGCCGCTGTCGCCCGGCCTGCAGGCGCTCAATCCCAACAGCAACGACCCGCTGCAGAATCCGCTGTGGCAGATGCTCAACGCCTCGCTGGTGCCGGGCGCGACGTTCGGCGCGTCGGTGGTGGTGGCTGGCCAGACCTGGCCCGCCATGCCGCCGCCGCCGATCGACGAGTTCCAGATCTGGGTGGACGCCAATGCGATCGTCGCCGCGGCTGATCGATGCGTTCGGCGACTGGATCACGGCCGGCAAGATCGACGATTCGCCGCAGGACGCGCCCTACAACTTCGCCAGCCTCAGCACGGCGTCGGTGGCGCCGTGGCCGCTGAAGAACCTGGAGTACACGGCCGTCCTGTTCGTCGCCAGCATGCCGAACGACAGCGGCCGGCGGCCCGGCGACAGCGCCCTGCCCAACCCGCCCGCCCTTCCGGTGCCGGCCCATTTCTGGGCGACCTCGCAGATCGCGCTCAGCTACCCGCCGGGCGTGGCGGGACAGACGGCGGGCAAGATCGCCAATCCGACGCTCCTGAAGCCCACCGAGGAATACTGGGTGCTGGCGCTGATCGGCAATGCCGGGACCACCGGCGCGGGCCCGATCATCAACCCCACCTATCCCAAGGTCCTGATCCAGGGCGACGCGCAGTGCTTCAACACCTTCACCAGCCCCGGCACGTCGCTGCCGTCGCTCGACAATATCGATCCGCTGGGCACCAACGTCGCCTATGAGCAGCACTACACGGCCGGGCTGTCGCACGATGTCGTGGGCTTCCGCTTCAACGTCGATCAGGTGTTCTCAGCCCTGGCGGCGGCGCTCACGGCCCAGGTGCCGCCGGCGATGCTGGGCAACCTGCCGCCGGCGGAATGGCTGCGCGAGGGCCATCCCTGCGTGAAGGTGCGGATCATGTCGGGCGAGCAGCTCGACCACTACCCGCCCGCCGGCGGGGCGCCGCAGCCGCCCGACCCCACCTCCAACCCGCCGCGTCGACCGCCACATCGCCCAGCACAACCTGGCGCCGTTCAGCCCGAACGAAGTCGGGATGAAGAAGATCAAGTGGGTGAACTTCATCGTCGCCCAGGCGGGCGCGGGGTGGAACGAGCTCATCCTGCAGACCGCGCTGCCGGCCGACGCCGTCCATTTCTGGTTCGCGGTCCCGCGCGCGGCGTATGAGCGCTGGATCGATCCCAGGACCAGCAAGGGTGGCGCGGTGCGCGGGCTCGAGGCGACGAGCGACGCGCCGTCCAAGCCGTTCCCCGAGGCGGTGATCCTGCGCGCGACGGGCGCCGTGCTGATCCGCATCGCCCGGCATGCCGGGGAGCGGGAGCATTTCTTCGGCATGGCGATCGGCATCCAGGGCGACCCGGCCGCCTTCCGGCGCGCCCGCGACGGCGACGTGTCGGTGGTCCACCGGGCGCAGGAAGGCCACGTCGTGGGCGGCTTCACGCTGCGGCCGGCGGTGCAGCGGTAAGGAGATTTCCGTCGTCTCGACCGGAGCGCGAAGCGCGGAGCGGAGAGACCTTCTCTCAACACCAAGTGGCCTGTCGTGGAGAGAAGGTCTCTCCGCTCGGGACGGAGCCCGCCCCGAGCGAAGTCGAGGGGGCCCTCGGTCGAGACGACGGGGAGTCGTCATCTGCAACAAAGAGGAAAGAACAAATGACCGATCCCAGCTTCTACTACGCGATCTTCAAACGGCTGCAGGCCACCGCGGCCTCGCATGGCGCGCACATGAACGCCGACAACGATGCGCCGGGCAATTTCTACGGCGGCTTCAGCCTGAAGTACGCCGACGCGACCTACGGCATCTTCAACAAGCTCGGCCCGCAGGCCTCGGCGTGGGGCCTCACGCCGGGCATGAAGCCGCTCAAGGACAACGACACCACGCCGGCCAACAATCCGATGTGGGCGACCCTGAACGCCTCGTTCGGCGCCGAGCCGCTGCCCACGGATATCCCGGTCGGCGGCGCGCAGTGGCCGGTCATGCCGGCGCCGCTGCAGGGCAGCATCGCGGTGTTCGTCGAATGGAAGGAGTTCAACCAGCCGGGCCAGCCCAGGCTGATCGATGCGCTGGGCACCTGGATCAGCAACGGCAAGGCCAACGACATCCCCAAGGGCGCGCCGATCGACACGGCGACCTTGAGCGCCCTGCCGAAGCCGAAGTTCCCGCTCAAGAACAACGAAAACTTCCCCATCCTGTACGTCTGCAGCCGGCAGGGCGACGACGGCCGGCGGGCCGGCGACGGCGCGATGCCCGATCCGCCGGCGGTGCAGGTTCCGGCGCAGTACTGGAATTCGTCGCAGATCTTCCTCACCTATCCGCCCAACGTGCCCGGCCAGGTGGCAGGCACGATCGCGCAGCCGCTCCATCTCGTGCCCGGCGCCAGCTACATCGTGACGGCGGTGATCGGCAATTCGAGCTCGACCTATTGCGGGCGCATGGCCAACAGCACCAGCGCAACGATCTCCGTGCAGGCCGACGCGCTGGCCTTCAACAGCTTCATGGGGCCGAACGTGCCGCTCTATTCGGCGGGCGAGCTCGATCCCACGAGCACCAACCCGAGCTACGAGCAGTTCTACATGGAGATTTGGACCTACGACACGGTGGGCTTCCGCTTCGATGTCGACGACGTGTTCAGCCGGCTGGTGACCGAGGTGGCGAAGCTGCCGCCGGCCATGATCGCCAACACGGCGCCCGTCGACTGGGTGCGCGACGGCCATCCCTGCGTGAAGGTGCGCATCATGTCGGGCGAGCAGCCGAACGCCTACACGCCGGCCGGCGCCGTGCCCGCGATCGACGGCAACCCGCTGCAGGACCGTCACATCGCGCAACGCAACATCGCGCCGTTCGATCCTGCGCAAATGGAGGCGCTGCAGCCGATGTGGAAGAAGTTCATGGTTGCCCAGGCCGG
The DNA here is from genome assembly GCA_963765385.1 of uncultured Alphaproteobacteria bacterium. Taxonomy (GTDB): domain Bacteria; phylum Pseudomonadota; class Alphaproteobacteria; order Reyranellales; family Reyranellaceae; genus Reyranella. Next base: position 2,104,546 of record CAVXWG010000014.1, on the reverse strand, counting down.
CGCGGGCGTGAACGGCCTCAGCCTGCACCATGCGCTGCCGCTTGGCGCCGTCGAGGTCTATCTCGCGATCCCGCGCGCGCCCTACGAGCGCTACATCGACCCCAAGACCAGCAAGGGCGGCGTGCTGCGCGGCTTCGAGGTGGTGCGCCCGCCGAAGAGCAAGCCCTTCCCCGGCGACACGGTGTTCCTGCGCCAGACCCAGGCGGCGGCCGAGATCCATGTCGCCGACCATGCCAGGGACGCGTTCTTCGGCATGGCGCTGGGACTGGCGGGCGATCCGGCGCGGCTGCGGGACGTACGGCTGGGCGACATCTCGATGGCGCACGCGGCGCATGGCGGCGCCATCGTCGGCGGCTTCACCTTGCGGCCCATCGCGCCGCGACCCATCACGCAGCGGTAGGAGCGATCACCTCATCCAGAGGAGCGCACGAAGTGCGCGTCTCGATCGCGCGGGGTAACCCCCGCGCTGTGATGGGCAACAGGCACGGTGCGCGTTCCCATCCTTCGAGACGCCGCGCAGAGTTTACCCCGAGGTATTCGAGGGGCGCGGCTCCTCAGACGCCGCGCAATGCGCGGCTCCTCAGGATGAGGGGGATTGGATTTGTGGTTTCCTCAGAGGAGAAAATAAATGGCCAGCGTGATCAGCTTCTACTACGCGATCTTCAAGAAATTCCAGGCGGCGGCGGGCAACATCTACGCCTTGGGCCAGGAGCACTTCGCGCCCGAAGCCTTGAACGACGTCGCGGGCGGCTTCAGCCTGCGCGCGGCCGACGATCCGGACGGCGTGATGGGCAAGCTGTCGTCGCAGGCGACGATGTACGGCTTCACACCGGGCTGGCAGCCGCTCAATCCCAACAGCAACGACCCGATGCTGAACCCGCTCTACGTCATGCTGAAGACCTCGCTGGGGCCGACACCCCTGCCCGACACGGTGACGGTGAACGGCCAGGTCTGGCCGGTCATGCCGCAGCCCGACCTCAACCAGAGCATCGCCCCGTATGCCAACTGGAAGGAGTTCAACATGGGCAACCCCTCGCTGATCCAGGCGATGGGCGACTGGATCACCGCGGGCAAGGCCGACGACACGCCGCAGGCGGCTGCGCTCAAGCAGGCGACGCTCGCAGCCTCGCCGCCCAAGCCGTTCGGTTTCGCCAAGGGCTCGGAGTTCTTTCCCATCCTGTTCGTTGCCAGCTTCAACGGCGACGACGGACGGCGGCCGGGCGATGGCGGCGTGCCGCCGGTGCCCGCCAATTACGTCCCGGCGCAGTACTGGAACAGCGCGCGGATCTTCCTGACCTATCCGCCGGGCGTGGCCGGGCATCCGGCGGGCACGAGCGCGTCTCCCCAGCACCTGCAGCCGGGCGAGGAATATTACGTGGCGGTGGTCATCGGCAATTCCGGCAACCAGCCGGCCGGCCAACTCGCGGGCAGCGGCGGCAAGATCATGGTGGCGGCCGAGGCGCAGGCCTTCAACTCGGGCTGGGGACCGGCGACGCCGCCGTTGCCGGCGCTCAGCAACCTCGATCCCACGAGCGTGGTCTCGGACTACGAGCAGTATCACCTGGCGCCCAAGAGCTACGACGTCGTGGGCTTCCGCTTCAACGTCGATTCGGTGCTCGCCGGGCTGAAGGCGGCGATCGCCGCCCAGAACATCAACCTCGGCGGCATGTCGGTGGAGGAATGGCTGAACGACAGCCATCCCTGCATAAAGGTGCTGATCAAGAGCGGCGAGCCGGCGGGGCCCTACACGCCGCAGGGCAATGCGACGCCGACCTTCGATTCCAATCCGACCGTCGAACGCCACGCCGCCCAGCGCAACCTGGCGCCATTCCTCATCCCGGTGATGATGGCCAAGAAGATCGGCTGGAAGAACTTCATGGTCGCGCAGATGGGCGCCGGGGCCAACCAGCTCGCGATCGATCACGGCCTGTCGCCCATCATCTTCCAGGTCTATCTCGCGATGCCGACGGCGACGTACGAGCGCTACGTCGCCAAGGGCCGCAGCGAGGGCTTCGAGGTGGTGCGCGAGGGGGTGCAGAAGCCGTTTCCCGACGCGGTGATCCTGCGCCAGATGAAGCCGGGAGCGCGCCTCGTCGTGGCCGAGCACGCCAAGGAGGCCTTCCTCGGCCTGTCGCTCGGCATCGGCTGGGAGCCGCGGCGGATCCGGCCGGCGGCGCAGTTCCGCCCGCTCTCGCTGGTGCATTACCGGCAGGATGGCTCGATCGGCGGCGGCTTCACCTTGCAGCTGCAGGTGACGCGGTAGTCGAGGGCGGCGGCGGCTTCTGGCGGACAGGCAGGGGCACCTTAGAGCGTCTTGCCGGACCGCGGGCCCCTGTCCTGAGCGAAGCCGAAGGATCCAGGCCCGCTCAGGCTCACGTATTGCGCCGCCATCAGAGCACATGAGGCGGGCCTGGAGGCCCGCGGTCCGGCAGAAGGCGCTGGGTCGCGTCAGAAGGCAGCGACGCGCCTCAGGAGGCGCTGGTGGGCCGCCTCGGAAGGCGACGACGCGCCTCGGAAGGCGCTGAATTGATCCAGATCAAAGTGTGGGGCGGCTCCGGGTGTTCAAAAGAGAACATGCATCATTTTATCTTCCGCTGCCCGGTCACAGGCTTCAACGTCCAGGGCACCAAGATGCCAACCGAATCCAAGGACAGCCCGTACACCAGCCAGAAATGCCTGGCCTGCGGCGGCGTGCATTTCGTCAACTCGCAAAGCGGCAAGCTGCTGTCCGAGGAGCCTTCGCGGCCGCGGCCCGACCCGGGTTGAACAGGGCATTGGGCGTTTGAGGCGGATCAAGGCGATGCCGCTGCGGCCCGGTCATCCTCGAGCGATGGTCACCTTCCTCTATCGCTGCCCGACGACCGGCTGCCGGCTCGAAGCCCGATGGGCGCCGCCCGGGCCGTCGGCCGCGAGCCCTCTCGTCACCTACGTCGCCGAGACCTGCCCGGCCTGCGGCGGCCTGCATATCGTCAACCCGGCCACCGGCAGGATGATGTCCGACGACCAGCGCCCGAGCCTGCCGAACGGCGGCCGCCTGACGAGCGGCACGCCCCGGCCGGACAGCTGGGCGTAGTTCTTCTCGACCTCGCCCTTGGTTCGAATCTTGTCCTTGCTGGGGGCGCGCCACTGGAGTGGCGCGCCCCCAGCGAAGAGTTATTTCCCTTCTGCTTCCTTGATGCGTTCAAAAACAACCTCATCCTGAGGAGCCGCGCAGCGGCGTCTCGAAGGATGGGCCCCTCACTCCGCGCTTCATGCGGTTCAGACGACCCTGAACAAATCGGACGTCGCCGGGAAATTGCCTTCCAGCGGCGTGACCTTGATCCGGCCGCCGGTCGTCGTCACCGTCGGCTTCCAGAGCTTGTAGGGGCTGGCGCCGATCGGCACGTTCGTCGCCACGGGCGCATAGGGACCGGTCGCCATGACGGCGTAGTCGATGCGCACGTGCGTGAGCTTGGGATTGCTGTACTGGAGGCTCCAGGCGATGTCGTGGAACGCGTTGACCGCCAGCGCGGCGCCCGCCGCCGGCGCGGTCACGGTGAGCGGTCCGTAGACGGCGCGGCCGATGTTCAAGCGCTTGCCGTCGATGCAGGCAAGCTTCAGGTCCTCGATCGTGTCGGCCGATGCCTTGAGGTGCTGGACGACGTCCCGCGGCGTCCAGGCGGGCGCGCCGGCGGCGTTCCAGTTGGGCGGATGGAGCGCCAGGATCAGGGCGGCGCCCGAGGAGACGTAGGCCGCGGCGGCCGAGGTCCCGCTGTAGTCGGCGTAGCGCGGCGGCTCTACGAGATAGCGCGCCGTCGAGAGGATGCGGAGGCCAGGCGCCCCGAGATCGACGGTGGTCCGTCCGTAGTTGGAGAAGAACGTCTTGGCGTCGTAGCGGTCGGTCGCCAGCGCCGTCAGCACCTTGCCCCGGAACGCGGGATCGCTGGCGAAGCGCGCCGGATAGAGGGGGAAGATCTCGTTGTCGGTGCCGTCGTTTCCGGCCGCGAAGACGACGAGGCAGCCGAGCAGGTTCACGGCGATGTCGAGGGCGATCCGCAAGGTCGCCAGGCCGGCATCGCCGGGCGCCACGTGCCAGCTCGCATTGATGACCTTGCGCTGGCCGGGCTGGAAGAGGGCGAGGGCGGCGTGAACGACGGCAAAGGCTGCGTAGGCGGCGTTGGGCGGCACCGCGGGGCTGAAGAACTTCACCGGCATCAGGCTGACGTTCCAGCTGGGCGGGATCGGCGAGATGACGCCCGTGCCGTTGCCCGGCACCGCCGCAATGGTGCCGGCCAGGAAGGTGCCGTGGCCGTCGCGGTCGAGGCCCTGCGGGAAGAAGAACGGGGTCTGGCAGACGCTCGCCGGTTCGACCTGGCCGAAATCGGCCGGCAGGCCGCCATCCGGCCGACGCAGGCCGGAATCGACGATGGCGACGAAGGTCCTGGGATTGCCCACGGGCGGGCTGACGTTCCAGGGGTTCGCCGCGCCAAGGGTGCCGAGCGCCCATTGCTGCGACAGCAGAGGGTCGTCGTAGCCGGACGGGGCGATCGGTGCATTGGGCTCGACCCAGCCGACATCGCCGTAGGCCGGATCCTCGAGCTCGTGGCGCAGCTCGTCGAGGGTGTGTCCCTCGAGGCGGATGACAGCGATGGCGAAGAAGGCGTGCTTGTTGGGCGGGATGACGAGCTGCTTCACCACCGTGGCGCCGAACGCCGCGAGACCGGACAGCACGCCGGCGATCCTCTCCTCCACGGCCTTGCGGCTGAGGCCGTGGAGCTTCTTGTCGTCGAAGCCGATGATGACCTGATCGGCGATGCCGGCTTGCGGCGCCGGCGCCTTGGAGGGCTCGAGACCAGGCATCGATGTCTCCCTGCCGAGCGGACGGCGCTAGTGGAAGTCCACCAGTTCGCTGCGCGCCGCGACGACCAGATCGTGGAACAGGCCACCGGCGGCAAAAAGAACATTCAGCTGGGCGAGGCACTGCACGGCGGCGAAATAGCCGGCCAGGCTGTCCATGCGGTAGTGCACGCCCGCGACCTCGCGGTTGTAGGCGATGCGATCGGCCAGCACGTCGAGCGCCTGCGCGGTGTTCGCGCAGGGCGGCGGCGGCGGGCCGGGCGGCGGCCAGACCGGCTGGACCGCCGGCGTCAGAGCGAGCTTCAGCACGCCGGTGATCAGATGGGCCTGCAGCGAATGGCTGCTCGGGAAGGACGGCGTGTCGGGCCCGTCGATCAGCGGCATGATCAGCGGATAGACCTGCGCCGGCCGGCGCATCTGGAAGAATTGCTTCAGCCCCATGGCCACGTACTCGCCGATCTTGCGGGCCACCAGCATCAGCAGGAAGGTGCTCTTGTCCTTCGACGGATCGGTGCGCAGCATGCCGGTCCAGTAGCGCAACGCACCCTGGCCGGTCGCCTGGTCGAGGATCTCGAGCGAGCGGTCGGCGCGATCGATCGAGGCGTCGAGGACGCCCAGCACCTGCTGCTGCATGTCCGTGGGTGTCAGCGGCCGTGCGAGGCCCACGATCTGGTTGTTCCGGTTCGGCACCGGAAAGAAGGTCTGGGTCTTGATGAGGGCCTCGATCGACAGGACCGCGGTGGTGCCCACATAACTGTCGATGAACTCCTCGACATAGGCCCAGGCGCGCAGCTCGGGATCCCAGCCGTCCAGCGAATAGTCCTTGGTCGGCACCGGCAGCGTGGCAGGAAAGGGCGCCGGTATCAGCCGCGGGAAGTCGTCGGTGTTGAAGCGGGGGCCGGAGCCCGACCCGGGCACGGCACGGCTGCCGAGATCAAGATCGAGATCCAGATCGAGGTCCAGATCCAGCTTACCGGCCATGGCAGCCCCCCTTGTGGAATCGTGACGCTAAGTCTACTCGCGAAGCCCGTCTGTGACTAAACCCACAGATGAGAGATCACAGAGATATCTCAACTCAGAAGTGTGCGAGCCGCAAAAAGACCATGAACGGTCCGCACCGTCCCTCGCATCGATCGCCGATGTGGGGGAACATCGTGATGGCTCGCAGGCACCTGGCCGCGCTCGCCGACGAGGACTACGGCATCCGTCGCCTGGTGGTCGTGGTCGCCTTCGACGTGGTGGGCTTCAGCACGATCGTCGAGGCCGACGAGGAGAACGCGCTGGCCGCCTGGCGGGCGCTGCGGCGCGAGATCGATCCGTTGATCGCGCGGGGCGGCGGCCGCATCTTCAAGTCCCTGGGCGACGGCCTGCTGGTCGAATTCACCAGCCCGGTCGAGGCGACGCGGGCGGCGCTGGAGGTCCAGGCGGCGATCACCAAGATGACACCGGAGCGCGACATCCGCCTGCAACTGCGCTGCGCCATCCACATGGGCCAGGTGACCGTCGAGGGCACCGACCTCTTGGGCGACGGCATCAACATCGTGTCGCGGCTGCAGCAATATGCGCCGACCGGCGGCGTGCTGGTGTCGGCCGCCGTCATGGACCTGATCAGCGGCCGCATCGACGCGCCGATCAAGGACGTGGGCGCGCTCAAGCTCAAGAACATCAGCCGGCCGGTGCACGCCTACCAGGTGGGCGCGGGCAAGCGGCCCAAGTCGACGCCGGCGCTCGACAGCTTCCAGCGGCGCCGGCCGTCGATCGCCGTGCTGCCGTTCGCCGACCAGTCCGACGGGACGGTGCACGAGACCGGCGGGGCGGCAACCTCGTATTTCAGCGACGGCCTGGTCGAGGACATCATCGGCGCCCTGGCGTGCCTGCCCGAGCTGGTGGTGATCTCGCGCACCTCGACCCTGCGCTACCGCGGCAGCGCGCCCGACCCGCGCCAGGTGCGGCGCGATCTTCGCGTACGCTACATGCTGACGGGCAGCGTGCGCCGCGCCGGCAACAAGGTCCGGCTGTCGGCCGCGCTGGCCGATTGCGAGAGCGGCGCCACCATGTGGAGCGACCGCTTCGCCGGCGACGCGGCCGATCTGTTCGAGCTGCAGGACGAGTTGTCGGCAAAGGTGGTGGCGACGATCACGCCGCAGGTGCAGGAGGCCGAGCTGCGCCGCGTGCTGCGCAAGCGGCCGGAGAACCTCGACGCCTACGAATGCGTGATGCGCGGGCTCGATCTGCTCTACCGCTTCGAGGACAACAAGTTCATGCAGGCGCTGCCCCTGTTCAAGCGCGCCCTATCGCTCGATCCGAACTATGCGACGGCGCATGCGCTGGCCGCGAGCTGGTACAGCGTGCGGATCGGCCAGGGACTGTCGCCCAGCGTCACCGCCGACCTCAAGGAGGCCGAGCGGCTTTCGAAGCTGGCGCTCTCGCTCGACCGCTTCGACCCGCGGGCGCTGTCGTTGTGCGGCCACGTCCGCGCCCTGCTGTTCCGCGACTACGACCATGCCATCGAGCTGTTCGACCGCGCGCTGGCCGCCAATCCCAGCTCGGCCATCGCCTGGATGCGCAGCAGCGCCACCTTCAGCTACATGGGCGAGACGCGCGAGGCCAGGCGGCGCGCCGATTTCGGGCTGCGCCTGTCGCCCTACGATGCGCACGTGTTCTACAGCTACTCGACGGTGGCGCTCGCCAGCTACGTCGCCGGCGACTATGACGACGCGGCCGCGTGGGCGCGCAAGTCGGCGGCGCTCAATCCGCACTTCACGGCCAACCTGCGCTTCCTCGCCGCCGGCCTCGCGGCGAGCGGCCAGATCGACGAGGCGCGCCAGATCTCCGCCGACCTGCTGCGCGTCCATCCCCAGTTCAGCGCCCGACGCTTCGCCGAGGGCCATGCCTTGCGGGATCCGGAAAAACGCCGGCTGTTCGGCGACCACCTCATCCTGGCCGGCCTGCCGGAGTAGCGTGACCCCTCCAACCTTTCCTTTTGCCTTAAGGGTCCCTCGCTCCGCTCGGGATGACACCGAGCCTGTCGCTGCTTCCCCTCTACCTCGTTGACGCGTTCAAAACCAACCTCATGCTGAGGAGCCGCGAAGCGGCGTCTCGAAGGATGGGCCCCAGTCGCGCTGTTGCCCACCCCAGCGCGGGGGTTACCCCGCGCGATCGAGACGCGCCGCTTCGCGGCGCTCCTCAGGGTGAGGTTTATTATTTCGCTTCCGCTTCCTTGATGCGCTGTTGCAGCATCTCGCGAACCGGCGCGTCGGGCGGCAGCAGCGCGAGCAGCGTCTTCCAGCGCTGCACCGCCGCCGGCTTGTCGCCGGCGGCGAAGGAGGCGGCGCCGAGATAGAACAGCGCCAGCGCGTTCCTGGGGTCGGCCTTCTCCAGGCGCTCGAGCACGGCAACGGCCTGCGGCGACGGCGGCGCGCCGGGCGCGAGCCGCGCGGACATGGGCCTCGGCCCAGTCGGCCAGGAGGCGGGCGTCGACCGGGCCCAGCGCATCGGCCTTGGCGTAGGCGTCGGCGGCGTTGGCGTTTTCGCCCAGCACCTTCCAGGCGTTGGCGAGGCGAAGCCAACCGGCGCGGTCCTGCGGGGTCTCCTTCATCTTGGCCGCCAGGCCCTCGACCATGCCGCGGATCGCCTGCTGGCGCTGCTCCGGCGTCATCGACGCCATGGCGTCCTGCTGCTCGCGCGAGGGCTGGGGCATGCCGGTGGCGGGCGCCGGAGCGGGAAGGCCGGGGTCGACGCCGGCCGCTTTCGCGACCCGCTCGATCTCCGCCCGCAGCATGGGCAGGAACGGCGCGTCGGTCGGGCTCTTGGCGAGAAGCGCACGCCAGCGCGCCAGGGCGGCGCGGCTGTCGCCGCTCTGCGCCTCGTGCAGGCCGAGATAATAGAGTGCGCGCGGATCGTCGGGCTGGTGGGCCAACGCCTTGTTGAAGGCCTCGACGGCGGGTTGCGTCACCGTACCATTGGCCTCGAGCGTCAGCGCTTCGCCCAGGGCGGACAGCGCCTCGGGATCGTCGGGCTGGGCAGCGAGGCGCGCCCGCGCGGCGGCCAAAAGCTTTTCGGCGGAGAACGCCTCGGCGGGCGCGGCAGGCGGCGGCTTGCCGGCGACGAAGGGCGCCGCGGGCAGGCCGGGACGGCCGGTCTGCAGGTAGAGGCCGAGCGCCAGCAGCGGGATGGCGAGCGCCAGCACCGGCGGCAGGAATTTGTGCAAGGTGGCGTCGGCGCGGGCCGCTGGCGGCGAGGGCTGATCGCCGGCCGCGAGAATGCGGCGCTCGACCTCAATGCGGGCGGCGGCGGCCTCGCTCTCGGGCAGGGTGCCGGCGGCGCGTTCGCGCTCGATCTCGGCCAGCTGGTCGCGATAGATCGCGAGCTCGCCCTCGAGGCGGCCGGTCGGCGTCGTGCGCGCGCGCAGCAGCGGGATCAGCAGGACGCCGACCGTCGCCGTGGTGAGGAGCGCGAGCAGGAACTCGAGCATCAGCGCTTCAGCAGCGCGTCGAGACGACGACGCTCCTCGTCGCTGAGCGGCGGCGGCGCGGCGAGGCCGGCGCGCTGGCGGCGACGCGCGGCCAGCAACAGGGCGCCGCCCGCGATCAACAGCAGCAGCGGCGCGCCCAGCCACAGCACCAGGGTGCCGGCCTTGAACGGCGGCTTCAGCAGCACGTAGTCGCCGTAGCGGGCGACCATGAAGGCGAAGACCTGGTCGTTGCTGTCGCCCGCCGTCAGGCGCTCGCGCACGGCGCGGCGCATGTCGTGCGCCACCTCGGCCGCCGAATTGTCGATCGACTGGTTCTGGCAGACGACGCAGCGCAGCGCCTGCCCGATGGTCGCGCGCGCGCGCTTCGAGGACGGGGTCGGACAAGACTTCCGACGGCTCGACGGCGAGCGCAGGGAAGGTGAAGAGCAACAGCAGCGAGAGAAAAAGCGCTCGCCATCTGAAGCCCTCTCCGCCCGCGCCGCGGGGGGAGAGGGAGGGGACCCGCGCGTCGCGCGGGGAGGGAGAGGTGGGTCGTCGCTTCGCCAGTCGACGGGCCGTCGTTGTGTCGGGCACCACCTCACCCTCCCATTGCTGCGCAATGGGCCCCACCCTCTCCCCCGCTGCGCGGCGGAGAGGGATTCCAAGCAGGGCCTCGATGGGCCGCATCACTGCGCGCCTTTCAGGAACGGCAGGATGCTCTCGGTCAGATCGCGCTCGGTGATCGGCCCACGGAAATGCATGCGCACGATGCCCTGGCCGTCGATGGCGTAGGTTTCGGGCACGCCCGAGAGGCCCCAGTCGAGGCCGGTCTTGCCGTCGAGATCGAGGCCGGCCGACTTGAACGGATCGCCCAGGCGCTTCAGCCACGCCTCGGCCTCGTCGCGCTTGTTCTTCCAGGCGATGCCGATGATGGTCGCACCCTCGCGCTCCTTGAGGCGCGTGAACAGCGGATGCTCGGCCAGGCAGGGCGCGCACCAGCTGGCGAAGAAATTCACCAGCACCGGCTTGCCGGTCTTGAGCAGCGCATCGGTGATCGGCGGATCGCCTTGGCGCAGCGCCGGCAGGTCGAGATGCGGCGCCGGGCGGCCGACCAGGACCGAGCCGATCGACGCAGGATCGCGGCCGGCCAGCAGCGACCAGGCGAAGAAGCCCGCCATGAGGGCGAGCGTCAGCAGCGGCAGGAGGAAGAGGAGGCGGCGGCTCATGGTCTTCCGGACCGTGGGCGTCCCGCCCGCTCATGCTCATGAGCGGGCGGGATGCCCGCGCTCCACCTGAACATGATCATTCCGCGGCCTGCACGACCGGCCGGCGCGAGGGCGCACCGATCCTGAGGCGGCGGTCGGAGAGCGAGACAAAACCGCCGAAGGCGCACATCGCGGCGCCGAGCCAGATCCAGGGCGCCAGCGGATTGAGATAGAGGCGGATCACCCAGCCGCTCTTGGCATCGCCCTCGCCCAGGGTGGCGTAGAAGTCGCGCAGCAGGTTGGTGTGGATCGCGGTCTCGGCGACCTGGCGGCGCTGCACCAGGAACAGCCGGCGCTCGGGCTGCAGCGTGGTGTAGGGCCGGCCGTCATAGGCGACGGCCAGGGTGGCGCGCTCGGCGATGTAGTTGGCGCCCTTGCACCTCCTCGACCTTCTGCAGGGTCACCTGGTAGCCCGCGAAGGCAACCGTCTCGCCGGGCTTCATGGTGTGCATCAGCTCGGAATGCCAGGCGCTGGTGGCGACGGCGCCCAGCACGACGAAACCGAGGGCGGTGTGCGCGATCGTCATGCCGAGGCTGGCGCGCGGCGTCGCCTTGAAGCGGCGCAGCGAGTCCGCGAATGGTACGCGGCCCACGCGCAGGCGGCTGAAAAACTCGACCTGGCTGCCCACGATCAGCCAGACGCCGAAGCCGAAGGCGATCGCGGCCAGGGTGGCGCGGCCGTCGATGGCGACGGAGGCGACGATGGCCACGATCACCGAGATCACGAAGGCGACGCGCAGCTGCAGCAGCGCCGGCCACAGTTCGGCGCGCTTCCAGCCGAGGAACGGCCCGACGCAGAGCGCGGCGAACAGCGGCGCGCAGATCGGCACGAAGGTGGCGTTGAAGAAGGGCGGGCCGACCGAGACCTTGTTGCCGGTCAGCAGGTCGAGGAAGAGCGGGTAGAGCGTGCCGAGGAGCACCGTGGCGGCCAAGGTGCAGAGCAGCAGGTTGTTCAGGATCAGCGCGCCTTCGCGGCTGATCGGCTGGAACAGGCCGCCGCCCTGCAGCTGCGGCGCGCGCCAGGCGTAGAGCGCGAGGCCGCCGCCGGTGACGGCCAGCAGGAAGGCCAGGATGAACATGCCGCGCGCCGGGTCCTGGGCGAAGGCGTGCACCGAAGTGAGCACGCCCGAGCGCACCAGGAAGGTGCCGAGCAGCGAGAGCGAGAAGGCGAGGATGGCGAGCAGGACCGTCCAGCTCTTCAGCGCATCGCGTTTCTCGACGACGATGGCCGAATGCAGGAGCGCGGTGCCGGCGAGCCACGGCATCAGCGAGGCGTTCTCGACGGGATCCCAGAACCAGAAGCCGCCCCAGCCCAGGATGTAATAGGCCCACCAGCTGCCGAGCGCGATGCCGAGGGTGAGGAAGCACCAGGCGGCGAGAGTCCACGGCCGCACCCAGCGCGCCCAGGCGGCGTCGACGCGACCCTCCAGGAGCGCGGCGATGGCGAAGGCGTAGGTCACCGAGAAGCCGACATAGCCGAGATAGAGCAGCGGCGGATGGAAGGCGAGGCCGGGGTCCTGCAGCAACGGATTGAGTCCATTGCCGTCGAGCGGCGCCGGCGAGACGCGCTCGAAGGGGTTCGAGGTGAAGAGCAGGAACGCCAGGAAGCCCACGCCGATCAGCGCCTGGACCGCGAGCACGCGGCTGCGCAGGCTGTCGGGCAAGTTGGCGCCGAAGATCGCGACCGCGGCGCCGAACAGCGACAGGATCAGCGCCCACAGCAGCATCGAGCCCTCGTGGTTGCCCCACACGCCCGAGATTTTGTAGATCAGCGGCTTGGCCGAATGCGAGTTGGCGACGACGTTGGCGACGGAGAAGTCGGACGTCACGTAGGCTTGGGTGAGCGCGCCGAAGGCCAGGATGACGAGGAAGGCCTGGGTGAGCGCCGCGGTGCGGCCGAGCGCCATCAGCCGCGCATCGCCGCGCGAAGCGCCGACGAGCGGGAGTGTGCCCTGCACCAGCGCGACGGCCAGGGCGAGGATCAGCGCGAAGTGGCCGAGCTCGGGGATCATGAGGCGCCCGCAGCGAACGAAGTGAGCGAGGGTCGCCGGCGGGCGGCAGGCGCTGCAGCGAAGCGAAGCGCCGAGAGCCCGCACGGTTCAGAATGGACAGGACTCGCGCTGCGACGCCGCCATCTCGTCATCCTGAGCACAGCGAAAGATCTCATGGCCGTCGCAATGAGATCCTTCGCTGCGCTCAGGATGACAATAGTCACCTCCGCCAAGGCCACGGCCAGCGCCAGGATGAAAGCGAAATGGCCGAGTTCGGGGATCATGGTCCGACAGCCCTCGCCGGCGACGATTCAAGTTCCTCTCCGCCGCGCAGCGGGGGAGAGGAAGGGGCCCATCGCGACAGCGATGGGACGGTGAGGTGGTGTCGAGGCGAGTGGCGATCTCGAAGCGAAGCGGTATGACCCACCTCTCCCTCCCCGCGCTGACGCGCGGGTCCCCTCCCTCTCCCCCCGCTTGCGCGGGCGGAGAGGGCCTCCGATGAAATGCCGCGGCGCGTCATTTCCCGTCCCGCCACTGCCCGGCCTCCTTGAGCGCCTTCGCGACCTCGGGCGGCATATAATTCTCGTCGTGCTTGGCCAAGACCTCGCGGGCGGTGAAGACGCCGTCGGCGCCCAGCGTGCCCTCGGCGACCACGCCCTGGCCCTCGCGGAACAGGTCGGGCAGCAGGCCGCGATAGACGACGGGCAAGGTCGAGTGCGTGTCGGTCACGGTGAAGCGCACTTCCTGGCCATTCTTCTTCACGCTGCCGGCCTCGACCAGGCCGCCCAGGCGAAAGTGCCGGTTGGGCGCCACGTGCTTCTCGGCGACCTGGGTCGGCGAATAGAAGAAGACGAGATTGTCGTTCAGCGCCGACAGGACGAGCGCCGCGGCGACGCCCAGCACGCCCAGCGATCCGACGAGCAGCCACAGGCGGCGGCGTTTGGGAGTCATGGTCGAACACCCGCCGCGCGCGCGGACTTGCGCTCCAGGCCGCGCGCAGCCAGTTCGCGGCGCACCTTGTTGCGTCCACTCAGCGAGGCGATGGTGAGCCCGCCCAGCACGACCAGCACCACGAGATAGGCCGACACGATGAAGACGACATGATCGCTCATGCGCCCTGCTCCGCGATCTCGAGACGGCGGCGGTCGATCTCGGTCTCGGTGCGCACCAGGACCAGCAGGACGAACAGCAGCAGGAACGCCATCGCCATCCAGAGCAGCGGCGTGAGGATGGCGGGATGGATGGACGGGCCGCCCAGTCTCATCACCGACGCCGGCTGATGGAGCGTGTTCCACCAATCGACCGAGAACTTGATGATCGGCAGGTTGATGACGCCGATCAGCGCCAGGATGGCGGCGGCGCGATCGCCGCGATCGGAATCGTCGTAGGCGCGGCTCAAGGCGATATGGCCGAGATAGAGGAAGAACAGCAGCAGCATCGAGGTGAGGCGCGCGTCCCACACCCAGTAGGTGCCCCACATCGGCCGGCCCCACAGCGAGCCGGTGACCAGGCAGACCAGGGCGAAGCAGGCGCCGACGGGCGCCGCGGCCCGCGCCATCAGCGCCGCCAGCGGGTGGCGCCAGACCAGCAGCGAGGCGCCCAGCACCGCCAGCAGCCCGTAGCCTGCCATGGCGAGCCAGGCCGACGGCACGTGCACGAACATGATGCGCACGGTCTCGCCCTGCTGGTAGTCGGGCGGCGACTGCACCAGCGCGAAATAGAGGCCGACCAGCAGCGCCAGGATGGTGGCGAACGACAGGCTCGGCATCACGCGCTGGCTGAAGCGGCGGAAACGCGCGGGGTTGGCGAGGAAATGCAGGTCGGCCATGGCAGCCCTTTATACGCCCCGTCTTCCGTCGTTGGACCGGTCTTGTCTATTCGCCAGCCTGCCGCAAGGCGGCAGCCATGGCCCACGGTGTGGTCGCCAGCGCCACGAGCGCAAGGGCCGCCAGGATGGCCAGATGCGTCGTGAAGTCTTCACCCAGGGTGAAGGACTCGATGGCGCCGGCGCCGAAAATGAGGGTCGGCACGCAGAGCGGCAGGGCGAGCAGGGCGAGCAGCGCTCCGCTGCGGCGCGCCCCCAGGGTGAGGGCCGCCGCCAGGCCGCCGATCAGGGACAGAGTGGGCGTGCCGATCAGCAAGGTGGCGGCCAGCGCCAGCAGGCTCGGCCGATCGAGGCCGAAGGCGATGCCGAGGAACGGCGCCAGGACGGAAAGCGGCAGGCCGGTCACGATCCAGTGAGCCGCGCACTTGGCCAGCGCCGCGAGCTCGAGCGGCCAGGGCGCCAGCAGCAGCAGGTCGAGCGTGCCGTCCTCGTAGTCGGCGGCGAACAGGCGATCGAGCGACAGCAGCGAGGCGAAGAGCGCCGCGCACCACAGCACGCCCGCGGCGATGCGCGCCAGCAGGTTGGATTCGGGCCCGATGCCGAGCGGGAACAGCACGGTGGCCACGACGAAGAAAGCCAGCACGACGGCGACATCGCCCGGCCGCCGCCAGACAAGGTGCAGGTCACGCGCGACGAGGGCGATGAAGCCCGTCATGGCCAGTCCCCGCGCTCCGCACGCTCCTCATGTTCCTCTCCCCTCGAGGCCCTCTCCGCCCGCGTCATCGCGGGGGGAGAGGGAGGGGACCCGCGCTTGCGCGGGGAGGGTGAGGTGGGCTGCGATGCCTGCAACCCCCAAATCTTGTTTGGACGAAGCGCCACCTCACCCTCCCAATGCTTCGCAATGGGCCCCGCCCTCTCCCCCGCTACGCGGCGGAGAGGGAGTCTGAGTGCCATGTCCCAGTTCGAGCACGCGTGCAGCCGGCATGCCGAGATCGGCGTGGGTGGCGGCAATCGCAAGACCGCCGGCGGCGAGATGTTGCTGCAGAACGCTGCGGAAGGCGGCCTGCGCCGGCGCGTCGAGGGCGTTCAGCGGCTCGTCGAGCAGCCACAAAGGCGCTTGCGTCAGCAGGACCCGGGCCAAGGCCACGCGGCGGCGCTGACCGGCCGACAGGGTGCGCACGGGCCGCACCGCCAGACCGGCAAGATCGAAGGCCGCCAGGGCGACGTCCAAGCGATCCTCCGCCGGCGGCGCACTGCGCAGCCGCTCGGCGACCAGAAGATTCTCGCGCACCGAGAGGTCGCCCTTGAGGCCCTCGAGATGGCCGAGCCAGGCCAGCCGGCCGCGCCAGCTCTCCGGCTCGGCACGGATGTCGGCGCCCTGCCAGCGGATGGTCCCGGCATCGGGCCGGATCAGCAGGGCGAGCGCGCGCAGCAGCGTGGTCTTGCCGCTGCCGTTGCGGCCGGTGAGCGCCAAAAGCTCGCCCGCGGCCAGGGTGAAGGACAGGCGATCGAACACCTTCCGGCCGCCGCGGCGGCAGGCAAGATCGCTCACATCCAGGATCGGCGGCGCCATGCAGCGCCGTCGTAACATGGGGGCGGGGGCGTGTGCGCCGCGGGCAAAGAAAAAGGCCGTCTTCTCGGGGGAGAGTGAGAAGACGGCCTAAGCGCCTCCGAGGAGGCTAGAACGTGGCTTTGGGGGGACCACGTTCGGGGGAGATACAACCCGAAGATGGAAACACCCGATGGCCGTCGCTAGACCCAAATAGGGCATGATTGTGATTTCTCGATCACGCGGCACGTCGGCGCAAATTGCCAAGTTGTCCTGCCGAATCAACGCATTGGCAGAACGCCTGCGCCTCACGCGTAAGGATCTGCGGCGTCGCGCATGCCGTCGCCCATGAACTGATAGGCGAGGATCACCAGAATCACCGGCACGACCGGCAGCATCAGCCACCAGTTCACCGCCACCACATTGATGTCGGTCGCCTCGTTCAGGAGCACGCCCCACGAGGTGATGGGCGGGCGCAGGCCGAGG
Organism: uncultured Alphaproteobacteria bacterium; assembly: GCA_963765385.1. Lineage (GTDB taxonomy): Bacteria > Pseudomonadota > Alphaproteobacteria > Reyranellales > Reyranellaceae > Reyranella. The sequence goes on along the minus strand of CAVXWG010000014.1, from coordinate 2,088,141 downwards.
CCCAGGAACGACAGCGCCGTCTCGGCCAGGATCATCGACGGGATGCTGAGGGTGGCCGAGGCGATGAGATGGCTCATGAAGCCGGGCAGCAGGTGGCGGCCGATGATGCGGCCGGGCTTGGCGCCCATCATCTGGGCGGCGGCGGCGTAGTCCTCCTCGCGCAGCGACAGGAGCTTGGAGCGAACGGCGCGGCCCAGGCCCGGCCAGTCGAGCAGCGCCAGGATCAGGGTGATGCCGAAATAGATCAGCAGCGGCGACCAGGTGACGGGCAGCGCCGCCGACAGCGCGAGCCACAGCGGCAGATGCGGGAAGCTCTTGATGATCTCGGTGAGGCGCTGGACGATCATGTCGACCCAGCCGCCGTAGTAGCCGGCGAGCCCGCCCAGCACCAAGGCGAGCGCGAACGACAGCGTAATGCCGATCAGGCCGATGGTGAGCGAGATGCGCGCGGCATAGACGATGCGGCTGAACATGTCGCGACCCAGGCGATCGGTGCCCAACCAGAAGAAATGGCCGCCCTTGGGGGGACAGACGAAGTGGAAGCTGCCCTCGATCAGGCCCCAGAATTCGTAGAGTTCGCCCAGGCAGAAGAAGCGCAGCGGCATCGGCCTGGTCGGATCGGGCGTGTAGACGCGCTGCAGCGTTTCCATGTCGCGCGTGGTCTTTTGCCCGTAGACGAACGGCCCGAGGAAGCTGCCCTCGTGGAACAGATGGACCTGCTGCGGCGGCGCGAAGATGTAGGCGGAGTTGCGGGTGTTCAGGTCGTAGGGCGCGATGAATTCGCTGATCACGGTCGAGAGATACATCAGCGCCAGGAAGGCCATCGACACGACGGCGGGCCGGTGGCGGCGGAAACGCCACCACATCAGCTTCCACTGGCCCGCCATGTAGTACTTTTCCTGCTCGGCGGTCAGGCGCTCGGCGACGTAGGGATCCCACGGCTCGCGGTTGACGTAGTGCTCGGCGCGGCGCTTGGGGGCGGCGGGGGTGGGGGTGGTCGTCTGGTCGGTCATGACGGTCTCATTTTTCCGGCCCTACTTCTCTGAGCTGGCGCCGAAGCGGATGCGCGGATCGAGCGCCGCCAGCGCCAGGTCGGAGACCAGCATGCCGACCACCGTGAGCGTCGCCACGAACAGCAGGAAGGTGGCGGCGAGGTTCACGTCCTGGGTCTTGAGCGCGCCCAGAAGCATCGGGCCGGTGGTCGGCAACGACAGCACGACCGAGACGATGACCGAGCCCGAGATCACCTCGGGCAGGAGCCCGCCGATGTCGGCGACGAACGGGTTAATGGCGTGACGCAGCGGGTACTTGATCAGGAGCTTCATGGGCGACAAGCCCTTGGCGCGGCCGGTGACGACGTACTGCTTCTGCAGCTCGTCCAGGAGGTTGGCGCGCAGCCGTCGGATCATGCCGGCGGTGCCCGACATGCCGATGACGATCACCGGGATGACTAGGTGCTGCAGCACCGACCAGGCCTTGCCCAGGCTCATTGGCTGCTCGATGTACTCGGGATCCATCAGGCCGCCGATCGACAGGCCGAAATAGACCTTGCCGACATAGAGCAGCACCAGCGCCAGCAGGAAGTTGGGGATCGAGAGGCCGACGAAGCCGATGAAGGAGGCGACGTAGTCGCCCATCTTGTACTGATGGGTGGCGGCGTAGACGCCGATGATGAACGACACGATCCAGATAAAGGCGATGGTGGCCGTTTCCATGACGATGGTGAGCGCCAGGCGCTCGCCGATCAGGTCGGCCACCGGCACGGTGTCCTGGCAGCTCAAGCCAAAATCCCAGCGGAAGACGCCCGAGATCCAGTGCAGGTAGCGCTGCCACAGCGGCAGGTTGAGACCATACATCTGGCGCAGCTCGTCGGCGCGCTGCATGGCGTCGGGATCGCCGCGCGACAGCAGCTCGTCGATCTGCGAGGTGACGCAATCGCCCGGCGGCAGGTCGATGATGAAGTAGACGAGCGCGCTGATGATGAACAGGGTGGGAATCATCAGCAGGATGCGGCGGGCGACGTAACGCAGCATGATGCCTCAATTCCCCTGTTTCTGGTCTGCCCGTGTAACACGCACGAAGTGCCCGGGCGACGCCTCGGTCCAGAAAAGCGGGTTGCGGCCGGTGTCGCGGAACGGCTCGGGCCAGGCCGAAGGATCGGACGCCTTGCCCTCCATCAGCGCGCCGAGATCGAGCCGCGCGTCGGGATCGGGCATCGGCACGGCCGACAGCAGCGCCTTGGTATAGGGATGCAGGGGATTGCGGAACAGCTCGCCCGCTGGCGCCAGCTCGACCAGGCGGCCGGCGCACATCACGGCGATGCGGTCGGCGATGTAGGCGACCACGGCGAGATTGTGCGAGATGAAGAGGTAGGTGAGGCCGAGCTGCTTCTGCAGGTCCTTCAGCAGATTGAGCACCTGGGCCTGGATCGACACGTCGAGCGCCGACACCGGCTCGTCGCAGATCACCATGTCGGGCCGGAGCGCCAGCGCGCGGGCGATGCCGATCCTCTGGCGCTGGCCGCCCGAGAAGGAGTGTGGGTAGCGGCTGAGATGGCGGCGGTCGAGGCCGACCATCTCCATCAGCTCGCTCACCATTTCGCGGCGATAGGCGTCGTTGCCGATGTTATGGATCTTCAGCGGCTCGACCAGGATGTCGTAGACGGTCATGCGCGGGTTGAGCGAGCCGAACGGGTCCTGGAAGATGAATTGCAGCTTGGTGCGGAAGCGGTCGAGCTCGCCGCCATCGAGCGCCAGCACGTCGATCTTGCGGCCCCAATCGTCGTAGACGATGCGGCCACCTCCGTATTCCGAGGTGCCTTCGGTGGGATCGGCCGAGACGCCGCGCATGAGAATCTTGCTGAGGGTGGTCTTGCCGCAGCCCGATTCGCCCACCAGCCCCAGGCACTCGCCGCGCTCGACGTCGAAGCTCACGTCGTTGACGGCGCGGATCTTGCGCGTCGTGCCGCCGCCCACCAGCTGCTCGATCAGGGTGTCGGCTTTGCGGATGGTGAAGGTCTTCGACAGATGCCGCACCTTCAGCACCGGTGCTTCGGCATTGAACGAGGTCGTGGGCTTGGAGACCGGCTTCTCCTTCAGCAGATGCCCGGTCGCCGCGGTGATCTCGCGGATCGGCACCAGCCGCTCACCGGGCGCCATGTCGAAGCGCGGCACGGCGTGCAGCAGCGCCTTGAGGTAAGGATGCTGCGGATCGCGGAAGATGGCGTGCAGGTCGCCCGATTCGACCACCTTGCCGCGATACATCACCACCACCTCGTCGGCGATGTTGGCGACCACGCCGAGATCGTGGGTGATCATCAGGAGCGCCATGCCGAGCTCGGCCTGCAGGTCCTTGATGAGGCGCAGGATCTGCGCCTGGATGGTGACGTCGAGCGCGGTGGTGGGCTCGTCGGCGATCAGCAGCGCCGGCCGGCAGACCAGCGCCATCGCGATCATGGCGCGCTGGCGCAGGCCGCCCGACAGCTCGAACGGATAGGTGCGCAGCGCCCGCTTGGGATCGGGAAAGCCCACCATGCGCAGCATGTCGACGGTGAGCGCCTCGATCTCGGGCCGCGACAGCTTGCGGCCGGACCGCTGGACCGCTTCGTTGATCTGGTCGCCCAGGAAGTGGATGTCGCTGAAATGGCCGCCGCCATGCAGTTCGACCGCCTCGCCAATCTGGTCGCCCACCGTGTGCAGCGCCGACAGCGAGGTCATGGGCTCCTGGAAGATGATCGAGATGGCGCCGCCGCGGATGGCGCGCATCTCCGGTCCGGCGCGATCGAGCTTGGCGATGTCGACCTGCGCGCCGTCCTTGACCCGGGGGTCGGCGAACAGGATCGAGCCGGAGGGGATCGTGGCGGTGCGCGGCAGCAGACCCATGATGGCTTGGCTGCACACCGACTTGCCCGAGCCCGATTCGCCCACCAGCGCCAGGGTGCCGCCGGGCGGGATCGAGAACGAGACGTTGTCGACCGCCCGCAAGGTGCCTTCGTGAACGCCAAACTCGACGGTCAGGTTCTCTACCCGCAACAGATCCTTCATACCGTCGCTTCCTGACCTGCCACTGCAATGCCCATCGCCCTGAGATTGGCGCGCGTTGCCTCGCTCATCGTCAGTCCCGTCCGTCCCGCCGCATCGGCCGCCCGTTCGACGACATCATGGAAGCCGTCGAGGGAAGAATCGATTCTTCAGCGTGCGCCCGCCGGCCGAACCCAGGGTGAGCTGCATCCAGCCGTCCGAGCGGTCGCGCTTGGTCGAGAAATAGCTGAGCTTCAGCCGGTCGAGGCGATTCCATTCGACGACGGCGCCGGCCGGACCGTCGGCGCAGAGCGTATCCGGGCCCAGCACGTAGCGCGTGTGATGGCGGAGCGCGGTGCGCACCAGGAACAACGCGAAGAGCACGAAGCCCGCCGCCAGGATCAACGCCAACCAATGATTGACCTCGAGAACCAGAAGCGGTGCGCCGCACAGCAGGACGCCCGCCCCGGCGCGAACATAGTCGGCCCACAAGGTCTGACGCGGATAGCGCAGATCTGCCGAACTCAACCGCGTGCCTCCCCTTCGCGACGACCTAGCCGCGCATTATTCAGCCGAAAACAGCTCGTGCGCCGGCCGGAGACGTATTCCCGGCAGCGTCGATGCCTTTTCCAACACAGACCTTAGGAAATCCCACGCCCCGCCGTCCATCGCAAGATGATGACTGAGAAGCCCGACCGGCTCGGCCGTCACGGTACGTGCATGAGCGCAAGGCGGCGACCAAGGCGCCCAGCACCACCCTCTCGCCTGCGAAACCGCCGCCGTTTTTCCAATCGATCAAGTCTGACGTGTGTGTTGACCTGCAGAGAGTCCGCGCACGGGCCGGACCCGCTTGCGCGGTCCGAAGGTCGAAAGCCCGCTGAAGCCGATCTCGGGCAGGGTGGGAACCAGGGCGGGCGCGATGCGGTTCCAGGGCGGCACCATGACGCCGAGCGCCCGATCGCCGAACAAGCGCTCCAGCGCCAGCCAGCCGGTGCCCAGCTCGCCCAGCACGACCATGGCCGGGCGGTGTGGGCCGAGCTCGGCCTTCTTTTCACCCGGCGAGGCATGGTTGAGGTGGGCGTAGCCGTGCTGGAGCAGATCGACACCCGTCTCGGCGGCCAGACGATCCGCCAGCGCCGGAGTGGCGTGCGCCGGGACGACCGCGAGCGCCAGCGGCACCCGGGTCGCGCGATGGAGCTCGAGAAGCCGGTCCATTGCGGCCCTGGAGTCGGCTGCATCATCGTCGCGCCACCACAATTGGGCGGTGCGGCCGGCCTCTTGCCAGCGCGCCGCCTCCTCGCCGAGGGCCTGCCAGGTACTCATGCCCAGCTCTTTGGAGCCACGATGCGAGACCGTCCGGCCAGCAGGCGATGCAGCGCCAGCACGGTGGCCGGACCGCCATTGGCATCACACGGCGGGAAGCTCCGCAATCGAAGGGCCGGCCAGGGCCCGCCCGACGGCGTCGGCCAGGCTCTCGGGCGACAGCGTGCCCGGCGGCACGACGGCCACCATGCCGCGTTCGGCCAGCAGCGCCGCGCGATCGGCCTGCTCGGTCTCGCGTGCCGTGCCGAAGGGCACGAGGACGGCACGGTCGGCGCAACACAATGTCTCGATGATGGTGTTGTAGCCTGCCTGCGAGATCGAGAGTGTCGCATCGGCCAGCAGCGTGGTGAAGTCGGGACGTGCCGGTTCGATCACGACGCCCGGGCTGCCGGCAAGTGCTGCCCGCTCTGACGCCGGCATGTTCGCGCCGACCAGCAGCCGCCACGTCCGATCGGCCAGCGCCGTCTTCGGCCGTGCCAGGAGGGCGGCGTGCAGCAGCGGCGCACCGACGGCGCCACCGCCGGCCGACACGATGACCTCGCCGTTCCCTTCCGGGAGGTGCCCCTTGGTGACGGGGGACCGCTGCGACAGATCGTGCTCCGCGACAAAGCCGGTGTAGAGGGCACGCGACCTGATGCGATCCCAGCCGGCAAAGCTTCGCGCGAAGTCTACGAGCCCGGGATCGGCGTGGATCAGGACGGAATCGAAATTCTTTCGAAGATCTCGACCGACTCCGCGACCCGCTGCGGCGAGGCCGACCGGCGCACCACGTCGCGCACCGAGGAAACGATCAACGGCCGCGGGCGCATCGCCTTAGCCGCCTCGAGAAGCGGCAGCAGCTCGAAACGCAGCCGGGTGCGGCCGAAGGGAAACTGCTCGGTGATCAGAATGTCGGGCGCCTCGGCGTGCAGCAGGTCGAGCAGCTGCTGGGTGCGCTTGCCGGCGAAGGCTTCGTCGAGCGGGGTGCCGTCGAGGCGGGACAGATCGCGCAGGGTCTCATCGGCCGCGCGCAGCGGCGGCAGTTGATGGAAACGCGCGGCGCCCAAGGCCAGTCCCGGAAGCGGCGCGCCTCCCGACACCAACAGCACGTCGAAGCCGCCGGCCGCCAGCGCGCGCGCCAGGGTGGCGGCGCGGCGCAGATGGCCGATGCCCAGCAGATGCTGCACATGGAAGAAGACGCGCGCGCTCATGCCGCCGCGTCCTTCGCAGCCGTCAGAGCAACGTTGAGGCGATCCACGGCAACGCTGCCATCGCGGTGCGCCGTGAAGAAATGAACGCGAGCGCCAGTCGAGCTTGTGCGGCGGCCGGCCGGTCATGTCCCAGCCGGTCGCCAGAGCCAGCAGTGCGCGGATGGCGGCCTTGTGCGAGACGGCGACAACGGGCTGGCCCGTCGCGGCGATCTCTCGCCGCCCAACCGCCGATACGCGTCATCGCCGATGCGCGGCGATTCCCCGCCCGGCGGCTGGAAGTCGAGCCCCCGGCGCTCGGCCGCGAGGAAGGCCGGGCCGACCTCGCGGCGCAGCTCGGCGATGGTGTAGCCTTCCCACACACCGAAGCTCATCTCGCGCAGGGCGGAGTCGACGGTGACGGCGGCGGCCGGCTGCAGGAGCTCCGCCGTGCGCCGCGCGCGCTGCAGCGGGCTGCGACAGGCGCGGCCAGCCCGCAGCCGGCGGCGGCAGGCGCCAGCGTCGCGCTTCGGCCTCGCCGGCGGCGCTCAACGGCGTATCGGTGATGCCTTGGAGGCGCCGCTGCTCGTTCCAGGCGGTGGAAGCATGCCGCAGGACGGCGAAGGGCACGCCGCTCATCGCAACGTCCGCAGGGCTGCCGCCAAGGCATGCGCGGCGGCCCGCTCGTCATGGTGCGCCGCGATCCGCGCCCGGGCCCCAGCTGCCAGCCGGGCGCGCTCGGCCGGGGCGTCGAGCAGCCGGGCAACCGCCGCGGCGAAAGCCTGGGCGTCGCCGATCCGGCGTCAACAGACCGGTGACGCCGTCCGCCACCACGGCCGGCACGCCACCCGTCCGGCCGGCGACCACGGGCAGACCGGCCGCCTGGGCTTCGAGAAAGGCCATGCCGAAGGCTTCGTCGATCGCCGGCCAAAGGTAAAGATCGGCGTCGGCATAAAGCGCCGGCAGCGCCTCGTGCGGCACCGCGCCGGCAAAGCGCACGCGCGTGCCGAGCGGCGCCATCAGGGCTTCGACCTCGGCCCGTGCCGGCCCATCGCCCACCAGCAGCGCCCGCCACGGGCGGTCCTTCAGGAGGGCCAAGGCCTCGGCCAGCACGCGATAGGACGCGAGCTTGGCGCGGGTGCGCATCATGCCGACACTCAGGAGCAACGGCGGCCCCTTGACGTTGTCGGGGGCAACGGAGCGCCGGGCAGCACGAAACGGCGCGGTATCGATGAAGGGCGGCAGCCGCCGCTGATGGGCGCCCGGCCGCAGCTGTGCCCTGACGCCGGCCACGTCGCGCGGATTGACGGTCAGCACCAGGTCGGCCGCCGCCAACGCGCGCTCGACAGCGCGATGGCCGAGCCGCGTCGCGCCCTGAGCCCGGCGCGGCGCATGCGAGGCCTCGGCGATCACATAGGGCACGCCCAGCGCCTGGGTCACCAGCGGCCCCAGCCAGTCGGGCTTGCGATAGTAGCAATGATAGGTGAACCAGAGATCGAAGCGCTCGGGATGACCGATCGGCAGCGTCCGCCAGCGCGCAACCAAGCGGGCAGCCTGGCTGCGCGCGCGGCGCTCGAGCGCGAGATGCGCGGCGGCCGCCGGCACACCGGGCGCCACGCGGCTCGCTGCCGGCATCACCACCGTATGGCCGAGGCGGCGCAGCAGACGGACAAGGCCACGTGCCATTTCGCGATCGCCCGACGGTGTCGCACTGTCCGGTGGCTTGAGCGGCGTGTGCAACAGCACCCGCATGTCGATCACTCCGCGGCCCGTGCCTCGGGCAGCAGGGCCTCGGCGACCACGGAATCCGCAAGCGGCGGCTGTCCGAGCGCCGTCGCGATCCACTCGACGCCCGATTCGAAGGAAAAGCGCGTGCGCACGATCTCGCTCGCCCGGCCCGCCAGCCGCTGGCGCAGGTCGGGATCGCTTGCCAGGCGGGCCAGTCGCCGTCGCGAGTTCTTCGGGCGCGCCGGGCGCCGCCAGCAATCCGTTGTCGCCGTCGGTGATGAACTCACCGATCGCCGCGGCCCGCGTCGAGACGATGGCGAGACCCTGATGGGCCGCCTCCATCAGCACATTGGGCAGGCCGTCCTGGTCGCCGTCGGCGGCCTTCTTGCTGGCCAGCACGAACAGGTCGGCGCGCGCCAGGGCGGCGAACACCACCTTCTGCGGCTGGGCGCCATGCCAGCGTACAGCGATCGGCGATGCCGAGCGCGCGGCCTGCGCCTTCAGGGGGTCGGACAGCTCGCCGGCGCCGACATGCTCGAAGCGCCAGTTGAGCGCCGGCGGCAGCTTGCGCGAGCGCATCCAGAAGATCGTCGTAGCCCTTCTTCTCGACCTTGCGGCCGATCGACAGAATCACGACGGGATCGCCAGCGTCCGAGCCGTCGCGCCGCGGCCGCGGCCCGCGCGGCGGCGGCAGATGGCCGAAGTCGAGGCCGTGATAGACGAGCTTCAGTCGTTCCGGCCGCGGCGCAAGCTCCCTGAGCCGGTGCAGGCCGGCGGCCGTGCAGGTGACCAGCCAGGAACAGTCGGCGAGCTTTTCCGTCACGTCCCAGCCCTTGCTGGTCCAGATGTCCTTGGCGTGCGCCGAGACGCTCCACGGCAGCTCGCGCATGGTGGCGGCGTAACGTGTCACCGACGACGGCGTGTGCAGGAAATGGGCGTAGAGCCGCTCCACCGAGGGCGCGCAGCTCGGCCGCCAGCACCAGCGCCTGGCCCCAGCGCCGCAACCGATTGGCCGAGGGATCGCGCCTCAGGTCGACGAGGAATTTTCTGCGCGCCGCCTTGTAGCCGGGCAGCCGTCGCGCCTTCCACCAGGCTGCGAGCACGCGACCGGGATCGTCCTTGAGATACTCCGGCAGGTAGACCGTGCGGGCAGCCACCCGGTCGTGCACCGGATGACGCGCCTTGTCGGTCGGCCGGCGCAGCGACCAGATTTCGAGCGCCACGCCGCGCGCCTCGAGGCCCGCGATCTCCTGGGCGATGAAGGTCTCCGACAGGCGCGGCCAGCCTTTCAGGACGACCGCGACACGCACGGGCCCTCGCTCGGTGATAGGCGACGACATGAAATGCCCGGTGATCAGGTCCTGAGGCGCGCCGGCGGGAGGGCGGCAGGATCGACGGCGGGTGCGTCGGCGAAGAGATCCAGCGATTCGAGCGCCGCCGGGCCGCGGTGAGGATGGACGAGCTGCTTGGCGACCAGGCGCAGGACATTGCCCAGGCCATCGAGCAGGCCCGGCACGACGACATCGCTCGGCAGTCCCTGCTGCGGCAGCTGGCGCAGCGCCGTCGCCATGGCATGCGGATCGCGGCCGCGGTCGGCATCGAGCATCTCGATCAGCCCGACGTTGCGCGCCGCCCGGGCGCGGATGAACTGCTCGAGCCGCGGCCTGGTGCGCGGCACGATGATCGCCTTCTTGTCGAAGGACAGGATCTCGCAGAACGTGTTGTAGCCGCCCATCGCGACCACCCCCTCGGCGCGCTGCATCAGTGCCCCGAGATTGTTGGTGAAGGTGAGCGTGCGGATGTTGCGGAACTTCGCCGCGCGCTCCTTGAAGGCCTCGCGCTCGTTGGCCGACATGAACGGGCCGAACACGATCACCGCGCCGTAGGGAATATGCGGATCGCTTTCGTAGGCCGCCAGCACCCAGTCGATCAGGTCGGCGCCGTCGCCGCCGCCGCCGGCGGTGACCAGGATGAACGGCCCGTCGATCTCCTCGATCTCGTGCGGGATGTCGCTGTGCAGCGGCAGGTCGCGATGCAGGTAACCCGTGTAGAACATTTTGTGCCGCACCGATGGCGGCACCGCGATGCCGGTCAGCGGCTTGTTGATCTGCGGCAGGCCGTAGATCCAGATCTCGTCATAGAGGTCGCGCAGCGCCGGCACGACGTTCTTGCGCTCCCATTCCTGGGCGAGGGCTGCCGGATCGTCCATGACGTCGCGCAGGCCGAGCACCAGCGGCGTGCCCCGCTCCTTGAGCAGGTGGAGCGCCGGCACGACCTCGCCGCGCAGGCCGGTCGGCTCCTTGTCGACGATGAACAGGTCGGGGCGATAGATGTCGGCCGTGTCGCGGATGATCCGCGTGCGCATTTCCATCGTATGCTCGACGCCGACCCTGAGGTTGGCCGAATCGTACTCGCCGGTCTCGATCTGCTTCACCACGCCCGGCACGCGCACGAAGTCGATGCCGGAACGGAACTCGTAGGAGCCGATCATGGGTGAGCCCGAGATGATCAGCACCGAGACCGAATGGTCGGCCTCGACGATGGCATTGGCGATGGTGCGGCAACGGCTCACATGGCCGAGACCGAATGAGTCGTGGCTGTAGAGCAGCACACGCTTGGACCGGCTGCTTGCGGGCATGAGCTTGTCTCCCCGTTGCCGAAGCGCCTCCTGCCCCGACCGGTGCTTTCGGCCGGACTATGCCACATCGGCAGGACCGCGCCACCCCCGCCGCAGGACACTAAATGTCGAATGTAATCAACGGACTGATCGAATATAGGGTAGGCTGAGGGCCGGCAGCACGGATTCCAATGCAGCGCAATCTGTTCACTTATATCTGGCGGCACAGCCGGCACGAGCAGCTCGTTATCCTGAGCCTGGTCGTGCTGGCGCAGGTCTTTTACTTCATGTCGCTCACCGTGCCGAAGTCGATCGTCAACAACGGCATCCAGGGCAACGCCTTCAAGCAGCACACGACGATCCCGTTCCTTGCCTTCGAGCTCGACCTGTCGGCCATCTTCCACGGCCATACGCTGCGCCTGTTCGAGGGCTTCCAGGTCGACCAGCTCACCTACCTGGTCACCATGAGCTTCGTCTTCCTGGGCGCCGTGATCATCAACGGCCAGTTCAAGAAGAGCATCAACACCCAGAAGGGCCGCATGGGCGAGCGCATGCTGCGCCGCCTGCGCTACGAGCTCTACGATCGCATCCTGCGCTTCCCGCCGGCCCACTTCCGCAAGGTCAAGCAGGCCGAGCTCGCCACCATGATCAAGGACGAGGTCGAGCCGCTCGGCGGCTTCATCGGCGATGCCTTCGTTCAGCCTATGTTCCTGGGCGGCCAGGCGCTGACGGCCGTCATCTTCATCATGATGCAGAACTGGCTGCTGGGGATCATCGTCGTGGCCCTGCTGGCAGTTCAGATGGCGATCATCCCGCGGCTGCGCAAACCGGTGCTGGTGCTGGGACGCCTGCGCCAGATCTCGGCCCGCCAGCTTGCCGGCCGCATCGCCGAAACCGCCGACGGCGTGAACGAGATCCATATCCACGGAGCGGCCAACTACGAGCGCGCCGACATCTCCGAGCGGCTGGGCCGCATCTACAAGATCCGCTTCGACCTCTACCAGAAGAAGTTCGTCGCCAAGTTCTGGAACAACATCCTGTCGCAGGCGACGCCGTTCGCGATCTACCTGGTCGGCGGCTACTTCGCCATCACCGGCCAGATGGACGTCGGCGCCGTGGTCGGCGTGCTGCTGGCCTACAAGGACCTGCCTTCGCCGATCAAGGAACTGATCGACTGGGACCAGCAGCGCCAGGACGTCCAGATCAAGTACGAGCAGGTGATCGACCAGTTCCAGCCCGAGGGCATGATGCCGGAGGAGCTGCAGGCGATCCCCGACGGCCCGCCGCCGCCGCTCGGCGCCGAACTGGCGCTGGCCGGCGTGACGGTCTCCGAGGACGGCCGGGTGAAGCAGCTCGACGCCGTGTCGCTCATCGTGCCGACCTCCGGCAAGTTCGCCGTCATCGGCGGCTCGAGCTCGGGCAAGGAGGTGCTGGGCCAGGTGCTGGCGCGGCTGACATTGCCAAGCGGCGGCTCGATCAAGCTCGACGGCAAGGATTTCTTCCAGCTCCCCGAATACGTGCTGGGCGCGCGAACCTCCTATGTCGGGCAGGAAACCTATCTCTTCCCGCTGTCGGTGCGCGATAACCTGCTGTTCGGCCTGAAGATCCGGCCAGTGGCGCCCGCAACCTACGACGACGCCACCAAGATGTTGCGCGAAGCGTTCTGGAAGGAAGCCGAGCGCGCCGGCAACCCGGCGCTCGATCCCAACGCCGATTGGATCGACTACGAGCTGGCCGGCGCCACTGGCCCGGCCGATCTGCTGCCGTGCATGGTCAATGCGCTGAAGCATGTCGAGCTCGACGAGGACATCTATTCGCTGGGTCTGCGCGGCACGGTCGATGCGGCCCTTCGGCCCGACCTCGCCGAGAAGATCCTGAAGGCGCGCCACGTGCTGCATGGCCATCTGCAGGATAAAAGCTATGCGGGCCTGGTCGAGACGTTCAGCGCCGACCACTACAATCGGAACCTCTCGGTGGCCGAGAACCTGCTGTTCGGCACGGCGGTCGGCAAGCAGTTCGACGGCGACAACATCGCAGCCGATCCTTACGTGCGATCGATCCTGACATCGACCGGCCTCGATCTCGAGCTGCAGCGCATGGGACTCACCATTGCCGAGACCATGGTCGAGCTGTTCTCGGGCCTGTCGCCCGACAACCCGCTGTTCGAGCAATACAGCTTCATCTCGGCCGACGAGCTGCCCAACGTCCGCCTCCTGCTGCAACGCCTGGGCGGCAAGGGCATCGAGGCCGTGCCCGAGGCCGACCGGCCGCGCCTGATGACCCTGCCCTTCCGCTACATCGAGGCCCGCCACCGCCTCGGCCTGATCGACGGGGCGATGGAAGAGCGCCTGCTGGCCGCGCGGCGCGCCTTCGCCGCCGGCCTGCCGCCCGAACTGCGCAGCGCCGTCGAATTCTACGACTTCGGGCGCTACAACAGCGCCGCCACCCTGCAGGACAACATCCTGTTCGGTCGTCTGGTCTATGGGCAGGCCCAGGCAGAGCAGCGCATCGGCAACCTGATCTCCGAGGTGCTGGACGAGCTCAAGTTGCGCGATTCGGTGATCGAGGTGGGATTGGAGTACAATGTCGGCGTTGCCGGCAAGCGCCTGCCGGCCAGCCAGCGCCAGAAGCTCGGCATCGCGCGCGCGCTCATCAAGCGCCCCCAGCTCCTGATCGTGAACGAGGCAGTCGCTGTGTTCGACGGCCGCACGCAGGATCGTATTCGCGACAACATCCTGGGCGCGGCGAAGAGCGATGGACGAGGCGTGGTCTGGATCGCCAACCGGCCGGCGCAGGCCGAACCGTTCGAACAGATCGTCGTTATGCAGGGTGGCAGGATCGCCGCCCAAGGCGCGCCGGCCGACCTGGCGGCGCGCGGTGGGCTCTACGCCGAACTGATGGCGTCGGCTTGAAGGATTTCAGGAGGATACGATGAACCTCAACGAGGAAGTCGAACTTCTCAAGGGCGTGCCGATCTTTTCCAAGGTCGAGCCGGCCAAGCTCAAGCTCCTGGCCTTCACCAGCGAGCGCATGAACTTCGCCGCCGGTCAGGAGCTGTTCCATCAGGGCGACCAGGGCGACGCCATGTACGTCATCCTGGGCGGCGTGGCCGATGTGCTGATCGATTCGCAGGGCGGTCAGATCGCCGTCGCCGAGCTGAAGAAGAACGGCTTCGTCGGCGAGATTGCCATCCTGTGCGACGTGCCGCGCACCGCCACCATCAAAGCACGCGAAGCGCTCAGCACGCTCAAGATCTCGAAGGACATGTTCTATCGCCTGGTCGCCGAGTTTCCCCAGATGGCCGTCGAGGTCATGCGTGAGCTGGCCCATCGCCTGGAGGACACCAACCAGAAGCTGCGGGCGGCGAACTCGAACAAGGCGGCCTGATCATCGGTCATGAGTCGGCTCGACAGCTTCATCGCGCGCATGCAAGCACAGCGCGACTGCCTGAATTTTCTCCAGCCCGCCGTCCAGGCACTTGCCGGGCCGATCCTTGAGGTCGGACTGGGCAACGGGCGCACCTATGACCATCTGCGCCATCTTTTTCCCGGGCGCGACATCTACGTGTTCGAGCGCAAGGTGGCGGCCCATCCGGATTGCATTCCGCCCGACGACCGGCTGTTCCTGGGCGAAGCGCGCGAGGCGATTCCGCGGGCGGCCCACCAGCTCGGCGCCAGCGCGGCGCTGATCCATACCGATCTCGGTACCGGCGACCACCAGGCCAACATGGCGATGGGCCAGTGGCTCGGCCCTGCGCTCGACGCGCTCGCCGCACCGGGCGGCTACGTCCTCGCCAACCAGCCGCTCGACGTGTCGCGCTGGCACCGCCTGCCCGAGCCGCCTGGCGTGCCGGCCGGGCGGTATTTCCTGTATCGGGTCGCGTGAACCTCTCTTCCCTCCCCCGTCATACGGGGGAGGTGCTCGAGGGCCGAGGGGGAAGGCCCTAGATCAAAGGTCATCTGTGACGCTTTCCCCCTCCCGTACCCTCCCCCGTATGACGGAGGAGGGACAAGAGCCGCTCAGCGGCTGAACAGCCGCAGCAGCACCAGCAACACCACGGCGCCCAGCACCGAGCCCACGAAGCCCGCCGGCTCGCCATATTGATAGAGGCCGAGCGCCTGGCCGCCGTAGGTCGCGATCACCGCGCCGACGATGCCGATCACCATGGTGACGATGATGCCGCGCGGATGGGGGCCGGGCGCGATGAAACGCGCGAGCAGGCCGATGATCAGCCCGATGACCAGAACTCCGATGATAGCCATGACGCTTCCTCCTAGACCTCGAACGTCGCCAGCACCGGAACGTGGTCCGATGCTTTATCCCAGTCGCGCGTGTCGGCGTCGATATGGTGGCCCTTGATCGCGGACGACAGGGCCGGCGTGGCGAGAATATGGTCGAGCCGCCGGCCGCGATTGGAGGCGCGCCAGTCCTTGTTGCGGTAGCTCCACCACGAATAGAGCTTCTCGCCCGACGGCACGAAGCGGCGCGGCACGTCGATCCAGTCGAGCGAGGCCTGCAGGCGGCCGAACAGATCGACTTCGACGGGCGTGTGCGAGACGATCTTGAGCAGCTGCTTGTGGCTCCAGACGTCGTGCTCGAGCGGCGCCACATTGAGATCGCCCACGGCGATGCGGCGCAGACCTTTGCGGACGCGCGAACCGGGCTTGCGGTCGGCGAACCACTGCGCCATCTCGCGGTAAAAATCGAGCTTGTGCGCGAACTTGACGTTCTCGTCGGGGTCGGGGATGTCGCCGCCGGCCGGGATGTAGAGATTGTCCAACAGGATCGGATCGCCGCCGATGTCGAGGGCAGCCTCGATGTGCCGGCAATCCTCCTTGCCGCAGCGATGATGAAACTTGGTGGCCCTGAACGGCACCTTGGAAACGATCGCCACGCCATTGTAGGACTTCATGCCCTGGACCAGTCGGTGCTTGTAACCCAGGGCCTCGAAGGCCATGTGCGGAAAATGCTCGTCCGGGGCACTTGGTCTCCTGCAGGCATAATACGTCCGGCTTGCGCATCCTCAGGTAGCGTTCGACGTTATCGATCCTGAGGCGGACCGAATTGATGTTCCAGGTGGCAATGGCGAGGCTCATTGCCCGGCACTATAGACGATCCCGAATAGACGATCTCGATCCAGGAGAGCTGCGATGCAAATGGACGGCGACGAGAGCAGCAATATCGAGGATCGCCGCGGCGGGGGCGGATTTGGCGGTGGCGGATTCGGCGGCGGCGGCATCCCGATTCCCATCGGCGGCGGCGGGGGCGGCCTGTTCAAAGGCGGCATCGGGTTCGTGGCCTTCATCGTGATTGCCCTGATCTTCGGCGTCGATCCCATGGCGCTTCTGAGCGGCCTGGGGGGCGGCGACACAGGGAGCACCTACACCGCGCCCGCCACCCAAAGCAGCCGGACGGCGCGGGCTCCGGCCGCGGATGCCGAAACCACGTTCGTGTCACGCGTGCTGAAGAGCACCGAGGACGTCTGGACATCGCTCTTCCGCGACATGGGCCGGCAATATGTCGATCCCAAGCTGGTGCTCTATCGCGACGCCACGCGCACGGGCTGCGGCACCGGCCAAGCCGCGATGGGGCCGTTCTATTGTCCGGCCGACGATCGCGTTTATCTCGATCTGGGATTCTTCGACGATCTGGCCAGCCGCTTCCACGCCCCCGGCCAATTTCCGCAAGCCTACGTTATCGCCCACGAAGTCGGCCACCACGTACAGAACCTCTTAGGCATCACCGCCAAGGTCGACCAGATGCGTCAAAGCATGAGCAAGCGCGACGCCAACGCGCTCTCGGTGCAGAGTCGAGCTGCAGGCCGATTGCTTCGCCGGCGTTTGGGCCAACCGCGCCGACCAGAAAAGCGGCGGCAAGTTGATCGACGACAAGGATGTCGATCAGGCACTGGCGGCCGCGTCGGCGATCGGCGACGACCGGCTGCAGAAGCAGGCGCAAGGCCGGATCGTGCCCGACAGCTTCACCCACGGATCGAGCGCCCAGCGCACGCGCTGGTTCCGCATCGGGCTGGACAGCGGCGACCCCAACAAGTGCGATACGTTCAGGGCGCAGCAGCTCTAAGTCATCAGGCGTGTTTTCACGAGGTCTTGCAGCCAGGCGACGATGGCCGCCACCCGGCCATGATGGCGCAGCTCGCTATGCGTTAGCAGCCAGAGCTCCCGGGTCAGGACGACCTTGGCGCCGCTGAGACGGCGCAGCCGCCGCTCGCCGTCCGCCACGAAGCAGGGCAGCAAGGACTTTCCCAAGCCCGCGCGGATGGCTTGCAGGATCGTCTCGGCATCGCTGACCGACAGCGGCGCCTGCCCTTCGCCCCGGCTTGCCCTCTCCATCCAGCGCGCCTGAGGCAGATGCGCCAGCCCCTCTTCATAGGTGATCCAGGTCATGCGGCGAGCCGAGCGTCGGGACGGACCGTAGACGGCATAGTCGAGATAGCCGAGACGCTGCGTCAGGATCCCGCGCCCTCCTTCCGGGCGCGCCAAACGCAAGGCGATGTCGGCCTCACGCCGGGTCAGGCTGGCGTTTCGCGCGTCCGCGACCAGATCGAGCCGAAGCCTCGGATGTTTTGCGTGCATCTGCGGCAAAGCCGGAAGAATCAGGCGATTGATCAACATCGGAACCGCCGTCAACCGCACCGACCCCGAGACCTCGGCATCGGCGCCGCCGATCCCGAGCTCGAGCGCACGAACGTCCTGCTCGATCCGTGAAGCATGGACGATGGCCGCCTCGCCCGATTTGGTCGGCTGCAGAGTGCCATCGAAGCGCTCGAACAAACGCGTCGCCAGCGCCCGCTCGGCGGCGGCGAGGCGTCGGGCGACCGTCGTCTGGTTGACGCTGAGCCGTCGCGCTGCGGCCGCCAGCGTGCCCGCACGCGATACCGTCAAGATGTAGCGAAGGTCGTCCCAATCCATGTCCCTGCATTTTTGCAGATGGCCGCGGCAATGATTAGCCTATTCTTGCAGGGTCTCTAGCTCTAGCGTTCGCCATGCTCTACGCCGTGCTGTTCACCGACAACGCCGATCGCGGCGACGTTCGCCAACGCCTGATGCCGGCGCATCTCGATTTCCTCGAGCGCCATGGCGAGCATATCCGCGCCGCCGGGCCGCTTCTTGAAACCGAGGGACGTAGCGCGGGCGGACTATGGCTGGTGGAGGCGGACAGCCCCCAAGCTGTCATGCACCTGGTGCAGGCGGATCCGTTCTGGCCGACGGGCCTGCGTCAGACCATCCGGGTCCTTCAATGGGCACAGGTCTTCTCCGAGGGGCATCGTGCCCCTCGGCCCTGAACGGCTCACACCAAAGTACAAGTCACCGTTCCGCAGCCGTCGACGAAGCCCGCCAGCGTGTCGCCCTTGACCACGGCGGCCACGCCGTCGGGCGTGCCGGTGTAGATCAGGTCGCCGGCGGCCAGCTCGACCAGGCCGGAGAGATAGGAGATCGTTTCCGGCACGCTCCAGATCAGGGCGTTGAGGTCGGACTTCTGGCGGGTCTTGCCGTTGACGTCGAGCTGGATGGTGCCCTTCGCCGGATGGCCGATCTTTGCCGCCGGATAGATCTCGCCGATCGGCGCGGACTGATCGAAACCCTTGCCCATATCCCACGGCCGGCCCATGTCCTTGGCTTGGTTCTGCAGGTCGCGGCGGGTCATGTCGAGGCCGACGCCGTAGCCAAAGACGTGATCGAGCGCCTTGTCCACCGGGATGTTGGTGCCGCCCGATTTCATGGCCACCACCAGCTCCATCTCGTGGTGCAGGTTCTTGGTCGATGAAGGGTAGGCGACCTTGGCCGGGTTCTTGGGGTCGGCGCAGACGACGATGGCGTCGGCCGGCTTGGTGAAGAAGAAAGGCGGCTCGCGGTCGGGATCGTGGCCCATCTCGCGGGCATGGGCGGCATAGTTGCGGCCGACACAGAAGATGCGGCGGACCGGGAACAAATCGGCGGTTCCATGGACCGGCACGCCGACGGTGGCGGGCGGCGTTACGACGTAAGCCATCGCTTTCTCCCTCAAGAGCGTGCCTTTATGAAGGGCAGCGGAGTTTCAGGCAAATGTCCGAGCAAGACGTCTTGATCGTCCAGGCCGATTCGGCCGACACTTCGCTGGGCTGGGCGATCCTGGGAGACCGGCGCTGGCGCTGCACGGTGGGTGCAGGCGGCGTGCGCGAGGACAAGGTCGAGGGCGACGCCGCCACGCCGGCCGGCACCTTCCCGCTGCGCCGCATCTACTTCCGCAACGATCGGCTGGTCCTCCCCAAAGTGCAGCTGCCGGTCCGGCCGATCAACGAGCACGATGGCTGGTGCGACGACCCGCGCGCCTCCACCTACAACCGCCTGGTCCATGTCCCCAACGAATGGAGCCACGAGAAGATGTGGCGCGACGACGGTCTCTACGACCTCGTCGTCGTGGTGGGCTACAACGACGATCCGCCCGAGGGCGAATGGGGCAGCGCGATCTTCCTCCACATCGCGCGCGAGGATTACGCGCCGACCAGGGGTTGCGTGGCCTTCGCTCGCGACGATCTCCTCGACCTGGTGACGCTGATCGGGCCCGAGACGCGTCTCAAGGTGCTCTCGACCACGGCAGCCGACACCGCGCCGCCCTCCAGCGACGAGCCGGACATGAAGCTGGTCGAGGATTTCGACGAGAAGGATTGGTAAAGCGCGTTCTGACGCGCTGGCGGGCGGCAGCGCCTTCTGAGGCGCGAGAGCCCGCACGGTGCAGAAAAGACAATGGGGCGCGCCTGGGGGGCCGCTTCCCTGCCCTTTCTGCGCGGTGCGGGCTCTCGCGCCTCAGAAGGCGCTGCCGCCCGCCGGCGCGTGTGAACGCGCCTAACCCACCACCCGCCCGATTGTCCGCGCGGTGTAGTCGACCAGCGGGATGATGCGGGCGTAGTTGAGTCGGGTCGGGCCGATCACGCCGATGGCGCCCAGGATGCGCTCCTGCGAATCGCGGAACGGCGCCACCACCATCGAACAGCCGGTGTTGGCGAACAGCGGATTTTCCGCGCCGATGAAGATCTGCACGCCGGCGCCAGCATTGGCGAGTTCGAGCAGGCGCACGAAACTCTCGCCACGCTCGAGCGCATCGAACAGCCCACGCACGCGATCGAGGTCGGCGATCGCCGTGATGTCCTCCAGGAGCCGCGCCTGGCCGCGCACGATCAGCGCACTGCCCGGCTCGCCGGCCCAGGTCGCCAGGCCCAACTCGATCACCCGTGCCGTGAGATCGTTGAGCTCGGCGCGCTTCAGCTTGAGATCCTCGAGGATGAGCAGCCGCGCCTCCTCGATGGTGCGGCCGACCAGGCGAGCATTGAGGTAGTTGGTCGCCTCCACCAGCGCCGATGCCGGCAGGCCGATTGGCACCTCGATCAGGCGGTTCTCGACGTGGCCCGACTGGGTCACGGTCACGACCAGCGCCCGGCCGGGCCCGAGATTGACGAACTCGATGTGCTTCAGCGGCTGCTCGGTCTTGGGCGCCATCACCAGGCTGGCGCAGCGCGACAGGCCGGACAGCAGGGTGGTCGCCTGCTCGAGCGCCTCGGTGACGCCGCGGCCGGCGGCGGCGCATCGCACCTCGATGCTCTCGCGCTCCTCCTCGGAGAGATTGCCGACCTCGAGCAGGCCGTTGACGAAGAGTTTCAGCCCCGCATCGGTCGGCAGGCGGCCGGCCGAGGTATGCGGCGCGTAGAGCAGGCCGAGATCCTGCAGGTCGGCCATGATGTTGCGGATGGTGGCCGGCGACAGCGCCTCGGTGAGCTTGCGGGTGAGCGCCCGCGAGCCGACCGGCTCGCCGGTCTCGACGTAGCTTTCGACCACGTGGCGCAAGACCTCGCGGGCACGCTCATTCAGCTCGGCGACCGTGGCGGCCTGCCGCTGGCCCTGGGGAAGGTCCGTGAGGACGGTCCCGGGGGTACCGATACGATGAATGGCCATGGAAAAAATGTAGGTAGTACGCGGGGTCCGGTCAACGCAGGCGAACCGGGCCGCTGGATTTAACCAGCCCCCGGCGCTACACCGGCCGCCCCCATCAGGAGAGATGAATGCGCCCTTCCGGCCGCGCCCCCGACCAGCTTCGACCCGTATCCCTGGAGCCGGGTTTCTCCCGCCATGCCGAGGGCTCCTGCCTCGTCAAGTTCGGCGATACCCACGTGCTGTGCACTGCCTCGGTCGACGAAAGAGTGCCGCCCTGGATGCGTAATAGCGGCAAAGGCTGGGTCACCGCCGAGTACGGCATGCTACCGCGCTCGACCCATACCCGCACGGACCGTGAGGCCGCCCGCGGCAAGCAATCAGGCCGTACCCAGGAGATCCAGCGTCTGATCGGCCGCGCACTGCGGGCCGTCGTCAATCTGCCGGCCATGGGCGAGCGACAAATAAATATCGACTGCGACGTCCTGCAGGCCGACGGCGGCACCCGCACGGCCAGCATCACCGGTTCCTGGGTGGCGCTGCACTTCGCCTTCGAGCGCCTGGTCAAGGAAGGCAAGCTCGCGGCCAATCCGATGACCGGCCAGGTCGCCGCCATCTCCTGTGGCCTGTGGGAGGGCACGCCGGTGCTCGATCTCGACTATCCCGAGGATTCCACCGCCCAGGCCGACGCCAACTTCGTGCTGACCGGCGATGGCGGGATCGTCGAGGTGCAGGGCACGGCCGAAGAGAAGCCGTTCAGCGAGCCGAGTTCATGGCGCTGCTCGACGCTTGCCAAGAAAGGCGTCGGCGAGCTGGCGCGCCTGCAGCGGCTGGCCATCGGCAAATCCTAATGCCGCGCCGCTTCGCCGGCCCCAAGCTGGTCGTGGCCACCCATAACCGCGGCAAGGCGGGCGAGATCCGCACGATGCTCTCTCCCTTCGGCGTCGACATCGTCTCGGCGGGCGAGCTTGGCCTGCCGGCGCCTGAAGAGACCGGCAGGACCTTCGAGGACAACGCCAAGATCAAGGCCCTGGCCGCCACCCGGGCGAGCGGCCTGCCCGCCCTCGCCGACAATTCGGGCCTGAGCGTGCACGCGCTCGACGGCCAGCCCGGTCTCTACACCGCCGACTGGGAAGGCCCGACGCGGGACGCCATGGTCGGCATGCGCCGCATCCAGGACGAGCTGGCGAAGCGCCACGTGCCGGACACCGACGACGCGCGCGCCGCCACCTTCCATTGCGTGCTGGCGCTGGCCTGGCCCGACGAGCATGTCGAGCTGGTCCACGGCACGCTCGATGGCCGCATCGTCTGGCCGCCGCGCGGCAGCGGCGGGCATGGCTACGATCCCTGCTTCCAGCCCGAAGGCGACACGCGCACGACGGCGGAGATGACGGACGCCGAAAAGAACTCAATCAGCCATCGCGGCCGCGCGTTTCGGCTGCTGGTCGAGGCCTGCTTTCGATGAGCGCGCCGCTCGGTGTCTATGTCCATTGGCCGTTCTGCAAATCGAAGTGCCCGTACTGCGATTTCAACTCCCATGTCCGCGACGGCGTCGAGCAGGACCGTTGGCGCGAAGCCTTGCTGAAGGAGCTGGAGCACGCCGCGCGCGAGGCGCCGCAGCGTCGAGTCGAGACGATCTTCTTCGGTGGCGGCACGCCCTCGCTGATGGAGCCCGCGACCGTGGGTGCGGTCATCGAACGCGCCAGGGCGCTGTGGGACTGCGCCGCCGAGATCGAGATCACCCTTGAAGCCAACCCGACCTCGGTCGAGGCCGGCCGCTTTGCCGCCTTGGCCGCGGCGGGCGTCAATCGCGTGTCGCTGGGCGTGCAGGCGCTTGATGCGCCGTCGCTCCGCTTCCTCGGTCGCGAGCACTCTCCCGACGAGGCGATCGCAGCCCTCGAGACGGCCCGCCGGCATTTCGCGCGCTATTCCTTCGATTTGATCTATGCCCGGCCCGGGCAGACGGTCGAGGCCTGGGCGGCGGAACTGGAACGGGCCCTGGGCCTCGCCGGCGAGCATTTGTCGCTCTACCAGCTCACCATCGAGCGCGGCACGCGCTTCTTCACCGACCACGCCCGCGGCGCCTTCACCCTGCCCGGCGAGGACGAGGCGGCGGCGATGTTCGAGCTCACCCAGGCCCGGCTCGCGGCGGCGGGCCGGCCGGCCTACGAGATTTCCAACCATGCCCGGCCGGGGGCTGCCTGCCGCCATAATTTGATCTATTGGCGGTATCAGGATTACGTCGGCGTCGGACCGGGCGCGCACGGCCGGTTTGCCGAAAGCGGCGACCAAGGCGTGGCCAAGCGCGCGACACGGCGGATGAGCGGACCGGAAGCCTGGCTCGAGTCCGTCGAACGCATGGGTCACGGCACGGCGGAGACGTCGCTGGTCGAGGGGCAGGATCTGGTGGAGGAGGCGTTGATGATGGGACTGCGGCTGGCCGACGGCATCGACCGGGCCTTGTTCGCGTCCATGACGGGCGCCGAGCCCGTGGCGACGCTGGGCGAGGCCCGCTTGGCCCCGCTGGTGGCGGCGGGTTACCTGGAGGTCGATGCGACACACCTCAAGGCGACGGCCGCCGGACGCCAGCGCCTCAATGCGCTCCTGGAGCGACTGATCGCATGAGACTGGCGGCTTTCTTCCTGGCGCTGCTCGCTATGACGGGAGCAGCCCTTGCCCAGCAGAAGCCGCCGGCCAAGCCGGCGCAACCGGCGCCCAAGCCCGCGTCCAAGTCGCCCTTCGCGCCGCCTGCCTTCAAGATCACGGTCGCCACCGAGGGCGCCTATCCGCCGTTCAACTATCTCGACCGCAAGGGCATACCGGCAGGATTCGAGATGGAACTGGCGCAGGAGGCCTGCCAGCGCATCAAGGCGGAATGCGAATTCGCCGCCTTCAAGTGGGACGATCTGATCCCCGGCCTGATCGACAAGAAGTTCGACGTCATCATGTCATCGCTGGAAGTTACCAGCGAGCGGCGCAAGCGGCTCGGCATGTCGCGCCGCTACTATCTCTCGCCGGGCGCCTTCATCGCCGCCAAAGGCGCACCGTTCGACGGGCCGCCCTCCTTGCTGCGCAACAAGCGGATCGGCGTGCAGCGCGATTCGACCCACGCCGACTGGGCCGACAAGAGCTTCCGCCGCTCCGCCCAGCTCAAGCGCTACAATACGTTGGGCGAGGCCTTGACGGGGCTGGCCAACGATGAGGTCGATGCGGTGTTCGGCGACAAGACCCAACTCTGGCTGTGGAGCCAAAAGCCCGAGGGCAGGTGCTGCGAGCTGGTCGGCCAGGACATCAAGGACAACCAGACGCTGGGCATCGGCGTCGCCGCCGGCCTGCGCAAGGAAGACGCCAAGTTGCGCGACGCCATCAACAAGGCGTTCGGCGAGATGATGGCCGACGGCACTTACAAGAAGATCAACGAGAAGTATTTTCCGTTTCCGTTGAATTAGTGCGACATAGCGAGGCGCCGCTCATAGGCGCGCCCGGTGTCCTCCCGAGCGCGGCGAGGGACCTTTCGCATCGATGATCAAAGGTCCCTCACTGCGCTCGGGATGACAACCATTCGCTTGCGAGGGAGAAGACAATGGACAGCAAAGCCCAGGAGAAACTGTTCGACGCCCTGCGCGCCGTCGACACGCCGACGATCTGCAACGCGCTGGAAGAGGCGCGCGGTTTTCGCACCGCGTCGGGTTTCACCACCCAGCACATGCACCCGACCGAGCCCGATGCTCAGCCGATGGTGGGCTTTGCCCGCACCGGCATTATCCGCGCCGCGCAGCCCGCCACGGGCTCGGCCGCCGAGAAGAAGGCGCGACGGGTCGGCTGGTACGAATACGTGGTGAGCGGCGAGGGCCCGACGGTGGCCGTCATCCAGGATCTCGATTCCAATCCCGGCACCGGCGCCATGTGGGGCGAGGTCAACAGCACCGTGCATCGCGGGTTGGGCGTGCTGGGCTGCGTCACCAACGGTTCGGTGCGCGACCTCACCGTGCTCGCCAAGGGCTTCCCGATCCTGGCCGGCAAGGTCGGCCCCAGCCACGCCCATGTCCATGTCGAAGGCTGGGGCATGCCGGTCGACATCTTCGGCATGACCGTCGTGCACGGAGATTTGATCCATGCCGATCGTCACGGCGCGGTGGTGATTCCGCACGAGCTTGCCGCCAAGCTGCCGGCGGCGATCGATCTTTTGGCGCGAAAGGAAAAGGTGATCCTCGATGCCGCCAAGAAGAAGGGCTTCGGGATCGAGGTCCTACGCGAGGCCTTCGCGGCCTCCGAGGATATCCACTAGGGCGGAGAGGCCGCCTTCAGTGCAGGGCGCGGTCGCGTGATACGTAATGACCGCGCTTCAACTCCTTGAAGAAATGCGGAACCTGCGGGTGCGACACCGGCTTGCCGGTCTCGTCGGGCAGCAGGTTCTGCTCCGAGACATAGGCGACGTACGTGGTCTGGGCGTTCTCGGCCAGCAGGTGATAAAACGGCTGGTCGCGGCGCGGACGCACCTCTTCGGGGATCGACGCCAGCCATTCCTCGGTGTTCGCAAACACCGGATCGACGTCGAAAATGACGCCGCGAAATGGATAGATGCGATGCTTCACCACCTGCCCGATAGCGAACTTCGCTTCGCGCATCGGCGGCTGGACCATCGCAGACCGGTCAACTTGGTTTTTGAGTTCCATGGCGAAAGTATTGCTCCGAACAGGGCAGCAGGCAACGCGCTCGACCGACGAATTCACGGCTCGCCTGCAAGAATACGTCAAAATCCGCCTGTTGGATGTATAGGCAAGAACACTGCCACAATTACGGCGGTCTTAACATGCATCCAGCGTCGGTTGACGCGAGCCGCTGGCACGTGGACTCTGCGGCCAAGGGCTACTGGGGAAACATGCCTTTGGGCGATGGTCTGAAAGTCCGGTTCTGGGGCGTGCGAGGCTCGATATCGTGCTCCGGTGCCGAATATACGCGCTATGGTGGCAACACCTCCTGCCTGGAGGTCACCGCCGGCGGTCGCCGACTCATATTCGACGCCGGCACGGGCATTCGGCCTCTGGGCGTCGATCTCGCCCGTCAGACGCCGATCGATATCGACATCTACTTCACCCATACCCACCTCGACCACATCTCGGGGCTCACCTTCTTCGCGCCTCTGTTCGGCAAGGGCAATGCGGTGCGCCTGTGGGCGGGTCACCTCGAACCGCCCTATACGCTGAAGAACGTCGTCAGCAACCTCATGAAGGCGCCGCTCTATCCAGTGTCGCTCGAAGTCTTCCAGGCGCGGGTCGAGTTCAAGGAATTCAAGAGCGGCCAGCAGCTCGCCTGTGGCGAGATCGCGATGCGCACGGCGCCGCTCCACCATCCCAACGGCGCCACCGGCTATCGCGTCGAATTCGGCGGCAAGTCGATCTGCTACATCACCGACACCGAGCATCGCGGCGGCAGCCCAGACGAGACGATCGTCGAGCTGTGCCGCGACGCCGACGTGATGATCTACGATTCGAGCTACACCGACGACGAGTTTGCCCGCTACCGCGGCTGGGGCCATTCGACCTGGCAGGAGGGCATGCGCATCGCCGACGCCGCCCGGGTCGGCACGCTCGCCATCTTCCATCACGACCCGAGCCACGACGATGCCTTCATGGACGTGGTGGCGCGCGAGGCGGCGATGGCGCGGCCCGGCACCGCGCCGAACGGCCTGCCGCGCGTGATCGTCGCCCACGAAGGGCTGACGATCAGTCCGTGAGCGCGCTCTGATGGGCACCGGTCCATGAGCGCGGCGTCGAGCTTTCGCGGCCGCTGGCGCCGGCTGGCGCTCGGCTTGCCGACCGTGCTCGGCCTGAAGCCGCGCGGCTGGTTCATCCCGCACCGCTACGCGCCGCTCCTGCTGCCGCCCGGCGCGCAGCCGCCCTATCCGGTGATCGAGCGGCTGTTCGAGAAAAGCGCCGCGACCTTCATCGGCGTCCTCGACGCCGTCGATGCCCATGCGGCCCAGCTTGAAGCGCTCAAGAACCTGTTCGACCAGTCGTGGTTTCCCTCGCTCGACGCCGCCGTCGCCTACACGCTGGTGCGCGAGCGCAAGCCGCAGCGCATCGTCGAGGTCGGGTCGGGTCACTCGACCCGCGTGCTGTCGCGCGCGCTGGGCGGCGTCGGCGAGATCGTCGCCATCGATCCGGCGCCGCGCGCCGATATCATCGACCTGCCGGGCGTGCGCGTCGTGCCGTCGACGCTGCAGGCGGCACCCCTCGAGCTGTTCGACGGGCTCAAGGCCGGCGATGCGCTGTTCATCGATTCCAGCCATATCCTGATGCCGGGCAGCGACGTCGACATCCTGCTGAACCGCGTCCTGCCGATGCTGCCGGCCGGCGTGCTGATCCACATCCACGACATCTTCCTGCCCTTCGACTACCCGCCGATCTGGGGCTGGCGGGCCTACAACGAGCAGCAGGGCGTGGTGCCGCTGCTCGCCTCGGAAGCCTATCGACCGCTATTCTCCAGCGCCTGGGCCGAGCGCCGCCTGGGCGCCCGCCTCGAGACCTCGGTGGTGGCGCGCCTGCCGCGCCCGCCCGACGCGATCTCTGCGAGCCTTTGGCTGGAAAAGCGATGATGCTCGCCCTCCTGCGCAACTGGCTGTTCGGCGGCGCAACGGAGAACCTGCCGGAGCGCGTGCGCGAGGCCATACGCCAGCAACAGGATCGCAGCGAGATCATCATCGGCTGGGCCGAGCTGGTGCTGGTCGGCCTGCTCGCCATCGCCTACGAAACGACGACCATGGCGTCCGGGGTGGTGCAGGAGGATTATTCCTTCGATACCCAGGTCTTCATCATCTACGGCGTGTTCGCGCTGATACGCCTCGTCCTTGCCTACCGCCGGCTCCTGCCGGAGTGGCTGCTCTACGTGTCGATCCTGGCCGACACCGCCCTGCTGATGGGGCTGATCTATTTCATCCACTACAAGTACGCCCAGCCGGCCGTCTCCTATCTGAAGGCGCCGGCCCTTCTCTACGTCTTTCTCCTGATCGCGCTGCGCGCTCTTCGCTTTGAGGCGCGCTTCGTGATCGTCACCGGCCTTGCCGCGGCGGCGGGCTGGATCGCGCTGATCCTCTATGCGCTGAGCGGCCGCGGCGGACCGCCCAACATCACCGACGATTTCGTCGATTACCTGACCTCGAACGCGTTCCTGATCCAGGCCGAAGCCGAAAAGATTCTCGCCATACTTGCTGACCACCATCGTGCTGGCGATCGCCATCGCGCGCGCCCGCGGTCTGCTGGTGCGCTCGGTCAGCGAGGGGGCGGCGGCGCACGACCTGTCGCGCTTCTTCGACCCGGGCGTCGCCGCCCGCATCCGCGGCGCCGCGACATCGATCAAGGCGGGTGAAGGCGAGCTGCGCGACGTGGCCATCCTGACCGTCGACCTGCGCGGCTTCACCCGGCTTTCGACCGAGCTTCAGCCGGGCGATGTCATGAAGCTCCTGCAGGACTACCAAGGCCGCGTCTGTCCGCTGATCGTGAGCAACGGCGGCAGCATCGACAAATTCCTGGGCGACGGCATCCTGGCCTCGTTCGGCGCGGTGGCGCCTTCGCCGACCGCCGCGGCCGACGCTTTGCGCGCGGCCGATGCAGTGATCGAGGCGGCCGACCGCTGGGCCGCCGAACGCCGGGCGGTCGGCCTGCCGCCACTGTCGATCGGCCTGGCGGCGGCATCGGGTCGCGTCGTGTTCGGCGCCGTCGGCGACGGCGAGAGGCTGGAATTCACAGTGATCGGTGACGCGGTCAACTTCGCGGCAAAACTCGAGAAGCACAACAAGGACGAAAAGACCCGGGCTCTGGTCGATGGCGACACCTATGGCCAAGCCCTGCAACAAGGTTACGCGGCACCCACGCCGCGCGAGCGCCGGCCCGGCCGCAGAGTGGCGGGCGTCGCCGATTTGGTCGATATTGTGGTCCTGGCCTAGAATGGGTGTCGAGACGACGGACGGACCGGCTGCCGTGCCGTTGCCTTGCCCTTTCCCCATTGGGGGCCTATGTAATTCGCGAGTGGGGAACGTGTTGGCGGAGCGCCATCGTGGGCAATAACTACGACATCATCCTCATCGGGCTGGTCGCGGTCTTCTTGATCCTGCGGCTGCGCTCCGTGCTCGGCAAGCGCACGGGCAACGAACGCCCGCCGGCGCGCGATCCGTTCACGCCGCCTGCACCGCCGCCGGCTTCGCCGCGGCTGGGCGATGCGCCCGCAAGTCAATCGGGCAACGACAATGTCGTGCCGCTGCCGACCAGCAACCCGCCCGCACCCAGGCCTTCGCTCTCGACCACCGGCCCCGGCGGCATTCGCGCCACGGTGCTGCCGACCGCCGCGCCCGGCGTCGCCGCAATTCGCGCAGCCGATCCCGCCTTCGAACCGATCGGCTTCACGGCCGGCGCGCGGGCTGCCTTCACGACCATCGTCGAGGCGTTCGCCAAGGACGACACGGCGGCCCTGCGGCCGCTGCTCGACCCGCCGACCTATCGCAAGCTTCGAAGCCGCCATCCGCGGTCGCGCCGAACGCAAGGAGAAGGCCGAGACCACGTTGATCGGTTTCGAGGCGTCCGACGTCGCGGGCGCCAGCCTGCAGGGCAGCGAGGCGGTGGTGACCGTCCGCTTCGTCAGCGAACAGATCAACGTCCTGCGCAATGCCGATGGCCAGATCGTCGACGGCAATCCCAACGAAGTGCAGAAGGTCGTCGACCTCTGGACGTTCCGTCGCGACACCAAGTCAAGCGACCCCAACTGGCTGCTGATAAAGACTGAAAGCGAAGGCTAAGGGGAGGCTCTTCCGAATATGCGCTGGACCGTCCTGTCCGGCGGCGCGGCTTGGGTGGCCGCCGCCGGCCTTCTGGCTGCGTGCGCGGGCACCGTGGGCGGACCGACTGAACAGCGCGTGGCGATGGCGCCGATCTCGTTCAACGAGATTGCCGGATGGGGCGAAGACAAGCAGAGCGAAGCGCTCGCCGCCTTCCGTCGCTCCTGTCCCAGGCTGACCGCCGGGCCTGACACCAAGATCACGACCGACGGCGGCACCAAGACCATCACGCCGGCCGAGTGGAAGCGGATCTGCGACTCGGCGAGCGCGGTGAAGACCAACGACGATCGCGCCGCACGGGCCTTCTTCGAGGACAATTTCCGGCCGCTGCTGGTCCAGGCGCCGGGCAAGTTCACCGGCTATTTCGAGCCCGAGATGCGCGGCAGCCGCGTGCCGTCGCGTATTTTCGCGGTGCCGGTCTATCGCCGCCCGGCCGATCTCACCGACCAGCCATATTTTACACGCGCCGAGATCGAGCAGGGTGCGCTCAAGGGCAAGGGGCTCGAGATCGCCTGGGTGCAGGATCCCGTCGCCCTCTACGAGGTCCAGGTGCAGGGCAGCGGCCGCGTTCACCTCGCCGAAGGCGGCGTGCTCAGCCTCGGTTTCGACGGCTCCAACAACCGACCCTATACGGCGATTGGCAGCGTGCTGGTCGAGATGGGTGTCATGCAGAAGGACGCCGTCACCTGGCCCGCGATCCGCGACTGGCTGAAGCGCAATCCGCAGCAGGCGCGCGACGTGATGCGCAAGAACGAGCGCTATATCTTCTTCAAGGACACCAAGAGCCAGAGCGCCAGCGGCTCGGAGGGCGTGCCGCTCACGGCGCAGCGCAGCCTCGCGGTCGATGTCACGCTCACGCCCTACGGCACCCCGATCTGGATCGACACGACGCGGCCGGTGGCGCGCAAGCCGGGTGCCACCGAACCGTACCGCCGCCTCACCATCGCTCAAGATACCGGCGCTGCGATACAGGGTCCGGCGCGCGGCGACGTGTTCTTCGGCAGCAATGCCCAGGCCGCCGACTGGGCCGGCCGCATGGTGGGCGAAGGCCGCGCCATCGTGCTGGTGCCCAACAAGGGCTGATCCCACCAAGGGCTGCTCAATAGGGGGCTGATCGGCGGACCGTTCAGCGCGCGGCCGGCGGTTCCTGGTCGGTCGGGATGCCGGCCACATAACGATACAGGGCGGCCAGGCGGTTGACGTAGGAAGCGTTGCTGCCCATCGCGATGGCGCTTGCACCCTCGGTCGCCCGGATCGTCTGGTAGTAGCCCCACACGCCGGCGCCGCGCTTGTCGAGGAAGATCACCGATTGCATCGCGCCGGGGTCGAAGGCGGTCAGGATACCGATGCGAATCGGCGTCAGGTTCTCGGTCGATACGACAAGCCTCTCCGGCGTGCGTTCCAGCACGGTCATGCGATAGACGGTGCGTCCGTGACTGACCTCGAAATAGGTGAACGAGCTGCCAGCGGTGAGTTCGCTCGCGACCGGGTCGGGCCGCACTTTGCCTTCGGGCCCATCGAGCGCGCCTGAATCGGTCACCAGCGGCTGCCAGGACCGATGGCTGACCGACCAGTAGCGGACGGATTTCAGGGCCGAGACGTGGGCGAGGCGCACCGCCAGATCGTCGACGGAGCCCGCGAAGCGGAAATCGCCGGCGAGGGCGGCCGCCAGCTTTGTCCGGCTGGCTCCCCAGTGCAGGCAGGGCGCGGCTTGCCAACCGCTCCGGGCGAGATCCGATGCGCCCCAGATGTCGGTCGCCGGCGGCTGGCCTGCCGGCGCATAGGCCGGGACCGGGGGCCCCTCGCAAGGCGGCGTGAGCGCGGCGCTGGCGCTGTCCGAGATTTCGGGCGCGAGGAGCATCACGATAAAGAACAGGAGGCGCAGCACCTTCGGTAACGGAACGGGCCGGCGCGGGTTGCGCGCACCGCGCAAATCGACCCTCGCCGGTTGGGCGGTACACCTGATTTCCAGCAACGCAGCCGATTTTAATGCTGGTAGCTGAAACTTTGGTCACCGTTCCCCGGCTTCCAAAGTTTCAGTCAAAGCCGCAGGACATCGCGGCTTGAGGTGGCCTTCATGCCATCGGCGCAGCCCTGCCGGGACAGCCAATAAAGGTCCATTGCGCCGTATTTTGGCCGCTGCCAATGTGGCCGTCGTGTCCATGTCGCCGTCTGCTTCGAGCCCCCGCCCGCGCCGCGTTGCGCTGTTCGTCACCTGCCTGGTCGATCTGTTCCGGCCGGCCGTCGGGTTTGCCGCCGTAAAGCTCCTCGAAGAGGCCGGCTGCACGGTCGAAGTGCCGCCGCTTCAGGTCTGCTGTGGCCAGCCGGCCTACAACTCCGGCGACCGCGCCACGACGCGCGCCATCGCCGCCCAGGTGATCGATGCCTTCGAGGGTTACGATGCCGTGGTAGCGCCCGTCCGGGCTCGTGCGGCGGCATGTTGAGCCATCACTATCCGGGGTTGTTCGACGACGATCCGGTGCTGAAGGCCCGGGCCGAGAAGCTGGCCGAGCGGAGTTACGAGCTGATGGCGTTCCTGGTCGATGTGCTGGGCGTCACCACGGTCGCCGCGCAATATGACGGACGCGTCACCTATCACGACTCCTGCTCGGGCCTGCGCGAGCTCGGCGTCAAGCAACAGCCCCGTCGGCTGCTGGCATCGGTCGGCGGCCTCAGCCTCAGCGAGATGAAGACGCCGGAAGTCTGCTGCGGCTTCGGCGGCACTTTCTGCGTGAAGTATCCTGAAATATCCAACGCCATGGTCAGCGAAAAATCGGCGGATATCGCCGCCACCGGCGCCGATACCCTGCTGGCGGGTGACCTCGGCTGCCTGATGAACATGGCGGGCAAGCTGCAGCGCGAGGGCAGTGCCGTGCGGGTGCGTCACGTCGCCGAAGTGCTGGCGGGCATGGGCGACCAAGCGCCGATCGGCGAACCGGATCCGGGCAAACGCTGATGGAATCCACCGCCCACGACTTCAACGACAATGTCGACACCGCGCTGGCCGACCCCAACCTGCAGGATTCGCTGGCCAAGCTGAAGGTCGGCTTCTCCGAACGCCGCCGCCAGGCGGCCGAGCGCCTGCCCGAGTTCGAGGCGCTGCGCGATTGCGCGCGCGACATCAAGAATCACGCCTTGGCCAACCTCGACTTCTATCTCGAAGAGTTCGAGCGCAAGGTGACGGCGCTGGGCGGCCACGTTCACTGGGCGCCGACCGCCGAGGACGCCCGGCGCATCATCGGCGAGCTCTGCCAGAGCGTGGGCGCCCGCACGGTCGCCAAGTCGAAATCGATGGTGGCCGAGGAGATCGCGCTCAACGATCATCTCGAGGCGCTGGGCATCGCGCCGATCGAGACCGATCTCGGCGAATACATCATCCAGCTCCGCCACGAGCCGCCCAGCCACATCATCGCGCCGGCGGTGCATCTCACCAAGGACCAGGTCGCCGACACCTTCCTCGAGCATCACAGCAGGCTGGGCTTCACCAAGCGGCTGACCGAGCGCAACGACCTGGTGGCCGAAGCGCGCTACGTGCTGCGCCAGAAATTCCTCGACGCCGATGTCGGCCTGACCGGCGCCAACTTCCTGGTGGCCGAGACCGGCTCGTCGATGCTGGTGACCAACGAAGGCAACGCCGATCTCTCCAACACCCTGCCGCGCATGCACATCGTGCTGGCCAGCATCGAGAAGGTGATCCCGACGCTCGAGGACGCCGCCGTCCTGCTGCGCGTGCTGGCGCGCTCGGCGACGGGCCAGGAATCGTCGGCGTACACGACGCTCAACACCGGCCCCAAGCGGCCGGGCGATCTCGACGGGCCCGAGCACTACCACGTCGTCATCCTCGACAACGGCCGCTCCGTCGGTGCTGGGCACCGAGATGCAGGACATGCTGCGCTGCATCCGCTGCGGCGCCTGCATGAACCATTGCCCGGTCTACGGCGCGATCGGCGGCCATGCCTATGGCTGGGTCTATCCCGGCCCGATCGGCGCGGTGCTGACGCCGCAGCTGATCGGCGTCGAGGAAGCCGGCAACCTGCCCAATGCCTCGACCTTCTGCGGCCGCTGCGAGAGCGTCTGCCCGGTGCGCATCCCGCTGCCCGGCCTGATGCGGCACTGGCGCGAGCGCGAGTTCGAGCGCCATCTCACGCCCAAGGCGGTGCGCCAGGGCCTCGCCTTGTGGAGCTTCCTTGCCCGGCGGCCGCGCCTCTATCGCCGCCTCACCGGACTTGCCAACCGGATGCTCGCGCTGTTCGGCCGCGCCCAGGGCCGCTATCGATCGCCTGCCGCTGGCCGGCGGCTGGACGCGTTTCCGCGACTTCCCGGCGCCGCCGCCGGGCGGCACGTTCCATGCTCAGTGGGCGCGGCAGGCGGTGCATGACCGAAGCCAGATCGCAGATCCTGAACGGCATCCGTCGTTCGCTCCAGCGCGGCGAGCTTTCCGGCGATGCCCTGAAGACCGTCGAGGCGCGGCTCGCCCAGCCGCCGCGCGGGCCCGCCGTCGCCCGCGCAGCCCTCGCGCAGCCGGACAAGATCGCACTGTTCTGCCAATGGGCCGAGGCCAACAATGCCACCGTGGCCCGCGTGGCGCCGGCGGAGGTGGCCGCCGAGGTCTCGGCCTATCTGGCGCGCAACAACCTGCCGGCCGAGGCCGTGATGGCGCCCTCGCCGCAGCTCGCCGGCTACGACTGGGCGGGCCAGAAGATGCTGTCGCTGCGGCGCGGCCGCGGCGAGGGCAGCGATCAGGTCTCCATCACCGGCGCCTTCGCCGCCATCGCCGAGACCGGCACCGTCGTGATGGCCTCCGGCCCCGAGCATCCGGTGACGCTCAATCTCCTGCCCGATACCCACATCGTCGTGCTGCGCGAGAGCGACATCGTCGGCGGCTACGAGGAGGTGTGGCAACGGCTGCGGGCGCGCTATGGCAAGGACCGCATGCCGCGCACCGTCAACACCATCACCGGCCCCTCGCGCACCGGCGACATCGAGCAGGCCATGGAGCTCGGCGCTCACGGCCCGCGCCGCATGCACGTTTTGGTTGTGCGCGAATGAAGCCCGCCGCCGACGCCTCGTCAGCGGAGCCCAAAGGGGAACTGCGCGTCGTCGGCACGAGTGTTACCCGCGAGGTCGAGCTGCTTGCTCGAGCGTGTTGCGCAGGCGGTGGGCAAGCGTGCGCCGCGCGTCCTGCAGGTGGGCTCGCGCACCCTGGTTTCGGACCGCAACGAACGCAACTGGCGCAGCCTGGTGGCCAAACGGTTCGGCAGCCGTGCCGCATTCGTCGGTGTCGACTTGCTGGAGGGCAGCAACGTCGATCACGTGCTCGATATCTGCAGTGAACCGCAGTCGCTCAAGGCCAAGTTCGGCCAGGACCCGTTCGACCTGGTGATCTGCTGCCATGTGCTCGAGCACACGCGCCAGCCGGCGAAGGCCGCGCACAACATCGAAGCCCTGTTGAAGCCCGGCGGCGTTGCCTACGTCGCCACGCCCTGGTCGCAGGCTTTCCACGCCACGCCGGACGATTACTGGCGCTTCTCGGTGCGCGGCCTGATGCTGTTGTTCGAGCGGCTGGAGGTCGTGTCGTCGTTCTACAGCGGCGGCGATGTCGGACTGGACGTGGCCTACCGCGTGGTGCGCAACGGCAAGCCCGAACTCGATTCCCGCGCTGGCGCCGTCGAGCAGGGCTTGTTCCAGCTCGTGCTCGACCACGAGGACAATCGCACCGTGCTGGCGCGCCAGGCCACCGAGCGGCTGCCGGTGTCACGCACCTATCTGCCGACGCTGTTCGTCAACATCGTGGGGCAGCGGATCGGCTAATCTGGGCGCCTTCCGATCCAGCACAATAACCTCACCCTGAGGAGCATCGCGCAGCGATGCGTCTCGAAGGGCGGGCAACGACAAGGCAGGTAGCCCACCCTTCGACACGCACACTGCGTGCGTTCCTCAGGGTGAGGTCGTACAGTTCTAACCTTTAGGCAAAAAGAAAGAGCGGGCTTTCGCCCGCTCTTCCCGATCGTCTGTCGTGAGCTTGAGACTAGAAGCGCAAGTCCATGCCCAGCATGATGACCCAGTTGTTGCCGGAGACGGCATTCGAGGGGCCAGCGATGTTGTTGTACATGAAGCCACCGACGGCCTTGATGCCTGGTCCGAGCGCGTAGTTGACGCCGGCTTCGAACTTCTGCGCGGATTCTACGCCGAAGTTCGCGGCCGTCGAGGCATTGCCGTTGAAGTAGGTGCTGTTCACGCCCGGGACGCCGCCCGCGGACGAGATGTTGAGCGTCTGGGCCTGCGAGCCCACCGCGATCGACGAAACGCTCGCCGAGCCGTTGCCGTTGGTGTTGTACGCACCGACCCACAGGAACGACATCTGCCACGGACCGGTCTCGTACATGATACCGCCGGTGTAGAAGCGGGTGTCGTTGTCGACGCCGGTGAAGTAGTTCGCACCGAGGCCGTTGTTGTCGTAGCCGACGGCGCCACCGACCGTGAAGCCGGCAAAGCCGAACTGCGCACCGACCACCCACTGCTTCCAGGCCGTCAGGTTCGCACCGGTGACCATGTTGGCCGAACCTGCAAACGGCGAGAAGCCGGGCACGAACGAGGCGTACGCAAACGCGCCGTACAGAGCCACGGTGAAGTCGCCGAACTTGTTCAGGTAGTTGGCGCCGACGTCGAACAGGTCCTGCCAGGCATAGTCAGCAGTCGGGCAGGCCGCCACGTTGGTGGCGTTGTTGTAGCCGCAGATGCCGGCGCCGTTGCCCGGACCGGAGGCCAGACCGGCCGCCGTTCGCCCCTATGACGTTCAGCTTGGGCGCGTAGCCGACACCGATCTGCAGGCCGGCGAAGCGCGGCGTGAAGTAGTTGATGCGGTTGACGTCCTGCCAGATCGGCGTGTTGGTCGTCGCGGTCATGCGCGTGTAGGCTTTGTTGTTCGCCTGCGCGGAGAGGTTGGCCCAGTTATGGTTGTGCTGAATCGCACCCCAACCGATGAACGCCGACGGCGAGCCGTAGTACATACGGTAGGTCGCCGCGTCGCGCGAGCCCAACTCGACACGGCCCCAGTCGCCGAAGGCGAACAGGAACGCTTCGTCGATCTGCGCATTGGCAGTCGCCGAGGACGGGTTCCAAGCTTCCAATTCGACGGTCAGACCGACCGACGTGCCGTTGTCGAGCTTCGTCTGGCCGATGAAATGAATTTCACCTTCCTGAAGGAACCCGAAGCCCTTGTAGTTGGTGACCGACCCGTTCATGGCGTAAGTCGGGTCGATGTTGCCGGCGGCACCGTAGAAGGTGTAGTAGCCGCCCACACCCATCTTGATCGGGTCGGCTGCCATGGCCGGGGCGGCCATCAACCCGCCGACGACCAAGGCGGTCGAGCCGAGTAGAAGCTTTTTCATCATTCTCCCTCTCTCATTGATCAGAGACTGGTACGTACCAAAAGGCCTGTCCGACCGACGGAGAGCGGCTCCGCCAATACGGCCGATGTATAAAAACACTTCGGCCCAATAAGGGTCAAGAAATGGACGCGCCGCCGCACAATTCTCCCCGCACCTGTGGCGGCTTTGTCACATTTTCAACAGCATTATGCCGGGGCTTGGTCGTTCTTGAGGGGCAATTATTCGTGGCTAAGGCAACTGAAGTCCCTTGATGCAACTAATAAAAGTTCCTTTGAAGGACTTATTGCCGGTGCGCCATCCGGCCGCTTGCAGTCCACCGAGGCTGCGCTTAAGGTCCAGCCCGCCGCTGTGATATCGTGGCCAAGGGACACAGGAACGCCAACGATGCCGGGCTCGTCTATTTCCATCCGAATTCTTGTGATTATGGCCGTGACCCTCGGGCTGGGCGCGTGTGATGTCGGCAATCCCGATGCCGTCAAGGAGAACGAAGGCCGCAACGCAACCCGGAGCCAGACCCAGCGCGCCATGAACCAGGGGCTGGGCGGCAAGACCCAGGAAGAAGGCACGCTGTTCGGGCCCGGCGGGATGTTCGGCTCCAAGGCCGACCGCAAGGACGACAACGGCAGCGGCGTTGCCGTGAACGCCTATCTGTGGCGGGCCTCGCTCGACACCATCAATTTCATACCGTTGGTCTCGGCCGATCCCTTCGGCGGCGTCATCATCACCGACTGGTACACCCCGGCCGAGACGCCCAACGAGCGCATGAAGGTCCAGGTCACCATCCTCGACCGCGAATTGCGGGCGGATGGCGTCCGGGTATCGGTCTTCAAGCAGCAGACCTCCCCCAAGGGCGGCAGCTGGGTCGACGCCCAGGTCGATCCGCGCACCAACACCGACATCGAGAACGCCATCCTGACGCGCGCACGGCAGTTGCGCATCGCCGGCGGCTCCTAAGCCCTCGCAAAGGCTTGACGTTGGAGGCCGCAGCGGGCATCCGCTGCGGCCTCAGTCTTTTCTGGGCTAGAATCTCTTTTGGGATCAAACCGTGTCGTCGACGCCCGCCGCCCCACCGCGCTACAATTTCCGCGAAACCGAAGTCCAAGTGGCAGAAGGCCTGGGACGAGCGCCAGACCTTCCGCGCCCGGATGGACCGTGCGCGCCCCAAATACTACGTGCTGGAGATGTTCCCCTACCCGTCGGGGCGCATCCATATGGGCCACGTGCGCAACTACACCCAGGGCGACGTGATCGCCCGCTACAAGCGCGCCCGCGGCTTCAACGTGCTGCACCCCATGGGCTGGGACGCCTTCGGCCTGCCGGCCGAGAACGCGGCGATGGAGAAGAAGGTCCATCCCAAGAAATGGGTCTACGAGAACATCGCCACCATGAAGGCGCAGCTCAAGGTGATGGGCCTGTCGCTCGACTGGAGCCGCGAGCTCGCGTCGTGCGACCCGTCCTACTATCGCCACCAGCAGAAGATGTTCCTCGACTTCTGGCAGGCCGGACTCGCCTACCGCAAGGAAGCGTGGGTCAACTGGGATCCCGTCGACAATACCGTGCTGGCCAACGAGCAGGTGATCGAGGGCAAGGGCTGGCGCACCGGCGCGCCGGTCGAGCGGCGCATGCTCACCCAGTGGAACCTCAGGATCACCAAGTTTGCCGATGAACTGCTGAGCCGCCTCGATACGCTCGAGCGCTGGCCGCGAGAAGGTGCGCCTGATGCAGGCCAACTGGATCGGCAAGAGCCGCGGCGCGCGCGTCTTCTGGCAGCTCACCGACCTGTCGGGTGAAGATCGCGGCAAGCTGGAAATCTTCACCACGCGGCCCGACACGCTCTATGGCGCTTCCTTCGCGGCGCTGTCGCCCGAGCATCCGCTGGTCACCGAACTGGCCGAAACGGATCCGGGCCTGCAGCGCTTCGTCGCCGAAAGCCGCAAGACCGGCACCGCCGCGGCCGAGGTCGAGACCGCGGAGAAGCATCGGCTACAAGC
Organism: uncultured Alphaproteobacteria bacterium; assembly: GCA_963765385.1. Taxonomy (GTDB): domain Bacteria; phylum Pseudomonadota; class Alphaproteobacteria; order Reyranellales; family Reyranellaceae; genus Reyranella. Next base: position 2,049,153 of record CAVXWG010000014.1, on the reverse strand, counting down.
TGCCGCTGCTCGCCCGGCATCCGCTGATGCCGGACAAGACCATGCCGGTCTATGCCGCCAACTTCGTGCTGATGGAATACGGCACCGGCGCCATCTTCGGCTGCCCCGGCCACGATGAGCGCGACCACGAATTCGCGACGAAGTACGGCCTGCCGATCATCCCGGTGGTGATGCCCGAGGGCGCCGACCCCAAGAGCTTCAGCGTCGCCGACGAACCGTTCGTCGACGATGGCGTGATCATCAACTCGGATTTCCTGAACGGGCTCTCCGTCGAGGAGGCCAAGGCGCGGGTGATCGCGCGCCTCGAGGAGCTGGGCGTCGGCACGGGCACGACGCAATACCGCCTGCGCGACTGGCTGGTGTCGCGCCAGCGCTACTGGGGCTGCCCGATCCCGGCGATCCATTGCGCCACGTGCGGCGTCGTGCCGGTGCCGGAAAAGGACCTGCCGGTCGAGCTGCCCGAGGATGTCGATTTCGACAAGCCGGGCAATCCGCTCGACCGCCATCCGACCTGGAAGCACGTCGCCTGTCCGAAGTGCGGCGGCCCCGCGCAGCGCGAGACCGACACGTTCGACACCTTCATCGATTCGAGCTGGTACTTCGACCGCTTCACCTCGCCGCGGCTCGCGACCGCGCCGTTCGACCGCGAGGAAGACAATTACTGGATGCCGGTCGACCAGTATATCGGCGGCATCGAGCACGCGATCCTGCACCTGCTCTATTCGCGCTTCTGGACCCGCGCCATGCGCGAAGTGCAGATGACCAGCCGCGACGAGCCGTTCGACGGCCTGTTCACCCAGGGCATGGTTCTGCACGAGACCTACCGCGCGAGCGACGGCACCTGGCTGCTGCCGGAAGAGGTCGTGCGCGAAGGCGGCAAGGTCGTGCGCGCCTCCGACAAGAGTCCGGTCGAGGTCGGCCGCTCGGAAAAGATGTCCAAGTCGAAGAAGAACGTCGTCGACCCGGACCAGATCATCCGCGACTACGGCGCCGACACCGCGCGCTGGTTCATGCTGTCGGACAGCCCGCCCGAGCGCGACCTCGAATGGACAGAATCGGGCGTCACCGGCGCCTGGCGCTTCCAGCAGCGCCTGTTCCGCATCGCCACCACGGCGCTCGCCGTCGTGCCGCCGGTCGGCACGCCCAAGCCCGCGCAATTCTCCGACCGGGCGACCGAGCTGCGCCGCGCCGCGCACAAGGCGATCGCCGGCGTCTCGACCGACATCGAAGCCTTTCATTTCAACAAGGCGGTGGCGCGGCTCTACGAGCTCGCCAACACCATCGATTCGACCGAGCCCACGGACGCCGGTGATCGGTGGGCGCTGCGCGAGGCGCTGGAGATCTTCGTCCGTCTGGTCGGCCCGATGACGCCGCATCTTGCCGAGGAGCTGTGGCAGGCGCTGGGCCACAAGTCGCTGTTGGCCGATTCGCCGTGGCCGCTGGCCGAGGACGCCTTGCTGGTAGATGATACGGTGACGATGGCGGTGCAGCTCAACGGCAAGCTGCGCGGGACCCTGCAACTGCCCAAGGATGCGACGAAGGATGTCGCCGAGAAGGCGGCCCTGGCGCTGCCCGAGCTGGCGCGCGGCCTCGACGGCAAGACGCCCAAACGGGTGATCGTCGTGCCCAACCGCATCGTCAACGTCGTAGTGTGAACCCCCGAAGCTAGAGAGGCGAAGACCATGGCGCGCAAACCGAACTACGAATTCGAACGCCGCGAGCGCGATCGCCTCAAGGCCATCAAGGTCGCCGAGAAGGCCCAGGCCAAGAAAGAGGCCCGCGAACGCGCCCGGCTGGAGAACGCCGGCGAGGCGCCGCCGACCGACGCCGAGCCCGAGCCGGAAAAGACCTGAGCGCCACGCCCGAGAGATCTGCGTGAAGATCGAACCGCGCCAGGTCGAAGCGTTCCTGAAGAAGCCGGATCCCAGGATCCGCGGCGTGGTCGTCTACGGCAACGATGACGGCCTGATCGCCGAGCGCGCGGTCGCTCTGGCCAAGACCGTGTGCGAGGACCTCAAGGATCCGTTTCGCGTCGTCGATATCGGAGGCGATGCGTTGAAGAACGATCCGGCGCGGCTGGCCGATGAGTTCGGGGCGATGTCGCTGATGGGCGGGCGGCGGGTGATCCGCGTCCGGCCGGCCGGCGAGGAATCGGCGGCAGCGCTCGAGAACCTGGCCGCCGCCTCGGCCGGTGACGCGCTGATCGTGATCGAGGGCGGCAACCTCACACCGCGTTCGGCGCTGCGCACGCTGGCCGAGACGGAAGACTGTCTGGCGGCGCTGCCCTGCTACATGGACGGCGAAGCCGCGCTCGAAGGGCTGGTCGAGAGCGCGGCGCGCGCCCGCGGGCTCGCGGTCGATGCCGATGCGCTCGACTGGATCGTCGAGCGGCTGGGCGGCGACCGCGGCCAGAGCCGCAGCGAAGTCGACAAGCTGCTGCTCTACAAGGAAGGCGACGGCAGCAAGAGCGTGGCGCTCGCCGATGCCATCGCCGTGCTGGGCGACACCGCCGCCATCGGCATCGACGACGTCATCGCCGCCACCTTCGACGGCGAGCTGGTGGCGCTCGACCGCGCCCTCGATCGCGTTTTTTCCGAAGGCGGCAATCCGGTGCAGCTCGTCCGCGCCCTGCAGCGCCATGCCGACCAGCTTCACCTGGTCGCCGGCACGGCGGCGAAAGGCGGCAACCTGGAAGGTGCGATGTTCAAGGCGCGCGGCCTGCCGCGCGGCGGACCGGTGCGCCAGCGCTTCGAGCGCCATGTCCGCGCCTGGCCCTTGCCGCGCCTCAGCGCGGCACTGCAGGTGATTCTCGACGCCGAGATCCAATGCAAGACCACCGGCCTGCCCGACGAGACGATCGCCCGCCGCCTTTGCCAGCGGCTGGCCCAGGCCGGTCCCGCCGCGCGGCGACGCGGCTAAGACCTTTTTCGATCAAACGTCTTGTCGGAGCGCGGACCTCCAGGTCCGCTCATGTCATCATCGTGTTCGCGCTCCGGCAAGATCATGAGTTCGCCGTATCGGACTATGCTCTCGGCTAAGGCTTCTTGCCGTCGCCGGTGCTGAGCGGGATGGCGGCCTGCTCGGTCAGGATCAGGAAGGTGAAGCTCTCCTCGATATAGAGCCGCACGCGTTCGCTGTTGTGATCGAGATAGCCGATCGCGAAATCCTGGCCGACCGAAAGCTCGAAGTCGCCGCCGCGCAGGGAGATCACCAGGCCTCCATCGAGGCCGGGCGCCCACACGATCTCGCCGTCGATCAGCCGCTGGACGTGACTCAGGATGGGGTAGCCGCCGTCGGTGCGCGCGGCCAAGTCCTTGTAGAGCTGCTCGTTCAGCACCACGGCGAACGGACCTTCGATGCCTTCATCGCGCAGCTTGGTGAGCGCGGTGGACACGGCGAGGGGATAGTCGGCATGGCTTGAGCCCAGCGGCACCGCGACGTCGCGGCGCGCCTCGCAGATACCCGTGATATGCGCGGCCTTGTAGCCGTGGAAGATCGAGCGGTCCTCGGCGATGGCGATTTCACGCGCCGCCGCGATCACCGGGTCGAGATCGGGATCGCGTGCGCCGCGATCGATGGCATCGAGCTCGGCGCGGGTGACCTCGAAAGGAATGCGCAGCTCGACCAGCGGCTGGATGCGGCGCAGGCGGGCCTGCACGTCCTTGCCGCCGGGCGGCGAGCCGATCGGATCGGCGCGACCCAGCTCGACGTCGGAGGCGCCCCAGCCGAGGGGCCCGCGGAAATCGACGACGCGACGGGCCGCCAGCAGGGCGCGCAGGGTGCGCTTGGCTTCCTTCTCGATCTCCTCCCAGCCGGCTTCGGTGATGGGCGCGCGATCGCGAAATAGATGGTTCTTCATTTTGACCCCCGTCCCTCGGCCGGGCGCAGGCTGCCGATACCGAGGCTGCCGTCGCTCTTCGACCCTGATCCGCCGCCCTTATCGCCGCCGCCGCCATGCTCCGCAACCGCCTCGATGTTGGTGAGAGCGCCCTTGGTGAACAGGTAGGTCTTGAGGTGCTGCGAAAGCTTGGGGTCGCCGCGCCGCAGCCACTCCAGCACCATCGCCGCGTGCTCCTTCTCCTCGTCGCGATTATGCTCGAGGATGGCGCGCAGATCGGAATTGCCCGTTGCCTTGGCGCGCTGGTTGTACCAATCGACGGCCTCCAGCTCCTCCATCAACGAAACAATGGCGCGGTGCTGGTCAATGACTTCCGGCCCCAGCTTGTCGGCGTCTTCGTGCAGCGTTTCACTCGACATACGTCCGCCCTCCAATCTTCGGGCGAACACTAGTCCGACCGGCAGGACCGGTAAACGGAAACGGTCGTATAGGGTTGCTTTGCGAGGGGTTCGCAGAAAACCCTCAGCCGGCGCCGATGCGCCTGAACTTCGCCCGCATCAGGATCAGCAGGCTCACGCCGAAGAACGAAATACCCAGGGCGATGGCTGCGAAGGCCGCGACTGCGTTACCGGTCAGTGACAGCGCGAGCCAGCACCCGCCCACGATCAGGATCAGCCGCGCCGTGGCCAGGACGAACGGACCATTCACGAAGCCGATGCCGAGGCAGGCGAAATAACAGGCAAGGCCCGCGCCCGTGAAGGGGAACACCAACGCCTGGCAGAGCAGGTCGAGCGCGCGTGCGTCTCGAAGGGTTGGCAACGATAAAGCAGGTGGCCCACCCTTCGAGACGCGCACTTCGTGCGCTCCTCAGGGTGAAGTCAATCTCGTTGAAGCGGACCCTTCAGCGCCGCGTCAGCCGGTCGACGACACTGTCGAGCTGATCGAAATCGCGGATCTCCAAGGTGAGCAGGCTCTGCTCGCCCAGACCGCGGAGCTTGAGGTTGGCCTTGAGGCCGAGCGCCTCCTCGATGCGCTTCTCCAGGGCCCGCGTGTCGGCGCTCTTCGGCGCGTCCGTCGTCGGCGCGTCTTCCTTGGGCTTGCGTTTGAGGATCGCCGCCCAGCCGCTCGAGCTCGCGCACCGTGAGCTTCTCGTCCATGGCGCGCTGCGCCATGGCCAGCGGATCGGGCACGCCGATCAGCGCCCGCGCCTGGCCGGCCGAGAGCTGGCCGCCGCGCACCATCTCCTGGACGGGTTCCGGCAATTCGAGCAGGCGCACCGTGTTGGCGACATGCGGCCGGCTCTTCCCCACCGTGCGCGCGATGTCGTCGTGGCTCTGGTCGAAATCCTGCTGCAGGCGGCGATAGGCCAGCGCCTCGTCGATCGCCGTCAGGTCGGCGCGCTGCAGGTTCTCGATCAGGCCTAGCTGCAGGGCATCCTGGTCTCCCATGGGCCGGACGACCACCGGCACGTCGTGCAGCTGCGCCTTCTGCGCCGCCCGCCAGCGTCGTTCGCCGGCGACGATCTCATAGCTGTCGGGGACGCCCGCGATCGGCCGCACCAGGATCGGCTGCAGGAGGCCGAACTCCTTGACCGATTCGACCAGCACCTCGATGTCCTCGAAGGTGGTGCGCGGCTGCATCTTGCCGGGCCTGAGATGGCCGATCGGCAAGGTGAGCGGCGGGCGACTGGCCGCGTTGCCGCTCACCATGTCGCGGGCGGCAGAATCGGGCGCAGGCGGCGGCGGTGCCGTCACGGTCGAGGCGATTTCCTCATCGCCCAAAAGGGCGGAGAGACCGCGGCCCAAACCGCGCGGCTTAGGGGACTGGCTCATGATCGGCCTCAGGCTGTGCCGCCGGGGTGGCGGCGGTGCGCCGGCGACGGATGAACTCGCTCGCCAGCAGGATGTAGGCCTGCGAACCGGCGCAGGCATTGTCGTAGATCAGCACGGGCAGGCCATGCGAGGGCGCCTCGGCGATGCGCACATTGCGCGGGATCGTGGTGCCGAAGACGAGCTCGCCGAAATGCTGGCGCACGTCGGCCTCGACCTGCTGGCTCAAGGTCATGCGGCGATCGACCATGGTCAGGATGACGCCGGCGATGTGCAATCTTGGGTTGAGTCTTTTTCTGATCCTCTCCACGGTGTTGGAGATCGCGCCGATGCCCTCGAGTGCCAAAAATTCGGTCTGCAGCGGCACCAGCACGGCGTCGACCGCGACCAGCGCGTTCAGGGTCACCAGACCGAGCGAAGGCGGGCAGTCGATCAGGATGATATTCCAGCGCCGGCGGACCTCGCTGTCGGCGGCCTTCAGCACCTCCTCGAGCCGGTGCTCGCGGCGCTCCATGTCGATCAGCTCGATCTCGGCGCCGGCCAGCGCCACCGAGGCCGGCATCACCGAGAGGCCCGGGATCGTCGAGGCGCGCACGCACGCCGCCAGGGGCGACAGGCCGAGCAGGAATTCATAGGTTCCAGGTGAGCGCTCACTTCTGGAGATGCCCAAGCCGGTCGACGCATTGCCTTGGGCATCGAGATCGATCAGCAGCACCTGCTCACCGACCGCCGCCAGCGCCGTCGCCAGGTTAATCGCCGTCGTGGTCTTGCCGACGCCGCCCTTCTGGTTGGCGATCGCGAAGAGCTGCGGGGCGGTAGGGACCGATTCGGAGGATGACGGCGTCAAGGTCGGTCACGCTGGTGAAGGTCTGCGGGGAGAAGTCCCATTCCTTCATGGCCTCCGTCACCTCAACCTGCCAGCCTTTACCCTTGTGGAAAAGGCAAATAGCGGTATCCGTTCGGTGCCGGTCCGCCCAGGTGAGCAACTGGCCCAACGGTGCGAGCGCCCGGGCGGTAACGATCTCCGCCAGGCGCTGGGGGCAGCGGATTCGATACGGCCGACGACGATTTTGGGCGGCTTTTCCAGCCCCATGCGGCGGGCCGCTTCCCCTAAAAAGGCCGATTTCCGGGCATCCGACTCAATCAAAGTGACCGCAAGGCCCGGACACAGGGCCGCCAAGACCAGCCCGGGAAAACCAGCCCCGCTGCCAAGATCTGTCAGGGTTTTGGCTCCGTCGGGGATCAACGGCTTGAGCTGCGCGGAGTCCAGGACATGCCGATGCCACACATCCCCTAGCGTGTTGCGACCGACCAAGTTGATGGTCTTTTGCCAGCGCTCCAGGGTGCTGACCAGCGTTTCGAGCCGATCGCCTGTTTCACGTGAAACGTCGACTCCGAGACGCTGCATTTCCGTCACGAACTGCTTGCGGCCAGCGTGGCTCACAGCAAGCTGCCTTGCGTTGGCCCGCCCTTCGAGAGGCGGCCCCGCAGGCCGCTCCTGAGGGTGAGGTGGGTCCATGCGAGCCGGATGGACGCTCTCGCTCCAATCGCCTGGGAGGTACGACATAACCTCATCCTGAGGAGCCGCGCGCAGCGCGGCGTCTCGAAGGATGGGCGACTACGCCGGCCGTGTATCCCACCCTTGGAGACGGCCATTCGGGCCTCCTCCGAGTGAGGTCGGTCAGGGCGAGCCGGGTGAGACCGTCTCGCGATTTTCCGTGAAGACAGAAATGACCTCATCCTGAGGAGCCACGCGCAGCGTGGCGTCTCGAAGGATGGGCGACAATGACGACGTATCCCCTCCTTCGAGACAGCCCTACGGGCCTCCTCAGGATGGGGTGGAGACCGTATCGACAGCCTCGAGGAAGCCGGCATTACGCCGCCTGGCGGCGGACGTACTTCAGCAGGGCGATCAGCGCCGCCGGCGTCACGCCCGAGATGCGGGCTGCCTGGCCCAAGGTGGCCGGCTTATGGGTCTGCAGCTTTTGCCGGACCTCGTTGGAGAGACTGCCAATCGCGCCGTAGTCCAGATCTTGCGGAAGGACGAGCGCCTCGTCGCGTCGATACGCGGCAATGTCCTGCCTTTGGCGGGCGAGATAGCCGTTATAGCGACCGTCGATCGTCAGTTGCTCGGCGATATCCGTTCGAATGGGTCGGAGTTCCGCCCAAAGACTGACGAGCTGATCCCAACCAATGTCGGGATAGGCGAGCAGTTCCAATGCCGATCGCGGGACGCCATCCTGGTTGATCGTGATGCCCCGTTTTGCCAAGGCCGACGGGGTAAGCTTAAGTCGCGTCGCAATTTCGCGGGCCTCTGCCAAGGCCTGCTGTTTCACGTGAAACATCGCCGCCCGATCGCGACCGACGCAGCCGATCTCCACCCCGCGCGGCGTGAGGCGCTGGTCGGCATTGTCTGCCCGCAGCCACAGGCGATACTCCGCTCGCGATGTGAACATCCGGTAAGGCTCGGTGATGCCGAGACTCACGAGGTCGTCGATCAAGACGCCGATATAGCCTTCGGCCCGATCGACAACGAAGGCCTTGCGCGACGCGGCATTGAGACCCGCGATCAGCCCTTGAGCGGCCGCTTCTTCGTAACCCGTCGTCCCGTTGATTTGCCCAGCCATGTAAAGACCAGGAACCCGGCGCGTTTCCAGCGTGGCATGGAGCTCGCGCGGATCGATATGATCGTATTCGATGGCGTAGCCCGGCCGAAGCATGGCTGCGTGCTCCAGCCCCGGTATGGTCTGCAGCATCGCCAGCTGCACATCGCGGGGCAGGGAGGTTGAAATCCCATTGGGATAGACCGTGGGATCGTCGAGGCCCTCGGGTTCGAGAAAGATCTGGTGCCGGTCGCGATGGCCGAAGCGGACGACCTTGTCCTCGATCGACGGGCAGTAGCGCGGGCCGACGCTTTCGATCTGACCCGAGTACATCGGCGCGCGATGCAGGTTGGCCCGGATCAGCTCATGCGTGGCCGCGGTCGTGGTGGTGATGTGGCAGGCGATCTGCGGCGTGGTGATCTTCGCCGTAAGGTAGGAGAAGGGTGCGGGTGGATCGTCGCCCTCCTGGCGCTCGAGTCCGGCGTAGTCGATCGTGCGCCCATCGAGCCGTGCCGGCGTGCCGGTCTTGAGGCGGCCCAGCGCGAAGCCCAGACGATGCAACGTCTGCGCGAGTTGCGTTGCCGGCTCTTCAACCGAATCCGAAGCCAGATCAGCAGGCACGCCATCGCGTTGGCCGCGGGCGCGACCCGCGGGAATCCTTGTTTCCCCGAGGTGAATCAGCCCGCGCAGGAACGTGCCCGTCGTCAGAACGACCCTGCCCGCCGCGATCTCCGCGCCGGATTCGGTGAGAACTCCCGCACACGCTCCGCTTGCATCGAGAAGAATATCGACAACCGCATCGCCACGGATCTCGAGATTGGCTTGCTCCGCCAGCAGCGCCTGCATGGCCTCCCGATAGAGCCTGCGATCGGCCTGGGCGCGCGGCCCACGCACGGCCGGTCCTTTGGAGAGATTGAGGGTGCGGAACTGGATGCCGGCGCGGTCGATGGCGCGGCCCATGACGCCGTCCAGCGCATCGATCTCGCGCACCAGGTGGCCCTTGCCCAGCCCGCCGATGGCGGGATTGCACGACATCTCGCCGATCGTGTCGACCCGGTGGGTGAGCAACAGCGTGCGCGCGCCCAGCCGCGCCGCCGCGGCCGCGGCTTCGCAGCCGGCGTGGCCGCCGCCCACCACGATCACGTCATACGAAGAGCCGATGCCCGTCATGCCGGCTTAGTCGGGGATCGCGGCCCCGCGGTCAAGCCGATCCTTTGCGGCAATAACGGCCGATCACGACAATATCGATAAAGTCAGGCGCAGGTCGCATCGCCCAACATCCGCTGGTCACAGCCAGTGGAGACTTCAATGAATCCCCTATCACGTCGCGGCCTTCTGGGAGCGACGGCCGCCGGCACTCTTGCCGCCGCGGCGACCAAAGCGCAGGCGCAGAGCTTCGGCAATCCGGACTTGCCGCCGCAGGGCGCGATCAACGCCACGAACCCGGCGAGCATCATCGATCCCGGCCCGCAGAACCCCGCCCTCGCCAGCCAGTTCCCGTCGGCGACGTCGCCGCCGCCCACCGATGTCGGCGGCATGCAGATGCCGTGGTCGTCGTTCAACAACGCTCCGCGGCGCATCCAGAACGGCGGCTGGGCCCGCCAGGTGACGCAGGCCGACTTCGCCATCTCCGAGGAGATCTCGGGCGTCAACATGCGCCTGACCGCCGGCGGCATCCGCGAGATGCATTGGCACCTCGCCGCCGAGTGGGGCTACATGTCCTACGGCAACTGCCGCGTCACCGTGCTCGACGAGGTCGGCCGCATCTACATCTCCGACGTCAAGGAAGGCGACATCTGGTACTTCCCGTCGGGCCTGCCGCATTCGCTGCAGGGGCTGGGACCGAGCGGCTGCGAATTCATCCTCTGCTTCGACGACGGCAAGGCGAGCGAGTTCAACACGCTCCTGCTGACCGACTGGGTCGCCCATACGCCGCCCGAAATCCTGGCCCTCAATTTCGGCGTGCCCGCCGAGGCCTTCTCGAAGATCCCCCTGCACAACCTCTGGATCTTCCAGGGCCAATTGCCCGCCAGCCTGGAGGCCGACCGGGCCGCCGCGACGGGTGCCGCCGGCGCGCCGCCCTATCCCTACACCTTCTCCCTGGGCTCGATGCCGCCGGTGCGCCAGACCAAGGGCGGCGAGGTGCGGATCGCCGACAGCAAGAACTTCAACATGTCCAAGACCATCGCGGCGGCCCAGGTCACCGTGCATCCCGGCGGCCTGCGCGAGCTGCATTGGCATCCCAATGCCGACGAATGGCAGTACTGGATCAAGGGCAAGGGCCGCATGGGTGTGTTCGACACGGGCCCCAGCGCCACGACCATGGACTTCAACCCGGGCGACATCGGCTACGTCAAGCGCAGCCACGGCCATTACATCCTGAATACCGGCGACACCGACCTGGTGTTCCTGGAAGTCTTCCGCAGCGCCTACTTCGCCGACATCTCCCTGTCCGACTGGCTCGCCCACACGCCGCCGGAGCTGGTCGCCCAGACCCTGAATGTCGATCCGGCGACGATCGCGAAGTTCCCCAACAACAAGCCCGAGATCATGCCCGAGTAGCCCAGCGCATCCGCGTGCAGGAGACGTATCGCCATGACCACATTGGAACAGACGAGCCGCGGCAGCTTCGACATCGCCGACGCCCTGACGGCGGCGCCGGTCGGCCTTCGCTTCCGCCAGCCGTGGTTTCCCGGCTGGCGTCGGCTCGTCGGCACGGCGGGGCCGGGCCTGCTGATCGCCATCGGCTACATCGACCCCGGCAACTGGGCGACCGACCTGGGCGGCGGCTCGCGCTATGGCTACGCGCTGCTGTCGATGGTGTTCATCGCCAACCTGATCGCCATGGTCGTGCAGGCGCTCTGCGTGCGCCTGGCCATCGCCACCGGCAAGAGCCTGGCCGAACATTCGCGGGAGGCCCATTCGCGGCCGGTCGTGCTGACGCTGTGGCTGTCGGCCGAGATCGCCATGGTGATGACCGACCTGGCCGAGCTGGTGGGCGGGGCGATCGCGCTGAAACTTCTGTTCGGGCTGGGCCTCGTTCCCGGCGTCCTGCTGATGAGCGGCGGCACGCTGGTCTTCCTCGCGATCGGCCGCGACGACTGGCGGTGGCTGCGCAGCGTGGTCTGCGTCCTGCTGTTGGTCGTCGCCGCCGCCTTTGTTTCCTTGCTGTGGCTCGCCCAGCCCGTCTGGTCGGAGGTCGCCGCCGGCCTCATTCCGACGCCGCAAATCGTCACCGACCCCGCCATGCTGCTGCTCGGCCTCGGCATCATCGGCGCGACCGTGATGCCGCATAACCTCTACCTGCACAGCGGCCTGCTCGCGCCGGCGGGCCGTGCGCTTCGTGGGCGGGAAAAGCGCCGCGCCATCACGGAGAACGTGCGCGATTCCAACACCTCGCTGGGCTTCGCGCTGTTCATCAACGCCGCGATCCTGATCGCCGCCGGCGCCGCCTTCCATGCCCGCGGCTTCACCGAGATCGCCGACCTGGGCGAGGCCTATGCCCTGCTCGACCCGGTGCTGGGCAGCCAGATCGCCGCCGTGCTCTTTGCCGTAGGCCTCCTGGCCGCCGGCCAAAGCTCGACGATCACCGGCACCTTGGCCGGACAGATGGTGATGGAAGGCTTCCTGCAGGTGCGCCTGTCGCCCGTGCTGCGCCGGCTGATCACGCGCCTTGCCGCCCTTGGTCCGGCACTGGGCTATTTCATGATCGTGGGCGAAGGCGACACGTCGCGCCTCCTCATCCTGAGCCAGGTCGTGCTCAGCCTGCAGCTCCCCTTCGCCATGATCCCGCTGCTGCGCGTCGTCGGCTCCCGGCGGGTGATGGGCGAATTCGCGCTCGGCCGGAAGGCCAAGACCGGCAGCTGGTGCCTGGCCCTCCTGATCCTGGTGCTGAACGCCGTGCTGATCTTCGAAATGCTGGCCTAAGCGGCGACGGGTGCGCCTTGAGCGTGAACCGGACCCACGGCACGGCGATACGCCGTCGGCGTGAAGCCGGTGGTCTTGCGAAACGCGGCGCTGAACGAGCTCGTCTCGCCGAAACCGAGCGTGAAACCGACAGTCGTCACCGACGACAGCGGCTTCGCCAGCAATGCCTTGGCGCGCTCGATGCGACGACTGGTGTGGTAGCGATGCGGCGGCATGCCGAACGATTGCTTGAAGGCCCGGCAGAAATAATGCGGGCTGAGGCGCGCCAGCCGCGCCAGGGCGCCGAGCGGTATCGGCTCGGCAAGATGATCGTCGATATAACTTGTGACCGCGCGTTGCTGCCAGGCCGCGAGCCCGCCGCGCACACGCGGCTCGGCGGCTGCCGCCCGGCTGTCGAGGCGCAGCAGCTCATGCGCCAGGACGATGCCGAGTGCGTCGAAATAAGCCCTGCTCTCGGGGCCGGTCTGCTCGATCAGCCGCGTGAGCTTGAGCGCGGTGTCGACCAGGTCGGCATTCTCGAAGAACAGCCGCGGCGCCAAAGCCACCGGCGTCGGCATCGCGGCGGGATCGAAATAGAAATACAGCATGCGCGCGAGGACGCGCGGTTCCTGCCATTCGTGATACGCGTGCCCGGCCGGCACCACTGTCAGCCGTCGCCGCACGTCGCGCCGCTTCGATCGCGGCAGGCCCTCCACGAACGTGTCGCCGTCGCTGCGCACGCCCTGATCGCAAACGACAAGGAGATGGACGGGCGCGCGAAAGTGGAACTCCAGCCTTTCGCGCCGCGTCGCCGCCACGATCTCGGCGGCGATGCCGCCCCATTTTACCCAGCGGCGCTGCACGCTGTCGGGTGGATAGACCTCCACCGTCTGCCTGACCGTGTCGGTCTTCATCCATTGGGGATTCATCAGCATCTGTGTCTCCTCCGGTTGTCGAATCGGGAAGCTGTCGCGACGAACGACACAAACATTACACCTGTATGGTTAATTCGATGAGGCAGCGCCGCACGCAGGCGGACCGCAGCGCCGCCACCCGCCGGGCCCTGGTCGAACTCGGCGCGCCGCCAGTTGATCGCCCACGGTTATGCCGCGGTCTCGGTACGCAGCATCGCCCGCGACAGCGGACTTTCGTCCGGCGCGGTCCAATATCACTTCAGGTGCAAGGAGGACCTCGTCATCGCCGCCCTGACGGACCTCTTCGCCGAAATGGCCCTGCAGCCGGACGCCTCCGGTCTCCGCGACATGGCCATCGACAAGCGGGCCCGGCACATCGTCGACACGCTGTGGGCGTTCTATGGCGGCACGTCCTACGTCGCCGTCCTGGAAGTCCTCCTGGCCACCCGCCCGCAGGCGGCGTTGCACCGGCGCATCCGCGGCGCTTGCCGCAGGGGCCTCGCCGCCGCCTGTCGCGACATCGGCGAGCGCTTGCTGGGCGCGACGCAGCAGGAGCTCCTGCAGTTCGTCATCGCCACCCTGTGCGGCCTGGCGTTGTTGCGCCTGCACGAACGCGACCGCCGGCGCGTCGAACCGCACCTGGCGCGGCTGCGCGACCTCGTGGCTGCCGCCCTGCGCCTGGACAGCTCATCCCGTGCGTCACAGGCCGTCGCGCGCCGGGCGGCTCTCAGCCCAGGTGGCTGGTATCGTTGATGCGCTGGACCCGTACCTCGTCGCCCTCGACGTCGACTTCGTTCAGGGTGCAGGGATCCTGCACCAGGCGCCAATAGGCCGACAGCGGCTGGTCGAGAAACTGCATCAGGATCGCCCGGTTGACGCTGTCGTGGCCGACCATGACCACGGTATCGGTGGGGTGGCGTTCCAGCACCAGGCGCACCACGTCGGCCGTGCGCGCCACCAGATCCTGCAGCGATTCGCCGTCGGGAAAGCGCACGCGCTGCGGCGCCGTCCGCCACAGCCGATAGGCGTTGGGCGCGTCCCTCTTGATCTCGTCGTGGGTACGCATCTGCCACGCGCCGTAGTCGATATCCATGAGCCCCTCGAGCGGGATCGCCTTGGCGCCGCAGAGATTGGCGATGATGGTCCCCGTCACGACGCAGCGTTGCAGGGCGCTGGTATAGACGACGGCCGGCTTCCAGGCGCGCGCGATGCGCGCCGCCAGCGCCTCGGCCTCGGCCACGCCCTTCTTGGTCAGGGCGAGCTCGGCGCGGCCGCGAAAGCGTTCGGGAAGGATGCCTTCGACGTGGCCGTGGCGGGTCAGCAGGATCTTGGTCATGCGGCCAATCTAGCAGCCGTTTTGCGCGCAGGCAGGGTTCTTCCTCTCAGGCACGCAACAGAAAGCATGAGTGCGACGGTCGAGGGTTTCGATGGCCCGACGTCCAGCAGATCTGGAGAACTCTGGATCGCTATCGCCCTACAAGGACAAGATACAGGACGACGACGTTCTCGAGAAATCCTATGACAAGCGTGACGGCGCCAAGGGGCTGTAAAGCAAAAGGAAAAGCGCTCCAAAGTTCGAGCGCTGGCGAATACGAGGTATTGGGCGGGCCCGACGATGCGTTGCAGGCAACATGACCGCCAGCAGCCACATGTTCACGGCGGGGCTAAAAGGCGAGCTTGAGTTCTTTCCGATATCGCTCGAAGCAACGGGCTCCGGCAGTGAGGCGCATCAGGGCACCTTCGGCGATGGGTCGTGCAAGAGTGCAATCGCCCTCGACCAGCGAAGAAATGATCTCCCGGTTCCAGTCAGCCGAATGCTTACGGTCGAGAACAGCATGAAGATCGAAATAGTGACAATTCGCCTTGTCGAGTCCCAGCCTCGCCAGCCCCTGCGCTACGGCCTGCGCACGGTCCGGCGCTGTCATCTCGATGGCACCCAAAGCGCCGACTGACTGAAAGGTGTAGCGACGATTTGTGGCCAGTGCCGTCATCAGGTTGCCGAGGGCCAGCGATTGCCAGACGGTGGTCTCGGGCTTCGGATCCAGCTTGAGGGTCCGCACCAAGGTTTCCAGCATGGGACCATGCATACCGCGGGGATTACCACGTCCCATCTCATCCCAATAGTTGCGCGCCAATTCGAGCTTTGCTGGCATTGGCAGCTTCACTTGCGTCAAGGCAACCAGATCCTCGAAGCCTGCCTCACCGGCCGCCTCCTGCTGTATAAACCAGCGCATCGCCTCCAAATCGGCATGCTCGGCAAGCCAGGGAAATAGCGGATCCCGTTGGCCAGGTGCGCTTTCACGCAACGTCTCGTACCAGCCGAGGAACGCAGGCATCTTTTCCGGCAAGTCGCTCAACAGCGGCTGCACCGCCGCGCGCTCTCGCTCGACAAAAGCGACTTCAACCAGACGCTGGGCTGCCTCAGCGGCAATGTCGTCCCTCCAGTCAAGCGATGGTAGCGTCGGCAACAGCCTGGTCCGCCCGAAAGCTGCCACCGCCCTATGAAAACGGGCAGGATCGTCCGCTTCGACTTGGATGGTTGCCTTGTCGAAGCGCAGCGGATGAACCGTCATTGGAATTCCCCTTTGACAGCGAGAACGCCAACTACCGCAATTCGATCCACCGTTCGATAGGCCGGCCGCTCGAGCTCTTCGCCGAAAACATCGGGGTCAATCTCCTCGTAGATGACAGTACAGCCCTCGTTCTGAAGCGCCGGCATCAAGGCACGCTGAAATCTATCGATTCCATCGACGATTGCGCTGGCGGTGTAGAGCAATAGCCGGCCGCCGGGATTGAGCCGCGCGGAAGCCTCTCGTGCGATCCGCAGCGACAGGTCAGCCCCGAGCGTGTCGCCGCCGTGGCGATAGACGCGCTGGTCGTCGTCGACGAGATAGGGCGGATTGGCGACGACAAGATCGAATGTGCCGTCCACGTCCTGCAGGATGTCGGAGAGCTTGGTCAGGGCGTCGACGCCGGCCGCGGCGGCATTAAGACGCGAGAGGCGCAATGCCATTGGGTTGATATCGGTCATGACGATGTCAATCGCGCCCAGCTGGCGCGCCGCGACGATCGCACCGGCCCCACTTCCGCAGCCGATATCGACGAGGCGCGGCACCGCCGCGGATATGCCCGACAGGTTCCCTTTCACAAATCGGGCAAACCGGTAAGTGTCGGGCCCGAAGAAGACCGCATCGCCGTACGTGGTGGGATAGGCTGAATGTAGGAACAGCAAATCGCCGAGACTCGAAACGCGCAAGGTGCTGGCCAACAAGTCCCCGCGCTCCACGACGATGCCGCCGGCGCGCATCAACGAGAGCAGTTCCGGATCGACGACCTCCGGCGAAAATGGCAGGCTCCAACCGAAGATGCCGGCGAGATCGGTCGCGACCCTTCGGTCGGACCGTGCGAGCACGCGGCGTTGGGTTTCCGGTGTCGGCGTTGTCCAGCGATAGTGCCGCGCAGACAAGATCTCGAGCAACGTGATGAGGGCCACGTCAGGAGTCATGTCAGTTCGACGACGGATAGCGATCGATCAGACGTTTCTGCCGTAGAAAAGCCGCAGCGAGCGCACGCCAGCCGCACGGCCTGAAACCGCGACTACGGTTTCGGGCGGCGACCGAGAACACCATCGCCTGCTTGGCGAAGATGCCGCGGTAGGCAGCGAAGAATGGAACATTGGGGTCGAAAAATTCGATCGCCTCGGAGCCGGCGCCATTGATCTCGATAATACTGAAGTCACTGCCAGAGCTGAGGCCCGCCAGATTGGTGAACCGCACGTCGAAGCGCGCCACGTGCATGTTCGGCATACTTGTAGCGATGGCGTCGATGGTCTCTTCCAACGCCGGCGTTATAGCGCTGCTGAGATCGCGATAGCGCCCGCCCATGCGATGAGACCACACCGTCGACAGTGTCGCATTCTCGCCGGCTGCAGGCACGCGATCGAGGTCGTTATAAAGCGCGCTAAGGCCACGTAACCTTTCATCGCGCGATACCAACGTTTGTAAGGTCGAAACTCCGTCACCGATGACGTGTGGCGGCTGGCGCACCGTGAGCGAAAGCAATCGGCCACGGCGTTGGTCCGGCCATCGTACGTAGAAGATGCCGGCCTCGCCGGGGCCATCCAGGTATTCCTGGAGCAGCAGGGTCTCGCCCGCCGGATAGGCGGCAATAAAAGCTTCGAGCGCTGCAACGTCGTTGATGCGCCGAACGCCGAATCCACACCAACCGATATCAGGCTTGGCAATCACCGGAAAATTCAAGCGAAGCCGCTTCAACGCCGCGTGCGCCTCTCGTGGCGCAGCCGCCCCGGCGACAATAGCCGCCGTCCGCGCCAACCAACGGTTCAGGGAGGGGTCCACCTGGTTGAAATATTGGCTTTTCGACTCGCCTACGAGGCCACCAAATTCAATCGACGGATTAGTCGCGGAGGGCAGAGAGAAGCTGCCGTACCTGAGAGCCAGGAAAAGCCACTGCACCACCATCGGCAGGACTAGTAGGGTTTTGGGCAACCGACAGATCAATCCGGGCCAGCGGCCCGGTTGAGTTATGCGCGGCAATGTCGCCGAATTATCGTCTGCTCTGAAGGAAGCGTGCACGAACATCCTTGGGTCCATACCGGCAACGTTTTCTTGCGCGCGAAGTTGCTGTGACAATTCCAACTCGTAGCTTAGGCCCGAAGGTCGGTTGGCAAGGAATTGCACCATGGCCGGCGCGTTCGAGCAGGGCCTCGTGCTTGGCCTGCGCCTCTTTAGCCCTGGCCTTCAAGAGCTTGCTTGCCGCACGAACGCGCTCTGGGCCATCCTCACAGCGCGAGCTGGCGAACGAGCTGCTTCACCACCGCGTCGCGGTCGGGATCGCCCTTGGCCAATGCCGCGAACAGCTTGATCGACTGTTCCAGGCTCACATGCGGCGGCAGGGCGATGACATTGGGATCGGCCCGCATGTCGATCACCACGGGCCGGTCGGCCGCCAGCGCGAGGTCGAGCATCGGCGCGATATCCTCCGGCCGCTCGATGCGCCGGCCGATCAGGCCCAGCATCTCGCCATAGGCGGCGTAGTCGAAGTCGGGCACATCCTGGGTCTGCGGCAGCTTGGGCGAGCCGCCCAGCCCGCGCAGCTCCCACGACACCATGTTGAGGTCGCGATTGTTCAGCACCGCCACCACGAAACGCGGATCGGACCAGCGCCGCCAATATTTTGAAACGGTGATCAGCGCGTTCAGCCCCAGCATCTGCATCGCACCGTCGCCCACCAGGGCGAAGGCCGGCCGCTCGGGGAAGGCAAGCTTGCCGGCCGCGGCGAAGGAAACCGCCGGTCCCATGGTGGCGAGCGTGCCGGAGATCGCAAGCTGCAGGCGCTGCCGCACGCGGACGGCACGGGCAAAGAAAGTCGTCGACATGCCGGTGTCGACAGCCACCAGCGCATCGTCGGGCAGGCGATCCGACAGTTCCCAGAAGAACAGCTCGGGATTGACCGGATCGGCCGGCAGATGCGCGCGCTTCTCCTCGTCCGACCACCAGTCGGCCGCGGCGCGCTCGATCTTGTCGCGCCACTTGTCGCGGCTGCGCGCCTTCAGGCGCGGCAGCAGCGCGCGCAAGGTGAGCGCCGCGTCGCCCATCAGCGGCGCCTCCATCGGGTAGCGCAGCGACAGCATCGTGGGATCGATGTCGATCTGCACGCCGCGCGCGGCGCCTTCCTTGGGCAGGAACTCGCCGTAGGGAAAGGTCGAGCCCACCATCAGCAGCGTGTCGCAGCCCTGCATCAGCTCGTCGGACGCCTTGGTGCCCAAGAGGCCGATCTGGCCGGTGACGAAGGGCAGGCCGTCGGGCAGCACGCCCTTGCCCAGAAGCGCCTTGGCGACGCCCGCCTGCAGCCGTTCGGCCACCGCCACGACTTCCGCGGCGGCGTTGGCCGCGCCGGCGCCGATCAGCATCGCCACCCGTTCGCCGCGGTTCAGGATATCGGCGGCACGGTCGAGGTCCTGCTCGCTCGGCACGATCCGGGGCTGGCTCACGCCCATGCCGGTGTGGCCCACGCCCGTATGGATCGTGCCGTGGGCATGCTTGGGCTCGACCGCCTTGGCCTCCTGCACGTCGTTGGGAAAGATCACCACGGCCACGCCGCGCTCGGCCTGGGCGATGCGCATCGCCCGGTCGACGAGATGTCGTGCCTGCTCGGGCGCCGTGCAGACTTCGACGAAGCACGCGACGTCCTTCATGAGCGCGGCGAGGTCGACTTCCTGCTGGTAGTGGCCGCCCAGCGCCGCGCGCGCCTGCTGGCCCACGATCGCCACCACCGGTTGGCGGTCGAGCTTGGCGTCGTACAGTCCGTTGAGCAGATGGATGGCGCCCGGCCCGGAGGTCGCGAGGCAGACGCCGACCTCGCCGGTGAAGCGCGCGTGGCCGCACGCCATGAAGGCTGCTTCCTCCTCGTGCCGCACCTGCACGAAATCGAGCGCGTCCTCCATGCGACCCAGCGCCGACAGCAGCCCGTTGATGCCGTCGCCCGGATAGCCGAACAGGCGGCGCACGCCCCATTGACGGAGCCGCTCCAGCACGAAATCGCCGACAGTCTTGGCCATGGGGGATCTCCTCAGGGACGGTCCGGCCTATCGGCCTCCTGGCGGACGCCGCCGGTCAGCCTGGGCCCGACGCCCTGCAGTTTGCGGTAATGCGCCGCGGTGCCCTTCGCCTTGCGAGGAGCCGATCGGGTACGCACCATCGGGTTCTCCGAATAAAACGGTTTCGTGACGCCAACGCGGCCGCGGCAGAGTCAGTTCCTGTCAATCATCGCTGGGGGCCCGCCACTCATCGTCCTCTCCGCCGCGAAGCGGGGAAGAGGAAGGGACCCATTGCGAAGCAATGGGTAGGAGAGGTGGTCGTCGATAAACACGCGATGTTTCTGGTGCGAGAGCCGCAGCCCACCTCACCCTCCCGCCTGCTTTCATCCTCCTCTCCCCCTTGGGGGAGAGGCTGGGTGAGGGGGTGATGCAGGAGACAGTCTTCGGGTTGACCCCCTCACCTAACCTCTCCCCCAAGGGGGAGAGGAACATGAATGCGCGAGGGGCAGAGGGACACTGAGCGTATGAGGCGGATCAAGCCGCCCGCTTTCGCCCCGACGTCTTCTTCTTCGCCCTCGGTTTGGCCTTGCGCGCCTGCGCCTCGAGGAAGCGGTCCGCCTTCTCGCGCGACGGGCCGCCGCCGCCCTTGAGGCTCTTCTTCAAAGCCTCCATCAGGTCGACCACCTTGTCCTCTTCCTCGGGCACCTCGCTGGTGACCAGCTTCTCGCCCTTGCTCTTGCGCGCGATCAGGTCGCGCAGCGCGTCCTCGTAGCGGTCCTTGAATTCGGTCGGATCGAATTTCGCTTCCTGCTGCTCGATGATCTTCTCGGCGATCTGCAGCATCTTTGGATCGGGCCGCGGCAGGTTGCGGTCGAACACCTCGGCGGTCGAACGGATTTCGTCATGGGTGCGCAAGGTCGTGAGCAGGATGCCGGTGTCGCGCGGCTCGAGCGCGCAGACGTGCTCGCGCTGATGCAGCACCAGACGACCGAGCGCCACCTTGTTCTGCTTCTCCATGGCGGCCCGGATGACGCTGAACGCCTCGATGCCGGTCTTGCCCGACGGCGCCAGGTAGTAGGGCTCGTCCCAGTAGATGCGGTCGATCGAGGCGGCGTCGACGAACTCCTCGATGTCGATGATGCGCGTCGAATTCGAGCTTCACCGCATCGAGCTCATCCTTGTCGAACAGCACGTACTTGTTCTTGGAGACCTCGAAGCCGCGCACCAGGTCGGAGCGCTCGACCACGTCGCCGGTGCCGGCGTCGACCGACTGCAGGCGGATGCGGTTGTTGGTCTTGGGATTGATCATGTTGAAGTGCACGTCGGCGGTGCGCTCGGTGGCGGTGTAGAGCGACACCGGGCAGGTCACCAGGGAGAGTCGCAGATGGCCCTCCCAGGTCGGCCGCATCGCCCTCTTCTGAGAGCCACTGCGCTCGCTGCCCTTGCTCTTGCCTCTGGCCATGACGTGTCCTCACGATTTCGATTTGATCAGCCGCTCGATGGCGGCGCGCAGCGGCTTGGCCGACCTGGCGTAGTCGGCCCACGGCTTGCCCTTCTTCAGGAGCGCCGGCGCCGTGCGCACGGTGTACTTCTTGGGATCGAGGCCGGCCTTCACCTGCGGCCAGTGCAGCGGCATCGACACCGTGGCGCCCGGCCGCGCCCGCGGCGACAGCGGCGCCACCGCGGTCGAGGTGCGGTCGTTGCGCAGATAGTCGAGGAAGATGCGCCCGCCGCGTTCCTTCTTCGCCATGTTGAGCACGTAGCGCTCGGGCTCGGCGTCGGCCAGCCGGCGGCAGATCTCCTTGGCGAACATCTTGGCGGTGTCCCAGTCGGGGCTCTTGCGGATCGGACGTGAGCGGCACCACGACATGCAGCCCTTTGCCGCCGGTGGTCTTGCAGAAGGTCTTGAGGCCCAGCGCCTCCAGCCGCTCGGCAACCGCCAGCGCGCCCTTGATCACCTCGGCGAAGCCAAGCTCGGGCGACGGATCGAGATCGAACACCAGCCGGCCCGGCAATTCAGGTTTCCCGGGCTGGCAGTTCCAGGGATGGAGCTCGGTGGCGCCGATCTGCGCCGTCGCCGCCAGGCCCTCGACCTTGTCGATCTGCAGATAGGGCTTCTTGTCGCCCCGGACCTTGACCTGCTCCAGGAGATGGGAACTGCCCGGCATGGCGTGGCGCTGGAAGAAGGTCTGGCCGCCGATGCCGTCGGGCGTGCGCACCAGCGAGCACGGCCGGCCCTTGATGTGCTCGATCAGCCAGTCGCCGACTTCCTCGTAGTACTGCGCGAGCTCGAGCTTGGTGACCGGCGGCTTCTCGTCGGGCCACAGCGCCTTGTCGGGATGGGAGATCGACACGCCCATGACGACGGCCGGCCCCGACGCCCGGACGCCCGACGGCTTGTCCGCGCCCTCAGACTTTTTCGCTTTCGCAGGCTTTGCCGCGGCCTTGGGAACGGGCTTGGCGATCTTCGCCTCCGTGGCCTTCACGGGCTTCTCCGCCTCGACCTCGTCGGCCGGCTTGTCGGCGCGCAGCCCCTTGAAGGCAGCCTGCCGCACATTGCCGGCGCCGGTAAAGCCCGCGAACTCGATCTCGGCCACCAGGTCGGGCGTGGCCCAGTGCATGTTGCTTTCCTTGGGCGGGCTGGCGCCCGCGGCGAACGGGCTGGTCTTGCTCTCGACCTCGCGCAGCTGCGGCAGGAGCTTGCGGGCCGTCTCCTCGCCGAAGCCGGTGCCGACCCGGCCGACATAGACCAGCTTCTGGCCGCGATGCACGCCCGCCAGGAGCGAGCGCAGCTTCTTGCCCGTCATCGTCCAGCCGCCGATCACGACCTCCTGGCCGGCCCGGCACTTGGTCTTGACCCAGTAGCCGACGCGGCCCGAGCGGTAGGGCGCATCGAGCTGCTTGGAGACGATGCCTTCAAGATGCATGCGGCAGGCCGACTGCAGCACCGCATCGCCCGCCGTTTCGAAATGCTCGACGAAGCGCAGCGCCGGATGCTTGCCCTTGAGGCTCTCCAGCAGCGCCTCCAGCCGCATCTTGCGCTCGCGGAGCGGCAGCGCGCGCAGGTCTTCGCCGTCGGCGAACAGCAGATCGAAGGCGAAAAAGATCAGGCTCTCGGAATTGCCTTCCGAGAGCGCCGCCTGCAGGGCGGCGAAGTCGGGCGCGCCGTGATGGTCGAGGGCCACGGCCTCGCCGTCGATCATGCAATCCGGCAACCCCGCCGCCTGCTTGGCGATGGCGGAGAACTTCTCCGTCCAGTCGAGCCCCTTGCGCGTGCGCAGGGCAGCCTTGCCATTCTCGACCCGCAGCTGCAGGCGATAGCCGTCGAACTTGACCTCGTGCGCCCAGCCCGCCTCGGACGGCGCGCGCTCGACCAGCTTGGCGAGCTGCGGCTCGACGAACCCGGGCATCGCCGCGACCTTGCGGGTCTTGGCCTTGGAGGGCGCGACCGTAGCCTTTTCGCCGCCGCCCTCCTTGTTGCTCTCCCACACCGCGCCGGCCGCGCGCTTCTTGCCGGTCATGAAGGGCGTCGGCGCGCGCCCCTTGCCGAGCGCGATCTCCTTCAGGGTCCGTCCCGAGGCGACCGACTTGGGATCCTCCAAGAGCTTGTCCTCGTCGCCCTCGTGCGCCGCCTGGTCACGATGCTTGATCAGCAGCCAGTTGGTGCGCTTGCCGCCCCACGGCCCTTGTCGCGATCCCATTTCATGCGCACCAGCACCCAGCTGCCATGCAGCCGCTCGCCTTCGAGCACGAATTTCAGGTCGCCGCGCTTCAGCCCCTCGTGCGGGTCGCCCTCGGGCAGCCAGTAGCCACGATCCCAGAGCTGCACCGTCCCGCCGCCATACTGGCCCTCGGGAATGGTGCCCTCGAAGTCGCCGTAGTCGAGCGGATGGTCCTCGACCTCGACCGCCAGTCGCTTGACCGTCGGATCGAGCGACGGGCCCTTGGTCACCGCCCACGACTTGAAGATGCCGTCGAGCTCCAGCCGGAAGTCGTAGTGCAGTCGCGTGGCGTCGTGGCGCTGCACCACGAAGCGGAGCGCCTTGCCGGCCGCGACCGCCGCTTTGCCCGACGGCTCTTCCGTCAGGCTGAAGTCGCGCTTGGCGCGATAGGGGGCGAGACTGTCCTTGCGCATGCTCACTCTCAATTCTCGTCCCTGCGCGACCGCGATGGGGAGGTCCCCGCGGAGCCGGCCGAGGGGTCATGAGCCACACCCATGGGCCCTCCGTCACCGTAAGATGACGACACCTCCCCTGCGCGGGTTCCGCGGGAGGTAAGAAAAGTTTACAGCGGGGGCTTCAGCAGATCCTCTCGATCTTCGATCTTAGGCTGCCGGACGGCAGCGCTGAAGGCGGCGACGAAGGCAGCGAGCCCGAGCGCGCTGGGAGGCTTGTCTCCGGGGCTGGAGGCTGGGGGACTGGCGGTGCGAGGGGGCTCGGCGCCTGCCGCCACCCTGTCCTTGGGGCGGGCATTCAGGCTGTTGGGCATTTTCACGAACAGGTCCCCGTCGCCCGCGCGACCGGTGGCGCAACCGACGGCTCTGCAGGGCGCAAACTCAAGCGATAAGTGGCAAGCGACCGCGGCGCGCGCGTGCGGTCACCCCGACGCAACGGCCTCCGCGGTGACTAGGTTCCACCACCGTCACGGCTAACGGTGAAGCCGGCCGTGACAAACGCCCGCGCCTGCAACGGGGTATCGCCAGCATCGTTGGTCCGACATGCACGAACCCCCCTCCAGCATCACTCGCCGCGTGCTGGGCATTTCCGCCCTCGTGACGGCCGCCTTCGGCCGCACCCTGCATGCACAGTCACAGCAACAGGCCGCCGCGCCCGCGCCGCGGCCCGAGCCGCCGGCGCTGGCGGAGGTGCACCTCACGGTGAACAGCCAGTCGCACACCCTGTCGCTCGATCCGCGCACCACCCTGCTCGACGCGTTGCGCGACCATCTCGGCCTGCCCGGCACCAAGAAAGGCTGCGACCACGGCCAGTGCGGCGCCTGCACCGTGCTGGTGAACGGTGTGCGCCTGAATTCCTGCCTGTCGCTCGCCGTGATGCGCGATGGCGACAGCATCGTCACGGTCGAGGGGCTGGCCGAGGACGGCAAGATGCATCCCGTGCAGCAGGCCTTCGTGAAGCATGACGGCTTCCAGTGCGGCTACTGCACGCCGGGCCAGATCTGTTCGACCGTCGGCATGCTGGACGAGCTGAAACGCGGCCTGCCCTCGGCCGTGACCGCCGACCTCGCCTCCATGCCCGCCGCCAGCGCCGAGGAAATCCGCGAGCGCATGAGCGGCAATATCTGCCGCTGCTCGGCCTACCCCAACATCGTCGCGGCCATCATGGAAGCCCAGCAGGGGAGCGCGGGATGAGGTCCTTCACCTACGAACGCGCCAGCGACGTCGCCAGCGCGGCCAAGGCGGCCAGCCAGCCCGGCGCCGCCTTCGTGGCCGGCGGCACCAACCTGCTCGATCTCATGAAGGTCGATGTCGAGCGGCCGACCCATCTCGTCGACGTCTCGCGCCTGCCGCTGCGCGACGTCGTCGAGACGCCCGACGGCGGCCTCCGCATCGGTGCCCTGGTGAGCAACGCCGACCTCGCGGCCGATTCCCGGGTGCGCCAGCGCTATCCCGTGCTGTCGCAGGCCCTGCTGAACGGCGCGTCGGCGCAGCTCCGCAACCAGGCGACCACCGCCGGCAATCTCCTGCAGCGCACGCGCTGCCCGTATTTCTATGACGTCGCCATGCCCTGCAACAAACGCCAGCCGGGCAGCGGCTGCTCGGCGCTGGACGGCTACAACCGCATGCACGCCATCCTGGGCGCCAGCGCGGGCTGCATCGCCGTCCACCCCTCGGACATGGCCGTCGCCATGACGGCGCTCCACGCCGAGGTCGAGATCCAGACGCCGGCCGATGCCACCCGCCGCCTGCCGATCGCCGAGCTGCATCGCCTGCCCGGCCAGAACCCCGAGCACGATACCACCCTGGCGCCGGGCGAGCTTGTGACCGCCGTGATCCTGCCCCCGCCGCCTGGCGGCCGGCAGATCTATCGCAAGGTGCGCGACCGCGCGTCGTTTGCCTTCGCCCTGGTTTCGCTGGCCGCGATCCTCGAGGTCGAGGGCGGCAAGGTGAAGAACGCGCGTCTGGCGATGGGCGGCGTCGCCCACAAGCCGTGGACGCCCAAGGACGCCGAGCGCGCGCTGCTGGGCGCGGCCTCGGAAGCGGCGAGCTTCGACGCCGCCGGCAAGGCGGCGGTCAAGGATGCAGCCGGCCGGCCGCACAACGAGTTCAAGATCGCGCTGGCCCAGCGGCTGGTGTCGCGCACGCTCGGCGACCTCGCGGCGGGAGGCTAAGAATGGCGCAGATCATCGGACAGGCCCTCGATCGCATCGACGGCCCCGCCAAGGCGACCGGCGCGGCGCCCTATGCCGGCGACGTCAAGGCCGACCGCATGGCCTTCGGCGCCATCGTCACGGCCACCATCGGCTGCGGCCGCATCAGCGGCATCAACACCGACCTGGCGCGCCAGATGCCGGGCGTTCTGCTGGTCATGACGCACCAGAATGCGCCGCACCAGGCGCCGTTCCAGCCCAAGGGCGAGGACCGTCACGCCCGGCCCAAGCCGCAGCTCACCAGCGACAAGGTTCAGTATTTCGGCCAGCCGGTGGCGCTGGTCGTGGCCGAGACGGCGGAAGGCGCGCGCGCCGCCGCCGACAAGGTGATCGTGGCTTACGAACGCACCGCCGGCGCCTTCGCGCTCGATTCGGCCAGCCGCGATGCCTACGACCCCAAGAAGACCAACACCGGCACGCCCTCGGACAGCACGGTCGGCGCTTTCGATAGCGCCTTCGAAGTGGCGCCGGTGCGGGTCGATGCGATCTACAAGACGCCTTACCAGAGCCACGCGATGATGGAGCCGCACGGCAGCCTCGCCTCGTGGCAGGACGGCAAGCTCACGATCCGCGCGTCGCTGCAGCTGGTCGAAAGCGCGCACAAGTCGATCGCCAGCACGCTCATGCTGTCGCCCGACAAGGTCGAGGTGATCTCGGAATATGTCGGTGGCGGCTTCGGCGGCAAGCTGCCGGTCAATGCCGATTCCATCCTGGCGGCGCTGGCCTCGAGCGAGCTCGCGCGGCCGGTGCGGATCGTGCTCACCCGCCAGCAGATATTCCATGTGACAACGCATCGCCCGGCCTCGATCCAGCGGGTGCGGCTGGGCGCGGAGCATGACGGCACGCTGACGGCCATCGCCCACCAGTCGTTCGCCCAGAGTGCCAGGGCCGACGAATATGCCGAGCCGATCGTGAACTCGACGCGCTCGCTCTATGCCGCGCCCAACCGCTTCACCAGCCAGCGCCTTGCCGCCCTCGACCTGCCGGTCGCCGATGCCATGCGTGCGCCCGGCGAAGCGATCGGCCTGCTGGCGCTCGAGCAGGCGATGGACGAGCTGGCGGTGCGGCTGAACATCGATCCGATCGAGCTCCGCATCAAGAACGAGCCCAAGGAAGATCCGGAAAAGAACGTGCCGTTCTCGACCCGCGCCCTCGTGTCCTGCCTGCAGGAAGGCGCGCGGCGCTTCGGCTGGGACAAGCGCCAGGCGCGGCCGCAAAGCGTGCGCGACGGGCGCTGGCTGGTCGGGCTGGGCGTGGCCGCCGCCATCCGGGGCAACATCCTGCGGCCGGCCGAAGCCCGGGTGACGATGCAGAGCGCGCAAGAGGCCGTGGTCGAGATGGACATGACCGACATCGGCACCGGCTCCTACACGATCTTCGCGCAGATCGCGGCCGAGGGACTGGGCCTCCCGGTCGACAATGTCGAGGTGCGCCTGGGCCACAGCTCCTATCCCATCACGCCGGGCTCGGGCGGCTCGTTCGGCGCCTCGAGCTGCGGCGCGGCCCTGTACGAGGCCTGTCGCAAGCTGAAGGCGCGGCTCGACGCCGGCGAGGGCGCGCAGGGTCTCACGGCGACCGGCCAAGTGAAGCCGGGCGACGAATACAAGAAATATTCGCAGTTCGCCTACGGCGCGCATTTCGCCGAGGTCGCCGTCGAGGAGACCACCGGCGAGGTGCGGCTGCGCCGCATGCTGGGCGTGTTCGCGGCCGGCCGCATCCTGAACGCCAAGACCGCGCGCTCGCAGCTGATCGGCGGCATGCTGTGGGGCGTGAGCTCGGCGCTCTACGAGGACGCCGTCGTCGACCCCCGCTTCGGCAACTTCATCACCCAGGATCTCGCCAACTATCACGTGCCCGTCCACGCCGACATCGGCGAGGTCGACGCCGTGATGCTGGACGAGTTCGATCCGCATGCCAACGTGCTGG
Organism: uncultured Alphaproteobacteria bacterium; assembly: GCA_963765385.1. GTDB lineage: Bacteria > Pseudomonadota > Alphaproteobacteria > Reyranellales > Reyranellaceae > Reyranella. Next base: position 2,021,191 of record CAVXWG010000014.1, on the reverse strand, counting down.
GCTCCAAGGGCGTGGGCGAACTCGGCATCTGCGGCGCCGGCGCCGCCGTCGCCAACGCCGTCTACAACGCTTGCGGCGCCCGCGTGCGCGACTACCCGATCACGCTCGACAAGATCCTGCCGGAGCTGATGCGCCGGGAAGGTTAGTTTGCTGGAAGCCCGCCACCCCAGTGGCGCTCATGCGGAGCGCGGACCTCCAGGTCCGCTCATCCGCATGATGCGGACCTGGAGGTCCGCGCTCCAAGACACCACCGCCTGCGTCACTTCCCGATGCAGAAATCTCGGAAGATGACGTCCAGCAGCTCATCGATGCGCACCGTGCCGGTGATGCGGCCGAGCGCCCGCAGCGCCAGCCGAAGGTCCTCCGCCGCCAGCGCGATCTCCGGCGCGACGAGCGCCCGGCCCAGCGACGCCTGACATTCGACGAGCGCCTCGCGATGGCGCGCGCGGGTGAGCGGCGGCGCGGTCGCACCGTTCTGCATCAGCGTCTCGACCGACCGCTCCAGCCGCTTCAGCAGCGCGGGCAGGCCGGTTTCCGACGTCGCCGAGATCGGCACGACACCCGCCGCCTTGACCGGCGCGAGATCGACCTTGTTCACCACCACGATGTCGAGCGCCGGATTCCAGCGTTCGATCGTCTCGGTCAGCGCCTGCATCTCGCTCTTCCACTTGCCCACGGCATCGAGCACCAGCACCCGCAGGTCGGCCGACGCGGCGCGCGCTTTGGCGCGGCGCACGCCCTCCTGCTCGATGGCGTCGCCCGAAAGGCGCAGGCCCGCGGTATCGGCCAGCACCACCGGCCAGCCGCCGAGATCGATATGGACTTCGATCACGTCGCGCGTCGTGCCGGCGATCTCCGACACGATCGCCGCCTCGCGCCGCGCCAGAAGATTGAGCAGCGAGGACTTGCCGGCGTTGGGCGGCCCGATGATGGCGATCGACAGGCCTCCGCGCAGACGCTCGCCGCGGCGATCGTCGAGATGGGCCGCGATCTCGGCCTGCAGTTGCGAGATGCCGGTGCGCACCTGGTCGGCGATGCCGGTTGGCAGGTCCTCGTCGGGGAAATCGATCGCCGCTTCGAGATGGGCCAGGGTGCGCAAGCCCAAGGTGCGCCAATCCTCGTAGAGGCGATGCAGCGCGCCATCCATCTGTTGCAGCGCGAGCTTGCGCTGCTGGTCGGTCTCGGCCGCGACCAGGTCGGCGATCGCCTCGGCCTGGGTGAGGTCGAGCTTGCCGTGCTCGAAAGCGCGCCGCGTGAACTCGCCGGGCTCGGCCAGCCGGCAGAAACCCAGCCTGCGGATCGCCTCCAGGGCGCCCCCGACCACGGCGCGCCCGCCATGCAGGTGCAGCTCGGCCATGGTATCGCCGGTCTCGGTGTGCGGCGCCTCGAACCACACGACCAGCCCGCGATCGATCGCCTCGCCGCTTTTCGGATCGAGGACGCTGCGCAGCGCCATGCGCCGCGGCTCCGGCAGCGCCGGATCGCGCGCCGAGTGGCCGCGCTCGAAGGCGCGCGGCTCGGTGAGGAAGATCAGCGCCTCGGCCGCCCGTGGGCCGCTCAGGCGAATGACCGAGATCGCCCCGGGATGCGCCCGCGAGGGGGTCGGCGTGGCCAGGGCGTAGATCGTGTCGTCCATGAACCTTTACTCGTCGTCTCGACCGGAGCCGAGCGAAGCGAGGCGAAGCGGAGAGACCTTGCCCGCAGCAAGCAAGGCCCCTCGGCTCCGCTCGGGGCGACGAAACACTCTCTTCTTCATAGTTAGGACCGCTTTGCCGGTGGACGCGTGACCGGCGTCGGCGTCGCGCCGGGTATCGGCCGCGCCGTCACCTTGTCGGCGATCTTGTCGTACAGCGCCTCGGGGATCAGCCGGCGCTCGACCAGCTCGGTCTTGGCCTTGAACGGCCGTGCCCGGATGATGGCGTCGGCCCGCACCTCGCCGATGCCGTCGAGGCTCATCAGGTCGTCGCGGCTGGCGCTGTTGAGGTCGATCAGGCTGGAGGCCGGCGCCGCCGCGCGCGACTGGGCAAGAGCGGCGGGGGCGGCAAGCGCGAGCATAAGGCCGATCAGCAGGACGAGACGCTTCATTTGTCTGTCACGTTACACCCGCCAACGACATCTTCCCACGCCATCAGCGGCCGCTCTCCAAACGGTACCTGCCAGGCGCCGAAGTTCGTTCGGTCGATGAGAACCGCGGGAATCATGATCTGCGCCGGCACGGGCTCGCCGCCGAGATGGCGCAGGGCGGCGCGGGCGGCGATGGCAGCGATGTTGAAGGCGCTGAAGTCGACACTGGCCAGCATGGTGCCCTGCTCGATGCGCGCGATGGCGCCGGGCAGGCCGTTGATGCCCACCACCGTCGCGCTGCGCCCGGCCTCGGCCAGCGCGGCCAGCGCGCCGAAGGCCATGAGGTCGTTGCCGGTCCACACGCCGTCGATCTGCGGATGCTGGGCCAGCAGGCGTGCCATCTCAAGCCGCGCCGGCTGTTCCTGGAAGGCGCCGGTGCCCGAGCCCAGCACGCGGATCGCCGGCTGCTCATCGAGCGCCCGGCGCAGGCCCACGGTGCGGTCGCGCGCCGTCGGCGCGCCCGGCGAGCCCTCGATCACGACGATGTCGCCCTGGCCGCCCAGCCCGTCGATCAGGGCGCGCGCCGCGGTATAGCCCACCGCCACGTCGTCCGAGCCGACGAAGCTCACGAACTTTCCCTCCATCCGATTGACGCAGTTCACGACCGGGATGCCGGCCGCCTCGAACCGCCGCACATCCTCGACCATGGCCGCATCGTCGGTGGGCACGAACACCACCGCGTCCGGCCGGCTGGCCAGGGCTTCGCCGACCAGCCCCTTCTGCTGCCGGACATGGTCGGGCGTCTCGGGCACGTAGTGCATGGTGCGGGCGCCGGCCTCCGCCGCCACCCGGTCGGCGGCAAGGCGGGCGGCCGCATAGGCCGGATTGACCCGGTTCTTGGTGAAGACGGCGAGCGTGGCGGGACGGGCCATGTTTCCTCATCGTGGTTCCACCGAGTCTCTCGGAACGAGCTCGGCATCCTGTGTCTTCATGCCTCTCGCGGACCGCGCGCTTCCAGCGCGCCCCATGTCGGCTCATTCCCTGGCGCCGGCGTGGCCGGGCACTGTGGGGAGTTCGCCGGAATGGGATTTTTCGGGCGGTATGGCGCCCGAAAATTCAGTGGACCGGCTTATCAGTGGACCGGCTTAAGTGTTTATCAGATTTACTTGACATTAAACCAAGCTCCACTTATGTCTGTTCCGTTCCCATCGGCCATATTGGCCCCGGACGTTCCTGGCCCTGTAGGACGAAGGGCAGCGCCCCGCAAATGAGCAATTTGCGCCGCGCGCGCCGCATCACGGCTGCCTCCCAGCAGCAATTCGGCACTCGGCAAAAACGACCGGCGGAAATGCCGGAAATACCGGAAACCTGTCCGACGAACCTCCAGAGCCTCTTTTAGTTAACGATATCAAGGAGTTGAAGAGCCACGGGTCGGCCTCCCGGCGTCTGCCGGAAACCGGCGGAAATTGGCGGAAATTGGCGGAAATCCCCTGCCACACCGCTCTCGAGCGCCGAAGGCTTTCTGGATACCCCCAGACCGGTGACCAGAGTTACAGCCTCCAGGGTTTCGCAGCGGTCCGCCCTGACCTCGGAAGCCTTGTAATCCCCTCCCCCCGGAAGGCGCCAGCCCTGCGGAGTGGGTGCGGAAACTGGGGCAATGCCGCACCGAGGTCGCGGTACTTTAGCCACCCCATCCCCTGTAGTATCTCGCCCCCAATGGCCAAGCCCTACGACCAGATTCACGACCGCCGCGCCATCGTGCGTCGCCGCGCGCTCGAGGAGGCCTTGGCCAAGCTGGTCGAGGACCTGCCCTCGGGCGGCGAGCCGCCGCGCCCCGCCGTGCTGGCGCTGCTGCGCGACGCGTTGGCCCACGGCCGCGCCGAGATCCGCCGCCGCTTCGAGGAGCCGGGCCCGCTGCGCAACAACGGCGACATGGTGCTGGCCTCGACCTCGTTCCTGATGGACCAGCTCATCCGGGTGATCTTCGACTTCGCCGACCAGCGCATCTATGCCGCCGCCAATCCCAGCGCGGCCGAGCGCCTCAGCGTCGTGGCGACCGGCGGCTACGGCCGCGGCGAGCTGGCGCCGCTTTCCGACATCGATCTTCTCTTCCTGCGTCCCTACAAGCAGACGCCGCGCGGCGAGCAGATCGTCGAGTTCATGCTCTACCTGCTGTGGGACATGGGGCTGAAGGTGGGCCACGCCACCCGCACCGTCGACGAAAGCCTGCGCTACGCCGACCGCGACCAGACCATCCGCACCGCCCTGCTCGAGGCGCGCTACGTGTGGGGCGACCGCGAGCTGTTCGACCAGCTGATCAAGGGCTTCACCCAGAAGTTCCTGACCGGCGACGGCCGCGATTTCGTCGAGGCCAAGCTCGCCGAGCGCGACCAGCGCCACCAGCGCATGGGCGATTCGCGCTATGTCGTCGAGCCCAACGTCAAGGAAGGCAAGGGCGGCCTGCGCGACCTGCACTTGCTGTTCTGGATCGCCGAATATCTCTATCGCGTGCACGAGCCGCGCGAGCTCGTGGCCAAGGGCGTGCTCACCCAGGAGGAGGCGCGCCATTTCGAGCGCGCCGAACGCTTCTTCTCGACGGTGCGCTGCCACATCCACTATCTGACCGGCCGCGCCGACGACCGCCTGTCGTTCGACCTGCAGCGCGAGATCGCGGCACGCCTGGGCTATCAGGATCGGCCTGGCAGCCGCGGCGTCGAACGTTTCACCAAGCACTATTATCTGCACGCCAAGATGGTGGGCGATCTCACGCGCATCTTCGTGGCGGCGCTCGAGGACAGCCGCCGCCGCAAGCCCAAGCTCGCCGCCCTGTGGCAGAGCTTGCGGCCGCGCGAGCTCGACGGCTTCCGGCTCGACGGCGAGCGCCTGGCCGTCGCCTCGCCCGACGCCTTCACCAAGGATCCGGTGGCGATCCTGCGGCTGTTCCATGTGGCGCAGGAGAACGACCTCGACATCCATCCGGCGACCCTGCGGCTGATCACCCAGAACATCCGCCTGGTCGACAAGCTCAGGACCAACGAGGAAGCCAATCGTCTCTTCATGGAGATGATGACGTCGCGGCACGATCCGGAGACGACGCTCCGGCGTCTCAACGAGGCCGGCGTGTTCGGCCGCTTCGTGCCCGACTTCGGCCGTGTCGTCGCGCAGACGCAGCACGACATGTATCACACCTACACGGTCGACGAGCACACGATCCGCGCCATCGGCATCCTGGCGCAGATCGAGAACGGCACGCTCAAGGAAGACCATCCGCTGTCGGCCGACGTGGTGCACAAGATCCTGTCGCGGCCGGTGCTCTACCTGGCGATCCTGCTGCACGATATCGCCAAGGGCCGCGGCGGCGATCACTCGGTGCTGGGCGCCGACGTCGCGATGCATCTCGGGCCACGGCTGGGCTTGAGCGCCGCCGAAACCGAGACCGTGGCCTGGCTGGTGCGCTACCACCTCGCAATGTCCAACACCGCCTTCCAGCGCGACCTGATGGACCCCAAGACCATCGAGACCTTCGCCGCCCTCGTGCAATCGCCCGAGCGGCTCAGGCTGCTGCTGGTGTTGACGGTGTGCGACATCCGCGCCGTCGGGCCCAACGTGTGGAACGGCTGGAAGGCCGCACTCCTGCGTCAGCTCTACAACGCCACCGAGCGGGTCCTGTCAGGCGGCACCCTGGCCGGCGGCCGCGCCGAACGCATCAAGGCGATCCAGGCCGAGGTCGCCGAGCGGCTGATCGGCTGGAGCGAGCAGGACAAGGAGGAGCATTTCGCCCGCGGCTACGCGCCCTACTGGCTCTCCTTCCCGACCGACACCTTGGTCCGGCAGGCCGAGCTGGTGCGCCGCGCCGAGCGCGACCGCCAGCCGCTCGCCATCGAGCACCGGATCGACGGCGAGCGCTCGGTCACCGAGGTCACGATCTACACGCTGGACACGCACGGCCTGTTCGCGCGGCTGGCCGGCGCCATGGCGATCAGCGGCGCCAACATCGTCGACGCCAAGATCTTCACCCTGGCCAACGGCATGGCACTCGACACCTTCTGGATCCAGGACCTCGAGGGCAAGCCGTTCGACGGCCCGCAGCGCCTGGCGCGCCTGGCCGCCCGGGTCGAGCTCTCCCTCTCCAACCGCCTCGACATCCAGCGCGAGCTCGACAGCCAGCGTTCGTCGTGGCCCAAGCGCGACCGCGTCTTCACCGTCGAGCCACGCGTGCTGATCGACAACAACGCGTCCGACACCTTCACGGTGATCGAGGTCAACGGCCGCGACCGCCCGGGCTTCCTGCATGTCGTCACGCGCGCGCTGACCCGCCTCAACCTGCAGATCGCCTCGGCCCACATCACCACCTACGGCGAGCGCGCCGTCGACGTGTTCTACGTCAAGGACCTGTTCGGCCTGAAAGTCGTCCACCAGGACAAGCTCAACCAGATCGCCGCCACCGTCGAAAAATCCATCCGCGACTTCGACGCAAGGTTCGAGCCGGTCGCAAAGGCGGCGGAGTAGCAAAAAGCAATTGTCTCGACGCTCGCCTCAAGCCGGCGAAGTAAGTGGGCATCTTCACTTAAGCATCCCGTCGTCTCGACCGAGGCGCGTAGCGCCGAGCGGAGAGACCTTGCTTCAACGATCAGCCATCTCCCTTTACCGCTCCTGTCGCTACAAGACCTCGCTCGAGAGATCGAGCCACTCGGGATTCGCCGCTTCAATCAACGCGATCTTCTTTTCACGTCGCCATCGCTTGAGCTGCTTCTCGCGTTCGATTGCATCGGGCGCAGTCCCATGCGATTCGATGTAGACGAGCCGCGTGATGTTGTAATGAGCCGTATGAACTGAGAGACCGAGGCTATGCTCCTCGAGCCGCCGACCAAGGTCCGTCGTGACGCCGATGTAGAGCGCACGTCTGTTAGGACTCGCGAGGATGTAGACGACGGGCCGACGTTCCATGGCGGCACTTACTATATCCTGCGAAGGCTGCTTGGATCAGCAAGGTCTCTCCGCTCGGGCCTTCGGCCCTCGGTCGAGACGACGGCTATTTCTAAGGACGGCTATTCTAAAATAACGGCTATTCGTCGTCTCGACCAAGCGCCGAAGGCGCGCGTGGAGAGACCTTGCCGCAACGACTTGCCATCTCACATGGAGAAGACGATCACTCCGGCTTGTAACCCGCCTCTTTCAAGAGCGCCGTGTTCGTCTCGACCTCGCCCTTGATGAAGGCGGTGAAGTCCTTGGGACCGCGGGCGGTCGGGACGATCCCGAGGCCGGTGGTCGTGGCGATGAAGGCCGGATCCTTCGAGACTTGCGCCATCGCTGACGCAAGCTTGTCGACGATCGCATCGGGCGTGTCCCTGGGCGACCACACGCCGTACCACGAGCCGATATTGAAGTCCGCCAGCCCGACCTCGGCCGACGTCGGAATGCTGGGCGCGAGCTTGGTGCGTTCCTTGGAGGTGACGAACAGGCCGCGCGCCTTGCCCGAGGTGGCAAGCGGCAGCAGCGCCGTCCACGGGTCCATGAAGAGCTGCACGCTGCCGCTTAGAAGATCGGCGTTGGCGGGCGCCGTACCCTTGTAGAGGATGGTGTCGATGGGGAGCTTGGTCTTGCGCAGGAACTCGAGCGTCGCGATATGGCCGGCCGAGCCGCCCGAGGACAGGGCGAAGAAGTACTTCTTCGGCTCCTTGGCAATCGCCGCCATCGTGCTTGCATAGTCGGTGCCCGGCACGTTGTTGTTGCACAGCAGGACCAGCGGCGCTTCGCCCGCCTGGGCGATCGCGCGGAAGTCGGTCTGCGGATCGTAGGGGCAGGAGGGCATGATGGTCTTGCCCAGCACGAACAGGCTCGCATTGAACAGGATCGTGTAGCCGTCGGGGTCGGCGCGCCGCACCGTTTCGGAACCCACCGTGCTCGAGGCGCCGCCGATGTTCTGGACGATGATCTGCTGCCCGAGCTTGTCCGCCAGCCGCTCCGCGGTGATGCGGCCCAGCCCGTCGGTGCCGCCGCCCGGCGGATAGGGCACGACCATCTTCAATGGCTTGCTGGGAAAGGTCTGGCCGATGGCCGGCGCCGCGAGAAGCGAGGCGCCCGCGGCGCCCAAAACGGTCCGTCGTCTGATCACGGCTGGACCGACACCGAGGACGCGCATTGCTTGCCGCCGGCCGCTTCGCAAATCGTGCGCACGACCCGGCGTGCTTTGACATCGCCGCAGGCGACGCCCAGGGCCATCGATGTATCGAGATGCTGCTTCAAGGTCGCCTTCCCTCCCGGCGCAATCGGATAGAGCACACCCTCACGGTAGGCCGACATCAGTTCGACGGTGCGCTCCTGGCCGTTGGCCAGGTCCACGGCGACATCGACCTGCAGATAGTCGATGGTCTCCCCCGACTGGTTCTCGACCACCAGGCTCGGCACGCAATAGCCGAACACCGTGGAGTCCTCGCCGCGCCTGACATCGATGCCGTTCGCCGCGAGTGCCGCTGAAGCAGCAAGAATCAGACCAACCACAATTGCCGCGTACCGATGCGGATGACGAAGCATCATGATCGCCTCCCGTCTCCGATGGTTGTTTCCTAGCCGGCCTGCAGCCGCTGCTCGCGTCGCGTTGCCAGCATCTGCAGGATCGCCGCGGCCGTTTCTTCGATCGAACGGCGCGTGACATCGATGGTGACCCATTTGCGGCGGGCGTAGAGGCGGCGCGCATCCTGGATCTCGCCCTGCACCCGTTCCATGTCGGTATATTCGGACTCGGTATCCTGCTGCAGGAGCCGCAGCCGATTGACCCGGATCTGCACCAGCCGCTCCGGATCGGTGATCAGCCCCACGATCAGCGGCCGCTTGGCCGCTTCGAGCTCGACCGGTGGCGGAACCGACGGCACCAGCGGGACATTGGCGGCGCGCACGCCGCGATTGGCGAGATAGACGCAGGTCGGCGTCTTGGAGGTGCGCGACGGCCCGACCAGGATGACGTCGGCGTCTTCCAGGTCGTGCGTCGACTGACCGTCGTCATGGGCGAGCGTGAAGTGCATCGCATCGATGCGATCGAAGTAGCCTTCATCGAGCTGGTGCTGGCGCCCAGGCCACTGCTCGCTCTTGGAATGGAAGTGGACGGCCAGCACGCTCATCGCCTGGTCGAGCACGCCGACGCAGGGCAGTTGCAGGCGCCGGCAATGGTCGCGCACCAGGTCGCGCAACTCCTGGTCGACCAGCGTATAGAGCACGGGACCACGGTCGCGCTCGACCGCCTGCATGACCTTGTCCATCTGGCCTTTCGTGCGGACCAACGACCAGACATGCTCCTGCACGAAGATGCCCTCATATTGCACGAGGCAGGCACGGGCCACGCTCGATACGGTTTCGCCGGTGGAGTCGGACACGAGATGGACATGGAAATTGCGGTTGGCCACGCCCCAACTTACCCCACAGGACCCTTCGGAGAAACGCGGGATTGATGAGGGCAGAGCGGGGACAGTCGATGGGGCCGCCGCCAGACGCCGGATTCGGGACCCGACTCGCCCGGCCGCTCCCGACAATCGTCCCTTGCGGACAGTCCGGGAGGAATGACCTGCGAGTCGGGAATCATGCGACGGAATCGCCTGAAATCGCGGTCAGGTGATCCACAACGGCCTGGGGAGCGAAGATAGATTGGGCGCATCCCCATGTGACACACCCCCTACTACTCCTACTACCTATTATGAATAGAGTAAGAGGAAGCATGAAGGACAAGCATTGAGCACCGGAAAATTCCTGCAAACTCTGGCCGGGACGCGATTCCCGACGCCGCCGGTCTGGCTGATGCGTCAGGCCGGACGTTATCTGCCGGAGTATCGCGCCGTCCGCGCCACGACGCGATCGTTCCTCGAATTCTGCTATACGCCGGACAAGGCCGTCGAGGTAACCTTGCAGCCGATCCGCCGCTTCGGGCTCGATGCTGCGATTATCTTTTCCGACATCCTGGTGATCCCCGACGCACTCGGCCAGAAAGTCTGGTTCGAGGAAGGCGAAGGACCGAAGCTCGCGGCCCTGACCGATCCTGCCCAGTTCGGCCAATTGTCGCGCGCGCGGCTGCCCGAGCATCTGGCGCCGGTCTACGAGGCGATCCGCCAGGTGCGTGCAGCCCTGCCGAAGGAGACCGCGCTGCTGGGCTTTGCCGGCGCGCCCTTCACGCTCGCCTGTTACATGATCGAAGGCGGCGGCAGCCGGGACTTCGCCAAGGTCAAGGGCTGGGCCTACAGCCATCCCGATTCCTTCGGATTGCTGATCAACCTCTTGGTCGACGCCATCGTCGATCATCTCACCTGCCAGATCGAAGCCGGCGCCGATGCCGTCCAGCTTTTCGATTCCTGGGCGGGCGTGTTGCCGGAGGAACAGCTCTTCGGCTGGTCGCTGGAGCCGATGGTGCGCATCGCTCACGCGCTACGGTCGCGTCATCCCAAGACGCCGATCATCGCCTTTCCGCGCGCCGTCGGTCCGGCGACGCTGATGTATCGCCGGCCCGATGCGTTCACCGTGCTGTCGATCGATACCGGCATCGGCGCGCATTGGGCAGCGCAGGAATTGCAGCCGCATATCTGCCTGCAGGGCAATCTCGATCCGCTGATGCTGGTGGCTGGTGGCGTCGCCCTGGAACGCGAGGCCACGCGCATCCTCGACAAGCTCGGCCATGGTTCGTTCGTGTTCAATCTCGGCCATGGCGTGGTGCCGCAGACGCCCCCGGAGAACGTGGCGCAGCTGGTCGAGATCGTGCGCAACTGGAAGCCGTCAACGTCATGAAAGCGACGTCGTGATGGGTACCCCGTGAAGGTCGCCATCATCCTGTTCAATCTGGGCGGCCCCGATTCGCTCGATGCCGTGCAGCCGTTCCTGCGCAACCTGTTCGGCGATCCCGCGATCCTGCGCCTGCCGACGCTGATTCGATCGCCGCTGGCGCGCTTCCTGTCCAGTCGCCGCACGGAAAAGGCGCGCGCGATCTATGCCAAGATCGGCGGCTCATCGCCCATCCTCGGCCAGACCGAAGCGCAGGCCCGCGCGCTGGAAGAAGCATTGGGCAGCGACAACGAGTGGCGCGGTTATGTCTGCATGCGCTACTGGCACCCGATGACCGAGGCCGTCGTGAGCTCGGTCAAGCGCTTCGCGCCCGATCGCATCGTGCTGCTGCCGCTCTATCCGCAATTCTCGACCACGACGACGGCGTCATCCTTCAAGGAATGGCGCGACACGGCCCGCTTCACCGTGCCGACCACGGAAATCGACTCCTATCCGACCGAACCGGGTTTCATCGCGGCCTCGGTCGAACTGGTGAGGCAGGGCCTCGCCGAGGCGGGCGCTGGCCCCCGGCGTGTGCTGTTCTCCGCCCACGGCCTGCCCGAGCGGGTCATCAAGGCGGGCGATCCCTATCAGAAGCAGGTCGAGCAGACGGCGAAGGCGATTGCCGCCGGGCTGGGCAAGGTCGATTGGTCGATCTGCTACCAGAGCCGCGTCGGTCCGCTGAAATGGATCGGTCCCTCGACCGACGCGGAGATCCGCCGCGCCGGCGCCGACAAGGTGTCTGTGGTGGTCTATCCGCTGGCCTTCGTGTCGGAGCATTCTGAGACCCTGGTCGAGCTCGATATCGACTACCGCCTTCTTGCCGGGGAGGTCGGCATCCCGACCTACGTCCGCGTGCCGACCGTCGGCACGCATCCCTTGTTCATCGCCGGACTCGCGAGGCTGGTGCGCAATGCTCTATGAGGTCTTGAAGGCGCTGCACATCATCGCCGTCATCGCCTGGATGGCGGGGCTGCTCTACCTGCCGCGCCTGTTTGTCTATCACGCCGACACCGAGAAGGGATCGCAGCAGAGCGAGACGTTCAAGATCATGGAACGTCGCCTGATGCGCGGCATCATGAACCCCGCGGTCGTTCTGGTCTGGATCCTGGGCCTGCTGCTCGCCTGGCAGGGCGACTGGTGGCATGCCGGCTGGTGGCAGGTGAAATTCTCGCTGGTTGTCGGGCTCACCCTCGTGCACCACGCCTACGCGCTCTGGCGCAAGGACTTCGAGGCCGACCGGAACACCCGGCCCGCCCGCTACTATCGCTGGTGGAACGAAGTGCCGACGGTGCTGATGATCGCCATCGTCTTCCTCGCCGTGCTGAAGCCGTTCTAGTGTCCCGGTTCGGAAGCTTGTTGCGTTTAGCACTTGCTGCTTGATCACGCACAATGACGCCGGGTTTGGCTGACGCAGCCCCTTCAATTGGTCCAACGAACGACAAGATCAGAACAGCGAGTCCTGAATTGCCGGCACCGAGGGCAGCCATGACGAAACTTGTAGGCCGTGCGTGCGCTCTGCTTGTTGCGATCGGCCTGTCGGCGACCGCGTCGGCCCAAAGTCTCATGGCGCCCGATCCCGAGGGCGCCGGCTTCTCGCCCGAACGGCTGGCGCGGATCGCTCCCTGGTATCAGCCGCAGGTCGATGCCGGCAAGTTGCCAGGCGCCGTGGTCGCGATCGCGCGCAACGGCAAGCTGGCGTACCTCCAGGCGATCGGCACGTTCGATCGCGCCGGAAAAATTCCCCTGACGTCGGACGCGATCTTCTGGATCGCCTCGATGACCAAGCCGGTCACCAGCGTGGCCGCCATGATGCTGGTCGAAGAAGGCAAGCTCGACCTCGCGGCCCCGGTGAGCCGGTACCTGCCGGAACTCAAGGACATGCAGGTGGGTGTCGAAAAGACCAACCCGTCGACGGGCAAGAGCGAGCTGGCGCTCGAGGCGCCCAAGCGCCCCATGGAGGTGATCGACCTGCTGCGCCACACCTCGGGTCTGGTCTATCCCGAAGAAGACACGACGTTGGTGCACAAGGCCTACCGCCAGGTCGCCACTTTCAAGCGCGACCGCACCCTCGCCGAGTTCGTGAGCGGCCTCGCCAAGATGCCGCTCGCCCATCAGCCCGGCGAGGTCTGGGAATATAGCTGGGGCGTCGACGTGCTGGCGCGGGTGGTAGAGGTCGCCTCGGGACAGGCCTTCGACGATTTCCTGCGGACCCGCATCTTCAAGCCCCTGGGCATGGTCGATACCGGCTTCTACGTTCCGCAAGCCAAGCTTGCCCGCCTGGTCGATCCGCTGGCCGACGGGTGGCCGCCGCTTTGGGATGTCACCAAGCAACCAAAGCTGTTCTCCGGCGGCGGCGGGCTGGTCTCGACCGCCCCGGACTACCTGCGCTTCGCCCAGATGCTGTTGAACGGCGGCGAGCTCGACGGCGTGCGCCTCCTCGCCGCCAAGACCGTGCAGCAGATGACCACGGACGCCCTGCCGCCCGACATACGCTTCGCCGGGATTATCGGCGGCTTCGTCGGCCCGAAGGTCGGCACGAGCTGGGGACTGGGCTTTGCCCTTCGCACCAACCCGGCGTTCAGCCTCCTGCCGGGCGCTGTCGGCAGCTTCAACTGGAGCGGCATTTGGGGCACCTACTTCTGGATCGATCCGGTCGAGAAGCTGATCGCGGTGCAGCTGATCCAGGTCCCGCCGGACACGGGTTTTGTCTACAGGGACGCCTTGCGGCATCTGACCTACGCTGCGCTGCGCGTGCCGGAACCCGTCGCGGCCGCCGCGTCGGCGGTGCCGGTAGCGGTCAGCGCCGACATCCTCGCGCGCTACGTTGGAACGTATGATTTCGGCGCGTCGCTCAGTTCACGCGACAGGAATGCGCCCATCCCCGCCTTTGCCTTCTCCGGCGTCGGCCTCGAGGTTGCGCTGCTCGATGGGCAGGTCGCTGTGCGCAACCCGTTCGCGGACGCGCCCGCAGCCATGGCGGGTGTGCTGGCGGGGGACGTCCTCGCCGAAATCGACGATGTGTCGATAAAGGGCCTCAGCCTCCTCGAGGCCATCGACAAGTTGCGCGGGCCTCCAGGCACACAGGTCCGCTTGAAGCTCGCGCGCAAGGGCCAGGACGCTCCCGTCGACGTCACGCTCGTCCGCGAGGTCATCCGAATACCGGGAGCGCGGCTTCAGGTTCGCGTTGCGGATGGCCAACTCGTGGTCTCGGCAACGGGACCGTGGTCGGTTTTCGAATTCGAGAAGGGCAAGCCTGTCCCGGTAAAGGCGACGTCGACCACGGAGTTTCATGAGGATGGCGGGGATCATACGCGCCTTGCCTTCGTGAGCGATGAGAGCGGCAGGGTTTCCGGGCTCATTCTCAATCCGGGGCCGTCGGAGGTCAGGGCGGCGAAGATAAATTAGAGGGCGGGCAATACACGCAAACGCTATGTTGCCGACGCCGCAGCCGTTTGACGGGAGAGACATGAACGCCGAGACAAGTGCCGACTGGCGCGACCAGATTTTCGACGTCCTGCAGACGCACGACATCAAGCAGGTCTATCACGTGCCCGATGCCGGCCATTCGCGGCTGATCGAGCAGTGCCAGCGCTCGAACTCGATCCGCACCGTGCCGCTCACGACGGAAGAGGAAGGTATCGCCCTGGCCGCCGGCGCCTGGCTGGGCGGCCAGCGTTCGGTGCTGCTGATGCAGAGCTCGGGCGTGGGCAACACCATCAACATGATGGGCCTCACCAAGACGCTGCGCTTTCCGTTCCTCACCCTGATCACCATGCGCGGCGACTATGGCGAGTTCAATTCCTGGCAGTACCCGATGGGCCAGGGCACGCCCAAGGTGCTGGAGGCGATGGGCGTGCTGCTCTACTCGGTCGACAGGGCCGACGAGGTGAAGGCCACGGTCGACGCCGCGGCGCGCTCGGCCTTCCATGGCGGTCAGTCGGTCGCGGTCCTGCTGCGCCAGAAGCTGATCGGCATCAAGGATTTCGGAAAGAAGACGAGTAAATGAGCAAGGCCACGCTGCAGCGCCGCCCGCTGGTGAAGAAGATCCTCGAGGGCGCCGACGACAATCTGCTGCTGATCGCCGGTCTCGGCTCGTCCAACTGGGACATCACCGAGGCGGGTGACCGTCCGCTGAACATGCCGCTATGGGGCGCCATGGGCGCACCGGTCAGCATGGGGCTGGGCCTCGCCCTGGCGCAGCCCGGCAAGCGCGTGCTGGTGATCACCGGCGACGCCGACCTGATGATGAGCCTGGGCTCGCTCGCCACCGTGGCGACCCAGCAGCCCGAGAATCTCGCCATCGTGCGTGCTCGACAACGAGAAGTTCGGCGAGACCGGCAACCAGGCCTCGCACACCAGCCCGCGCAACAACGGCCCGACCGAATCGGGCGCCGGCGCCGACCTGGCGATGATCGCCCAGGGCTGCGGCATCGCCGATGTCGCAACCGTGCGTGAGGCGAGCGAGGTGGCCCAGCTCGTCGAGGACGCGCGGACCAAGAAGGGGCCGGTGTTCCGGCTCGTCAAGGTGATCGTCGAGAAACTCGAATTCGTGATGCCGCCGCAGGATGGCGCGCATCTGAAAGAGCGCTTTCGTCAGGCACTTCTGGGGCATCCATGACCGACTACGCACCGTTTCCGCTGATCGACCTTTCGGGCAGCCCGCACGAGCGCGGCCGCATCCACGGCAAGGCGGCGGCCGACCGCCTGCGCCGCGGCGCCAAGATGTACGCCGAGGCGCTGCTGAAGAACGGCGTCGACTGGAAGGAGCTGGAACGCCGCGCCGAGCGCATGGTGCCCGCCATCGAGAAGTTCGATTCCGGCCTACGTCGAGGAGATGCGCGGGATCGCCGAGGGCGCGGGCGAACCCTTCGCCGCCGTCATGCTGATGAACGCCCGCACGGAGATGGTCGCAGCGGCACGCAAGAGCCACATCGAAAAGCATTTTCCCGACGGCTGTACCGCCGCCCTCGCGCTGCCCGAAGCCAGCGCCGACGGCGTGCTGCTGCACGGCCAGAACTGGGACTGGCGGGCCGAGTGCGCCGAGAACGGCGTGATCCTGCGCATCCGTCGCGACGACGGGCCCGACATTCTGACCTTCACCGAGGCAGGCGGCCTGGCGCGCTCGGGGCTGAATTCGGCGGGCATCGGGCTCACCGCCAATGCACTGGAATGCGACCGCGACTATCAGCGCGGCGCCGGCGTGCCGTTGCCCTTCATCCGCCGCAAGGTGCTGGAAAGCGCCTACCTCGCGAACGCGGTGCACACGATCTTTTCGACGCCCAAGCTCGGCTCCAACCACATGGCGGTGAGCCACTGCGAGGGCGAGGCCTTCGGCTTCGAATGCGCGCCCGACGAGACCTTCTGGCTGGCGCCCGAGCGCGGCCTCTACGTGCACGCCAACCACTGGATCGCCGATGCCGCGCGCGCCAAGGTCAAGGACACTGGGCTCGCCGAGACGCCGTGCTCGATCTACCGCGACAAGCGCGTGCGCGAGCACCTCGCGCCCCATCTGCTCCCGGGCGGCGGCAAGCTCACGCTGGGGGATTTCCGGTCGGCCCTCCTCGACGATTGGGGCTCGCCCTGGTCGGTATGCCGGCCGCCGCGGCCCAACAACCGCGGCAACCTGGTGGCGACGTCGGCGATGATCCTGATGCAGCCGGGCGAAGGCCATCTCGAAGCCTGCCCGATGCCGGCGCTCAACCGGCATTTCACGACCTATACCCTCACCCCCGACCGTACGGCCCAGCGCGCCGCGGCGGAGTAGGCCACGACGGTCAGCGCACGCAATAACGCTCGCTGAGGAATTGCAGGAAACGACGATCGGTATCGTCGCGTGCGTTGACGAGCGCGCGATCGACTGGCGCGCATTCGAAGGGCACCCAATCGCCCTGCTGGTCGAGCGTGCGGTAGAGAACGGCCCGGCGAGCAGAGCGGAAATAGGTATAGAAGGCCAGGGACGGGCTCGCGCCGCCATAGTTGGGGATAACCACGTCGCGCAGATAGTCGTCGGCCGCCATCCACTTGAAGTAGCCGCGCAAGCTGAGCCGCGGCAAAGACTTTGACTCCCACGGCGACGTGGCCGGATCGGTGAGGGCGATCAGGGCAGGAGGCGTTTGGGCGCGCTGCTCGATCGGCGCCAATCGCTTCCCCACGGCACGATCGAACAGCGCCATGTCGAAGCCCGTGGACAACGACGCCACGACCATGACGCCCGCGAACAGCATGAGCGGGCGGCGCGCCTCCTCGAGCCATCGCGCCGCCGGCGATGCGATGGCGAACGCCAGCGACAATACCAGGAAATAGGACACTGTCTGACGCGCAAATATCCAGGTCATGAGATTGGTGCCATTGGCGGCAAACCACAGACCGAAGGCGCCGACACACAGCACGAAGAACGGGCGTACGCGTAGGCGCGCGCTGGCAGCACCAAGGCTTGGCAGCAGCATCAGGAGCGAGAGGGCCGCCAGCAGCGGATATACGGTCAGCGTCACCGCCATCGAGACAGGATCGATGTAGACGTAGCGCGACGTCGCCAAGACCATTGTGACGGTCGGATTGGTGGGCGGCAGCAGAGCATCGGTGGCGAGGAAGGCGCAGAGCAGAAGAGCGGTCATGGCGACAGCGGCAATCAGAGCCTGGCGCGGAAACGGCCTGCCGGTCGCGGCAAGCACGCCGCCCGTGAGCAGGTAGAGCAGGCTGATCAAGCCGGTCGCCGGATGGGTGAAGGCGAGCGGCACCGCGAAGCCGGTCGTCACCAGCACCGCCGCCGCCCGCGAGCGGCCGGGTTTCGCGACAATTGCCGCCCAGACCAGCCAGATACCGAGGCCTACGATCAACTCCGACGGGTAGAAGACGAGGATCAGAGCGAGGCAGAGATAGAGCCGTGCGAATGCCGGATGCGACTGGACGGCCCGGATCACGAGCCACAGAACAAGCGGTACTCCGAAATAGAGAATATGGGCGGCGACGACGTAGGTTTCCGCTGTCGGACCCAACGCCCACCGTAGCACCCAGACCGGGCCATACAGCGCCATCAATCCGACGGCGCGGGTCGGGACCTGCGCCAGCAGGAGGTCCCAGAAATTGAAGAGCCAGGCCGCGGCGAGACTGACGGCACCGTCAGCGAACAACAGCGAGGTCTGCCGAATGCCAACTGCCGCCAGGACGGCAAACGCCACCAGCAGCGCCGCGTCGCAAAGATCGAGACGTGTGAGCGGCCGCGTCGACGTTACTTCCATTGGCGAGCGTATTATACGTCAGCCATGATTCAGCCCGCAGCGTATTCGCTTCGATCCTGCGCTACCCAACGTGGCCGCCGATCCGATAGGGCTGGTGTCCTAAAGCGCACCCTTCGGCCACCACATCCATCCTCGGCACCATGATCGCGGCGGGCTAGAGCTTGCTGTCGCGCAAGCCTGAGCTGATTCTCGCGGTGGTGGCAATCCTGCTGCTGGCGCCGTCGCAGCTGGTGGGCACGATGCTGAGCCACAGCTCGCCGCACAATCTCACCTGGGCCGGGCAGTTCTCCGAGCAGTTCCGTGACTTCATCCTCTATCCGCGCTGGATGCCGGACTCATTCGAAGGCCTGGGCGGGCCTGCTTTCTATTTCTATCCGCCGCTCGCCTTCTGGGTCAACTCGCTGTTGAGCGTCGTCACGTTCAACGCCCTGTCGCTGTCGTATCGGCTGTCGCTCACCTGGCTGGTGATCCTGTGGGCGTCGGGTCTCGCCATGCATGCTTGGCTGCGGCAGCAGACCGGCAACGACAGGATCGCGCTGTGGGGCGCCCTCGCCTACATGGCCGCGCCCTATCATCTGCTCGATCACTACCTGCGTGGCGCCTTCGCGGAGTTCACGGTCTACGTCTTCCTGCCGCTGGTGCTGCTGTCGATCCGCCGGCCGGTGCTGCTGGCGTTTTCCTATGCCGGCCTGGTCGTCGCGCACCTGCCGGTGGCGCTGCTGATCTCGGTGACGGTGCTGCCCGCCTATCTGCTGTTCCGCCTGCGCAAGCCCGTCGAGTGGCTCGGCGCCGCCGCCGGTGGTCTGCTGGGCCTGGGGCTGGCCGCGATCTACATCCTGCCTGCGCTCACCCTGCAGCGCTGGATCTCGGCCGACCAGTTCTGGACGCAGTTCTATCAGATCGAGAACTGGTACCTGCTGGCCTACCACCTCTGGCCCGAGCCGCCGGTCATGTACATCGTTACCTCCTTGGCCGTCGCCTGGGGGATACTGGCGCTGGGCATCTGCCTGTTCTTCCGCAAGCGCGGCGACGCGTTCTTCTGGGGCGCTGTCGCCCTCGCCTGCTTCGTTCTGATGACGGGTCTCTTCCCCTGGTTCTGGGAGCTGCCCGAGGTCGCCAAGGTGCAGTTCCCGTACCGGCTGCTGGTCGTGGTGGAATTCGCCGTCATCACGGCATTCTGCCATGTGCGGCCGAGGCTGCAGCGTGGCCCGGTCTACCTCTTCACCCTGGCGCTGTTTGCGGCGGTTCCCGGCCTGTCGCTCGCCGTCCTCGACATCCGCGACCGGGTCAACGACGTCCTGGGCAAATCGCCGCTCATCTTCTCGGACGTGATGGAGTACGAACCGCGCGGCTTTCCCAACGACAGGGGCATCGGCCAGATAAAGGACGTGCCGGAGATTTCCTGCATCCCCGCGGCGCGGCTCTGTCGCGCCGAGGACCGGCGTTTCGGCGCCATGCAGATCGAGATCGACAGCGCGACAGCGACCGAGGTCACGCTGCGCCGCTTCTTCTTCCCGGCGTGGCGGCTCGATAACGGTCTGCCGTTGGCGCCGACCGAGCCGCTGCAGCTCGTCTCCTTCAAGGCTCCGGCGGGCCGCACGTCGGTCACTCTGCTGCGCGTTGCCTTGCCGGTCGAGCCCTGGGCCTGGGCGATCTCCGGCCTGTCGCTCGCCTTGCTGCTGGCTTGGGCCATGGTGGCGTGGCGCCGCGCAAAGCGCGCATGATGCTGCGGCACCCACCCTGTTTTTGGCGCTCTCTGTATAGCCGGGTTGGGTCTTGGCGGCCGGACAGGGTATAAGGCTCGGATGACCCAAGCTCCCCAATTCCGCGGCCGCATCTACGGCGACATCACCGAGACCGTGGGCGCCACGCCCCTGGTCCGACTCAACCGACTGCCCCAGCGCGACGGCGTGACGGCAGAGATCCTGGTGAAGCTCGAATTCTTCAACCCGCTGTCGTCGGTCAAGGATCGCATCGGCCTTGCCATGATCGATGCCGCCGAGAAGGCCGGCAAGATCAAGCCCGGCGTTAGCACCATCATCGAGCCGACCTCGGGCAACACCGGCATCGGTCTTGCCTTCGTGGCCGCCGCGCGCGGCTACAAGGCGATCCTGACCATGCCCGATTCGATGTCGATCGAGCGACGCAAGATGCTCCGCATCCTGGGCGCCCGGCTCGAGCTCACGCCGCGCGAAAAGGGCATCAATGGCGCGATCGCCCGCGCCGAGGAGCTCCTGAAGGAGATACCCGACAGCTTCATGCCGCAGCAGTTCCAGAACCCCGCCAATCCGGCCGTGCATGAGGCGACCACGGCCGAGGAGATCTGGCGCGATACCGGAGGCAAGCTCGACATCTTCGTCGCCGGCGTCGGCACCGGCGGCACCATCACCGGTGTCGGCCATGCGCTGAAGCCGCGGCTGCCCGGTCTCAAGGTGGTCGCCGTCGAACCCGAAGCGAGCCCTGTCCTGTCGGGCGGCACGCATTCACCCCATCCCATCCAGGGCATCGGCGCGGGCATCATCCCCGATATCCTCGACCGCAAGGTCATCGACGAAATCTTCAAGGTGTCCAACGAAGCGGCCCTCAAGGCGGCGAGGGACATGGCGAGCCTCGAAGGCATTCCCATCGGCATCTCCGGCGGCGCCGCCGTGGCAGCGGCGCTCGATGTCGGCAAGCGCAATCCAGGCAAGAGGATCGTGGTGATCATCCCGGGCTTCGCCGAACGCTATCTGTCGACGGTGCTGTTCGAGGGCCTCGACTAGCCGGCGCCTTGACCGCGCCGATCGATAGCATCGTTCAACTGGCCTCGCGCCTGGTGGCGACGCCGTCGTGCGGCGGAATCGATTCACCGTTGGCGGTACTGGACGTTGTCCATTCGTGGCTCCAGGACAACCACGTGAGGCCGCGCCTGCTGGCCGACGCCGCGGGCAAGGACGTCGCTGTCCTGGTCGAGATCGCCGGGGCAACGCCCGGCCCCTTGCTCTGCCTCGATGCCTGCATCGACACCGCGCCGGCGGGCGATCCCGATCAATGGAGAGAGCCGCCGTTCAGCGGCGCCGTACAGGGCCGACGGCTGCTGGGTCGCGGCGCCGCCGATTCCAAATCGGGCGTTGCCATCCTGGCGCATGTCGCGCGGCATCTGGCGGAAACAGGCATGCCGCGCGGTGCGGTGCATGTGCTGTTCGATGCCGACGAACATACCGGCCGCTTCGGCGGCGTGCGCGCCTATCTCGACGCGATCGCCCGGCCGCCTGATGCCGTGTCGCTGGGCTATCCCGGCAGTGACTGCATCGTCGTGGGCAGCCGGGGCTTCCTGCGCACGCGGCTGCATTTCACCGGCAAGGCGGCGCACTCCGGCGAGGTCGAGCGGACCGGCGTCAATGCGCTGAACAAGGCCGCCGCCCTTGCGCTCAAGGTGGCGGCCTCGCGCTTTCCCGAAATGCACGACCCGGCGTTTCCCTTCGGACCTGCCGCCACGGTGACGCATCTCTCAGGGGGCGAAGGGTTCAGCGTCGTGCCCGACCACGCGACCTGCAACATCGATATCCGCCTGACCCGCACCTTCGACGGCGACAAGGCCATGCGCTGGCTGGAGGACATCGTGCGCGCGGTGGATCCGCAAAGCCGCATCGAAACTATCGACCATTGGCCGGCCTATCTCGTCGAACTCGGAGCACAGCCTGGCCAAAAGCTTCGCGGCAGCAGCCGAGCGCGCCTTCGGGCGCCCCGTGGCGACGGATGTCTGCGGGCCGTCCAACATCGGCAACCTTCTGGCGGCGCGCGGCGTGCCGACCATCTGCGCGCCGGGCGTCAGCTTCGGCAACATGCATGCGGCCAACGAATGGGCCGACATCGACTCGATCGCACCGGTCTACGCCATGTACTGCGACGCCGCCCTGCGGTTCCTGAACGCCCGCCACGCCGGCGGCACGTCATAGTCTTCCGGACCGCGAGCCTCCGGCTCGCTCATGATTCTCTGAGCGAGCCGGAGGCTCGCGGTCCAAAAGAGCATGAGAAGACGCGCCGCTGGACTGGCGCGCCCCGGACCTACAGCGGGATGTTCTTAGGCTCGCTTGGTCACCCCCGCCTCACCCTGAGGAGCATCGCGCAGCGATGCGTCTCGAAGGGTCGGCCACATCGACGTTGTTCCCACCCTTCGAGACGCGGCCTGTGGCCGCTCCTCAGGGTGAGGTGATTTGATCTCAACGCATATTGCTCTAGCCGGGATACCATCCGGGCTTGCGCTTCTCGCGGAAGCTCGCGAGGCCTTCGCTCGCTTCGGCCTGCTGCCGGGCGCGGGCATGCTCATCGATCAGGTCGCGCAGTTCGCCGTCGTCGATGAAGGCGCGCGCAGAGGCAAGCGCGCGAAGCTTGGTCGAGGTGGTGGCGCGCGGCGCATTCATCAGCACCGACTCGACGATCTTCTCGCCCGCCGCCGCCAGACCGCCGGTCGGGCAGACTTCGTGCACCAGGCCGAGCCGGCGGGCTTCCTGGGCGCCGAAGCGCTCGCCGGTCAGCGCGTAGCGCCGCACCTGGCGCAAGCCCATCGCTTGGCAGAGCTGCGGCAGGATGATGCCCGCCATCAGGCCCCAGCGCGTCTCGCTGATGGAGAAGATCGCGTCCTCCGATGCCACGACGACGTCGCAGGCGGCGGCGATGCCGGTACCGCCGCCGAAGCAGCCACCCTGGATCAGCGCCAGGGTCGGTACCGGCGCGGTGTCGAGACGGCGGACGGCCTCGGCGGTCAGCCGGCTCACGGCCTCGTTCTCCGCCGGCGACTGCTTCGCCACGCCACTGATCCAGGCGAGATCGGCGCCGGCCTGGAAGTGCTTGCCGTTGCCGCGCAGCACGACGATGCGCAAGCCGGCTTCGCGGCCCAGCGCATCCATTGCATCGTGCAGGCCCTGGATCAGCTCGCCGTTGTAGGCGTTGTTGACCTGCGGGCGGTTCAAGGTGACCGTGGCGACGCCGCGCCGGTCGATCTCCCACAGCACCGTGTCGTTGGGCATCAATCGGCCTTCAGGTAGCTGTCCTTGAGGGCGATCTTGCCGTCCTTCAACTCGTAGAGGTCGATGCCGTAGCGGTCGAACGGCTTGCCGGCATGGTCGATGCCGGTCACCCTGAAGGTGCCGAACAGTTTGTCGCCGGCACGATGGATGCGCGCCTCCGAGTAGCGCGCCTCGCGGTGCGCCCGGCTCTTGTCGCCGAAATGGGCGCGCAGCCCGTCCTTGCCTTTCAGCACCGTGCCGGATGGCGAGCCTCCCGCGTTGAGACGCCATTCGAAATCGTCGGTCACGCAGGCCGCGATCTCCTCGACATCGGCCTTGTTGAAGGCCTTGCCGAAGCGGCGGAACAGGTCGTCGACAGCATCAGCCATGGTTTCCTCCGAAAGACGATCAGCGGGATGATCAGCCCGGGCGGCCCAGCAGCTCGGTGAGCCAGGCCGAGATCTCGGCCTTCACCGCGGGCAATTCCAGGCGGGCCAGCTCGTGACGGCGCGACGTGCCGGTCGACCCCGTCACCACGACATCGCTGCGGATGACGTCGCCCTGGAAGCGCAAGGCGTGGCCCTGTTCTTCGCCGTTGGGATGCACGGTCGGGATGACCGAGGGGCCGGCCTCGGGCACGTCGGAGTATTCCTGCGTCGCGACGTGCGCGGTGTGGCCTTCGCTCTTCAGGTCGTCGACCGTGAAGTCGAGTTCCGGCCTTATGATCTCCCGGGATTTGACCCAGAAGGCCTGCACGAACAGGTCGGTGTCGCGATTCATTTCCCCTCCACGATTTCGATCGCCTGGTTGCCGCGATCCTAGCATCACCCGGCCGATCAAATCTCCCGCAGTGGCGGCGTGAACGTCCGGCGGCGAAATTCGCGAAGGAGGGGGTTGCCTCTGCCCCGCTACAGGCCCGTCTTGCTGACCAGCACCGGCTCGGCGCGATAGGAGTCCGCGAACAGGCGCTTGAGGTTGGCGACTTTGGGCAGGTCGTTGATGGCGATGTAGGGCTGGTTGGGATGCAGGGTCAGGTAATCCTGATGGTAGCCCTCGGCCGGGTAGAACGTGCGGCCGGGCTCGATCGTGGTCACGATCTTGGCGCCGAAGGCGTGAGCCTGGTCGAGCTGGTCGATATAGGCCTTGGCCACCTTGGCCTGCTCATCGCTGGTCGGGAAGATCGTCGAGCGGTACTGCGTGCCGACGTCCGGACCCTGGCGATTCAATTCGGTCGGATCGTGGGCCACCGAGAAATAGATCTGCAGCAGCCGGCCGTAGGTCACCTTGCGCGGATCGTAGGTGATGCGGACCGACTCGGCATGCCCGGTACGGCCGCTGCCGACCTTGTCGTATTCCGCGGTGTCCTTGGCGCCGCCGGCATAGCCGGACACCGCGCTGGTGACGCCGTCGACATGCTGGAACACGCCCTGGACGCCCCAGAAGCAACCGCCGGCCAGCACGGCCACTTCGCTTGGGGCCTGGCCCGCCGGTTCGTCGACCGCCGGCGGCGCGATCACGCGGGCGCTTTCGGCGGACGATGGCACGATCTGGAGGCCGACGAATCCTGCCGCCAGGACGGCGGCCACGGCGAGCGCGGGAAGGAGGCGGGAGCGAGGCATGGCGATCTCCTCTGTGGGGTCTACTCCGGCTTGAACTCCGGCTGGACCTCGGGCTTGCGCCAGCGGAAGCGCAGCTCGGAAAGCCCGGTGGTGACGACGTAGAAGACCGGCGTGAACAGCAGGCCGAAGAAGGTGACGCCCAGCATACCGAAGAACACCGCGGTGCCCAACGACTGCCGCATCTCGGCGCCGGCGCCGAAGCTCACCACCAGCGGCACGACACCCAGGATGAAGGCGAGCGAGGTCATCAGGATGGGCCGCAGGCGGGTCTTGGCGGCGCTGACGGCCGCGTCGTAGCGCGTCATGCCGGCCTCGTGCGCCTGCTTGGCGAACTCGACGATCAGGATGGCGTTCTTGGCGGCCAGGCCCACCAGCACGACCAGGCCGATCTCGACCAGGACGTTGCGGTCGAGCCCGCGGATATTGACGCCGATCATGGCCGCCAGGATGCACATCGGCACGATCAGGATGACGGCGAGCGGCAGCAGCCAGCTCTCGTAGAGGGCGGCCAGCAGCAGGAAGACGAAGACGACCGCCAGGCTGAAGGCCAGGATCGCGGTATTGCCCGCGAGCTTCTCCTGCAGCGCGATCTCGGTCCATTCGAAGCCGAAGCCCGAAGGCAGCACCTTGTCGGCGAGCTTCTCCATGGCGGCGATGCCCTGGCCCGAGGAGAAGCCGCGCAGCAGCGCCACCTGGACCTCGGCCGCGGGGTAGAGGTTGTAGCGCGCCACGCGGTAGGGGCCGGTCGTGTCGGAGAAGGTCGCCACCGAGCCGATCGGCACCATCTCGCCGCTGTCGCTCCGCGTCTTGAGGTTGGCGACGTCGCGCAGGGTCAGTCGATAGGGATCGTCGGCCTGCGCCGTCACCTGGTAGGTGCGGCCGAGGATGTTGAAGTCGTTGACGTAGGCCGAGCCCATGTAGACCGACAGCGTGTCGAACACACGCCCGATCGGCACGCCCAGCTGCTCGGCCTTGGTGCGGTCGATCTCGGCCCAGATCTGCGGCGTCTTGGTGCTGAACAGGGTGAAGGCCTGGGTGAGGCCAGGCGTCTGCCCGGCGGCGCCGGCCAGCGCCCAGGTGGCGCCCTCGAGCGCGGGCAGGCCGCGCGCGGCGCGATCCTGGACGTAGCCCTTCAGGCCGCCGCCAGTGCCGATGCCGGGCACCGAAGGCGGTTCGAGCACGAACACGAAGGCCTCGCGCAAAGTGAACATCTTGGCCCGCAACGCCGCCAGGATCTTGTCCTTGGGCTCGTCGCGCCGCTCGTCGAACGGCTTCAGGGTGACGAAGATCACGCCGGTGTTGGGCGCGTTGGTGAAGGTGGCGCCGTCGAAGCCGACGAAGGCCACGGCGTGCGACACGCCGGGCGTCGCCATGATCATCTCCGACGCCTGGCGCACCAGCTTGTCGGCGCGCTCCAGGGTGGCGCCCTGAGGAAGCTGCATGGCGGCGATCAGGTAGGACCGGTCGAGCTGCGGGATCAGGCCGGTCGGCGTCTCGACCAGGCGGTTGCCGGCCAGGAAGAGGAGGCCGCCATAGACCACCAGGACGACCGTCGCCATGCGGATCAGCCGCGCCGTGGCGCGGCCATAGAAGTTCGACAGCGCCTCGAAGCCGCGATTGAACTGGCGGAAGAACCAGTTGAGCGGCCAGGCCAGCCGCTCGAGCAGCGTGGGCTTGGGCCGCTCGACATGCGACACCGCGTGGGTCTTGAGCAGCAGCGCCGCCATGGCGGGCGACAGCGTGAGCGACACGAAGGCCGAGATCGCCGTCGAGGCGGCGATGGTGATGGCGAACTGCTTGTAGAACGTGCCCTGCAGGCCGGTGATGAAGGCGGTCGGCAGGAAGACCGCGATCAGCACCAGCGAGATGGCGATCAGCGCGCCGCCCACCTCGTCCATGGTCTTGTGCGCCGCAGCCTTGGGCGACATCCCCTGGGTCAGGTAGCGTTCGACGTTCTCGACGACGACGATGGCGTCGTCGACCACGATGCCGATCGCCAGCACCAGGCCGAACAGCGACAGCGTGTTGAACGAGATGCCGACCGCCGCCATCACGGCGAAGGAACCGATCAGCGACACCGGGATGGCGAGCAGGGGGATGATCGCCGCCCGCCAGGTCTGCAGGAACAGGATCACCACGATCACGACCAGCAGCAGCGCCTCGAACAGCGTCTCGACCACCGCGTCGACCGAGGCCTGGATGAACTCCGTCGGGTTGTAGACCACCGAATAGTCGAGGCCTTCCGGGAAGTCCTTCTTGAGGTGCTCCATCGCGGCCTTGACGCCGGCGGAGGTGGAGAGCGCGTTCGACCCCGGGCGCTGAAAGATGGCGAGCGCCGTGGCGTTCTTGTTGTCGAGATAGGCGTTCACCGTGTAGTCCTGCGCGCCCAGTTCGACGCGGGCCACGTCGCGCAGCCGCGTCACCGAGCCGTCGGGCTCGGCGCGCACCACAATGTTGCCGAACTCCTCCGGTGCGGTCAGCCGCCCCAGGGTCTGCACCGACAGGGTGAAGGCGCTGGCCGACACGGCGGGCGCCTGGTTGATCGCGCCGGCGGCCACCTGCAGGTTGGCGGCGCGCAGGGCCGCCACCACTTCGGACGCCGTCAGATTGTGGCTGGCGACGCGGGCCGGATCGAGCCATATCCGCATCGAATAGTCGCGCGCGCCGAAGACCTGCACGTTGCCCACGCCATCGACGCGGCTCAGCACGTCCTTCACGTAGAGCGTGGCGTAGTTGGAGATGTACTGCTGGTCGCGGCTGCCGTCGGGCGAGGTCATGTGCACGACCATCATCAGGTCGGGCGAGGCCTTGCGCACCACGACGCCCAGCCGCTGCACGTCCTGCGGCAGGCGCGGCTGAGCGACGGCGACCCTGTTCTGCACGTTGACCTGGGCCTGGTCGATGTCGACGCCGGGCTTGAAGACGACGTTGATCGACAGCCGCCCGTCGCCGGTCGACTGCGAGTTGATGTAGAGCATGTCGTCGACGCCGTTGATCTCGAGCTCGAGCGGCGTGGCGACGGTGGCGGCGATGACTTCAGCGGAGGCGCCGGGATAGGTCGCCGTGACGTTGACGGTGGGCGGGGCGATCTCGGGATATTCCGCCACCGGCAGGCCGCGCTGGGCGATGGCGCCCACGATCAGGATGATGATCGACAGGACCGACGCGAAGATCGGCCGGTCGATGAAGAAGTGGGAAAAACGCATGGGCTGATGTCGCCTGAGAAGGGGCGGTTACTTGGCTTTTGCCGTCGTGATCTCACCCTTTTGCGGGACGACCTTGGCGCCCGGCCGCACCATCGGGTTGGCGAGCCCGTCGAGCACGACCTGGTCGGCGGGCGCGAGACCATCGCGCACGACGCGCAGTCCATCGACGATCGGACCCAGCGCCACGGGCTTGGCCTTGACCACGTTGTCGTCGCCCACGGTGAACACGATCTTGCGCGACTGGTCCGAGATGATCGCCGAATCGGGGATCAGCAGGGCGTCGTACTCGCCGCCGAAGAGCTGGACGCGGCCGAAGATGCCGGGCGCCAGGAGCTGGTTCTTGTTGTCGACCAGGGCGCGGGTGCGGATGGTGCCCGAGCGCGGGGCGAAGCTGTTGTCGACGAAATCGACCTTGCCGGTGCGTGTCCAGTCGGTTTCATCGGCAAGGCGAATGCGCACGGGATTGGTCTCGCGCGAGGAGGCCATCGCGCCCGACAGGAAGAGACGCGTGTAGCGCAGGTAGTCCGACTCCGAGACGTCGAACACGAAGCGGATCGGATCGAGGGTGACGATGGTGGCGAGCAGGGTGGCGCCCTGCTGGCCGCCCTGGATCAGATTGCCGGCATCGACCTTGCGGTCGGAGATGCGGCCGGCGATCGGCGCGCGTACGTCGGTCCAGTCGAGGTTGAGCTCGGCCTGTCGCAGACTGGCGTCGGCGGCCTTGAGCTGGGCGCGCGCCACGTCGAGGTTGGCCTTGCGCTGGTCGTTTTCCTGTTCGGTGATGGTTCTGGAGCTGATCAGCGAGGCGCCGCGCTGGACCTGCAGCTCGGCCAGGCCGACCTGCGCCTTGTTGCGCGCGACGTCGGCCTTGGCGCTGTCGACGGCGATCTCGTAAGGCCGCTTGTCGATGGTGAACAGCGGATCGCCAACCTTGACGATCTGGCCATCCTTGAAATGCAGCTCCTCGATGAAGCCCGAGACGCGGGCCCGCACCTCGACCGACGCGACCGCCTCGAAGCGCCCGGAGAATTCATCCCACTGCGTGACCCTCTTGGCGATCGGCGCCGCAACGCTCACCGGCATGGCCGGGGGACCGCCTTGGGCGAAAGCCGCCGTTGAGATGAGAAAGAAAGAGAGGCTGGCCAAGGCCAACAGGCGGCGACAAACGGGCAAAAGCAACTCCCCCGCGGAATTGTGCGGCGCAGCACATGTGGTTGTCGGGCTCTGCAGTGTCAATTGCCGCGGAGGTAACTGACTGAACTGTGTTCATTTGGGCACTGTGCACCTTTGATGGCCTTGCGTTGGTTCAAACGAACCATTTTCCTCGAGATAGATTCATCTGTTGCATATGGTTTGCTCTCGCGCTAGGCAGACGGCGGATCATCCAAGGGGGAAGTCCATGGACCTCATCCAGAGAATTTTCTGCATCGGCGCGGCTTTCGCCGCACTTGCCGTCGTCTCGACCGCCTCGGCCCAGACGCCATCGACCCTCGAGGTCGTGAAGAAGCGCGGCCAGCTGATCTGCGGCGTCAATGTCGGCCTGGGCGGCTTCTCGCTGCCCGATAGCCAGGGCAAGTGGTCCGGCCTCGACATCGACATGTGCAACGCCGTCGCCGCCGCGGTGTTGGGCGATGCGACCAAGGCCAAGTACGTGCCGCTCTCCGCCCAGCAGCGCTTCCTGGCGCTGCAGTCGGGCGAGATCGACATGCTGGTGCGCAACTCGACCATCACGCTCGAGCGCGATGCCGGGCTCGGCCTGCAATATGCCGGCGTCAATTTCTATGACGGCCAGGGCTTCATGGTGCCCAAGAAGCTGAACGTGAAGGGCCTGGCCGAGCTGGGTGGCGCCACGATCTGCGTGGCCCAGGGCACGACCCACGAATTCAACATGGCAAGCTGGTTCCGCGGCCGCGGCATGACCATCAAGCCGGTGGTCTATGAAAGCCAGGACCTGATGTACGAGGCGTTCTTCGGCGGCCGCTGCGATGCCATGACCCAGGATTCGTCGGCGCTCGCCTCGGCGCTGGCGACGCGCGGCAAGCAGGCCGACTACATGGTGCTGCCCGACATCATCTCAAAGGAGCCGCTCGGCCCCTTCGTGCGCCGCGGCGACGATGTTTGGATGACGGTCGTGCGCTGGTCTCTGTTCGCCATGTTGGAAGCCGAGGAGCGCGGCATCACCACCGCCAATGTCGACGAGCAGCTGAAGTCGACCGATGCGCTGGTCCAGCGCTTCCTGGGCGTGAAGCCCGGCAACGGCAAGGCGCTGCAGCTCGACGAGAACTGGGCCTACAACATCGTCAAGCAGGTCGGCAACTACGGCGAGAGCTACGAGCGCAATGTCGGCATGGGCAGCCCGCTCAAGCTGGCGCGCGGCCTCAACGGGCTGTGGACCAAGGGCGGCCTGATGTATCCGCTGCCGCTGCGCTGAGCTGACGTCCCTTGGACAGAGGCCCGCTCAACGCCTCGATCGTCGAGGCGTTCGACATCCTGCCGCCGCAGCTGCAGACGGCAGCGCGCTACATGCTCGACCGCCCCGACGACGTGGCGCTGCTGTCGATGCGCGAGCAGGCGCGGCGTGCCGGCGTGCCGGCTGCTACCATGACGCGGCTGGCCAAGCGGCTGGGGCTCGATGGCTACGACCAGGTGCGCGAGCTCTATGCCGGCGCCGTGCGGGCCGGCACCCTGGGCTTCGCCGGCCGGGCGGGCACCCAGGTCGAGGCGCAGAAGCTGCGCGGCGAGCGGGCGCTCGCCTCCGAGATGGCGCTCAGCCTGTCGCGCGAGATCGCAGCGCTGGCCGAGCCCGACTCGCTCGACCGCCTGGCTTACGCCGCCGGCCGCCTGCACGAGGCGCGGCGCGTCTATTGCCTGGGGCTGCGCTCCTGCCACGCCGCCGCCTGGCACTTCCACTACATGCTGTCGCTGCTGGGCGACAAGACGGTGATGCTCGATGATGCGGGCGGCACCGGCCTCGACGCCATACGCGACGCCGGCCCGCAAGACGTGCTGCTGGCCGCCAGCGTCGAGCCCTATGCCCGCGCCACCGTCGACAGCGCCCGCTACGCGGCCGCCCAGGGCGTGCCGGTGGTGGCCCTGACCGATTCGGAAGTCTCGCCGCTCGCCCAGATCGCGGTCGCGGCGATCCTGGTGGCGACCGAGAGCCCCTCCTTCTTCCACACCATGACGCCGCTGCTGGCCGTGGCCGAGATCCTGGCAGCCCTGGTCGCGGGCCGCGGCGGCGACAAGGCGCTGGCGGCGCTGGAACACACCGAGGCGCAGCTCTCGGCGTTCGGCGTCCACCTGCCGCGGCGCGGACAACGTGAGAAAGCATGACCCATATCCTGCATCGCCAGATCGGCGGAAACTTGCCGATCGCCGCCGCCGGCAAGGGCATCGAAATCGTCGACGCCACCGGCAAGCGCTACATTGACGCCTCGGGCGGCGCGGCGGTTTCCTGCCTGGGGCACGGCCATCCCGCGGTGACGGCGGCGCTGCACGAGCAGCTCGACAAGCTTGCTTATGCCCATACCGGCTTCTTCACCACCGAGGTCGCCGAAAAACTCGCCGACCGCCTGATCGCCGACGCCCCCCAAGGCATCAGCCACGCTTATCTGGTGAGCGGCGGATCGGAAGCGATCGAAGCGGCGCTGAAGATGGCGCGGCAATATTTCACCGAGCGCGGCCAACCGCAGCGCCGTCACGTGATCGCGCGGCGCCAGAGTTATCACGGCAATACGCTGGGCGCGCTGGCGGCCGGCGGCAACGAATGGCGGCGCGCGCCCTTCTCGCCGCTCCTGATCGAGACGCATCACATCGATTCCTGCTTCGCCTATCGCTTCCAGGAGCCCGGCGAGACGGAAGAGGCCTATGCCGAACGGGCCGCCGGCGCGCTCGAGGCCAAGATCCTGGAGCTCGGTCCCGATACGGTGATGGCCTTCGTCGCCGAGACGGTCGTCGGCGCGACGGCGGGCGCGGTGCCGCCGGCAAAAGGCTACTTCAAGCGCATCCGTGAGATTTGCAGTCGCCACGGCGTGCTGCTGATCCTCGACGAGGTGATGTGCGGCATGGGTCGCACGGGTACGCTGCACGCCTGCGAGCAGGAAGGGATCGCGCCTGACCTCATGACCATCGCCAAGGGATTGGGGGGCGGCTACGAGCCGATCGGTGCCGTGCTGCTCGGCAAGCCCATCTACGACACCTTCGCCAAGGGCAGCGGCTTCTTTCAGCATGGCCACACCTACATGGGCCATCCCTTGGCCTGCGCGGCGGGACTCGCGGTGCAGGAGACGATCCAGCGCGACGATCTCTTGGCCAATGTCCGCACCATGGGTGCCCTGCTGCACCGCCGTCTTGGCGAGCGCTTCGGCAATCATCCGTATGTCGGCGACATTCGCGGCCGCGGTCTCTTCCAGGCGGTCGAGCTGGTCGAGGATCGCTCGACCAAGGCGCCGTTCGATCCGGCGAAGAAGCTCCATGCCCGCGTGAAGAAGGCCGCCATGGCGCGGGGCCTCATGGTCTATCCCATGGGCGGCACGATCGACGGCGCGCGCGGCGACCACGTGCTGCTGGCCCCGCCCTTCATCGTCACCGCAGACCAGATCGGCGAGATCGTCGACCGCCTGGGCAGCGCCATCGACGACGCGCTGCAGTAACCAACACCGCCTCACCCTGAGGAGGCGTGCAGCGCCGTCTCGAAGGGTGATCCACGGTCGCGCTGAAGCCCACCCTTCGAGACGCGGCCCTTCGGGCCGCTCCTCACGGTGAGGTGTGCGGGTTGTTTCAACCGTCTTGGTGTCGTGCTCTACTGACGGGCGGAGGAAACAACAATGAACCCGCCGCGCCGATATGTGTTGGCAGCGAGCGTCGCTGCCCTGTTGGTCGTGGCGCCCGAGGCCATCGCTCAGACCTACCCCGCGCGTCCCGTCACCATGATCGTGCCGGCGTCGGCCGGCGGGCCGACCGACGCCATCGCCCGCGTGCTCTCCGAACGCATGACCGCCAACCTGGGCGGCACCGTCCTGGTCGACAACGTGGCGGGCGCCGGCGGCTCGATCGGCGTCGGCAAGGTCGCGCGGTCTCTGCCCGACGGCTACACGTTGGGCATCGGCCAGTGGAGTCACTACGTGCTGAACGGCGCGACCTACGCCCTGCAGTACGACCTTCTGGCCGACTTCGCGCCGATCGCCATGATCGTCACGGGGCCGCTGCTGATGGTCAGCCGCAAGGATTTGCCGGCCAATGACCTCAAGGGGCTGATCGCCTGGCTGAAGGCCAACCCCGACAAGGCGACGGCGGGCACTGGCGGCGTCGGCAGCCCGCCGCACATCTCCGGGGTCTTCTTCCAGAAGATGACCGGCACTCAGTTCCAGTTCGTGCCCTATCGCGGCACGGCGCCGGCGATGCGCGACCTGCTGGCCGGTCAGATCGACATCATGATCGACCAAGCCTCCAACGTTCTGCCGCAACTGCGCGCCGGCGCGATCAAGGCCTTCGCGGTCACCCGCAAAGAGCGCCTGCCGTCGGCGCCCGATGTGCCGACCGTCGATGAAGCAGGGCTGCCGGGCCTCCATGTCTCGGTGTGGCACGGCCTGTGGGCGCCCAAGGGCACGCCGGGCGACATCATCGCCAAGCTGAACGGCGCCGTGGCGAAGTCCCTGAGCGAGTCGGGTACCAAGGAAAAGCTCGCCGCTCTGGGCCAGGAAATCCCTCCCGCCGACCAGCTCACGCCGCAGGCGCTGGGCGCGTTCCAGAAGGCCGAGATCGAGAAGTGGTGGCCGATCGTCAAGGAAGCGGGCATCAAGGCTGAATGACCATGAAACTAGGCGTGCTGCAGTTCTTTGCCTGGCCCGGCCGGCACGGGCCCCTGGAAGAGGTCTATGCGCGCGCGCTCGAGCGCATCGAAATCATGGATCGCGGCGGCTTCGACGCGGTGTGGCTGGCCGAGCACCATTTCACCACCTTCAGCGTATGTCCCTCGGTGCACATGCTTGGGACGCTGGCGGCGGCGCGCACCAAGCGCCTGCGTATCGGCACGGCGGTGTCGCTGGCCGCGCTCTACCATCCGCTCAGGTTGGCCGAAGAAGTGGCGCTGCTCGACATGTTGTCGGGCGGGCGGGTCAACTGGGGCGCCGGGCGCGGCTTCGCCCATTCCGAGTTCAACGCCTTTGGCGTGCCGCCGGAAGAAAGCGCCGAACGCTTCCGCGAGGCCGTCGAGATCGTCCTGCGGGCGTGGACCCAGGAGCGCTTGAGCTTCCAGGGTGCGCACTTCAACTTCGACGACATCGAGGTGCTGCCCAAGCCCTTGCA
This sequence comes from uncultured Alphaproteobacteria bacterium, assembly GCA_963765385.1. Taxonomy (GTDB): domain Bacteria; phylum Pseudomonadota; class Alphaproteobacteria; order Reyranellales; family Reyranellaceae; genus Reyranella. Next base: position 1,986,968 of record CAVXWG010000014.1, on the reverse strand, counting down.
GCAGCCCCATCCGCCGACCTGGATGGCAGCGACGTCGGAGACGGCGATCGACTGGGCAGCGAGTCGCGGCTTTTCCATTCTGATGGATCCCCACGCCTCGATGACGGATCTCGGCAACAAACGCCGGCGCTATGCGCAGAAGCTCGCCGAGGCGGGCTTCTCAGATGATGGCCGCGATATTCCGATGGCGCGGCTTCTGGCGCTGGCGCCGACCACGAGCGACGCGGAAGCGATCGCCCGGCGCGGCGCGCAGTGGCTGGTCGACGCCTATGCCGGCCCGCAGCATGCACACAAGAAAACGCTGCAAGCGCCGCGCGACTACGGCGGCAAGGATCCGGTGCAGTACTATATCGATAGCGTCATCCTGCATGGTACGCCGGCATCTGTGGTCGAACAGATTGGACGGCTGAAGGAAGAGATCGGCCTGAACTATCTGATGTGTGCGCCGCTGAGCCGCGAGACATTCCGTCTGCTGGCCGACGAGGTGCTGCCGAGACTGTGAACATCGCCGCGGCGATGATCGTCATATCGGCGTCGCTGATCTCGATCAGCCCCTGGCGCAGCCGGTAGCCCCAGTTCTGCTCCTGCGTGAAGGCCAGTTCGTCCTGCAGCAGGGTGAGCGGCGCGGGCTCGGCGTCGTGCCAGGCGACGTCGCGCCGGAAGGGATGGAAGCCGAATCCCATGTCGGCCTGGTATAGCTTGCCTTCCTTGACCGTGCCGAGGGCCGTGAAAGCCTGCAGGCGGTCCTTGCCGCGCTGGGCGTGGCTCGGCGAATAGACGCGATTGGGCGAATAGTAGACGACGCGGTCGCCAGGCTGGACACGGCGCAGCGGCGTGGCCTTGCCGTGACAGACCTGCATGAAACCCGCATCGCGCCCGATCTCGACATGTTCGGCGGAAGCGACCGCCAGCCAGTTTCTGCTCATGGGTTTCTCCTCGATTGGATGAACCCACCCTACTCGCGGCAGCTGTCAGATTCTGTCAGCAGCTTCATCCAACCGCGCCTGAGAATACTCGTCTCACCCTGAGGAGGCGCGCAGCACCGTCTCGAAGGGTGGAAACGAGTCGTGTTGTCGCCTACCCTTCGAGACGCGCCCAGCGGGCGCTCCTCAGGGTGAGGTGGTGCGGTCCTACGCTTCCTTCGTGGCCTCGCGCTCGCGCCATTCCTTGAGCATGGCCTGGCGGCGGCGCGGATAGCGCTTGCCGGTGAGCGTGAGCCTTGCGATGCGGTCGGTGCGGAAATGGCGAAAGTCCTGGCGCAGTTCGCACCACGCCACCACCACGCGCACCTTCTCGAAGAAACCCACGGCGAACGGCCAGACGGTGCGCTCGCTGTCGGCGCCGGCCTTGTCGCGATAGGACAGGCCGAGCTTGCGCTCGGTGCGGATGGCCTGGCGGATCTTGGGCAACTGGGCGTCGCCGGCGGCGATCGGCTCGCCCGGCGCGATCAGCATGCCGGAATCATCGAGCGTGTCGCGCAGATCCTTGGGCAGCACGGCGCCGATCTTGGCCAGCACGTTGGCGGCGGCATCGGCCAGCGCCCGGTCGGCGCGCTGATGCACCCAGCGCGAGCCCAGCACCAGCGCCTCGATCTCCTCCTCGCTGAACATCAGCGGCGGCAGCATGAAGCCCGGGCGCAGCACGTAGCCCACGCCGGCCTCGCCATCGATGTGCGCACCGTCGGCCTTCAGGGTCTCGATGTCGCGATAGAGCGTACGCAGCGATACGCCCGTCGCCTCGGCCAGCACCGAGCCGCTCACCGGATGGCGGTGGCGGCGCAGGACCTGGATGAGGTCGAGAAGGCGTTGGGCGCGTGACATGCGGCGAGCCTAGCACCGTCTCCTGTCATTTTCTGGCAGCATGGAACAAGCACGCTATTTGGCCGCCGCCCAGCCGCGCAGCACCAGGGCGCTTTCGCGATTCATGGGAAAGAAGCTTTCGATGCGCAGTTCCTGCAGGGTGATGTCCTGGGGCGTGCCGAGCGTCGCGATAGTGGTGAAGAGCTGCAGGGAAACCTGGCCCTTGCGGAAATGCATGGGCAGCACCGGTCCCGAGGCGTCTGCCGGCGTGGCTCCTTTCAGGAGAGGCCGCACGCCCTCGTAAGCCAGCAATCTTTCCAGCAGGGCTGTGGTCTCGACCCGGCCGTCGGCGGCGGCATCGGCCTCGACGCTGCGGATGAAATAGCGCACCACCTCCTGCCAGTTGAGCAGGAAGGGGCGCAGCACGTCGGGCCCGACCAGGGCATCGGCGAGATTGATCCTGGTGCCGGGCGCGAGCGGGCCGACGAGAAACTCGACCAACCGGACCGCGCCGTCATTGGCCTGCAGGAGATTCCAGTGCCGATCGACGGCGACGGCCGGGAAGGGTTCCTGCTGGGACAGCATATGGTCGAGCGCATGACGCACCTGGGCGAGTTCGGGTGCGCTGAGATCGGTCTCGCGCCATACCGGCGCAAAGCCCGCAGCGAGCAGCAGCGCATTGTGCTGGCGCAGGGGAATGTCGAGGGTCGCCGCCAGGCGGAGGACCATGTCGCGGCTCGGCGCGGCGCGGCCGAGTTCGAGGAAGCTCAGGTGCCGCTGCGAGATGTCGGCGCGTCCCGCAAGATCGAGCTGCGACCATCCCCGGCGTTGCCGCCACTCGCGAAGCCTCGCGGCAAAGCCGTGCTCGCGCGTCATGTGTACCTGCCACGTAGTTGCGACGACGAAGACTGTGGCGAAGATGGCACATCGCACTGGGGCACGACAGGAGGCGAGGTTGGACGACAGACTCGGCGATTCTTGAAGGTCGCAATCGTAACCGGCGGTGGTCGCGGCCTGGGCCGCGCCTTCGCCCAGGCCTTGGCGGCGGCGGGCTACGCCGTCGCCGTCGTGGCGCGCACGGAAGCGGAGCTTGCCGAGACGGTGGCGCTGATCGAGGGAAGCGCGGGCAGAGCGAGCGCTTTCCCTACCGACGTGACCGATGGCGCGGCGGTCGATCACGCCTTCACCGACGTCGAGCGCGCGCTGGGACCGGTCGACTTGCTGGTCAACAATGCCGGCGTCGTCGGCCCGCTCGGGCCCTTCGCCGAAAGCGACGCCGCCGCCTGGTGGCGCACGTTGGAAGTGAACCTGCAGGGCCAGATCCTGTGCGCCCACCGCGCCTTGCCGGGCATGATCGCCCGGCGCCGCGGCCGCATCATCAATATCGCCAGCGGCGGCGGGGCGACCATGCTGCCGTATTTCTCCGCCTACGTGACCAGCAAGACCGCGCTCATCCGCTTCTCCGAGTGCCTGGCCTACGAGCTGAAGCCGCACGGCATTGCCGTCTTCGCCATGGGCCCTGGCACGGTGCGCACCACGATGTCGGAGTACTCGCTCAACTCGCCCGAAGGCCGGACCTGGATGCCCTGGTTCCGCGACATCTTCGATGAGGGCCGCGACCTCCCGCCGGAGCGGCCTGCCGCCCTCCTGGTCAACCTGGCCTCCGGCAGGGCCGACATCCTGTCCGGCCGTTACGTGTACCCGGCGGACGATTTCGAGCGGATGATCGAGGAAGCTCGCGAAATCGAGGCCAGGAAGCTTTATTCCCTGCAGGTCTTGCGGTTATAAGCCGATCCGTGGGGGTGGCGACTGGCCGTAAATTGCGCGCAATCCCAGGCGCAAATTTCGCTCTGAGCGTGCTAGACACCTGCTCGGAATGGGAGAGACCTAGGGGTGAATCGATGAAGGTGCGAGCCTTGATCGGCCGCATCGCAGCCGGCGTGCTCGTGCTCGCGCTTGCCGGCGGCGGCGCCTATCTGTTCATGACGCAGCCGGCGAAGGCGCCCGCGGCGCCCGCAGCGCCACCGCCGCCCCAGGTCGGCGTCGTCGAACTGAAAGCGGCCGACGTTCCTCTCCCGCTGGAATTTTCCGGCCGGGTCGCCGGCTTCCGCGTCGTCGAGATCCGCGCCCAGGTGAGCGGCGTGCTGCTCAAGCGCGAGTACCTGGAAGGCTCCGTCGTCGATGTCGGCCAGGTCCTGTTCCGCATCGACCCGCGGACCTACGAGGCGGCCCTGGCGCGCGCCAACGCCCAGGCGGCGCAGGCCAAGGCGACGCTGATCCAGGCCGAGGAGAACTATAACCGCCAGGTCGGTCTGGCGGCCCAGAAGGTGGCCACGCAGAAATCGCTCGAGGACGCCATCGCCGGTCGCGACCAGGCGCGCGCCAACGTGCAATCGACCGAGGCCGACGTCCAGACGGCGAAGCTCAATCTCGAATTCACCATCATCAAGGCACCCGTGAAGGGCCCGACCAGTCTGGTGTCGCCGGCAGAGGGCACGCTGATCCAGGCGCAGCAGACACTGCTTACCACGATCACCCAGCTCAATCCGGCCTACGTCAACTTCACCTTCACCGACTCGGAGCTGCGCTCCCTGCAAGAGATCGACAAGACGGCCGAGGAGCTGTTCGATCCCGCCCGCGTCAAGGTCGAGCTGCAATTCGGCGACGGCGCCACCTACGCCGAGCCCGGCACCGTGGACACGCGCTCGCGCACGGTAGATCCCCGCACCGGGACCATCCTCACCCGCGCCATCTTTCCCAACCAGGACGGTGGCCTGCTGCCCGGCCAGTTCGTGCGCGTGAAGATGACCGGCATCACCATGCCCAACGCCATCGTGGTGCCCAAGGCCGCGATCTCCCAAGGGCCGCTCGGGCCGTACGTCTATGTCGTCGAGCCGGATTCGGTGGCGCGCGCGCGGCAGGTCCGGCTGTACCGCGAGCTGCCCGACGGCTTTATCGTGCGCAAGGGCTTGGCCGTGGGCGACCGAATCGTGGTCGACGGCGTGATTCGCGTGCGGCCCGGGCAATGTCGTGAAGCCGGTCCCCGTCGCCGCGCCGGCCAACGCGAAGGCGCCCGATGCGGCCGGCCAGCCGGCGGGCAACGGCAAGCCGTGATCTCGAAATTCTTCATCGACCGGCCGGTCTTCGCCTCGGTCCTGTCGATCGTGATCGTGCTGGCGGGCCTGGTGGCCATGCGGGCGCTGCCGATCTCGCAGTATCCGCAGATTGTGCCGCCCGAAGTCGTGGTCTCGGCGACCTACCCGGGCGCCACCGCCGAGAACATCGCCGCCACCGTCGCCGCCCCGCTCGAGCAGCAGATCAACGGCGTCGAGCGCATGATCTACATGCAGTCGACCTCGACCGGCTCGGGCACGATGAACCTCACGGTCACCTTCGAGATCGGCACCAATCCCGACCAGAACGCCATCAACGTCAACAATCGCGTGCAGCGCGCCCTGCCGCTGCTGCCGGGGGAAGTCGCGCGCCAGGGGCTGGTCGTGCAGAAGCGCTCTACGGCGATCCTGCAGGTCCTCACCATGTCCTCGCCGGACGGGCGCTACGACACGATCTACATCAGCAACTACGCGCTGGTGAACGTGCTCGACGAGATCCGCCGCCTGCCGGGCGTGGGCGACGCCTCGCTGTTCGGCGCCTCGGACTATTCGATGCGCATCTGGCTCAGGCCCGACAAGCTCGCCCAGTACAATCTGACGCCGTCGGACATCGCCGCCGTGGTGCGCGAGCAGAACCAGCAGTTCGCCGCCGGCCGCTTCGGCGAGGAGCCGATGAACAACCCGCAGGTCTTCACCTATTCGGTGACGACGCCGCCCCGGCTGGTCGACCGCACCCAGTTCGAGGACATCATCATCCGCTCGGAGGAGAATGGCGGAGCGCTCCGGCTGAAAGACGTGGCCCGCGTCGAGCTGGGCGCCCTTCTGTACGGCTTTTCCGGCACCTTCAACGGCTCGCCGGCCGTCCCCATCGCCGTCTATCTCCAGCCCGGCGCCAACGCGCTGCAGGTGGCGACGGCGGTCAAGGACACGATGGAACGCATCTCCAAGAGCTTCCCGGTGGGGCTGCGCTACGACATCCCGTTCGACACGACCCGCTTCGTCGAGGTCTCGATCGAGGAGGTCGCCATCACCTTTGTCGAGGCGATCGTGCTGGTCGTGCTGGTGGTCTTCCTGTTCCTGCAGAGCGTGCGGGCGATGATCATCCCGGTCATCGCCATTCCGGTGTCGATCATCGGCACTTTCGCCGGCATGTTCGTGCTGGGCTTCTCGATCAACCTGCTGACCCTGTTCGGGCTGGTGCTGGCCATAGGCATCGTCGTCGACGACGCCATCGTGGTGCTCGAGAACGTCGAGCGCATCATGTCGACCACGGGCAAGCTGCCGCGCGCCGCCGCGATCCAGGCCATGCAGGAGGTGACGGGGCCGATCATCGCCATCGTCCTGGTGCTGTGCGCGGTGTTCATCCCGGTGTCGTTCCTGGGTGGCCTGGCGGGCGAGCTCTACCGGCAGTTCGCCGTCACCATCGCCGTCTCGGTGGTGATCTCTGGCATCGTGGCGCTGACGCTGACGCCCGCGCTGGCCGCGCTGCTCCTGAAGCCGGCGCATGGCGAGCCGTGGGCGCCGTTCGCCCGCTTCAACCGCTTCTTCGCCTGGGTGACGGCGCGCTACACGGGCGGGGTCGGCTTCCTGATGCGCCGGACGGTGGTCGGAATCGCGGGATTCGTGATCGTGCTCGGCCTGGTGTTCGCCCTCTTCCAGCGTATTCCTGGCAGCCTCGTTCCGGCCGAGGACCAGGGCTACGTCTTCCTGGTGACGATCCTGCCGCCCGCCGCCTCGATCTCGCGCACCCGCGAGGTGACCAAGGCGGCGACGGCGGCGCTGATGAAGAATCCGGCCGTGGCCCACGTCGTCACCTTCTCCGGCTTCGACCTGCTGTCGCGCGCGCTCAAGACCAACTCGGGCATCTCCTTCGTCACGCTCAAGGACTGGTCGGTGCGCAACGATCCCAAGGAGGACGCGCGCAACCTCGCACCGGCGCTCTCCGCGCTCAACGCCAACTTCAAGGACGGCATCGTCATCGGCTTCAACCCGCCGCCGATCCAGGGCATCAGCGTCACCGGCGGCTTCGAGTTCTATTTGCAGGATCGTTCGGGTGGCTCGCTCGATGGCCTGTCGGAAGCGGCAGCCAAGGTGGTGGCCGCCGCCAACAAGCGGCCCGAGCTGCGCGGCGTTTCCACCACCTTCACCACCGCCGTGCCGCAGTACCGCACCGACGTCGACCGCGAGAAGGCGCGCGCGCTCGGCATCCCGATCAACACCATCTTCGACACCATGCAGAGCTCGTTCGGCAGCCTCTATGTCAACGACTTCTCGCTGTACGGCCGGACCTATCGCGTCAGCCTGTCGTCGGAAGCGGACTTCCGTGAGAAGCCAGACGACCTGCGCCACGTCTTCGTGCGCGCTGACACCGGCGCCATGGTGCCGCTGAACGAGCTGGTGAGCTTCAAGCGCGTGCTGGGGCCCGACACCGTCGACCGCTTCAACATCTTCCCGGCCGCCAAGATCCTGGGCAGCCCGGCGCCGGGCTTCTCGTCCGGCCAGGCGATCGCCGCCATGCAGCAGGTCGTGGCCGCAAACCTCGGCAACGACTTCAGCATCGGCTGGACCGGATCGGCCTATCAGGAGCTGGCGACCGCGGGTTCGGGCTCGCTGGGCTTCGTGTTCGGCCTGATCATGGTGTTCCTGATCCTGGCCGCGCAGTACGAGCGCTGGTCGCTGCCGCTGGCCGTCCTCACCGCGGTTCCCTTCGCCGTCCTGGGTGCCTTGCTCGCCATCTGGGTGCGCGGCCTCGACAACGACGTCTACTTCCAGATCGGCCTGGTGACCCTGATCGGGCTGGCGGCGAAGAACGCCATCCTGATCGTCGAGTTCGCCTCGCAGCGCTACCAGCAGGGGCTCTCGGCCTACGACGCCGCAATCGAGGCGGCGCGACTGCGCTTCCGCCCGATCGTCATGACCTCGCTCGCCTTCATCCTGGGCGTGCTGCCGCTCGCCATCAGCACCGGCGCGGGCTCGGCCAGCCGCCATTCGATCGGCACCGGCGTCATCGGCGGCATGCTGGCCGCCACCTTCGTCGCCATCCTGTTCGTGCCGCTGTTCTTCAGGCTGCTGACGCGGCGGCGCAAGGCAAAGCCCGTCGCTGCGGAAAGTCGAGCCGAACCTGCCGACTAACTGAATATGTCATTGCTGGGGGCGCGCCACTCCAGTGGCGCGTCATGGTCGTCCGGACCGCAGGCATCCAGGCCGTGCGTCATCATCACCGAGCGAGACGCTCGCGGTCCAAATGAGCATGAGAAGACGCGCCACTGGAGTGGCGCGCCCCCAGCAAACATGCGCCGATCCAATCAGATCTGCTCTAATGGCGGAAGTGACGCATGCCGGTGAAGACCATGGCGAGGCCCTTCTCGTCGGCGGCCTCGATCACTTCCTTGTCGTGCAGCGAGCCGCCGGGCTGGATCACCGCTGTGGCGCCGGCTTCGGCGGCGGCCAGCAGGCCGTCGGCGAAGGGGAAGAAGGCATCCGAAGCCACGACGCTGCCGACGGCCGGGCTTTCCTTCAGCCCGGCCAGCACGCCCGCCTCGGCGGCGCGGATGGCGGCGATGCGCGAGGAGTCGCGGCGGTTCATCTGGCCCGCGCCGACGCCCACCGTGGCGCCGTCCTTGGCATAGACGATGGCGTTCGACTTCACGTGTTTGCACACCGTGAAGGCGAACAGCATGTCGTCGATCTCCTTCGGTGTCGGCGCGCGCCTGGTCACGACTTTCAGGTCGCTCTTCTTCACGTGGCCGTTGTCGCGTGCTCTGCAGCAGGTAGCCGCCGCCCACGCTCTTCAAGGTCATGCCGGCGCTCGACGGATCGGGCAGGGTGCCGGCCAGCAGCACGCGGACGTTCTGTCGCCGGGCCAGAACAGCCAGCGCTTCCTCGGTAGCGTCGGGCGCGATCACGACTTCGAGGAACCGCTTCGCGAGGTCTTCCGCGGTCCTGGCTTCAAGCGTGCTATTGAGGGCCACGATGCCGCCGTAGATCGACACCGGATCGCATTCATAGGCCTTGAGATAGGCGCTGTACTGGTCCTGGCCGATCGCGACGCCGCAGGGATTGGCATGCTTCACGACCACGACGGCCGGTTCGCTTGAACTCCGCCACGCATTCGTAGGCCGCTTCGGTGTCGCCGATGTTGTTGTAGGAAAGCTCCTTGCCCTGGACCATGCGCGCCGTGGCGATGCCCGGCCGCTTGGCTGCCGTCGGAATAGAACGCCGCCTGCTGGTGCGGATTCTCGCCGTAGCGCAAGGTCTGCACGCGCTCAGCCGAAAGCGTGAGCCGCTCGGGGAAGGTCTCGCCCTCCTGCTTGGCGAACCAGCCGGCGATCGCCGAATCGTAGGAAGCGGTCCGCGCATAGGCCTTGGCGGCAAGCTTGCGGCGGAGCGCCAGGCTGGTGGCGCCCTTGTTGTAGGCGAGCTCGGCGATCAGCGGCGCATAGTCGGCCGGATCGACGACCACGGTGACGAAGTCGTGGTTCTTGGCCGAGGCGCGGATCAGCGCCGGGCCGCCGATGTCGATGTTCTCGACCGAGGTCGGGAAGTCGGCGCCGCGCGCCACCGTCGCCTCGAACGGATAGAGGTTCACCACCACGAGATCGATGCCGGCGATCCCGTGATCGCTCATCGCCTTCTGATGGCCGGCGTCGGTACGGCGCGCCAGGATGCCGCCATGGATCGCGGGCTGCAGGGTCTTCACCCGCCCGTCCATGATCTCGGGAAAGCCGGTATGGTCGCTCACTTCGACCACTTTCAGTCCGGCGTCGCGCAACGCCTTGGCCGAGCCACCGGTCGACAGGATCTCGATGCCGTGCCCCGCCAGCGCCTTGCCCAGCTCGACCAGGCCCTCCTTGTCGGAGACGGAGATCAGCGCCCGTTCGATGCGGGCGAGATCGGGGGTGGGCGAGGGGACGTAGCGGGTATTGGCGGACATGGCGGGTCTTTTAGCCCGCACTCCCGTTGGCGACCATTGCCGAAATGGCGGGGTTATCCTATGTCTAGACATCTAGAAAGGCGGTTCCTGTGGGATTGAGCATCAAGAACGCTGCCACCGTGATCAAGGTCCGACGCCTCGCAAAGCTCACACGAAAGGGACTTACCGAGGTGGTGGACGATGCCGTGAGCCGTGAGCTGCATCGCCTGCAGCCAAACGAGGGTCGACGGAATGTCGACACGATGACCGCCCTCCGCCGGATTCAGAAGGACTACGCGGCGGGTCGGCTTGCCGCGACAGGCACGGCCGATGAGATCGTCGGCTACAACGAACGCGGTCATTTCGACTGATGGTGATCGACACGTCGGCCATCGTCGCGCTGATCGAGGCGGAGCCCTCCGCCGACGCGCTGGCGGCCGCTGTGGAGCAAGACGAGCAGCGCTTCGTTTCGGCGGTGTCGGTGCTGGAGGCGGCGATCGTCCTCGAAAGCCGGCGGCCGACAACCGCACGTCCTGCTCTCGACAGGCTGCTCGAGGCTTTCTCGATCGAAGTCGTGGCTTTTGACGCGGACCAGCTCACCTTGGCAAGAGAGGGGTTCCGTCGCTTCGGTCGTGGCCAGCCATCGAAGGCGCGGCTCAATTTCGGCGACTGCTGCGCTTACGCCTTAGCGAAGGCGTTGAGTGAGCCTCTGCTGTTTATCGGCAACGGCTTCATCCATACCGACATTGCATCGGCGCTCTGAGGTTCAGGCCTCTGCGCCCTCCAGGACCCGGACCTTGAAGCCCTCGGCCTCCAGGGCCGCCACCAGCTCGCGCATGTGATCGCGGCCGCGGGTTTCCACGGTGACGTCGAGCTCGGTGGCTTTGGCGACGACGCCGAACAGGCGCTGGTGCTGCACCTCGACGATGTTGCCGCCGGCTCTGCCAATCAGGCCGGCGACGCGGGCGAGCTGGCCCGGCAGGTCGCCGATCATCAGCCGCAGGCGGACGATGCGGCCGTCGCGCACCAGGCCGCGCAGCAGCACGGAGGCGAGCAGGCGGGTGTCGATATTGCCGCCACACAGCACCAGTCCGACCTTGCGGCCGGTGAAATGCTGCGGATGGGCCAGCAGTGCGGCGAGACCGGCCGCGCCCGCACCCTCGGCCACCGTCTTCTCGACCTCGAGGAAAAGCGCGATGGCGCGCTCGATCGCCACCTCGTCGACCGTCAGCACGCAGTCGACCAGCGCGCGGGCGATGGCGAGCGGCATCTTGCCGATGTCGCGCACGGCGATGCCTTCGGCGATGGTGTCGCCGCCCACCGTCACCGGCTCCCCGGCCAGCAGCTGGTGCATGGCCGAATAGCCGGTCGTCTCGACGCCGATCACCTTCAGGTCGGGTTTCAGCCCGCGCGCCGCGACGGCGCATCCGGCGATCATGCCGCCGCCGCCCACCGGGACCACCAAGGTGTCGAGCGCCGGCACGTCCTGCAGCATTTCGAGCGCGATCGTGCCCTGGCCAGCGATGATGCGCGGATCGTCGTACGGGTGCACGAACACCAGCTTCTCCGCCGCCGCCAGCCGATGCGCCTCGGTGGCGGCTTCGGCCAGGGTGTCGCCGTGCAGGACGACGCGCGCGCCATGGCCGCGCGTGTGCTCGACCTTCGTGTTGGGCGTGAAGGACGGCATGACGATGGTGGCGGGAATGCCGAGCCGGCCCGCGTGATAGGCCACGCCCTGGGCATGGTTGCCGGCCGACATGGCGATGACGCCGCGCTTTCGTTCGTCGGGCGTGAGCTGCAGCAGGGTGTTGAGCGCGCCGCGTTCCTTGAACGAGGCGGTGAACTGCAGGTTCTCGAACTTGATCCAGATGTCGGCCTTGGCGATGCGCGACAGAGTCTCGCTGCGGAGGCAGGGCGTGTGCACGACCGCGCCGGCGATGCGCGCGGCGGCGCGCTGGACGTCCTCCAGCGTGACCGGCAGGGAGGTCATCAGGCGGCCAGCCGGCGGTCGATCCAGTCGCGCGTGCGGTACCAGGCGCCGATCATGGGCAGGAACCACGGCTCGCCGTTGTAAAGCGCGTGCTCGGGGAAGTCGCGGCCGTCCAGCGGGTTGATCGGTGTGTTGCTGCCGCCGGCGATCTTCTTGGCGGTCTGGGTGCCGAGATAGGTCATCATGGCGACGCCGTTGCCGTTGCAGCCCAGCAGATAGTGCAGGCCCTGATCGGTGCCCATATGCGGCATGTAATCGAGCGCGAAGGCCACGTTGCCCGTCCACACATGGGTGATGCGGATGCCGTCGAGCTGCGGGAAGCGATCGATCATGTACTGGTAGAGCGCGGGCGCGCTCACCTCGGGCGGTGCCGCCGTGAAGCGCGCGCGGCCGCCGAAGATCAGTCGCTTGCCGTCGGGCGAGGGCCGGTAATAGGTCAGCACCCGCTTGGTGTCGCCGACGGCGCGCAGCTCGGGGATCAGGTTGCTGGCGTGTTCGGGCAGCTCTTCGGTGGCAATGATGTGGCTGGCCACCGGCACGACGCGGCGTTTCAGGCGCGGCGTCAGGTCACCGGTGTATCCGTTGGTGGCGACCACCACCTCGCGGCACTCGACCGGGCCCTTGGAGGTCAGCACTCGCCAGCCGGTCGCGGTCTTTTCGATGCGCTCGGCCTCGACGTTGGCGCACAGGACCGCGCCCTGGCGGTGCGCAGCTTCGAGCAGCCCCTTGTAGTAGAGCGCGGGATGGAGATGGCCCGCGCGGGTGGCATGCATGCCGCCGAAGTAATAGTCCGAGGCGATGAAATCGCGCTGGCGTTCGCGCGGCACCATCGAGCTGCCGGCATTGGCGTACTTGTTATAGGTCTCGACCTTGGTCGCGAGGTCGGCGTAGTGCTTGGGCGTCCAGGCGCCGACGAAGCGGCCGTTCTTGTGCAGCCCGCACTCGATCCCTTCGCGGGCGATGATGTCCTCGAGCACGGTGAGCGAATCGGCGCCCGCGCCCATCAGTTCGGCCTTCTTGCGCTCGAACTCTTCGGCGATCGGGCTCTTGCCGCCAAGTCCCTTGCCGAGATTGGTGCCGCCCGAAATCATGCCACCGTTGCGCGTGCTGGCGCCGACGCCAAAATCGCCGCGCTCCAGCACGACGGCGCCGACGCCGTTGCGCCGCAGCTCCAGCGCCGTCGACAGCCCGCCATAGCCCGCGCCTACGATCACGATGTCAGTTTTAGCCGGCGGATCCTGGGACAGGGCGTTGTTGGGCGTCCACGCTTCCCACCACCAAGGCTGCGCCTTGAAGTCGGGATGGAAGATATCGCTTCTCGAAGTCATGCCGTCCCTATCGCAAATCCGTCGTCCTGAGCGCAGCGAAGGACCTCATCGCCGCTTGCCGAGGGCACGAGATCCTTCGCTGCGCTCAGGATGACTGAGGAGATTAAAAGTCTGTAACCTTGCCGTTGAACTGCCAGTCGCCGTAGCGGGTCGGCTCCGGGCCGGGCGGGCCGCCAATCTCCTCGACCTTCTTGGGCTTCTCGGGAGGAGCGGGCTTGGGCGGCTCGGGCTTGGCGGCGTCGGCAGCGGCAGGTTTCTGGGCGTCGGTCATGACGGCATGATGCCGTCCCCAGCCTTGATTCGCCACAGTCGCGGACCATCTTTCCGCCCATGAATTACTTTCGCACGGCCCTTCTCCTGGCGGCCTTGACCGGCTTCTTCCTGGTCGTGGGCTACCTCTTGGGCGGCCAGTCCGGCCTCATACTGGCGCTGGTGGTGGCGCTCGGCATGAACCTGTTTGCCTACTGGAACAGCGACCGGATGGTGCTGCGCATGAGCAACGCGCAGGAGGTCGGGCCCGGCCAGGCGCCCGAGCTCCACAGCATCGTGCAGGGCCTCGCCCAGCGCGCCGGCCTGCCGATGCCGCGCGTCTATCTGATCGACGAGGAGCAGCCCAACGCCTTCGCCACCGGCCGCGATCCCGAGCATGCCGCGGTGGCGGCAACGACCGGCCTGCTGCGCCATCTCAGCCGCGAGGAGATCACGGGCGTCATGGCGCACGAGCTGAGCCACGTCCGCCATCGCGACACCCTCACCATGACGATCGCGGCCACCCTGTCGGGTGCCATCGGCATGCTGGCCACCTTCGGCGGCTTGATGGGCGGCGGCCGCGACGAGAATGGCCGTCCGATGGTGAGCCCGGTCGTGGCCGTCGCCGCCATGTTCCTGGCGCCGCTTGCCGCCTCGCTGGTGCAGATGGCGATCAGCCGCAGCCGTGAATACGAGGCCGACCGCATGGGCGCGGAGATCTCGGGCCAGCCGCTGTGGCTCGCCTCGGCGCTGGCCAAGCTGCACGCCGGCACGCAGCAGATCCCCAACCAGGTGGCGGAATCCCATCCGGCGACGGCCCATCTCTACATCGCCAATCCATTGTCGGCCGGCGGATTGTCGGGCCTGTTCTCGACCCATCCGCCGATGGAGGAGCGCATTGCGCGCCTCGAGGCCATGGCCGGCGCAAGCATCTACCATCCAGCCGCTGCCTCTCCGCCGCGGCCGCGCACCAGCCCGTGGGGCGCCGCGCCGCAAGGGCCGCGCCGCGGGCCCTGGGGCTAAAGATTCCCTCCCCTTCGCGGAATCCGCGAAGGGGAGGTGTCGGCGTCATACGCCGACGGAGGGGTCATGAGCCCAGGCTGCGGTGCCCATGACCCCTCCGCCCGCTACGCGGGCACCTCCCCATCGATGACGATGGGGAGGAAGCCCTGATCACTTCCGCCCCCCTAAGGCTTCGGCAGCGCTGTCGGCTCCTCGCCGAGATCGACCTCGAGGATGCGCTGGCCGCGCTTGGTGATGCGGTCGGCGGAGATGTCGACGTCGCGCAGGTCCTTCTCGGTAGCGGCGAAGTGGCCCTTCAGCTTGTCGACCCGATCGTCCAGCCGCTTTACGTCCTCGAGCAAGAGCCCGACCGTCTTCTGGATCTCGCCCGCCTGCTCGCGCATGCGCACGTCCTTCAGGACGGCGCGTACGGTGTTGAGTGTGGCCATCATGGTCGTGGGCGAGACGATCCAGACGCGCGCGCGATAGGACTCCTCGACCAGGCCGGTGAAGTTGGCGTGCAGCTCGGCATAGACGGCTTCCGAGGGCAGGAACATCAGCGCCGATTCGGCGGTCTCGCCGGGCACGATGTATTTGTCGCGGATGTCGCCGATATGCTTGCGGATGGCCTGCTGGAAGCTGCGCTGGGCAAGCTGCAAGGCGGCCGCATCGCCCGCCGCCACGGCGCGCAGTGCGCTGTAACTTTCGAGCGGGAACTTGGCGTCGATGGCGATCGAGCCCGGCGGGTTGGGCAGATGCAGCAGGCAGTCGACCCTCGCGCCGGAGGACAGCGTCGACTGGAATTCATAGGCCTGCGGCGGCAGGGCATTCTGCACCAGGTCGTTCAGCTGAACCTCGCCGAAGGCGCCGCGCGCCTGCTTGTTGGACAGCACTTCCTGCAGGCTCACGACCTGGGTCGAGAGATCGCCGATTTTCTTCTGGGCCTCGTCGATGCGGACCAGCCGCTCGCGCAGGTCGGTGACGATCTGGCCGGTCGCCTTCTCGGTGCGGTCGAGCCGTTCGCCCACGACCTTGGCGAGCGCCTGCTCCTGCTCGCGCAGCGAACGCTCGACCCGCTGCACGGTCTCCGCCTGCTGGCTCAGCGCCAGAGCAAGCTGCTGGCGCATGGTCTCGGCCTCGCCGACGCCGCGGCGGGTCAGCACCAGGACCAGCACCAGGCCAAGCAGCGCAACGGCTGCCAACAACACGATCGTCAGGACATCCATTGGCTCCCTTATAAACCGCCGTCTCGACAAGCGCACGGATGGCCGTTAATTCAGGCGCCATGCCACCGATCAACAAAGCCCCCGGGCACGATCCCGACGTCTGGCTGTTCGACCTCGACAACACGCTCTATCCGGCGCGCTGCAACCTCTTTGCCCAGATCGACGTGCGCATCGGCCGCTACATCTCCGACTGGCTGAAGGTCGACGCCGAGGAAGCACGGCGGGTGCAGAAGGCCTACTGGCGCGACCACGGCACCTCGATGCGAGGCATGATGACCCTGCACGGCGTCGATCCGACGCATTATCTCGACTACGTCCACGACATCGACTACTCGCCGGTCGAGGCAAATCCCGCCCTCGAGGCGTCGTTGAAAGCTTTGCCCGGCCGCAAGATCATCTTCACCGCGGGCGATGTGCCGCACGCCGAGCGCGTCATGGAGCGGCTGGGCGTGGCGCATCATTTCGAAGCGATCTTCGATATCGCCGCCGGCGATTACTGGCCCAAGCCGCACAAGCAGATCTACGACAAGCTGGTGACCAGGCACGGCATTGATCCGACGCGCGCGGCGATGGCCGACGACATCGTCGTCAATCTCAAGCCCGCCTGCGACATGGGCATGCGCACCGTGTGGATCCGCACCGACGAAAGCGTGAAGCGGGCCGAAGGCCTCGACCTCGATCACATCCATCATCAGACCGATGACCTCGCGACCTGGCTCGCCGATTGGCTCGCCGAAAGGAACATCAAGAAGTGAAGATCCTGATTCTCGGCGCCGGTGCGGTCGGCGGCTACTGGGGCGCGCGCCTGCACCAGGCCGGCGTCGATGTCACCTTCCTCTTGCGCGAGAAGCGCGCCGAGACGGTGCGGCGCGGCGGACTGGTGGTGAAAAGCCCCAAGGGCGACGCCGTCGTGCCGGCCAAGGTGGTGACACGCGGCGAGGAGGGCGGGCCTTACGACGTCGTGATCCTGGCCTGCAAGGGCTACGACCTCGACTCGGCCATCGCCGCGATCGCGCCGGCGGTCGGTCCCGACACCGTCATCGTGCCCATGCTGAATGGCCACGCCCATTTCGCCACCCTCGATGCCCGCTTCGGTGCGGCACGGGTGGCGGGCGGCCTGGCGCGCATCTCCGGCATGCTGGGACCAAACGGCGAGATCCTGAACAGCGGTGGCTCAGGCGTGTCGTTCGGCGAGCGCGACGGAAAGCCGGCACGGCCGGCGCTGGTGGCACTCGACGCGGCCTGCAAGAAGGCCGGCATCGAGGGCGGCCTCAACCCCGACATCAACCAGGATCTCTGGGACAAGTGGGTGATGCTGGGGACCATCGCCACGATGTGCGCCGCCATGCGCGGCACGGTGGGCGACATCGTCGCCGCCGAGGACGGCGCGGCGCTGATGCGCGAGACGCTCGAGGAATGCTGCCGGGTCGCCGCCGCGAACGGCCATGCGCCCAGCGCCAAGGTGAAAGCCAGTCTCGAGGCCGGCCTGACGCAGGCGGGCTCGAAGGCCGTGGCCTCGATCCTGGGCGACATGGAGAAGGGCGGCGCAGTCGAGGCCCGCTCGATCGTGGGCGACATGCTGGCGCGTGCCCGCAAGGCAGGGTTGCCGGCGCCCAACCTGCGCTTCGCCTATGCCCATCTGCAGGCCTACGAGGCGCGCCGGGCGCGCGCGGGATTGAAGTGAGAGCACCGACATGAGAATTCTGATCCTGGGCGCCGGCGCCATCGGCGGCTATGTCGGCGGCCGGCTGCAGCAGAGCGGCGCCGACGTCACCTTCCTGGTCCGCCCGGCGCGGCGCGAGCGCCTCGAACGGGACGGCCTGGTGATCAAGAGTCCCAAGGGCGACATCACCCAGAAGGTGAAGACGGTGCTGAAGGGCAGCGATGGCGGTCCCTACGACGTCGTGCTGCTGACCTGCAAGGCCTATGACCTCGATTCGGCGATCGAGGCGATCGCGCCGGCGGTCGGCTCGGACACCACGGTGGTGCCGCTGCTGAACGGCATGCGCCACGTCGATACCCTCGCCGCGAAGTTCGGCGACGCGAAGGTCGTGGGCGGGTTGGCGCGCGTCGGCGTCGCCCTGTCGCCCGAAGGCGCGATCCTTCACACCAGCCCGTTCGCCGCGATCTCCTTCGGCGAGCGCGACGGCAAGTCCGCGCGCCCGGCGCTGGTCGGGCTCGATGCCGCCGTCAAGCAGGCCGGCATCGACGGCGGCCTGCACAAGGACATCGTCCAGGATCTCTGGGACAAGTGGATCATGCTGTGCTCGTTGGCCGCGATGTCCTGCCTGATGCGCGGCACGGTGGGCGACATCCTCGAGGCCGACGAGGGCCAGGCGGTCATGCTCGAGACGGTCGAGGAATGCCACAAGGTGGCGGCGGCGGCGGGCTGCGATCCCGGCGAGAAGGGCATGGACAACGTGCGCTCCTACCTCACGCAAAAGGGCTCACGCTTCGCCGCCTCGATGCTGCACGACCTCGAGAAGGCCTCGATGGTAGAGGCCGATCACGTCGTAGGCGACATGATTGCACGCGCCCGCAAGGCCGGCATCGCCACGCCCAACCTGCGCATCGCCTACGCGCACCTCCAGGCCTATCAGGCGCGACGCGCGCGCGGCGGGATCGGCAAGCCGGCCCTTTAGGCTTGAAAGCCGGCATCTTTGTCCCCACGTACTGGGTATGCAAAATTCGGCCGCACAGGGACTTGTGCCGCGTCGAAACCATTCGGTGACGCGGGCGTAATCCTCGGTCCGGCTCTTGCTGCGCCCGGCCTTGGGGCGCACGCTTAGTCCCCATAGGGCGAGCACAAATCCAGTTGAAACGTTCAGGCGGCGGCGTCACCGGTGCATGTGGCGTGCGCCGTTTTTCAGGAGATATCTATGCGCGACGTCGTACGAACTCGTTCGGTTCCCCAGATCATCGTCAGCACCGCCGATCATGAGCGGCTGACGGACCTCGCCACCGCGTCGCTGGAGCGCCTGCCCGACGTGGCGAACGAGCTGCTGGCCGAGATGGACCGCGCGCGCGTCGTCGATGAGCCTGCGGTGCCGGCCAACGTCGTGCGCATGGGCTCGACGGTGACCTTCAAGTCGGACGACGGCCATACCCGCACGCTCAAGCTCGTCTATCCGGTCGACGAGAGTCTCGACGAGCATCGCATCTCGGTGATGACTCCGGTCGGTGCCGCCCTGATCGGCCTGGCCGAAGGCCAGTCGATCAGCTGGACCGCGCGCGACGGCAAGCACCATCGGTTGACGGTGACGAGGGTCGCCTGACCGGCGTTACTTGATGAAGCCTGCGCTGCGCGGCAGGAACAGCGAGAGCTGCGGGAAGAGGATGATCAGTATCAGCCCGATCATCAGCGCCGTGAGATAGGGCAGGTAGGAGCGCCAATGCTCGCCGACCGTGAGGTTGGCGAATTTGAGCGCCATCAGGAGGCCGACGCCCATCGGTGGCAGGAACAGCCCGATGCCGACCGCCGCCGTCTGCACGATGTTGAAGTGGATCGGGTTGATGCCCATCGCCTGGGCGATCGGGAACACCACCGGGATCAGCACCACGGCGGCCGGCAGGCCCTCCAGCACCATGCCGAACATCATGGTGATCAGCGCCGTGCAGAGCAGGAACAGCCATGGCATGGTTTTCAGCGGCCCCAGCACTTCGGCAAGCAGCTTCGGCACTCCGGAAACGCCCATCAGGTACTGGAACACCGAGGCGACGGCGAGCAGGAACACGACCGCGGCGGTGAGGATCGCGCTTTCATAGGCGAGCTTGCCCATCTCGCGAAAGCTGACGTTCCGGTAATAGAAGCGCGCGGCGATGAAGGCGTAGCCCGCCACCACGGCGCCGGCTTCGGTGGCGGTGAAGATGCCGAGGAAGAAGCCGCCCAGGATGACGATCGGTATGACCAGCGGCACGGCGGCGCGCTTGGCCGAGTTCCACAGGAACTGCGGGTTGGGCCGCGTATCGACCGGCCAGTCGTATTTGCGGGCGCGGAAATAGACCAGCACCATCAGGCACACCATGATGGTGGCCGCCGGCACGAAGCCCGCCAGGAACAGCGCTACTGCCGAGGTGTTGGTGACCTGCGCGATCACGATCATGAAGATGGCTGGCGGCACCAGCATGCCCATCGCCGTGCCGGCGGCGATCAGCGACGCCGAATCCTGGCGCTTGTAGCCCGCCTTGGTGAGCGGCGGCATCAGAGTCGAGCCCAGCGCCGAGACCTCGGCCATCTTCGAGCCGCAGATGTCGGAGAAGAAATAGGCGACCACGATCACCGACATGCCCAGCCCGCCCTTGACCCAGCCGACCAGGGCGCGGGCGAAATCGACCAGCGCATGGCTCATGCCGCATTTTTCCATCAGGCCGCCGGCGAAGACGAAGGCCGGGATGGCAAGCAGCACCCAGCTCTGCGAGCCCGACACCATGCTCGAGGCCAGGACCTGCAAGTCGTAGCCGCCGATCGCGAGGCCGGCCACGCCCGAGACGCCGAGCGCGAACACGATGGGCATGGAGAAGACGATCAGGACGACGAAGATCGCCGCCACCACGAACAGGATCATTCGGCCCTGACTTCCAGCGGCACGATACCGCGGTCGGGCGGCGGCGGCGCCACGATCATCGAGATGGCGTAGACGACCAGGAGGACGCCGCCCACCACCGCCGAGGCGTAGAGCACGGCAAGATTGATCTCGAGCCCTGGCGTGGCCAGCGTGCGGTTGAGAAGGCAGAGCTTTACGCCGTACCAGGCGGCCAGCCCGCCGAAGAGCGCGATCAGCACATGGTGGATGCGCTCGACCCAGAGCTTGGCCGCCGGCGACAGATGCAGCACGTGCAGGGTGAAGTGCGTGCGCTCGCGCACGCCGATCGCCGCGCCGATCAAGGTGAGCCAGGCGAGCAGCATCTCGCCGACCTCCTCGACCCAGGTGAAGCGGATCGGATCGACGTCGAGCCAATCCGTTACCTCGATCATGACGTAGCGCAGGAACACGCCGGTCAGCAGGTTGACGATGGCGGCAACCAGCAGGAAGGAAACGACGAACTTGGGAATATTGGCGATGTACTTCGACATGGGACTCGCTGTCATCCCGAGACCTTAAGTCGAGACCCCCACTCTGCCTCCCCTGCGAAGCGGCGGAGGTGGCCCGAAGGGCCGGAGGGGGTTCGCGTCGCTCGGGATGACATCGTGCGGGTGCGCAAGCTTCGACTCAATCCTAGACCTTGAACTCCACGATCTGGTCCCACAGGCCGGCATATTGCTGCTTGTAGGCCGGCCAGATCTTCTCCTGCGCCACCCTCTTGAAGGCGTCGACGTCGGCTTCGACGACAACCATGCCCTTGGGCTCGAGCTCCTTCTTGGCGGCGGCGAAGTTGTCGACCGATTCGGTGAGCTCGCGGCACTTGGACTGGGCTTCGCGGCTGGTGTCGAGCATCAGCTTCTTGTGCGGATCGCTGAGGCCCTCCCACACCGCGAGGTTCATGGTGTTGAGGGTCGGACCATAGTTGTGGAAGGTCATCGAGCAGTATTTCGAGACCTCGTAGATTTTCAACGCGATCTGGTTGACGATCGGCAGGTCGCCGCCGTCGATCACGCCCGACTTGGCGGCCGAGATCACCTCGCCCCACGCCATCGGCACGGCGTTGCCGCCCAGCCCGTTGATGGTGTCGCCGAACACCTTGGCCTGCTGCACGCGGATCTTGGCGCCGCGCAGGTCCTTGGGCTCCTTGATCGCCTTCTTGGACGTCCAGAAATGACGGAAGCCGTAGTCGAAGAAGCACAGCGTCTTGAGTTTGTACTTTTCCTGGAACTGCTTATCGAGCGCATCGCCGATCTTGCCGTTGAACATCTTGTAGGCCTGGTCGTAGCTCTGCACGAGGTACGGCACCAGGAACACGCCCATCTCGGGGAACACGGTGGCCGCGGCGCCGCCGGGATTGCCGATGGCGATGTTGCCCGACTTCACCGCGTTCATGATCTCGAGCTCCTTGCTGATCAGGGTCGAGCCGAAGAACTGCATGTCGAGCTCGCCGTGCGAGCGCTCGCGGACTTCCTTGGCCTGCCAGTCGAAAGCGACGGCGGCCGATTCCGGTACGGCGTTGAGATGCGCCATCACGAGCTTCTTGGCTTCGGCGCGGGCGGCGAGGGGCGCGAGGCCGCTGGCGAGGATGCCGGCCATGCCGCCCTTCACGAGGCTGCGGCGGCGGATGCCGGACAGATTCCGGCTGCTGATTCTCATGATCGTCGGCATCAGGGCGCCCTCCCAGGCGATTCGGTTATGAAAATCCTATACCGCCCGAGCAGGAGCGGGAAGCGCTACGGCCGGTAACGAAGCAAGGCGCAGCCGAATCCCGTGAAAATCACGGCGCTCACGCGGTTGAATTGCCGTTGCCACGCGCCCTGCATCAGACGGGCCGCGAGCCGGCGGCCGGACAGCGCATAGGTCATATAGAAGAATGACTCGACCGCCAGGAGCGTCGCGACAAACAGCACGAATTGCGGTGCCCAAGGCGTGGACGGCGCGATGAACTGCGGAAAGAAGGCGGCGGCGAAGATCAGCAGCTTGGGATTGCTGATGCCGACCAGGAAGCCGCCACGAAACAGCGCGACGCGGCTCGCGGTTCCGCGCGGCGGTGCGGTCGCCGGAAGTTCGAGATCGGCCGGCGCGCGCCACATCTGGATGCCGAGAAAGATCAGATAGGCGGCGCCCGCGTATTTCAGCACTTCGAAGGCCGTGGGCACGGCCAGCATGAAGGCGCTGACGCCGGCAACCGAGCCCGCCAGCATGACCGCGAGCGCCAGGAGGCAGCCCGCCATGCCGCTCATGGCGGCACTGAAGCCGAAGCGGATGCTGCGCGTGGTGACGTAGAGCACGTTCGGCCCCGGCGTGCAGGCGATCAGGACCACCGCGCCGAGATAGATCCACCAGGTTTCGAGCGTCATTGCGCGGCGATGGCGCTGTGCTGACCTTGCGAGTTGTTGAAGCGGTCGAGCACGTGGCCGGGGCCCTTGGCGTGCTTCACATAGTCCTTGCCGTCGAAGGTTTTGACGCCGTTGCAGAAGACGCCCTGCACGCCGGTCGGCCGGCGGATCGTGCGTCGGCCACCGCCCGGCAGGTCGGCGATCCTCTCGGCCGGGCTGATTCCGACGGTGGCCGGATCGAACAGCAGCAGGTCGGCCTGGGCTCCGACGGTGAGGCGGCCGCGATTCTGGATGCCGTAGAGATCGGCGGGGTGGCTGGTCAGCCGGCGGATGCCTTCGACCAGGTCGAAATCGCCGCGCTCGCGCACCCAGTGCGCCAGGAAATGCAGGCCGAAGCCTGCATCGCACATATAGATGAGGTGGGCGCCGGCATCGGAGAGCGCCACCACGCCCGCCTCGTGCTTCAGCAGGCGCGCCACGCCTTCGTCGCCGACATTGAGGAAGCGGCCGAGGAAAGCGGTCTCGAGATCCTCGTCGAGCGCGAGATCGAGCATGACGTCCAGCGGATCGCGATGCTCGGTCTTGGCGATCTCCGCGGCGTAGCGGTTCACATACTTGGCGTTCGACGGCTTGTGGGCCACGGCCACCATCACGCGATCCCAATTTCCCTGGAAGATCATGCCCGGCCGCGGGTTCTTGGCATTCTCGCGGAACTTGGCGCGCCATGACGGATCGCGGAACACGGCCTTGAGCTGCTCCGGGGAGTAGGCCTTGATCGGATCGAAGGCCGAGTGGCTGTAGAACGGGTAGGCGTTGGCCATCGTGAAATCGAACGACAAGGGCTGGCAGGGGATCTGGACATAGAGCCCGTTGCCGCGGCGGATGGCGGCGGCGCAGTCATCGAAGATGCGCAGTGCGCGCGCCGGCTCCTGCTCGTTGTACATCGCCATGCCGGTGCCCTGGAAGAACGGCCGCCCATGCTTGGCCGCCATCGGTTCCAGCTCCTGCGGCGTCTTCACGCCCGAGGCGATGGCGATCACGCCCCGGCCGCGCGGCCCCATGGCGTCGACCAGCGCATCGAGCTCGGAGATCGGCGCGATGGTCGAGGGCATGGGCACGCCGCCATAGCCCGAGTGATTGAGCGAGTAGGAGGCACCGAGCCCGATCGCGCCATTGTCCATGGCATCGGCCACCATGGCCTTCATGCGTGCGAGCTCTTCCGGCGTGGCGTCGCCGCGCTGCGAGGCGTCCTCGCCCATCACGGCGGTGCGGATCGTGGAATGACCGGCCAGCACGGCCAGGTTGGCGTAGGCGCCGCGACGGCGCAGCATCGCCATGTAGTCGCTGAAACTCTCGAAATCCCAGGTGATGCCCTGGCGCAGCGCATCGAGGTCCATGCCCTCGACGACCGACAGGTTGCGAATCACCAGGTCGCGCGCCGCGGGCGGCGCCGGCACGATGCCGAAGCCGCAATTGCCCATCACCGCCGTGGTGACGCCGAGCGAGGGCGACGGCGAGAGCGTGGCATCCCAGGTGACCTGGGCATCGTAGTGCGTGTGCACGTCGACGATGCCGGGCGAGAGGACGAGGCCGTCGGCGTCGATCGTTTCGGCGCCCCTGTCCTTGATGTCGCCGATGCCCGCGATGCGGCCGTCCTTGACCGCAAGGTCGGCACGCTTCGGTTCATGGCCCAGGCCGTCGACAATCGTGGCGCCGCGAATGACGAGATCGACCATCACTGCCTCCGTCCGTTCAGCGCCCCGTAGGCTGCGAGCGCCGCGTGATTCACCAGGTCGCTGACGGTCGAGCCCATCTGCACGATCTGCATGGGCTTCTGCAGGCCATCGATGACAGGCCCGATCACCGTGACGCCGCCCAGCCGCTGCATCAGGCGCGAGGAGATGTGCGCCGAATGCAGGCCCGGCATCACCAGCACGTTGGCCGGGCCGGTGAGGCGGCAGAACGGATAGGTCTCGCGCAACAGCTCGTAGTCGAGCGCCATGTCGGCCTGCATCTCGCCGTCATACTCGAAGTCGACCTTCTCCGCGTCGAGCAGGCGGATCGCCTTGCGGATGCGATCGATGCGATCGATCTCGCGGCTGCCGAAGTTTGAGAAGGAGAGGAAGGCGACGCGCGGCTCGTGGCCCATGGTGCGGGCATTGGCTACCATCTGCTTGGCGATGGTGGCGAGCTGCTCGGGCGAGGGCGTCTCGTTGATCGAGGTATCGGCCAGGAACACGGTGCCGTGGCGCGCCACGACGATGGAATAGCCCATCGGCACCTTGTCAGGGCTGGCGTCGATCACGCGCTGGATGTCGCTATAGCATTCGGGGAAGCGGCGGGTGATCCCGGTCACCATGCCGGCAGCGTCGCCCATCGCCACCATGCAGGCGCCGAACACGTTGCGGCCCTGGTTGACCATGCGCTGCACGTCGCGGCGCAGGTAGCCGTCGCGTTGCAGGCGTTTGTAGACCAGATCGGTGTACGGCTTGTTGCGCGTACTGAGCCGCGCATTGTGGATCTCCATGCCGGTCGCATCGCCGATGCCGAGCGACTTCATGGTCTCGCGCACCTGCTCCTCGCGGCCAATCAGGATGGGCGTGCCGTAGCCGTTGTCACGGAACACCACGGCGGCGCGGATGGTGCGCTCCTCCTCGCCTTCGGCGAACACGATGCGCTGCGGATTGGCCTTCACCTGATCGAACAGGCTCTGCAGCCAATGGCTGGTGGGATCGAGGCGGCCCGAGAGCTCGCGGCGGTACTCGGCCATGTCGGCGATCGTCTTGCGCGCCACGCCGGAATCCATCGCCGCCTGGGCCACTGCCGACGACACCGCGGAGATCAGCCGGGGATCGAACGGCACCGGCACGATATATTCGGGCCCATAGCGCAGCCGGCGGCCGGAATAGGCGCGGTCGACCTCGTCGGGTACGTCCTCGCGTGCGAGTTTGGCCAGCGCTTCGGCCGCGGCCACCTTCATGTCTTCGTTGATGGTGCGGGCGCGGACGTCGAGCGCGCCGCGGAAGATATAGGGGAAGCCCAGCACGTTGTTGATCTGGTTGGCGTAGTCCGAGCGGCCGGTGGCGATGATGGCGTCCTTGCGCACCGAGCGGACGTCTTCCGGTGTGATCTCCGGGTCTGGATTGGCCATGGCGAAAATGATTGGCTTGTCGGCCATCGACTTCACCATCGCCTTGGTCACGGCGCCCTTGACCGACAGGCCGAAGAAGACGTCGGCGCCTTTCATCGCCTCCTCAAGCGTGCGCGCCTTGGTGCGCACGGCGTGGGCGCTCTTCCACTGGTTCATGCCCTCGGTGCGGCCCTGCCACAGCACGCCCTTGGTGTCGCACAGGATGGCGTTCTCGTGCGGCATGCCCATCGCCTTCACGAGCTCGATGCAGGCGATCGAAGCGGCGCCCGCCCCGTTCACCACCATCTTGATGTCCTTGATGTTGCGGCCGGTGAGGTGCAGCGCGTTTATCAGGCCG
Source organism: uncultured Alphaproteobacteria bacterium (assembly GCA_963765385.1). Lineage (GTDB taxonomy): Bacteria > Pseudomonadota > Alphaproteobacteria > Reyranellales > Reyranellaceae > Reyranella. The sequence goes on along the minus strand of CAVXWG010000014.1, from coordinate 1,960,939 downwards.
GCGGCCGAGACGATAGCGGTGCCGTGCTGGTCGTCATGGAAGATCGGAATGTCCATCAGCTCGCGCAGGCGCTGCTCGATGATGAAGCATTCCGGTGCCTTGATGTCCTCGAGGTTGATGCCGCCGAAGGTGGGCCCCAGATAGCGCACGCAATTGACGAATGCATCGACGTCTTTGGTGTCGACCTCGAGGTCGATGCAGTCGACGTCGGCGAAGCGCTTGAACAGAACCGCCTTGCCTTCCATCACCGGCTTGCTGGCGAGCGCCCCGATGTCGCCCAGGCCCAGCACGGCGGTGCCGTTGGAGATCACGGCGACCAGATTGCCGCGCACGGTGTAGTCATAAGCGGTAGCGGGATCCTTGGCGATTTCCAGGCAGGGCGCGGCCACGCCCGGCGAATAGGCGAGCGCCAGATCGCGCTGGGTGACCAAGGGCTTGGTGGCGACGATCTCGATCTTGCCCGGCCGGCCGGTGCGGTGCATGACCAGCGAATCGCCGTCGAGGTCGCCCATCTCGCTGCTGACCATTGCTTCCGAGCTTTTGCTCGTCATCGTCGTTTCTCTCCCGGTTGAGAGGGCATATTGGCGGCAATCCCCGGGGAGGGCCAGTCAGCCATGCCGCGCTGCAATGCAGGTGTAGAAAGCTAACCTCACCCTGAGGAGCGGCCCGGAGGGCCGCGTCTCGAAGGGTGGGAACCAGTCGTTTTGTGGCCCATGCTTCGAGACGGCCGCCGCGCAGCCTCCTCAGCATGAGGTCTCTATTCTTCCGACGGCGGCGGCAGCTTCAGCATGTCGTTGAAGCGCTTGCGGGCGGTCTCGTCGTCGACTTTTTCGGTAGGCGGCGCGTCGGCGCCCTTGGGCTGGGCAAGGTGGGCGAGCCACGGCATGGTCACCACCAGCGCCAGCACCACGAGCTGGGCGCCGATATAAGGAGCGAGGGCCCGCACCAGCGGCCGGATCGCCGTCTTCTGGGCCATGGCGCTGCGCGCCATCATCACGGCATAGCCGCTGGGCGGCACCAGGAAGCTTGCCTGCAAAGCGAGCAGCGCCAGCACTGAGATCCAGACCGCGTCGGGCGCGCGGGTCAGGATCGAGGGCATGACGATCGGCACGATCACGAACACGATCTCGAAGGCGTCGAGCACGAAGGCCGACAGGCCGAACACCACCAGCACGGTGATCGCCGCGCCCGTGGCGCCGCCCGGCACCAGCTTCACCCAGGCATCGAGCAGGCGGTCGGTGCCGAAGGTGCGGAACACCAGGGTGAAGGTGGTCGCCGCCACGAACAGGGCAAACAGCGCGCCGGTCACTGCCATGGTGTCGCGCAGCACGTGGGAAAAGACGCCGCCGCGCAGGCCACCGGTCGTCCAGCCGAACAGCAGCAGCGCCGTGCCGCCCATGGCGGCCGCTTCGACGGCGTAGAAGTAGCCGGCGGCGACGCCCGCCAGCAGGCCGACCACGAACAGCGCCGCGACGGCGGCTGTCGCCCATTCGATCGCCGCCGGCCGCTCGGCCGGTCCGCGCGCCGGCGTCTTGCGGCCGAGGAGCCAGGCCACCAGCAGGCAGAGCGCCAGGAAGATCGCCGCCGGCACCAGCGCGCCGCGGAAGATGTCCTGCGTGTTGACGATGCGCACCATCTCCTTGGTGACGTTGGCCGCTTCGGTGTGGGCGCGCATCATGGCGTCGCCCAGCAGGATCAGGACCAGCGACGGCGGGATCACGACACCGAGCGTGCTGGCCACGCAAACCAGCGCCGTGCTCTCGGCCGCCGGCATGCCACGGGCCGCGAGCTTGGGCGCGACGCTGCGCGACAGCATGGCGACGCTTGCCCCCACCGAGCCGTTCATCGGCGCCAAAAGCGCGCCCAGCCCCAGGGTGGCGATTGCCGGCGCGCCGCCGCCATGGCGGCCCAGCGCCACGCCGCAGCGGAACAGCCGGTCGGCGAGGGGCAGGCGGTTGAGCAGCGCGCCCATGAAGACATAGAGCGGCAGCGCTTGCAGCAGGTCGGTTTCCAGGAGGCCGATAATGCGGCTGGGCAGCGCCGTCAGCAGCGGATAGTCGATGCCGCCTGCCAGCACGCCCACCGTGGCGAACACCGCCGACACGCCCATCAGCACGGCAAAGGCCGGCAGTCCGGTCGCCAGCAAGGTGATCGCGACGGCCAGCAGCATCCAGAGGCCGGCGCTCTCCACCTAGTGGTCTCGCTTCACGACATCGAGCAGCGCCTGGCAAAGTGCCAGCACGGCCAGCAGCAGGGTGGCGAGCTTGATGATGAAATAGCCCGGGTTGTTGGTCTCGGAGAATTTCTCCAGCACCAGGACGGAGCGCCACACGGTGGGGCCCACCGTCCAGATCATGAAGAGCGCCCACGGCGCCACGCAGGCGAAGCCGCCCCAGCGCCCGATCGCGGACCGCACGCGCGCCGGGTAGCCGTGCGCGACGGCGTCGACTGCCAGATGGGCGCGTTCGCGGGTGGCGAAGGTCATGGCCAGGCTGACATAGAGCGCGAAGATCCACTGGCCGAGATCGTTGGCCTCGCGCGAGCCCCACTGCACGAAATCGCGCAACGGCCATTGCAGGAACAGGATCAGCGCCACCGGCAGCACCAGCCAGCGGCCGGCCTCGACCAGGCGGCCGACGGCAAGGTCGATCTTGTCGAATGGGGATCGGCTGTGTTCCACGGCGTTTCTATCGCCCCGTGCCGGTGGTCTGGAACGCAGCCCACCGCCGGTCGAGCGACTCAGCCATGATCTCGTAGTTCGTCTGGTTGTCTTCGACGAGGTATTGGTACTCTGGCTGCTTGCCGAGCAGACGTTCGTAATCTTCGATATAGGCGCTGTATTGCTGTATTGCGAACGCGGCGCCAGCGGGGGTGAAGAACTCCGACAGCAGCTTGCCGTTGCAGTGCTCAATCAGAAACTCTCGGCCCGAAAGGCTACCCTTCCGGACAGCGTCGACGGCTTCGGCCGGCGCGTCCGTGCCGGCGAACAGGCCTTTTCTGATGGCCCACGTCAGGAACATGCCGATATGGGTTGCGCCGTTCTCCTCCGGTGCGTCCTCCGGAAAATCCTCGGCGCCCGTATGATAGGAAACATCGTCGAGCTTCCCCATACCTGTTTCCCCCAATTGGCCCCCAGCCGAGGGCCGCCCGATCATGCTAGACCGGGAGCCAACCGAGAGCCACCCGTGCCCGACAGCAACGCCCTTCCACCGCTCCCCGCGGACGCCACGCCGATGATGCGCCAGTACTTGGCGATCAAGGCCGCGCATCCCGAGCATCTGCTGTTCTATCGCATGGGCGATTTCTACGAGCTGTTCTTCGACGATGCGGTCAAGGCCTCGGGGGCGCTCGATATCGCGCTCACCAAGCGCGGCCAGCATCTGGGCGAAGACATCAAGATGTGCGGCGTGCCGGTGCACAGCCACGAAGCCTACCTGTCGCGGCTGATCCGCCAGGGTTTCAAGGTCGCGGTCTGCGAGCAGGTCGAGGATCCGGCCGAAGCCAAGAAGCGCGGCGCCAAATCGGTGGTCGAGCGCGCCGTGGTGCGGGTCATCACGCCGGGGACGCTCACCGAGGATTCGCTGCTCGACGCGCGCAGCCACAACTATCTCGCCGCCATCGCCGAGGCGCAGGGCGAGCTGGCGCTGGCCTGGCTCGACCTCTCGACCGCCGACTTCGCTACCCAGCCATTGCTGGCGGGCCAACTTGCCGCAGCGCTGGCGCGGCTGGCGCCCGGCGAGGTGCTGGTGCCCGACCGGCTGCTGGCGCGCGAGCCCTTGAAGACAGTGCTCGAGGACTGGAACGCGGTGCTGACGCCGCTGCCCTCGGCGCGCTTCGACAGCGACAATGCGCGCAAGCGCCTGCAGACGGCCTTCAACGTCGCCGCCCTCGACAGCTTCGGCGCCTTCTCGCGCGCCGAGACGGCCGCCTGCGGCGCGCTGCTCGACTATGTCGAGCTGACGCAAGCCGGCAAGCGGCCGGCGCTGGCGCCGCCGCGCCGCGAACGCGCCGACGGCACGATGGAGATCGATCCCGCGACCCGGCGCAATCTCGAGCTGGTGCGCGGCCTCGACGGGCGGCGCGATGGCAGCCTTCTGGCCACCATCGACCGCACCCTGACCGGCCCCGGCGCGCGCCTGCTGGCCGAGCGCATCGCTGCACCCTTGACCCAGCGCGCCGAGATCGAGCGCCGCCTCGACCTGGTGCAGCTCTTCGTCGAACGGCCGGCCGTGCGCGAGCGCGTGCGCGAGGCGCTCCGCCGCACGCCCGACATCGAGCGCGCGCTGCAGCGCCTCTCGGTCGGCCGCGGCGGCCCGCGTGATCTTCTGGCGCTGAAGGACGGTCTCGACTCGGGCGAGGCGCTGGCCGCTGCGCTGCGCGCCGAGCCCGAGGCGTTGGCGCCGCCCCCCGCGCCGCTCGCCGCCATCGTTGCGGCCTGCTCCGGCCATCGCGCGCTGATCGATGCGCTCGCCGTCGCTCTGGCCGACGAGCCGCCGCTGTTTGCACGCGACGGCGGCTTCATCCGCCAGGGCTACCGCGCCGAGCTCGACGAACAGCGCACCCTGCGCGATGACAGCCGCAAGACAGTGGCGGCGCTCGAGGCGAAATACCGGACCGTGAGCGGCGTGATGTCGCTAAAAATCCGGCACAACAACATGATCGGCTACCACATCGAGGTGACGGCCACGCACGCCGACAAGCTCGATCTCGCGACGCTGGGTTTCACGCGCCGTCAGTCGATGTCCAATGCAACGCGCTTCAGCACGGCGGAGCTGGCCGAGCTCGAGACCCGCATCGGCCGGGCGGCCGACCAGGCGCTGGCGCTGGAACTCGCAATCTTCGACGAGCTTGTCACGAAGGTGATGGCGGTCTCAGCCGCCGTGGCCGCAGCCGGCCGGGCGCTGGCGGCGCTCGATGTCGCCGCGGCGCTGGCCGAGCTCGCCGCCAGCCAGAACTACGTGCGCCCCGTGCTGAGCGAGGAGCCTGCCTTTGCGATTCAAGGCGGCCGCCATCCCGTGGTCGAGGCGGCGCTGCAACGGCAAAGCAGTTCGGGGGCGGCACGGGCTTCGTGCCCAACGACTGCGACCTCGGCCCGCAACGCCGGCTGTGGCTGCTGACCGGGCCCAACATGGCCGGCAAGTCGACTTTTCTGCGCCAGAACGCCCTCATAGCCGTAATGGCCCAGTCCGGCTCCTTCGTGCCGGCCAGGGAAGCCACGATCGGCATCGTCGACCGCCTGTTCAGCCGTGTCGGCGCGGCCGACGACCTGGCGCGTGGCCGCTCGACCTTCATGGTCGAGATGGTCGAGACCGCGGCGATCCTCAACCAGGCGACGGCCAGGAGCCTGGTGATCCTGGACGAGATCGGCCGCGGCACGGCGACGTTCGACGGCCTGTCGATCGCCTGGGCGACGCTCGAGCATCTGCACGACGTCAACAAATGCCGCGCGCTGTTCGCCACCCATTTCCACGAGCTTGGGGCGCTCAAGGAGCGGCTGGCGGCGCTCGCGCCCTACACCATGCGCGTCAAGGAATGGCAGAACGAGGTCGTGTTCCTGCACGAGGTGGCATCGGGTGCCGCGGACCGCTCCTACGGCATCCATGTCGCCCAGCTCGCCGGTCTGCCCGCCGCGGTCGTGTCCCGCGCCGAGGAAGTGCTGGCGGCGCTGGAGAAGGGCGAGCAGTCGGGCGCAGTGAGCCGGCTCGCCGACGATCTGCCATTGTTTGCCGCCGCCCCGGCGCGGCCGGCCGGCGGCGTGGCGAAATCCCAGGAGTCCGAAGTCGAAAAGGCGCTGGCCGAGGTCAATCCCGACGAGCTCTCGCCGCGCGAAGCGCTGGAGCTGCTCTACGCGCTGCGCCGACGCCTTCCACGGTCCAAGTGATCTGAGAGCCGCCTTTCACGACAGACGGCGGTACAGACGAGCGTCCGGCTCGGGTTGCTGCCAGCCGGACACTTCGCGAAACAGAGTGGCGAGCCCGTAGCCCACGAAGGCGAGCAGCAGACCGTCGATCAGCCGATGGGCGGCCGTAGCGGCGGCGGCCTTCCACGGACCGTCGGCCAGGTAACCGGCAAGGCACGCCACGCCCGGGTCAGCCAGCAGCCAGAGCGCGACCCCGCCACCGATCAGCAGGAAGAGATGGATCTGCAGCGGCCGGCCCCGGGCGAAGGCCTGGCGCAGCGAGGCGGGTTCGCCGGCCGCGAGCGCGGGCAGCATCAGCGCAAACAGCGAAGCCGTCGCCGTCCACAGCACCGCCGACAGCGCGACGTGAGGCAGAAGCGCAAGTGCCACCGCCATCAGGCCGAGCGCGGCGGCAAAGACGAGGAAGCCCGGGGCGATTGTCGAGCCGCGCAGCGCATCGGCTCCTTCGCACGGGTGCGCTTCCTCGAGCAGCGCCTCCTTGATCCAGCGATCGAGGAACATCGCGTAGATCAGCGCGAACAGGAAATCCCAGCCCCAGTGATGGCGCCAATCGACCAGTGCCCGGTTCGATTCGAGAATATAGGTAATGGCGCCGGCGAGGCCTGCGATCGGCAGCGCCATCAACCAGAAGACGCCCTGGCGGCGCAGCCAGAAGACCAGCGCCTCGACCAGCACGAGGCCGAGGGAGGGAGCGTCGCTGTCGTGAGGCCGGGCGGTCATCGCCCGCAGTCTACTGCAGGCGACAGGGAGCGTCATCGACGGCGTTCATTGATCGCCGTCGATCTCGATTGATTCAGCGTCGCCGAATCTTGCTGCTACTCCGCCGTCAGACCGAGCGTGCGGCCCGGATAGCCAGCGGCGTCGAAGTAGTGAACGGCGCCCACGCTCTGCGTCATCAGCACGGTGACGTGTCCGGCGGCGTCGGGCTTGGAGCGGACCGTGTTCGCCTGCACGGCCGGCACTGCGCCATTGGGCATCGCCTCGCTCAAGACGCGGCCGGTCAGGTGGCCCCGATCGGCGATCTTGAGATTGAGCAGCCGCGCGATCGTCTGGCCGAGATCGGCATTGCTGGCCGGCGCCTTGTCCTCGAAACGTCGACGGAAGCTTGGCCCCTTGGCGCCCATGGTGTTGCGCGTGTCGGCGCGCGAGAAGCTGCCGTGCATGCCCTGGCCTTGCTGCAGGCTGGTGTCGGCCACTTCGACGCCGCAGGTCGTGGGATCGGCGCAGCCGGTCGAGAAGGAGCGGAAGTTGACGACGATGGAGGGCGTCGGCGTCGCGGCCGCGCCTTTCAGCGCGATCGCCGACAGCGGCAAGGTGCCGGGGATCGCGCCCAGCGCCTCGTCGACGAACAGGCCGCTGGTGTAATCCTGCTCCGACAGCAGCGCCACGATCTTGGCGGCCAGCGCCTTGTCGGCCTTCGGCAGATAGACGAGATCGGAGCCGCCATTGGCCGCGACGACGACGTCGGGATGTGCCGGATCGCTGCCGATCAGGCCGTTGCCGCGGGCCGGCACGATTCCGGGCGGCACCTCGGCGTTCTTGGAGTCCGGGTCGTTGAGCGGCAGGCCGAGCCCATGCGCGATGTCGATCGCCAGGAAGCCCGACGGCAGCTGGCCGGCCGGCACGTCCTTGTAGGTCTGCTGCGCCGCCCAGCTCGTGGCGCTTTCCTTGGAGATGGTCGAGAAGCCGTGATCGGAGGTCAGGATGACGTCGGTCGCGCCGTCCAGCCCCTGCTCCTTCAGCGCCGCCAGAAGCCTGCCGAGATTGTCGTCGGCGTTCTTGATGGCGGCGAGCGAGGTCGGGCCGCTGATGCCGGGCACCAGCCGGCCCAGGCTGTCGCCCTGATTGTGCTGCGTGCCGTCTGGATCGCGCGACCAGAACACCATCAGGAACGGCTTGTTGCGTTCCTTGAACAGGGGCAGCACGACCTTCGTGGCGACGTCGGCCAGATGGGCCTGCTGCGGCAGGTTGGCGACCGTCGTGCCGGGCGTCGTGCTGTTGCCGGACTTGAGGTTCTCGCCGCGTCCCGGCGTCTGCACGGGAAGTCCGGCCGCCGCCAGGCGCTTGGCCACGTCGTCGGCCAGCGGAATGCCGCCTGGCCGGCCGGTCACGTCGTCGAAGATGATGGTCTGCTGGCCGGTCCGCTCGGTGTGATCGAAAATCAGGGCCGGTCCGACTTTGCCGATGATCGCGGTCGAAAGACCGGCGGTGCGCGCCGCCTTGAGGATGGTGTCCTGGTTCAGGTAGTCGCCGGCGAAGTGCTCGTTGATCTCGCCCAGCACCGCATCGTTCTCGATGAACGGCGTCGACGTGCCGGCCGCACTCTGCACCGGGAAGCCGACATAGATCGTGTTGCTGAAATCGCCGGTATCGCCCAGCAGGTGACCGGTCGCCATGCCCGAGGCGTTGGCCGTGGTGAAGGTCGGGAACAGCGAATGGGGGTTGCTGAAGCGCACGCCCTCGGCCATCAGGCCCGCCATCGCCGGCGCCGTCTTTTCATTGACCATGCCGGCCCTGCAGCCCGTCGGCCACGAACAGCACGACATTGTGCGGGCGGGACGGGGTTTGGGCGGCAGCCGGGAGCGCCAGCGCGCCCAGGACGGCGGTGAGCAGCAGACGGCGCATTCGACACTCTCCCTTGGTACGGGAGGTAGCCTAAGACCGAATTGTTACAATAGCGATTTAGGCGAGCGCCTTGCGTGCCAGTGCCGCTCCCTCCGCCAGCGCGCGCAGCTTGCCGTAGGCGACGCCCAGGGTCATCGGCGCCATGCCGCAATTGGTGCAGGCCTGGATGCGCTCGGGGTCGACGAATTCCGTCGCGAGCTTCAAGGTGGCGGCCACTTCCTCCGGGGTCTCGACCTTGTCCGACGCCACGTCGATGGCGCCCACCAGCACCGTCTTGGTCTTCAGGAGCTTCATCAGTTCGGGCGGCACGTGGCTTTGCCGGCATTCCAGCGAGACCTGCTGGATCTTGCTGCGGTCGAGCGCCGGGAAGGTCTGCTCGTACTGGCGCCAGCTGTCGCCCAGCGCTTCCTTCCACTTGATGTTGGCCTCGATGCCGTAGCCGTAGCAGATGTGCACCGCCGTTGTGCATTTCAGGCCCTCGGCCGCCTTTTCCAGCGCCGGCACGCCCCACTCGACGGTCTCGCCGAGATAGACGTTGAAGGCGGGCTCGTCGAACTGGATCACATCGACGCCGAGCTTCTCCAGGTCGCGCGCCTCCTGGTTCAGAAGCTCGGCGAAGGCGAAGGCCATCTTCACGCGGTCGCCGTAGTAGCCGTCGGCCAGGGTGTCGATCAGGGTCATCGGCCCGGGCAGGGTGAATTTGAGCTTGCGCGCCGTGGCGGCGCGGGCGACGCGCGCCTCGCGCTCATGCACGAATTTGCGCCGCACCAGCGGCGCGGTGACCGTCGGGCAATCCGCGTCGTAGCGGTTGTTGCGGATGCCCATGCGCACCTTCTTGTCGAAGTCGACGCCGTCGACCTCGGCCAAAAAGCCGTGCACGAAATGCTGCCGTGCCTGCTCGCCGTCGCTCACGATGTCGATGCCGGCGTCTTCCTGGCGGCGGATGGCGAGCAAGGTGGCGTCGTCCTTGGCCTCGAACAGCGGCTGGCCGCTCAAGGTCCAGGGCGCCCACAGCACGTTGGGCGTGGCAAGCCACGAGGGCTTGGGCAGGCTGCCCGCCAGGGTCGTCTCGAACATGTTTCTTCCCCGTCTCTGCTTGTCGTCTATTTCGTCGGGCTTGCCGCGAACTCGAGCTCCGCCCGCACGTCGGGCGGCAGGACCTGGCCGAAGGTGCCGGGCGCGCGCCAGTGCAAGGTGCCGAACGCGCCGCAACTCTCGCACACCGAGCGCCAGCTCTCATGGTGCGCCCCGCACACCGAGCAACGCCAGGTGGGATCGGCCGGCGCATCCGCCGCGCGCGCCAGCCATTCATGGACCTTGGCCTGGTCGGAATGCGCGCCTTCCTCGACCTCGGCCATCATGCGGCAGACGCGGACCGTTGGATGGGCGCCGCCGGCGCTCTCGAGATAGCGCCGCGCTTCGCCCCACAGGCCGGCATCGAGCGAGGCCTGCGCCAGGGCGAGATGGCTTTCGATGTCGTCGGGCTTTTGCGACGCCAGGCGGCGCATGACGCCGACCCGCTTAAGCGGCTCGGTTTCGCCCGATGCCTTGAGATAGAGCGCGGCGAGGTCGGGATGCGGCGCCAGCGCCCAGCCGCGCTCCAGCGTCCGGGCCGCGCGCTTGCCGTCGCCTGCCTTGATCTGCAGCTCGGCCAGCCGGCTGGTGACGGCGATGCGCTCGGGCGCCAGGCCGAACGCCTCGCGCGCCAGCGAAAGCGCATCGGCTGCGGGGCCCGCTTGCTCTTGGGCGCGCTCGGCCGCACGGCTGCGCTCGACCAGCAGCAGCGCCTTCAAGGTGCGACCCTTGTCCTGCGTGACGACCCGCCGGCGCAGGCCTGTGTCGAGCGTCTCCTGAGCCGCTTTCCACTGGCCGATCTGCGCCTGCATGTCGAACAGCGAATGCACCACCCACGGCGTCTGTGGCCTCAGTTGAAACGCGCGCTCGGCATAGGCCAGCGCCTGGGCCTGATCGCCCTCGCGCAGCGCCTGGCCGATCAGGCCGCGCAAACCCAGGAACGCCATCTGCTCATCGTCGAGCATGGCGTTGAAGGCGCGCTTGGCGCCGTCGCGATCGTCCGTGAGCTGGGCGGCTTGCGCCGACAACAGCAGCGTGAGCGCGGGTTCGGCCAGAAGCTTCTCGGCCTTGCGCGCCTGCTTCTGCGCCTCCGCGCCGTCGCCGGCGGCGACCGCGGCCAGGCCCTGGGTGAGCGCGCGATAGCCGCGGCGGCGCCGGCTGTCGCCCCAGCCTTCGAGCAGCGCGCCCGGCGCGCCCGTGATCCAGCGATAGAGCAGCCACAGGCCGATGCACACCAGGATCAGCACGACGATGCCGACCGCGAGCGCGCCGACGCTGGTGTCGAGGCGCCAGCCGCGAAACTCGGCGGTGACCGCGCCGGGCCGTTCGGCCAGCCACACCGCGCCCAGCATGGCGACGGCGGCGATGGCGAACCAGATGAGAGTGCGCAGGATGGTCATCGGATCAACGCGCCGCGCCCAGCAGGGAGATGGCGTGTGCGGCCAGCGCGTCGATCGCGCGCTTGGCGGCAAGATGGGCCTCGGCGCGCGCCAGCCACGCCTGCGTGGCCTTGCTGGTCTGTGCCGGCAGTGACTTGACGAGGTCGACCGCTTTCACGAGATCGCCCGCGTTGAGTGCGGCTTCGGCGCGCGCGAGCTTGGCCTCGGCCGAATCGCCCTGCACGTCGTCGCCGACCCGGCGCAGCGACACGATGCCCCTGACCTTGCCCAGAAGCCGCTCGCCGAACGAATTGTCGGCGACGTCGTCGGCCAGGGCCGCCTTGGCCATGGCCGGGAAGCTGGCGGCGAGGGCGGCGCGCGAGGCCACGCCCGCCTGCGCATAGGGCTGCAACGATGCGGCGACTTCCGTGAGCTTGGCGTCGCCCTGCGCGAGCGGCGCCAGCAGGGCGAGGTCGGCGGCAAAGGGCAGGCCAGAGTCGAGAGCGGCGCTCAGGCGCGCGGCGACGCCGATCACGGCCGCGGCGCGGGCCGCCACCAGCGCCTTCTGCTCGCCGGCGTTGCGTGTGGTCAGCGCGTCGCCCAGCGCCTTGGTCTGTTCGCGCTGCCCGGTCACGCTCTGGTCGAGGGCCTGCAGGGCGGTGTGCAGGGTCGTGATCTCGGCCCGCAGCACCGCCATCTCCTTGTCGGTTTCAGGCGACGGTGCCGCGGTGGTCGGGGCGGCTGCCGGCCGGCCTTCCAGCGCCTCGACCCGGCCGCGCAGCTCGGCGACGGCAGGGTCGGATCCGGCAGGTTTTTCGGCGGCCGTGGTCGACAGCGCGCGCAGGCGCTTCTCGAGATCGTCGAGGCGGGCCGTGAGATCGCGCCGGGCTGTCTCGACCGCGGCCTCGGCGACGGCGCTGGCGGCCGCCTGGACCGCCTGCAGGTCGAGCGCCGGGGTCGGCGCCGGCGGAATGACTGCCTGGCCGCGCCACAGCACGCGGACCTCTTCCGGCCAGAACGGCAGCGAGATCACGGCGCCCGCCAGCACGATCACCGCGGCGACCAGGCCGATGATGAAGGCGCCGAAGACGCCCAGACCACGGCGCACCTGGACGGGCGGAGGCGTCGGCGGCTCCAGCGGGGGCGGTGGCGCAGAGGAAGGCGTGTCGCTCATGATGGCTTGTCCTTGTACGCCGGCTTCGGCCAGCCGGTCGATCTCATCCAGCACGGCCTGGCGGGTCGGCCGCGCCGCCGCAACGACGGCCTTGAAGGGCAATTTGCCGAGCGGGGCAAGGGCTGCCGGGCTGATGGCGATGGCCGTGATGTCCCGTACCGAATCGACGAGGCCTGCTTTGCTCAGCAGCGCGGCAAAGCCCGCAGCGGCACGCGGCGAGAAGAAGGTGGCGGCATCGAGCGCACGCGCCTGCAGCGCTGCCCGTGCCGAGTCCGGCAACGCGCCCTCCTCGCGGGCGTCGTAGAGGACGAAGCGGCGCACCTCGAAACCGTCATGGCCGAGCGCCGCGCCGAGATCGAGTGCCTGGTCGACACCGGAGACATGGATCAGGGGCCCAGCCTTCGGATCGAGGCGCTTGCGCACCAGCTCCACGAGGGCAGCGCCATCTCCGGCCGCCGAGGTGACGGCCGTAAAGCCCAGCCCTTCGGCGGTCGTGGCGGTGGTGTCGCCGACGGCCAGGATCGGCCGGCCGCGCTGCTCGCTCGCCTCGGCGAGGGCGCGCGCGCCGTTGGCGCTGGTCAGCAGCACGGCCTGGCAGGCGGCAAGCGACGCCGCGAAATCGACGGGCGGATGGAGGATTTCGAGCCGGAACAGCGGCGCGATGACCGGCACGTGGCCGCGCTGGCTGAGCGCCGTGGCCAGCGTCACAGCCTCGCGTTCCGGGCGGGTGATCAGCACGCGCATCGCGGTCTCCCTAGCCGGAGCCTTCGCCCGACGCAATGATGGAGAAGCCGCACGAGAAGGAGCGATGCGCCGCTTCTCATACTCTCACCTCCTCATGTTTTCATATTCCTCTCCCCCGCTAGGGGGAGAGGCTAGGTGAGGGGGCTTCGAAGGCTGTCTGTAACCCCCTCACCCAGCCTCTCCCCCTATCGGGGGAGAGGAGGAAGAGGCCATTGGGTTACAACAGCACGACGCCTTCCAGCGCCAGCAGCTGCCGCTTGGTCGGCAATCCCTTGCCCCCCGAGAAGCCGCCTTCCTTGCCGCCGCTGGCCAGCACGCGATGGCAGGGCACGATGATCGGAATGGGATTGCGCGCGCAGGCCATGCCGATCGGGCGCGGCCCCGAGCTCAGCGCCATCGCCATGCCGCCATAGGTCGCGGTCTCGCCGTAGGGGATCTCGCGCATCATCGTCCAGACGCGCTTCTGGAAATCGGTGCCGCGCGCGGCGAGCGGCAGGTCGAAGCGCTTGAGCTTTCCGCTGAAATAACGCTCGAGCTGGCGCGTCGCCTCCTTGAGGATGGGGCTCGCCCGCTTGTCGCGGCTGCGTTCGCCGGGGCTCGCCCAGCGCACGCCGGTCACGGCGTCGTGATCCGCTTCGAGCGCGAGGCGGCCAACTGGTGTATCGACGTAACAAATGGACATATGGCAAGCGTAGCGTCGACCGCCGGGTTTTGCCAACATGGAGGTCGAATGTCTGGGGGAGACAAGGTGAAGGGCCGAAGGCTCGGACGACGTGCTCTGCTCGGCGGCGCGGCAGCGCTGTGGCCGGCGCTGGCGCTCGCCCAGCAGCCGCCGCGTCCGGCGCCTCCTCCGGCCCCGCCACGCCGCCAGCCCATCGTCGAATCGAGCCTGCCGCCGGTCGTGTTCGTGCACGGCAACGGCGATTCGAGCGCGCTCTGGATCAACAACATCTGGCGTTTCGAGGCCAACGGCTACAAGCGCAACCAGCTCTTCGCCATCGATTTCGCCTATCCCAACGCGCGGCGCGACGATTCCAAGCCCGAGCCCTTCCGCTCCTCGGCCGAGGACCAGATGAAGGAGCTCGCCGCCTTCGTGGCGCAGGTCCTGAAGGCGACGCGCCGCCGCAAGGTGGCGCTGGTCGGCTCGTCGCGCGGCGGCAACGCCATCCGCAGCTACCTCAAGAACGGCGGTGGCGCGGAATATGTGAGTCACGCCGTGCTGTGCGGCACGCCCAACAAGGGCATCGTGATCTCCGAGACCCTGCTGGTCGGCAGCGAGTTCAACGGCGCCTTTCCCTTCCTCAAGGATCTCAATTCGGGACCGGACGATCTCATTCCCGGCGTGGAGATGATGGCGATCCGCTCCGACAAGAACGACAAGTACTCCCAGCCCGACGGCCGCTTCATCGGTGCGCCCGGCAAGCCCACCGGCGTGAGTTACGATGCCTCCGAGCTGCGCGGCGCGCGCAACGTCATTCTCGACGGGCTCGATCATCGCGAGACGGCCTTCAACAAGCTGGCCTTCGCCGCCATGTACGACTTCATCGCCGGCCGGGCGGCCGGCCAGCATGTTCATCGCCCAGGAGCCGCTGCCGGTGCTGAACGGCAAGGTCACCGGCATCGCCGAGGGCAGCTACACCAACCTGCCGGTCGCCGGCGCCGAGGTCGACATCTTCGAGGTCGACCCCAAGACCGGCGAGCGCAAGAGCGCCGTGGCGATGCATCGCAAGACCACCGGCGAGGACGGCGTGTGGGGTCCCTTCGTCGGCCGCTCCGACGCCTATTACGAGTTCGTGCTCACCATGGCGGCGCAGCCCGTCACCCACACCTACCGCTCGCCGTTCCTGCGCTCGAGCGACGTGGTGCATCTGCGTCCCGGCATCTTCGCCAAGGGCGACGAGTCCGCGGCCGCCATCGTCATCATGAGCCGGCCGCGCGGCTATTTCGGCGTCGGCCGCGACAAGTTCAGCCTCGACGGCAAGGTGCCGCCCGGCATCAACGACGGCGTGCCCGGCGTCTCGGTGGGCAAGCTCACCTTCGACGCCCAGCCGCGCACGGTGATGGCGGTGTTCAACAACGAGACCATCCCGACCCGCACCTGGCCGGTGAAGGACAATCACCTCGTGATCGCCGAGTTCCTGAATTGACCGATCCATCGGGCATCGGGCCGAGCGAGGCGGAGATCGCGCGCATCAACGCCGAACACCTGATCTCGACGCCGCTCCGGCCGGCCGACCTGCTGTTCGTGTTCGGCGGGCGCTATGGCGTCGACGAAGCGGTCGCCGCCGCGGTCGACCTGTGGCAGCGCCGCTTCTTTCGCCACGCCATCGTGAGCGGCGGGGCAACGCAGGGCATCGCGCGCACCGAATGCAGCGTGATCAAGGACGGCATGGTGAAAGGCGGCGTGCCGGCCGAGCTGATCCTCGAGGAGCACCGCGCCACCAACACCGGCGAGAACGTGCTGTTCTCCCTGCCGGTGATCGACGCCGCGCTCGGCCGCCACAACATCGCGAGCGTCATCTGCCTCGGCAAGATCTGCACGGCGCGGCGCTATCCGATGACCCTGCATCGCCACTGGCCCGAGGTCGACAAGATGCTGGTGACGATCAACCCGTTCGCCGCGCCGGTCGAGCGCTGGCACACCGATCCGGAATTCCGCCAGCGCGTGCTGGAGGAATGGCGCAAGATCGAGCCCTACCGGGAAAAGGGCTACATCGCAGAGTGGCCGTGAGGGTGCTAATCGCTGGGGGCGTGCCACTCCAGTGGCGCGTCATGCTCTTCCGGACCGCGAGCCTCCGGCTCGCTCTTGAGCATGAGCGAGCGAGACGCTCGCGGTCCAAAAGAGCATGAGAAGACGCGCCACTGGAGTGGCGCGCCCCCAGCAGACCCTACCAAACGATGCGCAGCCCGACGGTGGCGCCGACACTCTGCCCGCGATCGGACAGCTCGGCATTGCTGTTGGCGAACAGCGACGTCTGGTTGCCCACGGCGTATTTGACGCCGAGCTCGAGGCGCGCGGCGTTGCTGGCGGCGCGCGCGCCGTCGACCGAGAAGGTGCTGCCCGGCAGCACGGTGAAGCCCGCCGTCACGCCGCGGTCGGGCAGGAATTCGTGCACCCAGGCGGCGCGAAGCCAGCCCTTGAGGGGCCGCGCGTTCACCATGGTCTCGCCGTCGAGCTGCGCGCCCAGGAAGGTCGGCAGCGACGTCGTGCCCTGCGCCTGGTAGGACAGCGCGAAGACGCCGGGAGCGCCGTTTTGAGTGACGCTCCACTCCGTGTAGGCGGGCGTCCAGAGCTGGGAAGGCTGCACGGCGACGAACGGCGTGACGCCCATCTGGCCGGTCTCGAACTTGGCGACCTCGAACGGCCGGCCGACTTCGAGCCTTCCGGCCAGCTGGCTGGAGACCGCCGAGGACTTCGCCGTCTCGGTGCTGCCGATGCCGGCAATGACGCGGGTCGCGCTGCCGTCGAAGCGGTTGTAGGCGAGCGATCCGTTCGCATAGAACGTCCCCATGTCGTACAGCCCGTAGACGCCGAAATGCGCGCCGGTCGCCCGTCCGTTGGCGCCGGTGTAGCTCACCCCATAGTTCGAGACGCTGACGCCGGCGGCCGCGCCCAGCACCGTCTGCGGACCGGCGCGAAAGTCGCCGCCGAAAGCGCCGCCGCCGATCGACTGCTGCGCGGCGGGCGCGCCGCTCGTGGGTTCGGCGTTGAGCCACTGACCGCCGCCGAAAGCGGTCGCCCAGGCGCTCCAGTTGGGCGGCGCCTCGTAGGCCCCCACCTGGCAGGCCGCGGCCTGGTCGCAGGCCGCTAGTTCCGCCGTCTGCTGGTCGGCGTGACGCGTCAGGCTGCGGCTCGTCATGAGAGAGGTGAACTGGCTGCCCGCCAACATGTCGGTCGACAGCCCCACGCTCGCATTGCTGCCGGAGAGCACCGTCAGCGCATACGGGATCTGGTCCGCCGTCAGGCTGAACAGCGCCGGCATGGCGCCAAGGCCGGAGCCGGCGTTGAACGCCGTGTCGAGCGCCCGCCCGACGGAGCGCTGGTGGTCGCCCAGGCCGGACAGCCGCGCCAGCGACGCCTGCAGGTTCAAGGTAACATTGGTCGGGCTATAGCCCAGGCTGCCGCTCAGGAAGCCGGGCAGGTTCTGGGTCGCCAGCGTGCCGAACGTGCCGGTCAGGCCGTTGCTGGCCGACACCAGGGTGTAGCTCTTGGCGAAGGTGATGCCCGGCTGGAAGACCGCGAGCGCCGTTCCGGCAAGCCGTGCCTGGCCGTTGACCATGAGCTGGTCGGAGACGCCGTTCGATCCCACGCGCAGGGCGAGCGTGCCCAGCGAGGTCTGGGCGAAGGTGCCGCTGATGGCGTGCGTGACGCCGGCGCCGGGCGCCGTGATGCCCATCCAGCCGCTGTTCTCGAAGCGGGCGTAGGGGCCGGCGGCGATCGAGACCGCGCCGTTGATCACGCCGGTGTTGTAGACCAGGCTGCCGACCGCCGTCGAATTGGTCTGGATGGCGAAGGTGCCGGGCGCGGCGTTGATCGTGCCGTAGTTCAAGAGCGAGCTGAAGCTGCCGCTCATCAGCACGCCGCTCGAGCCGGCGCCGCTTGCGTTGACCGTGCCGTTGTTGGTGGCGACACCGTAGGTGTTGATGTTGAGGCCGACGCTGCCCGCGCCCGTCGTGGTCACCGTGCCGTTGTTCACGATGTCGTCGCCCTGGATGCCGGCGATCAGCGTGGCGCCCACCGTGCCGCTCGACAGCGTGGCGTTGTTGGTGATCGGGTTGTAGATGCCGGGCACGGTGGTGGTGAAGGCGTAGGTCACGCCGTTCAGGGTGTAGACGCCGATCGCGGTGCTGCCGTAGATCGAATTGGCCGAGGTCGTGCTGCTGCTGTTGCCGGGCAGCACGCTGAGCTCGGTCCACGTCGCGTTGCCGTTCGCGTCGATATGCACGGCCCAGCCATGGGTGCCGGTGGAGTCGACCGAATCGGCTACCAGGTTGTAGGTGTTGGCGCGGCCGCCGCCGGTGATGCCCTCGAAATGCGTCACCACCGTGCCGGTGCCGGGCGCGTCGTAGTCGGTGTAGACGCCGGTCGTCTGGTTGAGGATGTAGGCGCGTGACAGGCCCGGCCCGAGGCTAGAGCCGCCGGCGATACGGTCGCCGTAAACGCCGTAGGCGGTCGTGCTGGTGTAGGGGCCTGGCCGGTTGATGGT
Organism: uncultured Alphaproteobacteria bacterium; assembly: GCA_963765385.1. Taxonomy (GTDB): domain Bacteria; phylum Pseudomonadota; class Alphaproteobacteria; order Reyranellales; family Reyranellaceae; genus Reyranella. The sequence goes on along the minus strand of CAVXWG010000014.1, from coordinate 1,942,816 downwards.
CGTCATCGACCCGGTCGCGATGTTGTAGAGGAAGGCATTGCCCACGTTGGCGTTGCCGAGGTCCCAGTTGCCGACCACCTGGTTGCCGAAGTTCGAATGGGCGATGGTGTTGAAGGCGCCAGTGCCGCCGATCAGTGTCGTGAGCTGCTGGCCGGGCGCATTGGCGCCGTCGAACAGGTAGCCGAGGTCGCCGCTGCCGTTGGCCGTGGTCTTGTAGCTGCCGACGCCGCGCAGGATGCCGGTGGGCGAGCCGAAGCTTGGCCCGTAGGGCGTGTTGGTGGTGGCGCCGGTGAAGTTGACAGGTGGCGCCGAGGCGTTGGGGTAGGGCGCCGGGGTGAGCGACGGCAAGGTGTAGAACACGCCGGCGGTGCTGCCGCCGGTACCGGTGGTAAAGTCGCCGGTCATGCCGTTGCCGCGAATGCCGGTGACCGTGGTGACCAGGCTGCCGGGGTTGCCGAAGGTCGTGTAGTTGAGCGCCTGTGCCAGCGCCGGCGTCGGCGCCAGGCAAGCGGCGGCCAGCAAACCTCTAATACGCATGTCGATCCGTTTCCCCACTGTGCACTTGCTTCATTCGTAGCGGCCGTCGCGGCCCGCCTGTCGCTGCTTGTAATTCGGTCTGCTGGATGATGGAGCTTGTAGTGTCCCATAACTCGTATGATGGGGCACCTCGCGCCGCCCGCCGCTGCCTTGACGTGAATGCCTTGCCGCTTCGCCGGGCGCCACGATGACCCATTAATGCACATCCTCCCGTTACGCTGGAAGATAACTCCCGTTGATCGTCATATCTGTTCCAAATGCGACAACGCCCCTACCAGGCGATACGCAGCCCAACGGTGCCGGCGATGGCCTGGCCGCGGTTGGACAGTTCGACATTGCCGTTGGCGAACAGCGATGTCTGGCTGCCGACGGCGTATTTGACGCCGAAGTCGAAGCGGGCGGCGTCGCTGGCGGCGCGGGCGCCGTCGACGGTGAAGTTGCTGCCCGGCAGCACGGTGAAGCCCGCCGTCACGCTGCGGCTCTGCAGGAACTCGTGCACCCAGGCGGCCCGCAGCCAGCCCGTGAGCGGCCGCGCGTTGATCTCGGTCTTGCCGTCGAGCTGGGCGCCCAGGAACGTCGGCAGCGACGTCGTCGCCTGCGGCTGGTAGCTGAGCGCAAAGACGCCGGGCGCGCCGCTGGCCGTGACGCTCGATTCGAAGACCCCCGGCAGCCAGAACTCGCTGGGCTGCAGGGCGACAAACGGCGTGAGGCTGAACTGGCCGCCGTCGAATTGGCCGATCTCGAACGGACGGCCGACCTCGATCCTGCCGGCGAGCTGGCTGGAGACGGCCGAGGATTTGGCCGTCTCGGTGTTGCCAATGCCGGCGATCGAACGGGTCGCGGTGCCGTCGAAGCGGCTGTAGGCAATGGCGGCGTTGACGTAGAAGGTGCGCCAGTCCTGCAGCCCGTAGAGGCCGAAATGCGCCCCGGTCGCCCGCCCGCTGGCGCCGGTCGCCGCCACCGAATAGTTCGAATCGCTGAGGCCTGCGGCCACGCCGACCAGGGTCTGCGGCCCGGCGCGATAGTCGCCGCCGAAGGCGCCGCCGCCGATATTCTGCTGGGCCGCCGCACTTCCCGTCACCGGATCGGCGTTGAGCCAAAGCGCGCCGCCGAAGGCCGTGGCCCACGCGCTCCAGTCGGGGGGCGGATCGCAGGTCGTCGCCGTTTCCGTATGGCAGGCGGCGGCGTGCTCCGCGGTCTGCTCGCCGGCGCGCCGCGTCGCCGAGCGGTTGGTCATGAGGGCGGCGAACTGGCTGCCGGCCGCCATGGCGACCGACTTGCCCACGCTGGCATTGTCGCCGGCCAGGATCGACAGCGTCGATGGGATCTGGCCGGGCGAGAGGCCGAACAGCGCCGGCATGGCGCCCAGGCCAGGGCCGGCGTTGAAGGCGGTATCGAGGGCGCGCGCGACGGAGAGCTGGTTGCCGCCCAGGCCCGGCGTCGAGGTGAAGGAGGATTGCAGATTGAGGACGGCGTCGGTCGGCGTGTAGCCCACGCTGCCGTTGATGAAGCCCGGCAGGCCGGAGATCACGCTGGAGTTGAAGGTGCCGATGCGACCGCCGGTGGCAGACAGAATGGTGTAGCGATTGTTGAGCACGCCCGGCTGGAAGGCTGCCGTCACCGTGCCGGCCAGCGTGGCCGTGCCGCTCACGTTGGTGCGGCTCGCCACGGGCCCGGCCGCGGCGATCAGGTAGCTGCTGCCCCCGTTGAAGGTGAGGTTGCCGTTGACCGTGAGCGTGCCGGGCGAATTGCCCGGCGCCAGCGCACCGCTCACCACGGTCGACGGCACGATGCCGGTGCCGCTCAGCATCGCACCGCCGGCCACGAACACGTCGCTCGAGCTGGTGAGGTTGCCGTTGGCCACGAGCTGGCCGGCCAGCACGCTGGTGCTGCCGGTGTAGGCCGTCGTGCCGCTGATCGTGAGCGTGCCGCTGCCGACCTTCTCGAGCGAGCGCGTCGCATAGTTGCCGTTGGTGAGAAACGATGCCGGCGGCGCCGAATCGTTGTCGGCCAGGCCGAAGCGCAGCACGTTCGCGGAGGGGAAGTACGCCGTCACGTCGTAGAGCAGCCAGGCGCCACGCCCGAACAGGCTCAAGGCCAGCACATCGACCGCGGGATTGTAGACGATCTGGTTGACGATGGTGTTGGGCAGCCCGAGGCCGAAGGTGCGCCAGCTGGCGAGGTTGCCGGCCGTGTCGCTGTCGGCCGCCGCCAGGTTCTGGCCGTTGGCGACATTGCTGAGGCCGCCGACCAGGAGCGCGTTGACGCCGTTGTTGGAGATGAACTCGACCGACGTCGGCCGCACGATGTTGAGCGCCGTGAGGTTGCCCGTCAGGTTGTTGAAGGATGCACCTGTCGTGTTAGTGCCCCACAAGGAGGCGGTGTCGGCGACATAGAAATGGGCAACGGTTCGGTTGTCGAACACGACCGACGAGGGCGTGCCGCCGGCATAGGCGGTGAGTTGGGTGAGCGAGCCAGCCGCGCTCGTCGTGCTGAGAAAAAGTCTGCCGGGTTCGCCGGAGAAGGCGGGCCCTGACCCGGCCAGCACGGCGTTGGGCGTGTCGATGGTGCCATAAGCCAGCGCCGTGATCGGGCCGATCGGGGTTCCCGGCGTGCCGAGGTTGGTGAGTTCGAGCGTGTTGCTGGCGGTGTTGGCGTCGATGGTCGTGTAGACGTAGTTGGTGCCGAACGCCATCATGGTGGGATCGATCTTGTTCAGCACGATCTTGCTGCTGAAGGGCAGAGCATCGAGCGGCCCGCCGGGATTGGACGCTTCGGTGAAGTCGTCGGGCGCGAATCCGAGCACGTTTTGCGAGCCCTTGGTCGTGACGAAGAACGTGGTGGCGACGGTGTGCCCCTGAGCATCCACTATCCGCCGCTCCAGCGGCCCGAGATTTTGCGAGGTCGTGTAGATGGCGCTTTGGTCGGAGAAGCTCTTGTCATTCACCACGGCATTGACGCCGTCACCGCCCCCGATGGCGGTGAAGAGCGTGCCGCCTCGCTGAGCCTGATAGGCGACGCCGGTGTCCTGCGCCGCCACCACCAGACGTTTGCTGATCGCGTCGTAGGCAATCGCATAGGCCTCGCGCAGTTGAAGGGTCGAGCTGTTGAGACCCGTCCAGACGCCATCCGTCCCCTGCGGATTGCTGCGCACATAGACACCGCCGTCGCCGACCATGATCAGCCGTCCACTGGCGTCGAAGGCAAAGGCGCGCGCATCGGCATGGGGCGACGAGCCGTTGGCCGTTCCGTCATCGGTCAGCGTCTGGATGGCCGAGCTGTTGTCGTTGTTCAGCACGACGCGATAGGCCGACAGGGTGGACGCGGCGTTGTTGAGGGTGCCGGCAACGTAGACGATGTTGGGGTTGGTCTTGTCGATGGCCAGCGCCAGGTTGGTGCTCGCCTGTCCGGTCGAATTGGTATTGGGAACGGCGAGGTCGATCCACGAACCCGCCGCTCCGCCGCTCTTCGACAGCTTCAGCCCTACCAGCCTGTTGCTGGTGCTGTCGTAGATGCCGGCCACCACCGAGCCGCCCGGCCCGGTCGCCAGCCGCGCGATCTGGCCGCTGCCGAGGTCCAGCCCCTTGCTCCAGCTCGCGCCGGCGCTGCTGCTGAAGTAGACGCCGCGATCGCCCGCGACCGTCGAATTGACGGCGGCGTAGAAGACGCTCTGGTTGTTGGGATCGGCGGCAAGGGCCGTCACGGCGACGGTGCCGCCGCCCGACCCCAAGGTTACGGGCGCGAAGCTGGCGCCGGTATTGACGCTGCGAAACAGGCCGCCGGCGGCGCTCGGATCCCAGGGCTCGGCGGCGGCGGCGAGAATGGTGCTGCCGCGTGCCGCCACGCCGACGATGCTCTTGCCCGCCAGCGTCGCGCCGCCCAGCTCGCTCCAGGAGGAACCGCCGCTCGTGCTGTACAGGATGCCGATGCGCGGACCGCCGCGGCTCGCCACATCGCCGCTACCGCCGATGAAGCCGTTTGAGGTGATGCCGGTGCCGGCGATCAAAACGCTGGGATTGCCCGGATCGAAGGCGAGGCTGGCGATCGACAGAGACCGCTGGTTGTCGCTGAGCGGCGTCCAGCTCGCGCCGCCATTGCGCGTCACCCAGACGCCGCCATTGGTCGCCCCGATATACATCGTGTTGGGATTCGTCGGATCGGTGACGATCGCCTGCACCGCGCCGGAAGTCGTCCCGTTGGGCGGTGCGTCGGCGCTTTGGATGGTGCCGACTGGCCCGAAGCTGGGCGATGGGCCCATCGGCACGAACGTCTGGGCATAGGCCGCCGTCGCCCAAACACTGGCGAGAGCGGCCACGAGCAGGGCGGCGAGGGTGCTTCGCGGGCGAAATCGTAATAAGGCCATAACAAGGCAACGCCGGAAACCGTCGTAGGCTCCTTGGTTGCGTCAGCCAATCCACGTTTTTCGCTATCTCGATGCCCGCGATGGAGGCCTCGCGACCCTCGTGCCGTGGCGCGGGCGCGCCCGCGCTAGTCCTCGTAGCGGTACTTGAAGTCGCAGTGGCTGGCGCCCTGCATGATGGTCTGGCTGCGCTCGAGCTTGAGCTTGGGGTCGTAGCCCTCGCAGAAGGCGCCGTCGCGGTTGCACGACAGAAGGTGGCCGATCTCGCCCAGCCCCATCGCCTTGTAGGTCTCGGCATAGCGGCAGCGCACGACGTTGAAGGTGAAGGTCGTGTCGGTCCGCTCCTTGACCTCGATCTCGAGCGCCCCGCCCTTGGTCCAGAGCGGCATCACGTCCTGGAAGGCCTTTAGCGAGGGGCCGCCCGGCGCGGCGGCGGCGAAGGCGCGGGCCTGCTCGATGGCCGAGCGGCGCACCGATTCGGCGATGGTCTTTTTGGCGACCTCCTCGCCATGGCTTTCCTTCAGGGTCTCGTAGACCTCCTTCAGGATCTCGGCCTCGATCCGGCGCTTCTCCAGCATCGAGAGACCTTCGGGATGTGTGAACTGGTTCATATTGGGATTCCCTCCACCGTGTGACGATGCAGTCGCAAAAGGCTGCATGGTTTGACCACGCCGCGCAACTCGGGCGACGGCCGGCAAGGGGGACGGGATGATTTCCAGGACGAGCAGGGCTACCGCAGCATCGCGCGGCGTCTCGTCGCCCGCCGCCGGCTGAGGCAATTCATCCCGGCCGGGTTGGGCCTTGTTCTGCTCGCGGCAACCGGCGGCTGCGCCTCGATCACCACGGCACGTCGCAGGGCGTCGTGAAATGATGTCAGCCTGCGGTGGTGTCGCCTCCGGATGCTGTGTGGCTGGCCATCGTGGCGGGTATCCAAATCAGGACACTACTGGCTGCGGCGCTCTTGACATCGGAGGTCACCGATGAAATATGCGCCCATCATGAAGCTGTTCGCTCCCCTTAGGTTGCGACGCCGCCGCTCTTCCAGGCGGTGCGAAGACGCGCGCGCGTAACAGACGCGCCGTATCGAAGCCGCTGGAGAGGATCTGGCGGCTTTTCCATCACCTTCTTCTCCAATCGGCCAACTCCCAGCCCGGGTCCATAGGGGCCCTGAATTTGCGAGAGAGAAGACCATGACCAGCAACAAGACCAAAATCTTCATCGACGGCCAGCACGGCACCACCGGGCTGAAGATCCATGAGCGGCTGAAGGACCGGCCGGACATCGAGCTCCTCGAGCTGCCGCTGGCCGACCGCAAGGATTTGGCCAAGCGGGTCGAGATCACCCGCGCGGCCGACATCGCCGTGCTCTGCCTGCCCGACGCGGCGGTGAAGGAGCTGATGGCAGCGCTGGGTGACGCCGATACCTGCGTGATCGACGCCAGCACGGCCCATCGCGTCGCCGAGGGCTGGACCTACGGTTTCCCCGAGCTCAGCAAAGCGCATCGCGCGGCCCTGCTCGCTTCCAAGCGCATCGCCAATCCCGGCTGCTATCCGACCGGCGCCATCGCCATCCTGCGCCCGCTGGTCGATGCCGGCATCGTGCGCGCCGATGCGACGCCCGCCGTGTTCGGCGTCTCGGGCTACACCGGCGGCGGCAAGGAGCTGATCGAGGTCCACGAGAAGAACCCGCGACGTCGAGCCGTTCGGCCTCTACGGCGTCGAGCTCACGCACAAGCACGTGCCGGAGATGAAGAAGTATTCCAACCTCCAGCACGCCCCCCTGTTCGTGCCGTCGGTCGGCCATTATCCGCAGGGCATGCTGATCATGGTGCCGATCACGCGCGACATCGTGGCCAGGAAGGTGAATGCGGCCGACGTGCACAAGGTGCTGGCCGACTACTATGCCGGCGAGACCTTCGTGCCGGTGCGGCCGCTCGCCGACCGCAAGTGGCTGGAGCGCGACCGGTTCCTGCGCGCCGACCGGCTGATCGACACCAACTCCATGGAGCTCGCCGTCTACGGCAACGAGGCCGAGCAGCAGATCCTGGCGGTGGCCTCGCTCGACAATCTCGGCAAGGGCGCCTCGGGCGCGGCGGTCCAGGTCATCAACCTCAAGACCGGCGTCGACGAGACGACGGGGCTCGCGGTGGCGGCTTAGGCGCGGAGGGCGGCTCGGGCAGGAAGCCGGCCTCGCGCACATGCCGGATGGCGAGGACGATGACGGTGTCCCCCGAGATCCGATACCGGGCGACATAGCCTGCCGCACCGAACGGTATGAAAAGCTGGCGAAAGTCCGGTCGATCGGGATCGACCGGACCCAGACGCGGGAAATCCTCGAGCGACGCCAGGCGGTCGACGATCATGTTGAGGGCGCGCGCCGCGGCGTCGGGAGTCTTCTCGGCCAGGAACCGATGCAGCCGCTCCAGGCTGGAGATGGCGTTTCGCGAATAGCTTATTTGTGCCATTTCGGCGCGCGCTTGGGTTTGCGCGTGCCGAGGGATTTCGCCCACCTGTCGATTTCGGCCTGCGTTGCGTGCAGGCCGGTCTGCTCGTAGTCGACCCAAGCCTTGTCGGCTTCATCGCGGAAGGACTGTCGCGCCTCTTCGCGGGCCAGATATTCACGCACCGCTTCGCGCAGCAAATAGTGGGACGACCGCTTGTGCACAGCAGCCAGCGCGGCAAGTCGGTCGCGCTCGTCGTCGCGAAGCTTGACGGATACCGGCGTCGTCGTGGAAGAAGTGCGCTTGGCCATGGTAGTCGAAAGTAATACCTCGTAGTACCCCGGGCAACCGGCACCGCCCGGACAGCCTCACCGGGCGGTCATCAAAGTGTAACGCCCCTCCGACAAGCAGGGCCGCATGATCTTCGACCTGGGCGAGCTCCTGCCCACCGCGCTCAGGCTCGCCGTCGCCCTGTTTCTCGGCTCGGCGATCGGCTTCGAGCGGCAGTGGCATCAGAAGATGGCGGGCCTGCGCACCAATGCCCTGGTGGCGCTGGGCGCCTGCGGCTTCGTGGTCTTTTCCGGCCTGGTCGGCCAGGGCGATCCGACCCGCGTCGCTGCCCAGGTCGTGACCGGCATCGGCTTCCTGGGCGCCGGCGTCATCCTGCGCGAGGGCGTCAACGTGCATGGGCTGAACACCGCGGCGACGCTGTGGTGCTCGGCCATGGTCGGCACCCTGGCCGGCGCCGGGCTGCTGGGCCCGAGCGTGCTGGCCGCGGGGTTCGTGATCGTCACCAACCTCTTCCTGCGGCCGCTGGTGCGCCGCCTCAACACCCGTTCGCTCACCGCGACCGACGTCGAGACCTACTATACGGTCGAGATCACCTGCCGCGGCGCCGAGGAGGCGCATATGCGCTCGCTGCTGCTGCAGGCGCTCACCCATGCGGGCCTCGGCCTGCGCCGCCTCGACAGCGAGGATATTCCCGATACCTCCAAGGTGACGGTGACCGCGCAGGCCGTCGCCGAGAAGCGCAACGACCAGGCCCTGGAGCAGATCGTAGGCCGCCTCAGCCTCGAGCCCAACGTCTCCGCCGCGACCTGGCAGATCGACCGCTCCATCCCGGAGGCCTGAGCCGGTCGCGTCAGTAGCCGGGAATGGTCTCGTCCATCACCTTCCTGACGCCGTCGGTCTCCTCGGCCAGCGCCATCAGCGCCTTGCGCTCGTCGTCGGAGCTGATCAGCCCCCACAGATGCACGACGCCGTTGCGGACGATGACGTTGCGCGACCCGAAATCCGTCCACGCCTGGCCGGCCAGCCGCTCGAGCAGTTTCAGGCGAATCGCCCGGTCGGACTCGGCGTCGGCGTCGACCGCGATGTGCGACGCGGCGAGCGCCTGGATGAGGTTGGATCGGCTGACGATTCCGACCAGCTTGCCGTCGCGCAGCACGGGCAGGCGCTTGATGCGGTGTTTCTCGAGCAAGGCCGCGATCTCGCCGAGCGGCGTCTCCTCGGCGGCCGAGATCACGGTGTCGGACATGACTTCGGACACCTTGCGGCCATGGGCCTTGGCGAAGTCGTGCGCCAGGGTCGACGCGGGCATGATCGCTTCGAGCCATCGCGAGGGATGCTTCTCGGTGCCGATCTCCGGACGGTGCATCAGGTCGGCCTCGCTCAGGATGCCCACCACCCTGCCCGAATCGTCGACCACCGGCAGCGCGCTGATGTCGTGGGCCATCAGGAGCTTGATCGCGTCGGCAACGTCGTCGTCCGGCCCGATCGTGACCACCTCGCGGATCATGACGTCCATCGCTTTCATGTGGCCCTCCTAGGTCGTGGAAGGCCAGCAAAGGGCCTCGACGTTACACCCGTATGATGATCGGCCAGATGCCGGCGGCAGTGCTCCGACCGCCCATGAGGAGGTTCTTCCGCCGCAGGATACCCGTGCGTGCGGTCATGACCTCGACCCGATCCATTGCCATGCCACGCTTGCTGAACGCGGCCGGCTCGAAATCGTCGTTCGACACCGGCTGTCGCCGTATCCGCGCAGATCGGCAGCACTTGCGGTGAATCCCGGGCCAGGGCCGGCGCCACGATGCCGGGCATGATGCGTCTGCGGATAGCCGTGCAGCCGCAGCAAGGGCGGACCCTTGCCGCCGATCGCCGCTGCTATCGATGCGCCGCTGGTCGTGAAGCGGCGAGTCTCGAAGCCCTCGAATATCTTGTGCCGTCCTTGACGTGAGTCCGCGCGTTTATGCTCTGCTTTCGGACTCCTCTCCCCCTTGGGGGAGAGGCTGGGTGAGGGGGTGATGCAGGAGACAATCTTCGCGTTGAACCCCCTCCCCTGACCTCTCGCCCAAGGGGGAGAGGAACATGAACGTGCCGGCCTAAGCGAACCTGTTCTCGATGACGCCCACGCCGTCGATCTCGATGCGCACGACATCGCCGGCGCCCAGGTAGCGCGGCGGCTTCAGGCCCATGCCGACGCCCGCCGGCGTGCCGGTGGCGATCACGTCGCCCGGGTAAAGCGTGATGCCGCGCGAGCAGGTCTCGATCAGGGTCGGGATGTCGAAGATCATGTCGCGCGTCAGGCCGTCCTGGCGAAGCTCGCCGTTGACCCAGCAGCGCACGCGCGTCGCGCGTGCCGTCCAGCGCGTCGGCGGTGACGATCCACGGGCCCATGGGACAGAACGTGTCGAAGGACTTGCCGAGATCCCATTGCTGGTGTCGCGATCTGCACGTCGCGCGCCGTCACGTCGTTGACGATGGTGTAGCCGAACACGTGGCTCCATGGCCTGCGGCCTTGCGCGATGTTCCGGCCGCCTTTGCCGATCACGACGGCAAGCTCGGCTTCGTAGTCGATCTGGCGGGAGATGGCGCCGGGCAGCCGCACCTCGTCATGGGGCCCGACGACGCATTCGGGAACCTTGGTGAACACGATGGGCCAGGCTTCGGGGTTGGCGTCGTTGTTCTTGAACACCGAGCGTCGCGAGCTCGCGGGCATGGGCGTGATAGTTGCGTCCGACGCACCACAAATTGCGCAGCGGCTTGGGCAGCGGCGCCTCGAGCTTTACCGAATTGAGAGAAAGGCTTTCACTCTCGAGGTCGGGAAATCGCGCCCCGTTCGAAAGCGCCTGTACGACCGCGAGCGCGCCGGTTTCGGCCTGCCCTGGCGTCGATACCAAGGGCGTCACTGCTGTCCCGTCGGCCGAGACCAGGCCCACGCCGCGCCGGCCTCCGTCGCTGAAAGTCGCGATTCGCACTGCCTTCTCCTCTCGATGCCCGGACGCTCGCGGGTGCCGGGAGCCTGTTTCCTTTGTGACGCTAGCCCTGACGCATGGCACCCGAGGGATCGGCGAACGCGATGGCCTCGATCTCGATCAGGAATTCCTCCTTCACCAGCCGGTCGACGATCAGAAGCGTGTTGGGCGGATATTGCGTGCCGCCGAACAGCTTGGGGAACGTCTCGGCGCGAATCTTCATGAAGCTCTCGATATCCTGCGAGTGGACGAGATAGGTCGTGAACTTGATCACGTTGTTGAAGCCCACGCCCATGCCGCCCAGAACGGCGCCCAGATTGTCGAGCACCTGCTTCATCTGGGCGGCGAAGTCGTTCTTGCCCACAACGCTGCCGTCGAGTCCGACCGACAGCTGCCCGGCGATATGGAGAGTCCGTCCCGCCGGCACGTCCGTGACATGCGAGTAGAGGCCCTGTGCGGGACAGGTGTTCTCGGGGTTGAGGTAGCGGAGGGTGGTCTGCGGCATCGTCTTCTCTCGTTTTGTGGCTGGAGGATCATCGAATGTTGGAGCTGTCGTATCCGGGGCACCGCGACCATCCGGCGGCGCGAGCGCCCGGTCTGCCGGGGTTGGCAGGCAACTGGTAGCGACCGCCGGCGGGGACGCCACCGCTCGCTACATCGGATGCGTCCGGATTTCCCGCAGTCTGTCGCGAAGGTCCCGGGTCGTGATGGCGCCAGCCGCCGGCTTGTCGCCGTTCGCCCCAAGCGACGTCGCCACGATTGCCTGATTGACGGCATCCAGCAATTCGCCCGCGCGCTCGAAATTCTTGGCTTTGATCTGGTCGAGCACCTGGGTCAGCACCTCCGCCTCGTGAGGCGTCGGCAAGCGCTCCCTTGTGTCGATACGATCGATGGCGGCGTCGAAGCGCCGATAAACACTTTCGAGAAAGAAATCATCTTCCATGCCTGATCCCTGATCCTGTTTTCCATTCCAATGCCGCCGTGGCGACGTACGCACCAAGCTTTGTAGCTGTCGACGCCGTGATTGGCACCGAGCCATCGCAGCATATGTTGGTTAGCCGGCGGTGGCCCGAGACGCCATCCGTCATACGCTGTTTCTTGCCCTGGCTTCAGGATACGGCAGCCATTCTGCACTTGTGACAGCAATGCTGGCGTCGTCGACAGTGACACACAAGCTATTGTGTCCCTTGCCGCGCGACCAACTTTTGCTGCCCCTCTACGGAGCGCAAAAAGTCTCCGGCGAATTCTTTCGCCCAAAAATCTTTACTAAAGTTCTTGCTTATGTACTGTAGTGTTGCTATAGTCCCGCATGAGCACCATAGGCCGTCCCTCCAGCTATTCCCCCGACCTCTGCGAGCTGGCGCACAACTACTGCCTGCTCGGCGCCACCAACGACGAGCTGGCCGCCTTCTTCGGCGTGTCGCCGCGCACCATCGACAACTGGATCGCGGTCCACCCCGAGTTCGAGTCAGCCGTGAAGGACGGGCGGGTCATCGCCGACGCCCGCGTGGCGCGCGGCCTCTACACCCGCGCGATCGGCTACGACCGCAAGGTCGAGCGCGAGATCCTGCACCAGGGCGAGCTCAGGACCCTCACCAGCGTCGTCCATTATCCGCCCAATCCCCAATCCTGCATCTTCTGGCTGCGCAACCGCCGCCGCCGGACATGGCGGGAGGGGCCGAACGATCCCTCAACCCCCCCGATCGACCACATCGCCCTGCTCGATGCGGCCGGAGAAAGCGTGAGACATCATGACCGTGATTGACTTCCCGACGCCGGAGCAGCTTACGAAGCAGCTCGGCCTCTATCGCTACGATCCCCTGGGCTTCGTGAAGTTCGTCTTCCCGTGGGGGCGGCCGGGCTCGGTGCTCGCCGGCGAGAGCGGACCGGAGCCCTGGCAGTGCGAGGTGCTGGAACGGCTGGGCCGCGACCTGAAGCGACGCGACGCCACGCCCGGCGAAGCCGTGCGGATGGCCGTCGCCTCGGGCCACGGCATCGGCAAGTCGGCGCTGGTCGCCTGGATCATCCTGTGGGCGCTGTCGACGATGTCGGACACGCGCGGCATCGTCACCGCCAACACCGAGGGGCAGCTCCGCACCAAGACCTGGCCCGAGCTCGCCAAGTGGCACGCGCTCTCGACCAACAAGGACTGGTTCACCTACACCGCGACCTCGCTGCATTATTCCGCGCAGCCCGGCCGCGACAAGACCTGGCGGGTCGATGCCATCACCTGGTCGGAGAACAACACCGAGGCCATCGCCGGCCTGCACAACAAGGGCAAGCGCGCCTTCGCCCTGTTCGACGAGGCCTCGTCGATCGCCGACGGCGTGTGGGAGACCATCGAGGGCGCGCTGACCGATGCCGGCACGGACCTGTTCTGGCTCTGCTTCGGCAACCCGACGCGCACCACCGGGCGCTTTCGCGAATGCTTTGCCGGCGGCCGCTTCGCCCATCGCTGGTCACCGCAGCAGATCGATTCGCGCTCGGTGGCGATGACCAACAAGGTGCAGATCGAGACCTGGCTCAAGGATTACGGCGAGGATTCCGATTTCGTGCGCGTGCGGGTCAAGGGCGTCTTCCCGCGCGCCGGCACCATGCAGTTCATCGACAGCGAGCGCGTTCAGCAGGCGGCGGCGCGCGAGCTGCCGCCCGCCTTCGGCGAGCCGCTGGTGATGGGCGTCGACATCGCCCGCCAGGGCGAGGACCAGACCGTCATCCGGTTCCGCCGCGGCCTCGACGCCCGCTCGATCCCGCCGGTGAAGTTCCGCATTCCCGACCTCATGGTGGTGGCCGGCCGGGTCATGGAGCAGGTCAACAGCCACAATCCCGACGCCGTGTTCGTCGACGGCACCGGAATCGGCTGGGGCGTCGTCGATCGCCTGGCCCAGCTCGGCTGCTCGACCGTGCGCGGCATCGATTTCGGCGCCCGCGCCGACCGCACCGACGGCGGCGACGCCGCGGCGCGCTACGCCAACAAGCGCGCCGAGATGTGGGGCTTCATGAAGGAGTGGTGCAAGGCGGGCTGCCTGCCCGACGACCGCGACCTTGTTGCCGACCTCACCGCCGTCGATTACGGCTACGACGCCTCGGACGCCATCCTGCTCGAGCGCAAGGACGACATGAGGAAGCGCGGCCTCGCCTCGCCGGACGACGGCGATGCGCTGGCGCTCACCTTCGCCCATCCGGTGACCAAGCGCGACTGGGCCGAGGAACGCCGCTTCGAGGAGAAGCTCGCCAACCTGAGGCGGAGCTACCGGTGACTCCTTCTTTCATACTCCTCTCCCTCAAGTTTCAAGCTCAAGCCTCAAGCTCCTCTCCCCCTTGGGGGAGAGGCTGGGTGAGGGGGGGTGATGCAGGAGACAATCTTTGTGTTGCACCCCCTCACCTAACCTCTCCCCCAAGGGGGAGAGGAACATGAGGGGACGGCCCCCGCGCACCCGCTTTTCTTCCAGGCTCCTCTCCCTCAAGTTTCAAGCCCAAGCCTCAAGCTCCTCTCCCCCTTGGGGGAGAGGCTGGGTGAGGGGGTGATGCAGGAGACAGTCTTGTGTTGCACCCCCTCACCTAACCTCTCCCCCAAGGGGGAGAGGAACATGAGGGGACGGCCCCAGCGCACCCGCTTTTCTTCCAGACTTCTCTCCCGCAGGCTCCTCCACCTCAAGTTTCAAGCCCAAGCCTCAAGCTCCTCTCCCCCTTGGGGGAGAGGCTGGGTGAGGGGGTGATGCAGGAGACAGTCTTGTGTTGCACCCCCTCACCTAACCTCTCCCCCAAGGGGGAGAGGAACATGAGGGGACTGCCCCAGCGCACCCGCTTTTCTTCCAGGCTCCTTTCCCGCAAGTTTCAAGCTCAAGCCTCAAGCTCCTCTCCCCCTTGGGGGAGAGGCTGGGTGAGGGGGTGATGCAGGAGGCAGCCTTCGCGTCTATCCCGGTGCGCCCTCCAGCGGCAAAGGCCCGCACATTGATGTTTTCCCTGCGAACCCTTAAACCGCACCCTACTCCCCGGAGGCGTCTCAAGGTCAATGGCCGGCGTCGGTCGAAATCTCTCGCTTGCAGCCCTGCTGATCGCCCTGCTTGCGCTGGGTGCCGTGCTCCTGCCGTCGGCCACGTGGGCCTGTGCACTGGCCGTGCTGCTGGGGCTGGCCGGCGTCGTGCTGTTTCGCGGCAACCGCTGGCGCACCTCGGCGCTGCTGGTGGCGGCCCTGGCGCTCAGCCTGGCGGTGCTCGATGCGTTTGCCGGGCTGCTGTCGCCGACGGCGCTGAATTACGGCCTGGTGAAGACGACGGTGCCGCGCTACTGGCCGCCGCCCGACCCCGTCCTGGGCTTCCGGCCCCAGCCCAACAGCGAGGTCCTGAACACCGCGACCTTCGGGCCGGAACTTCTCTATCGCCGGACCTACCATTTCGACGCCGACGCCGCGCGCGTGACGCCGCAGGCGCCGGCCGGCGCCGACACCTATCTCTTCCTGGGCGATTCCTTCATCTTCGGCCAGGGCCTGCCCGACGACGAGACGCTGCCCTCGCAATTCGCCAAGGCGGATGGGCGCAAGGTGCGGACCGTCAATTTCGGCGTGCCGGGCTATGCGCCCAACCATCTCGTGCGCGCCTTCGAAGCCGGGCTGCTCGACCGCTATGCGTCGCAACCGGTCAAGGCGGTGGTGACCTGGATCATCCCGGCCCAGCTCGCGCGCGTCACCGGCGACGGCTCCTGGCTCGGCTCCTCGCCGCGCTACGTGCTGGAGAACGGCGCGCTCCGCCACACCGGCACGTTCGACGACTATCGCCTGCGCCATCCCCTCGTCGGCGCCAAGTATCTGCTGGGCCAGCTGTTCCCCTTCGTCGATGCGATCGGCATGAAGCAGCACCAGGACGAGCAGATCGAGCTCTTCCTCGCCATGATGGTGCGCCTGCAGCAATATTCCCGCGACAAGTTCGGCGCGCCGTTCGTCGTGATCTATTCCTGGCCCGACGAGACGTCGAGCCCCGGGCACGGCGAGTCGGAGTTCGCCCAGCCGATGCTGGTCGGCGTGCTCGAACGCCTGCGCAAGCTCGGCATCCCGCTGATCTCGGTCGACCACGTGACCAATGCGTACGACGTATCGCAGCTCCTGATCCCGCACGACGGCCATCCCAACGCCTTCACCACCGAACTGATCGCGGCCGAGCTCAAGCGCTACCTGAAGTCGCAATGAGGACCGGGCTGGCGATCGACCAGCTCGCGCGGGCGGCCGAGGACACGCCGCAGGCGCCGCTGTTGCCCGAGCGAAGCGGCGAGGCGTGGCGGCGCCTGACCAATGCCCGCGCCTGGGCGCAAAGCGGCGCCGTGGCCTCGTGGCTGATCGCCCAGGGGTTCGGCCCGCGCGGACGTTCGCTCACGGTGCCTGCAGGCGACACCCCGGAACGCGCCGTGCTTGTTCTCGGCGCGCTGCGCGCCGGCGCGCTGGTCGTCGAAGGGCCGAGCACTGTCGTATTCGACGTGCTCGTCCATTGCTCGATCGACGCCGCGGTGGCCGAGCGGCGCTTGCACATAGATGCAGAAACGCCGGCGCGCCGACGCGGCGATCGATGTCTCCGTCACGGCGACTTCGCCACGATCGCGCAAGCGATTGGCGACTGATGCAAGGCATGGACGGCGCTGCATGACCCCGCCTACAGTGCGCGCCTCAAGAAGCGGCTCAACGCCGCCAGTTTTCCGGGAGGACTGCCGATGATGTCGACAATTCGTCGCCCTTTGCTTGCGCTGGCCTGTGTGTTCGCCGCTGCAACGACGGGCTTCGGCGCCGGGCCGGCAATGGCGCAGAAACAGGGCGGCACGCTCACGGTCGGGCTCGAGCTCGACATCCTGGGCTTCGATCCCCTGAAGGTCGGCGTCTACGACACCGCGGGCAACATCGCCGCCAGCCTGATCTTCGACACGCTGACCAGCCTCGACGACAACGGCAAGGCGCAGCCCAAGCTTGCCGTGTCGTGGTCCAGTTCCGAGGACTACAAGACCTGGACCTACAAGCTGCGGCCGGATGTGAAGTTCCAGGACGGCACGCCGTTCAACGCCGAGGCGGTGGTGTGGAACTTCAATCGCCAGAAGGATCCGAAAAACAATTGCCGCTGCGCCTTCTATGTCTCCTACATCACCAGCGTCGAGGCCAAGGATGACCTGACCGTCGTCTTCCATCTGCGCGATCCGGCGGTGAACATGCCCGCTCTGCTGTCGCGGCCGGACCAGAACAGCGTCATGCAGTCGCCGTCGGCGATCCAGGCCAAGGGCGATGACTACAACCGCAATCCGGTCGGCACCGGCCCGTTCGTCATGAAGTCGTGGACGGCGGGCGACCGCATGGTGCTGGAGCGCAATCCCACCTACTGGAACAAGGGCCATCCCTATCTCGACCGCGTCGTGCTGCGGCCGCTGCCCGATGCGCAGTCGCGCTTCGCCAGCCTGCTGTCGAAGGAGACCGACGTGGTGTGGGCCGACGAGTACGAGGCCGACAACATCCTGCGGGCGCAGAAGAACACGGCGCTCAAGGTGCATGCCTATGCCGGTTCGGGCGCGCAGGTCTACGCCTTCAACACCAAGACCGCGCCGTTCGACGACGTGCGCGTGCGCCAGGCGCTGGTGATGGCGCTCGACCGTCCGAAGATCTCGCAGGCGCTGACCAACGGCCTCGCCCGGCCGGCCAGCAATCCCTATGGCGACGGCTCGTGGGTCAAGTGCAAGGACGACGGCGCGCTGCCCTACGATCCGGCCAAGGCGCGCGAGCTGATCAAGGCCTATGGCAAGCCGGTCGACTTCAAGATGCTGGTCACGGCGACGCCGCGCGGCCGCGCCGTCGGCCAGGTGCTGCAGCAGCTGTGGAAGCAGGTCGGCGCCAACATGGAGATCGAGCAGGTCGACCAGGCGACCATCGTGCCGCGCGCCTTCCAGCGCCAGTTCCAGCTCACGCCCTGGCGCATCGTCGACCTCGCCGATCCCGACCCGCAGATGTTCGCCAATTTCCACACCGGCAGCCCGGTGGCGCTGGCCAACTATTCCAATCCCGAGCTCGACAAGCTGCTCGAGCACGCGCGCGTCACCGCCGACATGGCGCAGCGCACCGAGGACTACTGCGCCGTCAGCCGCCTCATCAACAAGGAGGCGATCTGGTTCTGGACCTTCCAGAACACCTACTACGCCATCGCCAAGGCGACGGTGAAGGGCATCCCCAAACAGTACGGCGGCGTCATCGACGTCTCGGAAGCGTGGCTGGAGTAGCGAATGCCGCTGGGGCCCCTGCTTCGAGACGCGCGCTTCGCGCGCTCCTCGGCATGAGGTCTGTTTTGCCGACACAAACACACCTCATCCTGAGGAGGCCGTGCAGCGGCCGTCTCGAAGGATGGGCCACCGGCGGCGGTTCTCGAGCGATGGAACGGACTCGCTGGATTTCGTATTCCTCCCCTTCGCGGAGCCCGCGTAGGGGAGGTGCCCGCGCAGCGGGCGGAGGGGTCATGAGCGCCACGACTGATGCTCATGACCCCTCCGTCGGCGTACGACGCCGACACCTCCCCAGCGCTGCTGGGGAGGAAGTGATGACGCCATTTCGGAATCTGTTCTAGGCCATGGCGAAGTTCGTCGGCCGGCGGCTTCTGCATCTCGTGCCGGTTCTGCTCGCCGTCACCCTGCTCACCTTCCTGATCGCCTCGCTGCTGCCGGGCGACCTTGCCTATGTGATGCTGGGCGACCAGGCGACGCCGGAGAAGGTCGCGGCGCTGCGCGCCCAGATGGGGCTCGATCTGCCGCTCTGGCAACGCTACCTGCACTGGCTGGGCGACGTGCTGCAGGGCGATTTCGGCCGCTCCTTCCGGACCGGCGAGACCGTGCGCGCCGCCGTGCTCGATCGCCTGCCGGTGTCGCTCGAGCTGATGGTCCTGGCCGAGCTCGCGGGCCTGGTGATCGGCATTCCGCTGGCCATCCTGTGCGCCGTGAAGAGCGGCAGCGCCCTCGACCGCTTCCTGACCGGCCTTGCCTTCGGCAAGCTCTCGCTGCCGTCCTTCATGGTGGCGATCCTGCTGATCTATCTGTTCGCGGTGCAGCTCAACTGGCTGCCGGCGACCGGCTACGTGCCGTTCACCGAGGATCCGCTGGGCAATCTGCGCAGCTTCGTCCTGCCGGCGCTGACCTTGGCCTTCGCCGAATGGCCGGTGCTGATGCGGGTGCTGCGCTCCGACATGATCGCCACCCTGCAGGAGGACTACATCGCCATGGCCAAGGCCAAGGGCCTCCGGCCGGCGCGCATCCTGCTGGTCCATGCGCTAAAACCCTCGTCGCTCACCTTGGTGACGGTGACCGGCATCAACATCGGCCGCCTGATCGGCGGGGCGCTGATCGTCGAGACCATCTTCGCGCTGCCCGGCATCGGCCGCCTGCTGGTGGGCGCCATCTATGCCCGCGACTTCATCATCCTGCAGGGTGTCGTGCTGTTCGTGGCCGCGGGCTTCGTGATCGTGAACTTCATCGTCGACATGCTCTATGCCGTCCTCGATCCCAGGATCCGCCATGGCCGTGCTTGAGATCGGCGTCGACACCGCCGCCGTCTCGCCGGTGCGCCGCGGCCGCAAGCCCGGCGTGCTGTTGCTGGTCGCCGTCGGATGGATCGTCCTGATCGTGCTCGCGGCGGCGCTGGCTGACATCCTGCCGATCCCGAGCCCGACCGACATGGACATGCTCGCCCGCCGCGCGCTCCCCAGCAGCGAGCATTGGCTGGGCACCGACCAGCTCGGGCGCGACGAGCTCGCCCGCCTGATCTACGGCGCGCGCATCTCGCTCACCGTCGGGCTGCTGGCGCCGGTCATCGGCGTCACCATAGGGGGCTGCCTCGGCATGCTGGCAGGCTATTTTCGCGGTCGCCTGGAGACTTTGACGGTGGCCGGCGTCGATGTCCTGCTGGCCTTTCCGCCGCTGGTGTTCGCGCTCGCCGTCACGGCCTATCTCGGGCAATCGGTGCTGAACCTCACCCTGGTGATCGGCGTGCTGGGCATTCCGGCCTTCACCCGCGTCGCTCGCGCCGTCACCCTGTCGCTCAGCGAGCGCGAATTCGTCACCGCCGCCCGCGCGCTCGGCGCCACGCACACGCGCATCCTGCTGCGCGAGCTGCTGCCCAACGTGGCGCTGCCGCTGCTCGCCTTCTTCCTGCTGGGCGTCGCGGTGACGATCGTCGTCGAGGGCGCGCTCTCCTTCCTCGGTCTGGGCGTGCCGCCGCCGGCGCCGAGCTGGGGCAGCATGATCGGCGAGGGCCGCGAGAGCCTCGACCTCGCGCCATGGCTCGCCTTCCTGCCGGCCGGGTTCATGTTCGCGACGGTGCTGGCCTTCAACATCGTGGGCGACACGCTGCGCGCGCTCACCGATCCGCGCCCCGGTACGTTATGAGAACGCTGTGAGCGCCCCCTTGCTGTCGGTCGAGGGCGTGTCGGTCGACCTGCCGACGCCGCGCGGGGCATTGCGCGCGGTCGACAACGTCGATCTCAGCCTGGCGCCCGGCCGCACCCTGGGCGTGGTGGGCGAATCGGGCTGCGGCAAGACCATGCTGTCGCGCGCCATCCTGCAGTTGCTGCCCAGGCGCGCGCGGTTGAGCGGACGCGTGATGCTGGGCGGCCGCGACCTCGCCAGCCTGCCGGCGGAGGCGCTGCGCCGGCTGCGCGGACCGGAGCTCGCCGTGGTCTTCCAGGACCCGATGACCTCGCTCAATCCCGTGCTCACCATAGGCACCCAGATCATCGAGACGCTGCAGGCCCATCTCGGCATGGACACGACCGCCGCAACGACGCGCAGCGTCGAGCTTCTGGCGGCGGTCGGCATTCCGGCGCCCGAGCAGAGGCTGCGGCAATATCCCCATCAGCTGTCCGGCGGCATGCGCCAGCGGGTGGCGATCGCCATCGCGCTTTCCTGCGAGCCCAAGCTCCTGATCGCCGACGAGCCGACGACGGCGCTCGACGTCACGGTGCAGGCGCAGATCCTCGACCTGCTGGCGCGCGAGCAGCAGCGCCGGCACATGGCGATGATCCTGATCACCCACGACCTCGGCGTCGTCGCCGGCCGCACCGACGAAGTGGCCGTGATGTATGCCGGCCGCATCGTCGAGCGCGCGCCGACGCCGCTCCTGTTCTCGCGCATGCGCATGCCCTACACCGAGGCGCTGCTGGCCGCGATCCCCAAGCTCGAATCGCCGCCGCACACGCCCTTGCCGGCGATCGCCGGTCGCCCGCCCGATCCGACGCGGCCGCTGCCCGGCTGCTCTTTCGCGCCGCGCTGCCGCTACGCTGACGGGCGCTGCGGGGCGCTCAAGCCGCCGCTTGCCGATCCCGAGCGCGCCGGCACGCTCTATGCCTGTTGGCATCCGATCGGCCTTTCGGACACTTCCAAATCCTCGGCGGCCGGCGCATGACGGCGCCGCTGCTCGCGATCGAGAAACTCACCGTCGAATACGCCGTCGGCGGCAAGGTCCTGTCGGCCGTGTCCGACGTCAGCCTGGAGGTCGGCCGCGGCGAGACGCTGGGCCTGGTGGGCGAATCGGGCTGCGGCAAGTCGACCTTGGGCCGCGCCGTGCTGCAGCTGCGCCGGCCGACCGGCGGCCGCGTGAGCTTCGACGGCGCCGAGCTCACCCGGCTCGACGGCGAGGCGCTCCGCCTGATGCGCCGCCGCCTGCAGCTCATCTTCCAGGACCCGATTGCCTCGCTCAATCCAAGGCGGTCGATCGGCGACATCGTGGCCGAGCCGCTGGTCATCATCGGCATCAAGGACCGCCGCGAGCGCGAGCGGCGGGTGCGTGACGTGCTGCTGGCCGTCGGGCTCGAGGCCGACCTGGTGATGGGCCGCCTGCCGCACGAATTCTCCGGCGGCCAGTGCCAGCGCATCTGCATCGCGCGCGCGCTGATCCTTGAGCCCGAGCTGGTGATCTGCGACGAGCCGGTGTCGGCGCTCGACGTCTCGATCCGCGCCCAGATCCTCAACCTGCTCGAGGACATGAAGCGGCGCTATGGCCTCACCCTGCTGTTCATCGCCCACGATCTCGCCGTGGTGAAGGCCGTGAGCGACCGCATCGCCGTGATGTATCTCGGCCGCCTGTGCGAGGTCGCCCCGACCGAGCAGCTCTTCGCGCGGCCGGCGCATCCTTATACGGCGCTGCTGCTCGAGGCCATTCCGGTGCCCGACCCGACGGTCAGGCCGGCGGCCAACCTAGCCGTGGGCGAGCCGCCGTCACCGCTCGACCCGCCCTCCGGCTGCCGCTTCCGCACCCGCTGCCCGCGCGCCGACCGGACTTGTGCCGACGTCGTGCCCGAGTTGCGCGAGATCGCCGCCGGCCAATTCGCCGCCTGCCATCATCCGCTGAGCTAGACGAGAGCGTATTTCGATGAGGCAGACTCTCGTCTTGCCGGAGCGCGGGCCTCCAGGCCCGCTCATGTCTTCGCTTCGACAATGAAGATGCGGACCTGGAGGTCCGCGCTCCGGCGAGACACTCGATCCGAATCGGTTCCGGCTAGACGAAGCTCGGCCGCGTCTTGCAGCGTCTCGCGGTCGAAGCCCGCCACCTTCTTGTAGCGCTCGGAGATGGCCTCGAGTTCGGCGCTGGTGATCACGTCCTCGATGCGTTCGAAGCGCCGGCCGCCGGAGCGCTGCCAGACCTCGCGCAGGATGGCGTCGGGCGGATCGGTGCGGTTGGTCAGCACGACCTTGGCCGTCGCCGGATTGCGCACCGCCTCGTAGTGCTGCAGCGCTTCAGGCGTGGCGCCCAGCTTCCTGATCTGCCCGGTGAGGAAACGCGCGTCGAGGATCGCCTGGCCCGCGCCGTTGGAGCCGCGTGGAT
This sequence comes from uncultured Alphaproteobacteria bacterium, assembly GCA_963765385.1. Classification (GTDB taxonomy): domain Bacteria; phylum Pseudomonadota; class Alphaproteobacteria; order Reyranellales; family Reyranellaceae; genus Reyranella. The sequence continues at coordinate 1,920,395 of CAVXWG010000014.1, read as the reverse complement.
ACATCGGATGCGCGGCATCGCCCAGCAGGGTGATCCGCCCGAAGCCCCAGCGCGGCAGCGGGTCGCGATCGACCATGGGATATTCCAGGATCTCCCCGGTGCTCTCGATCATGCCGCTGATGTCGAGCCAGTCGAACTTCAGCCCGGCGAAGGCCGGCATGATATCGCTGAGCCGGCCGCGGCCGGTCCAGTCCTGGCGCACCGCCTCGGGCCGCTCGATCTCGGCCACCCAGTTGATCAAGGGCAGGCCGTCGGTCTCGGGCGTGCCCGGCCGGACGGGATAGATCACCGTCTTGCCGACCGTCATCCAGCCCGTCGAGACCATGGTGTCGCCGCCGAGATAGGCCGGCCAGCGCACCACGCCGCGCCACATGTTGACGCCGGAATAGAGGGGTGGTCCCTGGTCGGGATAGAGTTGCCGGCGCAGCGCCGAATGGATGCCGTCGCAGCCCACTGCGAGCTTGCCGCGCTGCGGCTCCCTGTCGTCGAAGTGAATGACGACGCCCGCGCTATCTTGCTCCACCTTGAGGCAGCGATGGGCGAGCCGCACGGCATCGTTGCCCAGTCGCATGCGCACCGTGTCGAGCATCACCTTGTGCAGGTCGGCGCGATGGATCGAAAGCTGCGGCCAGTCGTAGCCTGCGAAGCGGCCGCGCGGCTCCTTGTAGATGAACTGGCCGTGGCGGCTGTAGAAGGCGAGCTCGCGCGTCTCGATGGCGTGCGCGGCCAGCGTCTCCTGCAGACCGAGTTCGGCGAGCTCCCGCATGGCATGCGGCAGCAGGTTGATGCCGACGCCCAGCGGCAGCACGTCGGGCGCGGCCTCGAACACGCGGGCGGAGATGCCGGCCTGGTGCAGGCTGAGCGCCAGCGCCAGCCCGCCGATGCCGCCGCCCACGATCAGAACGTCGGGATCGCTCACTCGGGTTGGATCCCGCGCTTGGCCACGACATCGGCCCAGCGCGCGCGATCGCGCACCACGATCTCGCCCAGCGCCGCCGGTGTCGAGGTTGCCGGGCTGAGGCCCTGCGCCTCGAACACGCTCTTGGCTTCGGGCGAATCGAGGATCGTCGAGACCTCCTTGTTTAGCCGCTTGACGATGTCGGTTGGCGTACCCTTGGGCGCGAAGAAGCCGTACCACATGTCGACATCGACCCCCTTCAATCCGCTCTCGCCCAGGGTCGGCACGTCGGGCAGCTGGGGCAGACGCTCGGGGCTGCCGGCGGCGATCGCCTTCAGCTTGCCGCTGCGGATGTGCTGGGCAGAGACATGGACCGGCAGGAACATGTAGCCGATCTGGCCGCCCAGAAGGTCCTGCACCGCGCCCGCCGTGCCCTTGTAGGGCACGTGCACCAGCTCGATGCCCGAGGCGGTCTCGACCAGCGCCATCGACAGGTGATGCGGCGTACCTACGCCCGGGCTGCCGTAGGTGAGCGTCCGGGGGGCGGCCTTGGCCGCCGCGACGAGCTCCGCCAGCGTGTTGGGCTTCTGGCTGGGATGGGCCACCAGGACCAGCGAGCCCCACGCGGTGAGGCCGAGCGGCGCGAAATCGGCAACCGGATCGTAGGGCAGGTTTTTATAGAGGCTGGCATTCATCACCAGCGTGTTGACCGACGACATCAGCGTCTGACCGTCGGGCTTGGCGCGCGCCACCTGCTGGCTGCCGATATTGCCGCTGGCGCCGGCGACGTTGTCCACCACGACGGGCTGGCCGAGTTTGGCCGACAGCCGCTCGGCCACGAAGCGGGCGATGATGTCGGGGCCGGTGCCGGGCGTGAACGGCACGACGAGCTTGATCGGCTGGTCGGGCCAGGCGAAGGCGGTCTGGAGGGTCAGAGGCGCGACCGCGAGGCCGGTGATGACGGGAAGGAACTGGCGGCGGCGCATGCAGCCATTGAAGCAGCCTCTATCCAACCCGTCGATACAACTTCTACGCGATTTACTTCCCCTTTGTTCGTTCTATAATTGTTCTCGTCAAACCAGCGGAGAACATATGCAGGCAAAGGTTCGGACCGTTTCGTTCCAGGGCATCGACGTCGTGCCGGTCGACGTGCAGGTGCTGGTGGCGCCGGGCCAGATCGCCTTCGCCATGGTCGGCCTGGCCGACAAGGCGGTGGGCGAGAGCCGCGAGCGGGTGCGGGCCGCGTTCCGCGCCCTGGGCCTCGCCCTGCCGCCGCAGCGCATCACCGTCAACCTCTCGCCGGCCGACCTCGCCAAGGAGGGCAGCCACTACGACCTGCCCATTGCGCTCGGCCTCCTGGCCGCCATGGGCGTGATTCCGCGCGATAGCATCGCCCGATTCGTCGTGCTGGGCGAACTGGCGCTCGACGGCGCGCTGAGCCGCGTGCCGGGTGTGCTGCCGGCGGCCATTGCCGCCCGTGCGGCGGGGCGCGGCGTGATCTGCCCCGCAGTGTGCGGCGGCGAAGCGGCTTGGGGCGGCTTCGACGCAGCCAACGATGCCGGCGACGGCGTTGAGCGGCCGCAGATCATCGCCGCGCCGTCGCTGCTCGCGCTGATCAACCACCTGCGCGGCCAGCAGATCCTGCCCGCGCCGCAGGCGCTGATCGCCGACGATCGCACCAGCTACCCCGATCTCGCCGAGATCAAGGGCCAGGAAAGCGCCAAGCGGGTGCTCGAGCTGGCGGCGGCGGGCGGTCACAATCTGCTGATGATCGGCCCGCCCGGCTCGGGCAAGTCGATGCTGGCGGCGCGGCTGCCCGGCATCCTGCCGCCGCTCGAGCCGGACGAGGCGCTGGAAGCCTCGATGGTGCGCTCGCTGGCCGGCGACCTGGGCGAAGGCAAGCTCAGCCGCCGGCGCAATTTCCGCGACCCGCACCATTCGGCGACCCTGCAGGCGCTGGTCGGCGGCGGCCTGCGCCCCCGGCCGGGTGAAGTCTCGCTGGCCCATCACGGCGTGCTGTTCCTCGACGAGCTGCCGGAATTCAACCGCGCCACCCTGGAGGCGCTGCGCCAGCCGCTGGAATCGGGCCGCGTGACGGTGGCGCGTGCCAATGCCCATGTCACCTATCCCGCGCGCTTCCAGCTCGTGGCGGCGATGAACCCTTGCCGCTGCGGCCATCTGATGGAGCCCAACCGCGCCTGCGGCCGCGCCCCGCGCTGCGGCCTCGACTACCAGGGCAAGCTCTCGGGTCCGCTGCTCGACCGTATCGACCTTGCCATCGACGTGCCGCCGGTGAGCTCGGCCGATCTCGCTTTGCCGCCGCCCGCCGAAGGCTCGGCCGACGTCTTGGCTCGCGTCGCCGCCGCGCGTGCCGTTCAGCGCGAGCGTCTGACCGAGCTCGACCGCAAGGGCAAGCTTTTGGCCGTCGAAGCCGATGAAACGGCGGGCCTTCTGGCCGACCGGGCGCGCAGCTGGTCCAAACCGCGCTGCAACGCCGACACCGACGGCGCGCTCCTGGCCGCCATCGCCGAGCCCGATGCCGAGGGCCGCGCGCTGCTCACCCGCGCCGCCGAGCGGCTCGGCCTGTCGGCCCGCGCCTGGCATCGCACCTTGAGGGTGGCGCGCACCCTGGCCGATCTTGACGGTTCGGATACCGTGCGCCGCCTGCACATTGCCGAGGCCTTGAGCTATCGCCGCCAGCAGTCGCGCCAGGCGATGGCGGCGTGAGAACTGACCTAACCACGCAACACCGATGGTTCGACGCGTCAGAGATGCCGCGTTTCCGCCGGCGGGTTCCACCAGTTGTCATGGCGACCATCCATGTATTTGACCGGCGCCTCGGCAAGCTCCTTCGGATCGAGATCGTCGAGGCAGGCGAGGTTCACCGAATAATAGGCGCCGCCGATCTGCTCGATGTAGCCGTGACCGAAGGCCGGGATGCCGCAAGTCCTGCAGAACCGGTGATGGCCGCTCTTGCTGCCGAACTGGTAGTCGGCCAGCTCACCTTCGCCCGCGAGCAGGCGAAACGCCTCCGGCTTGATGATGGCCCCCCAATAGCGCCGCTTGGCGCAGATCGAGCAATTGCACTTGCCGGTGCCGGCGCTCAAGTCGAGATCGGCCTCGTAGCGGACTTTGCCGCAATGGCAGCTGCCCTTGTAGATCCTGGTCGCCATGGGAACTCCTTCAGCGATCTTGGCCATGCCTTCGGGAACGCGACGAACCGACCGGCGACGCCGCACTGTGTCGGTCCGCGCAAGCGCCAGCCTATAGAGCGCCCGTCAAAAATATGTCAGCAGCCGAACAACAATCCTAGGGATCGATCAGCACGCCGGGATTCATCATGCCCTTGGGATCGAGCTCGCGCTTGGCGCCGCGCAGGGCGCGGGCGAACAGCTCGGGCCGCTGCTTGTCGTAGAACGGCCGGTGGAAGCGGCCGACGGCGTGGTGATGCGTGGTCGTGCCGCCATGCTCGACGGTCGGCCGCCGTGCAGGTCGACAGCACCTCCATGAACTGCTCGAGCGCGATCCGCTTGTCGAGGATGCCGCCAAAGGTGAAATAGAGGCAGGGCCCGTCGGGATAGACGTGGGTGAAGCGGCAGGTCACCGTGCCGTCGCGCCCCGTCACGCGCTTGATCGTGTCGCGGCGTGATCGCCGTGATCTTCTGATGGAAGTCGCGCATGCGGTCCCAGGTCATCGACGTCTCGAAGGTCGAGCTCAGGATGCCGCGCGCCGCGGCGTGCTCGCCGTAATGCGGCGCGCGGATGAACTTGTTGCGCCAGGCGCCGGCGGCGCCCGAGCGGTGGGCATTCTCGTCGTCCCCCGCGGCATCGGCCACGCCGCCATGGTCGCGGCAGATCTCCAGCGCCCGCGCCATCCAGGCGTCGAGCGGATGGTCGGCGCCTTCGAAGGCCAGCACCAGCACCGCCTCCTCGCTGCTCCACGGAATGCCGGGCAGCGCCTCGCGCGCTTCGAGGAGCCGGCAGTTGGCGGGGTAGAGGCCCGCCTGGGTGATGTCGCGCACCGCATCGGCGCCGTCGAAGAAGGTCCTGAAGCGTACCGAGGCCGAAGCGCGAAAGGTGGGCTTCTTGCGCAGCCGCACCCAGGCTTCGGTGATGATGCCCAAGATCCCCTCGGAGCCCAGAAACATGCGGTCGGGACTGGGACCGGCGCCCGATCCCGGCAGGCGGCGCGTCTCCAGCGTGCCGGCCGGCGTGACGACCCGCATGCTTTCCACGAAATCGTCGATGTGGGTGTAGAGCGTGGCGTAGTGACCGCCCGAACGCGTGGCGATCCAGCCGCCCAGGGTCGAGCAGCGATAGGCCTGCATGTAATGGCGCATGGTGAAGGCCGTGTCGCGCAACTGGTCCTCGATGGCGGGGCCATAGATGCCGCCCTGGATGCGCGCGGCCTGGCTCACGGCATCGACCTCGACCACCTTGTCCATGTGGCGCGTCGAGATGGTCACGACCTTCTCGGCGGCGGCCGGCGGCTCGATGCCCTTTACCACCGACGAGCCGCCGCCATAGGGGATGGCCGTGGCGCCGATCGAATCGCACCAGTCGAGGACGCGTACGATGTCCTGCTCGTTCTCCGGAAAGGCCACGGCATCCGGCGGGTTGGGCACGGCGCGCATGAACATGCGCAGCGTGTCGAAGCCCGCCTTGCCGTAGCTGTGCTCGAGCCGCGTCAGGTGATCGGTGCGCACGATCGACTGCAGCGCCTGAGGCACGGCAACGCGCGGGGCGCGCAGCGTGATCTCTTCCGGCTTGGGTGGCGGCGTGATGTCGAAGCCGTTGAGACCGTAGCGCTGGGCGATCTCGGCTTCCCAGGGCTTGATCTCGTCCGGCGTCAGATCCTCGTCGGCGTAGCCCCAGGCATAAAACTTCTTCTGCCGCCGCATGGTTCCTCCGATTGTTGTTCTTGCTTGCTCAGGCCGCGAAGGCCGCCGGCCTGTGGCTGCCCTTGATCTGGGTGCGATGCATGATGCGCCGCGCCTCGCCGTCGAACGGATCGCGGCGATGCATGGTCGAGCGGTTGTCCCACATCACGAGATCGCCCAGCTTCCAGACATGCTCGTAGACGAAGCGCGGCTCAGTGGCGTGCGCCCACAGCGCCTCGAGGAGCGCATCGGACTCCGCGCGCGAATAGCCCTCGACATAGGAGTTGCGCCGCCGGCCGAGATAGAGCGTGGCGCGGCCGTTGGCCGGATGGCGCAGGATCGCCGGATGCCAGGCGCCGGGCGCGGCCATCGGATCGTCGGTCGGCGTCACGCCCTTGCGCAGATAGCCGCCCGAATTGTAGGTGCCGTCGTGCTTGATGCGCCGTCCCTTGATCTTGCGCCAAGAGGTCGGCCGGCAGCGCATCGCAGGCGGCCTGCATGCCGCAGAACCAGGTGTTGCCGCCGCGGGGCGGGATCTCCAGCGAATAGAGCATCGAGGCGTCGGGCGGCGTGTCGAGGTAGCTCATGTCGGTGTGCCACACCGCTTCGCCCGCGCCGAGGGCACCGATCGGATCGCCTTTGCCGTCGAGCACGTTGGACACGACATAGATGTCGGGATAGCCCGGCGGGCTGATGCGGCCGCGCTCCTGGTTGGGCGGCGGATCGAGGGCGCCGAAATGGCGGCTGAAGGCCAGCAGGTCGTCGTCGCTGAGCTTCTGGCCGCGCAGCAGGATCATCGAATGGTCGGTCCAGGCGCGCTCGATCGCCGCGAAATCCGAATCACCGAGGCGCCGGAGATCGACGCCGGAAATCTCCGCTCCCACCGCCGGCGTCACCGCACGAACCGTCACCGCCATGTCGTTTCCTCCATCCTTGCGCGATGATCGACCCGCTTGTGCGTCCGATCAAGCACCCAGCATCGGCACGAGCCAGTCGACCAGCTTGGCGGCGACGGCGGGTGCAATCGGCCCGCCGTAGCCTGAATCGCCCGGCCAGGACACGAGCTTGAGATTGTGGCTGACCGCCGGGATGATCACCGCCTCGCCCGAGGCGCCGCGCTTGCTGAGCGCGTCGATCAGGGGCTGCACATCCTCCATCGGCACCACCTGTCGGTCGGCCGCGCCCTGCAGCACCAGGCAGGCCACATCGAGAGCGGACAGCGCCTGCGCCGGGTCGAAGGCCAGCATGCGTTGCAGGTACGGACCGGCATAGGGCGGAAACAGCGCCTGCAGCTCGAGCGGCAGGTCGGCCGGCACGTGCCCCGAGGCTTCGATCGCCGCCATCGCGGCTGTCACGGCGTCCACAAGATGAGGCGCGCCACGGTTCACCTGCGCGCGCACGATCTCCCGCATCGGCCGGCCGGGAGTCGAGGCCAGCACCATGCCGTGCGGACGATTCTTGGTGATCGTCGGCAGGGCGGCCAGCAGCAGCAGGCCGCCTTCGCTGTGGCCGAGCAGCGCCGTGGCATAGGCCTTGATCTCGTCGTGCTTGATCAGTTCGCCGTGCGCGGCCGCCACGTCGCCGACGAAATTGTCCCACGAGAAGAACCGCTCCTGCGCCCCGAGCGTTTCGCGCGGGCGTGCGGTCGAGCCGCCGATGCCGCGCTTGTCGTAGCGCAGGGTGGCGATTCCCGCCGCGGCCAGCACTTCGGCAATCAGCTTCAGGACATCGATACGTTGCGGCACCAGGGGATTGTTGCCGTCGCGGTCGGTCGGCCCGCTGCCCGCCACCAGCACGATGCCCGGGACGCGTTGCAACTCGGCCCAGGCCGGAAGCAGCAGGGTGCCGGTCAGGGTCGCGCCGTCGCTGCCGGCGAAGCGCACCGCGCGCTGCCGCGTGCCGGCCGCGTAGTAGCCCTTCCATGGACTCTTGGCGGCGGCGGCCACGGGAAACGAAAGGCCGGCCGCGATCAGCGCGCGGCGCCCGATCATTCCCGGGCGCTGCCGCCGAGCGGGTTGCCCATGCGATGGGCCATCTGCCGGCCGCCGATGATATGGACATGGAAGTGGAGCACCAGCTGCCCGCCATTGGGACCGTGGTTGGCGACGATTCGATAGCCCTCCGATTCCAGCCCGAGATCGTGCGCCACCTTGGCCACCGCGCGCCAGAAGCCCGTGAGCAGCTCGGCCGGCGCCTGGGCGCAGAAATCGGCCTGCGAGATGTAGTCGCCCTTGGGGATCACCAGCACATGCACCGGCGCCTGCGGATGGATGTCGTGGAAGGCCAGGGCGAACGCGTCCTCGTAGACTTTCTTGCACGCCAACTCGCCGCGCAGGATGCGCGCGAAGATGTTGTTGCGATCGTAGGCCGGCATGGTGGGCTCCCGATGAAGCCCGGCACGTTCCCTCAGCCGGCGCGCCCGTGCAACGCGCCTTTTGCCGTCACTGGTTCTTGCGGGAAGCCTTCTCGGCGATGCCCGACAGTCCCTCGCGGCGCGCCAGCTCGGCCCATACCGTCTTGGGTTTCACGCCGAGCGACGCCCACAGGGTCAGCAGGTGGTAGAGCATGTCGGCGCTTTCGCCCACGAGCTTCGGTTTGTCGCCACGGATGCCTTCGATCAGCGCCTCGACGGCTTCCTCGCCGAGCTTTTTTGCGATCTGCTGGCGGCCGCGGCTGAACAGGCGGGCCGTGTAGGACGTGTCGGGATCGGCGCCCTTGCGCCCCTCGATCACGAGATAGAGTCTGTCGAGTACGTGCTCGTCCAAGGTCGCAGGACCGTTCTGGCGCTTCTTTCCGTGTGCCTTCTTCTTGGCTTTCTTGTTCTTTGCCATCCGAGGGGAAACTCCGTCGCCCGGGGGAAGGGCGATCGATTCTTCTACAAACGCGTCTCTTGGCCGGACGCTGCGGTGATTTTACGCCAAAATCACGCCGCGCGCGAGATTTGTCGGATCGGAACGCCAGCCTGGGTGAGACGCTCCTTCGCCTGCGCGATGGTGAACTCGCCGAAATGGAAGATCGAGGCGGCGAGCACGGCCGAGGCGCCGCCCAAGGTCACGCCTTCGACCAGGTGGTCGAGGGTGCCGACGCCGCCCGAGGCCACCACCGGCACTGGTACCGCGTCCGACACTGCGCGGGTCAGCTCGAGGTCGAAGCCCGACTTGGTGCCGTCGCGATCCATCGAGGTCAGCAGGATCTCTCCCGCGCCCAGCTCGGTCATGCGGCGCGCCCATTGGACGGCATCGAGCCCGGTACCCTTGCGGCCGCCATGGGTGAAGACTTCCCATTTGCCGGGCGCGGTCTGGCGGGCGTCGATCGCCACCACGATACATTGATCGCCATATTTTTCCGCGGCCTCGCGCACGAAGTCGGGCCGCGCCACGGCGGCTGAATTGATCGAGACCTTGTCGGCGCCGGCCAGCAGCAGGCGGCGGATGTCCTCGACGGCGCGCACGCCGCCGCCCACGGTCAGCGGCATGAAGCACTGTTCCGCCGTGCGGGCGACGACGTCGAGAATGGTGTCGCGGTTCTCGTGGCTTGCCGTGATATCGAGGAAGGTGAGTTCATCGGCGCCGGCCGCGTCGTAGATGCGCGCCTGTTCGACCGGATCGCCGGCGTCGCGCAGGCCGACGAACTGCACGCCCTTGACCACGCGGCCGTCCTTCACGTCGAGGCAGGGGATGATGCGGACCTTGAGCACCGCTCAGTCGCCCTTCAGCACGCGGATGGCGTCGGGCACTGTAACCCGGCCGTCATAGAGCGCGCGTCCAACGATCGCGCCGACGATGCCATACTCCTCGGCGGGCCGGAGCTCACGGAGGTCGTCGAGCGAGCTCACGCCGCCCGAGGCGATCACCGGCGTGGTGAGATGCTGGGCGAGGGTGATCGTGGCGTCGACATTGACGCCGCCCATCGCGCCGTCGCGGTCGATGTCGGTGTAGATGATGGCCGAGACGCCGGCGTCCTCGAAGCGGAGCGCAAGGTCGAGCGCGCGCACCGTGCTCTGCTTGGTCCAGCCGTCGACCGCCACCATGCCCTCGCGCGCGTCGATGCCGACGGCGATCTGGCCCGGCCACTGCTTGCAGGCGGCCTTGACCAGGCCGGGCTCCTTGACCGCCACGGTGCCCAGGATCACCCGCTTCACGCCCGATTCGAACCAGCGCGCGATGTTCTCGATGGTGCGGATGCCGCCGCCCAGCTGGGTCGGCACCTCGATCGCCTGCAAAATCTCGACGACGGCCGCGCGGTTGACCGGATGGCCCTCGACGGCGCCGTTGAGATCGACCAGGTGCAGCCATTCGCAGCCGGCGTTGGCGAAGGCCTTGGCCTGGGCGGCTGGACTGTCGTTGAACACCGTGGCGCGGGCCATGTCGCCACGCAGCAGGCGGACGCACTTTCCGTCCTTGAGATCGATCGCCGGGAACAGAATCATCGCGGCGCGGATTTAGCGCGTCATCTTGCCCCTGTCATCCCGCGGCCCGTCTCGGCGCGGCGCGTCACGGTGTGGCCCATCGCGGTGGGGATCGTCGCGGCGCGGGTCGGGGCCGCGCCGATCGGTCGGCCGGTCGGCGGCAGGCGTCGTGGCTTCCAGTTCCTGGCCGCGCTTCTTCAGGGTCTTCTCGATCAGGCCGCGCTCGAGTCGCGTCTTGTCGTCGCCCTCGATCAGCCAGGCGACGCCGCCGGCCCGGCCGACCTGGCTGGCCCGGCGCAGGGCATCGTCCAGCATTTCATAGGTCGCCGGCAGCAGCCGGTGCTTGGCGGCCAGGAACTCGCGTTCCGAGGTGCAGGTGTAACCGACGGTCCACCACAGTCTGTAGGTCATCAAGCTTCCTTCCCTGCGACCCACCGTGGACCGGGTTTTAGTCTAGCCTAGGCGTCGTTCAGGTGACAGGCGCTTATATGCCCGGCGGCGACCTCCCGGAGGGCCGGCCGCTCGACCTTGCAGCGGGCCATGGCCTGGGGGCAGCGCGGGTGGAAGGCGCAGCCGGGCGGCGGATCGAGCGGAGACGGCAGCTCGCCCGCGATCGGCTTGTAGACCCTCTTCGCCGCGTCGAGCTTGGGCACTTCGGCCAGCAATGCCTGGGTATAGGGGTGGTTGGGATGGGCGAACAGCTCGTCGGCCGGCGCGATCTCGACCAGGCGGCCCAGATACATGATGGCGACCCGGTCGCTGAGATGCTCGACCACGGCGAGATTGTGCGAGATGAAGAGATAGGTGAGGCCAAGCCGCCCGCGGAGCTCCACGAACAGGTTCAGCACCTGCGCCTGGATCGAGACGTCGAGCGCCGCCACCGCCTCGTCGCAGACGATGAAACTGGGTTTCACCGCCAGCGCCCTGGCAATGCCGATGCGCTGGCGCTGACCGCCCGAGAACTGGTGCGGGTAGCGGGTCGCATAGGCGCCGTCGAGTCCGACCTGGTCGAGCATCTCGGCGACGTATTGCGCCTGGCCCGAGCGCGCCACCAGCCCGTGCGCCCGGGGCGCCTCGCCCACGATCTCCGAGACGCGCAGCCTGGGATTGAGCGAAGCGTAAGGATCCTGGAAGATCATCTGGACGGCGAGCTGCCAGGCGCGGCGCTGGTCACTCGCCATTGCCGCCACGTCCTCGCCGCGCCAGCTCATGACCCCCGCGGTCTGTGGCAGGATGCCGGCCACGATGCGGCCCAAGGTGCTCTTGCCGCAGCCCGACTCGCCCACCAGGCCTACGACCTCGCCTTCGGCAACGTCGAGGTCGACGTCGGCCACCGCCTGCAGGACGGTTTCGTGCACGCCGGCGCCGAAGGCATTGGCGATCTTGCCGGCGAGATCGACGCGCTGGACGAAGCGCTTCGAAATGCTGCGCAGGGAGAGGATGGGGGCGTTCACGACGTGCAGATAGACTGGTTTGCGCGCGATGTCGCGGGTTTGCGAGGGGTTTCGAAGGCCGGAGATGTCACGAAGAGATGCTACAAGCCGGTGATCAGCGGACCATATCCCAGAGGCACCCGATCATCATGGCGCTTTCCTCCCCCCTTCCCGGCGATCATCGCGACGACACCTTCTTTGCATCGGACGATCTGGCAAATCCGCTTCCGAAACGTCATTTCCCGGTTCACCAGCGCGATCCCGGACGCATGTGCCAAGCCGTCCTCGACGAGCTGCTGCTCGACGGCAATTCGCGCCAGAACCTGGCGACCTTCTGCCAGACATGGACCGAGCCGGAGGTCCATCGTCTTCTCAATGAATGCATCGACAAGAACATGGTGGACAAGGACGAGTATCCGCAGACCGCCGAGATCGAAAGCCGGTGCGTCCACATGATTGCGAACCTGTGGAATTCGCCGAACCCTCTGGAGTCCATAGGCTGCTCGACCACCGGCTCGAGCGAAGCCGCGATGCTGGGCGGGATGGCCATGAAGTGGCGCTGGCGCGAGAATCGCCGGGCCGCGGGCAAGCCCGCCGACCGGCCGAACCTGGTTTGCGGTCCGGTCCAGGTCTGCTGGCACAAGTTCGCGCGGTACTGGGACGTCGAGCTGCGCGAAATCCCGATGGAAAAAGATCGTCTGCTCATGACGCCGGAGGAAGTGCTCGCCCGCTGCGACGAGAACACCATCGGCGTGGTGCCCACGCTGGGAGTCACGTTCAACGGCCGCTATGAGCCGGTCAAGGCGGTCTCCGACGCGCTCGATAAGCTCCAGGCTACCTCGGGGCTCGACATCCCGATCCATGTCGACGGCGCCAGTGGCGGCTTTCTGGCGCCCTTCTGCGCCAGCGGTCTGGAATGGGATTTCCGGCTGCCGCGGGTGAAGTCCGTCAACGCCTCGGGCCACAAGTTCGGGCTCGCCCCGCTGGGATGCGGCTGGATTCTCTGGCGGGAGAAAAGCGACCTGCCGGAGGATCTGATCTTCAACGTCAACTATCTCGGCGGCAGCATGCCGACCTTCGCCCTCAACTTCTCGCGCCCGGGCGGGCAGGTCATCGCGCAGTACTACAATTTCGTGCGTCTTGGCCGCGAGGGCTACACCAAGCTCCACTCTTCCTGCTACCGGACCGCCCAGTACCTGGCCGCAGAAATTCCCACGCTGGGCCCCTTCGAGATGATCTTCAGCGGCGAACCCGCCGACGGCATCCCGGCCCTCTGCTGGAGGCTCCCGGAGGGCGTCAATCCGGGATATTCCCTGTACGATCTCGCCGACCGGCTGCGGATGCGGGGGTGGCAGGTTCCGGCCTATTCCATGCCGGCCAACCAGGAGGAGCTGGTCGTCCAACGTATCCTCGTGCGGACGGGATTCAGCCGCGACCTGGCCGGACTCCTGTTGGACGACATGAAATCCGCGATTGGCAACCTGACCCGCCGTCCGCCGACGGAGCCTGCCGAACCGCGCGAAAGCACCGCCTTCAGCCACTGATCGGCAATGAACCGCGCAATGGCCGTCCTGCCGTGGACCATATGGGCGCTGTCGGCACTCTTCGTGGTGTTCAACTATATCCAGCAGGTCGTCCCCGATATCATCGCGACCGACCTCAGCGTTGCCTTCAAGGCGGGCGAGGGAACGCTCGGCAATATTGCCGCCGTCTACTTCTACGCCTACGCGATCCTTCAGATTCCGGTCGGGCTGATCGTCGACCGCTATGGGACACGCTGGCCGCTGATCGCGGCCATCCTGCTGGCCGGGCTTGGCAGCCTCGCCTTCTCCCGGGCCAACAGCTCGGACAACGCCGAGCTTGCCCGCCTCGTCATGGGCGCCAGCTCGGCCTTCTCGTTCATCGGATGCCTGAAGCTCGCGCAGGAATGGTTTCCTCCAGCGAAGTTCTCGACCCTGGCCGGGATGACCAACACGGCGGGAATGCTCGGCGCCGCCGCCGGAGCTCCGGTGGCGGCTCTGGTGAATGCCGTCGGGTGGCGCGAGGCAGTGGCCTGGATGGGATGGGCGGAGGTGGCGCTGGCGATCCTCGTCCTTCTCGTCGTGAAGGACCGGCGGCGAGCAGCCAGCGATGCCGCATCTGCCGAAGTCCCGGCCGAGCCGCCGCCCCGGTTGCGGCAGAAGATGGGCCTCGTGACCAATCCGCAGGTCTGGATCAACGCCGTTTATGCCACCAGCATCAGTCTCGTGTTCGTGGCCTTCGGCGGCCTGTGGGGCGCGAGCTACATCGAGAAGGCCTATGGCGTGAGAGCGGTCACCGCCGCCGACGTCGGGTCCTTCCTCTTCCTCGGTGGCATCGTGGGAAGCCTGTTCTTCGGCTGGTGGTCCGACCATCTGGGCCGCCGGAAGGCGCCGATGATAGTGGCGGGAGTTGGCGCCTTGGCGACGATGGCAGGCCTGCTTTATCTCCCGGGACTTCCGCTTGCGGCATTCGATGCCGGCATTTTCCTGGTTGGATTCTTCAGCAGTGCCAACATTATTTCCTACGCGGTCGCCCGCGATCTGTATCCCAGGCTTTCGGGACTTTCGATTGGGTTCCTGAGCACCTGCTACTACGCGGGCAGCGCCGCGTCTCAGCCGCTGGTCGGGATGCTGCTGCAGCAGAGCCTCGCTGGCCAGAAGGCCGCCGATCAGCTGGCGGGCTCGCCGCCCTGACCGCCGCGGACTATCGCTACGCCTTCTCTCCTTTAGTGGGATTCATGGTGCTGGGATTGGTTGCCTCGCTGCTGATCAAGGAAACCCTGCGTCCCGCCGCGCCAATCGTCGCCGCGGCCGCATGACGGTTTCGGACACGCAATTATCCTGATCTCTCACGAGAGCCTGTACCCATCGCGCGGCTGCGGGTCACATGGCAGCGCGTGTGACTTTGAGGCGCCAGACTAGTGCCTGATGAGGGTCGGATAGCCGCTTACGGGAGGACTGCGGTGTTGATGCCGCGCGTCTCGCCGGCGGAGCCATTTTTGCAGGATGTCCTGCTGGTTTCCGACGATGCGGGCGACGGCCAGCAGGGCACTTTCGCGGATGGTCTTGGACTTCTTGAGGGGGACGATTTTGGGGCTGGACACGGGTGTCACCGTCTATTTTTTCTGTCGAGGTGCGCCCGGCCGTGAGGACCGAGCTTAGGGGGAATAGTTAGATAGCTTGGAAATGCGTTCGCACCGTGGCTTTTAGCCTCGCGCCCGTTGCCACTTGATGCCTGCCGCGTAAACCCTTTGTGACTTACGCCGCGGCCCGCCAGCAGCGTGCGAGATGGCCCGGCCGATGGGCCTCCAGCGCCGGCATTTCGATGCATTTTTCGATGGCGATGGGGCAGCGCGCCTTGAAGGCGCAGCCGGCCGGCAGTTTCAGCAGGGAGGGTGTCATGCCGGGGATCTGCGCCAACGGACGGCCGCGCGTGTTCTGCGCCGGTACCGAGCCTATGAGGCCCTTGGTGTAGGGATGCATCGGCCGCTCGATGATGTCGGCGGTGCGGCCCATCTCGACGATGCGGCCGGCATACATCACGGCGATTCGGTCGGCGAGGCCCGCCACCACGGCGAGGTCGTGGGTGATCCAGATCAGCGCCGTGTTGCTCTCGCGACAGAGCCGCTGCATCTCGAACAGGATCTGGCCCTGGATCGTGACGTCGAGCGCGGTCGTGGGCTCGTCGGCCACGATCAGTTTGGGCTTGTGCAGCAGCGCCATGGCGATCGCCACCCGCTGGCGCATGCCGCCGGAGAACTGGTGCGGATAGGCGCGAAGCCGCTCGTCGGGTGAAGCGATGCCGACCTGGACCAGGGCGGCGCGGGCGCGGGCACGCGCCTCTGCTGTGCTCACCTTGAGATGGGCCTGCACCGTCTCGATCATCTGGGTGTCGACCCTCAGGACCGGATTGAGGGTCATCATCGGATCCTGGAAGATCATGGCGACCTCCGCGCCACGGATGGCGCGCAGGCGCTCGGGCCTGGCCGTCGTCAGCTCCTCGCCGGCGAAGCGGATCGAGCTTCCCTCGACGATGCGGCCTGGCGGATCGATCAGGCCGAGGATGGAAAAGCCGGTGACGGTCTTGCCCGAGCCCGATTCGCCCACCAATCCCAGGATCTCCCCCGGCGCCACGTCGAAATCGACGCCATCGACGGCGCGGGCCGCGCCTTCCTTGGTGAAGAAGTGCGTGCGCAAGTTGCAGACGCTGAGCGCCGGCTCAGTCATTTGGGCACCAAGCTCGCCCCGAGGACTGACCCGCAGGGTCGCGTCTCGAAGGGTGGGCAACAACACGACTGGTGGCCACCCTTCGAGACGCTTCGCTGCGCGATGCTCCTTCGGGTGAGGTCGTTTTGCCTGGTCGACGCGAGCGGCGCGCTCATCGCAGGTTTCGCGGGTTCAGCACGTCGCGCAGCTGGTCGCCCGCCAGGTTGATGCCGACGATGGCGATGGCCAGCGCAATGCCCGGAAAGAAGCTGATCCAGTAGCTGCCCGACAGCAGGAACTCGAAGCCGTTGGAGATCAGCATGCCGAGCGAGGGTTGGGTCACCGGAACGCCGACGCCCAGGAAGGAGAGCGTGGCCTCGAGCGCGATGGCGCGGGCCAAGGTGATGGTGGCGATCACGATCAGCGAGGGCATGCAGTTGGGCAGCATGTGGCGGAACACGATGCGGCTGGCCGGCAGAGCGAGGCAGGTCGCGGCCTCGACATATTCCTTGTTGCGCTCGACCAGGGCGGCGCCGCGCGCGGCGCGGGCGAAATAGGCCCACTGGACGAGAATGAGGGCGAACAGCACCTTGTCGATGCCCTTGCCCAATACCGAGAGCAGGATCAGCGCCACCAGGATCGCCGGAAACGACAGCATGAGGTCGACGATGCGCATCAGGAGCGCGTCGACCTTGCCGCCGGCATAGGCCGCCACCAGGCCGACCACGACGCCGATGGCAAGCGCCACCACGACGGATGCGGCGCCCACGAACAGGCTGAGGCGCATGCCGTAGAAGATGGCCGACAGCATGTCGCGCGCCTGGCCGTCGGTGCCCAGCCAATAGATCATCTTGCCGTCGCCGGAGACCGTGCCCGGTGGCACCTTGGCGTCGAGCAGGTCGAGGCTCGCGATGTCGAACGGGTTCTGCGGCGAGATCCAGGGCGCGAACAAGGCGACGAACGCCGAGATCGCCACCAGGACCAGGCCGAAGACGGCGAGCCGGCTCTCGCAGAAGTCCGAGACGACCCGCTGGAACGGCGTCTGCGGTCGCGCGGCGACGGGTTCGAGGGCTGAGACGGTCATGGCTGGGGGCGCGCCACTTGCGTGGCGTGATCAAGATTCATGACAAGACGCGCCACTGGAGTGGCGCGCCCCCAGCGAAGAGCCGTGACGGTCATATGGCGCGGCTTTCCAGACGCACACGGGGATCGAGCACCGAATAGAGGAGATCGACCACGAGGTTCAGGATCACGAAGAAGAACACGATGACCACGAGGTAGGCCACCACCACCGGCCGATCGAGCAGCAGGATGGAATCGATCAAGAGCTTGCCCATGCCCGGCCAGGAGAAGACCGTCTCGGTGACCACGGCGAAGGCCACGGTCTGGCCGAACTCCAGCCCGCTCACCGTGGCGATCGGG
The DNA here is from genome assembly GCA_963765385.1 of uncultured Alphaproteobacteria bacterium. Classification (GTDB taxonomy): domain Bacteria; phylum Pseudomonadota; class Alphaproteobacteria; order Reyranellales; family Reyranellaceae; genus Reyranella. Next base: position 1,903,128 of record CAVXWG010000014.1, on the reverse strand, counting down.
ATCATGATGTTCTTGAGCACGTGCACGCCCACGATGCGGTTCTCGCTCAGGCCCTTGGCGCGCGCGAACTTGATGTAGTCCATGGGCAGCACTTCGCGGGCGGTCGCGCGGGCCAGCCGCACGATCAGCGCACCCTTGTAGAAGGCGAGCGTGAGCGCCGGCAGGATCAGGTGCAGCAGGCCGTCGGCGGTGAGGAAGGAGACCGGCACCCCCAAGAGATTGACCGTCGTGCCGCGGCCCGAGGCCGGCAGGCGCGGCCACCACGGGATCAGGTCGGGCAGCAGCACGGCGAAGACCATGATCAGCATCAGCCCGACCCAGAAGTTGGGCAGGGAGAAGCCCAGGATCGAGCCGGTCATGATGGCCTTGCTGCCCGCCGCGTGAGGCCGCAGCCCGGCATATACGCCCATCGGCAGGCCGATCAGCAGCGACAGGATCAGCGAAGCGACCGCCAGTTCCATGGTCGCCGGCATGCGCTCGAAGATCAGGCCCATGGCGGGCTGGCCGGCCAAAAAGCTCTTGCCGAAATCGCCGTGCAGCGCGTCGCCCACGAAGCTGAGGTACTGTCGCCACATCGGCTGGTCGAGGCCAAGGGTGGCGCGCACGGCGTCGCGCTCGACCTGGCTGGCGTCCGGGCTGATCATCATCGCCACCGGATCGCCGATCACGTAGATGCCGGCGAACACCACCGCCGACATCACCACCATGACCAGTGCGGCCTGCATCAGGCGACGGATGATGTAGACCAGCATTCGACTAGGGGCCGGCAAGACACCTCACCCTGAGGAGCGGCCCGCAGGGCCGCGTCTCGAAGGGTGGGCACCAGTCATGTCGTGGCCCATGCTTCGAGACGCCACGCGTCGCGTGGCTCCTCAGCATGAGGTTTTCTTCTTCTCTGGCAGACCTAGGCGCTTCCATCTTGCCCGAGGCGCCTACTTCACCGGATGCACGTTCTGCGCGATGGTGATCTGGTCGGCGCGGCCCTCGTAGGTGAGGCCCTTCTTCATCGCCCACACCGAGACCTCGAAATGCAGCGGCAGCAGGCCGTGGTCGGCCATGACGATCTGGCTGGCCTCGGCGATCAGCGCCTCGCGCTTGGCGTCGTCGACGGTGCGCAGCGCCTCCTCGAGCTTGGCGTCCATCGCCGGGTTGGAGTAGCGCGCGCTGTTGGTGGTGCCCATGCCCTTCAGCTTGTCGGGCGTGGCGACCAGCGACTTCAGCGCGTTGCTGACCTCGCCGGTGCTCGAGCCCCAGCCCGCCATGTAGGCGCTGTATTTGAAGGAATCGCGGTTCTTGAAGAACACCGGCGGCGCCACCGCATCGACCTCGGTCTTGACGCCGATGCGACTCCACATCGCCGCCACCGCCTGGGCCACCTTGAGGTCGTTGATGTAGCGACCGTTGGGCGCCCCGAGTGTGATCGAAAAGCCGTTGGGATAGCCGGCCTCGGCCAAGAGTTTCTTGGCGCGCGCCGGATCGTAGGGGTCGATCGGCGTGTCCTTGCGCGTGCCGCCCATCGGATAGGGCAGGAAGTCGCCGGCCGGCAGCGCCACGCCTTCCATGATCTTGTCGACGATGCCCTTGCGGTCGATGGCGATGCTGAGCGCCTCGCGCACCCGCCGGTCCATCAGCGGATTCTTGCCGTTGGTGTCGGGAATGCCGATCGGCGGATCGCCGTGCTGGTCGAGATGAATGTAGATCAGGCGGTTGGAGACGGCGCGGGCGAGCGTGATCTTGGGATCGGATTTCAGCTTGGCGAGGTCGGTGGTCGGCGGATCCTCGATCAGATCGACGTCGCCCGACAGCAGCGCGGCGACGCGCGCCGTATTGTTGGAGAGCGGCCGCAGGATCACCTTCGCCCACGGCGCCTTGCCGTCCCAGTAATCATCGTTGCGCTCAAGCACGAGGCTGTTGCCGCGCTGCCACGACACGAACTTGAACGGGCCGGTGCCGACCAGGCCGTTGCCGGCGTTGAACTCGGCCGAGGTCCTGCCTTCCGGCGCAGGTCCTGACGCCGCCTTCTTGGACAGGATCGGCAGGGCCGCGACATCGAGCGGCAGCAAGGGTGCGGGCGTTGTGGTGTGGATGCGCAAGGTGAGGGGATCGACGATCTCGAACTTGTCCATCTGGCGGGTATAGATCGTGTAGAGGCCGGGGCTGTTGGGCACCTTGCCGACGCGCTCGTAGGTGAACACGACGTCCTCGGCGGTGAAGTCCGAGCCGTCGTGAAATTTCACGCCCGGCCGCAGCTTGAACTCCCAGACCAGGTCGGAGATCGGCTTCCACGACAGCGCCAGCCCCGGCATGGGCTTCAGGCTCTCGTTCTGCTTCACCAGGGTGTCGAACATATAGAACGCCACCTGCAGATTGGGCGTCAGCGCGTGATATTGCGGGTCGAGCGAGCTCGGCTCGGTTTTTAGTCCGATCTTGAGCTCCTGCGCCGAGGCGTCTGCCATCGTTAAAACGATGGCGGCGGCCGCCAGCGCCGCGGCCATCTTGCCGAACTTCATCATCTGGCCTCCCAGCCCGCCGATATGTCTCGTAGTCGTACCGCTAAGCGACTGCGGTCTGATCGTCAATCCAGCCCGATCGAACCAAGGCCTCGCGTGTCGGCCCATGCGTGTCGATGCGCGCGACTTTCAGAAGATTGGCAAGCCTCCTGCTCATGAGCATCCGATGCTTGGGGATCGGCCGTGCGCCGTAGGCCGCGACATAGGACTCGCGTGCGATCTCGAGACTGCGCGTCCGGTCGAAGCCGAGCCGGCCGAGGAAACGCAGGTCGTTCTCCATCCAGGACGTCCTGTCGAGGACGAGGGCGTCGAGGAAGCCCGGTAGCAGGCGGCCCAGTTCCGTGCGCGTTGCTTCGTCGATTTCCTGCCAGATATGTCGCATCAGCATCTGGAAGAAAGTCTGGTGCCGCCCTTCGTCGACCAGATGTTCGCGGAGCGTGATGTGAAATGCGGTATCCTTCTCCGTGTTCTTCACCAGGCCGAAGAGCTCCTCGGTCACGAGATTCTCGGCGAAGCACAGCGCCATGATTTCGGCATCCCCCAGTATCGCCGGGTCGACATCGCTGCGCACGAAGGCCAGAGCGGTCGCCAGGGAGTATGAAGCGCTCGGGTCGCCATCACTGTCAGGGTCGATGCCGGTATGTTGCCTGAGGTCGGCGATGAATTCGCGCGCGGCATAGGCGTGGTAGAATTCATCGACGCCAATGGTCCGCGCGACCTGCCGCACGGAGGCCGGCAGCGGGAAATGGAACGTTCCGCCCGCCAGCCTGCCGCACAGGTCCGCGACAATATCCACTTCCAAGTCCGCCACGGTGGCCTGCCACATGTAGACGGCGCGCGCCAGCAGCTCATGCACGACTTTCTCGCCCAAGGCGACCACGGCCTCGTGCCGGGCGATCGGTTGGAACTCGATGGGGAATAGGCGGCCAAGCTCGATATCCGCGGGCAGGCGGTAACGAGGCCGGGTTCGGACCGTGGCCCGCCTGTCCCACTCGCGCAGATAGCGCTGTGCGAATGTATCGAGAGTGTTCAAGGTCTCTGCCGGAAACAAAAAAATGATGCGAAGCGCGTATTCAAAGCGCGCGCGGTGGTCCAGTCTTGCGGCAAGGAATTCCCTTGGCAATGGCAGACATGGATTTCGACCAGACGATCGGTATCGCGCCGCAATTCTCCACCTATGCCATTGATGAGCGTCAGGTCCTGCTGCTCTCCGAGCAACGCAGCTTCCGGCTGACCGGCAAGCTCTATGTCGCCCTGCTGCCCTTCCTCGACGGCAGTCGGACCGGGCAGTCCGTCGTCGAGGCCTTCGCCGGCCGCTTCGATGGCGCGCGCCTGCGCGGCGTACTCAGCAACATGTTCGACAAGGGCTACATCGCCCAGCTCGACGACACCGCGCCGCGCGAGCGGCAGGCTCTGTGGGTCGAGCTGGGCCTCATGCCTGTGGTGGCCGAGGCCAACCTTGCGCGCACCTCGATCGCCGTCATCTCGGTGCCCGGGGACGGCGCTGCCGCGGAAGCTGCGCAAGCGCTGGGCACCGCGGCAAGCGATGCCGGCCTGCGCGTCGTGGCTGCATCCGGCGCGAATCTGGTCGTCGCTTCGGTCGAGGACTATGCGCATGGCGACCTTGCCGCGCTCAACCGGCAGATGCGCCGGGACGGTCGCGACTGGGCGCTGTTCAAGTCGGGCGGCAGCGTGCCTCTCCTTGGGCCGGTGTTTCGGGCGGGCAAAGCGCCGTGCTGGGCCTGTCTCTCCCGCCGCCTGATCGAGAACCGGCCTGGCGATACGGCGTTGCTGGACGGAACCGTGGCGGCGCGGCCGGCGCGCGGCGGCAACCGCACGACGCGCAGCCTGGCCGTGAACTTCGCGGCCTTCGAGCTGGCGCGCGGCGCGGCCAGCGGGGGTCTGTCGAGTCTCGATCGTAGTATCGTCAGCCTCGACCTCAGGAGCCGCGAATGTCGTGAACATTACGTCCGGCTCGACCCGAACTGTCCGGTCTGCGGTACTGTGCCCGATGCCGATCGGGTTCTCGCGCGTGCCAGTCAGCCGCTGGTCCTGAAGCCGATGCCGGTGCTGCCGCAGAATGACGGCGGCTGGCGAACCGTCGCGGCAGCCGACGTGGCCCGCAACCTGCAGCGTCATGTAAGCCCGCTCACCGGCATCATCGCCAACCTCGACGACTGCTCGCCGGGCGAGGGCCTGCCGGTCTTTCGCGCCCGGCAGGCGAGGCCCCTGCAGGCCGATCCCCGTCATAACCGCCTGCTCGGCCAGCCGGGCGGCGCTGCGGGCAAGGGCATGAGCGAGATCCAGGCCCAGGTGAGCTGCCTCGCCGAGGCGGTGGAACGCTACCTCTGTGGCTACACCGGCCACGAGCCGCGCCGCCGGGCGACCTGGGGCGAGATGGCCGACCGCGCTCCCCATCCCGCGATCTGCCTGAACTATAGCGAGCGCCAGTACGACAACCGCGAGGAATGGAACGCGCGCAACGACGGCTTCAACTGGACGGGCCAGCGATTCGACGAAAGCGCCGCCATCGAATGGACTCCGGCGTGGTCCCTGACGCATGGCCAAAGCCGCTGGCTGCCGACGCGCTATTGCTACTTTGGTTACACTGACGCGCTGGCCGGTGACGATGCGAACCTTTTCTGCAGCGCCGATTCAAACGGCTGCGCGGCGGGCAGTACGCTCGAGGAGGCTATCCTGCAGGCCTTCCTCGAGCTGATCGAACGCGATGCCTGTGCGCTCTGGTGGTACAACCGCGTGCGCCGTCCCGCCTTCGATCTCAAGCGGCTGGACAGCCCCTTCCTGCGCAAGGTCCAGTCCTTGTGCGCCGCCAAGCGAATGGGGCTTTGTGTTCTCGACCTCACCAACGATCTTGCTATTCCAGTGGCGATCGCGCTGTCGTGGAACCTCGACACCGGCAAGTCGATCGCCCTTGGCCTCGGCGCCCACCTCGATGCGGCGGTCGCGATCAATCGCGCTCTGTCGGAGCTCAATCAGATGATCGCGCTCGAAAGCGCGCTGCGGGACGGTGCGGCGGCGGAGCTGGCGCAAATGGCAAAGGGTGACGAAGCCGCGATGATCGACTGGGTGCAGAACAGGAGCCTTGAGACCGAAACCTACTGCGTGCCGTCGGGCACGATCGACGTCGATGCCTACGCCCCGCCCAAGATCGCCGATCTCAGGCAGGCCGTCGAGTTCGGCATGCGCGCGGTCTCCGACCGCGGATACGACATGATCGCCCTCGACCATTCCCGCGCCGACATAGACTTCGCCGCCGCGCGCGTGGTGGTACCTGGCCTGCGCCACTTCTGGGCCCGCTTCCGCGAGGGCCGCCTCTACACGGCGCCGGTCGATCTTGGCTGGCTCGACGGGCCGTTGGCCGAGGAACAGATGAATCCCATTCCATTCTTTCTGTGAGACTGCCGATGGGTGGTAGCGTCCGCCTCGACTACCGCTTCAATGCCGATGTGACATCGGTCGAGCGCAACGGCGACCGCATCACCCTCAACGTCGCCAACTGGCGGTCGCTCGGCTTCACGCCCCGGACCTCGGCTCTGGCCGATTCTGTCATGGCCCTGGCTGGGGTCGGGGCACCGCGGGACCGGCTGGTGGCGATCGCTTCGGGCGCTGCGGCAGCGGTCGACTACTACATCGAGCGCTTCGCGCGCGGACGTCTGCTCGCCTGGACTATTGCCGACGAGGCGGGCGAACTCGGGCGTGTCGAGGCCCTGGCGAGTTGCTGGCGGCCGCGATCGGATGCTCCTCCGTCGGGAGATCTCCATCTCTGCCGCTTCGCCTACCTTCGGCGCGACGCCGGCAAGGTCGTCCTCGACTCGGGCCTCGCCCGCGCGCGCGTCGTCCTGGCGCCACGCGGCCTTGCCGCCCTTGCTGAGCTTCTGGCGACGCCACGGCCGGCGACGCCCGGGGGTCTCGCCGAGTCGCTGTGGCGAACGGGCTTCCTCGACCTCGCCCATCCGGACGAAAGCGAAGCCAGGCGCTGCTGGGAATTCCACGATCTGCTGATGCACGAGGCCAGCCGCAACAATCGCGACGCGGCCGCGATCGGCGGCACCTATCGGTTCGAAGGCGAGTTCGCATCGGCGCCGGCCCTCAAGCCCGCCATGGACGGCGAGCGCATTGCGCTGGCGCCTGTCGACGCCGCCCGCATTCGCCAGCGCAGCGACTCGCTGGACGCCGTCCAGGCGAGGCGCCAATCGATCCGGCGCTTCGCGCAGGAGGCGATATCGGTGAATGCGCTGGCCGAGTTCCTGTGGCGGGTCTGCCGCACGACCGGCCATCAGCCGAGCGAGCAGCAGGCCATCATCAGCCGGCCTTACCCGGCGGGCGGCAGCATCAACGAGCTCGAATTCTACCTTGCGGTGCGCCGCTGCGACGGGCTCGCGCCGGCGCTCTACCACTACGACAGTCACGGCCATTTCCTGGCGCGCATCGCGGACTCGGAGGCGATCGCCGACCGGATCGTCGACCGCTCGGCCATCGCCATGGGGCTTGGTCCGGACGACCAGAAGCCCGACCTGGTGATCGTCATCGCCTCGCGGCTGCCGCGCCTCGCCTGGAAATATCAGGGCATGGCCTATCGCGCGAGCCTGATGAATGCCGGCGTCGTCTTCAATCTGATGTATCTGGTGGCGATCGACATGGGCCTGGCGCCGTGCGCCAACGGCACCGGCGATTCGCGGCAGCTCGAGGAAGCGACCGGCCTCGACAGCTTCACCGAGACCGCCATCGCCGAATTCGCCCTGTCGCTGCCGGCCCGCCGCGTGGCGTCCTGAGTCAGCCTCGTTGCGCCGTCCGGAAGAGCCTGAAGGGACGCTGGTGCCCTACACGCCCTTGCGTCGCGCGGGCGCGAGCAGCAGCAAGACGATCACGACCAGGAACGGCGTGAAGATCAGCGAGACGATGAAGGTGCCCCAGTAGCCGATCCGCGTATTGCGTCCGAAGTAGGCCGCCAGCGCGCAAACCACGACATAGAGCACCGGCCAGAGATATCCGGTCATGGCGTTCTCCTATTTGGGGGGGTGTTCAGGAGCGCCGGCAGCGGCGCCGTTGGCCGGCTGGGGCGCTCTTCCGGCATTGGGAAAGATCGGCGGCAGGGCATTGAAGTCGGGCAGCGGCGAGGCGGTTCCCGGCACCGGCGAGACCTGCTCGGGCGGGGCCGGCAGGTGGCCGAACTCGCTGCCCAGGATCAGCGGCATCTGATCCTTCTGGCCGCCGACGATGACGATCTTGGTGTTGGGCGACTTGGCGATCTCCACCGTGGCTTCGATGCCGCGCCATGTCAGCAGCTTGTCGGTGAGCGAATCCTGGAGGATGGAATAGAAGTTGCGCAGGCCGATCGCCTGGATGCGCAGCCGCTCGGCTTCCTGTCGTTGCGAGGACAGGCGGAACTGGTAGGAGGCCGCGATCTGCTCCTCGTTCAGCTTGCGCTGGATCGCGTCGACGATGTCAGGCGGCAGCTGGATCCGCCGCACGATGACGTCATGGTAGTCGAAGAACCGCGCTTCGGCGCTGGTCTGAAGCATCTCCATCAGGCGATCGTGGAGGTCCTTGTAGTCGACGGTATAGAGATCGTGGGAGTTGTAGCGCGAGATCAGCAGGCGGACGGAGCCTGTCGCGATCGGCGTGACGAACTGCTGGGTGTAGTCGGTGCCGAGCTCGACCAGGACGCGCGGGATCTGCGGCCGCCGCAGCCGAAAGATGATCGTGGCGTCGACCTGGATCGGCATGCCCTCCTGGCTGAAGGCGTCGACGTGGAAGGGCAGGGCCTGCCAGCGCGCGTCGAAGATGTACATCCGGTTCCACGGCAGCTTGAGGGCCAGCCCCTCGGGATAGACGGTGTCCTCCACGGTGCCGTTGAACAGGCTGAACAGCGTGCCGACGCGGCCCGGCGGGATGCGCACCAGGATGGCGTTCCACAGCAGCAGCAGCGCCAGTCCGCCCGCCAGCAGGACGCCGATCGCGATCGACAAGGCGCGGTTGCCTTGCACGCCGCGGCGGATGTCGCTCGGATTGGTGCTCACCGCTTTGTGCTCCCTGGTTCGAAACGACCGTCCTGCATGACGATCACCCGGTCACCGATGTCGAAGTAGCGCTCGTCGTGGCTGACCACGATCAGTGTCTTGCCGCGCGCCTTGAGCGCCGGCAGGAATTCCTCGTAGTAGCGCTGCCGGAAGATCGGGTCCTGGTCGGCGCTGAGCTCGTCGAGCACGTAGATCGGCCGGTCCTCGATCAGGGCCACCACCAGGGCGAGGCGCTTGCGCTGCCCGGTCGACAGCTCGACGTTGGTGAACCGGCCGTCGACATATTTGGTCTTGTCGGCCAGGCCGACGTCGGCCAGCAGCCGACGGACATCCTCCGGATCGACGCTTTCCATCCCGTAGAGCCGATCGAACAGATGGAAGTCGGCATAGACGGCCGAGAACAGGTTGCGATAGCGCGGCGCGTTGCCGGCATCGACCAGCGTGCCGTCCCACAGGATGGCGCCGGCCTCCGCGCGGTAGAGCTGCGTCAGCACCCGGGTGAGCGTGGACTTGCCGCTCCCGTTGCCGCCCACGATGAAGATGGTCTCGCCCGGCTTTATCGTGAGATCGCAGGGGCCCAATGTGAACGAGGCGGCGCCGTCCTGCCCGCGATGCGCATAGACGATGCCGTCGAGCTCGATGCTCATGAAGGAGGCCGGCGGTTGGGCCACGAACTCGCGCGGCTCGCCGGCCGCTCTCACCAGGCTGTCTTCGAGTGCGTCGAGGTTGTCGAGCGCCAGCCCGACCTTGGCCAGCAGCGGCAGGGCCCGTGCGATGCCTTCGACGGTGGTGAACATGAAGACCACGACATAGACGACCTTCACCGCCGTGCGCGGGCTGTCGAGATGCTGCGGCAGGATGAAGGCGGCGGCGCCGAGCAGGGTGTAGAACACGACGTAGGAAACCGTAAGTCCGCTGTTGAAGCGGCGCGCGGCCACGACCTTCTTGAACTCGGCATCCTGCGATGCCGGCTCGAGATGGACCTTCTCTAGGTCCTCGCCGCGGGCGCTGTGCAGCTTGATCTCCTTGAAGCCGTACAGCAGGTGGCTGAGCAGCTCGAAGAACCGCGATTCGGCGGACATCGCCTCTACCAGGGCATCGCGGCTGTTGCGCTGGCTGAAATGATAGAAATAAACCCAGGCGGAGAGCAGCACGACGATCACGGCGAACGCCAGCAGCGACAGCGCCGCGACGTAGAGCGCCGCCAGCACAAGCGCGACCAGGGTGGTCATCGAATAGGTGATCATGCCGGCCGAGGAGGAGATGACCGTCGTCTCGCGTGCGACGGTGTCGTAGACCCGGACCGTCCCGATGCGTTCGATGCCGTCGAGCTCGCTGCGCCGGATGAGGCCGGCGATGCGGGCGCGCACGCGCTCGATCATGCGCTCGCTCAGCACCGCGGTGAGGTTGAGCGAGTAGACCTGCATGCTGATCGCCGCGACGGCGCACAGCACGAACAGGACCAGGTTTCCCCAGTTGACCGACATGTCGGCCGGAAGGTCGGCGACCGAATTGACGATCGTCATCATGAGGGCCATGGCGCCGCCGCCCAACACGACGCTGGCCACCAGACGCCAGCGCACCTCTCCTGCTTCCGCCAGCAACAGCCGGATGAATTTCATCCTGTCCCCCGCTCGCCCACTATAGGCAGCGAGGCGCGCTTGCAAAGGCCCCGGGGCTTCGCCTGCGACAGGACAGATTATGACAGTGCCTGTGACGGCATTCGGGCTTTCCCGGTAGATGCAGATAGGGCATTCTTGCCCTCTGGTTGTGCATCGATGCCGGCGTCAATGTGCGGCTTGGCTGCTCCTCGGAGCGGCACGGGGAGCGTCCCGCCGGCGAGGAGTACGCTATGAGCGAGAATATCGAGCCACAGGACAGCGAATCCGCGGAGTTCGATGACGAGCTTTCCGACGAAGCAATCGACCGCGAGGCAGGTAATCGCGGCCCGATTTGCTGCTGCGCCGGCACGAGCAAGTAAGGCGGGACGAAAGCGATGATCGACAAGATCGAGATTGAGCTGCAGGACGACGAACCGGTGGAATTCGACGACGAGCTTTGCGACGAATTGCTCGACCGGGCGAATGCTTCGTTCTGCTGTTATTCAGGATGCCGGCGATAGCATTGCCCTTGCCGCGGCTCGGGATGCGCCGATCGTAAGATCGGGCGGCTTGGTCCAAAGAAGATGTTGCCGGCCTCGTCGACGAGTTGGCCGACGAGGCGATCGAGCATCCGCCAGGCGATCTCGCCATGGCGTGCCATGCCAGCGCCATGAGCGCGATGGGTGAATCATGACAAAGACGATCGAACCGCGCAAAAGCGCAAGCCCCGAATTCGACGACGAACTCTCTGACGAATTGCTCGACCGGCCGACGGCCGATTCCGCGCAGATTTGCGTGGGTTGGTGCGGCAGCGAATGAGGTGCCGGGTGGGTTCCCGCGGCGAGGAGAAAGGCCATGGACGACAGGACTGAACAGCAGGAAATCCCGGAGACCGAGTTCGCCGACGAGCTCTTCGACGAAGAACTCGACCGTGTGGCCATTGTCGCCATCTCGTGCGGCTGCCGTCCGGTCATGGGCCCGAAAAAGCCTGGCCCGAAAAAGGCAGGTGTCGCGCCGGGATCAAGCGAAAAGTCGTGAGTGAGATGATCGAGCCGCCCGTGGTGCCAACGACGGCGCTCGAAGAGGGACTTGCCGACGAGGCGCTGACCGGCCCGTTGTGTCGGCATCCTTGAACGCCTGCGGCCCGGGTTCATCGCGACCGGGCACCGCTGCCGTGCCGGCACGACGAACGTAACCCGCGATATCACGAACGGCTGACGACGAACGGTCCGCCGCCTGGTTAGGCCGAGGGAGAAGATCCGATGAGCGATGCAGTTGTCGTGACAGACCAACCGGCAAGCAAGGACGGTCCGGAGGTGATCCGTGACGTCGCCGACCAAATCATCCGTCGCCACGCGGTCTACGGCGCGCTGGGCGGCCTGGTGCCGCTGCCGGGCTTCGATGTGGCGGTGATCGTTGGCGTCCAGATCAAGATGATCTCCGACCTGTGCGAGGTCTACGGCCATTCCTTTTCCAAGCAGGTCGTGAAGGCCTATGTCGTCTCGCTGATCGGCGGCGTCCTGCCGGTGAGCGGCGTCTCGGTGGCACTCGGCTCGGCTGTGAAGGGCATTCCCGGCATCGGCTCGCTGGTCGGCATGCTGGTGGTGCCGGGCGTCGCCGCGGCCACGACATGGGCGGTCGGCAAGGTGTTCGCCTGGCACTTCGAACAGGGCGGCACGCTCGCCAACTTCGACGTCGAGGTGGCGCGCCCGCGCTTCCAGCGGGAGTTCGCGGCGGCACGCGGCCGCGCGAAGGCCGGCGCCACTGAGGGGTCGCCCTAGGACGGGGCGACCGTCGGACCGAGAGCAGGATCGCTTCGGCGTGGCAACGGTCGTTTCGCGTATCGGGCATGGCCGTGCGGTCCGTGCAGGCGAAGCCCGCGATCAAGCCGTAACAGAAAGATCACGCGAATTGCAGCGGACTGTCGAACTTTTGACGCACGTTGTGTTGCGCCCAATGTCGGGCAAGGGGAGCAGGTATGCCACAGACGACCGAGCAGCAGGTTATTGAGGGCGCAGAATTCGACGACGACCTCTCCGACGAGGCGCTTGATCGGGCTCGGCCGATGCTGGTCACCGCGGTCTGCTGGCACTGCGATTGACGCCGGGCGCCGCCACACGGTGCTCCTGTGCGTGCTCGACGCGGGACAGCGCGCGCGGTTAGTCTCCCTTCTTACCGAAGGAAGACCATGAACCGTTTCACTCCCGATCTCCTGGCGGCCGACCACGCCCAGCTCACCGACATCCGGCGCGACATCCATCGTCATCCAGAGACTGCCTTCGAAGAGCAGCGCACCGCGCAAATCGTGGCCGACAGGCTCACCTCGTGGGGTATCGAGGTGCATCGCGGGCTGGCCAAGACCGGCGTGGTCGGCACCTTGAAGGGCAAGCGCCCGGGCCAGAAGACGATCGGCCTGCGCGCCGACATGGATGCGCTGCACCTGCAGGAAAAGAACGACTTCGACTACGCCTCGGTCAACGCCAACAAGATGCATGCCTGCGGCCATGACGGCCACACCACCATGCTGCTGGGCGCGGCCAAGCACCTGGCGGCGACGCCGGACTTCGCCGGCACCGTGCACTTCATCTTCCAGCCTGCCGAGGAGGGCGAAGGCGGCGCGCGGGTGATGATCGAGGAGGGCCTGTTCGACAAGTTCAACTGCGACACCGTCTACGGCATGCACAACATGCCGGGCATCCCGGCCGGCCGCTTCGCCATCCGCTCCGGCCCGATGCTGGCGGCGTCCGACAGCTGGCAGGTCACGTTCAAGGGCACCGGCGGCCATGGTGCGCTGCCCCACCAGGGCACCGATCCGACGTTCGTCGCCGGCCAGTTCATCGTCGCGGTCCAGGGCATCGTCGGCCGCAACGTGCCGCCCAGCCAGACCGCCGTCCTGAGCGTCGGTCATATCCAGGCCGGCACTTTCGGTTCGCCCAACGTCATTCCCTCGGAGGTGCTGATCCGCGGCACCGCGCGCAGTTTCTCGCGCGATGTCCGTGAGCTGCTGCAGCGCCGGCTGGGCGAGGTGGCGGCCGGCATCGCCCAGTCGGGCGGCTGCGAGGCCGACTATCAGTACTTCCGGCGCTACCCGCCGCTGGTCAATTCAGTCGAGCAGACGACGCTTGCCGTCGAAGCCGCGGCGCTCACGGTGGGCCGCGACAATGTCGAGCCCAACACGCCGCCGATCACCGGCGCCGAGGATTTCGCCTTCATGCTGGAGAAGAAGCCCGGCGCCTACATCATGATCGGCAATGGCGGCGGCGAGGAGGGCGGCTGCCATCACGTGCATTCGCCGCTCTACGATTTCAATGACGCGATCCTGACGACCGGCGCCGCCTACTGGGTGAATCTGGTCCAGCTCGAGCTGGGCGACGCCGGGTGATCGTCAGGGTGCCGCTTCTTGCGAGCGGCGCAGGCGCGACCTAAGGTCGAGGCGTGGTCGAAAACAGACGAGCGGGGTTCCCATGAAATGCCCTGTTGTCGTGATCGCGTTGATCGTGCTGCCCCTGCCGTCCCTGGCCCAGGACAGCCCGGCGCTGATCGCCAGCGGCCGCGCCCTGTTCAACGACACGAAATTGTCGGGCGACGGCCAGTCTTCCTGCGCTTCCTGCCATCCGAACGGCCACACCAACAACAAGACCTATGTCGGCGGCCAGATGGTGGCGGACGGCGATCCGGCGGGCCGCAATACGCCGACCCTTTGGGGAGCCGGTGACCGCCAGGGCGGCTGGTCGTGGTCAGGCAATCCGCCGACGATCCAGGCCGCCATCCGCGCCATGATCGTCGACCGCATGAAGGGTTCCGAGCCCGCACAGGCAACGCTCGACGCGCTGGCTGCCTATACGCGGTCGCTGCCTTATGGGCCTGCGCCCTTCCTGAACGACGACGGCGTCCCGAGCGACAACGCGCCGGCCGCCGTCAGGCGCGGCTTCGCGCTGTTTACCGGCAAGGCCGGCTGCGTGAATTGCCATGAGCCGCCGTCCTACGACAGCAAGGGGTCCGAAGACGTCGGAAGCGGCGGTGCGTTCAATGCGCCTTCGTTGCGCTCGGTTTCCAAGACCGCGCCCTATTTTCACGACGGCCGGTTCAAGACCCTCGAGGAGGCCGTAGATGCGATGTCGTACGGCGCCGTAAGCTTGATGACGGATGCCTACCGAAGGAAGGCCGGCGTCAGCGACAGTCTCTCGGCCGCCGAGAAAAGCGACATCGTGGCGTTCCTCAAGGCGCTGTAGCCGCGCGGCGCTGCAGGGCATGGTCGCGCGCAACGTGCCGCCTTCCCAAGCGGCGGCGTTGACGGTGGGAGCGGAGAATGTCGACCCCAACGCGCGGCCGATCTCCGGCACCGAGGATTCCGCCTTCATGCTGGAGAAGAAGCCCGGCGCATACATCATGATCGGCAATGGCGGCACCGAGGAGGGCGGCTGCCACAACGTGCATTCGCCGCTCTACGACTTCAACGACGCGATCCTGACGACCGGTGCGGCCTACTGGGTCAATCTCATCCAGCTCGAGCTGGGTGATGCCGCATAAACCTCATCCTGGGGAGCGCGCCGCGCGCGCCTCGAAGGGCAGGCAAACTGCCCTGTTCAATTAGGGTCACACGAGAAGCCGCCGGATAATAAAAGGGCTTTAGCCCTGTCCAGCGCCTCGTCGTGCAACGCATCGGAGAACTCGTCCAACGTCGTAGTCTCTTCAGTCTGCTCGATCCCAAGCTCGGTCATGTATTTCTCCAGCGAGGCGCGGTTAACGAAATCGCATACGGTCAGCCGACGAAACAGGTGTGGCATGGCCGGTTGACGCAGGCCAGGGGTTGCCCCCTGTCCAGCGCTTCGTCGCTCAATTCATCAGAGAACTCGACGGCGGGCGCAGCCTCTTCGGTCTGCTCGATCCCGGGCTCGGTCATGTATCTCTCCACGTCGACAGGACACCCGCCGAGTATGAGGGGATCGTCGAATATCTCAATTCGAATTGCAGGGAAGCGAGCGCTTCCCGAAATCGCTCCGCCTCAGGCGTGGAAGTCGAACGTCCAGTCGGCGCCGGCGATGTCCCAGTTCCAGCCATCGTGCAGGTGAACGATGGGATGCGCTCCGGCGTCGAAGCCGACGGTCGTCGCGATCTCCGCTGCCGGTTCCGAGGCCGGAAGCATCAACCCGTCGGAAAGGGCCGCCAGGACGACCAGCGGATCCTCGCCCGGCAACGCGGTAAGGGCTGCCTGCGACTCGTCGGGAACAACGCTGTCGATATGCAGGTCGCCTGGCTCGCCGAACAGGCGATCGAGCGGTGCGCCGTACGGCGCCTCGTCGAAGCAGGCTTCGCCCCACTTGGGTTCGGGCGTCTGATAGATCGGCAGTTCGGGGCGGTCGAATTGGACCAGGTCGGCGCCGACGATGAAGGTCGTATCGACAGCCGAGCTCTCGGAGGGGACCGAATGGCTCATGGATCAAATGACTTTCGTTCTTAAGAACTGAAATATTGGTTCAAGTATACTGAACAAATCGTTGAGAATAAAGAGAGAACGTTCGCTCTCTGGAATTATCTTGGAATCGCAAAGACTTGGGTTCGCCGGGCCACTGGCCTAGGGTGCCGCCGCATACACATTCCTTAAAAGTCGGGGGCGGTGATGAACGGAGCGGAAAGTCTGGTTCGGACCTTGGTCAAGGGCGGCGTCGAGGTCTGCTTCGCCAATCCCGGTACCTCGGAGATGCATTTCGTCGGCGCGCTCGACCGAGTCGAGGGCATGCGCTGCGTGCTCGGCCTGTTCGAGGGCGTGTGCAGCGGCGCGGCCGACGGCTACTACCGCATGACCGACAAGCCGGCCTCGACCCTGCTGCATCTCGGCCCTGGTCTCGCCAACGCCGCCGCCAACCTGCACAACGCCAAGAAGGCGGGCTCGGGCATCGTCAATATCGTGGGCGAGCACGCGCTCTATCACATCAAGTACGACACGCCGCTCACCGCCGATATCGAAGGTATCGCCCGGCCGTTCTCGCACTGGGTCAAGACGTCACCGACCTCCAAGACCGTGGCGACCGACGGCGCTGCCGCCATCCAGGCGGCGCGCGTGGCGCCCGGCCAGATCGCTACCCTGATCCTGCCCGCCGACACGGCATGGACCGAAGCCGAGGGCGCCGCCGAGACGCCCGAGACGCCGCCGCCGCAGAAGCCCGCCAACGAGGCGGTGGTCGCGGCCGCCAAGGCGCTGAAGAGCGGCCAGACCTCTATGCTGTTCATCGGCGGGCGCGCCTTGCGCGCGCGCGGCCTCGAGCTTGCCGGCAAGATCGCCGCCAAGACCGGCTGCAAGGTGCAGGGCGCCGGCGGCACGGCGCGCATCGAGCGCGGCGCGGGACGCGTGCCGGTGCTGCGCCTGCACTTCGTGATCGAGAACGCCCAGGCGCAGCTCAAGGGCACCAAGCAGATGGTGCTGGTGCGGCGCCAAGGCGCCGTACGCATTCTTCGCCTATCCCGGCAAGCCCAGCGTGCTGTCGCCCGACGACTGCGAGATCACCACGCTCTGCCCGGTCGACGGCGATCCGCTGGCCTCGCTCGAGGCGCTGGCGGCCGAGCTCGGCGCCCTGAACGAAAAGCCGGCGGGCGTCGCCCAGCCGAACCGCCCCGATCGTCCGACCGGCAAGTTCACGCTCGACGGCCTGGGCCAGGCGCTGGGCGCCACGATGCCCGAAGGCGCGATCGTGGTCGACGAATCGGTGACGACGGGCCGCGGCTTCTTCCCGTTCAGCGCCGGCGCGCCGCCGCACGACTGGCTGAACAACATGGGCGGCTCGATCGGCTTCGGCGCGCCCGTCGCCGTCGGCGCCGCCGTCGCCTGCCCCGACCGCAAGGTCATCTGCATGATCGGCGACGGCAGCGCGATGTACACGATCCAGGCGCTGTGGACGATGGCGCGCGAGAACCTCGACGTCTGCGTGATGATCTTCTCCAACCGCTCCTACAACATCCTCTACAGCCAGCTCGCCGATGTCGGCGCCGCCAATCCCGGTCCGCGCGCCATCGACATGCTGACGCTCGACCGGCCGACACTCGACTTCACCGATGATGTCCAAGAGCATGGGCGTGCCGGGCGGCAAGGCGCACGACCTCGAGGAACTCACCAAGCAGCTCACCTACGCCATGTCGCAAAAGGGCCCGTACCTGATCGACGTGATCATGTAAGGCTGCGCGCTCATGGACGAAGCCCGTCGACGCACGCTGCACGGTCGTCGTCGGGGCAAGAAACTGCGGGCCGGGCAGCAGTCGCTGCTCGACACGCTGCTGCCCCGTCTTTTGCTGGCGCTGCCGGCAGATCCGGCCCGGAAGATCGATCTCGCCCAGGCCTTTGGTGGCACCTTGCCAACTGACGGCGTGTGGCTCGAAGTCGGCTTCGGCGCGGGCGAGCACCTCGTCTGGCAGGCCGAGCAGCATCCGCGCGTCGGGTTGATCGGCTGCGAGCCCTATCTCAATGGCGTCGCCAAGTGTCTGGCGCATATCGAGCGCACGGGCGTCGGCAACGTGCGGCTGTTCACCGACGATGCGCGCCTGGTGATGGCCGCCCTGCCGGCGGGCTCGCTGTCGCGCGCCTTCGTGCTGTTCCCCGATCCGTGGCCCAAGACCCGCCATCACAAGCGGCGCTTCGTGCAGCGCGAGATCCTCGACATCCTGGCAGGCCTGATGCAGCCCCGGCGCGGAGCTTCGGCTGGCGACCGACGATCCGAGCTACCTGCCCTGGATGGTCGAGCATGCCTGCACGCATCCAGCCTTCGAATGGCTGGCCGAACGCCCCGCGGACTGGCGCGAACGGCCGGCCGACTGGCCGCCGACGCGCTACGAACGGAAGATGCTGGCCGGCCACAAGCCGGTGTTCCTGCGGCTGGTCCGCCGCTAGCTCCCGATGAACGTCACAAGGTCGGCCATGCCCGAACCGATCGCATCGGGCGCGGCGCCCAGCGACTCGACCGGCAGGTTCGCGCGGTTGACCCAGAAGGACGGATAGCCGAACGCCTTGGCGCCGGCGGCGTCCCATGACGCGGAGGCGACGAACAGGATCTCCTCGCGCTTCAGGCTGAAGGCATCGAGCCCCATCTGATAGGCGCGCGGATCCGGCTTGTAGGCCCGCACCCGATCGGTGCTGAGCGGCGCCTCCAGCAATCCCTCGAGCCCGGCGTTGCGCATCGGCGCCTCGAGCATCGCGACCGTAGGGTTGGCCAGGAAAGCCATGCGGACGCCGCGGGCCTTCAACTGAGCGATCGCCGGCGCCACGTCCGGCCAGACCTTGAGTTCGAGGTAGGTCTGCATCAGATGATCGCTGCGGTCGGGCGTGAGATCGAGCCCATTAGCCGCGGCGGCGACCGCCAGGGCTTCCTGCGTGACCTGCCAGAAATCGGCGTAGCGGCCGGAGAGCGTGCGCAGCCACGTATACTCGAACTGACGCGTGCGCCAGGCCTCCATGAGATGGCCGCCGCGGCCGGGAAAGAGCGCCTCGGCGCGCAAGGCGACGGGCCTGGGATCGATGATCGGGAAGCCATCGAAGGCGATCGCCTTGTAGTGCGCGGCACCGTCGGCATGGGCGGCCACGAGCGGACCCACGAGAGCTGACCCAAGAATAAGCTGCCGGCGAGCGATCACCGGCGGCAGATACCGCCGGCGCCCCGCGCCGGGAAGACAGATAAATGGCAAGAGACCCTTCCAGTTCCCGGAAGGCCGCCTCGGTGGCCTGCCGCCCTTAAGTGATTGAATTTAAAATAATTTCGCCGCAGGACGCGATTTCGCTTCAAGTCTCGTCGCTCCCCTTCTGCCGGTGCGAAGGAATTGTCGTCGACGACGCGCGGGAAAGGCTCAGAAATGCGCCGGATTTGCTTGCCAGTCGAGGGCAGTGCGCCTATATCCGCGCCATCCTCATCGGGTTCGCGGGACGAGCCAAAGAAAAAGAGTGGGCCGAAAACCCGCTCTTTTCATTTGTGAAACGCCCGCCGCCCAAACGTCGAGAAAACAGGCCCGCGTGACCGACTTGCTGCGCAGAATCGAAGACATCGTCGCCCCGACTATCGTCGGCATGGGCTACGAGCTGGTTCGCGTCGCCATGAGCAAGGGCGGCGGCACCTTGCAGATCATGATCGAACCGGCCGACGGACGGGCGATGGATGTCGAGAGCTGTGCCACCGTGGCGCGCGCGCTCTCGGCCGTGCTTGACGTCGAGGATCCGATCCCCAGTTCCTACACGCTGGAAGTAAGTTCGCCCGGCATCGACCGGCCGCTCACCCGGCCCAAGGACTATGCCCGCTGGGCGGGACACCTCGCCCGGCTGGAGACTGCCCAGCCGATCGAGGGCCGCCGCCGCTTCAAGGGCACGCTGCTCGGACTCGAGGGCGATGTGGTGAAGCTCCGCCTCGATGACGGCCAGGAGACGGACGTGCCGCTGTCGGTCGTCACCCGGGCCAAGCTCGAGATGACCGACGCGTTGATCGAAGAACACCGGCTCGCCCAGCAGGGCGCAGCTCAAGCTCATTAGTCGAATCGCAAGAGAGGAACATAGCATGGCAACGACTGCCGATATCCCGCGCCTGGAGATGCTGCAGGTGGCCGACATGGTCGCCCGCGAAAAGGGCATCGAGCGCGAGGAAGTGCTCGAGGCGATGGAACAGGCCATCCAGAAGGCCGGCCGCGCCAAGTACGGGCTGGAGCACGACATCCGCGCCGAGATCGATCGCAAGTCGGGCGAGATCAAGTTGCTGCGCTACATGCAGGTGGCCGACCCGGTCGAGAACGAGAATACGCAGGTGCCGCTCGTCGAAGCGCAGCGCCGCAATCCCGAGGCGCAGGTCGGCGACTTTTTGACCGATGAGTTGCCGCCGATCGATTTCGGGCGCGTCGCCGCGCAGACCGCCAAGCAGGTCATCACCCAGCGCATGCGCGAGAGCGAGCGCAAGCGGCAGTACGAGGAATTCAAGGACCGCGTCGGCGAGATCGTCTCGGGCGTGGTGAAGAGGGTCGACTACGGCAACATCACCGTCGACCTGCAGCGCGCCGAAGGCGTGATCCGCCGCGACGAGACCATCCCGCGCGAGAGCCTGCGCGTGAACGACCGGGTGCGCGCCTACATCTTCGACGTGCGCGAGGAACCGCGCGGCCCGCAGATCTTCCTGTCGCGCAGCCATCCGCAGTTCATGGCCAAGCTGTTCATGCAGGAAGTGCCGGAAATCTACGACAACATCATCGAGATCAAGGCCGTCGCCCGCGACCCGGGCAGCCGCGCCAAGATCGCCGTGCTGAGCCACGACAGTTCGATCGACCCGATTGGCGCCTGCGTCGGCATGCGCGGCAGCAGGGTGCAAGCCGTCGTGCAGGAGCTGCAGGGCGAGAAGGTCGACATCATCCCGTGGTCGAACGACACCGCGAACTTCATCGTCAATGCGCTGGCGCCCGCCGAGGTCAGCAAGGTGCTGATGGACGAGGAGAAGCACAAGACCGAGGTGGTCGTGCCCGACGACCAGCTGAGCCTTGCCATCGGCCGCCGCGGCCAGAACGTGAAGCTCGCCTCGCAGCTCACCGGCTGGGAAATCGACATCATGACCGAGACCGAGGAGAGCGAGCGTCGCCAGAAGGAAACGCGCGAGCGTACCGAGCTGTTCAAGGCCGCTCTTGATGTCGACGACGTCATCGCCCATCTCCTGGTGGCGGAAGGCTATGGTGCGGTCGAGGACATTTCGGAATCCGCGGTCGAGGACCTGGCCGGCGTCGAGGGTTTCGACGAGGAGATCGCCACCGAATTGCAGCGCCGCGCCCGCGAATATATCGAGAAGCGCGACGCCGAGCTCGCCACCCGCCTCGAGGAGCTGGGCGTCGACGAGGATGTGCGCTCGACCGAGGGTCTGACCTTGGCGATGATCGTGGCGCTGGGCGAGAAGGGCGTGAAAACCCGTGACGATCTCGCCGATCTCGCCTCCGACGAGCTGCGCGAGATCGTGGGCGAGAGCGCGATGGATAACGACACCGCCAACGCCATCATCATGAAGGCCCGCGAGCACTGGTTCGCGGCCGAGGACGCCGCGGCCGCGGACGCGGCCAAGGCCTAGAAGGAGAACGACACCCTTGGCTTTTGCCGCCGCCATGCCCCAAACCGAGCCTACGGTTGCCGTCACCGGTCCGCTGCGCACCTGCATCGCGACCGGCGAGGAAGGCACCCCGGAGCGGATGATCCGCTTCGTCGTCGGGCCGGAGGGAGACGTCGTGCCCGACCTGGCGCGGCGGCTGCCGGGGCGCGGCATGTGGGTGCGGGCCGAGCGGTTGGCGGTCGAGCGTGCCGTGGCCAAGAACCTGTTCGCCAAGTCGGCGCGCGCCGGCGTAAGGCCTGCGGCCGACCTGCCGGAGCGGGTCGAGCGGCTCTTGCTCGAGCGGGCGCTTGCCGATCTCGGCCGGGCGCGCCGGGCCGGCCGGGCGGTGGCGGGGTTCGTGAAGGTCGAGCAGCTGATCGGCCGGCAGCGGGCCGGCCTGCTGATCGTGGCGGACGAGGCCCAGGGCGACGGTCTGGGCAAGCTTCAGGCGAGCGGGCTGCCGATCGCCCGCCTGGGCGACGCGACAACGCTCGGCGGCATCTTTGGCCGCGAGCAGACGGTTTATGCGGCGGTCGCCCGCGACGATGCGGGCGGTGAGTTCATTGAGCGAATTGAGGTCGGGGCGGCGCGCTGGCGTGGCTACCGGCTCAACAGCACCGGTTGACGTGCCGGAGCGGACCAAGGACAACAAGCGATATGACGGAACAGAAAGAAGACGACCAAGCCCTCCAAGCCGCTCACCCTCTCGACCACGGCCCGTGCGGGCGCGGCGAAGAGCAGTGACGCAACGCAGGTGCGCCAGAAATTCTCGCACGGGCGGACGCGCGCGGTGACGGTCGAGGTCAAGAAGCCGGTCAAGCGCGCCGGCGGCGGTCCCGCGCCTTCCGCGAGCGCCTCGCCTGCCCCGGCTCCCGAGGCGCCGCCTGCGGCGCCGACCGCCCGCACCCTGAAGCTGGGCGGCGGCGCGGCCGCGCCCGTGGCGCGGGCGCCCCTGTCGACGCGTTCGGGTGACGGCACCGGCCCGGGCGGCCGCGGCATTGTCCTGCGCACCCTCACCGAAGAAGAAAAGGAAGCCCGCACGCGGGCCCTGGTCGACGCCAACCGCGACGCCGAAGTCGCACGCCAGCGCGCTGCCCAGGACTCGGCGCGAAGGGCCGTCGAGGACGAGGCCCGCAAGAAGGCCGACGAGGAGCACAAGAAGCGCCTGGCCGAGGAAGAGGCCCGCAAGAAGGTCGAGGAAGAGGTCAAGCGCAAGGCCGACGCGCTGGTCCAGAAGCGTCTCGACCAGGCGGCTACCGCATCGCCGACGACGACGGCCGCGCGCCAGGCCCAGGAGATCGGCACCGGTGCTGCGACCACCGAGGCCGCACCCGCGCCGATCCGGCGTCCGCCGATCGCGCCCGGCGTTGCCCAGACCGCCAATGCCGCGCTGCGCCGGCCGCCGATGCGGCCTGCCATCAACAAGCGCCTGCCGCAGCCGCCGGGCGCGCGCCGCGAGGTGCCCAAGCGCCGTTCCGACAAGGTCGACGTCGGCCGTGCGGTCGAGGGCGAGAACGATTTCCGCAGCCGGTCGGCGGCGCAGATGCGCCGCCGTCTGGAGCGCGATCGTCGCCGCGAGCATGACGACGAGCCGCAGCAGAAGGTCTATCGCGAGGTCACGATCCCCGAGACCATCACGGTCCAGGAACTCGCCTCGCGCATGTCCGAGCGTGGCGCCGACGTCATCAAGACGCTGATGCGCATGGGTGTGATGGCGACCATCAACCAGGCGATCGACCCCGACACCGCCGAACTGGTGGTGACGGAAATGGGCCATCGGCCCAAGCGCGTCGCCGAGGGCGATGTCGAGACCGGCCTCGCCGAGACGGCGGACGCCCCGGAGACGCTGGTGGCACGCCCGCCGGTCGTCACGATCATGGGCCATGTCGACCACGGCAAGACGTCGCTGCTCGACGCCTTGCGCGCGACCGATGTGGCGGCGCACGAAGCGGGTGGCATCACCCAGCATATCGGCGCCTACCAGGTGACCCTGCCGTCGGGCCAGAAGATCACCTTCCTCGACACGCCGGGCCACGAGGCCTTCACCGCCATGCGCGCCCGCGGCGCCAAGGTGACGGACATCGTCGTGCTGGTGGTGGCGGCCGACGACGGCGTCATGCCGCAGACCAAGGAGGCGATCGCCCACGCCAAGGCTGCGGGCGTGCCGATGATCATCGCCATCAACAAGATGGACAAGGCCGGCGCCGATCCCAGCCGGGTCCGCACCGAGCTGCTGCAGTACGAAGTGCAAGTCGAGCAGCTTGGCGGCGAGATTCAGTCGATCGAGGTGTCGGCGACGAAAAAGACCAACCTCGACAAGCTCGAGGAGGCGATCGTCCTGCAGGCCGAGGTGCTCGAACTCAAGGCCAACCCGGATCGACCGGCCGACGGTGTCGTGATCGAAGCGCAGCTCGACCAGGGCCGCGGTTCGGTGGCGACGGTGCTGGTCCAGCGCGGCACGCTCAAGGTGGGCGACGTGCTGGTGGCCGGCGCCGTATGGGGCCGCGTGCGTCGCCTGATGGACGACCGCGGCAACGCTGTGCAAAGCGCCGGTCCCGCGGTTCCGGTCGAGATCCTGGGTCTCGATGGCACGCCGCAGGCGGGCGACGAGTTCCACGTCATGGAGAGCGAGGCGCGTGCACGCGAGATCGCCGACTTCCGTGCCCGTCGCGACCGACAGGCCCAGCTCGCCCGCGCAGCGGGCGGCCGTGGCACCCTTGAAGAAATGATCAAGGGAATCCGCGAGGGCACCGCCAAGGAGCTTCCGGTACTGATCAAGGCGGACGTGCAGGGCTCGGCGGAAGCGTTGGCCGGCGCGTTGCAGCGGCTCAGCACGGAGAAGGTGGCAACCCGCGTGGTCTACAGCGGCGTCGGCGGCATCAGCGAGGCCGACCTGACGCTCGCCAAGGCGTCAGGCGCGCTGATCATCGGCTTCAACGTGCGCGCCAATCCGCAGGCGCGCGAGATCGCCAAGCGCGACAAGGTCGACATCCGCTACTACTCGATCATCTACAAGGTCACCGAGGACATTCAGGCTCTGATGATCGGCCTGCTCGATCCGACCTACAAGGAGACCTTCCTCGGCAACGCGCAGATCCGCGAAGTCTTCCGCATCACCAAGGTCGGCAACGTCGCCGGCTGCATGGTCACCGAAGGCATGGTCAAGCGCGGCGCCAAGGTCCGTCTGCTGCGCGACAACGTGGTGATCCACGAGGGCACGCTGAAGACGCTGAAGCGCCACAAGGACGAGGTCCGCGAGGTCCAGCACGGCTTCGAGTGCGGCATGGCGTTCGACAACTACGACGACATCAAGGTCGGCGACGTGATCGAATGCTTCGACGTCGAGGAAGTCCAGTCGACCCTGTAGTAGAAACTTCCTCCCCTGCGCGTATCCCGCGCAGGGGAGGTGCCCGCGTAGCGGGCGGAGGGGTCATGGGCCACAAAGGTTCTGCGGGCCATGACCCCTCCGTCGCCGTGTGACGGCGACACCTCCCCTTCGCGGATTCCGCGAAGGGGAGGAAATCGAGAGGAGGCACAAACAATGCCCCGGCGCCGCACTTCCGAACGTGAAAATCGCGCACCCGGCCAGCGCCAGCTCCGCGTCGGCGAGGAACTGCGCCATCTCCTCGCCGAGTTGCTGGAGCGCGGTGACATGCGCGATCCCGACCTGCGCGGCGCCTCGATCACCGTCACCGCGGTCGATGTCAGTCCCGACCTGCGCAACGCCATCGCCTTCGTGATGCCGCTGGGCGGCCAGGACGAGCCGCGCCTGCTCGCCGCCCTGCGCCGCGCCGCGCCGTGGTTCCGCGCCCGGGTCGGCGAGCGCGCCGGCCTGCGCTATGCTCCCGAGATTCGCTTCGAGATCGATCGCACGTTCGACGAGGCCGACCGCATCGGCGACCTGCTGCGCCGGCCCGACGTGGCGCGCGACCTCAAGGACGATTGATCGCCTTCAAAATGACGAGCAGGCGATGAGCCGCCGCAAGACCGGCGAGAAGGTCGACGGCTGGGTGATCCTCGACAAGCCGCTGGGGCTGGGCTCGACGCCCGCCGTCGGCCGGGTGCGCCGCCTGTTCGGCGCCGCAGAAGGCGGGCCATGGCGGCACGCTCGACCCGCTGGCCAGCGGCGTGCTGCCGATTGCGCTCGGCGAGGCGACCAAGACGGTGCCCTTCGTCATGGACGGGCGGAAGGAATACCGCTTCACGCTCTGCTTTGGGCGAGGCGCGCTCGACGGAAGATGCCGAGGGCGAGGTCACTGCCACCAGCGATCTTCGTCCCACCGATGACGGGATTCGCAGGGCCCTGGCGGCCTTCGTGGGCGAGGTCGAGCAGGTCCCGCCGGCCTTTTCGGCCCTCAAGATCGACGGCAAACGCGCCTACGATCTGGCGCGCGCCGGCCAGGCGGTCGATCTCAAGCCGCGCCGCGTGCCTGATCGAACGTCTGGAGCTGTCTGGCCCGCCCGGACACGGACCATGCAGATTTCGTGGTTGCCTGCGGCAAAGGCACCTACATCCGGTCGCTGGGGCGCGATCTGGCGCTCGTCCTTGGGGACCGTCGGATACCTGTCGGCGCTGCGTCGAACGGCCGTCGGGCCGTTTCGCGAGGAGGCGGCCATTTCGCTTCCCAAACTGGAGGCCCTCGGGCATATTCCCGCGCTTCTCGGGGCCCTGGCCCCCGTCGCGACCGCGCTGGACGACATCCCGGCGCTGGCCCTGACGGAGGCCCAAGCGGACCGGCTGCGCCAAGGCCAGCCGGTGCTCTTGACCCGGGACGCACCGCCCTCCGGCGCGCTTTTGCGCGCCGAGAACGGCAGCAGGCTGGTGGCGCTGGTCCGTTCGGACGGCGCCTCTCTCAAGCCGGTGCGCGTCTTCAACCTTTAAGTAAATGGAGATACCCGATGTCGATTACAGCCGCGCGCAAGGCGGAGCTGATCAAGTCGTATGCCCAGGGCAATGACGACACCGGCTCGCCGGAAGTCCAGGTCGCCATCCTGAGCGAACGCATTTCCAACCTCACCGAGCACTTCAAGGGCCACGCGAAGGATCACCATTCGCGTCGTGGCCTGCTCAAGATGGTCGGCCAACGCCGCCGTCTGCTCGACTATCTCAAGTCTCGCGACAGCAAGCGCTACGACTCGTTGATCGAGCGGCTGGGTCTGCGGCGTTGATTTCACGGCCCCGTCGTTTCGGCGGGGCCTTTTCGCGTCGCGTCGTCCGGTCCCCGTAGAAATTCGGCCGGCTGACGCGACTTCGCAGTAACCGGGAGGGCAGGGGCGAGAGCAAAGGCCCGACCCGGTCCTGCTGGCGCAAGGGCGCCAGTGGGCGGCAGTCGCCTGACGGGGGCGAAGGCCGTGTAGGAAAGGAAGATGGATATGAGTGAGATGTTTCAAGTGTTCCGCAAGGAAGTCGAATGGGCCGGGCGCAAGCTCGTGCTCGAGACCGGCAAGATCGCGCGCCAGGCCGATGGCGCGGTGCTGGCGACCTACGGCGGCACCACGGTGCTGGCCGCCGTCGTGTTCGAGAAGAAGCCGAAGCCCGGCCTCGATTTCTTCCCGCTCACCGTGAACTACCAGGAGAAGGCGTTCGCCGCCGGCAAGATCCCGGGCGGCTTCTTCAAGCGTGAAGGCCGGCCCTCCGAGAAGGAGGTTCTGACCTCGCGCCTGATCGACCGTCCGATCCGTCCGCTGTTCCACGAGAGCTACCGCAACGAGACGCTGGTCGTGATCGACGACCCTGGCGCACGACATGGAGAACGACCCCGACATCGTGGCGATGATCGCCACGTCGGCCGCGCTCACGATCAGCGGCGTGCCCTTCATGGGCCCGATCGGCGGCGCCCGCGTAGGCTACATCGACGGCAAGTTCGTGGTCAACCCGACCCTCGACCAGATCGAGCAGAGCTCGCTCGACCTCGTCGTCGCCGGCACCAAGGAAGGCGTGCTGATGGTCGAGTCGGAAGCCAAGGAGCTGCCCGAGGACGTCATGCTGAACGCCGTAATGGAGGCCCATCGGTCCTTCCAGCCGGTGATCGACGCCATCATCCAGCTCGCCGAGCATTGCGCCAAGGATCCGCTGCCGCTCACCGATCCGTCGGAAGCGTCCAAGACCGTGGCTGCCAAGCTCAAGTCCGAGATGCGGGCCAAGCTGGTCGAGGCCTATGCCGAGACGCAGAAGCTCGCCCGCCAGACCAAGGTCGGTGCGGTCAAGACCGAAGCCAAGAAGCTGTTCGAAGGCAACGAGGAAGCGCTTGCAGCCTTCGGCGAGCAGTTCGGCAACCTCGAGGCCGACGTCGTGCGCAACGCTATCCTCGATACCGGCAAGCGTATCGATGGCCGCGACACCAAGACGGTCCGTCCGATCGTGGCCGAGGTCGGCATCCTGCCGCGCGCCCACGGCTCCTCGCTGTTCACTCGCGGCGAGACCCAGGCGCTGGTCGTGGCCACGCTTGGGAACCGGCCAGGACGAGCAGATCATCGATGCGCTCGAGGGCGAGTACCGCGAGCACTTCATGCTGCACTACAACTTCCCTCCCTACTCGGTGGGCGAAGTGCGCCGCATGGGCTCGCCCGGCCGCCGCGAGATCGGCCACGGCAAGCTCGCCTGGCGCGCGCTCCGCCCGATGCTGCCCAGCAAGGAGAAGTTCCCGTACACGATCCGCATCGTCTCGGAGATCACCGAGAGCAACGGCTCTTCCTCGATGGCCTCGGTGTGCGGCGGCTCGCTGGCGCTGATGGATGCGGGCGTGCCGATGGACCGGCCGGTGGCCGGCATCGCCATGGGCCTGATCAAGGAAGGCGAGCGCTTCGCGGTGCTCTCCGACATCCTGGGCGATGAGGATCACCTGGGCGACATGGACTTCAAGGTCGCCGGCACCGAGAAGGGCATCACCTCGCTGCAGATGGACATCAAGATCACATCGATCACCGAGGAGATCATGAAGGTCGCCCTCGGCCAAGCCAAGGACGGTCGCCTGCACATTCTGGGAGAGATGGCCAAGGGCCTGGGCGGCGCGCGTGAATCGGTCAGCCAGAACGCGCCGCGCATCACCCAGTTCCAGATCCCCAAGGACAAGATCCGCGAAGTGATCGGCACCGGCGGCAAGGTGATCCGCGAGATCACCGAAACGACCGGCACCAAGATCGACATCGAGGACGACGGCACGATCAAGGTCGCAGCGGTCGACGCCAAGGCGGGTCAGGCCGCCATCGACTGGATTAAGGGCATCGTGGCCGAGCCGGAAGTGGGCGTGATCTACACCGGCAAGGTCGTGAAGACTGTCGAGTTCGGCGCCTTTGTGAACTTCCTGGGCGCCCGCGACGGCCTGGTGCACATCTCCGAATTGGCGCCGCGCCGCGTCGCCAAGGTGAACGACGTGGTCAAGGAAGGAGACCAAGTAAAGGTCAAGGTCCTGGGCGTCGACGATCGCGGCAAGGTCCGCCTCTCGATGAAGGCGGTCGACCAGCAGACCGGTGAGGATATCTCGCAGCAACCGCGCGAGGAGCAGCCCGCGCCGGCCGCCGAGTAACGCACCGAACGGTAACGAGAACGGCGGCCCTCGGGCCGCCGTTTTTGTCTCTTGCCGGACCGCGGGCCTCCAGGCCCGCTCATATCATCGCACGACCAAAGACAGAGGCGGGCCTGGAGGCCCGCGGTCCGGCAAGAAGACTACTCGCCGTTCTGACCGTTGGCTTCGGCCGGCGGCATGCCGATCGCGTGGTAGCCGGCATCGACATAGTGCACCGTGCCGGTGACACCGGCGCTGAGGTCGGACAGCAGATAGAGCGCTGCACCGCCCACGTCGGTGAGTTCAATGTTGCGGCGAAGCGGCGAGGCCTCGCGCGACACGCGGTAGACGTAGCGGGCGCTCCCGATCACCGCGCCGGCCAAGGTGCGCATCGGCCCGGGCGACAGGGCGTTGACCCGCACGCCCTGCGGGCCGAGGTCGGCCGCGAGATAGCGCACGCTCGCCTCGAGCGCCGCCTTGGCCACGCCCATGACGTTGTAAGACGGCATCACCCGCATGGCGCCTTCGTAGGTGAGGGTGATCAGGCTGCCGCCGTCGGTCATCAGCGGCAGCGCGCGGCGGGCTATCTCGGTGAAGGAGTAGCAGGAGATGGCGAGGCTGCGCTGGAAGTTGGCCTTGGTCGTATCGACATAGCGGCCCTTCAGCTCCTCCTTGTCGGAGAAGGCGATGGCGTGCACCACGAAATCGAGCCGGCCCCAGTCCTTCTGCAAGCGGGTGAACAGGCGATCGAGGCTTTCCTCGTTCTCGACGTCGGCCTCCTCGACGATCTTGCAGCCGATCTTCTCGACCATCGGCAGTACGCGTTTGCCGAACGCCGCCCCTTGATAGGTGAAGGCCATCTCGGCTCCCGCGGCGTGCAGGGCCTGGGCGATGCCCCAGGCGATCGAGCGCTCATTGGCCACGCCCATGATCAGGCCGCGCTTGCCGGCCATCACCTTGGGCACCTCGGGCAGGTTCATGGCCTTGGAAGGCGTGTGCGTGGCCGGCGCGCTCGTTGCCGGATCGCCGCCGGACGCATCGGGGGCGGCGGAGAGGGGACGATCGTCGGGCATGTTCCCCCTCAGTGGTTGTAGCGCGAGAACACCAGACAGGCGTTGGTGCCACCGAAGCCGAAGCTGTTCGACATCACGGTTTCGAGGCCGGCATGGTCGATGCGCTGGCGCGCGATTGGATAATCGCCGACGCCGGGATCGATATTCTCGATGTTGGCCGAGGCCGCGACGAAATCCTCTTTCAGCATGAGCAGCGAGTAGACTGCCTCATGGGCACCGGTAGCGCCCTGGCTGTGCCCGGTCAGGGACTTGGTCGAGCTGACGGATGGCAGCTTGTTGTTGCCGAAGGCCGCACGGATGGCGTCGAGCTCGGTGATGTCGCCCACCGGCGTGGAGGTGCCGTGACTGTTGATGTAGTCGACCGGCGCATTGCGCCGTGCCGAGCCCGGGAAGCCGTCCATGGCGAGCTTCATGCAGCGCACTGCACCTTCGCCGGACGGCGCCACCATGTCGGCGCCGTCGGAGGTGGCGCCATAGCCAATCACCTCGGCGTAGATCTTGGCGCCGCGCGCCTCGGCAACTTCGAGGGCCTCGAGCACCAGGATGCCGCCGCCACCGGATATCACGAAGCCGTCGCGATCCTTGTCGTAGGCGCGGCTCGCCCGCTCGGGCGTGTCATTGTACTTCGATGACATGGCGCCCATGGCGTCGAACAGAACCGACAGGGTCCAGTCGAGCTCCTCGCCGCCGCCCGCGAACATGCGGTCGGCCTTGCCGAGTTGGATGCTTTCGACCGCGTTGCCGATGCAGTGCGCCGAGGTCGAGCAGGCCGAGCTGATCGAATAGCTGAGCCCCTTGATCTTGTAGGCGGTGGCGAGGTTGGCTGACACGGTGCTCGACATTGCCTTGCGGCACCATGAACGGCCCGACCTTCTTGGGGCCCTTTTCCTTGGTGATCAGCGCCGCCTGCACGATCGCACCCGTGGTCGGGCCGCCGGAGCCCGCGACCACGCCGGTCCGCTCGTTCGAGATCTCGTTCTCGGCGAGGCCCGCGTCGGCGATCGCCTCCTTCATGGCAAGGTAGGCATAAGCTGCGCCATCGCCCATGAAGCGGCGCAGGCGCCGGTCGACCAGCGCGTCGACGTTCATCTTGAGCGTGCCGGCGACCTGGCTGCGGAAGCCGAGTTCGCGGTACTGGGGGACGAACTCGATGCCAGATTTGCCGTCACGCAGCGACCGCGTCACCTCGGCGACATTGTTGCCGATCGAGGAGACGACGCCCAGGCCGGTGACGACGACGCGTTTCATGTCAGCCGGCCGCCGCGGCTACGGCCGCATCCTGGACCAGGCCGACCTTGAGGCCGCTCACTTCGTAGACTTGCTGGCCGTCGGCATGAACGTCGCCGTCGGCGATGCCCAACGCGAGCTTGCGCAGCATCACCCGCTTGAGGTGGACATGGTAGGTGAGCTTGCGCACCGTCGGCACGATCATGCCGGTAAACTTGACCTCGCCCACGCCCAGCGCCCGGCCGCGGCCCGGCGCCTTCATCCAGCCGAGGAAAAAGCCCAGCAGCTGCCACAGCGCGTCGAGCGGCAGGCACCCCGGCATCACCGGATCGCCTTTGAAATGGCAGGCGAAGAACCAGAGGTCGGGCTTCACGTCGAGCTCAGCCACGATCTCGCCCTTGCCATAGCGGCCGCCCTTGTCGTCGATCTTCACGATGCGATCGAACATCAGCATTGGCGGTAACGGCAGCTGCGCGTTCCCTGGCCCGAACAGGCGCCCCTTGGCGCATTCGATCAGGTCCTCGAAGGTATAACTGTGCTTCTGCTCGCTCACCTTTCACCGTCCCGCGGGCCATCCGAACTGGATTCGGCGGCAGAATAGGGATGCAAGACGCCCAGCGCAAACCGGCGAATCGGGCCTGTAGGGCCTTTTCACGAGGCGTCACACTCCTTACATATGACACCAGCGATGTCCGGAGCCATCCCCGATTTCACTGCCCACCTGCGCGCGGCGGGCCTGCGACCGACCCGCCAGCGGGTGGCGTTGGCGCGCCTGCTGTTCGAGGGCGAGCATCGCCATGTCACGGCGGAAGGCTTGCATGCCGAAGTCCGGAGCACTCGCCTGCCGGTTTCGCTGGCCACGGTCTACAACGCCCTCAACCAGTTCCGCGATGCCGGCCTGCTGCGCGAAGTCGTGGTCGCCCCCGGCCGGTCCTATTTCGACACCAATACCGGCCATCACCATCATTTCTTTGTCGAGCCGGACGGCGAATTGCACGACTTCCCGTCGGACAAGGTGACCATCGCCGGCCTGCCGACCCCACCCAAGGGCACGCGCCTCTCGCGGGTCGATGTGATCGTTCGGGTGCGCCGCTAGCGCTGGCTGCTGCGAATTGTTTGCAGTTTTTAGAACCGTTCTAAACAACTTGACGCGACGGCGGCGGCTACTCAATATCGATTTGCCAGATCGGTCGAGGGGCCGATCGAACAGCATGAAGGGAGAAGAACTCATGGCAGACCTCAAGGGATCCAAAACCGAAGACAATCTGAAGGCAGCGTTTGCGGGCGAGAGCCAGGCCAACCGGCGCTATCTCTATTTCGCCCAGAAGGCGGACGTCGAAGGCTACAATGACGTCGCCGCCGTGTTCCGCTCGACCGCCGAGGGCGAGACCGGCCACGCGCACGGCCATCTCGAATTCCTCGAAGTGAGCGGCGACCCGGCGACCGGCCTGCCGATCGGCCCGACCGGCTCCAACCTCAAGGCCGCGATCGCGGGCGAGACGCACGAGTACACCGACATGTATCCGGGCATGGCGCGCACGGCGCGTGAAGAAGGCTTCGCCGAAGTCGCCGACTGGTTCGAGACGCTGGCCAAGGCGGAGAAGAGCCACGCCGGTCGCTTCCAGAAGGCGCTCGACACGATGGCCTGAGGCTCTCAGGCCTTGCGAAGGGGACCCGTGCGGGTCCCCTTTTTCGTCCGACACGGCAGCAACGAAACGGCATCGACATGCGCGAAGGCAGCCTGGAAGCCCCCACCCGCCACGCCTTGGACTGGCAGAACCCGTGGTTCTGGGACGAAAAGGCGCTCGAAGCGGAGATGGAGCGGATTTTCCACATCTGCCACGGCTGCCGGCGTTGCTTCAACCTGTGCGATTCCTTCCCGCGGCTGTTCGACTTGATCGACAACGGCCCGACCGGCGAAGTCGACGGCGTGAAGAAGGAAGACTACGCCCAGGTCGAAGAGGCCTGCACGCTCTGCGACATGTGCTTCATGACCAAGTGCCCCTACGTGCCGCCGCATGAATGGGCGGTCGACTTCCCGCACCTCATGCTGCGTCATCGCGCGGTGCAGGCGCGCAAGAACGGCGTTGGCTTCGTCGAAAGCCAACTCGCCGACACCGACCGCAGCGGCCGGCTCGGCACCTTCGCCGCCGGTCTCGCCAACTGGGCGACCGATGAAACCAACACTTTGACGCGCCCTGCCATCGAGCAATTCGCCGGTATTCACCATGGCGCCCGCCTGCCGCGCTACAGCGGCGAGACGTTCGAAATCCGCGCAGCGCGCGAAGCAGCGGCCGTTAATCAGGCCGCGCCGGCATTCGGCAAGCGCAAGGCCGTGCTCTACGCCACCTGCTTCGTCAACTTCAACAACACCGATATAGGCGCCGCCGCGCGCGCGGTGCTGGGCAAGAACGGCGTCGAGACCGAGGTGGTTTATCCCGCCTGCTGTGGCATGCCCAAGCTGGAGCTGGGCGACATCGAGGCCGTGGCGGCGGCGGCGCGACAGGTCACGGCGGCGCTGCTGCCGTGGATCGACCGGGGCTATGACGTGATCGCGCTCACGCCGTCCTGCGCCCTCATGCTCAAGTTCGAATGGCCGCTCATCCTGCCCAAGGATCCCGCGGTGGAGCGCCTGTCGCAGGCGACCTTCGATATCTCGGAGTACGTCGTCGACATCGCCAAGAAGGACGGCTTGGCGCCCGGCCTCGAGCCGATCGAAGGTGGCGTCAGCGTGCATCTTGCCTGCCATGCCC
Organism: uncultured Alphaproteobacteria bacterium; assembly: GCA_963765385.1. Classification (GTDB taxonomy): domain Bacteria; phylum Pseudomonadota; class Alphaproteobacteria; order Reyranellales; family Reyranellaceae; genus Reyranella. The sequence goes on along the minus strand of CAVXWG010000014.1, from coordinate 1,869,334 downwards.
GCGCGCAGAACATGGGCGCCAAGGCCGCCGAGATGCTGCGTCTCGCGCCCAAGACGCGGGTCGCCGTTATCGAGCGCTGCAGCGGCCATGGCGGCATATGGGGCGCCCGCACCGAGAATTTCGAGATCGCGGTCAAGGTCGGCAAGCCGGCCGCCCAGGCGGCGCTCAAGAACGACACGCGCTTCGTGGTGTCCGAATGCCCGCTGGCGGCCGAGCATCTCATGCAGGTCATGGAAATGACCGCCGGCGAGAAGAAGCCCGAGCCGTTTCGTGCACTTCACCCGATCGAACTGCTGGCGCGCGCCTACGGACTGACGGAGCGGGAACCATGACCCCTCGCAAGATCGAAACATCTGCCATTCTGCCGCTCACCGAATATGTGAAGGTGCGTGCCGAACGCCGTAAGCAGATATCCGAGATCAAGAGGGACCGCCGGCTGGAAGTCGGTCCGTTCGCGACGTTCTACTTCGAATCCTACGAGACGATGCTGCACCAGGTGAACGAAATGCTGTTCATCGAGAAGGGCGGCGCGGCGCAGATTCCCGACGAACTTGCGGCCTACAATCCGCTGATCCCTCAAGGCAGCGAACTTGTGGCGACCGTCATGTTCGAGATCGACGATCCGATCCGTCGCGGGCGCGTGCTGGCAACTCTTGGCGGCGTCGAGAACAGGGCCTTCCTGAGGGTAGGCGGCGACATGATCCGCGGCGTGTCGGAGGAAGGCCAGGAACGCACGCGCGAGGACGGCAAGGCGTCGTCGGTGCAGTTCCTGCGCTTTCCCTTCACCGGGCGCCAGATCGAAGCCTTCCGCAACGGCCTAGGCGACATTGTCGTGGGCTTTGACCATCCTAACTACGGCCATATGGCGGTGATGCCGGCGACGGTGCGTCAGGCGCTGGCGCGCGACTTCGCCTGACCTTCAGCGCCCGCGCGAGCCGGCCGCATTGTAGGTGATGGGCAGCACAAGGACCACCGGATCGCCAGGCATCTCGCTGGGCAACGGCGGAAAGGGACCTGCCTTGCGGATGGTCTCGACTTCGGCGGCGTCGATGGCCGGCCAGCCGCTCGACGTGCGGACGCCGACATCGAGCACCTGGCCCGTGCGGGCTACGGTCACCCGCATGACGACGCGGCCGCCCTGGTTGTTGGCGAGCGCGCTGGCCGGGTAGACGCGATACTGCGCGATCTGGCGCGCGACCCGCGAAAGATAATCGTTGCGCTGCCGTCCCTGGCCCAGCAGCACGTCTCCCGGATCGGGTCCCGGCATTGGCGATGGCATGGTCGCAGGCATGTCGGCCGGCGGTCGCTGCGGCGCCGGCAGGGCGCGGTGCGCTGTCAGCGGTTGCGTGCGCTGCACCGGCCGAGGCGGCGGACGCGACAGGGGCGTTTTCACGAAATCGCGCGCGCTGGGTGCGGGCAGCGGCTCGGGTACCGGTGGCACGGAGAACTCGAAGAGGGGCAGGGTCGGCACCTGTTCCGGCTCCGGCTTCACTTCCGATGGGGGCAGGGGTGGCGTTGGCGCGGTCGACGGAAGCGACGGCGCAAGGGCCTGCTGCTGGCGCTCTTCGCGGTGCGGTTCTGCCGGAGGCTGGGGGCTCGCCGCCGCCGACTCGGCGGGCGGACCCGCTTTGTCGGGCGCCTGCAGTCCGACATTCGACGGCGTGCTGTCGAACATGACCATAATCGGCGGCTCTTCAGGTTCGGTGGCCCGCAACGGCGCAATCCACCAGATCGCCGCTCCGATCAGGACATGCAGCAGGATCGCCAGTGCCAGGGCGGCGGGCGGCATGTGCTGCAATCGCGGCGGGGCAAGGCTGATATCGTAAGTCACGGAGATCCCGTTCTACGGGCGGTCCGGGCAGGCGGCTAGTCGATCGGCTGGAGCAGCCGACTATTGGCTGCGCCGGTAGTTGAACGGCACGACGAATGTGTGCCGATCGCCCAGCACATCATTCGGCAACGGCGCGTAGGGGGCCTCGGCGCGAATGACTTCGAGCACCGCATTGTCGAGCGTCTTGGAGCCGCTCGATCGGCTGATGGCGGCGTCGAGCAATCGGCCATCGCGGGCAATCGTGAGCTGCGTCACGACGAGCCCTTCTTCGCGGTTTTCGCGCGCATAGTAGCGATGCGAGGCGACCTTCCGGACGACGTTCCAGACATAGTCTTCCTGCGCCTTGCGCTGCCCATAGGTATCCGCGGGATTGACGAACGAGGAAGAGGGCGCCTGGCGCGACGCCTGTTGCGGTTCAGCCGGCGAACGTTGCTGCGGGAGGTGGGAAAGCGGTGACGATGGCAGCTGCTGGCGCACGGCCGGCGGAAGCTGTTGCGGCGCCGCGTGCGCCTGCGGCGCCGGTTGCGGCTGCACCTGCGGTTTGGGCGGCGGGGGTGGCGGCGGCGGGGGTGCCGGCCGCGGAATTTCGCGCGAGGTCAGCGGTGCCGGTGGTGGCTCAAGCGGCGGCAAGGCCTTTTCGAGCGTCGGCGGTGGCGGCGGGGGAGCGGGAGGCTGCGGCTGCGGGGCCAGCGCGGCTTGCTGCTGCTCCTCCTTCGGCGGTTCCGGCTTCGCTTCCGCGGGCGGCTCCGATTTCGGCTCGTCTTTCGGGGGTTCCGCTTTCGCCGTCTCCTGTGCCGTCTCGGGCTTCACGATCTGTTTCGTCGGCTGGTCGGTTGCGGCTTCCTTCGGCGGTTCTGGCTTCGGGTCAGGGACCGTCGTCGTCTCGGTCGTCGGCCCCTGTTTGGCCGAGCTGGTGTCCGGTGCCTTGTACGGCGCGCGCGGATCCATCGTCGTGCCGATCGGCGCGCTCAGCCCCATCTTGGGCGCCGGTGTTTGCAGTTCCGGTTTCGGGGGCGGCGGGGGTGGGGCCTGGACAGTCGGCGGCACCGGCGCCGCCTGCGGCATCGGGGTGGGCGGCGGCGGTGGTGGGGGCGGCGGGACCTCCTGTTCCATCGTGATCTCGATGGGATCGGGGGTCTCATCGACGTGATGCAGCGGGGAGACCCACCAAAAAGCCAGTGCGACCAGGGCATGCAACAGCGTCGCCAGCGCCACGCCGGACGGCGACATATGGTCGAAGCGCGAATAGGTAAGGCTTAGATCGTGGGCCACGTTGCCCTCGTTTTACGATCCAACCGCCGCGGCGGCTAGTTGATCGGCTCGGATTTATAGACGCCCCACATGCCGGTGCGCTCGATCCAGCCGGTCACCCCGGAAACTTTCACCCGGCACCAATCGCCGGCGCAGGAGCGAATTTCGCCCATGACCTCTGGCTCCAGCTTGGCCACCACTTCGGCCGAGGTCGCCGGGGTCTTATGCAGGCTGGCTGCTTTTGCCGGGATTATAAAGCTGCGCTTGCCGGTCAACAGGCTCTGGTGGACCCAGCCGCTGGCCCCCTGCCAATCGCGTATTTTGCGCCAATTCTCGTATTCTGCGACGATTTCGACCGGCATGGCCTTGCGCTTGAACACCCAGTCGACGGGGTAGCGCGCGCCGGGACCGGTCCGGACATTGACCTCATCCGAGCGCAAGGAGGCAAAGCGTGGGATGGGCAACCCCGACCCTTTGCGCTGGGTTGCCACCGACTTGTCGGGCGCGGCATGCGCACCCCCGCCGACAAAGGACAGCGCCGGCAGGCCAAGACCCGTCAAAGCGGCAAAGAGGGCGCAAAGCAAGAGGGACGGTCGGATTCCCATTGCCATCTTTATACCTTAAATCTTCGGCTCGATCGACAAGTACTTGAAAAAGCGCGCTTTTCCGTCGCGTCCGATATCCGAGCCCGTTGCTGGACAAGGCGCTTGGGGAATTGGTAATCGGACTCGTCCTTCGATGCGCCAGCCGGTCCCCATCACACATGCCGTCCAGTTCAAAGAAAAAGCCGCTGGTGATCGTCACCCGGAAGCTGCCCGACGCGATCGAAACGCGGCTCATGGAGCTGTTCGACACGCGGCTGAACGCCGTCGACAAGCCGCTGAACGCGGCGGAACTCGTCGAGGCCATGAAAGCAGCCGACGTTCTGGTGCCCACCGTGACCGACCGCATCGACAGCCGCGTGCTCGCCCAGGCCGGTCCGCGGCTGAAGCTCATCGCCTCGTTCGGCACCGGCGTTGACCATATTGACCTCGACACGGCCCGCCAGCGCGGCATCACCGTCACCAACACGCCGGGCGTGCTGACCGAGGACACCGCCGACATGTCGATGGCGCTGGTCCTGGCGACGGCTCGGCGGATGGGCGAGGGCGAGCGTGTCGTGCGCGAGGGCAAATGGACCGGCTGGAGTCCGACCGCGATGCTGGGCGCGCGGCTGCTCGGCAAGCGCATGGGCATCGTCGGCATGGGGCGGATCGGCCAGGCGTTGGCGCGTCGCGCGCGCGGCTTTGGCCTCGCCATCCACTATCACAACCGCAAGCGGGTCCATGCCGAGATCGAGCGCGAGCTCGAGGCGACCTACTGGGAGAGCCTCGACCAGCTGCTGGCGCGCATGGACATCGTGTCGGTGAACTGCCCGCATACGCCCGCAACCTTCCATCTCCTGTCGGCTCGCCGTCTCAAGCTGATGAAGCCTTCGGCCATCATCGTGAATACCGCACGCGGCGAGGTCATCGACGAGAATGCGATGGTGCGCATGCTGAAGGCGGGCGAGCTCGCCGGCGCGGGCCTCGACGTCTACGAGCACGAGCCGCAGGTCAACCCCAAGCTGCTCGAGCTCGACAACGTCGTGCTGTTGCCGCACATGGGCTCGGCCACGCTGGAAGGCCGCATCGAGATGGGCGAGAAGGTTCTAATCAACATCAAAACCTTCGCCGATGGCCACAAGCCGCCGGACCGTGTGCTGGCGACGATGTTTTAGGTGCGTCCACACGCGCCGGCAGGCGGCAGCGCCTTCCGAGGCGCGAGTCGCGGCCGTCCGCGGCCGCTGTCCCGCACCGGGCAGAAAAGACAATGACGCGCCACTGGAGTGGCGCGCCCCCAGAAATCTAAAGGTCCCCCTCGACCATCTCGCGGCTGCGGTTGTCGATCAGCACGTCGCGCGTCGAGCGTCCGACCTGGGCGCCGATCAGGATGGTGAGCGACGTCCAGTACATCCAGATCATGATGGCGGCGAAACCGGCGGTGGCGCCGAACGCCGAGGTAAGCTGCGTCACCTCGAAGTAGAAGACGAGGGCGCGGTTGCCCGCAGCGAACAGCAATCCGTTCACCAGACCGCCGATCAACGCAAATGCCCACGGTGCGCCACCGGTCGGCAGCCATTTGTAGATCAGGGTGAAGAATGCCGAGAGCAGGCCATAATGCACGAACGCCGAAATCGCCGGTCCGATCCATTCGCCAAGAACCGGGAATGCCTCCAGCGCGCCGGCATAGGCCGAGAGCAGCACGCTGGCCAGAATGACCGCGATCAGCAGCAAACCCAGGACGACCATCAGGGCCAGGGCCAGCAGCCGCGATTTCAGACTGGCCAGCACGGGATGCAGGCTGCGGGTCTTGCGATCCCGCCAGATCGCGTCGATGCCGTCGTCGAGTTCGACGAAGACGCGTGTGCCAGTATAGAGCAGCACGGCGGCTCCAATGAGGGCTGCGATTCCACCGCCCTTGAAGAGATCTTCCGATGCAAAACGACGAATGCCCTTCAGCTGCTCCGGTTCTATGCCGACGGTACCAAGGGCATTGAAGATGGCCTCCTGTGCCATCAGCTTGCCGACGAACGGCTCGGCTATGGCGATGGTGAAGATCATGATCGGGCCCAGCGCGAACATCGTGTAAAACGCCATCGCCGCGGCCGATGTCGACAGACGGTTGGTGAAATAGCCGTGGGCGGAGGCGTAGGCGATGCGCCAGAGTGTGGTGATCATGATCAGCGCAGATGGGCGATGGCGTTGGAATAATACGCGAGCAGGGGCCGGTCGGTTGCCACCGCCACGAACAAGCCGTCGGTTTCCTCTACCAGATGGCGCAGTGTCAGCATGCGCAGGCCGACATGGAAGGCATAGTCGCGGTCGCCACGCGGCAGGTAGAGCTTGGCGCCTCGGCTCTCGAAATGAAGCACCAGGTCGGAGGCGCGCACTTTGAGCTCCAGCTCGTCGAGCGGCCGATCCGCCTCCAGCAGTACCGTTGCGATCAGCGACACCGGCAGCACGGGGATGAGCCGGGCGATTTCCTCCATTACGTCGCGCGCCAGGCGCCCGACAATCTCGAAGCGCTGCTCCTTGTCGAGGCCGCGCAAGTCGCCGCCGACCGGACCGGCATTGTCGGCCAACCACTGGCGTGCCGAGATCAGGCCGCCGAAATTGACGCAGGCGTAACCGAAGCGGAACCAGCGGCCGCGCAGCATCAGCCCGAGCTGAGCCAGCCAGAAGCCGAGCGTGGTCCGCGCTGCAAACCAGGCACCGCGCCGGGGTGTTTCGCGGTCGAGCGAGCGCAGCAGCGTGCGATCCTCGAGCACGCGATCGTAGTTGAGCGCCACCGGCACGAAGACGATGTCGTGTATTCCCTTGGGATCGAACGATTTCAGCATGTAGTCGAACAGCCCGAGCTTGGGCTCGCGCAGCCTTCCGTCGCGCGACAGGCCGCCTTCGGGATACATCGCCTGGGCGACGCCTGCCTCGGTCGCCATATGGACGTAGCGCTCCAGCACCCGGCGGTAGATCGGGCTGTTGGAGTTGCGCCGCACGAAGTAGGCGCCCATCGAGCGGATGAGCTGCTGTAGCGGCCAGATGCGCGCCCACTCGCCGACGGCGTAGGAGAGCGCCGTGCGCTCGGCGGCGAGGAATGCGACCAGCACATAATCCATATTGCTGCGGTGGTTCATCACGAACACCACGGCGGTGTTGGGCGGCACGCCGGCCAGGGTGCGCTCGTCGGCGAAGCCCAGCCGCACGCGGTAGAGAAAGCGGGCAACGGCGCGGGCAATCGAGTAGCCGACCCTGAAGTAGATATAAGCGTTGAAGGTCGGCACGATCTCGCGCGCATAGCGGCGGACCTCGACCATCGCCACTTCGCGCGGCACGTTGGTGGCGCGGGCATGGTCGTTGGCGGCGGCGACCACCTGTGGATCGTAGACCAGCCGGTCGATCAGCACTTGGCGCTTGGTGAGCTGGAAGGGCTTGATCTCGACGGCGAGCTTCTGGTTGACCCGGTCGATCAGCCGATTGAGCCGTCGCCGCACGAACCAGCGGCCGCTCGGGATCAGCAACCGGTCGAGCAGCGACCACAATGCGAAGATGACCATTGCTACGAACAGCCAGAGTGGAACGGTGACCGGCTCGCCCATCCCCCTCACCGGCTGTTCTGCGTGCCCTCAGTACTGCCTGAGATTGAAGCCCGTGATGACGAGCATGACCGAGGTCACTGCCAGCACCACTGTCGTGCCGGTGGTTCCCAGGAAGCGGCCCTGCGGAATGATGCCGAGCATGCCGCCGGCATGCAGCACGCGCGCGAGGAGGAACAAGGCGGACAGGGCCGCCGTGGTCCAGAAGCCGTAGAAGTCGCTCGCCACGTAGATCAGCAGGAGGCAGAGCGGGGCGAACTCGATCAGATTCGCGTGCGCGCGGATGGCCGCGATCATCTCGGGGTCGCCGCCATCGCCCAGGTTGATCTTCTTGCGCCCGCGCATGATGCCGACATTCACCGTCAGGACGACGACCAGCAGCCCGAGCAGGCCTGCACAGACGAAAAACACAGGCATCGGACGACCTCCCCCTCGGTTCGCCGGCATTGTATGGCCATATTGGCGCGGGGCGAAATCAAGCGCGCGTGCCCTTTGGCAAATTCTATACAGGAAGGGACCGGGATGCCGGGCTGGTTGGGGGCGGCAGTGTCATCGGGCGACGCCGCTCCACAGCGTCCAGCGATCTTTCTCGTCAATGGAGCCGCTGTCCGGCAGACGTGCCGCGACGTAGGCGATCAGCGTTGCGAGCTCCTTGTCATCGAGATCGTGGAGGATCGACCGCCCGGTGCGTGCCGCCAGATCCTGCGCCAACCTTTGCGGGCTGCCATGGGTTTTGCGGACTTCCCACAGCGGGTGGCCCTCGATCGCGCCAAAGCCCGATGCCTGCAAGGCGCTCCTGACGGCCGCATCCGTCGGCCGGCGCGCGGCTTCGACCGCCAGCAATCTCGGAAAGCACTCGAAGAAATAGCCCCTGATATGTTCGGCCGAGCCGGGCAATCGGACCTCGGTCGGCGTTCGATCCTGGACGATCAGCCTGCCGCCGGGGCGGAGCAGGCGATGGGCTTCGGCAAAACAGGGCTCGTAGCTTTTCAGGTGATGGATCAGGGCGCGCTGAAAGACGATATCCACGCTGGCCGACGGCATCCCGGTCGCCATGGCGTCGCCTTGCCGAAAGGAAATGCGGTCGAGCCCCACCGCCTGCTCGCGCGCGGCGGCCACCATCTCTGCGGAGAAGTCGATGCCCACGACGTCCCCGGCGCCCATCTCGCGCCAAGCTCGGGAATAGATGCCGCCGCCGCAGCCGATGTCGGCCACGCGTTTGCCTCGAGGATCAACGATACGCCGGATCGCCTCGGCCCAGCCGCCATCGGCTTGCCTGCCAGTATAGGTGCTGCGATTCGTCTTGGAGTGGAAATCGATCGCCATGGCCGCTCCCGTGTCATCGGGGCGATGGTAGGGCTGACGACGGCAGAGTTTGAATATTTCCTCCGTCGAGACTCCATATCGCAGTCATATGATCGCTTGTAGCGCCTCCACGAAACGATCGAGTTCGGCCTCGGTGTTATAGACATGCACCGAGGCCCGCATGACGTTTTTCAGACCGCGGCCCTTGAGATCGAGCCGTGAGGAAAACTGGGTCGAGACGGAAACGTTGATCGCCCGCGCGCGCAACGTGTCGCGCAGGGCTACATGGTCGGCGCCGGCGACAGCGAAGGTGACGATCGCGCCCTTCACCTTGCCGAGGTCGGTGAGCGTAACTCCCTTCAGGGTCGACAGCCGGCTGCGCAGGCCGTCCGCCAACTCACGCAGCCGCCCCCAGATCGCCTCCATGCCGAGCTCGTTGGCCTGGTCGGCGGCGACTTTCAGGCCGATGACGCCGGCGAAGTAGCGTTCCCAGTTCTCGAAGCGGCGCGCATCGTTGCTCGTCGTATAAGCATTGTCGTCGGTCCACTTGGCGGCATGGTTGTCGAGGAAGACTGGCTCGATGTGCGCCGTCGTCGCCCGCCTGGCATAGAGAAAGCCGGTGCCACGCGGTCCCCGCAGGTATTTGCGCCCGGTCATCGACAGGAAGTCGCAGCCGATCTTGCGGACGTCGACGGGAAGCTGTCCGACCGACTGGCAGGCGTCCAGCAGATAGAGCACGCCCGCATCGTTGGCGATCTTGCCGACCGCTTCGGCCGGCTGCACCAAACCGCCTTGGGTGGGTACATGCGAGATCGAGACCAGCTTGGTCCGTTTGTCGATGGCCCGGTCGAGGGCGCCCAGATCGATCTGGCCGTAATTGTCGTCGGGGACCACCACGATCTCGGCACCGGTTGTCTTCGCCACCTGCAGGTAGGAGATATAATTCGAGGAATATTCGCTGACGCAGGTCAGGATGCGGTCGCCCGCTTTGAAATCGAGGGAGTAGAACGCCATGTCCCAGGCGCGCGTGGCGTTCTCGATGAAGGCGATTTCGTCGGGCGCCGCGCCGATCAGCTGGGCGACAGCGGGATAGAAGCCTTCGAGCGAGTCGTGCGCCTTGGCCGCCGCCTCGTAGCCGCCGATCTCGGCCTCGAGCTTCAAATGATTAAGGGTCGCGTCGAGCGTGCGCTGGCTGGGCAACGCCGAACCGGCGGCGTTGAGATGCAGCACATGGGCGCAGCCCGGCGTCTCGGCGCGCAGGCGGGCGAGATCGAGGCTCACGCTGAAACCCTCTCTTGTTGTATGATTCGAGTCATGTCGTTGTCCGGCACCTTGCTTCGTCTCGTCCTGCCTAAAGCGGCGCCGGAGCCCGAGCAACTGACCATTGCTCATGCCGGCGATACGCTGCCCGTCACCTTCGTGCGCAGCTCGCGGGCCCGCCGCGCGTCGCTTCGGGTCGATCCGGCGCGGCGGCGGATCGTGCTGACCGCGCCGATGCGCATGGCCCGCGGCACCGCCGTGGGATTCGCCGAGGCGCAGGCTGGATGGATCGCCGCCCGCTTGAAACGCCTGCCCGAACGCCGCCCCTTCGCCCATGGCGCCGAGCTGCCGGTGTTCGGCGAACCACATCGCATCCGCCATCGCGCCGATGCGCGTGGCACGGTGTGGCGCGAGGGGCCGGAAATCCATGTCGCCGGCCGACCCGAGCACCTGCCGCGCCGACTGCGGGACTGGCTGACGGCGGAGTTGCGCGGCCGACTGGTGCCCCTGGTTCATGCCAAGGCGGCGCGCGTCGAGCGTCCAGTGAAGCGCATCACGGTGCGCGACAGCCGCTCGCGCTGGGGCAGTTGCGGGCCGGACGGCACGTTGTCGTTCTCCTGGCGGCTGGTGTTCGCGCCTCCCGAGGTGCTGGACTATCTGGTGGCGCACGAGGTCGCCCACTTGCGGCACCTCAATCACGGCCCGCGCTTCTGGGCGCTGGCCCGCACGCTGTGCGATGGCCCGATCGAGGCGCCGCAGGCCTGGCTCAAGAAGCACGGCGAGATTCTGCTGCAGTACGGAGCGTGACGCGCACACTTCCTCGGGCTCCTCTCCCCCTTGGGGGAGAGGCTGGGTGAGGGGGTGATGCAGGAGGTAGTCTTCGACCCCCTCACCTAACCTCTCCCCCAAGGGGGAGAGGAACATGAGCGCTACTCCGCCGCCACGCGCACCGGCGCGGCGTTCAGCACTTCCGCTGCCTGCCTGGCCACCACCGTGCCCTCGAAGAAGCGCGGATTTTGCTGGCCCCACAGGCGCGCGGCATTGGCGAACGTGAAATCGCGGAAATCGTCCACGGTGATGAGCCCGTCCTCGACCAGCTCATGGGCTTCGGGTACCGGGCTCAGCATGTCGGGTACGTCGAAATGGCCGATATCCGAGCTGAAGATCGCGTTGATCCGTGCACCGAACGGATTGGCGCGGCCGAAGGCGGTCACGTTCATACGATCGTCGGCCTCGCAGCCGAAATAGTACGGCCGGGCATAGAGGTCGACCCAGTCTTCCTTGCGCGCGATCTTGCAGGCCGCGAAGTCGTCCAGCACCGGCATGCCACCCGTCAGGTTATCCTCCTCGGCGCTGGGCCAGCCGTCGCGGCGCTGCAGCTCGGCCGCCATGTCGTCATAGCCGTACTTCTCGACCAGGCTTTTCAGCAGCGCGCGGTCGAGCTTCTTGGGATCCATATAGGCGATGCCCTTGGCGCCGCGCCGCTCCCAATGCTCGATCAGGTCGGCGAAGAGCTGGCAGCCCCAGCCGACGCCGCCTTCGAGGAAGGCGAAGTTGAGATCGGGGAAACGCCGCGTCACGCCGCCCAGGAACAGCCCCTTGGCGATGGAATGGCCGGCGGCGGCGAAATGGCCGATATGATTGAAGGTGAAGTTGCTGGGCGAGTTGCGCAGGCCAAAGCCGCGGCCGCCGGCATGGAAGGTGGGCGCCATGCCGAGCTCGCGGCACTTCTGCCAGACCGCATCGTAGTCATGGGCGCTGTCGATGCCGAGATTCTCGTAGGTCACGGCGAAGCGGCCGAGCGCCGGATCGAGATCCTTGCCCGCCGCGATGCGGCGCGGGACGCCGCCGCCGAACATGCCGACCTTGGCGCCGAGCTGCTTGGTGGCGAACTCGAGCTCGGCGATGGCCTCTTCCGGCGTGAACATCGGAATCACAGCCGCCGGCGTCAGACGGTCGCTGAGCTTGGCGAAATATTCCGCGGTGACGATGTTGAAGCCGCGCACCACGGCACGCCGGGTCTCGTCATCGGCGATGCGCGGAATGGAAAGGCCGGCGGTCGGATAGATGACGCCGAAATCGATGCCGAGCTCGTCCAGCCGGTCGTAGAGCATGCGCGGCATCATGGCCGTGGCGCGGTCGCGGGTGTTGGTGGACTGGCGGGACCAGTAGCCTTCCATGGCAATGCCGCGCTGCTTGCGCTCGGCGATCGACAGGCTGAGCGCGTCCGGTATGCGCCGCTGCGAGGCCAGGAAGCCATCCGCCGCTTTGTCGCCGGCGACCTTGCGCATGCGCTCGGCGAAGACCGGGTTGTATTCGATCCAATGCCCGTCGGCATCGATGATGGGATGTTTCAGACTGGAACGGACTTCTGCGGGGCTGCGATGAGAACTCATGCTTGCCTCCAAGGTCGTCAATTCAACAGGTGACCCGCAACGCTAACCCTGTCGGCAGACCCTTGCAACGGCCGGTTGCCCGCTCACAACCAGTGTCACCTTTCGCGACGCGATTTTAGGATGACGGCCTCTAACCAAAGCGACCAGGGTCGCAGGCTTTGAGAGCCTCGGGCAATTCCTCGCCCGCCATCTGGCGCGCGATCAGCCTGCCGGTCGCGGTGGCAAGCGTCAGGCCGACATGCTGATGGCCGTAGCCGCAATAGACGTTGGCGAGGCGAGGCGCGCGACCGATGGCCGGCCGGTAGTCGGGCAGGGTTGGCCGCTCGCCGATCCAGCGGCTCCGCTCGGCGCCACCGACGCCGGGGAAGACGTCCTTGAGATGCCGCACCAGGATATCGGCGCGCTGCCAGGACGGTGGCTGGTGCGGGGCGGCCAGCTCGACGGTGCCCGCCAGGCGCAGCCCTTCCTCCATCGGCGTGACGACGAAGCCGCGCTCGGCGGGGCTCACCGGCAGGTCGAAGTGCACATTGTCGGGCGCCAGCATCACATGATAGCCGCGCTCGGCCGCCAGCGGCGCGTTGAAGCCCAGCAGGCGCGTGAGCTCGCCGGAAGCGCGTCCGGCGGCGATCACCACCGCACTGGCCGGCAGGCTGCGATCGACGGTCTCGACCGACGTTACGCGATTGCCTCCCTCGGCGCCGTCGCGGCCGAAGCCGCGCACCCGGCTGCGCAGGATGGTGCCTCCGTCGGCGGCGAAGCGTTCGGCCAGGGTCGCCACCACCTTGTAGGGATTTATGGTGTGCATGCCGTCCGAATAGTGGACGCCGCGGACGACGCTATCGTTGAGGCCCGGCGCCAGCTCGCGGGCGCGGTTGCCGTCGACGACTTCGAACACGATGCCTTTGGCTCTCTGCAGCGCCCGTTCCTCGGCGTCGGATGCAAAGCCTCCCTCGCTCTCGTAGACATAGAGCGCCCCCTTCGTCCTGAAGAGCTCGCCCAGCCCGGACGCCTGGATCTCGGCCTTCCAGGCGATGTTGGCTTCGGCCATCAGCAGCGCGAAGGCATCGATGCCCTTCCTGACCTCGGTCGGGCTGTAAGCGGCGCGGGCGAAACGCGCCATCCAGGGCAGCAGCCAGGGCAGGCTGGGCGTGTGCACGGTGAGCGGACCGCTGCGGTCCATCAGCATCTGCGGCACGCGCTTCAGGATCGACGGCCGGGCGAGCGGCAGCAGGTGGTCGATGGCGATGAAGCCTGCATTGCCGTAGGAGGTGGCCCGCCCGGGCTCGGCGCTGTCGAGCAGGGTGACGCGGTGGCCGGCGCGCTGCAGGGCACGCGCGGTCGCCGTACCCACAATGCCGGCGCCGACGACGATGATGGTCTGATCGTTCATGAAGGGACGTCAGCCCGCTTTGCGCAGGCGGTCTTGTCGCCTGATATAGTCGCGCAGCGCCACATTCATCTGGGTTTGATAACCTTGGCCTTTCGGCGTCCGGTTCTTGAACCAGGCAATGACGTCCGCGTCGATGCGCAAAGTCAGCTGTTTCTTTATCGGCCGGTAGAAAAGGCCGCGCTTGGCATCGGACCAGTCGCGAACCTCGGGAATATCGGAGGTGTCAATCTGGTCATCTCGCAGGGCCGCCAGCGCCGTCAACTCAGCACGCTGCTTGGCCGTCAGGCGGCTGGAACTAACCTTCTTCATACGACCTCCTTTCGTGTGCAGTCGCCTTTCGTGCACTGATGATGCCGGATTTATCGGTCGAGTTCGGCCAAGTATGAATGACGATGACGGTGATTTGACCGATGACACCCAACGTCTGCCAGCGTTCCTCGTGCGAAAACGGATCGGGCCGTGATAACGCGTGCGGATCATCAAAGACCAGTTGCGCAGTTTCGAAACTCAGCCCGTGTTTGCGCTTGTTGTCGCGATTCTTGGCAACGCTCCATGTCCATGGCATGAGAAAGTTCTGTCGTAACTACAAATATGTAGTGACACCCGGATATTTCGTCAAGTTGCTGGCCATGCCGAACAACCGAGATTGATTTGCCGCCGCAAATGACTATTTACGGGGCCATGTCCCCACAATCCGAGAACTCCATGCCGGGCTGGCACGCCACAACCATCCTGTCGGTCCGCAAGGGCGGCCAGGTCGTGATGGCGGGCGACGGCCAGGTGTCGATGGGCCAGACCATCGTCAAGGGCAACGCCAAGAAGGTCCGGCGGCTGGGCAACGGCCAGATCGTCGGCGGCTTTGCCGGCTCGACGGCCGATGCCTTCACCCTCTTCGAGCGGCTCGAGGCCAAGCTCGAGCGCCATCCCGGCCAGCTGCTGCGGGCCTGCATCGAGCTCGCCAAGGACTGGCGCACCGACCGCTATTTGCGCCGGCTGGAGGCGATGATGGCGGTGGCCGACAAGGACGTTTCGCTGCTGCTCAGCGGCTCGGGCGACGTGCTCGAGCCCGAGGGCGGCGTCATCGCCATCGGCTCGGGCGGCAACTATGCGCTGGCCGCGGCGCGCGCCCTGATCGACGTCGAGGGTCTCGACGCCGAGGCGATCGCGCGCAAGGCGATGGACATCGCCGCCGACATCTGCGTCTACACCAACCATAATCTCGTCATCGAGAAGCTCTGAGAGTGTAATGGGCAACGACTTTTCCCCCCGCGAAATCGTCTCCGAACTCGACAAGCACATCGTCGGCCAGCAGGACGCCAAGCGCGCCGTCGCCATCGCGCTGCGCAACCGATGGCGCCGCCTGCAACTGCCCGAGGCGCTGCGCGACGAGGTGCTGCCCAAGAACATCCTGATGATCGGCCCGACGGGCTGCGGCAAGACCGAGATCGCTCGGCGCCTGGCCAAGCTCGCCAACGCGCCATTCCTCAAGGTCGAGGCGACCAAGTTCACCGAGGTGGGCTATGTCGGCCGCGACGTCGAGCAGATCGCGCGCGACCTGATGGAAGCGGCCATCGACATGGCGCGCGAGCGCCTGCGCAAGGATGTGCGCGCCAAGGCCGAGCTTGCGGCCGAAGACCGCGTGCTTGATGCGCTGTGCGGCAGCGGCGCCAGCGAGGAGACGCGGGTGCGATTCCGCCACAAGCTGCGCGCCGGCGAGCTCGCCCAGCGCGAGATCGAGATCGAGGTCGCCGATCAGGGCGCCCCCATGCAGTTCGAGGTGCCCGGCCAGCCCGGCGCGTCGGTCGGCATGATCAATATCGGCGACATGCTGGGCAAGGCGTTCGGCGGGCGCACCAAGAAGCGCAAGATGACGGTGACCGAATCCTACGAAACCCTGATGCGCGAGGAGAGCGACAAGCTCCTCGATCAGGAGAAGGTCGTGCGCGAGGCCCGCGATTCGGTCGAGCAGAACGGCATCGTCTTCATCGACGAGATCGACAAGATCACGGCGCGCAGCGAGTTCCGCGGCGGCGGCGACGTGAGCCGCGAAGGCGTGCAGCGCGACCTGCTGCCATTGATCGAGGGCACGACGGTGAACACCAAGCACGGCCCGGTGAAGACCGACCACGTGCTGTTCATCTGCTCCGGCGCGTTTCATATGGCCAAGCCCTCCGACATGCTGCCCGAGCTGCAGGGCCGCCTGCCGATCCGGGTCAGCCTGGCCTCGCTCACCCAGGACGATTTCCGTCGCATCCTGACCGAGCCCGAAGCCAGCCTGGTCAAGCAGTACAAGGCACTGCTGGCGACCGAGAAGGTCGAGCTCGAATTCAAGCCGGACGCCATCGACGAACTGGCCAAGCTCTCGGCCGACATCAATGAGTCGGTCGAGAATATCGGCGCGCGCCGGCTGCATACCGTGATGGAGAAGCTTCTGGAGGAAATCAGCTTCACCGCCTCCGATAGCCCCGGCCGCAAGGTCGAGATCGACGCCGCCTATGTGCGCGAGAAAGTGGGCGCGCTCGCCAAAAACGCCGACCTCAGCAAGTTCGTGCTGTAGCCGAGGCCGGAGCCTTCCCGCTCCCAAATCCTCATCTCTTCTTCTTCACGTGCCTCTCCCCCGCTAGGGGGAGAGGCTAGGTGAGGGGGCGTCGAAAGGCGCGTGCAACCCCCTCACCCAACCTCTCCCCCTAGCGGGGGAGAGGAGCGAGACGGGGAGGGAGCCGCGATGGAAGCTCAAAGGCAATACGCGGCGATCAGGTCGATCAGATAGGCCGGGCCGTTCAGCCCCCACAGGACGAACGACCAGGCCGTCGCGACGATCACCAGGGAGGCCGCGCCCCACAGCAAGAAGGAGCGCCAGCCGAGGGTCATGCCGGTTGCGGCAACGCAGCGCTCGTCGGCCGCGTGAGCCGCTCCTCGACGATCGGCCAATGCAGCGCCGCCGCAACGAGGCCAAGGGCGATCGAGAGCCACCACATCAGGTCGTAGTTGCCCCGCAGATCGAACATCAGGCCGCCGCCCCAGCCGCCGACGAAGCTGCCGACCTGATGGCCGAAGAAGACGACGCCGTTCAGCATGGTGAGATGGACGGGGCCGAAGATGAAGCCGACCAGCGACGTGGTGAGCGGCACGGTGCCCAGCCACAGGAATCCGAGCGCGCCGGCGAAGATCAGCACCGAGGCCGCCGACAGCGGGGCCAGGACGAAGCCCAGGAAGACCAGCGAGCGCAGCAGGTAGAGCAACGACAGGAGGTTCTTGCGCTTGTGCCGGGCGCCCAGCGCGCTCCATAGGATGGAGCCGGCGATGTTGAACAGGCCCACCATGCCGATCGACCAGCCGCCCAGCTCGGCCGGCGACAAGGTCATGCCGAACAGCGACAGGCCGATTCCCTTGTCGGAGATGTAGGCGGGCAGGTGGCCGCCGACGAAGGCGACGTGGAATCCGCAGACGAAATAGCCGATCACCAGCAAGATGTAGCTGCGTTGGCCAAAAGCCTCGGAGAGCGCCGAGCCGGCCGACTGGCGATCGCCGCCGGCCCGTTTGGCGGCCGCGATCTCCTTGCTGTCGTTGAGACCGATCGCCAGCAGCATGATCAGCACAGCCAGGCCCGTCAGCGCCCACATGGTCGGCCGCCAGCCGCCGAGATGGCCTTGCAGCACCGCCGCCAGCGGCACGATGAAGAACTGGCCGAACGAGCCGCCGGCCGAGCAGATGCCGACCGCTAGCGCCGCCTTTGCCGGCGGCGCCACCCGCAGGATCACCCCCAGCACCGGCCCGAAGGACGCCGCCGACAGGCCGACACCCACCAGGACATTGCCCAGGATCAGCATGGCGCCGCTGTGCATGGTGGCGGTCACGATCATGCCCAACACATAGAGCGCGCCGCCACCGGCGATGGTCGGCGCTGAGCCGAAACGGTCGCACAGCCGGCCCGAGAACGGCGCGACGGCGCCCATCAGCAGCATGGAGAGCGCAGTGCCGAAGGAAAACAGCTCGCGGCCGACATGGAGTTCGGCCGAAACCGGCTTCAGGAAGATGCCGAAGCTCTGGCGGACGCCCAAGCCGATGGTGAGGACGAGAAAACCGCACACGACGGCGGTCCAGTAGGAACGTGAGGTCATGCGGCCAACTTGCGGCGGCCCGGAGGCCCTGACAAGGCGTTCGCCCGCGCGCCATCCATAGAATTACTTCATGCCGTCACAAGCTCTCATGTGGCACAACATAGCCATGGTCCGATTGTGGCTACAGGGCTGTCTGGCGGGCGGCCTCTTGGCGGCTCTGCTGGTGCTGCCCGGCGGCGCGTACGCGTCGTCCCGGCTCGAGCGCGAGCGTTGCTCCTTCAAGCCGCCACGCGGCGACCGGATCGAATGCTTCACGCTGATCGTGCCGGAGAATCGCGAGCAGCCCGAGGGCCGCGAGGTGCGCCTGAAGATCGCCGTGATGAAGGCCAAGCGTACGGTGGGCGCGGAGCCCCTGTTCTATCTCTCGGGCGGTCCCGGCGATGCGCCCCTGGTGGCCTCCAGCCCCGGCGCCGATGCGCTGGCCGAAGGCGACTGGTGGAACGAGACCGCCGTCATCCGCCGCCGCCGTGATGTCGTCATCGTGAGCCAGCGTGGCGCCGGCGGCACCACGCCCAACCTCGACTGCTTCGATCCCCGTACCACCGATCCCGGCAAGGCCCGCCGGCGGGCGGTAACCGAACAGCAGGAACGCGACATCCTGATGCGGTGCCGCGCCGGCCTCGACAAACGCAAGATCGACCTGTCGATGTACACGACGCCGGCGCTGGCCGACGACGTGGCCGATCTGGCAAGCGCCATGTCGCTTGCCAAGATCAATATCTATGGCGTGTCCTACGGCACGCGCTGGGGCCTGGAAGTGATGCGCCGCCATCCCGACCTGGTGCGGGCGGCGGTGCTGGACGGTGTCTATCCGCCCGAGGTCAACGGCGAGCAGAACGAGCCCGAGATCGTGCGCCAGGCCTTCGAGCAGCTCTACGCTGAATGCGCCGCCGATCCGCTCTGCCGCGAGCGCCATCCCGGCCTGCGCGGTTCCGTCGAGGGCACGATCGAGGCCGCCGAGCAGAAGCCGGTCGAGCTCACCCTCCAGCTCGAGGACGGCCCGCAGCCGGTGAAGCTCGATGGGCCGAAGCTCCTCATGGTGCTGCTGCACATGATGCGCGAAGGCGAAGCGGCCCTGATCCCCGAGGCGGTGGCGGGGGTCCAGCGCGGCGATATCAGGCTGCTGAAAATGTTCGCCGAGGATCTCGAGAGCAACGACGGCGGCCTGCTCGAACAGAACGCCCAGCAGTTCGACGGCCTCTACAACAGCATCGAGTGCCGCGAGACCTGGGCGACGGTCGACCGGGCGGCACGCCGCAAAATGATCGAGACGAGCGGCGTCTACGGCCTCAACGCGCGGACCAGCAAGTCGCCGGCCTTCTGCCCGGTATGGCGCGTGCCCGCCGCCCCGGCGGCCGAGCGCCAGCCGGTCAAGGTCGCCGTTCCGACCCTGCTGCTGAGCGGCACCTTCGACTGGCTGACGCCGCCCGCCTGGGGCCGCGAGGCGGCGCGGCACCTGCCGGCCTCGCGCCATGTCGTCTTCCGGGCCCAAGGCCATGGCGTGGTCATCCAGGATACCTGCGCGGCCCGCCTGCGCGATACCTTCATCGAAGAGCCCGATCCCAAGCGCGCGCCGCCCTGTCGCGGCGACACGCCCCTCAATTTCACCGCCGCCTACGAGCGCGCCCGCACGCTGCCGTGAGAGTCCTCCCCAACGAAGTTGCTACGGGGTGGACACAACTCAAGTTCCTCTCCCCCGCTAGGGGGAGAGGCTAGGAGAGGGGGCAACGACGTGCGTATCCCCCTCACCCAACCTCTCCCCCTAGCGGGGGAGAGGAGCCTGATTCGGTGATGTGCAAACGAGAAGAGGACGACAGGAATGAACCGCGTGCTCGCCCATACCGGCGTTGAGTATCCGATCGTGCAGGCGCCGATGGGCTGGATCGCGCGCAGCCAGCTCGCCTCTGCGGTGTCCAATGCCGGCGGGCTCGGCATCATCGAGACTTCGAGCGGCGAGGTCGATCAGTGCCTGGCCGAGATCGCCCGCATGAAAGAGCTGACGACCAAGCCGTTCGGCGTCAACCTGCCGATCCTGTTCATCCGGGAGCCGCGCATCGTCGATCTGGTGGCCGAAAGCGGCGTGAAGTTCGTCACGACATCCGCCGGCTCGCCGGCCAAGCTCCTGCCCACGCTCAAGGCGGCAGGCCTCATCGTCTATCACGTCGTGCCCAATCTCTCCTCGGCGCTGAAGGCGGTCGACGCGGGCGTCGACGGGCTGATCGTCGAAGGTGGCGAAGGGGGCGGCTTCAAGAATCCCGACGATGTGTCGACGCTCGTGCTCCTGCAGGGCGTGCGCGAGAGGACCGATGTGCCGATCATCGCCGCCGGCGGCATCTGCGACGGCCGCGGCATGGCGGCGGCGTTTGCGCTGGGCGCCGAGGGTATCCAGATGGGCACGCGCTTCGTCAGCGCCGCCGAAAGTCCGGTGCACCGGAACTACAAGCAGGCAATCATCGATTCCGACGATACCGGCACGGTGATGCTGAACCGCAAGTCGACGCCGTGCGTGCGCGCGCTCCGGACCGAGCGGGCGAAGGCGATCGACCGCGAAGGCTCGTTCGATCGCGCCATCTTCAAGAGCGTGAAGGACGTCTATTTCGGCGGCGACATGGAAGCCTCGCTGGCGCTCGCCGGCCAGACGGTCGGCCTGATCCATGAGGTGCTGCCGGTCGCCGAGATCATCAGCCGCACGGTTGGAGGCTTCCACGAGATCCGCAAAGCCCAGGGCGAACGCTCGCTGGCCGGCGCGTTCTGAGCTTTAGTGCAGCAGGGTTCTCTTGCTAGACTGAGGTCAATTAGACACAAATTTTGCGTAATATTCGACGAAAGGTCGAGATAGCCGTGCCGGGATTGTATGTATCGGGCGCCGCGTTAGGGGCATTGGCTGTCGGTGCCGCTGTAGCGGCACTGCTGCGCGGGCCTGCCCTGGCCTTCGTCTATCCGCTGAGCGCGCTGGCTGCGATCCTGCTGGGCATCGTCGATCTGCAGGTGCTGCTGAGCGGCGGCGAGGCGGCGATACGCCTGCCGATCGGCCTGCCGACGATTGGCTTCCACCTGCGGCTGGACACGCTGTCGGCCTTCTTCGGCATCGTCATCAACGGCGGCATCGTTGCGGCCAGCCTTTACGGCATGGGCTTCGACCGGACGAAGGAGCTGACGCCGCGGGTCGAGCCGTTATTTCCGCTGTTCGCCGCGGCGATGAACCTGGTCCTGATCGCCGACGATGCCTACGCCTTCCTGTTTTCGTGGGAGCTGATGTCGCTTGCCTCCTGGGCGCTGGTCATTGCTCGCCACACCGACCCGGAATGCCGGCGGGCCGCTCATCTCTACCTTGTCATGGCGGCAATCGGCACGGTGGCGCTGCTGTTCGCCTTCGGTGGACTCGCCGGGCCGGCTGGCGGCTATGCCTTCGACACGATCCGCGCCCACGCGCCCAAGCCCATGATCGCTGCACTGGTGTTGACGGCCGCGCTGGTTGGTTGCGGCTCGAAAGGCGGATTGATTCCCCTGCACGCCTGGCTGCCGCTCGCCCATCCGGCAGCGCCGAGCCATGTCTCGGCGCTGATGAGCGGAGTCATGACCAAGGTGGCGATCTACGGCTTCGTGCGTATCGCCTTCGACCTGCTCGGGCCGCCCGACTGGTGGTGGGCGCTGCCGCCCATCGTGCTGGGCGCGATGACGGCCGTCCTGGGGCTGCTGTACGCGGTGCTCGACCGCGACCTCAAGCGCGTGCTGGCCTATTCGACGATCGAGAATGTCGGCTTGATCTTCGTGGCGCTAGGCCTCGCTCTGGCCTTCCGCGCCAACGCCCAGCACGAGGCGGCGGCCGTGGCGATGGCCGCCGCACTCCTGCACGTCCTCAACCATTCCTGGTTCAAGTCCCTGCTGTTCCTCGGCGCCGGCGCCATCCTGCACGCCACCGGTCGGCGGGACCTTGATGGGCTGGGCGGCCTCATCCATCGCATGCCGCGCACCGCTGTTTTCTTTCTGGTGGGTGCGCTCGCCATTTCCGCCTTGCCGCCGCTCAACGGCTTCGTCTCCGAGTGGTTGCTGTTCCAGGCCGTCATTGCCGCGCCCGCCCTGCCGCAGGCGGCGCTGCATTTTGCCTCCCCGGCCATCGGCGCCATGCTGGCGCTGGCCGCCGCGCTCGCGGCCGCCTGTTTCGTGCGCGTCTACGGCACGGCCTTCCTCGGCCGTCCGCGCAGCGCCGAAGCGGCCGGCGCGCACGATGTGCCGCTTGTCCAGCAGGTCGCCATGGGTGGGCTCGCCTTCCTGTGCATCCTGGGCGGGCTCATGGGCAGCGTGCTGGGCACAGCACTGGCGCCGGTGCTGGACAAGCTCGTGGGCGGCGCGCTGCCCGGGCCCGGCAGCGGTCCCACCGCGTTCTCGCTGATCGCCTTCGCTGCGGCGCGCAGCGTCTACGACGCGCCGATCATCGCCCTCTTCGTCGCCATCGCCTCGCTCGCGACCTTGATCGTGGTCCACCGAGTGTCGGAGCGCCGGACCCGCCGCGCACCGGCGTGGGATTGCGGCTTCCCCGACCCGTCGCCGGCCACTCAATACACCGCCTCGAGCTTCGCCCAGCCGTTGCGACGGGTGTACGGCGCTGCGGCCTTCTCCGCGCAGGAGACGGTCGTCATGCCGCCCCCCGGCGACATGCGCCCTGCGCGCTTCTCGGTGGTCGTGGTCGACCATTTGTGGCGGGTGTTCTACGCAGCGCCCGGCCGGGCTGTCCTCGGCCTGTCCGAACGCCTGAACGTGCTGCAGTTCCTCTCCATCCGGCGCTACCTCGTGCTGATGTTCGTCACCCTCGTCATCCTGCTGTCGATTGCGGCGGTGACGACATGACCCGCGATCTCGTCGTGCAGTTCCTGGCGCAGGGCGCCCAGATGACGTTCGTGCTGCTGATTGCGCCGCTGGCCGTCGGCGTCGTGCGGCGGGTCAAGGCGCGGCTGATGCGCCGGCAGGGGCCGCCGCTCGTGCAGGCCTACCTCGATCTCGCCAAGCTCCTGCGCAAGGAATCGGTGATCGCGGAAAGCGCGTCTTGGCTGTTCCACAGCGCGCCCTACCTGATCTTCGCGCTGACCTGGGTGGCGGCGGCCCTGGTACCGAGCTTCGCCTCGGGGTTGATGTTCAACTGGGCGGCCGACGTCGTGGCACTGGTCGCCCTGCTGGGGGCGGCCCGCGCCCTGCTGGCGCTGGCGGGCATGGATGTCGGCACCAGCTTCGGCGGCATCGGCTCATCGCGCGAGATGATGATCGCAACCTTGGCCGAGCCCGCCATGATGCTGATCGTGCTGACGCTGGCCATCGCCGCCGGCACCACCCGGCTGGCCGGTGTCGCCGACTTCTTTATCGCCGAGCCGTTTGGCGTGCGCGTGTCGCTCGCCCTGTCGCTCATCTCGCTGGTCATTGTGGCGCTGGCCGAAAACGCACGCATCCCGGTCGACAACCCGGCGACGCATCTGGAGCTCACCATGGTCCACGAGGCCATGGTGCTGGAATATTCCGGACGCCACCTGGCCCTGATAGAGGCGGCGAGTCACCTCAAGCTGGTGCTCTACCTTTCCCTGCTGATCTGCCTTTTCGCGCCGTTCGGCATGGCGCCGGCCACGGCGGGCCTGTCCGGCTGGGCAGTCGGCCTCGCGGCCTGGGTCGCCAAGTTGCTGGCCGGCGCTGTCCTTCTGGGCGTGTGGGAGGTCAGCATCGCCAAGATGCGCGTTTTCCGGCTCCCAGACTTTGTCGGCATCGCCTTCGTGTTCAGCTTCATCGCCATCCTGCTGGCCTTCCTCACGCGCGGGGTGTTCGCGTGAACCAGGCCTACGAGATCGCGCACCTGCTGGCCGGCGTCATGCTGGTGACGAGCTTCGCGCTGCTCTACCAGGAACGTGTCGCCGCCGTGCTCAACGCGTTCGCCGCGCAGTCGATCACGCTGGCACTGGCCGTTGCCTGGGCGGCCTGGTCGGACGACCGGCCAGACCTCTTCATCACCGCGCTGATCGCGCTCACGCTCAAGGGCATTGTCATTCCCGTGGCCCTGCACCGCACCGTGGCGCGGCTCGGCATTCATCGCGAGGTCGAGAAGGTGGTGGGAGTGGGCGCGGCCCTGATGGTTGGCCTCGCCCTCACCGGCCTCGCCCAGGCGCTGGTCCTCAAGGTCGCGATGGGAATGGCCAGCCATGCCCGCGAGGACCTGGCCCTGGCGCTCGCCATCATCCTGCTGGGCTTTCTGATGATGATCGTGCGCCGCAACGCGGTGACGCAGGTCGTGGGCTTCATGTCGATGGAGAACGGGCTGATCCTCGCCGCCACCGGCGCGCGTGGCATGCCGCTCGTGGTCGAGATCAGCGTGGCCTTTTCGGTTCTGATTTCGCTGTTCGTCTTCGCGGTCTTCGTGTTCCGCATCCGCGAACGCTTCGACACGGTCGATCTCGAGGCGCTCGACCGCATGCGCGGCGACGGCCGATGATCCACGCCTATCAGCTCGTCGTGCTGATACCCTATGCGGCGGCGCTCGTCCTCGTGGCGGTCCCGGGATACCGCGTCGGTGCCATCGCCAACGTGGTCGTCTCCGTGACGACCTTTGCCGCGGGACTCTGGCTGGTGGTGGGTGAGGGCATCGTCAGCGACTACGCCATCGTCGATGAGTTGAACATCGTCTTCATCGTCATCAATACCCTGGTCGGCTTCACGACCGCGCTGTTCAGCGCCTCCTACATCGGCCACGAGATAGAGACCGGCCGGCTGTCGCCAAGCTTCGTGCGATTTTACCACGCCATGTTCCAGGCGATGATGGGCTCGATGAATCTCGCCCTTATCGCCAACAATATCGGTGTGATGTGGGTCGGGCTCGAGCTGGCCACCCTGATCACAGTGGTCATGGTTGGGCTCTACCGCACGCCGCAGGCGATCGAGGCGGCATGGAAGTACTTCATCCTGGCCAGCGTCGGCATTTCCCTGGCTTTTTTCGGCACCATCCTGATCTACCTCGCCGGCCAGCCGGCGCTGGGCGAAGGCGTGCCGGCGATGACCTGGAGCCTCCTGCAGGCGGCCGCCGCGCGCATGGACCCGGCGATCCTCGATCTCGCCTTCATCTTCCTGCTGATCGGCTACGGCACCAAGGTCGGGCTCGCGCCGCTGCACGCCTGGCTCCCCGATGCACATGCCGAGGGCCCGACGCCGATCTCGGCGGTTCTCTCGGGTCTTCTCCTGAACGTGGCGCTCTATGCCCTGTTGCGCTTCAAGATGCTGGTGGCCGGTCAACCGGCGGCGCTCGATCCCGGTCCGGTCATGGTGGTGATGGGCCTGGTATCGCTGATCTTCGCCGCCTTCATGCTGTACCAGAGGCGCGACATAAAGCGGCTCTTCGCCTACTCGTCGATCGAGCATATGGGGCTGATCGTGTTCGCCTTCGGCATGGGCGGCCCGCTCGCGAATTTTGCCGGCCTGTTGCACATGGCCATGCACAGCCTGACCAAGTCCGGAATCTTCTTCGCTGTCGGACACATCGCCCAGGCCAAGGGCACGCAGCGCATCGCCGAAATCAGGGGACTGAGCGTCACCCATCCCCGGCTTGCCGTGGTGTTCGCGCTGGCGGTGCTGGCGATCTGCGGCATGCCGCCGTTCGGCGTTTTCGCCAGCGAGTTTCTGATTCTGACCACGACCTTCGCCCGTGAGCCGTGGCTTGCCCTGCTGCCGGCGTTTGGCCTGCTGATCGGCTTCGGCGCGCTGTTGATGCGGCTGCAGGACACGATGTTCGGCGAGCCGGTGGGACCGGCGCATCGCGTCAACGCCTCATCCGTGCCGATGGTGCTGCACCTGCTGCTGGTTCTCGCGGCGGGCATTTTCCTGCCGCCGGTGCTGGTCGCCTGGTTCCAGCGTGCTGCGGAGCTGCTCGGATGAGCATCTCCCGCCACCTTGCCAATCTCGTCGACGGCCATGCCGCCGGGCCCGATGGCTATGTCCGGCTTGCGATCGATGCCAGCGTCTGGACGGCCCTGGCTGCGGGTTGTGCCGCGGGCCTGCACGATTTCTGCGCGTTATGGGCGGATGGCGGCGCGATGTGCATGGCCCTCAGCGACAGCGGCCGGGGGCTGCGCGCCATCGTCTCGCTGCAGACCGGCGCAGGCCGATATCCTTCGGTTGCCGCCCATCACCCGCCGGCGCTGCGCCTCGAGCGCGCCATGCGCGACCTGTATGGGGTTCAGCCCATCGGTCTGCCCGATTCCCGACCCTGGCTCGATCACGGGCGGTGGCCCAGCCGGCAGAGCGAGGCGCGTTATGAATTTCTGCCGGCCCAGGGCGAGGGCCTGCACCAGATACCCGTCGGGCCGGTCCACGCCGGCATCATCGAGCCGGGCCATTTCCGTTTCACCGCCAATGGCGAGACGGTCGTGCGGCTCGAGGAGAGGCTGGGCTACGCGCACAAGGGCGTCGAAGGCCTGATGGCCGGTGCCGAGATCGAGCAGGCGGCGCGAATCGTCGGGCGCATCTCGGGCGACAGCACGGTGGCCTACGCCTGGGCTTTCTCCCGCGCCGTCGAGGCCGCGCTCGGCTGGACGCCGCCGCCGCGCGCGGTGCTGCTGCGCGGCGTCATGGGCGAACTGGAGCGTCTGTCGCACCACATCAACGATGTCGGCGGGATCTGCAACGACGCCAGCGTGCTCACGATCCAAGCTCGCTGCACCTTGCAACGCGAGGATGCGCTGGCGGTGGCCGATGCCTGCTTCGGCCATCGCCTGATGATGGACCGCGTGGTGCCGGGCGGCGTGGCGGCGGACCTGTCGGGCGAGGGGGTCGGGAAGATCCGCGGCCTGCTCGCCCGGTTCGAGGCGACGCGCGCCGATATCCTGCGGGTTTACGATTCGATGCCGTCGTTGCAGGACCGCACCGTGACCACCGGTATCGTGTCAGCGGAGCTCGCCCGGCAATACGCGACGGGCGGCTTCGTCGGCCGCGCTTCGAGTCGCGCCTTCGATGCCCGCAAGACCTTCGCCTATGCACCCTACGATCAGCTGGATTTCGACCTCAAGGTGCGGACCGCGGGCGACGTCGATGCCCGTCTGCTGGTGCGCATGGATGAGATCGGCGAGAGCCTGAGGATTCTTTCACAGCTTCTGGGCCGTCTGGCGCCGGGAGAGATCAGAGCCGATCGGCCGGCGTTCGGGGTAGGCGATGAAGGTGCTGCCTTGGTCGAGGCCTTCCGCGGCGATGTCTTCGTGAGCGTGCGCGTCGGCGAGGACGGCCGGATTGCCCGCGTTCATGCGCGCGACGCGAGCTGGTTCCAGTGGCCGCTCCTCGAGGCGGCCATAGAAGGCAACATCGTTGCGGACTTCCCGCTCTGCAACAAGTCGTTCAATTGCTCCTATTCAGGCCACGATCTGTGAGGCGCGCGCGATGAAATCGTTCCTGCTCGACGCCCTCCGCAAGGGTCCCGCCACCATCGCGCCGCCCGGTTCGGACGCCGCTGCGCTGGGCGAGGCGGCCCAGGCGCTGGGCGAGCGCGCCCGCCAGCGGCTCGGCCGCTCGCTTGCCATCCGCGAGATCGATGCGGGGTCGTGCAACGGCTGCGAGCTCGAAATCCACGCCATCAACAATCCGGTCTACGACGTGGAGCGTTTCGGCCTGAAATTCGTGGCCTCGCCGCGCCATGCCGATGTACTGCTGGTCACCGGGCCCGTGACGTGGAACATGCGCGAGGCGCTGCTGCGCACCTATAGTGCGACGCCAGAGCCCAAGTGGGTCGTGGCGCTGGGCGACTGCGCGCGCAATTGCGGCGTCTTTGCAGGCTCGCCGGCGGTGGTCGGGCCCCTCGCCGATATCTTGCCCGTCGACCTGCACGTGCCCGGCTGTCCGCCCCCGCCGCTCGAGATCGTCAAAGCCTTGCTGGCGTTGATGGAGGTCCAGGCTCGGCGCCGTTAACGATCGACCTTTTGGGGGACGCTTCTCCCCGCCTCAGCCTCTGGCGGCGAGGCTCTTGAACAGCGCGTCGCTGCGGTCGTCGGCGGGGAAGAAGCACTCGATGCGCACTTCCTGCAGGGTGATGTCCTGCGGAGTCCCAAGAGTGGCGATGGTGGTGAAGACCGAGAGCGACTTGCCGCCGACGATGTAGTCGACCGTCAGCACCGGTGGCGGGCGCTCCTCGAAGCGCAGCTTGCGGAACGAGGCCGGCACGTCGGGGTAGGCCATGATGTCCTGGATGAAGGCCAGCGCCTGGGGCTCGCCGCCGTCGGCCAGGATCTCGGCATAGGTCGTCGAGACCAGGTAGCGCGCCACCTCCTCCCAGTTGGCGATCTTTGAGCGCAGCGCCTTGGGATCGAGCAGCCAATGCAGCAGGTTGGCCGGCTTGCCCGGGGGCGGTGCGGGCGGCGGGCCCTCGAACAGGAATATCGTGAAAGCGTTGGCCGCTTCATTGGCATCGAGGAGATTCCACAGCCGGTCGATGACGACGGCGGGGTAGGGCTCCTGCTGCTTCAGCATGCGGTCGATAGCCTGGCGTACGGGCGTCAGTTCCGGGGCGCCCAAGCTGGTCTCGCGGTAGACCGGCGCGAAGCCGGCCGCCAGCAGCATGGTGTTGCGCTGGCGCAGCGGCACGTCGAGCGCGGTCGTGAGCTGGACCACCATCTCCCGGCTGGGCTTGGCGCGCCCTGATTCGAGGAAGCTGACATGGCGCTGCGACACGCCCGACTGCAGGGCGAGCGCGAGCTGGCTGGCGCCCCGTCTTCGCCGCCAGGTCCGCAGCATGGGACCGAACATATCGGGCTGGGAGGCGGCGATCTGGGAGACCGCGGCGGGGGAGGATGTGCGCATCATGACGGAAGACTAGCACCCGCATGCGGGCCCGCCGATTACCTCGGGCGTAATTGCTGCGGTGGCGGGCCGGTGCGACCTCTGGCGCGTCCATAGACCCAAGGAGGACGTCATGAACGCTTCATCCGATCGCCTGCTGCGGCGCACCCTGTGCGGCAACGCCGTCTTCTCCGTCATCTCCGGCGCGGTGCTCGCGATCTTCGCCGGGCCATTCGCCCGGGCCGCCGCGCACGCTCCCGTCGAGGTGGCGGGCTTGGACCTTTCCCTTGTCCTCGAGCTGCTGGGCCTGGGCGTGATCGCCTTCGGCGCGCTGTGCGCCTGGGTCGCTTCGCGCCCGACGCTGCCGCAAGGCCTCGCCCGCTTGATCTTCGCCGCCGACCTTGCCTGGGTGGCCGGCAGCCTATTGGTGCTGGCCCTGCCGGCGGCGTGGACCACGGCCGGCATCGCAGGCATCGTGGTGGTGGCCCTGATCGTGGCCGATCTCGCCATCCTGGAATATCTCGGCCTGCGCCGGCTCGGCACCGTGGCCTAGCTAGAGGAAACGCACCATGGACAAGCTTCAGTTCCTGAACGACCAGCCACTGCCTTTCGCCAAGGTCCTGGGACTGAAGTTTGTCGCCGCGAGCGAAACGGGCGTGAAGGCAGAAATGATCGTCAGGCCCGAGCTCTGCACGCGCCCCGACATATTGCACGGCGGCGCCGTGATGGCCTTCGCCGACACGCTGGGCGCCGCCGCCACCGTGCTCAACCTGCCCGAAGGCAAGGGCACGACCACGATCGAGAGCAAGACCAACTTCGTGGGCCCCGCGCCGGTCGGCGCCACGGTGATCGGCGAGACGACGCCGATCCATCGCGGCCGCCGCACCATGGTGTGGCAGACGCGGATCACGACCGCCGAGGGCAAGCTGGTGGCCGTGGTCACCCAGACGCAGATGGTGCTGTAGCCGTCAGTGGAACAGCGCGGGGATGAAGGCCTGCAGCGCGGCATCGGCGTCGGCGCTGGTCTGCTGCAGGGTTGGGCTCTGGCCCCAGTCGATGCGGATCTTGATGAAGTGCTGCTGGTATCCGGTCAGCAGGATCTTCTGGTAAACGCGCATGTTGGCCTGGGTGACCGCGCTGAAGGTGATGCAGCGGAAGGTCACGGAGCCATAATTGCAGCTCGACGGCACGGCAGGTTTCTGGAAATTGGTGTAGCCACTGCTCTTGACCTGCTCTTCGAGCGAGGAGAGCTCGTTCGCGAACTCGCCGATCACGATCGGGCTGTCGCTGCCCGGGGGCACGCGTCGGCCGCCATCGAACACCTGGACCGTGATCACCATCCTCTTGGGCGTCGAATAGAAGTAGCTCGTTCCGAGGTCGGGCCGGTTGGCAGGCGGTGCGCCATAGTAGACCGACCGCTCGAAAGTGGCGCCGCCTATTGTGGCCGCGAAATTAAGCTTGGTGCCGGGGTGGACCGACGGCGTCGTCGACTGCGTCTGTGCCGAAGCCGTGCCGAGCGATCCGGGTGCCGGGGCCCCCAGAACCAAAGTGAGGGCCACCGTAGTAAGGATCGTCAGAGTCCTAGACATCGAGGTTCGCCACCTTCAGTGCGTTGTCCTGGATGAAGTCGCGACGCGGTTCGACCACGTCGCCCATCAAAGTCGAGAAGATCTCGTCCGCCTCGTCGGCATGGTTGATCCTGACCTGCAGGAGCGCCCGCGCCTCGGGGTCGAGCGTGGTTTCCCAGAGTTGGTCGGGGTTCATCTCGCCCAGCCCTTTGTAGCGCTGAATGGTGACGCCTTTGCGGCCGGCCTCGAGGACGGCGGCGAACAGCTCGGTCGGCGAGGAAATGGGCGTCTCCTTGTCGCGCGCGACGAACACGCCGGGCCGCTGATAGATCGCCTGCAGTTCGGGCGCGAGCGCGTCGAGCTTGCGCGCCTCGGCGCTCTTGATCAGCGGCCCGTCGATGACGTGGCGTTCCTGCACGCCGCGCAGGCGGCGCATGAAGGCGAGGCCGCCGTCCGGCGTCGGTTCGCCGGTCCAGCCGCGCTCCAGCGGCGGGAAAACGGCATCGAGCCGGCGGGCAATGTAGTCGGCCGTCTGCTTGGCGAGCTCGGCGTCGAGCAGGATATCGGGCTTGAAGGCGCCGGCGATGGCGGCCTGTTCGATCACCGCCTGGCTGGTAACGCGCCGCGACAGCGAGAGCGGCTTCACGAGGTTGGTGACCGATCGGGCGATATCGACGGTGCGGCGGAGATCATCCCGGGTCTGCACGCTGCCGTCGCCCAGCCGGAAGGTCGAGCCGTCCAGTCCGCTGTCGATCAGGTGGTCATCGAGCGCCCGCTCGTCCTTGAGGTAGATCGCCGACTTGCCCTTGGCCGCTTTGAAGAGCGGCGGCTGGGCGATGTAGAGATGGCCGTGCTCGATCAGGTCGCGCATCTGGCGATAGAAGAACGTCATCAGCAGAGTGCGGATGTGGCTGCCGTCGACGTCGGCGTCCGTCATGATGATGATCTTGTGGTACCTGCAGCTTGCCCAGGTCGAAATCGTCGATGCCGATGCCGGTGCCCAACGCCGTGATCAGGGTGCCGATCTCGGCCGAGGACAGCATCTTGTCGAAGCGCGCGCGCTCGACGTTCAGGATCTTGCCGCGCAGCGGCAGGATCGCCTGGTTGGCGCGGTTGCGACCCTGCTTGGCCGAGCCGCCGGCCGAATCGCCCTCGACGATGAAGAGCTCGGAAAATGCCGGATCGCGCTCCTGGCAGTCGGCCAGCTTGCCGGGCAATGAACTCACGTCGAGCGCCCCCTTGCGGCGCGTGAGCTCGCGCGCCTTGCGGGCGGCCTCGCGCGCGGCGGCGGCCTCGACCACCTTGGTCAGGATCTTGCGCGTTTCGGAGGGATGTTCCTCGAACCACTGGCCGAGCTTCTCACCGACCACGGATTCGACCACCGGACGGACCTCTGAGGAGACCAGCTTGTCCTTGGTCTGCGAGGAGAACTTCGGATCAGGCACCTTGACCGACAAGCACGCAGGTCAGTCCCTCGCGCATGTCGTCGCCGGTCAGGTTCACCTTCTCCTTCTTGGAGAGACCGCTTTCATCGGCGTACTTGTTCAGCGTGCGCGTGAGCGCGCCGCGGAAGCCCGCCAGATGGGTGCCGCCATCGCGCTGCGGGATGTTGTTGGTGAAGCACAGCATCGTCTCGTGATAGCTGTCGTTCCATTGCATGGCGACTTCGACCGTCATGCCGTCCTTTTCGCCGCGGATCGACACCGGCGGGTTGTGCAGCACCTGCTTGTTGCGGTCGAGATACTGGGCGAAGGCCTGGACGCCGCCCTCGTAGTAGAGATCGGAGACCTTGGGCTCGGCGCCGCGCTCGTCGGTGAGCGTGATGCGCACGCGCGAGTTCAGGAAGGCGAGTTCACGCAGCCGGTGTTCCAGGGTGGCGAAGTCGAACTCGGTCTTGGTGAAGATCTTGTCCGAGGGCCGGAAAGTGACCTCCGTGCCGTGCTTGTCCGCCGGCACGTCGCCCACGATCTGCAGGACGCCCTCGGGCTCGCCGCCGCGGAAGCGCAGGAAATGCTCCTTGCCGTTGCGCCAGATGCGCACGTCGAGATGCTCGGACAGCGCATTGACGACCGCCGCGCCGACCCCGTGCAGTCCGCCCGACACCTTGTAGGAGTTCTGGTCGAACTTTCCCGCCGGCATGGAGCTGGGTGAAGATCAGGTTGACGGCCGAGACGCCCTCTTCCTTGTGGATGTCGACCGGCACGCCGCGGCCATTGTCGCGCACCGTGGCCGAGCCGTCGCCATGCAGCGTCACCTCGACGCTGTCGCAGTAGCCGGCCAGGGCCTCGTCGATGGCATTGTCGACGATCTCGTAGACCATGTGGTGCAGGCCGCTGCCGTCGTCGGTGTCGCCGATATACATGCCCGGGCGCTTGCGCACGGCGTCCAGCCCCTTCAGCAGCTTGATCGAATTGGCGTCGTAGGCGTCGGCGCCCGGATTTATCTCTTCGTTGTTGTTCTCGCTCATTGTTCTTGGTTCCCGGAAGGGGTTTTAGACCGCCGCGATCGAGCCGTCGGCCACGCGCAGGATCTGCGCGCGACCGCCGAGCGGCGCGAAAAGTCCGGCGTCGGTGCCGGTCATCCAGCTCTGCACGCCGAGCGCCACCACCTCGTCGAACAGCGCGGCGCGCCGTTCCGCATCGAGGTGGGCCGCGATCTCGTCGAGCAGCAGCAGCGGCGCGCGGCCGCGCGAGAGAGCCACCAGACGGGCGTGCGCCAGCGCGATCGACACCAGGACGGCCTTCTGCTGGCCGGTCGATCCCTCCGCCGCCGGCAGGTCGAGGTCGAGGTGGCGCACCGCAAGATCGCTGCGATGGGGCCCGCAGGATGTGGTGCCGGTCTCGGCGTCGCGCAAGCGGCTGGCTGCCAGTTCGCCGCGCAGGCGGTCCTCGGCGTCGAGCGCCGCCATGCTGGCCAGCCAGCCGTCGACCTCGCCCGCCATGGCCAGGGCTGCCCGCGGAAAGGGGCCGACGCCCAGCCGCGCGGCGGCATCGAGGCGATGGACCGTATCGGCACGGGCGGCCGCCAGGGCCACGCCGTGACGGGCCATGGTGTCCTCGAGCGCGGTAAACCAGTGCGGGTCGCGGCCGCCATCCGCCAAAAGGCGGGCGCGCTGGCGCAGGGCATTCTCATAGGCGGCCACGTCGCCCGCATGCTGGGGATGCAGCGCCGTCACCAGGCGGTCGAGGAAGCGCCGGCGCTCGCCCGGCCCGTCGAGGAAGAGGCGGTCGAGTTGCGGCGTCAGCCACACGGCTGCGACATGCAGGCCGAGCGCCGTCTGGCTCTGCGCCGGCCGGCCGTCGATCCGCACGGCCCGGCGCGGCAGGCCGCCATCGCTCCGCGCGGGCTCCAGCCCCGTGCCGATGACGAGCCGTCCGTCCGGCGTATCGACCGTGGCGGCGACTGCCCAGGAAGCAGCATCCGGCTCCTCGCCCCGCGAGCGGCGGCAGACTTCTTCGAGGCGCGCACGGCGCAGACCGCGGCCCGGCGCCAGGAAGGACAAAGCCTCCAGGAGATTGGTCTTGCCCGCGCCGTTGGCGCCGACCAGCACGACGGGCTCGGGGCCGCAATCGAGGCGGAGCTGGCGGTAGTTGCGGAAATCGGTCAGGCGAAGCTGGCGCACGGCAAGGACGGCCGGCGCAGCGCCGGTTGCGGCGTCGGGAGAGAAGGCAAGAGCGCTGATTGGCGGCGCCGTCATACCCGCATCGGCATGAGCACGTAGAGCGCGCTTTCGTCGGCGCCGTCGCGCACCAGCGTCGGCGAGCCGGCATCGGCCATCAGGAAGCGCGCCTCGGCGCCCGTGATCTGCTCGGTGATGTCGAGCAGGTAGCGCGAATTGAAGCCGATCTCGAGCGCGGCCGCCTTGTACTCGACCTCGATCTCCTCGGTGGCGCTGCCGGCGTCGGGGCTGGTGGCCGAGAGCGTCACCACGCCCTTGGCGACCGCGAGCTTGATGGCGCGCGACTTCTCGGTGGAGATGGTCGAGACGCGGTCGACGGCGTGGGCGAATTCCTTGCACGGCACGTTCAGGACCTTGTCGTTGCCGGTCGGGATGACGCGCTCGTAGTCGGGGAAGGTGCCGTCGATCAGCTTGCTCACCAGGGTGACGTTGCCGGTGGCGAAGCGGATGCGGGTGTCGCTGAGCTCGATGTCGACCGAGCCGTCGCTCTCGTCGAGAAGCTTGCGCACCTCGCCCACGGTCTTGCGCGGCACGATCACGCCCGGAATCTCCGCGGCGCCCTTGGGCAGCGGCACTTCCACCCGGGCCAGCCGATGGCCGTCGGTGGCCACGCCGCGCAGCACCTGGGTGCCGTTCGAGGTGGCGGACATGAAAGTAGATGCCGTTCAGGTAGTAGCGGGTCTCCTCGTTGGAGATCGCAAACCGGGTGCGGTCGATGATGCCCTTGAGGTCGGTCGCCGGGAGCTGGAAGCGGTGCGGCAGGTCGCCCTCGGCCATCGCCGGAAAGTCGGCGGGCGGCAGGCACTGCAAGGTGAAGCGCGACCGGCCGGCCCGGATCACCAGCGAACCACCGTCGGAGGCGGTCTCGAGCTCGACCTGCGCGCCGTCAGGCAACTTGCGGACGATCTCGTAGAGCGTATGCGCGGGCGCCGTGGTCGAGCCCGCCTTGGCCGCACTCGCCTCCACCGATCTCGGTGATGGCGAGGTCCATGTCGGTTGCCGCCAGGCTGAGGCGTCCCTTCTGCGCGGTGATCAGGACATTCGACAGGATGGGGATCGTGTTTCGCCGTTCGACCACACTCTGCACGTGAGCCAGCGCCTTCAGAAGGGCTGCCCGTTCGATCGTCAGTTTCATGTTTTGATCGCTGTAACGAGGGGCCAAAAAAGCGGTTTAGACACCCCGTTTCGCCGGCCCAAAAAGGCCATGGCGGAACGGTCTGGGACTATAGCACGCCGGGCCTAGGCGGGAAGCAATTTCACTCGGAATTTGAGGCTCTTAACCCGCAAAATACCAAGCAAAAAGGGGCCCGATCGGGCCCCCTTTCACGCCGCGTGGCAGGGATTCGTCAGCCCTGCAACTGGCGCTTGAGCAACTCCACGTCCTCTGCAATCGAAAGGTCGGAGATCTTCAGTTCCTCGATCTTGCGCACGGCGTGCATGACCGTGGTGTGGTCGCGGTTGCCGAAGCGCTTGCCGATCTGCGGCAGGCTGAGGGTGGTGAGCTGCTTGGCGAGATACATCGCCACCTGGCGCGGCCGCGCGACCGAGCGGGCGCGACGCGGCGAACTCATCTCGGCGAGCTTGATGTTGTAGTGCGCGGCGACCCGCTGCTGGATCTCGTCGACCGTGACCTTGCGATCGGCCTGGCGCAAGCAGATCGTGCAGCACGTCCTGCGCCATCTCGACGGTGATCTCGCGGCCGATCAGCTGGCCGTGGGCGACGACGCGGTTGAGCGCCCCTTCGAGCTCGCGGATGTTGGTGCTGATCTTGTGCGCCAGGAACTCCAGCACCGCGATCGGCACGGGCACGCGCGCATTCTCCGCCTTGGTCTGCAGGATGGAGAGGCGTAGCTCGTAGGTCGACGAGTGGATGTCGGCCACCAGTCCGCTGCCCAGCCGCGAGCGCATGCGCTCCTCGATGTCCTGCAGTTCGCTGGGCGGCTTCTCGGAAGAAAGCACGATCTGCTTGTTCTGCTCGACCAGCGAGTTGAAGGTGAAGAAGAACTCGTCCTGGCTCGCTTCCTTGCCGCAGATGAACTGGACGTCGTCGACCATCAGCACGTCGACGTTGCGGAACAGCTCCTTGAACTGGCCGGTATTCTTGGTGCGTAGCGCCTGGATGAAGCGGTTCACGAAGCTTTCGGCCGTGAGATAGAGAACGCGCGTCTTGGGATCGCGCTCGCGGATGGAGTGCCAGATCGCGTGCATCAGATGGGTCTTGCCCAGACCGACGCCGCCGAAAATATAGAGCGGGTTGCGCTCCGGCAGCGGCCGGTCCTGCTCGGCGATGTTGCGCGCGGCGGCGTAGGCGAACTCGTTGGGCTTGCCGACCACGAAGTTGGCGAAGGTATAGCGCGCTTCCGGTCCCTGGAAGAGATCGTCGCTGCCGCGGCCGATCGACGGACCCATCCGCGGCATCGGCGGCTGGTAGTTCTGGGAGGACGGCACCGGCGGCACGGCGATGATCTCGTTGGGCCGACGCGGCGCCGGCGGGGGCACCAGGTTCACCTCGACGGTGCCCACCTCGGCGTGCACCGCCTGCCAGTAGGCCAGCACCCTGTCACCATAGTGGCGGGCGACCCAGTCGCGGACGAACCGGGTCGGGGCATAGAGACGGAGCTTGCCGGCCTTCAGTTCGCCCAGCTCGACCTCGCCGAACCAGGTCTTGAAGGCCTTGTCGCCGATTTCCTTGCGCAGCCGGTCGCAGACGCGCACCCAGTGCGCCTCAAGCTCCTTCCGGACTGCAACTTCTTCCATATCGGCCCCCGCCACAGTTTTTTGTTCATAGGTCGCGTTATTGTTGTTGCCTATTATCGGCGATTGAATTCGGTTCAAGTTTGTCTCCACGGAAGTCCAGCTGCCTTCCACCCCCCTGCCGCGCCGCGCTTGGCCTGCGCATCCAGGGGGCCTTCAAATCCATCCGCAACATTGAAACATGTACTGTAGCCGGCCGCGGTCATGGCTTTCGCCGCCGCGGCCGATCGAGCTCCACTCCGACAGAGGAACAGCAGCGGTGTCTCCTTGTCGGGGAGCGCGCCCGAGAGCGTGGCCACGAATTCAGGATTGGGCTGCATGCTGGGAAAGACCTGCCATTCGAGCAGCGCCGGCTTCTTGGCGAGCGTCTCGAGATCGGGCAGGCCGACATAATTCCATTCGGCGCGGGTGCGCACGTCGATCAGGACGGCGTCCTTGCGTTCGCTCAGGATCTTCCAGGCCGTCGTTGGCGCCACGTCGCCGGCATAGCCCGTGGCGCGAGACACTTCATACGTACCGGTGATCTTGGTGTCGTTGGACATGGCCCCCGCTCTTCATTCGCTCTAGCGGGACGCTTGAGTACGAGCCAACGATACTCGGGAACGCACAGCTCGATGATGGCGACGAAAATTTTGGGTGCGCGTCGTTGACGGGACGCTGCGTTGCTTCGATCGTCGTCGCTATCACCGGATGACTGTGGCTCTCCCTCGTTCGTGTTTCCGGCGAAGAGGAAGCCCCCCGTCTTCGCCTTGGCTCGCGTCTCAGCGCCCCACGCCCCGTCGCGATGGGCCGACTCTTAGACAGACTCGGGCGGCTTCGCAAACGATTCACACGACAACGCCACACGCTATTCATGATGTTCTTTGTGCGACTCGATTGACATCTTCGTGGATTCGATTTTCTTTCGGATTCGTCACGCGACAACGCTCAACATCTAGCGCTCGTTCCCTTGCGCAGTCCGATAAACGCGAATCGTATGTTGTTCGCCGAATTGGCAACCAAACGATCTTCGTCAAAGCGCTCCAATTTTTTTTCGGCGGCCAAATTTATCTCGACGCCGAAAAAGAAAACGCCGCTCGTTGGAGCGGCGTTCACAATCTCTGAAGGCGGGGAGCGTCTCAGGCCATCGCCTTGATGCGCGCCGCAAGGCGCGACACGCGACGGGCGGCGGCGTTCTTGGTCACGATGTGCTTGGTGGCACCACGCTGGATCTCCGGCTGCGCGGCGCGCAGCGCCGCGGCGGCGGCCTTCTTGTCTCCGCCCTTGATCGCTTCCTCGACCTTCTTGATCGAGCCGCGCACGCGGCTGCGGCGCGCGGTGTTCGCGGCGGTGCGACGCTCGGTCTGGCGGGCGCGCTTCTCTGCCGACTTGTGACTGGCCATCTAATCCTCGTTCATCGGAAGGGCGGGTGTATACGGGCCGGCCGGCATCCGGTCAACCCCGCCAAAAGCCGCCAATTATCGGTGTTTCCAGGCCGCCTTGCGCTTGTCGGCGAAGGCCGCCATGCCCTCCGCCCGATCCTCGAAGGCGAAGGTGGCATGGAAGGTGCGGCGCTCGAAGCGCACACCCTCGGCCAGGGTCGTCTCGAAGGCGCGGTTGACGGCTTCCTTGGCCACCATGGTGGCGAGCAGCGACATGCCGGCGATCTTCTCCGCCGTCGCCAGCGCGTCGTCCATGAGTTGGGCGAGCGGCACGATGCGGCTCACCAGGCCGCAGCGCTCGGCTTCGGCGGCATCCATCATGCGGCCGCTGAGGATCATGTCCATGGCCTTGGCCTTGCCGACGAAGCGCGGCAGGCGCTGGGTGCCGCCGGCGCCGGGGATGGTGCCGAGCGTGATCTCGGGCTGGCCGAATTTTGCATTGTCGGCGGCGATGATGAAATCGCACATCATCGCCATCTCGCAGCCGCCGCCCAGCGCGTAGCCCGCGACGGCGGCGATGATCGGCTTGCGGATCTGGCTCACCTTCTCCCAGCCGACGGTGATGAAGTCCTGCAGGAAGACGTCCTGATAGGATTTCTCTTTCATCTCCTTGATGTCGGCGCCGGCAGCGAAGGCCTTGTCGCTTCCGGTCAATATTATGCACCCGATCGCGCGATCGGCTTCGAAAGCGTCGAGCGCCTGCCCAAGCTCGCGCACGAGATCGGCGCAGAGCGCGTTCAACGCCTTGGGACGATTGAGGCGAATGATCCCGACCCGGGCCTTGGTTTCGGTCTGGATGTTTTCGTACGCAGTCACATTTTCCTCCCCAACACTGTCCTGGAATGTGAGCGCTGCTCTTGGCTAGCGCTGGCAGTGTGCGCAATAGAACGTCGAGCGGCCGGACTGCACCAGGCGCCGCACCACCTTGCCGCAGCCGCGCGTCGGGCAGACCGCGCCCTGCGCGATCGTAGACATTGAAGCGAGTCTGAAAATATCCCAGCTCGCCGCCCGGCTGCACATGATCGCGCAAGGTCGATCCGCCATCGTCGATGGAGCGCAGCAGCACCTGCTTGATGGCAGCGACCAGGCGGTCAGCGCGTTCGCCCTGGACCGTGTGAGCCGACCGACGCGGCGAGATGCCGGCCAGGAACAGGGCCTCGCAGGCGTATATATTGCCGACCCCAACCAAGGTCTTCTGATCGAGCAGGGCGGCCTTGATGGGAGTGCGTCTTCCCTTGAGACGCTTGGCCAGCGCGGCCCCGTCGAAGGCATCGTCGAGCGGTTCGGGCCCCAGGCCCTTGAAGAGCTTGTGCTTGGGCAGCGCCTCGTCGGCGGCCAGCAGCATCAGACCGAAGCGGCGCGCGTCGTTGAAACGGACCTGCCAGCCTTCCTCGGTTTCGATCACGACATGATCGTGCCGCTGGAACGGATGTTCGGCAGCACTTGCCGCATCGTGCAAGGTCATGCGACCCGACATGCCGAGATGGGCGATCAAGGTGTGACCGTCATCGAGGCGGAGCAGCAGGTATTTCGCCCGGCGGTCGATGCCCAGCACCCGACGGCCCTCGACTCTTCTGCGCAAAGCGGGCTGGCAGGGGCACCCGCAGGTCGCGCCGGCGCTGGACGAGGCGAACGATGCGCCGTCCGACCAGTCTCGGAGCGAGGCCACGACGGACGGTTTCTACCTCGGGAAGCTCGGGCATGCCGGCGTGCCGCCTAT
This sequence comes from uncultured Alphaproteobacteria bacterium, assembly GCA_963765385.1. Lineage (GTDB taxonomy): Bacteria > Pseudomonadota > Alphaproteobacteria > Reyranellales > Reyranellaceae > Reyranella. The sequence continues at coordinate 1,829,676 of CAVXWG010000014.1, read as the reverse complement.
GCGCCCCGGTGGCCGAACAGGGCAGTGCCGACCCGGACATGGGTGGCGCCCAGGCGGATGGCCTTCTCATAGTCGGCGCTCATGCCCATGCTGACCGCGGCGAGGCCGTTGCGTGCGGCCATCTTGGCCAGCAGGGCAAAGTGCAGGGCGGGTTCCTCGTCGACCGGCGGGATGCACATCAGGCCCGTGATCGGCAGCTTATGGGTCTCGCGGCAGGTCGCGACGAAGGCATCGAGTTCGGCCGGCAGCACGCCCGCCTTCTGCGGCTCCTCGCCGGTATTGACCTGGATATAGCAATCCGGCCGGCGGCCCGTCCGCGCCATTTCCTTGGCAAGGGTGGCGGCCAGGCGTTCGCGGTCGACCGACTGTATAATGTCGAACAGCGCCACGGCCTCGCGCGCCTTGTTGGTCTGCAGGGGACCGATCAAGTGCAATTCGAGGTCGGGATACTCCGCCTTCAGCGCCGGAAATTTGCCCTCCGCTTCCTGCACGCGGTTCTCGCCGAAGACGCGCTGCCCCACGTCGAGAAGCTCGCGTACCCGATCGGCGCCATGGGTCTTGGAGACCGCGACCAAGGTGACGGCCGCCGGATCGCGTCCGGCGGCGCGGGCTGCGGCGGCAATGCGCTGGCGGACTTCGGCCAGACGATCGGCGCCTGCGGTCATGCGTCCAGGCTCAACCGGGCGGTCATCGCTTCGGCATTGTTGGGATCGGCGGCCAGGGCGGCGTCCAGGGTCTCGCGCGCCTTGTCGCGCTCGCCGAGGGCTGCCAGGCAGGCGCCATAGTGACCCAGCAGGCGCGAATCGCCCGGCAGTCCGCGCAGCGCATGTTCGTGCAGCGAGCGCGCCTCGGCGGCCCGCCCGAGATCGAGCAGGACGCGGCCGAGGTTGGTCAGCACCATCGGGTCGTCGGTCGCAAGCCGCGAGGCGCGCTTCAGCGCACGCCGCGCCTCGTCGAAACGCTTGAGGCCGCGCAGCGCCAGGCCCTGGTTGTTGAGCGCGCGTACGTTGTCGGGCGCCTCCTTCAGGTAGGGCTCCAGGGTCTCGAGCGCCGCCGCGAAATTGGCGCGCTCGATATGGAGATGGGAGAGCTGCAGGACGGTATCGGCGTCGAGCGGATTGTGGCGCAGCGCCCGCTGAAGCACGTCGACAGCCGCATCCCCCTTGCCGGTCGCCGCCTGGGCAAGCGCCAGGGTGTTGAATCCCGCCATGAAGCCGGGATCGATCTCGAGCGCCCGCTCGATCGGGCCGATGGCGTCGGACGGCCGGCCGGCGAAGTGGAGCACGAAGCCCAGTATGTGGTTGAGCGCGGCGCTGTCGGGCGCCAGTTCGAGCGCGCGGCCGGCCTCCGCGATCGCCTCGTCATGATGCCCGAGCGCGCCCAGCGCCAGCGCGCGGTCGCCCAGGATCTGGGCCCGTCGCGCGCCATCCTCGCCGGCATCGACCAGGGCCATGGTCCAGGACCTCGATCGCCGCGGAGTGGTGGCCAAGGCGGTAGAGGACGTAGCCCAGCATGTTGCGCGCCCGGGCCTGCAGCGGCTTCAGGCCCTCGCCGCCCTGATGAATGCCCTGATCCACACTGGTCACGAATTCGATCAGCTCGCGTTCGGCGGCGGCGAAGCGGTTGAGGTCCATGTATATCGACGCCAGCGCCAGGCGCGCTTCGACATGGGCCGGCGAGCGGCGCACCGTGTCGCGAAAGCGACGCGCCGCCTCGTCGAGGCGGCCCTGCCGGCGCGCCACCAGGCCGAGATTGTAGGACAGCATCGGCTCGTTGGGATCCTTGGCCAGCGCCTTGCGCCACAGGACCTCGGCTTCGCTGAGCGCGCCACGCTGCGAAAGGCAGACTGCAAGAAAGTGCAGGATGTCGGGCCGCTCGCCGTGGCGGCCCAGGGCGGACCGGAACAGCGGCTCGGCGCGGTCGAACCACCCGGCGCGCAGATACTGCAGGCCGGTCTGCAGATCGGGATCGGGTTGGGGTTGCGTTGAGGACGGCGGTCGGGTCGCGAGGGCCATGGCGCGCTGTGTAGACCCGCCTCACGGCCAAGGCTACACGAAATGCCGTGGTCAAGGATGTCGATCTGTTCGCGGCGGCGATGGGCGATGTGAAGCCGCTCGCCGGCCGCAAGCGTGCGGCGGCGAAGGCCGTCATCGCGCGGCCCGAGGCCGACGGACCTTTGAAGCCACGGGAAAAGACTGCCACTCAGGCCGCGAGGACAGCGGCGCCGGAATTGACGCTCGATGATCACAATTTCGACCGCGATACGGCGCGCGCGCTCGGGCGCGGCAAGCTTGTCCCGCAGGCGTCGCTCGACCTGCACGGCATGACGCTCGCCGCGGCCGAACGCGCCGTCGCCGCATTTCTCGATGCGGCCACGGCGCAGGATCTCCGCGTCATCCTGATCGTCACCGGCAAGGGTGCGCGCCTCGAGGGTGGCCGCCTGCTGGGTGGGCGCATTCGCGCCGAGTTCATGGGCTGGCTGAACCGCGCCGACAATCGCAGCCGGGTGCGCGGCGTGCGGCCGGCGCACCCGCGGCACGGCGGCGGCGGTGCCTTCTACGTGCTGCTGCGCCGGCGTTCGTCGGCCAGCAGCCGCTCCTTGCGCGCGACGCCCCAGCGATAGCCGGTGAGCGTGCCGCCGGCGCCGACCGCGCGATGGCAGGGAATGACCCCGGCCGCCTGGTTGGTGGCGCAGGCCCGCCCGACGGCGCGGGCCGCGGCGGGCGCGCCGATGCTCTTGGCGATCTCGCCGTAGCTCCTGGTCTGGCCGGCCGGGATCTCGGTCAACGCCTTCCAGACCTTCCATTGGAAGGCCGTGCCGACGATATCGAGCGGCACGTCGGCCGCGTCGAGCGCGGAGGGCTTGCGGCCGTAGAGGCGCGCCAGCACGCTCTTCACGCGCGGTCCCAGGGTGCGGTCGTTTCGCGTGATGTCGGCGGCCGGGAAATCGTGCTTCAGGTTCTTTTCGAGCGCCCGGTCGTTGTCGCCCAGGAACACCGCGGCGATGCCCTTCTGCGTCGCCGCCACCAGCACCCGGCCATAGTCGGAATCGACCGTGGTGTAGTCGATATGGGCGCCCGCGCCGCCCTTGGCATAGGTGGCGGGCGTCATGCCGAGCGCCTTGTCGCTGGTCTCGTAGACGCGGCTGGGCGAGCCGTAGCCCGCGCCATAGAGCGCGTCGGCCACCGTCTCGCCTCCACGCAGTGCCTTGCGGAAACGCTGGCGCTTGCGCGCCACCAGCCAGTCGCGCGGATTGACGCCGAGCTCGGCGATGAAGCGCTTGCTGAGGGCGCCGCTCGACAGGCCGACGCGGCGCGCCACCTCGGCAAGCGAGGGCGGCGTGTCGGTGTCGGTCGAATCGAACAGGGCGCAGGCCCGGGCGACCGGCTTGCTGAGGCCTGCATCGGCCTGCCAGTCGCGCGGCTTGCAGCGCTTGCAGGCACGAAAGCCCGCCGCCTCGGCCGCATCGGGCGAGGCGTGGAACGCCACGTTCTTGGCGCAGCGCCGGGCGGGCGGCACAGGACGGCAGGCAATAGACCCCGGTCGTCCGGACCGAGAACCAGAACCGGCCATTGTACGTCCGGTCGCGCCGCTGCACGGCCTGCCAGCAGGTTTCCCCGTCGGGCAGCGTGTCGGGCAGGATGGGGGTGGCGAGAGCCAAGGTCGGAAGGGAAAGGGAATGTTGGGTCATGGCGTCATCAAAGCACCATGGCCCAACCTGCTCTATCCGGCTGCCGACGGCAATTCCGGCCGCAATTCCGGCTTAGGACCAGAAGCTCTTGGAAGCCTCGTAGCGCGCGGTCCCGCGGTCCAGCCCGATGTCGCGCAACAGGCGCTCGTCGAGCTGGGCGAGCTGGCGTCGCGAGCGGGCGAGCTCGGCGCGGGTCATGACGTTGTCGATCCCGACCACGACCGCACCGGCCAGCAGCGCCACGGCGCGGCCGAAGGTGAAGGGAGAGGCTTCCGCGCGGGCGATTTCCCGCACGCTGGACAGGGTCGACATGACTTAGCTCCGTTTGAGGCGACCGGGAACCGAAGGGTTCCCTTGGAGCCTCGTTTCTGCAGCCTATTTGGGCTATAATGTCTCAGTGTTCAAAGGATGAAACCTCGGGGGAGGCATAGAATTTACTATGAACGGGTGCCTTAAATGAGCCGCTCTCAGCTGCCGCTGAATGCCCTGCGCGCCTTCGAGGCGGCGGCCCGTCACGCAAGCTTCACCCATGCCGCCGAGGAACTGCACGTCACCCAGGCCGCCGTCAGCCACCAGGTGAAGGCGCTCGAGGAGCGGCTCGGCGTGGCGCTGTTCGTGCGCCGCCCGCGCGGGCTCGAGATCACCAGCGAAGGCGAGGCGCTGCTGCCCGATCTGCGCGATGCGTTCGACCGCATGACCAACGCGCTGGAGCGGGTCGGCCGCAAGGCCAATTCGGGCACGCTCAGCGTCAGCCTGGTCACCACCTTCGCGCTGGGCTGGCTGGCGCCGCGCCTCCATCGTTTCCAGTCCAAGCATCCCGAGATCGAAGTGCGCATGACGACGACGCAGCGGCGCATCGATTTCGCGCGCGAGGATTTCGACTGCGCCATCCGCTTCACGGTGCAGCCCGAGCCCGAGCTCCATGCGACGCGCCTGTTCTCCGACGTGCTGACGCCGCTTTGCGGCAAGCGCTACAAGGACAAGCTGAAGACCCTCGATGATCTGAAGCGCGTGCCGTTCATCGACATGACCTACGATCCCGAATGGGCGATCTGGCTGCGCGCCGTGGGCATGGGCGACTTCAAGCCCAAGCGCGTGCTCACCTTCGACTCGACCATGATCGCCGTGGAAGCGGCGATGGAAGGCGCCGGCGTGGCGGTCGGACCGCCCCAGCTTTTCCGCGAGGAGCTGGCCTCGGGCCGGCTGTTCCAGCCCTTTCCGCAGATCGTCGACTCGGGCAAGGCGTGGTGGTTCGTGTGCCCGCCGGCCTCGGTCAACCGACCGAAGACGCGTGCGTTCGAGGAGTGGCTGATCGAGGAACTGAGCGCGCCTCAGACACGGTCTGGCCGGACGGCTCTCGTGGCGAGCGGGCGGCGCTGATCGCAGCCGTCGCCTCGACGCGCGCGCCGCCTGTCGTGGCGCAATTGACCGCTTGGCTGGCAGGTCGTAACCGGCCTTCCAAGGCAACGCGATGATCTTGTGGTCATTGCGGGTGATCCAATAGTAAATGTCGGTCATGCCGCGTGCCGGCTCGGGTCGACCTAAGAGAAAAACTAAGGGAGGACGCAGTGCTGAAATGGCTCCGCCGTGCCCCCACAGCGGCTCCGGCCGCGACGCGGGGATCGATTGAAATACACCGCCCGTGGGCACGGTGGTCGTTGGAGACGCCCGATCAGGCGGGCGGCTTTTTCGTGATCACCAACACGGGTGCGGAACCGGATCGGCTGACCGGAGCCAACAGCCCGGCGGCCGAGAAGGTCGAGATCCACGCCATCAAGGTGACGGGCGGCGACATCGGCATGCGCGCACGCGACGAGGGCCTGGCCGTTCCCGCCGGCGTCACGCTCACCCTCCAGCCGCGCGGCTATCACCTGCTGCTGCTCGGGCTCAGGACAGCGCCGATCCCGGGCGCGTCCCTGCCGGTTACGCTGACTTCTCGAAAGGGCCGGCAGCATCGACCTCGAGCTGCTGGTCGAGGCGCCGGGCCCGGTCGGCAAGGAGGTCCTGGTCGAGGAACGTCAGCGCGGGTAGCGGTGCTGCCCGCCGAAGGCGTCCTCGAGCAAGAGCGCGTCGGGATCGTCGCCGAGATAGGCGGGGCCGATCGGCACCTTGCCATGGCCGCCCGGTACGTCGAGCACGTAGGTCGGCTGGGCGAGGCCCGACAGCCGGCCGCGCAAGGCCTTCATCAACGCCTGGCCACGCTCGACCGACACCCGGAAATGGCCGGTGCCGCGCACCAGGTCGGGATGATGCAGGTAGTAGGGTTTTACCCGGGCCATCACCAGGCCGCGCATGAGCTGGTCGAGGCTCTCGACGTCGTCGTTGATGCCGGCCAGCAGCACGGTCTGGCCCATCAAGGGAATGCCGGCGTCGGCCAGGCGCGCCAAGGCAGCGCGCGTAGCCGGGGCGAGCTCGCGGACATGGTTGCAGTGCACGCCGACCCACAGCGTGGCGCGTGACAGCCTGAGCGCCGCCACCAGTTCGCCGGTCACCCGCTCAGGATCGACGATCGGCACGCGGCTGTGGATGCGGATCACGCCGAGATGTCCGATGGCGTCGAGGTTGGCCAAAAGCTCGGCCAGGCGACGCGGCGCCAGCATCAGCGGATCGCCGCCGGTCAGGATCACTTCCCAGATTTCCGGGCGGTCGCGGATATAGGCGAGGGCGGCCGAAAGCTCGGCGGCCGACAGCGCCTCGCCACCGGGTCCGACCTTTTCGCGGCGAAAGCAGAAGCGGCAATAGACCGGGCAGACATGCAACGGCTTCAGCAGCACGCGGTCGGGGTAGCGATGCACGATGCCCTTAACCGGCGAACGGGCCTCGTCGCCGATCGGGTCCGAAAGCTCGTCGGGCGAGACCTCGGTCTCGCCGGCGCTGGGCACGAACTGGCGGGCAATCGGATCGTGCGCGGGATCGCGGCGATCGATCAGCGCCAGCATCTCGGGTGTGATCGCGATCGCCATCGACTGGGCAGCCGCCGCCAGACGCGGATCGGGCGTCAGCAGCCCTTCGCGTTCGAGGGCTTCGAGCGTGCGCAGTGTTTGCATGGCGGCGCTGCAATAGCCCGAAACACCGTTTCCAACCAGTTCGGAAAGCACCGCGGCCGGCCGGCGCTTCGGCCTCCTTTTTGCTCCAGTCGGGGCGAGGGAGACGCCATGCCGACCGACCTGGGAGCCATCGCCGAGCAGCGGGGCATAAAGTATTTCCTGATTTCCTTCACCGATCTCCTGGGGGTGCAACGCGCCAAGCTGGTGCCGAGCTCCGCCATCGACGGCATGGCCAGGACGGGCGCCGCCTTCGCGGGCTTCGCGACCTGGCTCGACATGACGCCGGCCGATCCCGACCTGTTCGCCGTTCCCGATCCCGACAGCCTGATCCAGCTGCCGTGGAAGCCCGAGGTCGGCTGGCTCGCCGCCGATGCCTGGATGAATGGCCGGCCGGTCGATCATGCGCCGCGCAACGTGCTGAAGCGTCTGGCCGCGGTGGCGGCGGCGCGCGGCCAGGAGATGAAGACCGGCGTCGAATGCGAGTTCTTCCTGATCTCTCCCGACGGTGCGGAGATCTCCGACTCAGCCGACCGTCAGGGCAAGCCGTGCTACGACCAGCAGGCGCTGATGCGCCGCTACGACGTGATCGCCGAGATCTGCGACGCCATGCAGGCGCTGGGCTGGCAGCCCTACCAGAACGACCATGAGGACGCGAACGGCCAGTTCGAGATGAACTGGCAGTACGATTCGGCGCTGGTAACCGCCGACCGCCACTCCTTCTTTAAATATATGGTGCGCTCGGTGGCCGAGAAGCATGGCTTGCGCGCCACCTTCATGCCCAAGCCCTTCCTCGCGCTGACGGGCAACGGCTGTCACGCTCATGTGTCGCTCTGGCAGGAAGGCCAGAACCTGTTCGACGATCCGGAGGGCGAGCTTGGCGTCTCGGTGCTGGGCTATCACTTCCTGGGCGGCATCCTGCACTCGGCCGAGGCGCTCGCCGCGCTCTTCAACCCGACGGTGAATTCCTACAAGCGCATCAATGCGCCGCCCACCCTGTCCGGCGCGAGCTGGGCGCCGGGCTCGGTGACCTACACGGGCAACAACCGCACCCACATGATCCGCATCCCCGAGCCGGGCCGCTTCGAGCTGCGCCTGGCCGACGGCGCGGCCAATCCCTATCTCCTGCAGGCGGGCATCCTGGCCGCGGGCCTCGACGGCATCGACAACAGGCGCGATCCCGGCAAGCGGCTCGACATCAACATGTATACCGACGGCCATACGGCCACGGCGGCCCGCAAGCTGCCGCTCAATCTCCTGGACGCTTTGCGCTTGTTCGAAGGGTCCAAGGTGATGGGCGAGCGGTTGGGCGCGCTGGTGCCGTCCTATCTCAAGCTGAAGCGCGAGGAATGGAACGCCTATGCGCGCCACCTCTCGCCCTGGGAGCGCGAGAACACGCTCGACTGTTGAGCAGAATTGCTAAGTCGCTGCCATCTGCGGCAACCACAGCGCGACGATCGGCCAGATCGACAGGATCACCAGCATCAGCAGCATGGTGATGATGAAGGGTGACGTCCCGATGATGACGTCGTCGATCTTGCCCTTCTTGCGCAGACCCTGGACGACATAGAGGTTGATGCCGACCGGCGGGGTGATCATCGCCAGTTCCATCAGGATGATGATGACGATGCCGAACCAGATCGGATCGTAGCCGGCCTTGATCATGATCGGCGCGATGATCGGCACCGTCGCCACCATCATCGACAGCGTCTCCATGAACATGCCGAGGATGAAGTAGAAGATGACGACGGCGACGAGGAGCCCGACCTTGGACAGCCCCAGGCTGGTGATGAAGCTGTTGACCTGCCCGGTGAGGCCAATCGAGGTGATCACGAAATTGAGGAAATAGGCGGCGAGCAGGATCGCCATGATCATGGCGGTGGTCCGCATCGTGCCTTCGAATGCATTCAACAGCGTGCGCAGCGTCAGGCGGCGGTTGGCTGCGGCGATGCCGATGGCGGCGATCACGCCCAATGCCGCCGACTCCGTGGCCGTGGCCCATCCGGCATAGATCGAGCCGATGACGGCGAGGAAGATCACCAGCGGCGGGATCAGGTCGGGCAGGGCCGCGATGCGCTGCTTCCAGCTCGTCGCGGTCGGCTTGCCGCCCAGCGCCGGATTGACGAGGCAGATGATCAGCACCGTCAGGCTGAACAGGGTTGCCAGCACGACGCCGGGGATGAAGCCCGCGAGGTAGAGTTTCGGGATCGAGGTCTCGGTGAGCACGCCATAGACGATCATGTTGATCGACGGCGGGATCAGGATGCCGAGCGTGCCGCCCGCCGCGATGGTGCCGAGGAACAGCCGCTCGGAATAGCCGCGCTTTTCAACTTCGCCGAGGGCGACGGTGCCGATGGTGGCTGCCGTCGCCACGCTCGAGCCCGAGGTCGCGGCGAACATGGCGCAGGCTGCGATGTTGGAATGCATCAGGCCGCCGGGCAACCACGGCACCCACAGCACCAGTGCGTTGTACATGCGCTCTGCCATGCCCGACCGCAGCAGGATCTCGCCCAGCAGCACGAAGAACGGGATCGCCACCAGCAGAAAGTTGTTCGAGGTGCCCCAGGCGATTTCGCCCATCGCCAGCGAGAGCGGCAGCTTGGAGTAGATGGCCGACAACGACAGGCCGAGGATGCCGAGGCCGGCAGCGACAGGAATCGCCAGGGCAAGCAGGCCGATGAGGATCAGGAGGGTGATGCCCAGCACGTCAGTTGTCCCCGTCGCGGACCTGGCGATCCTGCAAGTCCCGTATTTCGTCTTCGACCTCTTCTTCGGCCGAGCGCGTGCTGATCAGCTTCGCCATGCCATGCAGGTCGCCCGCCGCACCCAGTCTGAGCGCCTGGACCAGCAGCACGACGCTCACCACGACGAAAGCGGCGAGGCCTGCGATCCACAATAGTTGCGGGATCACGGTCGGCGTTTCGAGCGCCGACTGGCTGCGCGAGGCCGAGCTCCACGATTGCGACACAACACCCAGCCCATGCCACAAGGTCAGGGCGAAGAAGCCGACGAACAGGATGATCGCCAGCGTGTCGAGCACCAGGCGCAGCTTCTGCGGGAACAGCACGTAGAGCGAATCGATACGGATATGGGCCCGGTCGAGCAGCGCGGCGCCCAGCCCCCAGGTCGTGCCGATGGCGAGCGAATAGCCGGCCAGCTCGTCGGCGCCGCCGATCGAGCGGTCGAGGAACTTGCGCATCAGTACGTCGATGCCGATCAGCACCGCGGCGAGCAGCACAAGGGCGCCGCCGAACCACAGGCCCCATTGGGCGAAGCGCCGCACGCCTGCCATCGCACCTGTCATTGCGGGCGCCTCATGGTGCCTGTCCGATCCGGTTCGCGCTTATGGCGTGGGGGCCTTGAGGTCGAGCGCCTTGCCCACGGTCTCGTTCCACTCCTTGGTGCATTCCACGCCGCAGCGCTTGGCCCAGCCCGCCAGCACCGCCCCTTCGACCAGCTTCTTGTACGTCGCCATCTCCTCGGGCTTCACCGCCACGATAGTCATCTTGGCAAGCTTGCCCATGGTGCAGGGCTGCTTGCCGGTGTTGCAGTTGTCGGCTTCGGCAGTCGTCGTCTTGACGGTCGCCCACATCTTGTCTTCGTAGGCCTTGGTCTGCTCGACAAGGAAGGCCTGGGTCTTGGGGTCGAGCCGTTTCCAGCTGTCGAGGTTGATGGCCAGCACGTTGATGCTCCAGCCGAGCGACATCGGATAGATCGACTTCGTCACCTCGCCCCAGCCGGCGGTATTGCCCGAAAGGCTTCCCGTCACACCGCAGTCGACCACGCCGTTGTTCAAGGCCGGCACCACTTCGGCAAATGCCATGCTGACGGCCGTGCCGCCCACCCCGGCCAGGAAGTCGCGCATCGTGTTGTTGAACACGCGGATCTTCTTGCCCTTGAAGCTGTCGAGCCCGCTGACGACGTCCCGGCACCAGAACACCTGGGGCGTGTTGCCGCCGAAGGCGAGCAGCTTGGCATTCCAGTTCTTCTGCATCTGCCGGTCGATCACCGCACGATAGGCGTTGCAGGCGGCGCGCGCCTTGTCGGGATCGAGCGTGAGGCCCGCGAGATCGCAGGCCTCGAAGCGTGGATCGTCGCCGGCCATCTTGGAGATATCCATGGCGGCGATGTCCATGACGCCTAGTTTCAGCAGCCGCAGCATGGTCTTGTCATCGATGCCCATCTGGTCGAGCGGCGTGACATCGGCCGTGATGGCGCCTTTCGACGCCTCGGGGATGGTCTTCCGCCAGAACGGCAACTCGTCATAGATCGACACCGGCGTCGGGCTGTTCAGTCCGACGACCTTGAATTGGGTTTTCGGCAGGTCCTGGGCCGAGGCGCCGAACGCGACCGCCGCAGCCAACGCCACTCCCATCAAACTTCGGTGCAGCATGTCTCGTCCCCCAGCTTATGAGTGTCCAGACACGTTCCAGCAAAATGCGCGCCAAGTAAAGTTCGCCCGCCGTTTCGTCGCGCGAGGGCGCCGATGCAGTGGATTCGTTTGCTGGCCGCCGGCAGACAAGCCAACATAGCGGTCATGTCCGATTCGAAAGACCCGCCCAAAGATCCCATCGCCTTCGAGCTGTTCAAGAACGCGATCTTCTCGATCGCCGACGAGATGGCGCTCACCGTCTTTCGCACGACCTATTCGGGCGTGCTGAAGGACAACATGGATTACTCGACCGGCTTCGCCGATGCCAACGGCAAGCTGGTGGCGCAGGGCCTCACTCTGCCGGGCCATCTAGGCTCGGTGCCGACCGCGCTCGAATCGATCATGCGCCACTACGGCGACAACATGAATCCGGGCGACGTGTTCATCATGAACGACCCGTTCGACGGCGGCATGCATCTGCCCGACATCTTCGTCTTCAAGCCGCTCTATCACGCCGGCAAGCGCCTGGCCTTCGCCGCGACCGTCTGCCACCACACCGATGTCGGCGGCCGGGTCGCCGGGCTCCAACGCCTCGGACTCCACCGAGATCTACGCCGAGGGCCTGCGCATCGCGCCGCTGAAACTCTACGACGCGGGCAAGCTCAACGACACGATCATGACCTTCATCGAGAAGAACGTGCGCCTGCCGGTGAAGGTGTTCGGCGACCTGCGCGCCCAGCTCGCCGCCTGCCACATCGCCGAACAGCAGTTCGCCGAGCTGGTCGCCAAGCACGGACCGGAGCAGACCGCCGACTTCATGCGCGAGACGGTCGACTATGCCGAGCGCCTGACGCGCGCGTCGCTCGCCAACCTGCCCGACGGCGAATGGAGCTTCGAGGACTGGATCGACGATGACGGCGTCGATTACGGTAAGCCGATCCGGCTGTTCGTCACCATCCGCAAGAAAGGCGACCACATGGTCGTCGACTGGACGGGCACCTCGCCGCAGGTCAAGGGCGCCATCAACAATACGCTCTCCTTCACCAAGGCCGCCTCTTACACGGGCATCCGCTCGGTGCTGCCGCCCGGCATTCCCAACAACGAGGGCGTATTCCGCGCCATCGAAGTGATCTGCCCGCCCGGCACGGTGGGCAACGGCGTGCTGCCGGCGGCCTGCGCCGCCCGCGGCCTCACCGGCTTTCGCATGGTCGACTGCATGTTCGGCGCGCTCGCCATGATGCTGCCCGACAAGGTCAAGGCGGCGGGCGACGGCGGCAACACCGGCATCTCGATCGGCGGCTACGACGCGGAGCGCAAGCCCTTCGTCTATGTCGACTTCACCTGCGGCGCCTGGGGCGCGCGGCCGTGGGCCGACGGGCTCGACGGCAACTCGCACATGTTCGCCAACATGGCCTCGCATTCGATCGAGGTCACCGAGGCCGAGCAGCCGATCCAGCTTCTGGCCTACGAATTCGTGGCCGACAAGGCGGGCGCCGGCAAGTATCGCGGCGGCGTGCCGTTCCGCCGCGATTACCGTTTCCTCGAGGAGGAGGGCACCCTGCAGGTCCGCTCCGATCGCCGCGACCATCGGCCCTTCGGCCTCTATGGCGGCAGCCCGGGCGGCCCGTCCGAGAACTATCTCAATCCGCAGGCGGAGAACCGCGTCCTGCCCGGCAAGTTCACCATGATCATCAAGCGCGGCGACATCTTCCGCCACGTGCTGGCCGGCGCCGGCGGGTGGGGCGATCCGCTGGAGCGCGATCCCGCCGCCGTGCTGAAGGATGTGCGCAACGAATTGCTCTCGGCCGGGAAGGCGATGGCCGACTACGGCGTCGTGGTCGACACGGCGCGCTGGACCATCGACGCGGCCGCCACGGCGAAGGCGCGCGAGGAGATCCGGCGGGCGCGCGGCTGGACCGAGGTGCCCAAGGTGCAATGGCACGATCCGCTGACGCCGGCTCCCGGCGCGGTGCGGGCCGCGGAATGAGTGCAGCGACCTATCGTGTCGGCGTCGATATCGGCGGCACCTTCACCGACATCGTCCTGCTGGGCGCCGACGGCACCATCCACACCAAGAAGATCTCCTCCAGCGTCGGCAACTACGCGCAGGCGATCGTCGAGGGCTTGAGCGAGCTCTTCGCAGGAGACCGGGCTGGCCGGCGACGTGATCGAGGAGATCCGTCACGGCACGACCGTGGCCTCCAACGCCATCCTCGAGCACAAGGGCGCCCGCGTCGGCCTGATCACGACCAAGGGCTTTCGCGACGTGCTGGAGATCCGCACGCTGCGCATGCCCAAGCTCTACGACCTCGCCTGGGAGAAGCCCGCGCCGCTGGTCGAACGCTATCTGCGCCAGGTCGTCGACGAGCGGGTCGATGCGCGCGGCCGCATCGAGCGCGCGCTCGAGGCGCGCGACGCCGAACGGGCCGTCGACGCGCTGCTGGCCGAGAAGGTCGAGGCGATCGCTGTCTGCCTGCTCAATTCCTTCGCCAACCCGGCGCATGAGCTCATGATCAAGGAGATCCTGGCGAAGCAAGGCGCCCGATCTCAACTCGAGCATCTCCTTCGAGGTGCTGCCGGAGATCAAGGAATACGAGCGCACCTCGACGACCGTCATCAACGCCTATGTCATGCCGATCGTCACCAGCTACCTGCGCGCGCTGCGCAGCGGCCTCGACGGTGCCGGCATTCCGGCGCGCCTTCTGCTGATGCAATCGAACGGCGGCCTCAGCAGCGATACCGCCGCGGCCGAGCGGCCGATGAACATCATCGAATCCGGTCCGGCCGGCGGCGTCGTCGGCGCCCAGGCGCTGGCGCGCGCCAAGGACCTGCCCAAGATCATCACCTTCGACATGGGCGGCACCACGGCCAAGGCCTCGATGGTCGAGGACGGCGAGGTCACGCGCGCCTCGGAGTACTCCGTCGGCGCCGGCATCATGATCGGCTCGCGGCTGCTGACCGGCGCGGGCTACACGCTGAAGGTGCCGGCGATCGACCTCGCCGAGGTGGGCGCGGGCGGCGGCTCGCTGGTCTGGATCGACGGCGGCGGCGCGCTGCAGATCGGGCCGGAGAGCGCCGGCGCCCTGCCGGGTCCGGTCTGCTACGACAAAGGCGGCGAGATCCCGACCGTCACCGACGCCAACGTGCTGCTGGGCTACATCAATCCGCAGCACCTGGTGGGCGGCGCGCTGAAGCTCAATGCCGGCAAGGCGCGCCAGGCCTTCGCCGACAAGATGGCCAAGCCGCTCGGCATGCCGATCGAACAGGCGGCCTACGGCGCCCACCTGATCGCCGCTTCGAACATGATCCGCGCCATCAAGTCGGTGTCGACCGAGCGCGGCCGCGATCCGCGCGAGTTCGCGCTCTTCGCCTTCGGCGGCAACGGGCCATTGTTCGCCTGCTGGCATGGCGCGCTCGCTGGGCATGAGCCGCATCGTCGTGCCGCCCTCGGCCGGCCTGTTCTCGTCCTTCGGCCTGCTCTATGCCGACGTCGAGCATCACTATTCGCGGACCTTCCGCCGGCTGCTGCGCCGCGCCGACCTGGCCGAGATCGAACGCGCCTGGAGCAGCCTGGCCGACCAGGCCACGGCGCAGCTCGCCGCCGAGGATTTTTCCGCGGGCAGCATGCGTCTGCGCCGCTCGGCGGCGCTGCATTACCAGGGCCAGAGCTACGAGCTCACCGTGCCGGTGCCCGACGGGCCGATCGACGCGCGCATGGTGGCGCATCTCGAGGAGGCGTTCGGCCAGGAGCACGAGAAGACCTACGGCCATCGCGCCGGTCCCGACGAGCCGGTCGAGCTGGTCGCCATCCAGATCGTGGGCCAGGGCCTTCGCCAGGGCGCCGGCATTCCCGAGCGCCTGCGCCCCAGCCGCGCCGAGCCCGAACCGCCGCCCGCGCGTCCGGCCTATTTCGGCGGCGACGGCAACGGCCGCGCCGCCGGCTGGATCGACACCCCGATCCTGCGCCGCTCCGATCTCGCTAGGCGGCCGCAGCGGCCCGCTGATCGTCGAAGAATACGACGCCACCTGCGTGGTGCCGCCCGACGCGTCGGCCACTCTCGACGCCGGCGGCAACATCGTCATCACGCTGACGTAGTCATCGCTGGGGGCGCGCCACTCCAGTGGCGCGTCTTCTCATGTTCTTCCGGACCGCGAGCCTCTGGCTCGCTCATGATCATAGGCGCATGTGAATGCGCTTAAGCGACCGGGACCCTTCGGCAAGCTCAGGGCAAGCTGCTCGCGGGCGGAAGACCATGACGCGCCACTGGAGTGGCGCGCCCCCAGCGAAGAGATCTTCCCAGGTCTTCCGACAATTTCACCTCACCCTGAGGAGGGCGCGTAGCGCCCGTCTCGAAGGGTGGGCCACGAGTACCTGCGCTGCCGACCCTTCGAGACGCGGCCCTTCGGGCCGCTCCTCAGGGTGAGGTGGTTGATGTTCGCCCGGAAGGACTCATGTCTTACCGGAGCGCGCTCAGGCCACCGCGTGTTCGTGGCGGGTGAGCTTGAAGCCCTCATAGCCCTTGGCGGCGATGGCGTCGCAGTGCCGCTTGTAGCGGTCGAAGCCGCCGACATAGGGCATGAACACGCGTGGCTTGCCGGGAATATTGGCGCCCATGTACCAGGAGTTGGCCAAGCGGATAGAGCGTGCTGTCGGCCACCTTGTTGACGTGCTCCACCCAGTCGAGCTCGGCCTGCGGCGAGGCTTCGATGCGGTCGAAGCCCGCGCTTGCGCAGATGGCCGATGGCAGTCGGCGATCCAGTCGACGTGCTGCTCGATCGAGGCGATCATCTGGGTCTTCACGCCCGGGCTGCCCGGGCCGGTGACGACGAACATGTTGGGGAAGCCCGACACCATCAGGCCGAGATAGGTGAGCGGCCCGCCCTCCCAGTGCTCGCGCAGCGCCGGCGCCGTCGGTCGTGCGGATGTCGATCTCGCGCAGCGCGCCGGTCATGGCGTCGAAGCCGGTGGCGAACACGATGGCGTCGAGCTCGAACGTCTGTCCGCCGGCGGTTCGCAGGCCGGTCTCGGTGATCTCCTGGATCGGATCGCTCCGCACGTCGACCAGCGTGACGTTGTCGCGATTGTAGGTCTCGTAATAGTTGGTATCGAGGCAGAGCCGCTTGGTGCCGATCGGATGGTCCTTGGGCGCCAGCAGCTCGGCGGTGCGCTTGTCCTTCACCATGCCGCGGATCTTGTTGCGCACGAACTCCGACGCGGTGTCGTTTGACTCCTTGTTCACCAGCAGGTCGGTGTAGGCATAGAGGTAGCTGATGCTGCCGCCCTCCTGCCACTTGGACTCGTAGGCCGTGTTGCGCTCCTCTTCGGCGACTTCGAGCGCTGATCGGGTCGGCTTGGCGATGGCCGCCGATGGCGAAAGGCGTGTCAGCCGCGGCGGCGCGCCGTGCCGGATATTCGGCCTTGTGACTGCGCTCGCGCTCGGCCTCCATCGGCCCGTTGCGCGCCGGCAGGCTGAAATTGGCGGTGCGCTGGAAGACAGTGCAGGTGCTCGGCCTGGCTGCGCGATGATCGGGATCATCTGCACGCCCGACGAGCCGGTGCCGATCACGCCAACCCTGAGCCCGCTGAAATCGACGCCCTCATGCGGCCACAGGCCGGAGTGGTACCACTTGCCCTTGAAGCTCCCGAGTGCCCTTGAAGTCGGGCACGCGCGGCGTCGAGAGGTTGCCCGCCGCCATCACGCAATAGCGTGCGCGGATCTCCTCGCCGCCGTCGGTCGTGAGCGTCCAGTCGCCGGTCTTGTCGTCGAACAATGCCGAGACGATGCGCGTGTTGAGCTGCACGTCGCGCCTGCAGGTCGAAACGGTCGGCGACGTGGTTGATGTAGCGCAGGATCTCCGGCTGGGTGCCGTAGCGCTCCGGCCACTTCCATTCCTGCTGCAGCTCGTCGGAGAAGCTGTAGGAATATTCCAGGCTTTCGACGTCGCAGCGCGCGCCGGGATAGCGGTTCCAGAACCAGGTGCCGCCGACGCCCGACCCGGCCTCGTAGGCGCGGACTTTGAGGCCCATGCCGCGCAGCCGATGGATGGCATAGAGGCCGGCCAGGCCGCCGCCGACAATGGCGACGTCGAACTGGCGTCCACCGGAAGAAGGGTGCGCGGGACTGTGAGAGGCGTCGGGCATGGCGAAATCCAGACCTTTTGCTATGCGAGCGGTGAAAAGCCGTGTCCTTCCACGGTCTCCTGCCTCTGCCGGGTTTGCAAGGGTCGCCGCCGGCCACAATGCAGGGGCGGGCATGCACGAAGCGCGTTTCAGGATGGCCCGCAACCGCGCTTCGTTCCGGAACGGAGGCATTGCAACACTGGCCAGCGCTGCGGGCAGGTTGGAGGCATGGGAGGATGATGGCGCCTGCGGGCTTGGGTTTACTGCCGAGCTCGTGTCGCGGGCTAGGCCTCGCTCCAGCGGCGAACGACGGACGGATTGCCGTACAGGCAGTAGAAGATCCATGTCGGTCTCTTGAGCCGCTTCGCACTCTCCTCTTTAGCCCTACGCAAGGCGTGCCCTGCCGGCAGGCCGGCGAGGGCGAACTGTTCGTAGAACAGGCGTGCAAACTCGATGGCGTCGTCCTCCGGCACCGGCGCGAGGGTGCCGATGAACGGCCGTGCCCCGGCGTAGTAGAATTCGCGGCCGAAGCCGGCGAAGTCGGCCAAGTGCAGCTGGGTCGCGGCGGAGCTACACGCGTTGGCAAAGACCACCGTGCCCCATTTGAGACCCAGCTGGTGGGCCTGCTCCGGATAGAGACGGCCCGCAATTCCGTCGCGGAAGCTCAGGTGATAGCGCGGCTTCGAGCGCCCGTGGCAATTGATGTGGACGACGTCCTTGTCGCGAACAGCGTCCAGCAGCTTGGTCCAGTCGCCCTCGATCAGGGGCGGCTCGCCCCGTTGCGCCATCCCGCCGAAGGTCAGCCGGGCTAGGTCCTTTTGTTTCCTGACTTTGTCGCCGGCCACGATCAACGCCCTGTCCAGGCCCTTCGATAGCGCCGTGGGCGCCGCAATGGTGGCATTCGGCGGCCGGGTGGCGACAGGCGCCCGTACAAGGACGAAGCGCTGTCCCCACAGCGCTTCGGTGGGGCTGCTGGCCAGCAACTCCCAGGGAACCCAATCGGCATCGCTGTCGACGACGACGAGCGCGTTCTCCTGCAGTTTGTCGAGCTCGCCGGCGAGGGCCTCGGGGGCGACTTGCTTGTACAAGCCGTTCCCCAGTCCCGAAAGCTGGGCCTGAATGGCCTTCTGATCGTCCGTCGAAAGCTCCTGCTCCAGCATCTCCTTGATGAGAGGGCCTTGCTGCTCGACCCAGTGGCCGATCTCTTCCGTGCCAATCTTGTTGGGCGACTGACCGATGCTTCGCAGGCCTTGGCCCGGGGTGATCAGGGACCAGTGCAGGGTTCCGTCCACGCTCTTCACTCGAAGTACCGCCTGCGCCGAGCCCTGGAGCTGCAACGCCTCGGCCTCCAGCGGATCCAGCACGACTGCCACCGCCTCCCCAATGCGTCGATCTGCGGTCACGTGTGTGATGACGCAGCAGTGACCGATCGTCGAGGTGCCGGACATGAACTTGATGTCGATCGCCTGTTCGCCAATGACCTTTGGCACGAGCTCGAACACGACCGGCTCGGAGGGCGCGTCGCGGCGCAAGCGCATGGGCTTGTGATCGAGCGGCACCTCGAATCCGGGCGCCAGGACCAGGACAAGCAGCTCGACGTCGC
Source organism: uncultured Alphaproteobacteria bacterium (assembly GCA_963765385.1). Classification (GTDB taxonomy): domain Bacteria; phylum Pseudomonadota; class Alphaproteobacteria; order Reyranellales; family Reyranellaceae; genus Reyranella. The sequence continues at coordinate 1,810,845 of CAVXWG010000014.1, read as the reverse complement.
CCTGGCCCTTCGGAAACTCGATATCAATGGGGGGAAGCCCTCCCTTCGCGGCCGGAAGCAGCAGCTCGACGGAAAGTTGCTCGGAATCGCCCGCCCTACAAAACTCCGGAAAGCTGATCCGGGGCGGCCTCGCCTGAACTTGCTGCGGAAGCGAATCGTGGAAGAGAGAGCGCAACTGCCGCATGGAGTTCTGGAAGAAATTGGCGCGCCCTGCTGTGGGCAACGTATGGTACTGCCGACCAAGTTCGCCGACGACGTCGGGCACGATTGCAATCGTCGCTCCCAGTACGGGGAGAGCCAGTGACGGGTCCGCCATCCAGTCCCGCTCGGCCAGCCCTCCGTCCCTGATCTCCCTGAGCCAGTTGAGCTGATCGGGTTCCAGTTCCGTCGAGTTGATGTGATGCGCCCGCATCCCCAGCGCTTCTTCGCTGCCGAGGATGCGGTCGAGCAGGTCGGCGGCGGCCTGCCGTTCCGCACCGGACGGCAGGTTCAGCGCAGACCACAGTAGCGGGGGCAGGGCGCGATTTGCCGACATGTGGGCAATGACGCGCGCTGCGGCAGCTCGTGCGGAAGGGCGCCACGTTATGGCGGCGTTGATGAGCGCGAAAGTCGTCTCGGGATCCTCGAAGCGTTCGAGTGCCTCGGAGGCAAGGAATAGTTGCAAGTCGTCAGGCGTGAGGCTGTCGGGCAGACCGGCTTGGAGCTCCTCCGCAACGCCCCGCAATGTGTTGGCGTCGGGCATCGGTCCGTCCCCGCCGGCCAGGATGTCCATCAGCGGCGCGGCCGCCGTGGTGCCGAGAACGGGGAGGGCGTGTTGGGCGGCGTATCGATCGATCCACTCAGGCGAGGTGAGGGCGACCCTGGCGAGCTCCATGGCCCCTTCGGCTGCGTTGCCTTCCGCGAGCAAGGAGATGGCCTCGCGGCAATTTCGTTGCAGGAGCCTGGCGCTGGCCTCTTCGTCTCCGCTCATCAGTCGGTGCCAGTGGCGCAAGGTAGAGAGGGCATTTTCTGCCCGCAAGGTGGACTCGTCCTTGTTTGTCCGCTCGCCGGTTTCGGGTCTTGGCTCACGGGCGGCGCGCCACGATGCCCAGAACGGCATAAGCAGGCCGAAGCGCCGATTCCCGCCAATCCCCTTGATGCGTTCATTGGCAAAGCGTGTCCACTCGGCATGGGGCTGCATCAATGCAGTCCGAACGGTGTCGGGGTCCGATCGAAGCAATGAGGCGATGAGCGGCAGCGGGTCGCCGCCCGCCCTAGCCAGCGCAACGGCGACGACGGCCGTCTCGTCGATCGGGAGGGTGTCCATGAGCGCTTCGGCTCGCTTGGCGAGGAGCTTCCCGGCGCCTGTCGGCGCGAGCCAGGGGCTGACCTCGGCGGCACCGAGACGAATCCAGGGGGAAGCGTCCCAAAGTGCCTTGGCCAGATTTCGCAGCGGCTCGTCGTTCATCGGCTAGTCCTCGTCGCCGAGGAATTCGCTGACTTTCTTGTCCTTGGCGAAGAGAGTCGCAAGGATGAGGTAGAGGAAGAAGCCGACGGCGAGGCCGCCAGCATAGTAATCGAAGCTGCTGCTCTGCGCCGGAAAGAGCGCGAGAATCGCTGCTCCACCGACAGCTCCAATCACGGTCGCGATGTCGGAGATCCCGGCAGCCTTCTTGTGCCGAAGGGTCCGATAGGTGATGAAGCCGATGACCAAGCCGAACCAGAACGCGCCTGTTGCAAGGAAAGTAAACATGGCGTCTCCTAGTGATTGCAGCCGAGAGTGGACCGCTCCCGACTACGCGTCAAGGTTGTGTTCGGCCTTGCGATACTCGGATATCTGCTGATCCCGATGAACGAACCGGCCGCCAGTGGACGAACTGGGGCGCGACATCCGGTTCTGGCGCCAAGTTATTCCATGAAAGGCTCGCCCGGTCCGGGCGTAACGCAGAGCTATCGCATATGACCAAAGACTCTGTCATCCCAAACGGAACCGAGCGCAGCGCCTGCCCTGAGCGCTTCACTTGGCGATCCTGTAAACGGATTTTTCGCCATTTGGTTCGCAAAAACGCGGGAGAACACTCTGACGCGCCCGCAGGTTAGCCGCCGCCTTTTGCTCTGCGAGCCGTGAAAGCCCTCTGGCACCACGGGCCCTCGGGTTGGCCTGCCAGGGGTCGCCGCCGGCCACAATGCAGGGGCGGGCATGCATGACGTGCGTTGCAGCAAGACCCCGGTACCGATGGAAGCAAGATTGTTTCGGTCTTATTCTGTTTCGATGACAAGCCGCGCTTCGGCCGCCAAGTAGGAATTTTGGACCAATCGGTCTCCCCTTCGGTCGCGAGGGCCGCCGCACCGGCGCCGCTTCACGTTTCAGCCCCTTCGATCGGCCTCCCGCCGCGCGGCAGCGTATGGTCTCGCGGCCGCGCCCGCCTGCCATTCCGCCCGCGTTTCCTTGCCGCCGCCGCCATCCTGCTGCTGGTGGTGGCCTATGGCGGCCGCGAGCTCTATCTGCGGCTGACGCATATCTACGAATACGATGCGCGCGCGACCGCCGACATCGTGACCGTCTCCAGCCGCGCCGATGGCTGGGTGATGGAGATGCCGACCCTGGAGGGGACGCGTGTCGCCGCCGGCGAGGTGGTAACCCGCATCGACGATCGCGTGGCCAAGCTGCGGGCCGACGCCCTGCATGCGCAGATCGAGGGCGTCAAGGCCGAGCGTACCAAGTTGCTGGCCGAGCGTCGGCTGAACGAGAACCAGACCGATGCGCTCACCCGCACGCGCACCTCCACCGTCACGGTTCGCGAAAAGGCACTGGCCGCGCTCAGGTCCGATCTCGACCTGGCGAAGCTCGAGCTCGAGCGCAACTGGTCGCTGTTCGAGCGTCGCGTGGCGGGCGAGCGCCAGCTCCAGATGGCCCAGGCCGCCGTGACGAAACTGGAAAGCCAGATCCTGCAGCTCCAGGCCGAACACGAACAGGCCGAGGGCAGCCTCGACGAGGCCCGCGTCGAGCACGACCGGACCGGCGTGATCGACGCACAGATCGCCGCCCTCGATCACCAGACGGCGAACCTCGAAGCCCAGCTCTCGCAGCAGACTGTCGACATCCAGGACCGCACGATCCGCAGCCCGGTGCCGGCCGTGATCGACCGCACCTTCGTGCTGCCGGGCGAGTACGTCCAGGCCGGCCAGCGCATCCTGCTGCTGCACAACCCCAACGAAGTCTGGGTCGAGGCCAATATCAAGGAGACCCAGGTCGGCCGGCTGAAAATCGGCCAGAAGGTCGCCGTCGCGGTCGATGCCTATCCCGACGAAACCTTCACCGGCCGCGTCGCGCGCATCGGCAGCGCGACCACGGCCCGCTTCGCGCTGATCCCGACGCCCAACCCGTCCGGCAATTTCACCAAGATCACCCAGAGGGTGCCGGTCAAGATCGACATCGTCGATCCGCCCAAGCCGCTGACGCCGGGCATGATGGTCGAAGTCGAAATTGACATCCGATAGCGGCTGCCTCCGTCGACCGCTCCTTTCATATTCCTCTCCCCCTAGCGGAGGAGAGGAGAGAAGAGCAGAGCGTGCGATATCTGATAGGGCCTCCCGTCGTCGATCATTCTTTTCAAGTTCCTCTCCCCCGCTAGGGGGAGAGGCTAGGAGAGGGGGCAACGACGTGCGCTGCCCCCTCTCCCCGCCTCTCCCCCTAGCGGGGGAGAGGAGAGAAGAGAGGGCGGTGTAACGATGCCGACTGGCGCCCCCATCCAGACCGCCCAGGTCCTGACCGAGCGCTACGGCCCGTCCTATCGCTGGCTGGTCACCGTCACCGGCATGGTGGGCGTGGTCTCGATGGTGCTGGCGATGACCACGGTCAACGTGGCGGTGCCCGACGTGATGGGCGCCTTCGGCATCGGCCAGGACCAGGCGCAATGGATGTCGTCGGCCTACATGGCGACCATGACCGCGGGCATGCTGATCAATGCCTGGCTGACCGGTGTTCTGGGTGAGCGGCGCACCTTCGTGGGGGCGCTGTGCTTCTTTTCGGTGGGCGCGCTGCTGGGCGGCACGGCGCCGACAGAGGACAGCCTGATCTTCGCCCGCGTCCTGCAGGGTTTCAGCGCCGGCATCGCCCAGCCGCTGGTGATGGCCACCATCTTCACCGTCTTTCCCGCCGAACGGCGCGGCATGGCGATGGGCGTCTTTGGCCTCGGCGTCGTCTTCGCCCCGGCCATCGGCCCGACCCTGGGCGGGCTGATGATCGAGTATTTCTCCTGGCGCTACGTCTTCTTCATCTCGCTGCCGTTCTGCCTCATCGCCGCGGTGATGGGACTGATGTTCATGCCGACGCGGCCCATCCCGAGCCGCATCCCGCCCTTCGACTGGCTGGGCTTCTCTCTGCTGTGCGCCGGGCTGTTCGGCCTGATGACCGGGATCGCCGACGGCCAGCGCGAGGGCTGGAGCTCCGACGCGATCGTGCTGCGCCTGGTGGCCGGCGCGACGGCGGGCGTCGCCTTCATCCTGTGGGAGCTTCGCACCCCGCGCGCCCTGCTCGACGTGCGCATCTTCGCCAACCTCGAGTTCTCGGCGGCCGCCCTGATCGCCTTCATCTTCGGCGCGGGCCTGATGGGCTCGACCTACATCATGCCGGTGTTCGTGCAGACCGTCATCGGCTTCACGCCGCTGCTGGCCGGCCTGATGATGATGCCGTCCGGCATCATGCTGGCCTTCATCTTTCCGCTGGCCGGGCGGCTGGCCGACGCCATGCCGGGCTCGACCATGATCATCTTCGGCCTGCTGCTGTTCACGGCAGGCTTCGCCCTGATGACGACGGCCGACATCGACACGACCTTCTGGACCCTGGTGGGCATGGTCATGGTCTCGCGGCTGGGCCTCGGCTTCATCAATCCCAGCCTCAACTCCTCGTCGCTGAAAGCCCTGCCCCCCGACAAGGTGCGCCAGGGCGCCGGCGTCGCCAATTTCATGCGCCAGCTCGGCGGCGCCTTCGGCATCAATCTGATGGTGGCCTTCTTCGAGGTCCGCACGCGCTTCCATGCCGATGCGCTCACGGCCACGCAGGACTGGGGCAATCGCACCACCCAGCGCCTGCTGCAGCTGGTGGAGGAGCTCATGCAGCGGAGCGGCCTGCCCTACCAGCAGCAGAAAGCCGGCGCCTACGAATATCTCGGCGGCATGATGCACGCCCAGGCGCAGATGATGGCCTTCTCCGACACCTTCATCGTGGTGGGCGTGGTGGCGCTGCTGGCGCTGATCCCGGCCGCCATGCTGTCGCGCTCGCAGCGCCGGTCCCGGCGGCTCGCCTTCAACTGACATCGAGGAAGATCGCCATGGCATCGAAGGACACGAGCATCGTCGGCGTCTGGCGGCTGGCATCGACGCGCGCCATCGATCCCGAGGGCAAGCAGGTCGGCGTGCCGTATGGACCGCGCGGCATGGGCCTGGTCACGCTCACCTCCGACGGCCGCATGATGGCGGTGCTGGTCGACGGGCGGGCGGCCCTGCCCGAAGGCACGCCGCGGCAATACTCTTCTTATTGCGGCAACTACACGTTCGACGGCCGCACGCTCACCACTATCGTCGACGCCAACTGCGATCCCGTGCGCTTCACCGCGCCGCAGGTCCGCAAGGTCCGCTTCGACGGCGAGCGCATGATCCTGACGCCGCCGCCGGCCAAGGTGGACGGCGTCGAGGTGACGCGCGAACTGACGTGGGAACGCATCAGCGAGATGTCGCTGTAGATTGCTCGTCCGTCCCCATCCCAGACGGCGCTGTACAGCCCGCAGAACGCGACTGCCGGTTCATCCGCCTTACGCTTGAAATCCGTGGCGAACATCCGCTCCTGCAGGGACGCTCCGGCTAGAGCGTGATGATTCTTAGAGGCTTGAACACACATGCCTCACCCTGAGGAGCATCGCGCAGCGATGCGTCTCGAAGGGTCGGCAACATCGAGGTGGTTCCCACCCTTCGAGACGCGGCCTACGGCCGCTCCTCAGGGTGAGGTGATTCGACTTGAACGCATATTGCTCTAGGTTGCCATCGCCCGCGTCCTCTTCTCGCCGTCATGGCGGCGTCGGTCATAAGGGAGATGCTCTCTACATGCGGCTCAGAAGCAGTGAACTCCACCATCCCGGCGAACTTGATCGGGCAATCTTCGGTCAGGCGTTCGTGCCGCCGTCGACGGTCAGGCTCGCGCCGGTGATGTACGATGCCTCCGGACCGACGACGAACGACACCATCGCCGCGACATCGTTCACACTGCCGTAGCGATGGAGCGCCGTGAGCGCCTTCTGGGGAACCGCCCAGTCGCCCGCGGCGGGATTCAGATCCGTATCGATCGGGCCCGGCTGGATATTGTTGACGGTGATGCCGCGGTCGCCCACCTCCCTGGACAATCCCTGCGCAAACATTTTGACCGCCCCTTTCGTGGCCGCGTAGGACACGAGGCCAGGAGTCATCATGCGTTCGCCCACGCATGAGCCGATCATGACGATTCGGCCGCCGTTGTTCATGTGCTTCAGCGCCGCCAGCGTCGTCACGAAGGTGCCGCGGATGTTGAGGTCGATCACGCGGTCCAGTTCCTCCAGCGTCGCTTCCTCGAATTTCTTCGGAATCGCCGTGCCGGCGTTGTTCACGAGCACGTCGAGCCCGCCGAAGGCTGCGACTGCTTTTTCGATCGCGGCCTTGACGGCGGCAGCGTCGACGGCATTCGCCTGGATCGCGATCGCTTTCCCACCAGCGGCCTCGATGGTCTTGACGACCGACGCGCCTGCATCGGCGTCCTTTGCGTATGTGATGGCCACCTTTGCTCCGTCCGCAGCAAGACGCGTGGCGATTGCAGCGCCAATGCCGCGTGAGCCGCCCGTAACGAGTGCGATCTTTCCTTCGAGCTTCTTGGACATTGTCTTCCTCCTGGACGGGTGATCTGGCGTCTCCAATTCCTGCCATGCTGCAATCCGGAGAAATTGTAGCGAACCGGCTTGATTTGGATTTTCCGGTCACCCCATCGTGCAGACAGGCAAGACCGCTCTCGGCGCAGGCATCAATGGCCATTCCTTCCGACGACACCGGCAGGGTGCGGCGCCCGTCGATGGTTTTCGCTACATCGGCGGGATACATTCAAAATCGTCGGTACGCCCGCAATCCGGGGGCAGCGCCAGTTGCCGGGCCAACGCGACTGGCCTGATCGTCGGCTTGTGAACGCGGCATTGCGAAGGATAGAGAGTGCCCGACAAAAGAGACCCTGTGGCCGCCTTCGGACCCTTCCGTTTCTTTCCCGCGGAACGCCGGTTGGAGAGAGAGGGAAAGCCCGTGCGTCTCGGCGGCCGGGCTCTCGACCTTCTCATCGTCCTCGTCGAGCGCGCCGGTGAAGTCGTTCCGAATCGAACGCTGATCGAGGCGGTCTGGCGGGACGTGAACGTCGAGGAAAGCAGCTTGCGCTTCCATATCAAGAACCTGCGCAAGGTCCTTGGCGACACGCAATCGGACATCCGATATGTGACCAATGTGCCGGGCCGCGGCTATTGTTTCGCGGCCTCGGTCGACCGAAGGGAGAAAGCGGACGCTTCCCCGTCGGGTGGCGCGTGGGCGGGAGCGAGGACCAACCTGCCTCCCCGCGAAACCGTAGTCGTCGGCCTTTCCGACAGCATGGAAGCCGTCTCTCGCGACTTGTTGCGCAGACGCATCGTCACCATCGCCGGTCCCGCCGGCATCGGCAAGACCACCCTGGCGATCGCGACTGCCGAAGCTTTGCGCGGCAGCTTTGGCAAAGCCGTGCTGTTCGTCGATTTGGCTCCGATCGAAGATCCGTCGCTCGTCGTCAGCACCCTCGTATCGGCGTTGGGGCTCGTCTTGCGGGCGGACGAACCTGTCTCGGCCATCGTCGATTTTTTGCGCGATGAGCGGCTCCTGATCGTGCTCGACAACTGCGAGCAGGTCATCGAGATCGTGGCGGGACTGGCCGACCGCCTCCTTCGGGAAACTGTCGAAACCCACCTGCTCATCACGAGCCGGGAACCGCTGCGGATCGCGGGCGAGCGCGTGCATCGTCTGGCGCCGTTGGAATGCCCGCCCGTCAAGGTCGATATCACCGCCGGCGAGGCAAAAGCGTATGCCGCCGTCCAGTTGTTCGTTGATCGCGCCACTGCGCGGGTCGACGGCTTCTCGCTCGACGACGCATTGGCTCCCGCCGTCGCCGAGATCTGCCGGCGTCTCGACGGCATTCCGCTCGCCATCGAGCTGGCAGCCGCCCGCGTGGAATTCTTCGGGGTCTCTGCCCTCGCCAGCCGCCTGGACAATATGTTTGCCGTACTGACGCAGGGGCGCCGCCTCGCGCTTCCGCGGCACCAGACGCTGCGCGCGACCCTCGACTGGGGCTACAATCTGCTATCCCCCACCGAGCAAACCGTCCTGCGACGCATCTCGATATTCCGGGCGACGTTTACATTGGACTCGGCGCTTGCGGTCGTCGTCGATCCCGCTGTCTCCGTCGAGAACGCCGTTGACGCGATGGCCAACCTGGTCGCCAAGTCGCTGTTGAGCGCCGACAGCACGGGCGTCGTCGTGCTGTACAGGTTGCTGGAAGCGACCCGCCTGTACGCCACCGAAAAGCTCGCGGCCAGCGACCAGGGATCGCAGACCGCACGGCGGCACGCCGACCATCATTTGACATTGGTCGAGGCTGTGCCGATCGATCGGCAATCAGAATCCGGCAGACAGTGGTTGCAGCTCCATGCCGGACGGATCGACGACGTTCGGGCAGCGCTCGACTGGTCGTTCTCGCAAGGGGGCGACCTGTCGATCGGTCTGCGTCTCACGGCAAATTCGATACGACTTTGGCTCCATTTGTCCCTGACCCTGGAGTATGTCGAAAGAATTGAGCGGGCCCTGCAGCGCCTGGCTGAACTGCCGCAGCCGGACGCAATCGTCGAGATGCGGCTGCAGATCGCGTTCGGTTACGCCATCTGGTATTCCGCGAGCAGGCGGGAGCGCCTGGAATCCGCATTCACGCGGGCACTGGAATTGGCCGATCAAGTCGGCGACGTGCGTGCTCGACTGCATGCGCTGTGGGGCATGTGGGCCGTTCGACGCGCCCGCAGCCAGTACCGCGAGGCGCTGGCGGTCGCGGAAAACTACGAGGCCGTGGCCGCGACAACCGGAGATGAGGCTACCGTTGTCCTCGGTGACAGGATTCTCGGACTGACGCAGCATTATCTCGGCAATCAGGCGGCTGCCCGGCGCGCGCTGGAGCGGGTGCAGAAGATCGTGCGCCAGAACGGCACTGCCCCTGCCGGTGATTTCCAGCTCGCTTCGGAGGTGGCAGTCCCGGCGTTGCTGGCCCGTATCCTGTGGTTGCAGGGCTTCCCCGATCAGGCGATGGCGGCGCTGCAGGAGACGATCGACGCAGCGCAACGCTCCGATCATTGGTTTTCGCTGTATTACACGCTGTGCCTTGCCGGTTGTCCGCTCGCCCTGTGGATCGGCGATTTGGCGCAGACGCAGACATATCTGGGCATGATGATCAACCGTGCTGCGGACGATCGATGGAAAAGGTGCTGGGCGTTGATGCTACGCCTGCGGCAGAGCGGGGCACGCGACCGGTTGATCGCGTCCTTCCTGGAACCGCGGGTGGACTTGCTCACGTCTGCGAAGATATCGGCGCTCGCGCCGCTGCCGATCATTCCACTGCCGCAGCCCGGCGAAGACGTCGGCGACGCCCTTTGGAGCTTGCCCGAAATACTGCGCGTCAACGCCCAGTTGCTGCTGTGGCACGGCGGGCCGGATGCCGCGGCGGCCGCGGAGTCACAATTGCTTCGCTCCCTCGAGGTGGCGCGGCAACAATCCACCCTTTCATGGGAATTGCGCTCCGCCACGAGCCTGGCACGACTATGGCATCGCGGCGGGCGCGTGGCCGAGGCGCGCGATCTGCTCGCGGCAACAAACGACCGGTTCACCGAAGGCTTTGGCACCGGCGATGTCGTGACGGCTCGCCGCCTCATTGCGGAATGGTCATGACGCCGGCGCCTCTCACAACATATCCCAACGACTCACGCGACGCAGGCCAGTCGACCTGAAAGCATGTCTCCCGGCCGCCTGTCGATCTGGCGGCTCGTCGTGCCCCGAACGCGGGAGAGACTGATGCAGACGATCCCCTCGGAGGAGGCCGTTGCCAGGAAGTTCAGGCTGGAACGCGCTCCCACTCTTCTCGCGCTGCAGAAGGCGGTCGCTCCGATCGCTTTCACGAGATTGCACGGCGAGGGAGCCTTCCCCGGCCGCACAATGGCCGCACCGCCCGAGGAAGCGTTCTCGTTCCAGGTGGCGCTTGCGCCCATGCCGGCGGGGGAAATCTGGATCGACGGGAAGTACGGCAAGTTGCCGGCGGCTTCGGCGGGCGACACGTTCATTTTCAATCTCGCCGAGAGTCCGATCGCCCATTTGAATCCGCCCTACGACTTCCTGCGGTTCTATCTTCCGGTGGCCACGCTGGATCAGCTGGCCTGCGATCGGGGCCTGCGTCGGGCCGGCGGGCTGCGGACCACGTCACTGGGGATCCACGATCCCGTCATGCAGGGACTGGCGCTGGCGTTGGTGGCCATGGTTCAGGAGCCAGCTGCCGCGTCCGCTCTGTTGGTCGATTCGATCGCGCTGGCATTCCATGTGCATGTTGCGCGTGCCTACGGCGACTTCTTCGAAAGCGGAAGCCCTGCCGGGACGGGGCTCGCACCCTGGCAGCTTCGGCGCGCCCACGCCTTTATCGAAGCGCATCTCGACGGCGATCCGGCGATCTCCGATCTGGCGCAGGAATGTGGCCTGTCTGCGAGCCATTTTGGTCGCGCCTTTCGGCAGGCTACAGGTATGCCGCCACACAAATGGTTGACGAAGAGACGGATCGAACGAGCGAAGGATTTGCTGCGCAAAGGCGACAGTCCACTGGCACAAATTGCCCTCGCCTGCGGTTTTGTCGACCAAAGCCATCTCACGCGAACCTTCGCGCGATACGAGGGCTGCGGTCCGGGAAAATGGCGTCGGCTCCGCTGCGCCTAATCCGGCCGGTGGCTTTCGGCAGGGCGTCACTCGGCCGATGGCGCGGAACTCGCACCAAACGTCGCAAGTTTCTCTGGGCCAGTCTTTTCCCGCCGCAATGATCGCTCGGTGCAATACGCGACCGCTTCATCCAATGCAAAGCGAGACCCATCCGATCTACTGCGTATCCAAACTCGAGCAATCCCGAGAAAGGTCCGCCGATCGTCGGCAGGCGCAATATCCAATCCGAAGGAATCCAGCAATGACGGGTCCCGTCGTCCTCATTACCGGTGCTCTGACCGGCATCGGCCATGCCACTGCGGTTGCTTTCGCTCATCAAGGCGCCCGTCTTGTCGTCTCCGGTCGACGAGACGAGGAGGGTAAGAGCCTGGCAAGCCAGCTTCGCTCGCTCGGGACCGACGCGGAGTATTTCCGTGCCGACGTCCGCCAGGACGAGGACGTCCGAAGTCTGGTCGAATTCGTCGTCGATCGATTCGGCTGCCTGGACGTGGCCGTCAACAGCGCAGGGACCGAAGGCAAACCGGGACCAGCACTCGAGCAATTGACAGAGACCTACGCCAGCACGTTCGAGGCAAACGTCTTGGGCGTGATTCTCAGCCTGAAGCACCAGCTCAGCGTAATGTGCGAACAGAGACGCGGCAGCATCGTCAACCTGTCATCGACGATGGGGCACAAGGCGGCGCCGGGAATGTCGGTCTACACCGCCAGCAAACACGCCGTCGAAGGCCTGACGAAGACGGCCGCTTTGGAAGCGGCTGCCTTTGATGTCCGCGTCAACGCCGTGGCGCCTGGCCCCACCGACACGGCGATGTTGGGCCGCCTCACAAGCGATCCTGATCGCAGGACCGCGATGATCGCGACCGTCCCGCTCAAGCGGGTCGGAACGCCGGATGAGATCGCCAACGCCATCTTGTTTCTCGCCTCGGACAAGGCCTCTTTCATCACAGGCCATGTGCTCGCGGTCGACGGCGGGAAATCAGCAGCGTGACCACGGTGTTCGACCGCCGTTGAGACGAAATCAGTGCCGCCTTCGGCCACAAAATCGGCATCGGTCATGATGGTGGTCCCTCCTGCGAGGGAAAATGCCGCGCCGGGATGAAAAGCGCATTTCAAAAAAGCGTCGTAAACGATGCGTCGACGAGGGTTCCGACGCCGGCCATGAAACTGTTCTTCGATGACGCCGAGTTCGACGCGCAGCTGCAGCGCACGGCCGCCAAGACGGCCTGCCGCGCCGCCGACCTCGGCCAGATCCTGGCCGTCGCCCGCCGCATCACGCCGGGCGACTGCGGCAGCTGGTACGCCCAGTGGTTCGCCGAAGGCCGCTCCGAAGCTGGGCTCGCCCGCGCCGAAAGTGCGAAAGCCCATCACCACAACGCCGGCGAGGCGTGGCTGCGCGCCAGCGAATATTTCCGCTCGGCCTATTTCTTTGCCCGGCGCTATCCCCAGGGCGCCGCCCTGCTGGCGGCCTGGCGCCGCTGCCGCGACGCCTTCCGCGCGGCGCTGCCCGCGCTGCCGTTCGCCATCGAGGCGGTGCACATTCCCTGGCAGGACATCCACCTTGAAGGCTACATCCTGCGTGCGCCGAACGGAGCGGCCGCCCCAACCGTGCTGATGCCCTGCGGCTACGATTCACCGGTCGAGGAATTCTACTCCCTGGGCGGCTGCGAGGCGGGGCTGCGCGGCTTCAACGTCGTCGCCTTCTCCGGGCCCGGCCAGGCCGAGATGCTGTATGAGCGCGGCCTCCCGCTCCGCCACGACTTCGAGGCCGTGGTCGGCCCGGTGATCGACTTCGTCGAGCGAACCCCCGGTCTCGATCCCGCGCGCATCGCCCTGGTCGGCCGCAGCTTCGCGGGCTACCTGGCGCCGCGCGCGGCCTCGCGCGAGCCTCGGGTCGCGGCACTGGCCGCCGATCCGGCGCAGACCGACATGACCGCCCCCCTGGTGACGCGCTTCCCGCCCGAGTGGCTGGCGCTGCTCGAGCGCGACGACCCGGCGCTGAACGACAGAGTGTGGCAGGCCTTCCCCGGCATGCGCGGCCAGGAGTTCTGGTTCTCGCGCCTGCGCGCCCACGGCCTGAATACGCCGCTGGACTATTGCCGGGAGATGCGGCGTTGGGCCGTGGACGTCGAGGCAATCGGCTGCCCGGCCTTCGTCTCCTACGGCGAGGGCGACTTCGCCCAGGTCTCGACCGAGACCTTCTTCAATCGCCTGCCCAACCCCAACAAGCGTCTCGTCGTCTACCGCGACGCCCGCGGCAGCGGCGGCCACTGCGAAGGCCTGGGCCCGACGCCGTACTTCTCCGATCTGTACGGGTGGCTGCGCGATCTGTGGCCAGAGTGCGTCTGCCAAAGTTTTGCTTGACTCTTCCAAAAGTCATGCTTTAAATGGCTATGAAAAAGGGTCTCCCTGCCTTGCCCCAAGGCTCGCCCGAACGGGGTGATTGGCGGAGCACTCGCGGAAATTCGCCTTGGAGGGGCACTAGCGGGGTAGCGGAAATTGCGGAAAACAAATTTTATGTCGCGAGGGGTGCAGCCCACGCATGAAACGGCAGCATTGCCGACAGGTTGATCAGGCGATCGCGCTAAAACCGACTATCGCTGAAAGGTAAGTCGTAGCTGTCACCCCGAGCGTAGCGAGGGGCCTTTGAGGCCGCAGTAAAGGCCCCTCGCTGCGCCCGGGATGAGGGCAGGCCCCGCATCAGGCATTGGGAATCCCGGGACTAGCCTTCGCGGAATGAAGGTCTGGCCAGTATGGGCAGGGGCGGCACGTGAGCTCATGCCCGACACTCCGCCGATCGAGTTTCTGCGCAGTATGGTGCGCAGAAACTCGGGAGCGACGCCAAGCTCGGCAAGTGTTGCCGGATTACAACTGGCGATAGGTTGTGCCTGAAAATCCGCTCATGTTACTTCTCCGTCAACGTTCGATCTTCGCCGGCTAGCAACTTCCATGGTGTATCCCACCCTTCGAGACGGCCCTGCGGGCCTCCTCAGGGTGAGGTCGGGCTGTACCACCGTCCTATGAATGGGGATGCTGAACTTTAGTGATGCAAAGTCTTAGCTTGATATTTACTTAAGTACGACGTATCTAGCACTAAGAGCCCGCGCCCTTTCCTCCCCGTGAAAGGTCAAGCAGGCCCGTGGAGACTTCACATGTTCGATCCCTTCTCGCGAACCAGGACACCCGGCTTCAATGTCAGGCTGCAGGACGACGTTCCGGGCTTTCGCCTCGATCCTGATGGGCTGGACCCTGAGGGGCTGGACCCTGAGGCGGAGGTCACCGGCTTCAACATCGGCGAAAACGGCCTGCCCCGACCACAATCCTTCCTCCGCTCCGGAAGCTCGGTTCGGCCGACGCTGCCGCAGGTAACGGCGGACCCGGTCGTTCTCGCTTGGCTGCGCGGGTCGTTGGCCCTACCGCAGCCGTGGATACCCCTTGGGCTGCGTTGGCCACCGGCCGGCGGCCTTGCGGTCGGGCCAACGGGAACGACGGCGACGATGCCCGAGGCGGACGAGCCCGACGCCGTCCAGGAAAGCGACCCGGACGCGGCGAACAGCACCGCCGCTGCGCCGCGGGATGACGATGAGCTCGATCCGCAGGCTGGTGTTTCAGGCCCTATGGACCCGTCGATCGGCGTGCCGCCTCGTTCGGCTGTCCCGCCGTCGGCAGACCCCAACTTCGTCCTCGCCAATGCGGACGATGACATCCAGGAGGCGCAGCAACAGACGCTGCCGCCTCGGGCCCAGCAAAAGCCGCAGGCAAGGCCGCCGGCACCTTCCGGCCCGGGCCAGGGCAAAACTCCGGCCCCGACGCGTACGCCGGCGCTACCCGGCATGGAACCGACCGAGGCCGAACGCCGGCGTGAGCAGGAATTCGCCGATCTCAACGCGAAGTGGCGGCGGCTGCAGGAGGCGAAGCGGCGTCAGGCGACCTGGGAGACCGTCATTCGGACTTCGCCGCCACCCGACGACCCGAGCCACAAGGTCCCCAACCTGCTGCCCGACAACTGGCAGGCATTCCTGGGGGGCATCGATCCGCGTTACGCCGCGTGGACGCGCGCCGCGGCCGAGCGAAACAACATCCCGCCGGAGCTGCTCGCCCGGCTTCTCTATCAGGAGTCGAAGTACGACAAGAATTCGGTGAGCCCCAACCGCAAGGCATTGGGGATTGCGCAATTGACGCCGGATGCGCTCCGGTCGGTGGGCCGCGACCCGCGCACTTTCAATTACTACGACCCGCAGGCTGCGATCGATGCCGGTGCCGCCTACCTTGCGCAGCAATATCGGCGCTTCAGCAACTGGCCGAAGGCGGTAGCCGCCTACAATGCCGGAGGCGGCAGAGTCGAAGGTTGGCTCCAAGGCTACCGAGACGATCCGTCCGCACTCCTGGAAAAGGACTGGCCAAGTTGGTGGCAGGAAATCAATGCTCATCTCCGGAGCGTCTTCCGCGGCCGACCGGATTATTTCGACCGGTAGCATCGCGCGCCAGTCACGCTCAAGGAAATCTGCCGAACCATGTTCCGACGCATCGCACGACAGGTAAGGGATACCGCTCTCGCGTTCGTTCTGCTCATGCTCGGCGCGCCCGCATCCCTCGCCTCCTTCGATGGTTGGCCCTACTACGTCAAGGAGGATCAAGGGACATGGGCTGCCTATTACCGAAGCCATGCTCGTGTCCGTCTGGGGCCCGAGCAGCGGATGCCCAACGGCGTCAGCTGGCGCCTGCATATCGATGTCGGCACCGGGCTCGCCATGCCGCGCATAACCTGGATGCCAGACGCACGAAGGACGCGGACGGCCAATGGCCTGCTCGACATGGCCCATGGCGGTGCCATGCTGGTCTCCCGCGCCGCCGGTCGGGAACTCGACGAAATCAATGAGTGGGCACCTGGCGCCGGATTTCCTGTCTTTCACTACGACAAGCCCGTCATCCAGACGGATGTCGGATTGACCTATGCGACGCCGAACCTGGTGAGCCTCGTCGATCTCGGCTACTTCGACCACGAAGGGAGCGGCACCTGGAGGATCATCCGCGGGTTGACGTTCGATCTAGCAGCCGGACGGATGTTCGGCATCGACGCCTGTCCCGATAGCGACATCGGCTATGCCGACCGTCAGTATACGGTCGACAAGCAGGGCCTTAGAGAGCCGATAAACTATCTGTTCCAATTCGGGCCGTTGCGGGTCTGCAATGGCGAGGCCTACGAAAAGTTCGTCGAGCTGCTGAAGCGCAGGGCCATCCTGGTTGCGGAGCAGGCCGCCGGCAGCAAGGATCCGGTCGTTCGGCCCTGCAGCGAGAAACCCAATGTAGAACAACACATCGATAAGGATCAGGAGATCGTCCTCTATCTGACATTCAAGGGCCTGGCCGTGCACAACACGGAATACTGGCCCAATTCGAGCCGCAGCACCTGCACCCTCGCCAGAAACCCCGTCAACCCGATCATCCTTCCGTACCGCGAGCTGGAGCCCTTCATGGTGCCAGGACCATGGCGCGACGAGCTCCTGAAGCTGAAGTGAAGCCTTCGGCCGCCGAGGACGCGCCACCGGCGCTCACTCTATGGACGAGCGTCCAACCCTGCGCCAAAGTCCGCGCCATGCTCGAACCATCGCTCAAAACGAAAATCATGGACGCGGTCGACCGCCGCTTCGACGATCAGACCAAGGTCCTCGCCGACCTGGTGAAGATCCCCTCGACGCGCTTCCAGGAGGCGCCGGCGCAGGACATGATGGCCCGCCTGTTCAAGGAGGACGGGCTCTCGGTCGATCGCTGGCAGATCAAGATCGACGACCTGAAGCACCTGCCGGGCTACTCGCCGCATTCCCAGGATTACGACGACGCCTGGAACGTGGTCGGCGCCTGGCGGCCGTCGAGCCCCAAGGGACGATCGCTGATCCTGAACGGCCATATCGACGTCGTGCCGGAAGGCCCGCATGAGATGTGGGCGCGCAATCCCTTCGAGCCCGCCATCAAGGACGGCTGGATGTATGGCCGCGGCGCCGGCGACATGAAGGCCGGCCTGATCCTGAACGTCTTTGCCCTGCGCGCGCTCCGCGCGCTCGGCTGGCGGCCGGCGGCCGACGTCTATCAGCAATCGGTCGTCGAGGAGGAATGCACCGGCAACGGCGCGCTCGCCTGCCTGCAGCGCGGCTATCGCGCCGACGCCGCCCTCATTCCCGAGCCGTCGTCGGGCGTGCTCACCGTGGCCCAGGTCGGCGTCATGTGGTTCCAGGTCAAGGTCACCGGCCATCCCGTGCATGTCTACAAGGCCGATGCCGGCTCCAATGCCATCGAATCGGCGTTCCGCCTGATCCAGCAATTGCGCGAGCTCGAGAAGAAGTGGAACGAGAAGAAGGCGCACGACGCGCATTTCCACGATCACCATCACCCGGTGAACTTCAATGTCGGCAAGATCGCCGGCGGCGACTGGGCAAGCTCGGTGCCGTCCTGGTGCACCTTCGACATGCGGGTGGGCGTGCTGCCGTCGCAGACCCTGAAGGAGTGCCGGCAGGAGATCGAGGACCTGATCCGCCAGGCCGCCGCCAACGATCCGTTCCTGGGCAACAACCCGCCGACCGTGACCTGGGAAGGCTTCCAGGCCGAGCCGTTCGTGCTCAAGAACCACGAGCAGGTGCGGGTCGTGCTGGCCGAGGCGCACAAGACGGTGTTCGGCAGCGCGCTTCTGGACAAGACCTCGACCGGCACGGCCGACAACCGCTTCTTCGGCCTCTATGCCGGCATCCCGGCGCTGGTCTATGGCCCGCAGTCCGACGACATCCACGGCTTCGACGAGCGGGTGAACCTCGAATCGATCCGCAAGATCACCCAGGCCACCGCCCTGTTCATCGCCGAATGGTGCGGCCTGCAGGCGGCGTAAGTCTGGAGGGTCCCATGGCGACGCACCCGGTCTATCGCGGCGTCTTTCCCGTGGCGCCCACCGTGTTCGACAGCAACGGCGAGCTCGACCTCGAGGGCCAGAAGCGCTGCACCGACTTCATGATCGATGCCGGCTCGCAAGGCATGTGCATCCTGGCCAACTGGTCCGAGCAGTTCGTGCTGACCGACGGCGAGCGCGAGCGGGTGATGGACTGCGTGCTGGCGCATGTCGCCGGCCGCGTGCCGGTGATCGTGACCACGACCCATTTCGGCTCGCAGGTCTGCGCGGAGCGCAGCCGCCGCGCCGAGGCGGCGGGCGCCGCCATGGTCATGGTGATGCCGCCCTATCACGGCGCCACCATCCGCGCCTCCGAGCAGGCCATCTACGATTTCTTCCGCCGGGTCTCCGATGCCGTGAGCATCCCGATCATGATCCAGGACGCGCCGGTGGCCGGGACGCCGCTCTCGGTGGCCCTGCTGGCCCGCATGGCGCGCGAGATCGCCAACATCTCCTACTTCAAGGTCGAGGTGGCGCAGGTGGCGAACAAGCTGCGCGCCCTGATCGCCGAAGGTGGCGACGCGATCGTCGGTCCGTGGAACGGCGAGGAGGGCATCACCCTGATGGCCGACCTCGACGCCGGCTGCACCGGGGCGATGACCGGCGCCGGCTACCCCGACGGCATCCGCCAGATCATGGACCCGTTCGCCGCCGGCGACCGCGAAGCCGCGGTGGCCGCCTACCAGCGCTGGCTGCCGCTGATCAACTACGAGAACCGGCAATGCGGGCTGTCGGCTGCCAAGGTGCTGATGCAGGAGGGCGGCGTCATCCGCTCCGAGACGACGCGCCATCCGGTGCTGCCGCTGCATCCGGCAACCCGCGCCGGCCTGATCGAGGTCGCCCGCCGCACCGATCCGCTGGTACTGCGCTGGTCCCGATGATCGCGCTGTTTATCGCGCAAATTGGAAAGGCCTTACGTCTCTGCAAAACCGTTGTCATCCCGAGCGCAGCGAGGGACCTTTTGCGTTTGTCCGCCGCACCTAAAC
This sequence comes from uncultured Alphaproteobacteria bacterium, assembly GCA_963765385.1. Lineage (GTDB taxonomy): Bacteria > Pseudomonadota > Alphaproteobacteria > Reyranellales > Reyranellaceae > Reyranella. The sequence goes on along the minus strand of CAVXWG010000014.1, from coordinate 1,791,903 downwards.
CAACCTCATCCTGAGGAGGGCCCCGCAGGGCCGCGTCTCGAAGGGTGGGCACCCGGCGCGTACTTGTGGCCCATGCTTCGAGACGCTCGCTGCGCTCGCTCCTCAGCATGAGGTCTTTGTTGAGTGGTCCTACTTCAGCGACTCCGCCTTCGTCGAAAACACTTTAAATCCAGACATCGTTCTCGGCCGTGCGCTCGCCGCCTTCGTGGCCGGTATTCAACGTCCCGCGCGGTTCGATCAGCAGCATCCTGACCTCGTTCCGGGCGAACGGCTTGTGCTCGGTGCCCCTGGGAACGACGAACATCTCGCCCGGCCCCAAGACGACGGAACGATCCCTGAAATCGATGCGCAGTTCGCCGTCGAGAACGATGAACGCCTCGTCGGTTTCCGGGTGATCGTGCCAGACGAAGTCGCCGGCGATGCGCACGATCTTGAACTGATAGTCGTTCAATTCGGCGACGACCTTCGGCTGCCACTGCTCCGAGAAGAGCTCGAATTTCCTGGCGAAGTTGATCACCTCGCGGCGCTTGGTGATGTCGGAAGGCATGCGCGGACTCCCTGTGGCTGACAGACCGCACTATGCCGATGGTGACCGGCGGCGGTCTTGAATGATCGTGCGCCGCCTAACGCATTCGCCGCACCGACGCGAACAGCCCCGTCGCGACGCCGCCCAGCACGACGATCACGCCCACGAGGCGCAGGCCACCGAGCGGCTCGCCGACCAGCCAGCCGGCGAAGCCCAAGGCGACGCAGGGCACGAGCAGCGAGATCGGCCCGACCTTGGCGGCGGGATAGGTGCGCAAGAGCGTGCCCCAGATCAGGTAGCCCAGCCACATCACCGGCACGACCGTGTAGAGGAGCGCGAACCAGCCCTTCCAGGTGGGCGCCAGGATCGGCGCCAGCAGATGCGCCGGCCCTTCGGTGATCAGGGCGACGAGGGCGAGCGGCAGCGGCGGCAGCACGCAGGCCCACGCCGTGACCGCGAACATCGACACGCCGCGCGCCGAGCGGAAGAAGAGATTGCCGATCGCCCAGGTGAGCGCCGACAGGAGCGCCAGGCCGATGGCGAGGACGTTCGTCGCGCCTTCCACCGAGCGTGCGATCAGCACGACACCGACGGCCGCGATTGCGAGCCCGAGCCACTGGCCGCGCGTGGCGTGCTCGCGCAGGAAGAGGGCGGCCAGCACCACCGTGAGCGGGCCCTGCAGCTGCACCAGCACGGAGGTGAGGCCCGGCGGCAGGCCGGCCTGCATGGCGAAGAACAGGAAGACGAACTGGCCGCCGAACATGAAGCCGCCGATACCGGCCAGGGTGCCCCACGAGATCGCGGGCTTCTTGACGAACAGGATCGGCAGGGCGGCCAGCAGGAAGCGCCAGGCCGAGAAGGTGAAGGGCGTGAATTCGTCGAGGCCGAAGCGGATGACGGTGAAGTTCAGGCCCCACATCGCCACGATCAGGAGCGCGGCGAAGACGTGGAGCGGCCTCAAGCGCTCACAGCCACACCCATGGCCGGCCGGTCTTGTCGGAGGCCTGCCACGCTTCGATCTCGTCCTTGTGGCTCATGGTCTGGGCGATGTCGTCGAGGCCGTTCAGCAGGGCGTGCTGGCGCCGCGCGTCGATCTTGAAGGGAATCACGCGGCCGGTCGGCGACACGACCTGGCAATTCTCGAGATCGACCGTGATGCGGGCGTTGCCCGGCGAGGCGCGCATCTCGTCGGCGAGCTGCTCGACGTCCTCGATCGGCAGCATCACCGGCAGGATGCCGTTCTGGAAGCAGTTGTTGTAGAAGATGTCGCCGTAGTAGGGCGCGATCACCGCCTTCACGCCCATGCCGGCCAGCGCCCACACCGCGCCCTCGCGCGAGGACCCGCAGCCGAAATTCTCGGCCGACAGGATGATGGGCGAATTCCGATAGGGCTCCTGGTTGAACACGCAGTCGGGGTTTTCGCTGCCGTCCGGCTTGAAGCGGATCTGCTCGAAGCAATAGGGGCCCAGCCCCTGGCGGCCGGTGTTGCTGACCAGCCGCTCGATCCGGATGATGAGATCGGTATCGACGTTCTGCCGCATCAGCGGGGCGGCCACGCCGGTCACCTTGGTGAATTTTTCCATTTAACTACCTCCCGTCGTCTCGACCGAAGCCTCGCGCAGCGAGGCGTAGCGGAGAGACCTTCTCAAAACGATTTGCAGCAAGTCGTAGAAACAAGGCCCCTCCACTCCGCTTCGCTCCGGTCGGGGCGACGAATGGAGGTGCCTCGTTATCAACTAAAGCTTCCGGACATCCGCGATCGCGCCCTTGATCGCCGCCGCCGCGGCCATCGCGGGACTCGCGAGATGGGTGCGCGCGCCGGGGCCCTGGCGGCCGACGAAATTGCGGTTGGACGTCGACACGCTCCTCTGCCCCGGCGGCACGCGCTCGCCGTTGGAGGCGATGCACATCGAGCAGCCGGGCTCGCGCCATTCGAAGCCGGCCTCGCGGAACACGCGGTCGAGCCCCTCGGCCTCGGCCTCGCGCTTCACGCGCTCCGAGCCCGGCACGATCCAGGCTGTGACATGGTCCGCCTTGTGCCGCCCCTTGGCGACGGCGGCGGCGGCGCGGAGGTCGGAGATGCGGCTGTTGGTGCAGGAGCCGATGAACACCCAGTCGACCCTGGTGCCCTCGATCGGCTTGCCGGGCTCGAGCCCCTGATACTGCAGCGCCGCCGTCCACGCCGCGCGTTTGTCCTCCGGCCCCGTCGTCGGATCGGGGATCGCCTTGTCGACCGCGATCACATGCTCGGGGCTGGTGCCCCAGGTGATCTGCGGCGCCACCTTGCTCATGTCGATCGTGTGCTCGCGATCGAACTCGGCGTCGGGATCGGAGGGCAGGGTGCGCCAATGGGCGACGGCCTTGTCCCACATCGCCTCCTTGGGCGCGAAGTCGCGGCCGGCGAGATACTCGAAGGTGATGTCGTCGGGCGCCACCATGCCGGTGCGCGCGCCCATTTCGATCGACAGATTGCAGATCGTGAGCCTTCCCTCCACCGGCAGGCTTCTGATCGCCGAGCCGGCATATTCGACGGCGTGTCCCGTGCCGGCCGCCGTGCCGACATCGCCGATCAGGTGCAGGATCATGTCCTTGGGCGTGACACCTTCGGGAATTCTGCCCTCGAAATGCACGCGGAAGCGCTTGGGCTTGCGCTGCACCATGGTCTGGGTGGCGAGCGCATGCACCAGCTCCGACGAGCCGACGCCGAACGCGAGCGCGCCCATGCCGCCATGGGTGCAGGTGTGGCTGTCGCCGCAGATCAAAGTCGTGCCGGGGAGCGTGAGCGCCAGCTCCGGTCCGATGATATGCACGATGCCGTTGCCGTCCTGGCCGAGATCGAACAGGCGGATGCCGTACTTGGCCGTGGCGGCGCGCATGTTGCGGATCAGCGGCTCGCCGGGCGGAAAGGTCTTCTCGGTGCGGCCCGGCGCGGTCGAGATGGCGTGGTCGGGCGTGCCGTAGACCAGCCGCGGCTGGGCCGGCGTATAGCCCTTCTCGACGGCTTCCTGCAGGGCGCGCGCACCGGAGAGGTCGTGCAGCAGCAGGCGGTCGATATGCAGCAGCACGAAGCCGTTGCCGAGATCGGTGATGACGTGGCTGTCCCAGATCTTGTCGAACAGGGTTTTGGCCATTTGAGGTTCCTCCAACGGGCGCGGATCACAGCACCAGTGAGGGCCGGAAGGAAGCCGATTCTTGATCTGGCTCAATCCGTTGCCCGGGCGTTGGGAATAGACGTAATGGCGGCTATCGCGCGGGAAGTCTGTCCTAGCGTCGCCTCGGTTTATGCACCACATCAATGGCTGCAGCCTCCAAGCCGTGAGAGAGAGCAACGACTGCATGAACGAACCCCGCGACGTCGACGTGGCCCCTGTGGCGGAAGGCAGCGGCAGCCTGGTCGGTACGGAACACCTTCCGGCAGCGTCTTCGCCGGCTGTGCAGTTGCCGGCCGTCGTGCCTCATGCCGTCGGCGGCAGGCGGCGGTGGCTGCGCCTGCTGGTGCTGCTCGGCGTCGTTGCCTTGGGCGTCGCGGGCGGCGCCTACTGGTGGTTCCATCGCCCGATCCCGCTGCCGTCCGGCATCGCCTACGGCAACGGCCGGATCGAGGCCGATCCCATCGATATCGCCACCAAGTTTGCCGGCCGCATCGCCGAGCTTCGGGTCGACGAGGGTGACATGGTGACCGCGGGCCAGGTCGTGGCGGTGATGGATACGCGGGACATGGCGGCTTCGCTCAAGAAATCCGAGGCCCAGGTCGAGCAGGCGCGCAAGGCGATTGCGGAGGCCAATGCCAACGTCGACCAGATGCACAGCCAGGTCGTGCTCGCCGACCAGGAGATCGAGCGCGCCCGATCGCTGTTGAAGAGCGGATTCATCACCAAGGAGCTGTTCGACCAGCGCCAGCAGCAGGCCAACAGCGCGCGTGCAGGCGAACTTGCCGCCACGGCAAGGGTCCGCATGGCCGAGAATCTTCTCAATGCGGCGGACCAGGACGTCGAACTCTACAAGGTGAACATCGCCGACAACACGCTCGTGGCGCCGCGTGACGGACGCATCGAATATCGCATCGCCAATATCGGCGAGGTCCTGCCGGCAGGCGGCAAGGTCTTCACCATGCTGGATATCGGCTACGTCTACATGGACATCTATCTGCCGACCACGACGGCCGGCCAGATCAAGATCGGCAGCGATGCCCGCATCGTGCTCGACGCTTATCCCGACCGGCCGATCCCGGCGAAGGTGACGTTCCTGGCCTCGCAGGCGCAGTTCACGCCCAAGATGGTCGAGACCCAGACCGAGCGCGACAAGCTGATGTTTCGCATCAGGGTGCGAATCGATCCCGAACGCTCGCGTGCCCATGCCGACGCCGTGCGGACCGGATTGCCGGGCGTGGCCTACGTGAAGTTCGACGCCAAGACCGATTGGCCGGAGCGGCTGCAAGGGAATCCGTAGAGGTGGCCAACGCGGCCGCCCCGGTCGTCCGCCTCACAGGCGTCAGCCACCGATATCGCGGCGTCGTCGCCCTCGACGGGGTCACGCTGGATGTTCCGGCCGACCGCATCATCGGATTGATCGGCCCCGACGGCGTCGGCAAGTCGTCGCTGCTGGGCCTGGTCGCTGGCGCCAAGCGTGTCCAGGACGGCCGGGTGGAAGTGCTGGGCGGCGACATGGCCAATGCACGCCATCGCGGCGCGATCTGCCCGCGCATCGCCTACATGCCGCAAGGCCTGGGAAAGAACCTCTATCCCGACCTCAGCGTCCGGGAAAACATCGATTTCTTCGGCCGGCTGTTCGGCCACGGCCGCGCCGAGCGCGCGGCGCGGATCGCCGACCTGCTGGACAGCACGGGATTGACCGCGTTCGCCGGCCGGCTGGCCAAGCAGCTCTCCGGCGGGATGCGCCAGAAGCTCGGCCTGTGCTGCGCCCTGATCCACGACCCCGACCTGCTGATCCTCGACGAACCGACCACCGGCGTCGATCCGCTGTCGCGGCGGCAGTTCTGGCAACTCATCGACCGCATGCGGGCACGCCGTCCGGGCATGAGCATCATCGTGGCGACCGCCTACATGGAGGAAGCGGAACGCTTCGACTGGCTGGTCGCCATGAACGCCGGCAGGGTCTTGGCGGCCTGCCCGCCGGCCGAGCTCAAGGCGAGGACGGGCGCCGCCACGATCGAGGACGCCTTCATCGGCCTGCTGCCCGACGAGGTAAAGGCGGGCCATCACCAGCTGGAGATTCCACCGCGCGGCAAGTTCGACCATGAGCGGGTGATCACCGCCCGCGGTCTCACCCGCCGCTTCGCGGACTTCACCGCGGTCGACCATGTGAGCTTCGACATCGAGCGCGGCGAGATCTTCGGCTTCGTGGGTTCCAACGGCTGCGGCAAGACCACGACGATGAAAATGCTGACCGGGCTGCTGCCGGCCAGCGAGGGCACGGCAATGCTGTTTGGTCGTGCGGTCGACGCCAATGACATGGCCTCGCGCACGCGCGTGGGCTACATGTCGCAGGCCTTCTCGCTCTATACCGAGCTCACGGTTCGCCAGAACCTCGACCTCCATGCCCGCCTGTTCCATTTGCCGGCCGATCAGGCCCGGCGTCGCATCGACGACCTCATTCGCCGCTTCGGCCTCGGCGACTATGTCGGCCAGCTGGCATCGACCCTGCCGCTCGGCATCCGCCAGCGCCTGTCGCTGGCGGTTGCGATCGTGCACCAGCCGGACCTTCTCATTCTCGATGAGCCGACCTCCGGCGTGGATCCGATGGCGCGCGACGCGTTCTGGGAACTCCTGATCGACCTGTCCCGCAACCAGGGCGTCACCATCTTCGTCTCCACGCATTTCATGAACGAAGCGGCGCGCTGCGACCGGATCTCGTTGATGGATGCAGGGCGTGTATTGGCGACCGACCTGCCGGCGAATCTCGTCCGTGCGCGGGGCGTGCGGACCCTCGAGGATGCCTTCGTCGACTATCTCGAGGAGGCGGCGGAGGCACGCGGAACGGCGCCGCGCCAGCATGCGCTCACGATCGAGCATGCGCCGGCGCCGCCGTCGGCCGCGCCCGTCACCTCGCAACTGTTCAGCTTCCGCCGGATGTTTGCCTACGCCGTCCGGGAAGCCCTTGAATTGATGCGCGATCGGATCAGGCTGGGCTTCGCGCTGGGTGGCACGGCCTTTCTCATGCTGGTCTTCGGCTTCGGCATCACGACCGATGTCAATTCGCTCACCTTCGCCGTCCTCGATCGCGACAATACCTATGCGAGCCGCGCCTATCTCGAGGAGCTTCGCGGGTCGGCATACTTCGTCGAGCAGCCGCCGCTCAAGGACGCCGCCGACCTCCAGGACCGCCTCAAGACGGGTCGGGTCTCGGCCACGGTCGAGATCCCGCCGGGATTCGGTCGCGACATTAAGCGAGGCCGCCCGACCGAGGTCGGCATCTGGATCGACGGCGCCATGCCCTTTCGCGCCGAGACGATCCGCGGATACCTTCAAGGGGTCCATCAGCAGTTTCTCGCCGACCCTGCCATCCGCGGCAACGCGGTGGGCGCCGCTGACGTGCCGTCGGCAAACATAGAAATCAGGTATCGCTACAATCAGGATTTCGACAGCGTCTATGCCATGGTGCCGTCGCAGATCGCGTTGCAGCTCGCGCTCATCCCGGCGATCCTCATGGCGCTGGCCATCGTGCGCGAGAAGGAACTGGGGTCCATCGTCAATCTCTACGTGACTCCGGTTACCCGGCTCGAATTCCTGCTGGGCAAGCAAGTCCCCTACATCGTGGTGGCGATGATCAACTTCGTCGTGCTGCTGCTGATGGCCTTGTTCCTCTTCGGCGTGCCCCTCAAGGGCAGCTTTCCGCTGCTGGCGCTGGCTGCCCTTGTCTATGTCGCGGCGACGACCGCCTATGGCCGGGTGATCTCGACTTTCACCAGCACCCAGATCGCCGCGCTGTTCGGAACCGCCATCCTCACGGTCCTGCCGGCAACCATGTTCGCCGGCATGCTGGTGCCGATCTCCTCGATCACCGGCATGGGCGCGATCCTCGGCCGATTGTTCCCGATGACCTACTTCCTGCCGATCAGCGTCGGCACCTTCACCAAGGGGCTGGGTTTCGCCGATCTCAGCGGCCAGCTCCTGGTCCTTGCCGCCTTCATTCCGGCGCTGACGCTGCTCAGCCTCGTCCTGCTGCGACGGCAGGAAAAGTAGGCCGCCGCATGCGCACGCTCTCCACCATCTTCTGGCTGGCCACCAAGGAGCTGCGCAGCCTGTTCCGGGACTGGGTCCTGCTCGGCCTCGTCGTCTATTCGTTCTCGCTCGCCATCATCGCCCAGGCGCAGAGCAACGCCCAGGAGCTGCACAACGCGTCGATCGCCATCGTCGACGAGGATCACTCCGAGCTTTCCCGGCGCATCGCGCGGGCTTTTCTGCCGCCCTATTTCCAGCCGGCGGCGATGGTGGAGGAACGCAACGTCGATCACCTGATGAACATCGGCAAATACACCTTCATCATCGACATCCCGCCGCATTTCGAGCGCGACGTCGTGGCCCGACGCAGTCCCACGTTGCAGGTCGCCGTCGACGCGACCGCCGTGGTGCAGGCTGGTATCGGCTCGGGTTACGCGCAGCAGATCATCTCGACCGAGATCGACGGCTTCGTGGCCCGTGCGGTGGGCGCGTCGCTGCCTCCGGTCAACCTTGCAGTCCGCATCGCCTTCAATCCCAACGTTGCGACGGCCTGGTTCACCAGCGTCATGGGCCTGGTCAACAGCGTCACCATGCTGGCGATCATCCTGGCCGGCGCGGCCGTCGTGCGCGAGCGCGAGCACGGCACGATGGACCATCTCCTGGTCATGCCGATCAGTCCGTTCGAGATCGCCATGTCCAAGATCCTGGCGAACAGCCTGGTCATCGCCGTGGCGGTCGTCCTGTCGCTCTATATCGTGGTGCGCCAGCTGCTCGGCATCCCCATTGCCGGATCGGTGCCGCTCTTCATGGTCGGCGTCGTGGCGTACCTGTTTTTCGCCACGTCGATCGGCGTCTTCCTGGCGACCATCGCGCGCACCATGCCGCAGCTCGGCCTGCTCTACATACTCGTCGCCGTCCCGCTGAACCTGCTGTCGGGCGGCAACACGCCGCTCGAGAGCATGCCGCCGTGGCTGCGCACGATCATGCAGGCCTCGCCCTCGACCTATTTCGTCACCTTCGCCCAGGAGATCCTTTATCGCGGCGCCGGCTTCGATGTGGTGTGGCCGCAGTTCGCGGCTGTCGCCGCCATCGGCGGTCTTTTCCTGGGCCTGGGATTGCTGCGGTTCCGCAGCGTTGCGGCACAAACCTCATAGCGCGCGAAGCCGCTCCGCCAGCCCGTCCGCCTCGTCGGCGCGCAGCACTTCCAAGGCCGGATACCACGGCGATGCTCCGGTCCGCGGACCCCACAGCCAATCGGCGGAAGGGCCCGGCAACAGCAAGGTCGGGATGCCGAGGCGCGCCGCAAGGTGCGTCGGCGCGAGGTCGTCGCCGACGACCAGTGCGCAGGTCGCGACCTGCCCGGGATCGCGCTCGACGATGACCCCGGCCGGCGGCTCGCTGCGGGCGAACCAGCCGATGGGGGACGAGCGCTCGGCCTCCCGTCGCATCGCGCCGGGGGCCGGCAGGGATTCCAGCGACCATCCGAGCAGGTGCGGCAGGCTGCGCAGCGGCGCCGCGGCGGCGAAGCCGTCGAGCGCCTCGCCACGACGGATCGTCGGCATGTCGAGCCATTCGGCAAGCGAGGGCGCGCATTGCACGACGGCATCGACGCCGCGCGCCAGCATCAGCGCGTCGCGCATCGCCGCGTCGCTCTCGATGTCGGCCTGCTCGGGATAGATCAGCAGCCGGCCGGCGAGCGGCTCGCCCTGCCAGCGCGGCAGGTTGGGCGCATAGCGCTCGCCCGCGATCTCCAGGCGCGCTTCATGGTCGGCAAGGCCGCGCAGCCAATCGCCTTGGCGCAGCAGCAACTCGCCGCGGCGCAGGCGCAGATGCGGATCGTCGGGCCGGCTGGTCAGCGCCATGTCGAGATCGCCGAGCGCTCCCATCCAGTCGCCGCGCGCGGCCAAAAGGCCGGCGCGGGCGGAGAGCGATGGCATCAGGCGATGATCGATCGACAGCGCCTCGTCGTAGGCGCGCTCGGCATCGTCGGCGCGGCCCAGCGCCTCCAACGCGCGGCCTTTGTTGTGGGCGATGGCGGCATCGCCGGGCTTCAGCCGCGCAGCGCGCTCGAGCGCGACGAGGGCCTTCTCGTGCTCGCCCAGCACCGAGAGGCAGCCCGCGAGATTGACCTGCGCGGCGGCATCCTTGGGCAGGAACTTGGCCGCGCGCTCCAGGGGCTCGAGCGCCTCGGCGAAACGTCCGAGCTTCAGCCGGGCCTGGCCCAGGAGATTGAGCACCTGCCCCGAATTGGGCCGCGCCTCGGCCATCTGCGCCAGCAACGGCTCGGCGCCGGCAAAATCACCGGCGGTGGCGCGCTGCACGGCGTCTCGCGCCAGCGCCTGGATCTGGAGGTCTGAAAGGGGCACGCGCGGCGTCTAGCAAGCGGCCGGGGCGCGGGCAAAGAAAAAGCCGGCGGTCGACAGGGAGGCTGAGGGTCGACCGCCGGCCAGGATCCGGAGAGATGATGAGCCCGCGCAGGGTAGGAACGGGCTCGCTCCGGATGGGGATTAGCTTCGCCAGAAAGGCTTGTTCACCTCGAACTGGACATCGCTCGGGCTGAGGCCCAGATCACGGATGGTGCGGCTGTCGAGGCGCGCGAGCTCGCGGCGCTCGCGGGCACGGCGGCGCCAGCCCACCAGGATCTGGTTGAATGCGGTGTAGGTGCCGGCCAGCGGCGCCTTGGAACTGTAATGAAGCGAGATGTCGGCCATAGGACTGCTCCCCGATGGAGTAACGCTTTGTCTGGAGCGGATTTGGGACCCTGAGGGGTCCTTTACAAATGACCCTTTGTCCTGTTTTGATAAGAATAACTCATGTGATGGGAGCGTCATGAAGCGAAGCCTGCCGCCGCTCAACGGATTGCGTGCCTTCGAGGCTGCTGCCCGCCACATGAGCTTTACCGATGCCGCCGACGAACTCAGCGTCACCCAGGCCGCGATCAGCCACCAGGTGCGCGGGCTGGAGCAGCGCCTCGGATTAAAATTGTTCGTGCGCCGCAATCGCTCGCTGCTGCTGTCGGAAGCGGGCCAGGCCTATCTGCCGTCGGTGCGCGGCGCCTTCGACCAGCTGAACGAGGCCACCGAAAAGCTCCTGCAGAAGGACAGGGGCGGGCACCTCACCGTCACGACCACGGCCTCGTTCGCCATGAAATGGGTGGTGCCGCGGCTGGGCGGCTTCCAGCGCGCCAATCCCGAGATCGACGTCCGCATCAGCACCAACACCGGCCTGGTCGATTTCTCGCGCGAGGACGTCGATATCGGCATCCGCTACGGCCGTGGCCATTGGCCGGGACTCACCGCCGAGCGGCTGGTGACCGAGGACGTGATGCCGGTCTGTGCGCCGTCCCTGCTCAAGGGACCGAATGCGCTCAAGAAGCCGGCCGACCTCAAGCGCTTCACGCTCCTGCACATCGGCAACTTTCCCGACGACTGGCAGGTCTGGTTGACCGCTGCCGGAGTGAAGGGCGTCGATTCCTCGCGCGGCGTGTCGTTCGATTTTGCGCTGGCCGCCTACCAAGCGGCGATGGACGGGCTGGGCGTGGCGCTCGGCCGCCAGGCGCTGGTGACGCCCGACCTCAAGGCCGGCCGTCTCGTCGTGCCGTTCGATTTCAAGATGGCGGCCGGCGACTTCGCCTATTACCTGGTCTATCCGCCGGAGGCGATCCGGCGGCGCAAGATCAAGGCGTTCCGCGACTGGATCGTCTCGCTGGCCGAAGTCGAGCCGCGCGTGGCCTAGCGCTATTCCGGCCAGGACAAAATTGCACCTCACCCTGAGGCGGCCGCGCGCCCTTCGGGCGCTCCTCAGGATGAGATTTTGACGTTGCGCCAGTGTACTTGGTCACAAGGCGTCTCGCCGTTATTTGCATTTACAAATAAATCGCTTTGGCGCACCTTCGCCGCAAGGACGGAGGAAACGCCATGGAGTTCGGGTATTTCACGCTGAGCGACAACCGCTATCCGAACAATCCACGCAGCGCCGAAACTTTCATCAAGGACATCTACGCCGAGGCGCTGTGGGCCGAGAAGATCGGCCTCCACTCGGCCTGGATCGGCGAGCATCATTTCAACCTTCTAGGCGTCAATGCCTCGCCGCTGGCCATCCTGGCCCAGCTCGCTGGCGCAACGAGCAGGCTCCGCCTGGCGCCCGCCGTCACCTTGCTGCCGGTGCATCACCCGCTGCATGTCGCCGAGGAATGGGCGACGCTCGACCTGCTGTCCGGCGGCCGAGTCGATTTCGCCGCCGGCCGCGGCTACGACCGCAAGGAATACGATCCGTTCGGCGCACCGTTCGACGATTCGGCCGAGCTCTTCGCCGAGGGACTGGAGATCGTGTGGCGCGCCTGGACCGAGCCCGGCAAGTGGTCGCACAAGGGGAAATTCTACGACTTCAAGGATATCGAGGTGCGGCCGCGGCCGGCGCAGCAGCCGCTCCGGCCCTATGTCGCCTGCTTCTCGCGGCCCTCGATGGAGCTTGCCGCCCGGCACGACTGGAACGTGATCTACGCGCCCTTTGCCGCCGCCATGGTCTATGGCTCGCTGGCCGATGCCGTGCGCGTCTACCGCGACACCTGCGAGACCCAATTCAAGCGGCCGATGCGGCGCGCCATGTGCTCCTACTTCGTGCACATCGCCTCGACGCAGGAAGAGGAGCAGTACGGCAAGCAGGCGCTGGTGCGCTATTTCCAGGACGCCCTGATCGCGGCGTTTCCGTCGGCGTCGGGCGAGAAAGTGCCGCCGACCTACAAGTACTTCGTCGATATTGTGAACATCCTGCGCGACATGCGGCCCGAGAAGCTCACCGACAAGTCAATCCTGTGCGGCAGCCCGCAGCACATCGTCGATACCCTGAAGCAGGTCGAGCAGGCCGGCATCGCCGAGGTCATCCTCTATTTCAACTACGGCCAGAAGCCTCACGCGATGGTCAAGGAACAGATGGAGCGCTTCATGCGCGAGGTGGCGCCGGCTTTCCGGACCGCGGGCCTCCAGGCCCGCGCATAGCTGGGAGCGCGCCACTCCAGTGGCGCTCATGCGACAAGGGAAGACGCGCCACTGGAGCGGCGCGCTCCCAGCAAAGAGAAGCGTCCATGGGCCCCCTCGACTCCTACCTGCCGTATCTGCTGAACCGCGCCGGGGCGCGCATCGCGGCTTCGTTCAGCGCGGAGGTGCGGCCGCTCGGCGCCACCTTGCAGATGTGGCGCGTGCTCGCCGCTTTGCGCGAGCGCGACGGGCGACGCATGGGCGATCTCTCCGAGACGACGTCGATCGAGGTCTCGACCTTGACGCGCCTGGTCGACGCGATGGAGAAGAAGGGCCTGGTCGCCCGCCGCCGCGATGCCGGCGATGCGCGCGCGGTGGCGCTTCATGTCACGCCGGCCGGCCGCCGCCTGACCCGGCGCCTCCTGCCGATCGCCGAACGCTACGAGCGCTTGGCTTTGGACGGCTTCAGCGCCGCTGAAACGAGGGCCGTGAAGACCGCTCTTCGCCGTCTCTACGTCAACATGACGGCTCTCGACAGATGATCGCGTCCGGTTCCGCGCTTTGACGCGCAATCCTATTTCGTTCCGCCTGCGAGCCGGGCGGGGCGTGAGGGCGCCTCGGCCCGCCTGTTGCAGAAGTGGGGTGTGCCGTGGCGAACGCGTCGCTAGACTGCGTCCGTGTCCGAACGAAGCGCCCTGCCTCAGCGTGAGGAACTGCTTCGATGAAGCGTAAAGTCGGTCTGTTCCTGCTGGCCGTGATGGTGGCCGTCAGCCTCGGCGCCACGATCGTCGCCTCGCTGGCGATGTACCGGCTGGTCTCCGATCAGCAGGATATCGAGATCAGCAAGATCGAAGCGAGCCTCTCCAACCGCTTCGCCGTCTTCGAGACCATGCTGCGCGACCAGCACGAGCGGATCACCGCGCAGATGGGCAAGGTGCTGCCGGAGATCGCCGCCGAGTTCGAGGGTCTGGGCCGCCAGCCGCAGGACCTTTCAGTCGCCCAGCTCGACGCCCTGGTGAAGAAGTACGGCATCCAGCACATCTACTTCATCAACCGCGCGCACCGGGTGTTCCAGACCAACCTCGCCTACGACATGAATCTCGCCTTTCCCGAGGGCAAGTTCACCGACTTCCTCGATACGGTGTTCGGCGCCGGCAAGGTCATGAACGACGGCATCGACCTGTCGCAGGTCACGGGCACGCTCCGGACCTACAGCTACCTCGGGCCGGTCGGGAAAGACTACATCATCGAAATCTCGACCGACGTGCGCGACAGCCTCGCCGCCAGCGACTTCGGCTGGATGAGCAATTTCTTCTTCGACGAGTTCTTTACCGATCCGGTGCGCTCGCATCCGTATCTCAGGGACGTCGATATCTACCTGATCAACGCCGCCGGCACCTGGTCGCTGCTTCATCCCGGCAAGAAGCTCGATCCCGCGCTCGCCGAGCGGGTGGCGCGCAGCCGGCGCGAGGAGGTGGCCACGAACGACGGGCGCTACGTCACCATCTACAGCGCCGAGGCGACGTCCGCCGCGACCGACGCCACCCATCCGGTCAGTCCCAAGCTCGTCATCCGCGAGATCACTTACGACACCGGCCTGGCGCGCGAGGCCGTGCTCCGGGTCTTCGTGAGCTCGATGATTGTGCTGGCGCTGCTGCTGCCGGTGGTGTTCTGGATCGCCTCGCGCCTGCTGCAAAAGCAGCTCCTCGATCCGCTGTTCAACCTGCGCGGCGAGGCCGGCGCGATCGCCGAGGGCGACCTCAACCAGGCGATCGCCAACACCGACCGCAGCGACGAGATCGGCCAGCTCGCCAAGAGCTTCGCCTCGATGCGCGATGCGGTGCGCAGGACCATTCTCGATCTCAAGCAGACCAACCTCTCGATCGAGCGCTTCGTGCCACACGCCTTCCTGGCGATCGTCGGCAAGCCGTCGATCCGCGAGGTCGAGCTGGGCGACAACAAGCGCAAGAACATGACCGTGCTGTTCTCCGACATCAGGAGCTTCACGACGCTGTCGGAGAAGATGACGCCGGACGAGAATTTTGCCTTCATCAACGCTTTTCTGGCGCATATGGGGCCGGTCATCCGCACCCACAACGGCTTCATCGACAAGTATATCGGCGATGCCATCATGGCGCTGTTCGATAACGCCGACGATGCGCTGCGCGCCGGTCTCGCCATGCACGACGCGTTGGAAGGCTTCAACGCGGAACGCCGCGCCGCCGGCCTCGAGCCGATCGCCATCGGCATCGGCCTCAACAGCGGCTCGCTGATGCTGGGCACGATCGGCGAGACCCATCGCATGGACGGCACCGTCATCTCCGACGCCGTCAACCTCGCCTCGCGGATCGAGAGCCTGACCAAGGAGTATCACGTCGGTCTCCTGATCTCGCAGTACACCTACGAGCAGCTGGCCGACCCCCGGGCCTACGACATCCGTCCGATCGACGTCGTGGTGGTCAAGGGCAAGACCCGGCCGGTCACGATCTTCGAGGTGTTCCAGACCAATCCGCCGGCGCTCCGCGCGGCCAAGGGCATGACCCGGGACCTGCTGCAGTCGGGCGTCGATGCGCTCGCCCAGCATGATGCGATCGCCGCCCGCCGCTTTTTCCAGGAGTGCCTGACGCTGGCTCCGGGCGACGCGGCGGCGGTGAACCTGCTGAAGAGCTGCGCCTGAAGCGAGTTCCGTGTCGACAAAACCAACCTCACCCTGAGGAGGCCGCGTAGCGGCCGTCTCGAAGGGTGGGCAACGCGCACGTGCCTGTGGCCATCCTTCGAGACGCGCCCTGCGGGCGCTCCTCAGGATGAGGTCTTGGATGGTGCTCCGATTTGAACGATTTTGGCTCCGGCAAGACGTCAGGCCGCGGCCGAGGACTTGCGGTAGATCGCGTCGACATGGATGTCGGCGCAATCGATGAGCGGGAAGGGGCTTTGCTGGCCGATGAAGGCCAGGAACAGGTCGGTGCCGCCCAGCATGATCGCCTCGGCGCCGCGCTCTTGGCAGAGACGGCGACCGGCGGCGAAGAACGTGTGGCGCTGCTGGTCGGTGACCCTGCCGACCTCCGCCATCGTGACATAGGCAGTGTGGACCTCGTCGCGCTCAGCGCCGTCGGGCGCCACGACCTCGGCGGAGGAGATGCCATGGTAGAGCGCGCTCTCCATCACCGTGCGGGTGCCGATGATGCCGACCTTCTTCATCTTGCTGCGCGCGATGGCAGCGTCGAACTCGGGAATGGCGTTGAGGATCGGCAGGGGCGAGAGGGCCACGAGTTCCTTGACGCAGAAATGGCCGCCCATCGAGGTGACGGCGGCGGCGGCCGCGCCCGCCGCCTTCATCCGCTCGACCAGTCGCGCGAAGATCTCGGCCTGCCGGCCGGGGTCCCGGTTGGTGAGATTGCGGCTCATCTCCCGCACGTCGGCATGGGCGATCGTGAGTTCCAGCGGAATGCCGGAAGCAGCGTGCCGCTCTATGAGGCCGCGGTAATAGAAATCGGTGGCGGCCGGGCCGATGCCGCCGATCAATCCAATATGCATGGCCTCGACTGTCGCCCATCGCCGTCCGGACGGCAACGGAGGCGCCGCCACTCAGCCGGCGGCGCGGACCTCGCGGAACGAGACCAGGCGGCGCTGCCTCTCGTCCCACAGCACGAGGCGCACGCAGCGAAAGCTCCCGAGCAACGTCAACCGGCCCACGTCACGCAGTTCCGGATGGTCGCGCAGCACGCGCGGCAGCCGGTAGTAGGGGATGCGGCTGTTGAGGTGGTGGACGTGATGGATGCCGATATTGGCGGTGAACCAGTGCAGGAATCCCGGCAGGTCGTAATGCGAGCTGCCGTGCAGGGCGGCGTCATGCAGGTTCCACTCTCCGTCGTTCTCCCAGGTCGTGTGCTCGAACTGGTGCTGCACGAAGAACATCCAGACCCCGACCGACGCCGCGAACAGCAGGATCGGCAGGTGGATGAGCAGGAATGCCTTGATGCCGACGAGCCAGATCAGCAGCGCCACGATCAGCGCGATCGCCAGGTTGGTCGCCATGGTGCTGGCCCACGGCCGCCAGCCGTCGCGCATCGACCCCACCGGCAGGCGATAGTGCAGCAGGAAGACATAGGCGGGACCGAGACCGAACATCACCAGCGGATGGCGATACAGGCGGTAGCGCAGCCTGCCCCAGAAGGAACGCGCGCGGTATTCCTGCACGGTGAGCGTCTCGACATCGCCCAGGCCGCGACGGTCGAGATTGCCGGTGCCGGCGTGATGGGTGGCGTGCGCGTGGCGCCACACGGCGTAGGGCGTGAAGGTCAGCACGCCGGCGATGCGGCCGAACCAGTCGTTCGCCAGCCGGTGACGGAAGAAGGAACCATGGCCGCAATCGTGCTGGATGGCGAAAAGCCGCACGAGAAATCCGGCGGCGGCGATGGCCAGCGGCAAGGCCAGCCAATAGCCGATGTCGAGCGTCGCCCAGGCCAGCACCCAAAGAGCGACAAGCGGCACGACGGTGATGGCGATCTCGACAATGCCCCGGCCGGTGCTGGGCTGCCGGTAGCGCGCAAGAACCTGCGTCCAGGCGCGAGCGTTCGTCACTGCCGCGGCGGCAGCCGCGGGGTCTCGACCATTTTCCAAGCGTGGGGGCTTTCCTGTCCAAAGGCATCGGTTGGGCCGTGCCGTGACCTCCGCCTTTAGAGGCGGGCGGCGACAAAAGCAACGACGCCAAGCGCCCCAGGTGACGAATTCGATGCGACCGCAACGGCGGCTATTTCGCGGCGCGCCTCGGTGCCGCAGCCGGGGCGGAACGGCCTCTCTGCGGATGCGCGGGCTTTACCCGGATCCGCACCGCCCGGCCGTCCGGCTGATCCATTTCGAACGCTCCGGTCTGGCGGACCAGGTCGCTCAGCTTGCGAAAGCCGTAGGTGCGCGGATCGAAGTCAGAGGCGATGTTGGCCAGGCGCTGCCCCACGACGCCCAGGCCGACCCAGCCGTCCTCCGTCTCCATCTGCGCGATCGCCTTGGTGAGGATGGGAATGGCCGCGCTGGCCGGCTGGCGGGTTCTGACGGGGCCCTCCTCGGGAGTCGATACCTCCGCCTCGGGCAGCAGGTTCTCGATGTAGATGAAGCGCCGGCAGGCCTGGCGGAAACTCTCCGGTGTCTTCTGGGCGCCGAAGCCGTAGACATCGGCGCCTTCTTCGCGAAGCCGCGACGCCAGGCGGGTGAAGTCGCTGTCGGAGGAGACCAGGCAGAAGCCGTCGAACCGGCGGCTGTGCAGCAGGTCCATGGCGTCGATCACGAGGGCGATGTCGGAGGCGTTCTTGCCCGTCGTGTAGGCGAACTGCTGGTAGGGATCGATGGCGTACTTCTGCAGGATGTCCGCCCAGGATTTCATGCGCGGGCTCGAGAAGTCACCATAGATGCGCCGCACGCTCGCCTCGCCGAACTTGGCGATCTCCTCGAACAGCCCGGCGGCGATGCGCGGCGAGGTGTTGTCGGCATCGATCAGGACGGCGAAGCGGCGCAGACGGGTTTCTTCGGCCATGGCGGAGAGCCTATCCCATGCCGGGGCGCCGAACACCTTTATCGGCGGCCGCGGCGCTGGATGATCAGGTTGGCCAGCAGCGTCAGGCTGAGCGTCACGGCCATCAGGATGAAGGCGATGGCGCCGCCAAACGGCCAGTTGGCCTGCTGGGTGAACTGGTTATAGACCAGCGGCGCCATCATCTTGAACAACGGCCCGCCCAGCAGGAAGGGCGTGGCATAGGCGTTCATCGCCAGGATGAAGGTCAGGATCGTGCCGGCCAGGATGCCGGGCATGGCGAGCGGCCACAGCACGCGGCGGAACATGGTGGCGGGCGGCGCGCCCAGGCTGAAGGCCGCCTCCTCGACGGCGCGGTCGATGCCCTCGATGACGCTCTGCAGGGAAAGCACCATGAAGGGCAGGTTGACGGCGATGATGCCGATGATCACCGCATTCTCGGTGAACATGATCTCGATCGGCTGGTCGATCAGGCCGGCTCCCATCAGGGTGGCGTTGATGAATCCCTTGTTGCCGAACACCACCATCCAGCCCGCCGCGCGCACCGAATTGCCGACGAACAGCGGCAGGATGATGGAAATGATCAGGAGGTGCTTCCACCGGCTCTGGGTGCGGGCGACGACGTAGGCCAGGGGGAAGCCCAGGACCAGGCAGGCCACGGTGACCAGCAGGGAGATCCGCACCGTCGTCAGCAGGATCGACGTGTAATAGGGGTCGGTGAAGAACTTGACGTAGTTGGCCAGGGTCAGCGCCTCGACCATCATCTTCTTGGCCGGCACGAACTCGTTCAGGCTGTAGCGCAGCAGATAGGCGAGCGGTCCGAACAGGCTGATGGCGATAAAGATCGTCGCCGGCGCGAGCAGCGCCGTGGCCGTCCAGCCCTCGCCCCGCCGTCGCTCGACGACGGGGCCATGCGCGAGTGCCAGGTCGGCCATTCTGCGGGATCAGCCCTTGAACGACTTGTTCCACCACTCCTGGAACGCCGCATCGTTCTTGGCGAGATAGCCGTAGTCGAGATCGACCAGGCGCTTCTGCTCTTCGGGCGTGAAGCCGATGCGCTTCTGCAGGTCGTCCGGGACCTTGGCGTTGGTCACCGTCGGATTGTACCCCATGTCGACGGCGAAGCCCTCCTGCGCCGAGGGCGACAGCATGGCGTCGAGATAGGCGTAGGCGCCGGCCTTGTTGGGCGCGTTCTTCGGCATGACGAAGCCCGAGATGTACATCGGCACGCCCTCCGCGGCGGCCACCGTCTCGACGTTGATGCCGGCCTTCTGCCACTGCACGGCGCGCGCCTTCCACATGATGCCGCAGGCGATCTCCTCGGTCTTGAGCGCCTGGGCGAACGCCTCGTTGCTAGGATAGATGCGCGCACCGGCCTTCTTGCAGGCGATCAGCCGTTCCTTGCCGGGATCGAGGTTGCTCATCGTCCCGCCCGAGGCGAGGCCCGCGGCGACCATGGTGTACTGATACTGGATGTCGATGATGCCGAGCTTCGCACCCTGCTTGGGATCGAGCGTCTCGGCGAAGCTCGTGGGTGCCGACATGAGCTTGGGATTGAACAGGATCACCTTGCCCGAATAGATGTGGCCGACGCCGTAGGGATATTTCATCGCCGGGATCAGGTTGGCCGCGTTGGCCATCTTGGAGTAGTCGAGCTGTTCGAGCGTGCCCTGCTCGTTCATCTCGAACATGTTGGAGGCCGATACGCCCTGCAGGTCGGAGGTGCCGCGGCGCAACGACTTCTCGGCCAGCACCTTGGCGCGGCGCGGCGGATCGTTGGCCTCGTCCTTCACCACGTCCCAGCCCTTGGGCACGAGCAGCGGCGTTTCGATGTCCTTGGCCAGCAGCCGCGAATAGTCGCCGCCCCAGGTGCCGACGACGATGCGCTTGTTGTCTTCCGCATGGGCGGGCAGCGCCGCGCCGGCGGCGAGAGCGGCCGTGCCGCCCAGCATGGCGCGGCGATTGATCGTGAAGCGGTCCGACATGATTGCCTCCTGTTAGATGATTCCGTCGCCCCGAGCGGAGCGTAGCGAAGCCGAGGGGCCTTGCCTGCTCCAGGCAAGGTCTCTCCACTTCGCCTCGCTGCGCTCGGCTTCGGTCGAGACGACGGTTGTTTCGTTGACTCTACTCATTAAACACCAGACCGGCCGATGCCGGCCAGCCGACATGGACCGGCTGGCCGACTTCCGGGGCGAAGCCGCCCTCGCGATTGGCGATCTGCACCACCAGGCGGTCGGCCGGCGAGAGGCGCACATGGATGTCGATCAGGGCGCCCAGATATGACACGAATTCCACCGTACCGGGCAGGCTGTTGTCGAGTCCGGCGCGCGCCGTCGGGCCGATCTCGACCCGTTCCGGCCGGAGCGACAGGACGGCGCGGCCGGCCTTGCCGTCGCGGCAGACAAGCGACAGCCCGCCATCGGTGCGGAAGCGTCCCGCCGCCTCGACCGCGCCGTCGAGGAACGTGCTGCGGCCGACGAAGCCCGCCACGAAGCGGTCGGCCGGCCGTTCGTAGAGGTCGCGCTGGGAGCCGACCTGGCGCACCGAGCCCTCGTTCATCACCACCAGCCGGTCGGCCATGGTGAGCGCCTCCTCCTGGTCGTGGGTCACCATGACCGTGGTCAGCCCCATCTGGCGCTGGAGCTCGCGGATCTCGACCCGCACCTCCTGGCGCAGCTTGGCGTCGAGGTTGCTGAGCGGCTCGTCGAGCAGCAGCACGTCGGGCCGGATGGCGAGCGCGCGGGCCAGCGCCACCCGCTGCTGCTGGCCGCCCGAGAGCTGGCGCGGCAGGCGGCCGCCGTAGCCGGCCAGCCGCACCAGGGCCAGGGTCTCCTCGACCCGGCGCTCGATGTCGGCGCGCGGCAGTTTGCGCATTTCCAGGCCAAAGGCCACGTTCTGCGCCACGGTGAGGTGCGGGAAGAGGGCGTAGCTCTGGAACACCATGCCGGCGTTGCGCCGCCACGGCGGCAGCAGCGTCACATCGCCGCCACCCAGCCTGACCATGCCGCTGGTGGGCTCGATGAAGCCCGCGACCATGCGCAAGGTCGTGGTCTTGCCGCAGCCCGAGGGGCCCAGCAGCACCAGGAACTCGCCGTCGGCGACGCGCGAGCGAGACGTCGCGCACGGCGTAGAAGTCGCCATAACGCTTGGCCAGCTGCTCGATGTCGAGGCTCGCCATCTCAGACGACCCGCGCCAGCTTCACGTAGTGGTCGGTGATCAGCATTGCCACGGCAATCAGCAAGATCTGCACCACCGAGACTGCCGCGATGGTCGGATCGATCTTCCATTCGAGATACTGGAGGATGACGATGGGCAGGGTGGTGCGGCCCGGCCCAACCAGGAACAGGCTCATTTCGAGGTTGCCGAACGAGGTCACGAAGCCGAACAGGGCGCCGGCCACGATGCCCGGCCGGATGGCCGGCAGGGTAATCCGCCAGAAGGTGATCCAGGCATTGGCGCCGAGATTCTGGGCGGCTTCCTCGGTGCTGCGATCGACGCCCGCCAGGCTCGCCGTGACCAGGCGCACCACCCAGGGAATGACGATCACGATGTGGCCCGCCACCAGCGCGTAGAACGTGCCGATCACGTCGACATCGAGGCCGTTCTCCAGCTCGACATGGAAGACATACATGGCCGTCCCCAGCACGACGCCCGGCACGATCAACGGCATCAGCAGCAGGCTGGCGAGCGGCACCTTGAAAGTGAACTGCATGCGCGTCACGCACAGCGCGGCCGGCACGCCCAGCGCCAGGCCGATCAGGGTCGCCAGGACGCCCACTTCGAAGCTCAGCGTGAAGCCGTCGACGAACTTGCGCTGGTCGAGGATGGCCGCAAACCACTTCAGGCTGTAGCCCTCGGGCGGGAAGGACGGGATCTCCTGCCGGAAGAAGGCGAGCCAGACGACGAAGATCAGCGGCGTCAGAATGTAAAGCAGGGCGACTGTAGCCGCGGCGTTCAACGCCCAACGGCCGGCCCGGCGGCGGAGCAGAGAAATAGCGTGCGCCACTACGACCTCATGTTCCTCTCCCCCAAGGGGGAGAGGAGCATGAGAGATGTTGAGGCGGAGCTCATCCTCACAGCGTGTTCTTATGAAACCGGCCACCCTTCATGATGGCCGACAGGTTGATGCCGCCATCCTTGAACAGGCCGAGATTCTTCAGTGGATCGCCGTCGACCACCAGAAGGTCGGCGAAGGCGCCGGGTGCGATGGTGCCGAGCTTGCCTTCCTGGCGCACGACTTCGGCGCCGATCAGGGTCGCCGAGCGGATGACGTCGATGGCCGGCATGACCTCGCCCCGGATCTGGAACTCGCCGGTCTGCTCGTCCTCCAGCGCGCCCAAAAGGTCGGAGCCGTAGGCCATGCGGACACCCGCCTTGCGGCAATGCTCGAGCTCGGCGAAGCCGTATTTCAGCACCTCGTCGTTCTTCTCCAGCATTTCCTGGGGCATGCCGAGTTCCTTGGCGCGCCGCTTCATGGCGTCGTAGGTGACGAGGTTCGGGATCATGTAGACACCCTTCTGCGCCATCAGCTTGGCAGTCGGCGCGTCCACCAGATTGCCATGCTCGATGGTGCGCACGCCGCATTTGACGGCGCGGGTGATCGCTTCCGGCGTGTAGGCGTGGGTCAGCACGTAGCGGCCGAAGGCATGCGCCTCCTCGACGGCGGCGGTGATTTCCTCCTCGGTGAATTGCAGCGATTCCAGCGGATCGTAGGGCGAGGCGACGCCGCCCGAGACCATCAGCTTCACCTGGTCTGCGCCCTGGCGCATCTGCTCGCGCGCCGCCTTGCGCACCTCGTCGGGCCCGTCGGCGATGCAGCGGATGAACACCATGCCGTTGCAGCAGAGGCACGGCGGGCCGATGTCGGTGCGCCGGTTGCGATCGTTGTGGCCGCCGGTCGGGCCGATCGAACGGCAGGAGATGAAGAGCCGCGGGCCGGGGATCAGGCCCGATTCGACGGCGGTCTTGGTGCCCCAGTCGGCGCCGCCGGCGTCGCGCACCGTGGTGAAGCCGCGGTCGAGCATGCGCTTCAGGCGACCGGCCGAGCGCGCCATCATCAGGGTGAGCGGCACCGCCTCCATGCGGTTGATGTAGACCTCGCTGTGGTGGGTGTGCACGTGGCAGTCGATCAGCCCCGGCATCAGCGTGCGCTTGCCGCAATTCACCACCGTGGCCTTCGACGCCTTGATGGGCTTGTTCGACACCTCTTTGATCGTGTCGCCTTCGACCAGCACTTCGTAGCCGGCGCGCGCTTCCTTCCAGTTCGGATCGAGGAGGCTGAGGTTCTTGAACAGGAAAGACATCGACTAAGCTCCGAACACTGATCATCGCGAGCAGCGATAGTCGTCCCGCGCGTAGCGAAGGACCTCATCCGAGGCCGCATGCCGAGGACCTTCGGATCACTGAGATCCTTCGCTGCGCTCACGATGACAGCGTGATCCGCGGCGAGCACCACCGCCTACTTCAACGCATTCTTATGAAACTTCCCGGCCTTCATGATCACCGGCAGGTGGGCGCCCTGGTCGAGGAACAGTTCCAGCTTCTTCAGCGGATCGCCGTCGACCACGATCAGGTCGGCGAAGGCGCCGGGCTCGACGATGCCGAGCTTGCCCTCCTGGCGCAGGATCTCGGCGCCCACGGTGGTGGCCTGCCGGATGATCTCCAGCGGCTTCAGCACCTCGGCGCGGAACATGAACTCGCGGCTCTGCTCGACCTGCAGCTGGCCCAGAAGATCGCTGCCGTAACCCACCTTCACGCCGGCTGCCTTGCAAATTTCGAGCGAGCGCAGGGCGCCGTCGAGCACGATGTCGTTCTTGGCCAGCATGTCGGCGGTCATGCCGAACTGGGCGGCCTTTTCCTTCATGACGAAATAGGTCACCAGATTGGCCACCATGAAGCCGCCCTTGGACTTCAGGAGCTTGGCCGACTTGGCGTCGATGAGGTTGCCGTGCTCGATGGTCCGGACGCCGTTGTTGACGGCGCGGGTGATGGCCTCCGGCGAATAGGCGTGGGCCAGCACGTAGCGGCCGAAATTCCTGGCCTCGTCGGTCGCGGCGGCGATCTCTTCCTCGGAGAATTGCAGCGAATCCAGCGGATCGTAGGGCGAGGCGACGCCGCCCGAGCACATGATCTTCACCTGATCCGCCCCCTGGCGCATCTGCTCGCGCACTGTCTTGCGCACCGCGTCGGGGCCGTCGGCGATTGCCAGGCTGTAGACCATGGCGTTGCAGCAGCCGCATGAGGGCGTGCCGTAGTCGGTGCGGCGGCGCGAATCGCTGTGGCCGCCGGTCGGGCCGATGGCGCGGCCCGAGATGAAGAGCCGCGGCCCGGGGATCAGGCCGGACTCGACGGCAGTCTTGATCCCCCAGTCGGCGCCGCCGGTATCGCGCACCGTGGTGAAGCCGCGGTCGATCATGCCTTTCATCAGGTCGGCAGATTTTGCCGTCAGCAGGGTGAGCGGCATGCTCTCGAGCAGGCGGAAATTCACCTCGACCAGGAAGACATGGACGTGGCAGTCGATCAGGCCGGGCATCAGGGTGCGCTTGCCGCAATCGACGACCTGCGCCTTGGCCGCCTTGATCGGCTTGGGCGACACTTCCTTGATCAGGTCGTCCTCGACCAGGACCTCGTAGCCCGCGCGCGCCTCGTTCCAGCGCGGATCGAGCAGGTTCAGATTCTTGAAATGGATCTGCGGCATCAACACACCCCCGACATGCGGCCGGCACCCTACGATGGCCGCCGATTTGACGCTACAGTCGGGCGAGGGTTGGCGACATGCGGCGCGTCGTTGTGATCGGCACGACTGGTTCGGGAAAAAGCACGCTGGCCGAGCGGCTGGCGGCACGCACCGGCCTGCGCGTGGTCGAGCTTGATGCGCTGTTCTGGGGCCGCGACTGGCAGGGCGCGCCGATTGAGCTATTCCGTCACAGGGTCGAGCGCGAGACCCGGGATGACGGCTGGATCGTGGTCGGCAACTACGCCCAGGTCCGCGATCTGGTGTGGCGGCCGGCCGACACGCTGGTCTGGCTCGACCTGCCGCTGTCCCTGGTGATGTGGCGCCTGCTGCGCCGGACGGTCCGCCGCGCCGCGACCAAGGAAGACCTCTGGGGCACCGGCAATCGCGAATCCTTCGTGCGGACCTTTTTCAGCCGCCACTCGATCCTGCTGTGGGCGCTCAAGACACACCGCCGGAACCGCGAGAAATTTACCCTCGAGTGCGCCTTTCTTGCCAAGGAGAAGCAGGTCGTCCACCTGAAGAGCCCGCGCGAGGTTGAGCGCTTCGTGGCGGCGGCGTAAGCAGAGGCCATGTCCGTCCATACCTTCTCGTGCCTCGACGGCCATACCTGCGGCAATCCGGTGCGGCTGGTGTCGGGTGGCGCGCCCCTGCTCAAGGGCGCCACCATGAGCGAGAAGCGGCTCGACTTCCTCGCGCACCATGACTGGATTCGCAAGGCGCTGATGTTCGAGCCGCGTGGCCACGACGTGATGTCGGGCGCGATGCTCTATCCGCCGACCCGCGCCGATTGCGACATCGGCATCCTGTTCATCGAGGTGAGCGGCTGCCTGCCGATGTGCGGCCACGGCACCATCGGCACCGTCACCATGGCGGTCGAGAACGGCCTTGTCGCGCCGGCGACGCCGGGCGTGCTCAATCTCGACGCGCCGGCTGGTCGCGTCGTCGCACGCTACGAGCAGAACGGCCGCTTCGTCGACAGCGTGCGCATCACCAACGTCGCGTCGTATCTGGCCGCGAGCGACATCGCGATCGACGTGCCTGGCATGGGCGAGCTGGTGTTCGACATCGCCTATGGCGGCAACTTCTACGGCATTCTCGAGCCGCAGAAGAATTTCGGCGGTCTCGAGACGATGTCGGCCGGCGACGTGCTGCGGCTGTCGCCGGTCGTGCGCCGGCTGCTGAACGACAGGATCCAGCCCGTGCATCCGGAGAATCCGACGATCAAGGGCGTGAGCCACGTGATGTGGACGGGCAAGCCCAACGACAAGCGCGCCCATGCGCGCAACGCGGTGTTCTACGGCGACAAGGCGATCGACCGCTCCCCCTGCGGCACCGGCACCTCGGCCCGCATGGCCCAGCTCGCCGCCCGCGGCCGCCTCGCCGTGGGCGAGGACTTCGTCCATGAGAGCATCATCGGCTCGCTGTTCGACGGCCGGGTCGAGGCCGCGGCGCGGGTCGGCAACCACGACGCCATCGTGCCGTCGATCTCCGGCTGGGCGCGCCAGCACGGCATCAACACGATCTTCGTCGACGAGCGCGATCCCTTTGCGCACGGCTTCCAGGTGACTTGACCCCCTCCCTGCGCATTCACGTTCCTCTGCTCTGGGGGCGGGTTCATGTTCCGCTCCCCCTTGGGGGAGAGGTTAGGTGAGGGGGTCAACGCGAAGACTCCCTCCTGCATCACCCCCTCACCCAGCCTCTCCCCCAAGGGGGGAGAGGAGCCTGAAAATGAGTAGGTGAGGTGGTCGCCCGTGCCCGCCGAGCGCTTGCGCCGCGCGAAGTCGAAGGGGGCGGAGGGGCAAGGGCAGTTTCTGCGCAGCATGGTGCGCAGAAACTCGTCGTCAAGATTGTTGCTAATTTACATATTGACTTTTACTTATGTATCACTAAAGTATGCCCAACGTGCCCGGCAGGATGATGTCCATGCTCTGGCGCGCCAGGAAGTTCGTCATGGTGCTACGTAAAAGCAGCCTTTCAGCCCATGGCTAATTGGCAAAACACTAGCGGAAACTGCGCAAACTGCGGAAACCTTCACGAGACTGTAACAATTCCCTTTAGCATCACTCCGCCGCTTCCGCCGTCGCGGCCGGCGCGCCGATGCCGCCGCGGGCGAAGATGGCGTCGATCTCGGCGGGGCTGTAGCCCAGCTCGCGCAGGATGTCCGGCCCGTCCTCGCCGATATGCGGCGCATGCTGCTGCGGCGCATGCGTGGCGGCGGGCGGCAGGCCGGGAATGTTGGCGACCGGCATGCGGCCGAAGCCGTCCTGCTCGATCCAATCGATGGCGCCCGATTCCTTGACGTGCGGATGCTCGAGATAGTCGGTGTAGTTGTTGACCCGCTCGCAGAACACGTCCTTGGGCTGCAGGATGGCGATCCACTCCTCGGTTGTCTTGCTGGGCATGGTCTCGTTCAGCGCCTTGATGATCTTGGGCGCGTTCCGGATGCGGTCGTTGTGGCTTTGCAGGTCGGGATCGTCGGCGATGTCCTTGCGGCCGATCAGCTCGAACAGCAGGCGGAAGTGATGCGGCCGCATGGCGCTCACCATGATGTAGCCGTTCTTCGACTTGTAGCTGCCGGCCGGCATGTAGAGCACCGGCGGCGCGCCCTTGGAGAACACCCATTCCATCAGCTTGGCGCCCTGGAAGGCGGCCGCGGCGCGCATCAGGCTGGAATCGATATAGCTGCCCTCGCCGAAGCGGAACTGGCGCATCAGCGCCGGCGCCAGCGCCTGGAAAGTATAGAGGCCGGTCGTGACATCGACGGCGATCATGCCCTGCCGCCACGGCGTGCCGTCCGGCATCCGGTTCATCACCATCATGCCGCTGAAGGCCTGGATCAGCCCGTCGACGGTCGGCCGCTTGCTGTAGGGCCCCGTCTGGCCGAAGCCCGACACCGAGCAGTAGACGACCTTGGGATTGACCTTCCTGATGTCCTCGTAGCCGAAGCCCAGGCGCTGGATCACGCCGGGCCTGAAACTCTCCAGCACGACATGCGCCTTGGCGGCGATCTTCTGCACCACGGCGATGCCGTCGGGCGACTTGAGGTCGAGGGCGATCGAGCGCTTGCCGCGGTTGAAGGCAACCGAATGGGCGCAGTGGTCGCCCTTCAGCTCGCCCAGCGCGCGACCCCAGTCGCCTTCCAGCGGCTCGATCTTGATGACGTCGGCGCCGTGCAGGGCGAGCAGCATCGAGGCGTGCGGCCCCGCGATGCCCTGCGTGAAGTCGAGGACGGTGATGCCGTCGTAAGCGCCCTTGGTCATTTCTTGCCGCTCCTCCCAACGCCGCTGAACGTACGTTTAGCGGCGCCCGGCACGCAAGGGCCTCCCTGCAGGGAAGCCATGTCAGGAGACGATGGGCAGCGCCGTTACCTCATAGGCATGGGCGAGCTTGCGGCCCAGCACGGGATCCTCGATCTCCATTTCGAACCGCGAGGAGGAGCGGATGGCGCCGATCGCCGGCAGGGTGCCGCAGAACATCGCCGCGCCCGCCGGCAGTTTCTTTTCGCCGTTGCGCCAGCCGGCGATCAAGTCGCGCGGTGCGCGAATCCTGGCCAGCGGCCCCTCCTGGTAGAGCACCTTCTTGCCGCCTTCGGCCACGAAGCTGCGCAGCATCAGCCGGTCCCAGTGCGGCTCGACCTCCTCGAAGCGCCACGCCGTGCGGCCGATCACCTTGGCGCAGACCTGCTTGGAGGCAGCGACGCCGTAGCTCTCGAGCTTGCGGTCGGTATGGTCGGCGCCGACCGTGACCCAGAGCCGGTCCGCCGCCCCCACCAGCACCGGCTCGACCTCGCCCGACGTATCGTCCCCGAGCACCTGGATCCTGTCGGCCTGGGTCAGCATCTGGGCGGCCACCCGATAATAGAGCGGCACCTTGCTGGGCGGCTGGACGCCGATCGCCTTCAGCTCCTCGATGTGATGGTCGAGCGCCACGACGTCGCGGCCGGTCCAGCCGGCGATCACCAGCTCATCGATGTCGACGACGACCTTTTCCACGCCGCCCTTGGCGGCGCCGTCGAATTCCAGTCGCGCCATCTTTCAGAGGATGGCGAGTTGCGAGTTCAGCAGGTCGGTCACCAGCATGTAGCCCGGCGCGTGGGTGATGCAGAACTCGGGCTTTACCGTCGCCACGACCGATTGCGGGGTGACGCCGCAGGCCCAGAACACCGGGAACTCGTCGTCGCGCACCGGCACGGCGTCGCCATAGTCGGGCTTGGCGATGTCCTTGATGCCGATCAGCTCCGGCTTGCCGAGATGGACCGGCGCGCCGTGCACCGAGGGAAAGCGCGTCGTCACCTGCACGGCGCGGATGGCGTCGGCCGGCTTGAACGGACGCATCGAGACGACCATCGGCCCATGGAACGGGCCGGACGGCTTGCATTCGATGCTGGTCCGGTACATCGGCACGTTGACGTTGCAGGTCTGGTGGCGGATCTCGAGGCCGTTTTCGATCAACGCCTCTTCGAACGAGAACGAGCAACCGAGCACAAACGACACCAGGTCGTCGCGCCACACCTTCTTGAGATCGCGCACCTCCTCGACCATCTCGCCGTTCTTCCACACGCGGTAGAGCGGGATGTCGGTGCGGATATCGAGATCCTCGCCCAGCGCCGGCAGGCGCCAGTCGCCCGGCTCCGACGAGGCGAGCAGAGGGCAGGGCTTGGGGTTGAGCTGGCAGAAGCGGGCGAAGTCGGCGGCCAGCGCCTTGGGCAGGATGGCGAGGTTGCCCTGCACGTAGCCTGGCGCCATGCCCGAGGTCGGCGCGAGGTTGGTGCCGGCGCGGATGCGGCGGCGCGCATCGCGGCCGGTCTCGCCCTTCAAGCTGGTGATCGAGGTGTCCATCGTCGTTACTCCTGCCTACACGTGCTGCCCGCCATTGATCTGGATCTCGGCGCCGCTCACGTAACTCGCGCCCTTCTCGCAGAGGAAATGGATCACATCGGCCACCTCGTCGGGCGTGCCGAGGCGGCGCATGGGGATCTGCTCCTCGACGATCTTGTCGGTGCCGGGCGAGAGGATCGAGGTGTCGATCTCGCCGGGCGCGATCGCATTGACGCGAATGCCGCGCGGGCCGAAGTCATGCGCCATCTCGCGGGTCAGCGCGGCGAGGGCCGCCTTCGACGTGGCGTAGGCGGAACCGGCGAACGGATGGACGCGGCTGCCGGCGATCGAGGTCACGTTGACGACGCAGCCGCGCGCTTCGGAGAGTTCCTTCATCAGGCCGCGGGCGAGCGCCACCGGCGCGAAGAAATTGACGTTGAACACCTGCTGCCACAGGTCGAACGGCGTATCGATGGCGCCGAAGCGTCCGCCGGTCTCGTCCTTGGGCGAGATCGCCGCATTGTTGACCAGCGCATCGAGGCGTCCGCCGCCCAGCCGGGCGCGGATCTCGTCGATGCCGCGGCCGACATCCTGCAGATCCGCCAGGTCGATCTGCACATGGTTCTTCTCGCCGCCCGGCCACGGACAGAGCACGCTGAAGGGTTGCCGCGAAACCGTGATCACGCGCCAGCCGCTGGCGCTGAATTTCTTCACGGTGGCATGGCCGATGCCGCGGCTCGCGCCGGTCAGCACCAAGGTGCGCGTATTGTCGAGCATCGGGGGTGCGTTCATGGGCGAAGTCTACTCCGGCTCGCCGTCAACCGTTCAAAAAAAGGTGGCCGGGTCCCATAAGAGGTGGCCTGCAGGCCGCCAATCGCGACCTGTTGTAGATTCATTCAGAAGCCCCGCATGATGATCTAACCCATTGTGATAGAAACCTTTTTCTTGTCCTCACGAAGGCCTTGCCCTATGGTTTTTGCAAGGCTTGGCCCACTATTTCGGGTCGCTCGGCCGGTGATTCTTTGATGAAGCCATTTGGAGTGTCCGACATGCCGGACGAACGCCGGGCCCAAGGCCCAAAACCTGTTTTGCGGACGCGCCCCGTCACCATGCTGACCGCGATCGGGCTCTGCGTCCTGATCATGGTCATACGCCTGGTGCCGGATTTCCGCGATCCTGGTTCCAGCACCGCGCCGATCTCCGCGACGACCGCAGCCCGATAACCTGTAATATCCGGGCGCTTGTGCGTCCGCCCGGGAGCGCGCATCTAGAGGGCCAGGTTGCGCGTGCCCATGTCCTTCGACAACGTTCAGGCTCTTTCCCCCGGCACGCGGCTCGGCGACTACCGCCTCGATGCGATGATCGGGCATGGCGGCTTCGGCATCACCTACCGCGCCTTCGACACGCAGCTCGCCAAGGTCGTCGCCATCAAGGAATACCTGCCGATCGAGTGCGCCATCCGCCACAGCGACGGCGCGGTGGTGCCGCGCGGCGCGCGCCTGATCGAGGATTTCGCCTGGGGCCGCGAGCGCTTCCTCGACGAGGCGCGCGCTCTGGCGCGCTTCCGTCATCCTCATATCGTGCCGGTGCTGCGCTACTTCGAGGCCAACGACACGGCCTATACGGTGATGGAGTTCGAGGACGGCAAGACCGTGGCCGAGCTCCTGCGCGACCCGGGCCGCCGCCTGCCAGCCGACGACGTCCGGCGCCTGGCCAGCGGGTTGCTGAGCGGCCTCGAGGCCGTACATGCCCAGGGCTTCCTGCATCGCGACATCAAGCCGGCGAACATCATCATCCGGCGCGACAGCGTTCCCGTTCTCGTCGATTTCGGCGCCGCGCGGCAGGCGATGGGCGGCCGCACCCGCACGCTCACCAGCGTGCTCACGCCGCAATATGCGCCGATCGAGCAATATGCCCTCGACGGCAAGCAGGGCGCCTGGAGCGACATCTATTCCGCCGCCGCCGTTCTCTATCACGCGATCATGGGACAGACGCCGCCTGACGCGGCCGCGCGGGTCAGCAAAGATCCCTATCGGCCGCTGGCCGAGATGGAGGACGATCGCTTCGAGCCGGCGTTCCTGGCCGCGATCGACCGCGCCATGGCCTTCGCGCCGGACGATCGGCCGCAGAGCATCGCGGCATGGAGAGCATTGTTCGGCACCTCGCTGCCCAGGATCGAGGATGCACCGACGCAACGCCTTGCCTACAGCGCCGGCGTCGCGCCGCCGCGCCTGGGCGCGCCCAGCCGCGAAAGGGACGAGCCTTCCTTGCCGCCGCCGCGGTCGAGATCCCGGCGTCGATCGACAGTCGCGCGCTTAGGGATCGTCATTGTCGTGATGGCCACGCTGACGCTGTGGCGCTTCCAGCCAGAGATCCGCACGCTGTTGTTCGCCAGCTCGCCAACCGCGTCGCCCGCCGCGACGACCCAGTCGCCGCCGGTGACTGCGGCCCGACCTCCCGCATCGACTCCCGCGAGCCAGCCGCCATCGGCGCCGACGCCCGATCCGCAGAAGGCGATCATCGAGCGGGCCCAGAAGGCCGCAGCCGATGCGCGCGCGGCGCTCGCGCGCGCCGACGAAGCAGCGGGCACCGCGCGTGCGGCGGCGGGCGAGGCGCGAATCGTGGCGGCACGGGCCGGCCGGCCGGACCTCGAGCGCGCGGAGCGCCTGTCGTACGATCCGGGGGCGAGCTACGTCGGCCAGGTTGCCGACGGCAAGCGTCAGGGTCTCGGCGTCGCCGACCTCGCCAATGGCGAGCACCAGGCGGGCGTTTGGCAGGCCGACCAGCTGAACGGCCTCGGCACGGTGCGGCTCGCCGACGACACGCGCTACGCTGGCGAGTGGCGCGAGGGCCAATCGACCGGCCTTGGCGTGCGCGAGAAGCCGGGCGTCGACCGGGCCGAAGGCAATTTCGTCATGGGCCGACTCGCAGGGCCGGGGGTGCGGCGCACGCTGGCCGAGCCCACTGTCGTTCAATCCGGCGACTTCCGCGCCGATACCCTGGAGGGGCCCGGCGTCGAACAGGTCGGAGGCGAGCGCTACGAAGGCGGCTTTCGCGGCGGCCAGAGAAACGGCTACGGCCAGGTGACGGCGGCGGACGGCAAGGTCACGGCCGGTCGCTGGGAAGCGGGAAAGCGCGTCGAATCAGCGCCTTGAGTGCTGGCATGGAAGTTGCGGCCGGCAGGCTGCAACCCAATGCATGCGCCGTCGTGACCAAGCCGCTGTCCGTCCTGCTGATCGACGACAATCCTGCCCGCGCCGAAATCGTCGAGGCGGGATTGGCGTCGGCTGGCTATCGCCTGCTCGCGCGCCTGGAGGAAACGCAGGATCTCATCGGCCGCGTGCACCGGCATCGGTTCCTGCTATCTCGCCGATTTCGCCAAGCCGGGCGATGTCGTGCCGGTGTTCGTGCAGAAGAGTCATGGCTTCGCGCCGCCGGCCGACGATACGCTCCCCGCCATCATGGTGGGGCCCGGCACCGGCGTCGCCCCGTTCCGCGCGTTCCTCGAGGAGCGCGAGGCGCGCGGCGCCAAGGGGCCGAACTGGCTGTTCTTCGGCGAGCAGAAGCGCGCCACCGATTTTCTGTACGAGGATCAGATCGTCGATTGGCAGCGCCGTGGCGTGTTGGCAAAGCTCGATCTCGCTTTTTCGCGCGACCAGACGGAGAAGGTCTACGTCCAGCATCGCATGCGGGAAAACGCGGCCGAGCTCTGGGCGTGGCTCGACAAGGGCGCACATTTCTATGTCTGCGGCGATGCCAGGCGCATGGCCAAGGACGTCGAGGACACGCTGCTGGAAATCGCCGCCGAACAGGGCGGTAAGGGGCGGCTGCCAAGGCCTGGCTCGACGGCCTCGCCAAAGCCGGCCGCTACCAGCGCGATGTGTACTGAGCTGGGGGCGCGCCACTCCAGTGGCGCGATCATCTTTGGCTGCCGGCGAAGACGCGCGACTGGAGTCGCGCGCCCCCAGCCATGATCCGCAGCATTTGTCCCTATTGCGGCGTCGGTTGCGGCATCGTCGCCGCGCCGGATGGACGCGGCGGCGCCGAGATCGCGGGCGACCCGGACCATCCCGCCAGCGACCTCGACCGTCGCGGTGCCCGCGCCACGCGCTTCGTCGAGCAGCACACGAGCGGCCTCGACGAGGCGCTGAGCGCGGCGCGCGCCGGCGATCTCGCGCACTGCGATCTGCCCGCTTCCGACCTGGCGACCTTCTTCGACTGGTTCGCCAGGACCGAGAAGACCGTCACGCTCTATTCGCAGGGCGTCAACCAATCGAGCGCCGGCGTCGACAAGGTGAACGCCCTGATCAATTGCCATCTCTTGACCGGCCGCATCGGTCGGCCGGGCACGGGGCCATTCTCCATCACCGGGCAGCCCAACGCCATGGGCGGACGCGAGGTCGGCGCGCTCGCCAACACGCTGGCCGCGCACATGGAGTTCACGCCGGCCGACATCGATCAGTCGGTCGTTTCTGGCAAGCCGCGCGCATGGCCACGCGGCCCGGGCTGAAGGCGGTCGATCTGTTCGACGTGGTCGCGCGCGGCGAGATCAAGGCGGTGTGGATCATGGCGACCAATCCGGTCACCAGCCTGCCCAACGCCGATGTCGTGAGCGCAGCGTTGAAGGGATGCAGGCTCTCGATCGTCTCCGAGGCGGTGCGGGCCAGCGACACCGTCGATGCCTGCCGCATCCGCCTGCCCGCGCTCGCCTGGGGAGAGAAGGACGGCACCGTCACCAATTCCGAGCGCGGCATCTCGCGCCAGCGACCGTTCCTGCCGCCGCCCGGCGAGGCGCGGCCCGACTGGTGGATCATCGCCGAGGTCGCTCGACGGTTGGGATTTGGCGAGGCCTTCGCCTGGCAAAGTGCCGCCGACATCTTCCGCGAGCATGCCGCGCTGTCGGGTTTCGAAAACGACGGAACGCGTGATTTCGACATCGGCGCGTGTGCCGGTCTCGACGATCGCGGCTACGAGACGCTGCAGCCGTTCGTGTGGCCGGCGCCGGCCGACGGCGGGACGAACGTCCGTTCGCAGGGTGGTCGCTTCTTTGCCGAAGGCGATTTTTTCCATCCCGACCGTCGCGCGCGCTTCGTCGCCGTCGCCGCGCGCGAGCCCGTGCATGCGCCGACGGACGAACAGCCTCTCCGGTTGAACACGGGGCGGGTGCGCGACCAGTGGCACACCATGACCCGCACCGGCAAATCGGCGCGCCTGGCCGGTCATCGGCCCGAGCCCGCGATAGAACTGCATCAAATAGATGCAACCGCCCGTCATTTGGTGGACGGCGACATCGCCGAAGTGACCAGCGCCTGGGGCCGTGCTGCCTTGCGTGTGCATGTGACGGACGCGTTACGGCCCGGCGACGCTTTCGCCTCCATGCATTGGACGGCCCAGGGCTCGCGCGCCGGCCGTATCAACGCGACGGTCAATCCCGTGGTCGATCCGATTTCCGGCCAACCTGAACTCAAGCACACGCCGGTCCAGATTCGCCGCCTGCCGACGCTCTGGCATGGCACGATTCTCGCTCGGAGACCGGTCATGCTGCCTGAAGTTTCGTATTGGGCGCGGATCAGGGGCGCCGGCTACCATGCCTGGCTACTCGCCGGCGAGCAACCGCTCGAGACCGCGCGACGGACGCTGTCGGCGGCCGTGCGTGCCACCAATCCCGGGCCCTGGCTGGAGGGTGAAGACGGCATCGGTGCGGTGTTGAGCGACGGCCGTCTCGAGGCGGTGCTGGCGCTCGGCGAGACGCGCAACGAGGCGCTGCGCGATCGCCTGGCGCCGTTCATGGCCATGGGCCGTCTCGGCATCGAGCAAAGGAACCTGCTGCCGCAGGGCGGCGACGCGGCGGACCGCGGCGGCGAGATCTGCGCCTGCTTCGGCGTGTCGTGCGCCGCGGTGGAGATGGCGATCGCCGACGGCGCGGCAAGTCTCGACGCGGTCGGCGCCGTCACGCGCGCCGGCACCAACTGCGGCTCCTGCCGTCCCGAGATCCGCGCACTTGTGCGCGCGGCGCGGCACCGGAAAGCGGCACGGAAGGCGGCGTGATGCAAAGCTTCCCGCTCTTCCTCACCTTGCAGGACCGCCACGTGCTGGTGGTCGGCGGCACCGAGGCGGCGGCGCGCAAGGCCGAGCTGCTGCTGTCGGCCGGCGCGCGCGTGACCCTGATCGCCGACACCGTGGTCGGCGAGATCGCCCAAATGATCGCCGACGGACTGCATTTCCTGGGCAGGTCGCGCCTTCGACGAAGGCGATCTGGCCGGCATGTCGCTGGTGATCGCAGCCACCGCCGACGAGGCGCTGCAGGCGCGCGTGTCGCAGACCGCCCAGCAACGCTGCGTGCCGGTGAACGTCGTCGATCGGCCGAAGCTCTCGAGCTTCATCATGCCGGCCATCGTCGATCGTGCGCCCATCACCATCGCCATCTCGACCGGCGGTGCTGCGCCTGCGCTGGCGCGCCGGCTGCGCGCCGAGATCGAGCGCGCCCTGCCGGCGGCGATCGGCCGGATGGCGCGCTTCGCCGAAATCTTCCGCGAGCAGGTCCGCCGCACCCTCGATCAGCCGCGCGCGCGCCGGCGCTTCTGGGATCGCGTCTTCGCCGGCCGCATCGGCGAGATGGCGCTGGCCGGCGACGAGATCGGCGCGCGCCGCGAGCTGATCCGCCTGCTCGACAGCGCCCGCCATGAGGCGCCCACGATCGGCATGGTGCATCTGGTCGGCGCCGGTCCCGGCGATCCCGATCTTCTGACCATGAAGGCCCATCGCCTCCTGCAACGCGCCGATGTCGTCGTCTACGACCGGCTGGTCGCGCCCGAGGTTTTGGCCATGGCCCGGCGCGATGCCGAGCGCATCCATGTCGGCAAGCGGAGCGGCCACCACGCGATGTCCCAAGCGGCGATCAACGAGCGGCTGGTGAGCCTGGCGCGCGCCGGCAAGAGCGTGGTGCGGCTGAAGGGCGGCGATCCCTTCGTGTTCGGCCGCGGCGGCGAGGAGGTCGAAGCGCTGATGCAGGCCGGCATCGCGGTCGAAGTCGTGCCGGGCGTCACGGCGGCGCTGGGCTGCGCCGCCAGCGCCGGCATCCCGCTCACCCATCGCGATCACGCCCAGGCCTGCGTCTTCGTCACCGGCCATCTCAAGGACGGAAATGTCGAGCTCGATTGGCCGATGCTGGCGCGACCGCGCCAGACCGTCGTGATCTACATGGGCGCTGAAACCTTGCCGCTGATCGCCGGCCAGTTGATCGCCCATGGCCTGCCGGCTTCAACGCCGGTCGCCCTGATCGAAGACGGCACCACGAGCCGCGAGCGACGGATCGTCGGCACCCTGGCCACCATCGAGCACCAGGCGAGCGGTACCGGTTTCGATGGGCCGACCCTCTGCATCGTGGGCGAGGTGGTCGGTCTCGCTCTGACCCGCGACCCTGAATTTCGCTTTGTGTCGGGAATCGGACTCTGATATGAACACTGTGGCATAAATACAACAACCAGGGGACCGGATGCGCAGTTTCGTGTTGAGCCTGGTGGCTATGCTGGCATTTGCCGGTGTGGGCGCCGCCCAGACCACTCATCCTCCGGGATCGAAACTACCTGCAGTTCTACGCGGCGCGAGCGCAGAACAGACCGCCAAGAAACAACCGACCGGCAAAGCGGTCGTCCAGAAGGCCTCGGTAGCCCGTTCGGCGCAACGCCCGGCCGCCGTCAAGCATACCACGCCGCAATCCCTGCGCGGCTCACGCTATGGCGGTTTCGCTCCCGCCGCACCTCTGCCGCCGCCGGTGCTCGATACGACCAGCCCGCGCAGCCTCAGCCTGGTGAATGTCAACTCCGGCGAAACGCTGGCCGTGACATACTGGTCGGAGGGCGCCTACCACCGCGATGCGCTCGACAAGCTGAACCACTTCCTGCGTGACACGCGGGACAATGCGCAGACCGAGATGGACCCGCTTCTGTTCGACGTGCTGTGGCACACCACGAAGATCGTGGGCTACGGCGGCACCGTCGAAGTGCTCTCGGCCTATCGCTCGCCCACGACCAACGCGTGGCTGGCGAGCGTCAGCCGCGGCGTCGCCTCCGACAGCCAGCACATGAACGGCAACGCCATGGATATCCGCTTCCCCGGCGTGCCGGTGTTCCGGATGCAGCAGGCGGCCCGCTCGCTCGACATGGGCGGCGTCGGCTTCTATCCGCGCTCGGGCTTCGTGCACATCGACACCGGTCCCGTCCGCTACTGGTGACGCGATGCGCATCGACATCGTCGAGGGCGACATCACGCGCCTCGACGTCGATGCCATCGTTAACGCAGCCAACGAAAGCCTTCTGGGCGGCGGCGGTGTCGACGGCGCGATCCATCGCGCCGCGGGCGCCGAGCTGCTGGCCGAATGCCGCGCCTTGGGCGGCTGTCCGACCGGTGAGGCCAGGATCACCAAAGGCTACCGGCTGAAGGCGCGCCACGTCATCCATACGGTCGGTCCGGTGTGGCGTGGCGGCACATCCGGCGAACCCGACCTGCTGGCACGCTGCTACCGCAGCAGCCTGGCGCTGGCCGAACAGCACGGCCTTTCGAGCATTGCCTTCCCGGCGATCTCGACCGGCATCTACGGTTATCCGAAGCAACCGGCGACGGAGATCGCCGTGCGTGAAGTGAAGGCCGGCGCGGGCGCGCTCGAGCGCGTGATCTTCTGTTGCTTCGGTGCCGACATGGCTGCGCTCTATCGCGATTTTTTGTCGTCCTGAGCGCAGTGAAGGACCTCATCGCCGCTTGCCCAGGGCATGAGATCCTTCGCTGCGCTCAGGATGACAGGCGGCGGCAGCCTATGCCTCCAGCGATGAGTCACTGCCCGAATCGCTTCCCTGTCTTGAGATAGTCGAGTTCGTCTGGCGTGCAGACGCGGCCCAGCGCGTCGTTGCGATGGGGGAACCGGCCGAATCGCTGGATGAGATCGCGGTGCTCGACGGCGTGCTTCATGTTCTCTTCGTCGTCGAACGCCGCGAACAGGGCGCAGCCCAGTTCCTGATCGCCGAGCGCCTCGCTGTGCTGAAACGGCATGTAGAAGAAGAGCCGCATCGTGGGGTTGAAGGCCGCGGGATAGAACCGCGCAAGCGCCAGCCGCGCCGTCTCCAGCGCCTTGCCGTCGCCGGCGAAGGCGCGTGCCGTCTTGCGATGCATGTTGCGGGGAAACTGGTCGCATAAAATGATATGGGCCAGCGCTCCGTCGGGCGACTGCCGCCAGGAGTCGAAGGCGCCATCGACCGCCCGGTCGAAAGCCGTGCCGAAGCGGTCGCGGATTTCGGCGTCGAATTCCGCCGGACCCTTCCACCAGATCTCGCGCGGCTTGCCGTGCCCGGGGTCGGAAAGCGGCAGGAACCAGAAATCGAGGATATCGCGGATGGACGGCGCGTCGGTCATCCGGCTTAGATAGGACAACGGCGCCAATGACGTCGAGAGAGGAAACCCCGTGGGCAAGGTCAGGAACGTCCTGTTCATCATGTGCGATCAGCTGCGCGCCGATCACCTGTCGTGCGCCGGCCATCCGCACCTGCAGACGCCCGCTATTGACAGCCTGGCGCGACGGGGCGTGCTCTTCCCGCGCGCCTATGTGCAATCGGGCGTGTGCGGTCCCTCGCGCATGTCCTACTACACCGGCCGCTACATGTTCAGTCACGGCGCCACCTGGAACCGGGTGCCGCTCAGCCTGCGCGAGCGGACCATCGGCGATTACCTGCAGCCGACCGGCATGCGGGTGGCGCTGGCCGGCAAGACGCACGTGCTGCCCGACACTGACGGCCTGGAACGCTATGGCATCGAAGGCGGCTCGGCGCTGGCCGCGCTGATGCGCACCGGCCGCTTCGAGGAGCTTGATCGCTACGACGGCCACTCGCCGCCCGGCAACGAGAGCGGCTATGCCGCCTATCTGCGCGCGCAGGGCTACAATTCCGACGATCCGTGGAGCGACTACGTGATCGCCGCGGATGGCCCCGATGGCGAGAAGCTCTCGGGTTGGCATATGCGCAACGTTCACCTGCCTGCGCGGGTCGCCGAGGAGCATTCGGAGACGGCCTACATGACGCGCGAGGCCATGCGCTTCGTCGAGGACATGGGCGAGAAGCCGTGGTTCCTGCATCTCAGCTACGTCAAGCCGCACTGGCCCTACATGGCGCCGGCGCCTTATCACAACATGTACGGCGCCAAGGACTGCCTGCCGCTCAACCGCGACAAGTCGGAGCTCGTCGACCAGCACCCCGTGCTCGCCGCCTACCGCCAGCATGAGGAATCGATCTCCTTTCAACGTGCCGATGCGGCGGACACGGTGCGGCCGGCCTATATGGGACTGATCAGGCAGATCGACGACTGGCTCGGCCGCCTGTTCGACCAGCTGAAGAGGCTCGGCCGCTTCGACGACACATTGATCTTCTTCACCGCCGACCATGGCGATTTCCTGGGCGACCACTGGCTGGGCGAGAAGGAGATGTTTTACGAAGAGGCGCTGCGCGTGCCCTTCATCGTCTGCGATCCCGATCCGTCAGCCGATGCGACGCGCAGCACCGTCGACCAACGCTTCGTCGAGGCAATCGACGTCGTGCCGACGATACTCGCGGCGCTGGGCCAGCCGGCGTACGAACATCTCGTCGAGGGCCGCTCGCTGCTGCCGCTGCTGCGCGGCGGAAAGACCGAGACTTGGCGCGACGCGGTGTTCTCCGAGCTCGACTACTCCTTCCGCGAGGCCCGGCTGCTGCTGAAGCGGGCGCCGCGCGACTGCCGCGCGATGATGGTGCGCACCGACCGTTGGAAATATGTC
This sequence comes from uncultured Alphaproteobacteria bacterium, assembly GCA_963765385.1. GTDB lineage: Bacteria > Pseudomonadota > Alphaproteobacteria > Reyranellales > Reyranellaceae > Reyranella. Next base: position 1,751,347 of record CAVXWG010000014.1, on the reverse strand, counting down.
TGGTGGCAGGATTTCAGGCCGATGCTGTTCGATCTCGCCAACGACCCGCACGAGCTGCGCGACCTCGGCGCCAACGACTCCTACGCCGATGTCCGCCGGGAGATGGAAGGTCGCCTCGACGCCTGGCTCAAAGCGCGCAAGACGCGGGTGACGGTCGACGACGCCTACGTCGAGGCGCGCACCGCCACCCACAAGAAGCATGGTATCTTCTTCGGTGTGTGGTGAGGCCCTGCTAAGCTTTTCCCCCTGCCGGGTCTTGGAATTGCCATGGGCGCGACCCACCATCGAAACTAGTCATCCTTGCGTCGCAAGCGTCACAGGGAGTGTTATGGCGATCGGCCTCTACCAGCGACTCACCGACGTTGTCCGCGCGGCCTACAGCCGACGAATTGCGACGCCCGCCGTTCTCGACGCAGCTTCATATTTTCCGGCGAACGTCGCTTTCTCCGAGACGTGGGAGGCGTTGCGTGCCGAGGCCCTGACGCTCGCCGAAGGTTTCAGCCAGATCCCGCGCTTTCACGAGATCATGGAAGAACAGGCGCCGATCTCCGACAACGATGGCCGCGACTGGCGCCTGTTCATCCTGAAGGCCTACGGCATCGAGCTGGCGGACAACATGGCCCGATGTCCGCGGCTTGCAGGCCTTGTGCGCGGCCGGCCCGAGGTCCTGTCGGCATCGATCACCTTCCTGGGGCCACGCAAGCATATCCCCAAGCACCACGGCCCGTTTCGCGGCGTGCTGCGCTTCTACCTCGGATTATCCGTGCCCCAGGCCGCTGACGGCGAGCCGGCGGTCCTGATGGTCCTCGACGGACGCCCCTATCGATTGGGGAATGGCAAATGGCTGCTGTGGGACGACACCTATTCCCACGAAGTCTGGAACGACAGCGACGAGATCCGCATCGCCTTGTTCCTCGACATCTGGCGCCCCTACATGCCCCTCGACATGTGGATCATGTCCAAGGCCATCCTGGCGATCACGCAGCTCGGCATCCTGTGGCGCGGCCTGGCGCAGAAATATCAGCATTAGGATTTTCACGCTTGACTCGGTCGGTCGACCGAATTATTAGCCTGCGTATTCGGTCGGTCGACCGAATTATGACAACACGGAGGCAGCCATGGCTGGTATTGTTTCGGTGCTCTACGGGGGAGCGGTTTACCTGTTGTTTTTCGGCACTTTCCTCTACGCCGTCGCCTTCGTCGGCAACCTGCCGGCGCCCAAGACCATCGACAGCGGCGAGTCGGGCGCTTTGCTGCCGGCGCTCGTCGTCAACACGCTGCTGCTGGGCGTCTTCGCCATCCAGCACAGCGTCATGGCGCGCCCGGCGTTCAAGCGCTGGTGGACGCGTTTCGTGCCGCACGCCGTCGAACGCACGACCTATGTGCTGCTCGCCAGCCTGGCGCTCCTGCTGCTTTACTGGCAATGGCAGCCGATCCCGGCGCCGGTGGTGTGGTCGGTGACGAACCCGACCGCTGTCCTCTTGATCCAGGCCGTGTTCTGGGTCGGCTGGGGCCTGGTGTTGCTCAGCACCTTCCTCATCAACCACTTCGAACTGTTTGGTCTGCGCCAAGTCTGGGCCCGCCTGCTCGGCCGCACCTTGCCGGCGCCGGCATTTCACACGCCCTTCCTCTACAAGCGCGTGCGCCATCCGATCTATCTCGGCTTCCTGCTCGCCTTCTGGGCGGCGCCCACCATGACGGCCGGCCACCTGCTGTTCGCCATCGGAACCACCGGCTATATCCTGATCGGCATCTGGCTCGAGGAGCGCGACCTGATCGCCCTGTTCGGCGACCAGTACCGCCGTTATCGCGAGCAGGTCTCGATGCTGATCCCGCTGCCCGGCCGCAAGGCCAGCGCACCGCCCGCAACCGTCAAGCATCCGGCAGAGTAGGGCCGGCGCAACAAGCCCTGCTGGTCAATCGTGGAGAATCTGAATGGCGCGTGCTCTGGCGAAGAAAGCGGAAACCAGCACGACGTTGCTGGAAGCAGCCAAGAAGGTGCTGCGCCAGAGCGGCCATTCGGGTCTCTCGACGCGCGACGTGGCGGCGGCGGCGGGCGTGCCGCTCAGCCAGATCCACTATCACTTCGGCTCCAAGCAGGGTCTCATGCTGGCGCTGTTCGACTATCTCAACGCCCAGCTGCTCGACCGTCAGAACGCCATGTTCCACGACACCACGCTCTCGCTGTCGCAACGCTGGGACCGTGCCTGCGACTACCTCGACGAGGACATCGCCTCGGGCTACGTGCGCGTCCTGCAGGAGCTCATCGCTGCGAGCTGGTCCGATCCCGAGGTCGCCAAGGTGGTGCGCAGCGGCCTCATGGGCTGGTTCGAGCTGATCGCCGGGGTGGCGCGCCAGGCGGAGCGGGAGTTTGGATTGGGACCCTTCTCGCCCGAGCAAGTCGCGGCGCTGATCAGCAGCGCCTTCATCGGCGGGGAAAGCCTCTACCTCCTGGGCGCGGAGAAGAAAGGTGCGCCCGTGCGCCAGTCCCTGCGGCGCGTCGGCGATGCCATTCGCATCGCTGAAGCCAGATCGTCGACGAGGTGACGTGATGCGCGCAAAGCTGCCCGACAAGGACGGGTTCGTCGAACGCGACGGGGTCCGCATCCATTACGAGGTATACGGGCAGGGCCGTCAGACGATGGTCTTCCTGCCGCCCTGGAGCATCGTGCATTCGCGCGTCTACAAGGCGCAGCTGCCCTACTTCAGCGAGCGCTTCCGCTGCATCGCCTTCGACCCCCGCGGCAACGGGCGGTCCGACCGGCCCGACGATGTCGCCGCCTACTCGCTGGCGAATTGCGTGGCCGATGCGCTGGCCGTCATGGATGCCACCGATGCCGGCCAGGCCGTCGTGCTCGGCCTCTCCTTCGGCGGCCTGCTCGCCTGCCTGCTGGCGGCGTACCATCCGGAACGGGTGAAGGCCGCCATCCTGGCCGGCACGGCGGCGCTCATCGGGCCCGCCCACAAGCATATGTCGCAACAGCATTTCCTGGCCCGGCAGGAATGCCCCGACGGGAAGCCGGTGGGCTGGAACAAGTACAATCGCGCGCACTGGCTGGCGGACTATCCCGACTTCGCCGAGCACTTCGTCCGGAACATCTTCACCGAGCCGCACTCGACGCGGCAGATCGAGGAAGGCCTCGCCTGGGCCGGCGACACCGACGGCCCTGTGCTGGTCAAGACAGTCGAAGCGCGCACCATCGTGCCGCCGTTCGATGTCACCGAGTCGATGTATCGCAGGATCCGCTGTCCGGTGCTCGCGATCCATGGCGACAATGATCAGATCCAGCCCCATGCGCGCGGCAAGCTGGTGGCCGAACTCACCGGCGGCGAGTTCGTGACCATTGCCGAGGGCGGCCACAATCCGCTCGGCCGCTTTCCCGCCAAGTGCAACGCCCTGATCAACGACTTTCTCGACCGCCGGCTGGGCCTCGGCGCGCCCAAGGCGCCGGTCCGTCGTGCGCCGCGGGAGAAGAAGGTGCTCTACCTTTCCTCGCCCATCGGCCTCGGGCACGGCCGCCGCGACATCGCCATCGCCCGCGAATTGCGCCAGCTGCATCCCCGCCTGCATGTGGACTGGCTGGCGCAGGACCCGGTGACCCGCCTGCTCGAGAAGAGCGGCGAGCGCATCCACCCGCTGTCCGCCCGGCTCGCCAGCGAATCGCGTCACATCGAGGAGGAGGCGGGTGAGCACGATCTCAACGCCTTCCAGGCGATCCGCCGCATGGACGAACTGCTGATCGCCAATTTCATGATCTTCCAGGACGCCGTCGATGCCGGTGGCTATGACCTCGTGGTCGCCGACGAGGCCTGGGACATCGACTATTACTGGCACGAGCATCCCGAGCTGAAGAAGGCAGCGCTCGCCTGGTTCACCGACTTTGTCGGCTTCGTGCCGATGCCGTCGGGCGGCGAGCACGAGGCATTCCTGGCGGCCGACTACAATGCCGAGATGATCGAGCACGTCGAACGCCATCCCGGCGTGCGCGATCGCGCCATCTTCGTCGGCAATCCGGAGGACATCGTGCCGCTCGGCTTCGGCAAGGATCTGCCGGCGATGCGCGACTGGATCCCCAGGCACTTCGACTTCTCGGGCTATGTGCTGGGCCAGCATCCGCAAACATTCGGTCCGCGCGAGGATTTGCGGCAAAGCCTGGGTTACCGGCCCGACGAGAAGATCTGCATCGTCACCGTGGGCGGCTCGGGCGTGGGCACCCATCTGATCAAGCGCATCCTGCAGGCCTGGCCGTTGGCGCGCGCGCGGCTGCCCGAGTTGCGTATGGTGCTGGTCGCCGGCCCACGGATCGACCCGCTGTCGCTGGGCGCGCCGGCCGGCGTTGAAGTGTCCGCTTTCGTGCCAAACCTCGACCGCCATCTCGCGGCCTGCGATCTCGCCTTGGTCCAGGGCGGCCTCACAACTTGCATGGAGCTTGCAGCCGCGGGCACGCCGTTCCTTTATTTCCCGCTCAAGAACCATTTCGAGCAGAACTTCCACGTCGCCCATCGCCTTGACCGCTACGCCGCGGGCCGACGTCTGGAATTCGCGACCTCGACGCCGGAGGTGATCGCAGCGGCCATGCTGGCCGAGCTGCAAGAGACCGTGTGCTTCAAACCTGTCGAAGCGCAGGGCGCGGAGCGGGCGGGCCGCATGCTGGCAGAGTTGCTGTGAAATCGATCTAGGGAGGTGCACTCGCGTCGCGGGTACTGCTAGCATGGGCAGATGCCGGAGCGGGCGGGGTCTGCGTGCTTGGCAAAATGACATCGAGGCAAGCTTTTAGATGAAAAAAGTATTGCGGATGTTCGGCCAGGCACTGGTAATTGTCGCCATGACGCTGGCGATGGACTTCACTCTGCTGGCCACGCTGTTTTCGGGCATGAAGCGGAGCTGGGCGGACGCCGCGACCGCCTACACCGAAGCCTACATATCAACCGACTACGATCACGATCTCGCGCCGAACGCCAGGTCGCAACGGGCCTGGGGCAACATCGTCTACGCTTGGCAGACCGACCGCTATGGATTCAGGACCGGCGAGTGCGCGCCCGGCGAAGCCGAGAAGAACCGGCCAGCCATCTTCGTCATCGGCGATTCGTTCACCGAAGGCATCGGATCGACTTACGAGAAGAGCTTCGCCGGGCTGATGGCGTGCGATGCCGCGAAGCAGGGCAAAGCGGTGTGGAATCTCGGCGTCGCGTCCTACAGTCCGGCCATCTACCATCGGAAGATTCGGCTGGCTGCCCAGCGACTGGGCCTGAGGCCCAGCGAGATCTACGTCTTTCTCGATCTGTCGGACATCGACGACGACGCCAATGTCTACAAGGTCGGACCGAACGGAACCGTGAGCTCCAATCCGTTCCACTTGTTCCATATCGGTCAGTTTCTTCTCGGCAATTTCGCCACCTTCCGGCTGGCCTACGACCTCTATTTGTCCTCGCCCTTCAGCACCGTGGCTTCCCTCGGACGCGAGCGCGGCCGCTGGCCTTTCGATCCCGCCCTCATGGAGAAATGGGGCCGGCGCGGCCTCGAAATTGCTGGCGGCAATCTCGACAAGATCGTCGCCATCTGCCGGGAATGGGATTGCCACATGACGCTCGTCGTCTATCCGTGGCCGGAAAGCGTCGACGCAGGGGATCGGGACAGCGTTCAGGTAACGCATTGGCGGGCCTGGGCCGCCTCACGCAACGTCCGCTTCATCGACGGGTTTGCTCCCTTCTTCCGCGAACCGGCCGACCAGGCGCTGCACAAGTATTTCATTGCCGGCGACGTGCATTTCACCGAACTGGGACATCGCCTGCTTTTTGACGAGGTGAAGCGCTTTGAAAGCCTCCCCAGTCCGGAGGTCCAGAGCTCCAGAATTCCGCGGCCGAGGTCCACGCCATGAAGGTCCTGCTCGTTCACCCCAGCGGCCTGATGTACACCGAGGTCTACCTGCGGCTGGAGCCGCTGGGACTGGAGCGCGTAGCTGCGTCCTTGCGCAACGCCGGCCACGAGGTGCGCCTGCTCGATCTGCAGGTGTTCAGGCACCGGCACTACCAAGCTGAGCTGCGCGCTTGGCGGCCCGACGCGGTGGCCTTCTCGCTCAACTACCTGGCCAACATCCCGGAGGTCGTTGATCTCGCGCGGCTGACCCGCCGGCTGCTGCCCGACACGCTGGTGTTCGTGGGCGGCCACTCGGCGAGCTTCACCGCGCGCGAGATCCTGGCTCACGCCGACGGCGCGATCGACTGCGTGATCAAGGGCGAGGGCGAGGAGATCGCGCCCAAGATCTTGGACGCCTGGTCTGACAAGGAGGAGCTCAGCACGCTTCCGGGCGTGGTCACGACCACGGGCGAGGGCCCGTCGCCGCGCATGATCGAATTGCTCGACGACACGCTGCCCGCGCGCGACCTGGTGAGGAAGCGCCACAAGTACTTCATCGGCGTGCTCGATCCCTGCGCCTCGGTGGAATTCTCCCGCGGCTGTCCCTGGAACTGCACCTTCTGCAGCGCCTGGACGTTCTACGGGCGCAGCTACCGCAAGGTGAGCGCCGGCGCGGTCGGGGAGGACCTGGCGCGGGTGCGCGAGTTCGGGGATTTTTATCGTCGACGACGTCGCCTTCATTCACGCCGAGCACGGTCACGCGATCGCCGACGAGATCGAGAAGCGCAACATCCGCAAGCAGTACTACCTGGAGACCCGCTGCGACGTCCTGCTCAAGAACAAGGAGGTCTTCGCGCGCTGGAAAAGACTCGGCCTCAGCTACATGTTCCTGGGCGTCGAGGCGATCGACGAGGAGGGGCTCGTCCGGCACCGCAAGCGGGTCAGCCTGGGCAAGAGCTTCGAGGCACTGGAGTATGCCCGCTCGCTGGGCATCACGGTGGCGGTTAACATCATCGCCGATCCGAGCTGGGACGAGGCCCGTTTCGCGGTGGTCCGCGAATGGATGCTGTCGGTGCCCGAGATCGTGCATCTCACCGTGAACACGCCCTATCCCGGGACCGAGACCTGGACCACCGACGCGCGCAGCCTTGCCACGCGCAACTACAAGCTCTTCGACGTGCAGCACGCCGTGCTGCCCACCCGGCTCCCGCTGGAGAAATTCTACGAAGAGTTGGTCAAGACCCAGCAGATCCTCTTCAAGAAACACATGGGCTGGCGGGCGCTCCGGAGCTGCGCCTCGATCGCCGCGGGCCATCTCATGCGCGGCCAGACCAACTTCGTGCAGACGCTATGGAAGTTCGGCGGCCAGTACAACGTGCAGAAGCTGCTCAAGGACCACCAGGAAGAGACGCGCTACCCGATCGCGCTGCCGATGCTCAAGGCGGAGAAGGTCGACGCCCGCTCGCTCTACATCCTGAAGCCGGAACTGGTCGGCGCCGCGATGGCCACCGACCGCGACCGCCTCGGCCTCGCCAACAAGGGCTGAAGCGGCGGCGCACAAGACGCACGGCATTTTCTGCGGGATGTGGTAGTTCGGCTGCACGACGGCGGGGGGAGTGCGGCCATGTACAAGTCGATTCTTGCAATTTCGGAGGGCGGGCCGGATGCGGCGATGTCGTTCGGCCTGGCGGCGCGGATCGCATCGATGTTCGACGCGACCGTCGACGCGGTCCATTTCTCGGAATCCCGTCTGCACGATGTCGATATCGCCGCCCAGGCCATGCCCTTTCTCAAGGCCGAGTCGAACGCACGGCTGAAGGCGCGCGCCGCCGAATTGGAGCGGGCCTTTCGCGACCTGGTTGCCCCGATCGATGGCGCCACTTTCACCGGCGGCCTCGACGTCACCCTGGACCAGCTCGTCAAGCTGGGGCGCTTCGCCAGCCTTCTGCTGATCGGCCGGCCCGGCGCCGACGCCGAGAACATCGCCCCGGCCACGGTGAAGGCCGCCATCTACGACTGCGCCCGCCCGGTCGTGATCGGCCCGCCCGACTCGGCGCCCAATGCGGGCGCCGCGGCGATCGCGTCGGTCGTCGTCGCCTGGAACGGCAGTGCGCAGGCCGCGCGCGCCGCGGGCTACGCGCTGCCCTTTCTCGAAAAGGCTCGCGCCGTGACGATCGTCGTCGCCGGCACCAAGCCCGACGACGTCGGCACGCCGCTGCTGGTGCGCAACCTTGGCCGCCGCGGCATCGCCGCCAGCGTGGAGACGATGGATCACGGCGCTGTCTCGGGACGGGCCCGTGGCCGTGCCCTGCTGGACTACGCCCGGGAAAAGAAAGCCGACCTTCTGGTGATGGGCGCTTATGGCCACGGCGGGCTGACGAACTTCCTGGGGCTGGGCGGCGCCACCGCGAAAGTGATTTCCTCCTGTCCGGTGCCGCTCCTGCTCGCTCACTGAGCCTGGGTCACGACCTGGTCGGAGGCGCCAGGAACGAGACTTCGCCGGGCCGACCCGGCAGCGCAAGCGACGCGCGCCGCATCGCGGTTTCGGCGATAACTTTGCCCCGGCGAATCACTTTCAGCCGCGTGGCCCGCAGGCGAATGGCGTCCACGGGATCGTGTGCGTCCAGCAGCACCATGTCGGCCCGGCAGCCGGGCGCCAGGCCGTACCCTTCGAGATGGAGCAGTCGCGCGGCGTTCTCGGTCACCGCCGCGAAGCAGGCCGCCATCGCCTCGAGGCCGGTCATCTGCGCCACGTGAACGGCCATGTGGACGACATCCAGCATGTCGCCGCTGCCCAGGCCGTACCACGGGTCCATCACGCTGTCGTGCCCGAGCGCCACGGTGAGGCCGGCGGCCATCAGCTCGGGCACCCGCGTCATGCCGCGGCGCTTGGGATAGGTGTCGTGCCGGCCCTGCAGGACCATGTTGGCAAAGGGATTGGCGATCGCCCCGAGATCGGCTTCCGCCATCAGCGGAATGAGCTTCGAGACGTAATAGTTGTCCATGCTGTGCATCGACGTGAGGTGGGATCCCACCACGCGCCCCTGCAGGCCTAGGCGAACGGTCTCGGCGGCCAGCGTCTCGACGTGCCGCGACAGCGGATCGTCGGTCTCGTCGCAATGCATGTCCACAAGCAGCCCCTCTGCCGCCGCGATCTCGCAAAGCGCGCGCACCGACGCGCTTCCAGCCTCCATCGTTCGCTCGAAATGGGGAATCCCGCCCACCACGTCGACGCCCCGCCGCAGCGCCTCCCGCAGCAGGTCGAGCGCGCCGGGCGAGCGATAGAGGCCGCCCTGTGGGAAGGCGACGAGCTGCAGGTCGATGTAGGGGGCCACCTTCTTCTTCACCTCGAGCAGCGCGTCGACCGCGAACAGGCGGGGGTCGCAGATGTCGACATGGCTGCGGATCGCCAGCAGGCCCTGCGCCGCCGCCCAGTCGCAATAGGCCAGCGCCCGGTCAGCGATCGCCTCCTGGGTCAGGCTGGGCTTCAGCTCTCCCCACAGCGCGATGCCCTCCAGCAGCGTGCCGGAGCGGTTGCGCCGGGGCAGACCGACCGACAGGGTCGCGTCCATGTGGAAATGGGAATCGACGAAGGGCGGCGTGAGCAGGCGGCCCTGCGCGTCGATGGTCTGGCCGGCCTCCGCCTGCAGGTGCGGCTCGACCGCTTCGATGCGTCCGGCCTGGACACCGATGTCGATACCGCGTCGGCCGTCGGCAAGGGTGGCGTTGCGCACGATCAGGTCGAGCATGGGCCTGGTTGTCTCCTTCTCATGGCCTCGCCGGTATCCGCAGCAAGACGAAGGCCACACCTCCGGCAAGAAGATTGCTTCGTCAACTGCCTTGCCGTTGGCATGTCGCTTGCTGCGGATCTGGGATCCATTGCAAGGGAGCTCGCGATGTCCAAGGCTGCGGTTCCTGTCATCGATATTTCGCCCTACAGAGGCGGCGACGCGGCCGCCCGGCGTGCCCTGGCGGCCGAGGTCGACCGGACCTGCCGCGAGATCGGCTTCATGGTGATCTCAGGCCACGGCGTCGATCCCGACCTGATCGCGGCCGTCGAGGATGTCAGCCGGACCTTTTTCGATCTGCCGCTTGAGGAGAAGATGCGGATCGTGCGGCCCGCCCCCGACGTTACGCGCGGCTACATGCCCATGAAGGCCGAAGTCCTGGTGCGCAGTCGCGGCGGCACCGCCCAGGGCGACTTGAACGAGAGCCTGATGATCGGCCCGGTCGACGTCACCGATGCCTCATACTACACGGCGCCGGCGGCGGGGCGGCATTTTGCCAGGAACCTCTGGCCCGAGCGGCCCGAAGGGCTGCGCCAAGTCTATGAACGCTACTACCGCGTCATGGACGCGCTCGCGATCGACCTCATGCGCCTGTTCGCGCTCGCCCTCGACCTACCCGAGCGCTACTTCGACTCCAGCGTCGATCGCAGCATCAGCCGGCTCAGGGTGCGCAACTATCCGGCGCCCGTCGAGACGCCGGAGCCGGGCCAGCTCCGCGCCGGGGCCCACAGCGATTATGGCAGCCTCACCATCCTGAAGACCGAGGACCGGCCGGGCGGCCTTCAGGTGCTGGGCAAGGACGGGGGATGGCTCGACGTGCCGCATCTGCCCGGCTGCTTCGTCGTCAATATCGGCGACATGCTGGCGCGCTGGACCAACGACCGCTGGGTCTCGACCCTGCACCGCGTTGTCAACCCGCCGGCCGATCGCGCCGCCGAAAGCCGCCGGCAGTCGGTGGTGTTCTTCCAGAACCCCAACTACGACGCCGTGGTGTCCTGCCTGCCGAGCTGCGCCGACGGGGCGAATCAGCCGAAATATCCGCCGACCACCGCCGGCGGCCATCTGCGCGAGAAATTCTTGAGCACGCAGCAGGCCATCGCTTACGTCGACTGAACTGGCTTGGCCGCGACAGGGCTCACGGGCCGCCGCGCCGCCAGCGGCGCATTGCGGATCGACTCGAGGTCGACCTTCGGCATCGGCACGCTGAGACCCTGCAAGACCGCGTTGGCCAGTTCGTTGTAGCCGTCGAAGCGCCGGCGCAACCGGCCGCGCCAGGCGAATTCGCCGCCATTGGCGTGCAGCTCGAAGACATGCTCGCGATGATCGAGCGCCGATCCGACATGGTCCCACGTCATCTGCAGCAGGGCCGCCCGCTGCTTGGCGGTGTAGCCGCCGCCAGCGAAGGATTCCTCCAGGCCACGGGCCAGGGCCGGGTCGGCGAGATCGCGGTCGGTCGGCGCCACGACCAGGGAGGAGCCCGGCAGGATGCGCAGGATCTCGGCCATCCGCCGGCGGGCCTTCAGCATCGCCAGGCTGCCGGCGGCGAGATGGCCGTGGTTGGGCGAGCAATAGCCGTCAGCGGTGAATTCCGGGTCGAGTTCCGTGGCGGTCTGGCAGCTGCGCACGGTCTGGACGTCGGTGATGAGGTCGAGCAGGTATTCGATGGTCGGCTCGTGCGCGGTCAGCCCCATTGCCTGGGTGCAGGCGAGCGCCAGGCCCAGGGTGAACTCGGCCTTCGCCAGCCAGCAGTAGAGCTGGTGCCAGAACAGCCAGCGCGCCACCGGCTCGGGCGACGGTTCGGTCAGAAAGACGCGGTTCCATGGAACGGTCACGTCGTCGAACCACATCTGCCCGTCGAGCTCGTCGTAGCGGCTGCTGAGCGGCGCCGAGAACGGGTTGGCGGGGCGCGCCGAGGCCTTGCGGCAGATCACCGTCACGCCGGGCGCATTCACCGGCACGACGAAGGTCGCGCGCTGGCCCTCGAGATCGGCGCCGTTGATCGCGCCGACATAGACGTCCTCGGCGAAGGCGGGGCTGGTCAGCATGCCGATCTTGCCGCGGATCACGACGCCTGCGCTCGACTGCCCGACGATCCTGAGCGCGGTCCGCTCGGCGGGATCCTCGCGCAGCCGATAGCCGATCGTGGCGGCGCCCGCGGCAAAAGTCAGGAAGCGGCCGCTGCGCGCGATCTCCGCGCGGTAGGTTTCGGCGTTGATGAGCTGTTCGGGCGGGGCCTTGCTGAGGCCCACCGCGTGCAGGACGCCCAGCGCGATCAGATGGCCATAGGCCGGGGTATGGGTGATGTTGCCGGCATTGGGGAAGGTCGTGGCCGAGAAGCAGCGTCCCATGCGGCGAAGGTCGTCGATGTTGCGCGGCACGAGATAGCCGACCGGCCGGCGCACGCCGCCTTCGTCCGGCGGGGTGATCACGATGTCCTGCCATTTCGGATCGAAGTGCCGGTCGTACCAGGCTACATATTCGTCGACCATCGGCTGCGTGGCGGGATGTGTCGTCACGTCGTCGACAAGCCCTTCGCCCAGGATCCAGACGCGACGACCGTCGCGCAGGCTTTCGCGATAGTCAGCACCTGTACGCATCGGGGACATGGCGGGCTCCGGGCAGTTGGATGAAGGTTGGACTATGACCAGTCCGCAGCGGATATCGCAAATTTGGGGCGCGCGGCTCCCATCGCTGCCGCCGGGCGCTTCGGTTGGACAGGCGCTAAGGGTCCTCAAATAGCCTACGATGGCTGACACCAATGACTGCACGGCGTTCGACAGTCGTGCGAGGTGCCGTCGCGGTCGAGCAACAAAGCGGAGCCTATCGTGGATGTTCTGTCATCGGAGTGGATCCAGCACCTGATCCACACCTATGGCCTTTGGGCCCTCTTCACGGTGCTCACCTTGGAGAGCATGGGCCTTCCAGCGCCGGGCGAGACCGCCCTGGTGGCGGCCGCCCTGTACGCCCAAAGGACGCAGCAGCTCGATATCGGCGCTGTCGTGCTGGTCGCGGCCGCCGCCGCCATCACCGGTGACAACATCGGCTACCTGATCGGGCGCACGATCGGCATCCGCCTGGTCGCGCGCTTCGGTCGATACGTCGGACTTCATGAAGCGCGGCTCAAGGTCGGCCAGTATCTGTTCCTGCGGCACGGCGGCAAGATCGTCTTCTTCGGCAGGTTCGTCGCCTTCCTGCGAACCTTCGCCGCTCTCCTTGCCGGCATCAACCGCATGCCCTGGCCACATTTCCTGGTCATGAACGCGTGTGGTGGAATTTGCTGGGCGGCGCTGTTCGGTGGCGGCGCCTGGCTGTTCGGTACGGAAATGAAGCGCGTCGCCGGGCCGGTTGGGCTTGTGTTGCTGATGCTGGCGATTGGAGTGGTGGCCGTCGGCATCTTCTATTTTCGCCGCCATGAGCAGGAACTGGAGCGGCGCGCGGAGGCGGCCTTGCCCGGCCCGTGGCTTGGGACCTTGAACCGCAAGAGCGCTTGAGCTCGCCCATCGGCAGGCGAATTGCCGTTGCGCTGGGTTGCTGCAATTGTCGCAAATCCATTGCAATATCGCTTCGACAAAACAAAAAAAGTCCCAGGAGGAACCTCTGTCCAAGATCGCCACTCTCGCGACCGCGTTGTTCGTCGCCGCTCTCAGCGCCGCCGCGGCCCCCGCCGCCGGCGCCTGGACTCCGACCAAACCGATCGAATTCATCGCCACTGCCGGTCCGGGTGGCGGAACGGACAACTTTGCCCGCGCCGTGCAGTCGATCATCGTCAAATACAAGATGACCGACCAGCCGATCGTCGTGGTCAACAAGCCGGGCGGCAGCGGGGCGGAGGGTTACACCTACGCCAAGGCAGCACCCGGCGATCCCTATCGTGTGGTGTTCGGCACCTCCAATGCCTGGCAGCAGCCGATGGTGTCGAAGGTGGCGTTCAAGCACACCGACTTCACGCCGATCGCGGCGATGGTTCAGGATGAATTTTTGCTCTGGGTGAAGGAGGACGCGCCCTACAAGACGGTCCAGGAATATCTCAAGGCGATGGCGGCCAAGAACGGCACGGCCAAGATGGGCGGCGCGCAGTCGAAGGACACCGACGAGGTCCTGACGCGCATGATCGAGAAGACCGCCAACCTGAAATTCATCTACATCCCTTTCAAGAGCGGCGCCGAGGCCGCCGTGCAGCTGGCCGGCGGCCATGTCGACAGCCACGTCAACAATCCGAGCGAAAGCGTCGGCCAGTGGAAGGGCAGCACCCAGCGGCCGCTCTGCGCCTTCAGCCCGACGCGCCTGCCCGACGGCCCCAAGGTGACGGCGACGCAGAACTGGCACGACATTCCGACGTGTGTCGAGGCTGGGCTGGCGATCGAGCAGTTCCAGCAGCCGCGCACGGTCTGGCTGCCGGCCAAGGTGACGGCCGACCAAGCCGCTTTCTATGTCGAGCTGATGAAGAAGGTGCAGGCCACGCCGGAATGGAAGGAGTATGTCGAGCGGACGTCGCAGACCAACGTGTTTCTGACCGGCGACGCTTTCAACAAGTTCATGACCGACGACATCGAACATGTCCGCAAGGTTGCGGCCGACCAGGGTTGGCTCGTCGCGAACTAGGGCGAAGCCGATGAGGCGGTCAAGCCTCAGGCCTGCAGCCCGCTTCAGGCAATCCCTCACCCTGAGGGGCCGTCCGCAGGACCGCGTCTCGAAGGGTGGGAAGCAGTCTTGGTGTAGCCCACCCTTCGAGACGCGCGCTGCGCGCGCTCCTCAGGGTGAGGTTGGTTTTGATCTGAATGGGCCTGGAGGCCCGTGGTCCGCGTGATCTCGCGGCGCGCGCTCGAGGTCGCAACGGCGTTGCTGACCGGCGCGTTCGGCGCGACGGTCGCCATATCGAGCCTCGACAACGGCATCGGCTGGTCGGCCGCCGGCGTCGAATCGGGCACCTTTCCCTTCCTGACGGGGCTGATCGTGCTGGCCGGCAGCCTGTATAATCTCGCGCACGGCTGGCTACGCGGCAACGGCATCATCATCCGCCGCAGCGATTTTCGCCGCACGTCGGCGCTGTTGCTGCCCGCCGTGCTCTACGTCGCGGTCATCCCGCTGCTGGGCATCTACGTCTCATCGGCCTGCTACCTGTTCGGCACGCTGCGCTTCCAGAGCCGCCTCAGCGTCATGCGCGCGCTTGCCATCGCGCTCGTTACGGCCGTCGTGCTCTACGCCGTGTTCGAGCGGATGTTCCAGGTCGGGTTGCCGCACGGCCTGCTCGGCGCGGCGCTGGATCTCTAGCCGCCATGGAAAATTTCGAATCCCTGCTGCACGGATTCACGATCGCCGTGACCCTGCCGCACATTGTGCTGATGATCGGCGGCGTGCTTCTGGGCATCCTGGTGGGCGTCCTGCCCGGCCTTGGCGCGCCCAATGGCGTGTCGCTGCTGCTGCCGCTCACCTTCGGCATGCAGCCGGTGTCGGCCATCATCCTCCTGTCAAGCATCTATTGGGGCGCGCTCTTCGGCGGCTCGGTCACCTCGATCCTGTTCAATATCCCCGGTGAGCCCTCGTCGGTCGCCACCACCTTCGACGGCTATCCCATGGCGCGCGACGGCCGTCCGACCGCCGCACTCGCCACCGCCTTCGGCTCGGCCGCCTTCGGCGCCCTGGTCGGCGTCGTGCTGATCACCCTGCTCGCCTCGTGGATCGCGGGCGTGGCGCTCGCCTTCGGTCCGGCCGAGTATTTCGCCGTCTATTTCCTGGCCTTCTCGAGCTTCGTCGGCGTCGGCGGCTCGCCGCCGATGAAGACCCTGGTGTCGCTCGCGATCGGCTTCGCCATCGCCGCCATCGGCATGGACACCGTTTCGGGCAGCGTGCGCCTCACCATGGGCATCGACGAGATGGTGAAGGGCATCAATTTCGTTGTCGCCGTCATGGGCCTGTTCGGCATCGGCGAGCTCCTGATCGCGGTCGAGGAGGAGCTGCACGCCAAGTCCGTCTCCTCGCACATCAAGTGGCGCGAAGTGTTCACGACCGTGGCCGGCCTCCCGCGTTACTGGGTGACCCTGCTGCGCAGTGCGGCAATCGGCTGCTGGATGGGCATCACGCCGGGCGGCCCGACGGCGGCCTCGTTCATGAGCTACGGCATCGCCAAGCGCGTGTCGCCGCGGCGTGCAAACTTCGGCAAGGGCGAGCCCGAGGGCATCATCGCGCCCGAAACTGCCGACCATGCCGCGGGGACCAGCGCGCTGCTGCCCATGCTGGCGCTCGGCATCCCGGGCTCGGCGACGGCCGCGGTCATGATGGGCGGCCTGATGATCTGGGGCCTCAATCCCGGGCCGACCTTGTTCATCGAGCAGAAGGATTTCGTCTGGGGCCTGATCGCCTCGATGTATCTCGGCAATATCGTCGCCGTTGTCCTGGTGCTGGCGACCGTGCCGATCTTCGCCGCGCTGATGCGCCTGCCGTTCTTCATCCTGGCGCCGCTGATCTTCATCGTCTGTGTCGTCGGCGCCTATTCGGTATCGAACTCCTATCTCGATGTCGTGCTGATGATGAGCTTCGGCGTGCTGGGCTATCTGTTCAAGAAGCTCTCCTATCCGCTGGCGCCGCTGGTGCTGGCCATCGTCATCGGCGACAAGGCCGAGGACGCCTTCCGCCAGTCGATGCTGATGTCGCAGGGCTCGCTCGGCATCTTCTTCGGCAATGCCCTGGTGACAACGCTGGTCCTGGCGGGCTTTGCCCTCCTGCTCGTGCCGCCGATCCTGCGCCTGATCCGCCACAGGCCGGCGCCTGAAATGAGCGAGTGAATCGCCGGGGGCGCCCGACTCCAGTCGCGCGTCTTCGTCGATACCGGTAAAGATCGCGCCACTGGAGTGGCGCGCCCCCAGCGATGAGGAGATCTTTAGACATGAGCCAGCCGCACGGCCCCCTGCACGGCGTCAAGGTTGTCACCTGCTCCACGGCGCAGGCGGGCACGGTGCCTTACATGCTGATGGCCGATCTCGGCGCCGAGGTGATCAAGATCGAGGTGCCCGAGGGCGGCGACCCGTCGCGCGGCTCGACCGTGCTGCCCGGTCACCCCAGCACCTATTTCGAGACCAACAATCGCGGCGTCAAAAGCGTCACCTTGAACCTCAAGACCCGCGAAGGGCGCGAGATCCTGCACAAGCTGATCGCGACCGCGGAAATCTTCGGCCAGAATTTCCGGCCCGGTGCGGCCGAAAAGAACGGCTTCGGCTACGACGAGCTCAAAAAGATCAATCCCGCGCTGGTCTACATCTCGATCTCGGGCTACGGCCCCAACGGCCCGCATGCCGATCTGCCCGGAACCGATGCGATGGCCCAGGCGCTGGGCGGCATCGCCGAGGCCTACTCGACGCCCGGCCAGCCGCTGCGCACCGGCATCGTTTCCGTGGCTGACGAGACCTGCGCCATCCTGGCCTTCGGCGGCGCGCTGGCGGCACTCACCCACGCGCGCAGCACGGGCGTCGGCCAGAAGGTCGATTGCTCACTGCTGGGCGGCCAGATCCGCCTGATGGGCTGGACGCTCACCACGACAATGTGGCGCGACCGTAATCCGGTCACGGGTCAGGCGCGTATCGTCGGCACGCCGGATCGCCCAGGCATCAGCGCGAGCTTCAACGACCAGCACGGCAAGCCGCTGGTCTTCCAACTCAACGGCGCGCGCCATTGGCGCAGCGGCATGACCGCGCTCGGCTTCTACGAGCGCCTGGAGGCGGCGGGCTTCGGCGAGCTGGGCGTCGTCATGTCGTCCGACGACAAGCGCGTGGAATTGCTCCGCCTGCTCGACGAGCTGTTCGCGACCGGCGCGCGCGACGACTGGGTGGCCCGGCTGCGCGCCGCCGACATCGTGTCGGCGCCGATCAACACCCTCCTCGAAGCTTCCAACGACCCCGACGTCCTGGCCAACGGCTACGTGACGGAAGTGGGCTACCCCCAGCACGGCAAGAAGCTCAAGGTGCACGGCTCGCCCTGGCAATTCTCCGAAACGCCGGCCAGGATCGGCGTCGCGCCGGCGCTCGGCGCCCACAACGACGAGGTACTGGCCCGCCTCGGTTTCAGCGAACAGCAGATCCAGGAATTTCGCGCGCATAAGGTCATTTGAGGCGAGGCGACGAGGATGGGCGACGTGCGGGAATTGCGGCGGGCGGTGGCGTCGGACGCGCCGGCCATTCGCGCTTTGACCCGCGACGCCTATGCCAAATGGGTGCCGTTGATCGGCCGCGAGCCCAAGCCGATGACGGCCGACTATGCCGAGGCCGTGCGCCGCCATCGCATCGACCTCCTCCACCGGGACGGCGTCCTGGCCGCGTTGATCGAGACGATCGCCGAAGCCGATCATCTGCTGATCGAGAACGTGGCGGTGTCGCCCGCCTTCCAGGGAAGAGGCCTCGGCCGAAAGCTGATGGCCCATGCCGAGCAGATCGCCGCCGCGTCGGGCTTCGGTGAAACGAGGCTCTATACCAACAAGCTCTTCGCCGACAACATCGCGCTCTACCGCAGGCTCGGCTATCGGATCGACCGCGAAGAGGTGCTCGCGATCGGCGTCGCCGTGCATATGAGCAAGCCGGTCGGCGTCGACCGATAGCACCTCATCGCGGGAAGCCTGCCGGGCGATGAGTCCGATTGCGTTCCCGCAAGAGCCGGGTCTATCGTTCGGGCAGGGAAGAAACACCGCTCGCGAGGCAACCGGCATGACGATCACGGTCAAGGCGCGCCATCCCGCGCTGGGCGCGGAAATCCTCGGCGTCGATATGCGCCAGCCGCTCGATGCCACGACGGTCCAGGAGATCACCGACGCCTGGACGAAGCATCTGGTCGTGGTGTTTCCCGATCAGCGCATCACCGATCAGCAGCACGTGGCCTTCACGCGCCATTTCGGCGATCCGGAAATCTTTCATCAGACCTCCCTCAACCTCCGCTCGGACCGGGTGAAGGAGATCTTCCTGGTCTCCAACGTCGATGAGCAGGATCGCCTGATGACGCCTTCGGAGCCGTCGCAGAAGCAGCTCTCCTCGGCACGGATGTGGCACACCGATTCGAGCTACCGGCCGCTGCCCAGCGTCGGCTCGTTGCTGCACGGCATCGAGATCAGCCGCACCGGCGGCATCACGCAGTTCATCAACATGTACATGGTCTATGACGAGTTGCCGGAAAGCCTGCGCCGCCAGGTCGAGGGCCGCAAGGCGCGGCACGATTTCGGCATGCTGTCGCGGCTCGTGGGCTCGCCGCCGCCGACGCCGGAGGAACAGGCCGCGATGCCGCCCATCTGGCATCCGATGGTGCGGCGCCATCCCGTCAGCGGACGGAAGTCGCTCTATATCAGCTCGATCTACAACGACGCCGTCGAAGGGCTGGACGAGCGGGCCGCGCAGCACCTGATCGAGGATCTCTCGGCCTTCGCGGCGCAGCCGAAATACATGTACCGCCACGTATGGGAACCCGACGACGTGCTGATGTGGGACAATCGCTGCACTGTCCACGCCGTCACGCCGCACGACCCCACCGAGCGACGAGTCATGCACCGCACGACTATCGTCGGCCGCGAGCCTGTGGCGGCGGGATAACCCGCTGAGCCGCGCCGGACGCTCAATTGTCGCAAAACGGACAAAGAGCTCACATGGGGCAAAGCACTGATACCTTACAATCTCCCGCGCGGTGCGTGGTACGGCCGTCGGCTCGTCAACCCTTGCGCGCAAGCGACCAGCCGTCGCAACCGTCCGCGAGGGTCTTTACGCCGGGTGTAGGGATGGCGTAGTTCCTGAGTAATGAAAGCGTCGTTGCAGTGCCCGAGGAGACAGCGCACGCGATGAAGAAAGTCCTGCGATTGGCAGGCCAGGTCGTGGTCATTGCAGCGATTACGTTGGCGCTCGACTTCACGCTGACCAACGTGGCGTTCCGGGGCTTGAAGCGCGCCTTGTCGGCGCCCAATGAAGCCAACGACAAGGCCTATGTGCAGGCGCCGTACGATCATGATCTGGCGCCCAACGAGAAATCCACGCGCGTCTGGGGCAACGTCCTCTATCCGTGGCAGACCGACAGGTTCGGCTTCAGGACCGGCGCCTGCGCCCCGCGCGAGCCGGAGAAGGGCCAGGAGAATATCTTCGTCATCGGCGATTCCTTCACCGAGGCGCTGAGCTCGAGCTACGAGCAGAGTTTCGCCGGCCTCATGGCGTGCGACGCCGCCCGGGAAGGCAAGGCGCTGTGGAATCTCGGCGTAGCGTCCTACAGCCCGGCCATCTATCACCGCAAGATCCGGGCGGCGGCCGAGCGGTTGGGGATCCAGCCCGACGAGATCTACGTCTTTCTGGATTTGTCGGACATCGACGACGACGCCAACATCTACCGTGTCGAGGGGGACCGCGTCGTCAAGTCTGGCCGATCCGGGGGGCATGGGACGCTGTCCTGCGATCTCGGCCGCTTCCTCACCGACAATTTCATGACCGCGAGGCTGCTGACCGATCTCTGCCTTACCTCGTCGTTCAACTACGTGATGTCGGTCGGTCGGCCGCGGGCGCGCTGGGCGATCGATCCGGACCTCTTGGAAAGCTGGGGCCGGCGCGGGCTCGAGGTCGCGGGCGCCAATCTCGACAAGATTGTCGACCTCTGCCGCGAATGGCGGTGTCGCCTTACGCTCGTCGTCTATCCCTGGCCGGACAATGTCATGGAAGGCGATCGGGACAGCATCCAGGTCACGCACTGGCGCGACTGGGCGGCCGCGCGCAACGTGCGCTTCATCGACGGCTTCGCGCCGTTCTTTCGCGAATTGGCCGACACCGCGCTGCGCAAGTACTACATCGCGGGCGACGTCCATTTCAGCGAGCTCGGCAACCGCTTGCTCTACGACACGGTGAAGCGGGCGATCGGTGCCGATGACCGCGACTCCCGCTCCGCCGAAGGCGCGCGTCAATCGCCGGGCGAACGAACGGTCAGTTCGCCCTGAGGGCTGGCGGAGACGGTCTCGCGCTGGAGCAGAATCTCTCTGTCTATTTCTTCCGGCTCATGTTCCAGAACACCGCCGCCGGGGCCACCATCATGCCCTCGATCTCGGCGCGCAGTGCAATCGGCTGGTACCACTGGCCGAGATGGACGTGGGTCGGATGGTCGACCCAGTATTTCTGCAGGTCGATCGCGATCTGCTTCTGCTTGGCCGGATCGGCTTCCTTGGCAAACTGATCGCGCATCTTCTCGATCGTCTCGTCGCACGGCCAGCCGAACAGCGCCTTGTCACACGACGCATTGAAGAACGCGGCACTCACCGGGTTCAGGATATCGGCCGCCACCCAGGAGGTGATGAAGGCGTTCCAGCCGCCCTTGTCCGGCGGATCCTTCTTGGTTCGGCGCGCGACCAGGGTCTGCCAGTCCATCGCCTGGATGTTTACCTTGAAGCCGGCGGCCTCGAGCTGCGCCTTGGCGACCGGCGCCATGTTGGTCAGGACCGTGAGGTCGGTCGACTGCAGGAGCTCGACCGGCGTGCCGTCGTAGCCCGCCTCCTTGAGGAGCTCCTTGGCCTTGGCGGCGTTGCCGTTCAGCACCTCGGCCATGCCCTCGTCGCTGCCGAGCGGCGTGCCGCACACGAACACCGCCTTGCACACCTTGTAGTACTTGGGATCGCCGATCGTAGCCTTGAGAAAGTCCTCCTGCCCGAAGGCGACCATCGCCGCATGGCGGATCTTGGGATTGTCGAAGGGCTTGAACAGGGTGTTGAAGCGGAGCGCATACTGGTTGCCCAGCGGATTGCCGTCGAACAGCTTGACGTTCTTGTCGGCGGCCAGAATCGGGTAGAGGTCGGGAGGCGGCGATTCGAGCATGTCGACCTCGCCGTTCTGCAGGGCCGCGACCTGGGTCTGTGCGTCGGGGATCCAGATCCATTCGATGCGATCGACCTTGGCGACTTTGCCGCCGGCCAGGCCCGAGGGCGGCTCAGGGCGCGGCTTATAGGTCTGGTTCTTGACGAACACGACCTTTTCGCCGGGCTTCCACTCCTTGGCGATGAACACGAACGGGCCGGAGCCGATCACATCCTCGGCCTTGATCTGGGTGAAGGGGTCGGTCTCGGCGACCCGCTTGGGCATCATGAAGGGCACGTTGGACGACGGCTTGCCCAGCGATTCCAGCACCAGGCCGTAGGGCTCCTTCATCTTCATCTTGAAGGTCTTGGCGTCGACCGCCTCGAAGCCCGTCACCGAAGTCAGCATTTTCTGGCCCATCGAATCGCGGGCGCCCCAGCGCTTGATCGACTGGATGCAGTCTTCCGACGTCACCGGCGCGCCGTCGCTCCACAGCAGGCCGTCGCGCAAGGTGAAGGTCCAGGTGAGCTTGTCGGGCGAGACCTCCCACTTGTCGACCATCTCGGGCTGGACCTTGAGCTTTTCGTCCAACGCGAACAGCGTGTCCCACACCAGGTAGCCGAAGCCGCGCTGGACATAGGCGGTGGTCCAGATCGGATCGACGATCTTGAGGTCCGAGTTCATCACCGCCTTCAGCGTCTCGGCCCTGGCTGCAATCGGACCCAGCAGCCCGGCGATGCTCGCGGTGGCTAAAAGGAACGCGGCCGGCTTTCTGAAATTGAACATGAACGACCCCTCGACTTCCCGGGGTCGGTATCAGCAAGAATCAAGCCATTCTACAGCAGCTGCGGATGGGCGCCGCCGTCGATCAGGATGCTCTGTCCCGATATGTAGCCTGCATGCGTGCTGCACAGATACGCGCACAGCCGGCCGAGTTCCTGCGGCTCGCCGAAGCGCCTGGCCGGCAGCTCCGCGCGTCGCGCCGCCAGCGCCGCCTCGGGGCTGACGCCTTCCTGCTTCGCCCGGAAGGTGAAGTTGCTGATCAGCCGGTCGGTGGCGAACGGTCCGGGCAGGATGTTGTTGATGGTGACGTTGCGGCCGACATGCGCGCGCACCAGGGTGCTGACGAGCCCATGCAAGCCGGCGCGGGCGGCGGCGCTCAGGCCCTGCACGTCGATTGGATGGCGCACCACGCTCGACGTGATGTTGACGACCCGCCCGTAGCCGCGCGCCGCCATGCCGTCGAGCACCGCCCTAAGCATCGCCACCGGCGCTAGAAGGTTGCTTTCGAGGGCGTTCGACCAGTCGGCCGCGGTCCAGCTCTGGAGCTTGCCGGGGGCGGGACCGCCTGCGTTGTTCACCAGGATGTCGGGCGCGGGGCAGGCGGCGAGAAGGGCCGCGCGACCCGCTTCGCTCGCGATGTCGCCCGCGACTGCCATGACCTCGACCTGATGCGCCGCCGCGATCTCCGCCGCCGCCTGTTTCAGCCGCGCCGGATCGCGCGCATTGAGGACCAGCGCCACGCCTTCGGCCGCCAGCGCCTCGGCGCAGGCGCGGCCCAGCCCCTTGCTGGCCGCGCACACGATGGCGGTGCGGCCCTTCAAACCCAGATCCATCAGCACTCCCTCGCGCGGTATCGAACGGCTTTACAAGAACGTATCGAGTTCTAGATTAGTTCAAATAAGAACTACTGTTTCATTAGTAAAACAATGCGTCTTTCACGTTCGTCCATCTGCTGAGGAGCGTATCCATGGCCGCGGCCGCGGAAACGATGCTGCTGACGATCTTCCTGCGGCACGACCAGTCGAACAATCTCGATGCGATCCAGGCGCGCCTGAAGGCCGCCAACTGGTGGGACGGGTTTCCGCCCGCGGGAGTGGAAATCGTTTCCTGGACCGTGGCGATGGGCTTCGGCCAGATCGTCACCCTGCGGCTGCCGGCGTCCAAGCTCGCCGAAGTGAACGTCGAGCTCGAACGCTCGGCCTGGGGCGTTTTCCGCACCGAATGCTATCCGGCCTATGATTTCGTTCCGGTGCGCGAGCGCATCAAGGAACGCGTGCGCAACGGAGGCCAGTAATGATCAAGCGCGCGCCTTACCTCAATCCACATCAGGCGCGCGACCGCGAGCCCGACGACTACCAGAACCTCTTGGGCGACGCGCTCGAACGCTGCTACGCCGCCGGCGTTCACGATCTCGCAGGGCTGGTCGAGCGGCTGAACGACGCGAAGGTGCCGACGCCGGGCGGCAAGCCGTGGACGGCAGAACTGTTCCAGCAGGAGATGAAGCGGCTCGGCGCGTAACGCGACTTCAATCCAAGGATCGATCCATGACTGCGGTGACCAACCAGGCGATCGGCAAGCTTCTCGCCAAGGGCGTACGGAACATCTGGTATCCGATCTGCCCCTCGCACTTCCTCGGCGAAAAGCCGATCTCGCTCCGCCGCGTCGGCATGAAGCTGGTCCTGTGGCGCGACGAGGCGGGCGCGCCGCTCATGCTCGAGGACCATTGCCCTCATCGCGGCGCGCCGCTCTCGATGGGCATCCCGATGGGCGACCGCATCGCCTGCGGCTACCACGGCGTGCAGGTGCGCAAGGACGGTACCGTCGTCGCCGTTCCCGGCAGCCCCGGCAGCAAGCTCGAGGGCAAGAACTGCGTGAAATCGTTCTCGGCGCAGGAACGCAACGGCGTGATCTTCGGCTATTTCGGCGACGCGCTTCATCCCGAGCCGATCGAGCTGCAATTCCCCGAGCAGCTCACCTCGCCGGAGTACAGCTCCTTCCTCTGCTACTGCGAATGGCAGGGCGACTATCGTTACGTCTACGACAACGTGATGGACCCGATGCACGGCACCTTCCTGCATCGTCAGTCGCATTCGATGTCGTTCGGCGACACCACGGCGACGTTTCAGATCCGTGACACGCCGACCGGCTTCGTCTTCGAGAAGCAGGGCCAGCGCAACGTCAACTTCGACTGGACGGAGTTCTTGGACACCGGCGCGCACTGGCTGCGGCTCGAGATTCCCTATCCGGCGACCGGCGGCCCCGGCGGCAATTTTCATATCGTCGGCGTCTACACGCCGATCGATGACAAGCAAACGGCCGTCTTCCATTGGCGCTGCCGCAAGGTCGATGGCTGGGCGCGCGACGCCTGGCGCTTTCTCTACAAGAACCGGCTGGAAGCCCGCCACTGGGCCGTGCTGGAGCAGGACCGCGTCATGCTCGAGCAGTTCGAGCCCGACGCCAACCTGCGCGAAAACCTCTACCAGCACGACATGGGCGTGGCGCGCCTGCGACGGGTCTTCCGCACCAAGGCCGAAGCGCAGCTGAAGGCGCTCGAAGCGGCCGGCCACGCGGTGCTGCAGTGAGCATCGAAGGCATCGACCGCGTCACCTACGGCGTCGAGGATATCGCGGCGTGCAAGCGCTTCTTTCTCGACTGGGGACTGCGCCTGGTCGACGAGACTGACGCCGGCCTCGACTTCGAAAGCCTCAATGGCTGCGAGGTCAGGATCCGCAAGGCTGATGATCCGTCGCTGCCGCGCGCCACCGAGCCCGGGCCGACCCTGCGCGAAGTGATCTGGGGCGTAACGACCGAGGCCGATCTCGTGGCGCTGCGGGCGCCCCTGTCCCGTCAACCGGATTTCCAGGAGCGGCAAGGCATCCTCTCCTGCACCGACCCGAACGGCATCGGCACGGGCTTTCGCGTGACCCGCAAGCGCGCCGTCGATGTTTCAGGCACGCCGGCCAATGTCTGGGGTCACGCCGCGCGCATCGACCAGCCGGCCGCCATCTACGATCGCGCCGAGCCGGTCGAGGTCGGCCACGTCGTCTTCTTCACCGATTCGCTGGCCGCGACCACGGCGTTCTACGAGTCGCTGGGCTTTTGCCTGTCCGACCGCTATCCCGGCCGCGGCCATTTCCTGCGCTGCTCGGCGCGCGGCGGTCATCACGATCTCTTCCTGCTGCAGACACCCGAGGCCAAGCGCGGCCTCAACCATGTGGCCTTCACGGTGCGCGACATGCACGAGGTGATCGGCGGCGGCCTTCATCTGTCGCGCTGCGGCTGGGAGACCCAACTCGGTCCCGGCCGGCATCCGATCTCCTCGGCGCTGTTCTGGTACTTCAAGAACCCGGCCGGCGCGCTGGTCGAGTACTACGCCGACGAGGACGTGCTGACCGAGAACTGGAAACCGCGCGACTTCGAGCCCGGCCCGACCATGTTCGCGGAATGGGCGATCGCAGGCGGCATCGACGGCAATACGCGCCGCCAGAAGTCCGGCGGATGAACGTCATGACCGGCAGCCCGCGGCTCGAATTCCGCGACGTCTCCAAGCGCTTCGCCAATCCGCGGGCCAATACACGGCAAGGGGGTGGTTTCGTCGTGGCCGTCGAAGGCGTGTCGCTGTCGGTCGCCGACGGCGAGGTGGTGTCGCTGATCGGCCCGTCGGGCTGCGGCAAGAGCACCTTGCTCAACATGGGCGCGGGCCTCGATCCGGCCTCGTCGGGGCAGGTCTGGGTCGACGGCGAGCTTGTCACCCGGCCCAACCGCCACGTCGCCTTCATGCTGCAGAAGGACCTTCTGCTGCCGTGGCGGACGATCGTCGAGAATGTCGAGCTCGGCCAGGAGATCCAGGGCGCCCCGGGGCGCGAACGTCGCCAGCGCGCGCTCGACCTTCTGGCCAAGTGCCGGCTGAGCGACTTCGTCGACCACTATCCGCATCAGCTCTCGGGCGGCATGCGCCAGCGGGCGGCCCTGGCGCGGACCCTGGCGGTCGATCCCAGCGTGCTGCTGATGGACGAGCCGTTCTCCGCGCTCGACGCCCAGACCAAGATGGTGCTGCAGCAGGATCTCGCCCGCACCCTGGCCGACACGGGCAAGACCGCGCTGTTCATCACCCACGATCTGGTCGAGGCGGTGGCGCTGTCGGACCGCGTCCTGGTGATGAGCCAGCGGCCGGGCCGCATCATCGAGGAGATCGTGGTCGATGCGGGCGAGCGCGACAATCCGATGAAGCGCCGGCAGCATCCGCGGATCGCGGAATATGTCGTGCGTCTGATGGGCCTCCTGCAGATCGAGCAGGCCGCCGCGTAGTCGAATGTTCAAGAGGGGGCTGGCGATGTCGAAATTCTCGAGGGTGCGTCTGGCGATGGCGGGTCTCTGCCTGGGCGCGGCGGCGACGATGGGCAGCGTCCCGGCGTCGGCCGAGGACATCACCTATCTCCTGCCGGCGCCGCTTTCCCTGCCGGCGTTCGGCCCGTTCGTGCTGGCCCAGCAGCGCGGCTACTTCAAGGCGGAAGGCCTCAACGTCACCTTCCAGGTCGGCAAGGGCGGCGTCGACGTCGCCAAGCAGGTCGGCGCCGGCAACGCGGTGATCGGCGGCGGCATCGGCGACACGCTCGATCATCGTGCGGCCCAACGGCGTGCCGGTGAAGTCGGTGGCCGTGCTGGGCGGCGGCGCGCTGATGCAGCTCGTGCTCGACAAGGACAAGGGCCTGACCACGGTCAAGGACCTCAAGGGCAAGACCGTCACGGTGCTGGCCTACCAGGACACGACCTACTTCGCGCTGCTCGGCATGCTGGCGAGCCAGGGCATGACCAAGGACGACGTCAACGCCCAGGCGGTCGGCCCGGTCAATGTCTGGAAGCTGTTCATCGCCGGACAGTCCGATGCCTTCGCCTCGACGCCCGACTGGACGGCGCTGGTCATGATGGCGAAGAAGAACATCGAGGTGATCCCCTCCGACTCGCTGTTCAAGAGCATGGCGCAGGCCATCATCGCCTCCGACGAGACGATCAAGAACAATCCGGCAGCTGATCGAGAAGGTCGTGCGCGCGACCTTGAAGGGCATGAAGGACATCATGGCCGATCCCGCCGCGCGCCGCCGTCGACTTCGTCAAGGCGACGCCCGAGCTCGCCGGCAAGGAGGATTTCGTCACCCTCTCGTTCCAGCTCTACAACAAGTACGTCTATGGCGGCCAGAAGGTGCTGGGCGAGATGGACGAGGCGCGGCTCGCGGCCCTGCAGGATTTCTACGCCAAGGAAGGCCTCATCAAGTCCAAGACCGCCGGTGAAGGACCTCTACACCAACCAGTTCGTCAAATGAGCGCTCGGTCCGTCGCGCCTGCAGCCGCGGCATGCGCCAGATGGTGATGGGCAGCGCGTTGCTGTTCGTCATCTTCCTGGTGGCCTGGCAATGGGCGCCGGGCCTGTTCGGCATACCGGCCTTCATCATTCCGCCCGCCAGCCTGGTGTGGGACGAGTTTCTGAACATGCTGGCGCGCGACCGACTGATCTATCACACGGCGATCACGGCGATGCAGGTCGGCATCGGCTTCGTGCTGGGCGTGCTGCTCGGCATCCTGTGCGGCTTTGCGCTCGGCATGTCGCCGGCGGCCGAGTTCGTGCTGTCGCCCTACATCCTGGCGCTGCAGATCGCGCCCAAGGTGGCGTTCGCGCCGCTGTTCATCATCTGGTTCGGCTACACCGTCTACCCGAAGATCCTGGTCTGCGTGCTGATCGTGTTCTTCCCCATCATGATCAACGTGCTTGGGCGCGGTGCGGGCGCTCGATCCCGATATCGTGCGGCTGGCCAAGTCCTTCACCGCCAACCGCCTGCAGGTCTTCTGGAAGATCGAGTTTCCCGCCGCCATGCCGCCCTTGTTCGCCGGCCTCCGGATCGCGCGCCACCCTGGCGGTGATCGGCGTGCTGGTGGGCGAGCTGGTCGGCGGCAACACCGGGCTGGGCTATCTGCTGGCCTTTGCGCGAAGGCTCGGGCGACACGGCGAAGGTGTTCGTCACCATCATCCTGCTCACCCTGATCGGCATCGTCGCTCTACGGCATCGTCGTCGCGATCGAGCGGCGCGTGCTGCACTACCTGCCCGCACGGGCGCGGATCGCCGCATGAGCCTTGCAGGGTCGCACCATCCTGATCACCGGCGCCGGCCGCGGCCTCGGCCGCGCCTTTGCCGAGGCCTGCGCCGCGGCAAAAGCCGACACCGATCGTCGTGGCCGACGTGCAGGTCGGAGTGGGGCGAGGCCACGGCCGATGCGCTGCGGCGCACGGGTGCCAAGGCCACGTTCTTTCCGGTCGATCTCGGCGATCCCGCTTCGATCGAGGCGTTCGCGGCCAAGGTCAGGGCGCAATACGCCCATATCGACGGCCTGGTGAACAACGCCGCGATCGCCACCGGCATCGGCGGCAAGACCTTCGAGGAGATCGACATCGAGACCTGGGATCGCGTGATGGCGGTCAATGTCCGCGGCACCTGGCTGATGACCAAGGCGATGGCGCCGCTGCTGCGCCGCTCGCGGCTTGGCGGCCGCATCGTCAACCTGGCGTCGGATACCGCGCTGTGGGGCGCGCCGCGCCTGCTGCATTACGTCTCGCAGCAAGGGCGCGGTGATCTCGATGACCCGCTCGCTCGCCCGCGAGCTGGGGCCCGACCGCATCGCCGTCAACGCCATCGCGCCCGGCCTCGTGCTGGTCGAGGCGACCGAATACGTGCCCGAGGAGCGCCGGCAGCTCTACGTGTCGGGCCGCGCCATGCAGCGCGCCCAGCTTCCCGACGATGTCACCGGCGCCGTCGTGTTCCTGCTGGGGCAGGGCGCGGGGTTCGTCACCGGCCAGCTGCTGCCCGTCAACGGCGGCTTCGTCTTCAACTGATCGACAGGATCCTGGGACTCTGAAATGGCAAGCGATCCGCTTCCGACCGAGACCAAGTACATCGTCCCCGCGCTGGCGCAGGGGCTGGGCATCCTGTCGTTGTTCAGCGGCGCCCAGCGCAGCTTCACCGCGCCCGAGATCGCCAAGCGCCTGTCCCTGCCGCGCACCAAGGTCTTCCGCCTGCTGCAGACCTTGCTGTCGATGGATTATCTGCGCTGCGAGGAAGACAAGCGTCATTTCAGCCTGGGCCCGGCGCTGCTGAGCCGCGGCTTCGAGTATCTGGCCTCGCTCGACATGGTCGAGGTGGCCCAGCCGATCCTGCAGCGTCTGCGCGACCGCACGGCTCTCTCGGCCCACATGGCGATCCGCGACGGCCGCGAGATCATCTATGTCCTGCGCTTTCCCGCGCGCAGCACGATCGCCAGCAGCGTCAATATCGGCACGCGTTTTCCCGTGCACGCCACCATCATGGGCCGCATGACGATCTTCGAGCTTTCCGACAAGGAGCTGGAGCGGCTGTTCCGTGACCAGCCGCTGGAACGCTTCACCAAGCAGACGCCGACCACGCTCAAGGCGTTGAAGGCGATTCTCGCGGAGGACCGCGCCCGCGGCTACGCCGTCAGCCAGGCCTTCTTCGAGGCCGGCGTCAGCTCGATCGCCGCCCCGGTGCGCGACGGCGCCGGCCGCATCGTGGCCGCCATCAACGTCACGGCGGTGAATGCCCATATCGACGAGCAGGACATGCATGGCGCGCTCAAGGACGCCGTCATCGAGGCGGCCGCCGAGATCTCGCAATGGCTCTGCCGCAGCGCGACGGCGGAAGCACCGGTCGCGCCGGCCAAACGCCTCAAGGCGAGGGAGGTCCTGCATGCCTGAGAAAGTCTTCGACGAAGCAAGCCACCGGTTTTTCATTCGAGGAGGAATGTGACATGCCAGACAGCAGCCTGACCCAGCAGCCCAGCGCTCTCGCCAGCGAGATGCGCGCCTATACCGGCCTGTTCACCGAGAAGACGTTCGACTGGGACGCCTTTCCCGCCAGCCGCGGCTTCCCCGACCTGCTGCGCGCCCAGCTGCGCTATGTCGGCGCCGGCGGCTCGCCCAAGTCGAACGATCCGACCACGCTCAAGGCCGAGCACTTCACCTTCAGCCTGGTCAACCAGCCGGTCGGCAAGTTCGCGGGCTCGCACGCCCACGAGGTCGTCGAGCATTTCTTCATCCTGCAGGGCGTCCTGACCGTGGGGACGGTGTGGGGCGACGAGGTGGTCGAGGTGAAGCTCGGACCCGGCGACCTTCTGCTCAACAAGAGCGGTCGCCCGCACGGTTTCCGCAATGACGGCGTCGAGCCGGTCCTGATGCAGATCACAGTCGGCAGCGGCACGCCCGAGATGCCGGTCCATGTCTGCCATCCCAAGGACAAGGACCTCGAACTGGCGCGGCGCTTCGGCGCGCCGGGCCCCGAGAAGATCCACCTGTTCTCGCCCGAGAGCACCGACCGGCGGCACCAGGAGCTGGCCAAGCACGTCGTGCGCTATCGCGATCGCACGCCGGTGTGGGACAAGGCGGGCTTCGCTCGGCTGGCCTACGTCGGCGAGGGTGGCGCGCCGGCGCACGGCTATCGCATGGACATGATCCATCTGCCGAAGGGCGTCGCGGTGAAGCCTTACGTGCGCGACGTCGAGGACGTCTACTTCGTGCTCGATGGCGCGATCACCGCCGGTTGGGTGCAGGACGGCGAGGTCGTCGAGCGTCGCCTGGGCGCGCGCGACCTGCTGTTCAATCCGGCCGGCCGGCCGCACTATTTCCGCAACGACGGTGTGACCGACGCGAAGTTCAGCATGGTGGTGGGCTCGGGCGCGCCGGAATCGGTCACCTTCGAGGCGGCATGACGAGGAGTCCCGGAGCCTCCCGCCGGATCGAGGCCGGCGGCTCCGTTTTCACCTACAGCGAGGCGGGCGCGGGAACGCCGCTCGTCCTGCTGCACGGCATCGGCTCGGCCGCGCGCGCCTTCGACGATCAGCTCGCGGGCCTCTCGGACCGGCTGCATGTCATCGCCTGGGACGCGCCGGGCTACGGCGGCTCGACCGCCCTCGCACCGGAATCGCCCAAGGCAACCGACTACGCGTTGGCGCTCGCGGCGATGCTCGATGCTCTGGGTATCCCGGCCTGCCACCTGGTCGGCCATTCGCTCGGCACGCTGATCGCGGCGTCCTTCGCGGCCGGCCATCCCGAGCGCATCCTGTCGCTCACCCTGGCCAGCGTTGCGGCCGGCCAGGCACGCCTGCCGGCCGCCGAGCGGGAGAAGGCCCTGGCGCAGCGCCTGGGTGACGTCACTGAACTCGGTCCCCGCCGCATGGCCGAGCGACGCGGCCCGCGCCTGCTGGCGCCTGCCGCAACGCCCGAGATGCTGCACCGCGTCGTCGACACCATGGCTTCGGTCCATCCCGATGGCTACAGCCAGGCGGCGCGCATGCTGGCATCCGGCGACATCAAGGCCGACATCCCGCGCCTGCCGGCGGCCATGCCGGTCCAGTTCCTCTACGGCGACGGCGACGTCATCACGCCGCCCGCGCGCAACCTCGAGGTCGCGGCGTTGCGGTCTGCCGCGCCGGTCCATGTCGTCAAGGACGCCGGGCACGCCGTCTATCTCGAGCAGCCCGCCAAGTTCAATGC
Source organism: uncultured Alphaproteobacteria bacterium (assembly GCA_963765385.1). Taxonomy (GTDB): domain Bacteria; phylum Pseudomonadota; class Alphaproteobacteria; order Reyranellales; family Reyranellaceae; genus Reyranella. The sequence continues at coordinate 1,719,580 of CAVXWG010000014.1, read as the reverse complement.
CATCGTGTCCGATTTCGTCACCAGGAGCACCCGTCCATGAAACGCCGCACGCTGCTGGCTTTGCCGTCTCTCGTGATCCCGTCGGCGTTCCTGGCCGGCACGCGCGCCAGCGCCCAGGCGTATCCGTCCAAGCCGATCCACATCATCGTCTCGGTCTCGGCCGGCGGGTCGATCGACACCATCGCCCGCTCATACGGCGAGGCGCTGTCGCAAAGCACGGGCCAGCCCGTCATCATCGAGAACAGGCCGGGCGCCAACGGCAACATCGCCGCCGCCGCGGTGGCGCGCGCGGCGCCGGATGGCTACACCTTGCTGGCCACCGGCGGCAGCACGCTCAATCTCAATCCGTTCCTCTACCGGGAACTGCCGTTCGATCCGGTCAAGAGCTTCACGCCGGTCACCTTGACGGCGCGCACCAACTTCATCCTCGTGGTCAATCCCAAGCTCGGCGTCGATTCGGTCGAGGCGTTCGTGGCGCTGGCCAAGGCGCATCCCAGGACGCTGAACTACGGATCGGCGGGCAGCGGAAGCCTGATCCAGATCGCCACCGAGCTGTTCAACACGACCACGGGCATCGAAACCAACCACGTGCCCTACAAGGGCCTGGCGCCGGCGGTGAACGACCTTCTGGCCGGCCAGATCGACTTCATGTTCGATTCGGCCACGACCATGTCCCACATCCAGGCCGGACGGCTGAAGGCGCTGGCCGTCATCGGCCCGAACCCGCTGCCGGCCTTGCCGGAGCTCAAGCCATTGTCGGCTTACGGCATCATGGGCGTCGACGTGGCCTCGGGCTGGCACGCCTTGTTCGCCCCGGCCGGCACGCCGCCTGAGATCATCGATCGCCTGAATGCCGCCCTGCAGCCCATCCTGGCGTCGACCGCGCTCAAGGAGCGCATCATCTCGCTGGGCGCCGAGCCCGCTTCCAGCACGCCCGACCAGCTCGCCAGGATCCTGGCCAACGACCTCGAGCGCCTGCAGCCCATCGTCAAGCGCACGGGCGCCAGCCTCGACTGAACCGCGCCTGCACCCGCGCTCGGCCGGGACGGTGCCGGCAAGTTTTGTTTTGGCACCAAACAAATCCACGCCTAGGATCGGCGACGAGGAAACATCCAGGTCGTGACGCAAGAACGGACGCAAGTCGGCATCATCGGCGCCGGTCCGGCAGGGCTCCTGCTGGCCCGCCTGCTGAAGGTGCAGGGAATCGACAGCGTGATCCTGGAAGCACGCACGCGCGACTATGTCGAAGCGCGCATCCGCGCCGGCGTCCTGGAGCAGGGAACGGTCGACCTGCTGGAAGGGGCGGGGGTCGCCCAGCGGCTGCATCGTGACGGGCTGGTGCATGACGGCGTCGAGATCGCCGTGGACGGCCGGCGCTTTCGCGTCGATTTCCGGGAGCTGACGGGAAAGACCGTCACGGTCTACGGCCAGACCGAAGTCACCCGCGACCTCATCGCCGCGCGCCTTGCCGGCGACGGCGCGATCGTCTGGGAGGCGGCCGATGTCGTCCTTCGCGATATCGAGAGCGATCGGCCCAGGCTCGGCTACCGGCTGGCGGGCGCCGAGCACGAGCTCGTCTGCGACTTCATCGCCGGCTGCGACGGCTTTCATGGTGTCAGCCGCTCATGCCTGCCGCCATCGAGCCAGACGTTCGAGCGAACCTACCCGTTCGGCTGGCTGGGTATCCTGGCCGATGTGCCGCCCTGCTCGGATGAGCTCATCTACGCCAGCCACCCGCGCGGCTTTGCCCTGGCCTCGATGCGGTCGCCCACCCGCAGCCGCTACTACATCCAATGCAGCCTCGACGAGAAGATCGGGGAATGGCCGGATGAGCGGATATGGGACGAGCTCAAGCGTCGGCTGGGGCCGCAAGCCGCGCCTCGCGTCACGACGGGTCCGTCGATCGAGAAGAGCATCGCGCCGCTGCGCAGCTTCGTGGCTACGCCCATGCAGCATGGCCGGCTGTTCCTCGCCGGAGACGCCGCCCACATCGTGCCGCCGACCGGCGCCAAGGGCCTCAATCTCGCGGCCTCTGACGTGCACTATCTGTGCCGCGCGCTGGCGGCCCACTACGCGAAGAAGGACGACACGCCGCTCCGCGCCTATAGCGATACCGCGCTCGCGCGCGTATGGAAGGCCGAGCGCTTCTCCTGGTGGATGACCATGCTGCTCCACAGGCTGCATGCGGAAACGAGCTTCGAGGCGCAGATGCAACGCGCGGAACTCGACTATCTCGCGTCCTCGCGCGCCGCGCAGACGGCGCTCGCCGAAAATTACGTCGGCCTGCCGTTCTGAATCGTACGCCGCATCGCCCGGAAGGAGCGTCGCCATGGCTCGATCCCACCAGCCCGGAGAATTCCGCCTTCCGATCGATCCTGCCGGAAGACATCGAGTGGAAGCCGTTCCCCGCCTTCCCGCCGGAAGCCCGGCTGGCCGTGCTGGTCGGCGATCCCGCTCAGGCGGGACCTTACGTCGTCAGGGTCAAGCTGCCGTCGGGCGTGAAGCTGATGCCGCACAGGCACCCGGAGGACCGGATCTACACGGTGATGTCGGGCGTCTTCTATATCGGCCTCGGCGAGCAGTTCGACGGCGAGAAGGTGAAAGCCTATCCGCCCGGCTGCCTGGTCGTCCTGCCGGGCGACACGCCGCACTTCCATTGGGCAAAGTCGGGCGAGTACGTCACGCAGGTGACGGCGATCGGGCCGCTTGGCCTCGAGTACACGGACTCGAAAGACGATCCACGGAACAAGAGAAGCTGAGCACCTTCCGATGGCGCGTCTTTCATGCTCTTTTGGACCGCGAGCCTCTGGCTCGCTCATGAATCATGAGCGGGCGGGACGCCCGCGGTCCGGAAGAGCATGACTCGGCAATGATCTTGCAAGGATCGTTCTGCGAGCAGGTATTCTCCAGCGCACGCTTCGACGAGCGTCGAACAGGGCAATAGGGAGCAAGGGGGGCCAGGATGAAAGACAACGGCAGGTCTGCGATGCACAAGTTGCTTGTGGCGATGGCGGCTGGCCTTGCTGCCGCTCTCCCGTCAGGCCAGGCCCAGGCCGGCAAGGATCTCGACGCCGTGAAGGCGCGCGGCGCGCTGATCTGCGGCGTGGCCGCCGGCGGCCTTGCCGGCTTCATGGTGGCCGACAGCCAGGGCAAGTGGACCGGCCTCGACATCGATGTCTGTCGCGCCGTCGCGGCCGCTCTCTTCGGCGATTCGGAGAAGGTGAAGTACGTGCCGCTGTCCGGCGGGCAGCGCTTCACCGCCCTGCAGTCGGGCGAGATCGACATGCTGTCCAACAACTCGACCTGGACGATGACGCGCGATACCGCGCTCGGTCTCGATTTCACCGGCGTCACCTACTACGACGGCCAGGGCTTCATGGTGCCCAAGAAGCTCGGCGTGAAGAGCGCCAAGGAGCTGAACGGCGCCACCATCTGCGTCCCGTCAGGCAGCACGACCGAGCTCAATGTCGCCGACTACTTTCGCGCCATGAAGATGACGTTCAAGCCGGTCATCATCGAGGACACCGACCAGATCCGCGGCGCCTTCTTCTCCGGCCGCTGCGACGTCTACACCGGCGACCGCGCCCGTCTTTACGCCACGCGCGCCGCCAATTCGGCCAACCCCGACGACTACGTGATCCTGCCGGAGATCATTTCCAAGGAACCGCTGGGGCCCGTCGTGCGGCATGGCGACAACCAGTTCGCCGACATCGTGCGCTGGGCGCAATACGCGATGATCGAGGCCGAGGAGTACGGCATCACCTCGAAGAACGTCGACGAGATGCTGAAAAGCGAGAATCCCTCGATCAAGCGCATCCTCGGCGTCACGCCCGGCATGGGCAAGGCGCTGGGGGTCGACGAGGCGTGGGTCTACACCATCGTCAAGCAGGTCGGGAACTACGGCGAGGCCTTCGAACGCAACCTGGGCATCGGACAGCCCGCTCAAGATCGACCGCGGGATCAACAGGCTGTGGACCGAGGGCGGCCTGCAATACGCGCCGCCCATCCGCTGAGGTTCCGGCGCAGATGGCGATTCAAACGCCCTCTCCGCCCGCTTTAGCGGGGGGAGAGGGAGGGGCCCGCGCGAAGCGCGGGAGGGTGAGGTGGGCTAGGCGCTCGCACCAGAAATATCCCGTGCTTATCGACCACCACCTCACCTACCCATTGCTCGCAATGGGTCCCTTCCTCTCCCCCGCTTCGCGGCGGAGAGGACCCTGAACGAGTGGACTTAATCACCTGCTGACGTCACTTCCAAGGGAACGCAGCACTTCATCCGTATGCTCGCCCAGCTTCGGCGACGACCGCGCCGAGCGCGGCCGCTGATGGTCGAAGGAGATCGGCAACCCCACCACCTGCGGCCCGCCGCCCGGAAGCTGATGCACCAGGTCGACCGCCGCGAGCTGCGGGGTCGCGGCCAGCTCCGCGATGTCGTTCACCGGGCTGCACGGCACGCCCGCCTTCTCGAAAGCCTCCAGCCACTCGGCGCGCGTCCTGCCGCGCATGGCGGCGGCGATCAGGGGCAGCAGCGCGTCCTTGTTGTGCACTCTGGCCGCGCTCTTGGCGTAGCGCGGATCGGTCGCCCATTCGGGATGGCCCAGCACCTGCGCGCAGCGTGCCCACAGCCGGTCGTTGCCGGGCGCCAGGCAGACCGGCCGGTCGGCCGTCTCGAAAAGCTGGTAGGGCACGATCACCGCGCCGCCGGTGCCGTGGCGCTTGGGCACCGTGCCGTCGGCCAGGTAGGCGTTGACCGACCCCTCGACCCAGTGCACCGCCGAATCGAACAGCGAGGTGTCGACCAGGCAGCCCTTGCCCGTCTTGTCGCGCATCCGGAGCGCCGCCAGCGCGCCGATGGTGCAGAACATGCCGGTCGCCTTGTCGTTGATCGAGGCGCCGCAGAAGGTCGGCGGATCCTCGGGCCGGCCGGTCACGGTCATCATCGCGCCATAGGCCTGCAGCAGCGGATCGAAGCCCGGCTTCAGCCGCATCGGCCCCTGGTAGCCGAACGCCCAGATCGAGCAGTAGATCAGCCGCGGATGCCGCTTCAGCATCGCCTCGGGGCCGATGCCGATCTCATCGACCACACCCGGCCGCAGGTTCTGGATCAGGATGTCGGCCGTCTCGCATAGCCGGTTCAGCTTCTCGACGTCGGCGGCCGACTTGAGGTCGAGCGCGACCGAGCGCTTGTTGCGGTTCTGGCTGTAGAAATAGAGCGAGGTCACGCCGTCCGGCCCGAACGGAGGCCCCCAGATGCGGGCGTCGTCGCCGCCGTCGGGCTTCTCGATCTTGATCACGTCGGCGCCCATGTCGGCCAGCAACACACCGGCGAGGGGGCCGGCCAGCGCCTGGCCCACTTCGATGACGCGAACTCCGTCGAGGGGCAGGGTCACGATTGTCCTTTCAACTGAAGAGCTACTCGGCGGCCTGCCGCTTGGCGGCTTCCTTGGGCTTTACCCCGGCCGCGGCCAGCGCGCGAGCCTTGGCGCGCGCCAGATCGTAGGTGCGGTTCATCATGATGCGTTGTGCGCTCAAGCCCCCGCCGGCCTGCAGCGCCACCACGAACTGCCAGCCGCCATAGGCGTCGGCGGTGAGGTCGCGGATCAGGTTGTAGACCCGCATGCGGTCCTCGACATCGACATCGGGCTTGGTGTGCAGGTATTTGCGGATGTACTTGCCGGCCTCGGGATGGCGCAGGTCGGCTTCCATCGGCAGGGTCAGCACCAGCCCGCCGCTGAGATCGTGCAGATGGCGCACGTTCTGATGGAAGTTGGCGGCATAGAAATATTTCGCCGCGTTGATCGCCAGCACGTTGGGAAACACCATGCCCGAGGGCGCCTGCTCGAAGTGCCGGCAGGCATAGTCGAGGCTCATGCGCAGCATCTCGGCATAGGTGATGAGCTCGGCGATGGTGTTCATCACCACCGGGTCGCGCTCCTTGCCCTGGTGCTCGGAGACGAGCTGGGCCAGGCCCACGAACAGCTCCGACAGGCGCACCGCCTCGATCACGCCACCGGTGCGCTCCCACAGGCCGAGCGACTGCGCGAGCCGGCTGGCGAGCTGCACTTCGCCGGCCAGGAAGACGCGGTCCCACGGCACCAGCACGTCGTCGAACACGACGAAGCCTTCCGGCATGCTGTGATGGGCGCTCGCCGGATAGTCGAATTCGTTCAGTGCTGCCGGCGCGAAGCTGCGGTTGATGATGCTGACGCCCTTGGTGTTGACCGGGATCGAGAACGAGACGGCATAGTCCTTCTCGTCCTGGCGCATGCCCTTGGTCGGCATCACCACCAGCTCGTGCACCAGCGAGGCCGCGGTGATGTGCAGCTTGGCGCCGCGCACGACGATGCCATGGGCGTTGCGGTCGACGATCCGGACATAGAGATCCGGGTCGTCCTGCTCGTGGGCGCGGCGCTTGCGGTCGCCCTTGGGATCGGTGATGACCTCGGCCGCGCGCAGGTCGTTGTCGCGGCAATAGCGGTACATGCGCTCGATGTTGGCCGCGCAGGCGGGATTGACCTGCGGCGACGTCGTCCTTGACGCTCATCAGCGCCATGTAGACGCCCGACACCGCCGTGCCGATCGAGGTGTGCTGCAGAAGCTCGACCCGGGTCGCGAGGTCGGCCTCGCTGGTCGGCACCTGGTAGATGCGATGCGCCTCGCCCCCCTCCTCGGTGCGGTAACGCCGGAGCGCGCCGTAATCCGGCGCATCGTATTCATAGTCGACCGCGGTCAGCGCGATCGGCACCCGGAAGCGCGGATGCGTGGTGATGTCCTCGATGCGCTCGCCGTCCCAGTAGGTGACCCGCCCGTCGCGCAGGCTCTCGACATATTGCTGCGGCGTTTTCAGTCCCATGGCGATCTCCTGTCATTGCGCTCCGATGCCTCGGTCGCAGGGTGATCTTGAGAGGACCGTAGCCCCTGTGGTGCGGACGGCCAACCTCGTACGGCCGCCAAGCGGCATTGCTCGATGCGCGATCCGTCGCCTACATTGTCGGCGGGATAAGGTGCGGAGTGGCTTGGAGCGCCCGCGGGGCAGCGGTCTGCACCCGCTCCTCCGTCATCCCGACCGGAGCGCGAAGCGCGGAGCGGAGGGACCTCTTCTTCGTCGGCCCACAGGAACAGTCCCCTCCGCTTCGCCTCGCAGAGCCTGTCCCGAGCGAAGTCGTGGGGCTCGGCTCCGGTCGGGATGAAGAGATTGGGACGTGAGGTTAGAGATACGGCTGACAAGGTCGGACATCGAAGAGAGATCTACGAATGAGCAGGCAGATCATCACCCAGGGCGGCAAGCCCGCTTTCGTCGTCATTCCCATCGAGGAGTGGCGGCGCATCGAGGCTACGCTCGAGGACCGTGCCGACATTGCTTCCGTGCGCGCCTTCCTGAAAAACCCGACCGAGACTTTCCCTGACGCCGTGGTGTCGGCGATCCTGAACGGTACCTCGCCGCTCAAGGCGTTGCGCGAGCATCGCGGATTGACCAAAGCCGGCCTCGCAAAGGCTTCTGCCACGAGCGCCGTCTATATTTCCCAGATCGAGCGCGGCGAGCGGCATGCCGGACGCAAACTCCAGGTAAAACTCGCCAAGGCGTTGCAGGTGGAGGCAGGATTGTTAGAGCAGCGGGAATAGCTGCGCCGCACGTTTGCCTTGCCATTGGCCACTTTTGATAGAGAGAAGGCCCCCTCAGCTGCACTCGGGGCGATGGGTTGTCGGATGACGCCGACACCCCGCTGGGCGGAAAACTACCGTGGCGTGTCTGCTGGGTCGCCCGTACCATGTGTTGCCAGTGTCATTGCCCTAAAACGTCTTTCCGAGGACGGACCGCGCCATGCAACACAAGCTCATTTCCGGCGACAACCACATCGACCTTACCTATTGCCCGGCCGATCTGTGGTCGGCGCAGGCGCCCGCCAAGTGGAAGCAGAACGCGCCGCGGGTCGAGGAGCGCAACGACGGTCAGCATTGGTTCGTCGACGACAAGGATCGCGGCATGTGGAACGGCGTCGGTCCGGGCTTCCTGCCCTATACCAAGGGCGCGTTCGGCCATGTCGACGAGATGAAAGAGGCCGGCTTCGAGTGGGACAGCTACCCCGGCGCCAAGCCGCGGCCGACCACGCCGGAGCTGCGCATCGCCGATCTCGATCGCGACGGGCTCGAGAAGGAGATCATCTACGGCTGCCTGATGATCAACGACCTGATCGATGATGCCGAGCTCCGCGTCTGGGCCAATGCGCGCTACAACGACTGGGCCGCCGACTTCGCCCGCCGCGCCGATCCCAACCGCGTCTTTCCGCTGGCCATCATTCCCAACACCGATCCGATGGCGGCGGCGGCCGAGGTGCGGCGCTGCGCCAAGATGGGCCTGAAGGGCGGCGACCTCGCCTTCAAGCGCATGGGCCTGCCGCTCTACCACCACGCTTGGTACGCGCTGTGGGAGGCGGCGGCGGAATGCAAGTTCCCGATCTCCTTCCACTCGACCGGCTTCAAGGCGGTGCGCGCGCCCGACACGCCGGAGATGGAGAAGGAATATGCCGTGCAGCACCGGCTGGTGCGCTCGGCGCTGTTCCAGCTCGACACGATGGAAGTTCTGGTCTCGGTGCTGGCCTCGGGGGCCTGCGAGAAGTATCCCGACTTCAACTTCGTGCTGGGCGAATTGGGCGTGACCTGGCTGCCCTACGTGTTCGACCGCCTCGACACCGAGTATCATGACCGTGCCCGCGGCGCTCGGCTTCAAGATGAAGCCCTCGGACTATTTCCGCCGCCAGGGCTACGTGACCTACCAGCAGGACAAGTATCTCGAGCCGATCGTGCCGCTGATCGGCGAGGACAACATCATCTGGGGCGCCGACTACCCGCATCCCGATTGCATCTGGCCGAACTCGCGCGAGACCCTGACCCAGAACCTCGCGAGCTTCTCCGACAGCGTGCAGAAGAAGATCGTGCACGACAACGTGGCCCGGCTGTACGGGCTGAATTGATTGCTGCTGAGGGCGGCATAGTCTTCCGGAGCGCGGGCGTCTCGCCCGCTCATGATCATGAGCGGGCGAGACGCCCGCGCTCCAAATGAGCATGACGCGCGCGAGCACGACGGTCTCGAGGATCATCAAGGCGCCGCGCCAGGCCGTCTATAAAGCCTGCCTCGATCCGGGCGCTCTGGCCAAGTGGCGTGTCCCCGACAACATGACCGCGCGCGTGCACGTCTTCGAGGCGCGTGAAGGCGGCACGTACCGGATGTCGCTCACCTACCGGGATCCGACGCAGTCGCCGGCCGGCAAGACCTCCGCAGATACCGATACCTTCCAGGGCAGGTTCATCGAACTTGTGCCTGAAGAGAAAATCGTCGAAGCGATCGCGTTCGAATCGCGCGAGTCGGGGTTTGCCGGGGAAATGAAGATGACCACGCGCCTCGCCGACGCTGCGGACGGCACCGAAGTGACGATCCTGTGCGAGGGTCTGCCTGCCGGCATCCGGCCGGAAGACAATGAAACGGGCACAAGGCAATCCCTGCAGAAGCTGGCTGGCCTTCTCGAGACGGGCTAGGGTCGACGGCAGACCAAGGAGCCAGCCGATGCGCGTGCTGATCGCCGGAAACCCCCACGATCCGCTCTCGCCGGCCGAGGAGAAGGACGTCCGGCAATTCGGCGCCGAAGAATCGGTGCAGGGCGTGGTCCTGCCGGCCGACGAGGCGAGCAAGGCGCAGGCCGGCAAGATCAAGCTGGTGCTCATGATTTTCTGGGGCATCATCGCCATCCTTGCCGCGATCATCGCCTCGATGGCCGAGCCGGCGGATCTGCCGGTGGTTGTTACCGCAGCCGTCATCGCCGTCGCTGCCCTCGGGCTCTTCTTCGCCTTCATGGTCTGGCGGCGGACGCGGCGCTGGCAGCGCGACCTGCCGCGGCGCCTCGCGGGGATGGCGCCCGCCGGCACCGCGATCGGCGTCGATGCCGCAGGTGTTGCAGTAGGCGGGCAGATTTTCCTCTGGCCGACGCTTTCCATCGAGCAGGTCGAAATGCTCAAGCTTGGCGCAAAGTATCGCACTTTGTTCACCCTCGAACGGCTCGTGCTGGCGGGGCCGGATGGCACGATCGTGCTCGACCCGGTCCTGATGCGTAACGGCCACCGGATTGTCGGCAATGCCTGGCGGCGGATGCGACTGGCAGGCCACGACGCTCCGGTCTAGAAAGCACCCCGCCGAGGCGTATTCAGGGAACAGACCACGATGGCGATTCAGTATTTTGCACGCGTCAAATCCGCGGCCGACCATGAAGCCTTTCAACGGGTGGTGAGGCATTACCCGTCCTGCACCTATGAGGAATGGCATTTCCGTGAATCCAAGAAGATGGCCGACTGGAAGGCCCGCCGGCATGTCGTGAAGATGGTCGACATCTCGCCCGCCGAGTTCACCGCCTATTGCGAACGCACCGGGGCGCACCCCGACCTCACCACTTTCCTGAAGGTGCTCTCCGACAAGGCGAGCTTTTAGAGCAGGACGAACGTGCCCGGGCGCGTTGTGGCGTACGCCCCCATGTCATCGTGAGCGAAGCGAAGGATCTCATGCCCGGGCAAGCGGCGATGAGATCCTTCGCTTCGCTCAGGATGACGTAAATGAGACGGCATCCGACCTGCCTTACTGGAACTCGTAGGCCTGGATCAGCCACGGCTCGTTCTTGGCGGCGTCGATCCATTCCTTCATCGCCGGCTGGGCGAGGACGGCCTTGCAGTAGGCGTCGGTGTCGGAATCCACCGTCACGCCGTAGGTGCGCAGCCGCGTGACCACCGGCGCGTACATGGCGTCGGCGGCGCTGAAGCCGCCGAACAGGAAGCCGTCATCCTTGGGTGCGGCGCCGGCGAAGCGCTTGCGGCAGTCGCGCCACAGGCCGGTGATGCGTTCGATGTCGGCGCGTACCGCCGACGTCAGGCCCTTGCCGGGATACGAGGCGCGGATGTTCATCGGCATGTTGCTGCGCAGCTCGGCGAAGCCCGCCAGGCATCTCGGCCGGAGATCGAGCGCGCATGGGCGCGCGCCGCCGCGGCGGCCGGCCACAGGCCCGCCTCGGGCTTCAGGTCATTGAGGTATTCGCCGATCGCCAGCGACTCCCAGACGGCGAGCCCACGATGCAGCAGCACCGGCAACCGCCCCGATGGCGAATGCTTGCGGATCGCGGGCTGCGTCTCCGGCAGGTCGAGGGGGATCACGATCTCCTCGAACTCGATGCCGGCGATCCGGGCCATCAGCCAGCCGCGCAGCGACCATGACGAGTAGTTCTTGTTGCCGATCACGAGGGTGAAGTCGGCCATGCATCCTCCGCGAAACTGTCACATCTCTTGCCAGCGGCTCACTTTGACCGGCAATCTTGATCCTTGCACTACAGTTTGGTGAGCATGTCCATGCCGTTGCCCTTCGTCGACCGTTCTTCCACTTCCTTGCCCGTGCAGTTTGTCGCCCAGCCGAAATGGCGGGCGTGGCTGCGCGAGCAGAGCGCCGCGCGGCGCGGCTGGATCGACTCCACCGGCATGGCCGGAAATGCCGGCGATCTCGCGCTGCTGCCCGGCCGCGACGGCAAGGCGGCGGGTGCAGTCCTTGTGCTGTCGGCCAAGCCCACTTTGTGGGATTTCGGCGCGCTCGCGACCAAGTTGCCGGCCGGCACCTGGCGATTGGCCTCGGACACCGCGCCGGTCTCGCCGACCGACGCCGCCGTCGCGATCGGGCTCGGCACCTGGCGCTTCGAGCGCTATCGCTCGAAGAAGGGCAAGGCCGGCGCCAAAATTATCTGGCCGCAGGGCGCCGACAAGGCGCGTGCCACCGCGATCATCGAATCGATCTTCATGGCGCGCGACCTCATCACCACGCCGTCGTCCGACATGGGCCCGGCCGAGCTCGCCGAGGCGGCGCAGGCGCTTGGCAAGACGCACAAGGCCAGGGTCCAGCGTGATCGTGGGCGACGATCTCTTGAAGCAGAACTACCCCATGGTGCATGCCGTCGGCCGCGCCAGCAGCCGCGCGCCGCGGCTGATCGACCTCGTGTGGGGCAAGGAAAGCGATCCCAAGGTCACCCTGGTCGGCAAGGGCGTGTGCTTCGACACCGGCGGCCTCGACCTCAAGCCCGCGACCGGCATGCTCAACATGAAGAAGGACATGGCGGGCGCCGCCACGATGATGGCCGTCGCCTCCATGGTGATGGCGACCAACCTGCCGGTGCGCCTGCGCCTCCTGGTGCCGGCGGTCGAGAACAGCGTGTCGGGCAACGCCTTCCGGCCGCTCGACGTGGTGCCGACGCGCAAGGGCATCACCGTCGAGATCGGCAACACCGACGCCGAGGGACGGCTGATCCTGTGCGATGCGCTGTTCGAGGGCGCGTCGGAGAATCCGACCATGATGGTCGATTGCGCCACGCTGACCGGTGCGGCGCGGGTGGCCCTGGGCACCGACCTGCCGGCGCTGTTCTGCAACGACGACACGCTGGCCAACGAGCTTCTGGCGACCGGCACCGAAGTCGCCGAGCCGATGTGGCGTTTGCCGCTGTTCGCCGGCTACCGCCGCATGCTCGACAGCAAGGTGGCCGACATCAACAACGCGCCCAGCGCGCCGTTCGGCGGCGCCATCACGGCCGCGCTCTATCTGAAGGAGTTCGTGCCCGACGACGTGCCGTGGGCGCATTTCGACATGATGGCCTGGAACAACATGACCCGCCCCGGCCGCCCCGAAGGCGGCGAGGCCCAGGCCGCCCGCGCTATCTTCACGACGATCGAAAAGCGGATCAAGAAGTAAGGGCGAACCACGAGCCCCTCTGTCATCCTGAGCGTAGCGAAGGATCTCATCGCCGGTTGCAACGGGCATGAGATCCTTCGCTACGCTCAGGATGACAGAGTTCGCGTTGCGCCACCGTTTTTACCCGGCGGCTTGTGGCTAATACCCCGCCTTCGGATCGATGCAATGCAACAGCTCGCGGCCGCTGCGTAGCCGCTTGATGTTCTCGATAACGCCGGGCGAGGCCGTGCGCGGGTTGGTGGCGCCGGCGATGTGCGGCGTCACCTGCACCTTGGGATGCTTCCAGTAGGGGTGATCGGCCGGCAACGGTTCGGTGTTGAACACGTCGAGCGCGGCGCCGCTCAGATGGCCGGAGTTGAGCGCCGCCAGCAGCGCCTCGTCGACGACATGCCCGCCGCGCGCCATGTTGATGACGAAGGCGCCCTTGGGCAGGGCAGCAAAGGCCTTGGCATCGAGAATGCCGCGCGTCTCGCGCGTGAGCGGCAGCACGTTCACCAGGATATCGCTCTCGGCGAGCAGGCGCGCGAAGCCGTCGGCGCCGTGAAAGGTTCTTATCCCGGTCAGGCTCTTGGCGGTGCGGCTCCAGCCCGCCACGGGAAAGCCCAACGCCGCGAACTTGTTCGCCGTGTCCTGGCCGATCGTGCCCAGCCCCAGGATGCCGATGCGGCGATGGATGGTGTCGACGAAATCCTCGACCTTCCATTTCCCGGCGCGCTGGCTCGCGGCGTACTTGTCGATGTCGCGATGATGGCGCAGCGCCCAGTAGAGCGCGTATTCGCTCATCTGGCCGATCAGCCCGTCATCCATGATGCGCGTGATCGGCACATCGGCCGGCAGCCTGTCGTCGCTCAGCAGATGATCGACGCCCATGCCCAGCGAGACGATCAGCTTGAGGTTGGGAAAGGATGCCAGCAATCCGGGCGCCGGCTTCCAGGCAAGCGCCACCTCGATGTCGGCCTTGTCGCCCAGCCGAATCGAGCCGCCTGAAGTCGAGCGGACCGAGCTCCGCTTCCAGGACCTTCTTCCAGAGCACGCCGTCGGTGTCGCGGCTGATATAGGCGATGGCCTGCGCCATGGAATCCCCGTTACGTTCGAATGAAAGGTTCATTGCTGGGGGCGCGCAACTCCTCAGGCGAAGTAACCTTCGCCTTGTGTCGCGCGTCATGCATCGCAATCAGCAAAGATCGCGCCACTGGCGCGGAGGTTACTCCGCGCGGAGTGGCGCGCCCCCAGCGATGAATGCCCTGCATCAAGTCGCGACGACGCTCCGATCGGCGCCGATGGCCTCGAGATTGAAGGCCGCCGCGATCAGCGCCTGGGTGTAGGGCGTCTGCGGCTGGCTCGAAAACCTGCTTGGCCGAGCCGCGCTCGACGACCTTGCCGTGGCGCAGCACGACGACTTCGTCGGCCAGCGCGCGCACGACCTTCAGATCGTGGCTGATGAACAGATAGGCGAGCTTGTGGCGGATCTGCAGGTCGCGCAGCAGGTCGACGATCTGCGCCTGCACGCTCATGTCGAGCGCCGAGGTCGGCTCGTCGAGCACGATGAAGCGCGGCTTCAGCACCAGGGCGCGGGCGATGGCGATGCGCTGGCGCTGGCCGCCGGAGAATTCGTGCGGATAGCGTTCGCGCGCCGACGGCTCGAGGCCCGACTTCGTGCAGCGCCTCGTCGATCATGCGGCTGCGCTCGGCCGCGCTGCCGATGCGATGGACCTCCAGCCCTTCGCCGACGATCTCGCCCACCGACATGCGCGGGCTGAGCGAGCTGAACGGATCCTGGAAGACGATCTGCATCTGCCGGCGCAGCGGCCGCATGCTCGCGCTGGCTGAGCTTCTGCAGGTCCTGCGCCGTCGAATTGTATGCCGCCCTCGGCTGCTCTCGAGCCGCAGCAGGGCGAGGCCGAGCGTCGTCTTGCCCGAGCCGGATTCGCCCACCAGGCCGATCGTGTGGCCTTCGCGCAAGCGCAAGGCTGACGCCGTCGACCGCCTTCACGTAGCCGACGGTGCGGCGCAGCACGCCGCGCTTGATCGGGAAGTGCACCTTCAGGTCGTCGAGCCGCAGGATCTCCGGCGCCGTCCGGATCGGCCGGCGCCGGCCGGCCCTTGGGCTCGGCCGACAGCAGGTGCTGGGTGTAGGAGTGCTGCGGATGGTCGAAGACATCCGCGACCGGGCCCTGCTCGACGATCTCGGCCCTGGGTCATCACGCAGACCCGGTCGGCCATCTTGCGCACGATGCCGAGATCGTGGGTGATGAACAGCAGCGCCATGCCGTAGCGCGCCTGCAGGCTCTTCAGCAGCTTCAGGATCTGCGCCTGGATGGTGACGTCGAGCGCGGTCGTCGGCTCGTCGGCGATCAGGAGGTCGGGCTCGTTGGCCAGCGCCATGGCGATCATCACCCGCTGGCGCTGGCCGCCCGACAGCTGGTGCGGATAGGCGTCGAGCCGCGTCGCCGGCTTCGGGGATGCCGACCTGCTCGAGCAGCTCGAGCGTGCGCTTGCGCGCGGCGTCGCGTGTCAGGCCCTTGTGCAGGATCAGCACCTCGTTCACCTGCCGCTCGATCGTGTGCAGCGGATTGAGCGAGGTCATCGGCTCCTGGAAGATCATCGACACGCGGTTGCCGCGCACCGCCAGCAGCTCGCGCGCCGGCGCGCCGACCAGCTCGCGTGCCCTGGAACTTGATGCTGCCGGTGGGATGGCTGGCCATCGGGATAGGGCAGGAGCTGCAGCACCGACAGCGCCGTCACCGACTTGCCCGAGCCCGATTCGCCCACCAGCGCCAGCGTCTCGCCGCGCTCGATGCTGAAGCTGACGCCGCGCACCGCGCGCACGGCGTTGTCGCCGGCGCCGAAGGTCACCGAGAGATCGCGTGACCTCGAGCAGGGCCGCTTCGCTCATGCCGGCACCTTGCGCGGGTTGAAGGCGTCGCGCACCGCCTCGCCGATGAACACCAGCAGCGACATCATGAGCGCGATGATGGCGAAGCCGGTGAAGGCGAGCCACGGCGCATTGAGGTTGTTCTTGCCCTGCAGCAGCAGCTCGCCCAGCGACGGCGAGCCCGGCGGCAGGCCGAAGCCCAGGAAGTCGAGCGACGGTCAGGGTGGTGACGGAGCCGGCCAGGATGAAGGGCAGGAAGGTGAGGCTCGCGGTCATGGCGTTGGGCAGGATGTGCCGGAACATGATGCGCGCGTCCAGCATGCCGAGCGCACGGGCGGCGCGGACATAGTCGAAATTGCGCCCGCGCAGGAATTCCGCGCGCACCAGCCCGACCAGCGCCATCCAGCTGAACAGCAGCATGATGCCGAGCAGCACCCAGAAGCCCGGCTGGATGAAGCTCGCCAGGATGATCAGCAGGTAGAGCGTCGGCATGCTCGACCAGATCTCGAGAAAGCGCTGGAACGAGAGGTCGACCAGGCCGCCGAAATAGCCCTGCACCGCGCCGGCGGCGATGCCGATGATCGTGCTCAGGATGGTCAGGACGAGGCCGAACAGCACCGAGATGCGGAAGCCGTAGATCAGCCGGGCCAGCACGTCGCGCGCCTGGTCGTCGGTGCCGAGCGGATGCGCCCGCGACGGCGGCAGCAGCGCCTGCCGGCCCTCGCCCGTGTCAGCACGGTGTCGTAGCTGTAGGGAATCGGCGGCCACAACATCCAGCCCTTCGCGTGCGATCAACTTCTGCAGCTCGACGTCGGTGTAGACGGCATTGGTCGGGAAGTCGCCGCCGAACGTCGTCTCGGGATAGTCGCGGAAGATCGGCGAGTAGAAGGCGCCGTCGTAGCAGATCAGCAGCGGCCGGTCGTTGGCCAGGAACTCGGCGAACAGTGACACGAAGAACAGCACGCCGAACACGACGAGCGAGACCATGCCGCGCTTGTTGGCGCGGAACTGCCGCGAGCCGCCGTCGGTTCAGCGGCGTCATCAGCCGCGCGCCTCGAAGTCGATGCGCGGATCGACGACGGTGTAGATGAGGTCGCCCACGATGCCCATCACCAGGCCGATCAGGCCGAAGAAATAGAGCGTGCCGAACATGACCGGATAGTCGCGGTTGATCGCCGCCTCGAAGCCCAGCAGGCCCGATGCCGTCGAGCGAGAAGATCACCTCGATCAGCAGCGAGCCGGTGAACAGCACGGCGATGAAGGCCGCCGGAAAGCCCGCGATCACGATCAGCATGGCGTTGCGGAAGACGTGGCCGTAGAGCACGCGGCGCTCGACCAGGCCCTTGGCGCGCGCGGTCAGCACGTACTGCTTGTCGATCTCCTCGAGGAACGAGTTCTTGGTGAGGAAGGTCGAGGCTGGCGAAACCGCCGATCACCATGGCGCCGATCGGCAGCACCATGTGCCAGAGGTAATCGAGCACCTTGTCGACAAGGCTGAAGCGAGCCCAGTCGTCGGACACCAGGCCGCGCAATGGGAACCACTTGAAATAGCTGCCGCCGGCGAACAGCACGACCAGCAGCAGGGCGAACAGGAAGCCCGGGATGGCGTTCAGCACGATCAGGATCGTCGAGGTCGAGACGTCGAAGCGCGAGCCGTCGCGCACCGCCTTGGCGATGCCGAGCGGGATCGAGATGAGGTAGATGAGCAGCGTGGTCCACAGGCCGAGCGAGATCGACACCGGCATCTTGTCGAGCACCAGGTCGACCACGCGCGGTTGCGGAAGAAGCTCTCGCCGAAGTCGAAGACGAGGTAGTTCTTCATCATCAGGAAGAAGCGCTCGTAGATCGGCTTGTCGAAGCCGTACATGCTTCTCGATGCGCTGGATCAGCTCCGTGGGCAGGCCGCGCGCGCCGCGATAGGTGCCGCCGCCGCTGCCCGAGGCGTCGGTCTGCGGCCGCTGCGCATCGGTCTCGCCGCCGCTCGAGCTGCCCGAAAAGCGCTCGGTGGCGTCGACCGACTTGCCCTGGATCTGGGCGATCATCTGCTCGACCGGCCCGCCCGGTGCCGCCTGGATGATGAAGAAGTTGACCACCATGATGCCGAACAGGGTCGGCACCACCAGCAGCAGCCGGCGCAGGATGTAGGCGAGCATCATGAAGCGTTCGTCTTTGCTGGGGGCGCGCCACTCCAGTGGCGCGATCTTCCCTCGCCGCAGCCAAAGACGCGCGACTGGAGTCGCGCGCCCCCAGCCGTCATTTCTTCTCCCCGCGCTGCAGCGCCTTGTCCTTGGCCTCGTCGATCCACCAGGTGTCGAAGGCGACCGGTGCGTAGCGTGGCGCTCTTGGCGGGACGGCCGAAGCGGTTCCAGTAGGCCACGTAGGCGGTGCTGCTGAATAGCCAGTTGCGGCACCACGAAGTGGTGCCACAGCAGCACGCGGTCGAGGGCAGCGTGTGCGGCGATCAGGCTCTCGCGGTCGGGCGCGGCGATCATCAGGTCGATCAGATTGTCGATCGCCGGGTCCTTGCGAATGCCGATCGTGTTGCGGCTGCCCGGCGTGTCGGCCGCCTTGCGAGCCCCAGAACTCGCGCTGCTCGTTGCCGGGCGACAGCGACTGGCCGAAGCCGTCGACGATCATGTCGAAGTCGAAATCGTCCTGCGCCGCTTGGTACTGCGACGGTGTCGACGGTGCGCACGTTCATGTCGATGCCGATGCGCTCGAGGTTCTGCTTGTAGGGCAGCGCGACCGCGCTCGAAGCTGGCATCGCTCAGCATCATCTCGAAGGCGAGCTTCTTGCCGGTCTTCCCTGTCGGTCATCTTGCCGTCCTTGATCTCCCAGCCGGCCTCCTTGAGGAGCGCGATCGCCGGCGCGCCAGCTCGCGGACGTTGCCGGTGCCATCGGTCTCGGGCAGCTTGAACTCCTGGGTGAAGACCTCGTCGGGGATCTTGCCGCGCAGCGGCTCGAGAATCTTCAGCTCCGCCGGCGACGGCAGGCCGGACGAGGCGAGCTCGGAATTGCCGAAGAACGAGCATGTTGCGCTTGTACAGCCCGTAGCACAGAGTTCTTGTTCGGTCCATTCGAAGTCGAACATCGTGGCGATCGCCTCGCGCACCCGGCGGTCCTTGAAGAAGTCGCGGCGGATGTTGAAGACGAAGCACTGCATGCCGGTCGGCAGCTCGTGCGGGATCTCGGCCCGCTGGATGCGGCCGTCCTTGACCGGCGGGATGTCGTAGGCAGTCGCCCAGTTGCGCGCGATGTTCTCCTGGCGGATGTCGATCTCGCCTGCCTTGAAGGCCTCGAACTGCACGGTGACGTCGCGATAGTAGTCGTAGCGCAGGACGTCGAAATTGTTGCGGCCGCGTGTTCATCCAGAGGTCCTTGGCCCACCAGTCGGTCGACCCGGCGATAGGCGATCGAGCGGCCGACATCGAAGGTATCGACCTTGTACGGGCCGCTGCCGAGCGGGATCTCGAGCGACACCTTCTCGAAGTCGCGCGTCGCCCACCATTTGGACGGCAGCACCGGCAGCTGGCCGACGATCAGCGGCAGCTCCTTGTTGGTGTTGTCGCGGAAGGTGAACAGCACCTTGCGGTCGCCGGTCTTCTCGGCCTTCAGGACGTCATTGTAGTAAAAGGCATAGTTGGGTGCGCCCTTGGCCTTCAGGATGTCGAAGGTGAAGATCACGTCCTCGACGGTGATCGGCGTGCCGTCATGGAAGCGGGCCTGCGGCCGGAGCGTGAAGGCGACCCAGGAGCGGTCGTCGGGCCATTCCATGGTTTCGGCGACAAGCCCGTACTCGGTCGAGGCCTCGTCGCGCGACGACCAGCAGAGCGTGTCCCAGATCGAGGTGATGCCGGCCGCCGGTACGCTCTTGACGATGAAGGGATGGAGCGAATCGAACGTGCCCGCGCGCGCCCAGCTTGACGCTTCCGCCCTTGGGCGCACTCGGATTGACGTAGTCGGGCGGCCCAGAGTCGGCCGGGTATTTCGGCGTCGCCGTGCATGGCGAAGCCGTGGCTGACGTTGGTCTTGGCCGCCGTCTGGGCCCGCAGGATCGCCGGCGCGCCCACCCAGCAACCAACCGAGAGGGCGGCGCCGCCCGCCAATACGCTGCGTCGTCCGATCGCCATAACGCGCTCCCGAAGCCTGCCTGTGTTTCGCTTCATATATAGCGCGGCCGAGTTGGGCCACACTATGGCTTCCGGGTTAACTCGCTGTCAGCTTTAGCCCTGATGCCCGACGACGTAGGGGGCTTGTCGTCGAGGGGCGGCCCGCCCTGCGGATTTGACTTCGCGAGGGCCGGGCCCCAACTTTGGCCCATGGCCGACTCCCATCATTTCGCGCCCGATTACGACGCACCCATCGAATACATGCGCCGTACCCGCGAGTACTACCTCGCGCTGGGTTACGACAATCCCTATCGCTGGGCGCATTATGTCGATGCGCCGTTCCAGCCGCTGAAGAAGAAGCTGGGAGACAGCACGCTGGCGCTGATCACGACCGCGGCACCCTACCAGCCGGACAAGGGCGACCAGGGACCCGGCGCTCTCTACAATGCCGCCGCGAAGTTCTACACGGTCTATTCGGGTGATTCGGCCGTCGACCACGACACGCGCATCTCCCATATCGGCTACGACCGCAAGCACACCACGGCAAAGGACTCCAACACCTGGTTCCCGCTACCGTTGATGCGTGAATTTGCCTCGCAGGGGCGCTTCAAGCTGGCGACGCGTTTTCACGGCGCGCCGACCAACCGGAGCCAGAGGGTGACCCTGGAGACCGATGCGCCGGAGATCCTGGCGCGCTGCCGGCAGGACCAGGTCGACGCGGCGCTGCTGGTGCCGACTTGACCCGTCTGCCACCAGACCGTGAGTCTCGGTCGCCCGCTATCTCGAACGGAACGGCATTCCCACGATGGTCATGGGAGCGGCCAAGGATATCGTCGAGCATGCCGGTGTGCCGCGCTTCCTGTTCAGCGACTTCCCGCTGGGCAATTCCTGCGGCAAGCCGCACGAGACCGACACGCAGCGCTTCACCCTCGACCTGGCACTGAAGGTGTTCGAGAGCGCGGTCGGCCCGCGCACCACGGTGCAGTCGCCGCTGCGCTGGACCGAGGATGGCGACTGGAAGAACGACTACAACAACATCGAGCGCATGCCGCCCGAGGAGCTCGCCAAGCGCCGCGCCGAGTTCGACAAGGTGAAGCAGGTGGCGCGCAGCCAGCGCGAGAAATCGGGCGTCGCTTGATGTCTTCGCCGGGGGCGCGCCACTCCAGTGGCGCGATCTTCTCTCGCAACACCACAAGACGCGCCACCGGAGTGGCGCGCCCCCAGCCATGAGCAAACCCTTCACCGGCGTAAAGATCCTCGACTTCACGCGCGTGCTGGCGGGCCCCTACGGGTCCTATCAGCTGGCGCTGCTCGGTGCCGACGTCATCAAGGTCGAATCGCGCGACGGCGACGACATGCGCTTCGGCAACCGCGCCAACGACTGGGAGAAGCGCGGGCTGGCCGCACCGTGGGTGGCGGTGAATGCCGGCAAGCGCTCGATCACGCTCGACCTCAAGAAGCCCAAGGCGCTCGAGGTCATCAAGCGCCTGGTCGCCAAGGTCGACGTCGTGATGGAGAATTTCCGGCCGGGCGTCATGGACAAGCTCGGCATCGGCTACGAGACGCTGCGCGCGATCAATCCGAGGCTGATCTACTGCGCCGTATCGGGCTTCGGCCAGGTCGGCCCGCAGCGCGCGACGGCTGCCTTCGACGGCATGATCCAGGCGATGTCGGGCCTGATGTCGATCACCGGCTTCGAGGTGAATGGCCCGACCCGCGTAGGCTTCGCCGGCGCCGACGTGATGTCGGGGGCGACGGCTGCCTTCGGCGTCGCCTCGGCGCTCTACCAGCGCACCCACACCGGCAAGGGCCAGCTCGTCGACGTCGCCATGATCGACGCGGTGATGGGCTATCTCGCACAGCAATTCACCGAGCATCTGATGACCGGGCGCGTCCACGAGCCAGGCGGCGAACCTCTCGGTCACCCGCAAACCGACCGGAAACCTGTTCAAGACCAGGGACGGCTGGATGGTGCTGGCGGTCATGACCGACCCGCAATTCCAGCGCCTGATGAAGGTGCTGGGCCGCGACGAAGCGCTGGCCGATCCGCGTTTCGTCGACTGGCCGACCCGCATCGAGAACAACCTTGCCCTGCACGACATCGTCGAAGAGGCGATGAAGCAGGAGACGTCGGCGACCTGGGTCGAGCGCTTCGCCAAGAACGACGTGCCGGCCGGCCAGGTGCTCAGCATCCCCGAGACCGTGCAGCTCGACCTCTTCCAGCACCGCACCGTGCTGCAGACCGTCGAGACCGAACACGGCCCGATCAAGGTCGTGGGCTCGGGCTTCCGCCTGGAGCATGGTGGCGGCTCGGTCGAGCGGCCGCCCGCAAAGCTCGGCGAGCACACCGACGAGGTGCTGCGCGAGGCGGGCTACGCCGAGGCCGACATCGCCGAAATGCGCCAACAGGCCGTTGTGTGAAGGCTGTTTTACACTCGGCCGAATCCCGCTAGACTGTCTCTGTCCAAGGGGGGTCCCGACAAGGGGCTGAGATACCGACGGCCTTTGCCTCAAGCGAGTTGGGGGCAGCGCGGTGACCCTTTGAACCTGATCCGGGTCATGCCGGCGAAGGGACTGGATGCCTCCTTTGCACGACAAACCGGGTCTCCGTACGCCAACCAGCCACGGGAGATCCTCGTCATGGACAACATTATCCCTACACCGTCCCCGTCGCCCAAGGTGACGACCGGCCCGCTGCCGTCCTCGCAGAAAGTCTACGTCACGCCCGAAGCAGGCGCCTGACCTCAGCGTCCCCCTGCGCGAGATCGAGCTGAGCTCGCCCGTCGAGCCGCGGGTGCGGGTCTACGACACGACCGGTCCCTACACCGATTCCTCGGTCGTGATCGACGTCAACAAGGGCCTGGCGCGCACGCGCCGCGCCTGGGTGCTGCAGCGCGGCGGCGTCGAGGAATATGATGGCCGTCCGATCGCGCCCATCGACAACGGCAATGTGAAGGCCGCGGCCCTGCTGCCGTTCCCCAACACGCCGCGGCCGCTGCGCGGCCTTTCCGGCAAGCCGATCACCCAATACGAATGGGCGCGCGCCGGCGTCATCACCAAGGAGATGATCTACGTCGCCGAGCGCGAGAATCTCGGCCGCAAGTTCGCCCTCGACTTCGCCAAGGAGCGTCTGGCCGACGGCGAGAGCTTTGGCGCGGCGTTGCCCGAGCTGATCACGCCGGAATTCGTGCGCCAGGAAGTGGCGATGGGCCGCGCCATCATCCCGGCCAACATCAACCATGGCGAGCTCGAGCCGATGATCGATCGGCCGCAATTTCCTGGTGAAGATCAACGCCAACATCGGCAACTCGGCGGTCTCCTCCTCCATGGAGGAGGAAGTCGAGAAGATGGTGTGGGCGATCCGCTGGGGCGCCGACACGGTCATGGACCTCTCGACCGGCCGCAACATCCACGACACGCGCGAGTGGATCGTGCGCAATTCGCCGGTGCCGATCGGCACGGTGCCGATCTACCAGGCGCTGGAGAAGGTGGGCGGCGATCCGACCAAGCTCAACTGGGAGGTCTATCGCGACACCCTGATCGAGCAGTGCGAGCAGGGCGTCGACTACTTCACCATCCATGCCGGCGTGCGGCTGGCGCATGTGCCGCTGACGGCAAGCCGCGTCACCGGTATCGTGAGCCGCGGCGGCTCGATGATGGCGCAGTGGTGCCTGACCGAGCATCGCGAAAGCTTCCTCTACGAACGCTTCGGCGACATTTGCGACATCATGCGCAAGTACGACGTGTCGTTCTCGCTGGGCGACGGCCTGCGGCCCGGCTGCAACGCCGACGCCAACGACGCCGCGCAGTTCGCCGAGCTCGAGACCTTGGGCGAGCTCACCAAGGTCGCCTGGGACAAGGGCTGCCAGGTCATGATCGAGGGCCCGGGCCACGTGCCCATGCACAAGATCAAGGCCAACATGGACAAGCAGCTGCGCGAATGCGGCGAGGCGCCGTTCTACACGCTGGGGCCGCTCGTCACCGACATCGCGCCGGGCTACGACCACATCACCTCGGGCATCGGCGCCGCCATGATCGGCTGGTTCGGCACGGCGATGCTCTGCTACGTCACGCCCAAGGAGCATCTTGGCCTGCCCGATCGCGACGACGTCAAGGTGGGCGTCATCACCTACAAGATCGCGGCCCACGCCGCCGACCTCGCCAAGGGCCATCCCGCGGCGCGGCTGCGCGACGATGCGCTCTCCAAGGCACGCTTCGATTTCCGCTGGCGGGATCAATTCAACCTGTCGCTCGATCCGGCGACGGCGGAAAAATTCCACGACGAGACGATGCCCAAGGAGGCGCACAAGACGGCGCATTTCTGCTCGATGTGCGGGCCGAAATTCTGCTCCATGCGCATCACCCAGGACATCCGCGAATATGCCAAGAAGGGCATGGACGAGATGAGCGAGAAGTTCCGCGCCGGCGGCAGCCAGCTCTACGTCGCGGACAAGGCAGCGGACTAGATCAACATTCCCTCCCCCTCGTCGGACGAGGGGGAGGTTCCCGCGCTGCGCCTGCCCTGAGCGAAGGGGCAGAGGGGTCATGGCTCTCGTCAGGAGTCATGACCGTCCTGCCCTTCGGGCATCCCCCACGGCGGACATATCGTCCCTCACTTGGCCTGCCGCGCGGCGGCTTCAGAGCGACGTAGCGCCAAAAAAATATTGTGGAAAATCAACGGGCGAAACGGCCTTTCCCCCCTTACTGGTGCCCAGTTATTCCGAGCCCATGGTCAAAGAATCACTAACGTACCACTTGACTGTCACTTAAGTTTCCTGTAGCTTCCCCATCGAGAGCCCGGCGTACGGCTTGACCCGCCGGCGGTGCTGCCTCTGCGTCAGAAAATCTTCGCGAACCGGTAATGACCATGGCGTTTTTGAGCAAGAAAGTGAGCAAGGGAGCGTTGGGGGAGAGCTCGCTTGCAAGTGACATCCTCGGCACGGCGCGTGGTCTTGTCGGTCGGGGCTGCAGCGGCCGCGCTGGCGATGGTGGCGCCCGCGTTCGCCCAATCGCAGCCTCCATCGACCCAAGAGCTGCTTGACCAGATCCGCATGCTGCAGAAGCGGATCGAACAGCTCGAGGCGAGCGAAAGGCAGCGACAGCAGGGCGCCGACGCAAAGGTTCGCGCGGCTCAACCCCAGGCGGCTCAGCCTCAGGCAGCTCCGTCCCATACGGCGAAAATCGACGCGGTACCGGCGGCCGCTCCCGGGCCGACACCCGACGCCCCGCCGGTGGGCGCCACGCCGCCGGCTGGTTCCCGACCGGCAGCCGCAGCGCCGACGGCGGGGGACACGAGCAAGCCCGACGGCAGTTTCATGCTGGGCGCCGTGAAGCTCACGGTCGGCGGCTATATCGATCTGACCGGCTACTACCGCAGCAGAAATGAGAATTGCGGCACGGGCACCGGCTACAACAACATTCCCTTCTACGGGCCGACCCCGCAGGGCAACTCCGGCGAGTTTGGCCTCAGCGCCCAGCAAACCCGCCTCTCGGCCAAGCTCGAGGCGCCGGTCGGTCCGGACTCGAGAATCATTGGGTACGGCGAGATGGACTTCAACAACGGGTCGGGCGGCGCCAACTCGGTACAGTCGAACAGCTACACGCCCCGCTTGCGCCAGGCTTTCGGCGAATACGAAGACGATTCGTGGCAAGCCTACGTGCTGGCGGGCCAGGCCTGGACCTTGGCCACGCCCTTCAAGAAGGGCCTTGATCCCCTCAGTTCATGGCAGCCGCCGGTGATCGACCACAACTACATGGTCGGCTACGACTATCTTCGCGTGCCGATGGTCCGCGCGGTCAAGGGCTTCGGCAATTTCTGGATCGGTGTCGAGGCCAACACGCCGCAGACGGTGTTCGGCGGCGCGCCAACGGTGCCGGCCGGCCAGACCGTGTTCACGGGCTATCCCGGCGCCACGGGCCTCAACCCGCAGGTCAATTACAGCGTCAACGTCGCGCCCGACCTGATCGCCAAGGTCGCGCTCGACACGCCCTTCGGACACTTCGACGCATTCGGCGTGGCGCGGTGGTTTCGCGACCAGGTCGCGTTCGGCACGACGAGCATAAATTACGACGCTTTCGGCGGCGGTTTCGGCGCCAGCGCCTTCGTCCCCATCGGACCGTGGGTCGACCTGACGGGCAGCATCCTGTACGGCACCGGAATCGGCCGCTATGGCGCCCCCGGCCTGCCCGACGTCACCTTCAACTCGAACGGCGGTCTGGTCACGCTGCCGCAGGGCATGGGCATGGCCGGCGGGGTCGCTCACGTCGTCCCGGACGTCCTCGACTTCTATGGCTTCTACGGATGGAACTGGGTCGGTGCCAGCTATTTTCCCGGCGGCGGCTATGGCAATCCGACCTTCGACAACACCGGCTGTTTCAACCCCAACGCCGGCGGGGCGAACTGCGCCGGCAACAACCAGACCCTCACCGAGTTCACCTTCGGCTTGAACTGGAACGCCCTGCGCGGCCGCTACGGCACGGTCCGCGCCGGGCTGCAGTACGGCCATATCACCCGCACGGCCTACTTTGGCTCAGGAGGCATTCCCAGCGCGATCGAGGACCTGTTCATGTTCAACCTGCGCTACCTGCCGTTCGAGTGAGGCAGGCGCGGCAGAAGCCGGACCTTTATTTGCTCCCGCACGCTCCCCGTAAGGGACTTTTGGGCCGCTTCGACGTTACATACCGTGGTGCATGACCCCGCTGCCTTGCTCCGCCTGGACGGGTGGGGGAGACTCCATCGCTTCGGCCCGTATGAACATGAAACGGGCTTCACTTGGGGGCATATCGGACGATGAAAAGGCTGCGGACCCTCCTCGGGATCGGCTTGGGACTCGCTGTGGTGGCGGGTGCCGGCTGGTATATTTCGCAGACCGGAACGACTTCCTCGCCGGCCGCGCGCCAGGGCCGCTTTGCGGCGGGTGCGGCGACCCCCGTGGGTATCGCCGCCGCCGCCAAAGGCGAGATTCCGGTGATCATCCGCGCCTTGGGCACGGTGACGCCGCTCAACACGGTCAACGTCAAGACCCAGATCACCGGCCAGCTCATCAAGGTCGATTTCAAGGAAGGCCAGATGGTCAAGCAGGGCGACCTGCTGGCCGTGGTCGATCCGCGGCCCTACGACGTCGCCCTTCAACAGGCCATCGGCACGATGCAGAAGGACGAGGCGCTCCTGAAGAACGCCCAGACCGACCTCGAGCGCTACAAGAAGCTGGTTGCCCAGGACTCGATCGCCCGCCAGCAGTACGACACCCAGATCTCCCTGGTTCGCCAGTACGAGGCGGCGCTGGTGGTCGACCAGGCCCAGGTCGACTCGGCCAAGCTCAACGTCACCTACACCAAGATCCTGGCGCCGCTGACCGGCCGCATCGGCTTGCGTTTTGTCGACCAGGGCAACTACGTGACGATGGGCGACGCCACCAGCATCTGCGTCATCATCCAGGTGCAGCCGATCTCGGTGATCTTCACCATTCCCGAAGACGCGCTGCCCCAGGTCCGCCAGCGCCTCAAGGCGGGCGCCGCGCTGGAAGTGCGGGTACTCGATCGCGCGCAGAAGACCGA
Source organism: uncultured Alphaproteobacteria bacterium (assembly GCA_963765385.1). GTDB lineage: Bacteria > Pseudomonadota > Alphaproteobacteria > Reyranellales > Reyranellaceae > Reyranella. The sequence continues at coordinate 1,692,278 of CAVXWG010000014.1, read as the reverse complement.
GCTCGCCGTCGGCAAGCTCGAAAGCCACGACAACGTCATCGACACGACGACCGGCATGGTGAAGCTGCGCGCCACGTTCGAGAACAAGGACGAGGCCCTGTTTCCCAACCAGTTCGTGAACGTCCGGCTGCTGGTCGACACGGTCAAGGACGCCACGGTGGTGCCGGTCGCCGCCATCCAGCGCGGCCAGCCCGGCACCTACGTCTATCTGGTGAAGCCAGACGATACCGTCGCGATCAAGGTCGTCACGCTGGGCGTGACCGACGGCGAGAGACAGCAGATCACGAGCGGCCTGCAGGTCGGCGACGAGGTCGTCATCGACGGCACGGATCGGCTGCGCGATGGCGCCAAGATCCGTCGGCCGGGCGCCAGCCCGCGCGCGACGTCGGGCTCGCCGGTCGCGGCCGCGCCGCCCGCCGCCGCCACATCCGCCAGCCCCGTCGCACCGGCCAATGCAGCCGAGCCGCCGCCTCAGCAGCGGCGACGCCCAGGGAACGGTACCGGGAACGGCAACGGCGGAGGCGCCGGCCGGCCCGCCCAGACCAACCAGTAACCCCGGCCGCGACATGAACCCGTCGCGGATTTTCATCGAGCGGCCGGTCGCCACCTCGCTGCTGATGGTGGCGATCATCCTGGTGGGCGTGATCGCCTACAAGTTCCTGCCTCTGTCGGCGCTGCCGCAGGTCGACTACCCGACCATCCGCGTGCTGACGCTCTATCCCGGCGCCAGCCCCGAGGTCATGACCTCGTCGGTCACGGCGCCGCTCGAGCGCCAGTTCGGCCAGATGCCCGGCCTCAACCAGATGACGTCGACCAGCTCGGCCGGCGCATCGTCGATCACGCTGCAGTTCGACCTCACGCTGGGCCTCGATGTCGCCGAACAGCAGGTCCAGGCGGCGATCAACGCCGCCGGCAACCTGCTGCCATCCGATCTGCCCGCGCCGCCGGTCTACGCCAAGGTCAACCCCGCCGACGCGCCCGTCCTGACGCTGTCCGTCACCTCGAAGACCGAGCCGCTCACCAAGGTTCACGACCTGGTCGACGTGAGGCTTGCCCAGAAGATCTCGCAGCTTCCCGGCGTCGGCCTGGTCAGCCTCGACGGCGGCCAGAAGCCAGGCGTGCGCATCCGCGCCAATCCGACGGCGCTCGCCGCCTATGGCCTGAACGTCGACGATCTGCGCACCACCATCATCCAACGCCAACGTCAACACGCCCAAGGGCAACTTCGACGGCCCGGCGCGCTCCTACACCATCAACGCCAACGACCAGGTCACCGATCCCGCGGCTGTTCCGCGACATCGTCGTCGCCTATCGCAACGGCGCGCCGGTGCGGGTGTCCGATGTCGCGACCGTCGCCGAGGCGCAGGAGAACAACCGGCTCGCCGCCTGGGTCAACTCGACGCAGGCGGTGATCGTGAACGTCCAGCGCCAGCCCGGCGCCAACGTCATCGCCGTCGTCGACAGCATCAAGGCGCTGCTGCCGCAGCTCCGCGAGACCCTGCCGCCGTCGATCGACGTCGCGGTCCTCACCGACCGCACGCTCACCATCCGCGCCTCGGTGCGCGACGTGCAGATCGAGCTCACCTTCGCGGTGGTGCTGGTCGTCGGCGTGATCTTCCTCTTCCTGGGCGACTGGCGCGCCACGCTGATTCCCAGCCTGTCGGTGCCGCTGTCGCTGATCGGCACCCTGGCGGTGATGTATCTCGCGGGCTTCAGCCTGAACAACCTGTCGATCATGGCGCTCACCATCGCCACCGGCTTCGTGGTCGACGACGCCATCGTCATGATCGAGAACATCGCGCGCTACATCGAGCGCGGCGATGATCCCAAGCAGGCCGCGCTCGAGGGCTCGGGCCAGATCGCCTTCACCGTCGTGTCGCTCACCGTGTCGCTGATCGCTGTGCTGATCCCGCTCTTGTTCATGAGCGACGTCGTCGGCCGCCTGTTCAGCGAGTTCGCGGTCACGCTCTCCGTCACCATCCTGATCTCGGCGGTGGTGTCGCTCACCCTGGTGCCGATGATGTGCGCCCAGCTCCTGCGCCGGCGGCCGGGCCATGCGGCGGCGGGCGAACCGCAGTCGCACCTCGAGGCCGAGGCGCTGGGCGCCCGCTGGTTCGGCCGGATGATCGTCTTTCTACGACCGTTGCCTGATCGTGGTGTTCCGCCATCAGCCGCTGACCCTGCTGATCGCGGTCGGCACCATCGTGCTGACCGTCGTGCTCTACATCGTGATCCCCAAGGGCTTCTTTCCCGTGCAGGATACCGGCCTGATCCAGGCCGTCACCGAGGCGCCGCAGAGCGTTTCCTTCGAGGCGATGAGCGAGCGCCAGCGCGCGCTCGCCGACGCCATCCTGGGCGATCCCGACGTCGAGAGCCTGACGCTCGTTCGTCGGCGTCGACGGCACCAACCCGACGCTCAACTCCGGCCGCATGCTGATCAACCTCAAGCCGCGCGACGCGCGCAGCGATACCGCGAGCCAGATCATCCGCCGCCTGCAGCGCGAGACGGCGAGTGTGCAGGGCATCACGCTCTACATGCAGCCGGCGCAGGACCTCACCATCGATTCGACGGTGAGCCGCACGCAGTACCAGTTCGTGCTGCGAGACCGCCAAGCCGGACGATTTCGACGTCTGGGTGCCGCGCCTGACTCGATCGTCTGCAGAAGGTGCCGCAGATCGTCGACGTGACCAGCGATCTGCGAAGGCAAGGGTCTGTCGTTGTTCATCAAGATCGACCGCGACGCCGCCGCACGCTTCGGCATCACCGCGGCCACGGTCGACAACCTGCTCTACGACGCGTTCGGCCAGCGCATCGTCTCGACGGTCTACACCCAGTCGAACCAGTATCGCGTGATCTACGAGGTCGAGCCGTCGATGGCCCGTTCCATCGATTCGCTCTACAACCTCTATCTGCCGGGCGACCAACAGCAAGCAGGTGCCGCTGTCGGCCATCGCCACCTTCGAGGAGCGCTCGGCGCCGCTTCGGATCGACCGGCTCGGTCAGTTCCCGGCCACCACCATCTCGTTCAACCTGGCGCAGGGCGCCTCGCTCGGCCAGGCGGTCGACGCCATCACGGCCGCGCAGCGTGAGATCGGCATGCCGCGCCTCGATCACGACGCACTTCCAGGGCGCGGCACTGGCCTTCCAGAAGTCGCTCGACAGCCAGCTGCTGCTGATCCTGGCGGCCATCATCACGGTCTATATCGTGCTGGGCGTGCTCTACGAGAGCTACATCCACCCGGTCACCATCCTGTCGACCCTGCCGTCGGCCGGCATCGGCGCGCTGCTCGCCCTGATGATCGCCGGCGACGATCTCAACGTCGTGGCCATCATCGGCATCGTGCTGCTGATCGGCATCGTCAAGAAGAACGCGATCATGATGATCGACTTCGCCCTCGACGCCGAGCGCAACGAGGGCAAGGCGCCGCAGGAGGCGATCCACCAGGCCTGCCTGCTGCGTTTCCGGCCGATCCTGATGACCACCGTGGCGGCCCTGGTCGGCGCGCTGCCGCTGATGGTGGGCAGCGGCACCGGCTCAGAGCTGCGCCACCCGCTGGGCCTCACCATCGTAGGCGGCCTGATCGTGAGCCAGGTGCTGACGCTCTTCACCACGCCGGTGATCTATCTCGCCTTCGACCGGCTCGGCCGGCGGCTGCGCGGGGTTCCCGCTCGATACGCCGCTTTATCCAGTGCCGTGGCGAGCCGGGCGAGAGTCCAACGCCGTGAACCTCTCGGCCCCTTTCATCGCCCGGCCGGTTGCCACGACGCTGCTGACGATCGGGCTGGCGCTCGCCGGCATCATGGCCTTCATCAAGCTGCCGGTATCGCCGCTGCCCAAGGTCGACTATCCGACCATTCAGGTCTCGGCCAGCCTGCCGGGCGCGTCGCCGGAAACCGTCGCCACCAGCCTGACGACGCCGCTCGAACGGGCGCTCGGCGCGATCGCCGGCGTCACCGAGATGACCTCGCAGAGCACGGTCGGCAATTCGCGCATCACGCTGCAGTTCGACCTGTCGCGCAGCATCGACGGGGCGGCGCGCGACGTGCAGGCCGCGGTCAATGCCGCGCGCATGGACATGCCGGCCGACCTGCCGGCCAATCCGCAATACCGCAAGATCAATCCCGCCGACGCGCCGGTCCTGGTGCTGGCCCTCACGTCGGACACGTTGGGCCAGGGCCGCCTCTACGACGCCGCGTCAAACGTCCTGCAGCAGAGCCTGAGCCAGGTGTCGGGTGTCGGCCAGGTCACCCTGGGCGGCAGTTCGCTGCCCGCGGTTCGGGTCGAGATCAATCCGACAAGCCTGTCGAAATACGGCGTTGGCCTGGAAAGCGTGCGGGCCGCCCTCGCCGCCGCCAACGCCAACTCGCCCAAGGGCGCCCTCGAGGTCGGCGAACGGCGCTATCAGCTCTACTCCAATGATCAGTCGCGTACCGCCGCCGATTACCGCGATCTCATCGTCGCCTGGCGCAACGGCTCCCCGGTGCGCCTGTCGGACGTGGCCGAAGTCATCGATTCGGTCGAGAACATCCGCAACGAGGGCCAGGCCAACGGCAAGCGCTCGGTGCTGGTGCTGATCTACCTGCAGCCCAACGCCAACGTCATCGAGACTGTGGACCAGATCAAGGCGGTGCTGCCGGAATTGCAGGCGGCGCTGCCCAACGACGTCGACGTGCAGACCGTAGCCGACCGCACGATCACCATTCGCGCCTCTCTTCGCGAAGTCGAGCACGCGCTGATCGCCAGTGTCATCCTCGTGGTGCTGGTGACGTTCGCCTTCCTGCGCTCGGCGCGCGCCGGCTTCGTCGCCGCGGTCGCCGTGCCGGTGTCGCTGATCGGCACCTTTGGCGGCATGTATCTGCTGGGGTTCAGCCTCAACAACCTGTCCCTGATGGCCATGGCGATCGCCGCCGGCTTCGTGGTCGACGACGCCATCATCGTGCTCGAGAACATTTCGCGACACATCGAGGCCGGCATGCCCCGGGTCAAGGCGGCGTTGCTGGGTGCCCGCGAGGTCGGCTTCACCGTGGTCTCGATGAGCCTGTCGCTGATCGCCGTGTTCATCCCCATCCTGCTGATGGGCGGAATCGTCGGCCGCCTGTTCCGCGAGTTCGCGGTCACGCTCACGATTGCGATCCTGATCTCCATGGTCGTCTCGCTCACCACGACGCCCATGATGTGCGCCTTCGTGCTGCGGCCCCACAGCACGGCGAAGCCGGGATGGTTCTTCAACGCCAGCGAACGCGGCTTCACAGCGATCCAGCACTTCTACAGCCGCACGCTGGGCGTGGTGCTGCGCCATCCGCTGGCGACGATGTTCGTCTTTCTGGCGACCGTGCTCCTCAACGTCTATCTGTACGTGACGATCCCCAAAGGCTTCTTTCCGCAGCAGGACACCGGCCGCATCATCGCCGGCATCCGCGCCGACCAGAGCATCTCGTTCCAGGCGATGCGCCGGAAATTCCGCCAGTTCATGACCATCGTCCGCGAAGATCCCGACATCGCCAGCGTCGCCGGATTCACCGGCGGCTTCTCGACCAACTCGGGCTTCATGTTCGCCAGCCTGAAGCCGCTCGGCGTACGCACGCTGACGGCCGACCAGGTGATCGCGCGGTTGCGTCCCAAGCTTGCCCAGGTGGCCGGCGCGCAGCTTTTCATGCAGGCGGTGCAGGACATCCGGGTCGGCGGCCGCCAAGGCAACTCGCAGTACCAGTTCAGCCTGCAGTCCGATTCGCTGCCCGACCTGTACACCTGGGGGCCGAAGCTCCTGGAGGCGCTGCGCAAGGATTCGTCGGTCATCACCGATGTCGACTCGGATCAGTCGCAGAATGGCCTGCAGGTCAACCTGGTGATCGACCGCGACGCCGCGGCCCGGCTCGGCGTCAACACCCGCAGCATCTCGTCGACGCTCTACGACGCCTTCGGCCAGCGCCAGGTCTCGACCATCTACAATGCGCTGAACCAGTACCATGTCGTCATGGAGGTCTCGCCGGAATACTGGGAGAATCCCGAATCGCTGAAGGACATCTATGTCAGCACGTCGGGCGGCTCGATCAGCGGCGCGCAGGCGACCGCCGCCATCGTGGCGACGGCACCCTTGGCGGCGGGCGCGGTCGATCCAGCGCAGGCAGTGCGCAACCAGCTCACCAACCAGATCGCCGTCAGCGGCCGCGGCTCGGCCTCGACCGGTGCGGCCGTCAGCACCACGCCGGAAAAGATGATCCCGCTGTCGGCGGTGACGCGCTACGACTTCGGCACGACGCCGCTTGCCGTCAATCATCAGGGCCTGTTCGTGGCCAGCACGATCTCCTTCAACCTGGCGCCCGGCAAGACGCTGAGCGACGCCGTTGGCTACGTGAATGAGACCATGCGCGAGATCGGCCTGCCGTCGACGATCCACGGCTCCTTCCAGGGTACGGCACGGGCCTTCCAGGATTCGCTCAACAACCAGCTCCTGCTGGTGCTGGCGGCGCTCGCCGCGGTGTATATCGTGCTGGGCATCCTCTATGAGAGTTACATCCATCCCATCACGATCCTGTCCACCCTGCCGTCGGCCGGCATCGGCGCGCTGCTGGCGCTCAAGCTGACGGGCGTGGAGTTCAGCATCATCGCCATGATCGGCGTGCTGCTGCTGGTCGGCATCGTCAAGAAGAACGCCATCATGATGATCGACGTGGCGCTGGAGCGTGAACGCAACGAGGGACTGGAGCCGCGCGAGGCGATCCACGAGGCGGCGACGCTGCGCTTCCGGCCGATCCTGATGACGACCATGGCGGCCATCCTGGGCGCGCTGCCGCTGGCGCTGGGCTTCGGTGATGGTGCAGAGTTGCGCCAGCCGCTCGGCATCTCGATCATCGGCGGCCTGTTCGTGAGCCAGATCCTGACCCTCTATACGACGCCCGTGATCTACCTCTACCTCGATCGCTTCCGCCGCCGCGACCGCGACCGGCCGAGCCGCGTGGCCCGTGCCCTGGGAAGCACGGGACCGGGTGGTGCCGGAGTGCCGGCATGACGGCATCCCGTCGGGTCGTGGCCTTGGCCGCGGCCCTGTCTTTGCCGGCCCTCTCTCTGTCGGCCTGCATGGTCGGCCCGAACTACCAGCGGCCGCCGCCGGCCGACCCGCCGGTGCTGGCGTTCAAGGAGACGACGGGCCCGGTTATCGGCGGCGCCGACAACTTCCGGCCCGCCCAGCCGCGCGACGACATCGATCGCGGGCGGTGGTGGACGATGTACGGCGATCCGGTGCTCGACGGCGTGGCGGCGCAGGTCGACATTTCCAACCAGACCCTCATGCAGGCCGAGGCAGCCTATCGCCAGGCGCGCGCCCTGGTGCGGCAGGATGCGTCCGGTCTCTACCCGACGATTTCGGGCTCTGGCGGCTTCACCCAGAGCGGCAGCGGCACCGGTAGCGGCCGCAGCACGCAAGGCGGCATCGTGAGCTCGGGGTCGGGCAGCCTGAGCCAGTTCACCGCGGGTCCATCACTTGCCTGGCAGGCCGACCTGTGGGGGCGCATCCGCCGCCAGATCGAGAGCGATTCGGCGGCCGCCCAGGCGAGCGCCGCCGACCTCGCCAATGCCCGGCTGTCGGCGCAGGCCAACGTGGCGATCAACTATTTCTCGATGCGCATCTCCGAGCAGCGCATCCTGCTCTTCGAGGCCTCGGTGGCGGCCTTCACGCGGTCGGCCCAAATCGTGCAGAACCAGCTCGATGCCGGCATCGTCTCGAGGGTCGACCTGGCGCAGGCGCAAACCCAGCTCGAGCAGACGCGCGCCCAGCTCGTCGCCGAGAACATAAACCGCGCGACATTCGAGCATGCGGTCGCCGTGCTGGTCGGCAAGTCGCCGTCGGCATTCAGCATCGAGCCCGGGCCGCTCACGGACGAGGTGCCGACCTTCGATGCCGGCGTGCCGTCGGCGCTGCTCGAGCGGCGGCCTGACATCGCCGCCGCCGAACGACTGATGGCGTCGGCCAACGCCGCGATCGGCGTGGCCCAGGCCGCCTACTATCCCGACATCTCGCTCGCCGCCACCGTCACGCTGGTGGCCAGCAGCCTGCTGCCGCTGCTGCAGCTCAGCAACGCGGTGTGGTCGGTCGGCCCGCAGCTTGCCGCCACCCTGATCGATGGCGGCGCGCTCAAGGCGCAGGTCGAAGGCGCCCGGGCCAAGTACGACGGCCAGGTCGCGAACTACCGCCAGACCATCCTCGTGGCTTTCCAGCAGATCGAGGATGCGCTCGTCCAGCAGCGCGTCCTGGTGCAGCAGGAACAGGTCCAGCGCGCCGCCGTGGCCGCCGCGCGCGAGGCCGAGCGGCTGTCGCTCAATCAGTACACGCAGGGCACCGTGCCCTACACCACCGTGGTGACGTCCCAGGCGGCCGCCCTCAGCGCCGAGCAAAGCCTGCTCAATGTCCGTCTCAGCCGGCTCACCACCAGCGCCAACCTGGTGCTGGCGCTGGGCGGCGGCTGGGGCAACACCGACCTGCCGGCGCCCATGCCGATCGGCGGTCTCGACCAGACGCCCCAGCCGGCGATCCCGAACGCGCAAAGCATCGCGCCGCAGCGGCCGTGGTGGAAGGTCTGGGGGCGTTAGGCTGATGCTTCCTCCCCACGCAGTGGGGAGGTGGCGCGTAGCGCCGGAGGGGTCATGGGCCTCGTCGCGCTGCTGATGACCCCTCCGCCCGCTTCGCGGGCACCTCCCCAGCGGAGCTGGGGAGGAAGCGCTACTCGAGCTTGATCTCGGTGCGCTTGATGAAGGTCTGCCAGCGCTCGACCTCGGCCCGGATGGTGGCCATGAAGGCCTCGGACGTGCCGCCGACGGCGATGACGCCATCCTCGGCGAGCCGTCCCGACACTTCCTGGCTTTTCAGCACGGCGTCGAGCTCGCTGTTCATGCGCGCGATGATCTCGCCGGGAATGCCCTTGGGCCCGATCATGCCGTGCCACAGGTTGAAGTCGAGAGTCGGGTAGCCCTGCTCGCCGTAGGACGGGATGCCGGGTGCGGCGGCGAGCCGTTTCGTCGAGCTGATGGCGAGCCCGCGCAGCTTGCCGCTCTTGATGTAGGGCAGCATGGTCGTGGTGCCGCCGGTCAGGAACTGCAGGTTGCCGGCCAAGAGGTCGGTGAGCGCCGGCGCCGTGCCACGATAGGGCACGTGCGTCGCCTTGATGCCGGCGGCGTCGAGAAAGAACTCGGTGCCGAGGTGCACCAGCCCGCCCGGGCCGCTCGAGCCGTAGGTGAGCTTGCCGGGCTCGCGCCTGCAGAGCTCGACCAGCTCCTTGAGCGTCTTGGCGGGCAGGGTGGGGTTTACCGTGAGAACCGTCGGCTCGTCGGTGAACTGGCCGATCGCCACGATGTCGCCCAGCGAATCGAAGGACGGCTTGTGCAGGATCGAGTTGATCGTGTAGCTGCCCGAAATGGTGAGATAGGTGTAGCCGTCGGGCGCTGCCTTGATCGCGGCCTCCGCGCCGAGATTGCCGCCGGCGCCCGGCTTGTTGTCGACGAGCACGGTCTGGCCGAGCCGCACGCTCATCTTCTCGGCGATCAGCCGGCTGGTGAAGTCCGAGCCGCCGCCCGGCGCGAAGGGCGCCACGAGCTTGATCGGCCGCGTGGGCCAGGACTCGGCCGATGCCCGACCGGCAAAGCCCAGCGCCGCTGCGGCGCCGAGCAGGCCGCGGCGGCCGATCACGGCGCGGGCCACGGCACGCGGATCTCCTGCAGCGGCACATGCTGCTGGGCTGCGTGCATGTCGGTTTCGCCGATGCCGCCCTGGGCGCGCGGGCGGGGCAGGGTGATCTTCACGGCGTTGACGAGGTCGAAGAAGCCGAAGGTGATGATGTTCTGGGTCGGCACGTTGTAGAGCTCGGACACCAGCTCCCTGGTGATCACGCCGCTCTGCTTCACCGCCTCGAAATCCTCCTTGGTCTTGAACACGATATCGAGCGTGATCTCGAAGGGACCGGCGTTCTTGCTGCGGATCACCTTGGCGATGTCGCGCAGCGCGGTCGGTTGGTTGGCCACGATCAGACTTCCTCGTAGTGGATGGGGAACAACGCGGTCGGGCTGTCGACCTTCATCAGGTGATAGACGTTGAACTCGCAGGCCTGGCCGAGCGGGATCTCGAGCGGCGTGAAGGGCGAGGCGAGGTTGCCCGCCGTGGCGATGCGGCCGGGATAGGGCGAGTGCATCAGGCTGGTGCGCGCCTTGCCGCAGATCGCGGTGGCGAGCGACTGGGTGGCGGCGGCGACCTCGATGATGATGCAAAGCTCGTGCGCCGGCGTCTTGACCGGCTCGAGCTCGCCCATCACGCCGTTCTTGCCGTAGAGGTGGGGTATGATGCGGTAGCTCTCTTCCGGCACTTCGGCGAAGTAGGCGCGCGTGCCGGCCAGAACGCGGTCGAGGATCGTGTCGATCTGGGCGATGAAGATCGGGTCGCGCGCACCGGCGATGAAGATGCTGCGCCAGCCCGAGGTCTTGGCACCTTCGAGCTTCACCGTGTAGTGCTTTGACGGCTCGAAGCGGCTGCCCGATACGCGGACGCGCCGGTCGGTCACCTGCTCGTACTTGCAGTTGGAAAGATCGAGCATGCCGCCGGGACCGGCCAGCAGGAAGGGATGGGTCTTTTCGTAGAGCGTGTGGGCGGCCACCGAGGCCGTGGTGCAGCGCTCGGCGGGATTGAGCGGCTCGATCTCGAAGTGGTCGCGCCGCAGATAGCCCATGACGTTGCGGCCGACCGGTTCGGCGCAGAGCGCGCCGCATTCCATGATCTTGCCCATGTGCCAGGCGAGCGCCGGATCGAAACCGGCGCGGATCGCCATCGCCGCGGTCGGCGAGGGATCGTAGGAGCGGCCGCTCACGCACGACGTCGACGCCTTCACTCTCGTCGAGCGCCTTGACGAACGGCTCGGCGCCCATCTGCGCCACGACGACGGTCGCCGCATCGACCTCGCGCTGATCGAGCGGCGGCACGGGACCCAGCGGCTCGATGCGGCCGGCTGAAAGCTCGCGGCTGATATGGGCCTTGTCGATGTCGGCATAGATCGAGGCGAGCTTGAAGTGCCAGCCGCGCTTGCGGGCGATATCGGTGACGATGTCGCGAAAGACATCGACGTGAAGATTGGTGCCGTCGCCGCCGGCCGATGAGATCAGCAGCGGGATCCTGGCCTCATGCTGCGCCTCGAGCAGGACCTCGATGTCCTTCACGTAGGCCTCGCGGCTGCAGGTCATCTCCCCCAGCCCAAGCTTCTGCGGACCCGAATTGGTCGAGCCCGAATCGATGGTGATGGCGTGCGGCTTCTGCGCCAGGCCCTTCTTGAAGTGATCGACCGGGAAGCCGTAGCCCAGCATGCCCGACGGCGTGAGGATGCGGATCTCGTCGTTGCTCGCCGTCGTCATGGTGCTTTCCCTCCTGGAATGCAGGTGGTATACCATTGGCACAATGGACACGCTAGTCCCCGACGACCTTGCAGCGGGCGACGGCCAGACGCTGTCGGTCGTGGCCTATGGCGCGCTGCTCGACATGATCCTGCGCGGCACCATCGCGGCGGGCGAACCGGTGACCGAGCGGCTGATCGCGGCGCGCCTGGGCATGTCGCGCACGCCCGTGCGCGAGGCGGTGCGGCGCCTCGAGGGCGAAGGCACGCTCGAGCGCCAGCGCGGCGGGGCGCTGGTCGTGCGGCCCTACTCGATGGAGACCTTCCTGCACGCACTGGCGGTGCGCCGCCTCCTGGAGGGCGAATTGGCGCGCCTGGCGGCCGGCAGGATCGCGCCCGCCATCATCGCCGAAGCCCGCGAGCGCATTGCGCACTTGCGCCACAACGGTCTGGGCGAAGCCGCGCGCCAGGACGACCGCGACTTCCATGCCGCCATCGCGGCGGCATCGGGCAATCCGGTGCTGGCCACCACGATCGGCGATCTGCGCAAGCGCACCGCCATGTTCCGCCTGGGCCGCCTGCCCGAGCGCGTCGATCAGGTGTGCGACGAGCACCTGGCGATCGTCGAGGCGCTGGCCGCGGGCGACGGCGATGCCGCGCGCACGGCGATGCAGCGCCATATCGACAATGTGCGGGCTCATCTGCTGCAGCGCCTGACGGCGATTTGATTCCCGTTCCTCCCCCGTCATGCGGGGGAGGTGCCCCCGAAGGGGGCGGAGGGGGAGAGCCCCACAGACGATCTTTGAAAATTTCAGATCTGAAATCAGCGAACGCCTCGACTGAGGCTTTCCCCCCTCCGGCCCTGCGGGCCACCTCCCCCGTATGACGGGGGAGGCAAGGAGATTAGGCTGCGACGATGTCCGAGCCGGAGATCCGCAAGATCATCCATGTCGACATGGACGCCTTCTATGCGTCCGTCGAGCAGCGCGATGCGCCCGAGCTGCGCGGCAAGCCCGTGGCGGTGGGCGGCCGTCAGCGCGGCGTGGTCATGGCGGCGAGCTACGAGGCGCGCACCTTCGGCGTGCGCTCGGCGATGCCGTCGGCGACGGCCCAGCGGCTCTGCGCCGAGCTGGTGTTCGTGAAGCCGCGCTTCGACGTCTACAAGGAAGTGTCGCGCCAGATCCGCGAGATCTTCCTCGACTACACGCCGCTGGTCGAACCGCTGTCGCTCGACGAGGCCTATCTCGACGTCACGACCAACCTCAAGGGCATGCCGCTTGCCAGCGAAATCGCGCGCGAGATCCGCGCCCGCATCCTCGAGCGCACCGGCCTCACCGCCTCGGCCGGCATCTCCTACAACAAGTTCTTGGCCAAGCTCGCCTCCGACCACCGCAAGCCCAACGGCCAGACCGTGATTCCGCCGGAAAAGGGCCCGGCCTACGTCGAGGGCCTGCCGGTGGCCAAGTTCCATGGCATCGGGCCAAAAACCGCTGAGAAGATGAACGGACTCGGCATCCATAGCGGCGCCGACCTGAAAGCGCAGTCGCTCGAATTCCTCGAACAGTATTTCGGCAAGGCGGGGACCTACTACCACGCCATTGCCCGCGGCCGCGACGATCGACAGGTCGTGCCCAACCGGCCACGCAAGTCGGTCGGCTCGGAGACGACCTTCATGAAGGACCTCGCCCAACCGGCCGAGATCGAGGAAGGCATCGCCGCGGTGCTCGAGGATGTCTGGTCCTACTGCGCGCGCACCGGCGCTGCGGGCCGCACCGTCACGGTGAAGATCAAGTATGCCGATTTCCAGATCGTGACCCGCAGCCGCACCCTGACCGAGCCGGTGTCGAGCCGCGAGATCCTCGAACGGACCAGCATCGAGCTGGTCCGCACGGTCTTCCCTCTCGAAAAGCGCGTGCGGCTGCTGGGCGTGTCGCTGTCGAACATGAGCAGCGCAGGCGAGTCGACGGCGCCGCCGCAATTGACCCTGGGACTCTAGATGGAAGCGTCACAGTCAGACCCACAACAAGACCTCATGCTGAGGAGGCCACGCAGTGGCCGTCTCGAAGCATGGGCCTCGGGCGCGGTGCTTGCCCACCACAGCGCGGGGGTTACCCCGCGCGATCGAGACGCGCGCGGGGCGCGCTCCTCGGGGTGAGGTGATGCCATGATCGATAAGCTCGAATATCTCCTGGCGCTGGCGCGCGAGCGCAATTTCGGCCGGGCCGCCGAGCAGTGCGGCGTGACGCAGCCGACCTTCTCGGCCGGCATCAAGCAGCTCGAGGACACGCTGGGTGTGATGCTGGTGCAACGCACCTCGCGCTTCCTGGGCTTCACCGCGGAAGGCGAGCGGGTCCTCGACTGGGCGCGCGGCATCGTCGCCGACACCCGCGCCATGCGCCAGGAAATGCAGACCCTGAAGAAGGGGCTGAGCGGGCATCTCAAGATCGCGGCGATACCGACCGCGCTCGCCATGGTCTCGACCTTGACCACGCCATTTCGCGCCAAGCATCCCAACGTGAAGTTCACCGTGCTGTCGCGCACCTCGGCGGAGGTGCTGTCGATGCTGGAGAATCTCGAGGTCGATGCCGGGCTGACCTACATCGACAACGAGCCGCTGGGCCGCATGCGCGCCGTGCCGCTTTATCTCGAGCAGTATCGCTTGCTGACGTCGGAGGGCAGCCCGCTCGGCGATCGCGACAAGGTGACCTGGGCCGAGGTTGCCGAGAATCCCGCTCTGCCTGCTGACGCCGGACATGCAGAACCGGCGCATCATTGACAGCCTGCTGCATGCCGCCGGCGGCCAGCCGGATCCCACGCTCGAATCCAATTCCATGATCGTGCTGTTCTCCCATGTGCGCACCGGCCGCTGGGCCAGCGTCATGCCGGAAAAGCTCGCCGACACGCTGGGCCTTACCGAGCGCTTGCGGTCGATCCCCATCGTCGAGCCGGAGGTGGTGCACCAGATCGGCTTGGTCGTGCCGCCGCGCGAGCCCATGGCGCCCCTGGCGAGCGCGTTGGTGGCCGAGGCCAGCTTGCTGGCGAAAACCATGACCTGACACCATTAGTAGTATTCCGGACGACCCAGCATCAATTAATTGATCGGCATCATAGATCAATTCCACCCGAGCCAAAGAAGTCGATAGCTTTCCTCTATCGCGCCACCGGACAGCTTTATTGTGTGGGAATCAACGGCCGCAGATCATGAGCGGCGAAGAAAGAGCCGGCCGCAGCCGGCCGCTGGGAATTCGGGGATGGAGCACGGCAATGCCGGCGTGGAACGAGGCGCAGGCCCGCGAGATCATTCGTCGTCATTCGGCTCGCGAGGGCGCGCTGCTGCCGATCCTGCATGACGTGCAGGCGGCGTTCGGCTGCGTGCCCGCCGAGGCCGTGCCGTTGATTGCCGAGGCGCTCAATCTCACGCGCGCCGAGGTGCATGGCGTCGTGTCGTTCTATCACGACTTCCGCGACAAGCCGGCCGGCCGTCACGTGCTGAAGCTCTGCCGCGCCGAAGCCTGCCAGTCGATGAACAGCGAGGCACTGGCGCAGAAGGTGCTCGACCGGTTCGACCTCGACTGGGGCGAGACGACGCCCGACGGCCGGGTCACCGTCGAGGCGATCTATTGCCTGGGCCTCTGCGCCTCAGCCCCGTCAGCCCTGCTGGATGGTGAACCGATGGCGCGGCTCTCGCCGCAGTCGATCGACGAGATCGCCCGGCAGGTCGACCGATGACCACGCGCATCCTCGTGCCGCGCGACGCCGCGGCCCGCGCTGTCGGCGCCGACCGGGTCGCGGCCGCGATTCTCGACGCGGTCAGGCGCCATAATCTTGATGTCGAGATCGTGCGCAATGGTTCGCGGGGCCTGTTCTGGCTCGAGCCGATGGTCGAGATTGAAACGCCAGACGGCCGCCTCGCCTTTGGACCGGTGACGGCCGCAGACGTGCCGGGCCTGTTCGCCGATGGCATCCCGGCGAACGCCGGCCATCCGCTGTGCCTTGGCCGCCCGGAAGAAATTCCCTTCCTCAAGCGCCAGACGCGCATCACCTTCGCGCGCTGCGGCATCATCGATCCGCTGTCGCTCGCCCATTATCGCGCGCATGGCGGCTGGCGCGGCCTCGAGCGCGCGCGGAGCCTGGGCGCCGCCGGCACGCTGGAAGAAGTCACGAAGTCCGGCCTGCGCGGCCGCGGCGGCGCGGGCTTTCCGACCGGCATCAAGTGGAAGACCGTGGCCGACACGCCGGCCGATCGCAAATACATCGTCTGCAATGCCGATGAAGGCGACTCCGGCACCTACGCCGACCGCATGATCATGGAAGGCGATCCCTTCCTGCTGATCGAAGGCATGACCATCGCGGGCTTCGCGGTCGGCGCGGCCAAGGGCTACGTCTACATCCGCTCCGAATATCCCGACGCCATCCAAACAATGGAGCGTGCGGTCGTGCTGGCCGAGGCGGACGGTCTTTTGGGCGCCGCGGCCGGCTTCGACATCGAAGTGCGCGTGGGCGCTGGCGCCTATGTCTGCGGCGAGGAAACCTCGTTGCTGGAAAGCCTCGAAGGCAGGCGCGGCCAGGTGCGCGCCAAGCCGCCGCTGCCGGCGCACAAGGGCCTGTTCGGCCGGCCGACGGTGATCAACAACCTGATCTCGCTCGCCACCGTGCCCGCGATCCTGGCCGATGGCGCCCAGCACTACGCCGCTCTGGGCATGGGCCGCTCGCGCGGCACCATGCCGATCCAGCTCGCCGGCAACGTCAGGCACGGCGGCCTGTTCGAGGCCGCCTTCGGCCTCACCCTGGGCGAGATCGTCGAGGAGATCGGCGGCGGCACCCATGGCGGCCGGCCGGTCCGCGCCGTGCAGGTCGGCGGACCGCTCGGTGCCTACTTTTCTCGCGCGCTGTTCGACACGCCGTTCGACTACGAGGCCTTCGCGGCGCGCGACGGGCTCATAGGTCATGGCGGCGTCGTGGTGTTCGACGACACGGTCGACATGGCGCACCAGGCGCGTTTCGCGCTGGCATTCTGCGCCATTGAATCCTGCGGCAAGTGCACGCCCTGCCGCATCGGCGCGGTGCGCGGCACCGAGACCATGGACAAGATCATTCGCGGCGAGCGCACCGCGGCCAATCTCGCCTTGATCACCGACCTCTGCCAGACGCTGAAATTCGGCTCGCTCTGCGCCCTGGGTGGCTTCACGCCCTATCCGGTGATGAGCGCCATAAAGCATTTCCCCGAGGATTTCGATCGTCCGCGCCTCGCGGCCGCCGCGGCATAGAAGGACAGCGCCATGTCGCTCGTTCACGAGACCGATTACGGCACGCCGGCCAGCAAATCGACGCAAAGCGTGACGCTTGCGATCGACGGCCAGACCGTCACGGTGCCCGCCGGCACCTCGATCATGCGCGCGGCGATGGAGATCGGCACCCAGGTGCCCAAGCTCTGCGCCACGGACTCCGTCGAGGCCTTCGGTTCCTGCCGGCTCTGCCTGGTGGAGATCGCGGGCCGGGCGGGAACACCCGCGTCGTGCACCACGCCGGTGGCGCCGGGCATGGTCGTGTCGACCCACACCGAGCGGCTGAAGCAGATCCGCAAGGGCGTGATGGAGCTCTACATTTCCGACCATCCGCTCGACTGCCTGACCTGCGCCGCCAACGGCGATTGCGAGTTGCAGGACATGGCGGGCGCCGTCGGCCTGCGCGACGTGCGCTACGGCTACGACGGCGAGAACCACACCCGGCAGGCGAAGGACGAGTCGAATCCGTACTTCAGCTTCGACCCGTCTAAGTGCATCGTCTGCTCGCGCTGCGTGCGCGCCTGCGAGGAAGTGCAGGGCACCTTCGCCCTCACCATCCAGGGCCGCGGCTTCGAGTCCAAGGTCTCGCCCGGCGCGATGGCCGACAATTTCCTCAGCTCCGAATGCGTATCGTGCGGCGCCTGCGTGCAGGCCTGCCCGACGGCCACGCTGTCGGAGAAGAGCCTGATCGAGATCGGCCAGCCCGAGCATTCGGTGGTGACGACCTGCGCCTATTGCGGCGTCGGCTGCAGCTTCAAGGCCGAGATGCGCGGCGAAGAGCTCGTGCGCATGGTCCCCTACAAGGACGGCAAGGCCAACCACGGCCATTCCTGTGTGAAGGGTCGGTTCGCCTGGGGCTACGCCAATCACCGCGAACGCATCCTGAAGCCGATGATTCGCGAGAGCATCGACCAGCCGTGGCGCGAAGTGAGCTGGCAGGTGGCGATCGGCCGGGTCGCCTCGGAGTTCAAGCGCCTGCAGGCCAAGTATGGAAGGCTGGCGGTCGGCGGCATCACCTCCTCGCGTTGCACCAACGAGGAGACCTACCTGGTGCAGAAGCTGATCCGCGGCGGCTTCGGCAACAACAATGTCGACACCTGTGCCCGCGTCTGCCACTCACCGACCGGTTATGGCCTGAAGACGGCGTTCGGCACGTCGGCCGGCACGCAGGATTTCGACTCCGTCGAGCAGAGCGACGTGATCCTGGTGATCGGCGCCAATCCGACCGACGCCCATCCGGTCTTCGCCTCGCGCATGAAGAAGCGGCTGCGCGAGGGCGCCAAGCTGATCGTGATCGATCCGCGCCGCACCGACCTGGTGCGCATGCCGCATATCGAGGCCGACTATCACCTGCCGCTGCGGCCGGGCACCAATGCCGCCATGCTCAACGCGCTGGCGCACGTGATCGTCACCGAAGGCCTGGTGAACGAGGCCTTCGTCTGCGAATTCTGCGACCGCGACGCCTTCGAGCATTGGGCGGCCTTCGTGTCGGAGCCGCAGAACAGTCCCGAGACCGTCGGCCAGATGGCCGGTGTCTCGCCCGAGGCGATCCGCGGCGCCGCGCGCCTTTATGCGACCGGCGGCAATGGTGCGATCTATTACGGTCTGGGCGTCACCGAGCACAGCCAGGGTACGACGTCGGTCATGGCGATCGCCAACCTCGCCATGGTGACCGGCAATCTCGGCCGCCAGGGCGTCGGCGTGAATCCGCTGCGCGGCCAGAACAATGTCCAGGGCGCCTGCGACATGGGTTCCTTCCCGCACGAGCTGTCGGGCTACCGCCACATCTCCGACGACGCCACGCGCACCATGTTCGAGAAATTGTGGGGCCGTCCGCTCGACAACGAGCCCGGCCTGCGCATCCCCAACATGTTCGATGCGGCGATCGAGGGCACCTTCAAGGGCATCTACGTGCAGGGCGAGGACATCCTGCAGTCCGATCCCAACACCAAGCATGTGACGGCGGCGCTGGCGGCGATGGAATGCGTCGTGGTCCAGGACCTCTTCCTGAACGAGACGGCCAACTACGCCCACATCTTCCTGCCCGGTTCGACCTTCCTCGAGAAGGACGGCACCTTCACCAACGCCGAGCGGCGCATCAACCGCGTGCGCAAGGTGATGTCGCCGAAGAACGGCATGGCCGACTGGGAGATCACCCTTGCCATTGCCAAGGCGATGGGCTTCGAGATGCCTTATAGCCACCCCTCCGAAATCATGGACGAGATCGCCGCCCTGACGCCCACTTTCGCCGGCGTCTCCTACGAACTCTTGGACAAGGTGGGCTCGGTCCAGTGGCCGTGCAACGAGAAGGCGCCCCTTGGCACGCCGATCATGCATATCGGCGGCTTCGCCCGCGGCAAGGGCAACTTCATGATTACGGAGTACGTGCCGACCGACGAGCGCACCGGTCCACGCTTCCCGCTGCTGCTCACCACCGGCCGCATCCTCAGCCAATACAATGTCGGCGCCCAGACGAGGCGCACCGACAACGTGGTGTGGCACGAGGAAGACGTGCTGGAAATCCATCCGCACGATGCCGAAGAGCGCGGCGTGCGCGACGGCGACTGGGTCAAGCTCGACAGCCGGGCCGGCGGCACGGCCTTGCGGGCACGCCTCACCGAACGGGTGGCGCCGGGTGTCGTCTACACCACCTTCCACCACCCCTCGACCCAGGCCAACGTCGTCACCACGGAGTTTTCCGACTGGGCGACGAACTGCCCGGAATACAAGGTCACGGCCGTCCAGGTCTCGCCGTCCAACGGCCCGAGCGACTGGCAACGCGAATATGCCGAGCAGGCCGAGCATAGCCGGCGGATCGCCAAGGTCGCGGCGGAGTAGGCGGGATGTCCTCCGCGGACAGGCTGGTGACGATGGCGAACCAGATCGGCCGGTTCTTTTCACCGCAACGTGAAGGCGATGCGGTTGCCGCCATTGCCGATCATCTGCAGAAATTCTGGGATCCGCGCATGCGTGCTGCTATTATTGCACACGTTGGGCAGGGTGGGGCCGGCCTCGACCCCGCGGTCCGTCAAGCTGTCCGTCGATTGGAGGCAGACGTTCGTAAATAGACGAAATACAAAACAAAAAAGCTGGGGAAACACCAATGACAAGCTTCCTTGAACGTGAACGAACTATCGCCAAGCCCGGATTCAGCCGCTGGATGGTGCCGCCGGCCGCCTTGTGCATCCATCTCTGCATCGGCCAAGCCTACGCGTTCAGCGTTTTCAACCTGCCGATGACCAAGCTGCTCGGCATTACGCAGTCCACCCCCGACGACTGGAAACTTACCGATCTCGGCTGGATCTTCTCGATCGCCATCTTCTTCCTTGGCGCATCGGCGGCGGTATTCGGCCGCTGGGTCGAGGAAGGCGGTCCGCGCCGGGCGATGTTCACGGCCGGGCTTTGTTGGGCGGGCGGCTTCTTCCTGTCCGCGATCGGCGTCTACATTCACCAGCTCTGGCTGATCTATGTCGGCTACGGCTTCTTCGGCGGCATCGGCCTGGGGCTGGGCTACATCTCGCCGGTCTCGACCCTGATCAAGTGGTTCCCCGACCGGCCCGGCATGGCCACCGGCATGGCGATCATGGGCTTCGGCGGCGGCGCCTTTATCGCCTCGCCGCTGTCGGTCTGGCTGATGCAGAAATTCTCGACTCCGACCCATGTCGGTGTCGCCGAAGCGTTCCTCTGCCTCGGTGTCATCTATCTCTGCTTCATGTGGGTCGGCGCCGCCATGGTGCGTGTCCCCGCGCCCGGCTGGCGGCCGGAAGGCTACACGGCGCCGGTGGCGGCGCAGAAGCTCATCACCAAGGACGACGTCTATGTCTACGATGCACTGAAGACACCGCAGTTCTGGTGCATCTGGGTGGTGCTGTGCTTCAACGTGACCGCCGGCATCGGCGTGCTCGGCCAAGCCTCCGCCATGAGTCAGGAAATGTTCCCCGGCCAAGTCAGCGCCATCGCCGCCGCGGGCTTCGTCGGGCTGCTAAGCCTGTTCAACATGGTGGGCCGCTTCTTCTGGGCGTCGACCTCCGATGTCATCGGCCGCAAGAACACCTATTTCTGCTTCTTTGCGATCGGAACGGTGCTTTACATCGTGGTGCCGTGGACAGGCTCGATCGGCAGCGTGACGCTGTTCGTGCTTTGCTTCGTGGTGATCATGAGCATGTACGGCGGCGGCTTCGCCACCGTGCCTGCCTATCTCAGGGACATGTTCGGCACGCGTTATGTCGGCGCCATCCATGGCCTGTTGCTCACCGCTTGGTCGGCGGCGGGCATCCTGGGTCCGGTGCTGGTGAACTATATCCGCGAGTATCAGATCAACCACGGCGTGCCCAAGGCGCAGGCCTACAACACGACCATGTACATCATGGCCGGCTTGCTGGTGATCGGATTCATTGCCAACGCCCTTATCAAGGCGGTGCACCACCGCTTCCACATGAAGCCCGACCATGAGGCCGAACGCGCCGCCGCGGCTGTCGCCGCCGCAGGCGAGCCGGCCGGAACCTGAGGAGATGGCCATGAACGCAAACGGCACAACCAAGCTGCAATTGGCGCTGGCCTGGGGCTTCGTCGGCATTCCCCTGGTCTGGGGCGTGCTGCAGACGCTGTCCAACGCGATGAATCTGTTCCGCTGAAGCTCATTCCGTCCGGCCGGTACCTGCCGGACGGAATGCGCCCGGTGAAACCATGCTCCCCGCGCGCGCTTCCGGTCGGATGGAGCCGCTCGCGGTTCCATGCGATCGCAAGTCGCTCTAGGCGCCGACTTCCGCCACCATGCGCTTCAGCATGGCGGCATCCGGGTAGGTGCCGAGTCCTGCCTGCACATTGTCCGTCATGTGCTCGGGCTTGCCGGTGCCGGGGATGACACAGGTGATGGCCGGATTGGCCAGCACGAACTTGAGCAGAATCTGCGCCCAGCTCGTGCAGCCGATCTCGCCGGCCCACGACGGCAGCTTGCGGCCGGAAAGCTTGCGCAGCAGACCGCCGCCTCCGAACGGCTGGTTCACGAGCACGGCCGTGCCGCGTTCGGCCGCGGCGGGCAGCAGGCGGCGCTCGACGGCGCGGTCGTCGATCGCGTAGTTGATCTGCACGAAATCCCACTTCTCCGCGCGCAGCACTGCTTCGAGCTCTTCATGCGCGCTCTGGGTGTAATGCGTGACGCCGAGATAGCGGATACGGCCCTCGGCCTTCCAGGCACGCAAGGTCGGCAGGTGCGCTCGCCAGTCGACCAGATTGTGGATCTGCATCAGGTCGAGACGGTCGGTCTTGAACAGCGCCATCGACTTCTTCATCTGGGCGATGCCGTTGTCGCGGCCCGAGGTCCAGACCTTGGTGGCGATGAAGGCCTTGTCGCGCGTCCCGGCCGCCGCCAGCAGGTCGCCGACCACGCCCTCGGCTGCGCCATACATCGGCGAGCTGTCGATCACCGAGCCGCCGGCTTCGAACATCACCCGAAGCACCTCGGCGAGCGGCACCCGGTCGGCCGGCTTGCCGCCGACATCGAAGGTCCGCCAGGTGCCACAGCCGACCACGGGCAGCATCTCGCCGGAGGATGGAATCTTGCGCTGGTGCATGCGGCCCCCCGCGGTTGGCTGAGCCCCCGCCGGCCGGCCGAACAGGGCGGCGCCGGCAAGGCCCAGGAAGGCTGAGCGGTTCAAACCCATGGTCGTGAGCCCCGGTTGGCTGATAGGGGACGGGATGGCATAGCCTGATGGAACCTTCTGTCCTCTCGGATGTTGTACACGGTTGGGCGGCACTTGTGCGGAACGGGGCGGGGGAATGTCGAAGGCGGAAGCGTCGAAGTCGGGACGGGAACAGCCGGCCGGTGGGAGTGAATTCGACAGGCTTTTCCTTGGAAATAGCGAACTCGCCGGCTTGATGCGATCCTACGACTGGGCGGGCAGTGCGCTCGGCCCCCCCGACTCCTGGCCCCAGAGCCTCAAGACCGCCGTCCGCATCATGCTCACATCGCGCCAGCCGATCTGGATCGGCTGGGGGCCGGAGCTCATCTACGTCTACAACGACCCTTACAAATCGATCATCGGCGGCAAGCATCCCTGGGCGCTCGGCCGTCCGACGTCCGAAGTGTGGCGCGAGATCTGGGCCGACATCGGTCCGATGCTGGCCACGGCGATGAGGGGCCATGAAGGCACCTATGTCGAGGAGCAGCTCCTGATCATGGAGCGCAATGGCTACCCCGAAGAGACCTACTACACTTTCTCCTACAGCCCGATCCCGACCGACGACGGCACGGCAGGCGGTATATTCTGCGCCAATAGCGATGACACCCAACGCGTGATCGGCGAGCGCCAGCTCACCCTGTTGCGCGAGCTGGCGACGGCGACCTCGGAAGCCCGGACCTGGCAGCAGGCCTGCGAGCGCGCCGCCCAGGCCTTGGCGACCAATCTCCGCGACTTGCCATTCGCCATGATCTACATGGCCGAGCCTGGCAGCCGAACGGCCTCGCTCGTCAGCACGATGGGAATTGGCAGAGACCACCCTGCCGCCGCCCCGACCTTGTCCCTGGACTCTTCCGACCCTTGGCCGATCGGCGATGTGTTGCAGAGCCATTTGCCGCGTGTCGTCACCGGCCTGGCCGACAGGTTCAAGGCGCCGATGCCCAAGGGCTCCTGGGATGTGCCGGCCGCCAGCGCGGTCGTCCTGCCGATTGCCGCAGGCGGCGAGACGGGCCGACCGGGCTTCATCATCGCGGGCCTCAACCCCTTCCGGCTGTTCGACGGACCCTATGCCGGTTTCCTCGAACTCGTTGCCGGGCAGATCACCTCGGCCATCGCCAATGCCGAGGCCTACGAAGAGGAGCGCCGGCGGGCCGAGGCCCTGGCCGAGATCGACCGGGCGAAGACGGCGTTCTTCTCCAACGTGAGCCACGAGTTCCGCACGCCGTTGACCTTGATGCTCAGTCCGCTCGAAGAGGTCTTGGCCAATCCTGACAGCGAGCTGCGCTCCGCAAACCGTGAGCTGGTTTCCGTGGCCCACCGCAACGGCGTTCGGCTGTTGAAGCTCGTCAACTCCCTGCTCGATTTCTCCCGTATCGAAGCCGGCAAGAGCCAGGCGAGCTTCGAGGCGGTCGACCTCTGCCATTTCACCGCCGAGCTCGCCTCGACCTTCCGATCGGCGATCGACCGCGCCGGCCTCAGGCTGCGGATCGATTGCCCGCCGCTGCCGGCGCCCGTCCATGTCGACCGCGACATGTGGGAGAAGGTCATCCTCAACCTTCTGTCCAATGCGCTGAAATTCACCTTCGAGGGAGAAATCGTCATCGCCATCCGGCCGACGGCCGACGGCAAGGCGGTCGAGGTCGCGGTGCGCGATACCGGCACGGGCATACCCGCGGTAGAGCTGCCGCACCTGTTCGAGCGCTTCCATCGTGTGGAAGGCGCGCGCGGCCGCAGCATCGAAGGCAGCGGCATCGGCTTGGCGCTGGTGCAGGAGCTGGTCCGCCTGCAGGGCGGCGCGATTTCAGTGGCAAGCGAGGTCGGGGTCGGCAGCACATTCACCGTTCGTCTGCCGTTGGGTACGGCCCACCTTCCGGCCGATCGCGTGCAGGCCGGCCGGGAGAACGCATCAGGCGGTCCCCGGGCACTGGCTTATGTTCAAGAGGTATCGAGCTGGCTCGGCGACGAAAGCCGAACGACCGATGTGCCGACAGCGTCCGAGGCGCAGGACTTGGCCGCGTTGCCGCAGGAGGGAGAAAATCGTCTCATCCTGCTGGCCGACGACAATCTCGACATGCGTCGCTACGTCGAGCGGTTGCTGCGCGCCGCGGGCTACCGCGTGGAAACCGCCGCCGACGGCGAGGCGGCACTGGCGGCCATTCGTACCTTGAAGCCGGCCCTCGTGCTGTCCGATGTCATGATGCCGCGCCTCGATGGCTTCGGGCTTCTGGCGGCAATACGCGGCGAGGATGCGATCAGGGATACGCCCATCATCCTGCTGTCCGCCCGGGCCGGCGAGGAGGCCAAGGTGGGCGGCCTGCTGGCCGGCGCCGACGACTATCTCACCAAGCCGTTCTCTGCCCGCGAATTGCTGGCGAGGATCGATACCAATCTTCGCTTGTCGAGCATGCGCCAGGAGACGGCGCGGCTTCTCCGGGAGGAAGCCGAGATCCTCGAGCTGCTGAACAAGGTCGGCACCGTCGTGTCGGCGGAAATCGAGCTCGAGCGGGCCGTCCAGATCGTCACCGATACGGCTACGCGGCTCTCGGGCGCAGCCTTCGGCTCGTTTTTCTACAATGTCGTCGACGACAAGGGCGAATCCTACACGCTCTACACCCTGTCCGGCGCGCCGCGCGAAGCCTTCGCCAGGTTCCCGATGCCGCGCAACACCGCTGTGTTCGAGCCCACCTTCGCCGGCCAGGGCGTTGTCCGCTCGCCCGACATCACCCAGGATCCGCGCTTCGGCAAGAACGAGCCCTACTACGGCATGCCCAAGGGTCATCTGCCGGTGAAGAGCTACCTCGCGGCACCGGTGGTCTCGCGCACCGGCGAGGTCTTGGGCGGGCTGTTCTTCGGCCACTCGACACCCGGTGTATTCGACGAACGCGCCGAGCGCATCGTGGCGGCCATCGCCGTGCAGGCTGCGATCGCGATCGACAAGGCCAAGCTCTATCGCGCCGCGCAGGACGAGATTGCGCGGCGGCGGCGCACCGAAGAGGCGTTGCGCCTGAGCGAGCAGAGCCTGGAAAGCAAGGTCGCCGAACGGACGGCGGAGCTGGCGGCGGCCAATGCGCGGCTCATCCAGGAGGCCGCCCAGCGCGAGCATGCCGAGGGGCGCTTCCAGCATCTCGTCCAGGGCGTGCGGGACTATGCCTTGTTCATGCTCGCGCCCGACGGTGTCGTCACCAACTGGAATGCCGGCGCCGAGCGCATCAAGGGCTATCAGGCGTCGGAGATCATCGGCCAGCATTTCGGACGCTTCTACACCGAAGCCGATCGCGCGGCCGGCCTGCCGGCGCGCGCCCTCGAAACGGCCAAGCGCGACGGCAAGTTCGAGGCCGAGGGCGTGCGTGTGCGCAAGGACGGATCGGAATTCTGGGCGAGCGTCGTTATCAATTCGATCCGTGACGAGGACGGCAAGCTGATAGGCTTCGCCAAGATCACGCGCGACGTGACCGAACGGCGGCAGGCGGCGCAGGCGCTGGAAAAGGCTCAGGAGCAGCTTGCCCAGGCGCAGAAGATGGAGGGCATCGGCCAGCTCACCGGAGGCGTGGCGCACGATTTCAACAATCTCCTGACCGTCATCATCGGCAACCTGGAATCACTTCAGCGCGCGCTCCAGGCGCCCGCGCTCGACGGCGACCGCCTGAACCGCTCGGTGGAGAACGCGATGCGCGGCGCGCAGCGGGCGGCCTCGCTCACCCAGCGGCTGCTCGCCTTCTCGCGCCGCCAGCCGCTCGACCCCAAGCCGGTCGATGCCGGCCGCCTCGTCATCGGCATGTCCGAACTGCTGCGCCGCACTCTGGGCGAGCAGGTCGCCATCGAAACCGTGCTGGCCGGCGGGCTGTGGCGGGTGCTGGCCGATCCCAACCAGCTCGAGATCGGCATCCTCAACCTTGCCGTCAATGCGCGGGACGCCATGCCGAACGGCGGCAAGCTCACCATCGAGACCGCCAACGCCTACCTCGACGAAGCCTATGCCGCGGCACAGACCGAGGTCTTGCCGGGACAGTATGTCGTGATCTCCATCTCCGACACGGGTTCGGGCATGACCAAGGAGGTTCAGGTCCATGCCTTCGAGCCCTTCTACACGACCAAGGATGTCGGCCACGGCACGGGGCTGGGGCTGAGCCAGGTTTATGGCTTCGTCAAGCAATCCGGCGGCCATGTGAAGATCTACAGCGAGGTCGGGCTGGGCACGACGGTGAAGCTCTACCTGCCGCGACTGCTGTCGGAGGAAGGCAGCCTTGCCCTGCCGGAGACGGTGCCGCCGCCGCCGCGCAGCGCCGGCGCCCAGACGATCCTGGTCGTCGAGGACGACGACGATGTGCGGGCCAACACGACGGGCATCCTGCGCGAGCTGGGCTACACGGTGCTGGAAGCCCCGCTCGCCGCCACCGCATTGCACCTGCTCGAGCGCCACCCCGAGATAAAGCTGCTGTTCACCGATATCGGCCTGCCCGGCGGCATGAACGGTCGCCAGCTCGCCGACGCGGCGCGCAACATTCGGCCCGCTCTCAAGTTGCTGTTCACCACCGGCTATGCCCGCAATGCCATCGTGCATGATGGTCGGCTCGATCCCGGTGTGGTTCTCATTCCCAAGCCTTTCACCTATGCCGCCGTCGCCGCCAAGCTCGCCGACATGCTCGACGAGCCGGCGGGTCCGCCCCGCATCTTGCTGGTCGAAGATGAAGTGCTGATCCGCATGGTCGCTACCGATCAGATCGAGGATCTCGGCTATCGCGTCGAGACCGCCGGATCGGCAATGGAAGCGATGAACAAGGTCAAGCTGATGGAAGGCGATCTCGCCATGGCGATCGTCGATATCGGCTTGCCCGACATCAAGGGCGATGTGCTGGTGGGCGAGCTGCGCGCGCGCCATCCGACTCTCCCCATCCTGGTGGCAAGCGGCTACGACGATCCCGCCCTGCGTCAGCGTTTCGCCAGCGACGCGCGCGTCACCTTCATCCGCAAGCCCTATACCCAGGACGATCTCAGGCGGGCCATGCCGCCTCTGCACGACAAGTGAAGGGTATTCATCCGCTCGTCACCTTGCCCGCAATGTTCTCAACGTCAGTGCAGAAGATTCGTCGCCACATTGACGCCGCATGAAGGGGCTTTGCTTCGTGTCAGGCCAACTTCGACAATGTTAGCCATTGTCGAAGCGTCGGATCGAGACCATGTCGAGACTGACCAGGGAGATTCAGCCATGACGGAACCCTTCGTCGTCGAAGTATGGGGCAAGCCCGCCGGTATCGTCGTCAAGGAAGGCAACGCCTTCCGATTCTATGCAATGTCGCGGCCTTTTTTCGAGCTCAACGGCGCACAGTTCACCACGCGTGGCCATGCACGGCTGGCGGCGGCGCAACTTGCCTCGTTCGATCGCCACGACGCCGGCGAGGCGGCTCACAGCGGGGTCACCGGCCGGTCCTTGGGCAACGCCAGCCATTCGGCCAGCTTTTGTCCGTTGTGATCCTGGAAACGCTGCGCCAGCACCCGTGACGCCGCGATCCGCTCGACGCGGAAATTCCTGAAATCCTTGCGCAACTCGCACCAGGCGCCGATCAGCGTCACGTCGACGTAATAGGCCATGGCGAGGGGCCAGATCGTTCGCCGCGTCCGCTTGTTCTTCTCGTCGACATAGGAGATGCGTATCTTGCGCCGATCGCGGATGGCGCTGCGCACCTGCGCCACATCGACGCCCTGCGGTATGACGGCAATGCCTTGCGATACGTAGAACGGCGCGCCCGCGACGTGTGAACGCAGGCTCTCTGGCAACACCACCGTCACCTTGTCGAGCACCCGCTTGGCCGCCTGCTGCAGCTCCGAGTCGCGCAGGCGCTGCACCAGCCGGGCGCCGACCGTGATGGCCTCGACCTCGTCCACCGTGAACATCAGCGGCGGCAGGTCGAAGCCCTTGCGCAGCACGTAGCCCAGACCCGGCGCGCCCTCGATCGGCACGCGGCGCGCCTGCAGCGTGGCCACGTCGCGATAGATCGTGCGTACGGTGACCTCGAGCTCTTCGGCCAGCTGTGCAGCCGTCACCGGCTTCTTCGCCGCGCGCAGGACTTGGATAACGTCGAACAGCCGATCGGCCCGCATGTCATCGATCTCCGGGAGGGGACGACACTCCTGACATAACGATGTCAGTAGGCCAGCGCTAGGGTGATCCCGAAACTCAGGGCCATCCGGAAAGGAAAAACCTCATGCTGAGGAGCGAGCGCAGCGAGCGTCTCGAAGCATGGGCGCCAGGCTGGTGCTCGTCGCCCACCTCAGGGCGGAGGTTACTCCGCCCGATTCGAGACGCGGCCCGTTGGGCCGCTTCTCAGGGTGAGGCTAGAGGCGTGACCCTGGTGGTGCTGTCGGCTTTTGCCTTCAGCACGGCCGGCTTCTTCACGCGGCTGATAGATACCGACGTCTGGACCATGCTGTTCTGGCGCGGCCTGTTCGGCGGCCTGTTCATCGCTGGCTACATCGTGTGGCGCGACGGCGCCCGCACGGTCGCGGCCTTCCGCCGAATCGGCCGGGCGGGCCTTGTCGCGGCCGCCTGCTCGACGGCGGCTACCATCTGCTTCGTCAATGCGCTGCGCGAGACCACGGTGGCCGACGTGCTGGTCATCAACGCCACGGCGCCGTTCATGACCGCAGGCCTTGCCTGGGCATGGACCGGTGCGCGCGAGCGCTGGACTACGCTGGCGGCCAGCCTGGTGGCGCTGCTGGGTGTGGCCGTCGCGGTCGGGACAGGACTGGCCTCCGGTCACCTGTTGGGCAACTTCCTGGCGCTTCTGATGACGATCCTGATCTCGACGATGATGGTCGTGATCCGCCGGTACCGCGGCGTCGATATGCTTCCGGCCGCGTCGCTGTCGGCCTTTCTGTGCGCGCTGGTCGTCTGGCCGTGGGCGGAGCCCGCCAGTGCGACGGGCTGGAATTTCTTCTATCTCGTCCTCTTCGGCACGACGCAGTTCGGCCTGGGCCTGCTGCTGCTCACGACCGGCACGCGCCTGATCTCGGCCACGCGCTCTGCGCTGATCGGCGCGCTCGAAACGCCGCTGGCGCCGGCCCTGGTCTGGCTCGCCTTCAACGAGGTGCCGCCGCTTGCGACCTGCCTGGGCGGCGCCATTGTGCTCGCCGCCGTGGTCGGAGACCTCTTGATGACCCGGGAGAAGTAATGAGCGCCGAACAACGCGTGAAGGATCTCGCTCTCAACCTGCCGCCGCCACCCAAGGCCGTCTGCAACTACCTGCCGGGCGTGCGGGTCGGCAACCTGTTGTTTCTCTCCGGCTGCGGGCCGCAGCGCGCGGACGGCACCTCTGTGATGGACAAAGCCGGGGCCGATCTCGGCGTGGAACAGGCCTACGCGGCGGCGCGCCTGGCCGGTCTTGCCATGCTGGCGCGCAGCCGTCTGGTCGCGGGCTCGCTCGATCGCGTGGCGCGGATCGTCAAGGTGCTGGGCATGGTGAACGCGGCGCCGGACTTCAGGGGACAGCCCAAGTCATCGACGGCCTCTCCGACCTCATGGTCGAGGTCTTCGGCGAGGCGGTTCGCGGCGCCCGTGCCGCGGTCGGCATGGCGGCGTTGACGGGCCAGATGGCGGTCGAGATCGAGAGGGTGATCGAGCTGAAGGAGGAGTCGACGATGACCGAGAACACTGATGCGCAGATCCGCCACGTCTATGAGCAGTGGCACGAGACGATCAAGGCGCGCGATGCCGACGGCCTGATGGCGCTCTATGCCGAAGATGCGGTGTTCGAGACGCCGTTCATCCTGGCGGTCCTGCAGGACAAGACCGAGGGCATCCTGAAAGGAAGATCCGCCATCAGGGCGTTCTTCGAGGCCGGATTTCGCAAGCCCGACAGCGGTCTGGGCCGCTGGTACCGGACCGGGACGTTCTTCGCCAACGGCCGGCAGCTCGTCTGGGAATACCCGCGCGAAACACCGCAAGGCGATCAGGTCGATCTGGTGGAGGTGATGGACATCGCCAACGGGCTGATCGCCCACCACCGGGTCTATTGGGGCTGGGTCGGCTTCAAGGCGCTCGCGGGCGCCCTGAACAAGCCAGTGCCGTAGAGCGGACCGTGCCTGCTTTTGGCGCGTTCGGTCCGGCATGCCCGAGGCGGCAGTCTGCTAGATTACCGACCTGTTGCCGAGGGAGGAAACACGGTGATCAAGCGCAAGCAGCGCATAGCGATGCGCGACCTGTCGACCATGGCGGCGGAGGACCGCACGACCGTCGAGAAGAACGCCATGAACGGCCAGGTCTTCAACATCTTCAAGGTGCTGGCCCATCATCCGGCGCTGGTGAAGCGCTGGACGCCGTTCGCCGGCCATGTCCTCAGCAAGCAGACCCTGCCGTTCCGCGACCGCGAGCTCCTGATCCTGCGCATCGGCTGGCTGAACCAGGCCGAGTACGAGTTCGCCCAGCACGAGCTGATCGCCAAGAAGGGCGGCGTCTCCGACGCCGACATCGAGCGGCTGAAGCAGGGGCCGAAGGCCCCCGGCTGGAGCGAGCACGAGGCGGCGCTGCTGCAGGTGGCCGACGATCTTCACGAGAACTCGGTCGTCTCCGATGCCACCTGGGCCGCGCTGTCGAAGAAATACTCGACCGAGCAGCTGATGGACGCGGTCTTCACTGTCGGCCAGTACAATCTCGTGTCGTGGGCGCTCAACAGCTTCGGCGTGCCGCTCGACGACTTCCTGCCCGGCGCCAAGAAATAGTCTTGCCGAACCGCGGCCCTCCGGCCCGCTCATGTCGTGATCAATTGGAATTTCAGCGATGCCAAAACGTCCTTTGTACTGACCCTTCAGCACTCGGCATTGACCTATGTGGCGAATAAGCAAGATGTTGCCGCCGACGCCTCGCTAACGTTGACCCGTGATGCCCTCGACGGGATCATGCTGCGCCGTGTGACATTTCCCGATGCGGTTCGGTCCGGCCAAATCAAGGTGGCCGGACAGGCCGAAAAGGTGGCGGACTTGTTCTCGCTCCTCGACACGTTCAACCCGAATTTTGAGATCGTCGAGCCAAAGAAGCCATCAAATTGACGGCGGCCGTCTGGCCTGCATTTGACTGCCGTAGGCGATACCGAACGGCGGCTTTGGGTTGAGCGCAATCGCCGAGCGTCCTACCCGGCGGCGAAGGGTGCTCCCCAGCGAGCGGACCCCAAAAGCCCGACTTTCAGAGGAATTGCACGTCGATCAACAGAAACGATCGCGTTGGAATACAATCTCGTCTCCTTGGCGCTCAACAGCTTCGGCATGCCGCTCGACGATTTCCCGCCCGGCGCCTAGGAGTAGGCGTCAGCCGCTCCACGTTGTCGTGTGTGCGATGCGCGACGGACGTTCCACGCGCGGTATCGCCTTCGGGGTGCCGACGGCGAGAAAGCCGACCAGCCGGCTCGGCGCCTCGAACCCCAACGCGGCATTGAGGCGTGGATCGTAGGTGTTCACGCCCGTCACCCACATGCCGCCGTAGCCCAGCACGTGGATCGCGTTCAGCATGTTCATCGCGGCCGCGCCGACGGAAAGGACCTGCTCGATCTCCGGGATCTTGTGATCGGCGCGAATTTCGGCGCCGACTGCGATCAGCAGCGGCGTGCGCCGCACCCAGGCGCGATAGCGCTCACCCAGCATCTGTGCCGTCGCCGGATCGCGCGCCTGAGCTGCCTCGGCCAGACGCTCGCCCCAGGCCCGCCGCGCGTCGCCGCGGATCAGCACGAAGCGCCACGGCCGCAGCCGCCCATGGTCGGGCGCGCAGCAGTCCGGCATCGAGGATCAGGTCGAGCTCGGCGCCTTCCGGTGCCGGTTCCTCCAGCACGCCGATCGACTGCCGGGAGAGGAGCAATTCGAGGGTCCGCATGCGGTCTTCGCGGTCGGTCCCGGCCCTGCCGTGCTTGTCGACGTCGGTGATGTGATCCATCGGCCCAATATGGAATCGAATTGACCAATTTGCAAGTCATTCGCATTTGCAAATTAGAGACAATGCGCCCGCCTCGCCGTATGGTTAGCGTGCGCCATCCGTTGAGAGGAACGCCATGAACGTCGCGACCCCGCCGCTGAAGCCTACTTCCCCGGAGAGCACGCCGCCGCGCCTGACCGAGCTCGCGCGCTTCGCCGGCTGCGCCGCCAAGATCAGCCAGTCCGATCTCCATGCCGCCCTGAGCGGCCTGCCGGTCGCCGCCGACCCGAGGGTGCTGGTTGGCCACGATACCTCCGACGATGCCGCCGTCGTCCGCCTGCGCGACGACCTTGCGCTGGTCGAGACCGTCGACATTTTCCCACCCATCGTCGACGACCCGTTCGACTACGGCCGCATCGCCGCCACCAATGCGCTCTCCGACATCTACGCCATGGGTGCCACGCCGCTCAACGCGCTGAGCTTCGTCGCCTGGCCGGTCGACACGCTGGGCACGGCGCCGCTGCGCCGGGTGCTGGACGGCGCGGCCGCGATCTGCGCCGAGGCCGGCATCGCCATTTCCGGCGGCCATTCGATCGTCGACGAGGAGCCGAAGTTCGGCCTGTTCGTCACCGGCACGGTCCATCCCGACCGTATCGTGTCCAACGCCGGCGCGCGTCCCGGCGATATGCTGGTGCTGACCAAGCCGATCGGCACCGGCGTGCTCACCACGGCAGTGAAGCGCAACGCTGCGCCCGAGAGCGTGCTTGCAGCCGCGATCAAGTCGATGACGACCCTGAACCGCCACGCCGCCGAGGCGATGGTGGCCGCGCGCGCCACGGCCGGCACCGACATCACCGGCTTCGGCCTTTTAGGCCATCTCGGCAACATGCTGCGCGCCTCGTCGGCCGCCGCCGGCCGGCCGATCGGCGCGCGCCTCTCCTATGCCGCCGTGCCGATCTTCGACAAGGTCGAGACCTTCCTTGAGGCGGGCCTTTGCCCGGGCGGCACCAAGCGCAATCTCGACTACGCCGCGCCCAACGCGCGCTTTGCCGAGGGCCTTTCGGAGTCGCAGCGCCTGCTGCTGGCCGATGCCCAGACCTCGGGTGGTCTCTTGATCGCCGTCCCGCAGGACCGCCTGGCCGCCCTCTTGGCCGACCTCAAGCAGCGCGGCACGCTGGCAGCCGCCGTGATCGGCAGCATCGTTGCCGCCGACGCAGCCGGCGTCATCGAAGTCACCTCATAATCTTCCGGACCGCGAGCGTCCCGCTCGCTCATGATCATACGCGCATGTGAATGCGCTGAAGCGAGCGGGACGCTCGCGGTCCGGAAGACTAAGAAGCTCGAATCGCGGCATCGTCCGCCGACAGGCGGGCCTGCGCGGCCAGCCTGACCGGGGCATTGGAAGCGCCATAGCCGCGATAGCCGCGGCGCTGGACGATCTCGAAGAAGAAGCGCTGGTCGTAGGTCTCGGTATAGACCTGCAGGTATTCGGCGTTGCCCTCGCGGTCGTACAGAATGTTATGCGCCTTCAGCCGTTCGAGCTGATCGGCGGGCAGGTCTGTCTTGGCCAAAAGGTCGTCGTAGTAATTTTCCGGAATGGCGAGCAGGCGCACGCCGTTCTTCTCCAATTGCTTCACCGTCGCGAAAAGGTCGTCGGTGGCCAGGGCAATATGCTGCACGCCCGACCCAAACAGCTCCGTCAGGAAGCGCGACGATTGCGTCCGTTGGCTTTGCGAGGCGTTGAGCACGATGCGCAGCGCGCCGTCGGGCGATTCGACCACCTGGCTCCGCACCAGGCCGCCCGGATCGGCCACCTCCTGGGGCGGGATCTTCCTGAGATCGAGCAGCGAGGTGTAGAACAGGAGCCAGGTCAGCATTTCCTCGTACTGCATCGACTGGGAGATATGATCGACGGTGGTGAGGCCGGCGTCGTTGCTGCTCTCGCCGGTGTCGTCGAACTCGATGTCCCACACGCGGCCGAGCGCACTGGTCGAATCGAGGAAATACACCAGGCTGCCGCCCACGCCGCGCACCGCCGGGATGTCGAGCTCGCCCGGCCCGACGGCCTGGCGGAACGGCGGATCGAGCAGCAGGGTGGCGCGCTCGAAGGTGGTCGCCGCATCGTCGACGGTGAGCCCCAGCGCGCACACGGCCGAGCCGTGCACGATGTTGAAGGAATGGGCGAAGCCTTCCTTCTCGCGATTGACGACCAGGTTGATGTCGCCCTGGCTCCAGCGCGTGACGGCCTTCGAGCGATGCCGGCCGGCGCGGCGGAAGCCGAGCCCGGCCAAGAGCTCTTCGAGGCGCGCGGCATCGTCGTCGTCGGCGGAGAATTCGATGAAGCCCACGCCCTTGGCCTGCGAGCGCGGCGGCAGGACCGGCACACCCACCGCCCGCTTTCCGGTCTTCTCGGCGAGCTGGTCGAGCAGGAAGCGCAGCGAACGATGGCCGTCGACGGCGAGGCTGCGCGCCGAGCCGGCGCGGAACTGGTCGTTGAAGATCTCCAGCGACAGCGCGCCGTCATAGTCGGTCGTCGACAGCGCCTCCATGAAGTCGAGCACCGGCAGCTCCCCTTGGCCCGGGAAGTTGCGGAAGTGCCGGCTCCACGAGAGGTAATCCATCTGCAGCAGCGGCGCGTCGGCCAGCTGTACCAGGAAGATGCGGTCACCCGGGATGGCGCGGATGGTGCCGAGATCGGTGCCGCGCGCCAGGATATGGAACGAGTCGAGCACCAGGCCGACGGCGGGATGGTCGGCGCGCCGCACCGCCTCCCAGGCGTCGCGGTAGTCGTTGATGTGGCGGCCCCAGGCCAGCGCCTCGAAAGCGATGCGCAGGCCACGCCTGGCGGCCCGCTCGCCCAGCTCGCGCAGGTCGGCCGCCGCGCGATCGATGCCGCCCAGCGATTCGGGCGCCACGTTGCTGCAGATCATCAAAAGATCGGTGCCGAGCTCCTGCATGACGTCGAACTTGCGCTCGGCGCGATCCAGGGCGCGCTCGCGCCGTCCGGGCGGCATGCCCTCGAAGTCGCGGAACGGCTGCAGGGTGACGATGTCGAGCCCCAGCTCCGCGCAGGCGCGGCGCACGTCCGCCGGCGCGCCGTTGAAGGTTATAAGGTCGTTCTCGAAGATCTCGACCGCGTCGAACTTGGCGTTGGCGATCGCTTCGAGCTTTTCGCCGAGCGTGCCGCTCAGGGAGACTGTCGCAATCGAGGTCTTCATGATGCCCTCCAGCGCGAATCGGTTGGCGATGCCCGCTATGCCGCTTCCTTCTGCACCACGCCCAGCAGGCGCGCCTGCAGCGCCGCGTCGGCTTCCAGCGATTTGGCGGTGCCTTCGAAGGCGACCCGCCCGTTCACCAGCACATAGGCGCGATCGACCAGCGGCAGCACGGTCTCCGCATGATGCTCGACGATCACCATGGCCACCCGGCCGCGCAGCTTGGCCAGCGCGTCCATTACTTCCTTGACGATGGTGGGCGCCAGCCCCTCGAACGGCTCGTCGAGCAGGATCACCTTGGCCGGCACCATCAGGGCGCGGGCGATCGCCAGCATCTGGCGCTCGCCGCCCGACAGGCTCTCGGCCTTGGCGCGCTGCAGCGTGCCGAGCTTGGGGAACAGGGCGAAGACCTCGTCGAGCGACGCGCCGCCCTCGCGCATGGCGATCTTGAGATTGTCCAGCACCGTGAGATTGGGGAACAGCCGGCGGCCCTCCGGCACCAGCGAGACGCCGCGGCGGTTGATCTCGAACGGCCGGGCGTTGGCGATCTCCGCGCCGTCGAGTTGGATGCTGCCGGCGCTGCAGCGCACCGTGCCGGTGATGGCGCGGAGCGTCGTCGTCTTGCCGACGCCGTTGCGGCCCAGCAGGGCCACGGCCTCGCCTTCATGGACGACCAGCGAGAGGTCCTCCAGCACGACGCTGCCGGCGTAGCCTGCCCGCACCTTGTCGAGTGCCAGCAGCGGCCTCGCGGCGAGGTGCTCGGCACGCTCCACGTCGGTCGGCGCCGGCGGCGGAACGATGCGGTCGGCGCCGAGATAGGCCGTGACGACATCGGGGTTGGCGGCGACATCGGCCGGCGCGCCGTCGGCGATCAGGCGGCCCTGATGCAGCACGGTGATGCGGTCGCTGAGCGCCAGCACGCGGTCGATGTCGTGCTCGATCAGCAGCACGGCATGGCTGTCGGCGAGCTTGCGGATCAGCGCGCCCACGACCTGCCGGTCGGCCTCCGCCAGGCCGGCCAGCGGCTCGTCGAGCAGCAGCAGGCGGGCATCGGTGGCGAGCGTGATGGCGATCTCCAGCAGGCGGCGCTGGCCGTGGCCGAGGTTGGCGCACGCATCGGCGGCGCGATCTTCGAGCCCGACCGCGGCCAGCAGTGACCAGGTGCGGGCGTTGAGGTCGTCGTAACGGTAGGCGTCATGCCACAGGCCCCAGCGCCGCCGGTCCTGCGCCTGCACCGCGACCCGGACGTTCTCGAACGCCGTGAGGTTGGGGAACACGCTCAGGATCTGGAACGAGCGTGAGAGGCCGAGGCGAATGCGCCGGTGCACCGGCAGGCGCGTGATGTCGTGGCCGTCGAAGACAACGGTGCCGCCATCCGGCGACAGCAGCCCGGTCAGCATGTTGAAGAAGGTCGTCTTGCCGGCGCCGTTCGGTCCGATGAGGCTGTGCAGCCGATAGGGATGGACTTCCAGGCTCACGTCGTTGGCCACGACCAGCGAGCCGAAGCGCTTGTTGAGATGGCTGACGGTGAGGATCGGCTTCGACGGATCGAGCGTCGCGTGGCCGGCCTGCCAGGGCGCGATGGTCGCCGGCCGCGGCGGGATGCCGGCCCGCGTCAGCGTCCAGTCGGTCCGCCCGCGCAGGCGGAACACCAAGCCCTGGATGCCCTCGGGCGAGGCCAGCGCGAACAGGATCACGATCGGCGCGAACATCAGCCACCAGCTTTCGGTCAGCGCCGACAGCCGGTCCTCCAGCAGGATGAAGGCGATGGCGCCCCACAGCGGCCCGAGGAAATGGTGCACGCCGCCCAGCACCGCCATCAAGAGCGAATCGCCCGCATGCTGCCAGCTGAGATTGTCGGCATAGGCGCCCTTCAGCATCAGCGACAGCAGCCCGCCCGAGTAGCCGATGAAGCCGCCCATCAGCACGAAGGAGGCGAACTTCAGCCGGAACGTGTCGTAGCCCAGGCTCTGCGCCCGCTGCTCGTTGTCGCGCACCGCCTGCAGGCTGCGGCCGAACGGCGAGTGCGCGATGCGCCACAGCAGGCTGAGCGCGATGGCCACGGTGACGATGGTGAAGATGTGGAACGACCAGGCGTCGGGGAAGGTCGGCCGCGGCAGGCCCTGCAGGCCGTTCTCGCCGCCCGTGACGTCGGTCCATTTGAAGGCGATCTCGAAGGCGATCTGCGAGAAGGCCAAGGTCAGCAGGGAGAAATAGAGGCCGCGCCGGCGCAGGATGATGGCGGCGATGACGGCGGCCAGCAGCAGCGAGAACAGCACCGCGAAGGCCAGCGCCAGAAACTCGTTGGCCCCGATTCCCAAACCGGGGCCGCGCAGCAGGGCGAAGGCCACGGCGTAGCTCGCGCAGCCGAAGAACACCGAGGCGCCGAACGGCACCAGGCCGGTGTAGCTCACCAGCAGGCAGACGCCCGCGCCGTAGAGCGTGTAGATGGCGATCTGGGTGATCAGGCTGATGGGCGCGCCGATCAGCACCCAGAGCAGGGTGAGCCCGCTCAGCACCAGCACGGTCAGCAGGACCGGATGACGGAGAAGGCCGCTCATTCGAAGCGCTCCCAGCGCTCGCCCAGCAGGCCGCGCGGGCGCAGCAGCAGCATCAGCGCCATGAACAGGTACATCACGGCGCCCGAGGCTTCCGGCCAGAACTGGATGGTGAGCGCCACGACCACGCCCACCAGCAGGCCGGCGATCACCGCGCCGGCGAACGAGCCCAGCCCGCCGATCGCCACCACGACGAAGGCCGGCATGATGGCGTTGGTCGCCATCGCGGGCGTCACGGTCCAGAGCGGCGCCGCCAGCATGCCGGCGATGCCGGAGATGGCGCAGCCCAGTCCGAACACCCAGGTCAACACCTTGGGCAGGTTGATGCCCAACAGCCCGACCATCTCGGGATCGCGCGAGCCGGCGCGCAGGATGCGGCCGAACGGCGTCTTCTCCAGGAACAGCCAGAGCAGCAGCAGCACCGTCGCGGTCGTCAGCAGCACGCCGACGCGGTACTTGGTGATCAGGATCGGCCCCCAGATCAAGAAGCCCGCCATGAAGGGCGGCGGGCTGAAGGGCTGGCCGATGCCGCCGTAGATCAGGCGCACTGTGGCCTCGATCAGCAGCGCCAGGGCGAAGGTGACGATCAGGCTGATCAGCGGTTCCTTGTCGTACAGCCGGCGGATCAGCAGCCGCTCGGCCACCATGCCGATGCCGCCCACGATGATCGGCGAGAGGATGACGGCGGGCCAGCCGAACTTCTCGACCAGGGTGAGCGCGAAATAGGCGCCCAGGGTGAAGAACGCGCCATGGGCGAAGTTCACGATGCCCAGCAGGCCGAAGATGATCGAGAGCCCGATGGCGATCAGCACGTAAAGGCCGCCCAGCACCAGGCCGCTGACCGTCTGCGAAAGGAGGATTTCCAGCATTGGATTCCGAAGGTTCGAGACTCCTCCCCCGCGCGGATGCCGCGCAGGGGAGGTGCCCGCGTGAGCGCCTTCTGAGGCGCGTAAGCGGGCGGAGGGGTCATGGGCGACAGCGAGTCTGCGACCCCTGACCCCTCCGTCGCCGTATGACGGCGCCACCTCCCCTTCGCGGAACCCGCGAAGGGGAGGGAAGGGCGTTACATCTTGCAGCCGACTTCCGCTTGCGTGCCGAACACCTTGTCGAGGTCGGCGGGATTTTCCGGCAGCGTGGCCTTCACGTCGAAGTAGTTGTACTTGTCGGTGATCTTGTCCTTCACCGACACCGCGAGGTTGCGCACCAGCATCTGGTGATCGAACTTGCGGTAGCTGTAGGAGGCGTTGCCGGCCGGCACCTTCCAGGCCTCCAGCGCCGCGATGATCTTGTCGCTGTCGGTCGATTTGGCGGCATCGATCGATTCGAACAGCGAGCGTGCCGTGATCCAGCCCATCCACGCCTTGTCGGCCGCCGGCTTGCCGTACTTCTTGAGGTAGGCCGCGGCGAAGGCCACTTCCTCCGGCGTGTTGTTGGGATTGTAGGCGTCCCACAGCTTGGTGAAGGTGCCGTTTGCGGCATCCGGCCCGACGCCCCAGATGTCGGTGTCGCCGATCGCGATCTCGACGAAGGGAATCTTGCCCTTCATGCCGAGCTCGTTCCATTGCTTCAGGAAGGTCGTGAGGTCGCCGGCCGACAGGCCCCCCACCACCACGTCCGGCTTGGCCTGGCGGATCTTCAGGATGAACGAGCTGAAGTCGGCGGTGTTGAGCGGCACCTCGTCGACGCCGACTTCCGTGCCGCCCGCTTCCTTCAGGAGCTCGCGCGAGCTCTTCAGGATGTCCTGGCCGAAGGCATAGGACGCCGTGATGTGATACCACTTCTTGCCGTACTTGAGCGCGTAGGGCGCCAGCATCCGGCACTGCACCGCGACCGGCGTGTTCAGGCGGAAGGTGTAGCGGTTGCAGTTCTTGCCGGTGATGTCGGTCGCCGCGGCATTGTCGCAGACGAACGGGATCTTCAGTTCAGCCGCCTTCGCTTCCTCGGCCAGCGCGTTGGACGAGAGCGCCCCGCCCAGCACGGCGCACACCTTGTTCTCCTGCACCAGCTTCTGCATGTTTTGCGTGGCACCCTGCGGGCTCGGTTCGTCGAGCCACACCAGTTCGGCCGGCTGGCCCATGATCGTGCCGTTGCGCTGCTCGAGCGCCAGCATCGAGCCGTTCGCCAGGTATTCGGTCTGGCCCGCGATCTGGCCGGTCTTGGCCAGCAGCAGGCCGATCTTGATGGGGTCGGCGGCGCGCGCGACGTGCGGCGCGGCGAACGGCAAGGCGGCGAGGCCGGCGGCGCCCAGCAGCGCCTTGCGGCGCGGAATCAGCAGCTTCGTTTTGATGGTCATGGCGTTCCCTTTGCGTTTGTTGCTCGATAGTCAGGTAATCCGATGCCGCGTGCAATTGGCCTTGTCGTTGGCCGCGCTCACTGCGGGCCGACCCGCATCGGCTCCGGCAGCGCGTCCGGCAGCTTGCCCGCGAGCTGCACTGCCGCCTGCATCGCCACGATGTAGCCGTAGGGACCGAGGCCGCAGATCACCGCCTTGGCGGCGCTCGACAGCTTGGAATGGCGATGCATTTCGTCACGCGCATGTATGTTGGAAATATGGAGCTCGATGATCGGCCCCTCGAAGGTCTTCAGGGCGTCGAACATCGCGACCGAGGTGAACGAATACGCGGCCGGATTGAGGATGATCGCATCCGCCGCGCCGCGCGCCGACTGGATCAGGTCGACCAGCGCGCCTTCATGGTTCGACTGGTGGCAGGCGAGCGACACGCCGAGATAGTCCGCGAACTGCCGGCAGCTCGCCTCGATCGCGGCCAGGGTCGTCGAGCCGTAGATATGCGGCTCGCGGACTCCCAGGAGATTGAGGTTTGGGCCGTTGATGATCATCAGGCGCGTGGTCATTCGGGTTTCTTTCCCACTCGTAGTGACTCCGGCTCGCGGCTTGTCGCGTCACGCTTCATTGGGCGGCCTGGTCACGCGGTCGCGCAGGACAGCGGCCCTGGCGAACGCGGCATGCAGGCGCTCGACGTCGGCGGCGAGGCCGGTGAACAGCCGGAAGGCCTCGACCGCCTGGTGCACGCACATCCCGGCGCCGCCCATCACCCGCGCACCCTTGGCGCGCGCGGCCTTGAGAAGCTCGGTCTCGAGCGGCGTGTAGATGACGTCGGCCACCCAGTGATGGGCCTGGAGGGCATCGGTCGCGATGGGCAGGCCGGGAAAGCCGGTCATGCCGACCGGCGTGGCATTGACCATGCCGGCCGCCGCCGCCAGGGCCGACACGGGATCGGCCTCGACGCGGCAGCGCTCCGGTCCGAACGCCGCGGCGAGCGCCGCCACGAGGCCGCTCGCCTGCGCTGCGTTCTTGTCGCTCACCAGCAAGGTGGCAACGCCCAGGTCGCACAGCGCGAAGGCCACCGCCCGCCCGGCGCCGCCGGCGCCCACCAGGAGCGCCGTCTTGCCGGCGACCGCGTCCTGCCCAAACTTCTCCTCGAAGCTCCGGCGAAAGCCGATGCGGTCGGTATTGTAGCCCGTGGTCGCGCCGTCGCGGCCGATGGTGACGGTGTTGACCGCGCCGATCTGCCGGGCGTCGGCCGATACCGCATCGAGCAGCGCCGGCACGGCCTCCTTGAACGGATAGGTGACGTTGAGGCCGACAAAGCCCGCCGTGCGGGCCGCGCCCAGCAGGTCTGGCAGGCCGCGTCCTGCCAGCACGTCGACATCCATGAGATGGTAGTAGCCGCGCCGGCCCGCGGCGGCACAGACATCCGCGAACAGCGCCGGCGACAGCGATTTCTGGATGTTGGCGCCGATCAGGCCCACGAGCAGGTCGCGCGTCACCCGGCGAACCCCGGCATAGCGTCTCCTCCGCAAGAGACAGTTTTCCGATCGGCCGCAGCCGTTGTCCGGACGATTGAACGAACTAGTACATTTGTCAATCCGCGCCGCGGGCCGGGCGGCCGGTCAGCGGCTGGCGTGTCGCAGGATGATGTCGACGACCTGGTCGCGCCGCAGCGCGAGGGCCTTGGGCGAGGCCATGTCGCGTTTGAAGATCAGGGAGAAAGTCGCCCGGTTGGCGACGTTGAAGAAGCACAGCGCGCTGATCGACATGTGGAGTTCGATCGGGTCGATGTCGCGCCGGAACACGCCCGCGC
Source organism: uncultured Alphaproteobacteria bacterium (assembly GCA_963765385.1). Classification (GTDB taxonomy): domain Bacteria; phylum Pseudomonadota; class Alphaproteobacteria; order Reyranellales; family Reyranellaceae; genus Reyranella. The sequence goes on along the minus strand of CAVXWG010000014.1, from coordinate 1,650,179 downwards.
GCACGCCGCGCCGCAGCAGGGCGCGCAGCGCATCGATCACCGTCGTGTTCAGCCGGCGAATGACCTTCGATCGGGCCAGGTAACGGCCGTCGAGGATGTTCTCGTTCATCACCAGGCGGGGAAATTCGGGATGGGCGTTCTGGTAGTCGAAGGTGAAGGCGACCAGCGTGCGCAAGGCGGCCTCCGGCGACTGGTGCGCGAGGTCGAGCGTCTCCTCGATGCGGCGGATGCTGCGGTAGGCCGCCTCGAGCACGGCGATGTAGAGCGCTTCCTTGCCGCCGAAGTAGTAATAGATCATCCGCTTGCTGGTCCTGGTCCGCGCGGCGATCTCGTCGACTCGCGCGCCGCTCAGCCCCTTGCTGGCGAACTCCCGCGTCGCGACCTCGACAATGTTGCGCCTGGTGCCCTCGGGATCGTTGACCCGTCGGCGCCCGCCGTTTCGGGCGCGCGGCCTTTTCGGCTTCATCCTGGCAAGCCTCTCGGCATCACTTCAGCCTGTGCCGGCGCGGGCGAATGTCGCCACGTCCTGCCCTTGTTAGCGGCGTCGACGGGATGAGGGCGCGCGTCGCGCGACGCGCGCCCTCACGCCACGGCTTCCAGCGGGCGCACCGGCGTGCGGTAACGGCCTTCCTCGTGCCAGCGCCAGTAGGTCTCCCGCAGCCGGGTAGAAATCGGGCCCGGCCGGTCGTTGCCGAGGATGCGGCCGCCGACGCGCGAGGCCGGCATGACGCCGCCCGCCGTCGTCGCAGCGAAGACCTCGTCGGCATCTTCGAGCAGGGCGCGCGGGATCGGTGCCACCGCAGCCTCGATGCCGAGCTCGGCGCAGATCTCCAGGACCGTAAGCCGCGTGATGCCCTGCAGGCTGCCGCGGTCCGGCGTCAGGACGCGCCCGTCCTTGACGACGAAGATATTGAAGCCCGGTCCTTCGGTCACATACCCCTGGGCGTCGCACAGGATGGCCGTGTCGTAGTCGTGGTCATGCGCTTCCAGCAGCCCGCTGGTCAGGTCGTTCCACTGGTAGTTCTTGACCGTCGGGTCGACCGAGGCGTCGGGCACGCGCGGCGTGCCGGCGATCCACAGATGCGCGCCTCTTTCCTGGACCGCCTTGGGGATCACGTCGATCCACGGGATCGCATAGGCGATCAGGTGGTTGTCGCAATCGGCCGGCCGGCGCGAGCCGGCGATCCGCGGCCGCCCGCGCGAGCAGGCCATCGAGACATAGGCATCGCGGAGGCCGGCGAGTGCCACGCAGCGATGCAGCACGGCCTCCACCGCTTCCCTGTCTTCCGGCGGCCGCAGCCGGCGGCGCTCCATCGCCCGGTGGAACCGGTCGAGGTGATCGTTCAGGCGAAAGAAGCCGCCATCGAAGACATGGACCACGTCGTAGACCACGTCGGAACGCGTAAAGCCCCAGTCGGTCACCGGGATGGCGGCCTCGGCCATCGGCACGAAGCGGCCCTGTATATAGGCAGCGCCGCCGGCAAAGCGTTCGGTCGCGGGAAGAGTCATATCGTTCATGGCCAACTCCGTCTGGCCGCCGACGGTATTGCATCGGACGGCGTCGTCAATCGGAGTCATGTCTTGCCGGACCGCTTGCCTCGAGGTCCGCATCTTCCTCGTCGATCCAACCAAATGAGCGGGCCTGGAGGCAAGCGGTCCGGCAAGAGTGCGAATCGCTGTTACGCTTCTTTGCCGCTCACGCCGGCCTGCGCGAAGGTCGCCATGCCGTTGTGGCAGGCGGCGGCGGCCTTCAGGAGCGGCACGGCGAGCGCTGCGGCCGAGGCCTCGCCCAGCCGCATGTCCATGTCGAGCAACGGCCGCTGGCCGATCGCCTGCAGCAGACGCGCATGGCCGGGCTCGGCCGAGCGATGTGCGACCAGGCAATGGTCGAGTGCGTGGCGATCGATGGCATAAAGCACGGACGCCGCCGCGGTGCAGGCGTAGCCGTCGAGCAGCACGGGGATGTGGCCCATGCGGGCGGCCAGAACAGCGCCGGCGATGGCCGCCAACTCCTCGCCGCCCACCGCCGCCAGCAGGGCGAGCGGGTCGCGCGCCGCGATCGCCTGGGCGTGGTGCGCCAGCGCCTCGTCGATGACGGCGATCTTGTGCGCAAGCGCGGCGCCTTTCACGCCGGTGCCGGGCCCCGCCCAATCCGCGCCGCTGCCGCCGAACAGGGCGGCTGCAGAGCGTGGCCGCCGTCGTGGTGTTGGCAATGCCCATCTCGCCCAGGCACAGCACGTCGATGCCAGGCTCGGCCGCCATCATGCCGTAGGCCATGGCGTTGGCCGTGCGGGTCTCGTTCATCGCGGGACCGCGCGTGAAGTCATCGGTCGGATGGTCGAGGTCGAGTTCGTAGATGCGCAAGTCGGCGTCGATCGCGGCGGCGAGCTGGTTGATGGCGGCCCCGCCGGCCAAAAAGTTCTTCACCATCTGCCGCGGTGACTTCCGGCGGATAGGCCGAGACGCCGCGCGCCGCGACGCCATGGGTGCCGGCGAACACCGCGATGCGCGGATGCTCGACCCGGGGATGGGCGCGGCCCTGCCACGCGGCCAGCCATTCGGCGATTTCCTCGAGCCGACCGAGCGCCCCCGGCGGCTTGGTGAGCTCGGCCTGGCGGCGCACCACCTCGGTGCGGGCCGCAAGATCCGGTCCCGGCAGCTCGCGCAGGATGCGGCGCATTTCGTCGAAAGTGGGAGTCATTAATGTGCCGGCAGGGCGTTCATCGCGGGCGCGGACCATCCTATATTCGACCTATCATGGCCAGCCCCCATCATGAGCAATCCCAACGCCCCCATCAGCGGTCGCCCGTCCTCCTTCGACGAGTGGCTGCAGGCCTTCAAGGAACAGGCCTCGTTCTTCACCGGTATCCGGCTCGATGTCGGCGTGCCGCGCTGGCAGCTGGCCGACGTGCTGCCGGTGCTGCCCTTCGTGGGCGCGGCCGTGGGGCTCGCGGCCGGGCTGGTGTTCGCCGTCGTGCGCGGCCTCGCCGGGCCAGGCTGGCTCGCCGGCGTGCTGGCAGTCGCCGCCGCGATCCTGATCACACGCGCCCTGCATGAAGACGGACTCGCCGACACCGCCGATGGCCTGGGCCCGCACGCGTTGGAGCCGGCGCGGCGGCTCGAGATCATGCGCGACAGCCGCAACGGCACGTTTGGCGTGCTGGCGCTGGCGCTCTCCGTGCTGATCAAGGTCGCCTGCCTGGCGCAGTTCAGCGGCGCGACCGGGCTGGTCGTGCTGATCGCCGCCCACGCTCTGTCGCGCGCGGTGATCGCCTATCCGCTGCTCGCCTTCTCGCCCGTGCAGCCGGACGGCTTGGGCGCTCAGACCGGCAAGCCGACCGACAACGACGTCTGGCTCGCGATTGGCCTCGGCGCCGCGCTCGCCTTCCTGCTGCTCTTGGGCAAGGGCTTCTTCGTCGCCCTCCTGGCGCCCATCGCCGCCATGGCCGCGGCCTGGGGCGGCTCGCAGTGGATCGCCAACCGCATCGGCGGCTACACCGGCGACACCCTGGGCGCCGTCCAGCAGACGGCCGAGATCGCCTTTCTGGTGGTGGCGGCGCTGTTCATCGCCCGGTAAAGACGTCCTCCCCTCAAACTCCTCTCCCCCTTGGGGGAGAGGCTGGGTGAGGGGGTGATGCAGGAGACGGTCTCCGGGTTGACCCCCTCACCTAACCTCTCCCCCAAGGCGGAGAGGAATATGAAAAGAACAAGAAGGAGTATTCGACTCATGGCGACGGGCGCCAAGATCACGGGACGGGTCACGCGGTGGTGGTGGGTGCGGCATGCGCCGGTGCCCAATCCCGAGGCGCGTTGCTACGGCCAGAGCGACAAGGACTGCGACGTGAGCAACCAGGCGCTGTTCGAGCACCAGGCCCGGCTGCTGCCCAGGGGCGCGGTGTGGTACGCCTCGAACCTCTTGCGCGCCCGCAAGACCGCCGAGCAGCTGGCCGCCGCCGGCGCCGAGATGGACAAGCTCAACATCGATGGCGATCTCGCCGAACAGCATTTCGGCGACTGGCAGGGGCTCACCTACGTCGAGATCGCCGAGAAGCACGGCAACAATCATCTGTTCTGGCTGGCGCCGCCCGAGCAGCGGCCGCCCGGCGGCGAGAGCTTCGTCGACCTGCGTGATCGCACGGTGCAAGAGCATCGACCGGCTGACCGAGGAGCATCGCGGCCGCGACATCGTGGCGACGGCGCATGGCGGCACGATCCGCGCCGCGCTGGCCCACGCCTTCGACCTCCATCCCGAGGCCGCGGTGCGCTTCGAGATCGACAACGTGTCGATCACCCTGATCGAGCATTTCGAGCAGGCCGATCCCGACCACGCCTGGCGCGTGGCGTTCGTCAACTACATGCCGCGCGAGCTCGTCGTGGCCAAAGCCGCGTCGCTCGCATGAAAAGCAAAGCCGAGCTCGCCGCCGAACAGGCCGCGTTCTGGAACGGCCCGGGCGGGCAGGGCTGGCTCGCCACCTACCACCAGCGCATCGAGCGTTCGATCGCCGATCTCGGCAAGGACGTCTTGGCCGCCGCCGCCGCGAAGCCCGGCGAGCACGTCATCGATATCGGCTGCGGCCTGGGCGGCACGACGGCCGATCTGGCGCGCGCCGTCGGCCCGACCGGCCATGTGCTGGGTGTCGACATCTCCGCGCCGCTGATCGAGGCGGCGCGCGCGCAGCGGGTCGACAACGCGACCTTCGTCATCGGCGACGCCACCGCCTATCCTTTCAAGGCGGCGGCCTACGATCTCGTCTTCTCGCGCTTCGGCGTCATGTTCTTCGGTGACCCGGTCGCGGCGTTCAAGAATCTCCGGCATGCGCTGAAGCCCGCGGGACGGCTGGTCTTTCTGGCCTGGCGCACGCCGCAGGAGAATCCCTGGGGCCTCGTGCCGCTGCGCGCCGCCCAGCCTTTCCTGCCGCCGATGCCGCGGCCGGGGCCCGAGGATCCCGGCCAGTATTCCTTCGGCGATCGCGCCCGGGTCGAGCGCATCCTGAAGGAGGCGGGCTTCGGCGCGCCCGACCTCAAGCCGATCGACCGGACGATCTGGATGGGCAACAGCGCGGCCGAGGTGGCCGAGAACACCGGCCGCTTCGGCCCTTTGGCGCGCGCCTTCGCCGATGCCGGCCCCGAAGCGGTCGAGAAGGCGAAGGCCGCCATCGCCGAGGCGCTGGCGCCTCACGAAGGACCGAACGGCGTGTCGCTGCCCGGCGCCTGCTGGCTGGTGAGGGCAGGCAAAGGCTGATGAGCAGGCGCACGTCATTGCTGGGGGCGCGCCACTCCAGTGGCGCGTCATGGTCTTGCGATCCGGCAGAATATGAAAAGACGCGCCACTGGAGTGGCGCGCCCCCAGCAATCTGATGGAGCATCTCACGACGTTCCCGCTGCCGCCGGTCACTCTCGTCCTGGGCGGCGCGCGGTCGGGCAAGAGCACCTACGCGGAGAAGCTCGTCACCGGCACGCTGTTCGGCGGCTCGCCGCGGCCCGCGATCTACATCGCCACCGCCCAGGCGGGCGACGTCGAGATGGCGACCCGCATCATGGCCCATCGCGCCCGCCGCGGCGTCGGCTGGACCACCATCGAGGAGCCTATAAAGCTCGCCGAGGCGCTGGACGGCGCCCGGGCACCCGAAGAGTCGCACCACCAGCCGGTGCTTGTCGATTGCCTGACGCTCTGGCTCTCCAACCTGATGCATGTCGGCGCCGATCTCGACGAGGCCACCGACCACCTGCTGCAGGCGCTCGACGAGGCCGGCGCGCCGGTCGTCTTCGTGAGCAACGAGGTGGGCCTGGGCCTGGTGCCCGAAACGCCGCTCGGCCGCTCCTTCCGCGATGCCCAGGGCCGGCTCAACATGCGCGTCGCCGAGCGTGCCGACCGGGTGGTTCTGATGGCTGCCGGCCTGCCGCTCACGATGAAGGACCGCCCGCCGCGGGCGTGACGTCCCTCAGCGGCCTTTCCGCCTGCGAGTGGCTCCGGGTCCTCTTCGCCGCGAAGCGGGGGAGAGGAAGGGACCCATTGCGAAGCAATGGGGAGGAGAGGTGGTGTCTGCCAAACACGCGATGTTTCCGGGGCGAGCGCCGCGGCCCACCTCACCCTCCCGCGCTGCGCGCGGGTCCCTCCCTCTCCCCCGCGATGACGCGGGCGGAGAGGGGCTCTCAGTGGGGGACTGCCTCCCCACGCCTCGTGTCCTTCCTGAGACAAGGCCTGCAAGCGCCTGAAATCGGCCGCAAATTGTGCTAGGATTGGCTGTTGTGGCCGCCAAGGCGCTTCCCCGGCGTCGGCCATGAGCCAAAGGAGCAGAAAATGAAGCTCGATCGCCGAACCGTCCTTTCGGGCACCGCGGCCGCCTTCGCCGCGCCCTTCCTCGCCGCCGCGCCCGCCCGCGCCGATGCCCGCCGCCAGTCGCTGGTCGATTCCTGCCTGGAATCGGCGCGCAAGGTGCTGGACGGCAAGGATTTCCCCGACGCCGCCAAGAACATGCCCACCGCGCGGGGCCTGCTGATCGTGCCCGAGCTGGTGCAGGGCGGCTTCTTCTTCGGCGCGGCCGGTGGCCGCGGCACTTTGCTGGCACGGAACGGCGGCAAGGATTGGAGCCCGCCCGCCTTCTACGGCATGGGCTCGGGCAGCTTCGGCCTGCAGATCGGCGCCAAGGTGTCGGAGATGCTGTTCATCATCCGCACCGAGAAGGGCCTGCAGGCCATTCTCGACCACAAGTTCAAGTTCGGCGCCGAGGCCGGCATGACCATGGTGGCGATCGGCATCGGCATCGAGGGCGCCTCGACCTCGGCCATGGGTGCCGACATCGTGGCCTTCGGCAACTCGGCCGGCCTGTTCGCCGGCGCCTCGCTCGAAGGCTCCTACCTCGACGCCGACAACGACTGGAACGCGCTGTATTACGGACCGGGCGCCACCACCAAGGCGATCGTGCTCGACCGCCGCTTCAGCAATCCCGGCGCCGAGCCGATCCGGCAGTATCTGGCCAAGTGGTGAGGCGGCCTCTCGCAGGAGAGGGTTTGTGATGAACGAGGGTCAGCCGGCCTGAGTCGGTTGCTGTTGGATGCGTATGCGGCGGAGGCGACTGCCTCCTGCGCTGATTTCGACGGCGCGAGTGCGCGAAAGCGTGCCCCCAAGACCTGTTGCGCAAAAACCACAGTGCCATGGGCTTCACGGTACACGCAATTGCCGTGGGTACCCATGGTAGTATAAGTTATACGTGCGTTTTTTAAGTTACACGGGTGTCTTTCGTCCTGAAGAAACCTGATGCAACGAATGCGGGGAGATTGGAGATGAAAAGGTTGGTCGTCGGTGCTGCGCTGCTCGCAGCCATGCCTTTTTGCGCCCAGGCGCAGTCGCCGCTCCAGCCAGGGGGCTTCTATATCACCGCAGAAGGCGGCGCCAACTGGCTCCTGAACACGTCGTTCACGTCGACGCTCAGCGTCGCGCCTCTCTTCACCGGCTCCACCACGACGAACGCGTCCTTCAATACCGGCTTTGTGGTCGGTGGCGCGGTCGGCTACGACTTCCTGGGCCCGCGTCTGGAAGTCGAAGGCGTCTATCGTGAAAACACCGGCAGCCTGACGATCGGCGGTCTGCCCGGCAGTGCCGGTGTCAACTTCAATCAAGTCTCCATCATGGGGAACATCTATTACGACTTCTTCGCCGGACAGTCGTTCGTTCCCTATATCGGTGCCGGTGCAGGTGTCGCGTTCATCAACGCAGGCGCTCTCGGCTCCACGCAGCAGAGCACGCAGTTCGCCTATCAGGGCATCATCGGCGTGGGCTGGAACATCGATCAGACGTTCCGCCTCAACCTGGAAGGCCGTTACTACGGCACGACGACGCCCAACTTCAATTCCTCGGGCAACGTGGCCGGCTTCCAGTACACGCTGAGCACCAATCCCCAGGACAACAACATCAGCCTCATGCTGGGCCTGCAGATGAGGTTCGGCGCCGCGCCGCCGCCGCCTCCGCCCCCGCCGCCGCCGGTCGTGTCGCCGCCGTCGTTCATGGTGTTCTTCGACTGGGACCGCTCGAACCTCTCGCAGCAGGCGCTGACCACGATCCAGCAGGCGGCCAACGCCTTCAAGGCGAAGGGTAACGCCCGCATCACGGCGACCGGCCACACCGACACGTCGGGCCCGGAGAGCTACAACATGGCGCTGTCGCTGCGTCGCGCCAACGCGGTCAAGGACGCCCTGGTGCGCGACGGCGTGCCCGCGCAGGCGATCTCGGTCATCGGCATGGGCGAGAAGGGCCTGCTGGTGCAGACCGGCGACAACGTGCGCGAGCCGCAGAACCGCCGCGTCGAGATCGTCATCCAGTAAGAAATCGGAAGCGTCGGACACCTTCCTGAGGACGGCCGGGCTCACGCCCGGCCGTTTCTTTTTTACGAATCATGTCATCGCTGGGAGCGCGCCACTCCAGTGGCGCTCATGCGGTGTCGATCCGCAAGAAAAGATGCGCCGCTGGAGTGGCGCGCCCCCAGCAATGAGCGCACCCAATCGGAATGCGCGCTAAGTGCCACTCCCCGTCGCCGTCGCGCGCCGCGGGTGGCGCACGACGCGAACCTTGCCGCTGGTCGAGCCGCCGCAGAAGAAGCGGTCGCCGCCGTCGGACTCGAGCCCCGACACGGCCGTGCCCGGCGGCATCTTGAGCTCCTCCAGGACGTGGCCCGTCTGCGGATCGATCCGTCGCAACTCGCTCTCGTCGCCCTCCCAGGTACCATGCCACAGCTCGCCCTCGGCCCAGGTGACGCCGGTGACGAAGCGGTTGGACTCGATGGTGCGCAAGATCTTTCCGGTCTCGGGATCGATCTGGTGGATCTTGCGCGCGCGATACTGGCCCACCCACAGCGAGCCCTCGGCCCACGCCATGCCCGAATTGCCGCCGTCGCCGGGAGCCGGGATCGTGGCCAGCACCTGGCCGGTCTTGGGATCGATCTTCTGGATGCGCTTCTCGAAGAGCTGGAACAGGTGCGTGCCGTCGAACGCCGTTCCCGCATGTGCATCGGCGTCGATCGTGCGCACGATCATGCCGCTTTCGGGATCGAAGGCGTTCAGCCGGTCGCCCGAGGCGAACCAGACATACTGGCCGTCGAACGTCAGGCCGTGCACGGCGCTGGCGCCGGGGAAGGGTCCGTATTCGCGAAGGATCTCGGCGGGGGATTCGATCATGGGTTCCTCTTGGCTGGGCGTTCTTCCTCCCCAAGCAGGGCTTGGGGAGGTGTCGGCGTCATACGCCGACGGAGGGGTCAAAGGGCAGCGGTCGCGGTGCTCATGACCCCTCCGTCCGCTTCGCGGACACCTCCCCACGCAGGCGTGGGGAGGAAAGATGATACGAAGCCTTAACCACCCGGCAGCGGCGTCGGGAGTAACAACGTCGTCGTGAATCCCGGCAGCGGCGGGGTCATCCAGCGGCGCGCCCGGCCGCGGCCGAACGATTGCACCTTGCCGGACGCCGCCAATGCATCGAGCGCGCGTTGCACCGTGCGCTGGCTGGCGCCGAGCGCCAGGGAGAGCGCGGAGCTCGACCACGCCTCGCCGTCGGCCAGCAGGGCCAGCACCTCGCCGTGCGGCTCCTCGACCGGCCGCGCCAGCACCACGACTGCGCGGTTCCGGCGCGGGCCGAGCGCAAACCCGCGCGCCGTCGCGCTCACGGTTGCCAGGGGTCGCAGCTTGGCGCGCAGCCGCCCGATCTCGACCCGCAGCCGCGCACGATGCAATTCGTCGGCATGCCGGGCGCCGAACGCCCGGGCGAGCAGCGTGCTGCGGGCTGCGTCGTTGGGCCACGCTTCGGCCAGCGCGCGGGCGAGCGCGAACAGCACCGGCCGTCCGGCGAGCGAGACCGTCATGTTTCCCTGGCGCACGACATGCCGGCAGGCATCGACGATCAGCGCCGGCGACGCCTGCAGCGCCTCGACCTCCTCGAGCCGCAGTGGCCGCTCCTCGCCGCGCGCCAGCAGGCGCGCCGCCGGCGTCTCCAGCAGGTGCTGCGCGCTCGCAACCTCCGCCGCGAGCGCCGGAATGCCGGCCTGCTGCGCGGCCTGTCCCGCGCGGGTGAGCGCCGCGCGCGCCGTCTTGATGTGCAGCCGGCGCATCGCGATGCCCGCGACCGCCAGCTCGTGCGCTGCCCGCGACGCCGGCGGGAAGGGCGCGGGGTCGAGCCCATCCAGCGTGCGCTCGGCCTCGTCGAGCCGGCCGATCAGCAGCAGGCGCCGGACTTCGAGGTGGCGCGCGTGGGCTGCGTTCAGCCGGTCGCCCGCCTGCTCGAGCGTCGCCCGCGCCGCGTCGAGTGTCTTGGTGGGCCAGCCGAGATCGCGCGAGACCAGCGCGATCTCGGCTTCGGCCACGACGCAGCGCGCGCGGGCCACCGCCTCCCGGGCGCCGAAGGCGCGCGCCGCGCGCTTGACCAGGGTTTTCGCAACGGCGAAATCGCCGAGCTGCGCCATGGCGATGCCGCGCAGCGCCAGCGCCGGCGCGTCGTCGCGCAGCGCGATCCGGTTGAGCGCGCCCAGCGGATCACCCGCCGCCAGCGCGCGCGCCGCGGCCGTGATCAGCGAGTCCACGGCAATCCCGCCAAACTTGTAACTCCCACCGTTTGGGCATCCGGTCCCAAATGTAGCCCGTGACCGACGACCCCTGACAACCTTGAGGAGCACACCATGACCACCGTCACTGCCAATGTCAGCCCAGCGAACCGTCAGATCGTGAACCTTCCTGCCGCGACCAACTCGGGCGTGGATCATCCCGTCGTTTCCCGGGACCAGTGGCTTGCCGAACGCAAGAAGCTACAGGCGCGCGAGAAGGAGCTGACCCGCCTCGGCGACCAGGTCGCGGCCGAGCGCCGCGCGCTGCCGTGGGTCCGGATGGAGAAGGACTACCTGTTCGACACGCCGGCCGGCCGCCGGCCGCTCGCCGCCCTGTTCGACGGCCACCACCAGCTCGTGATGCAACATTTCATGCTCGCCCCGGGTTGGGAGCAGGGCTGCAAGAGCTGCTCCTACATGGCCGACCACACCGACGCCACCTTGGCGCATCTGGCCCATCGCGACACTGCCTTCGTCGCGGTCTCGCGCGCGCCGCTGGCTGAAATCGAGCGCTTCCGCCAGCGCATGGGCTGGAAGTTCCGGTGGGTGTCCTCGCACGGAACGACGTTCAACCAGGACTTCCATGTGAGCTTCAGCGCCGAGGAGAAGGCCAGCGGCAAAGGCGACTACAATTTCGGCAGCAAGCCGCCGGGCGAGGAGATGCCGGGCGTCAGCGCGTTCTACAAGGACGACGCCGGGGAGGTCTTCCACACCTACTCGACCTACGGCCGCGGCGTCGAGGTGATGATGCACACCTACCGGCTGCTCGACCTCACGCCCAAGGGCCGCGACGAGGACGGGCTCGACTTCACCATGGCCTGGGTGCGCCACCACGACCGCTACGAGCCGGCCGCGTGACCGAGAAGCCTTGCACCCGGGGCGCGGCCGAGTTCCTGTCGCTGGCGGCCGCGCCCACCTTCGCCGCCATGGCGTTGCTCACCGTCCTGGGCGGCGGCGGCCCGCTCGCCATGCTCTGCGGGGCGGATGCCTCACCGCTCACCGGCATGCTGCCCATGTACCTCCTGATGAGCGCCTTCCACGCAGGCCCCTGGCTACGTCTCCTTGCCGGAAGAGCATGAGGCTTCATCTTCCTCCCCCGTCAGACCAGGGCCATCGCATGTGACCAAAACTCCGTCATCCCGACCGGAGCCGAGCGCAGCGAGGCGTAGTGGAGGGACCTTTTCAGTTGCCTCGGCGACGAGAGAAGGTCCCTCGACTACGCCGCCCGTTGGGCGGCTTCGCTCGGGATGACGGAAAAATAGTCACGTGCGGTAGCCGTGCCCATCAGACGGGGGAGGCATGGTTCCAACCTCGCCCCGCCTGCGTCCGTGCCTGCTGGATCTTCATCCGGCAGAGCGCAATCGTGCCGTGGCGCCGCCCTCCGGCTGTCGCTCAATCTCTTCTCCCCCGATAGGGAGAGGACCGGTGGGGAATGGGGTTGCCCGCCTGACGCGGCGCCTACCCGCATCCGGAACTGCCTTGGTAATAGTCGTCCGTAAGCTTGGTCCAGCCGGCGTCCTTCAACGCGGCCCGGGCCTCTTCCACCGACCGGTAGGGGCCGACCTTCCTCTCGGGAACCACCGTGAAGCGCACACCCAGGTAGTAGGCATTGCCGAGCAGATCGCCGCTGACGATCCCCGCCCCGCACTTGCCCGGACCTGGTTTCAGATTGGTCCCGACGATGACGAACCATCCCGGAGCCTGGGCGAGCCCGGGCAGGGGAAGGCCAAGCAGGATCAGAAGGACCACCATTTTGCGCATCGCGTTCCCCACCCGTCGGCCGCCCGCCGGGTCACGATCCATTCTCGCACCTCGAGGCGCAGGCCTCCAGTCCCCCTCATGAAGACGCTCCATCGGCTCGTGCCTCGTCTTCAGGCGACGAGGCTCCAGAACCCATACGTGCGGCTGTGCCGCGATTTCAGGCGGGCGACCCAGGCCTCGTGTGTCTCGACCGGCTCGAACGTCGGGATCGACGCGGCGAGGCGTGCGCATTCCGCAAGATGCCGGGCGGCGTGGCCATAGCGGCTGGCGCGGGCCTTGGTGAGCGCAAACTCGACCATCGCCCGCAGCAGGAGCGTCGCGGCGAGCGGATGATTTTCGGCGAGCGCCTGCGCAGCCGGCGTCAGGATCTCGTAGTGATCGCCATCGAGCTCCGCGCGCCGGTCGCTCACGAGACGGACCGCCCGGTCGAGGGACTTCCAGGAGACGAGGAACGAGAGGGCCTCGAGCAGGCTTTTGTGGCGTGCCGCATGGTCGAGCGCTCGCCGCTCGGCCTCGTCGTCCTCGAAATCGGGCAGCCGGTCGAGCCAGGCGCGCAGGTGTCGGGCGCTGAGCGCGCGTTCGAAGCAGGACCAGCGCGTGGCCTGGGCGTCCTCGTGGCGACCGAGCGCGTCGAGCACCTCGATCCGTGCGTCCTCCCAATCGAAGCGCGGCCAGTGCCTTGGGACGCGCTCGGCCGCGTCGAGCGCCTGCAGCGCCTCGTCCGCGCGACCCGCGGCCAGCAGTCGCCGGGCAATCTCGGCCGCGATGTTGGATCCCTTCCGCGCCGCGCGGTCATACTGTTCGATGAAGCCGTCGACGTCGCCTTGGAGATCCGCGATCTCCCGCAGGGCGAAGCGCATGGTGGACGTCCGGCCGCTCGACCTGATCTCGTCGGCGTAGACGGGCCCGCCAGCGCCCCAGGCGAGCACCCTGCGTTGGTCCGCCGGCGGTTTCGGGACGGGCGTTCGCGACAGCTCGAGGAAGCGCGTCTTGAGATGGTCGAGACCCTTGTTCCCCAGAAACGGCGCGAGGGTCGCGAGCAGCGCGTCGTACTGGCCGTAGCCGTTGTCGTCGAGCGCGGCGAAGACGCGATCGGCCAGCGCCAGCGGGTCGGGCTTCGCGCGCTCCGCCAGCGGGCCGAGATCGCGGCAGGCGGCGTCGAAGACGTTGCCGAGCTCACCGTTGCTGTCGTCGCTGCGCTCGTTCGCGGAGTCGGCGAGCTCCAGGAAGCGCCACATCAGGTCGAGGGCCTCGCCGGCATCGATATTCGCCACCTGGTCGACGATGGCACGGCGCTGCGTCTCGAGATCGGCGGCGAGCGCCCGTACCTTGTGCCGATCGAGGAAGGAACGCCCGCGCTCGATCCGGGCGAGCTGCTTGCGCACTTCCGCCGCGACCCGCTCCGGCGCCTCGTGCGCAGCGAGCGCGAGGCGCAGCCGGCGCTGCGTCGCCGCATCGCCCGCGGCAATCTCCAGCAGAAGCTGGGCCAGGCGCTCGGCGCCCAGCGCCTCGAGGTTCCCGGCGGTCAATGTCTTCTTCGAGGCCATCGTCTTCAAGGATGGCCGAAGAGCTGCGTTCCCCGCAACGCCACGATGTCGCGCGCCGCCACTCATTCACCTCTCCCGTCTGATCAGGGCTCTCGCATATCGCGATTCCGTCGTCTCGACCGAGGCCCGAAGGGCCGAGTGGAGAGACCTTCTCTCCACAATAGGCCGCTTATCGTTGAGAGAAGGTCTCTCCACTCCGCGCTTCGCGCTCCGGTCGAGACGACGGAATTTGGCATATGCGATAGCCCTGCCCGTAAGACAGGGGAGGATATGAGTTGCGGCGTTACCGGTTCTTGCGTGTAAGCTCCCGGCAACGAAAGCCTGGGGAGAACGCCGGAATGGCACGCGACAACGGCCTGGTCCCTCTCCGCCCGCGTCATCGCGGGGGGAGAGGGAGGGGCCCGCGCGAAGCGCGGGAGGGTGAGGTGGGCTGCGGTGGCCGCCCCGGAAACATCGCGTCTGCGTCAGCCACCACCTCTCCTCCCCATTGCTGCGCAATGGGTCCCTTCCTCTCCCCCGCTTACGCGCTTGTGAAAGCGCTCACGCGGCGGAGAGGACCCTAAACAGATCATCGCGCCCACCCGATGTCCCGCACGTTCCCCGCCGACTTCTGGCGCCTGTGGTCGGTCGGCCTGATCGGCTCGGTCGTGCGCTGGATCGAGACCGTGGTGGTGGGCGTGGTGGTCTATCGCGAGACCAATTCGCCGTTCCTGGTCTCGGTGGTCACCATGCTGCGGCTGCTGCCGATGGGCCTGTTCGGCGCCTTCCTCGGCGCCTTCGTCGAGCGCTTCGACCGCCGCCTGATGCTGGCCGCCATGATGGCGCTGCTGGCGCTCACGTCGGTCGTGCTGGCAATGATCGCGGCGCTCGGCACCTTGCAGGTCTGGCACCTGGCGGTGGGCGCTTTGGTCAACGGCTTCGGCTGGCTCACCGACAATCCCCTGCGCCGTACCATGATGGGCGACAGCGTCGGTCGCGAGCGCATGTCGACGGCCATGGCGCTAGATGTCGTGGCCCAGAATGTCAGCCGCATGATCGGCCCGACCCTGGGCGGCGTGCTGCTGGTGGCCGGCGGCATCGAGGGCGCGTTCCTGGCGAGCGCCGGCCTCTATCTCCTCACCGTGGGCGCCACCCTCTCGGTGCGCGGCCACCGCACGCCCGCGTCGCACGGCGAGCCCGTGCTGGCGCGCGTCCGCGAAGGCATCGCCGTCGTGCTGGCCAACCGCCGGCTGGCCGCGATCCTCGCCGTCACGGTCGTGTTCAACATTTTCGGCTGGCCGTTCACCAGCATGATCCCGGTGATCGGCCGCGACCAGCTGGCGCTCGGCCCCGAAGGCGTGGGTCTCTTGACCAGCATCGACGGCGTCGGCGCGTTTGCGGGTGCCTTGGTGTTGGCGTGGCGCCTGGCGCCGCGCTTCCATGCGGCGAGCTATGTCGGCGGCGTGGCGCTCTACCAGCTGGGCATCATCGCCTTCGCGTTGGCGCCCGGCGCCGTGCCCGCCTCCGCCGCCCTGCTGCTGACCGGACTGGCCGGCGGCGCCTTCGCCACCCTGCAGGCGACCCTGGTCTATCTCGCCTCGCCCCACGAGATGCGCTCGCGCATCATGGGCGTCCTCTCGGTCTGCATCGGCACCGGCCCGCTCGGCTTCCTGTGGCTGGGCTGGCTCGCCAACCGCATCGGCGCGCCCGAAGCGACCGCCATCACCGGCGCGCTGGGCCTCGTGCTCCTGCTCGCGCTGCGGCCGCTGTGGCGAACGATCTGAAGTGCGACGACGGAGTTTATGTCCCGGCGACAGCCTCTCCGTTAGGCAGGCCGGCCTTTCGAAAGTGGCCACTCCCGTCGTCTCGACCGAGGGCCGAAGGCCCGAGCGGAGAGACCTTCTCTCAACGACAAGCCCCTTATCGTGGAGAGAAGGTCTCTCCGCTCCGCGCTTCGCGCTCCGGTCGAGACGACGGAAATTGCTAGAGGCAATAGCCCTCCTCGTAGGACGGAGGAGCCAGGAAGGAAGCGATCGCGCCGCCCCGCAAGGACCCTCACCCCGCCTGCGCGCGCTCCTGCTGGATCTTCATGCGGCACAGCACGATCGCCTTCTGCGCCGTGCCCGCCTGCGGCGAGGCCGGTTCGAGCTCCAGGAAACGCTCCCACGCGCCGATCGCCTCGCTGCAGCGCTCGAGCCGGGTGAGCAGCAGCGCGAGATTGAAATGCGCGTCGGCATAGTCGGGCTGCGCCTGCATGGCACGGCGGTATTGCGCGACCGCGAGATCGGCCTGCTGCTCGTCCTCCGCCGCTTGCGCGAGATTGTACCACGCCTCGGCGAACGCCGGATCGCGCGCCACCGCGATCTGCCACGCCACCTTGGCCTCGGTCGCGCGGCCCTGCGCCTGGAACACGTTGCCGAGATTGAACGGCAGCACCGGATCGGCTGAATTGGCGCGCATCGCCGTGGTGTAGAGGCTTTCCGCCGTGGCGTGATCGCCGCGTTCGTCCGCCTCCTCCGCCTCGACCAGAAGATCGTCGAGGCTGCGCGCTCTCTGCTCCGGGCGCATCGGCAGCGGCATGGTGAGCTGGCCCGAAAGCTCGGCGAGCTGGCCCGCGATCTCGCGCACCAGCGCCCCCGACGGACCTTCGGTGAGCCGCGCCTCGGCGAGATGCCCGCCGCGCCGGCCGAGCGCGATCGCGGCATCGAGCACGTCGCCGAGCGCCACGCCGCGCTTCAGGAGGCGCGCCGCCTCGCGCGCCGCCACGAGGTCGCGATAGGCGAAGCGCTCGTCGACCGGCTCGAGCACGTCGAACAGCACCAGGCAGGAGACGAGGTTGGGCGTGAGTCCGGAGAGCCGTTCGATCTCCGCCCGTCCCAGGCTTCGATCGACCTCGGGCGGCGGCTCGAGCAGCCCGAGCGCGCGGCGCAGCACGTTCTCGCTGACCAGCGGCGCCGTCGCCGGCAAGCCGGCCGGAAGCTGCACGCGGCCGTCGTCGAGCGCGCGGTCACCGGCAGAATGGCCGAAGGCGATCACCGTCACCCGCGCGCCCGGACGCGTCGCGAGCCTGGCGCCGTGCGCGCGCACCAGCCGGTCGAGGCGGCGGCGCGTCAGGCCTTGCAGACGACCGACGAGGGAGAGCGTCTGCCCGTGGAGGAGGGGATCGGCGAGAGGCACTCCCGCCTCCGGCTTCAGCGCGCCGCCTTGCGCGCAGCGCTCTTGCGGGCTGCCGGTTTGCGCGCCGGTTCCGTCGTCTCGGCTGCCGGCGCCGCCCGCGTATCGACCGCCTTCTTGCTCGGCGCGCGCGGCCGGCGGTCGGCACCCATCTGCAGGCTGCGCTTCAGCGCATCCATGATATCGACGACGTTGTCGGGCTCGGCCGTCTCGGCCACGGCGAAGCTCCGGCCCGCCTGCTTGGCCTCCAGCATGGCGGTGACGGCTTCCTCGTAGCGGTCGGCGAAGCTCTCGGGTTCGAAGGAACCCGACATGCGGCCGATGATCTCCTGGGCGATGTCGAGCATCGCCGGCGCCACCTTGCGCGGGCCGATGCCCTCGAAATATTCGGCGTCCTGCCGCACCTCGTAGGGATAGCGGAGCGTCGTCGCCAGCATGCCGTTGCCGCGCGGCTGCAGCATCAAGAGGCGCTCGCGGCGGCTCAGCACGACGCGGCCGATGCCGGCCACCTTCTTCTTCGTCATCGCCTCGCGGATCACCGCGAAGGCCTCCTCGGCCATCTTGCCGTCAGGTGTGAGATAGTAGGGGCTGTCGAGGTAGATCCCGTCGATCTCCGCGGCCGGCACGAAGGTCTCGATCTCCAGTGTCTTGGTGCTCTCGATCTTGAGCGCCTCGAGGTCGCTGTCCTCGACCAGGACGTACTGGCCCTTGGCGACCTGGTAGCCCTTGACGCGATCGGCCGTGTCGACCGGCTCGCCGCTCACCGAATTGATCAGGTTCTGCTTCAGGCGATTGCCGGTCTTGCGGTTCAGTGTGTTGAACGACACCCGCTCGGATGACGAGGACGCGTTGTAGAGCGCGACGCCGCAGGAGACGAGCGACAGCTTGAGGTAGCCTTTCCATGAGGGACGGGGCATTGAAAGACTCCAGAATGCAGTGTTGTAGGCATCTTAGTTCAAGTAGAGCGACAGGTCGACACCAAGCCTATGTCTGGCTTCGTCGTGAGATACAGGATGCGCTGTAGAGAACACACGGCGGTGGCCGTGCTGTTGAACAAAAGGTCAACGCGGCGACCACGTCTCTCGGGGGACTCGTCCGCACATGCGATTCCTTGCCTGCTCCTCTTGGGATCACAGGAAGGTCGCTCAAGCTCGGGCCGCGAGCAGCACCGTCATCGCCACGGTCGTGATGCGTAGTGGATTTCCCTACCGGCGCCCGCCCGGATTATCCTGCCTTCAAGATGACGCGCCACATTTTCGGCGGGGGCGCGTCTGGATGGTCGGGAGGACGCCGCGGCGCGCCGATGATTGAACGCGTCGGACACGAGGGCGTTGCATCCGTGCAAGCCTGCGCCGCGCCCTATATTTGGCGGTGGTGATGCCACTTGTGCAGCCGCTAACCGTTGGTTGCGCAGGCCCCTCCCGGGGCTGTCCCCATGGAGGTAGACAATGCGCAACGTCAAATGGCTGCTGGCGACGGGCCTGATCGCCGCGGCCACATCCGGCTGTGTCGAAACAACCACCGCCAACGGCACCTATCCGCCGCCGGTCGCCAGCAATGGCCCCTATTACACCAACAACCAGGCCAACCCGCAGACCTACCGGGATGCCAACGGCAATCTGGTGTACCGCGATGCCAACGGCAACGTCGTGCGGGCCGATGCACGCAGCAACGCCAACGTGGCGGCGCCGAACGGCTATTACCGCGACGCCAACGGCAATCTGGTGGCCAACAACGGCTACCAGCGCGACATGAACGGCAGCGCCGGCGTACCGGCCGGCTACTACCGCGACGCCAACGGCAACATCCAGCCGAACGGTTCGCCGCGCGGCAGCGACGCCAGCACGCCGGCGCCGAACGGCTTCTACCGCGACGCCAACGGCAATCTGGTGGCCAACAACGGCTACCAGCGTGACATGAACGGCAGCGCCGCCGTACCGGCCGGCTACTACCGCGACGCCAACGGCAACGTCATGCCGAACGGATCTTCGCGCACCGGCAACGCCTACACGCCGGCGCCGAACGGCTATTATCGCGACGCCAACGGCAATCTGGTGTCCAACAACGGCTACCAGCGCGACATGAACGGCAGCGCCACCGTGCCGGCCGGCTATTATCGCGACACCAACGGCAACATCGTGCCGAACCAGCGCTAAGGCGCAATCCGATGCCGGCTCCCGGTGCGAACCGGGAGCCGGTTCTGCGTCCGCCTGATGGGGCGCCGCCCTGCGCCGTCGTGATGTGTCGGGTCAGGGGTGATGCAGGAGGCGATCTTCGCGTCGAACCTGTCACCTAGCTTCTCCCCAATCGCGCCTGCGAAGGCGCCGAGGGAACAAGCACATGAGGAAGGTGAGTCGGGGCGCCCGATAGGTTTCTACCGCGCCAGCTTCATCCGGGCGTTCCGCCTGCGCAAATGCGCGACGAATTGCGAGGCGGCGGAGCAGATGGCCAGGTAGACCAGCGCGACGACGAGATACATTTCGACCAGCCGCCCGTTGAGCTGCGCGAGCTTCGAGGCGGCGCCCACGAGATCCGTCAGGGAGAGGACATACACGAGCGATGTGTCCTGGAAGAGGATGATCGTCTGGCTCAAGATGATCGGGCTCACGACGCGGACGACTTGCGGCAGGACGACGAGCCGATAGGTCGAGAATGAGGGGAGCGCGAGGGCCTTTGCCGCCTCGAACTGTCCTTTATGCACCGATCGCAGGCCGACGCGCACGATCTCCGCGTAGTAGGCGGCTTCGAACAGCCCGAACGTGATGAAGGCCGTCGGCCCTGCGCCGATGGGAATCGGTCTTCCGTTGCTGGAAAAATAGCCGAGCACGATCGGCACCAGGAAGAAGAACCAGAACAGCACGAGAATGAGCGGAATGGACCGGATGACGGCGATGTATCCGCGCACGACCTGGCTGGCGACCGGGATCTCGGCCTGCTGGACGAGCGCGAAGACCGTCCCGAGGGCGATGCCGATCGCGAACGCCGCGGCGGTCAGCGTCAGCGAGAACAGCAATCCGGCAGCCAGATACGGCCAGGCCTCGACAAGAATGGAGAAGTCGAGCGCGTTCATCCTGTAGCCGAGCGCTCTGTCGAGAACCGGCGCGCTCCGGCTTTGCTCCTGGATACCGCCTGCATGCCCGGAATCCGGGTCGCCTTGTCGATCATCACCATGCCCTGGTAGGCGACGAGGGCGAGCGCCAGGTAGATGAGAGTTGCCGCGCCGAAGGCAGCGAAGGTTTGAAAGGTCATTTCGCTGATCTGCCGCGCCTGCGCGGTGAGCTCCAGCAGGCCCACCGTCAGCGCGACCGACGTATTCTTGTAGATGCCCATGACCTCGCTGGTGAGGCTGGGAACGATGAGGCGTAGCGCCTGCGGGATGACGACCAGCCTGTGAGTGTATGGCGAGGAAAGGCCCAGCGCGGCCGCGGCCTCGGCCTGGCCTTTCGGCAGGGCCTCGATACCCGCTCGCACTTGTTCGGCAATGCGCGCCGCCGTGTAGAAGCCCAGGCAGGCGAGAGCCGGAAAGAACGACGCCCAGGGCGGCGGCATCTGCTTCAGCCAGGTGCCCATGGCCGCCGGCAGCACTTCCGGCAAGACGAAGTACCAAAGGAACATCTGCACGAGCACCGGGATGTTCCGGAATATTTCGACATAGAGGCGCGATGCCCGGGCCGGATACTTGTTGGGCGATGTCCGGCCGACACCGACCAGGACGCCGAGCCCAAAGGCGATCCACCAGCCGAAGAACGCCAGCGCCAACGTCCATCCGAGACCCGACAGCAGCCAGTCGATATAAAGATCGCCGTCCGCTGTCCGCTCGAAGAGCACGTCGAACATGGCGCGCCTCAGTCGACCGAATTGCTCGGATGGGCGATGCGTTCCTTGAGGGCGTCCGTCAACGGGAAGGCAAGATTTCGGTTCGCCGGCGGGATTGGGCTCGTGAACCACTTGTCGTAGGTGGTCGCGAACGCGCCGGAAGCCATCTGCTTCGACAGCACGTCATCGACGAGCGTCTTGAACTCGACGTCGCCCTTCGTGAACATCAACCCGTAGTAGATCCTGGCGTAGCCCTCGGGCAGGAACGCGAGGGCGTTGGGGTTGCTGGCTTCCGCCTTCAACCCGGCGAGCAGGATGTCGTCCTCCATGAACGCCACGGCTCGGCCCGAGTTGAGCATCAGGAACGATTCCGCATGGTCTTTCGCCTGGACGATATTGAGGCCCAGTTTCTCTCTTGCGTTCACGTCCTTGGCAAAGCCGACCGCATTGGAGCCCTGGGTCACCACGACGGTCTTGCCTTTGAGGTCGGCCACGCTCTTGAAACCGCTGTCGGTCTTGACCAGCCAACGCGGCTGGCTGACGAAGGTCGCGACCGAGAAGGACACCTGTTCCTGCCGCTTCTTGTCATTGGCGGTGCCGCCGCACTCGATGTCGACCGTTCCATTCTGGATCAGGGGGATGCGGTTCGAAGAGTTGACCGGCGTGTACTTCACCACCAGGTTCGGGAGGCCGAGGTCCTTCGCGACCCGTTCGACGATCGACTTGCAAAGATCGAGCGAAAAGCCGACCGGCTTTTGATCGGCGCCCAGGTAGGAAAAGGGGATCGAGGCCTCGCGATAGCCGATGGTGATGGAGCCGCTCGACTTGATTTTCGCCAGGGTCGGGCTTTCCGCATGCGCTGCGTCCATGGCCGAAAGGCCAAAGATCAGGACGGCCGAAACCGCACCCATCAGACCAACGTGCTTCTTCATCTACTTCCCCCTCTTGACGTGACTATGCGGCCTTTGGACGGGTGATTTCGCGCGAGGCGATGACGTCGATCAGTCTGTCGATGTCGCCATCGGTGTTGAACATGGCGAGCGATACCCGAACGCCATCCCGCTCCGGGGAAACGCGCACGTTGTGCTTGTCGAAGTAGCTGACCCATTCGGTCGCCGGCAGTGCGATTACGTAAATGTGCGGTGAGCGATGCTCGCGGGCGCGTGGTCCAACCAGGCCAACGCCGATCGCATCGAGCCGATCGATCAGATGGTCGCCCAGCGTGTAGCAATGTCTCTCGATATTCGCGACGCCGATGCTCTCGATGAGATCGACCGCCGCCCCGAGAGCATGGATCGCCGGCAGGTTGAAGTTGCCGAGCTCGAAGCGTCGGGCGCCCGGTGCGAGGCCCATATGATCGGCGCGGGCAATGAGATCGCCGGGCGGCGAGGCCAGGCTCGCCGTCGACAGGTAAGCGGGCGCGAACTCCGAATTCGCGTTGTTCCAGTAGAGCAACCCCAGCCCCTGAGGCACCAGCAGGCCCTTGTGCGTGCCGCAGCCGGCGAATGTGGCGTTTGCTTTCCGGGCGTCGAAAGGCACGACGCCAATCGCCTGCATCACGTCGACGATGAAATGCAGCCCCATTTCGGCGCAAAGGCCGCCGATGCTTTCGATGTCGAAGAGGTGCCCGGCGTGAAAGGTGACCTGCGACATCGAAACGGCACGGGTCGTGGCGTCGATGTAGGGAAGAATGGTCTCGGCGGTCACCACTTCGGTCATCGGGATGAAGCGAACCTTCACGCCCTTGCGGGCCAGGTTCAGGAAGGCATAGGCATTGTTCGGATGATCGCCTTCGATCATCAGGACGCTGTCGCCGGCGCCGAGCGGAAGGGCGTTGGCCGCGATGTTCATGCTCTCGGAGGTGTTCTTGGTGAACGCGATCTCATCGGCGGAGACGCCGATGAAGCGGGCGATCTTGCGGCGCGTCGCTTCCACGCGCTCGAGCCAGACACTCTTGGGCCCGGCCGAACTCGTAGCCTTCGTGCAGGAAGGTCTCGATGGCCTGCTTTACCGGCGTGGAGAGCGGCGTCTGGAAGCCCGAGTCGAGGTACGTAATCTTCTCGGCGGCCGGAAATTGCCGGCGGATGGCGGCGATATCGTAGGGATGGGACATCAAATCCTCCGCAGCCCGGTCTAAGGGCTCGGATGATTTGTCGTCCATAGTTTTATCGGAATATTGGAGTTTATATTCCGAAAAATGAGAAAACAGACCTCAGTCCGTCGTGGTCAGGATCGTCTCCGAAAGCCGGGCCGCCGCCGTTTGAAGCGGCGGAATAAATTCATCGAGGTCGGCGAAACTGATGCGGGCGACGGGCACGGAGACGCCAAGACAGGCGATGAGGTCGTCGTCCGGCGACAGGATGGGCACCGCGCAACCGACGACGCCTTTCACATACTCCTCGTTCGTCTTGGCCCAGCCCCGTTTGCGCGTTTGTTCCAGGAGCTTGAGCAGACGGTCTCGATCGACGACCGTGTTGTCCGTGTATTTTACCAGCGATAACGAGCCGACCAGCTTTGCGCGCAGCTTCGCGGGCAGCCGGCTCATGTAGATCTTGCCGGTCGAGGTGCAATGGAGCGGTGCAGCGCCCCCCGGGTCGAACTGCAAGCCTTGCGCCGGCGCGACGCGAATGCTGTCGACGTAAACCACGGAATTATCGCGGACGATCCCGATCTCGCACTGCTCGCCGATCTCCGCCGCCACCGCCTGAAGGACGGCATGGCGTCGAGACGTGCGGAAGGCGGAGCCGATCACCTTGCTGGCCAGGACGACCAGCCTGTTGCCCACCATGTAGCGCTTGGTGCCGAGCGCTTTCTGCACCAGCCCGCGGGCTTCCAGGTTGCCGACAAGGCGGTGGGCGGTGGGAAGCGGCAGGCTGAGCGTGGCCGCCACCTCGGCGATCGAGACGGCCTTCTTCTGGTCGGCAATGAAGCCGAGAATGCCGAGGGCCCGATCGAGAGGGCCCGCAGCGCCGGTTTCCGGCACGGCCGCCGCCTTGCTTTGTCGAGATTTCTTCGCCATTGCGCTCTCCGCTTCGCGCCCTGTCGGGCCTGGGGCTTTTGCACCGCCGGCGGGACAGAATTCGCACGGGGCAAAAAAATTGTCTCAGCCGCGGATCGGATTTCCGCCGATGGCTGCGGGTCGTCCGAGATCAAGGGTTCCCGGTCGGCGTGTTTCGTGCCGGCGCGCCCGAGCGGCGCCTCTACCCTGGACGCCTCGATCCATGGTGGCGACGGATGACGGGCAGGCACGTCTTCCATCGCCTTAAATAATACTTGACTTAATAAGACTTTTCCTTAAGTCTCTTTCCATCGAGGAAAGGGCTTCGTCATGTCTGATCTGAACTCTGCCGCGCCGAGCCAGCCGTCCGATCGCCGTGAGCCGGTGAGTCCGCCGCTGGGCCCGGGCGCCCAACCGCGCGACATAAGCGGCTGGCCCGAGATCGATGCCGCGCTGTTCGACGACGGGCGCGGCGCGGCGCCGGACTTCCCGCTGGAACTGCTGCCGCAGCCATGGCGCGGCTGGGTCGCCGACACGGCCATCGGCGCGGGCGCACCCAGCGCCTACGTGGCGCACGCCCTGCTGGCGGCCGTGGCCGGTCTCTGTGGCGCCGGCGCCGTCGTGCGCCTCGCGCCTGCGTGGAGCGAGCCGCTGGTGCTGTGGCAGGCGCTGGTCGGCCGCGCGTCGAGCGGGAAGTCGCCCGCGCTGGCGCCGGTGCGCGCCCTGCTCGCCGCGCTGGAGAAGGACCTCCGCCCGGGCGACGCGTCCGGCACGAAGCCCTTTTTCCTCCTGGCTGACGGCGCCGCCGAATCGCTCGCCGAAGCCCTGGCTGCCGTGCCGCGCGGCGTGCTGCTGTGGCGCGACGAGCCGTCCGGGCGCCTGGCCTTCCTCGATGACAGCATGGCCAAGGATCGGTCGCGCTGGCTGGAGGCCTGGCAGGCGGGCCCGGTCGTGCTGCAGGGCGCGCGCCACCTCTCGCGGCACGAACGCTGCCCGATGAGCCTGCTGATTACGATCCGTCCCGACCGGCTGATCGCCGCGCTGGGCAAGGGCGACGCTCGCAAGGACGAGCACGGGCTCGCGGCCCGGCTGCTCTATGGCTGGCCCGACCCGCCTTCCTTCCGCCCTATCGCCGCTCGTCGCGCGGCGCGCGACGAGCAGACACTCGACCTGCTGCGCTGCGTCAGCCGCGCCGCGCGGTCGTCGGCCAATCCTCTGGTGCTCACGCTCGACGAGGGCGCTGCCAAGGCTTTCGACGCCTTCCTGGCCGGCCTGCACCGCCTGGTGCAGCGCGCCGAGGGGCTGGAGGCCGACTGGCTGGGCAAGGGCTCCGGCACCGTGGCGCGGTTGGCAGGCGTGATGGCGCTGCTCGCCTGGTCGGGCAGCGGCGTCGGCGGCGCGCCCGGCAAGATCGGCCTCGAGTCGATGGAGGCCGCGGTGCACCTGTGGTCGGATTATTTGCGGCCGCACGCCTGCCTGGTGTTCGATCGCGTCGGCCCCACCGACACCGACCGCCACGCGCGCCGCGTGGTCCACTGGCTGAAAGCCCATCGTCCGGGCGAGGTCTCGCGCGAGGATGTGCGGCGCCGCGCGCTTGGCCGAACCCTCGACGCGGACCGCACCGAGCGCGTGCTCGAGCGCCTGTGCGCGGCCGGGGCGCTGCGGTCCAAGCTGCTCGTCTTCTCCGTGCAGGGCGGCCGGCCGGCGCGACGCTGGGAGGTCAACCCGGCCTTGCTGGCCACCGCCGATGCCGGGGACGAAAAATGAGCGGCGGAAAGGGCGGGAAGGGCGGAAACCTCGAATCCTTAGGAAACAGCGCCGTTTCCAGGGCGGCGCGAAACGGCGGAAACCCGGCGGAAACTGGCCGGAAACCCCTCATGGGATTCTTAAACGGCGCCACACACGACGGCCTCACCCTGAGGAGCATCGCGAAGCGATGCGTCTCGAAGGGTGGGCAACCGGCCTTGTCGTTGCCGACCACAGCGCGCGGGTTACCCCGCGCGATTTGAGACGCGCACTGCGTGCGCTCCTCAGGGTGAGGCGGTGTGGTGGTTCGCCTTGCCGGACTCCGCGCTAAGCAACCTTCTCCGTTACGCCCGGCGCCACCGAGAGCTTGGCCTTGGTCTTGGCCTTGACCTCCTCGACCGTGACCCCGTCGGCGAGCTCGACCAGCGTCACGCCACCGTCGCCCATCTTGTCGACACTGAACACGCCCAGCTCGGTGATCACCATGTCGACCACGCGCTTGCCGGTGAGCGGCAGGGTGCATTCGCCCAGGAGCTTCGAGGCGCCGTCCTTGGAGACATGCTCCATGGTGACGATCACCTTGCGCACGCCGGCCACCAGATCCATCGCGCCGCCCATGCCCTTCACCATCTTGCCCGGGATCATCCAGTTGGCGAGGTCGCCGTTCTCCGCCACTTCCATGGCGCCCAGGATGGAGAGGTCGATGTGGCCGCCGCGGATCATGGCGAAGCTGTCGGCCGAGGAGAAATAGGACGTGCCCTTGACCTCGGTCACGGTCTGCTTGCCGGCATTGATGATGTCGGGGTCGACCTCGTTGTCGAGCGGGAAGGGGCCGACGCCCAGCATGCCGTTCTCGCTCTGCAGGGTGATGTCGACGTCCTCCGGCACGTAGTTCGACACCAGGGTCGGGATGCCGATGCCCAGGTTCACGTAGTAGCCGTCCTTCAGTTCCTTGGCGGCGCGCGCCGCCATCTGATCGCGGGTCCAGGCCATTGTTGTCTCCTAACGCTCCTGCCGGGTCATGCTCTTCCGGACCGCGAGCTTCCAGCTCGCTCGGATTCATCGAGCGAGCTAGAAGCTCGCGGTCCGGAAGAATCTGATCATTCTCTAAGCCTTGCGAATGGTGCGTTGCTCGATCTTCTTGTCGTACGGCGCGCCGCAGAAGATGCGCTTCACGAAAATGCCGGGCGTATGGACGTGGTCGGGATCGATCGCGCCCACCGGCACGCAGCTCCTCGACCTCGGCGATGCAGATCTTGGCCGCCGTCGCCATCATCGGATTGAAATTCCGCGCCGCCTTGCGATAGACGAGGTTGCCCGCGGTGTCGCCCTTCCACGCCTTCACCAGCGCGAGGTCGCCGCACCAGGCCGCGCTCCATGACGTATTCGTGGCCGTCGAAGATCCTTGGTCTCCTTGCCCTTGGCGACCTCGGTGCCGACGCCGGTCTTGGTGTAGAAGGCGGGGATGCCGGCGCCGCCGGCGCGGCAGCGCTCGGCCAGGGTGCCCTGCGGGTTGAACTCGATCTCGAGCTTGCCCTCGAGGTAGAGCTTGGCGAAGGTCTTGTTCTCGCCGACGTAGGACGAGATCATCTTCTTGACCTGCCCGGTCTCGAGCAGCAGGCCGAGCCCGTCGCCGTCGATGCCGGCATTGTTGCTGACGCAGGTGAGGTCCTTCACGCCCGCATCGCGCACCGCGTGGATCAGCTTGTCGGGAATGCCGACCAGCCCGAAGCCGCCGCACATCAGCATCATGCCGTCATGCAGCACGCCCTCGAGCGCCGACTTGGCATCCTTGTAGACCTTGTTCGCCATCGATTTTCCTTCGCTTCCCTGCCGTCATACGGCGGCGGAGGGGTGCGGTGCAACAGCGTCATTGCTGGGGGCGCGCCACTCCAGTGGCGCGATCTTCCGTGTGGTCTGCAATGACGCGCCACTGGAGTGGCGCGCCCCCAGCAAAGATTTACGCCGCCTTCTTCCGGTGATGACTGTGCAGCTTCGCCCCGAGTACCCGGCGGATGGCGTTGAACTCCGGGCTCGCGACGTCGCGCGGCCGCGGCAGGTCGAGCGCGTTGTCGCTCTCGATGCGGCCGGGCCCGGGCGTCATCACCACGACGCGGTCGGCGAGGAAGATCGCCTCCTCGACCGAGTGCGTCACGAAGACCACCGTGAGCTTGGTGCGCTGCCAGATCTCCAGCAGCTCGTCCTGCAGGCGCTCGCGCGTCATGGCGTCGAGCGCGCCGAACGGCTCGTCCATCAGCACCAGCTCGGCGTCGTTGGCCAGCACGCGGGCGATCGCCACGCGCTGCTTCATGCCGCCCGAGAGCTGGTGCGGATAGGCGTTGGCGAATTTGCTGCAGGCCGACCAGCTCGATGAACTTGTCGACCGTCTCCTTGACCTCGGCGCCCGACAGGCCGCGCGCGATCGGGCCGAAGGCGATGTTGTCGCGCACGCAGAGCCACGGGAACAGCGCGTAGTCCTGGAACACCATGCCGCGCGCCGGACCGGGCTCGGCGATCGGCTTGCCCCACATCAGCGCCTCGCCGGACGAGCGGCTGCTCGAAGCCCGCCATGATGCGCAGCAGGGTCGACTTGCCGCAGCCCGACGCGCCGATCAGGCAGACGAACTCGCCCTTGGCGATCGACAGGTTGGCATCGGCACAGCGCGTGGATCGTCTGGTCCTGCAGCTGGAAGACTTTCGAGACCCGCTTGATCTCGACGATGGGTGAGGCCGGGTCAGCCATGATTGTTGGGACTCCAGCGCAGCAGCCGGTTGCCGATCATCACGACCACCCGGTCGGAGAGATAGCCCGCGACGCCGATCACGATCATGCCGCAGATCACCAGCTCGGTGCGGGACAGCGTGCGGCCGTCCATGATGACGGCGCCCAGGCCCTGCGGCACGCCGGTCATCTCGCCGACCACGATCACGAACCAGGCGAGGCCCAGACCCAGCCGCAGGCCGGTGAAGATGGCGGGCGTCGCGGCCGGTAGCACCACCTTGTAGAACTGCGCGTTGCCCCGACAGCCCAGCATCGAGGCCGCCTCGAACAGCTTCGGATCGACCGAGCGCACGCCGAAGATGGTGTTGAGCAGGATCGGATAGAAGGCGCCGAGGCAGACCAGCGCGAAGGCCGACTTGGCGCCCAGGCCGAACAGGATCATCGACAAGCGGCAGCCAGGCCGTGACCGGGATCGGCCGCATCACCTGCAGGAAGGGATCGAGCAGCATGCGCGCCGTCGGCATGCGGCCGACCATGATGCCGATCGGCAAGGCGAACAGCGCCGCCAGCGCGAAGCCGCCATAGACCCGGCTCATCGATGCCAGCAGATGGGTGAGCAGGGTTCGCCGAGTAGGCATCGTCGTAGATCCCGCCCACGGCGAAGTCGATCATGTACTCGGCAACCGCGTACGGCGTCGGGATCAGCAACGTCCAGCGCTGCGTGGTGGCCACCTGCCAGAAGGCCAGCAGCAACAGCGGCACGATCAGCGCCAGCACGATCGGCTTGACGCGCCGCCACAGCGACCTCGGGCGTCTCGCGGAGACGACCGCCGGCTCCGCGCTTGTGTCGAGACTGGCGTCCGCGATCGTCATGGCTGGGGGCGCGTCACTCCAGTGACGCGTCTTTCCTGGCGGGCGACATCCCATGACGCGCCACTGGAGTGGCGCGCCCCCAGCGCATGACGAGTCATTGGGCCGATGCCGACCATGGCCTAGCTGGCCGCGAGTTCGTTCGAGAAGGTCGGATTGAGGAAGGTCTCGAACTTGGGCAGCGCGCGGATCTGCTTCAGCTCGAGCATCTGCTGGGCGTAGGTCTTGGCCTGGCCCTGCACGGTGGTGTCGAGCTTCCAGACATACTCGACGTTGTTGGCGGCCAATGCCTGGTCGACGGCGGCGCGGTTGGCGCCGAGCTTCTGCACCGTCATGTCCGTCACCAGCGGCTTGTTGGCCATCATGAACTCGACGGCCTGGCGATGGGTCTTCAGCATCGTCTTCACGAGGTCGGGATTCTTGGCGACGGTGTCCTCGTGCGTGCCGAAGATCATGTTCAGCCCGCCCATCGGCGTCGAGTACGGATACTCGACGAGCTGCCCCGCGCCCGAAGTGATCGAGAGCGCCGGGCCGGGCTCGGCGCCGACATAGGCGTCGACGTCGCCGCGCGCCAGCATGGCGGGCATCTCGCCGAACGGCACGCGCACCGGCGTCACGTCCTTGATCGACAGGCCCTCCATGCGCAGCCGCTCCATGATGAAGACCTCCTGCGTCGAGCCCGGCCAGATGCCGACCCGCTTGCCCTTGAG
Source organism: uncultured Alphaproteobacteria bacterium (assembly GCA_963765385.1). GTDB lineage: Bacteria > Pseudomonadota > Alphaproteobacteria > Reyranellales > Reyranellaceae > Reyranella. Next base: position 1,620,273 of record CAVXWG010000014.1, on the reverse strand, counting down.
GTCCTTGACGGTCTTGATGTCGGAGCCCGCCTTGGAGATCACGCCCATCCCCTTGTTGGAGAGCGCGCCCACGACCACGACCGGCTCGCCCACCGCGCCGCCCAGGATGGCGGCGGCGATGCCGAAGGTGCCGAAATCGACCGACTTGGTGACCACGGCGTTCTTGCCGTCGGTCGGGCTGTCGAACACGATGATCTCGACCTTGAGGTCGGCCGGCGCGAACTTTTCGTAGAAATACGGCGGCATGGAATGGACCAGCCGCAGCGCGCCCATCTTGACCGTGCGGGTCTCGGCCCGCAGGACGGCGGGAGCGGCCAAGGTTGTTGCGGCGGTGGCGGCGGCAAAGCCGGCACCCGCGATAAGTCGGCGACGATTGATCATTGGCTGCTGGCCTCCCGGCGTTGTTGTCCCGGGCTCGCAACAGCCGTGCCAAATGATCCCGCGCCAACCCAATCACAGCTCCCCGTGGAGGCACGGCTACCGCATGTGACAAAAACCTCCGTCATCCCGACCGGAGCCGAGCGCAGCGAGGCGCAGCGGAGGGACCTTTTCTGTTACCTCGGCGACACGAGGAGGTCCCTCGACTACGCCGCCCTTTGGGCAGCTTCGCTCGGGATGACGGGATAATGGGCGGGGGCTCTCAGGCAAGCAGCAGAAGCTGCTTCGTCAGCTCGCCATCGGCGTCGCGCAGTTCGTGTGTGATTGTAAAATGATCGGCGCCCGCCACCGGGATCAACGCCCCCGGCAGATGCTCCGCCGCCCGCTTGGCGTGCAGGTGGCGGCTGTCGGCGACCAGCGGCGGCAGCTCGGCCGTCCCGTACGCGATGGCCAGCGGCTTTTTGACCATCGGCAGGCGGAGCGGCGAGAGCGCGGCGAGCTCGGCGTCGCTAAGCTGCAATTTGTCATTGAGGTAGGTGTCGCGGATCGGCCCCAGCTCGAACACGCCCGACACGGCGAGGCCGGCGCTCACCCGGGCGTGGCCCAGGCACTGGGCCGTCAGGTGGCCGCCGGCCGACCAGCCCGACAGCACCACCTTGCCGGTGATGCCGTGCGCCGGTCCGTTGGCCGCCAGCCAGTCGAGCGCGGCATTGATCTCGGCCACGATCTCGCTGAGCGTGGCGTCGGGCGCCAGGGTGTAGCCGGGCAGGGCGGCGGCCCAGCCATGGGCGTAGGCGCCGGCGATCAGGCTCGCGAACTGGTCGCGGCTGTTCCGTTGCCAATAGCCGCCATGGATGAAGACGAAGCAGGGCGCGTTGGCGTCCTTCGCCGGGAACAGGTCCCACACGTTGCGCTCCTTGGGCCCATAGCGCAGGTCGAGATGCTTCGGGTGTGCCTTGCGGAAGGCCTCGGAGGCGGCGATGCGCGCTTCGTTCAGCGCAACGCTGTTCTTCACCGCGTCGCTGTTGTTGTAGGCCGCGTCCCGCTCGGCCTTGGTCATCATTCCCCAATTCATGTCGTTCTCCGTTCATGTGGAGCGCGGACCTCCAGGTCCGCTCATGAGGCGGACCTGGAGGCCCGCGCTCCAACAAGGTCGTTACTTCTTCCTGTCCAGGATCACGATAGCAATTCCCGCGATGATCAGCGCGGTCCCGAGCAGCAGGCTCATGGTGATCGGTTCGCCGACCAGGACGGCCGAGGCGGCGATGCCGACCAGCGGCGTGCCCAGCATGCCGAGCGACCCCGTGATCGGCGGCAGCGCGCGGGCGACCGACACGGCGGCCCAGGTGCCGGCCGGTCCGGCGAAGGAGCCGATATAGAGAAGCGCGATCCAGAGGTCGGCTTTCTTGAAGTCGAGATAGCCGGCGGGCTCGAGGATCAAGGCGAGCGTCCACAGCATCACGGTCGCCACCGACATCTGCCAGGGCAGCACGTCGAGCGGCGAGCCGCGCCAGCGATGGCGTCGCGCATGCAGGATCGCGACCGCCCACGAGAAGCCGGCCAGCAGGAGCCAGCCATGGCCCGCGACGACGGCGCGGTTGGCCCAGTCGAAGCGTGTCGGTTCGATCAGCACGACGATGCCGCCGAGGCCAAGCGCGACGCCCGCGAGGGCGCGCCAGCCGACGCGCTCGCCGACCAGCAGCGACAGCGGCACCATCCACAGCATGGCGGTGTAGGACAGCACGCCCGAGCGGCCCGGCGGCACGCTCTGCAGGCCGATATTGGCGAAGGTGAAATAGAGCGTGAGCTGGAAGGCGCCGACCGAGAGCACGATCGGCCAGTCGGCGCGCTGCGGCCAGCGCAGGCGCCCGAGCGCGGCCAGCAGAACGAAGGCCGTGAGCGCCGACAGGCTCGCCCGCCCGGCCGCCAGCCAGACCGGCGTGCTCGGCCCGCAGGCCGATCTTGAGGATCGGGAACGAAAGCCCGAACAGCACGATCGCGGCGGCGAGCTGGAGGTAGGCGATGCGATTGACGTTCATTGCTCATGTTCCTCTCCCCCTCGGGGGAGAGGCTAGGTGAGGGGGTGCAACACGAAGACAATTGCCTGCATCACCCCCTCACCCATCCTCTCCCCCAAGGGGGAGAGGAGCATGAAGCGATGAGTGGCCTTAGGCCCGCTTGGCTTCGGCCGTCGTCAGCGGCTGCGGCAGGCGGGACAGCATCTCCTTGGGGACGACCTGCCAGAAATGCTCGAGGCAGCGGTTCCAGTCGTTCAGCAGGCGCGCTCCCAGCGGCGACTTGGTCTCGGCGACATGCTCCTCGACCATGGCCTTCAGCACCGTCTCCCAATGCGGATGATCGATCCGCTGGAAGCTCACGCTCTCCGGATTGACCTTGAGGGTGAACAGGTTCTCCGGGTCGTAGACGAAGGCCATGCCGCCGGTCATGCCGGCGGCGAAGTTGACGCCGATCGGACCCAGGATCACCGCGGTGCCGCCGGTCATGTATTCGCAGCCGTTCGAGCCCACGCCCTCGACCACCGTGTCGGCGCCGGAGTTCCGGACGGCGAAGCGCTCGCCGGCGCGGCCGCAGGCGAACAGCTTGCCCGCGGTGGCGCCGTAGAGGACCGTGTTGCCGATGATGGCGTTCAGCTCAGGCACCAGCTTGCTCGACACGGTGGGCTTCACCACGATGGTGCCGCCGCTCAGGCCCTTGCCGACATAGTCGTTGGCGTCGCCGAACACTTCGAGCTTGAGGCCGCGCACGGCGAAGGCGCCGAGCGACTGGCCGGCCGTGCCGCGCAGCCGCACGGTCACGGTGTCGGGCTGCAGCTCCGCCATGCCGTACTTGCGCGTGATCATGGCGGAAAGCCGCGTGCCCACGGCGCGATGAGTGTTCCGCACGCTGTACTGCAGCTGCATCTTCTCGCGATGGGTGAACAGCGGCTGGGCGTCGCGGATCATCTGGGCGTCGAGCGTGTCGGGCACTTCGTTGCGGCCCTTGACCGTGCTGTGCGCCGCCTCGCGGCCGCCGTCGGGCCGGGCCAGCAGCGGGTTCAGGTCGAGGTCGTCGAGATAGCGCGCGCCGCGGCTCACCTGCCGCAAGAGATCGGAGCGACCGACGACTTCGAGCAGCGAGCGGTAGCCCAGCTGGGCCAGGATCTCACGCACCTCCTCGGCGATGAAGCTGAAGAGATTGACCACCTTCTCCGGCGTGCCGGTGAACTTGGCGCGGAGCTTCGGATCCTGCGTGCACACGCCCACCGGGCAGGTGTTGGAATGGCACTGCCGCACCATGATGCAGCCCATGGCGATCAGCGAGGCCGTGCCGATGCCGTATTCCTCCGCGCCCAGCATGGCGGCGATCACCACGTCGCGGCCGGTCTTGAGGCCGCCGTCGGTGCGCAGCAGCACCTTTTCGCGCAGCCGGTTGAGGGTCAGCACCTGGTGCGTCTCCGACAGGCCCATCTCCCACGGGATGCCGGCATACTTGATGCTGGTCTGTGGACTGGCGCCGGTGCCGCCGCTATGGCCCGACACCAGGATCACATCGGCCTTGGCCTTGGCGACGCCGGCCGCGATGGTGCCGATGCCCGAGCGGGCCACCAGCTTCACCGTGACCCGCGCCTCGGGGTTGATCTGCTTCAGGTCGTAGATCAGCTGCGCCAGATCCTCGATCGAGTAGATGTCGTGATGCGGCGGCGGGCTGATCAGGGTCACGCCCGGCGTCGAATGGCGCAGGCGGGCGATCATCTCGCTCACCTTGAGGCCGGGCAGCTGGCCGCCTTCGCCGGGCTTGGCGCCCTGGGCCACCTTGATCTCGAGCTCGCGGCAGTTGTTGAGGTACTCCGCCGTCACGCCAAAGCGGCCCGAGGCGACCTGCTTGATGGCCGACGAGGCGTTGTCGCCGTTGGCGCGCGCCTTGTAGCGCGCCGGGTCCTCGCCGCCCTCGCCCGAATCGGACTTGGCGCCGATCCGGTTCATGGCGATCGACAGCGTCTCGTGCGCCTCCGGCCCCAGTGCCCCCAGCGAGATGCCCGGCGCCACCAGCCGCTTGCGCAGCTCGGTGATCGATTCGACCTCGTCGATGGCGACGGCCGTGCGATCGGTCTTGAAGTCCAGCAGGTCGCGCAGGTTGATGGGCGGCAGGCGCCGGATCTGCTCGCTGTAGCGCCGGTACTTCTCGTAGGATTCGGTGTTTACCGCGTCCTGCAGCATGTGGATGAGGTTGCCCTCGAAATTGTGCCGGTCGCCGCCGCGCCGCGTCTTGTAGAAGCCGCCGATCGGCAGCGAGACCACGTCCTCGTCGAAGGCGCGGGCGTGCTGCTCGGCGATCTTCTCCTGCACGCCGCGCAGGCCGATGCCCGAGATGCGCGACGGCATGCCGGGGAAGAACTCGGCGACCAGCGAGCGCGACAGGCCGACCGCCTCGAAGTTGCAGCCGCCGCGATAGGACGACAGCACCGAGATGCCCATCTTGGACATCACCTTCAGCAGCCCGTCGTCGAGCGCCTTCTTGTAGTTGGCCAGGCACTGGCCGAGCGAGAGCTTGCCGAACAGGCCGCGGGCATGGCGGGCGGCGATGGTCTCCTCGGCGAGATAGGGGTTCACCGTGGTGGCGCCGACGCCGATGATGACGGCGGCGTAGTGCACGTCGAGGCACTCGCCCGAGCGCACGTTGAGCGAGGTGAAGGTGCGCAGCGACTGGCGTACCAGGAAGGAGTGCACCGAGCCCGCCGCCAGGATCATCGGCAGCGCGGCGCGCTCGCCGTTCACGTTGGCGTCCGTCAGCACGACATGCAGGCAGCCGCTGCGCACGCCGTCCTCGGCCTCTTTGCAGATCCGCTCGAAGGCCTGGCGCATGGCGTCGAGCCCGCCGCGTGCGTCGAACGTGCAGTCGATGCGGCAGGCGGTTTCGCCCATGTACTTGCGCATCGCCTCGAACTCGGCATTGAGCACGATCGGCGACTGCAGCGACAGCATCTCGCTCTGCTCGGGACTCTCGTCGAGGATGTTGCCGAGATTGCCGAGCCGCGTGCGGATCGTCATCACGTTGCGCTCGCGCAAGCTGTCGATCGGCGGGTTGGTCACCTGGCTGAAATTCTGCCGGAAGTAATGGTGCATGCCGCGATAGGTGTCGGACAGCACCGCGAGCGGCGCGTCGTCGCCCATCGAGCCGATGGCTTCCTTGCCGTCCTCGACCATGGGATGGAGGATCATCTCCAGATCCTCGATCGACCAGCCGGCGGAGAACTGCCGGCGGCGCAGCTCGTCGGGCTGGAAATGCTCGGTTGCCGGGGTGTCCTGTTTAATCAGGGAGTCGAGCTCGACGGTGCGCGCCGTCCAGTCGGCGTAGTCGTGCGTTGCCGCCAGCATGTCCTTGAGTTCGCGGTCCTTGTAGAGAAGCGGCTGGTCCATATCGACCGCCAGCATCTCGCCCGGGCCCAGGCGGCCCTTCTCGACGATCTTGGCCTCGTCCTGCGGCACCATGCCGGCCTCGGAGCCCGCGATCAGCAGCTCGTCCGAGGTGCGCACGTAACGCATGGGCCGCAGGCCGTTGCGGTCGAGCCCGACCAGCGCCCACTTGCCGGCGACGGCGGCGATGGCGGCCGGGCCGTCCCACGGCTCCATGACGCCGTTCACGTAGTGGTACATGGCGCGGTGGTTGGCCGGCACGTTGGGGTTCGAGCCCGACGCCTCGGGGATCATCATCAGCTTGACCATCGGCAGGTTGCGATGGCCGCGCACCAGCAGCTCGAACACGTTGTCGAGCGCCGAGGAGTCGGACGCATCGGGCTGGATGATGGGCTTCAGGTCCTCGATCGCGCGGCCGAAGCCGTCATGCTCGAGCCTGGCCTCGTGGCTCTTCATCCAGTTGACGTTGCCCAGGAGCGTGTTGATCTCGCCGTTGTGCGCCAGCACGCGGAAGGGCTGCGCCAGCCTCCATTGCGGGAAGGTGTTGGTCGAATAGCGCTGGTGAAAAATCGCGAATCGCGAGGTGAAGCGCTCGTCGAGAAGATCCGGATAGAAGGCCGACAGATGCTCGGCCAGGAACATGCCCTTGTAGATGACCGACCGGCAGCTGAGCGAGCAGACGTAGAATTCCGGCACGTTCTCGGCCAGCGCCGCCTTCTCCATGCGCCGCCGCAGGATGTAGAGCTGCTTCTCGAATTCGCGGTTGTCGAGCTTGGGGTCGCCGCGGCCGATCAGGATCTGCTCGATCTCGGGCCGCGTGGCGTTGGCCTTCTCGCCGATCACCGAGATGTCGACCGGCACCTGGCGCCAGCCCAGGATGGTGTGGCCGAAGCGCAGGATCTCGGTCTCGACGATGGTGCGGCAGCGCTCCTGCGCGCCGAGATCGGTGCGCGGCAGGAACACCATGCCGACGGCGATGCGGCCCGTCTGCGGGGTCTCGCCGCTCGAATCGCGCACGTGGTCGCGGAAGAAATCCTGCGGGATCTCGACATGGATGCCGGCGCCGTCGCCGGTCTTGCCGTCGGCATCGACGGCGCCGCGATGCCATACGGCCTTCAGCGCATCGATGCCGGCCATCACCACGTCGCGTCGGCGCTTGCCGTCCAGCGCCACGACCAGCCCGACGCCGCAGGAGTCGATTTCCTGGTTGGGGTTGTAGCCGTAGGCGGCGGTGAGCTTGGCGACACCAGCACGGTGGTCGCGGATGTATTGCTTGGCGTCGAAATGATCGGACATGGCTTACTTCCCTATTCCGTCATCCCGACCGGAGCGAAGCGGAGTGGAGGGACCTCGTCTTCCTTTGAGGAGGTCGCTCCACTTCGCGCCTTCGGCGCTTCGGTCGGGATGACGGTTTTCTGGATCAGTCAGAAAACAGCTTCCCGGCCTCGGCCCAGTTCTCTTTCTTGATGTCGGTCAGGATGATCTGCACGGCGTCGGGCGTGCAGCCGAGCGCGCGGCAGGTGCCCTCGGTGAGCTCCTTGGCGAGCTTGCGGCGCTGCTCGGTGGTGCGGCCCTCGAACATCTGGACGTTGATCATCGGCATGGCTGTCTCTCCCTTTCAGTCCTCTTGGCAGTTCCTGTGGTCGATCGTGACGTGGCCGGGCTGGCTGGCGACGCGCGCCAGCCAAGCGTTGACGTGCGGGTAGTTGTCGAGATTGAACCCGCCCTCGCCCGCGACGTGGGTGTAGGCATAGAGCGCGATATCGGCGAGGCCGTACTGGTCGCCGACGAAATAGGGATGATGCGCGAGACGATGCTCCATGACGCCGAGCGCGGCATAGCCCTTCTCGACGCGCCCGGGCAGCTCCATCTCCTGCAGCGGGGTGAGCTTGGGCAGGAAGTGCTTCCAGAAACGCACCGTCGCGATGAACGGCTCGTGGCTGTACTGCTCGAAGAACATCCATTGCAGCGTCTCGGCCCGCGCCCGGCGGCCCTTGGGCGCGAGCGGGGTGCCCTCGGCCAGGTACCAGATGATGGCGTTCGATTCGAAGAGATGGCTGCCGTCCTCGAGCTGCAGCGTGGGAATGCGGCCGTTGGGATTTTTCTCCAGGAACTCCGGCGTGCGCGTCTCGCCCTTCAGGATGTCGCGTTCGATCCGCTTGTACGGCAGCCCGAGATGGGCCAGCACCAGGCTTACCTTGTAGCCGTTGCCCGATCCCGTGAAGTCATAGAGCGTCATCATCGTCGTCTACTCCGCGGCAATGGCGACCGCGGCAGCGGCCTTGGCTGTGAGATAGCTGTGGATGCGCTCGGCGGCGTCGCGGCCGTCGCGCACCGCCCACACCACCAGCGAGGCGCCGCGCACGATGTCGCCGGCGGCGAACACGCCGTCGAGGCTGGTCATCATGCTCTTCCAGTCGATCTTGAGCGTGCCCCAGCCGGTGACGCCGAGATCGGGCGCGCTCGAGCCTCTTCGGCAGGTCCTCGGGATCGAAGCCCAGCGCCTTCAGCACCAGGTCGGCCTCGATGTTGACATGGCTGTTGGGGATCTCCTGCGGCGTCTGCCGGCCGGTGGAGTCGGGCATGCCGAGATGGATGCGCACGGAGCGCACGTGACTCACCTTCTGCTTGCCGAGGAACGCCTGCGGCGCGGAGAGCCAGACGAACTCGACGCCTTCCTCCTCGGCGTGCTTCACCTCGCGCTGCGAGCCCGGCATGTTGGCGCGGTCGCGGCGATAGAGGCACTTCACCGACCTGGCCCCCTGGCGCACGGCGGTGCGCACGCAGTCCATCGCCGTGTCGCCGCCGCCGATCACCACGACGTGCTTGCCTTTGGCATCGAGCGCGCCCGAGTCGAAGGCGGGCACCGCGTCGCCCAGCCCGCTGCGGTTGGAGGCGGTGAGAAAGTCGAGCGCCGGTGCGATGCCGGGCAGGCCGACGCCGGGGGCGGCGATGTCGCGCGCCTTGTAGACGCCGGTTGCGATCAGCACGGCGTCGTGGCGGGCGCGCAGCTCGGCCAGGGAGACGTCGCGGCCGACCTCGCAGTCCAGATGGAAGGTGACCTTGGAATCGCGCAGCAGCTTCTCGCGGCGCTGCACGATCTCCTTCTCGAGCTTGAAGTTGGGGATGCCGTAGATCATCAGGCCGCCGACCCGGTCGTAGCGATCGTAGATCGCGACCTGGTAGCCCTTGCGGCGGAGCTGCTCGGCGGCGGCGAGGCCGGCGGGCCCCGCGCCGACGATGCCGATGCTCGTCGCGCCGCTCGCGCCGGGGCTGGATCGGCTTCACCCAGCCCTGGGCCCAGGCGGTGTCGGTGATGAACTTCTCGACCGAGCCGATGGTGACTGCCTCGAAGCCCTTCTCGATGACGCAGTTGCCCTCGCACAGCCGGTCCTGCGGGCAGATGCGGCCGCAGATCTCGGGGAAATTGTTGGTCGCCGCGGAAAGCTCGTAGGCCTCCTCGAGGCGGCCTTCGGCGGTGAGCTTCAGCCAGTCGGGGATGTTGTTGTGCAGCGGGCAATGGATCTGACAGAACGGCACGCCGCATTGCGAGCAGCGCGCCGACTGCTCGGCGGCCTTCTCGCGCGCGTAGTTGGCGTAGATCTCGTCGAAGTCGCGGCGCCGCTCGGCCGCCGGCCGCTTGTCGGGCATCGCCTGCGGCGTGCCCACGAACTTCAGCATCCTCTCGGCCACGGAATAAACCTTTCCGTCAAAACGGTGAAATTTTATTACGCAAGAAGCGCGCCGACCGCGCTAAAGCTGCGTTTCCAAGGGTGTAAAGCATGCAGTTCTCAATAAGTCAACAAAGCTGACCTACTTTTATAGGAAGAGCCTCATATTCTCAGAGGCGATCCTAGAGAGATCTGTTACCGAAATAATTGATACCGATTTAGGACTATCTGGAATCGGCACAATTTGAGGTCCGCCGCGATGATGCCGGCAGGACGTCAGGCCGGGGCGTGCTGGTTGTAGCGGCCGCCGATGCGGAAGCGGTCGAGGTAGGTCGGCAGGATGACCTCGGCGGCGGTCGGCACGATGCCGAGGCTCGCCAGATCCTGGGCGCCGGGCCGCACGACATTGTCGTGGACCAGGAGATCGACCTGGTCGCGGGTGATCTGCGGCGTGAGGCCCAGGATGGCGGGAAATTCGGCGAAGAAGGCGGCGATCTTCATCAGGCCGACCGGCACGCCGATGATCGGCTTGTGGCGGTCGATCTCGCGCAAGGTGAGCGCGGCCAGCTCGCGATAGGTGTAGATGCGCGGGCCGCCCAGCTCGAACACGCTTTTCGCCGTCTCGGGCCGCGCCAACACGGCCACCACCGCGGCGGCGACATCGCCCACGAAGACCGGCTGGACTTTGGCTCGGCCGTTACCGACCACCGGCATGAAAGGCGCCAGGGCGGCGACCTTGGCCAAGCGGTTGAACAGCACATCGTCGGGGCCGAAGACCACGCTCGGCCGCAGGATCGTGGCACTCTCGAAACCGCCGACGATGGCGTCTTCCGCCGCGACCTTGGATTGGACATAGCGGTTCTTGGAGCTGCGGCTGTCGGCGCCGATGCCCGAGATATGGACCAGCCGCTCGACGCCGGCGGCGTGGGCCGCGTCGGCGATCGTGCGGGCGCCCGTCCCATGGATCGTCTTGTAGCGCTGGCGGCCGTGCTCGAAGGCGATGCCTGCCGCATTGATCACGGCCTGGCTGCCTTCGATGGCGTGGGCCACCGACTCCGGCACCCGGAGGTTGGCGCGCATCAGGGTGATCTGGCCGACATCACCCGCGGTCTTCACCTTCTCGGCCAGCTCGACGCGCCGGCAGGCGACCCGCACGAGATAGCCCTGGGGCGCCAGCGCCCGCACGATGGCCTGGCCCAGAAAGCCGCTGCCGCCGAAAACCGTGACCTGCTTGATCTTCATGGAAGCTGCCTATAGCCGATCCCGGCCTCGGCGCAAGGGTCGAGGTAGACGTATTGCCGTGTCGGCAGAAGCCGACTTTTCCCGCCGGCGTGAAACGGAGGTGCCTTCACGGCGCCCCGCCGGGCGATATCCCGGTCGCGCCTTCTCGTCTCGGTGCCCGGGCGTCACCAGCTCATGCGCACGCCGACATTGAGCGCGTTGCTGTCGGTCCCGTCGCCAACCCGCCGTCGAAGCGCAGGTAACTCGTCGCCTTGGCGACAGGTACTCACCTCATGGTTGTGTCGGTGACGGGGTGCGGATGATGCCTCGCTGGAGCCGCGCCAGGCCGCAACGGTGCCGGCGCGCAGGCTGGACACGATCAGACGTACGGAACCGGTTCCCAAGCCGCCGACACGGCCCGTGCCGGCACCCACACCGAGCCTCTACGCCGATCATGTCCAGTCGCCCAGCGTACAACCCCAAGTAAGCGCGCCGGATGCGCGGAGCATCGCCCAGCGAACCCGCGACGGCCATGGGCCGAGGCGACAAAATCGGCCAAACTGACGGCTTTCCCGGCCAGCTCGGTCATTCCGCCGCAGCGTCGCGCGCCTGCTCGTCGTCGGTGAGGCGGAAGCGCTGGCGATATTGCTGCGGCGTGACATCCAGGCGGCGGACGAAGGCGCGGCGCAGATTGTCGACGGTTTCGAAACCGCAGCGTGTGGCCACCGCTGGACCGACAACTGGGCCTCCTCGAAGAGGCCGCGCGCGGCGTCGATGCGGATGCGCTCGACGAAGTCGCGCGGCGTCTCGCCGGTCTCCTCGGCGAAGGCGCGGCGGAAGGTGCGCTCGCTCATGTGGGCACGCTTGGCCAGCGTCTTGACGCTGAGATCGGCCGCCAGGTTCTCCAGCGCCCATTCCTGGACAAGCCGCACCGCCGGGCTGGCCGCGAACTGGGCGAGCAGCAGATTGCTGAACTGCGACTGGCCACCGGCGCGCTTGAGATGGACCACCAGCGAGCGCGCGACCCTGAGCGCCAGGGTGCGGCCGTGATCCTCCTCGATCATGCCGAGCGCCAGATCGATGCCGGCAGTGACGCCGGCCGAGGTGTAGACGTTGCCGTCGCGCACGAAGATCCGGTCCACCTCGACCGAGACTTGCGGGTAGCGCCGGCCCAGTTCCTCGGCCATCGCCCAATGCGTGGTCGCGCGCTTTCCGTCGAGCAGACCGGCAGCGGCGAGAACGAAGGCACCGGTGCAGATCGATCCGCAGCGGCGCGCCCGCTTCCGGCCGGCCCGCAGCCAGGCGAGAAGAGGCTCGTTGCTGCTCGCCTCGACCTGGCCGTAGCCGCCGGACACGAGCAGCGTGTCGATCGGTTCCTCGATGTCGGCCGCCGCGACGCTGGGCGTGATGCGGATGCCGAGCGAGGTGTCGACCGGCGCGATGCTCATCCCGGCGATGGCCAGCCGATAGAGCGGCCGATGGGCGATGGCATTGGCCGAGGCGAATGCCTCGAGCGGTCCGAAGATGTCCATGGCGAGCACGCCCGGATAGACCAGCATGACGACGAAACGCGGGGGGACCGACTCCGGGACAACGGTATTCGACGCGACGCTCATGAGGGGACCTTACACCCGCGAAGTGGGCAGGAAATTTCACCGTCGCAGCGGATAATTACGCGGCAATTGGGATAACCGTCGCCGCCTGCAGGTGCCGCCGGCGCTTGCGCCGCCGCCGGGAGTGTTTGGCGGTCTGTCGCCGCGCCGTCCGGCCGCCTGGGTGGCGCGGTTGACATCAGCACGGGGCCGCCCTAACTCACGGGCCCTTACGAGCCCGCATGACCTGCCCAGGTGGCGGAATTGGTAGACGCACTAGTTTCAGGTACTAGCGCCGAGAGGCGTGGAAGTTCGAGTCTTCTCCTGGGCACCATGCAGGGCTTGCGAGGCAACCGGTAAAATGACGATCAGCCTTCATCGCGGCGACCTTCCCGCGGACCTGTCGTTCGGCCCGAGCGTGGCCATCGACACCGAGACCATGGGTCTCAATCCGCATCGCGACCGGCTGTGCCTCGTCCAGCTCTCGGCCGGCGACGGTAATGCGCATCTCGTGCAGATGCCGCGGGGGCCCTACAAGGCGCCGCGGCTGGCCAACCTGCTGGCCGATCCAAAGGTGCTGAAACTCTTCCATTTCGGCCGCTTCGACATCGCCGTGCTGGAGCATGCGCTGGGCGTGCACTGCGAGCCTGTCTTCTGCACCAAGATCGCCGCCAAGCTCGTGCGGACCTTCACCGACCGGTTCGGCCTGAAGGATCTCTGCAAGGAGCTTCTGGGCGTCGACCTCTCCAAGCAGCAGCAGACCTCCGACTGGGGCGCCGACAGCCTGAGCGACGAGCAACTCGCCTATGCCGCATCCGACGTACTCTATCTGCACGCGCTCAAGGCCAAGCTCGATGGCCTGCTGGAACGCGAAGGCCGCACCGAACTGGCCCAGGCCGCCTTCCGCTTCCTGCCGACGCGGGCGCGCCTCGACCTCGCGGGCTGGCCGGAAGTCGACATTTTCGAGCACTGAGGTCGAGCACCGCGTTCGAACACCGGTTTCGATACGGGTGGCGCGCAAGAACGCCCGCCCGGGCGTTCGCTTTGACTTGATCCAAGTCAAAGGCCCGGAGGCCGGCCGTGGCAGAAGCGACGGGAAAGGCAGAAGCCATGTCCCGTGCGTTGCAAGTCATTACCCAACGGCAGAAAGCCATGTCGTCGGCCCTCCTGGCGGTGCGCACCCTAGCGCGCAAGGCGTTGCGATCGGGCAGTAGCCCCGATTTCTCGCAACTGGCGCCCTTGCTGGACTACCTCGAGCGCTTTCCCGAGACGCTCCATCAGGCAAGCGAGGAAAAGCATCTGTTCCGCGTGCTGCAAGCACGCGAGCCCCGCCTGGTCCGGCTGATCAGCCGTTTGCGCCGGGATCATGCGGCCATGAAGGGATACGGCCAGCGGCTTCGCACCGCCGTTGCCTATTGGCGGACGGGCGATCCCAAGGCAGGCCGGCAGACGGCGCTCATAGCCGATGACTACGTGCGCTTCTGCCGGCAACATGCCCGTCTCGAGCAGCGCGAATTGGTGCCCGCGGCGCTCGAATTGCTCTCGGACCCCGAATGGTCGAAGATTGATCAGGACCCAGCGTCGGTCCCCGACCCGCTGGCAAATTCCAAAAGCCGGCGCGACTGCGAAATTGCCTTGAAGCAGTTCGCCGGCGGTCCCTGAGCGTCCCGCGCGCCAGACACATTCCAATCGATTGCCCCGAGCCTTGAATACACTTGATCTACGGTCTGGCATGGTTATTGCTTAACACCCTGTACGGGGAGGTCTTGCGACCTTCAGGGGGTGGGTAAATGCGTATCGGTCCAAGTCTGATCCTGGCTTCGCGCCAGACGTTGGCAATGACGCCGCAGCTCCAGCAGGCCATCAAGCTGCTGCAGTTTTCGCATCTCGAACTGGCCGCTTTCATCCAGCAGGAGCTGGAAAAGAATCCGCTTCTGTCGGAAGGGTCGGCGGATGATGGCCCGATCGCCGAAGCGGAAGGTCCGGTCCTCGACGCGCCGGCCGACACTGCCGAAGCGCTGGCCGCGGCCGCACCCGCCCTGGCCGAAGCCGACGAGCGCTGGACGCGCGAGCATGCCGATCGCGGCGGCGATGGCGCGGCCAGCAAGGGCAGCCAACGCGAAGATGCCCCCGACGCCCTCGATTTCGTCGCCGAGCGTCCGCGCTCGCTGGCCGTTCATGTGCTCGAGCAGATCGAGCTGATGTTTTCCGACGCAGCCGAGCGCCGCATCGCCCTCAAGCTCGCCGAAGGTCTCGACGAAGCGGGCTATTGTCGTCTCGACGCCGCGGTGGTGGCCGAAGCGGTGTGCGTCAGCCTGGAAATGGTCGAGGCGGTGGCCGCGCGCCTGCGCCAGATCGAGCCGGCCGGACTGTTCTCGCGCACGGTGGCGGAGTGCCTGGGTGCGCAACTCGCCGAGCGCGATCGTCTCGACCCGGCGATGAAGGCGCTCTTGGACAATCTCGATCTCGTGGCGGCGGGCGAACTCGGCCAGCTGCGCCGCCGCTGCGGTGTCGACGACGAGGATCTGCGCGACATGCTGGCCGAGCTGCGCACCCTCGATCCGCGTCCCGGCCAGGCCTTCGACTTCGAGCCCATCCAGCCGGTGGCGCCCGACCTTTTCCTGACCCCGGCCAAGGATGCCGACACCGGCGAGGACGGCTGGCATATCGAGCTCAACACCGACGCGCTGCCCAAGGTGCTGGTCGACCGCAACTACCACGCCACCTTGATGAAGGGTGCACGCGCCAAGCCCGATCGCGATTTCGTCGCCGAGCGTTTCCAGTCGGCCAACTGGCTGGTCAAGACCCTGGAGCAGCGCGCGACCACGATCCTGAAGGTCGCGCGCGAGATCGTGCGTCAGCAGGACGCGTTCTTCCGCAAGGGCGTGAGCGCGCTTAGGCCGTTGGTGCTGCGCGACATCGCCATCGCCACCGAGCTGCACGAGAGCACGGTGAGCCGCGTCACCTCCAACAAGTACATCGCCACGCCGCGCGGCATCTTCGAGCTCAAATATTTTTTCACCTCGGCGCTGCCCGCGCGTACGCCGGGCGTGGTCGTGTCGTCGGAGTCGGTGCGCTCGCGCATCCGACTCCTGGTGGGCGGCGAGAATTCGCACCAGCCGCTGTCGGACGATCGCATCGTCGATCTGCTGAAAGGCGAGGGCGTCGAGATCGCGCGGCGGACGGTCGCCAAGTATCGCGAGGCCATGCGCATTCCCTCGTCGGCCGAGCGGCGCCGGCTCGGCCGCCTGGGCATGGGACGTAGCTTGCCGGCTGCCGTGCCGAGTGCGCACATCGCCTCGCAGGCGCTGTCGGGCCCCGCCGACTGAGGCCAATTTGGCCCGCCAAAGGAGCGGCTTGACCGGCCCGGGTGAGGCGCCTATAGGGGCGCACCCCTCGGCCGAGCGCAATTGGTCTGCGCCCGTTAACCCATTGGTGATATTGTGGAAATCGCGGATTTGCTGACCGGCCCCGACGCCGTTTTGGCGAACCTGAAGGCGTCCGGCAAGAAGGCCTTGCTGGCCGAGCTGGCCAGCCGCGGCGCCACGCTTTTCAAGCTCGACGAGCGCCGCCTGTTCGACCGCCTGCTTGAGCGCGAACGGCTAGGGTCGACGGGAATCGGCGGCGGCATTGCCATTCCGCACGCCCGCATGGCCACGCTCGCCAAGCCGATCGGCCTGTTCGCCCGGCTTGCCCAGCCGATCGATTTCGATGCCATCGACGATCGCCCGGTCGACATCGTCTTCCTGCTGACGGCGCCCGAAGGCGCCGGTGCGGACCATCTGAAGGCCCTGGCACGGGTCTCGCGCCTGTTGCGCGATCGCAGCCTGGTCGAGAAACTGCGCGCCACCGAAAGCGCCGACGCCCTCTACGCCTTGTTGGTGGAGTCGTCAGTCCAGGCCCAAAGCGCGGCCTGAACTCTTTCCACCTGACGTCGAGACGACCTCAATCGTCCTCTCCGCCCGCGTAAGCGGGGGGAGAGGAAGGGGACCCGCGCGTCAGCGCCGGGGAGGTGAGGTGGGACTTCGTCTCACCCGCGTACATCGTCACTGGTGAGGGACCACCTCACCCTCCCATTGCTTCGCAACGGGCCCCACCCTCTCCCCCGCTGCGCGGCGGAGAGGGACTTGAGCGACGATTTGATGCCTAAGCTTTCTCTCTCAGTGGACCAGCGCCGGCTCGAGGTCGTGCTGGCGGATCAGCGCCTGGGCGATCTCGATCGAGGGCGCGGCGGCCATCGGCTTGCCGTCGGCGGAGAAGATGCCGATAGCGTGCTTGCCGTCCGGCAAGTTGATCGCCTTCACATAGGCGAGTTGCTCGGCGCCGAGGCTCAGAAAGGCTTCTTCAGCGAGGGGAGTGAAGAGATTAGTCTGCTCGTTTTCCATGGCTACCTCCTTGGCAGCGTCAGCGCGAACCCCTCACCGGGAGTGAGTGCGGCGCGCGGTGATGTCGATCGTGTTGTCGGAGCCGGCGTCCTTGTTGCCGGCATCGATGCGAATGGTCCGGATGCGCGGCTCGGCCACGGGCCGCGCCAGGTCGATCGACAACAGGCCGTTGTCGAGACGGGCGCCCGTCACTTCGATGCCGTCGGCCAGCATGAAGGCGCGCTGGAACTGGCGGGCGGCAATGCCGCGATGGAGGAAGACCCGGTCGGTATCGTCGGTCTGCTTGCCGCGGACCGAGAGCTGGTTCTCGACCAGTTCGATCACCAGATCGTCGGCGGTGAAGCCGGCCACGGCGAGCACGATGCGCAGGCCGTTCTCGCCGATCCGTTCGATATTGTAGGGCGGGTAGCCTTCGGCGCTCTTGGCCAGGCGGTCGAGCGTGCGCTCGAGCTGGTCGAAACCCAGCAGCAGAGGCGAATTGAACATCGATACACGGCTCATAAAACCCTCCTCCGAGGAGCGAGTGGCCGGGAACCCTGGAAGGCCTTCCCTTGGAATGAATCTGGGGAGCATCCCGGCCGGTTCAAGGGTGACGATCGGGGCTGAAAGGGGAGTGCAAGGAGGCGCGGGGCTACATTGAGGCCTTGCGGGGGCATCGCCATGGCGGTTCGGGTCGGGTAAACTCCGCCACCCCTCGACCGGCCGGTGGATGCACCCATCGGACCAAAAGAACAGAAAAGATGACGCTCGTTGCCTCAGACATGCGACGGTCCGGTGAGCCCTTGACGGCCGGCGCCAGGCCCATCCGCTCCGTACCCAACCGGCCCGCCAAGGCCGCCGGCGAGGGCGGCAAATTCGGCCGCTGGCTCCTGGCCTCCCGCCTTTATTCCCTGACCTTGGGCTACGGCACGCCCAGAAGCTTCTTCGCCGTGGCCCCCGACACTTGGCCGGGCGATCAGGCGACCGGCCAGCGCCTGCTCCTGGGTGAGCTCTTGGCCCGCGGCAGCGCAGGTGCCGTCGCGCCCGAGTCGGACGATCCGCCGTGGCAGCGCGCGGGCGCGTCGGCGCTGTGGCTCGATGCCCTGAATGGCTTCGGCTGGCTGCGCGACCTGCGCGATTGCGGCGATCCCAACGCCGCGCCGCTCGCCGTCCGTCTGGTCGACGACTGGACCGAGCGCGAGTGGCGCTGGTCGCCTGCGCCGTGGCGGCGTGAAGTCCTGGCCGAGCGCATCGTCTCCTGGATCCGTCACTACGACTGGCTGTCAGCTGCGGCCGACGCGGGCTTCGCCGCCCGGCTCGTTTTCTCGCTGGCTCGCCAGCGCGCCCATCTCAAGCGCGCCGTGCGCACCGGCCTGGTCGGCCATGAGGCGGTCGCGGCCCTGAAGGCGCTGGTCTTCGCCGATCTCGCCTTCCTGCGCGACGGCAAGCGCTACGAGAAAAGCCTCGAGCAGACACTGACGCGTCTGTCGCGCTTCGTGAAACGCTACGTCATGCATGACGGCATCGTGGCCGAGCGCGCGCCGCACTTGCAGCTTGCCGTGTTGCGCCATCTGCTCGACGTGCGCGCCGCACTCGCCTCGGCCGAGCGCCAGGCGCCCGCCGAACTGGTGGCCGCCATCGACCGCATGGCGCCGATGCTGCGCTTCTTCCGCCACGGCGACGGCGGGCTGGCGCTGTTCAACGGCGCCTGGGAGGGCGACCGCACCTTCACCGACCTGGTGCTGGCGCGATCCGGCTCGGGCGAAGCCGCACCCCTGATGGCGCTGGCGAGCGGCTTCCAGCGCCTCGCTGCCGGCACCTCGCTGGTGATCGTCGATGCCGGCAGCCCGCCGGGACGCGGCATGGACGGCATCGCCCATGCCGGCACCTTGTCGTTCGAAATGAGCGCGGCGCACGAGCGGCTGATCGTGAATTGCGGCACCTATCCCGGCGCGCCGCGCGACTGGCGACACTTCATGCGCTACACCGCGGCGCACTCGACGGCCGTCGTCGACGACACCAATTCGACCGAGATCACCAATCACGGCGCACTCGAGTATCGCGCCGGCAACGTGCTGGTCGACCGCGCCGAGAACGACGGCGCGCAGTGGCTCGACATGAGTCACGACGGCTATCGCTCTCTCTACGGCATCATCCACCGACGACGGCTGTGGCTGTCGCCCGACGGCGGTGACCTGCGCGGCGAGGATACCTTCACAGGCCCTGAAGGTCGGCCGGTGACGGTGGCCGACCGCCGCTTCATCGTGCGCTTCCATCTCCATCCCGCGGTCAAGGCGACGCTGGCGCAGAGCGGCCAGGCGGTGCTGATGCGCCTGCCGAGCGGCCGCGGCTGGCGGCTGCGCGCGTCGGGTGCCGGCATTGGCCTCGCCGAAAGCATCTATCTCGGCGAGGAAGGTCGCGTGCGCCGCACTGAGCAGATCGTGCTGGTCGGCCAGGTGCCGATCGAGGGCAGCACGGTGAAGTGGGCGCTAACCCGAATGGAAGGGTAGTCCCCCTCAAACGTCCTCTCCGCCCGCGTTCAAGCGTCCTCTCCGCCCGCGGCAGTGGGGGGAGAGGACGGGACCCGCGCGCAGCGCGGGTCGGTGAGGTGGGTCTTCGTCCGCCTCACACGCATCGTTTCTGTCGAGTGACCACCTCACCCTCCCATTGCTTTGCAATGGGCCGCACACTCTTCCCCGCTGCGCGGCGGAGAGGGACTTGAGTTCGTGACGAGGAGACTAAGGCTTGAGGAAGCCCACGGTCTTGTAGACATCCGCCAGGATCGGCGCGGCGAGCGCGGCGGCGCGCTGGGCGCCGTCATGCAGGACGGCGTCGACGTGGCCCGGATCCTTCATCAGCCGCTGCATCTCCGCCCCGATCGGGCCGAGCTTGGCCACCGCCAGTTCGGTCAGCGCCGCCTTGAACTCGGAGAACTGCTTGCCGGCGAACTCGCGGATGACATCGTCCTTCTCGCGATCGGCCAGGGCGGCGTAGATGCCTAAAAGATTGTCGGCATCGGGCCGCTTCTCGGCGTCCACGGCGGTGTCGGGCATCGGCAGCGGATCGGTCTTGGCGCGGCGGATCTTCTGGGCGATGGCGTCGGCGTCGTCGGTGAGGTTGATGCGCGAATAATCCGACGGATCGGACTTGCTCATTTTCTTGGTGCCGTCGCGCAGGCTCATCACGCGCGTCGCCGCGCCGAAGATCAGCGGTTCAGTGATCGGGAAGAAGTCCGGCGCGTTGAAGTCGTTGTTGAACTTGATGGCGATGTCGCGCGTGAGCTCGAGGTGCTGCTTCTGGTCCTCGCCGACCGGCACGTGCGTGGCCTTGTAGATGCAGGATGTCGGCCGCCATCAGCGCTGGATAGGCATAGAGGCCGAGCGAGACGTTCTCGCGGTCCTTGCCCGCCTTCTCCTTGAACTGGGTCATGCGGCTCATCCAGCCGACACGGGCCACGCAGTTGAACACCCAGGCAAGCTGGGCGTGTGCCGGCACCATCGACTGGTTGAAGACGATCTGCTTCTTGCCGTCGACGCCGGCCGCCAGGAAGGCCGCGGCGATCTCGCGCGTCTGGGCGGCGAGAAGCTTGGGGTCCTGCGGCTGGGTGATGGCGTGCAGGTCGACCACGCAATAGAGGCATTCGTAGTCGTGCTGCAGCCGCGCGAAGTTGCGGATCGCGCCCAGATAGTTGCCGAGGTGGAGATTGCCGGTCGGCTGCACGCCGGACAGGATGCGGCCTTTCAGGCCGCGGGCGGTGTAGGGCGCCAGGTGCGTGTTGGGCGCGGCTGTGATGACATCGGGCATGGGATGTGGACTCCGCTCAAGGTGGAAGGGCGCGGGGTTTGGACCTCCGCGCACCCCGCCGGTGGAAGGCGAGGGCGGGGCGGTATGGCGCAAGTCGCAGGCGGAATCAAGGCAAGGCGCGCGACGTAAGCCAGCGGTCGGGCGCTTGGCTCAGTTCAGAATCGCAGCCGCTTGCCCACCGCCAAAGGCGCCAGCTTGGCATCGCCGAAGGCGTTGGCGAGGGCGCTCATGGCGCGCCAGCCGGTGCAGTGGCCGGCGGCGATGACGTCGAGGTCGAAGTCGTGCAGCGCCTTGACGGTCTGCGGGATGACCCGCTCGTTGACGCCGCTGAGATGCAGGCCGCCCAAGACCGCATGCAGGTTGACGCCGGGAAAGCACGCACGCGCGTGAGTCAGTACGTTGATCACGCCGGCATGGCTGCAGGCCGTGAGGATGATCAGGCCCTTGTTCCGCACATTCACGGCGATGAAACGCTCGTCCATCAGGAGCTCGTCGAGCTCCCAGCCCGTGCCATCCTCGGTGCGGCGATGCTGGCCGGGCAAGCCGATCTCGAAGCCGCTATTGCGCGGAATTTCACCGCTGACGAACACCGTGTCGCCGGCAATCGTCTGCGCTTCGCGCGAGGAGACGACGCGGCCGCCATTTGCCTGCAGGGCGGCGACCGACGGCACATCCTCCATCGGCCGAAATGAATCGTTTGCAAGCTTGATGGCGCGGCTGCGGAACATGTCGGGATGGGTGTAGCAGGCAACGTCGCGCCCGCCATTGCGGTCGCGCACGAGCTGCAGCGCGCGCAGCATGGCGCCGGCGTGATCCCAGTGGCCATGGCTCAGCACCAAGGCCTCGACGGGTCCGAGATCGATTCCCAGTCGCGAGGCATTCTGCTCGAAGGTCCGGTCTTCCGGCCCGGTGTCGAACAGCACCGTATGCACCGCGTCGCCGCTTCGGATCGTGAGCAGGCAGGAAAGACCGTGCGCGGCGCAACACAGGCAGCCGCCGCCCAGCACCCAGGCGGCGCCGCGCCGTCGCGCCAGACCGGCAAGTTCCGTCTCCACGAAGGAAGGCGCCGAAGACAGCGAATCCGTGACGTTGTCGACGAGGATCTGGATGTCGACGGAGTCGACGGAGGCAAGGCTGATCATGATCTGACCGTCATACTGCCACAGAACGAGCGGCATCGGGCGGGCGGCCTGCTGCGAGCCGTCATTGACGGCCGCCCTCCGGCCTGTTCCTCTCTGCGCCGGGAATTGCACGCATCTTGCAAGATAGCGAGAGCGTCGGGAACGGCTTCAATGATCGGGATGGAGGCATCCAATGAATGAACGGGAATTGCGTGGTCTTTTGGATCGGGTGAAAGCCGGCGGGATGTCGCGGCGCGCTTTCGTGAGGCGAATGGCGGCGGTGGGTCTCGCGGCGCCGATGGCGACCCAGCTGCTGGCCTATTCGGGCGTCGCCATGGCCCAGTCGCGGCCGACCTACAAGCCGACCAAGCGCGGCGGCGGCGGGGTGCTGAAGGTGCTGTGGTGGCAGGGCCCGACCCTGCTCAATCCCCATTTCGCGGTCGGCACCAAGGACCAGGACGGCTCCCGCCTGTTCTACGAGCCGCTGGCCGGCTGGGACGGCGACGGCAACCTGCGCCCGGTTCTAGCCGAGGCCATCCCGGGACGCGAGGACGGCACCCTTGCCCCCGACGGCAAGTCGGTGACCTGGAAGCTGAAGAAGGGCGTCACCTGGCACGACGGCAAGCCGTTCACCGCCGACGACGTCGTCTTCACCTGGGAATATGCCAAGAACCCGGCGACGGCCGCGGTCACCGTCGGGCTCCTACAAGGACGTCGTGGTCGAGAAGGTCGATGACCACACGGTCGTCGTGAAGTTCGCGCAGCCGACGCCCTTCTGGGCCGACGCTTTCGTGGCGTCCGCCGGCTCGATCATTCCCAAGCATCTGTTCGCCGACTATATCGGCGACAAGTCGCGCGATGCGCCGACCAACCTCAAGCCGGTCGGCACCGGTCCCTACAAGTTCAAGGACTTCAAGCCGGGCGACATGGTCACGGGCGTGATCAACACCAACTATCACGTGGAGAACCGGCCCTATTTCGACGCCATCGAAATGAAAGGCGGCGGCGATGCGGTTTCGGCGGCGCGCAGCGTGCTGCAGACCGGCGAGTTCGACTTCGGCTGGAACATGCAGGTCGAGGACGAGATCCTGCTGCGCCTGGAAAAGGGCGGCAAGGGCAAGGTCATCATCACCCCCGGCGGCGGCATCGAACATATCCAGCTCAACTCGACCGATCCATGGACCGAAGTCGACGGCGAGCGCTCGAGCCTCAAGACCAAGCATCCCACCCTGACCGATCCGGCGGTCCGCCAGGCGCTTGCGCTGCTGGTCGACAAGGACTCGGTCGAGAAATACATCTACGGACGCACGGGAAAAGCGACGCCGAACTTCATCGACAACCCGGAACGCTTCCGTTCCAAGACGACGAAGTACGAGTTCAACGTCGACAAGGCCAATGCCCTCCTCGACAAGGCGGGCTGGGCCAAGGGGTCAGACGGCATTCGCGCCAAGGACGGCAAGAAGCTCAAGTTCGTCTTCCAGACCTCGATCAACCAGCCGCGCCAAAAGACGCAGGCCATCGTCAAGCAGGCCTGCCAGAAAGCCGGCATCGACATCGAGGTGAAGGCGGTCACTGCCTCGGTATTCTTCTCGTCGGACGTCGCCAATCCCGACACCTATCCGCACTTCTATACGGACCTGCAGATGTACAATAACGGTCCGCAGCAGCCCGACCCTGAAGTGTTCCTTCGCCAGTTCCTGACGGCTGAAGTCGCCAGCAAGGAAAACAAATGGCAGGGCCGCAACATCACGCGCTGGCAGAACAAGGAATATGACGAGATCCACAAGGCGGCCGGGCTCGAGCTCGATCCTGTCAAGCGCGCCGCCATGCTGATCAAGCTGAACGAGATGGCGGTGAACAACCAGGTCGTGATTCCCGTCGTCGCACGACCCGTGGTCACGGCCGTGGCCAACAACCTCGTGGTCGAGCTCACAGGCTGGGACAACAACACCTGGGATCTGCCGAACTGGTACAAGGAGACCTGAGCAGCGCGCTCCGGCTCGCGGGCTTCTCCGTGAGGATCGTCGCGCGGTATAAGCGCCGCCCGGCTCGGATCAGGGTCGCCTATGGCCGGAAGTCGTCTCACGCCGCTGCTCGACGGTGGGCGTTATTTCGAAGCGCCGCGTTGGCATGACGGTCGGCTGTGGCTGGTCGACAGCCGGGCCCGCACGCTCATCGCCGTGACGCGCGACGGCACGCCGGAGATCGCCTGCACGTTCCCGGGCATACCCGCCGGCCTCGGCTTCCTGCCAAGCGGCGAGGCGGTGGTGACCGACAAGCACGGCCGCTCGCTCGTCCGCTGTGCCGGCGGCCAGCCCGTCGTCCATGCCGACCTGTCCGGGCTCACCGGCACGCTGGACGACATGACCGTCGACAAAGCGGGCCGAGCCTATGTCGGCGACCTTGGATTCGATCTCAAGTCGGGCATCAAGAACGGGCCCTACGGGCGGATCGTCCTCATCGAGGCGGGCCGCGAACCTCGGGTCGTGGCGGACGGCCTCAACTTTCCCAACGGCATCGCGATCTCCGAGGTCGGGCGACAGCTGGTCGTTGCGGAAACCAATGGCGACTGCCTGGCGCGCTTCCACATCCGCGCCGACGGGTCGCTCGAGTTCGAATGCCGCTTCGGCCAGTTCCCCGCGCCCGATGGCATCTGCATGGACCGCGATGAGGCCGTGTGGGTGAGCCTTCTCGACGAGAGTTCCTTTGTTCGCGTGGCGCCGGACGGGCGCATCCTGGATCGCATTGCCGTTGCGGGCCGGCGCGGCGTCGCCTGCGTGCTGGGCGGTGACGATCGGAAGACCTTGTTCTGTGTCAGCATGGATCCCGATCGAGGCAGCGAGGCCGGGCCGAAACCGCAGTCCTATGTGGACACTGCAGTTGTCGAAGTGCCCGGCGCAGGCTACCCATAAACTTCACGACGTTTTCCCTGCAGTGCGACGGTCCTGAACGAATGCCTGACAATCCGCCGATCGAATTCGCCTTTCCCGAGCTGCGCCGCTGGGAAAAAGGCGCCGCGCCCTACATCCATGTGCTCGAAAGCGGCAAGCCGGGGCCGGTGGTGATGGTGGCGGCGCTCACGCACGGCAACGAGGTGTCGGGCGCCGTGGTGGTCGACGCGCTGCTCGCAGCAGGACTGAAGCCGCGCCAGGGAACGCTGATCTTTTCCTTCAACAACATCGACGCCTATCACAGCTTCGATGCCAGGATGCCGTTCAAGTCGCGGCTGGTCGACGAGGATTTCAACCGCACTTGGGGCCGGCTAGACCAAGCCGCCAACACGGTCGAGACCAGGCGGGCGCAAGTGGTCAAACCCTTCGTCGAGCGCGCCGACTTCCTGCTCGATCTCCATTCGATGCACGATGACGGTGTGCCGCTGATGCTTTCAGGCCCGCTCGACAAGGGCGTGGCGCTGGCCAAGCAGGTCGGCACGCCGGTCGACATCGTGCGCGATGCCGGCCACGCCGCCGGCATGCGCATGCGCGACTATGGCGGCTTCGGCGATCCCCGGAGCGCCAAGAACGCCTTGTTGATCGAGACCGGCCAGCATTGGCGGGCCTCCTCGGTCGTAGTCGCCAAGGACGTGACCGCGCGGTTCCTCGCTGCGACGGGAGTGGTCGAGCCGGCGGACCTGCCGGCCGGCTGGAAGCAGCCGACGCCCGCCAAGCAGCGCGTCGTCGAGGTGACGCATGCGGTCGCCACCAGGCGCGGCAACTTCACGCCGGTACGGCACTTCGAGGGCCAGGAGCTGATCGCCGAGGCCGGCACCGTGCTGGGCCACGACGACGGCGAGCCGGTGACGACGCCCTACGACAATTGCGTGCTGGTGATGCCCTCGTCCAACCGGCCGCTCCGGCCGGGCGTCACGGTTGTTCGCCTGGGTCGATTGAGCTGAGGCCAGGCTGGCGGCGCATCACGAAGCGCAGCTCCGACAGTTTGACGACGCCAAAAAGCGCGCCCAGCGCAGCGTAGACGACGCCGCCCAGGGCGCAGAGGCCGAGGGCTGTGACGACGCCCAGGAAATTGGCGTGTGCCAGCGGCTGGGCCAGCCAGACGAGGGCGGGCCACAAGGCCAAGCCCATGCCGGCCGTCGCGCCCGCCACGCGGACCGAGCGCGAGATCAGTCGCCCGTCGGGCACCCATTGCGCGCGCCGCCGCAAGACGATGGCCAGCAGGCCGGCATTCAGCCAGCCCGACAGCGAGGAGGCGAGCGCAACGCCGACCTGGGCGAGCGTGGTGCCATAGAGGAAGACGATGTTGAGCACGATGTTCACCACGATCGCCGTCGTCGCGATATAGAGCGGCGTGCGGGTGTCCTCGCGGGCGAAGAAGCCCGGTGTCAGCGCCTTGACCAGCACGAAGGCGGGCAGGCCGACGGCATAGGCGGCGAGCGCGCTCGCCGTGCGCAAGGTGTCGTCGGGTCCGAAGCGGCCGCGCTCGAACAGCGTGCGGATCAGCGGATCGGCCAGCAGCCACAGCGCCAGCGCCGCCGGCAGGCTCAGCATCAGGCCGAACTCGATGGCGCGGTTCTGGTTGGCCATCGCCGATCGCGTCTGTCCGGCGCGCAGCTGGCGGGCCAGCAGCGGCAGCAGCGCCGTGCCGACGGCGATGCCGACCACGCCCAGCGGCAACTGCGCGATGCGATCGGCGTAGTAGAGCGCGGAGATCGTGCCGACCGGCAGCAGCGAGGCCCACACCACGTCGAGCATGGTGCTGATCGCTGCACGCCGCCGCCGATCGCCACCGGCGTCGCGAGCTTGACCAGTCGCGCTATCCGCTCGGTCCAGCGCGGCCGCACCAGCTTCATGGCTGACCCCGTCGCGCGCGCAGGCGATCAGCAGCCACAGCCATTGCAGCAAGCCCGCGATCGCCACGCCGATCGAGGCGGCGTAGCCGCAGTTGGGCAGCAGCGGCGTCAGGCCCAGCACCGCGCCGATCAAGGCGAGATTGAGCAGGATCGGCGTCGCCGCGACATGGGCGAAGCGGTCGATGCTGTTCAGCACGCCGCCATAGAGCGAGGCGAGCGAAATGAACAGCAGATAGGGAAAGGTGATGCGGCCGAATTCGACGGCCATGACGAAGCTCGGCTCGTCGCGCATGCCGGGCGCCAGCAGCGCCATCACAGCCGGCATGCCCAACATCAGCACCACCGAGAAAGGCACCAGCACGAGCAGCAGCCCGGCATGGGCCTGGCGCGCGAAGGTAAGGGCTGCATCGCGGCCATGGCCCTGCAGCTCGCGCGCGAACAGCGGCACGAAGGCGGCCGAGAAGGCGCCCTCGGCGAACAGGCGACGGAAGAAGTTCGGCAGCTTGAACGCCACGAAGAAGGCGTCGGCCGATCGCGCCCGAGCCCAGCACCGCCGACAGCACGATGTCGCGGACGAAGCCCACGATTCGGCTCAGCAGGGTGAACCTGCCGACCGTGGCGACGGCGCGGCCGAGGCTCATGGGGCGACGTCAAAGAGAAACCTCACCCAGAGGAGCCGCGCGCCGCGCGGCGTCTCGAAGGGTGGGAGCCAGCCATGCTTTTGCCCATCCTTCGAGACGCACGCCTGCGGCGTGCTCCTCAGGATGAGGTCATCGTTGCTTGTTGCGGGTGCCATAATCCTGTCATCGTCGTCTGACATAGTCCTCTCTCGGTGGCGGCCGGCGATGTAATGGCCGGTATAAACCGCTACCACGGCCGGTCCCCAAAAAGGGCCGGTTTTTTATTGTCTCGCCGCCAAGCCGAGCAGCGTTTCACGATCCTGCGCGGCAAGCTTCTTGTAGTCGGCGACGATCTTCTCGAGCTCGTCGGCCGGCAGCACGCTTTCCAAGCTCGAAAATCCCTGCGGCGCGCGCTGCTCGACGATGTCGAGCATGACGTCGATGCCCTTGCGGCGATTGCTCTCGACGATGCGCGCGGTGGGCGGCAGCCGGCGCTGCTCGTAGCGCTGCAGCGCCGCTTCCGGATCGCCGCCGGCCAGCAGTTCCTGGGTGATCGCCTCGCCGTCCAGAATCGCCTGCGAGGCGCCGTTGGAACCGATGGGATACATCGGATGGGCGGCGTCGCCCAGCAGCGTGACCCGGCCGTGCGACCAGCGCGGCAGCGGGTCGCGGTCGACCATGGGGAATTCATAGATGGCGTGCGCCGCGCGGATGACGCCCGGCACGTCGAGCCAGTCGAACTTCCAGCTCTCGAAGCGCGGCAGGAAGTCGGCAAGCTTGCCCGGGCGGTTCCAGTCCTCGCGCGGCAGCATCGCGCCCTCGCCCATATGGAGGTCGCAGATCCAGTTGATCAGCGCCTCGCCTTTCTCGGCATGGGCGCGGCTCACGGGATAGCAGACGAATTTCTGGTTGTGATGGCCCGCTTGCACCATGGTGGCGCCGCCCAGGAACGGCTTGCCGACCGTGACGCCGCGCCACATCAGGATGCCCTGCCATTTCGGCGGGCCTTCGCCGGGATGAAAATGCGCGCGCACGGCGGAGTGGATGCCATCGGCGCCGATCAGAATGTCGGCTTCGGCCTCCTCGATGGCCTTGCCGTCGCGATCGACGAAGCGCGCCGTGACCTTGCCGCCCTTCTGCTCGAAGCCCGCGATGCGCCGGCCGAAGGTGATGCGGGCCGGCCCCAGCATCTGCTCGGCCGCGCGGTACAGGATCATCTGCAGCTCGCCGCGGTGGATCGAGAATTGCGGCCAGGGCAGGCCGGCATGGCGGCCCCGCGGGTCGGCCCAGATCGTCTGGCCATGGCGGTTGGCGTAGCGCAGCTCGCGCGTCTCGATGGCGGTTGCGGCCAGGGCGGGTTCGAGGCCGAGGCCGGAGAGGATGCGGACGGCGCCCGCCTGGATGTTGATGCCGACGCCTAGTGCCCGGAGCTCGCCCACGGCCTCGAAGACCTCGACATCGAAGCCGGCGCGGCTGAGGCACATCGCGGCGGTCAAGCCGCCAATGCCGGCGCCGGCGATGACGATCTTCATCGTGGTCTAGGCGTCGCGGCTCAATCCGCGATAGAGCAGGGCGGCCTGGTAGGCAGCCCAGCGCTCGGCGTAGGTATCGCCGAGCTGGCGCAGATAGGACCAGCTGAAGATTCCGGTATCGTGCTTGTCGTCGAACACGATGCGAATGGCGTAATTGCCGACCGGCTCGACCGCGGTGATCTTCACGTGACGGCGGCCGGAGATGATCTTCTTCTGGCTGGGCCCGTGGCCCTGCACTTCGGCCGAGGGACTCTCGACGCGCAGATATTCCGCCGGCAGCGAATGCGTGCGGCCGTCGGAGAACTCGATCTCGAGCCTGGCGTCTTCCTTGAACAGCCGCAGTTCGGTCGGCCAGGGCGCCGCCCCGGATTCGTAGCTGCCCTCGTCCGGCGCGGCCTTGGGGAACATGTCCTGGGGCTTGTCGGGGGCGTTCACGGCGTGTCCTTGAGCGAACGCGCTTCGCTCACCAGCATGATGGGGATGCCGTCGCGGATGGGATAGGCGAGGCCGGCCTTGCGGCTGATCAATTCACCGGCCGCGGCATCGTACTCCAGCGGCCCGTGCGTGGCCGGACACACCAGGATTTCCAGCAGCTTGGGATCGACGCCGGCGCGGCGCGGCGGCGCGGCAGACGGATCGTCCGATGGAGGGCTCATCGTGCGCTTTGGTCCTTGATTTCGTTGGGCCGATTTATAGCACGCTCACGCGACGACAGGCACGCTGTCATCCCGAGCGCAGCGAGGGACCCTTGATCGGCCAGCGCCGCGAAAGGTCCCTCGCTACGCTCGGGATGACAGCGGGGGTCAATTGGTCCGGCCCGGCGGGTTTTCGGACGATTGGCCGAAGGCGTTCATTTCCAGGAATGCGATCAGGAGCTTGGCGCGCGCCGTGCTGTCGGCGGCTTCCAGCAGCGCCTGCTTCTCGGCGGGACCGAACGGCAGGACCATCGACAGCGAGGTCACGAGATTGGCGTCGGCCGCCTGCTTCACGGCATCCCAGTCGGTCGACAGGTTGCGGCCGCGGAAGAAAGCAGCCAGTGCCGCCATCAGGCGCTCGCGGTCGAGCTCGATCGGCTCGTCGGCATGATCGAGGTCGGCACGGTAGGGCGAGAACACCGACGAGACGCGGCGATAGCCGCCCTGGGCAAGGTCGAGCTCGCGCACGATGTCGAAACGGCACACGCCGGAGAGCGCCAGCAGCAGGCGGCCGTCCTCGGTCTCGTTGAAGCTCGTGATGCGCCCGGCACAGCCCACCTTGTGGACCTTGGGCCTGCCGTCTTCCGTCGGCAGGCCGTCGCCGGCGAACCCGCCGGGCTGCTGCGGCTGCACCATGCCGATCATGCGGTGGCCGGCCAACGCGTCGAACACCATGGCCAGATAACGCGGCTCGAAGACGTTGAGCGGCAGCTTGCCGCCGGGCAGCAGCAGCACGCCCGACAACGGAAAGATCGGCAGCGTCTCGGGAAGCTGCTCGAACCTGGGCTCGAAGGGGTTGCGGCCGGGAGCGCGCTCGCCGGGCGTCCGTTGTGGCGTGCGGCCGGTCATGGCGCCGCCGCGCCGGCGCTCAGGAGAACAGGACGGTCGACAGCCGCTTGCGGCCGTCGACGGCGAGCGGATCGGCAAAGCCCAGCGCTTCGAAGAACTTCAGGAGCTGCTGGCGGGCGGCTTCCTCGTTCCACTTGCGGTCGGCCTTGATCATGGCGAGCAGCTCGTCGATCGCTTCCTGGCGCTGGCTGTTTGCCCAGTAAGCCATGGCGAGATCGAGGCGCGCTTGCATGTCCTTCGGATCGGCCGCGGCCTTGGCCTTGAGGTCATCAACGGGGCCGGCTTCCTTGGCCTTTTCCGCCAGATCGATCGAGGCCTGCACGGTGACGACGTCGGGATTGGTCTTGTCCTTTGCCGCGACCTGGGCAAGCAGTTCCTTGGCCTGCTCAAGGTCGCCGGTCTGCACGTGATAGCGCGCCATGCCGGCGAGGGCCGCGACATGGGTCGGCTCGAGGCCCAGGATTTCGCTGTAGACGCGCGCGGCGAGATCCCAGTCGTTCTCCGCCACCGCCGCCTTGGCGTGCTCGAGCAGTTCGGGAATTTCGTCGGCCGGTCCGCCTTCGCCGCCCGGCACGCCCCCCGCCGCCTGGATCAGGCGGTCGACGAACTGCTTGATCTGGCTCTCGGGCACCGCGCCCATGAATCCATCGACCGGCCGGCCGCCGAAGAAAGCGTAGACCGCCGGGATCGACTGAATGCGAAGCTGCTGCGCCAGCATCTGGTTCTGGTCGATGTTGATCTTGACCAGCTTGACCGCGCCATTGGCTGCTTTCACGACCTTCTCGATGGCCGGCTGAAGCTGCTTGCAGGGGCCGCACCACGGCGCCCAGAAGTCGACAATCACCGGCACGGTGCGCGAGGCTTCGAGCACATCCTTGGCGAACTTGGTCTGGTCGCTGTCCTTGATCAGGTCGGCGGGGGCGGCTTTCGGCGCGTCGCCCTTCAGCATCGTTTCCATGGGTCCTCGAACGGGGAATTTCGCGTTGCCCGCAATGTGGCCCCCGACCCCCACTGACGCAAGGGGGCCTCTTTCCTCCCCGCGGCGCGAGGCAGGAAAGACGGTCAGTCGCGCACCTGATGCTTCATCAGTTCGCCGTCCAGCCGTCCGATCAGGAACAGGCCGCACATGCGGTAGTCGCTGAACAGCGACCAGAACGGCGCCTGGAAGGTGGCAGGCTTGTTCCTTTCGACGAAGAAATGGGCGAACCAGGCGAAGGCGTAGCCGCACACCGGCACCGCCAGCAGCCACCACCAGTTCTGGGTCGCCACGGCCCAGATCAATACGACCATCGACGCGATCGTGCCGACATAGTGGAGCAGCCGCGTGCGCGGCTTGCTGTGCTCGCGCAGGTAGAACGGCCAGAATTCGTCGTAGGTACGATAAGACATTGCCATGACACCTCCGCCGCGTTCTCAACCAGGCGCCGACGCCTTCAGCCCGAGCTCGTCGAACAGGAGACGAGCCTGTTCCCGATGCTTGGCCGCCGCGAAGCGATCGCCCGCGGCCTCCCAGGCTTGGGCCATGCCGACCAGACTGTGCGCGATCAACGGCCGCAAGCCCAGCGGCCGCGCGATGTCGATGGCGCGCTGGTAGAAGGCGCAGGTGGCCTGCGCGCCGGCCGCCGGATCGGCTGCTTCGATGCGGCCGCGGATGCGAAAAACCGAGGCAACATGGGCCAGTTCGCCGGCCTGCTCGGCGATTTCCTGGGCGCGGCCGATAGCGGTCTGCGCCTCCGGCAGGGCGCCGACAGCGAGATGCGCCTGGGCCAGCGCCATGTAGTGGTGGATCGCGTTGTAGAGGCCGCCGAAGCGGTAGGCGCCCTTGCGCTCGGCCTCCATCAGCAGGACGAGCGCATCGCGCGGCCGCCCGCCCTCGGCATAGGCGGCGCCCAGCCAGGCGGTGGTGATCGGCAGGACGATGTCGGCCTGCTGGGTGATGCGGTGTGCCGCTTCGAATGCCGCGATCGCGCCTTGGTCATGGCCGATCCCCGATTGATAGAGGCCTTCGCCGATGTGTGCGTACACTGCGGAGTAGGGGTCGCGGATGCGATCGACCAATTTCATGGCCCGGTCCTTGGTCCGCCGGGCCCTCTCGAAATCGCCCAGCGAGACCAGCGACCAGGTCAGCAGCCCGCGGGCGAGGATGCTGGGAATGCCGGGCCAGCCGAATCGCGTGAGTTCGAGCTCACCGCCCAGACTGTCGATGATCGCGGTGTAGAGCTCCGCCGCTTCGCCGAGCGCGCCGATGGCATGCAGCAGATTGGCCCGATTGAAACGGGCGGACAGGCGCAGCACGAAATCATCCAGTTCATCGGCGAGCCGGCTCGCCTGCTCGGCCGAACGCAGTCCCGCTTCATGCTTGCCGGCCAGCCACAGCGCGCCCGCAAGCTGGCTCGTCGTCGCCGCCAGCCGGCGCTTGTCGCCCAGCGCGCGCGCCAATGCATCGGCTTCGCTCATGACGGCGACCAACCGGTCGATCTCGCCCAGCGCCAGCAGCGGACTGTAGGCGTGCACGCGTGCGTCGATGGCCAGCGTGGTCGAGGCGTCGGGCGGCAGCCGATCGAGCGCCTTCAAGGCCCTTTCAAAGAGGGCAATCGCCTCGTGATTGGCCGAGCTGCGAATCGCCTGCGACAGCGATCCGATGAGGTAGTGGGCGGCCTTGTCCCACACCTCGCCGCGCTCGGCATGCGAGGCCAGCAAGGCCGCTCCCCCCTCGGTCGCCGAGCGGTCCTTCTGTTCGAGGTGAGCGAGCACCGCGGCGTGCAGGCGCCGCTTTTCGCTGTTGAGCAGGCTGGCATAGGCCGCGTCCTGCACCAGCGCATGCTTGAACATCAGGATCGAATCGTTGCCCGGTTCGGCCTGCAGCAACAGGCCCGAGCCCAGTGACCTGTCGACCATCGAGCGCAGCTCGTTCTCACTGCAGCCCGCGACCGAATGAAGATCGGTGAGCGCGAACTGCCGCCCCAGCACCGCGCCGGTCTGCAGCAGCGGCTTGGCCTCGGCCATCTTGTCGAGGCGGGCCGCCAGCAGGGCGTGAAGGCTGGTCGGCACCGTGTCGAGCTCGCCGGACCGGTCGGCTTCGAGGATCGCCAGCGTCAATTCCTCGAGATAGAGCGGCACGCCCTCGGCGCGCGTTGCGACGCCGGCCTGGACGTCCTGGCTCAGCCGGTTGCCGGCGATCGCCTGGATCAGCCGGCGACTGTCGGCGCCGCTCAGCCGCTCGAGACGAAGGTTGGTGGTGTATCCGGCGACATGCCAGCGCGAGGCGAAAGCATCCCGGTTGGTCGCCAGGATCATGCACTGCGTGTGTTCGATGCTGCCGAGAACATCGATCAGCAGGTTTTCCATCGTCGGGTCGATCCAATGCACGTCCTCGACGATCACCAGCAGCGGCCCGGCCCTGGTGAGATTCATGAATTGCGTCGACAACAGCGCCACCAGCCGATCGCGGATCTGCTGCGGCGAGGCATCCGGCAGACGGTGCTCCGGCGACCTGATCTGCAGGAGATGGCAAACCAGCGGCAGATGATCGGCGACGTCGAGGCCACCCATCTCCAGCCATTGCCGCGCCCTGGCGAGCTTCTCTTCGAGGCCTTGCTCGCCCGCCAGGCCGATCGTTCGCATGAGTTGCTGGATCACCGGGAACAGCGCCGTGTCCTGGTGCAGGGGCGAGCATTGCAGGCGCAGCACGGCGACTTCGGCGCCGATGCGATCCCTTGTCGATTGCACGAGGCGCGACTTGCCGATGCCGGCGTCACCGGACAGCAGGATGACCTGCCCCTCGGAGTCGGCCGTGCGCCGCCAGCGGCTCAGCAACAGCTCGACCTCCTCGCTGCGGCCGACCAGCGGCGCCGTCGAGCGGGCACGCAGTGCCGTGAAGCGATTGAGCGAGGAGCGCGTGCCCTTGACCTGCAGGACTTCGAGCGGCTCGGCCAGCCCGCGCAGCGTGCGCTTGCCGAGGCTCTTGTAGCGAAACGACCGTCCGGCCAGGCGGGCCGTAAGCGGCGACACGACCAGGCTGTTGGGCTCGGCCTCCGCCTGAAGCCGGGAGGCGACATTGGGGGTCTCGCCGGAAATGCCGCCGTCGCTGGCCTTGGTTCCGTAACCGATCGCGACGAGGCCGGTCGCCACGCCCACGCGCACCGCCAGGCGCTCGCCGTCGAGGCTCGGGATCCGCGACACCGTCTCGATCAGCTCGAGGCCGGCGGCGACCGCCCGTTCCACGTCGTCCTCGTGGCTGCTCGGCCAGCCGAAGTAGGCCATCATGCCGTCGCCCAGGAAGCGCGCGACGTGGCCGCCCAGCTGCTGCACCGTCTCCGATGCGGTGGCGTGGTAGCGCTCGGTGATCGGCGCCAGCTCTTCCGGATCGAGACGGTGGGCGAGCGCCGTCGATCCCACGAGGTCGCAGAACAGCACGCTCACCTGGCGGCGTTCCGCCTTGGGACGGCTGCGCGGAGCAGGCGGCGCCGGCAGCAGGCCGACGACGAAATTGTCGACGCGCGAGCGTTGAACGCCGGCAATCGCGCTCAGCAGGCGCTTGCGATCGCCGAGCGGGATGATGCCGAGATTGACCAGATCGGCGTCGGTCAGGTCAGCGACGACATCAAGGTCGATCGCGTTCGCGGTGAAGATCGCGGCGTACTGGCCTAGTCCCAGTTGGTCGAGCCACGATTCGAGCTCTGTCGACATGCGGCCTTATCCGTTGGCCCCCAAGCCGGCGCAAGCATATCGTATGCAAAGGCGACGACATATCAGTCGGTGGCAGGGTTTTTCGGTTTCCGGAACCTCCGGTCTGCTGCCCAGGGTTGCGTCGCGGCAAGCTGCTGCTATCCGAGCGCCCCGGCTTTTCGCAGCGCCGCGATATCGGCATCGCTGTAGGCGAGCTCGCGCAGGATCTCCTCGCTGTGCTGGCCGACGGCCGGCGGTGGTCCGGCCGTGCGGGGCTTGGCGAAGCCCAGCCGGATGGGATTGTTCACGGTGCGCGGCACCTCGGGGTTCGTGGTGTCGGCGAAGATGCCGGCGTGCGCTGCCTGCTCGTCGTCGATCACGTCGGCCAGGCGGCCGACGACGCCGAAGGGAATGCCGGTGCCGGAAAAGGCGGTCTCCCACTCGGCGTAGCTTTTCGACGCGAAGACCGCGGCCAGCTCCTGGCCGAGCTCGAGCGCGCGCGTGCGACGCTCGGCGCGGTCGGTGAAGCGCGGATCGGCCGCGAGGTCGGGTCGGCCGAGCGCGGTGCAGAACGGCCCCCACAGTCGGTCGTCGCGCACGAGCAGGAGCTGCAGCCAGCGATCGTCCCTGGTGCGGTAAAGATTGGTGAGCGCGTTGCGCGGCCGGTCGGGCGGCTGGCGCGTCGGCAGCTTGGCGCCGATCAGCGCGCCCGCCGCCGACGTGCCGTTGGCCCATACGCCGTTGGCGTAGAGCGACGTGCCGACCCAGCTTCCCTTGCCGGTGCGATCACGCTGGCGCAGGCCGAGCAGGATGGCGGCGACCAGGGTCATGGCCGTGGCGCGGTCGCCTTGGGCGGGCAGCGACAGGCCGGGCGGGCCGCCCTCGTAGCGCGCCGCGTCGAGGATGCCGGAGCGGCCGAAATAGGCCGTGATGTCGAAGCCCGGCCGGTCGCGGTCGGGGCCGGTCTCGCCGTAGCCGGTGAGCGAGCAGTAGATCAGGCGCGGGTTCAGCGGTTCGATATCCTCCCAGCGCAGCTTAAGCCGCTCGCGCGCCGGCGGCGGGAAGTTCACGATCATGACGTCGGCGCGACCGATCAGTCGTTCGAGCACGGCGCGGGCGCTGGCGTTCTTGAGGTCGAGCCCGATCGAGCGCTTCAGCCGGCCGTCGAGCTGCCAGGGAAAGTTCTTGTCGCTCTGGGGGTAGCTGGCGTTCTTGTAGTTATGGCGATGCGGATCGCCTTCACCGGGCGGCTCGATCTTGATCACGTCGGCACCGAAATCGGCCAAGGCAACGGCGGCCGCAGGGGCTGCGATGAACGAGCTGATGTCGAGCACGACCAGCCCGCTGAGCGGCAGCCCCTCGCTCGTCGCTCCCTCGCTCATCACCTCGTCGCTCATCGAATGGCGCCGCTCGCCCGCAGGTTCGCGATTTCGTCGCGCGACAGGCCGGCCTCGGCCAGGATCTGGTCGCTGTGCTGGCCGAGTGCCGGCGCGGGTCTCGCGATCTGCTGCTCGGCGAAGCCCAGGCGAATCGGATTGGCGAGCGTCCGCGGCATCTCGGGAATGGCGGTGTCGACGACGGCGCCGCAGGCCACCGCCTGCTCGTCGTCGGGCACGTCCTGCGGCCGGCTGATGACGCCGAAGGTGATGCCGTGCGCCGACATCGTCTTGCGCCAATGCTCGTAGTCGCGGCTGGCGAAGGCCGCGCCCAGGATGGCGGCAAGTTCGCCCGAGCGCTTGCGCCGTTCCTCGACCGCGGCGAAGCGCGGATCGTTCACCAGTTCGGGCTGTCCGATCGTCTCGCAGAGTCCCGGCCACATCTTGTCCTCGCGCACGATGGTGAGCTGCAGCCAGCGATCGTCGGAAGTGCGGTAGATGGTGCCCAGCGCCGAGCGCGGCCGGTCCGGCGGCGGACGGTGCGGCAGGTAGGCGCCGACCAGGGCGGCCTGGGCGATCACGCCGCACGACCACAGGCCGTTGCCCAGCAGCGACGTGCCGACCCACGAGCCTTCGCCGGTCTTCATGCGGTGGATCAGCGCCATCAGGATCGCCGACACCAAGGTCATCGCCGTCGCCCGGTCGCCTTGCGCCGGAACCGGCACGCCGGGCGGGCCGCCTTCGTAGCGCTGGGCGTCCAGGAGTCCCGAGCGTGCGAAGTAGGCAGTGACGTCGAAACCGGGCCGGTCGCGGTCGGGTCCTGACTCGCCGTAGCCGGTCAGCGAGGCGTAGATCAGCCTGGGATTGACCTTCTTCACGTCGTCATAGGTGAGATGGAGCTTGTCGCGCACCGGCGGCGGAAAGTTGCAGACCAGCACGTCGGAGGTGGCGATGAGGCGGTCGAGCGCGGCGCGCGCCGCCGGCTGCTTGAGGTCGAGCACCAGCGAGCGCTTGTTGCGCGAGTCCATCTGCCAGGGATAGTTGACCTCGCCTTTCGGGTAGTTGGACGAATCGTGCATGATGCGGCGGTTGGCGTCGCCGTCGGGCCCCTCGATCTTGATCACGTCGGCGCCCCAGTCGCCCAGCGCGACCGCGGCGGCGGGGGCGGCAATGAACGAACTGATATCCAGCACGCGCAATCCTGCCAGCGGCAGGCCAGACTTGGTCATTATCGTTCCCTGAAAAGCTCTTCCGGCGCTATGGGGCGCGGGCCCCCGGCGTCCGTCAAGACCGGCCGCCGGCATGGTTTCGGCACGCGGCGTGCTCGGGGTTTCCTTGCAAAACAGCGTCTCGGCGCGTATCTCCCTGCCTCCCCAAACCAAGGAGAGAGCGCCCCAAGCGCAAACAGTCATGGGCTACAGAGTCGCCGTCGTCGGCGCGACCGGTAATGTCGGTCGCGAAATGTTGCAGATCCTGGCCGAGAGAAATTTCCCGGCCGATGACGTTGTTGCGCTGGCTTCCGCCCGGTCGGTGGGCAAGCAGACGTCGTTCGGCGACAAATCGGTCTTGAAAGTCCAGGACCTGGCGAAATTCGACTTCAAGGGAATCGACATCGTGCTGAGCTCGCCCG
Organism: uncultured Alphaproteobacteria bacterium; assembly: GCA_963765385.1. GTDB lineage: Bacteria > Pseudomonadota > Alphaproteobacteria > Reyranellales > Reyranellaceae > Reyranella. The sequence goes on along the minus strand of CAVXWG010000014.1, from coordinate 1,582,531 downwards.
GCGCCAAGGTGTCGGCCGAGCACAGCCCGCGCGCCGCCAAGGCTGGCGCCATCGTGATCGACAACACCTCGTACTGGCGCATGGATCCCGACGTGCCCCTGGTCGTGCCCGAGGTCAATGCCAAGGCGATGGCCGGCTACAAGGGCCGCGGCATCATCGCCAACCCGAACTGCTCGACCATCCAGATGGTGGTGGCGCTGAAGCCGATCCACGACGCTGCCGTGATCAAGCGCGTCGTGGTGTCGACCTATCAGTCGACCTCGGGCGCCGGCAAGGAAGGGATGGACGAGCTCCTGAACCAGACCAAGAGCTTCTTCGTCAACCAGACGCTCGAGCCCCGGAAGTTCACCAAGGGCATCGCCTTCAACGTCATTCCCCATATCGACGTCTTCCTCGATGACGGCTCGACCAAGGAAGAGTGGAAGATGGTGGTCGAGACCAAGAAGATCCTCGATCCCAAGATCAAGGTCCACGCGACCTGCGTGCGCGTGCCGACCTTCATCGGCCATGCCGAGGCGATCAACCTCGAGCTCGAGCAGCCGCTCGACGAGCACGAGGCGCGCCATCTGCTGGCCGCGGCGCCCGGCGTGCTGGTGGTCGACCGGCGCGAGAATGGCGGCTATGTGACGCCCCAGGAGGTCACCGGCCAGGACGGCGTGTTCGTAAGCCGCGTGCGCGTCGATCCCACGATCGAGAACGGCCTGGCGATGTGGGTGGTCAGCGACAATCTGCGCAAGGGCGCGGCGCTGAACGCCGTCCAGATCGCCGAGGAGCTGATCAGGGGCTACATCTAGTAGACCGGCTCGACCCAACGACCTGAATAGAAGATGGCGCGGATCGCTTCCGCGCCATTTTCATGTGGCGATGAATGTAACAATTAATCATTTTAGCACAGGTGCTTAAGATCTTGACCTGATGTAATATCAGAGAGTGAACGACACATTGTCGATCTATCCCTTAAGACCGGAATCGCAAGCCTCGCCCGGACCCACGCCCCTGTTCGGCAACGACGCCGATAGCTTTGTGCAGCAACTTCGGCTGGCGGCGCAGGCCCATCGTGCCGGCCGGCTCGACGAGGCGATCGCGTCCTATCTGCGGCTGCTGGCGGTGCAGCCCTATCATGCCGAGCTGCACAACAATCTTGGCGTGGCGTTGCGGCTGGCGGGCAAGCTCGAAGCGTCGGTGTCGCATCACCGGCTGTCGCTCGCGGCCGATCCCGGCAATCCCGCGTTGCATTCCAATCTCGGCAATGCGCTGCGCGCCGCCAACCGTCTCGACGAAGCCGTCAAGCATCACTTCCAGTCGATCACCCTCAACCGCGACTATGCCGAGGGCTTCTTCAATCTGGCGCTCTGCCTGCGCGATCTCGGCAGGATCGATGAAGCCGTCGGCTGCTTTGGCCGCTCGCTGGCACTCAGTCCCGACAACCGCCGCACCAAGGTCGAGCTTGCCATCGCGCTCCTGATGCGTGGCGAGCTGGCGCAGGGCTTCGCCACCTACGAAGCGCGCAAGCGCCTGCCCGAAACGCCGGTGCCGGACTTCAAGCAGCCGGCATGGGACGGCGGGCCGATCCAGGGCAAGCGTATCCTGCTTTATCCCGAGCAGGGCTTGAGCGACGTGCTGCTGTTCGTGCGCTTCGCCCGCGAGCTCAGGCGCCGCGGCGCCACCGTGCTGGTGCTGTGCCAGGCGCTCCTGAAGGATCTTCTCGGCACGGTCGACTTCATCGACACCGTCGTCGCCGAAGGCGAAAAGCTGCCGGAGTTCGACCTCCACGCCTCGATGGTGTCGCTGCCTCATCTCTGCCGCGCCGATTTCGACGCGCTCGCCGCGGAGCCAGCCTACCTGCATCCGCCGGCGCTGAGCCGCATCAAGCTCGGCCGCATCGAGAAGGCGAGGCTCCGCATCGGCATCTACTGGGCAGCCATGCCCGGCCAACCGCAGGACCGCCAGCGCTCGGCGCCGTTCGCCGAGTTCGTGGCGCTGGCCGGCGATCCGGAGCTGCTGGTGTTCAGCCTGCAGGGCGGCGTGCACCAGCGCGACATCCAGCAATTCGGCGCTGGCGGCCTCGTGCACGATGTCGGGCGCGGCATCTTTGACTTCGCCGAAGCTGCTTCCGCGCTGTCGCAACTCGATCTTCTGCTGTCGATCGATGCGCCGATCGCCCATCTCGCGGCGGCCATGGGCCTGCCGACCTGGGTCCTGCTGCCGTCGACGGTCGACTGGCGCTGGCAGCTCGGCGGCGAGCGGGCGCCGTGGTATCCCTCGGCGCGCCTGTTCCGCCAGCCCCGGCCGGGCGATTGGGACTCGGTGTTCGCCGGGGTGCGCGCCGAGCTCGCCGTTCTCAAGCGCAGTGCCCAGCCGCTCTGATCGCTTGCGCCCAGCGGTGCAGATCCTGCCCGTCGTCGACATCGTCCAGCGTGTCGGCCCGGCCCACCGAATAGCTTGACGGTAGTGTGGTCAGCGTGTCGGCCAGCGCTCGGGCCGTCGACCATCGTACGCCCATGAACAAAGCGCGTGGCATCGCCTTGAGGCGGCGCGCGCCGACCAGCCAGAAGCCGCCGTCAGTCGCCGGTCCGAACACGAAATCGGTGCGGCCCAGCAGGCGAAAGGCATGAGCGACGTGGCCGGGCCGCAGCGCCGGAATATCGCTGCCGACCAGCACCACGGGACCCGGCGGCAAGATCCGGAACGGCAGCGTCATGCGCTGCCCGAGATCGCCTCGTCCCTGGGGACAAAGCCGCGGTCGCGGACCGGCGCTTCGCCATACCGGATGGCAGAGCGCATCATCGGGCGTCACGAACAGCCAGGTCGTCCAGCGGCGGTCGTTCGCCAGCCGCCTGATCTCCGCGGCCAAGGTCGCGCGATAGAACCGTGTGGCCGCTGTCGCGCCGATCCCGTTGGCGAGCCGCCGCTTGACCCTGCCTAGCTCAGGCGCGCGGGCGAAGATTACCAGGTGGCGGGTCATCCGTCGTACAGGCGCCGGACGACGGACACCGGCACACCCGCGGAGTACAAAGCGAGGCACGAGAGGTTGCGCAACGGACGCAGCAGCCAGCCGTCCCGTTCGTAGCGTCGCGGTGATGCCACGACATCGGCATCGAGGGCGACCAGGTTTCCCCGGCCGATGCGGCGCACGAGGTCGACGTCCTCCATCAGCGGCAGCAGACCAAAACCGCCCACGCGCCGATAGAAGTCACGCGCCATCAGAAGCCCCTGGTCGCCATAGGGCAGGCCGAACATCCGGCAGCGCCACGCGACGAGACGCTCGACCCGGCGGGCGCGCGGATCGCGGGAATCGAACCGCAGAAGGAAGTAGCCAGCTTTCGCCGCGTTTGGCGGCTCGGCCATGAAGCGCCGCACGGCATTCGCCCAGCCGGTGCCCAGTGTCGTGTCGGCATGCAGGAAGAGAAGCCATGGCGCGCGGCCGGCGGCGGCACCTGCCGCGAGTTGTCCGCCGCGCCCGGGCGCGGTCGTCACGACGTCGGCGCCGGCTGCGCGGGCGATCGCCAGCGTATCGTCGTGCGAGCCGCCGTCACAGATCGTGACGTGCACCCGGAAGCCGTGATCGGCGCCGCTGTCGAGGGAGGCGATGGTGCGCGCCAGACCGGAGGCTGCATTCAAGGTCGGGACGACGACGTCGAGGGTCGTCGTCACTGGCTGCAGGCGGCGCCGCCCAGCACGCAGAACTTGGCGCAATGCGGATGGTTCAGGCGCACCGCGCCCACGCCGTCGGCCAGGGTGTGGCCGAGCTCGAACTGCGGATCGTAGGGCAGCAAGGTGCAGGCGACGACGGCGGGGCGCGCGGCGCCCTTGCGCTTCACGACCATGCGCGAGGAGGCGCACATCACGCTGTCGGGCGATTTTTTCAGGATGCCCCAGCAGGCCGTCGTGATCTCGGGAACATCGACGGCGGCATCCATCTCGGGGAAGAGCACCAGGGTCGTCGGATTGTGGGCATCGACGGACACGCCAAGCCCGGCGAACAGCCGCGCGTAACCGGCGCGCACCTCCTGCTCAGGCTCGTCCGAGAAACGGCGGCCCGCGACGTGAACGTCGAAGCCCGCCTGGGCCAGCCACACCAGGCCGTCGATGGTCGGCTTCCAGCTGCGCGCGCCGCGCTCGGCTTCGTGCAGCGCCCGGCTGTAGTGGTCGACCGAGACGCGCAGGGTGAAGTTCCGGCCGTGCCGCTGCAGCAGGCCGAGCAGGGCCGGCTTCATCCTGTGCAGTGGCTTCATGGCGTTGGTCAGCACCATGGCCTTGAAGCCGCGTGACAGGACATCGTCCAGCATCGCCGGCAGCTCGCGATTCATGAAAGGCTCGCCGCCGGTGAAGCCGATCAGCCGGGTGGCGTGGCCGTCGCGCTCGATCTCGTCGAGGTAGGCCGCGACCTCCGCCGCCGTGAGATAGACCAGGCGATCGTTGCGCGGCGAGGATTCGATGTAGCAGTTGCGGCAGGTGAGGTTGCACAGCGTGCCGGTGTTGAACCAGAGCGTTTCGAGCGCTTTCAGGTCGACATGCGCCCGCGGCTCGCCCTTGGCGGTCAGGTGCGCATCCTGGAATTTTGCCGGGTCGAGCAGAATGGGAAGCATCGTCGACGGGTCCTGCGTGACGGTGCGGGGAGCCTAGCACGAACCGCGCCCGGCTCGACCGTGCGACAAGGACGCTCGCCTAGAGGCCGATATGGTGGCCGATCTGCTTCCACGGCAGCGGCAACAACGAGATCAGCGCCAGCAGGCCGAAGCCCAGGATGATCGCGCCGGAGCCGCGGTTCAGCCACAGCAGGCCGGCGCCGGTGAAGCGCGCGCGCAGCGACACCGAGGCCGCGCAGATGATCGTCCACCAGGCGAGCGCTCCGCAGAACACGGCACCCACCAGCAGGGCCGCGTCGGGCAGGCTGGCGCCGACGCCCGCCAGATTGCGGCTGGCGAAGGCGGCGCCAAAGGCCATGACGGTCACCGGATTGAACACGGTGATGAAGAAGCTCGAGCTGGCGTAGTGCAGATGCGTCGCCACCTTGTGCTCGCGGTCGTCGGCCACCGGGTCGCCGACGGAGCGCGGGCGGTGGCGCATGGTCGTCCAGCCCATGATCGCGAGCACGATACCGCCGATGCCGAGCAGCCAGGCCTCGCGCTCGATGACGAATTGCTCGACGAAGGAGAGGCCGAAGGCCGCCACGGCGCCGAACACCGCGTCGCCCAGCGCCGCGCCGATGCCGGTCATGTAGCCCGCCATGGCGCCTACGGTGATCGAGCGGCGGATGCAGAGCGCCGCTGCCGGACCGACCGGGACGGCGATCACGAAGCCGATGGCGGCGCCCTCGATGGCGAGCGCGATCGGATTGAAGACGAAGCCCGGAACATTCATTGCGTGGCTATAACTTTTCCGCCGTGAAGTGGCGCGCCGGCGCCACCAACCGGTCCTGCGCCGCCACCAGTTGCAGTTCGCGCTCGCCCATTGCCTCCGTGGCTTCCAGTACGGCGAAAATCGAGGAAGCAGCCTTGCCAAGCGCCAGGGCGACGTCGCCGCTCTCTATCCAGTGAGCTGAAAACAACGCGGCGACCGCATCGCCCGTTCCATTGGGCGCGACCTCAAAACCGATCAAGGGGGTGGCGATCCGCCACGCGGCGTCATGGCTCACGGCGACCATCTCGATCGAGTCGGCGGGCGCGTCGGCACGGCGCAGACTGGTGATCAGGGCAAGCCGCGGTCCGTTCAGGAGGCAGCGGGCCGCCGCCAGGGCTTCGCCCATGGTCGAGACCTTGCGGCCGGTCAGGTGCTCGAGCTCGAAATGGTTGGGCGTCACCAGGTCGGCGGCGGGAATGGCGCGCTCGCGGAAGAACGTGTCGATCCCGGGCTTGACGTAGATGCCTGTGTCGACGTCGCCCAGCACCGGATCGCAGCACCACAGGGCCTTGGCGTTGGCGGCACGGACGCGGTGCGCCGTGTCGAGCACGACATCGGCCAGGGCGGCATCGCCGACATAGCCCGTGAGCAGCGCATCGCAACGCGGCAGCAGGCCGAGTTCCTCGATGCCGCGCACGATCTCGGCGACCTGATCGGCCGGCGCCGTGCGGCCGCGCCAGGCGCCGTACCCCGTGTGATTTGAGAATTCGACCGTGTTTACCGCCCAGACCTCGTGGCCCAATCGTTGCAGGGGAAATGTTGCTGCCCGGTTACCGACATAGCCGTAGGCAACATGGCTCTGGAGCGAGAGAAAGCGCATGGAAGCAGCCACCTTGCCACAAGGAGGCCCGTCATTATAGTCCGCCGCGTTTCCGGGGAGTCTTGGATGTCGCAGACCGTTCGCCCGCGCCGCAGCGTTCTTTATATGCCGGGCGCCAACACGCGCGCCCTCGAGAAGGCGAGAAGCCTGCCGGCCGACGCGCTGATCTTCGATCTCGAGGATGCCGTCGCCCCCGACGCCAAGGAAGCGGCCCGCACCAATGTCGTGCTTGCCGCGCAGAGCACGGCCTACGGCAAGCGTGAGATCGTCATCCGTTGCAACGGGCTCGCGACGGAATGGGGCGCCGCCGACATCGAGGCCATCGCCACCTCGGGCGCCGATGCCATCCTGGTCCCGAAAGTCGAGAGCGCCGCCGAGGTCACCCATGTCGTGTCCCTGCTCGACACCGCGGGCGCGCCTGCCACCATGGCGGTGTGGGCGATGATGGAAACGCCCAAGGGCATCCTGCGCGCCGAGGAGATCGCCGGCTCCCATCCGCGGCTCGCACTGTTCATCATGGGCACCAACGATCTCGTGAAGGACATGCGGGCACGCCACACGCCGATGCGCCTGCCGTTGATGACGGCACTCGGCCTCGGCATGCTGGCCGCGCGAGCCTACGGGCTCACCATCCTCGACGGCGTCTACAACGACATCCGCGATGTCGAGGGATTCCGCGCCGTCTGCCAGCAGGGGCTGGAGATGGGGTTCGACGGCAAGACCCTGATCCACCCGAGCCAGGTCGAGCCGTGCAACGAGGTCTTCGCGCCCACGGCCGCCGAACTCGAGATGGCCGGCAAGATCGTCGCCGCCTTCAAGCAGGCGCAGGCCGAAGGCAAGGGCGTCGTCACGGTCGACGGCCGGATGATCGAGAACCTCCATGTCGAACAGGCCGAGCGCGCGCTGGCGCTGGCGGCGGCGATCAAGGAACTGCAGGCGGCGGCATGAGCCCCAAGAGCAAGACCAGCACCGGCAACTTCTTCGAGGATTTCCGGGTCGGCCAGGAGATCCGCCACGCCACGCCGCGCACCCTGACCGAGGCCGATGCAGCGCTCAACATCGGCCTCTACGGCTCGCGCTTCGCCATCAACTCCTCGGACGTCTTTGCGCAATCGCTCGGCCTGCCGCGCGCGCCGCTCGACGACCTGCTGGTCTTCCACGTCGTGATCGGCAAGACGGTGCCCGACATCTCCCTGAACGCCGTCGCCAACCTGGGCTACGCCGAATTCCGCTGGGGCGTGCCGGTCTATCCCGGCGATACCGTGTCGGCGCACTCGACGGTCCTCGGCCTGCGCGAGAATTCCAACCGTGCCAGCGGCGTCGTCTGGGTGCGCTCGACCGGCGCCAATCAAAAGGGCGAGATGGTGCTCGACTACGTGCGCTGGGTGATGGTGCACAAGCGCGATCACGCGGCAGTCGTCGACGCGCCGGTGGTGCCGAAGACGGCAGCGTCGGTCGCGCCGGGCGACCTGATCGTGCCGGCGGGCCTCACGCTTGCCGCCTACGACGACGTCGCGGCCGGTTCGCCGTATCGCTGGGACGACTACGAGGCGGGCGAGCGCATCGACCATGTGAGCGGCATCACGCTCGAGGAGTCCGACCACATGTTCTCGACGCGGCTCTACCAGAACACCGCGCGGGTCCATTTCGACGCCTTCGCCGGCAAGAGCACGCGTTTCGGCCGGCGTCTCGCTTATGGCGGCCATGTCATTTCGCTGGCCCGGGCGCTTTCCTTCAATGGCCTCGGCAACGGCTTTCGGGTGGCGGCGATCAATGCCGGCAGCCATGTCGCGCCGACCTTCGGCGGCGACACGATCTACGCCTGGTCGGAGGTGCTGGAGAAGGCGCCGCTGCCCGCTCGCGAAGACGTGGGCGGGCTGCGGGTGCAGGACCATTGCCGCCAAGGATTGCCCCTGCGATTCGTGGCCGGGCAAGCAGGGCGACGGCAAATATCATCCGGCGGTCGTGCTCGACCTCGACTACTGGCTGCTGGTGCCTCGGCGCTAGGCAAATTTCGCTTAGAAATCCGAGACTTAACACGTATCACGCGGCGACTTTCATTGACTTGAAGCGGCGTGACGCTAAATAAAGACAAGCCGATCTCGGCTCTTGAGGTTCTTACGCGATGAGCGTCGCCAATCGGCCGGTGCACCGGCCGCTTTCTCCCCATCTGCAGGTCTACAAGCCGCAGCTCACCACCGTCCTGTCCATCCTGCATCGCGCCACCGGCATCGCGCTGTCGGTGGGGGCGCTCTATCTCGCGACCTGGGTGATCTACGCGGCGTCAAACCCCACCGCCTATGCGCTGTTCCAGAGCTTCAACACGTCGATCCTGGGCCGCATCGTGCTGGGCGGCTGGCTGTTCTGCGCCTTCTATCACCTCTGCAACGGCATCCGGCACCTGTTCTGGGATGCGGGCTACGGCTTCGAGCTCAAGGACGCCTATCGCAGCGGCTGGATCGTCGTTGCCGTCGCGCTGATCGCCACGGTCGTGTCGTGGATCGTCGGCCTCAGGCTGGTGTGAGGGCAAACCGATGAACAGCGATCTCAGGACTCCGCTCGCCCGCGCCCGCGGCCTCGGTTCGGCCCATTCCGGCGTTCATCACTGGTGGGCGCAGCGGCTCACCGCGATCGCGCTGATCCCGCTGGTCGTGTGGTTCGCGATCTCGCTGGTGATGATGAGCGGCGCCGACTATGGCGCCGTGCGCGCCTGGATCGGCTCGCCGGTCGTCATGGTGCTGCTGATCCTGACCATCGCCGTCGGCCTGCATCACGGCCAGCTCGGCCTGCAGGTCGTGATCGAGGACTACGTGCATGGCGACGGCGCGAAGCTGGCGCTGATCGTGGCGGTTCGTTTCATCGCGGTGTTGTTCGGGCTGGCCGCCATCGTGGCCATCCTGCGTATCGGATTCGGGAGCTGACCATGGCCGAAGCGAGCAACGGCAAGAGCTACGGCGCAACGGCGGGCACGATCACGATCGGCGGCAACGCCTACAAGGTGGTCGATCACGAGTACGACGTGGTCGTGGTCGGCGCCGGCGGCGCAGGCCTGCGCGCCACCTTCGGCCTGGCCGCCAAGGGCCTGAAGACCGCCTGCATCACCAAGGTGTTCCCGACCCGCAGTCACACCGTGGCGGCGCAGGGCGGCATCTCGGCCGCGCTCGGCAACATGGGGCCCGACGACTGGCGCTGGCACATGTACGACACCGTCAAGGGCTCGGACTGGCTGGGCGACCAGGACGCCATCGAATACATGGTGCGCGAGGCCGTGCCGGCGATCATCGAGCTCGAGCATTATGGCGTGCCGTTCAGCCGCACGCCCGAGGGCAAGATCTACCAGCGGCCGTTCGGCGGCATGACGACCGAGTTCGGCAAGGGCATCGCCCAGCGCACCTGCGCCGCCGCCGACCGCACCGGCCATGCCATCCTGCACACGCTCTACCAGCAGTCGCTCAAGAACAACGCCGAGTTCTTCATCGAGTATTTCGCCCTCGACCTCATCATGGACGAAGGCGTGTGCCGCGGCGTCATGGCGTGGAATCTCGACGACGGCACCATCCACCGCTTCCGCGCCCACAAGACGGTGCTGGCGACCGGCGGCTACGGCCGCGTCTACTTCACCGCCACCTCGGCGCACACCTGCACCGGCGACGGCGGCGCCATGGTGCTGCGTGCCGGCCTGCCGCTCGCAGGACATGGAGTTCATCCAGTTCCATCCGACCGGCATCTACGGCGCAGGCTGCCTGATCACCGAGGGCGTGCGCGGCGAGGGCGGCTACGTCACCAACTCGACCGGCGAGCGCTTCATGGAGCGCTACGCACCGTCGGCCAAGGACCTCGCCTCGCGCGACGTCGTGAGCCGCGCCGATGACCATCGAGATCCGCGAAGGCCGCGGCTGCGGCCCCAACCACGACTATATCGAGCTGCATGTCGAGCATCTCGATCCCAAGGTGATCCACGAGCGCCTGCCCGGCATCGCCGAGACGGCGCGGATCTTCGCCGGCGTCGACGTCACGCGCCAGCCGATCCCCATCCTGCCGACCTGCCACTACAACATGGGCGGCATCCCGACCAACCATCACTGCGAGGTGATGACGGTCAAGGACGGCGATCCCAATACCGCCGTTCCCGGCCTGATGGCGATCGGCGAGGCGGCCTGCGTGTCCGTCCACGGCGCCAACCGGCTGGGCTCGAACTCGCTGCTCGACCTCGTGGTGTTCGGCCGCTCCGCCGCCAATCGCTGCGCCGAGATGCTGACGCCGGGCGAATCGCACAAGCAGCTGCCGCACGCCGGCGAGGAGGCGATCGCGCGCTTCGACCGGCTGCGCCACGCCGCGGGCGGCACCGGGACGGCGCAGCTCCGCCTCAACATGCAGCGCACCATGCAGAACGACTGCGCGGTGTTCCGCACCCAGCAGAGCCTCGACGAGGGCTGCGCGAAGATGGACCAGGTGATCGCCGGCAGCTCCGACATCCGGGTCAAGGACCGCTCGCTGATCTGGAACTCCGATCTCATGGAGACCCTGGAGTTCGAGAACCTGATCGTGCAGGCCCAGGCCACCATCCGCTCGGCGGCCAACCGCAAGGAAAGCCGCGGCGCGCATGCCCGCGAGGATTTCCCCGAGCGCGACGACAAGGAATGGATGAAGCATACGGCGATCTGGGTGGACGAGAAGGGCAAGACCCGCATCGACTACCGGCCGGTGAAGCTGCAACCGATGAGCAACGATGTGCAGTCGTTCCCGCCGAAAGCCCGCGTGTATTAGGGCGCGCCTGTACCAGGACGCCGCGGAGTGGGGCGCCCGAGAGTTTTGAGAGGAAGCGATGGCTGAGTTCACACTGCCCGCCAATTCCAAGGTCGGCGTCGGCGAGACCTACAAGGCGGCGGCGGGCGCCAAGAACATCAAGGCGTTCAAGGTCTATCGCTGGACGCCCGACGACGGCAAGAATCCCTCGATCGACACCTACGAAGTCGACATGGACCAGTGCGGCCCGATGGTCCTGGACGCGCTGATCAAGATCAAGAACGAGATCGACAGCTCGCTCACCTTCCGCCGCTCGTGCCGCGAGGGCGTGTGCGGCTCGTGCGCCATGAACATCGACGGCACCAACACGCTGGCCTGCACAAAGTTCATTTCCGAGGTGAAGGGCGACATCAAGATCTACCCGCTGCCGCACATGCCGGTGGTGCGCGACCTGGTGCCCGACCTCACCGTGCCCTACGCCCAGCTCGCCTCGATCGAGCCGTGGCTGAAGTCGACCAGCCAGCCGCCGACCCGCGAGCGGCTGCAGTCCCACGAGGAGCGCGCCAAGCTCGACGGGCTGTGGGAGTGCATCCTGTGCTTCTGCTGCACGACTTCGTGCCCCTCCTACTGGTGGACCGGCGAGCGCTATCTCGGGCCCGCCATCCTGCTGCAGGCCTATCGCTGGCTGGCCGACAGCCGAGACGAGGCCAAGGGCGAGCGGCTCGACCAGCTGGAAGATCCGTTCCGGCTCTACCGCTGCCACACCATCATGAACTGCACCAAGACCTGCCCCAAGAGCCTCAATCCGGCCAAGGCCATCGCCGAGATCAAGAAGATGATGGTCGAGCGGACGATTTGACCGTTCCGGCGTCTCGGATGTAGAATTTGGCTAAGTAGGCCAAATTCTCATGACCAAGATCTTCAACCTCTACGAAGCCAAGAACCAGCTCTCCTCGCTGGTGGATCGCGCTGCCTCCGGCGAGGAGATCGTCATCGCCAAGCATGGCCAGCCCATGGCCAAGCTCGTGCCCCTGCCCGTGGTCAAGAAGGGCCGCCGTAAGCCTTCCGGAGCGATGAAGATCAAATGGATATCGCCCGAGTTCGACGATCCGCTTCCGCCTGAATTGCGCAAGGCGTTCGGTATCGATCCCTGAGTCGTGCGCCTTTTGCTCGACACCAATGTCTTTCTTTGGTGGCAGTGGCGAGACCGTCGCCTGCCGGTAATCTTGCGCGACGCAATAGAGGACTATCAGAGCGACATAGCAGTGAGCGCCGTGACCATTTGGGAGATTTGCATCAAACGCCAAATTGGCAAACTCGACTTTGCTGGAAGTCCAACAACGGCCTGCCGCGAAGCGGGGTTTCGTCTGCTTGATATTACGGCAACTCATGCGGAGTTGGCGGGGGATTTGCCGCGTCATCACGGCGATCCGTTCGACCGTATGCTGATTGCCCAGGCAAAGTCCGAGGGATTCGTGCTGGCAACCGAGGATCGTCTGTTCTCGCTCTACGGCGTCCCCATTCTGGGGACGGCCTGATCCGGGCGCGCCTTTTGCTATGCTGGCCCTGTTCAAGACAAGAACAGGGGGCTCAGCAATGTTCTGTAAATCTCTCGCCGCTGCGGCGGCGCTTTCGGGCGTGGCGGCCATCGCCTCGATGCCGGCATCGGCCGGCCAGACTTTCGATGCGGTGAAGGCCAAGGGCTTCGTGCAGTGCGCGGTGAACACCGGCCTGGCGGGCTTCTCCTTCTCCGACAGCCAGGGCAAGTGGACGGGGCTCGACGTCGACCTCTGCCGGGCGATCGCCGTGGCGATGTTCGGCGATGCCGAGAAGGCCAAGTACACGCCGACCACGTCGCAGCAGCGCTTCGTGGCGCTGCAGTCGGGTGAGGTCGACGTCATCACCCGCAACGCCACGCAGACCCTGCTGCGCGACACCTCGCTCGGCTTCAACATCGCCGGCGTCAATTTCTACGACGGCCAGGGCTTCATCGTGCCGACCAAGAGCAACATCAAGAGCGCCAAGGACCTTAGCGGCGCCACCATCTGCGTGCAGCCCGGCACCACCACCGAGCTCAACCTCGCCGACTATTTCCGCAAGAACAAGATGACCTTCAAGCCGGTGCTGATCGAGAAGCTCGACGAGCTTCTGCAGGCCTATGCCGCCGGCCGCTGCGATTCCTACACGACGGACGCTTCCGGTCTGGCGGCGGTGCGCGCCGGCCAACTCTCCGGCAAAGGCGAGCACACGATCCTGCCCGAGCGCATCTCCAAGGAGCCGTTGGGCCCGATCGTGCGCCACGGCGACGATCAGTGGTTCGACCTCGTGAAGTGGACCCTGATGGGCATGATCGAGGCCGAGGAGATGGGCATCAGCTCGAAGAACGTCGACGAGATGCTGAAGAGCGACGATCCCGCCATCAAGCGCTTCCTGGGCGTGACGCCAGGCTACGGCAAGGCCGTCGGCGTCGACGAGAAGTGGATGTACAACATCATCAAGCAGATCGGGAACTATGGCGAGAGCTTCGAGCGCAATGTCGGCACGGAGACGCCGCTCAAGCTCGAACGCGGCCAGAACGCGCTGTGGACCAATGGCGGCCTGATGTACGCGATTCCGTTTCGGTGATTGCTCTCGATCTCTCTCATGTTCCTCTCCCCCGCTAGGGGGAGAGGTTAGGTGAGGGGGAATTGACGTGCGTAGCCCCCTCCCAGCCTCTCCCCCTAGCGGGGGAGAGGAGGAAGACAAGGAGGGCTAGTCGCTGCGCTCAAACCGCATCTTCTTGATGCGGCCGGTCGACACTTCCAGCGCCACCACGCGCCCGGCGCGGTCGCGCACGAGGTGGGCGAGCTGGGTCACCTGCAGCCAGCTGCCCGGCGACTCGACCTCGACCGTGTCGGAATCGATGCCGCGCACGGGCCAGGGCGCGCCGCCGGCGATCAGCGGCCCGCCGACGGCGGCGGCCCAATCCTGGCCGCTGCGCTTGATCTCCCAGGTGGCGCCGGTGTCGGCCGAAAGGTAGCGGCCGGCGATCGCCGCCGGCACCGCTTTGCGCCGGCCGAGCTTCCTGAAGGTGAGCACGCGGCCGGCGCCGAGATCGACCTTCATCGCTGTGGATCCCTTCTGGCCAGGCTTCAGGGCGAACTCGAACGAGCCGCGCTCCGCCGCCAGCCAGCCGTCGCCGCGGCGGCCCAGCGCGAAGGGCATGCCGTTCTGGGTCACCGTCGCCTCGCCGTTCCGCCAGGCCAGCTCGAACAGCGCCGGCTCGTCGGCGTTGAACCAGGCGCCCGACAGCGGCTTGACCTCGGCTTCGGTGACGGCGGGCAGGGCGGGTTTCAGTCGCTTGTCGCCTTCCAGCGCCAGCGTCGCGATGGCGCGCGCCTGCCGCCACGGATCGATGCTGCCCAGGTTGGCGATCACCACGACGGTGAGGTCGGCCTGCGGCACCCGCAGGAATTCCGTGCGATAGCCCGGCCACAGGCCGCCATGGCCGATCGTGGCGAGGCCGCGCATGTCGTCGGCCTGCACGCCGCGGCGATACTTGTTGGCATGGCCGCCGCTGAGCGGCGCCGCGGCCGCCAGCTGGGCCGGCAGGTTTTTTGGCGCCAGCGCCGGCTGGTCGAAATGCCGGCTCCAGATCAGCAGGTCCTCCACGGTCGAGGTGAGGCCGCCCTCGCCGCCCTGCGGATAGGCGTGCGCGGCGCGGCGAAAGCCGTTCTCGAAATCGCCGAGATATCCCGTGGCGAGACCGGGGATCACCGTGTCGATCTCGTGCACGAGCTGCGTGCTGTTCATGCCGAGCGGCCCGAAGATGCGCTGGGCGAGGACGTCGCCCAGCTTCTTGCCGGCGATCTTCTCGATGATCAGGCCGAGCAGCAGGAAATTGGTGTTGCTGTAGAGGAAGCGGCTGCCCGGCGTGAAGTTGAGATGGTTGTTGCGCAGGCAGGCGGCCAGAAGATCCTGCGGCCGCGCCGGCTTGTCGAGGCCGTGGCCGCCCAGACGCAGCAGCTCGAGGAAGTCGGGCAGGCCGCTCGAATTGCGCATCATCTGGTCGACCGTGACGGGCAGCGGCTTCAGCTCCTTGAGATACCCGTGCGGCGGATCAGAGAGCTTGAGCTTGCCTTCCTCGGCCAGCATCAGCGCGGCGCTCACGGTGAACTGCTTGCTGACCGAGGCGATGCGAAAGCGTGTCCTTGGGGTGATCGGCACGTCCAACTCGATGCTGGCGAGCCCGTAGCCCTTGCACAGCTCGATCTCGCCGTCGCGCATGACGGCGGCCACGGCGCCCGGCGAGCCGGGCCGGGTGTAACGGGAGAACAGCGCGTCGACGCGACGTTCGAGGGCGACGGATCCAATCGATTTTGACATGCGCTGCAGTCAAGCGAAGCACCTCGCCCTTGTAAAGCCGAGGCGCTACCGTGCGGCGAACACAGGAGGAACGCGCGAATGGAGCGCCAGTTCGTCAACATCGAGAAAGGTCTTGGGCATGCGGGCCGGATCGCCGTGGTGCGCTTCGACCGCGGCGACAGCATCAATGCGTTGAGCCAGCAGGCGATGCGCGAGCTGCGCGACGTGCCGCGCGATTTCGAGGACGATCTGGAGACGTCGGTCGTGATTCTGACCGGTTCCGCCAAGGCCTTCTCGGCAGGCTTCGACTTGAAGGACACGGAAGGCCGCCAGCGCGACGCGCTGTCGGTCGGCGAACGCCTCCATCGCGGACGGCTCGGTCCCAAGATGTGCAAGGCCTGGCAGGAGATGGACCAGGTCACCATCGCCGCCATCGAGGGCCATTGCATCGGCGGCGGCGCCGCCCTGGTCGTATCGCTCGATTTCCGCACCTGCGGGAAGAGCGCGCATTTTCGCATCCCCGAGGTCGAGCTCGGCATGAACATGAGCTGGGGCTCGATCCCGCGCCTGTTGGCGCTGATGGGCCCGGCCCGCACCAAGCAGGCCGTCATCCTGGCGTCGGATCGTATCTCCGCCGCCGAGGCGCTGGCGTGGGGGCTGGTCGAGGCCGTGGTCGAGGATGGCGGGGCTCTGCCTGCCGCGCTGGCCTTCGCCGAGCGGATTGCCCGCCAGCCGCCGATCCCCGTGCGCATGACCAAGCGCACGGTCAACCGCTTTGCCCACGCACTCGACGATCTCGGCGCCCACATGGATGCCGATCAGAACGTGCTGACCGGCCTGACCGAGGACTACAGGGAGGGGACGTCAGCCTTTCGCGAGAAGCGCAAGCCGGTGTTCAAGGGGCGTTAGGGGCAATTCCCCTCCCTCTCATGTTCCTCTCCCCCTTGGGGGAGAGGCTAGGTGAGGGGGTGATGCAGCAGAAAGCCTTCGCTTAATCCCCCTCACCCAACCTCTCCCCCAAGGGGGAGAGGAGCATGACGCAAAGGGGGAGGAGCATGAGGCGAGGCGGAGCTGATCAGTACTTGCGTCCCGGCAGCTGGTCGATGATCGCCTGGCGCTGGGGATCATCGAGCATCACCCATCGGCCGATCTCGTCGATCGAGCGCTTGCAGCCGAGGCAGAAGCCGCTCTTGCGATCGATGGTGCAGATGCCGATGCAAGGCGACATCACACGCCTGAGCGGCGGCGGTCCGTCAGACATGGCGCGGTCAGGGCTTCTTGCTGAGCTCGGCGAGCTGGTTCTGCAACTCGTCGAGCTTGCGCTTGAGATCGTCGATCGCGGCTTCCGTGGGCAGGGCGGTCGCGTCGCTCTGCGGCGGCTCCTGTCCGTTGGTCATGGGCGGCGTACCCGGCGCCTGGCCGGGATGGAACGGGTTGAACATGCGCATGGCCTTCTCGAACATCGCCATGTTCTGCTTGCCCATCGATTCGAACTGCTGGAACGGATTGAAGCCGAAGGCATTCTGCATGTAGCGCCGCATCTGCTCCTGGTTGCGCGCGAACTGCGTCATGGACATCTCGAGATACTGCGGCACGACGCCCTGCAGGCTGTCGCCGTAGAACGAGATGAGCTGGCGCAGGAAGGGGATCGGCAGCAGCGTCTGGCCGCCCTTGTTCTCTTCCTCGAAGATGATCTGCGTCAGCACCGAGCGCGTGATCTCGTCGCCGGTCTTGGCGTCGTAGACGACGAAGTCGGTCTTGTCCTTCACCATCTGCGACAGATGGTCGAGCGTCACGTAAGCGGAAGTCGCCGTGTTGTAGAGTCGCCGGTTCGCGTACTTCTTGATCACCACCGGGGCGGGCTTCGGTCCGCCCTCGGGTACTGCCTGATCGGCCATTACGCTGCGCTCCCTAGCTCCCGGCCGCTGTGAACGTCCGTTTACTTTGGTTTCGTCACATTAGCGCCGATACCGCAGTGCGACAAGGAGCTGTTTGCGCATGCGAAAGCAGCGTTCACGCCACGATGGGTTATAGTGCGCACATGGCCTCCGAAAACGACGATTCTGCCGATTTCGATCGCTTGGCCCGGCGTTATCTCGACCTCTGGCAAAGCCAGCTCGCCGGCCTGAGTGCCGACCAGGCGCTGACCGAACAGATCGCCCGCCTGTTCGCGGCCGCGAACACCCAGGTTGCATCCGCCATCAAGGCGGCTCAAGGAGCACACCATGCAGCACAGACTGGGACCTCGTCCGCTGCCGCTTCATCTGGGCACGGCGCTGATGACGTGGGCGAGCTCCGAAAGCGCGTGGAGGCTCTGGAAGCCAGGATCGCCCAGCTCGAATCAAAGCTCGGCGGCGCCTGACACGGTCGCATCCCTCCTGCCCGAGATCGCCGCGCTGGAGGCAAGGGCAGGCGCGGGCAAGTTCGAGGCCGCCCTTCAGCGCGAGATCGCGCGCCGCATGCAGCGGCTGGCCGACGGTGTGCTGGCCTATCGCCAGAACCCCGTCCATCGCACGCTCGACAATCCGCCGGCTGTATGGCGCGAAGGCAATACGCGGCTGCTCGACTACGGGGCCACGCACCGCGCGGCGCGCAAGCGCGGGACGCGCGCCGTGCTGGTGGTGCCGTCGTTGATCAATCGCTGGGAGGTGCTCGACCTCACCGCCGAGAAGAGCCTGCTGCGCGCCATGGCGGCGGCTGGGCTCAGGCCCTACCTCGTCGATTGGGGGACGCCCGACGACGAGGAGCGCCGCTTCGACAGCACGGCCTATGTCGCGCGCCTCGAGCGCGCGCTGGGCTTCGTCGGCAAACGCGCGCGGCGGGCGCCGGCGGTGATGGGCTATTGCATGGGCGGCACGCTCACCGTCGCTCTGGCTGCGCTGCGGCCGCGCCGGGTCGCCGGGCTGGCGCTGCTCGCGGCGCCCTGGGACTTCCATGCCGACCGCACGGGCCATGCCTTCCTGCTCTCGGCCGGTCCGCTGCTCGCCGAGATGGCCGACCGCGTGGGCGAGCTGCCGGTCGACATCCTGCAGACCCTGTTCTGGTCGCTCGATCCCTGGCTCGCGGTCAAGAAGTTCGGGCGCTTCCTCGGCATGGACCAGCAGGGCGAACACGCCCGCGATTTCGTGCTGCTCGAGGACTGGCTGAATGACGGTGCGCCGCTCGCCGGACCGACCGCACGCGAATGCCTGATCGACTGGTACGGCCAGAACCTTCCCGGCACCAACAAGTGGGTGGTGGGCGGAAAGCCGATCGTGCCGTCGAAGATCAGGAAGCCTGCGCTGGTGATGATCCCGTCGGGTGACCGCATCGTGCCGCCGCTGTCGGCGGCTTCCCTGGCCGATCCCAAGCGCGGCCTCAGGAACGCAACGCGGCTCGATCTGCCGCTCGGCCATATCGGCATGGTGGTGAGCGGCCGGGCACGCGAGCTCTGCTGGACGCCGCTGATGGATTGGCTGAACGGCCTCGGCAAGCCGCAGCAGAAATGACGGCGATGCAGGAGCGATCCTTCGACTGGCGACTGCCGGCGGTCTGGGCCGTGTTGCTCACCATATCGGTGTTCGCTCACGCCTATGTCGAGGTCGCCGACAGCGGACATCGCCTCGGCTTTGGTCGTGCGGTTGTCCAGGAAGCGGCGAGCCACATCATGGTTGCCGCCCTCCTGCCGGCGATCTACTGGCTGCACCGTCGTTTCCCGATGGGCGCAAGCCCGCGCAACATCCTGATTCGCAACATCCTGATCCATGTGCTGGCCATCGTGCCGTTCAGCGTGACGCGTACCGTCGGGATGACCGGTCTTCGGCTGCTCTGGTTCGTCGGCCTGATGGGCGAGCGCTATTCCTTCCCGCTCACCATGGACCGGTTGTTCTACGAATTCTCCAAAGACATCGTGAACTACGGCATGCTGAGCGCGGCCGTCGTGGCCATCCGCTACATATTGGAGCGAAAGCCATCGTCCGCGGCCGCACTTCCGCCGACCCCCGTGCCGCCGCCGTCAACCACATCGACCGCCCTGCCGGAGCGCTTTGCCGTGCGCAAACGGGGCGGCAACGAAGTCGTGGTCGAAGTGGCCGACATCGACTGGATCGAGGCGGCGGGCAACTACGCGGTGCTCCATGTCGGCGGCGACACGTTCGAGATCCGCTCGTCGCTCAGCAAGCTCGAGGCCGAGCTCGATCCCAGGCGTTTCGTCAGAGTTCACAAATCACACATGGTGAACATTGCCCGCGTCACGGAAGTGACACCGTGGATCAGCGGCGACTGGCGCATCCGTCTGCAGGACGGCGCCGAGGTCAATCTCAGCCGCCGCTACCGCCAGCGTTTCGAGGCGCTGGCACCCGTCCGCAGCTGAAGGCCCTTGGGGACGGCGCCTCCAGTCGCGCGTCTTTGCGGGATGCAAGGAAAGGCCGCGCACGGCGGACCCTCGAGGATGAAACCTCATTTGGAGCGCGGACCTTCAGGTCCGCTCATGAAGCATGAGTCTGAAGCGGACCTGGAGGTCCGCGCTCCGTTGAGTTGCCCGCTTGTTGTCGGTGGCGCGCCCCCAGCGACTTGCCGGTCGTCACACGATCATCGCCGGTCGTCCCACGGGCCGTACCGCTCATCACAATTCGCCGATGGATCAGGGACTTGTCGGCTAGGCAGGGCCGGCCGACAGCGTTGGGGTCCCGCCATGAAAAACCGCCGTTCCGATCTCGACTGGCTCCGGGTCACGGCCTTCGGGCTGCTCATCCTCTACCATTCCGGCATGGCCTGGTCGGGCTGGCACTGGCATCTCAACAGCAGCGAGGACATCGCCTGGCTTCGTGAGGCCATGCGCTTCGTCAATCGCTGGCGCATGCCGTTGATCTTCCTGGTGTCGGGCGGCGCGATCGTGCTGGCGCTCGGACGACGTTCGCCCGGCGCCTTCGCCGTCGACCGGCTGCGCCGCCTGCTGCTACCGCTGGCCTTCGGCATGGTCGTGCTGGTGCCACCCCAGGTCTATGCCGAGCGGCATTTCTCCGGCCAGTTCGCCGGCTCCTTCCTGGAGTGGCTGCCCGAAGCCTTCCGCGGCACCTACCCGGCCGGCAATCTCAGCTGGCATCACCTGTGGTTCGTAGCCTACGTGCTGGTGCTGACGTTCGTGCTGCTGCCGTGCTTCCTGTGGGCGCGCTCAGAATCGGGTCAGGCGACTCAATCGGCGGCGGCGCGGATCATGGGCCGCTTCGGCCTGCATTGGCTGATGGCGCTGCCGCTGGGCGCCTCGATCCTGTGGCTGGCGCCGCTGTCCAAGAATCCCAACGGCCTGATCGGCGACTGGCATGGCCTGGTCTACAACGGCGTTCTTCTGCTTTACGGCGGCTTCATCTTCGGCACCCCGGAGATGCTGGCCGCGCTCAATCGCCAGCGCTTTCTGTCGCTTGGCATCGGCATCGCGGCCTATGCCACGCTCTATGCGACCTTCTTCGACGGCGCGGTGACCGCGACCGTGCCGCCGGCGGATCGGCCGGCCTATGCCGTGCTGTCGGCGGTCAACACCATGGCCTGGCTGTTCACAGCGATCGGCTTCGCCAACCGCTACCTGACGATGCGGCCGCGCTTCCTCGCCTCGGCCAGCGAAGCCGTCTATCCGTTCTACATGATCCATCAGACCGTGACGGTGATCGTGGTCTACTGGCTCCTGACCTATGAAGTGCCGCCGGCCTGGGGCTTCTTCCTTGCCGTGCTGGCGACCTTCGGCGTCACCTGGGCGATCTATGCCTGGCTGGTGCAGCCGGTCGCGTTTCTCCGGCCGCTGTTCGGCCTGAAAGCCGGTCGGCCGTCGCTGCTGGCCGAGGCTGCGCGCTGACAAGGGTGAAGTCGATGGACCGACGATCCTTCCTGAAGACCGCCCTGGCGCTGCCGCTCGTGCCCGGATCGGCTTCGGCCCAGGCGGCACCCGGCCTCTCCCGCGTGCGCCCCGGACAACCGGGATGGCCATCCGCGGCAAGCTGGGACGGTCTCAATCGAGACGTCGGCGGCCGTCTCATCAAGCTGCAGTCGCCGCTGGGCGTCTGCCAGGACCAGCCGAGCGGTGCTGCCTGCCGCGAGGTCTTCAAGGAACTGAAGAACCCTTACTTCATCGGCGATGACCCGAGCCTGACCCAGACCACGGGCTGGGTCGACGCCTGGACGTCGCAGCCCAGCGCCTATGCCGTCGCGGCGCGGCGAACCGAGGATGTCGTGGCCGCGGTGAACTTCGCGCGCGAGAACAACCTGCGGCTGGTCGTGAAGGGCGGCGGGCACAGCTACCTCGGCACGTCCAATGCGGCGGACTCGCTGCTGATCTGGACGCGGGCGATGAAAGACATCGTCCTGCACGACGCTTTCGTGGCGCAAGGCTGCGCCGGGCAGCAGTCGCCGCAGCCGGCCGTCTCGGTCGGCGCCGGGGCGATCTGGATGCACACCTACAACGAAGTGACCACCAAGGGCGGCCGCTACGTCCAGGGCGGGGGCTGCGGCACGGTCGGCGTGGCGGGACTTGTCCAGGGCGGCGGGTTCGGCAGCTACTCGAAGAATTACGGAACGGCCGCGGGCAGTCTGCTGGAAGCCGAGATCGTCACGGCCGACGGCGTCGTGCGCATCGCCAACGCGTGCGCGAACCCCGACCTGTTCTGGGCGCTCAAGGGCGGCGGCGGCGGCACGTTCGGCGTCGTCACCCGCACCACGTTGCGCACCCACGCATTGCCGTCCTTCTTCGGCGGCATATCGGCTGTGATCCGGGCCTCGTCCGATGCCGCTTTCCGCAGGCTGGTCGACCGCTTTGTTGGTTTCTACGCCGATGGCCTTCTCAATTCCCATTGGGGAGAGATCGTCAATGTCCGGCCGGGCAACCGGCTCGACATACAGATGGCGTTCCAGGGACTCACCCTCGAGGAGGCCGATTCGCAATGGCAGCCATTCCTGCAATGGGTCACCGCGGCGTCCAACGACTTCGCTTTCGAGGCAGGGCCGCGGCTGCGCAGCATTCCCGCCCGTCATCGCTGGAATCCCGATTTCCTCAAGGCCTACGCACCGGCGGCCGTGCGGTTCGACGATCGGACCGGCGCATCGCCGGACAACATGTACTGGTCGGCGAATGTCAGCGAGGCCGGGCATTTCATTCACGACTTCGAATCGGCCTGGCTGCCGCGGTCGCTGCTGCAGGCCGATCGACGCGCCGCATTCACGGAGGCGCTTGTTGCCGCCGCCCGCCATTCCACGGTCGAGATTCATTTCCAGAAAGGCTTGGCCGGCGGGACCGATGACGCCGTGCAGGCGGCCCGCGACACGGCGATGAATCCGGCCGTGCTCGATGCCTTCGCGCTCGCCATCGTCGCCAGCGAGGGACCGCCGGCCTATCCCGGCCTGCGCGGTCACGAGCCGGATCTTGACGAGGCGCGGCGGAATGCCGGAAAGGTCGCCAAGGCGATGGCCCTGCTCAGGAAGGTCGCGCCCGATGCCGGTTCCTACGTCGCCGAGAGCAGCTACTTCGAAAACGACTGGCAGAAGTCATATTGGGGGTCGAATTATCCGCGGCTGCGCGCCATCAAGACCAAATATGACCCGTCCGGCCTGTTCTTCGTTCACCATGGCGTGGGCAGCGAAGCGTGGAGCGCCGATGGCTTCACCAGACTGGCCGGGCGCTAGGCGGAACTGGTCATTTGGCGGTAGTCAAGACGAGACCTTGCCGGTGCCGGTAGCGGGCCTATAAAATCCTCATCAGGGCGGCACGCTAGGAGGATACCATGGCAACCGACATCGTCATCGCGAGCGCTGCGCGCACGCCGATCGGCTCATTCAATGGCGCGTTCGGCGCCGTCCCGGCCCACGACCTCGGCAAGGCCGCGATCAAGGGTGCGCTCGAGCGCGCCAAGGTGAAGCCCGAGGAAGTCGACGAAGTGATCCTGGGCCAGATCCTGTCCGCCGCCCAGGGCCAGAACCCGGCCCGCCAGGCCGCGGTCAATTCCGGAATCCCGGTCGAGAAGACCGCGTTGGGCATCAACCAGCTCTGCGGCTCTGGCCTGCGCGCCGTCGCCTTCGGCTGGCAGGCGATCCGCAATGGCGATGCCTCGATCATGGTCGTCGGCGGCCAGGAGAGCATGAGCCAGGCGCCGCACGCCGCGTACATGCGCGAAGGCACCAAGATGGGCGAGCTCAAGATGACCGAC
Source organism: uncultured Alphaproteobacteria bacterium (assembly GCA_963765385.1). GTDB lineage: Bacteria > Pseudomonadota > Alphaproteobacteria > Reyranellales > Reyranellaceae > Reyranella. The sequence continues at coordinate 1,559,050 of CAVXWG010000014.1, read as the reverse complement.
ACCATGCTGAAGGACGGTCTGTGGGATGCCTTCCACGGCTACCACATGGGCAACACGGCCGAGAACGTGGCGCAGAAATACCAGATCACCCGCGCCGAGCAGGACGCCTTCGCCGCCGCCTCGCAGAACAAGGCCGAGGCGGCGCAGAAGTCCGGCCGCTTCAAGGACGAGATCGTCCCGGTCACGGTGAAGACCCGCAAGGGCGACGTCGTGGTCGACACCGACGAGTTCCCGCGCCACGGCACCACGATCGAAACGCTGGGCAAGCTGCGGCCCGCTTTCGCCAAGGACGGCTCGGTCACCGCCGGCAACGCCTCGGGCATCAATGACGGCGCGGCCGCTCTGGTGCTGATGAGCGCCGACGAGGCCAAGAAGCGTGGCATCAAGCCCTTGGCCAAGATCGTGTCGTGGGCGACCACCGGCGTCGATCCGGCGATCATGGGCATCGGTCCGGTGACCGCGTCTCAGGCCGCGCTCAAGAAGGCCGGCTGGACCGTCAAGGACCTCGACCTCGTCGAGGCCAACGAGGCCTTCGCCGCGCAGGCCGTCGCCGTCGGCAAGCAGCTCGGCCTCGATCCGGACAAGCTCAACGTCAATGGCGGCGCGATCGCGCTCGGCCATCCGATCGGCGCCTCGGGCGCGCGCGTGCTCACCACGCTGCTCTACGAGATGCAGAAGCGCGACGCCAAGAAGGGCCTCGCCACGCTCTGCATCGGCGGCGGCATGGGCATCGCGATGTGCGTCGAGCGCGATTGAGTCCGTGTTCCTCTCCCCCGCTAGGGGGAGAGGCTAGGTGAGGGGGCATCGAAAACTCGTGCAACCCCCTCACCCAACCTCTCCCCCTAGCGGGGGAGAGGAGAAAGAACCTAAAGCCCGAGCTCGCTCAGCCCCGCATGATCGGCGGGCCGGGGCCCAGGCGCCGGCCAGTGGAACTTGCGCTCGCTGGCGGCGATCGGCAGGTCGTTGATCGAGGCGAGGCGATGGCGCATCAGGCCGCGCTCGTCGAACTCCCAGTTCTCGTTGCCGTAGGAGCGGAACCAGTTGCCCGAATCGTCCCGCCATTCGTAGGCGAAGCGCACGGCGATGCGGTTGCCGCCGCTGGTCCACAGCTCCTTGATCAGCCGGTAGTCCAGTTCCCGGGCCCACTTGCGCGTCAGGAATGCCTTGATCGCCTCACGGCCGTGGAAGAACTCCGACCGATTGCGCCACACGCTGTCCGGCGTATAGGCGAGCGACACGCGTTCGGGATCGCGGCTGTTCCAGGCATCCTCGGCGGCCCGCGCCTTGAGCGTCGCCGTCTCGGCCGTGAAAGGCGGCAGCGGGGGGCGTGGGGCATCCGGCACGGGTGTCAGCGCAGCTCCTGCATGTGCTGGCCTTGAAGCACGAGGCGCCGTCCGTCCAGCGACGACAGCTCCAGCAGCTCGGCATTGTCCGGCGATGTCGGCGAAATCATCAGGAAGCGCGTTTCTCCGGGCGCCGTGGTGATGATGAGCTCGTTGCTTTCCTGCGTTCCGACGGCCCTGAAGTCGTGGTAGCCGGGCGCTACCTCGAAAAGCAGCCAGGTGTTGGGGGTGACCATGCCCGCCAGCCGTCCGCTGCGGGTGATGTTGATCGCCTGCGCCTCCGGCGGAGCGTTGCCTCGCACCAGGTAGACCGCGGCCAGGCCCGGCTGCGGCACCGGGAAGTTGTTGCCGTAGGCCTCCATCCAGCGCGACATTCCGCCGGGCGTGGAGGACGTACAGGCGGAAGCAAGCAAGGACAACGCGACAACGGCTAGAAACTTCTTCATGCAACGACCTCCGCCGACAGCGTCGACCGAACCGACTTTTCGGTCAAGCGCGGCGAGCGGGGGCGAAGGCCTTGCAGCTCCGGCGGGCCGGCGGCCAGGACATCAGTGGCCGGCCGGCGCGCCCGCCTGGGGCTTGACCTTGCGCAGGATGAGCGCGAGCGGCACGGCACAAATCGAGATCACCATCAGCACCCAGAAGACGTCGATGTAGGCCAGCAGCGACGCCTGGGCCTGCACCTGCCGGCCGATCCAGGCAAAGGCCTGCTGCGAAGCCTGGGCGGCCGGACTGCCATGGCTTGCGAAATAGTCCGTCATGCGCTGCAGCGTTCCCTGATATTGCGGGTTCGACGGAACGACGTGCTCGACCAGCCGGCTCTGGTGGAACTGCTGGCGGTAGGCCAGGACGTTGATGGCGAGCGCAATGCCGATCGAGCTGCCGACATTGCGCGCGGCATTGATCAGCGCCGAGGCCTGATCGGTCTTGTCGGGCGGAATGCCGTCGTACGACGCGGTCGTGATCGGGATGAAGATCAGCGGCAGGCCGACGCCGATATAGATGCGCGACAGCGCAAAGAACCAGAAATCGACAGCGCCGTAGATGCGGGTCAGGTCATACATCGACAGCGCAATGATCATGGCCCCGACGGCGATCAGGTATTTCGGCTGGACATGGCCCGACAGGCGGCCGACGACGAACATCATCGCCATGGTGACGAGGCCGCCCGGCGACAAAGCGAGGCCGGCCCAGGTCGCGGTATAGCCGAAATCCTGCTGGACCAACTCGGGCAGGAACTGCGTCGTCGCCAGCAGGATGGCGCCGGTCGCCATCATGACGAGGAAGCAGGAGCCGAACTGTCGCGACGCCAGCATGCGGAGGTCGACCGCGGGATTGCGGCGCGTGATCTCCCACGGGATCATCAGCACGAACGCCAGCACGCAGATCACGGCGAAGGTGATGATGAAGTTCGACGTGAACCAGTCGTCCTCCTGGCCGCGATCGAGCACGACCTCGAGCGCGCCCAGGAACGTCGCGACCAACAGGAAGCCGACAAGATCGAAACGCCAGCCCTCCTTCTTCAAGCGCCGGCGTTCCTCGAGGGCGGTCTTGGGTTCGTGCAGGAGCGTCGACACCAGCGCGATCGACAGAAGGCCCACCGGTCCGTTGATGAGGAAGCACCACCGCCAGCCCCAATTGTCCGACAGCCAGCCGCCCAGCGTCGGGCCGATCACCGGCGCGACCACGACGGCGACGCCGAACAAGGCGAAGGCCTGCCCGCGCTTGGCCGGCGGGAAGGAGTCCGCCAGGATCGATTGCGAGATCGGCACCATGCCGCCGCCACCCAGGCCCTGCAGGACGCGGAAAAACAGAAGCGACTGCAGATCCCAGGCGAAACCGCAGAGGACGGAGCTCACCGCGAACAGGCTGACGGAGGCGAGATAGAACGGCTTGCGGCCGAACATTTTGGCCAGCGAGCTGCTGGCCGTCAGGATCGCAGCATTGGCGACGAGGTAGGTCGTGACGGCCCACGACGCTTCGTCAACGCTGACGGCGAGTCCGCCGCCGATATAGGGCAGCGCCACATTGGCAATCGTGGTGTCGAGCACCTCCATGAACACCGCGATCGACACCACGATCGCGATCAGCCACGGATTGGGCGCGCCGGCCTCGGCTTTGGCGCTCATCCATGTCCCCTCATGTGTGCCCCCTCATGCGTGCCCAAACAGGCGCTGGTAGAGAGACGGTTGGGCGTTCACGCGCACGCTCGGAACAACCGACATGCCCGGCCCGACGGCGACGTCGGTCGGCGGATTGTCGATGACGAGCTTCACCGGCACGCGCTGCACGATCTTCACGAAGTTGCCGGTGGCGTTCTCCGCAGGCAGCAGCGAGAACGCCGTTCCCGATCCGGGCTGCACGCTGGCCACGTGGCCCCGGATCAGGCGATCCGGGTAGGCGTCGATACGAATCGTCACGGGTTGGCCGGGACGCATGGCGGCAAGCTGGGTCTCCTTGAAATTCGCCGTGACCCAGATCTCGTCGGGCACGAACATTGCGAGGCTGGTGCTCGGCTGCACGAACTCGCCGACCGCCGCCGTGAGGTTCACGACACGCCCCGGCTGCCCAACGGTCACCGTCGTATAGGAAAGGTTGAGCTTCGCCTGATCGCGCTGGGCCTGCGCCTGCGCGAGGCTTGCCTCGGCATTCGCCCGCTGCGCCTTGAGGGACTCGATTTGCCGCAGCGCGACTGTGACCGCCGCTTGCGCGTCCGCCAGGCTCGCCTGGTCCTGCTGCCGTTTCGACTGCGTCTGCTGCGCCTGCTGGACGCTGCCCACGCCGGTCTGGGCGAGGTTCTTGTACCGGTCAGCGTCCTCTTCGGAGAATTTCAGGGCCGCCTGGGCGCGCGTAACCTGGGCCTGGGCCGCTTCGACCTGGGCCTTCTGGACGGCGGTTTGCGCATCGATGCCGCGGACGCTGGCTTCTGCGGCCGCGACCTGCGCCTCGGCCTGTTGGAGCGCGATGCGATAGTCGCGTTCGTCGATCTGCGCGATCACGCTGTTCGCCACGACGTGCTGGTTGTCGGTCACCGGCACCGCCGTGAGATAACCGCCCACTTTGGGCGCCACCGAGAACTGACGCGCCTCGATGTAGGCATCGTCGGTCGTTTCGAAGCGCCGCGCATTGTCCCAATAGAGGTAGCCGGCCGCCGCAATCACCAAGAACAGGGCCACGCCGATGGCGATCACATAGGGATTTCGCCGCAGGAAACTCGCACGAGGCTTGTCGTCCTTTTCGTCTTCCGTCGGCGGTTGGTGGTCTGACTCGGCCGGCGCCTCGCGGTTTTCGGTCTCTTCGTGCAGCGCCCGGGTTCTTGACGCAGCGGCCTTCCGTATCGCCTCGGACGCGGCGGCCCAAGCCGGCTTGGCGGGCCGCTCGGGCGGCTCCAGAACCTGGTGAGAATCATCCTCCCGACTGTTCGCCGCTTTGCGCGTCATGATCCGGCCGCCTTTGCCATGTGAGGGCCACGCCGCTCCGGCTGAGGTCCCGGTTTTCGCAACGCGACTTCCCATTGGGTAGCGCCGTCTTGGGCACCTCTCTGAGGAGCTGGGCGGCCAAGGCGGCGGTGGTCTCGCCGCCTGGAAAGCGCTTCGGTCCTGGAAAAACGCCCGCTATGGGGGAGGGGTTGCCTCCACCACGGATCGCGGGAAGTGCCTTCGTTTCCGATTGGAAACCGTTCTAGGCGCAGACCGGTTCCGGCAGGGCGCGCAGCCGGATGAGCGGCGACAGCACGATCACCAGCGTGGACAGTGCAAACGCTGCGGCGATCAACAGCAAGGCGGCAGGTAATCCGGCCTGCGCCGCCACGAATCCGCCCGCCAGCGCGCCCAGCGGCCGCACGCCGTAGATCGCGGTCTGCATCGTGGCATTGACGCGGCCCATCAGCGGCGACGGCGTCACCAGTTGGCGCACGGTGATCTGGCAGATCAGCCACAGCATCGGGCCGAAGCCCACCAGGAAGTGTCCGGCGGCGGCATAGGCGAAGCCGTTTCCCGCAGGTGCCGTGATGAACAGGCCGGCGGCGATCACCGACACTGCGGGCCCGAAGATGAGCGTGGCGAGGGGCGGCAGCAGTCGTGCCGAAACCGGCGCCACCAGCGCGCCCAGGATCAGGCCCGCGCCGTAGGCCGACTGCGCGAGGCCCATATGCGCCGGATCAAGGCCGAGCGGGCCCAGCGCCAGCGGCGCCCAGACGGCCAGCAGGGCGAAGAAGGCGAAGTTCCAGAACACCGCGCAAAGGCCGATGCCGCGCAGGAGCTCGTGACGCACCACGAAGGAGGCGCCGGCCTGGATGGACTCGACGAAGGAGGGTCGCTCCGCGCCGCTCGTCGGTGCCGGGGCTTTTGGCAACGCGAGAACACAGGCGAGCGCCAGTGCGGCGCCGAAGGCGGCCAGCGCGTAACCCCAGGTCGGCGACAGGAGCTGGGCGAGCAGGCCCGCCACGAAGGGCGCCGCCAGGCTCACGATGGCGCGCGCCAGCTCCAGGCGCGCGTTGGAGCGCGACAGGTCGGCGGGCGGCACCAGGCTGGGCAGCAGCGAGATCGATGTCAGTACATAGACCACGGTGCCCGAGGCGCCGATGAAGGCGGCAACGCCCAGCAGGCTCACGATGCCCGCGGCGGCGGCGGCCACAGCGAAGACCGACGCCACGAGACCGAGCCCCAGCGCCACGATCAGCAGGGTGCGCCGCGGCATGCGGTCGACCCAGGCGCCGGCCGGCAGGGAGAGCAGCAGCCAGGCTGCACTTTGTGCGGCGACCAGCAGGCCCAGTATGCCGGGTCCCGCGCCCAGCACGAGGGTCGCGGTCAGCGGCAGGGTTGCGAGCGCCAGTTGGTCGGCGGCGTGGGTCCCGGCGGCGGCGCCGAGCAGGGCGGTGAAGGGCTTCATGGTTGCCGTTCTATGACCGGCGTCGGGCGTGCCGTTATCCGGCACCGCCCGCCAATTCTTCTCTTTTGCCGCGCGCAGGACCGGCTGCAGCGTATTCCGTTTCCCAGAACCACCTCACCCTGAGGAGCATCGCGAAGCGATGCGTCTCGAAGGGTGGGCGACGACACGGCAGGTTGCCGACCCTTCGAGACGCGCGCTGTGCGCGCTCCTCAGGGTGAGGTGGTTTGGTTCCACCTTCTTGGAATCCGCTCTAGAGTATGCCGGCGTAACCTACGGGAGGAAAAAATGGCCGGACGTGTTGCAGTCGTGACGGGTGGAACGCGCGGCATCGGCGCCGCTGTTTCGCGCATGCTGAAGGACAAGAGCTACAAGGTGGCGGCCACCTACGCCGGCAACGACGACGCGGCGAAGAAATTCAAGGCCGAGACCGGCATCGCCGTCTACAAGTTCGACGTCGGCGATTTCGCCGCCTGCCAGTCGGTGATCACCCAGATCGAGAAGGATCTCGGCCCGATCGAGGTGCTGGTGAACAATGCCGGCATCACCCGCGATTCGACCATGCGCAAGCTCACGCGCGACATGTGGGACTCGGTGATCGACACCAACCTCGGCTCCTGCTTCAACATGTCGAAGGCGGTGTGGGAGGGCATGAACACGCGCGGCTTCGGCCGCATCGTCAATATCGGCTCGATCAACGGCCAGGGCGGCCAGTACGGCCAGGTGAACTACGCCGCCGCCAAGTCGGGCATTCACGGCTTCACCAAGGCGCTGGCCCAGGAAGGCGCGTCCAAGGGCATCACCGTCAACGCCATCGCGCCGGGCTACACCGAGACCGACATGGTTTCGGCGGTGCCGGCCAACGTGCTGGAGAAGATCGTGGCCAAGATCCCGGTCGGCCGGCTCGGCAAGGCCGAGGAGATCGCCCGCGGCGTGATGTTCCTGATTGCCGACGACGCGGGCTTCATCACCGGCTCGACGCTGTCGATCAACGGCGGCCAGCACATGTATTGAGCGTCATCGTCTTCCGGACCGCGAGCGTCCCGCTCGCTCAAGATTCATGAGCGAGCGAGACGCTCGCGGTCCGGATGAGCATGATGAGATGCCACGATTCCAAGTGATGCACCTCCAGGATCGTGACGCGAGCGATCACGCCGCCCGTAGGCTGGTTGGTAATCGACAGCTTCAGGCCATATCGGTCGGCAATCGCCTTCGCAATCGACAGGCCGAGACCTGTCCCCTCTATGTTCGGCGAGGCAGCCCGAAAGAAGCGATCGAAGATTCCCGGCAGCGCCTCGGCGGGGATGCCGCTGCCGGAAGGTGACCTCGACCGGCCTGAGCCCCACCGGCAGGCGGAGCGCCTGTTTCTCTGTCGACATGGCTCAAGAGGCCAAACGGCATTTTCGGGCGCTATGGCGCCCGAAAATGCAAGTCGATTGCCTTAAGTGATAAAAAAGTCATACTTGACATCGGAAAAGTAATACTTATAGTCAACTAGTCCTGTTCACAGGAGAGTCAGCCATGATCCATCCCGGCTGCCCAACCCTCTACAAGCCAGCGGAGCAACCCCCCGCGCTTGCCGGGGCGGCGTAGCAGGGCCTTCGTGCGCGCGCGGTGGAATGAGCGGAAGTGCCCTTTCGACGAAACGGCGAAAAACCACCGGCGGAAATGCCGGAAATGCCGGAAACCTCCAATCCTTAGGAAATAGCGGCCTTTTCGAGGGGGGCGCGAAGCGGCGGAAACCGGCGGAAACCGGCGGAAATTGGCGGGAATCCCTGCAGGGACTTTGTTCGGGAAACTGTCCGGGGGTCTTGCTGTCTCACCCAAGGGGTGCACTTCAAGCAGTCCATCGCAAATGGGTAGCGGAAATTGCGGGAAATGCGGAAATTGAACCCGACATGGCGGTGCCGGCGTCGCCGCCCCCTTCATTTTGCAGGAGCATCCGATGCCCAGGCTGACCGAGTACAAGGACATGAACCCGCGGGCCAAGGCCGTGGTCGATGGCATCGCGAAGGCGCGCGGCATCGATCCCGCCGCTATTAACAATGTCTGGAAGGCGTTGGCGCGCCATCCCGCGGTGATGGAGGCCTTTGCAGCGGAAATGAAGGCGGCCTTCGCGCCGGGCAGGCTCGATCCGCTCACCAAGGAATTAGTTTATCTCGCGGTCAGCATCACCAATCAGTGCGAATATTGCATCGCCTCGCACGGCACGATGGCGCGGCAGAAGGGCATGACCGACGAGATGCACGAGGAATTCATGGCTGTCGTTCTGGCCGCGCAGAAGGGCAACAAGATCGCCATGGCGTATCGTGTGCCCGTCGACGCCCAATTCGAGGAGAAGTGATCGTGAACGACGTCAAGGCCCCGGTCTGGGACGCCAATCTCTATCTCAAGTTCGCCGACGCGCGCCTCAGGCCCGCGCTCGACCTGATGGGCCGGCTGGATCCGGCCAACGGCGCGCGACCGGGCCACGCGATCTACGATCTTGGCTGCGGCGCCGGCAACATCAGCCGCATCCTGGCCGAACGTTTTCCGGCGGCGCCGGTCATCGGCGTCGATTCGTCGGAGGAGATGTTGGCCAAGGCGCGCAGCCAGACGGTCGACCAGCGCGTGAGTTTCACCACCGGCGACCTGGCGCACTTCAAGCCCGGCCTGCCGCCGACGATCCTCTACAGCAACGCCGCCTACCAATGGGTCGAAGGCCATATCGACCTGTTCCCCGGCCTGCTGAAGCTCCTGCCGTCGGGCGGCCAGCTCGCGATCCAGATGCCACGCAACCACGAGGCGCCGTCGCATGCGCTGATGCGCCAGGCGGCGCAGGCCGGTCCATGGCGCGACAAGCTCGCCAAGGTGGGCGGCATCCGCTCGGTGTACGAGCCGGGACGCTACTACGATGCGCTGAAGCCCTTGTGCTCGGACCTCGACATCTGGGAATCGATCTATCAGCAGGTGCTCACCGGCAAGGATCCGGTGGCGCAGTACACCGCCGGCACCGGCCTGCGGCCCTACATGGCGGTGCTGAACGAAGCCGAACAGACCGGCTTCTACGACACCTATGCGAAACTGCTCGCCGAGGCCTACCCGATGCGCGCGGACGGCATCACGCTGTTTCCCTTCCGCCGCCTGTTCATCGTGGCGCGCCGCGCATGAGGCTGCGCCGGCTGCTGGTCGTTGCGCTGCTGCTGCTGCTGGGCGCGGCCAGGGTTCCGGCGTGCCTTGCCGCGCCGCAGAGCATGGTGGCTGCGGCCAACCCGATGGCCGTCGAGGCGGGCTTGGAGGTGCTGCGCCGCGGCGGCTCGGCGGTCGACGCCGCGATCGCCGTCCAAATGGTGCTGGGTGTCGTCGAGCCGCAGGCCTCCGGCCTGGGCGGCGGCGGCTTCCTGCTGAACTACGAGGGCGCCACCGGCACCATCGACGTCTATGACGGCCGCGAGACGGCGCCGGCCGGCGCCACGCCCACGCATGTTCCTGGGCGGCGACGGCAAGCCGCTGCAGCTTCCGCGAAGCGGTGGCCTCGGGCATTTCCGTCGGCGTACCGGGCGCGCTCGCCATGCTCGAGCTGGCCCACAAGGAGCACGGCAAGCTGGCCTGGAGCGAGCTGTTCCAGCCGGCGATCGGCCTGGCGCGCGACGGCTTCGCCGTGCCGCCGCGCCTGGCCGACTGGCTGCAAAAGATGCCGTCGCTGCGCGACGATCCCGGCCTGCGCGCGACCTACTTCAACGCCGACGGCTCGCCCAAGAAACTGGGCGAGCAAGTGCGTCAATACGGCCCTCGCCGAGACGATGCAGCAGATCGCCGACCAGGGAACGAAGGCCCTCTATGAAGGGCCCATCGCGGCCGAGATGGTCGAGCGTGTGCACAACCATGTGCGCCCGGGCACCCTGTCGCTGGCCGACCTCGCGGGCTACCGGCCGGTCAAGCGCGAGCCGGTGTGCGGACCCTATCGCGTCTGGATCGTCTGCGGCATGCCGCCGCCTTCGTCGGGCGGCGATCGCCATCCTGCAGGTCCTGCAGTTGATCGAGCCGTTCGACATCTGCGCGCGATCCGCCCAACAGCATGCGCGTGCTCCATCTCATCGCCGAGGCGAGCCGCCTCGCCTTCGCCGATCGCGACCGCTACGTCGCCGATCCCGGCATTCGTCGTCGGTGCCGGTGGCCGGGCTGCTGTCGCCGGTCTATATCGGACGAGCGTCGCCTGCTGATGTCGGACGACCGCAGCATGGGCAAGGTCAGGGCCCGGCCTGCCGCCCGGCTATGTCGAGCACGGCACCAGCCACATCACCATCGTCGACCGCTGGGGCAACGCGGTGAGCTTCACCACCACCATCGAGTCGCCGTTCGGCGCGCAGATGATGGTGCGTGGCTTCGTGCTGAACAACGAGCTGACCGATTTCTCGCCCCTGCCGGAGGTCGGCGGCAAGCCGGTCGCCAACCGGGTCGAACCCGGCAAGCGGCCGCGCTCGTCCATGTCGCCCACCTTCATCCTCGACCGCGACCGCAAGCTCGTCGCCGCCCTGGGCTCGGCCGGCGGCGCCCGCATCATCGGCGACACGCTGCAGACCGTGATCGGCGTGCTCGACTGGAAGCTATCGATGCAGGAGGCGATCGCCCTGCCGCGCATCATTGTGAAGGGTGAGCCGGTCGAGCTGGAGGACGACACGCCGCTGGCCGGCGAAGCGGACGCCTTGCGCGACTCTGGGGCATCGAGTACAAGTCCGCCCGCATGAGGGCGGCCTGAGCGGCCATCCGCCGGTACGGGCGACGGCTGGGACGGCGGCGCCGATCCCCGGCGCGACGGCGTCGCCAGAGGAGAATAAGCGGTTGGCCGGCAAGAAGCTGCCTACGGTGCTGTTGCGCGCCGGCGAGGATCGCCGCGTTCGCGCCGGCAGCCCGTGGGCGTTTTCCAACGAGATCCTGATGGACGCCGAGACCAAGGCGCTGCCGCCGGGATCGCTTGCGACCTTGCGCACGCCAAGCGGCGAGGCGCTGGGCCTCGTCACCTTCAATCCGCATTCGCTGATCGCGGGACGCCTGCTCTCGTCCAATCCCGAGGCCACGGTCGATGCGCTGTTTCTCGGCCGGCGCCTGGCGCAGGCGACGGCGCTGCGTGACCGGCTGATCGGCGTTCCCTTCTATCGCCTGATCCATGCCGAGGCCGACGGCCTGCCGGGCGTGATCATCGACCGCTTCGGCGACGCGCTGGTGGTCCAGGTGAACACCGCCGGCATGGAACTGCTGACGCCGGTGCTGCTCGAGGCGCTCGAGGCCGAGCTCTCGCCCCGGACGATCGTGCTCAAGAACGATTCGCCGGTGCGCGAGCTCGAAGGCCTGAAACGTGAGGTCACGGTCGTCAAGGGCGAGGCGTCGGGCAGCGTCGAGCTGATCGAGAACGGCGCCCGCTTCGTGGCCGACCTGTCGGGCGGCCAGAAGACCGGCTGGTTCTACGATCAGCGCGACAATCGCCGCTTCATGGCCGGTCTCGCGAAAGACGGGCGCGTCCTCGATGTCTACAGCTACAGCGGCGGCTTCGGCGTGCTGGCCGCCACGCAGGGCGCCCGGTCGGTGACCTGCATCGACCGCTCCCAGCCCGCACTCAACGCGGCCAAGGCGGCGGCCGACTTGAACGGCGTCGACAAGATCGTGTCGTTCGAGAAGAGCGAGGCGTTCGACGCCTGGAGAAGCTCGCCGGCAAGCGCTTCGACGTCGTGATCTGCGATCCGCCCGCCTTCGTGAAAAGCCGCAAGGATCTCAAGATGGGCGTCCAGGGCTACCGCAAGATGGTGCGCCTGGCGGCGCCCCTGGTTGAGCGCGGCGGCTTCCTGTTCGTCGCGTCCTGCTCGCACCTCGTCGATCCGCCGCTGTTCGCCGAACAGGTCCGCCGCGGCCTGCGCGATGCGAGCCGCGGCGGCCGCATCCTGCTGAGCTCGGGCGCCGCGCTCGATCATCCCGTGCATCCGGGGCTGCCCGAGACGGCCTATCTCAAGGCGATGACGCTGCAGCTCGACTAGGATCGCGAGTCATATGCCTCGATATGCCAGCACAAAACGCCCACCTCACCCTGAGGAGCGCACGAAGTGCGCGTCTCGAAGGGTGGGCAAGAGTCTTGGTGTTGCCATCCTTCGAGACGCCGTGCTGCGCACGGCTCCTCAGGATGAGGCGGTTCTGTAGATGCTGCGCCCGGGCCCGCGAAATCTCATCACCGACGTCGACGGCATCCTGGTCGGCAACGTCGAGGACCAGCGCCTGCGCTCGGGCGTCAGCGTCGTGCTGTGCGAGCACCGCGTCGGTGGCGTCGGTCGACGTCCGCGGCGGCGCGCCGGGCACGCGCGAGACCGATCTGCTGGATCCCGCGGCCCGCAACGAGCGCATCGATGCGATCTGCCTCAGCGGCGGATCGGCGTTCGGCCTGTCGTCGGCCGACGGCGTCATGCGCTGGCTGAAGGAGCGCGGCCGCGGTGTCCGCGATCGCCGACATCGTCGTGCCGATCGTGCCGACGGCGATCCTGTTCGACCTGCTGAACGGCGGCGACAAGGAGTGGGACTGGCCGCCTTATCGCGAGCTCGGCTACGCGGCAGCCGGCAAGGCCGGCGCCGACTTCGCCCTCGGCAATGCGGGCGCAGGCCTGGGCGCCAAGGCAGGCAATCTCAAGGGTGGGCTGGGCAGCGCCTCGGCCGTCGATCCGGCCAGCGGCCTGCAGGTCGGCGCGCTGGTGGCGGTGAATGCGCGCGGCTACACAACCATGGGCGACATGCCGCAATTCTGGGCGTGGGCGCTGGAGCAGCAGGCCGAGTTCGGCGGCCTGCCGCCGCCGGCGCATGGCCTCGCCCTCTCGGTGTCGCACGCGCGTGCCGACCTCACCCACGATCCGGCCGATGCCGCGCGCAGTGATCCGCGCGCCAACACCACCATCGCCGTCGTCGCGACCAACGCCCGGCTCGATAAGGCGTCTGCCAAGCGCCTGGCGGTGATGGCGCAGGACGGGCTCGCGCGCGTCGATCCGTCCCGGTGCATACGCCGCAGGACGGCGACACGGTGTTCGCCGTCGCCACAGGCCGGCACGATCTCGGCGGCGATCCACTGGCGCTGGCCGAACTCGGCACGCTCGCTGCGGATTGTCTCGCTCGTGCGGTGGCGCGCGGCGTCTACCATGCGGCGTCGCTGGGCGCGGCGCGCGGCTGGCGGGACGTGTTCGGCCGCTGATAGACTTTATCGCCAATTGCAACAGAGGTTTTCCGTGAACGCATTTTCCCGCCGCCATCTGTTCGGCGCCGCCGGCGCACTCGTCACGGTCTCCGCTTTCGGCGCCGAGGCATGGGCCGAGGCGAAGGATCGACTGGTGATCGGCATGTCGCTCGAACCACCGGTGCTCGATCCGACCAAGAACGCCGCCGCCGCCATCCGCGAGGTGACGACGCCCAGCATCTTCGAGAGCCTCGGGCGCATCGACCGCACCGGCGCCGTGGCGCCCGGCCTCGCCGAGAGCTGGAGCATCTCGGAGGACGGCAAGGAATACGTCTTCAAGATTCGCCAGGGCGTGAAATTCCATGACGGTGAGCCGCTCGACGCCGCGGTGGTGAAGTTCACGCTCGACCGGCTGTTCGCGGCCGATTCCACCAATCCCGCCAAGTCGCTCTATACCGACATCGACAAGGTCGAGGTGGTCGATCCCTCGACGGTGAAGGTGACGTTGAAGTCGCCGAACTCCTTCCTGCTCTACAGCCTGTCGCTGGGCGATGCCGGGATCATGCATCCCAAGACGGCGGCGACCAATGACAAGAACCCGATCGGCACCGGTCCCTTCATGTTCAAGGAGCGCAAGGAGGGCGATTCGATCACCCTGGTGAAGTCGCCGACGTATCGCGATCCCGGCGCGATCAAGCTCGACACGGTGATCTTCAAGATCATCAAGGATCCGTCGGCGCAGGTGAACGCCCTGCTGGCGGGCGACGTCGATGCCTTCCCGGGTTTCCAGGCGCCCGAGCTGGTCGAGCGCCTGAAGAAGGATCCGCGCTTCGCCGTGGTCGTCGGCACCACCGAAGGCGAGGTCATCCTGGCGACCAACAACGCCAAGAAGCCGTTCAGCGACCTGAAAGTACGCCAGGCGATCGCCCATGCCATCAATCGCGACGAGCTGATCTCGGCCGAATCGGGTTTCGGCGTGCCGATCGGCAGCCACTTTGCGCCCCACAACAAGGCCTATATCGACCTCACCAAGACCTATCCGTTCGACATCGCCAAGGCCAAGGCGTTGCTGGCCGAGGCGGGCTATCCGAATGGCTTCGAGGCCAGCCTGAAGCTGCCGCCGGTGGGCTACGCCCAGCGCGCCGGCGAGGTGATCGCAAGCCAGCTCGGCAAGATCGGCATCAAGGTCGCGATCACCCAGCTGCAATGGCCGCAGTGGCTCTCCGAGGTGTTCAAGGAGCACAACTACGATCTCACGATCGTGGCCCACACCGAGGCCAACGATCTCGATCGCTATGCCCGCGACGGCTACTACTGGGGCTACGACTCGCCGGAGTTCAAGGCCAAGTGGCGCGAGGTCGTGGCCGCCACCGACTTCGCCAAGCGCGACGCGCTTCTCAAGGAGGCGCAGCGCATCGTCGCCCGCGATGCGGTGAACGGCTTCCTCTTCCAGCTCGCCAAGATCGGCGTGTGGAAGAAGGACCTTGTCGGCATGTGGGAGAACGCGCCGGCGCCGCAAGTCGACCTGACCGGCGTCTATTGGAAGTGACACCCACGCCGCCCGCCGGCCCTCTCATCTGCCTCCCCCGTCATACGGGGGAGGTGGCCCGAAGGGCCGGAGGGGGGAGGCCGCACAGACGATTTCTGAACGTGATGATCATGATCTGAAATAGGCTGACAGAATGACTGCGGCCTTCCCCCTCCGCCCCCTTCGGGGGCACCTCCCCCGTGTGACGGGTGAGGCAAGGAGCGGATGTGCTTGAATTCCTCTCCCGCCGTCTTGCCGCCGCGCTGCTGACCCTGGCGTTGGCGACGGTCGTGGTGTTCGCCGTCGTCGAAGTCCTGCCGGGCGATCCGGCGTTGGTCATGCTGGGCACCGATGCGCGGCCCGACACCTTGGCGGCGCTGAGGGCCAGCTATGGTTTCGATCAGCCGCTGGCGGTGCGCTATCTACACTGGATCGGCGGCCTGCTGACCTTCGATCTTGGCAACAGCCACGCCTACGGCACGTCGGTCGCCAAGCTGATCGGCGACCGGCTGCAGGTGACCCTGCCGCTGGCCGCGCTGGCGCTTTGCTGGGCGATGCTGGTGGCGATTCCGCTCGGCGTCTTCGCCGCCTGGAAGCATGGCCGGCCGGGCGACTGGGGGGTCATGGGCTTCACCCAGATCGGCATCTCCGTGCCGAACTTCTGGTTCGGCATCGTGCTGGTGCTGCTGTTCGCGGTGACCTGGCAGTGGTTCCCGGCCGGCGGCTTTCCCGGCTGGCAGGAGCCGCTGAAATCGGCGCACGCGCTCGTCCTGCCGGCCCTGTCGCTGTCGTTGGGCGAGATCGCCATCCTGGCCCGCGTCACGCGCTCGGCCATGCTCGATACCCTGCGCGAGGACTATGTCCGCACCGCCCGGGCCAAGGGCGCGCCGGAGCGCACCGTGCTGTTCCGCCATGCACTGCGCAACGCGCTCATTCCCGTGACGACGGTCGCCGGACTGATCGCGGGGTTCCTCGTTGCAGGCGCGGTCATCATCGAAAGCGTGTTTCGCCTGCCCGGACTCGGCCAGCTGGTCTACGATTCGATCAACAACCGCGACCTGGTCGTGATCAAGAACGTCGTCATCCTGTTCACCATCCTGGTCCTCGTCGTCAACCTGCTGGTCGATCTCGCCTACGCCTTCCTCGATCCCCGGCCGCGGGTGCGGACATGACGCGCTTTTTTACGCGCGCTTCCCGGCATGTCGGTTTTCAGATCGGCGCGGTGCTGCTGCTGCTGTTCGTCGGCACGGCGCTGGTCTCGATCTTCTGGACCCCGCACGCCGTCGATGAGCTGCAGATGCGCGCCAAGCTGATGCCATCGTCGGCCCTCTATCCGCTGGGCACCGACCATCTCGGCCGCGATGTGCTTTCGCGCATCATGGTGGGGGCGCAGACCTCGATCGCGGTCGGACTGATCGCCGTCGGCATCGGCATGACGGCCGGCGTCGCCCTGGGCGCCTGGGCGGCGGCGCGCGGCGGCTGGGTCGACGAGGCGCTGTCGCGCACGTCCGATCTGATCTTCGCCTTCCCTGCGGTGCTGATCGCGATCCTGATCACCTCGGTGCTGGGCGCGAGCGCGCAGAACGCCATTTTGGCCATCGCCATCTTCAACATCCCGGTGTTCGCCCGCGTGACGCGCGGCGCGGCGCTGTCGATGTGGAGCCGCGACTTCGTGCGCGCAGCGACCGCGATGGGGCAGGGCCCGCTCGGCATCACGGTGCGCCATGTCCTGCCCAACATCATGAGCGTGCTGATCGTGCAGGCCACCATCCAGTTCGCCGTCGCCATTCTGGCCGAGGCGGGTCTTTCCTACCTCGGCCTGGGCGCGCAACCACCGGTGCCGTCGTGGGGTCGCATGCTGCGCGACGCCCAGACCTACATCTTCCAGGCGCCCGAGCTCGCGATCTGGCCAGGCCTCGCCATCGCGCTGGCCGTGCTCGGCCTCAACATGCTGGGCGACGGCCTGCGCGACCTCCTGGATCCGCGCCTGCGCCTGTTGCGCGTGGGCTAGACCTGCAACGGCAGCTCGGCGTCCTTCTTGGGAATGAGGTCATAGGGCAGGGCGAAGCCCGGCATCGCCACCAGACGGCCCCACCACGCGCGCGCATTCGGCCGGTTGTCGAGCGACATGCCGCCCTCGCCCATGAACACCATGCGCCCGAAGCAGCCGATGTCGGCGATGGTGCAGCTGTCGCCCACCAGCCATTGCCGGCCTTCGAGGCTCTTGTCGACGAAGTCGAGGGCGGCTTCGGCGCCCGGCCGGAAGAAGTCCACGATCATGGGATCGACCTTGCGGAAGCGGGCGAAGTGGCGGACGCGTGCCACGTTGGTGATGGCGTCATTCTCCCACGACAGCCATTCACGCGCGTGCCAACGGTCCTGCTCGGTCGCGGCCTCGAACTTGCCCGTTGTGCGCGCCAGGTAGTCGAGGATGACGTTGGACATCACCAGGGTGAGGCCGCGATGACGCAGCACCGGCACCTGGCCATAGCGGTTGATCGCCAGATGCTCGGGCAGGTTCTGCACGCCGTTCTTGAGGTTGACGGTGCGGAAGGAGAACGGCAGGCCGGCGAGCGCCAGGAACAGCATCGGCTTGTAGGTCGAGCTGGAGGTGAAACTGCCATGTAACACGAGGCGCTCATCTGCCATCTTGGCGTCCGTCATTCCGGCTCTCCCTTGCGGCTGCCCGCACAAACCATCTTGCCGTCCGCCGCACTCCCTGCCTATCTGGTAAGATGTCCGACGAACGCTACACCGTCATCCTGGGCGACCGGCGCTATGCCATCCACCGCAAATGGGCGCGGCTGCCGACGGGCGAAAGTTTCGGCTTCCTGTCCGACCTGATGGTCGATGCCGAAGGGCGCGTCCATGTCGCCCAGCGCGGTACCGATCGGCCGGTCCTGGTGTTCGATCGCGACGGCAGCCTCGCCGGCAGCTGGGGCGAGGGCGTGCTGGCCGAGCCTCACTACATCAACGCCGCGCCCGACGGTTCCATCCTGGTGGCCGACCGCGATGCCCATCAAGTGCTGCGTTTCGACTCGTCGGGCCATCTCTTGCAGGCGCTGGGAAGGCGTCACTGGCCCTCGCTCGACGCACCCTTCAACCACCCGACCGCTGCAGCCCAGGCGCCGGACGGCGAGATCTATGTCGCCGACGGCTACGGCAATTCCAGCGTCCACCGCTTTGCCGCCGACGGCACGCTGCTCGCAACCTGGGGCGGTCCCGGCGCCGGGCCGGGCGCGTTCACGACGCCGCATGCCATCTGGGTCGATCGCTTCGGCCAGGTGCTGGTGGGCGACCGCGAGAACAACCGCGTTCAGGTGTTCGACCGCGCGGGCGCCTTCCGCGCCGCATGGGGCGACTTCTATCATCCGATGCAGATCTGGGTGGACGACCGCGACATGGTGTTCGTGACCGACCAGATCCCGCGCATCAGTCTTCTGAGTGCCGACGGCAAGCTGGTCGGCCGCTGCCGCGGCGCCATCAACGGCGCCCATGGGCTTTCCGGCGACGCCCAAGGCAACCTCTATCTGGCCGAGCTGCCGCCGCAGGAGATCACCAAGCTCGAACGATTGAGTTGACGCCGCGCCGTCGGCGTCGGGGAGGGGGCATTGATCCGGCACATGTTGATCGCGTTGGTCGGTCTGTCGATCGCCCTCGCCGGCTGTTCGATTCCCGACCGCGGCCCGGTGGTCCCCTCCACCTACACCGAGCGCGCCCAGCCGCTCGGCATTCCGAACCTGCGCTTCTACGCCGATGGCGACCCCGCGCCGATGATCGAGGAAGCCACCCGTGCGCTGGCGCGCGAGAAGGCGGCCCTGCAGGCCGCCGGCCAATCGATTTCGACGTTGCCGCCTGCCTACTATCTCGCGGTGTCCGGCGGCGGCGACAACGGCGCCTTTGGCGCCGGCCTGATGAACGGCTGGACGACGACCGGCACGCGGCCCTCTTTCAAGATGGTAACCGGCGTCAGTACCGGCGCCCTGATCGCGCCCTTTGCCTTCCTGGGATCCGGCCACGATGCCGAATTGCGCGAGGTCTACACGACCCTGACCCCCGATAGGGTCTTCCGCCGGCGCAGCCTCGCCGCCGCCCTGTTCGACGACGCCATGGCCGACACCGCGCCGCTCTCGCCGAGGTCATCGCCAAGTACGCCGACCAGCAGATGTTCGACGAGATCGGCCGCGAATACGACAAGGGCCGCCTGCTGCTGATCGGCACCACCGATCTCGATGCCCAGCGGCCGGTGATCTGGAACATCGGCGCGCTTGCGACCAGCGGCCATCCCAAGGCGCTCGACCTTTTTCGCAAGATCCTGCGGGCATCGTCGGCGATCCCCGGCGCCTTCGAGCCGGTGCTGCTCGATGTCGAGATCGACGGCCGCAAGTACCAGGAGATGCACGTCGATGGCGGCGCCATCGCCCAGCTCTTCCTCTATCCGCCGACGATCGAGCTTGGCCAGGTCGGCGTCGAGCGCGGGCGCATCGCCTATATCATCCGCAACGCCCGGCTCGATCCCGATCACGCCGAGACCGAGCGGCGTACGATCAACATCGCCAGCCGCGCCATCGCCACCATGCTGGCGGCCAGCGGCCAGAACGACGTGCTGCGCACCTACTTCGTCTCGCGCCGCGACGGCGTCGACTACAATCTGGCCTACATAGGTGCGGATTTCTCCGCCGAGAAGCCCGGCGAGTTCGACCAGGCCTACATGCAGGCGCTGTTCGAGTATGGCTACCGCGAGGCGAGGGACGGCCGAGCCTGGCACAAGATGCCGCCAGGGCTCAGGGCGGCGAGGGTCCGGCGAGCCACCGTTGAGTCAGCGGGCGATTAGCAGGACGGGCGTCCGCAGCGACTGCACCAGCGCCAGCGTGCGCGGTCCCAGGAACTTGGTCTCGCCCTGGCGCAGCGAGGTGCCCAGCACGACCAGGTCGTAGCGACCGCGTCGTGCAGCTCTTCGGATCTCGGTCTCGGGTCGCGGGCTGGTCGCGGTCAGTCCCTTGACGGCCACGCCGCTGCGCTTGCCCAGGCGATGCGCCTCGACCAGCACCGAGATGCCGAGCCGGCGTGCGCGGCCGCGCAGCAGCAGCGTATCCTCGCGCGGATCGAAGACGTGCAGCGCCGTCAGGGTGCCGCGGCTGGCGGCGGCGAGGGTGAGCGCGATCTCGGTGGCGAGCCGCGCGTCGGCGCTGCCGCCGGTCGGCACCAGGATGTCGAGCGGGACGGTCGGCGGCCGTCTCGTACCGGCCGCCGTTCAGCAGAATGGCGACCGGACCGTCGAACGCCGCGATCAGGGCCTGCAGCGGTTCCTCGAAGCGCGGCGCCGTGGCGGAGATCGGCTGGCCGATGCCCATGAAGGCGATGCTGTAGCCCTTGCCAGCTTCCTTGCCGATCGCGTCGTCTGTCTGGGCCGTGCGCGCCTGCACGAGCTGCTCGATTGGCGGCTTGGCCGGGGCCGGCGCCTCCTTCTCCGACGGCACCGGAATTTCCTGCAAGGCGGCATTGGCCGCTTCCAGCAGGCGCGTGCGACCCGGCGTCTTGTCGCCTTCCTCGCGCGGCATCTCGAGCACCGTCGTCAGCACGCCCTGGCGGGCGGCGAACAGTCCGGCCACGATCGCGGTCATTTCGCCATTGGCGCTGTCGTCGACATAGACCAGCGCCCGCTCCATCCGCGGCACGCTCTCGGTCTCTTCGGCTTCCTCCTTCTCCAGGCGCTTCAGCTCTTCGTCGCGCAGCGGCACGCGCGCCATCATCCAGCGCAAGGTCGGCGGCATCGCCATGGTGGTGATCACGGCCATGGCGACGATCATCGTGTAGAGCTGGTTGCTGAGCGCGCCCATCGACAGGCCGATCGTGGCGATGATGACCTCGGTCGAGCCGCGGGCATTGAGCCCGGTGGCGAGCGCCAGCGATTCCAGCCAGTTGAGGCCGCCCAGCAGGCCGCCGGCCAGTGCGCCCAGGAACTTGCCGATGCTGGCGATCAGGATGACGGCGGCGGTGAACACCGAGCAGCGTCGGATCGAGCAGCGTGCGCAGGTCCATGCCGAGCCCGGCCACGGCGAAGAACACCGGGCTGAAGAAGGCGATGATGAAGCCGCGCAGCTGGCCTTCGATATGCTCGCTCAGGATCGGCGACTGGCCGATCAGGATGCCGGCGACGAAGGCGCCCAGCGCGGTGTGCACGCCGATCAGCTCGGTGGTGAGCGCCAGCGTCAGCATGATGAGCAGGATGGCGCTGATCACCGGCCCCTTCGATGGTGAGGTTGTCGTTGCACCACACGATGATGCGCGCCACCGCGCGCTTGCCGACGGTGAGGCTGACAGCGAGGAACAGTGCGGTGAGGCCGATGCTCATGCCGACATGCTCGAAGTTCACCGCGCCGTAGGCGGCGATGCCGGAGATGACGGCGATGATGATCCAGGCCAGGCTATCATCGAGGATGGCGGTGGCCAGGATGAGCTGGCCGAGGTCGCGCCGGATGGCGCCGATCTCCATCAGCACCATGGCCACGATCTTGACCGACGAAATCGAGAGCGCCGTGCCGAGGAAGAGGGCCGTGACCAGCCGCGTCGCGGTCGAGGGGATGAGCTCCGTCGGCAGCGCGTAGGCCAGGCCACACCGCAAGCGAACGGCACCGCGATGCCGAACAGCGACGTCGAGATCACCGCCCGCGCGTTTGCGGTTCACCAGAGCGAGGTTGGTCTCCATGCCGGTCAGCAGCAGCAGCAAGAGAATGCCGATCTGGGAGACCGCATCGATCATGCTCTTGAGCGCCGGCGTCTCGGGGAAAACCATGTGGCGGAGGCCCGGCAGCAGGGCGCCGAAGACCGAGGGGCCGAGCAGCACGCCCGCCAGGAGCTGGCCGAAGATCGCCGGCTGGCCGATGCGGGCCATGCCCTCGCCGATCAGGCGGCCGAAAAACAGCAGCAGGATCAGTTCGGCCGCGAAGATCGCCGTCGTGTGGTCAGCTGCCACGCCTGTCTCCGCCTGCGGTCACCGCTCATATAGGGGCCGGCATGGCCCCTATGCAACGGATGGACGGATGGCACGAGTTCGTGCTGACCTTGCTCCCGCGGAGGAGAATGCGATGGACAAGGCAATGATCGAACTGCTGGCGCGGCGCGCGGGCCTCGCCAAGGCGCTGGCGGAGTTTCCCGACGACGTGACGGCCGCGGCGACGCAGGCGGCCAACGTGGCGGAGAGGATCAAGCAGCCGACCGACCCGGCGGCCGAGCCCTGGCCACCGATGCGCGCAGGAGTAGGCCTATGAGGGACGGCCCCGTGACCGAGCTGCATTGGCTTGGCGTCGCCGAGGCCGCCAAGGCGATCGCTGCAAAGGACCTCTCCCCCGTCGAGCTCATGAAGGCTTTGCTCGATCGGATTGCTACCCTCGATCCGCAGCTCAACGCCTTCATCCGGCTCGATGGCGAGGCGGCGATGGAGGCCGCCAAGGCCGCCGAAGCCGAAGCAACGGCGGGCCGGCTGCGCGGGCCGCTGCATGGCGTGCCGGTGGGCATCAAGGACATCATCGATGTCGCCGGCCTGCCCACCACCGGCCATTCCAAGATCCTGCAGGACAACCTCGCGACCGCCGACGCCGTCTGCGTCGAGAAGCTGCGCGGCGCCGGCGCCATCGTGGTGGGCAAGCTCTCGACTCACGAGTTCGCCATCGGCGGCCCGAGCTTCGATCTGCCGTGGCCGCCCGCGCGCAATCCCTGGAACACCAACCATCATCCCGGCGGTTCCTCGTCGGGCTCGGGCTCGGGCGTCTCGGCTGGCCTGTTCCCGATGGCGCTGGGCAGCGACACCGGTGGCAGCGTGCGCAATCCGGCGAGCTGCTGCGGCATCGTCGGCCTGAAGCCGACCTATGGCCTGGTCTCGCGGCGTGGCGTCTTCCCGCTCTCCTTCACCCTCGACCATATCGGGCCGATGACCCGCACCGTTGCCGACAACGCGCTGATGCTGGGGGTGATCGCGGGCCATGATCCTCACGATCCCGGCAGCGCGGCGGTGCCGAACGGCCACTATGCGGCGGGCGTCGAGCGATCCGTGCGCGACCTGCGCGTGGGCTTCATCCGTCATTTCCACGAAATCGACATGCCGGCCGAGCCCGAGGTCACGGCGGCGCTCGAGCATGTCGCCCGCACCTTGCAGTTGGAGGGCGCGGAAGTGCGCGATGTCCACCTGCCGACCCTGGGTGAGTTCGGCGCGGTGAACCGCGTGATCCTGCAAAGCGAGGCCTGGGCGATCCATGGCAAGTGGCTGCGCGAGCGGCCCGGCGATTATGGCCAGCTGGCGCGCCGCCGTCTGATGGCGGGTGCCTTCTTCAGCGCCGGCGATTACGTACAGGCACAACGCCGCCGGCTCGAGATGATCGCCGAGGTCGAGGCGGCGCTGCGCGAGCACGATGTGCTGCTGTGTGCGAGCTCGATGGACCCGGCCTGCCGCATCGACCGTCCGGTCGATATCGAACGCACCTATCCGCGCCAGGCGCGCACGCCCTTCAACGTCACCGGCCATCCTGCGCTGGCCATGATGGCCGGGCTCTCGGTGGACGGCCTGCCGCTGTCGGTGCAGTTCGTCGGCCGCTATTTCGACGAGGCCACGTTGTTCCAGGTGGCGCGCGCCTGGGAGCAGGCGTCCGGCGTCGACAGGAAGCATCCGCCGATCGTGTGAGGCCCGTCGTCCGGCATGTCGGTTGTCATTCAACCGACATGCCGGACGTGTAGTTCGAGGCCCGTGCCTGCGGACCCGCGTTGCTTGACACTTTCTTTGGAAAGGCCGTTAGATTTACCCAACAAGACTGGGAATAACGGCGCTTTGCAGCGGGGAGAAGGCATGTCTCGACTGGATCGTCGGCAACTTCTCACGGTGGGTAGTTTCGCCACTGGCGGCCTCCTGTTGCCGCGCCTGGCCATCGGACAGGCCGACAACCGGCCGGTGATTTCCATCGCCGTGCAGCAGATCGCGACCAGCGCCAACCTCGAGACGGTGCGCGAGCGGTCCAATGTCGGCGAGCGCGTGCAGACGCCGATCTTCGAAAACCTCATCGCCCGCAACCTGCAGGGCAAGCTCGAGCCGGTGCCCGGCCTGGCCGAGAGCTGGAAGCGCATCGACGAGCGCACGGTCGAGCTCGCGTTGCGCAAGGGCGTGAAATTCCACAACGGCGACGAGATGACTGCCGACGACGTGGTGTTCACCTTCGGTCCCGAGCGCATGTTCGGCCCGGGCGGCAACACTCCGTCGAGCAAGACCCTGTTCACCACCGTGATGACGCGCGACAGCGTCGAGGGCAAGACGCTGCCGCCCGAGGTCGTGGGCATCGCCAAGCGCATCTGGCCGTCGCTCGAGAAGGTCGAGGCGGTCGACCGTTACACGGTGCGTTTCGTCAATCGCGTGCCCGACGTCACCCTGGAGGGCCGCCTCGCCGGCCCGGCCAGCGAGATCATCAGCAGGCGCGGCTTCATGGACGCCAGGAACTGGCTCGAATGGTCGCGCAAGCCGGTCGCCACCGGCCCCTACAAGGTGCGCGAGTTCCGGCCCGACGAGATCCTGCTGCTCGATGCGCATGACGACTACTGGGGCGGACGGCCGCCGATCAAGACGCTGCGCTTCGTTGCGGTTCCCGAGGTCTCCAGCCGCATCAACGGCCTGCTGACCGGCGAATACCAGTTCATCTGCGACGTGCCGCCGGACCAGGTGACGACCATCGAGCAGAATCCCAAGTTCGAGGTCCAGGGCGGGCTGGTGACCAACCACCGCATCACCGTCTTCGACAAGAACCACAAGCAGCTTGTCGATCCGCGCGTCCGCCAGGCGATCACCCACGCCATCGACCGCCAAGCGATCGTCGACAGCTTGTGGGCCGGCCGCACGCGCGTGCCGCCGGGCCTGCAGTGGGAGTTCTACGGCAAGATGTTCATCGAGGGCTGGACGGTGCCGGAGTTCGATCCTGACAAGGCCAAGGCGCTCTTGAAGGCCGCCAACTACAAGGGCGACCCGATCCCGTTCCGCGTGCTCAACAACTACTACACCAACCAGGTCGGCACGGCGCAGATCCTGACCGAGATGTGGCGCAGCGTGGGGATCAACGTCCAGATCGAGATGCGCGAGAACTGGCAGCAGATCTTCGAGAATAACGGCCAGCGCGCGATCCGCGACTGGTCGAACAGCGCGGGCTTCTCCGATCCGATCAGCTCGATCGTCGGCCAGCATGGGCCGCAGGGCCAGCAGCAGCAGTCGCAGGAGTGGACCAACGCCGAAATGAACACGCTGTCGGGCGCCATGGAAACCGAGTTCGACCTCGTCAAGCGCAAGGCGATGTTCAAGCGCATGCTCGAGATCTGCGAGCGCGAGGATCCCGCCTACACGGTGCTGCATCAGACCGCGACCTTCACCGCCAAGCGCAAGGACATCGCCTGGAAAGCGGCCCCCGCTTTCCAGATGGACTTCCGCGCCGGCAATTTCCGCATGGCTTAGGCAATGCCGTTGGAATCATTTCCTCCCCAGCCAAGCTGGGGAGGTGGCCCGAAGGGCCGGAGGGGTCATGGGCAACAGCACCACTGCTCATGACCCCTCCGTCCGCTCCGCGGACACCTCCCCATCGCGGACTCCGCGATGGGGAGGCAATGACACGCCACCACTGATCGACATTCGCGGCCTGACCGTCGATTTCGACGCCGGCCAGCGCGTCGTCCGTGCCCTGCACGGCGTCGACCTCGCCATCCAGGGCGGCGAGGCGGTCGGGCTGGTGGGCGAATCGGGCTCGGGCAAGAGCGTCACCTGGCTGGCGGCGCTCGGGCTGCTCGGCACTCGCGCCCGCATCGGCGGCGAGGTGCTGTTCGAGGGCCGCAACCTGGTGGGGGCGCCGGCCGGCGTGCTCGAAGCCGTGCGCGGCGCGCGGATCGCCATGATCTTCCAGGATCCGTCGAGCAGCCTCAACCCGGTCTATCGCATCGGCCAGCAGCTCGGCGAGGCCCTGCAGCTCCATCGCGGGATGAGCGGCGCGGCCGCACTCGCCGAAGCGGCGCGGCTGCTCGATCGCGTCGGCATCGCCGATGCCAACCGCCGGTTGCGCGACTTCCCGCACGAGCTGTCCGGTGGCATGAACCAGCGCGTGATGATCGCCATGGCGCTCTCCGGCCAGCCGCAGATCCTGGTCGCCGACGAGCCGACCACGGCGCTCGATGCCACCATCCAGGCGCAGATCCTGGAGCTGTTGCAGGAAATCCGCCGCGACAGCGCGATGGCGCTGGTCCTCATCTCGCACGATCTGGGCGTCGTGGCGGAGAACACCGACCGCGTCTGCGTGATGTATGCCGGCCGCATCGTCGAGGATGCACCGATCGACACCATCTTCGAGGCGCCGGCGCATCCCTATACATCCGGTCTGCTTGCCGCCTTGCCCGATCTCGAAGGACCCCGCCGCCGGCTCCTGTCGATTCCCGGCGTCGTGCCCGAGCCGTGGAACCTGCCGCCAGGCTGCAGCTTCGCGCCGCGCTGCCCGGAGTTCGAGCGCGCCTGCGAAGCCGCCGTGCCGCCGGCGATCGAGCTCGTGCGCGGCCATCGCGCGGCCTGTATCCATGCCGTAGGCAGGACCGCTTGAGCGAGCCGCTCCTCCAGGCCGAAGGCCTCGTCCGCCACTACCAGATCCGTCGGGGCAGCCGGCTGTTCAGCCATCCCGCGACCTTGCGCGCGGTCGATGGCGTGTCCTTCACCCTGCAGCCGGGCCGCACCCTGGGCCTGGTGGGCGAATCGGGCTGCGGCAAGACCACGACGGCCAGGCTGGTGCTGGGCCTGCTGCCGCTGACCGAAGGCGAGATCCGCCTTCAGGGCGAAACCTTGCCGCAAGCGGGATCGCTGCGCTGGCGCGAGCTGCGCCGCGTCATGCAGATGGTCTACCAGGATCCGCTGGCGGCGCTCGACCGGCGCATCGCCGTCGGCAAGCAGGTCATGGAGCCGCTCACGATCCACGCCATTGGCGCGCCCGCCGAGCGGCGCGACAAGGCGCTGGCGATCCTTCAGTCGGTCGGGCTGCAGGCCCACCATTTCGATCGCTATCCCCACGAGCTTTCGGGCGGCCAACGCCAGAGGATCGTGCTCGCCCGGGCGCTGATCCTGTCGCCGCGGCTGCTGGTTTGCGACGAGCCGATCTCGGCGCTCGACGTGTCGATCCAGGCCCAGGTCGTCAATCTCCTGCTCGACCTGCAGGCCGAGATGGGCCTGGCCTATCTCTTCATCAGCCACGACCTGCGCATGGTGCGCCAGGTGAGCCACGAGGTGGCGGTGATGTATCTCGGCCGCATCGTCGAGCGTGGCGATCCCGACCGGCTGTTCGCCGCGCCCTCGCATCCCTACACGCGGGCGCTGGTTTCGGCGATTCCGGTGGCGCATCGCAACGGGCGGCAGCGCCTGATCCTGAAGGGCGACCCGCCCAACCCGGTTGATGTCCCGCCGGGCTGCGCCTTCCACGAGCGCTGCGCAATCGCCGTCGCGCGCTGCCGCGTGGAAACACCTGCACTCCGTCCTGTAGCGGACGGCCGCCACGTCGCCTGCCATCTCGCACCCGGGGCCGCCGATGCTTGAGTTTCTGCCGGACCGCATCTTCTCTCCTCCCCAGCAACGCGTGGGGAGGTGTCGCCGTCTCACGGCGACGGAGGGGTCATGGATCTGCATATGAAGCGTGACCCCTCCGTCCGCTGCGCGGACACCTCCCCATGCGTTGCGTGGGGAGGAAAAGAACCGCGGTCCGGCGAGAGGACGCCCCGATGATGCGCTATCTCGCCGGACGGCTGTTGCGGGCCCTTTTGACCATCTTCTTGGTGGTGACCTTCGCCTTCTTCGTGCTGCGGCTCTCGGGCGACCCCGCGCTCCTCATCATGTCGGTCGACGCGCCACCGGAATCGATCGAGGCGTTCCGCAAGTCGTGGGGCCTCGACCAGCCGATCTGGATGCAATACCTCGCCTATATCGGCCACGCCTTGACCGGCGACCTGGGTAATTCCATGCGTGATGGCCGGCCGGCGATCCAGCTCGTGCTCGAGCGCGTGCCGGCCACTCTGGCGATCACCGTCCCCGCCTTCTTCCTGAAGATCGCCATCGGCGTGCCGGCCGGCATTTACGCGGCGCTGCATCGCAATTCCTTCGCGGACCGCATCACCATGCTGCTGTCGGTCGCGGGCTTCACCATGCCGAGCTTCGTGCTGGCACTCCTGCTGGTGTTGGTCTTCTCGGTGCAGCTTGGCTGGCTGCCGAGCAGCGGCAGCGAAGGCATGGCCAATGCGATCCTGCCCATCGTCACCCTGGGTGCGGCAGGCGCGGCGATCCTGGCGCGCTTCACCCGCTCGGCCATGCTGGAAGTGCTGGGCCAGCCCTATATCCGCGCCGCCTCGGCCAAGGGCCTGTCGTGGCGCCGGGTGGTGACCGAGCATGCGCTGCCCAATGCCGCCATCCCGACCACCACCATCATCGGCTTCATGGTCGGCACCCTGATCGCGGGCGCCGTGGTGGTCGAAAGCGTGTTCGCCTGGCCCGGCATCGGCCGCCTGCTGGTCGTCTCGGTCGCCAATCGCGATCTCGCCGTCGTGCAGACCATCCTGCTGCTGGTGGCGGCGACCATGGTGACCGCCAACATCATCGTCGACTTCCTCTATGGCTGGATCGACCCGCGCATGCGCACGGCACCGCGATGACGGCGACCACGACCTCGACCGCGACGCCGATCCAGCGCAGCCGCGGCGCGCGCTTCTTCGAAGCCTGGCCGCCGCTCACCCTGGCGGCGCTCGCCTGGATCGCGCTGATGCTGGTGGTGGCGTTGGGCGCCGACTGGCTGGCGCCTTATCACTTCTCCGCCCTCGACCTGCGCGCGCGCCTCCTGCCTCCGGCGCCGTTCGGCGGCAGCTGGCGCCATGCGCTGGGCACCGACGAGCTCGGCCGCGATGTGCTGTCGCGCCTGATCGTGTCGATCCGCATCAGCCTGCTGATCGCCTTCTTCGGCACCCTGATCGCCGCCACCCTGGGGACGGCGCTGGGCTTCGCCGCCGCCCACTTCCGCCGCAAGGTCGAATGGCTGATCCTGATGCTGATCGATTTCCATGCCAGCGTGCCCTTCCTGATCGTGGCCCTGGCGGTGCTCGCCTTCTTCGGCAACTCGCTGGTGCTGTTCGTCTGCCTGATGGGGCTGAACAGCTGGGAGCGCTACGCCCGCATCGCGCGCGGCCTCACCATCGCCGCCAACGAGCAGGGCTATGCCGGGGCCATTCGCCAGCTCGGCGCCTCGAGCTGGCGGGTCTACGGCGTCCATGTCCTGCCCAACATCGCCTCGACCTTGATCGTCTCCATGACCATCACCTTTCCCGAAACCATCCTGCTGGAAAGCGGCCTGTCGTTCCTCGGGCTGGGCGTGCAGCCGCCGCTCAGTTCGCTGGGCAACATGGTGGGCTATGGCCGTGAATACCTGACACGCGCTTCGTGGATTTTGCTGTTTCCCAGCGCGGTTATTATTCTAACCACGTTGTCGATCAGCATCATCGGCGACTGGCTGCGCGATCGCCTCGATCCGACCCTGCGCTGATCCCGAGGGAGCTTTTAAAGGATGACCGAAATCGCCTCGCACCGCGGCGGCGCCCTACTTTGGGCCGAGAACAGCCGCCTCGCCTTCGAGCAGACCGCGAAGCTGCCCGTCGAGCAGGTCGAATTCGACGTCCATCCGTCGCGCGATGGGCGGCTTGTGGTCATTCATGACGCGACCCTGGAGCGGACCACCGACGGTACGGGCGCCGTCTGCCAGCATGACTGGGCCGATCTGTCGAAACTCATCCTCAAGGGCAGCGGCGGCCAGCGCATGCTGCTGCTCGACGAGGTGGTCGAGATATTCCGGCCTACCAGAATCATCCTGCGCCTGGAGATGAAGGCTGGCCCGGGCCGCGTGCCCTATCCCGACCATCCGGCCCGGATCATGGCCGCGCTCAAGGCGGCCGGCATTCTCGATCGTACGGTGATGACCAGCTTCCAGCTCGGCACGGCAGCGGAGGTCACGCGCCACGGCAAGCCAATGCGCCATGTCTGGCTGGTGACTCCCGAGACCCAGACCGATATCGGCCTCGCGGCGGTGATCGACCTCGCGCGCAGCAACAGCGTGCCCATGCTCGGCTTGCGCGGCAATGTGCTCGACGCTTCGATGGTCGAAAAAGTGCGCGCCGCGGGCCTCGGCGTCGGCGGCTGGGCTTGCAACGATGCGGCCGCGATCGCCAAGATGTTCGATCTGGGCGTCGACGTCTTCACCACCGATCGACCCGATCTGGCGCTCGACATCAGGGCCGGCCGCCAACGGAGGACATGACCATGAAGG
Organism: uncultured Alphaproteobacteria bacterium; assembly: GCA_963765385.1. GTDB lineage: Bacteria > Pseudomonadota > Alphaproteobacteria > Reyranellales > Reyranellaceae > Reyranella. Next base: position 1,528,759 of record CAVXWG010000014.1, on the reverse strand, counting down.
ACTTTCCCGCCGCCTACCAATCGACCGCGGGTTCGGCGCTGGACGTCGACAAGTCCTTCTATCGTCGGATCGCGGAAGAGACGGCGAGCCGCCGCCTGGTCGACTCTTTCGTCATCCCGATCCGCACCGGCCGCGCCTGGAAAGTCCCGGCTGGCCACGTCTTCCGCATCGTCGCGGTCGAGGGACCGCAGGTCGGCGATCTCAACCTGTGGAACCTCGCCAATCCGCGCGAGCGGCTGTGGGCCTCGCGCACGCGCCAGCTCCAGGCCGCGCACGTGACGGTGTTCGACCGCCTGTGGTCGACCTTGCCCTACCTGCGGCCGATGGCGACCATCACCGCCGACAGCCTCGCCGGCTACGGCGTCGACGAATATGGCGGGCGCATCCACGACCTTCTGGGCACGCGCTGTGATCCTTACGTCAATCGCATGCTGACCGGCGACGATTTCGACTATTGCTGCCATTCCAACCTCGTGCGCGCCGTGGCGCCGCACGGCCTGACCGAGCTCGACGTGCACGATGTGCTGAACGTCTTCCAGTGCACAGGGCTCAACCGGCAGGACAAGTATTTCATGCGCGACTGTCCGGCGCGTACGGGCGATCACCTGGAATTCTTCGCCGAGATCGATCTTTTGTGTGCGTTGTCGACCTGTCCCGGCGGCGATCTTTCGGTGCCGCTGTGGGGGCCCGACGCGCGCGACCCGCTGGAGGTCTGCCGGCCGCTCGGCATCGAGGTCTATTCGCTCGACGAAACCTTGCTGAAGGATTTCAAGCCGCCAGCTGTCGCCGCCTACAGGGGCGCGCACGGCCTGCGGCTGCCGAAAGCGGCTTGGGAGAGGTGAAGTCCTAATCCGTTGAATTAGTTCTTATCGTTCGGCGCACCTTGCGGGCGGGCCCGGCACAGGCAAGATATCTAACCATGACCCAGAAACGCCAACTCCGGCTCGGCGCCTTCATGCGCCCGGTCAGCATTCATACCGCGGCCTGGCGCTATCCCGGCGGCACGCCCGACGCCAACTTCAACCTCAAGGCGCTGATCGGCTACGCCCAGACCCTGGAGCGCGGCAAGTTCGACGCCTTTTTCATGGCCGACCACCTGGCCGTGCTGAACATGCCCATGGAGGCGCTGAAGCGCAGCGCCACGGTGACTTCGTTCGATCCGCTGACGCTTCTGCCGGCTTTGGCCATGATGACCAGGCATCTCGGCCTGATCGCCACGGCGTCGACCACCTTCGAGCCCGCCTACACCATCGCCCGCCGCTTCGCTTCGCTCGACCACATCTCGGACGGCCGCGCCGGCTGGAACCTGGTGACCACGTCGAACCCCGACGCCGCGCTCAACTTCGGCATGGACGAGCAGATGGAACATGACGAGCGCTACGCCCGCGCCCGTGAGTTCTATGACGTCGTCACCGGCCTGTGGGACTCCTGGGCCGACGACGCCTTCATCCGCGACGTCGCGAGTGGAAACTATTTCGATCCCGCCAAGCTCCATGTGCTGAACCACAAGGGCAAATATCTGAAGGTAAGGGGCCCGCTCAACGTCGCCCGGCCGATCCAGGGCTGGCCGGTGATGGTGCAGGCCGGCGCCTCGGATGCCGGCCGCCAGCTCGCGGCCGAGACCGCCGAAGTGGTGTTTGCCGCCGGCGGGCCGATCGAGGCGGGCCGCGCCTTCTATGCCGACGTGAAGGGACGGGCGGCGAAGATCGGACGTAACCCCGATCATATTAAAATCCTGCCTGGCGCTTTCACGATCATTGGCGACTCGCTCGACGAGGCGAAGGAGAAGCGTGCCCGGCTCGACAGCTTGGTGAGTTATGAAAGCGGCATCGCCGCACTCTCGATTGCCGTCGGCCAGGATGCGCGCAAGTTCGATCCCGACGGGCCGCTGCCGGAGATTCCCGAGACAAACCAGAGCAAGAGCGGCCGTGAGCGGGTCGTGGCGCTGGCCAAGCGCGAGAACCTCACGGTGCGCCAGATCGCCGGACGCCTGGGCGGTTATGGCGGGCTCGCGGTGATGGGCACGCCCAAGATGATCGCCGATCAGATGGAGGAGTGGCTGGTGACGGGTGCCAGCGACGGCTTCAACGTCATGTTCCCCTACCTGCCGGGCGGGCTCGACGACTTCGTCAACAAGGTCGTGCCCGAGCTGCAGCGCCGCGGCCTGTTCCGCACCGAGTACGAGGGCAAGACATTGCGCGAGAATCTCGGCTTGCCGCGGCCGGAGAACCGGTTCTTCTCGGCGGCCGCCAAGGCCGCGGAGTAAACGCTGGGAGCGCGCTACTCCAGTGGCGCTCATGGGCTGTGTAATCCACGAAGATGCGCAACTGGAGTTGCGCGCTCCCGGCCATGAGCGGGCCTGGAGGCCCGCGGTCCGACAAGACTACTTCTGGCGTCCCGTGATCATGGGCAGGTCGATGGTGTTGCCCATCGCGGCATAGCCGGCACGGTTGGGATGTAGCTTGTCGCCAGGGCCGCCGGTCGAGGAGTTGGGTTGGAACTCCGGCTTCACTTCGCCGGTCGCGGGATCGAGCGTGGCCTTGTCGAAGTCGATGACGCCATCGAAGATCTTGGACGTCCGGAAGAATTCGTTCAGCGCCTTGCGCTTGGCGTCGACTTCCGACCGGCCGTGGGTGGCGATCGAGCTGTTGAGCGCCGGCGTCAGGGTGGCGACGTAGATCCTCATCCCCGGCATCTTCTGGCGGAGATAGTCGACGCCCTTGGTGTAGCCGGCTATCACGGCGTCGGCCGAGGCGTCAGCGCCGAAATCGTTGATGCCCTCGAGCCAGATCACGGCGGCGACACCAGGCAGGCTCACGACATCGCGGTCGAGCCGCGACAGCGCGCTGGGGCCGCCGGCCATCGGCTTGGCCGGTGTATACTCCGCGGGTCCCACGACCTGGTTGCCGCCGATCCCCTCGTTGACCACGACGAAGTCGTCGCCGTAGGCGGCATGCAGGCGGCGCGACAGCACGTCCGGCCAGCGGTCGTCGCCGTTGATGGTGCTCGCCGTTCCGTCGGTGATCGAATCGCCGAAGGCCACGATGACATCGGCCTTGGCAGGCAGATTCATGTCGACTTCGTCGAGGAAGTACCAGGAAGTCGTCGAGAAGGGGAAGGCGCTTTCGCCCTCGTCCTGGCTATGCGGGCCCGAGCCCGGCGCCGAGAGGTAGGAGGTCTGCAGCGCCTTGGCGTGCCAGGTCATCGGGCCGCTCTCGCCCACGACATGAAAGCTGACCGCGAGCTTGCGTCCCTTGAGCAGCGGATCGGGAGGAGCCTTGACGAACGGCAGCGCCACCGCGTCGCTCACCACGCTCTGGCCGGGCTGCACGGTGACGCTTTTCTGGCCGCCGAAAAGAACCGGCTGGTTGGTTCCCTTGAGGACCGCGCTGCCGCTCTCCTGCAGACCGACGAAAGCGTCGTTGAAGGTGACGGGCTGGATACCGAAAGCATTGGAGAGGCGGATGCGCGTCTGTGGTCCCCAGACGTCGGGCCGCACGATCATGCGGAACGACTGGTTGCGGGCGCCCTTTTCGGCGGACGCGAAGGCATATTTGAGTTCGGGCTGGGCAGTCGGATTGCCGACCGGATAGGGGCCGTGAACCGAGGCAGTCCAGCTCGCCACCCATTGCTGCGCACTGGCCTGACCCGTCAGCAGCAGTGAAACGAAGAGCATCATCGCCGACAAGGTCAGCCGCTTCATTGCGTATCCTCCACACGTCTATTGTTGCCGGCAGTCTGACGGCGATGACGCGAGATTGGCAAGCGACTGTCGCCGCCCGTCGCGGATTGAGCTAGTTTCGCCCCATGACTTTCGAGATCACGGTCGGCAGCGCCGACGACGTTCAGCGCATGGCCCGGTGGGCTGCCGACGAGGGCTGGAATCCTGGCAATACCGACAGCCATGCCTTCTTTGCCACCGACCCCGGCGCCTTCCATATCGGCCGCCTCGACGGCGAGCCGGTCGTCTGCATTTCCGTCGTGAAGTACGGCACCGCGCTGGGCTTCCTGGGCTTCTACATCGCGCGGCCGCAGGTGCGTGGGAAAGGCTACGGCATCCAGGTCTGGCATGCCGGCATGGCGCGCCTGGAAGGCCGCAATGTCGGGCTCGATGGCGTGGTGGCGCAGCAAGCCAACTATCGCAAGTCCGGGTTCCGCACCGCGTGGAACAATGTCCGTCATGAGGGAGCGCCGGCTGTCGCTCCAGCGCCCGCGGGTGTCAGCCTGCTTGATGCGCGGAGCGTCGCTTTCGACAAGCTCGCCGCCTATGACCGCCGCTTCTTTCCCGAGGCACGCGATTCCTTCCTGGCATCGTGGATCACGCTGCCCGAGCGCGTCGCGATGGTGGCGGTGCGCGACGGCGAGCTGGCGGGCTTTGCGGTGATGCGGGCGTGCCAGGCTGCGTCGCGTGTCGGACCGCTGTTTGCCGCCTCGCCGGAGATCGCCGCTTCCCTGGTGTCGGGCCTCGCCGCCAAGACCGGTGCTGCGGCCGTTGCAATCGACATGCCCGACATCAACAAGCCGGCCATCGCGATGGTGGAACGAATAGGGCTGAAGCCCTCGTTCGAAACGGCACGCATGTATACCGGCCCCGACCCCAAGGTCGATTATCCCGGCATCTACGGCGTGACCAGCCTCGAGCTTGGCTGACGCGGGGGGCGCGCGACCCCAGTCGCGCGTCATCTGTCGGCTCAAGCGAAGACGCGCCACTGGAGTAGCGCGCCCAAGTCAACAACCTCATCCTGAGGAGTCCGCCCCTCGACTGCGCTCGGGGCAGGCTCAGCGGCCGTCTCGAAGGATGGGCCACGCACGAAATGGTGGAAGAGGCCGGTTCGTAGCGCCTGCGCTGTTGCCTACCCTTCGAGACGCGGCAAAGCGCGGGGGTTACCCCGCGCGACGCGGGCCGCTCCTCAGGGTGAGGTTCGTATGTAAGTTAGCGCCTATGAGTGGCGAGCCTCCGGCCTAGCGGCCGCGCGCCGGCATCAGGGCGAGCCACAACGACAATACCGTCGAGGCGATGGCCAGCGCCTGCAGCGGCGAGAGGGGCTCATGCAGGATCAACACGCCGCTCACGATCGCCACGATGGGGATGGCGATGGCGGAGAGACCCGCGACTTGGGCGGGCAGGAGCTTCACCAAGGCGAACCAGGCCGCGGTGCCCAGCGCCATGGGAACGGCGCCGGTGTAAATCGTGGCGACCAGCGCCTCGGTCGAGGGCCAGTGCGTCGGCAAGTTGTCGATCAGCAGAGCGCCCAGCAGGATCGGTGGCAGGGTGATCACCACCTGCCAGAAGGTGAGCGACAGGCCCATGCCGTGCCAGCTCGTGCGCTTGACGATGAAGGTGCCGGCCGCCCAGCAGAAGCCCGCGAACAGGCCCCAGAAGAGCCCGGCCGGCGCATGCGCGTAGCTTGCGAAGTTGGGCACCATCAGCGCCACGACGGCTGCGGCGCCGATCAGGATTGCCGCCAGCAGGCGGCCCGTCAGGCGTTGGCCGAACACGGCGAAGCCGATCAGCGCCACCCAGAGGGGCATGGTGTAGGCCAGGACCGAGGCGTGGCCCGACGGGATATAGAGCACGGCGAGCGACGTCGCGATGTTCCAGATGAAGAGATTCATCGCCGAGGCCGCGACCAGCGCGGGCCACTTGCCGCGCGGCACCGCGAAGCTCTCGCGGCGCAACAGCATGATCGCCAGCAGGACCAGCGATGCGGTGACCAGCACGATGGCGCGGAAGGTGAGCACCGGCAGCTCGTCGAGCGCGATCTTGAACAAGGGCCAGTTGGTGCCCCACACGAGCGTGAGCGTGCCCAGCAGCGCCAGCACCTTCGGCGATACGCGATTCATAACGGAGTTTTCTGGCGGGAATTCAGGCCTGGTGTTCTTCGGGCGCCTGCAGATAGCAGCCGTTGATGCGCCAGGTGCCGTCGGGCAGCCGCGTCATCGGATAGAAGGCGGTGACCGGCCGGCCGTCGGGACCGACGACATGCACCTTCTGCGTGACCTGGCCGTCGAGGGTCACGATCTCGCCGAAGTCGAACGTCTGGGGGCGATAGACCGGCTGATAGCCCTGGCGCACCATGTCCATGAAGATGTCGGCCGAGCCGAACATGCCGCGGATCGACGGCGAGGCGAGCCCGAAGGCGGCGTCGCCGTCTTCGCGCCGGAAGGCATCGACCTGGGACTGGATGATGTCGCGGATCGCCGTGCGGTCGGCGTCCGATACATCCTGAGCCTGCACGCCGAAGGCCAGGCCGACGAGCAATCCCAGGAGGGCAAGCATGCGAAAGACCATGGCCATCATCCTACGCCCAAGGTCCGGGTTACGCGATTGCCGGAAGGTCGGATCAGCCCCTAGATGCGTTTGGCCTGGCCAAAACCCTGATTTTGTGGGATTTCGCGCGGCTGCTTCACGGCTTGCATCGCCCAGCCGGTTTCATTAGGGTGCGCCCCTCTTCGCCGGACCTCGACGTAACCGTCCGGCTGTGCGCCCGTAGCTCAACTGGATAGAGCATCTGACTACGAATCAGAAGGCTAGGAGTTCGAATCTCTTCGGGCGCGCCATTACCTTCCTTATGAGTGACGACATACTTCCGAATCAGCGGGCCGCGCTGACCTTCACAAGCGCCGGGGCGAAGGGACGTCCGACCTGACGGGCGGGGAGCCGATCGCCCATCGCTTCAAGAGCTCGGCGCAGATCAGATAGGCGACGACGAGCAGGCCGACGCTGGCGGTCACTTCGATGGGCGGCGCCCGGAAGCCGAACCACGAGCCGATCGGGGAAAACGGCAGGATCATCGCCACCGCGAGCGCCACCAGCGACGACACGGTGAGCGCTGGATGCGGCCGGTTGCTCCACGGGCGGCCGTTGGTGCGGATGATGAAGATCACCAGGATCTGCGTGGCCATCGATTCGAGGAACCAGACGGTGCGGAACTCCTCCGGTGCTGCGTGAAAGACCAGCAGCAGGCCGGCGAAGGTCAGCATGTCGAAGGCCGATGACAGCGGTCCCATGACGCCGGCAAAGCGCATCAGGTCGCGCATGTTCCAGACCTGGGGCCGGGCTGTCGCCTCCGGCCGCACGGTGTCGAAGGGAATGCCGATCTCGGAGAAGTCGTAGAGAAGATTGTTGAGCAGAATCTGCGTCGGCAGCATGGGAAGGAACGGCAGGAACAGCGACGCCACCGCCATCGACAGCATGTTGCCGAAGTTGGAGCTGGCGCCCATGCGCACGTATTTCAGGATGTTGGCGAAGGTCCGCCTTCCTTCCTCGACACCGTCGGCGACGACCTCGAGATCAGGCGCGAGCAGGATCATGTCGGCGGCGGCCTGCGCCACGCCGGTGGCGCCGTCGACCGAGAGGCCGATATCGGCCACCTTGAGCGCCGGCGCATCGTTGATGCCGTCGCCCAGGAAGCCCACGACGTCGCCCCGCGATTGCAGCGCCTTGATCAGCCGCGATTTCTGATCCGGCGCAAGCCGGCCATAGGCATCGACCGTCTGGGCCTGCACGGCGAGCGCCTCGTCGCTGAGCTCCGCGATATCGGATCCCGACAGCACGGCCTCGAAATGGAGCCCGACCAGGCCGGCCAGGCGCTTCACCACGACCGGATCGTCGCCCGACAGGATCTTTACCCGGATGCCGGCCGCCGCTAGGCGTGCAATGGCGCCCGTGCAGGTGGCTTTCGGCGGATCGGCGAAGGCGCACAGGCCCTCGAAGGTGAGGTCCACTTCGTCGCCGGCGTCGAGCTCGTGCGCGGCGCCTGACCACGGTCGGGAGGCAATGGCGATGGCGCGCAGCCCTTGCTCGGCCAGCGCCCGCACCTGCGCCTGGGCCGCCGTTCGCTCGGCCGGCCCCATCGGCCTCACGGCGGCCGTCGTCCGCATCGATGTGCAGAGCGGGATCACCGCTTCGGGCGCGCCCTTGGCGATCAGCATTTTGCCGTCGGGGCCTTCGGCCAGCACCGAGCCCAGCCGGCGGTTGAAATCGAACGCATGCCGCGCCAGCAGGGTCCAGCCGCGCGCCGCGCCGGCGGAGCCTGCGGTCAAGGCCGCATCGAGCGCGCCGCGATCGCCGCCCAGCTCCGCCGAAATGGCGCCGAGCCGTGCCGCGCGATCGTCGGCGGCGCCGGCGGCATCGAGACTCTTGGCCAGCGTGATCTCGGCCGAGGTGAGGGTGCCCGTCTTGTCGGTGCACAGGATCGTCATGGCGCCGAGATCGTGGATCGACGCCAGCCGTTTCACGATCACCTTGCGTGCCGCCATGCGCAGCGCGCCGCGCGACAGGGTGACGGTGGTGATCATAGGCAGGAGCTCGGGTGTCAGGCCGACCGCCAGAGCCACCGAGAACAGCAGCGATTCGAGCACCGGACGGCCGAACAGGACGTGCGTGGTCAGGACCACGAGAACAAGTGCGATGGTGAGGCGTGCGGTCAGCAGGCCGAACGCGTGCAGGTCGCGCTGGAAGGGCGAGGGTGCCTGGGCTTCGGCCAGCGACGACGCGGCCGCGCCGAACAGGGTCTTGCGGCCCGTGCCGACGACCAGCGCCAACGCCTCACCGGTCTGGGCGACGGCGCCCCGGAACAGGGCATTGCTGGCCTCGCCGGCATTGCGCGCCGTAACGGTGCCGGGTCGCTTCTCGACCGGATAGGGCTCGCCCGTCAGCGCCGCTTCGCTGGCGGTGAAGGCCGTCGCCTCGAGCACCAGCGCATCGGCCGGGATGATGTCGCCGGCCCGCACCCGGACGACGTCGCCTGGCACGACGGTATCGATCTCGACCGGCACGAAGATGCCGTCGCGCCTGACCTCGGCCTTGAGCGCCACCGAGCGGCGCAGGATCTCGGCCGCCTTGACCGCACGGCCTTCCTGAAAGGTGTCGAGGCCGATGGAAAGCGCCAGGATGGCCACGATGATCGCGCCGCCAATGCCGTCACCGGTCGCCGCCGATACGATGCCGGCGGCCAGGAGAATCAGGGAGAGCGGCTCGAGCAGTCGCCGCAAGACCGCGCGGGGCACGCTCGCATGCTTGGGGGCGGCATCGGCGTTGGGGCCGTACTGTTCGAGGCGCGCCGCCGCCTCCGCGGCACTGAGTCCGCCGATGCCGCAGTGCAGATCAGTCGCGAGCGCGTCCTTGCCGCGCGTCCAGAAAGGCGCCGGTGCTTCAGAAACGGTCATGCCTGGCGCTGGCCACGCTGATGGGCCTCACGCAGCGCCTTACGGCGGTGACAGCCGCGCCGCCGCTGTCCGGCTGCAGGGCGATCACGGCCTCGCCATCGAAGGCGGCCGGTTGGCCGGCGCGCTCGGCGAGGAGATCGAAGCGCAGGACCATGACGCTGCCGGTAGCCATCGCATCAAGCAGAGCCTCGGACAGCGCCGGCGACCTCTGCTCCGTCTGGTCGGCCAGCACGGCATAGTCGTCGGCGAAAAAGATCCCGACCGGAAAAACCCGACCATCGATCGCGATCTCGGCGCGCGGATCATCCTTGAGCTGTCCTGGCGCAGCGTCCTTGGGTGACAATGGACCCTCCGTCGACAGGTAGATCTGAAGCTGCAGGACGGTGGCATTGCCGGCCGCCGCGCATGTCAGCACCACGCTGTCGATATTGAGATTGGACCTCTCAGGCTCTATCACGGCGTAACTCGGCGGCTCGACGTCCCGCTCGAGCTTCCAGGCGGCAAAGGCCGGGGCCGCACTGACGCCTGCCAGCATTGCCAGAAGCCACACCACCGCCATGGGAAGAGCACGCATGTCCAGTTCCTTTCGCCTGTCCCCGGCAGGCTACGGACGAAGATGTTGGTTCGAGATGATCCATATCAAAGGCGCGAAGTTAAAAGATGGCTACTATCAACATCTCACCCGATAGGACCGGCGCTTGAGAGGGAGCTGCTATGTTGATCCAAAGCATGACCGAGGCCGCCAGCTTGGAGCTCCTGGCGCGGGCGACTTTGGGGCGCTTGGCTTGTGCCCATGAGGGTCGACCGTACATCACACCGATGTCCGTCACATATGATGCGAAGGCTCTCCATGGCTTCTCCACGGTCGGCCAGAAAATCACGTGGATGCGCGCCAATCCCCATGTTTGCGTCGAGGTCGAAGAGGTGGTGAGCCGGCTCAACTGGGCAACCGTGATTGTCATGGGGCGATATGAGGAGCTCACCAGCGACGCTGACCGAAAGTACGCCCATGACCTGTTGGAACGGCGGCCGGCGTGGTGGGAGGCTGCCTATTCAAAAACCGTGATCGACGGGAATGAGCGGCCCTTGAAGGGCGTGTTTTTTCGTATTTCCATCGACCAGATCACAGGCCATATCGGTATTCCCGAATAGGACCTTCGGGACGTGGGAGTTCCGCCGCTGCAGGCCGAAGCCGCCAACGGCCACGTCCATGTCATGCTGCGGGCTGCACCGGCGGTCACCTTGCACGACGCGCAATTCTGGCGAGCCGACGGCAACAGTCCGGTGCGGGTTGAGCGTGGCGGCGTAACGGTCTTCTTCTCCGACTACGAACCGCGCGGCCGGAGCTTTCGTCGGCGCGGGAGCCTGGCGTTGCGCTTCGAGGAGAAAGCCATCCCGGTTCATCTCGTCGACGACCCGGACCCGTTGGTCGGCAAATGGATCGAAGCCGTCTGGCGGGACCCGGCCAACGGTGTGTTGCGCGGCTGGTACCATGCCGAGGAGGTGGCGCCGTGCCCGGTGCGCCTCTACGTGCCGCATATCGGCGAACTGATCTCCGAGGATGACGGCCTGAGCTGGCGATGCCGCGGTGAACTGCTGCGCGTGCCGGCCAGCCAAATCAACTGCTCCTGGCGGAACGGCTTTTTTGCCGGCGGCTACGGCGATCTGTGCGTCGTGCCGGACCGCAGCGGCCGCCATCTCTACCTGCTCTTCACGAGCTGCCTCAGCGATGAAGAAGCCCAGGGCGTGGCCATGGCCCGCATGCCCGCCGTGCGGCAAGGAGCGCCTGCCGCCGGGCTGGAGCTCTGGTGTGCCGATGGCTGGCGACCCGCGGGCGGCCGCTTCCCCAAGCCGCTTTGGCCGCCGGCACGCGGCTGGCGGCACCCTGACCCGGACTGCTTCTGGGGACCTGCCGTGCACTATAACCGCTCGCTCGATGCCTATGTCATGCTGCTCAACCACACGGCGGGCGGTGCCGGCGATCTCGTGCAGGAGGGCATCTACGTTTGTGTCAATGACACGCTCGAGAACCCGCAAGGCTGGAGTCCACCCCTGCAGATCGTGCGCGGCGGCGCCTGGTACCCTGAGGTTGTCGGCCTCGAGGCAGGATGTGGCGACACGGAAGCAGGTGCCCTCGCCCGTTTCTTCATGGCGGGATTCTCGGCCTGGTCCATCGAGTTCGGAAGATCAGGAAACAACCAGGCGATCAATCGTCCGTTTCATCCCGGGAAAGCGGACTTCGCCCAGCTCTTCGGTGCCGGGAAACGCTGCCCCTGGTGATTTGATGCAGCTCAATGCCGGCTTGGGCCTTTGGGTGCCTTCTACGCGGAGAATGCTGAGGCCTGAAAGGCACTCGCAGGGGCCTCGGGGAAAGGACCGCCGTGATTATCATCATCTGCACCGGTGCTGGCGCTGAAGACGGCCTTCGATCCATGACGAGCGCCGTCCGCGCAAGTGGGTTCCTATGAGTGGCCCGCGGATCGCCACCCTGACGGTCAATCCTGCCGTCGACGTGGCGGCAGAAGCCTCCGAAGTACGCCCGGTTCACAAGATCCGCACCTTCGGCGACCGTTACGATCCGGGCGGAGGCGGTATCAACGTGGCCCGGGTGGTCCACGAATTGGGCGGCGACACCGCGGCGGTGTTCGCAGCCGGCGGCGTGACCGGGCGGTTCGTCGAGGAAATGTTGTCACAGGCCGGCGTTCCCGCAAGCTGCATTCCGATACGTGGCCCGACGCGCATCAGCCTGACTGTTCGCGAGCAGGCAAGCGGAGCCGAATACCGCTTCGTGCCGCAAGGTCCGCGGCTCGATTCGGCGGAATGCACTACGATCCTGCGGGCGCTGGACGCCATCGAAGCCGATTGGCTTGTCGCGAGTGGCAGCCTTCCGCCCGGCGTGCCAGCGGAGTTCTATGCCAGTGTGGCGCAGACAGCGGCGCGCCGTGGCATCAAATTCGCGCTCGATACGTCGGGGCCTGCGCTCAGAGCCTCGTTGGGCTGTGGGATCGACCTTCTGAAGCCGAGTCTCGGCGAGTTCGAATCGATCGTCGGCCGTCAATACTCCAAGGCGTCGTCTCGCGCGACGCGGGCCGTGGAGCTGGTTCGTTCTGGAGCCGCTCGCATGATCGCGTTGACGCTGGGTGGCGACGGGGCGATTCTCGCTGCGGCAGACGGTGCCCTGGAACTGCCAGCGATGGCTGTAAAGGAACGGACCGGTGTCGGCGCGGGCGACAGTTTTCTCGCCGGGCTGGTGTTGGGCCTGGCGCGCGGCCAGCCGCGCGAAGAGGCGCTACGTCTGGCGATCGCGGCCGGCGCCGCCGCCGTTGCAGGCATCGGCACGGCGCGGGTCCAGCGTGCCGAGGTCGAGGCGCTCTATCGCGGCTCTCGCATGGAAGCAGCCGCGCTGCCGATCCGGACGCCTCTCTTCGGTGCGTGAACGACCGGCGTCTCGGCGCGTGACCATTCTTAATGGGCGCGCGAGTCATGGCGGCTGCCGGGCTCTTTGATCCAGGTCCACGCAGACTCACGATCAGTAGCTAATTCTGAACAAGGACCGGCCGGACGCCCTTGATCTCGCTCAAGAGGGTGCTGACGCGGCTTCGCACGAACAAAGCCAGCTGTTGCCCTGATGCCGGTGCTGCTTCGGGTAACAAAAGCTTCGTCATCGGCACTGCGTCCCGTTGATTCTAGTCAAAGACGCGGTCAAGAGGCGAGGCCAGGATATTTCATGGTTTCCAGCAGCTTCCCCACCGAGATCTCCGCCTTGTCGGTGCGCGATTCCTACGCCGTGACGGCGTTGGCCGACATAACCGACCGGTCGCTGCATGCGGCGCTGGCACGTTTCAGCTTGGGCCTGTCACCCGCCGCCCTGGCCGCCGCCTATCTTGACTGGGCGGTGCACCTGATGGCCGCGCCGGGCAAGCGTCTCCAGCTGGTCGAGAAAACGGCGCGCAAGGCAACACGCTTTTCCGGCTATGCCTGGCAGGACGCGCTACACCCCGGCCGGGCTCCTGCGGTCATAGAGCCGCTGCCGCAGGATCGCCGCTTCACCGGCGCAGCCTGGCAACATTGGCCCTTCAACCTTCTCTACCAGGGATTCCTTCTGCAGCAGCAATGGTGGCACAACGCCACCAGCGACGTACGCGGCGTGACGGCACATCACGAGGCGATGGTGAAGTTCGGCGCGCGCCAGATCCTCGACATGTTCGCTCCCTCGAATTTTGTGCCGACCAATCCCGTGCTCCTGAAGCGCACCGTCGAGAGCGGCGGCCGCAATCTGTTCGTCGGCTTTCAGCACATGCTCGAGGATTGGGAACGCACGGTCAGTGGAAAGAAGCCGGTCGGCAGCGAGGCCTACGAAGTCGGACGGCAGGTCGCCGCCAGCCCGGGCAAGGTCGTGTTCCGCAATCGACTGATGGAGTTGATCCAGTATGCGCCGGCGACGGCAGAGGTCCGGCCCGAGCCGGTGCTGATCGTGCCGGCCTGGATCATGAAATACTACATCCTCGACCTGTCGGCGCAGAATTCCCTGGTGAGATATCTCACCAGCCAGGGCTTCACCGTGTTCATGATCTCGTGGAAGAATCCGTCGGCTGCCGACCGCGACCTCGGCATGGAGGACTACCGCCTGCAGGGCGTGATGGCGGCGCTCGACGCGATTGCGGCAATCGTGCCCGCGCGGCGGATCCACGCCATGGGCTATTGCCTGGGCGGCACTTTGCTCGCGATCGCTGCGGCGGCCATGGCCCGCGATGGCGACGAGCGCCTGAAGACCGTCACGCTGCTGGCGGCGCAGACGGACTTCAGCGAGGCCGGCGAATTGATGCTCTTCATCGACGAGAGCCAGATCGCCTTCCTCGAGGACATGATGTGGGAGCAGGGCTTCCTCGACGCCAAGCAGATGGCGGGCGCTTTCCAGATGCTGCGCTCCAACGACCTGGTGTGGTCGCTGGTGCTGCACCGCTACCTGATGGGCGAGCGCGAACCGCTGAGCGACCTGATGGCCTGGAACGCCGACGCCACGCGGCTGCCTTACCGTATGCATTCGGAATATCTGCGTCACCTGTTCCTCGACAACGATCTTGCCGAGGGCCGCTACCACGCCGGCAACCGGCCGATCGCGCTCACCGATATCCGCGTTCCGGTCTTTGCCGTGGGCACGCTGTGGGACCATGTGGCGCCGTGGCGCTCGACCTACAAGATCCATCTCCTCGCCGATACCGACGTGACCTATGTGCTGACCAGCGGCGGCCACAATGCCGGCATCGTCTCGGAACTCGGCCGGGCCGACCGATTCCACCAGGCGATGACCAAGAGGGCCGCGGACCGCTATGTCGATCCCGACACGTGGCTGGCGACCGCCCCGCGTCATGACGGATCGTGGTGGCCGACCCTGGCTGCGTGGCTCGGGGCCAATTCCGGCGCGCCGGCGAAGCCGCCGCCGATGGGCGATCCATCGTCCGGTCATGCACCGCTCTGCGATGCGCCGGGAACCTATGTGCTGGAGGACTGAGCAAGCCAAGCACCCGCAGGCCGACAGGCTGATGTGCTCCAGGAACGCGTTGCCGCTTCGCGCCTTATTGCAAAGCTTCGAGCACGGCCCGTGACGGTGCCAGTGGCAGCCATTGCGGGATACGGCGCTTGGTGAGCCAATAGGGACGCCAGAGCGATGTCCAGGTGACGCGGTCGAGCGGCACGGTTCCCCAGTTGCGGCGCTTTGTGTCGATCTGCGCCAAGTCGTGCATATGCAACCAGCGACGCGCGGCCCACGACACTTCGATCGACGCTTGGCTGTTTCCGGCTGCGTTCAGCTCAACGATGTTCGGCAGCGGATCACCACGATGGACTGCAACGCTCAGCGTGGCGACGCGCTGGCCGTCCTTGCGCATGCTCCAGAGCCGCGCGCGATTATGGGCGACGCCTTTGCCGTAGCTGGGCAGTTTTTCATGACCACGGCTTCCTCGATGATTGCTGAAACCGACGCCAGGGGCAGAAAGTCGTAGCCGGAAACGCGAGCGGGCCGCAGCCACACGTCGGCAATGGGCTTGCGACCGAGGTTTAGATACAGGTCGATATTTGTTCGCCAGTCATCGGCGGCCCCAAGCGCTGAGGCGATCCGCATATCCGGCGTCCAAGGCTTTTGGATCATTCGGCCGCCGAGCGTGTCAGGGTGACCGGAAAACCAGGCCCACAGGCCGACAAGCCGCAACCGATTGGGGTTCATTTCCCGCCTTTCGCGCGCGATCTCTCTTGCAATCCAGACGGCGATCGCCTCGTGGGCCAGGTTGGCGATATCGGCCACCGACTGAAGCCAGATTGGCGCGATCTTGCGCGATGGCAGGTGATTTACGATCTGGCAGCGAAAGACCCTGCTGTCCGGCAGTTCCACGATTGGGCGCAAGAACGCCTCGGGCGGCAGTCTACGGAGCCAGAGCGGCACGTCGGCTGCCGTCGCGACCTCTGCGAGGGCGACACCTTCGATCGCCCGCTCGATTGGGCGCGCCGGATCAAGCCCGGGTCGCGGTACAGCGAGAGCAAAGAGAAGTGCCGGGAAACTCACGGCGAGATCTTCGATACGCGCGTGTTGCGCGGCCAGAGCACGCACCGCCTCTTGGTAACGGGGGCAGTATCTCCTGATTTGACGCTCCAGGAGATCGGGACGCGCAGAACGCCGGACAGGCGTCCGCAATAGATTCGATCGCATTTGAACAGTTCCACAAGGACGGGCGCAGGCCCGCCGACGGATTCGACTGAATAGGAGCGTAGGTCTTCGCCCAGGATTGGCCCCGGGCACGCGCGCTAAAGATCGCGAGTCGAACCCGGGAAGCGTGCTGTGGTCAGCATGTCCGCCTCCATCGATGAAATTGCGGCGGCCCCAATATCCCATTCCCCTTGTCGACGCAACGTGGGAATTGGCAGATCGTTTGGCGCCGAGCCGCTAGCCTTTCTTGAGAAACGTGTAGTCGGCCGAGTAGGGCACGGACAGGAACGTGCCTGCGGCTTCACACGACCCTTCGACCACGCCGCCCTTGGTGTTGAGTCTCTGGATCGTCGTGACTCCGGTCAATTGACCCGATCCGCGATGGGAGACCGCTTCAAGCTTGAGCAGGGGAATATCTTTTGGCGTCGCGCCGGCGGCCCGACTCGTGATCTTGCCGGTGACCGCGCTGCCGTCGGCGAGTTCCCAGCCGGGGCCGGCAAAGTGCCGGCCGACCGTCTTGCCATCGATCAGCAGCGTCGCAATCGGCTCGCGGAATTGCCAGACAAGCTTTCCGTCCGCACCGGCCTTGCAGTCGTAGATCTGCGCGCCTTCGGCGTGGACGGTCGCGACCACGGCTTCATTGGGCGCGGCGACCGAGTCCGGTGTTTGCGCGTTCGCGGTCGATGCCGCGAAGATGGCCACAGGCAAGAGAGCAACGGCGATGGACGATAGTGCCTTCATGTGGATTTCTCCTGCAGAGACTTCCGACCATTCCTGGGCCGAACGGGAGGGCCGTGCATAACACGCGAGATGTTCCGCCACCTTCCGGACAAGCAAACGTGATCGCACGGCTTGGTGTTCGCAGATCAAGTGTGAGAAAATCCGTCTGAGGACACCTGCAGACCGATATGTCGAACCGGATGCTCGCCTATGTCGGTCTCGGCCGCCCCTACCGCTTCGAACGCGCGATCATCGCCGTCGTGGCGTTCGTTGGCGCGCTCGTCGTCCTCCTGGCGGCGGGCTGGCTGGTCGCGATCGAGGATCTCACCGCCTTCGGCCCGCGCGCGTCCTACTTTCTCTACCTGCTGGTCCTCCTCGTCCTTGCCGTCGCGTTGCTGCGCTGGCCGCGGATCGCCGCCGCCTTGCTGATCCTGGCGCTGATCGACTTGGGCTGGGGAGTCGGTTCATACGCCTTGCGGCATTCGGCACTTGGCGGGGTGTCGCTGCTGCCACCGGACAGATCGGAGCCGCCGCGCTTCCAGTGGCACGCGTTGCTGCAGGCCGTTCCCATCCCTTCGCTCAGCTTCACCAGCGCCACCGGCCTTGCGATCAGCCACACTTCGGAAAGCACGCGCGGCCGCGATCCGGCGCCGGGCGAGCTTGCCGCGCGCAACGTCGTGGCGGCCTTCGGCGGTTCGACGACCTACGATATCGGCGCGGGCGAGGGCGACACCTGGAGCGATCGGCTCGCCGCCGCCCTCGAGCAAGGCGAGGGCAAAGGCCGCTTCTTCGTCGTCAATCATGGCGTGCCGGGCTACACCACGGTCGAACACCTGATACAGACGGCGTTCTACCAGACCAAGTTCGGCAAGAAACCGCGTTGCGCCATCTACTATGTCGGCTGGAACGACCTGCGCAACGCGCACATTCCCCATCTCGATCCGGCCTATGCCGATTTCCATCTGCCGAGTCAGGTCGATTCGCTGAACGTGCGGCGGGTCGGCGGCTCGCACGTCACGCTCTCGCCCCTGCTCACCGTGGTGATGCGCCTCATCGACGCCAACGTCGACACCGTCCGTTACTACGCCGACCCCTATGGCGGCGAGCCGGTGGCCGGCGACGATCCGGCGCTCGATGCGCTCTACGAGCGCAACATCCGCGAGATATCGGCCATAAATCGCCAGCGCGGCGTCATCACCCTGTGGATCGGCCAGCTCCTCAACCGCGCGCGGCTTTCGGGCGACGGCCGCTATGGCTGGCTGCCGCTGGTGCGTGACCGCGACCTCTGGCCGATGGAGCAGGAACTGAACGCCCTGCTGGCGCGCACCGCCAAGGAACTGGGCGACATCCATGTCGACGTGCCAGCCGATTCCTTCGGCGACGCCGACTTCGTCGACAACGGCCATTTCTCCGTGCGAGGCGCGCGGCGCTTCGCGGAGGTTCTGGCGCCTGTCGTGCGCGACGCCTGCCGCTGAGCGATGCTATCCTCCGCGCCGAAATGATTTCCCACGTCCATGTCGGGCCCAATTGATGCCTGTCATCCTGATCACCGGCGCTTCCTCGGGCATCGGCGCTGCGACGGCACGGGCGCTCGCTGCGCCCGACAGCGCCATCGCGCTCCATGCGCGCAAGAATTGCGCGGGCCTGGAGGCGGTCGCAGGCGTCGTACGCGGCGCGGGCGCCGAGGTGCTGATCCTGGAAGGCGACCTCGCCGAGAGCGGCGCCGCCCGAAGTCTGGTCGACGAGGCGGTGCGGAAATTCGGCCAGCTCGACGTTGTGGTCAGCAACGCGGGCTTCGCCGATCGCCGTCCAATCGGCGAGCTGGATCGCGCCGGCTGGGACGCGAGCCTCGCCGCCATGACCTCGGCCTTCTTCGAGCTCGCCGCCGCCGCCAAGCCGTGGCTGGTGAAGGCGGGCGCCGCGGGCCGCCTGGTCGGCGTGTCGTCCTTCGTGGCCCATGCCTTCGCGCGCGGGCTGCCGAGCTTTCCGGCATCGGCCGCCGCCAAGGCCGGCATGGAGGCGCTGGCGCGCGCCTTTGCCGTCGAGATCGCGCCTTCGGGCGGTACGGCCAATTGCGTAGCGCCCGGCCTGATCGAGAAGGATCCTGACGCGCACGTCGCGATTTCACGCGATCGCATGGCGCAGATGAGCGCGCTGGTGCCGATGGGCCGCTACGGCAAGCCGGCCGAGGTGGCGGCCGTGATCGCCTTCCTGTGCTCGCCAGCGGCGAGCTACGTTACGGGCCAGACCATTCACGTCAACGGCGGCGTCACATTGTAGGACGGCGGGCCAAAAGAAAACGGCGGGGCCTTCGCCCCGCCGTCGATCTTGGTGTTCTCGAAGCGGCTAGAGATGCTTCAGCACGTTCTCGGCCGCCGACACCTCGAAGGCGCCCGGCTTCTCGACGAACAGGTCCTTGATGACGCCGTTGTCGACGATCATGGCATAGCGCTGGCTGCGCGTGCCGAGGCCGAACTTGGAGCCGTCCATGGTGAGGCCCATCGCCTGGGTGAACTCGCCGTTGCCGTCGCCCAGCATGAGCACTTTGTCGCCGGCCTTCTGGTCCTTGCCCCAGGCACCCATCACGAACGCGTCATTGACGGAAATGCAGGCGATGGTGTCGACACCCTTCGCCTTGAGCTTGTCAGCTTCGGCCACGAACCCGGGCACGTGTTTTGCTGAACAAGTGGGAGTGAAAGCGCCGGGCAGGGCGAAGGCAACGACCTTCTTGCCGGGCGCGAAAAGTTCTTCGGTGGTGACCGCTTTGGGTCCCTCGGGGCCCAACATGCGCAACGTGGCGCTGGGCACCTTGTCGCCGACTTTCGCCATTATTTGCTCCTTCAATTGCCGCCCGGAGCGGGCAGCCTCGCGAACCGGCGGACCCTAGGCGAGGGGTCGCAATTTGTCCAATGGGGGCCATTCCAGCGAGATCCCCGGCTTGATCTTTGCTCGGACAATCCCCATTGATTTGGAGGATCATTGCATCATGCCCGGATCAGGCTCCCCCGCCGCGACGTTGGTTGGCCGCTTTTTGGTGGCCGCGCCCTCCATGCCGGACGAACGCTTCCAGAAGAGCGTCGTGTTCATTTGCAAGCACGACGACGACGGCGCGTTGGGCATCATCGTCAACAACAAGGTCGACGACCTGCCCCTGGGCCAGGTCTACAAGCAGCTCGGCATCGAAGTCTCGGAAGGGGCGGCGGCGCGGCCGGTGCTGTTCGGCGGCCCGGTCGAGCCGACGCGCGGCCTGGTGCTCCATTCGGCCGACTACAAGCGCGAAGAAACGCTGCTGATCGAGGGCGGCATGGCGCTCACGGCCTCGGTCGAGATCCTGAAGGACATGGCCGGCGGCAGCGGACCCAAGGAGGCCTGGCTGGCGCTGGGCCATTCCGGCTGGGCGCCCGGCCAGCTCGACCTCGAGATGCAGGACAATGCCTGGCTTGTGGTTGACGGCGATTCGGCGCTGGTGTTCGACGCCGACTTCGCCGCCAAGTGGCAGCGCGCCCTCGATCGCCTGGGCAGCAGAAGCGGCCTTGGCGGCCGGTTCGACCCGGCGTCATTCTCGCATCAGTCTGGCCGCGCCTGACCTGCGGCGTGCCTGATCGGTCGCCTCGTGGCGGCAAGAACTTTGATGTCTGACTGCAACAGTAAGGGGTGGCGCGGATCTCCATCTGACGGGTGTCAGATGTGCATTTTGCGACCCGTGATTGTGCTTACATTTGCTGGCCCAACGGCCTATAGCGCGATTGTGCCGCCGCAACCCTCCCTTCGCGGCAGGCGCGTTCAAGGGACGCCTGCGCTTCCTTCCCCAACCCCATCAGGAAGCGTGGGCGTCCCGCTCTTCCCGTGTGGTTATTCGGCTGCCGCAGACTGCAGTGCAGGATTGCAATAGGCGGCGAGCAGGCTCGCTTCCCGCTCCTTGGCGGTGTCGATGTTCTTGTCCTTGATGTGGCCGAAGCCGCGCATCGTTTCCGGCAAGGCCGCAATCTGGAGCGCGAGCGCGTGGTTGTTCTGGTCGAGGCTCGCCAGCAGCGTCTCGATGGTCGCCTGGTATTCGCCGATCAGGCGGCGTTCCCGGCGGCGTTCCGCGGTGTAGCCGAAGAGGTCGAGCCGCGTGCCGCGCAGCCGCTTCAGCGCGGCGAGCAGGCGGAACATCGGCATCACCCAGGCACCGTATTCGCGCTTCTTCAACTGACCGGTCGTCGGGTCGCGGTCGGCGAACAGCGGCGGCGCCAGGTGGAAGGTGAGCTTGTAGTCGCCCTCGAACTGCGTGCCGAGCTTCTTCAGGAACTCGCCGTCGCTGTAGAGGCGACCGACTTCGTACTCGTCCTTGTAGGCCATCAGCTTGTAGAGCGACTTGGCCACCGCCTCGGCCAGCCCGCGCCGGCCCGGAGCCTTGTCCTTCTCGGCCTTGGCGACCTTGTCGACGAAGGCGCTGTAGCGCGCGGCATAGGCCTTGTCCTGATAGGCTGTCAGCAACTCGACCCGCTTGGACACGATTTCCGGCAGCGTGCGCGCAACCGGCTTCTCGACCCGCAGCGTCGGCTTGGCGGCGGCCTGCACGGCGGCAAGGTCGTGGGCAGCGAGCCGACCCCAGGCAAAGGTCCGTTTGCTGGTCTCGACCGCCACGCCGTTCAGCTCGATGGCGCGCTCGATCGCCTCAAACGACAGCGGCAGCAGGCCCTTCTGCCAGGCATAGCCCAGCATGAAGAGGTTGGTGGCGATCGAATTGCCCAGGATCGCCGTGGCGAGGCCGGTGCCGTCGACGAATGCGGTCGCCTCGTTGCCTGCGGCGTCGCGGATCGACTTCATCATGGCCTCGGCGCCGAGATCCATGTCGCCGTTCATGACGAAGGCCGCCACCGGCTGGACATGGCCGTTGATCACCGCCTTGGTGACGCCGTGCTCGATGCGCGACAGCGCGGCCGGCGAGGCGGCCACGACCATGTCGCAGCCCAGCACCAGGTTGGCGCCGCCCGCGGCGATGCGCACGGCATGGAGGTCGTCGGGCTTGGGTGCGAGCCGCACATGGCTCATCACCGCGCCGTTCTTCTGGGCGAGACCCGTGAAGTCGAGCACCGTGCAGCCCTTGCCCTCGAGATGGGCTGCCATGCCGATCAGGGCGCCGACGGTGATGACGCCGGTGCCGCCGATGCCGGTCACCAGGATGCCGTAGGCTTCAGCAGAGGGGCCGCAGGGTGGGCATGGGCAGCGCGGCGAAGGGATCGTCCTGCACGACCTTGAGCTGCGGCCGGCGGGCCTTGGCGGGCGTGCCGCCATGCACCGACACGAAGCTCGGGCAGAAGCCGTTCACGCAGGAGAAGTCCTTGTTGCAATTGCTCTGATCGATCTGGCGCTTGCGGCCGAGCTCGGTCTCGAGCGGCTTCACCGACACGCAGTTGCTCTTGTCGGAGCAGTCGCCGCAGCCTTCGCAGACCGCGTCGTTGATGAACACGCGCTTGGCGGGATCGGGGAAGGTGCCGCGCTTGCGGCGCCGGCGCTTCTCGGCGGCGCAGGTCTGGTCGTAGACCAGCACCGTGAGGCCCGGGATCTCGCGCAGCTCGCGCTGCACCGCGTCGAGCTCGTCGCGGTGACGGATGGTGACGCCAGGCGCGAAATCGGCGTTCAGCGGATACTTGTCAGGTTCGTCGGTGACGACGACGACCTTCTTGGGCACCCTCGGCCGCGACCTGCTTGGTGATGTCGGGAACGTTGAGCGGCCCGTCATGCGGTTGGCCGCCGGTCATGGCGACGGCGTCGTTGAACAGGATCTTGTAGGTGATGTTGACGCCGGCGGCCGCGGCCTGGCGGATCGCCATCAGGCCGGAATGGTAATAGGTGCCGTCGCCCAGATTCTGGAAGATGTGCTTGTCGGCGCTGAACGGCGCCTGGCCGATCCAGCCGACGCCTTCGCCGCCCATGTGGCTGATCAGCGAGGTGCGGCGTTCGGGCATCCAGATCGCCATGCCATGGCAGCCGATGCCGGCCATCGCCCGGCTGCCCTCCGGAACGCGCGTCGATGTGTTGTGTGGGCAACCCGAGCAGAAATACGGCGTGCGCGACACCTTGGGCGGCGGCGCGGCCAAGAGCTTTTCCTTGCTCTCGAGGCGGGCCAGGCGCTGGCGCAGCTCCGGCGATTCGCCGCCATGCTTCATCAGGCGGTTGGCGATCACCATGGCGACGCCGGTCGGCGTCAGCTCACCCTCGCTCGGCAGGATGATGCGGCCGGTCTCGTCCGATTTTCCGATGACCAGCGGCCGGCGGTCGGCCGGTGCGTTGTAGAGGATGTGGACGAGCTGGTCTTCCAGGTTTGAGCGCTTCTCCTCGACGACGATGACCTCCTGCAGGCCCTCGGCGAAGCGCCGTGCGCCTTCCGGCTCGAGCGGCCAGGTCATGCCGACCTTGTAGAGGCGGATGCCGAGGTTGCGGGCGCGCGCCTCGTCGATGCCGAGATCCTCCAGCGCCTGACGCGTGTCGAGATAGGCCTTGCCGGTTGTCATGATGCCGATGCGCGCCTGCGGCGGATCGATCACCATCTTGTCGAATCCGTTGGCGCGCACGAACGCCTTGACCGCTTGCATCTTCGGCCCATGCAGGCGCTTCTCGGCCTCGAGCGGCGGGTCGGGATTGCGGATGCCGAGCCCGCCCGGCGGCAGCTGGAAATCGGTCGGCATCACGATCTTGATGCGCTCGGGATCGACCCACACCGAGGCGCCCGATTCGACGGTCTCGGAGATCGCCTTGAAGCCGATCCAGCAGCCCGAGTAGCGCGACAGCGCGAAGCCCAGAACGCCGAAGTCGAGATATTCCTGGACGTTGGCCGGGTTCACCACCGGGATCATCGCCGCGGCGAAGACCTGCTCGCTCTGATGCGGCAAGGTCGAGGACTGGCAGCCATGGTCGTCGCCGGCGAGCGCAATCACGCCGCCATGCGGCGAGGTGCCGGCCGCGTTGCCGTGCTTCAGCACATCCATCGAGCGGTCGACGCCCGGGCCCTTGCCGTACCAGATCGAGAACACGCCATCGACGGTGGCGCCGGGGAACAGATTGACCTGCTGCGTGCCCCACACCGAGGTGGCGGCCAGGTCCTCGTTGAGGCCGGGCTGGAAGTGGATGTTGTTTTCCTTCAGGTACCGCTTCGCCGTCCACAGCGCGTTGTCATACATGCCGAGCGGCGAGCCGCGATAACCGGAGATGAAACCGCCGGTGTTGAGCCCGGCGGCGAGGTCGCGCTGGCGCTGCATCATCGGCAGGCGCACCAGGGCCTGGATGCCGGTGAGATAGACACGGCCTTTGTCCAGCCGGTAGCGGTCTTCCAGGGCGTAGTCGCCGAAAACGAGGGGTACGGAAGTGGCGGTGCTCATCGCGGAAAGCCCTCCGAAGTGGCGGCGTGAACGGGCGTTTATGTAACGCGAGCATAGCCGGGCGGGCGGCCAGGGGGAACGTCGCGCGGGGTGCGTCGGAGGGCGAATTTCGCATGCCCCGTCCCGGCGTGCCGTTATAGGCTTGGGCCAACCGGGAGGATGCAATGGACTACAAGACCATCTTGGTGCATTGCGACGCCAGCCGCAGCACGGCAGGCCGCCTCAGGATCGCCGCCGATCTGGCCGATCGCTTCGGCGGTCACGTCATCGGCCTGCACGTGCGTCGGGCCTTCCAGGCGCCGGCCTTCACCGACGCCGGCCCCGCCATGGACAGCCTCTACCGGACCTACGAGACGGCGGTGAGAGCCGAAGAGGCGATGGCTGCGGCGGCTTTCCGGGATGCCGTCGGCAGCAAGGGCCTCGCGGGCGACTGGCGCGTCGCCGACGGCTATGTCGACGAAATCCTCACGGCGCAGGCACGCGTCGCGGATCTCGTGATCGTGGGTCAGGCCGAGCCGGACGGCCCGCCGACCACCACGCCGTCGGATCTGGCGGAGGGCGTCGCCATGGCCGCCGAGTGTCCGGTGCTGATCGTGCCCTTTATCGGCGCCGCCAAGCCGCCGGGCACGACGGTGATGCTGTGCTGGAACGACAGCCGCGAAGCCAAGCACGCCGCTGTCGGTGCGATGCCGCTGCTCGCGGCCGCCGGGAAGGTGATCGTGCTGATCGTCGACCCCAAAACCGGTCGCGATCGTGAAGAGCCGGGCGCCGATGTCGCCGTCTGGCTCGCCCGTCATGGCGTGAAGGTGACGGTGCAACGCGACAGCGCCGCCGATTCCGACGTCGGCGGCGTGATCCTGTCACGCGCCGCCGATCACGACGTCGATCTCATCGTCATGGGCATCTACGGCCATTCGCGCCTGCGCGAGCGGGTGCTGGGCGGCGCCAGCCGCACGCTGCTGGCCAGCATGACGGCGCCGCTGCTCGTCGCACATTGAAGGGGCGCGCGCGCCAGCGGCCGCGACTGGCGCCTCAAAAGGCGCTGCCGCCCGCCACCGCGTATGAACGGGCTAGTTCGTGGGCTTTTGGCCCTTCTTGTAGTTGGCGACCGCGGCCTTCAGCATACGGTACTCGCTGCACCCGAAAACGCAGAGCGAGTCCAGCCGGGCCAGCATCTGGTCGGCCTCGGCCGGGCGGTCGAGCATCAGGTAGGCCTCGCCGAGATACTCATACGCGCCGAGATGCCGGGGGTCGATCGCCAGCGCCTGCTGGTAGTATTGCAGCGAGCCGTTCGCGTTGCCGGACTTGCGCGTGGCATAGCCCATGAGGTTGTACGCGTCGGCGTTGCGCGGATCCTTGGCCACGACTTGCTGCAACAAAGGCAGCGCGTTGGCGTAGTCCTTGTTGGTCTCGATCATCGCCTTGGCGCGCGTGAAGTTGGGGTCAGCCGGCTTGGCCGGCGTGGACAGCGATTCGCTGCTGCCGCCGCCGCCGGCGGCGAAGGCCATGGTCGAAAAGCCGAGAGACAGCACCGCCGCGGCGGCTAGAAGGGTCGAGCGCATGGTCCACCTCCTGAGGGTCGTTGCATTCTTGCCTCGCCCGCGTATCGGGCAACGAAATTCTTATGACAATGCCGTGAGTTCGCTTGCCCGCTTGACGGCGCGCACCGCCAGCCTTTCCTGACGGCCGCGGATCTCAACGTCATGGCGTTCATAGGCCGCGAGATCGGCGCCGGCGCAGTCCAGCAGCTCCTGGGACACCACGAGTTCGACGCCGAATTCCTTGGTGAGCGACTCGAGGCGGCTCGCGGTGTTGACGGTATCGCCGATGGCCGTGAGCTGCGTGGCGCGCTCGTAGCCCATCTGGCCTACGATGGTCGGGCCTGAATGCAGCCCGATGCCGATGCGCAACGGCTGGTCGAGGTCGCCCGACATCGCCTCGTTGAGGTCGTCGAGCGCAAGCGCCATGCGGCGCGCCGCGTCGAGCGCCTGCCGGCAGGCGACCTGCGGCTCGCGCTCGAGGCCGAAGATCGCCATGACCCCGTCGCCGATGAATTTGTCGACCCGTCCACCGGCCGCCTCGATGGCGTGACCGGTCGCGCGGAAATAGCGGTTGAGCAGGAACACCACGTCGTAAGGGAGCTTGCCCTCCGAGATCGAGGTGAAGCCGCGGATGTCGGCGAACAGGATCGCGACATATTGCTCGCCGCCATGGGCCTGTGGCAGACGGCGATAGGCCTCGACCGGACCGCTCGTCGCCGGCAGCAGCGGCGTCACGCGGTAGTGGCCGGGCGGCGGACGGACCTGGCAAGCGAGCCGTACATTGACCGGCGCGCCCACCCGCGTCAGCACCTTCTGCTCTTCCGGTGAGGCCGGCGGCAACTTCGCGCGATCCTCACCGCCGATGCGCACGCGACAGGTCGAGCAGCGGCCGCGCCCGCCGCACACCGACGCGTGCGGGATACCCGCAAGACGGCTCATCTCGAGAATGGTGAGCCCGGTTGGCTGGCTCGTGCTGCGACGTTCGTCGTAATCGAGACGTACGACGCCGGCCCTGCGTTCCCAGAAGTCGCGCAGGGGGCGCGCGCCCAGGACGCCGACCAGCAGGACAAGCGCCCCGATCTGGAGATGGCGCGAAATGGCGTAGAGATTGTTGATGTCGACGGGTGGCGGCGCGTGCACGCGGTCGAACAGGTTTTCGAGGAAGCCGGGCTGCTGGGCAAGATCGGCGACGTCGCGCAAGGCGATCGCCGCGCCGGCGATGCCGGCGACGGGGACGAGCAGGGCGATGGCATAGAGCGCCGGCAGCCAGGCCGGATACCAGGATTTCAGGCGCCACGCGAAGTGCAGGCCGATGCAGGCATGCAGCCACACCACCAGCGGCAGCAGGAACTGGCGGGCGACGGACGTCCAGTCGCTGACCACCAGCGATCCCAGGACCCAGGGATAGCCCGGCTCGACACCGTAGAGTTCGTGGGCCAGGCGCGTGCCGACGACGTGGATGGCACCCAGGGGAATAATCAGCGCGCCCAGCACAAGTTGCGTCCACTCCCAGTGCGAGAGCCTGAGCGCGCGGCGACGATAGAGCGACCACAAGGCCAGGAAGAAGTGAGTGAACAGGGCGCCGTAGAGTACGGTCTGGCCGGCCGGGTTGTGCCAGATGAAGACGAACGCCGTGCGGCCGACTTCGAGCACGCGCAGCGAGATCAGGCCGAGCGCGTGATTGAGCAGATGCGTGATGACATAGAAGAAGAGGACGTAGGCCGACCAGAGGCGAACCCGTCCAACCATGATGCTATTTCAGAAGCGGCAACACCGCTTCGGGCGGCCGGCCGATGGCGGCGCGCTTGCCGGCGACCACAATCGGCCGCTGCAGCAGGACCGGATGCTGGGCGATCGCCCGGGCGATGTCGGCCTTGCCGAGATCGGCTTTTTTCTTGCCGAGCGTCTTGAACTCCGGTTCACCATCCCGAATCAGTTCCTTTGCATCGCCGCCCAAAAGCTCGATCAGGGTTTCGACTTCGGCCTTGCTCGGCGGCTGCTTGAGATACTCGCGGATCGTCGGCGTTATTCCCTGGCCACGCAGAAGCTCGAGGGTCTGCCGCGACTTGCTGCAGCGCGGGTTGTGCCAGATCGTGATGGTCATCCTAATTCTCCCTTACCTCCCCCCGCCCTACGGGTCGGCGTTTTGGCCGCTTCTCGGCCAAAAGCGCCCAGGTGGCCCGCAGGGCCGGAGGGGGAAAGCCACAGTCGAAGAGCTCGAAGATTTCAGATCTGAAATTCTCGGGATCGTCTGTGTGGCCTTCCCCCTCCGCCCCCTTCGGGGGCACCTCCCCCGTAGGACGGGGGAGGGTAAGTTTGAAATAAGCAAGACCGTCACGCCTCGTCCAGTGCATCGGGGCTGGGCGCGTCGATCACCTTTTTGGCAACGTCATAGGCGAAGCCGGCGCGGGCCATCGCCGCCAGGTCGCGCGCCCGGTTGTCCTTGCGGTCCTCGGGCAGACGGTAGGGGCCGAGTTGCCGCCGCCGCGCCAGTGCCGCGGCTGCCCGCCGTTCGCGTTGGCCGGGATTGGTATCGAGCTCCTGGTCGAGCCCCACCATCGCCTGGTCGAGCGTGTCCCCATCGACGCCGGCGATTTGCAGCTTGCGACGGGTGAGCCGGGTCGACGTGCCGCGCCGGTGCAGCGCGCGGGCCTTGGTCTGGGCGAATGCTTTGTCGTCGATCACCCCGGCATCGACGAACCTGGCGACGACGGCCTCGATCGCCTGCTTCACGTTTTCCATCACCGGCGCCTCGAGCATCTGGGCCTTGCGCACGCGCCGGTTCAACACGCGGCGCAGACCTTCGGCCGTGCTGGGATAGCGCTCGAGATAGAACGCGGCGGCGTTCTGCAGGTATTTGGCTGTGATCGGTCGCGCCGTGCGCTTCACCGGTAGCCTCCTCTTTACGGCCGCATCGGGATGCCGGCGCTGGCGCCGATCTCCTGGAAGGAGCCCAGCTTCATCAGGCGTTCGGTGCGCGGGCGCACCGTGCGCGGGCGTAGCGTGCGCTTGCGGCCGAGCTGACGCTTTATCCTGTCGGGCTCGCCCCTGCCGCGCGCCATCTCCTCGCGGCGGCGCATTTCGTCGATCTCGAGATGCCAGCTCATGGTCAGCCTCGCAGAGGGACTCCTACCATCGCCTGAAGTTCGTCGATCGCCGCGTCCGGGTCGCCGACCTTGATCGTCTGCATGCCCATGGCGCGCGCCGGCTTCAGATTGATGCCGAGATCGTCGAGATAGACGCAGCGCTCGGGCGGCACGCCCAGGAGCTCGCAGGCATGACGGTAGATGCGCGGATCTGGCTTGCGAAAGCCGAGTTTGCTCGATTCCACGACGTGCTCGAACAGCGTCATGATTTCGGCGACGGCTTTCGCCTTTTCAGGGCTGCGGGCCATGCCGGGACCTTCGCCGGATTTCATGTTGTTGGTGATACAGGCGACGCGGAACGCCGTGCGGCAGCGCCGCAGTGCCTCGACCATCTGCGGCCGAATGTCGCCGCTTAGTGACTGCAAAATTCTCCAGCCGTCCAGCGCATGCCCCTGCTGGCGCGCTTCCTCCTCGAATAGGGCGACGAAGCCTTCGAGGGAAACCTCGCTTCGTTCCATCTTTGCCCAGGCATTGCCGTCCGGATTGCGCGTATTGAGGCTCCGGACGAAATCTTTGGGAAGCCCGGCCTCCGCCTCGTAGCGATTGAAGGCCT
Source organism: uncultured Alphaproteobacteria bacterium (assembly GCA_963765385.1). Taxonomy (GTDB): domain Bacteria; phylum Pseudomonadota; class Alphaproteobacteria; order Reyranellales; family Reyranellaceae; genus Reyranella. Next base: position 1,499,564 of record CAVXWG010000014.1, on the reverse strand, counting down.
CGAAGGGACTGCTGAGGATGACCCCGCCAAAGTCCCACAGCACGGCGAGGGGGGTTTTTGCATGGCTCGTATTCATGGTGGTGCGACGGTGTTTACCTTGTTCCTGCCCTAGTCGGCCCTTATTTCACGCCCTCCATAGGCGACGGGTTGGCCATTGGCCACCGTCCGCCGTTACACCGGATAGGAATACGCAAATGAGCGAAGCAGCGGTTCTGCCGCGCGGCAGCGCAGTGGCACACTCAGGTGAGGTACAAATGGTCGGCCCGGGCCGTTCAGACGGACGCAATCGACGCGCAGCCGAGACACGCCGCAAGATCATCGCGGCGGCCAAGGAGATGATCGCCGAGACCAGCACGGCGCCGACCGTGGTAGCGGTCGCCAAGCGGGCCGATGTCTCCGTCCGCTCGGTTTTCCAGCACTTTGGTGACGTTGAGTCACTTTTTGTGACTGTTGTGGACAGCGTGCGCGGCGACATCGTGGTGCCGCCGCCGACATCGAGCAACCGGCCCCTGTCGGACCGTATTGCCTCGGTGGTCGACAACTTGGCGCAGCTTTTCGACAAGATCGTGCCGCTGCGCGTTGCGGCTGGCCAGTTCGTCAACCATCCGGCGCTCATCGAGCGCGGCGATGGCCGCCAAGAACCTGCTGCGGCAGAGCACTTTCGAGGTGTTCGCACCCGAATTTGCGGCCCTCGACGAGCCGGCTCGCGAGGAGCTGGCCGATGCCATTGGCGCGGCCTTGTCGCTGGAAGCCTGGATCGTGCTGCGGCGGCGCGACGGGTTGAGCTTCGAGCGCGCCACCGCCGTCTGGCGGCGGACGCTGACCGCCCTGCTCGCCTACCGCTTCGACGCTGCGGCAGCAGAGTAGTTTTCCAGCCGGTCGCCAATTGACTTGGCGTTTGCGATCAGTGACTTAAGGGCCCGCAAAAGACGGCTTACTGACCAGGCACCATCGATAAATGGCGACCAGCCAGCTCCACGAGGACTTTTCGCGCGAAGAGCATGTCAAAGCCGGCTACTGACCGCGGCTTTGGCCTGGTCTTCGCCGGCTTCTTCGCGCTCGTCAGCGCGTTGTCGTGGTGGCGTGGCCATACCGGCTGGCACTGGACCCTGCCGTTGGCCATCGTCTTCCTGGTTGTGGCCCTCACCTATGCGAAGGTCCTTAATCCGCTCAACCGGCTGTGGCTGAAGTTCGGCCTGCTGCTCTACAAGGTCATGAACCCGATCGTGCTGGGGTTGCTGTTCTTCGTGACCATCATGCCGATCGGTCTCGTCATGCGCGCCATGGGCAAGGATTTCCTGCGTCTGCGTCTTGATCCGGCGGCCAAGAGCTACTGGATCGACCGCACTCCGCCGGGGCCGCCGCCGCAGTCGATGAAAAACCAATTCTGATCCTGAAAGGACCGGCCATGGGCTCCATCCTCGTCGAACTCTGGGCCTTTATGCGGGAACGCAAGAAGTTCTGGCTGTTGCCGATCCTGATCATGATGGTGATCTTTGGCGGCCTGATCGTGCTTACCAAGGGCTCGGCGATCGCGCCGTTCATCTACACCCTGTTCTAGAAGGAGCGTTGCCGTTCCATGCGCGTGCTCGGGCTCTCGGCTTTCTATCATGACAGCGCCGCCGCGCTGATCGAGGACGGCCATCTCGTCGGTGCCGCCCAGGAAGAGCGCTTCACCCGCAAGAAGCACGATTCGGCTTTCCCGCAGAACGCCGTGCAGTACTGCCTCGACACCGCCGGCATCAAGCTGGCCGACGTCGACTATGTCGCCTTCTACGACAAGCCGTTCCTGAAGTTCGAGCGCCTGCTCGAGACCTACCTCGCCTACGCACCGCGCGGCTTCAACTCGTTCCGCATGGCCATGCCGCTGTGGCTGAAGGAGAAGCTGTTCCAGAAGACGCTGCTGCGCGACGAGATGAAGCACTGGCAGCCCGACTTCGACTGGCAGAAGCGGCTGCTGTTCGGCGAGCATCACCAGAGCCACGCCGCCTCGGCCTTCTTCCCCTCGCCCTACGAGGAGGCCGCCGTGCTGTGCATGGACGGCGTCGGCGAATGGGCGACCACGTCGCTCGCCTGGGGCCAGGGCAACAAGCTCGAGATGCTGAAGGAGATCCACTTCCCGCACTCGATCGGGCTGCTCTATTCGGCCTTCACCTACTACACGGGCTTCAAGGTCAACTCCGGCGAGTACAAGGTCATGGGCCTGGCGCCCTATGGCGAGCCCAAGTTCAAGGACAAGATCCTCGAGCACATCGTCGACCTCAAGGAGGACGGCAGCTTCCGCCTCGACCAGAAGTACTTCGACTATTGCACCGGGCTGCGCATGACGAACGAGAAGTTCGGCGAGCTGTTCGGCGGCAAGGCGCGCAAGCCCAATGAGCTGCTGACCCAGCACCACATGGATCTGGCGGCCTCGGTGCAGGCCGTCACCGAGGAGATCGTGCTGCGCCTCGCGCGCTCGGTGAAGAAGGAGACGGGTGCCAAGAACATCTGCCTCGCCGGCGGCGTGGCGCTGAACTGCGTCGCCAACGGCAAGCTGCTGCGTGAGAACCTGTTCGACGGCATCTGGGTGCAGCCGGCGGCCGGCGATGCCGGCGGCGCGGTCGGCGCGGCTTTCGCCGCCTATCACGGCTATCTCGGCCAGGGGCGCAAGCTCAACGGCTATCTCGACGGCATGGCAGGCTCCTATCTCGGTCCGGAATATTCCGACGACGAGATTGCCAAGCGCCTGGCCGCGGCCGGCGCCAAGTTCACCGTGCTGACGCGCGAGCAGACGATCGAACAGACGGCGCAGGCGCTGGCCGACGAGAAGGCCGTGGGCTGGATGCAGGGGCGCATGGAGTTCGGTCCGCGCTCGCTCGGCGCCCGCTCGATCCTGGGCGATGCGCGTTCGCCGTCGATGCAGAAGACGTTGAACCTCAAGGTCAAGTACCGCGAGTCCTTCCGGCCGTTCGCCCCAGCGGTGCTGCGCGAGGATGTCGGCCAGTATTTCGACATCAAGACCGACAGCCCCTACATGCTGATGGTGGCGCCGGTGAACGAGGATCGCCGCCGCGCCATGAGCGCGGCCGAGGAGGCCCTGTTCGGCATCGACAAGCTGAACGTGCCGCGCTCGGACATTCCGGCGGTGACCCACGTCGACTATTCGGCGCGCATCCAGACGGTGCACAAGGAGACCAACGCGGCCTTTCACGATCTACTCGAATCGTTCAAGGCCAAGACCGGCTACTCGGTGGTGGTGAACACCTCGTTCAACGTGCGCGGCGAGCCGATCGTGTGCACGCCCGAGGACGCCTTCCGCTGTTTCATGGGCAGCGAGATCGAGGTGCTGGTGGTCGGCAACTGCTTCCTCAGAAAGGAAGACCAGGATCCGGCGCTCAAGCTCGACTACAAGAACGCCTTCGAGCTGGATTAGTGAATAGGAAACCTCATGCTGAGGAGCCGCGCGCAGCGCGGCGCCTCGAAGCATGGGCGACGGCACGTCTCGCGGCCCACCCTTCGATACGGGGGCTTCGCGCCCTCCTCAGGGTGAGGGCATAATTCAGTGCGCGCGGTCGTCTGCGATCGGCTGGGCGATCCCTCGGTCCTCAAGATCGAGGAACGGCCGGTCCCCGAGATCGGCCCAGCGGACGTTCTGATCAAGGTCGGCGCCGCCTCTGTCAATTTTCCCGATGTCCTCATGCTGTCTGCCGGCTATCAGCACAAGCCGCAGTTGCCGTTCATTCCCGGCATGGAGGGCGCCGGCACGATCGAGGCGGTCGGCGCCGAGGTGAAGGACTGGCAGCCGGACGAGCGTGTGATCTTCGGCGTGCGGCCGGGCGCCTTTGCCGAATATGTGCGCGTGCCGGCCAGAGGCACCCTGATGCGCCTGCCAGCGGGCTGGTCGGACGCCGAGGGCGCAGCCTTTCGCGTCGGCGCGACGACCGCCTACCATTCGCTGGTCCATCGCGCACAGCTCAAGCCGCGCGAAGTGTTGCTGGTGCACGGCGCCTCGGGCGGCGTGGGCCTGGCTGCCGTGCAGCTCGGCAAGCATCTCGGCGCGCGGGTGATTGCCACCGGCAGCGACGATGCCCGCCTAGCCGTCGTCAGCGAGAACGGCGCCGATCTGGTGATCAACTATCACACCGCCGATTTCGTGGCGGTGGTGAAAGCGATGACCGACGGCCACGGCGCCGACGTGATCTACGATCCGGTGGGCGGCGAGGTCCTGGAGAAGTCCCTGCGCGCGGCGGCCTACGGCGCGCGGCTGCTGGTCGTGGGGTTCACGTCAGGCGGCCCGACCAGGATCATGTCCAACCATGTGCTGATCAAGGGCCTGTCGATCCTGGGCGTGCGCGCTGGCGAGACCGTGCGGCGCCTATCGCCCGAGCTCGGCCAGGATTATGCCGACGAACTGCCGCGCCTGGCGTCGCTCGGCGTCATGCGCCCGCACATATCGCACCGCTTCCCGATGGAACGCGCGGCCGATGCCTTCCGCGTGCTGATCGACCGCAAGGTCGTCGGCAAGGCGGTGATCGAGATGACAGCGGCTTAACGCGAAAACAGAATCGTCACCTTGCGATCCTTCTCCTGGGCATCGAGATTGCCCAGGCTCAAGTTGCCGAACGCCTCGGGGTCGGCGGCAATGACGACATCCTTGGCCGGGATGCCGGCACCGACCAGTTCGGCGGCAACGGCCTTGGAGCGGGCGCGCGCCAGTTGCTCGTTCAGGGACTTGTCGCCCAGCTTGTCGGTATGGCCGATCACGCAGATCGAGGTGACCTGGCGCGCCTTGGCGGTAGCGGCCGCTTCAGCGATCTTGTTCTTGTTGTCGCCCCGCACCTGGGCACTGCCGAGATCGAACAGTACCCACACCGCCTGGGGCTGGTTGGCACCGCCGCCGCGCGCGCAATTGCCGACGGTCTGCGCGAAGGCTGGTGTCGCGCTGAACAACGCGCTGGACGCGAGCAAGGCACCGAGCCTGGTCATTTGAGATCCCCTTTCAATGCCATCTCGACGAACGGCAGGCGGTCGTTGCCGAAGAACATCATGTCGTCCACGAAGCTCGTCGGCGCGCCGAACACGCCACGCGCCACCGCTTCGTCCGTTGTGGCCTTCAGCCGGTCCTTGACGTCCTGCTCCTGGATGCGCTCGCCGATCTTGGCTGCATCGAGCCCCGCCGCGGCCAACACCTTCGCTACTTCCGCCATGTCGTTCAGGTTGATGCCGTCGACCCACATCGCCTTGTAGATGGCGGGATGGTAGCGCTCGAAGAAGCCGTCGATCTGCGCCGCCGCCGCCCCGCGCATCAGGGCGAGCGTGTTCACCGGGAAGAACGGATTGCGGTTGAACGGCACGCCATAGTGCTTGGCCCACATCGGCAGGTCGAAGCTGCTCCATTTCGATTTCAGCGCTACCGCCATCGGCGAGGCATTGCCAGTCGCCTTGAACACGCCGCCCAGCAGCATCGGCTTGCGCACCAGGGCCGCGCCGGCGCGCCTGGCGATGGCTTCGACCTGGGTGTCGGCCAGATAGGAGTAGGGGCTGCCGTAGTCGTAGTAGAATTCCAAGGTGCGGGTCATGCGTGTTCCTCCGTGCTTGCGGCAAGCCTGCGCCGCTTCTAGCCTTGCCTCAAGAAAGATTGGGGAAGGAAAGCATGAGCCGCGTTGCAGGCAAGGTCGTGCTCGTCACGGGCGCGGGATCGGGCATCGGCCGGGCCACGGCCAGGCTGCTCGCCGCTGAAGGCGCAACGGTGATCGTCACCGACATCAACCGCGCCGGCGGGCTGGAGACCGTCCAGCAGATCGGCGGTAACGCTCGCTTCGAGGAACAGGACACGTCGCGCGAGGCCGACTGGAAGCGCCTCATTGAGGACATCCTGGCGCGCGAGGGCCGACTGAATGGCCTCGTCAACAATGCCGGCATATCCGGGCCTTTTCCGGCGACCTTCGAAACCGAGACCCTCGACCAGTGGCGGCGAATGCTGTCGGTCAACGTCGAGGGTGTATTTCTCGGCTGCAAGTACGGCGTGCCGGCGCTGCGCCAATCCGGCGGCGGCTCGATCGTGAACACCTCGTCGTTGGCGGCCTTTCTGGGCACACCCGATCTCTCGGCCTATGGTGCCAGCAAGGGCGCGGTGCGCCAGTTCACCAAGACGGTGGCGATCGACTGTGCGCGCAAGGGCTACAAGATACGCTGCAATTCGGTCCATCCCGGCATCATCCTGACGCCGATGGGCAATGCCGTAATGCCGAACGACAAGGCGCGCGAGCGCGCCCGTCGGCGCATTCCGATCGGCGAATTCGGCGCGCCCGAAGATATCGCCTATGGCATCCTCTACCTGATTTCCGACGAATCGCGGTTCGTCACCGGCACCGAGCTGGTGATCGATGGAGGAATGAACGCCATATAGGGACGGAGACGGAAATGCAGCACGCTGACCAAGTTGCGTATCTTGAGCGTATGTTGCGTATGGTGCGTACCAACACGCGGGACGACGGGCCCGGCGTCAGCCACACGTCGGTCGAGGAGTACTACGATCCCGCGCGCTTCAGGCGCGAGGTCGACTTGCTGTTCCGCCACCATCCCATCGTCGTCGCCTTCTCGGGACAGGTGCGCAAGCCCGGCGATTTCGTCGTCCACAACGATACCGGCCAGCCGATCCTGGTGACGCGCGGCACCGACGGTGTGCTGCGGGCGTTCCTGAATGTCTGCCGACACCGCAGCGCCAGCGTCGAGGTCAAGCCGTGCGGTTCGAACAAGCGCGCCTTCGTCTGCCCCTATCACGGCTGGAGCTACGACCTTACCGGACGCCTGGTCGGCATCACCGACGGCGCGGCTTTCGGCGACGTCGACAAGAGCAGGTACGGCCTGCGCCGGCTCAAGCTGGCGGAGAAGTACGGCCTGATCTGGGTGGTGCCGAGGGCGCTGGAGGACGGCGAGGATTCAAATCTCGATATCGATCTCTATCTCGGCGCGCTCCAGGTCGACCTCTCAGGCTGGGACATGCAGGGCTGGGAGCTGCACAGCTCGGAGCCGATCCGGCCGCGCATGAACTGGAAATTGGTGATCGACACCTTTCTCGAGCTCTACCACTTCCGCTATCTCCATCCGGGCACCGTCTATCCGCTGTTCCTCGACAATATCGCGACCTACGAGCGCCTGGATCGCCACCTCCGCATGGCCGCCGCCAAGCGCACCCTCACCGAACTCGAGGGCCAGCCCAAGGAGGCGTGGCGCATCCTCGACCATGCCATCGTGCTCTATCAGCTCTTCCCCAACACGGTGCTGACCTACACTCAGGATCATTGCGGCGTGTTCACCAGCTTCCCGGTCTCGCCCGACGAATCGGTGATGCAGTTCTCCGTGCTGGTCAGTCCGGAGGAAAAGGCGAAGAAGCCGGAGAGCTACTGGAAGGCCAATGTCGACCTCTTTGCGATAGCCCTCAGCGAGGACTTCGCCATCGGCGAATCGATCCAGCGCAACTTCCCGACCGGCGCCAACACGCCGACAGACCTTCGGCAAGTTCGAGAAGGCGCTGGGCTGGTACCACAAGGAAGTGGCGGACGCGGTCGGGCCGTAATTCTCCTCCCCCGTCATACGGGGGAGGAGAGGGAGGGGGCGAGATACGCGATGATCGCCGAAGATTTCAGATCTGAAATTCGAGGGAATTCGACTGAGGCCTTCCCCCTCCGGCCCTACGGGCCACCTCCCCCGTGAGACGGGGGAGGCCAGGCGTTTCCTACTTGATCGTCACCTGGAGCGTCGCCTTCTCGCCGTCGGTGATGGTGAGCTCGCGGAAGCCCAAAAGCTTCAGGAGGTCGAAGAAGGTGGCGTCCTCGGCCACGGTGCGCTCCTGGAAGAACGGCGACAGGCGCGACATGGTCGTCATGTTGGCGAGCAGCGCGCGCATGCGATAGATGGTGTTGAGCTCGCCCTGCTGCAGACCGACGATGATCAGGCGGTCGGCCTTCTCGCCCTTGGCGAACACGGCGTAGGGCACGCGATAGGCCGACTGGATCGTGCCCTGCGACACCACGGTCACGAACTGGATGCGCTGGGCCCGCTCGGCGCCGGCGATTGTCTGCATGCTCGACTCGAAGGTCTCGGTCGCCGTCGGCTTGGGGTAATAGTAGCCGATGTAGCGGTCCTCGCCGGGAGTTGCCTTGGGAGCGGGCGCTGCCGCGGGCGCAGGCGTTGCCGCGGGCTTCGCGGCGGTCTGCGCGGAAGCCGAGGCGGCCGCCGTCATCAGGGCAATGGCCAGGCAGGCCGCAAACGTCTTCATCATTTCTCCATTCTCCCGAGATGCTTCGGATTAGAACAAGGTATAGCCGCCATCGATGACGAAGTCGCGCCCTGTCGTATAGCCGGTGGCGCCGCTTGCCAGATAGACTGCAATCGGCCCGAAATCGGCGCCGACACCCCAGCGCCGCTCGGGAATGCGCGGCAGCACGTTGCCGGCGAACTTCTCGTTGCCGAAGGCGTTGGCGGTCATCTCGGTCTCGATCCAGCCCGGCAGGATAGAATTGGCGGTGATCTTGTAGCGCGCCAGCTCGACGGCGAGTGCGCGCACCATGGCGGTGACACCGCCCTTGCTGGCGCCATAGTGGCTCGAGCGGGCCGCGCCCTCGATGGCTGCGGTACTGGCCATCGCCACCAGCGAGCCGCCCTTGCCGCGCTCGACCATGTGTTTGGCTGCGGCGCGGAAGGTGAAGAACACACCGTCGAGATTGACCCGCATGACGCGGCGCCATTCCTCGTAGTCCATCTCCAGGATCGAGCCTTTGCCGCGGCCCGAGACGCCGGAGTTGGCGACGCAATTGTCGACATGGCCCATCACCTTCAGGGTTTCGGCGAAGGCGTCCTGGACCTGCTTCTCCTCGCCGACATCGACGATCTGGCTGTGAACCTTGCGGCCGTGGCGTTTCAGCTTCTCCGTGGCGGCGTCGTTCTTCTTGGGGTTGGTGCCCCAGATGCAGACGTCGGCGCCCGCCTCGGCCAGGGCATCGGCCATGCCGAAGCCGATGCCGCCATTGCCGCCGGTGACCAGCGACACCTTGCCGCTGAGATCGAAGCCCTTGTAGGCCATGGACGTTCCCCCTCTCGCTCATGTTCCTCTCCCCTTGGGGGAGAGGTTAGGTGAGGGTGGTCAGAAAGCCGCCCGCAACCCCCTCGCCAGCCTCTCCCCAAAAGGGGAGAGGAGAATGAAGGAGGAAGAGCACGAATCGCAGAGTCAGTTCAACTTGTCGGTTTCGACCAGCACAATCTCTGCGTCCTCGATCGCCTTGATCTCGATCTCGTCCTGGTCGACCACCGCGACGCCATCGCGGGCGTTGGCGGTGACCGGCTTGCCGTCGCTGCCCAGCACCTCGATCTTGCCCTTGGCCGGCACGAGATAGGCGGGCTTGCCGTCGAGCTTCTGGCGGATCGTCTGGCCCGCCTTGAGGGTGCCGGCATAGAGCGCGCCATCGGCGTAAAGCGGGATCGCGCCGTCATGACCGCGGCCCGAGGCCAGCGGCGCCAGCTTGCCGTCGCGCGCCTCGGCGGGGAACTGCACCGTCTCCCAGCGCGCGGGCACGCCCTCCTTGTTGGGCAGGATCCAGATCTGGAACAACTCGGTCTCCGCGTTCTCCTTGTTGTACTCGGCGTGCTGGATGCCGTTGCCCGCGCTCATCACCTGGATCTGACCGGCCTCGGTGCGGCCCTGGTTGCCGAGATGGTCCTGATGCGTGATCGCGCCTTTGATGACGTAGGTCACGATCTCCATGTCGCGGTGGGGGTGCGGCGGGAAGCCCGAGTTGGGCGCGATGCGGTCGTTGTTCCACACGCGGAGCGCCCCCCAGTGCACGCGCTTGGGATCGCGGTATTCAGCGAAGCTGAAATGGAAGTTGGCGTTGAGCCAGCCGTGGTTCGACTTGCCGAGCTGGTCGAAAGGTCTGAGTTCGATCATGGAATTACCTCTTGCCGCCAAAATGGCGCTGCGGCATGCAGGATCAAGTTTCCGATTGGTAACGGCTCAATCGGTGGCAGGCCTGCCCTTGTCGTGAACCCAGGTTGCGAACTTGTCGGCGGGCATCGGCCGGCTGAAATAGTAGCCCTGGAACATCTCGCAGCCGAGCGTTTGCATCCGCTTCACGTCGGCCTCGACTTCGACGCCCTCGGCGAGCACGGCGATGCCCAGGCCCTTGGCGAGCTCGATCAGCGCCCGGCAGATCGCCTGGCTTTCGCGCGAAACGTCCACGCCATTCACGAATTCCCGGTCGATCTTCATCGTGTCGAACGGCAGATCCTTGAGCTGGCTCATCGTGGAATAGCCGGTGCCGAAGTCGTCGATCGCCACCGTGACGCCAAGCGCCCGCAGGTCGTGGAAGACGCGGGCAGCCCGGTCGCGGTTGCCCATCACGGCGGTCTCGGTCATCTCGACCTCCAGCCGATCCCACGCGACCCCATGCGCGTCGAGGGCGTCGGCGATATTGCGGCTGAGCCGGGGATCGGCGAATTGCGCGGCCGAGAGATTGACCGCCAGCCGCAGCGCCGGCATCCCGGCCTCGTCCCACGCCGCAGCTGGTGACAGCCATTGCGCAACACCCAACGACCGATGTCGTTCATCAGTTCGCTTTGCTCGGCCACCGGCATGAAGACGCTCGGCATGACCAGGCCGCGCGTCGGGTGATTCCAGCGAATCGAGAGACTCGGCGCCGATTATGCGTGCCGGTGTGGCACCTCCCGGCGCCCGCATCACCGGCTGAAAGTGCAACGACAGTTCCTCGTTGTCCAAAGCCTGGCGCAGCTCATGCTCGATCAGGAGTTGCTCGCGCGCCGCCTCCTGGGCGGCTGGCGAGAAGAAGCCCGGCGCCGCCTGGGCGGCCGGCGGCACCGCCGCCAAAGCGGCATTCAGGAGCGCATCGGCGTCCGTCGCATCGTCGGGCGCCAAAGCCACGCCGATGGCCAGATCCGGCAGTAGCGTCATCTCGCCATAGCTCAGCCCCGGCCGCAGCTTGTCCAGCACGCGCTCGATCTTCACCGGCAGCATCAAGTCCATGTCGGTCTCGTCATCCTCGGGCACGAAGGCGAACCGGCCGGCCTCCAGCCGGGCCACCATCTGGCCGGCCCCCACCGCTCCAACAAGCCGCTCGCCCAGCAGCCGCAGTCCCGCGTCGGCGCCGGCCAGCCCGAAGCCCGTGGAAAGGTCTTCGAAGTTGCGCAGCATGACGATGCAGAGCGCCAGCCGCTCCTTCCTGGCGAATTGGCGCGCCAGCACTTCCAGGAGATGCTCACGATTGGGCAAGCCCGTGAGCTGGTCGTGATGCGTCAGTTGCTTGAACGTTGCCTCGAGCCGGCGCAGCGTCTCGACGGTGTCGGCCATCAGCGTGCCGGCATCGTCGGTGAAGCCGGTCGGCAGCGCGGGCACAGTGTGATCGACGGCATAGCCGCGCAGGCCTTGCGCGGTCATCAGGATGGGTTGCAGAAGCTCCTTCAACGCCATCAGGGTAAGGCCCGTTCCGACCAGCGTCGCGACCAGGGCGATGCCAATGACCCATAGCGCCTCGGAGAGGCTGGATGCGCTCACCAATGCATACCAGGCCACGAGGGCCACCAGCGGGATATGCGTGCCCAGAAAGGCAACCAGCATGATCTTGTTGCGGTAGCTGAGAGGTACGGTCCGGGCGAACAGGCTGTAAAGGCCAAGTCCCATGGCCGGCCGCTGCTCGACGAACAGCGTCATCATGACCCCTTTCTCGGCATGCCGGCTGATGGGCACGCCAGTCACCACTCGGTTACGCTCGCACTGAGACAAAGGATGCAATAGCGGTGCAATTATTTTGCTCAACCGCAGCGGGCAATCTCGCCGTTCGAAAGGTCAGCCCAACTTCTCAGCGTGTGCGGTGGAATGCGGTCATTTTATGTCGATGCAGCCTGCCCCGACCTCGGTGGCTTGCATGTCACGGCAATCGCCCCAGCAGAGCGTTCCGAGGAGCACGCCGGCCGGCCAAGACAGGAGCGACGCCGTGGCAGGTTGGTGAGCGTGCCATAAGCGGCCCTGAGCTATGTGAACGAGTCGTCGGCCGCCTTCATTCCTCCAGACAGGCAGACGTCGAGGCCGGGCTTCCGGCGCGCCAGCGCAGCGCCGCGCGCCGTGTTGCTGATTGCTTGGCGATGTTCAGATCGTCGCACAAAGCAAAAGCCCGACTGCCATCGCAGTCGGGCCCTCGCCTGTTAGACAGCAGGGATTACCAGAAGCGGCGCGAACCCCAGAACACGATCAGGGTGTTCTCGTCGCGATGACGCCCGCCCAGGGACGCAGCCCCACAGGCGGCGGCACAGCCGATCGCCAGGGTGGCGGCAGCCAGGAACGCGGCGATGAGCGTGGCCTTGCGCGCATGCTCGGCCGCATCTCGGGCCTTTTGCTCCGCGGCCTTGAGGTCGGAGAAGGCCGTGTCCACGCGCTTTTCAGCGTCCGCCTGCGGCATGCCGGTCTGCTGCATGACAAGCTGCACCAGATAAGCGCGGTCCGCCGCATTGAGCTGCGGATTGTCGAGGTTTGCCGCGAAGGTGCGAGCGATCGGCGCGGCCAGATCAGCCCGCGAGGGGGCCGCGGCAGCGCCGGCTGGTGCAGGCGTGGCACCGCCGGGCGCGGGCGCCAGCACGCGATCGACGGCGAAGTCGGTGGGCTCCATGGACAGGCGATTGAGCGCGGCGCCTGCCGCCGGATTGGAAGCAGCACCCGCGGTGCCTGCCGCCGCAATGGTGGCGCCTGAATGGACGGCCGCCTTCAGGACGCCGCCGACCCCCGACACTGCAAGCGCCGAACCCAGCAACACGCCGAGCGCCCAGACGCCGAAGCCATAGCTGCCATCGCGGAAATGAGATTCCGCTTCCTCGGGACCCGTCGCCTTGGGCCAAGGGGCACGCAACCGACCGGCCAGATAGCCGCCGGCGCCAAAGCTCGCCACCGTGACCAAGGCAACATAGGTGCCGGTGAGGACGGCAAGACCCTTGGCCGAGATGCCGGCATAGGGGTAGGGCGAGACCACGCTGAGACCGAGCGCGGCGCCGAAGGTGAGAAGGACGACCGAGATCGCCGTGGCGCCGAGCGCACCCAGGATCACGGGACCCCATTCGAGATAGTGCGCGCGGACAGGATCAGCGGCGACGACCGAAGCGGTCGTTGGAGCGATAACGGCCATGGGGGGCTCCCTCAACGAAGGCCGATGAGGGACAGGATAAACATGACGACCACGACCAGGCCGACAAGATAGATGATGGCATTCATTGGGGCATCTCCACGTTAGGAACTCAAAACGCGAAGACGGCACGAGGGTTGCTAGGCGATGCAACCTTTTCGCTGGTGGATGGGTCGTTCAACCGATCCGCCCAAACCCCGCGCAACCGTGAGGCGGTTGTCGCCGCGCGGCGGGTGACTGCACATGCAACCGACATCTGTGGCCGCCGTTGCCCTGTGTCATTCAAACCAGCCAGGGAGTCTCGCCATGAAGTACTTGCCGATCATAGCCGTCGCCCTCGTCGCATCTTTGGGTGCGTGCAGCATCAAGGAGGAACGGACTGTTCAGGCGCCCGCGCCGTCCGCGGCCGTCGTTACCACGCCGGCAGCGCCCGGAACCGTCGTCTACACCGACCCGGCTCCCGCCACAGCGACCACGACCGTCTACACGCGCTAACGCCGCAACGTCGACTGAGCACTGCGATCACTCTCTGATCGCAGTGCCTGACGCTCACTCGCGGGCGAACAGCTGAGCGAAGGCGCTGGGTGCGTGAACTGGGTTGCAGGCCCGCTTCCTTGGCGTAGTCCGGCAGAACGCGATTGGCACGCCGGCGTTGTCGCGGATTTTGCGCGCCGCGGCGAGTCCACTGCTACCACCCACCCATCGGAAATCCTGTCCTTCGTCGACGACCTTCATCGCCGGGGCATCGACCTGCCGATGGGCACTGTCGGCGGGTAGTCGGGCGTGACGCGCCCGCCCAGCATCGTCGCCGTCGTATCGACGACGCCGCGACTGCCGAAGCCGCGTTCCCGCGGCGATGTCACGGGTGGCCCGCCTCGTTCTCGCCAACTCATGGGGAAACGACGCGTGCACACGGCACGCGCGTGTTCAGGAGCTGTTGGCCCTCGAGGTCGCGATAGAGCAGCTGCAGTCCCAGAGGATTCAGCGCGGCCCCGGCGCGCTCGTGGAAGCCGCGAAGATCGCCGGTCGCAAGTTGCGGTGCACCGGCCAGCACGATGAGCGTCGCCGTCATCAACTCCAACTCGCGATCGATATCGTGGCGAGGTTTCCCGCCACCTGCTCGACGCGGCGGTCGAGCTGCTCGGACTGCGTGCGTGGCTCGCGCGCGAGCAGCAAGCCGGACGAGTGCCGGCACCACCAGGCAGGCACCGAATAGCAACGACAGCGTCGACAGGCGCCATCCGGTGATGGGACGGGCGGAGGCGGGCGCGGAGTCAGGGCTGGACGGAAGATCCGAATGCGGCTTCCGGCCGTCCACCTTACCCCTCCCAACCACAGAAATTCTCCCCATGACGCCCGCACGCCGGGCTAAAATCCCGCTTCTTCGGAAAGTGTGTGCGACGCGCGTCAAATGTGCAGCTGGCCCATGGATTGCACCCCTCGCCGCGCTCAAGAGAGAGATTGACTGTTGTGAATTGCTCGTCAAAATTGTATCCCAATCGGGGGCATGAAATGCGGCAGACGATCCTGTCCGTTGTTCTGGACGTGGAGCCGCAGAGCGCCAAGCTGCTGGCGCAGCTCATCGAGGATTTCAAGGCGGCCCAGGAGCCGCCGGGCAGCGACGAGTGGTGGTACAGCGATCTGAAGAAGCGGGTGCCCTTGCTGCACTTCATGTCGATGTCGGTGTTCGAGAGTGCGGCCTTCGACCCGATCTTCGTCATCGAGGCGAATTTCGACGGGTCGGCAGGGCCCTTCTGGGCCCAGATGGAGGCGGCGTTCGAGGCCAAGCTTCGGGCGATGCTGCGTTGCTGCAAGCGTCCCGAGGATGGCGATGGCGCACTCCATGATGCCGTCACCCAGCGCCTGTCGAGCTATCCGCTGGCGCCTTACTTCGAGAACAGGACGCTGCGGCCCAGCGTCTTCCATCAGGGCAATCGCGGGCTCGGGCGGGACCGTATCCTGGGCGAACGCGACCTTTTCCTGGCGACCAGGGTCGCGCTGGGCCTATCCGATCCGACAGCACCCAATCCCTATCGCGGCATTTCCGCCGGGCAGATTCACCAGAAGCTGCGCGCCGAGATGGTCAAGCGCCTGCCGTGGCTCGCGACGAAGGCTGTGGCACGGATTTCCTGGCTTGAACGGTTGGACGATCTGGGGCGGCTCTTCGGTTTCGCCTTCGTCGTGTTGTTCTGCCTGTCGATTCCCGGCATGGCCCTGGCGCCGCTCATGCCGGCGCACTGGTTCCTCTTGGTCGCGCTGCTCGGGGCGGGGATCGTCTTCGAACTGTGGCGGACGCGGGCGCCTTTGGCGGGCGAGGGCGTTCCGACACGCTCGGGCGGTCTCACGATCGCCAGGCTGTCGATCGGGAACAAAGTGCTTGTCGGTGTCGCCGTGCTGGGCGTCCTCGTGGCTTATGCCTTCGCTGCCTCTGCGCTGGGCTTCGTCGGCCTGTGGCTGGCCGGGTGGAATGCCGCGGCCGCCGGATGCCTGGCTCTCAAGGTCGTCGGGCTCGGCGTGATCAGCATCGCCATCTTCGCGGTGCCGGCAATTATCTGGCGGTTGCGCTGGCTGGAACGGCGCGATTCCAGCCAGGATGCGCCGTCGGTCGACGAACGCCTGCTGAGCGAGATGGCGCGCCGCGAGGATTGGCTGCCGCAGAACCACATGGGCAGCGTCGTTCTGGTCAAGCCCGGCATGCTGCGCATGGCGCTGTTCCGCGCCGGGCATCGCGGCCTCGGCCTGGTGCTGCGGGTCTTCGCGACGGATGGCTATCTCGGCAGCATGCGCACGGTCCACTTCGCCCATTGGGCCTTCATCAACAACGCCAGCCGCCTGATGTTCTTCAGTAATTTCGACCTCAGCTGGGAGAGCTATCTCGACGACTTCATCGAGAAGGCGCATGGCGGCCTCACGCTGGCGTGGGGTAGCGGCGTGGGCTTTCCGCCGGCTCGTTTCCTGGTGCTCGATGGCGCGAGCCACGGCCGCAAGTTCAAGGCCTGGGCGCGCCATTCGATGGCGGTGAGTCGCTTCTGGTACAGCGCCTACCGGGATCTCACGGTCGAACAGATCGAGCGCAATGCCCGCATCGCCGACGGCCTGCGGAAGGAAACGTTGAGTGAGCAGGAGGCAGCCGTATGGGTGCGGGATCTGTGACCGGTCAAACCGCCGGCCAACCATCTGGGCAACCTTCGAAGCCGTCGAGCTGGAAGCTCGCGCCGCCGCACGACACGCAAACGCAGGGCGTCGTCGTCAGCGGGTTTGTCGACCTGCCGTCGGCCCAGGCGCTGTTCCTGACGTGCGGCTGGCCGGATGACCCGCCGGACGCGCCACCGCACAAAGGCGCCTGGCTGCAGGCGCTCAGTACCGTCGCGCCCATCACCGACAGCGACGGCAAGGACGCGCGGTCGGCGTCCATCGCCTTCACCTGGATGGGCCTGCGTAAATCGGGCCTGGACCCCGACGCGCTGGCGAGCTTTTCGGCGCCGTTCTGCGAGGGCATGTACCAGGAGGACCGGCTCCGCCGCCTGGGCGACAGGATCAAGGGCAAGTGGCAGTGTTCCGTCATCAAGGATGGGCCGCTCTGGAGCGGCAACACGCCGGTGAAGGACGATCACGCGGTGCAGGCCGTACACCTGCCGAGCGGTGTGGTCGTGCCGGCACGTGACGCACCGCGTCAGGTGACGACGCGCTTCACCGTCCATGCGCTGCTGCTGCTCTATGACAAGGACGGCGACAAGGTCCAGGCGTGGGCGGATGAGGTCGCGAAGGCGCTGGCGCCCCACCACGTCACGATCGTCCGCCGCCTTGAGCTCGACCTGCACCTCGACGCCAATGGCGTTGCCCACGAGCATTTCGGCTTCGCCGACGGGCTGTCGCAGCCGATTCCCTTCGACGCCCCGGCCGCCGGCGAGGATGGCACGGTGCTTCTCGACGGCAAGGCCGCGCCGCGTGATCCCTGGCATGGCGTGCCCTTGGGCGAGATCCTGCTGGGCCATACCAATGCCCACGCCGAGAAGTCGCCCGGTCCCGTGGTGCTGGACGATGGGACGGGACGCCAGGCCGGGCTTGCGCCGGAGGGCGCTTCCGAGGGCTTCCTCAATTTCGGACTCGACGGCAGCTACATGGTGGTGCGCGAACTGCGCCAGTATGTCGGTGAGTTCTGGAAGAACCTCGAAGAGAACGCGCAGAAAATCCGCGCCCATGATCCGGCGGCGACGCATGTCACGGCCGATTGGCTGGCCGAACGCGTCGTCGGCCGGGACCTCAACGGCCATGCGCTATGCCCTGCCGGCGTGCGGGCGGCGGACCAAAACAATCAGCCGGACAACGGCTTCGGCTATTTCCAGGAAGACCGCTACGGCCAGGGCTGCCCGATGGGCTCGCATGTGCGCCGCGCCAACCCGCGCGATGGCCTGGCGAGGAAGCCAGAGACGGCGCAGACACTGCTCGACGCCGCCAACAATCATCGCATCCTGCGCCGCGGCCGCAAATTTGGCCGTCCGCCCAAGGACCGTCGCGAAGAGGACGGCGAAGAGCGCGGCCTGCTCTTCATCTGCCTCAACGCCGACATCTCCCGCCAGTTCGAGTTCGTCCAGCAGACCTGGATCCTGAACAAGAACTTCGCGACGCTTTACGACGAGACCGACCCGCTGGTCGGCCCGAAAGGCGGCTTCACCATCGGCGAGCAGCCGTTGCGCCGCATCGTCGATGTCGAGACCTTCATCCAGTTGGCCGGTGGCGAGTATTTCTTCCTGCCGAGCCTTCCTGCCGTAAGATACCTGGCAAGCCTATGAGCATGACCACGACCGCGGCTGCGACCCAGGACCCCCTGCGTCCCCCCGTCACCGGCTTCAAGGCGTGGCTGGCGGCCTGGCTGGCGCGGTGCATCCCCTTCGCTTTCCGCGTGCTGCGGGCCCTGTGGCCCATTGCGCGTTTCCGAAACTACGTCCTGGTGACGCGTTACGACGACGTCCGTGAGGTGTTCCTCAACGACAAGTCGTTTCGCGTTCCGTGGGATGCCAAGGTGCGCATTATCACGGGTGGGTTTCCCTTCATCCTCGGCATGGACGACATCGCGACCTATCGCGCGGACACCGCCGCCCTGAGGACGGTCGTGCGGTCGGATGACATTCCGAGTCGCCTCGTTCCCGCGGTCAACCGGCTCGCCGGACAGATCGTGACAGACGCAAAGGGCGACCTCGAGGTCGTCGATCAGCTGGTGCGGCGGGTCACCTTCGAAGTGCTGGGTTCCTATTTCGGCATTCCCAATCCCCCGGGCGAGGACCTGCGCGTCTGGGCGACGCGGCTGTTCGAATTTCAGTTCGTCGATTCGGCCAACGATCCGGTGCTGCGGTTTGAAGTCGATGTTCTGGCACCCCGACTGCGCGCCCATGTCCAGAGCGTCATGGAAGCGCGCCGCGCGTCGGGCACGAAGCTGGACGATGTCGTCGGCCGCTGCCTCGACGCCCACGCGGCAGGCGACCCCCGTTTCACGGACGACTGGATTCGCGTTGCCCTGATGAGCTTCGTGGTCGGCGGCCCGCCGCAGCCGCCCATGGTAGTGCCGCAGGCGCTCGAGCAGTTGCTGCGCCGTCCCGACGCGCTGGTCGGCGCGCAACAGGCTGCGCTCGCCGACGACGATACGCTGCTGGCCGGTTACGTCTTCGAAGCCATGCGCTTCGATCCGCTGGGACCGGCCCTGCCGCGAATCGCCACGCAGCCCAGTGTGATCGCGGCAGGAACGTCGCGGGCCGTGTCGGTGCCCGAAGGCGCCACGGTCTTCGCCGCCTTCAGCTCGGCCATGATGGACAAGAGGCGGCTGGCCGATCCGCAATCCTTCAATCCGCGACGGCTTGATCATGAATACATTCATTTCGGCTACGGGCTGCATGCCTGCTTCGGCACCCAGATGAACAAGGCACTGCTGCCCCTGATGCTGAAGCCGCTGCTCAAACGGCCGAACCTGCGGCGGGCGCCCGGACCGGCCGGCCGGCTCAGCAAGCGCGGTGCCTTCGCTGAAAGGCTCCGGGTCAACTACGATTGACGCATGGACCGCGCGGAAAGCGGACCGTGCGGACGGTGACGGAACGCCACAGCACCGCCAGGGGTGGACATGCAGCCATGTTGCAGTGCAACCGTTGCCCCAGTCCTGATTGCACAGCGTAACAAGGAAATACATGTCCGCCACCCTGGCCGCCCTTCCTCCTCCGTCGACCACCCTGATGCTGCTCGAAGGCCGCGCCATGCCCGAGTTCGGCGCTTTCTGGCTGCTGCGTCCCTGGCTCTCGGTCACGCCACGCGGCGATGGCCATCCCGTCCTCGTCCTGCCGGGCCTTCTGGCCGACGATTCGAGCACGCGGCCGCTCCGCAGCTTCCTCAATTCGCACGGTTACCGGGCACACGGCTGGAAACAGGGCCGCAACTTGGGCCTGCGCGGCAGCCTCGAGGGTGACATGGTGGCCCGCATCGACGAGCTGTTCGAGCGCTACGATCGCCGCAAGATCAGCCTCGTCGGCTGGAGCCTGGGCGGCCTTTATGCCCGCCAGCTCGCCAAGCTGGCGCCCGACAAGGTACGCTGCATGATCAGCCTCGGCAGCCCGTTCGCCGGCTCGCCGAAATCGACCAACGCCTGGCGCGCCTACGAGATGGTGTCGGGCAGCAAGGTCGACGATCAGGAACTGCTCGACACGCTGGCCGACGCGCCGCCCGTGCCGACTACCTCGATCTTCAGCCGCAGCGACGGCATCTGCGCCTGGCAGACCTGTCTCAACCAGGACAGCCCGGCGAGCGAGAACATCGAGGTCTATGGCAGCCATTGCGGCTTGGGCCATCACCCGGCGGCGGTCTACGCCATCGCCGACCGCCTCGCCCAGCCCGAAGGAAACTGGCAGAAGTTCGATCGCAGCGGTTGGCGCGCCCTGGCCTTTCCGGATTGGCGCCGCGACTAGGCTGGCAGAGGAGGCCGCGCATGGCGACGGGAAGCGCCGGTATCCTTCTCTACCGCCGCGCGGATGGAGAGCTCCTCGTGCTGCTCGTCCATCCCGGCGGCCCGTTCTGGCGCCGCAAGGATCTCGGCGCCTGGTCGATTCCCAAGGGCGAGCGCGTCGCGGGCGAGGACGCCGAGGTGACCGCACGGCGCGAGTTCGCCGAGGAGCTGGGCAGCACGCCCGCCGGCGTGCTGCAGAGGCTCGGCAGCATCCGGCAGCGTGGCGGCAAGCAAGTCGAGGCCTTCGCCCTGGAGGGCGAGTTCGATCCCGAGCGCCTCAGAAGCAACACCTTCGAAATGGAATGGCCGCCGCGCAGCGGTCGCCGCGAATTGTTTCCGGAAGTCGATCGAGCGGCGTGGTTCGGCATGGCCGATGCACGCGCAAAGATCCTCGAGGGGCAGCGCCCGCTGCTCGACCGTCTCGAGGCGCTGCTGGCCGGCAGAGGCGAAGCCGTGTCGCGCTGACGTCACTCGTCGCGCTTGAAGTCAGAGTCCTGATCGTGGCCTTCACGGTTGCTGTAGAAGACGAGCGCCATCAGGCCCGTTCCCAGCGCCAGGGTGACGATGATGCCCAGCACCATGGCGACATAGCCCCCGGTCGACATTTCCTGCCCGCGCTCGCCTTCGCCCGGAGCCCAGCCGACAATCATGAAGGCGATAGCCGCGCACAGGAACGCCACCAGGATCGCGAGCACGATCCAGGCGCCGACCTGCCGCGGCTTGGCGGCCTTCATGGACGGGCGGGCTCGATTGCCAACAAGGCTTGCCTCGCGGACTTCAGGTTCGGCAAGACGACGCGGGAGCCTATATCATCGCAGAGCGCTGGTCAGCGCTGCCGCGCCTTGCGCCGCAGCGCAAGTCCCAGCATGACCTCGAGCGCCAATATGCCGATCGTGAGAAGAGGAAACAAGGCTTTGAGCCAGATCGACACTTCCGGCGTCGACCATGCCCAGGCGCTGAGGATGCCGAGCCCGATCGCTGCCGCCAGGCCAGTGCCGAGGACGAAGGCCAGGGTCACCTTCTGAAGAACGGGCTTGTCCATGCCTTGCGTCGCTGCGGGCTGCGGCGAGGAAGAGCCGTGGTCAGCCCAGGCAGGCCGGCGCGCGGCGCTTCCACCGCCATCGGCCGCCAACTGCGGCCAGGCAGTGTCCCATGCCCGGCAGCACGGCCCGCACGTCGTCGGCCGCGAGCGTCCGGCCTGGCCTCAGCAGTTCACGCATCTTTTTCAGGAGCTGCTCGAGGGTGAAGACACCGCCGTGCATGTCGGCGTCGAGCAACACCGCGGCGACCACGATCAACGAGCCGATCGTCTCGTTGTTTTGCACCGGCCTCGCGCGCAGCGGCGGCCGGGCGCTCATCCGTCGGTCGTAGACAACCCCCTCGAGAATGTCCCTTGGCATCGCGGCAAACTCCGGCGAATCCGCGAGGCCGGCCAGTGGCAAACCTGTGTCTGGCGCGGATCGTCTCCCTGCACGGCGGCTGACTATTCGCTCGGTTAAAAATTCCCAATCTCGTCCGGGAGGCGACAATGCGGCGCCGACTGAAGCGATTGATCGGCGATCCGCTTCATGCGCTTCCCTGGCCGCGCGTCGTGATCTTCGAGCGTCTTGCCGCCGGCACGCTGCGTCCGATCCTGTTCTCCGGCGACGACGCGGCATTCTGGTACGACCAGCCTCGGATCCCGCGCGCCGGGGGCCGGATCGTCCTGCACGTGCCGGCCGACGAGTCCGGCACCGGCAACTTCAATCGCGAGCTGCTCTAAGTCTGGCCGAATGACGCCTGGCACGATGTCGACGTTGTCTCTTGGCACGATGAGCTCGACCGCCGTCTGCCCACGGGCCGGTCATCTTCCCAAGGGCCGGTCATCTTGAAGAGCGTTTATCCCGACTACGAGAGGATGACGGCCGAGACGCCGGTGTGGCGCCGAGAGGACGGGCCGCAATGCGCGGAGGGCGGCCGGGCCCGGGTCGAGCTGCAGCTGCAATGGAGCGGCGAGCGGATCGGGTTGGGCGGTGTGCGCATCGGCAAGGCTTGTGAATGCGGCGACCTTGCCGCCTTGAGCATCGCCGGTCACCGGCAGCTCCGCGAACGGAACCAACGCCTCGATCGGATCGTTCCCTCGATGAAACCGTCTCCAATCCTGCACGATCGCAGGCGCAAAAGCATGGAACCATGGGACGCACCACCAAGATCCTGAGCTGGTCGGCCGGCATTCTTGTCGCCCTAATCGTGGTGGCGGTGGCGGCTGGCTACCTGTTCTTGACCTCGGACGACTTCCGCAGCCGGGTCGAAAGCAGCGCCAGCGCCTATTCGGGCCGCAAGACGCACATCGCCAAGATCACCATCGACTGGGGTTCGACCGCACACGTCCACTTGGAGGGCGTTGAAGTAGCCAATGCCGCCTGGGCCAAGGCCGAACACATGCTGAAGGCCGAGCAGGTCGACTTCGACATTCGACTGTGGCCGCTGCTCAAGGGCGACATCGTCCTGCCCAGCCTGATACTGCGCAAGCCCGAGGTCGCCATCGAAGTAGGCGACAAGGAGCAGTTGAATTGGAGTCTCGGCGAAAGCCCGGTGACGACAGGGCTTGCGAAGGCGGCGGCGCCCAAGGAACGGACCGAGATGCCGCTGGTCGGCCATCTCGAGATCACCGACGGGCGTCTTTCCTTCCAGGATACCAAGCGCAAGCTGTCACTCGACGGCACGGTCTCGACGGCGGAGGGCAAGGCCGGCGGACAGCCCCAGGCCGAACTGCAGCTCAAGGGCAAGATCGAGAACCAGCCGCTCATCGTCCATTTCGTCGGTGGCTCGGCTCTCATGCTGCGCGACACCTCTCAGCCCTATCCGATCGATCTCAATGTCGACTATGGCGCCACCAAGCTCACCCTGAAGGGCACGGTGCAGGATCCCTTCCAGTGGACCGGCGCCAACGCCGATCTCACGCTTTCCGGGCCGAACCTCGCCGAGATCTACCCGCTGCTGGGCATTCCCGGCCCGCCCACGCCGCCCTATCGGATCAGCGGCAAGCTCGATCGCGAGCCCGGCCTGTGGAAGTTCGTGAACACCAAGTGGCATGTCGGTGACAGCGATCTCACCGGCGACATCCTGATCGACGAAACCAAGAAGCCCGAGTTCCTAACCGCCAAGCTGGTGTCGCAGAACCTGGCCTTCGCCGATCTGGCGCCGCTGGTCGGCGCGCCGCCGGGCAAGACCGGCAACGTGTCGGCGCAGCAGAAGCAGACCCAGCAGCAGCTCGAAGCCACCGGCGATCTTTTCCCCAACGTGCCGCTCCACACCGAGCGCCTGCGCGCCATGAACATGGACGTGACGCTCGACGCCAAGAAGGTTACAGCACCCTCCTATCTGCCGGTGCAGGCGCTCGCCTTCCGCGTTCTGATCAACACCGGCGTGGCAACGGTCAAACCGCTCACTCTGTCGCTGATCGGTGGCGGCACCATCGCCGGCGAGCTTGCAATCAACGCGCAGACCGACCTGCCCAAAGTGCGGGCGGCGCTAAGGGGCTCGAACATCGAGCTCGCCATGTTCTTCCGCAACTCGCGCTATTTCGACACGACCAAAGGCAAAATCCAGGGGCAGGTGGCCCTCGTCGGTTCCGGCAAGTCGCTGGCCCAGGTGATGAGCGTCGCCGACGGCAATGTCGAGGTGGCGATGACCGGCGGCTCGGTGAGCAGCCTGATGGTGAGCCTGGCCGGCCTGCAGCTCTTCGATGCGCTGATCCTCTATGTGACGGGTGACAATCGCATCCCGATCCTGTGCGCCCTGGGTCGGCTCAACTTCCAGCACGGCACTGTCATCTTCGATCGCACGCTACTCGACACGCAGAAGTCGATTCTCCATGTCAGCGGCCAGGTCTCGCTGCAGAGCCAGATCGTGAATGCCCAGGTCAAGGCCGATCCCAAGTCATTCGATCTTCTCGACCTGCACGGCCCGGTCCTCGTGCAGGGCAAGATCCGTTCGCCGCAGATCTCGATCGGCCGCGTCATTCCCATTCCGACGCCGGTGTTCGGTGACGCCAAGACCGTCGCCTGCGAGGCCACGACCCGGCAGCTTTTCTCAACGCAGTAATCAGGCGGCCTTGGCCACCTTCAGTTCTTCCGAACGATCGGTCGCGGGCGGCGGCGTGCGCGAGAGGTCGGCGATTTCGGCGCGCAACTCGGGCGTCATCTCCACCTTCACCGCTGCGAGCGAATCCTTCAGCTGCTCGACATTGCGCGCCCCGATGATCGGCGCCGTGACCGCCGGATGCGCGGCCACCCAGGCGATCGCCGTGCTGACCGGATGCAGGCCCTTCTGCTTGCAGAAGCCGACATACTGCTCAGCCACCTCGAACATCCATTTGTCGCCGTAGCGCGCCTCGTACATCTTGTTGGTCTTGAGTCGTCCCGAGGCCTGGCCGAAATACTTGCCCGAGAGCAGGCCCGCCGCGGCCGGGCTGTAGGGAATGACGCCGATGCCGTTGGCCTGAGCCATCGGCAGGATCTCGACCTCGGCCTGGCGCTTCACCAGACTGTACATCGGCTGGACGACCTGCAGCCGCGCCCAGTTGTGACGCTCCTGCAGGTCGACCGCGCGCTGCGTCTGCCACGCCGCCCAGTTGCTGACGGCCGGGTAGATCACCTTGCCGGCGCGCACCATGTCCTCCAGCGCGCGCATCATCTCGTCGATCGGCGTCACCGGATCGAAGCGGTGCAGGAACAGCACGTCGATGCGGTCGGTCTGCAGGCGCCGGAGGCTCGCTTCGACCGCCTGCACGACGTGACGCCGCGAGGCGCCGCGCGCATTGACGTCGGGACTGGTCGGGTTGAAGCACTTGGTGGTGAGCACGAGATCGTCGCGATGGCTCTTCGCCAGCCGGCCGAGGATCTCCTCCGACTTGCCCTTGTTGTATTCGTTGGCGCAGTCGAAGAAGTTTATGCCGGCATCGCGCACTTCCTCGTAGAGCGCCGCGCAGGTCGCCTCGTCGGCATCGCCGCCGAAGGACATGGTGCCGAAGCAGAGTTCGGAGACGGAGATGCCGGTGCGGCCGAGATGCTTATGCTTCATCGCTCAATTCCAGCACACAATGATGGCGCTGGCGAGCGAGCCGAGGCCGCGCTATGAGGCGCCATGGAAAATAACATGTTGATCCCCAAGGTCGGGCGGATGCTGTGGGGGCCCGACTGGCAAGCCCCGATGGCTACCGCGCTCAAGCAACCGGCGAACACTGTTGTCGACTGGGCGAGCGGCCGCAGGCCGGTTCCCGCCGACATCTGGAAGGAGCTTCGGGAAGCCGTGCGCCTGCACGGCCTCAAGATCGCCGATCTCGATCCCGAAATCGTCCGGGCTTATGACACGACCGTGGCGCTCGCGTCGAAAGCCCGGACCTGACGCACCAGGCAGGATCGCTGCCTGTCAGTGCTCGCCGATCCGCACCGATGCCGGATGGCCGGGCAGCTTGAAGCGCTTTCCGGTGTCGGTGATTTTGCTGCCATTGACCTTGAGGATCGAGAGATCCGAATCGAGGTAATTGCCGACCAGCAGGTATTTTCCGTCGGGCGTGAAGGCCGCCCCTTCCGGCAGCCCGCCGACTTCGACGTCGCCCACCTTGGTGACCTTCTTGCCGTCGATGCTCAGCACCGAGACGCTGCCATGGGGCTTGTAGAAATAGGCGCTCGGGTTGTTCGAGCCGGCCAGGATGATCGCCACCGCCACGTCGCCCTTGGGCGAGATGGCTAGGCCCTCCGGCCCGTCGCCCACCACGACGCGGTCGACGATGCGCGGCGGGTTTGCCTCAAGGTCGACCACGCTCACCGTGTCGACGCTGCCGTCGGAAGAACCAGCGCCGCCATTGTCGGCCGTGAGCGCGATCTTGCCGCTGGGCGCCACCGCGACATTGTAGGGCCACAGTCCGGTCGGTAGGTCGAGCTTGTTGTAGGTGACCTTGTCGCCGTTGACGTCGAGCAGCGCCACCTTGTGGGCATTGAACTTGGCGGCGAGCGCGCGCTTGCCGTCGGGCGTGAAGGCAACGTGCGAGACGATGTCGCCCATGTCGATCGTGTCGATCAGCTTCACGTCGCTGCCCTTGACCGACAGCACGCCGATCGATTTGTCGCCGCGATTGGCGACCAGCGCCAGGGTGCCGGCGGGATTGAAGCTGAGCCCCGACGGCTGCTTGCCGACCGTCACGGTGCCGGCGAGCTTGGGCGGCGATGCTTTGAGGTCGATGACGTAGACCTTGTCGTCCAGGACCTGTTTTAGCTTGTCGCCGTCCTTCACGACGTCGACCGAATCGGCCACCAGGGCGATCGAGTTGGTGGGATCGATGGCGACATTCACCGGCGGGCCGACCACCGAATTCTTGAGGGCCAAGTTGGCCACGATCTTCGGCGCTTCGGGATTGGCGAGGTCGAGGATCACCACGGAATCCTTGCCGGGCGCCGACAGGATCGTGTCGCCCTTCTTGTCCCACAGCACCTTCTCGTCGTTGCCGACGATCGCGAAGGGCTGCGCGTGAAGCGAACCTGCGCCGGCCAGAACCAGAAACGTAGCGCCGCCGACCGACGAAATTAGCGAATGCCCTCTCCTCATCATGACGTTCCTCCTGCTTGATCGATCTTGGTTTTGATCTGATCTTGATTTTCCCGGGATCATGAGCCCTTGCGCCGCCCTCGACAATCCGGAGGTTGTCCGGTGGGTCAGGCGCATGGCACACGCCGTGCAAGACGTTCGGCCGGGGGGAGGCCTTGATGTTTCACATGGGCTGGTTTGTCGGCCGCGGCTATTCGGTTCATGCCTGGAACCAGCCCTGGTCGGGCACCATCGGGGCCGACTACATGCGGCCGGAGCTCTACATCGACCTTGTGCGGGCGATGGAACGCGCCTGCTTCGACTACGTGATGATCGAGGACGGCTCCTTCGTGCCCGACGCCTATGGCGGAACGCCGGAATGGTACCTGCACAACGCCTACACGGTGCCCAAGCACGATCCGATGCCGCTGGTCCCCTTGCTGACGCAGGGTTCCAGCCATCTCGGCATCGTCGCCACCATGACCACCGGCTTCTATCCGCCCTACCTTGCGGCGCGCCTGGGGGCGACCCTCGACCACCTCACCCAGGGCCGCGTCGGCCTCAATCTGGTGACGGCGCACAACGACCGCACGGCGCAGAATTTCGGCCTGCCGCGCCACCACGAGCACGACCTGCGCTACGAGATCGCCGACGAATGGATCCAGGTCGTCGATCGGCTGTGGCAGTCCTGGGAGCCCGACGCCGTGGTCGCCGATCCGGAAAGCGGCATGTATGCCGATTTCCGCAAGGTCCATCCCATCGACTTCGTCGGCAAATACTTCAGCTCGCGCGGCCCCCTCAACATGCCGCCCGGCCCGCAGCGCCGGCCGGTGATCTGCCAGGCCGGCATGTCGCCCGCCGGCCGCGAATTCGCCTCGAAATATGCCGATACCATCGTGGCCGTCTGCCGCGGCGCGGCCGAGGCGAAGCGCTATCGCGACGACGTGCGCCAGCGCCTGGCGCGGCACGGCCGCAATCCCGACCATTGCAAGGTGATGTTTTCGGCGGGCATCGTACTGGGCGAGACGCGGGAAGAGGCCCTGGCCAAGAAGGCGCGCGCCGACGCCGCGCTCGGCCGCAACATGGAGTTCCGTCTCGCCCGGCTATCCTTCCTGAGTGGCGTCGATTTCTCCAAGTATCCGCTCGATGAGCCGCTGCCCGAGGTCAAGACCAATGCCTCGCGCGGGCAGACCGCGTTGATGACCAGCGGCACCGGCAAGGCCACGCTGCGCGAGATGCTGACCGATCCCGCGACCGGCGGCATCGACTTCGTCGGCACGCCCGACAGCGTCGCGGCCGAGATGGGCGAGGCGGCCCAGGAAATGGGCGGCGATGGCTTCATGATCACGGAGAACGTGACCCGCCGCAGCATCGCCGAGATCACCGACGGCCTGGCGCCGGCCCTGAAGCAGCGCGGCCTGATCCGCGACGGCTTTCCCCACAAGCTTTTCCGCGACAACTTGCTGGCCTTTTGATCAGGCACTCGGACTATGCAGCGGGTTGCGTCAGCCGCACATGATGGTCGCGGCCCTCCCATTGCGCGGTATCGACAAGATAGAGCGTGAAATCGACGACGCCGCGGCCGTCGAACTCCTTCGCCGCCAGGCGTACGCCGTGCCGGCCGAAGGCGAGCGGTGTCGATGGCCGGTCCTCGAGGCCTTGCCAGCCGTCAAATCCCACATGCAGGACAAACGGCGCCGGCATCTCGACCAGGACATCGCGGCCGGCCGGCACGGCGTCGAAGGGCAGGTCGGGCCGCCAGTGCCAGGGGCCGTTCTTCGTCTGCTTGAGGCGGAGATACTCTTCCACCGAGCCCAGCAACTCGAGCGGGCGTTTGCGTTGCCGGGCGGCCAGCAGCTTCAGGAATTCTGCATGGGCCCAGACCAGCGGCATGGCGCTGCCGGTGGGTTTGCCGGGTTCCAATGCGTGCGCCGCTATCGGCGGCCCGTCCCAGACCTGTTCGGGAATGAGTTCCCCCGGCCCCGTCATGCGCGCCATCGTCTGCAGATAGGGCAGCGGGTCGCGCCCGAGCATCAGGTCGAAATGGCCGCGCTCGCCGGCCAGCAGCGGCCAGACCCGGCCGATGCCGGTGCCGTCGAACGGCCGGCCATCTTCATGCTCGCCGTAGCCGTCGCCGTTGTAGCGGCGATAGGCGGCGCCCATCGGCGTCGCCACCCTGAGCAGTCCCTCGGCGACCTTGAGCGTGTTCTGGATCCGGGGATCGTTGGCGTCGCGCAATCCCAGGCGAACGAGATAGAGATATTCCATGCCGACCAGGGCCGCTGCATCCACCGTCTCACCGCCGCGGTTCTTAATCTCGATGCGGCCGCGTAGCGCCTCGTCCGTGCCCGTGGGGCCGATGCGCACGTAGTAGCCATCGACGCCGAATTGGGCGGCGAAAGGACCATGCGCGTAATAGGTCCAGTCCTCGATGCGCTCGTTCCAGTAGTCCGCCAGGGACAGGCAATAGTCGCGCTCCTCGTCCTCGAAGAAGCGGGCGGCGGCGATCAGCGCCACGATCTCGATTCCCAGGGTGAAGGGGCTGATGCCGGCGTTTTCTTCCCACCGGTCCTGGGCGCTGATCGGACCGTTGTGGGCGAGATAGCGGACGGCGCGGCGGATCATGGCCTCGACGCCGGTCATGCCCGCCAGGGCGTCCTCCTCCATGAGCTTGCTGGCGAGGACGATGGGAAATCCCACCTCGTCAAGCTGGATGCCGGTCCAGTAGGGACGGCCGTCCGGGAAGCTGTTCTGGTTCCACCGTCCGTCATCGGCCTGGGTGGCGATCAGATAGGACAGCATCCACCGCGCATCGTCGACCTGGCCCACCGCCACCAGGGCAAGCCCCGCTTCGACGCAATCGCGCGCCCACACCAGGTGGTAGCCGCCCGAGCTGTCGCTCGATTGGCCCCACGGCACGCTCAGGCTGGCGACGATCGATCCCGGAAAGGTCCGGTCCTCGTGCACCTTGAGGACGAGAGAGGAGATATAGGCTTCGCGCTGGATGTCGGGCGGGCACTCGGGAATGACGAGCTTTTGTCCCCACGCCTCCCAGCAGTCGATGAAGCGCTGCCGGATTACGCCATAACCTTCGCTCAGGCTCGACCGAGCGAGCGTGCGCGCGCCCTCCAGGCGTTCGCCGAAGCCCAGCGCCAGCGTGCCCTCGTTCGCCTGTAGCTCGCCGAACAGGGCGACGTTGCCCGAGGTGGCCTCGGGGAAGCTCCAGGCCATCCGTCCGTTCTCGGCGAAGTCGTGCCATCCGTCGGACACCCCGACATAGCCCGCGCTCGACCGCGAGAAGCCGCAATCGCAGGTGAGGCAAAGGGCGTTTTCACCTTTCCAGGCCAAAAGCTCCTCGCCGGCCCTGGCATTGTTGTCCATGCCGCTGTTGCCGAGATGCGGCGCCAGCAGCGCATAGAGCCGTACGCCCTCGCCGCTAAGATTGAAGGAGACCAGCACCACGTCGCGCATGGGATCGGTCACGATCTCCAGCACCAGCCGATAGCCTTCGCCCTCATGGACGATCTGGGGCAGCGGCACATAGGGCGCCGGGACGGTGATCTCGTAGACCATTTCGCGCTTGACCTCGACCCAGCCGAACGGACCCGAGATGATGAAGCCGAGATCCCGGATCTGCGGCGTCCCGGTCGCCGGCCAGTAGATCTCGTTGATGATGCCGTGGCCCAGCGTCACCCAGACGCGACTGGTGCCGAGCGCCGTCGTCACCATGTCCTTGGCGCTCGACGTCCAGGTCGGCAGTGAACCGGGAGCGCCCGGCGCTAAGTTTGCTGACATCGCTACGGCATTCTAAGCGGCGTTCAATCCGGTGCGACCAGGAAATTAACGCCGCCGCCATCGTGCGGCAGGATGCAGGTGGCGGAGATCCCATTGGCGCTGGCGGTGGCCACCCCGGGGTCCTTTTTGCGCGCGGCCGCGCAGGATTGGCGGAGCAGGCGCATGGCGGTGGCCGCGTCCTTGCCGGTGACGAGGCTGCTGGCCCGAGCCATCAAATCGAAGGCGTCGTTGCCGGGGAGCGCCGCCGCCTTGAACTGGAAGGAGATCGCGGGCTTGCTGTCCGTGACGACCAGCACGATCCGTTGCGTCACCAGCCTGTGCTCCATGACAATGACGATGTCATCCTTGTCCGCAGCGCGGCGAACCAGGCGCGCATGCTCCTGGTCGACGAATTTCTGCGCCAGGGCGTCCCATTGGTCGGCCGACGCCGGCCCCGACGGCGCCAAAACGCAGCTCATGGCCAGCACAATCGCCCGTAGAATGGTACGCACGGCAAGCCTCCGAGAAGAGCGCACAGCTTAGCATCCAAGCCGGTCCTTATGTCATGCTTGACGGCATACCCCTCGCGGACGCCGGCGATTTGTGCCAGGTTTCGACCGGGGAGGAGGATCCCGCCATGCGTTGGCTGAGCCTGCTCATCGTTTCACTTGGACTTGCCCTGTCGGGCACCGCGTTCGCGCTGCCGCAGCCCGATGCTGAGGCTGCTTACGCGCGCGGCGACTATGCCACCGCCTTCAAGATCTGGCTGCCGCTCGCCGAGCAGGGCTCGCCCGAGGCGCAGCGCCATGTCGCCCGCATGTACGAACGCGGCGAATGGGTCGCTCAGGACAAACAGGCGGCGGCGGAATGGTACAGCCGGGCGGCCGATCAGAGCGCGCGCGACGCCTCGCTGCCCGGCGGTGC
Source organism: uncultured Alphaproteobacteria bacterium (assembly GCA_963765385.1). Lineage (GTDB taxonomy): Bacteria > Pseudomonadota > Alphaproteobacteria > Reyranellales > Reyranellaceae > Reyranella. The sequence continues at coordinate 1,468,151 of CAVXWG010000014.1, read as the reverse complement.
GCCGGTCGTGGCGAGCGCTGGCGCGATAGGGCCGTCATCGACCGTGCCGTCGTCATCGACCTATCCGCGGCCGACGTCTTATCCAAATTCTTATCCGACGCCGTCGCCATCTCCCGTCTACGTTCCCATCGCCCGCCCGTTCTTCGGCTTCCGCTTCCACGGCCACGGGCACCATCACTGATCCGGCGCGGTCGGACACGGCCACCCGTCATGTTGACTCGCCGGCGTGATGCTGGGATGCGGGAGCATGTTCGACCTGCTCCTCACCCACGCAACCGTCGCCACGATGGCCGACGAGTCCCCCTTTGGTCTGGTGCGCGACGGCGCGATCGGCATCGCTGACGGCAAGATCGCCTGGGTTGGACCCGCCGCGCAGGCGCCCGGGCAAGCCGGAACGGTCCGCGGTCTCGCCGGCAAGGTCGTCACGCCGGGCCTGGTCGATCCCCACACCCACATCGTCTATGGCGAGGAGGGCCTGATCGATTTCGAGGTGCTCTCGCAGGGCGGCCAGCGCTGGGACCTCGAGCCCAAGGGTGGCGGAGTCGGCGCCCTGGTGAGGCGCACTCGCGCGCTCCCGGAAGAGGCGATCTACGCCGCCAGCCGCGCCCGCATGAGCCGGCTGATCGCTAACGGCGTCACCACGGTCGAAAGCAAGTCGGGCGCCGGCCTCGACCGCGACACCGAGCTCCGACTGATGCGGATCTCGCGCGCGCTTGCGCGTGACCTGCCGGTCACCGTGGTGTCGACCTATCTCGGCGCCCATGGGCTGGCCCCGGAATATGCCGGCCGGCGTGACGACTACGTCGGCTTCATGTGCGACGAGGTCCTGCCCGAGGCCGCGCGCCAGGGCCTGGTCGATCAGGTCGACGGCTTTTGCGACGAGGTGGGCTTCAGCCACGCGCAGATGGGCCGCCTGTTCGACAAGGCGCGGTCCCTTGGACTGCCCGTCAAGCTGCACGCCGACCAGTACACCGATTTCGGCGCCGGCGCCGTCGTCGCCAAATATCGAGGCCTGTCGGCCGATCACCTGGAATTCGCCTCGCCGGCGACGGTGCGGGCGATGGCGGAGGCGGGCACGGTGGCGACCCTTTTGGCGGGCGCGCATCTCACTTTGCACGAGACGCAGAAGCCGCCGGTCGCGCTGTTCCGCGAGCTGGGGGTGCCGATGGCGCTCGCGACCAATTCCAATCCCGTGAGCTCGCCCACCGTATCGCCCGCGGCGCAGATGCACCTCGCTTGCTACCTGTTCCGCCTGACGCCTGAGGAGGCGTTGCGCGGCTTCACCGTGAACGGCGCGCGCGCCCTCGGCCTCGGCGAGACGGCGGGGCGTATCGCCCCGGGCCGCGCGGCCGATCTCGCGGTCTGGGACACCGACGATCCGCGCGGCATGGCCTATGCGATCGGCGGTGCGGCGTGCCTCGCCGTCGTCAAGGACGGGGTCGTCGTCCACGACGCGCCGGCGCCGCAATTCCGCTGGCCATGAGCGAAACCGACCGGCTGCTGCACTGGCTCGACTCCGAGCGCGACCGCCAGCTCGACTTCCTGCAGCAGTTCGCGCGCATCGACACCGCCAACCCGCCCGGCGACACGCGGCGGGCGGCTGACCTCTTTCGCGCCTTTCTCGACCGCGAGGGCATTGCCCATCGCACCGAGGCACCGCAGGCGGCCCATCCCAACCTGATCGCCACCTTTGCCGGCGGCGCCGGCAGCGCTCGCCATCTGGTGCTGAACGGCCATCTCGACGTGTTTCCGGTCGGCGACCGTGCGGCCTGGGCGCGCGATCCGTGGTCCGGCGAGATCGCCGATGGACGGGTGCATGGGCGCGGCACCGTCGACATGAAATGCGGCAGCACGGCGCTCCTGTTCGTCTTCGCCTATCTCTATCGCCTGCGCGCCGAGCTGCCGGGCAGGGTCACGCTTACCGTGGTGTCGGACGAAGAGACCGGCGGCAAATGGGGCGCCGGCTGGCTGATCGAGAACTGCACCCGCGAGGTGTTGGGGGATTGCGTGCTCAATACCGAACCGAGTGGGCTCGCGACCGTGCGGTTCGGCGAGAAATGCATGCTGTGGCTGCGCTTCAGGATCGCCGTGAAGGGTGGCCACAGCGCCTATCCGCACACCGGCGGCAGCGCCAACAAGATGGCGGCGGCGCTGATCCAGGAGCTGCAGGCGATCGAGGCGATGGTGCCGGAAGAGCCGGCGACGGTGCGGGCGACGCTCGACCGGCCCGAGGTGCGCCGGGCCGCCGATCTGTCGCTGGGTGCCGGCGCGGCCGACGTGATGCGCCGCGTGACGGTCAATATCGGCACCATCCAGGGCGGCGTGAAGGTCAACATGCTGCCGGCGGAGTGCCTGCTCGAGGTCGATTTCCGCCTGCCCGTCGGCATCAGTCGAGCTGCGGTGCTGGCGAAGGTCGCGGCGATCGTCGCGCGTCATCCCGGGGTCAGTTTCGAGGAGCTGCTGCCCGGCGGCCCGGAAGCCACCGTCTCCGATCCGACGCACGAGATGATGGGCCATCTCCTGCGCCATGCCGGCGTCGGCTTGCCTGAGCCTCCGCAGCCGATCGTCAGCCTGGGCGGCACCGACACCCGCTTCTGGCGGGCCAAGGGCGTGCCGGCCTTCGTCTATGGCTGCTCACCCGCCGGCATGGGCGGCATCGATGAAAGCGTCAGCATCGCCGAGTTCCATCACGTGATGCGCGTGCACGCGCTTGCGGCGCGGGACTATCTGATCGCCGGTCGCTGACGTCTGGCCGTGCATAGCGTCTTTCCTCCCCTTCGCGGAATGCGCGAAGGGGAGGGCAAGCCATCCTTTGGCACGCCCCTTGCTCAACCATCAGTATTGAGTTGGTGGCTAGGGTTCCGTCTCGGTTTCCGAGGGCTGGTCCAAGAGCTGCCGCCTGAGCGGGAGAAATCCGCACAGGACACGGCGGGATAAAATCCCGGGAGACCTCAGTGGCCAGGAATTGGCGCTCGGGTTTTTGCCAATTCCAAGGTCCCTGCGGCGAAAAGGGGGGAGTTGGCAATGAGAGTCTCGAAAGCATGACGTTTTATGCGGAGGCGATAGAGCGCCGCTTCGGCGACGGCGGTCCGGCCGGCGGCGAGGGCGACAACGACTTCATCCGCCGCGTGCTCACGCGCAAGACGGTGCGGCGCTACACCGATGTCGTCCCGGACCAAGGCCTGCTCGACCTCCTGGGCGCGGCCGCGCTCAGCGCCTCGGCCAAGTCGGATTTCCAGCAGGCCTCGATCCTGCGCGTCGTCGATCCGGCGAAGCGCGCTGCGATCGGCAAGCTTTTCCCGGCCATGCCGTGGATCGGCGCGTCGCCCGTGTTCTTCGTCTTTCTGGGCGATGCCCGGCGGCTGCAGCGAATCGGCGAATTGCGCGGCAAGCCGGTTCGCAACGGCACGCTCGAAGGCTTCTTCAACGCCAGTGTCGACGCGGCGCTGGCAATGCAGACCATGATCCTATGCGCGGAGTCGGCTGGGCTCGGCGTCTGTCCGATCAGCGTCATCCGCAATGAAGTCGACACGGTCGCGGCCATTCTCGGCCTGCCCGATCTGGTCTTTCCGGTGGCCGGGCTTTGTCTCGGCTATCCGCAGGGTGAAGGCTTCGTCAGCTTGCGGCTGCCGCGCGGGGTGACGACACACCGCGACGGCTACGACGACAGCCGGCTCGCCGAGGGCATCGACGACTACGACCGGCGCCGCGACGCACGCCACAGCATTCCGGCCGATCAGCACCGCTCCAACGCCGAGTACGGCAAGTCCGAATTCTATGGCTGGTCGGAGGACAAGGCGCGTCAGGCCGCCAGGGCCGAAGGCGCCGCCTTCCCACCCTATCTGCGTTCGCACGGCTTCACGCTCGATTGAAACAAAGGGAGATTCCGATGACGACCAAGTTTTCGCGCCGCCACGCCTTCGGCCTGCTGGCCGTGCCGCTCGCCGTCTCCGCCCTCGGCCGCGCGGCCTCCGCCGCCACGCTCGATGAGATCAAGAAGCGCGGCTATCTCATCGTCGCCACCGAGGACGATTTCCGACCCTTCGAGTTCGTCAAGGACGGCAAGCCGACCGGCTTCGACAACGAGCTGCTGGAAGACCTCCGCAAGTTCGCGCCCTTCGAGGTGAAGCAGGAGATCATTCCCTGGACCGGCCTGCTGGCCGGCGTCAGCACGGGCAAGTACGACGTCGCTTTGACCGCCGCCATCATCACCAAGGAACGGACCAAGTCGCTCGACTTCACCAGCCCGATCGCCGACGCCACGCACTACTATGTGAAGCGCAAGGGCGACACGAGCATCAACTCGGTCAAGGATCTGAGCGGCAAGATCTGCGGCGTCCAGGCCGGCAGCGCGCTGCTGGGCCGACTGCCCGAGCTCGAGGCCACCTTGAAGAAGGACGGCGGCAGCCTGGGCAAGGTCGTCGAATACACCTCCTATCCCGAGGCCTACCAGGACCTCGCGCTGAAGCGGGTCGACTATGTGGTCAACACCATCATCAACCTGAAGACGCTGGTCGCCGAGAAGCCCGCCGTCTTCGAACTCGGCCAGGCGGTCTCGGGCAAATCCTTCCCGGCCTGGGCCGTCGCCAAGGGCAACACGACGCTGTTGGCTTTCCTGAACGACTTCATCGCCAAGGAGAAAGCCAACGGCCGCTTCGCCGAACTGCAGAAGAAGTGGTTCGGCGAGGCTTTCCCGGACCTGCCGGTGACCTTCACACCGGAATTCTAGCGTCGGCTCGATTGGCCGGAATCATGTCATCGCCGGGGACGCGCGACTCCAGTGGCGCGTCATGCACCGTCCGCGACGAAGAACCCGCCACTTCGGGCGCAGGCGACTGCGCCGCACTAGCGCGCCCCCGCCGATGAGCGCGGGCGACATCGCGGCGTTCGCCCATGGTGCCGTGGTGACGGTGACCCTGTCATTCGCGGGCATCCTGATCGGGCTGCCGATCGGTTTGAGCCTTGCCCTGATCCGATGGGCAAACGTTCCGGTCGCCGCCTGGATCGTCGCCCTCTATGTCAGCGTGCTCCGCGCCACGCCGCTGGTCACGCTGCTCCTGCTGCTGTTCTTCGCCCTGCCCAATATCGGCGTGCCCATCGATCCCTATTCGGCCGCCATCCTGGCGCTGGTCATGAACACATCGGCCTTCAACTGCGAGATCTGGCGGGCGGCGCTGATCAATTTCCCCAAGGACCAGTACGAGGCCGCGCAATCCGTCGGCATGCGCGCCGGACAACGTTTCCGGCGCATCGTCTTCCCGCAGATCCTGCGCACCAGCCTGCCCGCTTTGGTCAACGAGATGTCGCTGCTCATCAAGGTGACGCCGGTCCTGGCGGTGGTGGGCGTCGTCGACATCACGCGCGCCGCCGTGCGCATCGGCGCCGAGACCTACGAACCGTTGCCGCCGTTCCTGGTCGCGGTGGCGATCTATGCGCCGATCGTCTTCGCCCTGGTCTCCCTGCAGCGCTGGATCGAGCGGCGCCAGGTCGCGGCAGAGGCCGCCGCATGATCCGCGATTTCGGCATCGTCTGGACCGAACGCGGCCTGCTTCTGAATGGGCTGGCCAACACCGCGATCCTGTCGCTGGTGTCGGTGGTCGGCGCGCTTCTGCTCGGTTTCATTCTGACGCCCGCGCTGATGTCGAAAAAGCCCGCGGTGTCGCGCGCGGCGCGCGCCTTCGTCGACGGCATGCGCTGCATCCCGTTCCTGCTCTTCGCCTACATTGTCTATTACGGCTTCCCGTCGATCGGCATCAATCTCGACAACTGGGGCGCGGGCCTGCTCGCGCTCACGATCTACAACGCGGCCTACATGGCCGAGATCCTGCGCGGTGCCTGGATGGCGCTGCCGCGCGACGAGATCGAGGCCGGCGTCGCCTTCGGTTTTTCCGAGCTCCGCCTGTTTCGCCGCATCATCCTGCCGCCGCTCGTGCTGTCGGCCGGTCCGGTGATCGGCAACCAGCTCATCCAGATCATCAAGGACAGCGCCTTCCTGACCATCATCGCCTTGCCGGAACTGACCCACGCCGCCAGCTCCATCCAGTCGCGCTACTACGTTCCCTTCGCGGCCTTCATCACGGCGGTAGCGCTCTATTGGGGACTTTGCCTGATCGTCGAGGCGGGGGTGAACGTGCTGCGCCAGCTCGCCGACGCCCGACGCTAGGTGCGACCGTGACGCCCTCCAATCCGGTGTTGAGCGTGGTCGGCGTCTCCAAGAGCTTTGGCGACAACGAGGTCTTGTCCGACGTCAGCTTCCAGGTTGGCAAGGGCGAGACGGTCTGCGTGCTGGGACCCTCGGGCTCGGGCAAGTCGACCCTGCTGCGCTGCATCAACTGGCTGGAGCGGCCCGATGTCGGCCAGATCCACCTGAACGGCGAACCGGTGGGCGTTACCTCCGGCGGAGTCGTCATGAACGATCGCCGGCTGTCCCGCATCCGGACTCGCATAGGCATGGTCTTCCAGCACTTCGCGCTGTGGCCGCATCTCACCGTGCTGCAGAACCTCATGGAAGCACCGGTGCAGGTACAGCGGCGGCCGAAGGCCGAGATCCGCGACGAGGCGCTGGCCCTGCTCGCGAAGGTCGGGCTGTCGGACAAGCGCGATGCCTTCCCGGCGCGACTGTCGGGCGGCCAGAAGCAGCGGGTCGGAATCGCGCGCGCGCTCGCCATGCGTCCCGATCTCCTGCTGTTCGACGAGCCGACCAGCGCGCTCGATCCCGAGTTGGTGGGCGAAGTGCTGGTCGTGATGCGCGACCTTGCCCGCGAGGGCATGACCATGGTGATCGTGACGCACGAGATGGCCTTTGCCCGCGAGGCCGCGACCCGCGTGCTGTTCCTCGATCGCGGCCGGGTGGTCGAGACCGGCCCCCCGGACCGCTTCTTTTCCCGGCCGGAGACCGAGCGGGCGCGGCAGTTCCTGCAGCGCTATGCCGGCGAGGGCGCTTCCAGCGAAAGGACCCGCTAGATGCAGACGATCTATCATCTCCTGCCCGACGCGCCCAAGCCCGTCGCGCCTTACAGCCATGCCGTCGAGGCCGGGCCCTTCCTGTTCGTCACGGGGCAGCTGGCGACCGATCCGGATGACGATGCGCTCCCTATTCCGTCCGGCATCGAGGCCCAGACGCACAAGGTGATGGACAATCTCGCGCGCGTGCTCAAAGGCTGCGGCCTGTCGTTCGCCAACGTCGTCCAGGTCCGCATCTTCCTGACCGACTTCAACGGCGACTACGCCAAGATGAACGAAATCTACGCGACCTATTTTGCGGCCGACCGGCGTCCGGCGCGGACCACGGTCGGCGTGACGGCGCTGGCCCGGGGCGGCATCGTCGAGATCGACATGATCGCCATGAGACCATGAGGGACACGATGGTCGGAACGACGAAGGAGGAGATTTCCGCGGCCAACCGCCGCCGTTACGAGGAGCTTCGCGCAGCGGGGCAGGAGGCGACACCGAAAGCCCTGCCGCCGGCGACCGCGCTCGACGGTGCGCCGATCGCGCCGCAAGCGGTCATCAGCCGCGAGGAGGTTCCGCCCGGCTGGTACGACACCGTGCGGCTGCGCCGCGGCGAGGCGCTCCGCATCATCGACCCGCAGGGCGTGTCGAGCGTCGCGCTGATCGGCTGGTGCGAGCACGATCGTTCGGAGCGCCTGAACTGCGCCGACACGGCCAAGGTCCAATGGAGCGCCGCCTTGTCAAAGGGGCGCGTCATCCTGTCGGACATGGGGCGGGTCTTCCTGTCGCTGATCGAGGATACCAGCGGCGCGCACGATCTTCTGATGGGTGGCTCCACGCCGGCCTCGACGCTTGCCGCCTACGGCGAGGCCTCGCGCAACACCCACGAGAATTTTCTCGCGGCCGCTTCCAAGCTCGGGCTGGGCCTGCGCGACATCCCGCCCTGTGTGAGCTTCTTCGCCCCGGTCTCTGTTGATGCGGGGGGCCGCTTCGTCTGGAATGGCGCGCGCAAGCGGCCCGGTGACTTCGTCGATTTGCGCGCCGAGACCGATCTCGTGCTTGTGCTGTCGAACTGCCCGCATCCGCTCGATCCGGCGCGCCCCGCCGCGAATGGCCCCATCACGCTGGTGCGCCACCGCGCGCCGCCCGCCGCGGCCGACGATCCCTGCCGCACGACGTCGCCGGAGATCGTTCGCGCCTTTCAGTTCACGGATCGGCTCTACGCCTGAGGAGGGAGTTGATGTCCAACCAGTCGATACCGGATCCCGCCGCCGCCGTTTATGCCCATGAGGTGCCGGCCGAACGGCCGTGGTCGCGCCTCCTGAAGCGTGGGCAGACGCTGCGCATCGTCGACATCGAGGGCCAGCAGGCCGTCGATGCGCTGCTCTACTGTGCGGACGATCCGGCCGAGCGCTACAGCGCCCAGGACACGATGCGCGTCCAGGGCTCGGCCTATATCGAGCTGGGAACGCGGCTGGTGTCGAACAAGGGCCGCATCATGGCGCGCATCACGGCCGATACCTGCGGCCGGCACGACACGTCGGCGGGCTGTTGTTCCTGCGAGAGCAACGCGGTGCGTTTCGGCGAATCGACGAAGTACCAGCACGCCTGCCGCGAGAACTTCATCCTCGAGCTTTCGAGGTACGGACTGGCCAAGCGCGACATCGTCGCCAACCTGAATTTCTTCATGAACGTGCCGATCGATCCGTCGGGGAACTTCACCGTCGTCGACGGCATCTCCGCGGGCGGCAACTACGTCGACGTCACGGCCGAGATGGATGTGATTTTCGTGATCTCCAACTGTCCTCAGGTCAACAATCCCTGCAACGGTTTCAATCCGACGCCGGTGCGGGTGCTCGTCTGGGATCCGCCCACGGCATGATGTTCGGCATGCCGCTTGCTTTATCGGGCGCACGGCGCAAAAGCGCCGGCAGGAACGGCTTCGGGAGGGGCTGAGGGAAATGTGGGATTGGGCGAGCTTCCTCCATTACATCCATAGTCCGTACCTGCTGACGGGTGCGGCGATCTCGCTGGGGCTTTCGGTCGGCGCCATGTTGATCGGGCTCATCTTCGGCGTTATCGCGGCGATGATGCGCATGTCGGAGCGACGCTGGCTCAGGTTGCCGGCCTCGGGCTACGTCTGGCTGTTCCGTGGGACGCCCGTGCTGGTGCAGCTCATCATCATCTACACCGGCCTGCCGCAGCTCGGTATCCAGCTGGGCGTCGTAGCCTCGGCGCTGATCGGGCTCGGCCTCAACGAGGGCGCCTACCTCGCCGAGATCATCCGCTCGGGCGTCCTGGCGGTGCCCAAAGGCCAGTTCGAGGCGGCGCGCGCCATCGGCATGACGTGGCCCAAGACCATGCGCGTCGTGGTCATGCCGCAGGCGCTGCGCATCATCATTCCGCCGCTCGGCAACGCCTTCAACGGCCTGATGAAGACGTCCTCGCTCGCCTCGGTGATCTCCCTGGAGGAGCTGCTTCGGCGCACCGAGCTTCTGGTTCAGGTGCAGTTCAAGGTCCTGGAAATCTTCCTGGTGGCGGCCTTCTATTATCTGGTGCTCACCACGGTCTGGAGCGTCATCCAGGGCTGGCTCGAGGCCTATGCCTCGCGTTCGGTCGCCGAGGACCGCACGACACGCCGCACCAAGCTCACGGCCGCCGTCGAGAGCGCGGTGCTGTCTTCGTGACCCAGGCGATGGAAGACAAGCGCACGGTCGTGGTCGAGGCGCGCGGCGTGCACAAGCATTTTGGCCAGAACCATGTGCTGAAGGGCGTCGACCTCACCGTCTACAAGGGCGAGGTGGTGGTGATCATCGGCCCGTCGGGCGGCGGCAAGAGCACCTTCCTGCGCACCATCAACCATCTCGACCGTCCCGATGCGGGCGAGGTCTGCATCAACGGCGACGCCCTGGGCGTGTCGCCGAAGGGCAGCCGGCGGGCGACGCTTTCCGACGCCGGACTGTCGCGCCAGCGCCGCCAGGTCGGCATGGTGTTCCAGCAGTTCAACCTCTTCAGCCACATGACGGCGCTGGAGAACGTGATGTGCGGGCCGGTGCAGGTGCTGAAAACGCCGCGCGCGGTGGCGCAGGTCGACGCCAAGCGCCTGCTGGCGCTGGTCGGCCTCGCCGACAAGGAGGCGTCCTATCCGGCGCAGCTTTCCGGTGGCCAGCAGCAGCGCGTGGCGATCGCGCGGGCGCTGGCGATGCATCCGGCGGTCATGCTGTTCGACGAGCCGACCTCGGCGCTCGATCCGGAGATGGTGGGCGAGGTGCTGAAGGTGATGCTGGACCTCTCCGAGCAGGGCATGACCATGGTGGTGGTGACGCACGAGGTTCAATTTGCGCGCAAGGCCGCGGACCGTATCCTGTTCATGGAAGAAGGCCGTATCATCGAGGAAGGCCGGCCGGAGGAATTGATGGGCAACCCGCGCAACGAACGCACCCAGAAGCTTTTTGCGCATGGTGACGGGCGACGCCTGACATGCATCTGCTGGCATCGCTTGCCGCGCACGGCTGGCATCCCGCCGCCTGGCGCGTTTCCGGCCAGCCGGGCTTCGCGGGCGCGGCGCCGTTTAAGGCCGCGGCGCAATCCGCCGAGCGCGGCGGCCTCGACGCCGTGCTGCTCGGCCTGCCGACCGCGCCGCGAACGGTGCGCGCCGCGGGCCAGGTCGATGGCCTCTATCTCGATCCGTTGCCGCTGCTCGGTTTGCTGATCGGGGCGACGCGGCACATCGGCCTGTGTGGCTATTGGCCGGCCGACGTGGCCGAGCCGTTTCACGTCGCCCGCGTCTTTGCCACGCTCGATCACCTGGCCGGCGGCCGTACCGGCTGGATCGCCGGCCTCGAGGGCCGCGGCGAACTTGCCGGAAGAGTCCAGCGGCCGGATCTGCCGACCGATGACAAGGAGGCGGCGCTCCGGCTCGCCGAGCTGATCGACGTCGCGCGCCAGCTCTGGGACAGCTGGGAGGATCGCGGCTTCGTGGTCGACCAGTCGACCGGCACCTTCGCCGATCCCGAGCGCGTCCACCCGATCGATCATGCCGGCCGTTTCTTCGCCGTCCGCGGCCCGCTGAACGTGCCCCGCCCGGTGCAGGGCCAGCCGGTGATCCTGCACCGCGACATGCCGGCCGGCGATGCGCGCCAGGGCGCTGCCGCCAGCGCCGAGATCGTGCTGGCCGAGCCGGCCACGATCGCCGATGCGAAGCAGGCGCGCGCCGACTGGCGCGCGCTCGCCGCCCGCCACGGCCGCGACGCCGATGGCCTGCGCTATGTTGTCCGTACGATGGCGATCCTGGCGGAGACGGAGGCTGCCGTGGCCCGGCGCGCGGCGGAGCTTGATGGGATGATGGCGCCGGTCTCCGGTGTATCGCGCTTTGTCGGGACGCCCGAGCAGTTCGCCGCGCACCTTGCCGAATGGCACGCGGCCGGCGCCTGTGACGGCTTCGATATCCTGCCCGCCGTGCTGCCGATCGATCTCGACCTGCTGGTCGATGCCGTGGTGCCCCTGCTGCGCCAGCGCGGATTGGTGCGCACGGGCTACGACTCGTCAACGCTGCGCGGCCATCTGGGCCTGCAGCGCGCCGCAAGCCGCTACGCCGCCTAGTTCAGACTGTGCGAAATCGTGGCTTCTTTTTTGGCACATCCTTCGAGACGGCCGCTTCGCGGCCTCCTCAGGATGAGGTCTATCTTGGTGAGACGGAAACATCTCGTGCTGAGGAGCGCGCGCAGCGCGCGTCTCGAAGCATGGGCCTCAACGAAGATCCGTGAGACCGGATACTAGGGAGCACACGTGGCAGAGCGGCGAATGCATCTCGGCGTCTTCACCTATCCCGGCGGGCACCATATCGCGGGATGGCGGCATGGCTCCGTCGCGCCGCGCGAGCATCCTGGGCTACGACTACTACCTCCGCACCGCCCAGGCGGCCGAGCGCGGCAAGTTCGACCTGGTGTTCGTGGGCGACATGCTGGCGGCGCGCGAGAAGGACGGCCGCGTCATCGCCCAGGGCGCGCTGAACAACATCAATTCGATCTCGATCCTCTCGGCCGTCGCCGGCGCCACTGAACGGGTCGGCCTGGTCGCGACGCTTTCCACCACCTACAACGAGCCTTTCGCCATCGCCCGGCGCTTCGCCTCGCTCGACCATCTGAGCGGCGGCCGCGCCGGCTGGAACATCATCACCACCGCCAACGACGATGCAGCGCTCAACTTCAGCCGCAAGTCGCACATGGAAAAGACCCTGCGCTACCAGCGCGCCGGAGGAGTTCGTAGATATCTGCAAGGGACTGTGGGAGGGCTGGGATGATGGCGCCGTTGTGGCCGACCGGGCGAGCGGGACCTTCGTCGATACGAGCAAGGTGCGCACACTCGATCACAAGGGACAGTTCTTCGCGGTAAAGGGCGCGCTCGACCTGCCGCGCTCGCCGCAGGTCTGGCCGGTCATGGTGCAGGCGGGCGGCTCGCCGGCGGGGCTGGAATTCGCCGCCACCGTGGCCGAGCTGATCTTCGCCGCGCAAAGCAATCGCCAGGAGGCGATCAAGTTCCGCGCCGCCGTCAAGCAGCGGATGCCGGGCCACGGCCGCGATCCGGCGATCCTGAAAGTGCTGCCGGGCCTGCTGCCGATCCTGGGCTCGACCGAGCAGGAGGCGCTCGACAAGGAGACGATGCTGAACGAGCTGCTGCATCCTGCGGTCGGCATCTGGATGCTGAGCGAGCAGATGCAGTTCCGCCTCTACGACTATCCGCAGGAGGGCCCGCTGCCGACGGCCGACATCCGCGCCAGCGGCAGCGCCTTCACGCCGAGGGTCATGCATCTGATGGAGCGCGCCGATCGCGAAGGCCTGTCGGTGCGCGATTGCGGCGTCCTGGTCGCCGCCAGTCGTTCGCACGGCTCCTTCGTCGGCACGCCCGAGCAGCTCGTCGACCACATGACGCTGTGGCTGGACGAAGAAGCGTGCGACGGCTTCAACGTCATGCCCGCTTATTTTCCCGACGAAATGGACCTGTTCGTCGACCAGGTCGTGCCGATCCTGCAGCGTCGCGGGCTCTTCCGCCGCGACTACGAGGGCACGACCCTCCGCCATCATCTCGGCCTGCCTATTCCTTCTTGCTCGGGCAGGTGAAGGGCGGCAGCGGGCCGGACGTGACCTTGTAGGGTCCCGGCAGAACGCAGTGGCCGTAAGGCGCGAAGATCTTGTCGAAGCTGCCGTCGGCCTTCATCTCGTTCATCACCTTGGCGACCGCGTCGGCCAGCGCCGGGTCCTTGAAAGCCAGGGCCTCGGCATGCGGTATCAGCCCGCTCACGGCTATACGGAAGAAAGTGGCGCCCTTCTTCTGGTAGTAGGCCGCCTGCTCGACGCCGATGAAGGCGCCGGCGACCTGGTTGGCCGAGAGCGCCTGCAATACGTCGGCGTAGGTGCCGAAGGTGCGGATGTCGATAGCCGGCTTGCCGGCCTTGACCAGCGCTTCGCTCGTCGTCTTTGCTTCCTGGTAGTCGACGGTGCCGAGCTCGGTCGCAAAGGCTTTGCCTGAGAAATAGTCCAGCCCGTCGATCGGGTCGGTATTCTTCTTCGACACGACGATCGCGGCGGAAGAAGCGCCGTAAGGGATCATCAGCACCTGGCTGGCGCGCTCCGGCGTGTAGAACATGAAGGAGTTGATCAGGTCGATGCGGCCTTCCTTCAGGATCGGAATCATGGTGGCGAACTGCGTGCTCTGAAATTGCATCTTCAGGCACAGCCGCTCGGCGATCGCGTTGCCGAGATCGACGTCGAGGCCGATGATGTTGCCGTCATCGTCGATGTACTGGATCGGCGCGACCGTGGGATTGATCGCCGCGATCATCACGCCTTTGCGCACCAGCGGCGGATGGCCGATCTTGGCCTCGCAATTCTTGTCTTGCGCCTGGGCGTTGGCGGACCAAGCGCCGCACAGCGCCGCCGTCGCCATCGCAAGAACCGTCAACCCCTTGATCATGTCATGTCCCCGCCAGAGCACGTTCGGTTTCTACAGAGTTACCTCACCCTGAGGAGCACCGCGGAGCGGTGCGTCTCGAAAGGTGGGACGCAGTCGTGATGTGGCCCACCCTTCGAGACGGGCGCTTCGCGCCCTCCTCAGGGTGAGGTGATGTGGTTTTACCGTTCGGAATCTAGTGACCAGTACACGCCTCAGTCGGTTGCTAACAGCGCGGTTTCGATGAGCTGGCGGTCGCCATAGCCGTTCTGCGGCGGGAAGCCCTCGGCCAGCGGCCGGCGCTCGTCCATGGTCAACCACAGCCGGATCATGTGACGCCGGCGCTCGACCTCGGGATAGTCCTCGAAGCTCGTGCGCGAATGCAGCATCACGTAGTTGTTGCAGAACTGGATGTCACCCACCTGCAGGTCCATGTCGAGATGGATCCCGGGGTCTTGCGCCAGCGCGTCGAACAGGTCGAGCGCAGCCCGCTCGATCGGCGCCAGCGGCACGCCGGTCTTGGTGCAGGCCGCGTTGATCTGGTTGCGGATCAGGCGGACGCTCACCTTGCCGTCGCGCACGCCGAACACCGGCAGGCGATAGGGCGTGACGGGGCTTTCGGTGAGCGCAGCCTCGCGGCGGATGTAGTGGAAGCCGCGATAGAGCGGCGCCAGATACTCAGGGTTGCGCTTCAGGATCTCGTTGTGGATGGTGACGGCGCTCACCACGCTCGACAGGCCGCCGCTCTTCGAACGGCGCAGGCAGAGCAGGCCCACGATGTCGCCCGAGTCGGTGTGGAAGGGCAGGTGGGCGCTGGTCTCGTAGCCGCGCACGTCGATATCGCCGTAGCGCCGGCCGTGGTCGTAGACGTGACCCAGCAGGTCGCCCTTGGGATTCTGGGTGACGGCGTGGCCGAGATGGAGACCCATGGCCCAGAAGATCGTGCCGACCTCCGCATCGGTGTAGTCCGCGGCGTTGAGGCCGCGCAGCACGTAGAAGCCGCGGCCGTCGATGATCTCGTCCTGCCATTGGCGCAGCAGCGGGCCGAGCGTCGGCAGCGGGAAGTCGTCCCTTGTGAGCGCCGCGAACGGCAGGCCGCGTCGCGCGACCGACTGGACGGCCGCGGCGATTTCCGCGAGATGGTCCGGCTCGAGATGGACGATCCACGAGCTGTCGTTCGCCAGGTCCCGGCCGTACCAGGCCGACGGATGACGCACGATCTCCCTCAGAATCTCGGTCATGGGTTGATTTTCCTCCTCCAGGCCGCGGCCCTTTCTTCGGCCACGGTGCGCCTGGAGTCCTCAACCCACAAGGCTTCCTCGATCGGGATGGGAAAGCGCTCGATGCAGGCCAATAGCCATCGCCCCGCGTCGCGCAAGGCGCGGTTCGTCTTGGGGTTCATGGCTTTGCTTCCCGCGCCTTCCAGGATCACGGTTCGTCTCTCCCGGTTCGGCTGGTTGACATGCAAACCGCATGCCGCCAACAGCCCTTGTCCCGATGGCGCCGGACCAACAGAATGCGTGTCCGGCCAGCGAGGGAACCATCATGGATATCGTGCAATCCGCGCCATACGATCTTCTGCTGCGGGGCGGCAGGGTCATCGATCCGGCCCAGGATCTCGACGGCGTCCTGGACGTAGCCGTGCGCGATGGTCGCATCGCGGCGGTCGGCAAGAACCTGCCGGGTCCCGCGAAGCAGACGGTCGATGTCGGCGGCAAGCTGGTACTGCCCGGACTGATCGACACGCATGCCCACGTCTATCGCTATGTCAGCGGCCGTTTCGGACTCGACGCTGATACCGTGGGCGTCCATTCCGGCGTGACCACGGTGGTCGACCAGGGCGGACCCTCGGTGCTCACCTTCCCGGGCTTCCGCGAGTATGCCGTGAAGCCCGCCGCCACCCGCGTGCTGGCCTTCATCTCGGCCTACATGGTGGGTGGGCTGGAAGGTCACTATTACCCCGAGCTCTATCGCCCCGACTGCATCGCCGTCGACGACACGGTGCGCGCGGCGCGCGAGAATGCCGACCTGGTGCGCGGCGTGAAGGGCCATGCCGAGATCGGCGGCTTCACGCGCTGGGGCGACGAGGCGATGCGCCGCGCCGCCGAGATCGGCCGCGCGCTCGACCTGCCGCTCTACATTCATTTCGGGCAGCTCTGGCCGTTGCCCGAAGACAAGCACCCCTACGATCCCGACGCGATCCTGCCGGAGATGCTGAAGATCCTGCGCCCGGGCGATATCCTGGCGCATCCTTTCACCCGTCATCCCGGCGGCTTCGTCGACCAGCACGGCAAGGTCCATCCGGTGGTGCGCGAGGCGCTGGCGCGCGGTCTCAAGACCGACGTCGGCCACGGCTCGCACTTTTCCTTCAAGATGGCGCGGCTGGTGCTCGAGGCCGGCATCGTGCCCGACACCCTGGGCGCCGACATGCACGGCTACAACACGACGATCCCCAAGCCGCGCGGCACGCCGGAGGCGCATCCCGACAAGGAGGAGATGCATCTGTTCGCCGGCGCGCAGAATTTCTCCCTGGCTTCGGCGATGACCAGCATGCTGGCGCTGGGCCTGTCGCTCGAGCAGGTCGTGCCCATGGTGACCAGCAATTGCGCCGCCATGCTGGACATGAAGGATGAGATCGGCACCTTGCGTCCGGGAGTCGAGGCGGACGTGTCGGTTCTGGCCGACGAAAGCGGACGCTTCGTGCTGAAGGACAATGAAGACACGCAAGTGGTGGCCGAACATTTCATCCGTCCGGTCTTCTGCCTGCGCGCCGGCAAGCGTTTCGATGCCGATTCGGTGATCCTGCCCCAGCCTATGCTGGCCGACGCCGCATGACGGCAGGTCAGGCGGCGCAAGCCGCGACGTTGGGTGTCGGCGCGTCGCTCCGGCGCAAGGAAGACGCGCGCTTTCTGCTCGGCCTCGGCCGCTTCGTCGGCGACATCACCCGGCCCGGCATGCTGGAAGTGGCTTTCCTGCGCAGCCCCGTCGCCCATGCGCGGCTGCTGGGCGTGACCAAGCCTGCCGGCGCGGAGAAGCGCGTCTTCACGCTCGCCGACTTGGGCGACGTGCGCACGATCCGCGCCAACTCCGCCTTGCCGGGCTTCCGCGTTTCCGAGCAGCCGGCGCTGGCCGCCGGCAAGCTGCGCCATGTCGGCGAGGCCATCGCCGCCTGCGTCGCTGGCACGCGCGCCGAGGCGGAGGATCTCGTGGCCGCCTGCGAGCTCGACTACGAGACGCTGCCCGCCGTGCACGACATGCTGGCCGCGCCGCTGCCGGCGCAGCCGCTGATCCATGACGGCTGGTCGATGAACGCCTTCCTCGAGACGCGGCGCGACGACGATGTCGGCGCTCTCGACGCCATCGCCGCCGCCAAGGTGACGCGTACGCTCCGCACCTCGCGCCAGTGCATGGCGCCGATCGAGGGCCGGGGCGTTCTGGCCGAATGGGATCCCCGGCTCGAGCAGATGATCGTCACGACCTCGACCCAGATGCCGCACGTCACCAGGAGCGGCCTGGCCGACTGCCTCGGCCTCGACGAAGGCCAGGTGCGCATCGTCTCGCCCGATGTCGGCGGCGGCTTCGGCTACAAGGGCATCCTGCTGCCCGAGGAGATCGTCTGCGCCAGCATCGCCCGCCTGCTCGGCCGGCCGGTGCGCTGGCTGGAGGACCGTTACGAGCAGCTCTCGGCCGGCGCCAATTGCCGCGAGCATCACTATGTCATCACCGCGTGGGCCGACCGCGCCGGCAAGCTTTTAGGCATGGCGTGCGAGGCCACGGTCGATGCCGGTGCCTACTCGTCCTATCCCTTCGGCGCCTGCCTGGAAGCAGCCCAGGTCGGCTCCATCCTGCCGGGCCCTTACATCCTGCCGCTTCTCCGCTGCCACACGATCTCGGCCTGCACCAACAAGCCGCCGATCCTGCCCTATCGCGGCGTGGCGCGGACCGGCGTGTGCTACGCCATGGAGACAACGCTCGACGCCCTGGCGCGCCAGCTCGGTATCACCGCCCAGGCGATACGGCTCGCCAATCTCGTGCCGCCGGACGCGATGCCCTACCGCAACCTCGTAGGCAAGGTGTTCGACAGCGGCGACTACCCCGAAGCGCTGCGCCGCGCGGTGGCGGCCTTCGATCTCGACGCCATCCGCGCGCGCCAGGCCAAGGGCGAAGCGGTGGGCTTCGGTCTCGCCACCTTCTGCGAGCAGGGTGCGCACGGCACGTCGGTCTATCACGCCTGGGGCATTCCCTTCGTGCCGGGTTTCGAGCAGGCCTATGTCAGGCTGAGCCCCGACGGGGTGCTGGAGGTGCGCGTGGGCGTGCACAGTCACGGCCAGGGCATGGAGACGACCCTAGCGCAGGTCGCGCACGAGATCCTGGGCATCCACCCCGACAAGGTGCGCGTGGTCCACGGCGACACCGCGCTCACGCCCTACTCGACGGGCACCTGGGGCAGTCGCGCCATGGTGATGGCGGGCGGCGCGGTGGCCGAAGCCTGCCGCCAGCTCGGCCAGCGCGTTGCCGCAATCGGCGCGGCGCTGTTGCAGGTGCAGGCGGGCGACGTCGAAATTGCCGACGGCCAGGTGCGCCGCAAGGACACTACCGGCTCGGAGGGAGGCAGCTCCGTCAGCATCGCCGACGTGGGCCACACCTGGTACCGCGCGCCGCAGAACCTGCCGCCCGGCGTCGACAAGGGCGGCCTCGAAGTCACCGCGGGCTACCGGCCGGATCCCGATACCGGCACGCACTCCTATGCCTGCCATGCCTGCGTGGTGCGGGTCGACATCGAGACGGGCGCCGTCGTGCTCGAGGACTATCTGATCGTCGAGGATGGCGGCAAGCTGGTGAACCCCATGATCGTCGACGGCCAGGTGCTGGGCGGCCTGGCGCAGGGCATCGGCACCGCGCTCTACGAGGAGATGCCGTTCGACGACGCTGGCCAGCCGCTGGCCGCCACGCTCGCCGACTATCTGCTGCCCGGTACGACCGAGGTGCCCGACGTACGGCTCGACCATATGGAGACGCTCAGCCCGTGGACGACCTTCGGCCAGAAGGGCATCGGCGAAAGCGGCGCCATCGGTCCGCCGGCCGCGATCGTGAACGCGATCAACGACGCACTGGCGCCGCTCGGCGCCGAGGTTTTTGACCTGCCGGCCAGCCCATCGCGCGTGCTGGCGGCGATCGCGGCGGCGCGGCCCCGCACATGAAGCCCGCGCCTTTCGCCTATGCGCGCCCGAAGGACTGGTCGGACGCGCTAAGACTTCTCGCCGCCGGCGCGCGGCCGGGCGCCGGCACGCAGTCGCTGGGCCCTTTGCTCAATCTTCGCCTGGCGCAACCCGACACGATCGCCGACCTGCGCCATCTGCCGGACTATGCCGGTGTTGCGACGGCGGGCGGCGTGATCCGCATCGGCGCCGGCACGACGCATGCGGCGATCGAGGATGGGGCGGTGCCGGGCCGGCTGGGCGAGATCATGGCCGGCGTCGCGCGCCGCATCGCCTATCGTCCCGTGCGCAACCGCGGCACGATCGGCGGCAGCCTGGCCCATGCCGACCCCGCCGCCGACTGGGTGGCCGTGCTGCCGGCGCTGGGCGCCACGGCGATTGGGCTCGGCCCGAACGGCGAGCGGCGCCTTCCCACGGCGGCCTTCGTCACGGGCATCTTCGAAACCGCGCTTGGCGCCGACGAGCTTTTGCGCGCCATCGATCTGCCGGTGCTGCCGGCCGAGGCGCGCTGGGGGCACTGGAAGTTCTGCCGCAAGGTGGGCGAATTCTCCAAGGCCACGGCCTGCGTGCTGGCGCTGCCCGGCCAGGCGCCGCGCGCCGTGCTGGCCGCCCTCGATGCGCCGCCGCTGGTGATCGAGGACGCACGGGCGCTGATGGCCGATCCGGCGGCCGAAGCCAACCGCCTCCTCGACAGCTTTCCCGGCCTTACGGCCTGGCGCCGCGCCATCGCCGGCGCGGCGCTGCGCCACGCCGTCGAGCAGGCAAGCGCCGCGTGAGCAAGATCGCGATCTCGCTCACCGTCAACGGCACGGCGGAGCAAGTGCTGGCCGAGCCGCGCGAGCAGCTCGCCGATCTTTTGCGCGGCGGCCTGCTGCTGACCGGCACCCATGTCGGCTGCGAGCACGGCGTATGCGGCGCCTGCACCGTCGAGATCGACGGCGTGCCCGCACGCTCCTGCATCATCCACGCCGGCAGCTGCGACGGTTCGGTGATCCGCACCATCGAGGGTTTTGGCGACGATGCAGTGATGGGCGCGCTGCGCGAGGCCTTCGCACAGGAGCACGCCTTGCAGTGCGGCTACTGTACGCCCGGCATGCTCGTCGCCGCCCGCGACGTCGTCCTCAGGCTGCCCGATGCGGACGAGTCCAGGGTGCGGGAGGAGATGGCGGGCAATCTCTGCCGCTGCACGGGATATCGCGGCATCGTCCGCGCTGTGCTGCGCGTGCTCGCCGCCCGCCGGCAAGGCGACTAGCTGGAACTAGGCCTGTTCAAGCAAGCCTGCGATCCGGTCGCGGTCGTCGAGGCGGATGGCGTGCGCCTGCGCGAACAGGTGCAGCGTCTCGCGGGCGGCGGTCGAATCGCCCCGGTTGCGCTCGATCTCGGTCACGATCGTGAGCTGGCGGGCGAACTGCTGCCGGCCGAGGGTGATCAGATCCTCGACCTGAGCGAGGCGTTGCTTGAGGGCCGCCCGGCGCTGGCGCGAGCAGCGGATCGGCTTGTCCGTCGCCAGATCGTGCAGGAGATCCATCGCGCGCGCGGCAGATCCTCCAATCGAGCGAGGGCGGGGATGATCTGCCACTACGGTACGCGCATTCATCGGAGGCTCCTTTGCTTGATTCAGCGGCGCCACACTAAGCCTTGCCGGCTGGGCATCTGTGGCATTCCGCACAGGGGAGGCCGGTGAAAACGGGCGTTTTGAAGGCTCTTAACGCGCCCAGGCCGCCTTCTGGAGCACGACGCGGCATCCGTCCGGGTCCTCGAAGGTGAGGCCGTCGCGATCCCAGTAGGGATTGAAGGACGGCACTGGATCGAAGCCGGCGTCGCGCATTCGCTGGACAGCTTCCTTCCAGGCGTCCGTCTCCGGCAGGTAGAAAACCAGCAGATTGTCGGGCGTCGGCGCGCGCCCGACGGCATGTCCGCGCTTGGCGGTGAACTCGAAATGGTACGGCGCGCCTGCTCGCCCCAGCATCACGCCGTCGAAGCCGTCATGATCCTCGAAGCGGTAGAGTACGCTAAGCCCCAGCCCCTGCTCGTAGAAGCGCAGCAAAGCCTCGAGATCGTCGGTCGGACGGGCGACTCGCAGGATCGGAACCGCGGCCATGCGGGCGAGCCTATCGCCGAATTTTTGCCATGGCCATCGACGCCCGAGTCTCGATAGGGTGCAGGCCGCGTTTGGATGGCGGACCCTGGAGGCGGAGCTGGACGAGGTATCGGCGCTAAGGTTTTCTCCTTGCCACGGCGGCTCCCTCTGAAGCCGCGGGCAAAGGCATCGCCCGCGCCACCCCTGCGCGACGCACGGTCCCGCCGCGCGCCCGGCGGCGGCCGCCGGTTGGTGCAGCAGGGCCCCCGCCCGCCGCTGCTGCGGCGCGTGAACTGGCGGCGCGGCCTGGTGCGCTTGTGGTTGCTGGCGTCTTTCGTGTGGGCCGGCTACTGGCTCTACAACCTCCAGCTCTCCTGCGCCTTCTGGTTCGCGCCATGGTGCGAATCCCCGGCGCATGTCGACTGGCCCAACGGCAGCATGGCGATGGGTCTGGCGCTCGTCCTGCTGAGCGGCCCCGTTCTCATGCTGCTGCTTGGGCTCGGCATCATCTGGGCCGTCAAGGGCTTCCTTTCGCGGCGCGCTGCCGGGAGCTGAATTCCGCTTGAACCCCCCGGTGCCCGGAGTCAGGGTTTGCACGACCGCTTGCACCGGAGGGAAGAAACCATGCCATCCGCCGCCGCTCTGAAGTCACGTCCCAAAGCCGCCTCAGCAAAAGCCAAGCAGAAAGTCGCCCACGCCCGCGCCGCCGAACCGGTGCTCGTCAAGGGCCGCCGCGATTTCTTCAAGTATCGCGACTTGGGCGTCGCCGACGCCAGCGCGGGCGCGCTGCGCGCCCAGGTCATGTCGTCGAGCCAAGGCATGAGCCGGCCTACCGGCTGGCACTATCACGAGTGCGAGGGCCAGTTCATCTACATGCTGGACGGCTGGGTCGACCTCGAATTCGAGGATGGCCGCACGATCCGCGTCGAGAAGGGCGACTCGCTTTTCATTCCCGGATACCTGCGCCACAACGAGATCCGCACCTCGGAGAAGATGGAGATCCTCGAAGTGT
The DNA here is from genome assembly GCA_963765385.1 of uncultured Alphaproteobacteria bacterium. Taxonomy (GTDB): domain Bacteria; phylum Pseudomonadota; class Alphaproteobacteria; order Reyranellales; family Reyranellaceae; genus Reyranella. Next base: position 1,445,941 of record CAVXWG010000014.1, on the reverse strand, counting down.
CGTCGCCCGGCATCATGGGCACGACGCCGTGCGATCCGCCCGCGGGCTTCAAGGGCTGACGTCGCAGCTGGGCCGCCGCCGGCCGCCTCTGCCGCCGCGTTGCTCTCCGATCACCTGGCCCTCTTGAGCCCGCCGGCGGACCCTAGGATGGCTTGCGCCAGCAATATCCGAAGCCGGTGTAGTTCTCGATCTCGTCGCAGGCGGGGTCGCAGGCGCGGAACTTGCCGCGGATGCGCTTGATCACCGTCCGGACATTCGCGCGAAAACCATCCTTGCCGTTCCCGGCGACGAAGCCTTCGTAGCGCAAGCGGTCGTAGAGCGTGCGATAGGTCACGAAAGAGCCGGCGTTCGACGCCAGCAGATGCACAATTTTGTATTCCCCGAGCGTAAGGCCGACATCGACTCCGTTCCAGTAGGCGCGGCTGCCTTCCGGTTTCAGGAGGAGCTTGCCGCAGGCCAGGCGCTGCTCGACCGCAACGTTGGTCATGGGCTTGATGAGTTCGACCACGCGTCTCAGCCGGCGGACGAGGACCTGCCTGTCGCGCGACTTGGAGATGAAGTCGGCCGCGCCCTGGTCGAACGCCATGTATTCGTAGGCATTCAGGGCCTCGCGCGGGGCGAGCAGGCATTGTTCGTCGCCTGGAATGAACTTGCCGGTCAGGAACACGACGGGCTGGTTGACGCCATGTTGGCGCAGCCGCGACAGCAAATCTACGCCGGGCATCTTCGGCAGGTCCCAGTCGAGCACGACGATGTCGGCGTCGATGGCGGTGGCAACCGAGTCGATCAGCGATGCGCCATCGGCGAAAGCATGAACCGCGAAGCCTTGGCGTAACAGCTCGTCGGTCAGCATCTCGCGATAATATTGATCGCCTTCGACAAGGACGACGCGGCCAGGCCCGGCCTTGCCGGCGGCGGCCGGCCGGAGCCTGTCGCTCTTCCTCCGATTGAACCTTCCGTCCCACTCGGACGGCGCCGACATGGCCAGCGATCGGTCCACGCTCTCAACAGAGGAACGTCCGCGCTGAAGGCGTGCCGCGTAAAGCTCGCTCATCACCCATACTTTCTATGTTAGGCCCTTAAAGCTGATCGAACGGTTTCCCAACCATCCGGCCCTATAGAGCCGCCTGCGCCGATATAATGGCATTTAGACTGCAAACACAAAAGGGGTTGCCGTGTGACATACCCGCACATTTCTGGGGGCTTTCAGCCCCGTCAGTATGCGTCGGCACGCCAGTCAAACCTTTGTGCAAGTCAAACTAATCGGCATAAATCCAACGGGCTGGGCCATGGCAAACGCCTGTATGGCGGCGCTTTCGACGGGAACGGGAACAGTCGCGACTCAGTCGGCTTTGATGCCGTTCTCTTCGATGATCCTTGTCCAGCGTTCCTGCTCAACCTTCTGAAAGTCGGCGAACGGAGCGGGCGAGGTGGCGAGGATTTCCATGCCGATCTGGGCGGTGAGCTTGGGCGCCACCTCGGCCGAGCGCACCGCCTTGGCGACCTCGGCGTTCATGCGCTCGACGATCGGCTGCGGCGTGCCGGCGGGCGCGTAGAGGGCCCACCACGAATAGGTCGGATAGCCTTTGACACCCTGTTCGTGCAGCGTCGGCGTGTCGGGCAGAACGGGTGTGCGCGTCTCGCCGGTGGTGGCGAGCGCCCGTAGCCGGCCCGCGCGGACATGCGGCTCGAGGGCGGCCAAGGTGGTGAGCGCCATGTCGGTGACGCCGGCCAGAAGGTCCTGCACCGTGGGCGCACCGCCCTTGTAGAAGATCACGTTGACGTCGAAGCCGTTCTCTTTCTGCAGGTGCGTGATCAGAAGCAGCGCCTGACTGGCCGAGAGCACGCCGACGCTGGGCTTGCCCGGCCGCTGCTGTGCATCGGCGATCGCGTCGGCAAAATTTTTGTAAGGCCGGTCGGGATGGCAGGCGATGGCGAGCGGCGCCCGGCCTACCAGCATGACGTTCAGCAGGTCGGAATCCTTGTAGGGCAGGTTGCTGGTGAAGGCCGGGCTCAGGATGTGGCTGTCGAACGCCACCAGCCAGGTCTGGCCGTCGGGCGGGGACTTGGCCACGATCGTGGTGCCGATCGCGCCGGCCGCACCCGGCTTGTTCTCGACGATGATCTGCCAGCCCACGGTCTCGGCCAGCCGGGCCTGCACCAGGCGCGCCACCGGATCGGTCGAGCCGCCGGGCGGGAAGGGCACGACGAATTTGATCGGGCCCTTGGGCCACTCAGTTGCTTGCGCGTCGGCGAGGCCGGGCGCCGCCGCCAGGCTTGCGGCAACGCCGCCGACGAGCAGGGAACGGCGCCGCATGATCGGCCCGGGATGACTGGTCGACATTCGGGCGAATCATAGTCCAGCGGCGGAGCAGGAGCCATCGCCCGCAAACGAACGCCGGGACCTCGCGGCCCCGGCGTCCTTACGATGATTGGTTTTTCGAGGGTTGGTTGCTAGCGGATGACCGTGACCTTGATCGCGGTCTGCACGCTGAACACGGTGACGATCGGGTCGCCGACCTTGATCGTCTGCAGCGCCGCCAAGCCGTCCTGCGTCACGACCTGCGGCATCTGGATGACCTCGCCGCTGTCGGGCGCGGGCTTGTCGGGCTCGCCGCCCGAGGCGTTGATCAGGTAGACGACATTGGGACCGATCTTGGTGCACATGCCGTCCATTTCCCACAGCCGGATGCGCTCCTGCGATCCCGGCAGGCCTTCGATGCGCGCGCCCTGGGCCATCATCGCCTTGGCCTGCGCCATGCTCGTGTCCGTCTTCTTGGCGATCAGGAAGTCGACATAGTCATACCACTGGACGTCGACGATCTGGCCTTCGCGGAGCCCGGCTGCCAGGCCGGTCGTTTCTTTCATGGCGCCCGGCGAGTAGTTGGCGACCAGGTCGGCGGCCTTCAGCTTCACCCGGCCGAGATCCTCCCAGATGATGACGAAGCCGCGCGTCTTCGGATCCATGCTGTGAAATCGTGCCGCGCTTGAAGTTCTGATAGCGCGAGCCGATGTAAAGATCCTGCTGCGCCGCCGCCGGACGCGACAGGCTCACAAAGCCGGGCGCCGCAAGTGCTGCGCCACCCAGCAATTTCAGTGTCGTACGGCGATTAGTGTTCAACATGACTATCCCCCTCTCGTTGCAGAATCCTGAGGCTGGGGCGATCGGTGGTGGCGCCGCAAGCCTCACGCTTGACACGTACTAGATCAACATGCCGCCAGGACTGCTGGTGCGCTTTGCGCCAGATCAATTCGCTGCACGCTCCCCATCGGCATCGCAACCCGCCGCCTTGCGGCGTCGGCGGTTGTGCGCCCAACGCTACCAGGGCTGATTGCAAATGCCAGCCGCGGTCTCTCGGTTGCGCCGGGAATTCGGGATGCCGTTGGGTCTCTGTTCGAAAGGTCTGCACGCGACAACCTGAATCCTTCAGCGCTCCCTGCATGCTGGCACGGCCGTGCCGCAGGTCATGTGTGTAAAGACACAGACGCTCCGCAATAACGGCCAGCGGCGCCCGGAAAATGGGTAGGTCGGGACGGCAAAATGGGCGGAACTTCCGATGCGCGGGCGAACCGATGGGGCCTGGCGTGCGCCATGAGCCCGCGCGCTCAGCCGGAAACCATGATGATCTCGCCGTCGAGGCACAGGTCCTTGTCCTCGATCGGATCGTCGTCATGGCGCCAGCTCGTGCTTGTAAGCCGCGTCGTCCTTCATGAAGAAGAGGGTTGCCGTTCGGTAAGCCCGTCAAGGACGAGCGTGGCGCTGGTGAAAAGCGTCTGTGTCATCCGAAGCTCTCGACGCAGTGGGTTCGGGGGCCGGCGCTCAGCCGCGATGCGTAGAAGCAAAGCCTGTGGTGCAAGACCGGAAATTATTCCGCCGACGGCAGCATCCTGTCGATCGCCGCCCGCCAGACAGCTTGCGCAGCCTCCATCGAAAGGTTGTGGGCGTGGCGTATTTGGTCCCAGCTTTCGAAGCTGATCAACGCGGCCAACGCGATCAATAACTGTTCTCGCTGGAACTCAGGGAGACTGGAAAGCTCCGGCTTGTACATCAGCTTCATTCGCTCGATGTTGGCGAAGCGCACCAGGACGACGCGCGTCCTGAGTTCGGCAACCTGGTCCTCACGGGTGATGATGCGCCACAGCGGCAGCCATTTCTCGCAGGCGAGCGCACGGGTCTCCACATGGGACCGGATGCGGGTCGGACGGTCTTCGTCGACATGGCGCGCCACTGACTCTGCCTGACCCTGGACGATCGCATGGTCCGCCGTCGCAAGGCTAAGTGCATCGCGATCGGGAAAGCGCTCAAAAATGGAGCGCACGGAGCATCCGGCCTGGGCCGCGAGCTGGGCCGCCGTCGGCATCTTCGGGTTCTGGCGAAGCAGCTCCAGATAGGCCTCGATGATCGCCAGCCGGGTCCGCTCGCTGCGCAGGCGGCGGCCGTCGACCTTTTGCGCCTTGGATGACACGACGGTCAGAGCTGCTTCAGCGGATGACACTTGAAATTCCTCTCTGCGTGAGCCGTTCGTTGCCGCGGCCTGTCAGGCGGCTTAGCTGACCCAGGACAACAACATTCCCTTATCATCTTCCACCCGACGTGCCGAGCCGGCGAGGCTCCATGCCGGTTGCGCTTGTTCCCACCAGCGGACCCTAGGATGGCTTGCGCCAGCAATATCCGAAGCCGGTGTAGTTCTCGATCTCGTCGCAGGCGGGGTCGCAGGCGCGGAACTTGCCGCGGATGCGCTTGATCACCGTCCGGACATTCGCGCGAAAACCATCCTTGCCGTTCCCGGCGACGAAGCCTTCGTAGCGCAAGCGGTCGTAGAGCGTGCGATAGGTCACGAAAGAGCCGGCGTTCGACGCCAGCAGATGCACAATTTTGTATTCCCCGAGCGTAAGGCCGACATCGACTCCGTTCCAGTAGGCGCGGCTGCCTTCCGGTTTCAGGAGGAGCTTGCCGCAGGCCAGGCGCTGCTCGACCGCAACGTCGGTCATGGGCTTGACGAGTTCGACCACGCGTCTCAGCCGGCGGACGAGGACCTGCCTGTCGCGCGACTTGGAGATGAAGTCGGCCGCGCCCTGGTCGAACGCCATGTATTCGTAGGCATTCAGGGCCTCGCGCGGGGCGAGCAGGCATTGTTCGTCGCCTGGAATGAACTTGCCGGTCAGGAACACGACGGGCACGTTAGCACCACGCTGGCGCAGTCGAGCCAGCAAGTTAATGCCCGGCATCTTCGGCAGGTCCCAGTCGAGCACGACGATGTCGGCGTCGACGGTGTCGGCCAGCGAATTGAGCAGCGCCGCGCCATCCGCGAAAGCCTGAACGACAAAGCCTTGGTGCAGCAGCTCGTCGGTCAGCATCTCTCGATAATATTGATCGCCTTCGACAAGAACGACGCGGCGGGGTCCGTCCTTGCTAACGGTTGCCGGCTGGGCCGACGGGAGCCTGTCGCTTTGACGCCGATCGAAGGCCCTCTCCCACTCGGACGACGACGGCTTGGCCGGCGATCGATCCAAACTCCCGACAGAGGAGTATCTGCATCCCAGACGTGTATCGAGTTGACTCATCGCCCACTCCCTCTCGTTTTGCTCTGGATGCTGATTGGATCGCACCCCTGCGATCCCGACATCCAGAACAACCTCCCCGTCCAAAGTAGTGGCATCGGAAGTGCAGATAAAGGAAGTGGCACTTTTGTGTCATGGATCGCACCCATCCGTGATAGTCTGCACGACCGTGCAAAAAGTAATCAACTCATTGATTTAAAAGGATAAATTTCGGTCAACGACGTGCGCCGGATCCCGACCGCCGACGCGGCTACTGTCTGGTGAAGACGAACTTGCAGCTGCGCATGCCCAGCCGGTTGCCTGTGCCCGACGCGACATCGAACTTGACGGCCACGCGGAATACAATGGGACTCTGCGCGAGCGTAAAGCTTTCAGTGTAGTCCAGGGTGGCTGTGCCGTCGGACTTGATCTCCCCCTCCAGCAGAATTGAGCGATTGTTTCCCCTGTTGCGATAGTGACCGACCAGGTGGCCGCCCTTCACCGTGGCATCATAGAGCCACGGGTATCCTCGCGTGGCCTCTTGGCTTGAATCGCAGACTTGCAGGACGATCCAGTTGCCGTCGAAAGACGCCGCGTTGGCGCCGGACCCGTTCGCAAACGCGAAGGCCGCGGCGACGATCAGGTAAACGAAGCGGACTCGACCTGACGGCATTGCGCCCGCGCAGAAAAATCGCGGCCGCTCCTGCCCGAGCGACCGCTCGCCAGATTTCTTGATGGTCACGTCACGCCAGATCTCGGAGTTGCGCGCGCACCCCAAGTCATGCCGAGCTGCCTGTTTCCCCAGAACGGAGACGCTGCCACAGCGTCTCGTGAACTGGCCCGGACGCAGGGTCGCGAAATCAGATTCCGGATCGCTGGTGTTGGGATCTTCCGCCATAGCCTCCAGCGATATTCATTGGGGCTCTGCGGATCTCACGTGTCAAAGGTGTGTCTCGATTTACCGCGCGGCCTGGCCGACCGGCGAGAGATCGGGGTCCGGCTCGCCGATGAGGTCTACGGGGACTTCGGCGGCGCGATCTGGGTCGGCACTTTCGGCGGCGGCACGAGGCCCAGCGCCACGGCGCGCGGCAGGCTGTCGACCACGTCCCAATGCTCGGCCACCTTGCCATCCTGCGGAAGAAATCGGCGGTCGAGAAGCGCACCTTGTTGCCCGAGGGCGGCAGGCCGAGGAACGGCCCGTCCTGCGTGCCCGACCACTGCGTGCGCACCACCACCTTGTCGCCCTCGGCCAGGATCTCGACGATCTCGCCGGATCGCCACCGGCGGGTTGCTGAAGGGCGTGCTCGCGCTCGAGATCGCGGATGCGCCGGCTGACCGCCGAGGGCGTGAGGTTCACCGCCTTCGCCGCCTCGGTGAAGGAGAGCGCCCGGCCGGCCGCCACGAAGATCGCGACCGCGCGCAGCGAGGGCAAGCGCGCGTCATCGCTGGGCCGGCCGCCGCCCCACGCCTCGCCGTTATGGACGCGGCGATAGGTGCGCGACGGAATGAGGTCGTCGGTGTGGATGTCCCACAGCGTGCCGATGTTGGCGGCCTGGTGCTCGCGGAACAAGGGCGCGAAGCGGCCCATTTCGGTGACGGCGGCGCTGCGCAGGCCGAAGCCGGTCGCCACGCCCGCGAGATCGGCGCGGCCGTGGATCGCCGCCGCGGGATCGACGCCGTGGGCGCGGAGCTTGTGGAACTCCGCACCGTAGCCACCATCGTTGATCACCGAGATCAGCAGCCGGATGCCGTGGCGGCGGATCGTCTTCAGCTCCTGCACATGCATCATCAAGCTGCCGTCGCCCTCGACAAGCATGACCTCGTCGTCGCCGCGCGCCTGGGCGATGCCGATCGCTGCCGGCAGGCCCGAGCCGATGGCGCCGAAATCGTTGACCACGTGATACTTGTCGGCGGCGCGGCCCTTCATGTGGGTCATGACGATGCTGTGACGCGGATCCAGCCGCGCCACAGCCCGTCGCCTTGGTCCGGTGCGAGCTGGGCGCCGGGGATGCACGCGGCCACCCGCGCCGGGTCGCTCAACAGCGGCCAGACCTCGGCGGCGGGCAGGCGGATCGTCGTCGTCTCGGTCAGCGCCACCATGCGTCGGCACCCGAAATCCCTGTGATATCGCTGTGGCCGGAGGGCCTCCCATTTCAGGATATTCCCGGATCATAAGCATTCGTGCGTGTCGCAGGCTATCGGGCGCCACCGTCCCGTTTCGCCAAATCACGCAAAGTCTGCCGATTCGCCGCCGGCTTCGAGGTTAGAGTGTGACAGTTTTGGCTAGGCAGCCGTGCGAACGGCTATCATTGGGAGACGTGGCAGCAGTGGTGATCGGCAATTCGACCCGTCTCGACCGCGCGAGCCACCGCCGCGCCAAGGCGCCGCCCAGCTCCGACCCGGCGCCGAATCCGGTGGGAGGATGACCCTGTCGGCGCCTTTCGTCGAAGTGAGAGTTCCGACCTTCGATCGTCCCGGCCTGTTGCGGCGCGCGCTTGAAAGCCTGCTTGCCCAGACCTGGCAGGATTGGCGGGCGATCGTTCTGGATGACGGCAGCGGTGAGCGCACGCGGGCCGTGCTCGACGACCTGCGCGACGGGCGTCTGGTTCATTGGCCGAACCCGGCGCGCCTGGGCGCGGCGCGCAATATCGGGCAGGCCTTTTCCAATGTCGCCCAATTCGGCGGCACGCATTTCGCCGTTCTCGAAGACGACAATTTGTGGCATCGCGAATACTTGGCGCGCAATGTCGCGATCACGAAGGCGCATGACGTGCGCATCGTGCAGGGCAACCAGTGGATCGAGGAGCCGGAGCCGCACGAGGCGCCCGGCAGGATCTCCCCCAGGACCACTTTGGGCGATTGCCATGCCGAAGGGCGATGGCGCGCCGAGCAGTTCAAGGTGCCGTTGCTCTGGCGCCTAGCGATCTCCAACAGCGCGCTGTTCTGGCGAAGCGACAGCCACTCGGATCTGCGCGCCGATGACGTGCCCGATGCGGTTCTGCAGGAGTGGGTGAGGGCGTTTCGCATCCGCGACGATATCTATTTCCTGAGCGAGCCCCTCGGCGTCTGGCGGGCGAATGGGGTGGAATTGCAAAGGTCGGTGGCGACGCATCCGCACTGTCGAGGCTTCAATGGCTTCCTGCGCCGCGAGAAGGCCATCCAGGCAATCCGTCGCGCCGTCCATCGATCGATCGACGCGGACAACCAGGGCCCGGAGCTGCTGTCCGACCGCTTTGCGACGCCCCTCGAAATCCGCGAGGAAGGCGCGCGCCGGGCGCTCGTGGACTGGCCCGCCCCGTCGCGTCTCGCCTGGCGGCGGCGGGTCGAGCTTTTTGCCAAGGCGTCGGCGCTCCGCCTGAGTCCCCTGGCGCTTTTCGAAGCGCTCGAACAGGGGTTGGCGCCGTTGAGGGGCATCGACTTCGGCCAGGCAAGCCAACCGTCCTATCCATCGCTGGCGATGCTGACCGGGGACGACTAGGACTTTTGGTCGAGCAAGCAGACTTCGGGCGGGAAGGGGAGCATCCATCGGTGACGGGCCGGCCGTTCTCCATCGTCATCTGCACCTTCAACGGCGCGGCGCGAATCGAAGCTGTATTGACGGCACTGGCCGGATTGAACGGCGGAGACGGCCACGAGATCGTCGTCGTCGACAACTGCAGCACGGACGGGGTCGCCGCCATCGCTTCCGCCGTCTGGAGCGAGGTCGGCCGGCCGGCCGTCGACTTCCGGGTGATCTCCGAGACGACGCAAGGGCTCTCGGCCGCCCGGCGCGCCGGCGTGCGGGCCGCGACGCGCGACATCGTCGTCTTCTGCGACGACGATAATCTTCTCGGCCCCGGCTACCTCGAGGTCGCGGCCGCCATCATGGCCGACCCGACGATCGGCGCCACCGGCGGCCCGAACACGCCGCTGACCGACGGCGACATGCCGCCGCTGTTCTTTTCCTACGCATCCCTGGCCGCGGTGGGCGCCCAGGCGCTGGCCAGCGGGGACGTCGACCAGCTGTGGGGGGCCGGCCTCGTCGCGCGCCGCAAGCTTCTGCTGGAATTGTACGACACCCCAGGATTTCCCCTTCTGGTCGGCCGGCAAGGCTCTGCCCTGACCTGCGGCGAGGATCTCGAAATCTGCCTTTGCGTGGGCCTCCTCGGTTATCGGCTCCGGTACGATGAAAGGCTGACGCTCCGGCACATGGTGCCGGCCGAACGCATCACCGCGACCTACATCCGCGGATTGACTGAGGGCTTCAAGGCGGCCCATCCGGTTCTCAGCCGCTATGCCGAGTTGCGCAGGATGGGAAACCAGACGCCGCGTGAGCGCAGGCGCGCCATCCTGTCGGCGGCCGCCAGGCTCCCGGTGTTCGTGCGGCGCCGCGATGCCCGGCTGTTCGGCCTGCTCGCCCGTTTCGGCATGACCTTCCTGATGACCGCCGAGGAGCGGACGATCTTCGCCATCTCCCGCGCGCTCCGGAAGTTGCCGCAGGCGACGTCACCGGCCCATCAGGTTTGACCGCGGGCCGCCGCGTCCCCGGTCTTTGCTACGCCTTCGGCTCGTACTTCAGGCCGAGCTTCAGCGTGACCTGGTAGTTCGCCACCTTGTTGTCGTGGATGCTGCCGCGGACGTCGATCACCTCGAACCAGGCGAGATTGCGCAGTGAACGCGATGCGACGGCGATCGCTGATTCGATGGCATCGGAAACCGACTTGTCCGAGCTGCCGACCACTTCGGTCTTCACGTACGTCTGGTTGCTAGCCATACGCTCCTCCCTGTAGTGAAGCGAAAAGTCTACGACTCTGGCAGGGCGTGTCAGCGCCAAAATGTCGAGCATGCGCCCGGCCTGCGCTCTTCATTTCCTCCCCAACGAAGTTGGGGAGGTGCCCCGCAGGGGCGGAGGGGTCATGTCGCAGAGCACCGCGATCGCTTGACCCCTCCGGCCTTCGGCCACCCCCCCCCCAGCGTCGCTGGGGAGGAAGTGAGTGCGGCGCTTGTCGCCGCCGCTCAGGCATTGTCCGCGCCCGGCGCCCCTGCCACAGTCGGCCCCTGCCCGCGTTCTCTGGCTCGCGCTGTGCTCGCGTTGCGTTGTCCCGGTGTGATGGGAAAAACGCCATGAACCGGTCCGATGTTGGTGCTGGTCGCTGCAACCGGCACATGGTGCGCTGGCTGCTGGCCGCGGCGGCGCTGCTGGCCACCGTGACCGCCGCCGTCGCGCAAGGGACCGAGACACCCAGCGCCGATCCCCGGACGCGTTGCGAGGAACTCGTCGCCTTCTGGCTGCGCCACGGCGGCAGCAAGAGCGAAGGCGGTAGCAGCGGGGACATCGCGCGCAAGAACGCCGAGATCGATTGCGGCGCCGGCCGCTACCAGAGCGGGATCCGGGCGATGGAGGATCTGCTGCGGCGCAACGGCTATACCGTGCCGCCGGCGGGCAGCAACTGACGACATGTAGTGTCTGTCATCCAACTGACACGACAGGGTCACGGGGGCGCAACGGCTTCCCGGCACAAGGAGAAGCCTGTCGTGCGATCGCGCACGTCCGATGGAGTGCCGGTCGAGTCCTGTTCCCGTGCCGGTGATCGAGCGTCATCAACCTGACCGCCCCTCCACCATCTTCTTCTTCGACCGCCGCCCCGGCACAGGCCGATGGCAGGCCGCTCGCCTGCCCGACTGCGGCCTCGTCAGGGCAAATGCATGAGCGCGCGGCCCATCCGGATCGTCGTGCCTTCGCCGATGCCGTCGCACAGGCGGAATCCCGGCGGCGCGAACACGATGATCGTCGAGCCATGCTCGAACCAGCCGAGCTCGTCACCCTTGCGCACGGCCGCGTCGCAGTCGATCTCCGCGGCGCCGCGATAGTTCATGTTCATCACCACGTCGAGAAAATGCAGGCGCATGCTGGCGACCAGTATGGCCGCGACCGGCACCAGGGTCACCCGGTGAGTGGTTCCGGCGAGCCGCAGGCGGATCACCGCCCGTTCGTTCTTGCAGAACAGGCTGGCCACGCGCTTGAGCGCGATCGGATTGACGTTCCAGGTGTCGCCCGACATGTAGGTCACGTGCTCGATCGTGCCATCGGCCGGCGCATGGAAGCGGTGGTACATGCTCGAGGTGAGCCGCAGGGTGGCGTACTGGCCGTCGCGATAGGTCTCGATCAGCGCCGGATCGACCAGCAGGTCCCGCAGCGCGTAGGGGAACCCCTTGGCCTGCAACACCCGCGTGCCGTCGAGCGCGCCGCAGGCGCCGACGATGGCATCGCACGGGCTTGTCAGCACATTCGGATCGCCGTCGACAGGGCGCGCCCCGGGTTTGAGCTCGCGCGTAAAGCAGGCATGCAGGCTCTTGAAGGATTGCAGCCGGGCGTCGCCGAGGTCGAGGTCGGCGAACAGGCGCCACAGCCCGATCGACGCCCGCGCCACGACAGGGTTCTCGATCTGGCTGAACCAGCCGAGAAACCGGGTGGCGAGCCGCCGCGGAATCCGGTTGGTCAGCAGGAAGTTGATGTCCTCCTGCTGGACGATCCGCGCGAGTTCCGACCGCAGGCTCATGGTGCGGCCGGGGAGACGAGTGCCCGGAATCGCAGATCGTCGCTGAGGCCCCTCCTTCGAGACGGCCGCTTCGCGGCCTCCTCAGGATGAGGTCTGACTTGTTGAAACAAAGACACCTCATGCTGAGGAGCGCGCGCAGCGCGCGTCTCGAAGCATGGGCCGCAGACTACGCCGCAATTTCTGATAGCGGGTACTAGGGAGGTTCGATGCCGTTGTCGCTGGATACCTGGTCGCTCGCCGCGCTCATGCTGGCGGCGCTGTTGTTGGTCATGCTCGCGCTGAAGCTGCGCGCCCGGCTCGCCCTCTCGCGCGCCAAGCATCGTTCGCTGGCGGGCCACGCGCGGCTCTCCCGTCGCATTGCCGCCCAGGTGCCGCGCTACGCCTTCGACGGCGCCGATTTCTTCGCGGCCGACGACGCCCCCGCCGAAATCGCCGAGCGCCGCCGTGCCGCCTTCGAGGACCTGTCGCGGCGCTCGGCGACGAACAGCGTGCGGACGCTCGACCGCACGGCCGAAGCCGCGACGCACCTCTCCGACCTGCAGTTCACCGAGCGCTACCGCGTGCCCTTCCCGTTCAGCCCCACCGTGAAGAAGCATTTGCCCGCCGGTTCGTTCCTCGCCGCCTCGGACGGCGTGCAGGTCACCGATCTCGACGGCAACGCCTTCTATGACCTCACCGGCTCCTATGGCGTGAACCTGCTGGGCTACGATTTCTACAAGGCGTGCCTGGAGCGCGGGGCGCAGCGCGTCAACGCGCTCGGCCCGGTGCTGGGCGCCTATCCGTCGCTGCTCGCCGACAATGTGGCGCGCCTCGCCCGCATCTCCGGCAAGCAGGAGATCTCGTTCCACATGTCGGGAACGGAAGCGGTCATGCAGGCCGTGCGCCTTGCGCGCTACCACACGCGGCGCTCCCATCTCGTGCGCTTCTGCGGCGCCTATCACGGCTGGTGGGGCGACGTTCAGCCCGGCGTCGGCAATCCGGTGCCGGCCGACGGCACCTACACGCTCGCAGAAATGTCGGAAGCCACGCTGGCCGTGCTGAAGACCCGCCGCGACATCGCCTGCGTGCTGGTCAATCCCTTGCAGGCGCTCCATCCCAACATCGGCGCGCCCGCCGACACGACCCTGGTCCACAGCCGGCCCGACCGGAGCGTCGATCGCGCCGCCTACGCGGCATGGCTGAAGGAGCTCCGCGCAATCTGCAGCGAACGCGGCATCGTGCTGATCTTCGACGAGGTCTTCGTCGGCTTTCGTCTCGCGCCCGGCGGCGCCCAGGACTATTTCGGCGTCGAGGCCGATATCGTGACCTACGGCAAGACGGTGGGCGGCGGCCTGCCCGTCGGCGTCGTCTGCGGGCCTCACCGCTTCATGAAGCGCTTCCGCGAGGACCATCCCGCCGACATCTGCTTCGCGCGCGGCACCTTCAACTCCCATCCCTACGTGATGGCGGCGATGAACGAGTTCCTGCGCCATCTCGACGGGCCGGAGATGGCCGCGCTCTATCGCGATCTCGACGCCACCTGGGCGGCGCGGGCGGCGTCGCTCAACAGGAGACTGGCCGAGCGCGGCCTGCCGCTTCAGGTCGCGGCCCTGTCGTCGATCTGGACCGTCTGCCACACCGCCTCGTCGCGCTACAACTGGATGCTGCAATATTACCTCAAGGCGCACGGCCTGGCCTTGAGCTGGGTCGGCACCGGCCGGCTGGTCTTCAGCCTGAACTTCAGCGACGCCGACTTCGAGGCGGTGGCCGAGCGCTTCCTGGCGGCCGCCGAGTCCATGCGCCGCGACGGCTGGTGGGAGCCCGGCGCGCTGGGCACCGACCGCGCCATCAAGCGCCGCATCCTGCGCGAGATGATCCGCGCCGCCATCGCCCCGTGGCGGCCCGGGAAGCGCCGGCCCGACCTGGTCGGTAGCCAACCGCTGGACGTCCGTCCCTAGATCACGCTTGCCTCCCTTTCGCGGATACCGCGAAGGGGAGGTGCCCGCGCAGCGGGCGGAGGGGTCATGAGCACCATCACGGATGCTCATGACCCCTCCGTCGGCGTAGGACGCCGACACCTCCCCAGCTTCGCTGGGGAGGAACGACACTTTGGAATTTGCGGCTACACGCTCGCTTTAGAAGCCTCGACCGGCAGCTCCTCGACGATCTCCTCGTCGTCGCACAGCGCCTCGGGCATCGGATGAACGACCGCACCCGCCGCGCGCTTGCCGGCGAAAAGATGCAGCGGCGCGCGGTGGTAGAGCTTGATGTCATGGAACGGATCGGTGGCGATCTTGGTGGCCCACACCAGGCCGGTCTGGAAATCCTTCAGGATGAAGAGCTGGACCGTGCGGAAGGCGATGCCGCCCAGGCCCACCACCAGCCAGACCTCGCCGACATGGCGGACGAATTCGGCGGTGCCGACATGCGGCACGAAGATCCCGAGCAGGGTGGGATCGAGCACCAGCAGGAGCGGCGAGGCGGCCCACACCGCCAGCAACACGAGCTTGCGCTTGATGTTGTAGCCGACCTTGATCTCCTCCTTGTAGTCGTCGGTCGCCTGGTTGACTTGGTCGTAGCCGCGCGGCTCGAAGAACAGGTGGCCGACCTGGCGGGTCGTCATGGCGGCCAGCCAGCCGATCAGCGCGGCCATCGCCGGATCGGAGAACGCCATCACGTAGGCGCACAGGAAGCTCGTCGCGCTCACGAAGTGGAGCGACTGGTTGACCTTGCTGTGATGGTAGTAGCGATGGTCGTCCCAGCGCTGCACTTTCAGTTCGTTCAGGAAACCGTTCATGGATGCTTTCCTTGTTCTTGGAGGGGGAGTCGCGGCGGCAGGCATTGGGCCGCGTCGTTCGTTGCACACCAGTTACCAACGTACCGCGTTGCCGTTACGGTAAAGAGACGGCTCATGCGCTGGGGGGGAGCTTGAGGACCAACCCCTAACCTCATCCTGAGGAGCATCGCGAAGCGATGCGTCTCGAAGGATGGGCAACAGGCACGGTTCGGGTTGCTCACCCTTCGAGACGGCCGCTTCGCGGCTCCTCAGGGTGAGGTCTTGGGGGTGCTTCAATCCTGATGGGCTTCGCCTACGCCAGCAGCCGCCCGATCGCCCAGCCCAGCGAGGCGACGATGGCGGCGATCAGCGCCAGCGGGACCAGCGGGTGGACGTTGTTCAGCAGCCGGAAGAGATTGCACAGCAGCCCGACGGCGATCTGCGGCGGCGTGCGCGGGCTCTTGGAATATTCCATCGCCGCCTTCACCACGTAGAACACGCTTGTGTTGGCGGCCAGCGCCAGCCGCCCCAGGAGGGCCGCGTTGCGCGGCGTCACCAGGTAGTTGCACTTCAGCAGGATGCGCTGGCGGTCGGCCGGGTTGTACTGCCCCTCGACCCAGTGCAGCTCGCGGTGAAAGTCGAGCAGGCCGAAATCGTAGCTCGCGAACGCCTTCTCGACCCGGCTGTCGGCGAACACGACCTTGTAGGTCGCGTCGGACTGCAGGTAGATCAGCGCGCGCACCACCACGCTCGACGGCAGGAAGCGCAGGTTGCCGTCGTAGTGCTTCTCGAACAGGCCCTGGTCGCCGCCGCGGTCCTTGTTGTAGTGCGAGACGTAGAGCTCGTCGGTGTGCTTCATCGGCGCGATGACGCTGCCCGCCGGAACGCCGGCCGCGATCAGGGAACGGATGAGCGGGCTGTCGCGCAGACGGTCGATCTGCTCGATCACGGAGACGGGCAGGGTGCTGACATAGACATGCTTGGACGGCCGCCGGGCGAGGTCTTCGCGATAGCGATCCTCGACCCAGGCGACGAGCCGGTCGATCACGGCCCGGTCGGCGCGCTCGTCGAAGCGGGCGATCGCCGCGGGGAAGTGCCGCGAGGATCGGGCCTGCGGCCCGGCCTCCGCGCTGTCGGCGGCCTCGCTCAGGATGCTGCTCATGGGGTTCTCCCTAGGGTTTCTTCAGGGGCATTGCCCGCCGGGAACGCGGGTGGCGAGGCCGGCAACGCGTAACAGCGATAGAGGGCCCAGGCGCAGGCGAGCGTCGCCGCGCCCAGCAGCGCGACCACCACGGGCGCCATCACGGCAGTCCCGGATCCCAGGGCGAAGGCCGCGCCCGAAAGGACGCCGGCAAAGGCGAAGCCGCCCACCAGCCGCACGATGCGCCGCCGCGGCGGGCCGGCCAGCTCCATGGCGAGCAATCCCATGTTGAGCGCGACATGCAGGCAAACCAGCGGCCACCAGTGCTGCCGGAATTCCGGGTTGAGCAGGGTGCCGCCGAAGGCTGCGACGTTTCCCAGGATCATCGGATGGGCGATCAGCGAATAGGGAAAGTCGGTGATCCTCCGCGGCGCCAGGCCGGCCAGCTCGGCGCCGTAATAGGTCCGGTCGATCCCGAGCGCCGCCGCCGCCCGCATGTTCAGCAGGATGCCGCCGGCAATGACGATCAGGGACGCGAGGTCGAGCGGGCAGGCGAGATAGACCACGGCGAGGGCTGCAACCGAGACGGTCTTCATTGCCACGGCATCGCGCTTGAAGACCTCGAACGGCATCGCGCCGAACGCAAAGGCGAGCCAGTAGAGATAGTAGTGCCAGAAGCTCAGCAGATAGACTGCGAGCGGCAGGCTGCGATCGAGCGCGGCGCCGATCAGGACCGCCAGCACGAACAGGACGCACGCCACCGTCGAGCCATGGCGCCCGACCGAGCGGAACGATCTGAAATTATCCGACAGGACGGCCATTCATGGGAGCCGGAGGCTCAAAAGAGAGGGACATCGACAGGAGACACGTTGGGAAACGGTAACACCCCAGTGTTTCAGGCGCATGACCCCATGAAAGGCTATCGCCTCTCCGTCGTCTCGATCGAGTTCCGTTTCGACACACTCACCTCACCCTGAGGAGCGGCCGCAGGCCGCGTCTCGAAGGGTCGGCGACGACAAGGCAGGGTGCCCATCCTTCGAGACGCATCGCTGCGCGATGCCCCTCAGGATGAGGTGATGTGGTTCGCCCGCAATTATGTCGTCGTGATTCGGCAGCCGTACGCGAGGCGGTCAGCGCATCGCCACCAGCTGCAGCGCCGACGACGAGAGCTGGATCAGCAGCCCGACACCAAGAAGCACGGACGCGCCGATCGCGACGTCGCGCAGGACGTCCAACAGGTTATGCATCGTTTCCTCCTTGAGCGCCCGTTTCACGGGTCGTTGGCCGGAGGCTTGCACGCTGGACCGGCGCCGGCATCTCTGCGTTTGCGCACATCTCGCCATCCCCCTGCGCATCGGCCCCCTCTGCAGCGGCCCCCTCTGCAGCGGCCCCTCTGCAGCGGCAAGGGCGCGGCCGGAGAGCCGCCGCACCCGGCGCCGTCGCGATGCCGCTTCACGGGCATCGGGTAAGTTTCCCCTCGGGGACATCTCCCTTGCGCCGCCCGGTCGCCGGAGTCAGGCTTGCCCCCAGCCTGGCCTGCAGCACGCCTGCCGTTTTTTCGCGGACGTTGCGCCCCGGGCTGATGCGGCGATTCGATGTCCGGTCCCTTGGGCCGCGTCCCGCCGGGACGGCGAGCTCGAATGGATCGGTTCTTCGACCAGGGCTTCATGTCGCTCGACGAGGAGATGCGCCAGATGGAGACCTTCGCCAAGCACATCATTGCGGCGTTCCACTGATCACGAATGCAAGGGAGGTCTTGATGCCGGCCACAGCCTTGAGCAAACCTATCGCCGAAAAACTCAATCCGGCTTGGGGAGCGGCGGTCCGGCGCATGCTGCACGCCGCGCCGCGGGCCAAGGGTCCGCTCCAGAGCGGCGTGAGGAAACGTCCATCGAAACAGAACGGACGGCACGCCTAGAGCGGAGTTTCTTAAGGTTGAATCACCCTCGGCCTCACCCTGAGGAGCGGCCCGCAGGGCCGCGTCTCGAATTGCGCGGAGTAACCTCCGCGCTGAGGTGGGAACCAGTCTTGCGGTCGCCCATGCTTCGAGACGCCATGCTTCGCGTGGCGCCTCAGCATGAGGTTGACTTTGGCTCTCATGATGGTTCGATCGGGGACGATCTTGCTCCAGCCGGTCGGCGTCCGCCAGGGACCTCGCGCGGCCATTCGGTCGTGCTGCCGGAATTGCGATGGACCTCGTGACTCGCCCGCAGGTCGTCGATCACCGACGACGCAGCGTCACTGCTTCTTGAAGGTGAACTTGCAGCGGCGGACGCCGAGCCGATCGCCCGTGCCCGTCGCCGTGTCGAAGCGGGCGGCGACGCGAAACGAGATGGGGGTCATGGGCGGCGCGAACTTGATGTTGTGGTCGGAGTCCGCCGAGATTCCCTGCGCCGCGAGCGTGGCCGTGCCGTCGGGGTTGATCTGTCCCTCGAGCGTGAGCGAGGGACTTTGTCCCGCGTTGCGATAGTGACCGACCAGGTGCCCGTCCTTCACCGTGGCGTCATAGCGCCAAGTGTAGCCGCGTGCGCCTTCCTGGGTTGAATCGCAAACCTGCACGATGGACCAGGTGCCGTCGAACGACGCCGCCTGGGCGACGGACGACACCGCGAGCCCGACGACCGACGCGGCGGCCAGGCAACCCAGGCGGAGCCAGCCTAATGGCATTGCACCCGCACCGAGAATTCGCGGCCATTCGCGCTGGCGCGCCCGCTCGCCGTCAGCACGCCGCCCGCGACCGTTCCCGAGAGCGCCGCGGTGAAATGCTGGTTCACATAGGTCTGCGTGCCGATGCCGTTGTAGGTGAGGCTGACCTCGCCCGCCGGGCCGATGCGGCCACTGAAGCGTCTGCACCTCGGTGGTGCGGGGCGAGGTCCAGCTGCCGGAGATCGTGCCGTTGCGGATCGTCATCGGCACGTTCCAGCAGCCCGGCGGAAAGCCCTGGAACGCGGCGCGACACCATTGCGAGCTGTAGGAACCTTCGCATTGACCCGATCCTCCCCTTGCCGCGGGAGCCCCCTGCGCGGCGCCCGGTGCGGCGCCGGCCGCCGCGGCCTGGTTCTGCGCATCCGCCACCTTCTTCTGCTCGTCGTCGTAGCGGGCGAGGGCGGGCTGGGCCTCGCGCAGCAGGTCGCGCTGCGTCTCCGCCGAGATGAATCCGGTGATGGCGCGGCCGTTCTTCTTCTGCCAGGCCGCGATCATCTCGCGCGAGCGCGGCCCGAACACGCCGTCGGTGCCGCCGGTCGCGAAGCCCAGCGCGGTGAGCGCGACCTGCAGGCGCTGGCGGTCGGACGGCGCGAGGTGAAGCGCCGTCTCCGCGGCTTCGGCGGCCTTGGTGTCGGCCTCCTCCCGCTTGGCCGCTTCGGCGGCGGCCTTGCTCCGGGCCTCTTCGTCGGCCTGTCGCTGCGCCGCGGCCTGGGCCTCCGCCCGGCGCTGGGCCTCCTCCGCGGCCTGGCGGCGGCTCGCCTCCTCGGCCTCCGCCTTCTGGCGCATCTCGTCCTCGATCTTGCGGCGCAACGCGGCTTCCTCGTCCGATTTGCGCCGCGCCTCGGCCTCGGCGCGCAGCCGGGTGGCCTCGTCGAGGGCGGCCTTCTGCTCGCGCCGCGCCTGCTCGAGCTCTTCGTGGCCGCGGTCGGGCACGGCGGGAACGGCGGGTGCCGCGGCCGTCGCCTGGGCAGGCGGCGCGGCCGGCTGTGTCGTTGTCGGCCGCGGGCCGAACAGGAACCAGCCGCCCGCCGCCACGCCGGCCAGCGCGAGCGCCGCCAGGGCGAGCGCCGCCGGCTTGCGCCGCGCCGGTGTCGGCGATTGCGCGACGGTCGCCATGTCCGTGCGCGCCCGCTTCATGACGACCGTGCCCTGCGCGTCGGGTCGCGCCGACGCGGGCTGCGACAGCAGCGCCCGCCAGTCGGCGATCGATTGCGGCCGGTCGGCGGCGCGCACGGCAAGGCCGGCATCGATGGCGGTCAGCAGGTTCTGCGCGAACGGCCGCGTGCCGTCGGCCAGCGGCACGTAGGTATCCTCCAGCACGCGGTCGACCGCGTTGGCCGGCGGTTGCCCCGTGACGGCAAAATGCAGTGTGGCCGCCAGGCCGTAGATGTCGGTCCACGGTCCCTGCCGGGCCGCGGTGAACTGCTCCACGGCGGCATAGCCCGGCGTGAACACCGCGGTCATCGCCTGCGAGCGGCCGGCGACCGCGGCGCGCGAGGCGCCGAAGTCGATCAGCGTCGGCCGTCCGTGGTCGTCGAGCAGGATGTTCGCCGGCTTGATGTCGCGATGCAGGAAGCCCGCTTCATGGACCTTCTCGAGGCCGTCGAGCAGCGGCCGCAGCAGCGCCTCGAGGCTCGCCGCGTCGAGCGGGCCGCTGCCCTCGACGCGCGCCTGCAGCGTCTGCCCGCCCAGCAGCTCCATGACCAGGTAGGCGGTGCCGTTGGTCTCGAGGAAATCGTGCACCAGCACGATGCCCGGCACGCGATGCAGGGCGGCGAGCGTCCGGCCCTCGGCGATGAAGCGGTCGCGGCCCCAGGCATAGTCCTCGGCCGCGCCCGTCGAGCGCGGCACCACCGTGGTGCCGTCCAGCCGCACGGCGAGGGCCGCCGGCAGATATTCCTTGATGGCCACTTCGCGTCCCAGCTCGGAGTCGAGCGCGCGATAGGTGATGCCGAAGCCGCCCTGGCCGAGGACGTCGACGATGCGATACCGTCCCACGGCTTGGCCTGGGTGCAAGGTCACCAGATCGGTATCCGGGCCGCTGTTGGCGGCGTTACCGGTATCGGTGTTGCGGGTGTCTTGCGTCATGGCCGGCCGCCATCTTCGGTGCGGGCTGCCGGTTCTCGCGTGACAATTGCGTGTTTAGATTGCCGCAGGTCGTGTTGACGGTGCGGCAGGGTCGCGCCAATCAGGGGCGGACACATGCTTGTTCTCTATTCCTATCCCGGGCTGTTCGGCGTCGCCGACAACAACGGCTACGGCCTCAAGGTCTTCGCCTTCCTCAGGCTGGCCGGCATTCCTTTCACGCACCGGCAGGTCTTCGACGCGTCGGCCGCGCCGCGCGGGCAGCTTCCCTATATCGAGGATGACGGCGAGGCGATCGGCGACAGCGACACCATCATCGCCCATCTCATCGCCAAGTATCGTCTCGCGATCGACGGCCGGCTGACGCCGGCACAGCGCGACACCGGCCACCTGGTCGGGCGCATGCTCGACGACCTCTACTGGGTCATGTCCTATTCGCGCTGGAAGGACGAGCGATACTGGCCGGCCTTCCTGCAGGCGCTGCTGCGGGAACATCCCGAGCTGACGGAGGAGGGCCTGCGCAAGGCCCAGGAATACAATGCCATGCGTTACCACTACCAGGGCATCGGCCGCTTCCTCCCGGTCGCGGCCTACGCGCGCGGCATCGCCGATCTGCAGGTGCTGGCGAATCTCATCCCGCCGGCCGGCTTCCTGCTGGGTCCGGCGCCCGGCAGCATCGATGCGGCCATCTATGGCTTCATCGCCAACATCTACTTCTACGAGATCGACACCCCGCTCAGGGAGTTTGTCACCGCGCGCCCGAATCTCGTCCGTCATTGCACCGACATTCACGCGGCCATCGCGCCGAAGATGAAACAGGCCTGAAATGCCGCAAAGGCGATCACGAGGGCGATCAGCCCATGCTCGAATCCGGAGGCTGCGCTACACGGTCTTCGTCAGGCGGCAAGGCAAGAGGCTTGCGACTGAGGGTATTCGACAAACCATATCTCCCGATGACCGGCGTACCGCGACCTCAGTGCCGGCGTCGAGGCTGTGATCACGGGCGCTTGTGACATCTTTCGGGCGCTGAAGTTTGAGCTTGAGGCCTGGTTGGGCGATGGCCAACGTTCCTGCTCGGCCCACGGGAGGAGATCAATTGACAGCCGAATTGAGCCCTCAGGAGGAGACGACGTTGCTGCGCATAGCGGACGGCGGCAGCGGCGAACAAGACATTGAAGAAGCCGCCGTGTCGCGGTTGCAAACGCTCGAGCTCGTCGAGCAGCGGGGCGTGTCGTTTGGCCTCACGTTGCGAGGCGTGCAAAAGGTTGCCCGGCTCAGGCGATGCTAGATCGGACGCCGCTCTAACGGTGTCGGCCCGCGTCGGCCCGCGGCTCGCCCCGCCGTGTCGCCGTCGTGCTGCTTTGGCAGAGCGAGGATGGCAACGATGCTCACGAGGGTGGTGGCCGTCACATACCAGGCCGGGGCATTGGGATCGCCGGTTGCGCCGATCAACCAGGTGACGACCAGCTGGGTCGTGCCGCCGAACAGCGAGGCGCCCAGCCCGTAGGCGATGCCAAATCCGCCGGCTCTCACCGACGGCGGAAGGAGCTCGGGCACGGCGGTGAGCGTCGCCGCACCGCTCATGGCGGTGAGGGCGGTGAGCGAGACCGTGGCCAGCCAGAGCGTCGCGGTGCTGGGCCAGGCATTGAGAAGAAGGAACGACGGGACGGTCGCGACGGCCGTCAGCAGGCGCGGCGCCAGCATGATCGACCGGCGGCCGTAGAGGTCGCTCAGCCAGCCGCCCAGCACGGCGAACACGGCGGTGGCCAGGCCGCCCACGACGGTCGCCGCGAGCGCGACCGACGGCGGCAGGTGCAGCGTGGCGATGGCGTACGTGGTCATGTAGACGCCGACGTAGGTCGACACGGTGCCGCCCAGGATGATCAGGATGGCGAGCGCCAGCAGGCGGGCCTGGCCGCCGAGTGCCACGCCCCACGCCGCCGCCGCCGCTGTCGGCGCCGGTCGCTCGAGCGTTTCCGGCATTGCGCGGCGCAGGTAGAGGCCGACCGGCACCAGCAGGAGCGACAGCACGAACGGCACGCGCCAGCCCCAGGCCGCGAGGTCGGCTTTTTCGAGGGCGAGCGAGAGGGCGAGACCCATGGCGCCGGCGGCCAGCGCGGCCAGGCCCTGGCTCGCGAGCTGCCAGCTGCCGTACAGGCCGCGCCGGTTGGCGGGCGCGATCTCGATGAGGAAGGCGCTGGCCGGGCCGACCTCGCCGCCGATCGCGAATCCCTGGACCAGCCGGCACAGCACGACGATGACCGGCGCGGCCATGCCGATGGACTGGTAGGAGGGCGTAAGCGCCAGTCCCATCGTGCCAACGGTGATGAGCACGATGGTGAGCAGCATCGCCTGTCGGCGCCCGGCGCGGTCGGCAAAGGCCCCGATCACCGCCCCGCCGAGCGGCCTCAGGACGTAGCCGACGCCGAAGGCGGCGAGCGAAAGCAGCAGGCTGGCGAAGGGCGTCGACGCCGGAAAAAACGCCTGGCCGATATAGACGGCAAAGAAGGCGTAAGCCGCGAAATCGTAGAATTCCAGCGCGTTGCCCAGCACGGCTGCAACGACGACTTTCCTGGAAACGGCTGGGTTCAAGGACTCCCCCTACGCCTGGGCGGTTCGACCGGCCGCACTGCCGTTCTCCGTGCTTGTGCGCGATGCGTCAAGGCCCTTGCACGCGACCTTACCTTCATCACCAGTCCGCAACGTCGCCATGGCCGACAGGACCGTCCGGCGTGTCGCCAAGCGGGGGCTGCCCCCAAATCCCGTCGCCGTCAATTGAGGAACAGACGCTCGACCATACCGCCGCCGCAGAGGATCGACGAGGCCGTGCGCCTTGGCGGGCGCCCCGTCTGCCTCGACTACCCGAACGGCTTCTCGCGACGCTGGTCGGCGACCTGGTCGGCCACCGTCGCCAGCCAGGCGCGCGCCTCGGCCTCGCTGGCGAATAGCCGGGCCGGGCGCTTCGAAGGCGAGACGTTGACGAAGCGCTTGAAGGCCGCGTGGACGCCCTCGTCCGCGGCGACGACGGCGAGCGGGCCGCTTTTCATCGTGGCGGTATAGGCGCTGAGCCGGGCGCCCATCGCCATGACGTCGTCGTCGTCGTAGACCGGCAGGACCTGGGTGGCGTCGAACAGCTTGCAATAGGGCAGCGCCTCGGCCACCACGAGGGCGTCGAAATGCGCCTCCATCTCCTTCAGCGTGACCGGCCCCTCGGCGACGACGTGCACCAGTCTCTGCTCATGCAGGATTTCCCAGCGCAGCGGCATTGGCACGCTCCCTCTCGCGATGACGCCCGTTTCCGCTTCCCCTAGCGCGTCGGCCGGTGCGCCGTCCAGCCGGCCGGCCCGCAACCGGCCTTGCTGTCGGCCAGCATCGTGGTCCAGCATCGGCGCCGGCGGCCGCGGCATCGGACGGGATGCCCCGGTCTTCGCCCGGGACAAGGAAAGCAGACCATGACCAGCAAGCACATCCCCGACACCGCCGCCGCCAATGCCAACCTCGACACCGCGCGCGAGCCGTCGCGGCGCGATCATCTGCCGTATCAGGTGCGCCATCTCGACGAGATCGAGTGGGAGACGATCCGCTGGCCGGGCGAAACCGGCAAGATGCTGTTCC
This sequence comes from uncultured Alphaproteobacteria bacterium, assembly GCA_963765385.1. GTDB lineage: Bacteria > Pseudomonadota > Alphaproteobacteria > Reyranellales > Reyranellaceae > Reyranella. Next base: position 1,421,559 of record CAVXWG010000014.1, on the reverse strand, counting down.
ATCCCAGCCCCGAGCAGCCGACCGCGCCCAATGCCGGCATCCTGCGGCTCGAGCCGGGCGCGCATCATCCCGAGCACTATCACGGCTTCGCCCAGGTCTGGTTCATCCTGAAGGGCGCGTTCACGATCGACGGCAGGCTCTGCCCGCCGGGCACGATGCTCTACCACCCCGACCCGCATTTCGAGGGCGTGTTCAATACCGAGACCGGCGGCGAGATCCTGATCGTGCAGTATCCCGGCCCGTCGACCGGCGAGCGGCCGATTTATGCCGGGCGGTTCAACATGGAGAAGCGCAAGGCGCTCGATGAGGAGCGCGTCGACCTCTGAGCGTCCGGCAGCTCGGCGCGCAGGTCTTACGGCTTCGGGATCTTGAGATTCATGATCTCCGGAGACGGTGGCGGGATCGTCAATCCGAGCGACCTCGGTTCAGCCGCGCTCGCCCGGGCGGCGGCCGCCGGATCGTAGCCCCATTGCCGCAAGGCCGTGGCGATCGTCTGGCTTCGGCCGCCGTTCAGGCCCCGGTCCAGGTCGGGGGTCCTGTGGATCCGGTTGCGCTCATCCACCACATTCATGAGCTCCGGCGTATCCTTCAGCCGCGCGAAGGACGAGCCCGAGGCCATGATGTCGATCATGGTCTGGACGTTCGACGTGTTCGACAGATTCCCGAGCAGCCGGGTCAGTGTCGGCCTCGGGTTGTCGGCAATCGGGTGGAGACGGGATCCCGGAAAGACGATGAACGAGACAAGGTGCTCCTCCTGGTTGTTGCCCGGGAAGAGCGCACGGAACAGCATCGTCGACATTTCGCCGATCTTGTTGCCGTTGCCGAAGTTGGCGAAGAAGAACGCGCGGGTGGTGCCGTTGTCGCGGCGGATCGCCAGCCCGAAGTCGCCCATATCCACGCCGAGACGCCTCAGCGGTGGCGTGAGAGCCGCGTACTGGACGGTTGTCGCGTCCCACCAATGCCCCGGATCGGTTTCCGGCACACGTGTGTCGCGCGGCAAGGCGGTCGTGGAAACGTAGAACTGGTCGTCGTCGGCGCGCAGCACGGGGAATTTCGGCGGGAACTTCGGGTTGCTGAGCGGTGCCGCCTCGCTGAACCGGCCGGCCAGCTCGGACCTCTCGTCGAGACGGTCGAGAAGCCCGGCGTCCACGGCCTGTTGATGGGTCATGTTCGCGACACCGACCCACATCCAGGGATGAGCCAGTTGGCCGTTGGTCAGCGCATTGAACATGCCGCCAGCGACCAGATTCGTGGCATAGCGCAGTTTGTCGATCCCCAAATCGAAGGGGAAACGGCCGTAGCATCGGGGGGCCCCGTCGACGTCCTCGTTCAGGATGCCGGAATAGACGACGGCGTTGGCTGAAACCCCGACGCCGGAGACCTGGACCAGGAACGAGCCGTCGTCGCGATCCTTGCTGCCGACTTCGGCAATATCCGTGAAATTGAGAGACGCCATTGTAACCTCGGATGTAACCTCGGACTGTGCTCTGGGTTGTCCCCGGCCTCCCGCGGGACGGGGCTCGGCAATGGGGGATGCGACAGGAACAGGTCGATCGATCGGCCGGGCAGGGGTGCTCGCGGTGGCGGCTGGCGGATCGGTCGGCGGCTTCCGCCGAGGCTCAGCATGATCCTGTCGTGCCGGTCTGGCATCGGGAATTCTCCCTATTTTGTCCCGCCGGCGGCGCAAACGGCGCCGCTTAGCCGACCGGCCAATGTCGGCTACACTCAGCCGGTCCAAGCAAAGCTGAGGTCGGCATGGCGCAAAAGACCTGGGAACTCCGCGGCGAGTACATGGAAAGCTGCAACTGCGACTATCTGTGTCCCTGCATCTTCACCAACCCGCAGGCGCCGGCGACGCACGAGCATTGCACCGCCCTGATGGTCTACCGCATCGACCGCGGGCATCACGGCGAAGTCCCGCTCGACGGCCTGAAGTTCGCGCTGGTCATCCGCTCCAAACCGGTCATGTCGGACGGCGACTGGGTGTTCGCCTGCGTCGTCGACGAGAGGGCCGACGACGCCCAGCGCCAGGCCTTGGCCGGCATCGCCAGCGGCACATCGGGCGGCCCACCGCAGATGATCCGCGACAACCTGGTGAGCGACTTCCGCGGCGTCGAATTCCGCCGTATCGACTTCACCATCGAAGGCCTGCGCCGCGCCACCGAGATCCCGGGCATCCTGGCTTTCGAGATCGAAGGCGTGGCCTCGCGCAACCGCTCCGGCGAGCCCTTCTATATCGACAACACCGCCCATCCGGCCAACCGCCGTCTCGCCCTGGCGCGCGCCAGGAAGACGGAAGTGCAGGGCTTCGGGCTCGGCCTCAGCCTTTTAGGCAAGGGCAACAATGGGCACTTCGCGCCTTTCGCCTGGGCGGCCTGATCGCGCCTCGCCGCTGCAGGGGCTGATGCTGCACCAGCGCGTCGTGATCACAGCGGCGCTCGCCGGGCTCACCGTGCTCTGCTGGCTCTACCTGTTCGACGCGGCGGCGGGCATGGCCGCAATGGGCGACATGACCATGGCGATGCCGCCCAAGGGCGCCGTCGATCTTCTCCTGCTGCTGGCGATGTGGTGCGTGATGATGGTCGGCATGATGCTGCCGAGCGCGATGCCCATGATCCTGACCTTCGCCACGATCAACCGGCGCCGGCGCGAGCGGGCCCAGCCCTATGCGCCGACGGCGCTGTTCGTCGCCGGCTATCTCCTGGCGTGGGCCGGCTTCAGCGTGGCCGCGACGGTCGCCCAGTGGGGCCTCGAGCGGGCAGCCCTGCTCTCGCCGATGGCCATGGCGACGACCAGCGCGTGGCTGGGCGGCCTCTTGTTCCTCGCCGCCGGCCTCTACCAGCTGACGCCGCTCAAGCAGGCCTGCCTGGCTGTCTGCCGCTCGCCGTTCGATTTCGTCGTCAACCATTGGCGGGACGGCGCCGCCGGCGCCCTGCGCATGGGCCTCGCGCATGGCCTCTACTGCCTCGGCTGCTGCTGGATCCTGATGGCGCTGCTGTTCGCGGGCGGCGTGATGAACCTCTTGTGGGTCGCCGTCCTGGCTGCCGTGGTGCTGATCGAAAAGCTGTTCCCGCTCGGCCTCTGGATGGCCCGGATCGGCGGTGTCTTGCTGGCCGGCTATGGCATCGGGCTGCTGGCCATGAGCTAGGCTGGCCGACGCTGTTTTCCCCGACCGCCACCAGGATTCCGGGCTCGTCGTCCAAAGGCTGGCTGGCGTGATCGGCGCCCACTATGGTCGCCCTACGAGATGTCGAGTTCGCCCCTCAGGAGGTTTTTGCGGTGACACTACGAATTGCGCCGTTCGCCGCCAAGACGCTCTCCGATCATGAGATACAGATTCTCTACAGAATCGATGGACTGAACGCTTCGTCGGGACCGGCGACCACGCTCGCGGAGCTTGCGGCCGCTCCCGGCATTGCCGAGGACCAGATCGCCGCGCTCGAAGGCCGCTATGGCGGGGCGAAGGTCTGGAAGCGTGCTGCTTCGAACGATGCCGGGCAGGATTTCCATCGACATATTCGTGAAATGGTGAGCGGCCACCAGGAAGGCCTGGCGACCCGATGGTCGCTGGACGATGCCGCCAGGACCTTTGTCGAATCGGCATCGCTTTACGAGCAGGAGATCGATCCCGTACTCCGCATCAGCAAGCGCCTGGTCCTGTTGCTGAGCAAGTCGTCAAAGGAGCGGCTGCGCAGCCATTCCATCGACTGCGACGGGCTGGTGGTCAGGATCAGGACCATCGCCTTGACGCTCTTCCAGACCGGTCACGGTTTTGCGGTCACGGTCGTCGAACTGGAACGCAGCGATGGCGCGGCACTCAGGGCCCTGGAGTTGCTGGAGGCGCAAATCCTCCTCACGCGGTTCGGCAAGCTCGCCTGGACGGATGCGCGAACCGGCGACCTTGTTCGGGGCGCGCCCTTCCTTCTCGGCGATCTGGTTCATCGGCTGGCGACCGGCAAGGACGTTCCGCCCCACGCGGCGCAGCGGGTGACGACCTGCACCTACGCGCAATTCGCCGAACCCGCCCCGACGGCGGAGCGCGATCTCTTCGGCCTTCACCTGGCGCGCCACTACAGCACCGACTACGTGATTTCCCCCGATATCGGCGGCGTCGTCTTCGTGGCCGACTTCGAGACGGTGCGCCATGTGGTGGCGCTCGAAGGGGCCGCCACGATCGTGGGCGCAGCCAGCGATCCGTCCGAGCTTGCGTCCTTTGTGCGGAACTTCAAGACCGTGGCCTTCCGCCGGCACTACGTCCCGATCGCGCTTCTGGCGCGCCACGAGCATGCTTTTCTGGTGGCCCGCACGTCGGCGTCGGTGCTTCCCGATGACGAGAAGGAGGGCCGCGACCAGGTGGTGCAACGGCTCGAGCGCCTGCGCGGCGATTCGCACTTCTTCCGGCTGCGCTATCGCTTCTCCGAGCTGAGCTTCATCACCATGCACAACGCCCTCAACCATGCCTTCCGCAAGGTCCTGAACCTCGACAGGATGATGGAGGAACTGGCCTCCGACGTCGCCAGCGTGGAAGCCTATATCCGCGAGGTCCGCGACGAAGAGCATCGGCGGCGGGAAGAGGAGAAGCACCGCCGCTACTACTGGGCGACGCTTGTCGGCGGGGCCGCGCTGGCGGGACTCACCGCGTACACGATCAGCCGGGAGATCGGCGAGCTGGGCCTTGGTCTGCTCCACGAAGCGACGCGGCACGAGGCGCTTCCGGAAGGGAGCAAGATGCTCGCCGGCGCGATCGCTGTCGTGCTGGGATTGCTCGTTTCCGGTTTCACTTATTGGCTCGGCCGCCGCCGGGGACCGGCGCCGCACGATGAAGGCCATGCCGGACAGCAGGACCATGCCGGCCACCTCGCCAAGCACACCCTGTCGGACCAGGTGATCCACCGAGCCCTGAAAAGGTAAAAAGTCCTATTCCCGTCACAACCCAACCGCCGGATTTTTACCGATACTGCGCCGGCACGGAGGTTGAAGCACGATGCGGCCGATGACCTGGATTGTGCTGGCGAGCCTGGCTCTGCCAGCCGTCGCGCGCGCCGGCGACGACACCTACCTGCAGCGCTTCGATGTCAATTGGAAGGGTGGCGGCCAGGTGAAGATGAGCCTCACCGGCTCGCCCTGGCGCGTGAGCTGCCATCTCGATCCGGCGCTCGCCGACAGCACCGTGACGCTGTCGGGACGCTGCCGGCTGTGGCTGCTGTTCTTCCTGTCCAAAAGCATCGTTGCCAAGCTCAAATACGATGCCGCCTCGGACAGCTATTCGGGGACCTATGTCGTCGATGACGGGCCGCCGGCCCTCCTGTCGGGCCGGCGAATCGACGACGTGCTGACGCTGAACGTGCGCTGGCCCATGCCGGTCAACGACCACCTCGATGCCGTCATCCGCATCTTCAACGACACCCGCCTGTTCACGCTGACGACCATCGACCCGATCGGCATCGATGGCAGCCCGGTCGTGACGTCGGACCTGTCCTTCACCGCGCGGTGATCCGCGCGGTGGTCCCCGGGGCTCCTTCCAGATGATACGGTCGAACTTCTGATGGAGCTTCCCGACTACGAGAAGACCCGCGCGATCCTGGCGGCGACCGACGACCAGCAGGTGCTGCGGCTCGTGCGCATCATGGATCCGGTCTTTCGCCGCCCCAGGTTCCGGCCGAGCCCCGAGGCGGCCGCCCGCGCGGACGAGATCATGGCCGCCGGGCGCGATCTCTTTCCCACGCCCTTCGCCCGCCAGTTCGCGACCTGGTCGGACGATCTCGCGGTCGAGCTCGAAGACGCCCTGGCGGCATGGCGCGGCGCGACCGCGGGCGATCCGCGCCGGCCGGCCGCCGAGCGCCGGCTGCGGCTGCGCTTCCGGTCGGCGGCGCTGCAGATCGAGACCTGCTGGCGGCAGATCGTCCATTTCCTGCCGTTCATCTTCATCGCCGCCCTGCGACGGGTCGATGACGACGTCCTGCGCGGTGACGTGGCGAAGGAAGTGGCCCGGGCGCTGCGCAACTACAACGCCTTCTACGTGCAGTACAGCATCGAGCGCCAACGCGAAGCCGTACAGTACCTGCTCCTCGTATCCCTGCTGAAGCTGTTCCGCCAGCTCACGCAGCGCAGGGCCGTCGGCACGGACTTTCTGTTCGAGCCCCTGATGGCGCCCGACCATCCCTCGTTCAGCGACGTCTTTCCCGAACGGTTCGACGCCGGGATGCTGTTCCTTCAGGAGGTCCGCAACCGGCTGACCCATGGCGGGCTGGTCGACCGGCTGCCCGCCGAGGCCATCGGCCCGGTGGGCGACCTGATCGCCTGGGTCTTTCTCGACGTGATCGACGTGCTGAGCGGGCCCTGTCGCGCGTTCGCGCTCAACTTCGTGACCGCCTCGAAGGTCGGCGCCGCCGAAGTGGACGTGCAGACCCTCGACTTCTCCGGCGTCGACGGACCACGCGAGGCGCGCTACCGCATCAGCACGGAATGGCAGCTCGAGGAATATGCGCTGCTTCCCTACCGCATGTATCTCGTCGCCCGCGACAAGGCGGTGGGGCAGGACCGCGCCGCGCCGCTGGCGCCACGCGACTATCTCGACCTCACGCCCTTCCTCATCGCCGACCGCCTGCGCGCGCGTCAGGCCGAGCCCGATCCGCTCAGGCTCGACGACCAGCTTCTTTTCGTCCTGCAGCAGTATCTCGAGCCGGTGCGCCAGCTCCTGTTCGCCGATCTCGGCGGGTCGGGCGACCGCCTCCGGCCGGCCGACACGCGCGACACCGAGGCCGACGGGCTGCTGCGCCAGATGGGCGATTTCCGCAATCGCTATCGCGGCCTGATCGACCAGGTGAGCCTGCGCGACCAGAAGCGGTTGAGCCGGGGCCAGGTTCAGGCGGCGCTATGGCGCATCTCGCGCGATCATCTCGCGACCTTGCTCGACGTCGATCGCTACGACGAGAACGGCGCCGTGACGGCGCAAACGTCGGGCTCCGCCATCCGGACCGTCTATGTCGAGGAGCTGTTCGTCCCGCCGCAGGAGAGCCGCGACGTCGCGGCCTTCCTGTCGTCGGGCAAGCAGGCGCTGCTGCTCGTGGGCGAATCGGGCGCCGGCAAATCCAACCTGCTGGTGCACCATTTCCTCGCCCGGTTGCAGGGCGGCGAGCCGGCCGTTTTCCTGTCAGGCCGCCGCTTCGACTCGTCGTCCTTCTCCGCGGCGCTCCTGTCCAAGGTCGTCGCCCGCATCTCCGACGCCTGGACGTCGCTCGAGAGTCTGGCCGACTTCCTCGAGGAGAACGACGAGATCCTGACCGTCTTCGTCGATGCGCTCAACGAGTACAGCGGCCTCAACGGCCCCCGCGCGTTGCTCGAAAGCCTGGTCACCGAGACCGGTTCGGTCGGCCTGCGCCGCTGCAAGATCGTCGCCAGCATCAGGAACGAGACCTGGACCCAGTATTGCGCCTATCGCGGCCAGGACGCGCCGCTCGATCCGGCCCTGTTCGCGGCGCCCGACGGACGGCCGCTGCGGCTCGGCCGCTTCGCCGCGCCCGAGGCGCTCTACGCGGCCTACCAGCGCTACTACCGGCTTCGGCCGGAAAGCCTTGCCGCCCTGTCGCCCCGCCTGCAGGCGCTGCTCGACCGCCCCTTCATGATGGCGATGATCGCCGAAACCTACGCCAATCCGGCAACTCTGCCCGGCGCGACCGGCGAGGCTGAGCGCGAGATACCGGCCGATCTCGATTACTTCTCGCTCTTCGGGCGCCTCACCGAACGCAAGGCGGCCGATGCGCAGGTCCTCGTTCCCGCCGAGGACGTCGCCGACCGCGCCGCGCTGCCCGAGGCCATCGAGGATTTCTGCGCCCTGCTGGCCGGCAATGCTGTTCGAGCGGCTGATGAGCGACGACCGGCACCTCGGATCGAGCCGCGATGCGCTGCCGATCGACAGCATCAACAAGCGCGCCGAGCTCGAGCCCTTCGTGCAGAACCGCCATGCGCTCTCGGTGCTCGAGGCCGTGCTGCAGATCGGCCTGCTCGAGCGCATCGTCGTGCCCCTGCGCAACCGCGACGGCAAGCTCGTGCCCAGCGCCGCCTTCAAGTTCTTCCACGACCAGTACACCCAGTACTGCCTCGCCGCCGCCTACCAGCAAAAGATCCTGGGCTGGCTCGACGACGAGCGGCTGGCGGACGGCGCCTCGCTCGACGATCTCGTCGGCAGGATCGACGGCATCCTGGCGCGCGCCGTGACCGCGCCGGTGCTGGCGGGCGGCCTCGACCACTGGCTGCAGAAGAACCTGGCCAATTTCCACGACGGCCGGGTCGAGCCGGTCCTGCCGCTGCTCGACCGCTTCGTCGCGCACGGCTCGCCCGCCCTGCGCCACGAGGCGGTGGCGATGCTGGCCAACATGGTCCTGCGTGGCGCGCTGCCGGCCCGCCAGGTCTGGCGCGCCGTCTTCCAGGCCGGGTCGCCGGCGCTCCGCCTGGCTGCGGTCGACTCCTTCATCGCCTTCTGGCCGCAGCTTCCGCCGTTGGCGCTGCAAAGCTTCATCGACTGCTGCGATCCGCGCCGCGACATCGAGGTGATCGACCGCCTGGGCGACGTGTTCGCCCTGCATGTGGCGGTGGCGCCGGCCGCCGTGATCGGCTTCCTCGACAAGGCCGTCATTCCCCTGTCCTTCGCCAGCATCGGCGAGCCGATGCGCATCCGGCGGCAATCGCGCTTCGCCCTGCAGTTCGCCGTCTTCTCGCTGTTCTCCTGCTTCGACCGGCCGGACGCCATGCAGGCCGTTCGCCTGTTCGTCCGCGCCAAGTACCGTTCCGTCCTCGACCTGGTCGACGAGAATGCCGGCGGCTTCGTGCTGGGGCGGCTCGCGCGGCGCACCGTGCGCCAGCTGCTCTTCCGGCTGTTCGACAGCCTGGGCGTTGCCTGGTGGAACAAGTTCATCGCCGCCATGGAGCCCAGCGGCAACGACAAATTCTTCGTCGAGCATGACGGCGTGGTGCAGCACGCGCTGCTGGCGCGCTTCCTGCCCTACGTCGTCGATCTCCACAACGGCCGCACCGAAAGCCTCTCGCTGTTGCCGGGCAGCGCCTTCCGCGAGCTCGCGCTCCGCATGCTCGATTTCCGGCCGGCCAGCGTCATCGGCTACAACGCCACCATCGCGCTGCCTGCCATCCTGATGCGGCAGGACTGGTCGGTGACCCGCTCCCTCGTGCTGGAGCTGATCGGGCGGCGCACCTCGTCGGCGGTGTTCCACGGCCAGCTGCTGCTGTCGAACCTGGCCTTCAGCGACCGCCGCTTCGCCCGGCCCGCGCTGGAATTGATGCGCGACGAGATCATCCCGGCCCTGCTGCCGGCCGACGACCTCGAGCGTGACTGGTCGATGTCGTTCTGCATCGCCAGCCTCGACGTGGAGCGGTTGTGGCCGGCTTTCGAAGGGCTACTTCAGGTCTTCTTCGCTCATTTCGACCGGCTGGGCGACGCCGTCGCCTGCCGGGCCTTCGGTGATCATCTCTACAAGGTCTGCTTCTGCAGCGATCCGATGCTGGGGCGCGGCGTCATCGCCCTGATGCTGCGTGACCGCGCGCGTTTTCTCGGGCCGCTCTGGCGCGACTGCACGATGAAGGTCCTGGCCGCCCTGCAGACGCGCAATCCGGCCAGCCTGTACGCCGTGCTCGCGGCGGAGGGTGCCGACGAAAGCCTGGCCCGCGAGGCCGCGTCGGCCTACGAGACCCCGGAGATCGTGAAGCAGTGCCGGCTGTTTCCCTTCCAGGTCGACGTCAACCGCTTCGTCGCCTGGATCTTCGTCGCCGAGCCGCGCCTGCGCCACGCCGTCATCAAGTACTTCATCGGCAGCCTCGCTGCGGGCGAATCGGTTGCCGATTTTCCCCGCGGCGTCCGCCAGACCCTGGTCGCCCTCCTGAATGTCTTCTTCGGCGACCATCCCGAAAGCGCCCCGTCGGGCCCGCTGTCCCTCGACGAGATCGCCGCCGCCGTGACGGCGGCGCGCGGCCGCGGCTCCGCGGCGCCGTCCCTCACGCCGCCGCGTCCGGCCTAGAGCTCCTAGGCGTATGTAAGCTAAAGCGTGATGATGTCTTGACGAATCAATTCGTCGTCTCGACCGGAGCGAAGCGGAGTGGAGAGACCTTCGTTCCACGATTAGCGGCAAGTCGTTGAGACAAGGTCTCTCCGCTCCGCCTCGCTTCGCGAGGCTCCGGTCGAGACGACGAGTGGAGCCAAAGTCGTCACGGTCTGGCGCCCATGAGCGGCGCGCTCCCGGCAGAGATCGTGACTCGAAGCAAACGGTCTGCGCTCCAGTGCCGGGGACCACGAATGCCGGGTGACGGTTGCGACTCACCCTTCAGCGATAGTCGCACCAGGCGCGGCAGCCGCGGCCAGCCGCACGCGGCCCACGAAGGTCGCCGCCAGGACGAACCACAAGGCGCCGAGCACGAAGGCCACGGTATAGGCGAAGGAGACCGAGACGGCCTGCTTGACGCCGAAGATGATCCAGCCGGTCGCGGCGGGCGCTATGACCTGCGGCAGCACCATCGAGATGTGCCAGACGCCCATGTCCTTGCCCGCGGCGTCGCGCGACGGCAGGACGCGCAGCGCCAGCGCCCAGTCGACCGCCTGGTAGGCGCCATAGGCGGCGGCATAGACCAGCACCAGCGGCGCCACCAGCAGCAGGCTCGGTCTCAGGACGACAAGAACGTAGCCCGCGACCGTGGCCGCCATGACCCAGCTCGTAGCCTTGACGATCTCGACGAGTCCATGTCGCTCGGCCAGCCTGATACCGATCAGGCTCGCCGGAATGGCCAGGACGGCGCCGGGGCCCAGCAGCATCGGCAAGACCTGTTCGGGCTTGTCGACTCCAACGACGTCGCCCAGGTAGGACAGCAGGAAGGGGAGAACCGACCACACGCCCATGTTGCTCAGCAGACGCGTGATCAGCACCCAGTAGAAGTTCGGATGGGCCTTCGGATCGATGTAGAACGATCGCAGGAAGGGAAGGAACCTGAAGGGCTCGGCGGCGCCCGGCGACGGCGGCTCCCGGACGCTCAGCGTCAGCCACAGGCACACCAGGGTCGCCAGCGCGAAGATCGCGATCGTGAGCGCGGCATGGCCGGTCGAGTAGGTGAGCGCCACGATCACGTTGCCGGCGATCGTCCCGGCGATCGTCATGACGTTCAGCCAGGCGCTCGCGGCGCCCTGTTGTTCCGGCGCGACGACGTCCGGAACCAGGCCGGCATAGCCGCCCGACACCACGTTCCACCAGAACTGCAGGTTGAGGATCACCACGACGTACAGCGCGATGCTGCCGCCGTTGCCGAACGGCACGAGCAGCATCAGGGAAACGATGCTGCCCAGCGCGCCCACGATCAGGAAAGGGCGGCGCCTGCCGCGGCGTGCCCGCAGCCGGTCCGACAGGGCGCCGGCCAGCGGCGCGACGACGAGGGCCACGACCGCGCCCGCCGCCGCAATCGTGCCCACCATGCCTTCCTTCGTGGCCGAGTCATGACCCACGATGGTCGCCACCTGGTCGGGCAGGATGACCGGCAGCACCGCCAGCCATTGCGCGAACATCGCGAACCACAGCGATGCCAGGCGGATCTGCTGCGCGGTTCCCAGCCGGGCGCCTTTCCCCGGGATGCCTTCCCGAGGATGCAAATCATCATCCTCGGCCGCGAGTGGTTCCCGCATGAGCACTCCATCTTTCTCAGTAACCTCACCACACTATCGGAAGCTATCGATGATGTGACGGGAGAAATTGGAGAGTTTGTTCGTGCTGCTAAGCAGGGAACAAACACGGCAGTGAACAGAACAACGCGCGTTAAGTGGTTTTATCGAGCTCTGACTTCGAACAGCCTGTAGTCGATGCGACGGGTTTCGAGGCTGAGACGGCTTGAGCTGCATGCCGCTACGAAATTCGCGCGGCTGCGCCGCCGAATTGGTTTGCTCCGACTTGCTGAGAATGATGCGGGGATTCGTCTAGACGAGCACCAAGTACAAGTGGAGTTAAGTCAGCAGGTCATAAACCTTCAATCATACTGGTCCAATTGGTGCAGAGCTTATTTCATGTCAGGAACTCTCGGCACATTGTCTGTGACAGGTACAACCGTGGCTAGCGCGTTAAACCTCGCTTCTGAGCAAGATGCATTGCTTATCGCAAAGCATGGAAGGATCCACCCAAATGCGGCGCCCGTTCAGCACTATCAAGAGCCCAAATGGTTTGATCCAAATGTCCTATCAAATGCCGTCCAAAGTGCGCAATGGAACACCGCAGTGCTGACAAATCAGCTATTGAATTCAGCGCCGCCGGGGTTGGCTGATTTAAGAGCATTTCGCAACTATTACGCGCATAGAAGTGAGCACTTGCGTTCAGATGCTCTTGCCATCGGCCCCAGCTATCTCGTTGGCCTCGCGCGCCGACCGTCCGAAATTTTGCTATTCGTGGAGCCAGGCCGAAGCGTTACTGTGATCGAAAGATGGATATTGGACTTGGGGCGGTTTACTGGCGCGCTTTGCCAATAGTGCGGTGTAAGCGCCTAGATAGCTCCTACTGACCTTCGACGATATGGCGGATTGGACGCGGTCCATACTGTCAGTCTTCACCTTCACGTTCGCAGAATAGCGGAGTCATAGTAAACTCTGGTTTCAATCAGATATCTCGCATTGGCGTTCACGTCTCGATACAACGTGAATTTGGTGGACTCAACGCTCCTTATGCCACCACGCACTCCCGATCGCCATCAGAAATGCCAGCGCCACCAGATTCCCGGCAGCAGCGGCAGCTGGTTGATGCCCGCTACCGTATAGCCAGTCCGAGCCGCCGGCGGCGCGGCCGGGCCGCACCGAGCGGAGCTCGGAGTCGGGATTGTCCTGTAGCCACACCAAGTCGCCGTACGATGCCTAGACCGGCGGCTTCAGCTTCGGGTCGGTCGTGCGCAGCGCCTCTTCTTCGAGGTCGGGCTCATTCATCAGCCAGTGCGCCACTCCGCAAATCAGCTTGGGCTGCCGCCGACCACCAGCGCATGGCCGTAGACAACAAGCGTTACACCTGTGGCTGGACCGGCTCGCTACCTGCCTTCAGATGATTCACGCAAATTTCTGCTGCGGCAGGAGCAACTCTCGCAAGGAATGAAAATATGCTGTTGCCAAATTCTACTCCCTCCGGGTATCGGTCCTTCAGGATTTCCTGAATCCTTTCCCATCTAGCTTCAGCGGGCGGATGTGTTGAAGTGGATTTGTCACTGCCATCAAGCTTACTTATTGCGACCTGAATAAGATGGTCGGCAGCACAGAAAAGCGCAAAGCCACCAATCGCACGTATAACATAGTCGCTATGGCTCGCCTCTGCATCGACAGAACCAAACATGTCAACGCCACTCATCTCTTGCGAGATCAGCAAATCAACAGAGAATGCGTCCGCCTCAAATTCTTGGTCTTCTTCTCTAATCGGAACGCTATCTGCGATTGTCGCCGCTACGATGTGATTTCGAACTATATGTCCATGCTCATGACCAATCATAAATCGTTCTGCAGTTAGAACAACATCCAGCAAGATCTCGAATTTGCTGGGCTGTGGTTGAGGTAAAATGCTGAGTGTGGAGGGCTCGAAATCTCTAAGATATCCGACCAGCTGCAGCCCTAGAGCTATACTACAAAAAGCAAGTAATGTGGGCCCGTCCATGCGATCGCCACCCGGAGACTGCTCAGGCTCGTAAACGCTCGGGCCAGGGAATTTTACAAACTCAGGACAAGCATATCCGCAGATCTTGGCGCATTGGTTCAGAAAGTAAGGGGCACCATTGTCTACTAGAATAAGAAAACCGGTGGCGGTATTGACTACCGAAGCATTGAAATCGTTAGTCGGTTTTTCAGCAACTATTGCTGGATAGCTTCGTTCCCCATTGAGGCGCCGGAGTGCTCGTTCCAATCCGCGCGAGAGCTGAGATAGATATAGGCCCTTGCCAAGGTGCGTCATGCTCCGCATCAAATTCATCAAGCTCTTGTCCCCTTTTAGCTTCGCTAAGGAGTCAATCGCCGTTTCGTCGCCATGATTTCGAAGGTAGCCGGCGGTGCGTTGCATTACCTCATCCACGTTTGCCTTCAAACTAGGCAAGCGCCGAACGCCATTGAGTGCTAATCGACGAACGTACTCCCGGTTCAACCAAATAGTCGGTTCCGGCGCATCACTTTCTGTTTCCACGAAGCCCTCAAGATCGATGGTTAAGGATGGATATGCCATATGCTGCCATGTACTTATCGATCGCTACCTACGATTGCTTTTCCTCTGATAACGCCTCAGCTACCCTGCTTGTTACATCGAGATCTATTCCTCGCTTACGCAGGCGTTCATCGATCCATTGAGCACGCTCTAACCATCGTCGTCGCGGACTAGGGATGCCGAGTTGCAGATCCCTGTCGAGCGTTGGAACGACGGATGCAAGCCGTTCTGCAATCTGCAGGTGCATTGGATGAACCTCGAGCAATGCTTCGAACCTCGCCTGTTCATAATACGAAATCAATCGGCTCCAACACGTCTCTAACGGAGTTCACAATGTCCTGACGTGTAGGTGAGAGACGATCCTCTGAAATGAGCTGATCAACTAATTGCGATGATATCAAAAGATAGTTTGCACTTGCCTTCATCCGATCTGCTGGCTTCTCCGTGAATGACCACAGCCGAATAGCTTTTGCGCTCTCAGTTAGTGCTTTCTTCAGATTGTCTACGCGGCTTCCTGAGGGGTAGGTTGCAAGCGCAATTGCAAGATTGTCGCTGATTGAAGCGAATAAATCGGGGGCTTCTTCTTCAGTGATCGCCTCTCTGGCGAGAGTGTACTCCGAGATCGCTTCGGCAATGTCATTTGTCCGATTGCCGGTAACTCCCTGACTAAACAAATTGCCCAAGTTATTGTGGACAGCGACCCAGTCCTCAGCGTGCGTCTGTCGATCAAAGTAGTCCAAACTTCTGCGCATGTAAGAAAGAGCAGCAGGTCGAGCCAGGCGGGGCGGTATGTAGCGAGAATTTTTGAGGAGAAGGCCGAGACGATCGGCAGCAACACCCTTTTGATAGCGATAGCGCTCGTCAGCCTCAGAAAATCGTCTCATAAAGGGCAATGAGTTCTTCCTCTTGGTCTGATGTACTAACTTCTCGACTAGCAATCGCCTCTGATAGGCCCATCAATACATCAACTCGGGTAGGATCATCGAGAAACGGATAGGTAAGCGCGTTTCTGAATGCCTGCTCCGAAAACGGTCCCCCTATGCTGGCAATGGCTTGATCCAAAGTCTCCAGCAGCTCCGATCGCTCCTTCATGAGAAAGTTGAGGTCCTGATTAAGGAGATGATGCAACAAGATCTGCGCATTTCTAATGGACTTCGAGGAGCCGATATCGTTCGTGGGAGGGATGATGGTTGCAATCAAAGTCTCCCAGTCGACAAAGGGCATCAGCCACGGAGCGACAAGGTAGGCAATTGCGTGGTTTTCCCCTTTGCTCGCCGCGAGCTTAAAGATCTCATTAGAAGTAGCTGCAGGCTGAGCAGAGGAAGCCGGATCCGCTCTTAGTGAGGCGCGGACGCATTGGACAATAGGTAGCTCGGTAATCGGTGATTGGGACATGCTGTTTCGCTCCGACAGCTTCAGAGTCGATCTTCTTCTCCAAACCGCATGAATTGGACTTGCGCGGCAGATGAACTTTGCCGAGCTTTCCGTTCAAACTTTAGTCGCTCAAAAATTTGGTTTTCACCCCGTGCGCGCGGAATAGAGGGCGCAAGCCGCTGGCCGCAACAATCCGGACACCCACGCCACGCGCCGATTTGACCTGCAGGCCGGCGCTAGCATCAGCAAGAATCTCTTGAGTGTCCCGTCGAGGGCTGCATTCGCAACAAGCGTAAGTTCGCCGCTAGCTTGTTCCGAGATTAGGATTGTCGATGCGCCGGCATCTATAACTTCCGTTACGACGGTCCAGTTACGATCCCACGTGCCTGCTTGGTACTTCTCCAGAACAGCCTTTCCAACTTCGTGCGTGTTGCTTAGTTGAACTGGGGCGCAACAACTCGCGGCGAACAAGACAGCATTCTCACGAAGAAAGCGCAAATGAACGCTTCCGCCGTAGTGACCGGCGCCCGTATCACCTGATGCAGCAGAAGAAAACTCTAATTCTACAGACCCGGACGACGTATATTCCAAGTCTACAGCCTGACTCGCAGACGTCGACGTGTACTGTATGTTCAGGTCTGCAAGGGTTGTCACATATTCGAATCGATCGCGGCGAAGAATGCCTATGTCTCCGAGCCTCACCGGCGTATTCGGAAGCCACGTTGCTAAATATCCGAACCGCTGGTGCATTTCCTCCATGTACGTCTCAGGAGCTGCCATGCTCATTACTCGCGATCAACTTTTAGCGCATTTCTTATTCCTATTGCAACTTAAACGAGATACAGCTTCCTGTGAATATCGTTTGGCCGAAATTAATTTCTCCGGTCGTGGGGGAATGCGGAGCCAAAGGTGCCTGGATGCTCGAAATCAAGCGACTTGAATAGCCTCCGGACGCCGGTTGCTTCATCATACAAAGACACCTTCGTATCTAACTGGGGGAGATAATAGAAAACGCGGTTTTGTCTGCCGCCCTCTCTCCACTAGGTACTCTCGATCGCCATCGGGAACGCCAGCGCGACCAGGATCCCCGGCAGCTGGTTGATCGACGGTACCGTATGCCCCTCATTGCGCCGAGGCCCGACCCAGTCCGAGCCGCCGGCAGCGCGGCCGGGCCGAGCGGATATCCGGATCAGGATTCTCCTGCAGCTACACATCCCGCCGCCCGAGCCCTCGACCAGCGGCTTCAGCTTCACGTCGGTTATGCGCACGTCGGAGAATTCCGGCGGGTCGGGATTGCCGACCGCGGCCACGGTGCGCAGCGTGCCGTCGCCGAAGCGGTAGAGGCCGGGCTTGTCGACATCGATCACGCGCAGGCCGAGGCTCGGGCTAGTCTGGTCCAGCGTCGGTCGAGGAGCTCTTGCTGCCGTCTGGCGACGGGATCGTCACCTGCGGGAAGGGTGTGGTTAGCCTGCGCGCGCGTCACCTCGATGCGGCCGCCGGCTAAGATCAACGCGAGCGCGAGACGTTTCCGATCCGCCAATGCTAGCACTTTGCTAGCAACGTGGTGCGTGGCGACGCTCCTCATGGTGGATCCGGCCCAACCGCGAATGCCTCGCACCTTCCTTACGGAGCGCAAAAAGTATCTTGCGCGCCGTCCGTCACACACCCTGCACATCGGGTGCTTGACGTTCCTGAGCAATGTTGTGGCGTATGTCTGCCGACACTCACGAGCAGAGGATCGGCACCATGCCCCATCAAACCGACGACGCGCCGCAACCCTTGAGCGCTGACGAGCCGGGCCGCGGCTCGCCCAACCGACTTTCGCCGGCGCACCGGCAGGGTGGCCCGCGCCCGACCCCAGCCTGCTGGACGACGGCCGCCCCGTCGTGCCCGCCTTTCCCCTCGATACCGTGCCCCAACCGTGGCGCGAGTGGGTGAGCGATACCGCCGGCGGCGCCGGCGCCCCTGTCGATTACGTGGCGCAAGCCGTGCTGGGCGCGGTCGCGGGCCTGTGCGGCGCCGGCGTCAGGGCCTGCGTGACGCAGTCATGGTCCGAGCCGCTGGTCCTCTGGCAGGCGCTGGTCGGCCCGCCGTCGGCCGGCAAGACGCCGGCCCTGGACGCCATCGGCCGCCCGCTCGCCACCGTCGAGAAGCTGCTGCAGCGGGACAGCGCCGCCGGCGCCAGCCCCGTGCAGGCCGTGCCCGGCCCCGTGCAAGGTGGAAAGCTCGTCGTGCACGATCCCGCTCTCGCCGCTCTGACGCGATCCGTTGCCGCCCGTCCGCCCGGCGTGTTGCTGTGGCGCGATGAGCCCACGCCGTGGCTCTACGGCCTGGCCCGGGAAACCAGCCACGGCAAGCCGCGCGGCCCGTTCGTCGACGCGTGGTCGGCCGGCAGCCTCCTTCCGGCGAGCGTCCTCTGCTCGCTTCATCCCGACGGCCTCGTCGAGGCGCTGGAGGGCACGCCCGACGGCTGGGCGGCGCGCTTTCTCTTCGCCTGGCCCGGCCCGGCGGCACCGCGCGGCCTGTCAGCCGACGCGGCGCCGCGCGAAGACGAGGCGGTGACGATGCTGCATCGCATTGGCGTCGTGGTCGGCACGCCCGAGCGGCCGTTGACGCTGGCCTTCGACGGGGAAGCGGTGAAGCGGGTCGAGCATTTCCTCGCCTGGCTGCAGGAGGAGATAAGCGGCACCGAGGGCGCCGAGGCCGGCTGGTTGGGCAAGGGCCGCGGCACGGTCGTGCGGCTGGCCGCAATCTTCGCGCTGCTCGACTGGTCGCGCCATGCCCAGACGACGGGGAAACCGCCCGGCACCGTCCGGGCCGATCACGTGCAGGCAGCGATCCGCCTGTGGCGGGACTACTTCCGGCCGCATGCCCGCGCCGTGCTCGATCGCTGCGCGCCGTCCGATTTCGAGCGCCAGGTGCGCCGCGTCGTGCGCTGGCTGAGGAAGGCCGGCGCCAGGGCGGAGACCACCCGGGAGGAGGTGAGACTTCGCGCCCTGGGCAAGACCGCGAATGCGGGTCAAACCGACATGGTGCTGGGGCGGCTATGGAATGCCGGCTTCGTGCGTCCCGCAGCGCATCACGTGCTGCCGCAGGGCGGCCGTCCGCCGCAGCGCTGGGAGATCAATCCCGCTTTGGCAAATTCGTGAGGGTCCGGAAAGGCCGGAAAGGTCGGAAACCCCCTCGACCGCCCGTCGTCCTCGACGATGGCGTCCTTCGCCTCCGCGAGTCGGGGTCGCGCGACTGGCCGTGTGCGTGAAGTCACATATTCCTGGCATCGGAGGCTTACTGTGACTGCGCAGGCTCACGCGCCTGCCGGCCGACTGCGCTCAAGGGGAGACCACGAACGGGCCGAAGGAGCGATTGATGCCACTCAAGTCCAATCTGTTCAGCGGCGATCCCCTATTGGAAGCCTGCCTGGTATCCGACCCCGCGCACATCACGCCGGGCAGCCGCGGCGATCATGTCGCCAGGATCCAGCTGGCGCTCAACCAGCTGGACGATGCCGAGCTGGCATTCGACGGCATTTACGGGCAGGCAACCGCGCAAGCGGTCACCGACTACAAGAACGACCCGTCGCGCCGCATTCTTCAACCTTCCCAGAAGACCGCGGACAATATCGTCGGCAAGCGAACCATCGCCTCGCTCGACAACGAAATGCTTGCGGCGGAGCAGGCAGGCGCTGACCTCGGCATCGTCGTCCTGCGGCCCGCCGCCCGGCCGCCGACCCGGATCATAACGGCGCGCCCGCCGGTTCTCAGGCTGGGGTTCGCGCTGCCGGCGAGCTTCGCCAACGTGATCGTCGATCCGACCCGGCCGACCCAGTCGGTCCGCATCAAGCCGCGCACGTTTGCCGAGCTCCTGATCAAGAACCCCGGCGGCAACACCGTCGTGCACGGCACCAACATTCCCCCGCCGAATGGGGAAATCACCGACAAGATTTCCCTGCTGTGGGATCCCGATCCCGGCGTGCCCCAGGACGACCGCCTGGTGCCCGAGCCGAAGGGCCTCGGCCGCAAGGAAGTGGACCGGGAGACCAACGGCGGCCTCTTCTTTCTCGCCAGGAAGGAAGACAAGGCCCTCAATCTCGATGGCTATCGACCGGGCGACGCGACCGTGACCGCCACCAACAGCGCCGGCCAGGCGACGACGCTCCAGGTCGTGGTCCGCGCCAACTCGGCAGGGCCCGTCAACCGACCGCCGCTGACCAAGCTCGCGCCGAACTCGAAATTCTTCTCTGCCGACCAGAGCCAAGGCGGCGAGTTCGATCCGCACGGTGTCGGCCAGGGTCGCCCGGTGAACCCGAACCGCGGCGGACGCCTGATCAATCTCGGCGGAGAGCAGGAGACGCCCGAGTTCGAGGACTACCAGGTGACCCTGGGCTTTTGCGGCTACAAGCGGCGCTTCTTCAATGGCGGCAACCCGGTTTTCCGGCCGATGTTCGACGACCCCGACCCCAGCGTCGGCGTGGTCGCCAAGTCGGCGAGCCATATCTGCATGCGCGGCAACCCGCTGAACGACGGATTCATCAAGGCCATTCGGACGATCGCCAGGGTCGGCTGCCTCTTCACGTTCTCCGGGTCTTCCTCGGATGCCACCAAGGCGAAGACGACGCTGGCTGGCACGGTGCTCGAGGAAGACATTGCAGGCGGCAACATCGTCATTCGGCTATAGCGGCCAAGCTTGCCGGGCAGCCGTCGATGCAGGATCGGGCGCGCTTCAGGCCGCCCGCGCGATCCTCACCGCCCCTCGCGCCACCAGGCACTGCCGATCGCCATCAGGAAGGCCAGCGCCACCAGGATGCCCGGCAGCAGCGGCAGCTGGTTGATGCCGGCCACCGTGTAGCCCTCGTTGCGCCGGAGCCCGATCCAGTCCGAGCCGCCGGCGGCGCGGCCGGGGCGCACCGAGCGGATGTCGGGGTCGGGATTGTCCTGCAGCCACATCAGCCCGCCGCCCGAGGCCTCGACCAGCGGCTTCAGCTTGGTCTCGGTCGCGCGCACGTCGGAGAATTCCAGCGGGTCGGGATTGCCGACCGCCGCCACGGTGTGCAGCGTGCCGTCGTCGAAGCGGTAGAGGCCGGGCTTGTCGACATCGATCACGCCCAGGCCGAGGCCCGGGGCTGGTCTGGTTGAGCGTGATCGTCTTCGGTCGAGCCGTCCGGGCGCCGTCATGGTCACCGTCGGGAAGGTCGTGGCGAGCGTCCGCCGCGTCACTTCAATGCGTCCGCCGACACTCGTGGCGCGCAGCGCCTCCTCCTCGAGGTCGGGCTCCTTCATCAGCCAGTGCGCGATCCGCCGGACCAGCTCGGGCTGCGGCCCGCCGCCGTCGATGCCGCGGTTCCACAGCCACAGGTGATCCGACAGCAGCTCGGCGACGCGACCTTCGCCGACGCGGTCGAGCACGACCAGCGGCTTGTCGTCGGCGCCCGACAGCACGGCGTTGCCGTGCTCGGTGCGCGAGGTGACGACGCGGAACCAGCGGCCCCATTCCGGCTCCTTGCCGGGCAGGCCCATCTGCGGCAGGTCGGCGGTGACGGGATGGCGCTGGCCGATCTCGGTGACCTTGGGCTTGAACGGCGTCTCCAGCACGTCGCCCAGCGGCGAGGCCGGCAGGACGGCGCCGAGCGGCGTGCGGTAGAGCGAGCGCTGCGTCGCGAACACCGGCCCGACCGAGACCAGCAGCGCGCCGCCGCCCTTCACGTATTCGGCGATGTTGCGGAAATAGTCGCGCGTGATCAGGTTCGCCCGATTCGTAGCGGTCGAAGATGATGAGGTCGAATTCCTTCAGCTTCTGCTCGAACAGCTCGCGCATCGGGAAGACGATCAGCGACAGCTCGCGCACCGGCGTGAAGTCGTCCTTCTGCGGCGTGCGCAGGATGGTGAAGTGCACGAGGTCGACCGCCGGGATCGCTCTTCAGCAGGTTGCGCCACGCCCGCTCGCCCTGGTAGGGCTCGCCCGACACCAGCAGCACGCGCAGCCGATCGCGCACGCCGTTGATGGTGAAGAGCGCGCGGTTGTTGTCGAGCGTGAGCTCGCTGGGGCCGGGCGCCACCTCGAGCTCGACCACGTTGGCGCCGGGATTGCCGACCGTGATCGGCAGCTCGACCGACTTGCCGACCGGCACGTCGAGCCGTCGCACGACCTCGCCGCCCACCGACAGCGTCACCGGCGCGGTGCCGCCCGCCGGGTCCTCGATCCGGAACTTGGTGGTGACCTCGCGGCCGACCACGCCGAAGCGCGGCGACTGCTCGAGCACGATCAGCCGGTCGCGCTCGTTCTTCTTGCCGGCGATCAGCGCGTGCAGCGGCGCGCCGCCCAGCTCGGGCGGCAGGTTGGCCGGCACGTCGTGCACCTGGCCGTCGGTCAGCAGGACCACGCCGGCCAGCCGCTCCGGCGGCACTTCGACCAGGGCCGAGCGCATGGTCTCGATCAGGCGCGTGCCGCCCGGCCGTTCGCTGCCGAGCTGGATATGCGCCGGCGGCAGCACGGCCTCGCGCACTTCCAATCCCTCCTGCTGGCCGAGCCGTCGCT
The DNA here is from genome assembly GCA_963765385.1 of uncultured Alphaproteobacteria bacterium. Classification (GTDB taxonomy): domain Bacteria; phylum Pseudomonadota; class Alphaproteobacteria; order Reyranellales; family Reyranellaceae; genus Reyranella. The sequence continues at coordinate 1,399,453 of CAVXWG010000014.1, read as the reverse complement.
TCAGCGTCTCGCGCGCCGCCTGGACCTGCTGGCGGCGTTCGCCGATCGCCATCGAATCGGAATCGTCGACCACCACCAGCGCCACGTCGGCGATCGGCTTCCTCTGCTCCTCGATCAGCGACGGATTGCTGAGCGCGGCCAGCACGACGATGAGCGAACCCAGCCGCCACCAGGTGCCGCGCGCGCCGGCGCGCAGGCCGAGCAGCACCAGCACCAGGCCGATGCCGCCCAGCACGGCGAGGACGGTCCAGCCGAGCAGCGGGTCGAAGGCGACGGAGACGGCGGAGGTCGCGTTCATCGCCGCAGCCTCTGCATGATGTCGGGCATGTGCACCATGTCGTCCTTGTAGTTGCCGGTGAGCGCATGCATCACGAGGTTGACGCCGAAGCGGTAGGCCATCTCGCGCTGCGTCTCGCCGCCCGGCGAGACCGGCATCAGGCCGCGGCCGCGCTGGTCGACCGCCCAGGCGCCGGCATAGTCGTTGGCGCCGATCACGATGGTGGTGACGCCGTCATTCACCCGGCCGTTGCCCGATTCGATCCAGATCTTGCCGCCCTGCCAGCGGCCCGGCATGTCGCTCAGGAGATAGAACGACTTGGTGAGCACGTGGTCGGGCGGCATGGCGACCAGCGGCGGCGTCTCGATGCCGCCCAGCAGCCGCTTGAGGTCGGGATTGCCGCCGACGGGGCGGTCGAAGCTGAGCTGCTGGTCGCGCGTGTCGATGAACAGGATGCCGCCGGTGCGCAGGTACCGGTCGAGCGCCGCCGAGGCCTTGGCCGAGAGCGCCGGCTGCGTCGAGGTGATCGCCCAGTAGATCAGCGGATAGAGCCGCGGCTCGTCCTTCTCGAGGTCGAGGCCGACCGGATCGGCCGGCTCGACCGAGGTGCGGTTGCGCAGGATCTCGCTCAGGCCCTCGAGGCCCGCCTTGCTGATGTCGTCGACTTCCTTGTCGCCGGTCACGATGTAGGCGAGCCGGATGTCGAGCGAGCCCTTCAGCGCCTGCTCTTCGCTGAGCGGCGGCGGTCCGGGCTTGGCCGGCTGGTCGGCGACGAGGGTGAACCCGCTTCCTCTCCGTCGTCTCGACCGGAGCGCCCCGCGCCGCGAAGCCAATTCCCGTCGTCTCGACCGGAGCGCGAAGCGCGGAGCGGAGAGACCTTCTCTCCACGATAAGCGGCCTATTGTTGAGAGAAGGTCTCTCCGCTCGGCCCTGCGGGCCTCGGTCGAGACGACGGAGGTCAGATGGAGTGAGGAGGTGGCCGGAAACCGGAGCGGTCATGAGCCCCGAAGAGAGTATCTGCGCGCTCGCGTTCGGCGCGGGCGCCACGACGACCAGGAACGACGCGCCGGCCAGCAGCAGCAGCGCCGCCGGCGCCGCGCCTCCGGCGCGGCCGCCGAAGCGCACCGCCTTGCCCAGCAGGCCGCGCAGCCACAGCGACAGGAACAGATCGGCCAGCAGCATCAGGAGCGCCGCCAGCAGGAACCAGCGCGACAGGTCGGTCTCGCCGCCTTCGCTCAGTTTGTCGGTCGAGACGCCGACCGGCAGCACCAGCGGCTTGGGCTCGGCCACGCGGCCGCCGATGTTGAAGGCGACCTGGGCGTTCTCGTCGCCATAGAGGCCCGGGCGGCGTGGTCGGCTTGGGCTTGAAGGTTTCCTCGGCGTCGGGCGGCAGGATCTGCGCGCCGGCCGGCGGGGCGCCCAGGCGGCCGAAGCCGTCGAGCGTGCGCCACGGCTTCAGCGCCTTGTTGACGCCGTCGCCGGCGACGCCGCGCGACAGGGTCACCAGCCGCTGCAGCATGTTCACGAACAGCCCGCTCAACGCCATGTTGCTCCAGCTCGTGTTGGCGGTGGTGTGCATCAGCACGAGGTAGCCCTGGCCGCGCTTCTCGGCCGTGACCAGCGGCGTGCCGTCGGTCAGGCGCGCCCAGGTCTTGTCGGCGAGGTCGGGCGTCGGCTCGGCCAGCACCTGCTGGGAGATGCGCACGTCCTTGGGGATCGGGATGCCGAGGAACGGGCTGTTGGCCGGGAACTCGGCCAGCGCCGTCGGCTGGCCCCAGCTCATGACGCCGCCCAGCGCGCGATCGCCCAGCCGCAGGCGCGTCGGCACCAGGGTGTCGCCGCCGGCGGCGAGGTTGGGGCCGGCGAAGCGCACGGCGACGCCGCCGCCTTCGATCCACTTGGCGATTTCCTCGCGGTCGGCGGCCGAGGGCGCGGCGCCATCGGGGATCAGCAGCACGGCGGTGTTGCGCGTCAGCACGGTCTCGCGATCGCCGATGGTGAGGCTGACATAGGGATCGAGCGCCTTCTCGAGGAAGTAGACTTCCTGCATCAGCGGCTGGCCGTTGGCGGTCGGCTTCTCGCCCAGGATGGCGACCGGCCGGCGGCGCGAGCGCTCGTCGAGCAGCACCATGCTGCCCGCGCCGCCCTGCGCCTCGATGTCGAGCCGCGCCATGCGGTTGCGCAGCTCGGGCGGCGCCGGCAGCGTGCCTTCGCCCTTGGTGGCGTTGGCCGCGAAGTCGAGATCGATGCGGGCCACGGTGCGGCCCTGCTCGTCGGCCGCCTGGATGGCGACCCGGCGCGGCCCGTCGGCGACGGGGCGCAGCGCCTGCACCTTGAGGTCGCGGCCTTCGGCGGCGGGCGGCAGCAGCAGCAGCGGCGTGGCCGCCTGGTCGGGCACGATCACCTGCAGCCCGTCGAAACGTTGCAGGCGCTCGGTGAGCTTGGCGGCGCCTTCGTCGTCCAGCCCGTCGCTCAGCCAGACGACATAGGCGCCGGGGTCGACCTGCATCTGGTCGATGGTGATGGCGGCGGCGGCGCGGTCGGTCGGCCACGGCTTGGGGCGGAAGGCGCGCAGCAGTGTGCGCGCCTCGTCGGGCCGCATGCGCGCCCTTGCGCATCGCCGGCGCATCGAGCGGGGCCGGCGCGGTGCCGGCGAGCACGACCGGGCGGTTGGCGCGCTCGGCGCGCTGGATCAGGCGCTCGGCATGGGCGATGCGCGTCGTCCAGCCCGGCGCCGACGACCAGCCGTCGTCGATCACCAGCATCAGCGGTCCCTTGCCCGGGAGCTCGGCCTGCGGATTGAGGAGCGGCCGCGCCACCGCCAGGATCAGCGCCGTGGCCAGCAGCAGGCGCAGCAGCAGCAGCCACCACGGCATCTTGCTCGGCGTCTGCTCGGTCGGCTCGAGCCCGATCAGCAGCCGGATGGCGGGGAAGCGCACCAGCTTGGGCAGCGGCGGGATCATGCGCAGCAGCCAGTAGATCAGCGGCAACGCCAGCAGGAGCGCCAGCATGCCGGGCGCCGCGAAGGCGAAGGCGCCGAGGCTCAGCATGAGGACACGCGGACCAACGGCTCAAGCTTCCTCTCCGCCGCGAAGCGGGGGACCAACGACTCAAGGGTCCTCTCCGCCGCGAAGCGGGGGACCAACGACTCAAGGGTCCTCTCCGCCGCGAAGCGGGGGAGAGGAAGGGACCCGTTGCGAAGCAACGGGGAGGAGAGGTGGTGCTTCGTGCGAAGGCGATTTGCGGGGCGTGAGGCGAAGACCCACCTCTCCCTCCCCGCGCTCGCGCGCGGGTCCCCTCCCTCTCCCCCCGCTGCGCGGGCGGAGAGGGCCTCTGAGGGGAGGCGCCGGGCTGAGATAAGGATCAAGGATTTAAGGACCAACGACTTAAGGGTCCTCTCCGCCGCGAAGCGGGGGACCAACGACTTAAGGGTCCTCTCCGCCGCGAAGCGGGGGAGAGGAAGGGACCCGTTGCGAAGCAACGGGGAGGAGAGGTGGTGCTTCGTTCGAAGGCGATGTGCGGGGCATGAGGCGAAAACCCACCTCTCCCTCCCCGCGCTCACGCGCGGGTCCCCTCCCTCTCCCCCCGCTGCGCGGGCGGAGAGGGCTTCTGAGGGGAGACGCCGGGCTGAAACGTTCATGATCATCACGCCGCGTTCAGCCGACGCAGGTCGGCCATGGCGAGGTAGAGCGACAGCAGGACCGTCTGCGGCGGCTTGTCGGTGCGATGCAGATGCACCGTCCAGTCGGTCGAGCGCGTCAGGCGCTGCAGGCCTTCCTTCTGCGCCGCGAGCCTGCGCGCCGTACGCGGTGCGCACGGCCTCGACCCGGCGGATCGTGTGCTGGCCTTCGGCCTCGAGGCCCTCGAACTTCACATGGCCGTCGAACGGCAGGTCTTCCTCGGCGGGATCGAGCACCTGCACGAGATGGCCGCGCACGCCGCCGCTCGCATAGTGGCGGATCACGGCCTCGATCCTGTCGAGCGGGTCGAGCCAGTCGGAGACCAGCACGACCGTGCCGTGCGCCGGCAGCGGCACCAGCGGCGGCAGGCTGGGCAACGGGCGCCCGCCTTCCTTCGCGGAGTCGCGTGCTTCGTCATGGAGCGTCTCGGCGATACGCCGCACCGCGACCCGGCCGGCGGTCGGCCGCATGCCGGTGCCCAGCACGGCCACGCGCTCGCCGGCATCGGCCAGAAGGCTGGCCAGCGCCAGGGTCAGAAGCTCGCCGCGCACGGCCTTGGTGTCGGTGTTGCGGAGCGACGCGTACTGCATCGAGGGCGAGGCGTCGCGCCACAGCCAGACGCTGGCCGCGGCCTCCCATTCGGTCTCGCGCACGAACAGATGCCGGCTGCGCGCGCTCTGCCGCCAGTCGATCTGGTTGGCGCTGTCGCCGTCGCGATAGGGCCGGTACTGCCAGAACGCATCGCCCTGTCCGACGCGCCGCCGTGCCATGCACGCCCTGGATCACGGTCGCGGCCACGCGATCGGCCGCCACCATCAGGGCAGGCAGCGTCCCGGCGAGCTCGAGCGAACGGTGAAGGGTTGAGGGAGACGCCATCTATCAACTATTCCGATTCATCGGAGCGCGGACCTCCAGGTCCGCATCATCATCATAATGAGCGGACCTGGAGGTCCGCGCTCCGGAAGAAAACGCACACTCTACGCCAGTCTGGCGCACATCTGGGCGATCACCGTCTCGACCGTGATGCCCTCCGCGCGGGCCGAGAAGTTGACGGCCATGCGGTGGCGCAGGATCGGTCCGGCCAATGCCACGACGTCGTCGACCGAGGGTGCCAGGCGGCCCTGGATGATGGCGCGGGCGCGGGAGGCCAGCATGAAGGCCTGGCTGGCGCGCGGGCCGGGGCCCCAGGCGATGCGCTGGCGCACCACGTCGAGGTCGCTGGTATCGGGGCGGCCGGCGCGCACCAGCTTCAGGATGGCGTCGACCACGCTCTCGCCGATCGGCAGGCGGCGCACCAGCGCTTGGGCTGCCATCAGGTCGGCCGGGGTCAGCGCCTGCACCGCCTTGGCCGGCGTGGCGCCGGTGGTGCCGATCATGATCTGGCGCTCGGCCGCCTCGTCGGGGTAGCCGACATCGATCTGCAGCAGGAAGCGGTCGAGCTGCGCCTCGGGCAGGGGATAAGTGCCTTCCTGCTCCAGCGGGATTCTGCGTCGCCAGCACATGGAACGGCGCCGGCAGGTCGTGGCGGTTGCCGGCCACGGTGACGTGCTTCTCCTGCATGCTCTGCAGCAGCGCCGACTGGGTGCGCGGGCTGGCGCGGTTGATTTCGTCGGCCATCAGCAGCTGGGCGAACACCGGGCCCTGGATGAAGCGGAAGGAGCGGCGGCCGGCGTCGGTCTCTTCCAGCACTTCCGAGCCCAGAATGTCGGCGGGCATCAGGTCGGGCGTGAACTGGATGCGCTTGGCTTCCATGCCCAGCACGACGCCCAAAGTCTCGACCAGCAGGGTCTTGGCGAGGCCGGGCACGCCGATCAACAGCACGTGGCCGCCCGACAGAAGTGCTACAAGGGTTTGATCGATGACATCCTGCTGGCCATAAATGACCTTGCCGATGGCCGAGCGGGCGGCGCGCAACTGGCCACCGAGACGTTCGATGTCGGCCAGGGCGGCGATGGCGTCAGCGTCGGTTGCAGTGGATGTGTCTGGGGCCACCGGGGCGCTCCTGTGATCGTAAGTTTGGCTGGCGGGATTAGCTTTGAGGGAAGCCCAGAAATGAGGCCGGAACAAGGGCATGACAGTTGACGAAATCGTGCAGCGGGTGCGCGAGCGCAGCAGGCGTTTGGCATCCGGCCTGCCCGTACCCCAGCCGCCTCTCGGCAGCGATTTCTCCCTGAACGGCGTCGTACCCGTCCCGGAGACATTTCGTCCCGCTGCAGTTCTCGTGCCATTGGTGCGTCGCGAGCCCGGCGTCACGGTATTGCTGACCCAGCGCACCGACGACATGCCGAGTCATGCCGGCCAGATCGCCTTTCCCGGCGGCCGGCCGCAGGCCTCCGACGCCGACGCGGTGGCGACGGCGCTGCGCGAGACCGAGGAAGAGGTCGGGCTGACGCGAAGCTTCATCGACGTGATCGGCGCGGTCGATCATTACCGCACCGGCACGGGCTACGAGATCACGCCCATCGTCGGCATCGTGACGCCGGGATTCACGACCCGTGCGGATCCGCGCGAGGTCGCCGACGTCTTCGAGGTGCCGCTGGCGCATTTCCTCGACGAGAAGAACCACCAGATCCAGAGCCGCAGCTGGCAGGGCCGCGAGCGGCGCTACTACGCCATGCCGTACGGGGAACGCTACATCTGGGGCGCAACTGCCGGTATGCTGAAAAATCTTCAGTTCGTCCTCACCGCCGATGGTTAGAGTGCTGGGGGCGCGCCACTCCAGTGGCGCGTCATCTCTCTTCCGGAGCGCGGGCGTCCCGCCCGCTCATGAAAGGCGCCTATGAAGGCGCTGACATGAGCGGGCGGGACGCCCGCGCTCCAAAAATGCATGACAAAGACGCGCGACTGGAGTCGCGCGCCCCCAGCGAAGAGGGGCCCGGAGCAACTCCATGCGCGTCATTCTTCTCGTCCTGATCCTGGTGATGGCGCCCACCGCCGGCTTCTTCCTGTGGGCCTGGGCGGTCAAGATCAAGCAGGAGCGCAAGCTCGCCGGCACCCTGCCGGCCTGGCAGGACATGCCGATCACCTGGCTCGCCATCGCCGGCCTTCTCTGCACCATCGCCGGCTTCTTCGTGCTGTTCTTCACCCAGAACCAGGGCTACGGCGGCCTCTTCGCGCCATGACTCTGATGAGGACGTCCCTCCCCAACGAAGTTGGGGAGGTGTCCGCGCAGCGGACGGAGGGGTCGAGCTCTTCTCTCGCACCCTCCATGACCCCTCCGTCGCCGTGTGACGGCGACACCTCCCCAGCTTTGCTGGGGAGGTGATGAGATGAAGCCCGCCTGGATGGACGACCCGCCGGTGCAGGCGCTCTTGGCAGCGCTGGCAAGCGGCGGCATCGCCGCGCGCTTCGTCGGCGGCTGCGTGCGCGACACCGTGCTGGGCCGGCCGGTCGGCGAAATCGACATCGCCGTCGACAAGCCGCCCGAGACGGTGATGCGCGCGCTCGAGGCGGCGGATCTCAAAGTCGTGCCGACCGGCCTCAAGCACGGCACGGTGACGGCCATCGTCAAAGGCAAGCCGTTCGAGCTCACGACCTTGCGGCGCGACGTTCTAACCGACGGCCGCCGTGCCGTCGTCGCTTTCACCGACGACTGGCGGATCGATGCCGAGCGCCGCGACTTCACCTTCAACGCGATGTACGCCGAGCCCGACGGCACGATCTGGGACCCGTTCGACGGCCGCGCCGATCTTTTCGCCGGCCGCGTCCGCTTCATCGGCGATCCGGACCAGCGCATCGCCGAGGACCGCCTGCGCGTGCTGCGCTTCTTCCGCTTCCATGCCTGGTTCGGCAAGCCGCCGCTCGACAGCGCGGGCTTCGACGCCTGCCGCCGCAACGCCGGCGCCTTGAGCAGCCTGTCGGCCGAGCGCGTCGCCAAGGAGCTCTTGCGCCTGCTGGCCGCGCCCGCGCCCACCGATGCGCTGGCGGCGATGGCCGAAGCCGGCGCCCTCGATCACTGGCTGCCGGAATATGCCGGCGCCGCGCGGCTGAAGGCGCTGATCGCCCGCGAGCGCGAGGCTGCGCTCGATGCGCTGCGTCGGCTGGCCGCGATCGTCTCGCCGCCCGCGACGGCGGTGGCCAAGCGGCTGAAGCTCTCGACCCAGCAATCGCTGCGCCTGCAGTTGATGCTGGAACCCGCTGCTCCCGGCGATCTTTCAAACCGCCGGGCCGCGCTTTATCGACTCGGCACCAGCCTCTTCATCGACCGCGTGCTGCTCGAGGGTCCGGACGATTGGCGCGCCGCCCTCGCGCTCGCTCGGACATGGACCCCGCCGGAATTGCCGATCGGCGGCGCCGATGCGCTGGCGCTCGGCCTCAAGCCCGGGCCCAAGGTGGGTGAGCTGCTCGAGGCCGTCGAGCGCTGGTGGATCGCCGGCGATTTTTCCGCCGACCGCGCCGCCTGCCTGGCCGAGCTGAAGCGCCTTGCCCGCACGGCATGATCCGGCCCGGCCTCACCTTCGCGCTGTGGCTGGCGATCGTCGTGTTCGTCGTGCTGAACGACATGGTGGGCGACACCTGGATCGGCCTCACCCTCTCGGTGCGCGCCGTCGAATGGTACAAGGCGCTGGTGCCGCTGCCCTACGTGGCGATGCTGGCGCTGATCCATGCCCGCCGCACGGCGGGACCGCGCTGGTTCGAGGCGGCTCTGCTGGCTGCGCTGCTGTGGCCGAGCTCCACCGTGATCGTCGACTTCCTCTACGCCCGATTCTTCTACGCCGACGATCCCACCACCTTCCTCGACCGCTTCGCCTTCTGGTGGGGCGCGCCCTATCCGCTGCTGGTCCTCGGCCTGTTCGCCTTCCCGATCGTTGCGGGTGCTGCCCTCTCTCGCCATCCCGACCGGCGCCGGGCGTAGCGAGTCGCTTCAAACAAATCCGTCATCCCGACCGAAGCCGAGCGTAGCGAGGCGAAGTGGAGGGACCTGCTCATGCCTGCGACAAGGAGGAGGTCCCTCCACTTCGCTTCGCTCCGGTCGGGATGACGGGTGAGGGAGGATGAACGGGAGAGGCTTGACAGTCCTGAGCAATGTTGTGGCGTATGTGAGCCGGCCTCACTCGGAAGGATCGGCATCATGATCTCCCGCCTCGACGCACTACCTTCAGCCGGCACGCGCTCGCGCCCGCTTACGGCCAGCGCACCTCGGGCGGCAGGGACATCAGGATGGCCTCGACGTTGCCGCCGGTCATCAGGCCGAACTTGGTGCCGCGGTCATGCAGCAGGTTGAACTCGACGTAGCGGCCGCGGCGTACCAGCTGGTGCTCGCGCTCGGCCGGAGTCCAGGGCTCGTTCATGTGCCGGCGCACAATGGCGGGATAGGCCGCGACGAAAGCCTCGCCCACGTCCCGCGTGAAGGCGAAGTCGCGCGCGAAGTCGCCGCTGTCGAGATCGTCGAAGAAGATGCCGCCCACGCCGCGCGCCTCGCCGCGGTGCGAGAGATAGAAGTATTCGTCGCACCATTTCTTGTAGCGCGGGTAGTAGCCCGCATCGTGGGCATCGCAGGCGGTCTTGAGCGCCGCATGGAACGTCTGCGTATCGGCGTCGTCCGGCACCATGGGCGTGAGGTCGGCACCGCCGCCGAACCAGGCGCGCGTGGTCACGATGTGTCGGGTGTTCATGTGCACCGCCGGCACCTTGGGCGAGCGCATGTGCGCCACCAGCGAGATGCCGGTCGCGAAGAAACTCGGATCCTGCTCGGCGCCGGGAATCTGCTTGCGGAACTCCGGGCTGAATTCGCCGAACACGGTGGAGACGTTGACGCCTACTTTCTCGAACACGCGGCCGCGCATGACTGACATGGTGCCGCCGCCGCGATCCTCTCCGTCCGGACCGGACTCGCGCTGCCATGTCTTGCGCTCGAAGCGGCCGGGCGGCAGCTCGCGATGCGTGCCTAAGAGCTCGTCCTCGAGGCGCTCGAATTCGGCGCAGATGCGGTCGCGCAGGTCTTCGAACCAGAGGCGCGCCTTTTCCTTGCGCTGGGCGAGCGTGGCGTCGTCGGGGAGCGGCGAGGGAGTTCTAGTCGGAGAGCGCATCGAATCCTGCTGTTTGCCGAAGGGCCTCGCTCAATACCATCGCCCCGGCCAGCGCGACATTGAGCGAGCGCAAACCTTTCTGCAGCGGAATGCGCAAGCGAAGGTCGGCCGCGTCGTGCACTTCGGCCGGCACGCCGGCGCTTTCGCGGCCGAGCAGCAAGGTATCATCCGTCCGGAAGGCGACATCGGGAAAGCGCTGGGCGCCCGACGTGGTGAGCAGGACAAGGCGTCCAGGTATGCGATCGCGCAGGAAAGCCTGCCACGAGGCATGCCGGACGATCCGGGCCAGATCGACGTAATCCATGGCGGCGCGGCGGATTCGCCTGTCGTCGAGCGGAAAGCCGCACGGCTCGATGATGTCGAGCGGCGCGCCCAGGCAGGCGGCCAGACGGATGAAGGCCCCGAGATTCTGAGGAATATCGGGCTCGAACAGGGCAAGGCGCATGGCTGCTGTTCTACTCTCGTCCGCGTCGCGAAAGCGCGCGTTCGTGCGGCACGCTGTCACACAACGGGGTGCGCCCCGCCTGCGACCAACAGAGCCTTGAAACATAAGGGGGTTTTGCGGTCTAAAGACCCATCTCCTCGGGGGGACGGAAGAGAGAAACAATGGCTACTGCAAGCATCCCGGCCGGCGGTCACAGCGATCCGACCCGGCGCGACTTTCTCATGGTCGCAACAGGCGCCATGGGCGCCATTGGCACGATCGCCGTCGCCTGGCCCTTCATCAACAATCTCAACCCCGCCGCCGATACGCTGGCGTTGTCGACCGTCGAGGTGAACGTGGCGCCGGTCCAGGTGGGCCAGGCGATCACCGTGAAGTGGCGCGGCAAGCCCCTGTTCATCCGCCATCGCACGCCGGAGGAGATCAAGGCCGCCGAAGAGGTGCCGATGTCGGAGCTGCGCGATCCGCAGACCGACAATTCGCGCGTCACCGACACCGCCAAGAAGGTGCGGCCGGAGTGGCTGATCATGATCGGCGTCTGCACCCATCTGGGCTGCGTGCCGCTGGGCAACAATCCGGGCGATCCCAAGGGCGAGTATGGCGGCTGGTTCTGCCCCTGCCACGGCTCGATGTACGACACCTCGGGACGCATCCGCAAAGGGCCGGCGCCGCTCAACCTCGCCGTTCCGGGCTACCTTTTCACCTCGGACACTCTCGTCCGCGTCGGCTGATCGCCCTCTCATCGCACACGACAGCCGACCCTCAAGGATCGCTCCAGGAGTTCCCAGATATGGCCTCGTCTCACGGCACGCCGCCGGTCTTCAACAACAAGGTGATCTCCTGGATCGATCACCGCCTGCCGATCTTTTCGTATATCGAGAAGGAATATCACACCTTCCCGACGCCGCGGAATTTCAACTACTTCTGGAATTTCGGCGCGATCGCCACGGTGATGCTGGTGCTCATGATCGCCACCGGCGTGGTGCTGGCGACCAACTACACGCCGCACGTGACGATGGCCTTCGACTTCGGTCGAGCGCATCATGCGCGACGTGCCGTCGGGCTGGCTGATCCGCTACCTGCACATGACCGGCGCGTCGTTCTTCTTCATCGCCGTCTACATCCACATCTTCCGCGGCATGTACTACGGCTCCTACAAGGCGCCGCGCGAGCTGTTGTGGATCCTGGGCGTCATCATCTTCCTGCTGATGATGGCGACGGCGTTCATGGGCTACGTGCTGCCGTGGGGCCAGATGAGCTTCTGGGGCGCCACCGTCATCACCAGCCTGTTCTCGGCCATCCCGGTGGTGGGCGATTCGATCGTCACCTGGCTGTGGGGCGGCTTCGCCGTCGACAACCCGACGCTCAACCGCTTCTTCGCGCTGCACTACCTGCTGCCCTTCATCATCGTCGCGGTGGTGGCGCTGCATGTCGTGGCGCTGCACGTGCACGGCTCGAACAATCCGCTGGGCATCGATCCCAAGGGGCCGCAGGACACCGTTCCGTTCCATCCCTACTACACGATGAAGGACGGCTTCGGCGTGATGGTCTTCCTGATCGTCTTCGCGGGCTTCGCCTTCTTCGCGCCCAACTACCTGGGCGACGCCGCCAACTACATCCCGGCCAACCCGCTGGTGACGCCGACGCACATCGTGCCCGAATGGTACTTCCTGCCGTTCTACGCCATCCTGCGCGCCATCCCCAACAAGCTGGGCGGCGTCATCGCCATGTTCGGCGCGATCGCCGTGCTGTTCGTCCTGCCGTGGCTCGACACCTCGCGCGTGCGGTCCTGCACCTTCCGGCCGATCTACAAGTGGTTCATGTTCGTGCTGGTGATCGACGTCATCATTCTGGGCGTCTGCGGCGCCAATCCGCCGGAAGGCTGGTATGTGCCGATCGCCCAGCTGGGCACGCTCTATTACTTCTTCCACTTCCTCATCCTGCTGCCGGTCCTGGGCAAGATCGAACGGCCGTTGCCATTGCCCCCAAGCATCGCCGACGCGGTGCTCAAGAAGAAGGCGGGTTAAGGATCATGCGCAAGACGATCGTTTCCGCAGCCCTTGCGCTCGCCTCCCTCGGCGCCGGCGCCATGGCCGTGTCCGCCGAGTTGGTGAGCGCCTCCGAGACCGAGCAGCATCCGCCGCACCTGCACTGGCATTTCGAGGGCCCGTTCGGCACCTACGACCGCGCCGCCGCCCAGCGCGGCTACCAGGTCTATGCCGAAGTCTGCTCGGCCTGCCATTCGCTGCAGCTGCTGGCCTATCGCAACCTGATGGAGCTCGACCTCACCGAGAACCAGGTCAAGGGGCTGATCAAGGACATCCAGGTGCCCGACATCGGCGACGACGGTCAGCCCATGGAGCGGCCGGCGCGCCTGTCGGACAGCTTCAAGAAGCCGTTCCCCAATGCCGCCGCCGCAGCCGCCGCCAACAACGGCAAGGCGCCACCCGACCTCAGCGTCATGATCAAGGCGCGCGAGGACGGCCCGAACTATGTCCATGGAATCCTGACCGGCTACGTGCCGTTCGAGAAGCTGACGCCCGAGCAGATCAAGGAGTTCAGCGTCACCAAGGACGACTACTTCAACAAGTACTTTCCCGGCCACAAGATCGGCATGCCGCCGCCGCTCACCGACGACCGCGTGACCTTTACCGATGGCACCAAGGCCACGATCGACCAGGAAGCGTCGGACGTCGTGCAGTTCCTCGCCTGGGCGTCGGAGCCGCACATGGAGGAGCGCAAGCGCACCGGCGTTCGCGTCATCCTCTTCCTGCTGGCGATGGCCGGCCTGATGTACGCCGTGAAGCGGCAGGTGTGGTCCGACAAGCACTGAGGGATCAGGCCCTGGGTGAAGGGTACTGAGCGGGCGTTGCCGAATTAGGGAACACGTGCGAACCGATAGTTCCGGATTGTTTCGATCGGCGGCTTGATCGGTTCGCCGTTCGTATTACGTCTGAAGGACGTTCCCTAAACCGGAGGACGTCATGTGTGATTACTCACTGGAACTCTATCGTTCGCGACCTGCAGTTCAAGAAGAGCAATACACCCTGCGCCGCTTCCCCAGCGGCACGATGGGCTTCACCGCCGGACACGACTGCGATACGGCCGTCTGCATCCCCGCCGATGCGCATCTCCGACTGGAGGGCATCGGCGAGACCGTGCAGCGCGCGTTCGCCGTCGGACCCGTCGAGGAAGTGGTGATGATACGCCTGGAAGTCGTGGCGCATGCGCACCGCGACGCCGTGCGGTTCGCCAACGGCAAGGAAGTCCTGCTGCAGAGCCTCAATGCCGGCGTCACGGCCGAGATGGTGGACGCCATCTCCGACCAGACCGACATCGAGATCGAGATCGACACGCGGCCCGAGACGCGGCCAGAGACGCGGCCCGTCCGCGAACTCGTCGACGCCTAGACCTTCCTGAACCGGCGCTCGATCGCGTCGTGCCGCGCCAATAGCCGGCGGGCGCGGTCGATCACCGGGATGTCGATCATCTTGCCATCGACGGTGAAAGAGCCGCGACCCTCGGCTGCGGCCTTTTCATCGGCGGCGATCAGCTTCCTGGCGTGGGCGACCTCGGCCGGATCGGGCGTGAAGGCGTCGTTCAGCGCCTGCACCAGCCCGGGATGCACGCAGGTGCCGCCCGAGAAGCCGAAGCGTCGCGCGCGGATGGCGCTCTGCTTGTAGGCGGCAGGATCGGTGTAGTCGGCCACCGTGCCTAGAATGCCGAACATCGCCACGTCGTGCCCTTGGGCCGCGAACGCGACCAGCCGCTTGGGCAGTTCGAGACTCTCGTCGCTCGGGATCGAGCCGGTTTCGAGCGCGAAGTCCTCGCCGCCCAACATCATCGAGATCAGCCGCGGCGCGTGCGCTGCGATGTCGTCGATATGGGCCAGCGCGCGCGGATGCTCGATCATGGCGCCGAATCCGACGCTGCCCACCGGCATGCCGCGCTCGCGTTCGAGCTCGCTCACCGCCTCGTCCAGAAGCTTCAGATGCTGCACGCCTTCGGTCTTGGTGACGAACAGCGCCGAGAGGCCCGGCCGCACCGCCGCCTCGATGTCGGGGATGGCAAGGCGCAGCGGCCGGTTGATGCGCACCGCGACGTCGGCGCCGCCGCGGGCGACCTTCTTCATCGTCTCCGGCAGCATCTCGCGCGCGCGTGGCTTCTCGGCCGGGGTCACGCTGTCCTCGAGATCGACCAGCACGCAGTCGGCGCCGCGCTCGTGCGCCTTGTCGATGAACTTGGGGACGTTACCCGGCACGTAGAGGATCGAGCGCCAGACCGGCGGAGACGGTCGGGAGGAGAGGGGCCTGCTCACTTCTTCTTCCCTTTGGAGATCGCGCCGGTGATTGTTCCCGCCTGGCAGAGCTTGTCGTATTCGGCCTCGCCCAGCAGCGGCTTCAGCAGCGCCTCGTTGTGCTCGCCGATCTTCGGGGCGGCGCTCTTCAGCGCGCCCGGCGTGCCGGAGAGGCGCGGCACGACGGGATGCGTGGGCAGCTCGCCCATCTCCTCGTCGGGGATCTCGATCAGCGCCTCGCGCTCCAGCACATAGTCGTCCTGCACGATCTGGGCGATGTCGTAGACCGGGCCGATGGTGACGCCGGCCTCGTCGAAATAGCGCAGGTTCTCGGCGAGGTCGCGCTCGGCGATGAAGCCGCCGATGATCCTGTCGAGCTCGAGGCCGTTCTTCACCCGCTCGATGTTGGTGGCGAAGCGCGGATCCTTCACCAGCTCCGGCCGGCCGATCTTGACCAGCACCCTCTCGGCCATGCCCTGCGTCGAGGCCGACAGGCAGACCCAGTGGCCGTCCCTGGTCGGATAGACGTTGCGCGGGGCGGCGTTGGTCGAGCGGCTGCCGGTGCGCACCTTCACCTCGCCGGTGAGCTTGTGGTTCGCGGCCTGCGGGCCCAGCACCGAGAACAGCGGATCGAACAGCGGCAGGTCGAGCACCTGGCCCTTGCCGCCATTCACCTCGACCTCGCGCAGGGCGACCATGGCGGCGCCGTAGCCGTAGAGCGCGGCCATGGCGTCGGCGAGATACATCGGCGGCAGCACGGGCTCGCGATCGCCGAAGCCGTTCATCGAGGCGAAGCCGCTATAGCCTTCGATCAGCGTGCCGAAGCCCGGCTTGTGGCGAAAGCGGCCGTCCTGGCCCCAGCCGGAAATGCGCACGATGACGAGCTTGGGGTTGAGCTTGTGCAGCTCGGCCGGCGCAAGTCCCATGTCTTCCAGCACGCCCGGCCGGAAGCTTTCGACCAGGATCTGCGCCGAGCGGGCGAGTTCGCGCACGATGGTGCGTCCGGGATCGGAGCGCAGGTCGAGCGCCACGCTCTTCTTGTTGCGGCTATAGACCTTCCACGCCGTCTCGATGCCCTTGACCTTCCACGAGCGCAAGGTGTCGCCCTCGGGCGGCTCGATCTTGATCACCTCGGCGCCGAAGTCCGCGAGCTGCAGGCTCAGGATATTGCCCGCGACCAGGCGCGACAGGTCGACGACGCGGACCCCGTTCAGGGGGCCGCGCGCCTGCGGCGTCAGGGACTTTTTGGCAGGCTTCTTAGCCAACGTGCTTGCCGAAGAGCTCCAATGTCCGGGCCATCGCCTGCTTGGAGGCCGCCGCGTCGTAGCTGCCGCGCTCGTCGCAATGGAAGCCGTGGTCGGCCGGATAGTCGAAGACCTGCACCTCGGAATGGAGCTTGCGCAGCTCGTTCACGTGCGTCATCGGGATGTGCATGTCCTTGTCGCCGAAATGCATCTGGGTCGGCACCGTGGCCTTCTCGCTCTTGAGTCCGTGGATGCCGCCGCCGTAGTAGGCCGACACCGCGTCGGGCTTCAGCCGCGTCGCCGCCAGCCAGGCGATGGTGCCGCCCCAGCAGTAGCCGGTGACCGCCACCTTCTTGGCGCCGCGCTTCTTGAGCTCTTCGATCGCCGCTTCGACGTCCTGCACCGGCTTGTCGAGACCGAGCTCCGTCACGTACTTGCGACCCTCGGCAATGGTGTCGGGCGTGTAGCCGAGCTCGATGCCGGTCTTGATGTGGTCGAAAAAACGCGGCGCCAGCGCGAGGTAGCCGTCGGCCGCGAACTTGTCGGTGACCGCCTTGATGTGATGGTTGACGCCGAAAATCTCCTGGATGACGACGACCCCGCCCTTGGGCGTGCCCTTTGGCGCCGCGAGGTACGCGCCGATCTCGCCGGCCTTCGACTTAAGACGGATATCTTCACCCATGAGAATTCCTCCCGGTTGCGGCCGGCATTGGACATGGTATTGCGGCGCCGTTCAACCCGCCGGTCCGCCGGACGAGCCGCAGAAAGAAAATCATGTACGTGCCCAAGCATTTCGAAGGCGACGAGCCCACCGGCCGCGAGATCATGCAGGATCATGGCTGGGCGCTGCTGATGACGGCCGATGCCGAGGCAGCCCCGGTGGCGACCCATCTGGCCCTGGTCTGGCAGGATGACGGCAGCCCGCACGGCTCGCTGATCGGCCACATGGCACGCGCCAACCCGCACTGGAAATTGTTTGCGCGCGGCGCCGATTCACTGGCGCTGTTCTGGGGCCCGCACGCCTATGTCTCGCCGACCTGGTACACGCCGGGCGTCAAGGTGCCGACCTGGAACTACGTCACGGTGCATGCCTACGGCCGCCCGCAGCTCGTCGAGGACACCGAGGGCGCGCTCGAGGTGCTGGCCAGGCTGGCTGCGGTCTACGAAGGCAACGGCGCGGAGGCCTGGAGCCTCGACCGCCTGCCGCCCGGCAATGCCGAGGCGCAGACCAGGGGCATCGTGGCCTTCCGCATGCCGCTCTCGCGGGTCGAGACCAAGCTCAAGCTGAGCCAAAACCGCGACCTGGAAGACCGCCACCGCGTCATCGCCCGGCTCGAGGCCAGCGACAGCCAGGACTCGCAGGCAACGGCGCGCTGGATGAAGCGCGTGCTCCCCTAGCGCGATAGGCCATCGCATGCGGCCATTTAATTCCGTCATCCCGAGCGAAGCCGCCTGGAGGGCGGCGTAGTCGAGGGACCTCCTCTTGTCGCCGAGGCAACAAAATAGGTCCCTCCGCTACGCCTCGCTGCGCTCGGCTCCGGTCGGGATGACGGAGTTTTTTGGTCATGTGCGATAGCCCTGCCTAGCGCGGGATCATCCCGCGCCGGTCGCTCAAGCCTTCGCGCGCTTGGCCGGGTCGTCCTTCGCCTCTTCCATCAAGTAGCCGACGCCGCGGATCGTGTGGATGGCGACGCTGGCGCCGGCGTCCGCCAGGATATGACGCAGCCGATGGACGTAGACCTCGATCGCGTTCGACGAGACGTTTTGCGACATGCCGAAGACCTGGCTCTCGAGCGATTCATGGGAGACGGTCCGGCCGCCGCGCTTGAGCAGGACTTCCAGGACCTCGGCTTCGCGCGGCGGCAGGAAGAGCAGCTTGCCGGCGACCACGGCCTGCCGGCTCTCGGTCTCGAACGACACGTTGCCCAAGGTCAGCGCGTCGCGTTTGGAATCGGGCGACCGTCGCAACAGCGTCTGAATGCGCGCGACCAGTTCATCCATGTCGAAAGGCTTCACGACATAGTCGCTGGCCCCCTTGTGCAAGCCGGTAATGCGATCGTCCAGGCCGCCGCGCGCCGACAGGATGATGACCGGCGTCTGGTCTCGCCGCCGTTGCATGTGATCGAGCAGGGCAAGGCCGTCCTTATCCGGAAGGCCAAGATCGAGGACGACGGCGGCATAGCGCATCGTCTTCAGGGAGCTTTCGGCGGCCGCCGCATCGCTGGCCGCGTCGACATCGAGACCGGCTCGCCCCAGCGCCTTCGTCAGAAGCGCGACGAGTTGGTTGTTGTCCTCGACCACAAGTATACGCATCTCCCCGGGCCTCGTTCGTGCGATGCCAAACGATAGGTTGGCCAAGCGGCCGCGTCGAGAATGCGTGTGTCCTGTTTCAGCGCTTCGTCAGCTTAGTGTAATTCGAAAGAGTCCGGCTGCGTACCGTGTGCAGCAATCAGCAGTGCTATTTCGCATGCAGCAGGTCCGTCACCTTCAAAAGGATCAGCTCGTTGTCGTCGGACTTGCCGATCGCGCGGCCCGACGAGAAGGGCAGATTGTTGTCGTTGCCGACGATGATGTGATCGGCGTCGATGACGTCGACATTCTCGATGGTGAAGAACGGGAAGGTGAGCTTGCCGTCCTTGCCGCCCTGGCGGGCGAGCTTGTTGGGGTCGTCGATGTCCATCAGGTCGATGTAGCCCACTTTCTTCACGAAGCCGTCGGCGTCGGCCTGGGCGAAGTCGATCTTGTAGATGCGCTTGAACTTGGCCGGCACGTTGAAGCAGTCGGGCTTGGGCGCGCCTTCAAGGCAGGCCTGCGCCGGATCGCCTTCGCTGTCGTCGCGCTCGATGATCAGGCCGCTCGTCGCATCGATCAGGTTGAAATCGCCGATGGCGTTGCCGGGCAGCTCGAGCGGATATTTCCAGCTCCTGCCCGTGAAGGCGGCCTTGTCGAGGTCGAACTCCAGGATTCGCAGGTAGGTCTTGCCGTCCTTGCTCTCGAAGCTGTTGGTCGCCTCGACCCACAGCGGACCCTCGAGCAGCGGATAGAGGAACTTGCCGTCCGGCGAGGCCGCCATGCCCTCGAAGCCTTTGCTGCGCTTGACCTCGAACTTCATCATGCCGGGCACGCCGGGCGGAACGATGTAGGGATTGTCGGGCGAGCGCACGACCTTGCCGTCGACCTTGGCGTCGAAGACCGCCAGCACCTTGCCGCTCTTGTCGGTCTTGATCAGGAACGGGCCGAACTCGTCGCCGAACCACAACGCATCGCCGATCGGCTGGATCGATTCGATGTCGAAATCCGACCCGGTCAGGTAGCGCCGCGGCGTGTTCTCGTTGACGATGCGGAACGGCACCTTGCGGTCGGGATCGCTCAGGAACGTGGTCGAGACGTGCTCCACCGTGCCGCGCTTCCAGTCGGGCTTCACGATGTGGAACATCAGCATGGCGTCGGGCGAGTTGGCCTTCGAGCCGAAGCCGTTGTCGGTCAGCGTGAGGAACGTGCCGTCCTTCAGGTTCTTGATGCCCGACAGGCCCTGCACCGGCTGGCCCTTGAACGGCAGGCTGATTCCGGTGGGCCGCGGCGCCGCCTTGTCGGAGAGCGCCGAAATGCCGGGCACGCTTTCCGGCGCGTCAATCCGCTGGGTCGGCGGGCCGGCGAAGCGGCCGGAGATCTGCAATTCTGGCGGCGCGTCGGCGGGCGCGGGAACGAGGGTCATGGCCGGCAGGATGGCGTGGCCTTCCAGCACCGACGGGAATTTCGTCTGCGCTGCTGCCGCTGTCGCGAGGCTGAAGGCGGCTGTCGCCGCGACCGTGAAGAGCAGTTGGGCTCGCATTGGATGATCTCCGCTGTTCGACAGCGAGGAGTTACTGCAGCCACGCTACGGTTTGGCGACACACCTTGTGGACCACGGGCAGGACCATGTCGCGAACATCGCATAATTCGACCGGTCGACGGTCCGGAGCTATCATCCCTCCACCATGATTTACTGCCGGCACGTGCCAGGCTTCCGTTTGTCGGAATTCATCGATCTGCTGTGGGTCTTTGAAAACGCGGCACCATCGCACCAAAGCGAGCGCGTGTTGCCCACGGGCACGGTGGAGCTGGTGATCAATCTTCACGACGAGCCGGGCAGCTTCGACGCAATCGTTGCCGGCCCGCATTCGCGTTTTTTCGTCCTGGACACCAGCCGGCCGGCTGCGCTTGTCGGCATCCATTTCAAGCCGGGCGGCGCGTTCCCCTTCCTGGGGCTGCCCGTGGACGAACTGCGCAATCGGCATGTGTCGCTCGAGGCGCTGTGGGGTGGGCGCGCCGTCGAATTGCGCGAGCGTCTGCTCGCGGCCGAGGGAGCGGAGGCGAGGCTCCGGCTGCTGGAGCGTGCGCTGCTGTCTCTGCTGCAACGGCCGCATTCCCGTCACGCCGCCGTCAGCCATGCGCTGGCCGCGTTTCGCCGGGGCCCGCGCCGTATCGCTGACGTGGTCGATGAGACCGGCCTCAGTCCGCGCCGTTTCATCCGGCTGTTCAGCGATGAAGTCGGTCTGACGCCCAAATCCTTTTGCCGCATCCGTCGCTTCCAGCGCACCGTGGCGCTGCTTCATCGTGCGCCATCCGTCGACTGGGCCGAAACGGCGCTCGCTTGCGGCTACAGCGATCAATCGCACATGATTCACGACTTCCAGGACTTTGCCGGCTTGAGTCCCGCCAGGTATCTCTCGCGCCGGACGCAGCACATGAACCACGTGCCGCAGTGAAGACTGAGCGAGGCGGACGGCGAGCCCGGTAAAAAACCTACAATACGCGTCGTCGCCTCGGCGCCAGGATGGGTGATGCAAAGGAGATTCGCATGACCAAACCCATTCCCGACGGCTATCACGCGATCACGCCCTACCTGATCGTCGCCGGCGGCGCCATGGCGCTCGAATTCTACGGGCGGGCTTTCGGTGCGATCGAGCGCGAGCGGATGCAGGACCCGAGCGGCAAGATCCGCCACGCCGAGATCAGTATTGGCGATTTGCGCGTCATGCTGGCGGACGAGCATCCGGAAATCGGCGCGCTGGGCCCCGGGACCATCGGCGGCTCACCGGTCAGCCTCCATCTCTATGTCGAGGATGTCGATGCCGTCGTCGGCCAGGCGGTCGCTGCGGGCGCCAAGCTCACACGCCCCGTGGCCGACCAGTTCTATGGCGATCGCGTCGGCGGCATCACCGACCCGTTCGGCCATCGCTGGTTCATCGCCACGCACAAGGAAGACCTGACCAGCGACGAAATCCACCGGCGTGCCGCGGCGCAAGGCCATTGAGCAAAGCACCAGACGGAACGCGTCCTATCCGTCGATCACCGCCATCGCGTCGGTTTCGAACAGCCAGCCTGGCCGCACCAGGCGGCTCACGAAGACGAAGGTGCTGGTGGGCGGCGCCGCGGTGTTGACGTAGCGGTCGCGCACCGCGCGGAAGGCGGCGAGGCCGGCTGCCGTGTCGACCGAGGCCACGTAGTAATTGTTGATCTTGACGATGTCGTGGAACGTGCCGCCCGCGGCCTTCACGGCGGCCTCGAGGTTCTTGAACACCTGCTCGACCTGTGTCTCGAAATCGTTCTCGCCGACCAGGTTTCCCGCCGTGTCGTGCGTGACCTGGCCCGCGATGAGGACGATCTTGCCCTTTGTGACCTCGGCGATCTGCGAATAGCCGGTCGGCGGCGGCATGGTCTTGGGGCTGGAGAGCGTGACGGTCATGCGATGGCTCCTGTGATGGGCGAAGGGGAAACTGGATCTCCGTGAGGTCGAAGCGCCGATCGCCGGCGCTCGAGTAGTAGCGCTCGCGCATCGGACCTTTTTCGAGCTCGAAGGGCTGGTTGGCGACGGCGGCCCAGGCGGCGGCGCAGGCCGGGGCGAAAGCATCCTCGTCGCTGGGATGGACCACGCAGGCCGCGCGGCAGGCCGGCAGCTGGTAGAATTTCAGGCCGCGCGGCGCGGAGATCGGCCGTTCCAGAAGCACCATCGCCTCGCAGTCGATCTGCCGCTTTGCGGGGCGCAGTGGTGCCACACCGCGCCGTGGCCGGCGATGCGCGCGGTCTTGGGCAGCGTCCGGGCGATCTCGTCGAGCAGCGAGTCGACGGCGCCATAGTCGGTCACCACCCGGCGCAGGCTCGCGACCAGGGCCGCCGGCACGTCGCGCAGCACGATGTCATAGGCCGGCTGGGCGTCTTCGAGATGGCGGATGCGCGCCTCGATGGCGGCGAGTTGCGCCTGCTCGGCATCGATACGCCGCGCCACGGTCGCCCGCCGCTCGGCCAGCAGATGGCGCATGAGTTGGGGCGACGGGTCGTCCTGCAGGAGGGTGCGAATACGCTCCAGCGGCAGGCCGAGCGCGCGCAGCACCATCAGGCGGTGCAGGTCGTCGAGCTGCGACGCCTCGTACGAGCGATAGCCGGTGGCGCTATCGACATGTGCGGGTTTCAGCAGGCCAAGCGCCTCGTAGTGGCGCAACGCCTTGACCGAAACGCGGCCGCGGCGGCTGAAAGCGCCAATTCTCATCATCATGCGCGGACCGTAGCGTCTCCCCTTAGGGGAGAGTCAAGCTGCCGCGCGTTACATCGAAGACGCCACGCGTCGCTTCAAGCTCCTCTCCCCCTTGGGGGAGAGGTTGGGTGAGGGGGTGTTGCAGGAGACAATCTTCGGTACCCCCTCACCTAGCCTCTCCCCCAAGGGGGAGAGGAACATGAGGGCCGGCGGCGGATCAGACGCGGCGGATCAGACATTGAACCTGAAGTGAAACACGTCGCCGTCCTTGACGGCGTAGTCCTTGCCCTCGAGCCGGAGCTTGCCGGCGTCGCGCGCGCCTGATTCGCCGTTCAGGGTGATGTAGTCGTCGTAGGCAATGGTCTCGGCGCGGATGAAGCCCTTCTCGAAGTCGGTGTGGATGACGCCCGCCGCCTCCGGCGCCGTGGCCTCGCGGCGCACCGTCCAGGCGCGCGCCTCCTTGGGCCCGACCGTGAAGAAGGTCACCAGATCGAGCAGCTGGTAGCCTGCCCGCACGACTCGCGCGAGGCCGGTTTCCTTGAGGCCGAGCGAGGCGAGGTACTCGCCCTGGTCCTCGGGCGGAAGCTGCGCCACCTCGGCTTCGATGGCGGCCGAGATCACCACGGCCGGCATGCCGCGCGTCTTGGCGTAGGCCTCCGCCTTGGCGCTGTGGGCGTTGCCGGTCGCGGCCGAGGCCTCGTCGACATTCAGCACGTACATCATCGGCTTGGCGGTGATCAGCTGCAGCAACCGGAACACCGGCCGCTCGTCCGCCGTGATCGCGGCCTCGCGGGCGGGCTTGCCCTCGCGCAGCGCGTCCAGCGCCTTCTTCACCACCGGCGCTTCGGCCGCCGCTTCCTTGTCGCCGCCCTTGGCCCGTTTCTCGAGGTTGGGCAGGCGCTTCTCGAGGCTGTCGAGGTCGGCCAGCATCAGCTCGGTCTCGACGATCTCGGCATCGCGCACCGGATCGACGCTGCCCGAGACATGGGTGACGTCGGAGTCCTCGAAGCAGCGCAGCACGTGGGCGATCGCGTCGACCTCGCGGATGTTGGCGAGGAACTGGTTGCCCAGGCCCTCGCCCTTCGAGGCGCCCTTGACCAGGCCCGCGATGTCGACGAACTCGAGCTGGGTGTTGATGATCTTGGCCGAGCTCGCGATCGCCGCCAGCTTGTCGAGCCGCGGATCGGGCACGGCGACCCGGCCGACATTGGGCTCGATGGTGCAGAACGGATAATTGGCCGCCTGCGCCGCCTGGGTGGCGGTGAGCGCATTGAACAGGGTCGACTTGCCGACATTGGGCAGGCCGACGATTCCGCAATTGAAACCCATCTTCTACGCTTTCGACTCTTCAACCGGAGGCTTCGGAGGCGGCGCGAGATGCGCCACCCGGCTCATGTAGCGTTCGTCGGCCTTGCCGGTGCCCTCGGCCAGCAGCGCCGATTCCTCGGCCAGCGCGCCCAGCGCCTTGGGCAGCCAGCCGTCCTTGGGGTCGCGCTCGTCGGGCTCGAAGTCGCGCAGCACCCAGTGCAGCACCAGGTCCTTGTGGCCGGGATGGCCGATGCCGATGCGCACCCGGCGATAGTCGTTGCCGACATGGGCATCGATGTCGCGCAGCCCGTTATGGCCGCCGGCGCCGCCGCCCTTCTTCATGCGGATGCGCCCGGGCGCGAGGTCGAGTTCGTCGTGGAAGACGACCACGCGGTCGAGCGGGATCTTCAGGAAACGCACCGCTTCGCCCACGGCCTTGCTCGATTCGTTCATGAAGGTCATGGGCTTCAGGATAAGCGTGCGCTCGCCGCCGAGATGGCCTTCCGCCACCTCGCCGTTGAAGCGCGCACGCCAGGGCGAGAAGACACGGCGGCGGACGATCTCGTCCACCGCCATGAATCCCACATTGTGCCGGTGCCCCGCATAGCGCGGCCCGGGATTGCCGAGCCCGACCAGCAGAAGCATCGAACGGACGGAGGCTCTTGCCTGCCGCTACTTCTTCGCCGGAGCCGGGGCCTTGCCGCCGGCCGGGGCTGCGCCCCCTGCCGGGGCCGCACCTGCCGCCGGGGCCGCACCCGGCGCCGCGGGCGTGGCACCCGCTGCCGGAGCCGCACCCTCGGCTGCCGCCGGAGCCGACGCCGCTGCCGCCGCATCGGCTGCCGCCTGGGCGGCCGCCTCGCGCACCACGGTCGGTGCGGCGATCGACGCCACGGTGGCGTTCTTGTCGCGGCTCACCACGCGCACGCCCTCGGGAACTGCGAGCGTCGACAGGTGGATCGAGTGGCCGATCTCGAGGCCGGTCAGGTCGACCTCGAAATACTCGGGGATGGTGGCAGGCTTGGTGCGCACGGTGATCTCGTGCAGCACGACGTTCAGCACGCCGCCGCGCTTGATGCCGGGCGCCTGGGACTTCGTTCTTGAAGTGGACCGGCACCTGCACGGTGATGATCGAGTCGGGCCCGACGCGCAGGAAGTCGAGATGCAGAGGCTTGTCCGTCACCGGATCGACCTGCACGTCGCGCGGCAGGACATCGTAGCCCGTGCCCTCGACGTCGATCTTGATCTGGTGATTGAAGAAACCCTCCTTGTGGAGCTCGCGCTCGATCGATTTCGGCTCGACCGCGATCATCACGGGGGCTTGCTTGTCGCCGTAGATCACGGCGGGAATCAGTCCATCGCGACGGCTGGAACGGGCGCCCCCTTTGCCGGCCCGGTCCCGCATCTTCGCGACGACCTTTGTCGTCTCTGCCATTTCAACTTCTCCTTTAGGTTTGCTCTTTCTCACTCTCTCACTCGCGGCGTGGCCTCCAGGGGTGCCCATCGCCGGATCTCCAAAATTCCTTCAGTCGAACAAGCTCGACACCGACGTCTCCTCGGCGATGCGTTTCATCGCCTCGGCCATCAGCGAGGCGATGCTGAGCGGCCGCACGTTGGGCGACACGCGCACCGCCTCGGTCGGCTGGATCGAATCGGTGATCACCATCTTCTCCATCGGCGAGGCCGCCACACGGGCCACCGCGCCGCCCGACAGCACGCCGTGCGTGACATAGGCCGACACCGACTTGGCGCCCTGGTCCATCAGGGCGACCGCGGCGTTGCAGAGCGTGCCGGCCGAATCGACGATGTCGTCGATCAGGATGCAGTCGGCGTTCTTGACGTCGCCGATCACGTTCATGACCTCGCTGACGCCGGCCTGCTCGCGGCGCTTGTCGATGATCGCGAGGTCGGCGTCAATGCGCTTGGCGATCGCACGGGCGCGCACCACGCCGCCGACGTCGGGCGACACCACCGTAAGGTTGCGATTTGTCAGGGTTTCCTTGATGTCCTTGCTGAACACCGGGCCGGCAAACAGGTTGTCGACCGGGATGTCGAAAAAGCCCTGGATCTGCGCGGCATGCAGGTCGAGCGTGAGCACGCGGCTGGCGCCGGCATGGGTGAGCAGATTGGCCACCAGCTTGGCCGAGATCGGCGTGCGCGGCCCGGTCCGGCGGTCCTGCCGGGCGTAGCCGTAATAGGGCAGCACCGCGGTGATGCGTCGCGCCGAGCTGCGGCGCAGCGCATCGATGGTGATCAGGAGTTCCATCAGATGGTCGTTGGCCGGGAAGCTGGTCGACTGCAGGACGAACATGTCCTCGCCGCGCACATTCTCCAGGATCTCGACGAAAATCTCGTTGTCCGAGAAGCGGCGGATATTGGCCCTGACCAGCGGCAAGGCCAGCTTGGCGGCAATGGCTTCTGCCAGCGGACGATTGCTGTTGCCGGTGAGAATCTTCATATCGCGACCCCTGCCGCCGGGCGGTTTCTCGTTAAGTCGTTGATTTAAGACGACAAAACGGCCTTTCCCGGCCGCGACGCGGCGGACCATACCAATGAGTCCCGGTTCTGTAAACGCCCTGAAATATCGCGCTTTTAGCGTGTCATCTGATGCCGCGGGCCGTATTCCCACGCCGCCGATAATCCGGCCATGACGCCGTTCAAGAACACGAGGGCTGTTCCGACACACACACTGAAGCGCATGGCTTCGCTCCGCTTTTGCTTGGGTCGCTTGACCTTAACTCCTTTTGGCCGAGACGACCGCCGACGCGCACGCTCGCCGGCGCGACCTCAGCTTCCAGTCGACGCGTAGCGGGTCATGCCGGCGCGCCAGGCGAGGAACGACAGGCCAAGGAACACAAAGCCCGCGAGCGGTGCCAGTGGCAGGAGCCAGTCCGGCGCGCCGAGCGGATCCGGTCGCTTCAGGATCGCGAGCACCGGGTAGTAGGCCACGCAGGCGAGTGGCACGCCAAACGTGAGCAGATGCCGGAACCAGGCCGCGTAGATGTTGAGCGGATACTGCGCCGCCTGCACGCCGCCGTAGGTGAGCACATTCATGATCTCCAGGCTTTCGACGGTCCAGAAGGCAAGCGTGGCCTGGAGGACCAGGATCCCGGAGAACAGCGCCACGCCGCCGGCAACGGCCCAGACTGCGGTGGCGACCGCGGCCGCATCCCAGTCGATCGGGACAAGCCGGCTCGCGAGGATCAGCACCGCGAAGCCCTGAAGAAGTCGTCCCAATCGCGACAGTCGCACCTCGTAGCCGGCCAGCTGCAGGGCGGCGGCGCGCGGTCGCAACAGTACCCGGTCGAAGGCGCCGGTGCGCACGAAGTCCGTGCCGAACACATCGAAGCCACGGCCTAACAGGTCGGCGAGCGAGAACGCGATGTTGACCAGCGCATAGAACAGGGCGGCCTCGCCGAAGGACCAGCCGCCGACCGGCCCGAAGCGATCGAACAGCGCAAAGAGGCCCAGGATCTCGATTGCCGTCGCCGCGCAGTGGCCGGCGGTCAGCATCAGGGTCGCTGCCGGATACTGCGCCTGCGCGCGCAACGAGGCGGCGACGTAGCGGCCATAGAGCGAGAAGGCGTTCATGGTCAGCCGCCCTGCATTTCCAGCCGACGCATCATGCGCTCCATGGCCAGGCGGCCGAGCCCGACCAGCGCCAGGGTCCAGCCGGCCTGCAGGGCCAGTCCCTGCAGCGCCGCGCCGCCGGCCAAGTCGGCAAAGTAGATGCGAAACGGGATGTCGACGAGGCCGGCGAACGGCTGCACGTGCAGGAAAGGCCGCAGGGCGTCGGGGAAGAAGTCGAGCGGCAGCAGGCTGCCGGAGAAGACGATCACCAGCGGCGTCAGCACGGCGTTCACGCCGCGCTCGTTGAGGCTCGCGGCCACGACGATATTGGCCAGCATCAGGATGGCGGCGCCGAGCGCCGTCATCAGCGCGAAGGCAGGAACGAACAGCAACGCCGCCGACACGCCGGACGGCGGCCGCCATGCCCAGGCACCGAGACCCACGAGCGGCAGCACGATGCCGGCTGCCAGCAGCATCAGCGCCGCGCGCGGCAGGGCGCGGGCAAGCATCCATCCCAGGGTGCGTGCATACCAGTAACCGTAGGAGTCGAGCGGCCGCAGCCGGTCGTAGCCCACGCCGCCGCTGCGCACCGCCTGGCCGATCTCCGGATCGGCGACCCAGGGCAGCAGCGCCAGCAGCGCCTGGCCGAGCCAGACATAGGTGACGGCGTCGGCCAGGCTGATCGGCGCCGCCGCGGCATGGACGCCGTAGAAGGCGGCGAAGACCATGATGCGGATGGCGCCCCACCAGCACTGCGTCGCAAAACCCGCCAGCGCCGCGACGCGGTACTGCAGCATGAGCTGGAAGCGCGCCCGGAAGACGGCGAGGTAGGGACGTGCCGACTGCATCGTCAGGCTTCCCGGGCATCGTGCAGGTCGTAGAAGCGCGTGATCACCTCCTCGATGGCGGGCTCGTCGACATGGATGTCCTCGACGGCGTGCCTGGTGGCGATAGCGGCGACCAGTTTCGGTGTCGGAATACGCGCCGGGTCGAAGGCAAGCTCGAGCGAACGTTCGGTCCGCGCCCGGACCGTGACGCCCTCGATGTCGAGTTCGGGGGCGGGACCGGCGAAGTCGATGTGGAGGCGCCGTTCGGCCAGAACGCCGGCACGCAGGCTCGCGAACGGCCCGTCGGTAAGCAGGCGTCCCTGGCCGATGACGATGACGCGCTCGGCCAGCGCTTCGACGTCGTGCATGTCGTGCGTCGTCAGCAGCACGGTCACGCCTTGCTCGTGGTTAAGCCGCCGCACGAACGCGCGCACGGCGAGCTTCGAGGGCGCATCAAGCCCGATGGTCGGCTCGTCGAGGAACAGGATCGCGGGATCGTGCAGCAGGGCGGCGGCGAACTCCGCCCTCATGCGCTGGCCAAGCGAGAGCTGGCGTACCGGCTGGGCAAGCAGCGGCTCGAGCCGCAGCATGGCCACGAGCTCGTCGCGTCGACGGCGATAGTGCGCCGGCTCCACGCGATAGATGTCGGCCAGGAGATCGAAACCATCGAGCACGGGCAGGTCCCACCAGAGCTGGCTGCGCTGGCCGAACACCACGCCGATGCGCGCGACATGACGCACGCGGTCCTCGTACGGCACGAGGCCGCCCACCTCGACCCTGCCGCGCGTCGGCCGCAGGATGCCGGACAGGATCTTCACGGTCGTCGACTTGCCGGCGCCGTTGGGGCCGATGAAGGCCAGCAGCTCGCCGGCCTCGAGACTGAACGAGACATCGACCAGGGCGTTGATCTCGCGCCACCGCCGGCGCACGAGGCCGCGCAACGCGCCGCCCAAGCCCGGCGCGCGCTCGGCAACGCGATAGGTCTTGGCCAGAGACTCGACGAGGATCTGGAGCATGGCGCCGGTCCGCCGGTTGGTCGAAAAGGGCGGGGAACCTATGCGGCGGCAGTCGCCGGGTCAAGCATCCACGGTGACCGGTCGAACTCGTTTTGCCAGGGAATGGACTTACGTTCCGAGCCGTCAAAGATCGTCTGGATCAACGTCGAGAGCGCTGATCGGCCTCCTCGGCAGGCGGCGGTCTAATAGGGCGCCTGGTCGTCGATCATGATGATGCGGTGCAGGCGGCGGATGTGCTTGTCCTCGTCCCATTCGCTGGCGCGGTGCAGGCTGCAGCGATTGTCGGACATCAGCACGTCACCGGGCTGCCAGCGATGCCGGTAGGAGAAGCGGTCCTGGATCATGTGATGCAGAAGTTCGTCGTAAAGCGCCTGCGCCTCGTCCGGCGCCATACCCTCGATGCAGGATCCCCATTCGCCGCCCAGGTACAGTCCGCGACGCCTGAGTTCGGGATGCGTGCGAACCAGCGGATGGAAGACATCCGGGATCTTGCGCCGCTCCGCTTCCATCTCCTCTTCGCTGGCCTCGGGGAAGAGATTGCGGAACAGCCGCGCGCGGCTGTGCAGCACCTTCTTGTCGTCGATCTTCGCCCGAACCTCGGGTGACAGCGCCTCGTAGGCGGCAATGCCGTTGGCGTAGCGCGTGTCGCCCTGCTCCGGCGGCACCTGGATGGCGTGGAGGTAGGTGAACAGACCGGGCTCCGGCAGGTGATAGTGGTCGGTGTGCCAGTTCAGCCCGACCCTCGGCGAGCCGACGCTGGCCTGCTTCTCGTGCACGTTGCCGACGACGAAGATCTCGTGGTGGTCGGGCAGGCAGTAGTGCCGGAGCGAATGCAGGTCCGGCCGGCCGCCGAATCGGCGAGCGAACGCGAGATAGGCGCCGGGCTCGAGCTCTTGCTGGCCGCGAAACAGCAGCAGCGTGCGCTCGACGCAGGCGGCGCGAATGATGGCCACCGTCTCGGCGTCGTGCTCGTCGCCGAGGTCGATGCCCTCGATCGACGTGCCGACATGCTCGGCGAGATCGGTGACTTTCAGCCCGCGTGCGGCGGCGGCCTGGCGCCAATCCATCTGCTCCGACATCAGCGTCTCCCGGGCGGCAAGAATTCGAAGAACCGTGGCACCGTTATTGCACCTTCCCCGGTCGAGTCACGGACCGCCTCAAGCAAGCGTTCTGCCGCGAGGCCTGTGGCGCAAGACCGAGGAAGGGCAAGGAATGGTCATGCAGGTGAAGTTCGACGTGCTCGAAGTCTTCGCCGCCGCCGCCGTTCTCTACCTGGTGCTGACGACCCTGTGGGACCAGATACAGCGCCGGCTCGAACGTCGCTTCAATCGTGCCGACCGGGCGAAGACGGCAACGATGGTGCCGGCAGTGGAGCAGGCGGCACTGCAGCGTTAGGTTTGGTCGGACTCCGGCCCTTCCTGCAGGACACTTCATGACCGACGCCAAGTTTCACGTTCTCGACGGCTTTCCACGTTCGGTATCGCCCAGCAGCCATGCCACGGAAGCCGACGGCCTGGTGTTCCTGACCGGCCAGTTCGGACGGGATCTCGATGATCCGGCCAAGGCCTTGCCCGAGGGCATTCGAGCGCAGACAGACCTGACCCTGCGCAACATGACGCGCGTGCTGGCGGCGCTCGATCTCTCGCTGGGCCACGTGCTCAGCGTCCGCGTGTTCCTGACGCACTTCAAGCGCGACTACGAGGCGATGAACGAAGTCTATGCCGGCTTCTTTCCGGCGCACGCCCGACCGGCCCGCACCTGCGTCGGCGTCACCGACCTCGTGCGCGATGCGCTGATCGAGATCGATTGCGTCGCGAAAAGGTGAGGGGCTCCGCCCATCCATCAACGCAGGTTGCCGGTATGCCCGAGCGAGTAGCGGCCCGGCTGTGGCCAGACCGTCAGGCCGTGCGGCTCACGGCCGACCTTGATCTTGTCGACGGAGCCTGAGGTCGTGTCGATGCGGTAGACGACGTCGTCGAAGCGGCCGGAGAGCCACAGGTGCCTGCCGTCGGCGCTGACATTGCCCATGTCGGGGCTGCCGCCGCCGGGAATCGGCCAGGTCTGCACCACCGCCCGGGTCGCGAAGTCGATCACCGAGATGCTGCCTTTGCCGCCGGGCTTGCCGAGCATGTCGTGCGTGCCGCGATTGGCGACATAAAGAAATTTGCCGTCGCGACTGGGATAGAGGCCATGGGCGCCGATGCCCGTGGCGATGAAGCCGATCTGCTTGAAGGAAGAGCCGTCGACCACATGCACGCCGTCGGCCAGCATGTCGGCCACGAAGAACACTCTGCCGTCGGGCGAGATGCGGACGTCCTGCGGCATGCCCCGATTGGTGCAGATCGCGTCGCCGGAGTTCCGGCGACTCGCCGACCTTGACCGGTTTCTTCTCGAAGACGGAGAGTTCGGCCAGCACATCCGGGCGGCCAAAATAAGGAGTGAGCACGAGCGTGCCCACGACCGAGCGGTGGACAAGGTCGATCTTCGTGACCGCGCCGTCGAATTCGCAGGTGAACAGGGCGAATGTGCCGTCGATCGCGAAGTCGGCATGGTTGATGCCGGCGCATTTGGGAGTCGCGATGGAGTATTCGCGCTTCATCGAGCGCGGCTCGCGGAAATCCAGCCGCTTCAGTTCCTCCGCCACGATGATCGCGTACTTGCCGTCGGGCGACCAATAGACATTGTACGGATCGGCGACCGGCACCGCTGGTCCCGGCTTGGCCGTCAGCGGGTCGATCGGCGTCAGGCTGCCGTCGATGCGGCCTTCGGCGTTGTTGGCGACCCACAGGGTGCGCAGATCCCAGGACGGCACGACGTGCTGCGGGTTGCGGCCGACCTTGAAGGTATCGACCACCGCAAGCGAGCTCGGATCGATCACCGACACGGTGTTGGAAAGCCGATTGGGCACGTAGATCCGCGGCAGCGCGCCCGCGACGGCCGGGCTGAGCCGTCCCGCGACCGTCTCGCTGTAGAGATTGGCCGGATCGATCACCGGCGGCATGCCGGGCACGACGTTGACAGCGACGGCGTCCGGGGCGGTTTGAGCCGACGCCCACCAACAGACAGAGCCGAAGGCGAACACGGAGACGAAGGCTGCGAGGACATGGCGGTTTTTCATGGGATCGTTGCTGTCCGTCAGTGCGGGCTGGAGCGGGCCTTGCGGATAGCCGCTGTTGTTTGAGTCACGATCAGGTCGACGCCGGCCTGTCCCAGGGCCGCTGTGGAGGCGCGCGGGTCGCCCAGTACGCCGGTCGCGCCGCTGTCCTTGCTGCCCTCCAGTCGATCGGTGCGGACCATGCCGGGATCGATCGCCATCAGGAGCGACGTGTCGGCGACGCCGGCATGTTTGCCGATCTGCGCGTCGCTGAGGCCGCGCGCACGCAATGCCTGCACATAGGCCGTTTGCGTCACGCGATAATAGTCCTCGATGAAGTGCGCGCGGACGGGCGAACCGGCCCAGTCGCGGTTCAATTGGCTGGCCACGTCCTTCAGCACTCCCTGGTAGTTGCCGGAGTCGCCGATCAGCACGATATGCGCAAAGCCCGCCTGCTTGAAACTGCGGGCGGCGCCCACGAGCAGGCCCTTGAAGGCGCTGTCGGGGATCGAGATCGTCCCTGGGAAGCGCATATGCTCGGTGGGCGGCGAGATATTTCCTTCGGGCACATAAGCCAGCACCGGCGCGACGATGGTATCGCCGAGCGCCGTGGCGATCTGGCCGGCCAGCGCCTTGACGCGCGCATTGTGCTTGCCCAGCGCCATGTGCGGCCCATTCTGCTCGGTGCCGCCCACTGGAATGATGATCGTGGTCGTGCCGGCCTTCAGGCTATCCCGCACTTCAGTCCAGGTGAGATCCTCAAGATAGACGCTCCTGGGCGCCGCCGCGGCGGCGTCGCCCAGGAACAAGGCGCAAAAAGCGAGCAAGAGGATCGCGCCGCGCATCGGCGTCACTCCAGGCAAAGGGCCACAATCTCAATCGGCTTTTACGCGATTGCTCCTCGGGTCGCCATGAGACCCGATGCCCTGCTTAAGGGTGAGGACCCCAGGGCGCCGCGTGAAGCAGCTTCACTTCCTGGGTCATCACCAGCGGCCGAAACTTCGAGGCGAAGCCCTCGGTGAAATCGGTGTTGGCGAACACCGCCGCCCAGTGCGCGCGGCGCGCCGCGTCGTCGTCGAATTTCCAGAGATGGACGAGCTGGTTGATCATGCCCGTATCGCCCTGGAAGTAGCCGACGAGGTGCTTGTCGTGCCCGCCCTTCTTCAGCGCGGGAAATCCGAAGCCCTGGTAGAGCTTGACGGCCTCGGCCATCTTGCCGACGTAGAGCGTGTAGGTCCTGAGTTCGTAGAGCGCCATGGGTGACTCCTCCTGGGTTGCGCCATATTCTCACGCGCATACGCCACAGCATGCGGCGCGGGAGGAATCAATGCCTGACCTGTTCGAGATTATCGAGTTCAACTCGCGCCATGCGGCGCCTGAAGCCGGATCCGGTGCCCGATGATCTGATCGCCAAGATCCTGCGCGCTGGCAGTTGCGCGCCGAACGGCGGCAATACGCAGAAGTGGCGGTTCCTGGTCATCAAGGATCCGAAGATCAAGAAGGCCGTGCAGGTCTGGTACAAGAAGGCCTTCGACGAGGTGATCGGCCCACGCTACCTCACCAGTGCGCCGCCGCCCGGCGTCACCAAGGAACGCTACCTCCGCCAGCATGCCGCGGTGGAATATCTGACCGACCACTTCCACGAGGCGCCGGTATGGATCGTCGCCTGCCTGGAGGACGGTCCCAATCCCAACCGGATGGCCGGCTCCTCCATCTATCCTGCGGTGCAGAACATGGTGCTGGCGGCGCGTGCGCTCGGCCTCGGCACCACGCTCACGACCCGGCATATGCTGTTCGAAAAGGAAGCCGACGCCGCCCTTGGCCTGCCGAGCGGGGTGCACTCCTACGCCATCCTCCCGATCGGCTATCCGATGGGCAAGTTCGGCCCGGTCGGCCGCGGCCCGCTCAACGAGATCGTCTATCAGGACCGCTGGGGCGAGCCCTATCGCGCGGTCTAAACTCGTTCCGACTTTCCAATCGGAGCAACAGCCAAGACCTCATCCTGAGGAGCGCCCGTAGGGCGCGTCTCGAAGGATGGGCACAGGATCGTGCGCGTTGCCCACCCTTCGAGACGGCCGCTTCGCGGCCTCCTCAGGGTGAGGGTGTTTTTGACTCGGCAAAGTAGACTTAGCTCAGGAAACGCCTGAACGCCTGCAGCGCGAAGGCCGGTCGCTCCCGGACGGAGGCGTGGCCGGCCAGGGGCACTTCGACGATCCCTTTGCTGCCCGGGATGTTCGCGTTCATCCACCTGGCCGCGTCCTTGAAGGGCTGGCCCTCATTCGAGCCGAGCATGATCAGCGTGGGCATCTGCATGCGCCTGGCCTGCGGCTCTGCATCCACCATCGCCAGCATCTCGCACGCCAGCCCGTAGCCCTCGCCGCTGCAGGTCGCCCAGGCCTGCTTCACGTAGCGGACATCGGGGCCATTCTCGTCGAGCGAGGCCTGGGTGAAGAAAATCTTCTCCAGCATCGGGATCAGGCTCGCCACGCCGTTCTGGCGCGCGAGGCCCGCCCGCACCGGCCAGTTGGCGCGCGCCTCGTCGTTGTAGCGGGGCGTGCAGTCGCACAGGATCACCTGGTCCACCATCTCGGGGTAGGTGCCGGCGAAATGCTGGGCCATCGAGCCGCCCATGGAAATGCCGGCGATATGGGCCTTCGCGATTCCCTCGCGCAGCATCAGCGCGCGCAGCTGCTCGGTGAGCTCCGCTTCGCCGTATTGTCCCTTGGGCAGGGGCGTGTCGTGGTGGCCGGGCAGGCTGTAGGTGAAGAGCTCGAACTGGTCGGTCAAGGGTTCCAGCACATCCCAGAAGTGCCAGTCCATGCCCAGGCAGTGGATCAGCACCAGCGGCTTGCCCTTGCCCCGGCGCTGCACTTTCACATCGGCCGGGTCGAGCGGCTTGGGATTCCAGTCCATCGGTCATCGCTCCTTGCGTGGGGGTCAGGCGGCAAAGCAGTCGGAGAGCGGATAGAGCTCGAAGCCCGCCTTGCGGCCCGTGCGTTGCGCGCTGGTCGTTGGCGCCATGTCGGCCAGCCAGGTGTTGGCGTCGAAGCGATAGCCATGCACCTTGTCGGCCTCGCGCGAGACGACGAAGAGCAGCGGCGCCACCATGTCATCCGGCTCGACCAGCTTGGCGGCCTTGCCGGTGGCCGACCATTCCCGCATTTCCTTGGCCATGCCCGGCGTGTTGGCGCCGGCGCCGGGATTGACGATGTTCACCGTCACGCCGGTGCCCACGAGCTCCTTGGCCCAGATCTCCGTGGCCATTTCCAGCGCCGCCTTGGACGGGCCATAGGGCACGCTGCCCTCGCGGTTCATGGTGTCGAGCTTGGTGGTAACATTGATGATCCGACCCCAGCCGCGGGCCATCAGGATCGGCGCGACGCGGCGCGCCAGCTGGTCGGCCACCATGTAGTTGGTGTCCATGGTGTTCTGGACGATCTCGTCGGTGAGCTCCCAGAATTTCCGCGGGCCCTTCACGAAGCGTTCGGGATCGGTGTAGGTGAAGGTGAGCCCGGCATTGTTGACCAGAATGTCGAGCCCGCCAAAGCGCTGCTGTGCTGCGGCCACCACCTCGTCGCAGGCGGCGGGCTGGCGCAGGTCGAGCGCCAGGCAGTGCAAGGCGCCGGCGTGATTGCCGGCGTCGCGCTGCAATGCCGGCATGTCTTCGGCGATATGGCCGACCGCCACCACCTTGCGCCCGGTGCGCAACAGGCCGAGCGCCATGGCCCTGCCCAGGCCGCGCAGGCCGCCGGTGACGATGGCAACTTCAGTGTCGGGTGCGGGGGTGCTCATTGCTTGGCGGGCCCCATCGGGTAGCGCAGCTCGCCGGTTCGGTATTCGGCGGGATGCAGGACGACCTCGGCCGAGGGGCTGGTGAACTGCTCCATGCCCGGGCCCTTGAGGCCGCGGAACTGCACGGTGAGCAGGCGCGCATGGTCCCACTCGCCGTCGGGCCCGAACTTCACGTCGCCGACGATGGTCTTGAAGGTGTTGGCGTGCAGGAACTTGGCCATCTTGTCCTGGTCGAGGCCGCCGGTGCCTGTCACCGCCTGGTCGAGGATCTGCATGGTGCAATAGGCGAAGGGCGGCACGTAGTAGCCGTGCGGGTCGATGCCCTTTTCCTTGGCGAGCGGCTGGTACTTCTTCAGCAATGGCTCGACCTCGGGGAACTTGTCGGCCACCGCCGGGCAATAGAGCTCGTAGCTCACGACGTCGTTCAGCATATCGCCGAGATCGCCCTGCAGGGAGGCCGCCTGGGTGCCGACCATGCCGCCGCCGAACAGCTTGGGGCTGAAGTTCAATTCCCGCGCCGCGCGGATCAGCCCGGACGTGTCGACCGGATAGCTGCCGACATAGACAAGGTCGGGGTTGGCCGTGGCGATGCCGCGGATCACCGGTCCGAAGTCGACGGTCGACGGCGGATAGGTGCGATCGTACACGACCTTCAGGCCGCGCTTCTTGGCCTCGTCGCGCGCGCCCTCGACGGCGCTCTTGGAGAATTCGGCGTCGGCGCCGACCAGCGCCACCGTCGTCGGTGCGGGCTTCATGCCCATCGCCACGTCGAAGAAGCCCTCGCTGATCGAGGCCTTGCCATGCGGGCCATAGGGCATGGTCTGGAAGAAGCGTGGGTACTTGAACTTGTCGTTGATGGCCAGCGCCAGCATGCAGAACACCACCTTGCCGCGCTGCATGGCGATCGGCATCGCCGGCACCGTGAGGTTGGTGCCGTTGGTGACGATGAGATCGACTTTGTCGACGTCGAGCAGCTTGGTGTAGATCGGCGGCACGTTGGCCGGGCTCGATTGATCGTCGTAGGTCACGAGCTGCACCGGCCGGCCGATGATGCCGCCCTTGGCGTTCACATCGTCGGCCCAGATCTGTATGGCGAGCAGCGCCTGCTTGCCGATGGCGGCCAGGCCACCCGACTGCGGGATGGAAAAGCCGATCTTGATCGGATCGGCGGCCAGCGCGATCCGGCTGTGGGCGGCGACGATGCCGCCGAGCGTGCCGGCAACGGCGGCGCGGCGACCGATCAGATGTCTGGCCATGAGCGTTCCCCTTTACAGTCCCATATAAAACTTCTTGATGAGTTCATTGTCGTTCAGCTCGCCGGCCGAGTTGCCGGCGAAAACGATCTGGCCGTGGACGATCACATAGCCACGGTCGGCGATGGTGAGCGCCTGGTGAAAATTCTGCTCGGCCATCAACACAGTCAACCGCTTCTCTTCCTTCAGCTCCTTGATCTTGGCGATGGTGCGCTTGACCATCACCGGCGCCAGCCCGACCGAAGGCTCGTCGACCAGCAGGATCCGTGGCTCGCTCATCAGCGCGCGGCCGAGCGCCAGCATCTGCTGCTCGCCGCCGCTCATGCTGCCGGCCAATTGCGCGCGGCGTTCCTTGAGCCGCGGGAAGGCTTCGAAGCAGAAGTCAATGTTGCGCGGCAGCACCTTGCGCGCCAGGCGACGGGAAGCGCCGATGGTGAGGTTTTCCTCGACCGACAGGCGCGGGAACAGCCGGCGACCCTCGGGCACCATCACGACACCGAGGCCCACGATGTCCTCGGTCCGGGCGCCGGCCAGCTCGTGGGTGACGCCATCGATCTCGAGCTTGATGCTGCCGGCCGTCGGCGCGAGCAGGCCCATGACGCAGCGCATCAGGGTCGACTTGCCGTTGCCGTTGGTGCCGAGGAGCGCCACCGTCTCGCCGCTCTGCACGTTCATCGAAAGATCCTCGATGACGCGGACCTGGCCGTAGCCGGCGGACAGGTGGCTGATCGACAGGCTACTCACCGAGATACGCCTTCAAGACTTCGGGATTGCCGGTCACCTCGTCCGGATTGCCGTCCGCCACCTTGCGGCCGGCGACCACGCAGATCAGGCGCTGCGAGAAGGCCATGACGGCGCGCATGATGTGCTCGATCATGATGATGGTGACGGCCTGGGCGCTGAGCTGCAGCAGCAGGGCCACGATCTCGTCGACCTCGGCATGGGAAAGCCCGGCCATGGCCTCGTCGACGATCAACAGACGCGGGCTCGCCGCCATGGCGCGGGCAAGTTCCAGCTTGCGCATCTCGATCTGCGTGAGCTCACGCGGCAGGCGATCGGCCTTGCCCTTGAGGCCCACCATGTCGAGCAGTTCCGGAATGGCCGCGGCGCCGCTGCGGCCGGCATAGACCGTCGCCACCCTGAGATTGTCGGCGACCGTGAGGCTGCCGAAGGGGCGCGGCAGCTGGAAGCTGCGGACGAGGCCCAGGCGCGCGCGCTGGTGCGGCGGCAGCCCGTCGATCCGCTTGTCGTCCAAAGTCACGCTGCCGGCGCTGAGTGGCACCGTGCCGCTGATGCAGTTGACCAGCGTGGTCTTGCCGGAGCCGTTGGGGCCGATCAGGCCGAGCCGCTCGCCCGGCATCACGTGCATCGAGATGTCGGCCAGCGCGGTGAAGCCGCCGAACTGCTTGGTGAGCCCGGTCACGGCCAGCAGGGGGCCCGTCATGCCCGTCTCCGCAAGTTGCGGACGAGGCCGACGATGCCGTTGGGGGCAAGCGTGATGAAGGCCACCATCAGGAGACCCACCAGCATCAGGTTGAAGGCCGACGAGATGGTGACCATGGCCGTCTGCTGCACCATCGTCAGCAGGACGGCGCCGATCACCGGCCCGATCCACGTGCCCGTCCCGCCGATCAGCGGCATGGCGATGGTGTTCACGGCATACGAGAGATTGAAGGCCGATGGCGGGTCGAGATAGGCGACGTAGAACGGCAAGGGCGCGCCGGCCATGCCCATCAGCGCGCCCGACAGCACGGTGACCAGCAGCTTCAGCCGCAGGGTCGGGACGCCATAGGCCTCGGCCACCAGCTCGTCGTCGCGGATGGCGGAGAGGCCGAGCCCGACCGTCGAACGCTCGATGGTCCGCGCCAGCGCCACCGCGCCGACCGCCATGGCCAGCATGACGTAGAAGAGATACTCGACGTAGCTCCCGCCCCATGGCCCTTCGCTCGGCCGCAGCACGTAGGCTCCCGAGGCGCCGCCCACGAACTCCCAGTTGGTCACTGCCGCTTGGGCCACGATGGCGAGCGCCAGGGTGGCGATGGAGAAGAACACGCCGCGCAGCTTGAGGGTCAGGTATCCCATGGCCAGGCCGACCGCGCCCGCGGCGACGGCGCCCGCCAGGATCAGCAGCGGCAGGGGAACCTCGACCACCTTGTTGATGGCCACCGAGACGTAGGCACCCAGCGCGAAGAAGGCGGCAGTGCCGAAGTTGATGTAGCCGGCGTAGCCGCCCAGCAGGTTCCAGGCAGTGGCGAGCAGGATGTACTGCGCCACCGCGTAGCCCATGAAGAACACGTACTCGTTCGTGACCAGGCGGCCGGCCAGCCACAGCGCCGCCACCAGCGCCGCGCCCAGTGCCCAGAACCAGGCATTGCTCACAGCTTGCGCCCCAAGAGGCCGCTGGAGCGGAAGGCGAGCGTCGGCAGCAGGAAGCCGAAGGCGATCGCCGGCGCCCAGGACGGGTTCCACATGTCCGACACGATGCTTTCGGTGATGCCGAGGAAAATGCTGGCCAGCAGCATGCCGTAGAAGCTGCCCATGCCGCCCAGCACGACGACCGCGAAGGCCCGGCCGATGAAATCGCGGCCGATGCTGGGCTCGACCGGCTCGATGATGATGAGCAGCGAGCCCGCGATGGCGGCGGTGGCCGTGGCGAGACCGAAGGCCAGCGTCTTGATGCGCGTCGGGCTGACGCCCATCAGGCGCAAGGCGACAGGATCCTGCGAGACCGCCTGGATCGCCCGGCCGGCGAAGCTCCGCGTCAGGAACTGGTGCAGCAGCACGATCATGCCGATCGAGACAAAGAAGGGCACCAGCATGCGTCCCGGCAGGGTGATGCCGCCGAAGCTGAGGCTGGCGCCGATGTAGGGCGCCGCCACCGAGCGGTAGTCGGCGCCCGCGGTCAGCACCAGCGCCACCTCGGTGATGAACAGCATGCCAAAGAAGAACGCCAGGCCCTGCAAGGCGGCGTCGCCGCGGCGCTCGAAGCAGACGTGATAGAGCCGGTAGAGAAGCGCCCCCAGCACGAAGAAGGGCGGCGCCATGATGAGCCCGGCCAGCACCGGATCCAGCCCGAGCTGGCTGTTCAGCAGCCAGGTCGCGAAGGCGCCGACGACGACGAAGGCCGGATGCGACAGATTGGGAATGTCGAGCATGCCGAAGGCGATGGCGATTCCCAGCGCCACGGAGGCATAGAAGCCGCCCAGCAGCACGCCGGCCATGACCGCATTCAGGACGGCCAGTGGATCGAACATCCGGTCGCTCCCCCCAACACTTGCGTTATTTGTTGTCGCCAGA
The DNA here is from genome assembly GCA_963765385.1 of uncultured Alphaproteobacteria bacterium. Taxonomy (GTDB): domain Bacteria; phylum Pseudomonadota; class Alphaproteobacteria; order Reyranellales; family Reyranellaceae; genus Reyranella. The sequence goes on along the minus strand of CAVXWG010000014.1, from coordinate 1,358,816 downwards.
ATGAGCCAAGCCCGATGCCAGCGGCACGGCAAGCTTGAGCATAAGAGCTATTCCGGATTGTCCGAAATCGGCCTCGGCAGGCGTCGATTAGTGCTGAAATCCGTCGCGTTATTTCGGACAATGCGGCACGGCTGATTTGGCGATTTCGGCATTTCGCTACGCCAAGCACACGCGCAGCATGATCTCAGAATCAAAAATGCCGTCGAAGGGAGCGCGACATGCAGTTCGGACTGTTCGGGGGCGCGAGAACCAAACGCAGCGCCGGCATCGAGGACAGCCAAGGCTACGAAAGCTTCATCGATTACGTGGTGGAGGCAGACCGCCTGGGCTTCCGGCAGATGTTCATGGTCGAGCATCACTTCACCGGCCAGGGCCAGGTCTCGGCCTCGATGACCTTGCTGGCGTATCTCGCCGCCAAGACCCAGAAGATCCGTCTCGGCACGGCGGTCGTCGTGCTGCCCTGGCACAATCCCGTGCTGGTGGCCGAGCAGGCCGCCACGCTCGATCTTTTGAGCGGCGGGCGATTCGATTTCGGCGTGGGCAAAGGCTACCGCCAGGCCGAGTTCGACGGCTTCTGCATCCCCATCGCCGAGGCCACCGAGCGCTTCGATGAGGCGATGGAGATCATCCGCAAGGCGTGGACCAGCGAAGGCCGGTTCAGTCACCGTGGCAAGCTCTGGCACTACGACAATATCGTCGTCGAGCCCGAACCGCTGCAGCGCCCGCACCCGCCGATCTGGCTGGCCGCCGGCAGCCACGACAGCGTCCGCCGCGCGGCGCGCGAGGGATACAATCTCCTGCTCGACCAGCTCGCCCAGGTCGACCAGATCATCCAGCGCATCGCCATCTTCCGCGAGGAATGCCAGCGCATCGGCCGCGCCTACGACCCCACCATGGTGGCGACGTCGCGCGCCCTGCAGCTGATCCATAGCGAGAGCGAGCGCGATCAGGCCTACGAAACCCGCAAGCGCGTGGTCACCATGATCGGCGACCTGGCACGCGACAAGCTGGCCGACCGGGTCGAGGAAGACACCGCGCCGCTGCTCGGCACGCCGGATGAGGTCATCGCCCGGCTGAAGCAACTCGAGGCGGGCGGCGCCACCAACATCCTGCTGGTCGATCCCAACGCCTCGGTCGCCAACCTGCGCACCTTCGCCCGCGAGGTCATGCCGGCCTTCCGCCCGGCGCGGGCCGTCGCTGCCGCGGAGTGAGCATCATCAGATTAGGTTACTTCCCGTCGTCTCGACCGAGGCCCGAAGGGCCGATTGGAGAGACCTTCGCGCCACGATAGGCCGCTTATCGCGGAGAGAAGGTCTCTCCGCTCCGCGCTTCGCGCTCCGGTCGAGACGACGGCAATTACCCCGTGCGCGTGATCTGCACCAAGAAGTCGATCAACGCCCGAAGCTTCACCGGCAGGTGGCGCTGCGGCGGGTAGAGCACGGAGACCGGCGCGCCTTCCAGCTCGTAGTCGCGCAGGATGGCGCGCACGTCTCCGCGCTCGAGGTCCTTGCGGTAGAGCCACCAGGTGCCCTGGGCGACGCCCGTGCCGGCGACCACGGCCTCGCGCAGCGCATCGCCGCTGTTGATGACGGCGTTGCCGCGCACCCTGACGCCAAACGGCCGGCCGTTCTTGCCTTTGAAACTCCATTCCGGACCGAAGCGGCTGATCAGGCAATTGTGCTGCTGCAGCTCCGGGGGCGTCTTGGGCTCGCCGTGCCGTTTCAGATAACGGGGCGCCGCCACCGTCACCTGCGGCCCACGGGTCAGCAGCCGCGTGGTGAGGCGGGAATCGGTGATGTTGCCGGTGCGGACCGCCAGCTCGAAGCCCTGGGCGATCAGGTCGACGGCACTGTCGCTGAAGTGCAGCTCCAGGCTGATCTCGGGATAGCGCTCGAAGAAGGCAGGCAGTTCCGGCGCCAGGGTCACGCGCCCGAACGACAGCGGCACCACGGCGCGAATGGTGCCGCGCGGTACGGCGCTGCCGCGCTTGATGGCGGCCTCGGCATCCTCGAGGTCCGCCAGGATGTGCACGCAGCGCTGGTAGAATTCCTGGCCGAAATCGGTGGTCCGCAGGCGCCGCGTCGAGCGGTTGAAGAGCTGCGCCCCCAGCTCGTCCTCGAGCCGCGCGATGGTCTTGGTCACCGCCGAAGGCGACTGGCCGATCCTGTTGGCCGCGGCCGTGAAGCCGCCGTGCTCGACCACGCGGGCGAAGACACGCAGAGCCATGAATTTATCCAATTCGGCGCACTCCGCCCGCGCTGCCTATCGTGCTTCCCCGCTTTTCGTTAGCGGAACGGTAGGGCAGGTCGGCCGGTCGGACAAGACGATCGGTTCCTGCCGGAACGCTCGCCGAGGCCGCCTGGCGCTACCCGCATGAGTAACGCCAGGCGGGGAGGTGGCTAGTGGAGGGTCGCGAGCGCCGCGCCAATACGCTCGAACTGAGGCTCCGTGATCATGCCCTTCAGGATCTTCTGGAAGCGCGGATGGGTGGCGCCGGAGAAGATGTACTGCCAGCGATAGGCCTTGAGGAACTGCTTCGCCAGACCGTCGACGTCGCGGCTGCCGATTGTCCGGCCGCAATTCGCGGCGAAGTAGTCGCTATCGGCCTTGGCTTGCATTTGCAGGATCTCGTCTACGGCCGCGACCAGCGCGATGAAGTCGTCGACAGCGCGGTCGCGCTCGCCTTGAGAAAGCGCGGCGTCGTGGCGCTTCAGTTCCAGCTCGTCGAGCACGACGTGCTGGCACTCGTCCCGCCAGTGGAAGAGGAATACGTCCTTGAACAGCTCCGACAGTTCGCCGTCCGGCTCGATGCTCTGGCGATAATGGTTCTGCACGAAGAGTTCGATGTGCAGCGTCAGCACGAGCACGGCCCACGTGCTCTTGCCGAGCACGGCGCGTGCCACCGCGTCGGGATCGATATCGAAGCGATAGCCGGCCGGCATTGCCGAGCCCATCATCGCCTCGATGCAGCGAAACAGCGCCTGATGCTTGAGCTCCTCGTCGCTGAAGCGCACCAGCGCTTCCAGCGCGTTCTGGTCGCCCAGCCAGTGGTCGCTGCCGATCTCGAGCAGCTTGGCGGTGATGAAGCGCTCAACCAGGCCGAAGACATTGGCATATGTACGGCCCTGGATCTGGCTGACCAGGCGCTTCTCGTCCTCGGAGAGCGACGTGAACTCCTGGGCGAGCGAAAGACCGTCGGGCAGGTACTTACGGGTAAGGTCGAGGCTTCGGCCGCGAATCACGTCCACCTCGATGTCCCAGCGCGCCGCCTTGGACGCCTGGACGCAGTGTGCATACCGCTCGGTGTCGGGAAATTTGACCAACGCGTTCATCGTCTGTCTCCTGCTCTCGTCCAACCGGCGACGGGCTCGGCTCCGCCGCCTTGGACGCGCGCGGGTATATGAGCAGCGGCAAACCCGAGCTATGATCGCGGCTCCGGAAGAAATGACAGAAACGCCAGATCGCGGGATCCGCCAATGGACGCCCTCTCGGATGTGTTGCGGGCCGCGGATTTGAACGGCGGCGTCTTTCTCCAGGCCGAATTCACAGCACCCTGGTGCGTCGCCGCGCGCCTGACACCGCAGTTCTGCGCGCCGTTCCTCGGGCCCACCGCGCACCTCATTCCCTATCATTACGTGCTGGAGGGCGAGCTCCATGCCTCCGTCGAGGGCGGCCAGCCGCAGCAGCTGCGCAGTGGCGAGCTCGTGCTTTTCCCGCGAAACGATGCCCATTTGCTGGGCAGCGATCTCGGCCTGCCGGCGGTCGAGGCGGCAGGGATCATTGTGCCGTCGCAGGGTGGCGGACTTCATTCCATCCGCCACGGCGGCGGCGGCGCGGCGACAAAAATGGTCTGCGGCTATCTCGGCTGCGATAGCATGGACGGCAACCCCGTTGTTGCGACCTTGCCCGCCATCATGAAGCTCAGGGTCGACCAGACCGGCGCGGCGGAATGGATTCGCTCGACCTTTCAGTATGCCGCAAGCGAGGTGGCCGCCGGCCGCCCGGGATCCGAGACGGTGCTGGCCAAGCTCTCGGAGCTGCTCTTCGTCGAGGCCGTGCGCCGCTATGCCGAAGACCTGCCGACGGATCAGACCGGCTGGCTGGCCGGATTGCGCGATCCGGTGATCGCCCGCGCGCTCGCCCTCATGCACAGCGACATCGCCCGCCCGTGGAGCGTGGAGGAGCTCGGCCGCGCCGCCGGCATGTCACGTTCGGCGCTCGCCGAACGTTTCAGCCGCATGATCGGGAGGGCGCCCATGCACTACCTTGCCCACTGGCGCATGCAAATGGCCGCCCAGAAGCTGAAGGGCACGAGCGCTTCCCTGGCGCAGGTCGCCGAGCTGGTCGGCTATGAATCCGAGGCTGCGTTTTCGCGCGCGTTCAAAAAGACGTTTGGCAGCTCTCCGGCGGCGTGGCGGCGCTCCGCGCGGTAGGCGATTTTGGGAGCCCGCGGTCCAGCCGGCTCTTCGAGGCGAAAGACGCGAGGCTCGCCCTTGTTTTTCGCATGCGTCGGCGACGGCCAAGGGATGGTACCGTGAGGGACGTTTCCGGGAGGAAATCGAATGACCTATGACCTCGTGATCAAGAACGGCACCGTGGTCGACGGCACGGGCGCCAGGCGCTACCAGGCCGATGTCGCGATCGCCGGCGGCAAGGTGGCCGAAATCGGCAAGGTGACCGAGGGCGCCAAGCGCACCATCGATGCCGACGGCCTGGTCGTGGCGCCGGGCTTCGTCGATCCGCACACCCACTACGATGCGCAGATCTGCTGGGACGGCGCGGTCACGCCCTCGTCGTGGCATGGCGTCACCAGCGTGGTGATGGGCAATTGCGGCGTCGGCATCGCGCCTTGCAAGCCGCAGACGCGCGAAATCGCCATGAAGGATCTCGTGAATGTCGAGGGCATTCCCTTCGACGTGCTGAACAAGGGCATCACCTGGGACTGGGAGACGTTCCCGGAATTCATGGACGCCGCCGCCGCGCGCAATCCCTCGCTCAACCTCGCCTTCATCGCGCCGCTCACGCCATTCCGCCATTACGTCATGGGCGAAGCCTCGATGGAGCGCGCGGCCACTGCGGAGGAAACGGCCACGATCGCCAAGCTGATCGGCGAGGCGGTCGATGCCGGCGCGCTGGGCTTCTCGTCGACCACGCTCAACCAGCATATGGGCTTCGAGGGCAAGCCGCTGGCCTGCCGCAACGCCAGCCGCGAGGAGCTGAAGGCCTACGCCAACCAGCTGAAGACGCGTGGCAAGGGGGCGATCGAGATCGCGCTTACCCGCCAGGTCGGCGTGCTCGAGGATGACCAGTGCGAGCTGCTGGATTTCTTGCTGACCGAGAGCGGCCGGCCGGTGACCTTCATCGCCCTGTTCGATCGCGATGACATCCCCGAGGCGGTGCGCGACACGCTGCGCCGCGCCGCGCCGATGATCGCCAAGGGGGCGCGGCCGCAGACCTCGCCGCTGCCGCTGACGCGCGAAGTCGACATGAACAATCCGTTCTCCTTCGCCGCTTTCCCGTCGTGGAAGCGGGTGTTCGCCGACACGGCGAAGGACGCGCAGAAAGCCGTCTACGCCGATCCCGCCTTCCGCAACCAGTTCCGCCACGACCTCAAGAACCCAACGGGCTTCGGCAACTGGGGCCGCATCGGCGTCTACAGCGTGAGCAATCCCGCCCTGAAATCGCTGGAGGGCAAGTCGGTCGCCCAGATCGCCCAGGAGCAGGGCAAGGACGGCGTCGATGCCTTCCTCGACCTCGTGCTGGCCGACAACCTCGCCTGCGAGCTCACCATGGCCTCGTGGAACACCCGCGAGGACCGCATGCGCGAGCTCTTGAACAACAAGGCCATCCTGATGGCTCTGGGCGACGGCGGCGCGCATGTCGACATGCTGTGCGATGCCGGCTACCCGACCTATCTGCTGGGCACCTGGGTGCGCGAGAAGGAAGCCATCACGCTGGAGGAAGGCGTCCGCAAGCTGACATCGGATCCCGCCGACCTGTTCGGCCTGAAGGATCGCGGCCGCCTTGCCCAGGGCGCGCCGGCCGACGTGGCGATCTTCGATCCCGCCGCGATCGGCTCGAACAATCACGGCGAGCGCCGCTACGATCTGCCGGGCGGCGCCAAGCGCATCGTGATGCCCTCGCGCGGCGTCGAATACACGATCGTGAACGGCGCGGTCACCTGGGAGCAAGGCAAGCTCAACGAGGCCAAGGCCGGCCAGGTGCTGCGCGGCTAAGACCGACGACAACGGCAGACGTGCGGATCGCTCCGCACGCATGGCTCAGAGGTCCTTGGGATTGCCGGGTAGCAGGGTGAGGCGCAGGCCCTTGCCCTTGCCGCCGCCCAGGGTGACGGTCTCGCCGGCCCGGGTGACGGTGAAGCAGTCCTTGTCCTCGTCGGGATACTTGAAGCAGACCTTCTCGCCCTCGATCGTCCACTTGCCCTTGGTGAGGTCGCTGCCTTCCATCAGGGTGAGCGTGCCGTCCTTGCGGTAGAACTCGAAGAACACGCCGCCGTCGATCTTGCCGGTGAGCGTGTTGCCGACGATCGAGAGCCACGCTTCGCCGCCCGTCAGGCTCTTGGCATCGCCGGACGCCGGCGCCGCCGCGGCCTGGGGCGACGCGGCCGCGCCCGCACTGGCGGCGGCACCGCTTGCCGCGCCGGGACGCGTGCCGGCGTAGTCGACGGTGAGGCCGAAGATGTCGGTGAGGGCGTTGGGTTCCATCACCTTGTCGAGGTCGGCAACGCTTGCCGACTTGGCCGGCTTGATGGCGATCTTGATCGGACCCTTGGGCTGCTTCCAGTCGCCGATGAAGGACACGATGGAGTTCGAGCGCCTTCAGGGTCGCCGCGCCCTGGCCGGCGGTGAAGCCGGCGATTGGCACGGTCGCCATGGCGACCATCGCCTCCGCCGTCGTGCCTTGCGCCTTGGCGATCGCCGGCAGGATCTTGGCGAGCAGGCCGGTGTCGTCGATGTCGAGCGAGGCCGTGCGCAGCCGGCCGTCATCCTTGCTGCTCGCCTGCATCTGGCTCGATTTGTCGCTGATGCCGTCCAGCACCAGCGCCAGCGCCACGCGCGCTTCGCCGCGCAGGCTCACTTCGAGCTTGCTGAGCGTCAGCACCTTGGTGGCGGTGTCGAGGCGATAGTCGAGCGCGAGGTCGACCGGCACTTTCGGCACGCCGTAGGGGGTGAGCGCGGTGGACAGGGTGTCGTCGCCCGTCATGCCTTCGATCTTGAACTTGGCGAAGCGCGGCAGCTCGTCATCCGAGGCGCCCTTCTTCAGGCGGTCGAAGTCCAGCTCGTCGACGGTCACCTTGTCGATCTTGACCGTGCTGTCCTGGTCGCCCGTCGCCGGATTGCCCGGGATCACGGCCACCACGTCGTTCAGCACGAAGCCCGCCGAGCCCAGCGCCGAGGCGCTGCCATAGGTGAATTTCTTCACCTCGAGCTGGGGCTTGATATCGCTTTCGAAGCGCTGCAGGCCGTTCTGCGCCGACGCGCTGGCCGCGAACCCCCAAAGAACCAGCCCAAAAAGGGCCGCACCCACTAACCGCATTCTTGCCCCCAATCACAAAGCTGGATCCCAGCCGCGTGCAACAACATCGATGATGCTTCAGGAATTTGCCCCGAAGTCGCGTGGCGCTTCATTTCACATGCAGGTTCGAAACGCCATGCCTATCGCAGATCGCGATATCTCCCGTAGATCAGTTCCGATGGCGCGGGAGTGGCTTTCCGCACAGATGTCGACGATCGGTGCCTATTTCTTGCTTGGGGCATAGAAGACGCTGTCGATCTCCACGATGTCGTCGTCGAACAGGCGCTGGACCTCGATCATCGTGCGCGGTGGATAGGGCGGCTTGCCCCACAGCTCGGCCTGCGCCTTTTCCACCATGGGGGCGTAGCGGTGCAGGTCGCTCACGTAAACGGTGAGCCGCACGCAATCCTGCAGGCTGGCGCCCTCCGATTGGGCAATCAGCCTGATATTGAGGAAGGCCTGGCGAATGCGCGCCTGCGGATCCGGCACCAGCGTGTTGGTCGCCGGGTCGATGCCCTGCATGCCGGCGAGGAAGACGAAGTCGCCGGCCCTCGTGCCGAGGCTCCAGGTCCCCTCCGCCTTGATGGCGCCGGGAGGGGTGAGCGTCTTGACGCCGTTGGGCGAGGGCGATTGCGCGGAGACGGGGCCCGACGCCAGCGCGGCCGCCATCACGCAAAGAAAAGCCAGTCGCTGCAACATTTTGTTCCTGTGCGGCTGATCACATGCTTTTGGACGATCAGCACGCAGCCTGCATTCCGTCTACACGCTGTGCGGGTCGGCGACAAACGGCCATTGCGTCTTGTCGGCCTTGGTGTAGGGCAGCAGCGACCAGTCGGGCACCAGCGCGCCGGGGGCGGCGACATAGACCACTTCGCTGGCAATCGGCGCGTAGGCGGCGTGGAAGTGCTGCATCGACTTCACGACCACGACCTTCTTGGTCGAGGGATCGACGCCCAGCTTGGTGAAGCAGTCGCGGCTCAGGCACTGGGTGCGCTTTGAGTTCACGATCACCGTCACGCCCTCGATCTCGAGCGCCGCCGCATCGCCGATCGAGCCCACGCTCTTGCGCTCGCCGCCGAACTCGATGCTGACGTTCCGTTCGACCTTGAGCACCCGGGCGCGCGCGTCGACCGGCGGGCCGGATTGCGGGCCGAGCTTGCCGCCCAGGCGAATGTCGAGCTCGGCGCCTTCGCCCACCTCGAAGGCGAGCTTCACCGCGCCGGGATCCCAGATCATGCCGACCGCGGCGTCCTTCACCTTGCGGTCGAGCAGGGCCCTCAGGATGAAGGTCGAGTCCGATGCCGCGCCGCCGCCGGCATTGTCCGACACGTCGGCCAGCACCATGGGCTTGGGCAGATTGTGCGAGCTAACGCGCGCCATCGCCGCGTCGAGCGAGACATAGGGCGGCTGGGTGGCCTCGCGCATGGCGAAGAATTCGCGGCCGAGCTCACGCGCCAGGCACTCGGCCTTGGGCCTATCGCCGTCGGTGATGGCGATCACCTTGCTGCTCATTTCCTTGATGTCGGACCACGGGAAGCCGTGGGCGACCGACAGCGAGAGCACGCCGTCCTTGCCTTCCATCGCCGACAGCTTGTCGACGAAGCCGCGCATCGGCTGGCGCGTGGTGTGGAACACGCCGATCATCCGGCAGTCCCAGGCGGCCATGACGGGCCGGGTGCGGCCCTCGATGGCGCCTTCCATTACGGTGAAGAGATCGTCGGCGCGCTCGGGCACGTCGATATGCGGATATTCCTTGAACAGCACCAGCGCGGTGGCGTCACGCAGGGTGCCCTCGCCGATATTGCAATGAAGGTCGAGCTCGGCGCCCACGGGAATGTCGGGCCCGACGATCTTGCGCACGCCGGCCAAAAGGTCGCTTTCGCAGTCGTCATAGCCTTCGGCCACCATGGCGCCGTGCATCGACAGCAGCACGCCGTCGACCGGCATCGCGGCCCTGAGGTCGGCCAAGATCTCGTCGCGGAAGGCTTCGTAGACCTTCTTCACCGTCTTGCCGGCCGGCATGGCGAAAGCGCACAGGCTTTCGACCACCTGCCAGCCCTTGGCCTCGGCGCGGCCGCGCCACACCGCGAGCGGCGCGCCGAACATCGGCACGTTCTTGCCGTAGCTGCCTTGGCGATAGAGGCAGGTCTCCTCGAAAAGCTGGTGTCCGGTGGGGATGGAAGCGAAGGTGTTGGTCTCGGTACCGAGCGTGGCGGTGAAAATCTTTTTCATGGGCGCGATCTTGGGCGAGACGCAGGATCGCCGCAAGATTCCTGGAGAATCCGTTCCGCTGCAGTGCTACCGGCAAGGATTGCCCCGGTGAAACCGCCGCTGCCCGCGTACGACGAGGCGAGATAGAGCCCGCGAATGGGTGTCTTCGCCGAGCGGCCGGTCCCGCGCCAGACCGGCGCGGACGGCGGCAGCGGGGCGAAACCGTAGATCGCCCCGTCGGGCGCGTTGAGATAATTGCGCATCGACAGCGCGCTGTTGAAAACCGACGCGACGACGTGCGAGGCGAAGCCCGGGAATTCGCGGTCGAGCGCTGCGATGATGGCGTGCTGCCATTGCTCCCGTCTGGCGTCGCGGGCGGCCCGGTCGAAATCCATCCAGTTCGCCAGCCGATCGACGCCGACCACTGAAACCGGATAGGGAGGCCCTCCCAGTCCGGAATCGATGGCGGAATAGTCGACCACCGTCATCAGCGGCATCTCGGCGCCCGGCGCGGTGCCGAGAAGGGCGGCGCTGCGGCGCTGGTCCGCTAGGGTTTTCATCCAGGGCGGCAGGAGGAACGTCGAATAGCTTCGAAAGCCAAGCGCCGACGGACGCACCGACAGGCCGAACGTTGCCGAAAAGAGCGAAATCGACAGGGGCAGGCCGGCATAGGGCGACCAGAAACGGCCTCGCGCCGAGGCAGGCAACAGGGCCGCGAGCACGGCCGGGGCCGCATTGGTGACAATGATCGGCGCCTGCGCCTCCACCGGCTCGCCGCCGTTGCGGTTCACATGCACGACACCGGACGGGCGGCCGTCGGCGTCGAGATGGATGTCGGTCGCCTGGCGGCCCAGCACGATCTCGCCGCCCGCCTGCGTCGTTGCGTCGGCAAGGGCGTGGCTGAGCCGCGTCGAGCCGCCGCGCACATAGCGTCCGCCGCTGGCCAGATACCCGCCCTGCGCCACTGCGAACAGGATCCACCACATCGTGTCGGGATCGTCGTGCCAATAGGGGAGATTGGCGGCCAGCGCGCATTTCAGCGCCTCGTTGCCGCCGAACGCCCGATCGAAGACCTGGCCGACCGATCGCCGCCAATCGCGAACCAGCGGAGCCAGCTTGAGGAGCGCGCCGATACCTTGCCGCGGATCGCGGAAGGCCTCGCGCCGGCGGCTGAGCGTGCCGAGGCCGACCGTGATGCGTTCCATGTTCCCCAGCACGGCGGCGATGCCCGACCTGGCGGAAGGGAAGCGGTCGGTCAGAGCAGCGCGGGCCATCGCAAAGCCGTCGGGCAGGACGAACGGTTGTCCGACAGGTCCGCCCCGGACCTCGTAGATCGCGCCCGTCGGCACCCAGTCGACGGCATCGAGAATGCCGATGCGCGCGAGGACGGCATGCTTGGGATCGATCGGATCGCCGGGATTGCTGGTTTCGTGAAGGGAGCCTTCGACCAGCATGTCGCCTACCTGGTAGGTCGATGCCGCGCCGCCAACCGAGTCATTGCGCTCGATGACGAGCGTTCTGCGGCCGGCGCGCGCGAGCAGCGCCGCCGCCGTCAGGCCGCCCAAACCGGCGCCGATCACGATGACGTCGTAGGGCTGCGCCATCCGTCCTCTCCGTCTCCGGTGGCGCGGTGCGCGGCTCCGGGGACAATACGTGATGCCGATTCAACTTCTCTTCCCTGCAGATGATCGCCGATCGGCGGTGACGCCTTGATGTAGCGCAATCGGTCGGGTGCCTGGAGAAATCGGCCACCGCAAGCCCATCACGACGGCGGCATGGCCGCGATCACGTCGGCCACCAGGCGCGCCACGACATCCATGTCGTCGCGCGGCGTGAAGGCGCTGCCGAAGCGGGCGACGACCAGGCGCTGCGAGGGCACGACGATGACATATTGCCCGTAGGCGCCGCGGGCCATGAAGGAGTCGGCCGGCAGGCCCTGTGCAATGCGATAGCGCTGTCCTTCGCCGTGGCCGCGATTGGTCCAGAAGCCCGCGCCATAGCCGTAGCGCTCGCTGCCCGGCGTTGCCGCGGCGGAATAGTCGACCCAGCCCGGCGGCAGAAGGCGCTCGCCGCCGGCCACGCCGTCGTTCAGGTAGAGCAGGCCGAAGCGCGCCCAGTCGCGCGCCGAGGCCAGCATGTGGCTGGAGCCGATCGGCGTGCCTGTGGCATCGAACTCGAGCGTGACATGGCGCATGCCGAGCTTGTCGAACAGCTCGCGCCGGGCGAAGGCCAGCACCGAGGCCGCATCGCCGCCGGTGCTGTCGCGGATGATCCTGGATAACAGGATCGTGTTGCCGTTGGTGTAGGTCCAGCGCGTGCCCGGCGCGGCCTGCAGCGGCGCTTTCTCGGCGAAGGCCGCCATGTCGCGCACGCCGAACACCATGTAGGCGGAGGGATCGAAGGCGGTGGCGGCGCTGGCGGTGAGCGAGTCGCCGATATCCAGGCCGCTGTTCATGCGCAGCAGATTGTCGATGGCGATGGCGTGACGCGGATCGCGCGGATCGGACCAGGCGGCGATCGGCGCCGGCCCGTCGACGGCGAGCTTGCCCTGCCGCACCAGGATGCCGATCAGGGCGTTGGTCACCGACTTGGTGGCCGACCAGCCCATCACCGGCGTGTCGATGCGGTAGCCCGGCGCATAGCGCTCGGCGATCACCCGGCCATCGTGCACGACCACCACCGCCTTGGTGTTGCGATAGGGCGGCGACGCGTTTTCGGCGAAGGTCCGGTCGAGAGCCTGCTTCAGGGCCGGCTGGCTGGGCTCGACGAGCGCGCTGCCGGCGATATCGGGCTGCAGGGCCGGTGCCGTCGTCGTAGGCGGCAGGTTGACGGGCTCCGGCGGCTCGCCGTGCAGCACCAGGCAGCCCAGCGGACCGCGGTCGATGGCGCGGGCCTCGGCCAGGCCGGCAAAGCCCGCCGTCACCGCGGCGTGCGGGCGATCGACGTCGTGGCCGGACAGGCCGTCGAGCGGCGACAGGGTCGGGGCGATCGACTCGCGATAAAACTGCTCGGGCTCGACCCGGGAGACGAAGGTCGCCGAACAGAGCTGATGGCTCACGAAGCCTGCCGCCACGTCGGGCGCGCGCTCGAGACTGGCGCAACCCGACACCAGGACGAAGGCGATGCCTGGCAGCAGCGGGGAAATGGAACGGTGCATGAACGGCTCTCCCTGACGATCCGCCCGGCGATGGCCGGGACGTCAGGGTGACCCTAGTGGGCCGCCAGATTGGGTCTCGCCGGGTTCGAAATCGGGCTGGTCGAAGTTGAAATCGGCTGGTCGATTCCGACCGCGGCAGCCTTTCCCGCCTTCAGGCGGCGATATTCGCTGGGCGTCATGCCGGTTTCAGCCTTGAAGGCGCGGTTGAAGGGGCCGAGCGAGCTGAAGCCGGCGTCCAGCGCAATGGTCAGCACCGGCACCTCGGACTGGCCCGGATCGGCCAGCGCCGCCTTGACCTCGGCGATGCGGTAGTGGTTCACGAAGCTGTTGAAGTTCCGGTAGCCCAGCGCCTGGTTGATCAGCCGCCGCAGCCGGTATTCCTGCAGGCCGAGCTGCTGCGCCAGGGTGCCGATGGTGAGGCCGTCCTGCCGATAGGCGCGTTCGGCGGTCATCAGGCGCCCGAGCGCCGCGACAAGGCCCTGATCTGCCGGTTCAGGCGCCGGCGCCGCGGGCTGCTCGCGGGGCTGCGGCGCGTCCACCATCGGCGGGAAGAGCGACTGGGTGCGGCCGACGCCCAGCAGCGACCAGGCGACGATGCCCGCGATGGCGAGCAGTCCGGCCGCTCCGGCGAGGCTTGCCGCTTCGGGCGCGGACCGCGCCACGCCGAGAAGCTGAGCCAGCGCATTGAGGCCGATGTAAAGCGACGAGGCGCCGACCACGAACAGCCGCAGGCGTCGCCGGCCTTCGACCAGATCGGCGCGCCATGACGAGAGGGCCTGCGCCATCGCCAGTGCGGCGAAGGCAAACGAACTCAGCGTGAGCGCGAGGCCTAGCGCCGGCGCCGACAGGAAGCAGGCCAGCGTGCCGGCCGTGACCAGCACGAGCCACAGCGCGACATGCCACCAGCGCAGGCGAAAGCCGTCGTCGAACAGGGAAGCGGCGAGCGTCCAGAACACGACGTTGTTGCCGGCCGACAGGGCCAGCAAGGGAACCGTCCAGGCCCCGAGATGGGCGGAGAAGCCCGCCGCCGAAGTGATCGCGTAGGCGCCCGTGCCGACGGCAAACAACGCGCCCAGCCGCGCGGCGACCAGCGGGCCGTAGTCGCGCAGCAGGGCGGCGGCGATCAGCAGCACCAGCGCCGAGGTGCCGCCGCGCAATGCCCAGTCGACGGATGAAGCGAGCATGGAAGCCTGGATCACGCCGCCAGCGCGCGGTCCATCAGGGCCTGCTCCGCGCCGCCAAGATCGGCGGTGCCGAACTGCGCAAGCTTCGGACCGGCGAGCCGTGTGTCGCCGTAGAGCGAAGCGAACGCCGATTTCGCCTCGGCCAGAGCGGCCAGGGCGGCGATCTTGGCCAGGCCTTCGCAGAGGAAACGCGCGCGCCGTTCGGCGTCGCCGGAGCGCAGCACGGTGCCCAGCGTCTCGGCGAGCGGCCGCACGTCGAACGCCGCCGAAGCCGTCTTGGTGAGAGCGCCCAGTGTCGCCATCGCCTGGTCGGGGTGGCGGCCGGCGGCGCGCAGCACGTCGAGCGCCATCACGTTGCCCGAGCCTTCCCAGATGGCGTTGAGCGGCGATTCGCGGAAGTAGCGCGCCAGCGGCAGCTCCTCGCTGTAGCCATTGCCGCCCAGGCATTCGAGCGCCTCGTAGACGATCTGCGGCGTGCTCTTGCAGACCAGGAACTTCACCGCGGGCGTCAGCAGCCGCACATAGGCCGCTTCGGCCGGATCGGATGCGGCACGTTCCGATGCCCGGCACAGGCGGAACACCAGCGCCACCTGCGCCTCGAGCTCGAGCGCCAGGTCGGCCACGGTGGCGCGCATCGACGGCTGGTCCGCAAGCCGGCGCTGGAACACCGAGCGGTTGCGGATGTGATTGAGCGCCTGGCTGAGCGCGATGCGCGACTGGCCGGCCGAGGCGATAGCGCAGTCGAGGCGCGTCAGGTTCACCATCTCGATGATGGTGCGCACGCCCGCGCCCTCGGGCCCGACGCGCTCGGCATACGCGCCGTGGAACTCGACCTCCGAGGAGGCGTTCGACTTGTTGCCGAGCTTGTCCTTCAGGCGCTGGAAGCGGATCGCGTTCTGGCGGCCGTCGGGCCGGTATCGCGGCATCAGATAGCAGGTGAGGCCGGCCTCTTTCGATCCCTTCTTCGCCTGGGCCAGCACGAGGAAGGCGTCGCACATCGGCGCCGACATGAACCATTTGTGGCCGGTGATCTCGACATGATCGCCCGCCGGCGCGGCCTCAGTGATGTTGGCGCGCACGTCGGTGCCGCCCTGGCGCTCGGTCATGCCCATGCCCAAGGTGACGCCGTTCTTCTCCCACCATGGCAGCGGGCGCGGATCGTAGGTGCGGGTCTGGATTTTGGGCAGCCACTTCGCCAGCAAGGCCGGCTCGGCGCGCAAGGCGCCGACGCAGGCGTGCGTCATGGTGATGGGGCACATGTGCCCGCTCTCGGCCTGGGTCGCGAGATAGAGGCGCACCGCCCGCGTCGACACCGGGGCGGGCGGGTCGCTGCCGTCATGGGCCGAGGCATGGATGCCGTGGCCGATGCTCTTGGCCATCAGGGCGTGATAGGCCGGATGGAACTCGACGAAATCGATGCGGTTGCCCTTGCCGTCCATGATGTGGAGCCTGGGCGGGTTTTCGTTGGCGACCCGCCCGAGATCGAGCGTGCCGGCCGCGCCATAATCCTTGCCGCAGGCCGACAGGCCCGCGAGATCCAGCCCGGCGCGCGCCGCCGCGTCGGTCAGCGGCCGGTCGGCGCTGAACAGGTCGACATCGCCGAAGTCGGGCGACTGGTTGAACGCGGCGTCTTCGAGCATGCCGGAGGACATGCGTGACTTTATCTTGCCGGACCGCGGGTCTCCAGACCCGCTCATGGCTGGGTGCGCGCCACTCCAGTGGCGCGTCTTCGTTGGCCGCGAAGTACAGGAACGCCACGGAGTGGCGCGCTCCCGGCAAAGACGAAGCGGCGGGCCTGGAGGCCCGCGGTCCGGCAAGACTCAGCCAGCAAACCTCATCCTGAGGAGCCGCGCCCCTCGAATACCTCGGGGTAAACTCCGCGCGGCGTCTCGATCGCGCGGGGTAACCCCCGCATCCCACCCTTCGAGACGGCCGCTGCGCGGCCTCCTCAGGGTGAGGTATCGATTTGCGGGCTGAATGACGACCGTCAGGCGTCGCCGCCTTCGTACTTGAAGGAGAGTTTCAGCTTGGTGCGGTAGGCGGTGATCTTGCCCTTTTCGATCACGACGTCCTGCTCGACGACCTCGGCGACCCTGAGGTCGCGCAGCGACTTGGAGGCGCGCTCGACGGCCGTACGGGCCGCCCTTTCCCAGGACTCGGTGCTGGTGCCGACCACTTCGACTACCTTGTAGACGCTGTCTGGCATTGGATCCTCCCGTAGACAAGGTTTCACCGTCTGGTCCGGTGCCGGGTCAGGGGGAGGCGCGGCAGCGACTGCCTCTTGGGCCTTTTCCTTGTGTTGAGGCGAAGCCTAGCACGCTCCCGCGGGCAGGCTCAAATCAGCAACGTCTGGTCAGGCCGCCGCGAACTTGCCGAACTCCCAGTTGCGCCCGGGCGCGGCGGCGAACAGCGCCTTGGTGTAGTCATCGCGCGGCGCGCCGAAGACCTGCTCGGCCGAGCCGTACTCGACGACCCGGCCCTTGCTCATCACGGCGACGTAGTCGCAGATCTGGGCGGCGACGCGCAGGTCGTGGGTGATGAACAGCACGGCGAGGTTCAGCCGCTGGCGGATCTCGTCGAGCAGCTCCAGCACCTGCTTCTGCACCGAGACGTCGAGCGCGGAGACCGCCTCGTCGGCGATCAGCAGCTCGGGCTCCATGGCGAGTGCGCGGGCGATGCAGATGCGCTGGCGCTGGCCGCCCGAGAACTGGTGGGGATAGCGGTCGAGCGAATTGGGATCGAGCCGCACCGTCTCCATCAGCTTGCGCGCCCGCGCGAGCGCTTCGTCGCGCTTCAGGCCGAAATTCATCGGCCCCTCGATGATCGAATCGCCGATCGTGATGCGCGGGTTCATCGAGCGGTAGGGATCCTGGAAGACGATCTGCACCCGCCGGCGGTGCGGCCGGAGCTTGCCCGCCGACATGGTGGCGATCTCGGTGTCGCCCAGGAACACCTTGCCCTCGGTCGGGTCGATCAGCCGGGCGATGCAGCGCGCCACCGTCGACTTGCCCGAGCCCGATTCGCCCACGATGCCCAGCGTCTCGCCGCGGCGGATGTCGAGATCGACGTCGACCGCGGCCTTCACGACCCGCGCCTTCTGGAAGAAGGCATTGCCGCTGTAGGTCTTGCCGAGCTTCTCGGTGCGCAGCACGGTGATGCCGTCCTTGCGCACGCCGCGATGCACGGGATGGATCGACGGCACCGAGGAGATCAGCATCTTGGTGTAGGGCTGCTGCGGGCGCGACAGGATCTGCTCGGTCGGGCCCATCTCGACGAGCTCGCCCCAGCGCAGCACGGCAACCCTATGGGCGATCTCGGCGACCACGCCGAAATCGTGGGTGATGAACAGCACGCCGGTGCCCTGGCCGTCCTGCAGCTCGGCGATCAGCTTCAGGATCTCGGCCTGGGTCGTGACGTCGAGCGCCGTCGTCGGCTCGTCGGCGATCAGCAGCACCGGATCGAGCACCAGCGCCATGGCGATCATGATGCGCTGGCGCTGGCCGCCCGACAGCTGGTGCGGGTAGGAGGCGTAGACGCGCTCCGGTTCCGGCAGCTTCACCCGCGTCAGGATGGCGATGATCTTGGCCTTGCGCTGGGCCGCATCGAGCTTGGTGTGGGTTTCCAGCACCTCGTCGATCTGCAGGCCGCAGGTCATCACCGGATTGAGCGCCGTCATCGGCTCCTGGAAGATCATCGACATGCGCGTGCAGCGGAGTTCGCGCAGCCGCGCCTCGCCGGCCGCCAGCACGTTCTCGCCCTCGAGCAGGATCTCGCCCGAGACGGGCTTCAAGGCCTTGGCCAAGAGGCCCATGACGGTGAAGGCGATCACCGACTTGCCCGAGCCGCTCTCGCCCACCAGGCAGACGATCTCGCCGGGATTGACCGTGAAGCTCACTTTCTCGACCGCATGGATGCGGTCGGCGCCGGTCGGCAGGGCAACGCTCAGATTGCGGACTTCGAGGACGGGTTTGACTTGGGTGCTCATCGGAGCACCCAAGTCATCCCGACCGGAGCCCGAAGCGCGCAGCGTAGGGATCTTTTGTAGATCACAAGAACCTCGAACATGGAAAAGAGACCCTTCGGCTCGCGTCGCTCGCTCAGGGTGAGCAAGAAGGTATGACGCTGCGCGTCATACCTTCTTGCTCATCTTCGGATCGAGCGTGTCGCGCAGGCCGTCGCCCATGATGTTGATCGCCAGCACGGTGAACGCCAGGAAGATGCCGGGATAGAGGATGTTGTGCGGGAACACGCGGAACAGCGTGCGGCCCTCGGCCATGATGTTGCCCCAGGTCGGAATCTCGGGCGGGATGCCGATGCCGAGGAAGCTCAGGATCGCCTCGACCAGGATGGCGGCGGCGGCGATGAAGGTGCCCTGCACGATCAGGGGCGCCACGGTGTTGGGCAGGATGTGGCGGAACATCAGGGTCCAGGTCGGCGTGCCGACCGAGATCGCGCCCTCGACATAGGGCTCCTCGCGGACCGAGAGCACCACGGAGCGCACCAGGCGCACGACCCGCGGCACATCGGGCACGACGATGGCGAAGACCACGGTGATGATGCCGGCGCGCCAGATCGACACCAGCGCGATGGCGAGCAATATGCCCGGGATGGCCATCAGCCCGTCCATGACGCGCATGATGATGCCGTCGAGCCAGCGGATGTAGCCGGAGATCAGGCCGATGACGAGGCCGATCGCCACCGCGCAGGCGGAGACGGCGACGCCGATGATCAGCGACACCCGCGTGCCGTAGATCACGCGGCTGTAGACGTCGCGACCCAGGCTGTCGGTGCCCATGAGGACGACACGCTTGACGGTGGTGCCGTCGTCGAGGCGGAAGGTGATCTCGGTGCCGGGCTTCTTGTTGCGTGCCGCGGGATCGATGCGCGTCGGATCCACCGTGCCGAGAAATGGCGCCAGGATGGCGATCGCCAGCATGATCAGCAGGATGGAGCCGCCGACGATGACGGACGAGTTGCGGAGGGCAAGAGCCCACAGGCTCCGGCGCTTGGTCGAGGCCGACGCGATGGCGGCGGAGTCGACGACTTCTTGGTCTGTAATCGCGCTCAATAGCGGATCCTCGGATCGAACAGGGTGTAGCTGATGTCGATCAGCAGGTTGATCAGCACGTAGACGACGGAAAACAGCAGGATGACCGCCTGGATGGTCGGGAAGTCGCGGCTCAGCACCGCTTCGACCGTGAGGCGGCCAAGGCCGGGCAGGCCGAACACGCTTTCGACCACCACCGAGCCGCCGATCAGCAGCGCAATGCCGATGCCGATCACGGTCAGGATGGGCACGGCGGCGTTACGCAGCGCATGGCGCATCAGCACGACCCTGTTGGAGAGGCCCTTGGCGCGGGCGGTGCGGATGTAGTCCTCGTTCAGCACTTCCAGCACGCTGGCGCGCGTGATGCGGGCGATCAGCGCGACGAAGATGATGCCCAGCGTGACGGACGGCAGCACCATGCGGTCGAGGAAGCCCCAGAAATCCACGCCGATGCGGACATAGCCCTGCACCGGCAGCCAGCCGAGCTCGATGGCGAAGACATAGATCAGGCAATAGCCGATGACGAAGGACGGCACCGAGAAGCCCAGCACCGAGAAGGCCATGACGAAGCGGTCGACCAGCGAGCCGTGTTTCCAGGCAGCGAGCACGCCCAGAGGCACGGCGATGCTGACGGCGATGATCAAGGTGCAGATCGCCAAGGCGAGCGTCGGCTCGACCCTCTGGGCGATCAGCTCGGCCACGGTCTTCTTGAAGAAGAAGCTCTCGCCGAAATTGCCGCGCAGCACGTCGCCGATCCAGATGGCGAACTGCGTCCAGATCGGCTCGTTCAGCCCGAGCTTGGCGCGGATGGCGTCGATCTGATCGGAGGTCGCGTTGTCGCCCGCGATCACCGCCGCCGGATCGCCCGGCGTCAGCCGCAGCATGAGGAAGACGAAGATCGCCACCACCGCGAGAACGGGGATGATGGCGACCAGGCGACGGGCGACGAAATCGAGCATTTTACTCCTGCGTATCAACCTCATGTTCCTCCCCCCGCCAGGGGGAGAGGCTAGGTGAGGGGGCTCCGACGTGCCCATCCCCCTCACCCGTCCTCTCCCCCTAGCGGGGGAGAGGAGCATGACGCGTCATCGTCACTTCTTCTCGACGTTCCACATCACCGGCACCGGCGCCTTCAGCCAGCCGCTCACGTCGGCGCGCATGGCGCCCGGTCCGTACCATTGGCCGATCCAGCCGTACTGCCCGGTCTCCAGCGCACGGTTCTGCACCGCATGCGCAAGCTCCTTGGCCTTGGCCGGGTCGGTCTCCTTGGCGTAGGCGTCGCGCAGCTTCTCCATCTCCGGATCGGTCGGCCAGCCGAACCACGCCTTGTCGCCGTTGGCGACCATGTAGGAATTGGCGATCGGATTGAGGATGTCGGCGGCGACCGAGAAGGTATGGAAGATGTTCCACCCGCCCTGGCTGGCCGGCTCCTTTTTCGTGCGGCGCGTGACCAGCGTCTGCCAGTCCATCGACTGCATGTCGACCTTGAAGCCGCCCTGTTCGAGCAGCTGCTTGGTCACCGGCGCGACGTTGGTGAGCACCGGCAGGGTCGTCGACTGCATCAGCACGACCGGCGTGCCGTCGTAGCCCGCCTCCTTGAGCAAGGCCTTCGACTTTTCGAAGTCCGGCTTGACCAGCAGGCCGCCCGGGACATCGAAGGCGTTGGGCGTGCCGCAGATGAAGGCGGCGGTGCAGACCTTGTAGTATTCGGGCTCGCCCACGGTCGCCTTGAGATAGTCCTCCTGGCGCATCGAATAGAGCGCGGCCAGGCGGATCTTGGGATTGTCGAACGGCTTGGTCAGCCAGTTGAAGCGGATGATGAACTGGTGGCCCAGCGGGTTCCAGTCGAACAGCTTCACGCTCTTTTCCTTCTTCAGCAGAGGGATCAGGTCGTGCGGCGGCTGCTCGATCAGGTCGATCTCGCCATTGATCAGGGCATTCACCTGCTGCTGCGGGTCGGGCATCTCGATGATCTCGACCCGGTCGACCTTCACCACCTTGCCGCCGGCCAGGCCGGAGGGTGGCTCGGCCCGTGGCTTGTACTTGGGGTTCTTGAGATAGACGTGCTTCTCGCCCGGCTTGGATTCCGCGTTCTGGTAGATGAACGGGCCCGACCCGATCTGACTGTCGATCTGCTTGAACGGATCGGTGTCGGCGATCTTCTTGGGCATCATGAACGGCACATTCGAGGACGGCTTGCCGAGCGAAGCGAGCACCAGCCCGTACGGCTCCTTCAGGATCATCTGGAAGGTCTTGGCGTCGACCACCTTGAAGTCCTTCACGAAGTCCATGAGCTTCAGCCCCATGGCGTCGCGCGCGCCCCAGCGCTTGATCGAGGCGATGCAGTCCTCCGACGTGACCGGCGTTCCGTCGTGCCATTCCAGCCCGTCGCGCAAGGTGAAGGTCCACACCGTCTTGTCGGCCGACACGTCGTACTTGTCGACCATCTGCGGCTTCACGTCGTTGTTCTCGTCCGACGCGAACAGCGTGTCGTAGATGAAGTAGCCGTGGTTGCGCGTGACGTAGGCGGTCGTCCAGATCGGGTCGAGGATCGTCAGGTTGCCGTTCTGCACGAACTTCAGGACCTTGCCCTGCGCCCATGCCGGACCGCTCGACGCCAACGCCGCGCCGGCGGCGATCGCCGCGAATGTCCGCCTTCTGACCAATTTCATAAAAGCCCCCTAAAAGGTTTCCTTCCCATGGAAGAAGGCGGCCCCCCGGCTCCGCCTTCATCGATGGGCGCGGGGCTCCGGGCCCCGCGCGCCTCGTTCTACTTCTTCGTCACGTTCCAGAACACCGGCGCCGGCGCGATCAGGTTGCCCTCGACGTTGTTGCGCCGGGCAAGCGGCGCGTACCACTGGCCGACATTGATGTGGGTCGGATGGTCGACCCAATACTTCTGCAGGTTCTCGACGATTTCCTTCTGCTTCGCCGGATTCGTCTCCTTGGCGAACTGGTCGCGGAACTTCTCGATCGTCTCGTCGCACGGCCAGCCGAACATCGCCTTGTCGCACGAGGCGTTGAAGAAGCCGGCCATCACCGGATTGAGGATGTCGGCGGCCACCCACGAGGTCAGGAAGGCGTGCCAGCCGCCCTTGTCCGGCGGCTCCTTCTTGGTGCGGCGGGCGACCAGCGTCTGCCAGTCCATCGGCACCAGGTCGACCTTGAAGCCGGCGCGCTCCATCTGCGCCTTGGCGACCGGGGCGAGGTTGGTCAGCACCTGCAGGTCGGTCGACTGCATCAGCACGATCGGCGTGCCGTCATAGCCCGCTTCCGCGAGCTCCTGCTTGGCCTTGGCGGCGTTGCCGTTCAGCACGTCGGCCATGCCGGCGTCGGTGGCAAGCGGCGTGCCGCAGACGAAGGGCGCCTTGCAGACCTTGAACCACTGCGGATCGCCGATCGTGGCCTTGAGGAACTCCTCCTGGGCGAAGGCGACGAACACCGCGTGACGAATCTTGGGATTGTCGAACGGCTTGGCCGTGCTGTTGAAGCGGAAGGTGTACTGGTTGCCGGTCGGATTGCTGTTCAGCAGGTTGATGTTCTTGTCGGCCGCCAGCAGCGGCAGCAGGTCGTGGCCGGGCGCCTCGATCATGTCGATCTCGCCGTTCTGCAGGGCGGCGATCTGGGTCTGTGCGTCGGGCATCCAGATCCATTCGACCCTGTCGAGCTTGACGACCTTGCCGCCGGCCAGGCCCGAGGGCGGCTCGGGGCGCGGCTTGTATTTGGTGTTCTTGACGTAGACCGTCTTCTCGCCGGGCTTCCACTCGTCGGCCTTGAAGATGAACGGGCCGGAGCCGATCACGTCCTCGACCTTGATCTGCTGCATGGGATCGGTCTCGGCGACCCGCTTGGGCATCATGAAGGGCACGTTGGACGACGGCTTGCCGAGCGACTGCAGCACCAGGCCGTACGGCTCCTTCATCTTCATCTTGAAGGTCTTGGCGTCGACCACCTCGAAGTCGATGACCGAGCCCATCATCTTCTGGCCCATCGAATCGCGGGCGGCCCAGCGCTTGATCGAGGCGATGCAGTCCTCCGGGAGTGACGGGCTTGCCGTCATGCCATTCCAGGCCGTCGCGCAAGGTGAAGGTCCAGGTGAGCTTGTCAGCCGAGACGTCGTACTTGTCGACCATCTGGGGCTTCACGTCGAACTTTTCGTCCATGGCGAAAAGCGTGTCCCACACCATGTAGCCGTGATTGCGCTGGATGTAGGCGGTGGTCCAGATCGGATCGAGGATCTTGACGTCCGAATGCATGACGACCTTGAGGGTCTGCGCCTCGACTGGCGCCGCGCCCAGCAGCCCGGCGACGCTGGCCGCCGCCACGAAGGTCGCGAACGACTTCCTGAAATCGAACATTAAGCTACACACTCCCTATTGCGCGGGCTTCTTTGCAAGAATCGAGCCGCTGTCCGAAGACAGTAACAGCCGAAGGCCCCCCTCTGACAAGCCGATTCAGCTCGCGGCATATAAGCCCTGGTACCGACTGTTGCTGAAGGTGAAGCGTTGCCGGGCGCGCGTCATGTCTTCCGGACCGCGGGCGTCCCGCCCGCTCATGCGCATCATATGCGCTCATGATCATGAGGCGGGCGGGACGCCCGCGGTCCGGATGAGCATGAAAGACGCGCCACTTAGCGTGGCCGATTGATCGCTTTTTCAAGGAGTTCGAGCACGCCTTCGGACGCCGCGGTGGCGACGATGTCGCCGAAGCCCGCCCACGAGCCCTTGGCGGCGGCGAGCGGCACCGGATTGGCCTGCTCGAGGTCGCCGACATTCTTGCCGGCCGGATCCTTGAGCAGCCATTTGACGACGAGCTGGCCCTTCTGCTCGTCGATCGGCGTCAGGCTCACCGTGCCGACCACGGTGAAGACATCGGCGCCGGCGGCGTCGACGATGACGATCTTGCTCGAGCCCAGGGCGCGCCGCATGCCGGAGTAGAGCTGCCGGTTGCCGTCGGACGGTGCGCCGGTCACCTCCGCCACGAACACCTTGACCTGCGGCTGCTGCTGCGCCGCGGGCGTCGGCGCCGACCCCGGCACGTTGGCCGATGCCATGGCCGTCGCGGCGTCCGGCGCAGGCTCCTCCGGCACGCTCATGCCGGCGGCGACCTGGCCCGGCGAGCGCGCCTGGTAGGTCGGTGGCTTGCCGATCAGCGTCGCCACGCGCGGGGCGGCCTGCTGGGCGATGCGCGACACCAGCCGCTCGCTCGCCTCGGCATAGTCCTCCGGGCGCGCGCGTGTCTTGCTTGTGGCGGGTTCCTGGGACTTCGGCGCGCCCTCGATGCGCCAGTCGATCTGGATCTCGATGCCCGAATCGGCATCGCGCGTGCTCATCGTGCCGGTCACCTGGATCGGCGCCGGCGCCGGCTGGACCGCGGCCACGATGCCGTAGGATTGCAGCTCGATGGCCAGCGCCGCCGCCACCCGGTTCGCCATTTCCGGCAGCATGTATTTGGGCGGTGCGATCGCGAGCTCGATCTTGTCCTGCGGCATTTGCCGGACCGGCGCCTCGGAATCGTCGTGCTCGAACGGCCGGGGCGTCTGGCCGCATGCCGCCAAGGTCAACAGGCAGAGGAGCGTCGCTACGGCACGCCTCATAGCATCGCACACGTCGCGATCACGCCGAGCAGGCAGAGGAACACCAGGATGATCAGATAGGGCACGTCAGGCTCTGAGGGCGATTGCCGACAGTCCCCGACCGTAGTCGCGCACGCCCCGCAGCGTATTGCGGCGGTAGCTGAAAAAATCGTCGCGCGCCGCCAGCGTGTCGTGGCCCGTGGCGTCCGCCGCGACGCCCGCGCGCGCGATGCGCTGCGCCAGGTAGCCCGCGAGATCGAACAGGAAATGGCCGGCGCGCGGCGCTTGGCGAAAGAACGCGTCGTTGGCTTCGTCCTGCGCCAGGAACGGTGCGGGGAATTCGGGACCGACCTCGTAGGAGCAGCGGCCGATGCAGGGGCCGATCGCCGCCCGCATGCGCTCGCGCCGGGCGCCCAGACGCTCCATGGCGACGACCGTGCTGTCGACGACGCCGCCCAGCGCGCCCTTCCAGCCGGCATGGGCGGCGCCGATCACGCCGGCATCCGGATCGGCCATCAGCACCGGCGCGCAATCGGCCGCCAGCACGCCCAGCACGACGCCCGGCCGGTCGGTCACCAGCGCATCCGCCTTGGGCGCACCGGGCGAGCGCCAGCGCTGCTCGGCGACGGCAATCACATCGGTCGAATGAATCTGATGCACGGTGAGAAGGTCGGCCTCGCCGAGATCGAAGGCGGCGGCGGCGCGCCGGCGGTTCTCGCGCACATTGTCGGGCGGATCGTCCGAGCCATAACCGCAATTGAGCGATGAATAGAGACCGGTGCTCACGCCGCCGCGGCGGGTGAAGAAGCGATGCTGCACGCCGTCGAGCTCGGCAAGCGCTTTGGCCTGGATCATGTCGCGTCCGAGGGGTTGCCGGGAAACCCGGCCGGCGCGGCGCTTCTGCTGTCGCCCACGGCCAGGACGCGGAACAGGGTGCCCATTTGATCGGGCGCGATCAAGCGCGCCAATGCCGCGTCGATGGCGCGGCGTCCGGCCTCATCGGCGCGTGCTCTCAAAGTCTCTGCACGCTGCATGATACCCAGCCGCTGCAGAAACTCGCCTTGGCCGACCGGCCCGAAGGTCGGAACGCCGGTGGCCTCGGCGAGGGCCGAAAAATCGACATGCGCGCTCAGGTCGGTTTCGCCGGGTCGCTCCAGAATGGCCGCGCCGTCATGGCCGCGCACGGCCTGCAGCGAGGCGCCGTGAGTGCCGTGCGCGTAGCCGTAATCGACGATCAGAGCCCAGCCGCCATCCTGCCGCAGGCGCGCGCCGATCGCGGCGGCGAGGGCGCGGCCGGCTTCGGAGAATTCCGCCTGCGCACCGGCGGGTGCGTCGGCCAGCAACGCGGCATACGGCGTCACCCCGGGCGCGAGGGCAAAGCGCAGGGTCTCGCCGTCGTCTTCCAGTCCGACCATGCGCTCGACCCAGCCCCGCGCTGTTCGCTCGAACTGGCGGACCGGCAGGGCGTCGAAGAATTCGTTGGCGACCAGCAGCAGCGGGCCGGACGGCACGTCCTCGAGACGGCTGTGCCACGTCGCGTCGACGTCGCCCAGGGCAGTTCGCTGCAAGGCCCGCAGTCGGTCGTTGATCTCGACAAGATGAAGGTCGATCGCGGCGTGGAAGCCTGCGACACCGCGCGTGGCGCGGAGCGCATCGGCCATCAGGGTGCCCCGGCCGGGGCCAAGCTCGACCAGGCGCACCCGCGGCGGCCGCCCCATCGCCAGCCAGCGTTCGGCCAGCCAGGCGCCTAAAAGCTCGCCGAACATCTGGGAGATTTCCGGCGCCGTCGTGAAATCGCCGGCCGCGCCCACCGGCAACGCGGTGCGGTAGTAGCCGAGGCGGGGATGGCCGAGCGCCTCGGCCATGAAATCGGCGATCGAGATCGGACCGGTGAGCGCGATGCGCCGGGCGATCAGCCGGCCGAGCTCCGTGGTCACGGCACGACGTTCACGACACGGGAGGTCGCCGATAGGCGCGCGCGATCAGCCAGCCGCCGAAGACCAGCAAGGGAACCGACAGCAGCATGCCCATGGTGAGCCACTGTCCCACGAGGTAGCCCAGATGGGCATCGGGCTCGCGGAACAGTTCGCCCACGATGCGGGCCACGCCGTAGCCGAAGCAGAACACGCCGGTCAGCAGCCCCGGCCGGCGCCGACCGTCGGTGAGGCGCCAGACGGCCAGGAGGACGAGCAACACCACGACGCCTTCGAAGAAGGCCTGGTAGAGCTGGCTGGGATGGCGCGGCAGCGGGCCGCCGCGCGGAAAGATCATCGCCCAGGGCACGTCGGTGACGCGGCCCCACAGCTCGCCATTGATGAAGTTCGCCAGTCGGCCGAAGAACAGGCCGATCGGCACAACGAGCGCCACAAGATCCGACAGCATGAAGGGATCGACCTTGTTGCGCCGGGCGAAGGCCAGGATGGCGACGACGACGCCCAGCAGCCCGCCATGGAAGGACATGCCGCCCTCCCACAGGGTCAGGATGGCGAGCGGGTTGGCGAGGTAGAAGCCGGGCTTGTAGAACAGCACGTAGCCCAGCCGGCCGCCCAGGATGACGCCCAGCGCCGCCCACAGCAGGAAGTCGTCGATCTTGACCGGCGTGAGGAGCTTGGGCGGCTGCTCGCAGACGCGGCGCATGATCTGCCAGCCGATGACGAGGCCAGCGATATAAGCCAGGGCATACCAGCGGATGGCGAAGGGCCCGAGCTGGACCAGCACCGGGTCGATCTCGGGATAGGGGATCAGGAGAGCGTTCATTGGCGAGGGTTATAGCCGCTCGATCGCAGCCGAAGAATGGGCACAGCCGAAGAATGGGCGTGACCGCAGAATTGGCGCGGCGCCGGTCTTTGAGGACCGGCGCCGCTGAGAACAATCCGAACGTTAAAAGACTTTTCTTATGTTTTTACGAGAGGGGGCGTCGGACGGCTCTTTTCCGGGATCAGGCTTCGCCGACCGTCTCGAGAATCGAGGCGGTGAGCGCATCGGCGGGCGACTTGCCGGCCCACACGACGTATTGAAAGGCAGGATAGAAGCGTTCGCTTTCGCTGATCGCGACCTCGACGAGGTCGTTCAGCTGCTCGGGCATCAGGCCGGTCGGTGCCGCGCAACGGGATGGCGTGGCGGAACATCGGCAGGCCTTCGTCGGTCCACAGGTCGAAGTGGCCCAGCCACATCTTCTCGTTGATCAGCGCCAGCAGGACGTGGATGTCGTTGTGGCGTTCGGTCGGGATGCGGACGTCGTAGGCGCAGGTGAAGTGGAGCGCCTCGACGTCGTCGCGCCAGCTGAAGAACATGCGGTAGTCGCACCAGCGGCCGGCGACTTCGACGGCGATTTCGCGGTCCGATGTGCGATCGAAGGGCCAGTCGTTGGCGGAGACGACCTTCTCGATCATCTCGAGCGGGTTGAGATCGGCTTTCCGTCTGGTCCGCTCATGTCGCGATAACGCCATCGACCCACTCCCCAACCATTCCGCCTTGCGGTCCCTGATGAACCATTCTTTGGAGGCGGGTGGCCGACATATCGTGGTGGGCACCCAACAACCCACAAGCGGTAGAGTGCCATAAGGGTGAGTCGCGACGCAATAAGAAATCGGGCGGAAATAGGGGAAAGAGTCAGCGATTCCATCAATTTAATCCCCAGCGCTAAGATTCGAGTCGCGGAGTTTCGCAGGCCGAATCGCGCTGAATTGCTGACTTTATGGGCAAATCGGTCCCGTATTGCGATTTTCCCTATCCGGCCGCGCCCGGAGCCCTTGGCATACGCCTTGCGTTCGATGGCCCCGAAGCGCTCGCCAGTAGCGCCGGCAAACAGGAGGCTCGTCGATGTTCAAGGATCCCTTCGATCCCAAATCCCGTCTCGGACGCCGCTGCGGCTGCGGGGGCGACCATTCCGAGTCGGAGCACGAGCGCCTGATGGCGGTGCCGGCCGGCGAGGAGGCGCTTTGGAACCGGGTCGTCGATGCCGCGGTCCTGCGGGCGGTGTTCCCGGTCGACGCCCAGCGACGCCTGTTCCTGAAGACCGTGGGCGCCGCCACGGCGATGGCCGCGATCTCTTCGGTGCTGCCGTTGGGCGCCGCCCGCGAGGCCTTCGCCCAGGGCGGCGCGCCGGAGAAGAAGGACCTCAAGGTGGGCTTCATTCCCATCACCTGCGCCACGCCCATCATCATGGCCCATCCGATGGGTTTCTATGCCAAGCAGGGACTCGACGTCGAAGTGGTGAAGACGGCGGGCTGGGCGGTCATCCGCGACAAGTCGCTGGCCAAGGAATACGACGCCTCGCACATGCTCTCGCCGATGCCGCTCGCCATCTCGCTGGGCGTCGGCTCGAACCCGGTGCCGTGGACGATGCCCGCGATCGAGAACATCAACGGCCAGGCGATCACCTTGGCGATGAAGCACAAGGACAAGCGCGATCCCAAGGACTGGAAGGGCTTCAAGTTCGCCGTGCCGTTCGACTACTCGATGCACAACTACCTGCTGCGCTACTACGTGGCCGAGCACGGGCTCGATCCCGACAAGGACATTTCCATCCGCTCGGTGCCGCCGCCGGAGATGGTGGCCAACCTCAGGGCCGACAATATCGACGGCTATCTCGGTCCCGACCCGTTCAACCAGCGCGCCGTCTATGACGGTGTGGGCTTCATCCATCTCCTGACAAAGGAACTGTGGGACGGCCATCCCTGCTGTGCCTTCACGGTCAGCAAGGAGTTCGCCAGCCAGAATCCCAACGCCTATCGCGCGCTGCTGAAGGCGATCATCGAGGCGACGACCTACGCCTCCAAGCAGGAGAACCGCAAGGAGATCGCCAAGGCGATCGCGCCGACCAACTACCTGAACCAGCCCGAGACGGTGCTCGAGCAGATTCTGACCGGCACCTACGCTGACGGGCTGGGCAACGTGAAGAAAGATCCCAATCGCATCGACTTCGATCCCTTCCCCTGGAACCAGTTCGCCATCTGGATCCTGACCCAGATGAAGCGCTGGGGGCAGCTCAAGGGCGACGTCGACTACGCCAAGGTGGCCTCGGAGGTCTTCCTCGCCACCGACACCGCCGCGATGATGAAGGAGATGGGGCTCGCGCCGCCCGATCCGGCCAAGAAGACGATCGTGGTGATGGGCAAGCCGTTCGACCCCGCCAAGCCCGACGACTACGCGAACAGCTTCGCGATCAAGCGGAGCTGAGCGCGTGTCGTCGCCCCAAAATTCCCTGGGATTGCGGGCGGCGGCGCTGTCGCTGCTGATCTTCGTCGGCATCGTGGCGATCTGGCAGGTCGCCACCATGCCTGTGGCCGGCAGCGGCGCCGCGATGGACCCGGAATACGCCAAGCTGGTCGGCGCGGCCGCGGCCAGCGGCTCGAAGTCGGCCATGCCGACGCCGGCCGATATCGGCGCCACGATCTGGAAGCACCTCGGCGATCCGTTCTATGTGCGCGGCAGCAACGACAAGGGCATCGGCATCCAGCTCGCCTATTCGCTGGGGCGCGTGCTGCTGGGCTTCGCGCTGGCGGCGCTGGTGGCCGTGCCGCTCGGCTTCCTGATCGGCATGTCGCCGCTGGTCTATCGCGCGCTCGACCCCTTCATCCAGATCCTGAAGCCGGTGTCGCCGCTCGCCTGGATGCCGCTCGCGCTCTACACCATCAAGGACAGCGCCATCTCCTCGATCTTCGTCATCTTCATCTGCTCGATCTGGCCGATGCTGATCAACACCGCGTTCGGCGTGGCGAGCGTGCGCAAGGAATGGCTGAATGTGGCGCGCACGCTCGAGGTCGGGCCGTTGCGCACCGCGTTCAAGGTCATCCTGCCGGCGGCGGCGCCCACCATCATGACCGGCATGAGGATTTCCATCGGCATCGCCTGGCTGGTGATCGTGGCCGCCGAGATGCTCGTCGGCGGCACCGGCATCGGCTACTTCGTGTGGAACGAGTGGAACAACCTCTCGATCGCCAATATCGTGACCGCGATCCTGCTGATCGGCCTGGTCGGCCTGCTGCTCGACCAGGTCCTGGCGTGGCTCACCAAGCTCGTGACCTACCCGGAGTAGGCCGGCATGGAACGCCCGCTGATCAGCGTCGAGGGCCTGGCGCGCCGTTTCGGCGACGGCGCCCAACCGGCGGTGTTCGAGAACATCTGGTTCGGCGTCGATCGCGGCGAGTTCGTCTGCCTGATCGGCCATTCGGGCTGCGGCAAGACCACCATCCTGAACGTGCTGGCCGGCCTCGACCGGCCGAGCGACGGCGCCGTCATCGTCGACAACCGCGAGATCGACGGGCCGAGCCTCGACCGCGCCGTGATCTTCCAGGGCCATGCCCTGCTGCCCTGGCTGTCGGTGATGGGCAACATCGCCTTTGCCGTGCGCTCGCGCTGGCCGGCCTGGGACCGCGCGCGGGTGCAGGCCCATGCGCGCCGCTTCATCGATCTGGTCGGGCTGCAGGGCGCCGAGACCCGGAAGCCGTCGCAGCTCTCGGGCGGCATGAAGCAGCGCGTCGGCATCGCCCGCGCGCTTTCCATCGAACCCAAGATGCTGCTGATGGACGAGCCGTTCAGCGCGCTCGATGCGCTCACCCGCGGCATGCTGCAGGACGAGGTGTTGCGCATCTGCGCCGCCACCCGGCAGACGGTGTTCATGATCACCCACGATGTCGACGAAGCGATTCTGCTGGCCGACCGGATCGTGCTGATGACCAACGGCCCGGGCGCCCGGATCGCCGAGATCGTGGTCAACACCATGCCGCAGAACGAGCGGCACCGGAACGACCTGCACCGCCATCCTCAATACTACGCCATCCGCAACCATCTCGTGGAGTTCCTGGTCAACCGCTCCAAGACGTTCGACCAGGAGATCGCCGGGACGGCCTACGATCCGCGCCGCGTGAAGCAGGTGAAGCCGGGCCTGGCGGCAGTCAATCCGCCGGCCGAGATCGTGCCGTTCAGGCACACGCATTGAATGCAACAGAGAATCTACTTCTCATATTCCTCTCCCCCGCTAGGGGGAGAGGCGAGGAGAGGGGGCTACGCCCGTCGCTTCCCCCTCTCCCAACCTCTCCTCCCCAGCGGGGGAGAGGAGCTTCCGGAAACACGAGGGAGATGACAAATGAAGCGAGCTGAAGTCACCGAAAAGATCCTCACGGCCAAGCGCCTGAAGGAGCTCACCTGGGAGGAGATCGCCAAGAAGATCGGCGGCGCCTCCAAGATCATCGTCACCGCGGCCTGCATGGGCCAGATGAAGATGACCAAGGAGCAGGCGACCAAGGCCGCCAAGCTGTTCGGTCTCGGCAAGGAGGAGACGCTGCTGCTGCAGGAGGTGCCGTACCGCGGCTCGCTGCCCCAGGTGCCGCCGACCGATCCGCTGATCTACCGCTTCTACGAGGTGGTGCAGGTCTACGGCACGACCTGGAAGGAGCTCATCCAGGAAGAGTTCGGCGACGGCATCATGAGCGCCATCGACTTCGACATGACCCTGGAGCGCCAGCCCGACCAGAAGGGCGACCGGGTGAAGATCGGCATGTCGGGCAAGTTCTTGGGGTACAAGAGTTACTGAGAAGAGGGTCGTCGGATCGAAGCACTGCCATAGCCTCACCCTGAGGAGGCCGCGAAGCGGCCGTCACGAAGGGTGGGCTACAGCAAGACTGCTTCCCCACCCTTCGAGACGCCGCGCGCCGCGCGGCTCCTCAGGGTGAGGTGGTGTTGGCGCCTGCGGGGTTTCGAGCCGGCTTCGCTGTGATGTGCATGCGATCTGTTGCCGGTCGCACCGTCCCATGCGAGATTGTCGACAATCGACGATCGGCCAGATTTCGGGGGTTGTTTGGCTCTTTCCGACCCTTCCGTCGCGACGCGGGGCATCGGCCCGGTGCCCAAGGCGACATTGCGCGCCCATATCGCCGAGCGCCTGCGGGCGGCGATCCTGGCCGGCGACATTGCGCCCGGCGCGCCGCTCACTGAAACGGCGCTGTCCGCGCGCTTCGACGTCAGCCGCGGTCCGCTGCGCGAGGCGCTGCGCCAGCTCATCGAGGAAGGCCTGCTGGTGACGGTGCCCTATACCGGGACGCACGTTGCGTCGCTGTCGATCGAAGATGTGCGCGAGATCTATTCGCTGCGCACCGCCCTCGAGATCTTCGCCTTCGAGCAGGTCTGGGAACGTCGCGATGCGCGCTTTCGCGCCGAGTTGCGCCGCCGCAACGCGGCGCTGATCGTCAGCATCGATGCCGGCGACGACCGCACCAGCATCTCGACCGAGCTCGAGCTGCACGGCCTGGTGTTTGAGGCGAGCGGCCACAAGCTGCTGGAGCGCGCCTGGCACGGGCTGCGCGGCCGCCTGCAGCTCTACTGGGCCGCGCATCATCGCGCCCATGGCCGGCGCGGGCCAAAACGGGACAGCCACGACAGCTACATCAGGGCGGCGCTGGGCAGCGATCTCGACTCGCTGCGCCTGGAGATCGCCGACCACATGCGCCGCGGCGCGGTGGTGACGGAGAAGTTCGTTTCGGGGAAATCGAAGAGGGGGAACAAGTCATGACGATCAAGCGCCGTACGATCCTGGCTGGGGCGGGGTTGGGATTGGCCACACCGGCCCTGCTGTCGCTGCCGGCGCGTGCCGGCACGCTCGAGGACGCCAAGAAGCGCGGCACGTTCCGCGTGGGTGTTACGCAGGCGCCACCGTGGTTCTCCAAGGATCCCAAGACCGGCGAATGGTCGTCGGGTCTCGGCATCTCGATGGGCAAGGCGATGGCCGACAAGCTCGGCG
This sequence comes from uncultured Alphaproteobacteria bacterium, assembly GCA_963765385.1. Classification (GTDB taxonomy): domain Bacteria; phylum Pseudomonadota; class Alphaproteobacteria; order Reyranellales; family Reyranellaceae; genus Reyranella. The sequence goes on along the minus strand of CAVXWG010000014.1, from coordinate 1,325,366 downwards.
TCAAGATGGAGACGGTCGAGGTGAGCTGGGGCAACTCGATCGCCGCGTTGCAGGGCGACAAGATCGACATCATGTTCACCATCGACGCCACGCCGGAGCGCAAGCAGGCCGTCGACTTCCCTGAATCGCCGCTGCTCTACTATTCGCTGGCCGTGCTGGCGCGCGACGATCTCGCGGCGGCGACCTGGGAGGACCTCAACAAGCCAGGCGTGCGCATCGCCGTGCCGCAGGCCTCGTCGATGGACCGCTTCGTGACCGAGCACGCGCCCAAGGCCGACATCCAGCGCTTCCCCGACAACGCCGCCGCCATCGCGGCCTTCCAGTCGGGCCGGGTCGATGCCGTCTGCCTGTTCCATCCGCCGCTGCTGGCCGCCCGCCAGCGGCTGGGCAAGGGCAAGATCGTGGTGCCGACACCGGCCCAGTCGCAGGCGTCGAGCGCGGCGGTGCGCAAGGGCGATCCGGAATTCGTCGCCTGGGTCGATAAGCAGTTCGCCGAGTACTACAAGAGTGGCCAAACGCAGAAATGGTACGAGGCCGCGCTCAGCGACTTCGGCCTCGACCCCAAGCTCGCGCCGCCGATCATGAAGGAAATGATCAAGTAGGCCGGGCTCTCCGCCGGTCAGCAGGTCGGTCCCTTGGCCTATCAGTGGAACTTCGCGCCGGTCTTCGCCAACGCCGACCTGTTGGCGCAGGGGCTCGTGAACACGCTCAAGGTTACCGGCACGTCGCTCGCCTGCGGGCTCGTGCTGGGCCTGGCGTTCGCCCTGCTGAGGCTGTCGCAGAACCGGCTGGCCTCATGGCCCGCCGGCTTCATCATCGAGGTCTTCCGCACCACGCCGCCGCTGGTCCAGCTCTTCTGGTTCTTCTTCGCATTGCCGCTGATCGCCGGCATAGAGATGACGCCGTTCGTGGCGGCCGCCGTCACCTTCTCCATCCAGTCGGCGGCCTTCTTCGCCGAGGTGTTCCGCGCCGGCATCGTCTCGATCGAGCGCGGCCAATGGGACGGCGCGCGGGCCATCGGCATGACGCGCAACCAGTCGCTCCGCCGCATCGTGCTGCCGCAGGCCGTCAAGCGCATGATCCCGGCCTTCCTGGAGCGGGCGATCGAGCTCATGAAGACCACGACCCTGGTCGCCACGATCGCCTATGCCGACCTGCTCTACGCCGCCAACGAGATCGCGCAGAAGACCTTCCGGCCGCTCGAGACGTTCACGGTGGCGGCGCTGATCTACTTCGTGGTCATCACCGCCTTCAGCCTGCTGGCGCGTCTGTTCGAACGCCGCCTGGCGGTGAGTGGCGAGTCGACGGTGCAGTGAATGCATCAGTGGGATTTCGCCTCCGTCCTGATCAACACCGACGCGTTGCTGGCCGGCGCGGTGGGCACGGTGCGCATCTTCGCGATCTGCCTGGTGCTCGGTCTCAGCTTCGGTCTTGTCGTCGGCCTCGGCCGTTATTCGCGCCACCGCGTCTTCTACTGGCCGGCGACGGCCTTCGTGGAGTTCTTCCGCAACACGCCGGTCCTCGTGCAGATCCTGTGGTTCTACTTCGCCATGCCGATGCTGCTGCCCTTCAGCATCGACCCGCTCGCCGCCGCCTCGCTCGGCATCTCGCTCAATTCGGCGGCCTTCTCGGCCGAAATCTATCGTGGCGGCATCCAGTCGATCGACCGTGGCCAGTGGGACGGTGCGCGGGCGCTTGGGCATGAGCTTCCTGCAGGCGATGCGGCGCATCATCCTGCCGCAGGCGCTGAAGCGCATGACGCCGGCGCTGACCAACCGCGCCATCGAGATCTTCAAGATGTCGACCTTGGCCTCGGCGGTGGCCTATGTCGAGCTGCTGCAGCAGGCCAAGCTGATCGCCTCGCTCAACTTCAATCCGATCGAGGCCTATACCGCCGTCGCCGTCATCTTCTTCGTGTTCCTGTGGCCGCTGGTGCAGCTCACCTATGTGCTCGAACGCCGGCTGGCGAGGGATGAATGACCCTCCTCGGCGTCTCCGGCCTCACCAAGCGCTTCGGCAGCAACACCGTCATCGCCGGCATCGACCTCGACGTGCAGCAGGGCGAGCGCATCGCCGTGCTGGGCGCCTCGGGCTCGGGCAAGTCGACCTTGCTGCGCTGCCTCAACTTCATGGAAATGCCCGATGCCGGCACGATCACGCTCGACGGCAAGGTCGTTGGCCGGCGCGAGAGCGAGCTCACCCTGGTGCGCCAGCGCATCGGCATGGTGTTCCAGCAGTTCAATCTCTTCCCGCACATGACGGCGCTGGGCAACGTCATGGAGGGGTTGCGCACGGTGCGGCGCATGGGCAAGGAAGACGCCCGGGCGCGCGCCGAGAAGGAACTGGCGCGCGTCGGCCTGGCCGACAAGGCGGCGCACTATCCGGCGCACCTGTCCGGAGGGCAGAAGCAGCGTGTCGCCATCGCCCGGGCGCTTGCCATGGATCCCGAGCTGCTGCTGTTCGACGAGCCAACCTCGGCGCTCGATCCCGAGCTGGTGGGCGAGGTGCTGGGCGTCATCCGGTCGCTGGCCGAGGAAGGCCGCACCATGCTGCTGGTCACGCATGAGCTCGGCTTCGCCTACCACGTGGCGACTCGCGTGATCTTCCTGGCCGACGGCACGATCCACGAGCAGGGAACGCCCGACGAGGTGTTGAAGCACCCGACGAAGGAACGCACGCAGGCCTTCCTGGCCCGCCACAAGGAATTCAGTCTTTAGCGCGTTCTGACACGCAAGGTTCAGAACAGATGAGATCTCGAGTCAGCAAGAGTGCACACGACGTAGGGGAAACGACGATGACGACGGAGCAGGCGAGCGCACAGGCTTACATGGCCGATGCGCGCAATGACAAGGTTCTGGTCTACGTGAACGGCGACTTCGTGCCGCGCAACGAGGCGCGCGTCTCGGTATTCGATTCGGGCTTCGTGCTGGGCGACGGTGTGTGGGAGGGCCTGCGCCTGATCAAGGGCAGGCTGGTCAGCCTGGAGGCCCATCTTGACCGGCTGTTCGAGGGTGCGCGCTCGATCCAGCTCGACATCGGCCTGTCGCGCCAGGGCATCGTGAAGGCCGTGCACGACACGCTCGACAGGAACGGCATGACCGACGGCGCACATATCCGCCTGATGGTGACGCGCGGGCTGAAGAAGACTCCCAACCAGGATCCGCGCTTCGTGATCGGCTCCGCCACCATCGTGATCGTGGCCGAGTACAAGACGCCGATCCCCGAGGCCAAGGAGAAGGGCTATGCGCTCTTCACCTCGGCCTTCCGCACGACCGGCCCCGACCAGTTCGACTTGCGCCTCAACTCGCACTCACGGCTCAACCTTATCCAGGCGCTGATCCAGGCAATCAATGCCGGCGCCGACGAGGCGCTGATGCTCGACCCCCGCGGTTTCGTCGCCTCGTGCAACTCAACCAACTTCTTCGTCGTGCGGGGCCGCGAGCTCTGGACCTCGACCAGCCTCTACAGCTTCAAGGGCATCACCCAGGCCAACGTGATCGAGGCCTGGCGCAAGGCCGGCAACGTGGCGCGCGAATGCGACTTCACCCTGGCCCAGGTCTACTCCGCCGACGAGGCCTTCGTGACCGGCACCCTGGGCGGCGTCACACCCGTGACAAAGGTCGATGGCCGGCCGATCGCCGACGGCAAGGCGGGCAAGGTCACGAAGGAAGCGAGCGAGCTTTACTTGCGGTCGGTGAGTGCGATCTGATTGAAAAGTGCGTCCTCGGCCGTCTTACGGGCAGGGCTATCGCATCTGACCAAAAACTCCGTCATCCCGACCGGAGCCGAGCGTAGCGAGGCGCAGTGGAGGGACCTATTCACGTGGCCGCATGGGCAAGAACAGGTCCCTCGACTACGCCGCCCGTTGGGCGGCTTCGCTCGGGATGACGGAATAAATCAATGCGTTATCCCTCCCCTATGAGGGGGAGGAGAAGAGGATCATTCAGCCGCCAGTTTTCGCGCTGCCCGCGGATCACGCGTCAGCATCCCGTCGGCCAGGTCGCGGTCGATCATGGCGTCGGGCCGCTCCGAAACCCGGCCGAAGCCGCCGCCGCCGCCCACGAACATTTCGACGACGTCGCCCTTGGCGAGGTCGACGGCGGCCTTGCTCTTCAGCTCCTCGACCGTGCCGTTGGCGCGATGGATGCGGCAGTAGCCGCGCTGGCCGGGCTCGCCGCCCAGCAGGCCCTCGGGCGCCAGGCGGAAGCGGTCGGAGTAGATCGCGAGCTGGACGTCGTCCTTCAGAATCTCGCAGCGCCGGGTAAAGCCTGCGCCGCCGCGGCGTGCGCCCAGGCCGAAGGAATCGGGCGCCAGCTCGTAGCCGACGATGCGGAAGAAGTCGTAGTCGATGTCGAGCGATTCGACCGGCGCGTTGGAGCAGTTGCTGAGCGGCGAATCGACGGCGTCGCAGCCGTCGGCGCCCTTCGAGGCGCCGTAGCCGCCGCCGAAGATCTCCAGGTAGACGCTGTAGCCGTTTCTCCCCGAGGCGGCTCAGGCAGAAGGCCGTCGTGCAGTCGAAGCCGGTGGCGATCACCTTGTCGGGCAGCGCCTGCGCCATCGCCTTCATCACGGCGTTGAACACGCGGTAGGCCGGGATCATGCGCGCGCGCACCGGCGCCGGCGGCCGCGGGTTCAAGAGCGAGCCGTAGGGCACCTTGATCGTGATCGGCCGCGCCATGCCCTCGTTGTAGGGAATGTCCGGGCTGGTCAGCACCGACTTCACGCAGGAGAGCGCCGCCGACAGCGTGCTGGAGTAGGGGCAGTTGAGGTTGCGCTTGACCTGCGCGCAGGTGCCCTCGAAGTCGATCTCGACCGAATCGTCGGCGATGGTGACCTTGGCCTTGACCACCAGCGGATCGTCGGTGAGCCCGTCGTCGTCGACCGCGTCCTCGCCGTAGAAGGTGCCCTTGGGCGCCTGGGCGATGGCGGCGCGCACGCGGCGCTCGGAATAGTCCTGCATCTCGGCCATCGCCGCTTCGACCTTGTCGGCGCCATAGCGCTCGCAGAGCTGCTTTACGCGCAACGCGCCGATCGCATTGGCGGCGAACTGGGCGTTGAAGTCGCCGATCGTGAGGTCGGGCACGCGGACGTTGGCGGTCACCAGGCGCTCGAAGGAGCCGCCGTTCCAGTCGTGCTTAAAACTGTAGCGCGAGGGCGGGAAGCGGATGCCTTCCTGGTAGACGTCCGAGGCGTGGATGTTGAGGCCGGGCGCGCCGCCGCCGAGATCGAGATGATGCGCCACCGAGGCGCCGAAGCCCACGACCCTGCCGCCGACGAAGATCGGCGTGAAGATGAAGACGTCGGGAATGTGCTGGCCGCCCTCGAACGGGTCGTTGTTGATCAGGAAGTCGCCTTCCTTCAGCGTCTCGACGGGATGGCGCTTCAGGCAGGCGCGCAGCGTCTCGCCGATCGGACCCAGCTGCATGGGAATGAGCTCGGCCTGGGCCACCGTGTTGCCGTGGCGGTCCATCAGCCCGGCCGAGCCGTCGCGCGCCTCGCGCAGGATGGTCGAGTAGGCCGAGCGGATCAGTTTTACGCCCATCTCGCGCGCCGAGGCGATCAGCGCCTGGCTGATCACGGCATAATCGAGGGGACTGAGCACGGTCATGATGATCTCCGCCCTCAAGCTCTGCACAAGATCAGATTGTCCGCCGGGTCGAGCTCGGCTGTCCAGCCCGGCGGCACCCACGTCGTGGCGGTATAGCCTTCGATGACGGCAGGGCCCGCGATCTTCTGGCCAGCGCTCAGCGCTTCGGCGACAAAGCGGTCGCAGTCGATCCACGCTTCGCCGTGGAAGATCTTCGTCCTCTCAGGCGAGCGCGCGGCCAGGGTCTCGCGGTCGAGCCGCGGCGGCGTGCCGATCGGAAGGGTGGCGCCGACCCTGAGCGTCACGATCTCGACCGGCCGGTCGAGGGTGGCGCCGTGCATGAAGGTGCGATGATGGGCGTCGGCGAACAGCTCGGCGAGATAGGCCGCATCGAGCGAGCCGAGCCGCTCGGCGGGAATCTCGACGCCGACCTCGAAGGCCTGGCCGACGAAGCGCATGTCGAGCGTGTGCGTGTAGAAAAGGTCGCCGGGCAGCTTCATGTCGGCGAACTGCGCGGCCAGCCGCGCCCGCATCTCGCCGAAGATGCGGCCCGCCTCCTGGGCCGCCGCCTCGTCGAGCTTCATCTTGCGCGTGACGGCGTCGAACTTGGTGTAGTCCGACGCGACCAGGCCGTAGGCCGAGATCACGCCGGCATTGGGCGGCACCACGATGGTCGAGATGCCGAGTTCCTCGGCGATGCGCGCGGCATGCAATGGCCCCGCGCCGCCGAACGGCACCAGCGCGTAGTCGCGCGGATCGCGGCCGCGCTCGGTCGAGACGAGCTGGATGGCGCGCACGATGTTGGCGTCGGCCAGCTGCAGCGCCGAGGCGGCGGCCTGCTCGATGCTGAGATCGAAGCGCGCCGCCAGCGGCTCGAAGGCGCGCCGCGCGGCCTCGCCGTCGAGAGTCATGGCGCCACCTAAAAAAGCGCCGGGGCGGATGGTGCCAATGACGATGTGGGCGTCGGTCGTGGCGGGCTCGCTGCCGCCCTTGCCGTAGCAGGCCGGCCCTGGGTCGGCGCCGGCGCTTTGCGGGCCGACCCGCAGCATGCCGCCGTCATCGACCCAGACGATCGAGCCGCCGCCCGCACCGACCGACACGATGTCGAGGACGGGGGTGCGGATCGGCAGGCCGTCGATCTCGCTCTCCGAGGCCAGCAACGGCCGGCCGTCCTGCACCAGGCAGACGTCGGTCGAGGTGCCGCCCATGTCGAAGGTGATGAGGTCCCGAAAGCCTGAGCGCGCCGCCTGCCGCGTCGCGCCGACCACGCCGGCGGCCGGTCCGGAATAAAGCGCGGTGATGGCGCTCTGGCGCATCGCCGAGGCCGGCAGGCGTCCGCCATTCGACTGCATCACCGTGAAGCGGCCGGTGAAGCCCGACTCCGCCAGCTTGCTTTCGAATCGATGCAGGTAGCCGTCGATCACCGGCTGCACATAGGCCGACAGAAGCGTCGTCGAGGCGCGCTCGAACTCGCGGAACTCGCGCGCCACCTGGTGGCTCGACGTGACCAGCACGCCGGGCAGCGCCTCGCGGATCAGCGCCGCCAGTCGTTGCTCATGCACGGGATTGGCATAGGCATTGAGCAGGCAGATCGCGACTGCGCGATAGCCACCGGCCTTGAGCGCGGGAATCAGCGTGTTCCTCACGTTGGCTTCATCGAGCGGCTTCTCGACCGAGCCGTCGGCCTTGAGCCGCTCCGTCGCCTCGAAGCAGTCCTTGCGGCGCACCGGCGGGGCGGGCTTGGCATAGAAGAGGTCGTAGATGTTGCGCCGGTCGTGGCGCTGCATGAACAGGAGGTCGCGAAAGCCCGCCGTGGCGATGAAGGCCACCGATGCACCCTTGCGCTCCAACACCGCGTTGGTGGCGACCGTCGAGCCGTGGCCGAGATCTTCGATGCGCGAGAGATCGATGCCCGACGCCGTGAGTGCCGCGAACGCGCCGATGTCAGGGCTCCTGGGCGTGCTCGGCACCTTGGTGACGACCACCCTGCCGCCTTCCACCGCCACCAGGTCGGTGAAGGTGCCGCCGACCTCGACGCCTACGCGCATCGGATACTCTCCTCTTTGGACGCTATGCTAGGAGAGCCGCAATACGTATACTAGTCGTATAAAGAGGCGCGCATGAAAAAGCTGACAATTACCGTCGACAACGATGTCTATCGCGGCTTGAAGAAGAAAGTCGGACCGAGACGCATCAGCCGATTTCTGAACGATCTGGCGCGGCCCCATGTCGTCGACGACGATCTGCTGACGGCCTATCGACAGATGTCGGAAGATCGCGCGGGCGAAGACGAGGCGCTGGATTGGATCGAAGGGCTGATCGAAGATGCCGCGCCGCAACCTGAGTGAACCGGCACGATTGTTTGAACTTCGGCGACCGCCGCGTCGCGGAGAAATCTATTGGGTTGCGTTCGGAGCGGCCGTCGGCGGAGAAATCCGAAAAACGCGCCCCGCCGTCGTGGTCAGCAATGACTCGGCGAATACCGCGCTAAACCGCCTTCAGGTCGTTCCACTCACCAGCCAAACTGCACGCGTTTATCCGTCCGAGGCGCTCGTCACGTTGCGTGGCGAAAAGCGCAAGGCGATGGCGGATCAGCTGACCACCGCCAGTCGCGGTCGTCTGGTGGGATATCTGGGCAAGCTAGGGGCAGCGGACATGGAACAGGTGGACCGGGCGATCCGCCTGCAACTTGCCTTGACTTGAGTTTTTACCGGTCGCCGCCCAGCCTGGCTTGCAGCTCGGCGGTCTGCTTCTTGAGTTCCACGTCTCCTCGCGCGCCTTGGCGGTGAAATGCTCGCTCGCACGTCCTGCACGGCATCTGCATGCATTGCAGGCAGAAGAGATGGAGTTTCTGCGCAACATGGTGCGCAGAAACTCCAAATCGGGGCGCTTTCCTCCCGGTGACTGCCTCTTAAAAGTATTACTTGACTAATCAAGTAGCAGAACTTATATACGCCCCCGCCCGTCAGGGGACCACAAGGCATGAGGTTGGAAACTCGAGGCTACCCCCGTCGGGCTGCAAACAAACTCATCCTGAGGAGCATCGCGTATCGATGCGTCTCGGAGGATGGGCAACAACGACACGGTGTCCCACCCTTCGAGACGGCCCTGCGGGCCTCCTCAGGGTGAGGTCGGACTTGTACGAGCAGCGAGAGAGGAATCGGAAGAAGTCGAACGAAGTCGTAATTGGCGAATCACTAGCGGAAACTGCGGGAACTGCGGAAACTCCCGGCAGCCTCGCGGAGGGCCGATCCGCCGCGGCTTGGAGCGTTGCGTGGAGGCGCGCGATCGGACCTACCGGTCGCCGCCCAGCTTGGCCTGCAATTCGGCGATCTGCTTCTTCAGCTCCTCGTTCTCCTCGCGCGCCTTGGCGGCCATGGCCTTGACCGCGTCGAACTCGTCGCGGCGCGGGATGTCCATGCCGTCCAGGATCTTTGCGATCTGGTCGCGGATGCGGGCCTCGACCTCGTCCTTCACGCCGGTCAGCGCTCCCATGGCGCCGTTGGCCATCTTGGTGAGGTCGTCGATGAAAGGGTTGCGTGTTTGCATGACGGTCTCCTGATGCGGTGAGTATGAGCGGCTGGTAGCATCCCATCAAGAACGCCGGAGGAAGCCCTTGGGTCTGGTCAAAGTCGAGTCGAGCGACGGCATCACCACCATCACCATGACGCGCGCCGACAAGCGCAATGCGCTGAGCCAGGGGCTATGCGACGAGCTCTACGAGGCCTATCGCGGCTTCGAGGCGGGTGGCGACCAGGTCGCCATCCTGCAGGCCGACGGGCCGGCCTTCTGCGTCGGCGCCGACCTCAAGGACCCGCCGTCCGCCATGTGGAAGGCGGTGCCCGATGTCAGCCACAAGCTCAGCAAGCCGGTGATCGCCGCCACCCAGGGCTGGGTGATCGGCGGCGCGATCTGCATGGTCATGACCTGCGATCTCATGGTCTCGGCCGACACCACCAAGTTCATGTATCCCGAAGCCAAGGTCGGCGTGTTCGGCGGCCTGATGCCGGGCATCGTCTCGCGCATGCCGCACAAGGTCGCCATGGAGCTCCTGCTCCTGGGCGAAGAGATCTCGGTGAAGCGCGCCTACGACGTGGGCTTCGTCAACAAGGTCGTGCCGCTGGGCGAGGAAAGGGCCGAGGCGCGCCGCATGGCCGGCGTCATAGCGGGGTCCGCGCCGCTGGTGATCCGCACCCTGCGCGACTTCGCCAACCAGACGCTGCCGCGCGGCCCGGCCGAGATCTTCGTGCCCGAACGCTACAAGCTCGAGCGCATCGCCGGCAGCGAGGACCGCAAGGAGGGCGCCGCCGCCTTCCGCGAGAAGCGGCCGGCGAAATTCAGGGGCCGGTGAGGACCAAACGATGGGCAAGCTGCTGCTGGTCGGATGCGGCAAGATGGGCGGCGCCATGCTCGACGGCTGGCTGGCGCGCGGCCTTGCTGCGGCGGACGTGATCGTCGCCGAGCCTGTCGAGGCCCTGCGGCCGAAAAAGCCGGGGCTGCGCACGGTCGCCTCGACCTCCGAGGTGAGCGAACGGCCCGAGATCGTCGTGCTGGCGGTGAAACCGCAGTCGATGGATGCGGTGCTGCCCGATCTCAGGCGCTTTGCCGACGAAGGCTCGGTGTTCCTGTCGATCGCGGCCGGCAAGACGCTGACCTATTTCGCCTCCCATCTCGGCGCCGCGGCCAAGGTCGTGCGCTCCATGCCCAACACACCGGCGGCCGTCCGCCAGGGCATCAGCGTGGCGACGACGGCGAAGGGCGTCTCGGCGGCGGAGAAGAAGCGCTGCCACGCGCTGCTGGAAGCCGTGGGCCAGGTGCTGTGGGTCGACGACGAGGCGTTGATGGATCCGGTGACGGCGCTCTCGGGCAGCGGGCCGGCCTATGTCTTCCTGCTGGTCGAGGCGATGGCGGCGGCCGGCGCCAAGCTCGGCCTCGCGCCCGAGATGGCCATGCAGCTTGCGCGCACGACCGTGGCGGGCAGCGGCGAGCTCCTGAAGCAATCGAGCGAACCTGCCTCGCAGTTGCGCGTTAACGTGACGAGCCCGGGCGGCACCACCGCCGAGGCGCTGAAGGTATTGATGGCGGCCGACGGTATCCAACCGGTGTTCGACAAGGCATTGGCGGCGGCGTCGCGACGATCGAAGGAACTCGCCGGGTGACATCCATCAACGACTCCGCCCTCGACGCCTTTCTCGGCCTGATCGCGGAGAAGGGCTATGCCGATGTGGCGTTGCGCGACGTTGCCGAGGCCGCGGGCCTGGGCATGGCCGATCTCTATCGCCTCTATCCCGACAAGGTGGCCCTGGCGGCGGCCTTCATGGCGCGCATCGACGCCGAGGTGATGGCCGGTACGCCCAGCCGCAACGACCCCGAGGAGACCGCGCGCGACCGGTTGTTCGACGTCATGATGCGCCGCTACGACGCGCTCCGCACCCATCGCGCGGCGCTGCGCGAGATCCGCCGCGCCGGCACGCGCGACCCGATGCTGGCGTTGGCGCTAGGGCCGGCGCTGCGCCGCTCGATGGCGGCCATGCTGGAGGCAGCCGCGGTGCCCAGCGATGGGCTGAGTGGTGCATTGCGGCAGAACGGCCTTTTGGCCATCCACTACGCCGTTTCACGGGTCTTCGACCGCGACGAAACGACCGATCTGTCCAAGACCATGGCCGCCTTGGACAACCGCCTCAAGATGGCGGAGAGATGGGCGCAACTCTTTGATAAATATACGAAATCGCCCAAACCCGCGGAGCCCGCGCCGAGCGAGAATTCGCCCGCCCCGTGAAGATTTTGTGCAGCGCACAATAATTGGCCTTGACTTGCTGCGCTGCAAGCGTAAAGAGAGCGCCGTTGTGCACCGCAACAAGGCGGGGCAGACCCTAGTTTCACGCGTTTCCCCTCCCAGGAGATTTCCATGTACGCCAATGGCGCCTTCAAGAATCCGTTCGCCGATTTCGACTTCAGCAAGATTGCCGGTGAGTTCAAGTTCCCCATGGTCAATGTCGAGACCATCGTCGAGGCCACGCGCAAGAACTTCGCCGCGCTGACCACGGCCAACACCACCGCCGTCGAGTTGATGAAGGCGATTGCCCAGCGCCAGGGCGACATGGTGCGCGCCGCGATGGAGGATTTCTCCAAGCACGGCAGCGACGTGATGGGCGCCGCCACCGTCGAGGAGAAGGCCGCCAAGCAGATCGACTTCGTCAAGAAGAGCTACGAGGCTGCCATCGCCAATGGCAAGGAGCTGACCGAGCTCTACAGCAAGGGCCACGCCGAGGCCTTCGCGGCGCTCAGCGACCGCGTCTCGGAGCTGACCGAAGAGGTCAAGGCCGCGATCGCCAAGAAGTAATTCGCCGGCGTCCGCGCCGACCGGAAAAGGGGCCATCGCGGCCCCTTTTTTGTTACGCTGTCGCCATGGCTCAGATCACCTACGACGACTTCACCAAGGTCGACATCCGCGTCGGCACGATGCTCGAGGCAGCACCGCTCGAGGGCGCGCGCAAGCCGGCGCTGCGGCTGTCGATCGATTTCGGGCCCGAGATCGGCGTCAAGAAATCCTCGGCGCAGCTCACCGTGCACTACGCGCCGGACGGCCTGGTCGGCCGGCAGGTCGCGGCCGTGGTCAACTTCCCGCCGCGCCAGATCGGCAAGTTCATGTCCGAAGTGCTGACCCTCGGTTTTCCCGATGGCAGCGACGCCGTCGTGCTGATCGTGCCGGACAAGCAAGTGCCGAACGGCGGCAAGCTGTTTTAGAGCATCGCCTCATGCTCCTCTCCCCTTGGGGGAGCGGCTGGGTGAGGGGGTTCCTCACACCCGTCGCTTCCGCTCACCTATCCTCGTATCCGATGAGGAAGATGCGAACCTGGAGGTACACGCGCTTCGGCGAGACGCCTAGAACACCTTGTGGATCCAGCCATGCGGGTCGGCCGTGCGGCCGCGCTGGATGCCGACCAGGGTGGCCTTCAGCTCCTCCGTCCTGGTGCCCGGGCCGCCATTGCCGATCTTGAACTCGCCATCCTTGCTGCGCACCGTGCCGATCGGCGTGACGACGGCGGCCGTGCCGCAGGCGAAGGCCTCGCGCAGGTGGCCGCTCGCGGCGTCGCTGCGCCACTGGTCGATCGAGTAGCGGTCCTCGCGCACCTTGATGCCCTTGTCCTTGGCGAGCGTGAGCAGCGAGGCGCGGGTGATGCCGGGCAGGATCGTGCCGCCGAGCGGCGGCGTCGTCATCGAGCCGTCGTCGAAGACGAAGAAGACGTTCATGCCGCCCAGCTCCTCGACCCAGCGCTGCTCGACGGCATCGAGGAACACCACCTGGTCGCAGCCATGGCGGGTTGCCTCGGCCTGGGCGAGCAGGCTCGCGGCATAGTTGCCGCCGCACTTCGCGGCACCCGTGCCGCCCGGCGCCGCGCGCGTGTAGTCGGTCGAGACCCAGACGGACACCGCCGGCGCATCGGTCTTGAAGTAGGCGCCGACCGACGAGGCGATGACGATGAACAGGTAGTCGGACGACGGCTTGACGCCCAGGAAGATCTCGTTGGCGAACATGAAGGGCCGCAGGTAGAGGCTGCCGTCGCCGTCCGGAATCCAGGCGCGGTCGATGTTGACCAGCCTGTCGCAGGCTTCGAGGAATAGCGCCTCCGGCAGGATCGGCATGGCCAGCCGCTCGGCCGACTGCTGGAAGCGCCGCGCGTTCTCCTGCGGCCGGAACAGGGTCGCGCCGCCGTCGGCGGTGCGATAGGCCTTGAGCCCCTCGAAGACTTCCTGCGCGTAGTGCAGGACGGCCGAGGCCGGATCCATCGGGATCGGCGCCCGGGGCTCGATGCGCGCATCGTGCCACCCCTGGGACTTCGTGATAGCGGATGGTCACCATGTGATCGGAGAAGACCCGGCCGAAGCCCGGATTCTTCAGGAGCGCGGCGCGCTGATCGGCGGCGACCGGCGACGGGTGGGGATGGTGGACGAATTGCAGCGACTGGGTCTTGGACATTTTTCTCTCGGATGCTTGCTTTCACTGTAGCACAGGCGGCAACGGCGCAAGCCGCCGCCCCCTGTCTCGACTTTCCGTTCAGCGAATTTCGCCTCTCAGGTGGGAATTCTCACCACGACGCGCAGGCCGCCCAGCGGCGAGGCGGCCAGCGCCACGTCGCCGCCGTGGCTGCGCGCCACGTCGCGCGCGATGGTGAGGCCCAAGCCCACGCCGCCGGTGTCGACGTTGCGCAATTCGTCGAGCCGGAAGAACGGCCGGAACACGTCCTCGTACTTGTCGGGCGGGATGCCGGGCCCGTTGTCGTCGATGGTGATTTCGACCGACGTGCGGCCGCGGATGGCCTGCAGCCGCACCTTGGTGCCGTAGCGCAGCGCATTGGATACGAGATTGGTCAGGCAGCGCTTGATGGCGAGCCCGCGCAGCTGGACGTCCATGTCGCCGTGCCAGCCGACCTCGACATTGGCGCTGTTGCGCCGCGCGCCGGCCGCCACGTCCTCCAGGATCTCGGCGAGGTCGGTCGGCACCGGATCCTCGTCGCCCTCGCCGCGGGCGAAAGCGAGGTAGCCTTCGATCATGCGCTCCATGTCGGCCACGTCGTCGCCCAGCTCCTTGGTCTCGGGCGAATCGGGCAGCAACGCCAACGACAGCTTCATGCGCGTGAGCGGCGTGCGCAGGTCGTGGCTGACGCCGGCCAGCATCTCGGTGCGCTGCTGGATCGAGCGGCGCAGCCTGATGCCCATAGTCTGGAACGCGGTCGCGGCATTGCGCACCTCGCGCGTGCCACCGGAGAAGGCGAAATCGGGCACGTCGCGGCCCTTGCCCAGCGCGTCGGCCGCCACGCCGAGATGCTCGATCGGCACCAGCTCGCGGCGCATGAACCAGATGGCGAGCCCGAACAGCACCAGCCCCAGCCCGACCTGCGCCAGCACGTAGGCGAAGCTCGAGCCGAAGGTCAGCCGTATGTACGGGACCAGCACGTCCATGACCTCGGCGTCGGAGAGCTGGATCTCGATCAGCATCTGGCCGCCGCCGACATTGTTGTCGATGTAGTAGTTGCGCTTGAGGTCGGCGTTCAGGGCGCCTTCGACCTCGCGGGCGGCGATGTCGAAATATTCCGGTTTCTGGAACGGCCGCACGTAGCCCTGGCGAAAGCTGACATAGAGCAGGAGGTCCTGGGCGGCGCGGCGCAGGATCCAGGCGCGGTGCGCCTCGTCGGGAAAGTCCGACCGCAGCGTGATCAGCAGATCGAGGTCGCGCACCAGGAGCTGCGCCAGGCGGTTGGTCACGTTGTCGCCGCGCTGGCTGTAGAACCACAAGGCCGACAGCGCCTGCAGCAGCAGCATCGGCACGACGATGATGATCAAGGCGCGCGCGAACAGGGTCTGCGGCGAATGCCGGTCGGCAAAGCGGGCGATGCGTTCGAAGAGGTCGCGGGCCGCGGCAAGGCTCATGCGTCGACCAGCCGATAGCCCTGGCCGCGGACGGTCCGCAGGTAGCGCGGAAAGGCGGGATCGGGCTCGATCTTGCGGCGCAGACGCGTGACCTGCACGTCGATGGCGCGCTCGTTGACCGCCGCGCCCACGCTCTTGGAAAGCGTCTCGCGGCTCAGCACCTCGCCCAGGTGCGCGGTCAGCGCCCGCAGCAGCCCGACCTCGGCATCGGTCAGCGCCACGCGCTTGCCCTTCTGCGTGAGCTCGCCCAGCTCGCGGTCGAACTGGTAGGGCCCGAACGTCACCTGGCGCGCGGCCTCGGCGCCCGCTTCCGCCGGCGGCCGGTTTCGCCTGAGCACACTCTGGATGCGCAGCAGCAGCTCGCGCGCCTCGAACGGCTTGCCGAGGTAATCGTCGACGCCCTTCTCCAGGCCAGCGATGCGGTCCTTGGGATCGCCCATGGCGGTCAGCATCAGGATCGGCACGTCGTCGGTGCGCCGCAGCTCGCCCGCGAACTCGAGCCCGGTCTCGCCCGGCATCATGACGTCGAGCACGATCAGGTCGAAATCGAGCGACGCCAGGCGCTCGCGGGCTTCCGCGGCATGGCCGGCGGCGGTGACGCGAAAGCCGTTGCGCGACAGGAACGTCTTCAGGAGCTCGCGCAGGCGGGTGTCGTCGTCGACGACCAGGATGTGCGGCTTGTCGGCCGAGGCGTCCATGCTCACCGTCCGCCGCCGCGCACCCGCTTGTCGACGACCACGCGCTCCGCCGGGTCGAGCAGGCCGAGCAGCACCTTGCGGAAGCCTTCGACGGAGTCGGCGCCGGTCTCGCGGTAGGCGCGCGCGAAGCGCTGGCTCTGCCGGTCGGTCAGGTCGCGCTCGAGCTTCTGGCCTTTTTCGGTGAGCCACAGCCGGCGCTCGCGGCGATCGCGCGCGCCGCTCTTCTGCTCGACATAGGCCTGCTCGATCAGGTCCTTCAGCACGCGCGAGATCGACTGCTTGGTGACCTTCAGGATCGACAGCAGATGGCCCACCGTCTGGCCGGGATGGCGGCCGATGAAATAGAGCGCGCGATGATGGGCACGACCCAGCTGGTAGCGCTTGAGCTGCTGGTCCGATTCGAACGTGAAGTCGCGATAGGCGTAGAACATGAGCTCTATGCCCTGGCGCAATTCCTCGTCGCGCAGAAACAACGGATTAGCGGGAGGTCTGGATTCCACCATGCGGGCAACAGATAGCGGTCTACGCCGATTGTCGTGAGGTAAATTGACTATAGAGGCGGTGCGTTGCGTTGACACCTCAAAGAGGCAATGTTGCGGCATCGCCCCTCGTTTCGGACATATACTTTCCTCGAATTCCACCGATGGCCGCGGAAGCGCCCCAGCCCGACTGCCGGGATCGTAGCCAGGGAGTTTCGCCATGCTGACCGTCCATCACCTGGGGAAATCGCAGTCCGAGCGGATCGTGTGGCTCTGCGAGGAACTCGGCATCCCCTACGAGTTGAAGCGCTACGAGCGGGTTGCCGTCACCATGCTCGCGCCACCGGAATACAAGGCGCTGCATCCCCTCGGTGCTGCGCCGGTGATCACCGATGGCGACGTGGTGCTGGCCGAGTTGGCCGCCATCATCGAGTACATCGTGGCCAAACACGGCAACGGCAGACTCGTGCTGGCGCCCGACCATCCCGACTTTGCCCAGTTCCTGTACTGGTTCCATTTCGCCAACGGCACGCTGCAGCCGGCCACCGGCCGCAACATGATCCTGGGCCGCTTGAACCTGCCCGCGGACAATCCGCTTCTGCGGGCCATGAAGGGCCGGCTCGACCTCGCGCTGGGTCTGGTCGAGGCCCGGCTCGGCAAGGTCGACTATTTCGCCGGACGCGACTTCACGACGGCCGACATCATGATCGTCTTCACGCTGACGACCATGCGCTATTTCCTGCCCTTCGATCTCGCGCCCTATCCGGCGATCTTGGCCTATCTTCAGCGAATCGCTAAGCGCGACGCCTATCAGCGGGCAATGCGAAAGGGTGATCCTGACATGGCTCCCCTCCTGACCTGACCCGGCTTCAACGGACGAAACCGCGATCAACTGGCCCTCGATCGGGGTATTGACAAGGTCAGTAATGCTGACCTATCTACGCACAAGGTTGCGTTTAGGGAGTCCGAAAGGACTGTTTAGGAACAATTGACATGGGGGTACGGCAATGTCCTTAACCATGGACGATCGCGACGGATTCATCTGGCTCGACGGCAAGTTGGTCCCGTGGCGCGAAAGCCGGATGCATGTGCTCACCCACGCGCTGCATTACGGCTCCGCGGTCTTCGAGGGCGAGCGCATCTACGACGGCCGCGTCTTCCGCCTGGCCGCCCACAGCACCCGCCTGATCAACTCCGCCCGCCTGCTCGACTACGAGATCCCCTGGACCCGCCAGCAGATCGAGGAGGCGACGCGCGCTGTGGTAAAGGCCAACGCCTTGCAGGCGGGCTACGTGCGGCCGGTCGCCTGGCGCGGCTCGGAGGTGCTGGGCGTCTCGGGCATCGGCACCTCGGTGCATCTGGCCATCGCGCCGTGGGCCCAGGAAGGCCGGCTGTCGGTGGTGGCGCGCGAGTCCGGCATCAACGTCACCATGGCCAAATACCGCCGCCCGTCGGCCGATTTCGCGCCCGGCCATGCCAAGGTGGCCGGCCTCTACATCATCTGCGGCATCGAGAAGGACCGCGCGCTCAAGGCAGGATTCGACGACGCGCTGATGCTCGACTGGAAGGGCGATCTCGCCGAATTCGACGGGCGCCAACATCTTCCTGGTGATCGACGGCAAGCTGGTCACGCCCACGCCGGAGAATTTCCTGGACGGCATCACGCGCCGCGCCGTCATGGGCATGGCCAAGAAACGCGGCTGGACGGTCGAGGAGCGCCGGGTGCGGCCGGAGGAGTTGGCCCAAGCCAGCGAGGTATTCCTGTGCGGCACGGCTGCCGAGATCGTGCCGGTGGGCTCGATCGACGGGCATCACTACCAGGCGGGCCCGGTCGCCCGCACCCTGATGGCGGATTACCAGAAACTGGTGCGCGAGCCCGACAGCGAGGGTTTCGGCGAATCGACCCATCTCGTCCCGGGAGCGGCGTCGCTCGCAGCCTGAGG
This sequence comes from uncultured Alphaproteobacteria bacterium, assembly GCA_963765385.1. Taxonomy (GTDB): domain Bacteria; phylum Pseudomonadota; class Alphaproteobacteria; order Reyranellales; family Reyranellaceae; genus Reyranella. The sequence goes on along the minus strand of CAVXWG010000014.1, from coordinate 1,307,227 downwards.
GAGCGGGCCTGACCGGGCGGCTTGACAGCCGGGGCGCTCTCCACTTTGCTTAGATGACGTCCGAGGGGTGTCCGGTTTCCGCCGAGGAAGCCGGGCTGAGACAGCCGATGGGGCTGAACCCTTTGAACCTGATCCGGGTCATGCCGGCGAAGGAACGGGAGTTTATCGATTGGCCAGATCCTCCGTCATTGTCGTTGGCGCCGGCGTAGCCGGCCTCGCCTGCGCGCTCGAGCTTGCTGAGCGCGGGCTGGCCGTCGAGGTCGTCGAGCGCGGCCGCGCGCTGGGCGAGGGCGCCTGCTCGTGGATGGCGGGCGGCATGCTGGCGCCGTGGTGCGAGCGCGCCACCACCGAAGCGGAGGTCGTGACCTGGGGCGCGCCGTCGATCGCCTGGTGGGCCGAACGCTTCCCCGGCATGGTGCGAAACGGCAGCCTGGTTCTGGCCCAATCGCGCGACGCGCCCGACCTCTCACGCTTCGCTGCCCGCACCGAGCGTTTCGAATGGGCCGATGCCGAGCGCATCGCCGCCCTCGAGCCCGATCTCGCGGGACGTTTCCGCCGCGCGCTGTTCTTTCCCGATGAGGCCCATCTCGATCCTAGGCGCGCACTTGCTTCCCTGGCCGAGACCCTGAAAGGCCGCGGCGTTGCCATCCGCTTCGGCGTCGAGCTGGCGCCCGCGGATGCCGACGCCGATATCGTCGTCGATTGCCGCGGGCTTGCCGCACGCGACGCCTTGCCCGACCTGCGCGGCGTGCGCGGCGAGATGATCGTCGTGCGCTCATCCGACGTGTCGCTGGCGCGGCCGGTGCGCATGCTCCATCCGCGCCTGCCGCTCTACATCGTGCCGCGCGGCGACGGGCTGTTCATGATCGGCGCCACCATGATCGAAAGCGAACGCCGCGGGCCCGTCAGCGTGCGCTCCGCGGTCGAGCTCTTGAACGCGGCCTATGCGCTGCACCCGGCGTTCGGCGAGGCCGAAATCGTCGAGCTGGGCGCCGATCTGCGCCCGGCCTTTGCCAACAACCTGCCGCAGGTCCGGCGCAGTGGCCGCGTGCTGCATGCCAATGGCCTCTACCGGCACGGCTTCCTGCTGGCCCCGGCGCTTGCCCGGAGGGTGGCGGAAGCTGCCCTCGATCCTACATTCAAGTCGGAGACACCCGATGCGGATCTTCCTCAACGACGACGCGCTTGACGTCGAGCCCGGCACCTTGGCCGCGGCGCTCGAGTCCCTGGGCTTTGGCGGCCGCAAGATCGCGACCGCGGTGAACGGCCGCTTTGTCGCCGCCACGGCGCGCCCGATGACGGCGCTCGCCGATGGCGACCGCGTCGAGGTCGTGGCGCCGATGCAGGGAGGCTAGGCCATGTTCTATGGCGTCGAACTCCGCTCGCGCCTCTTGCTGGGCACGGCACGCTATCCGTCGCCCGCGGTGCTCGAGCGCGCCATCAAGGCGTCGGGCGCCGAGGCCGTGACCGTCTCGCTGCGCCGCGAAGGCGGCAGCGGCCGCAGCGGGCAAAGCTTCTGGTCGTTCATCCAGTCGCTTGGCCTGTGCGTGTTGCCCAACACGGCGGGCTGCCATTCGGTGAAGGAAGCCGTCACCACCGCCCACATGGCGCGCGAGCTGTTCGACACCAAATGGATCAAGCTCGAGGTGATCGGTGATGACGACACCCTGCAGCCCGATGTCTTCGGCCTGGTCGAGGCCGCGCGCATCCTTTCCGAGGACGGCTTCGAGGTGTTTCCCTACACCACCGAGGATCTCGTGGTCGCAGAGCGTCTCGTCGAGGCGGGCTGCAAGGTGCTGATGCCGTGGGGCGCGCCGATCGGTTCGGCGCGCGGCCTCAACAATGTCTACGGCCTCAGGGCGTTGCGAGCGCACTTCCCCGACATTCCGCTGGTGGTCGATGCCGGCCTCGGCGTGCCCTCGCACGCCGCGGCCGCCATGGAGCTGGGCTACGACGCCGTGCTGCTCAACACGGCGGTGGCCGAGGCGGGCGATCCGGCGGAGATGGCGCGCGCCTTCGCGCTGGCCGTCGAGGCCGGCCGCGCCGCCTACCTCGCCCAGCCGATGGAGCCGCGCGACATGGCGGTGCCGTCGACGCCGGTGATCGGCAAGGCCGTGCTGGGCGGATGACCATGCTCGACCCGTTCTATCCCGTCGTGCCCGATTCGAGCTGGGTGGCGCGCCTGGTTCCGGCCGGCGCGCGGCTGATTCAACTTCGCATCAAGGATCAGCCGGTGGCCGAGATCCGCCGCCAGGTGAAGGAAGCCAAGGCGGTCTGTGCCGCGAGTGGCGCCCAGCTCATCATCAACGACTACTGGCACGCGGCGATCGACGAGGGCTGCGATTACGTCCATCTCGGCCAGGAGGACCTTCTGGACGCCGACGTAAAGGCGCTGCGCCGCGCCGGCATCCGCATTGGCGTCAGCACGCACGACCATGCCGAGCTCGACAAGGGACTCGCCGTCGATCCCGATTATGTGGCGCTCGGTCCGATCTATCCGACCCTGCTCAAGAAGATGCCGTTTGCGCCGCAGGGCACGGCGCGGCTGGCCGAATGGAAAAAGCTGATCGGCGATCGGCCGCTGGTCGCGATCGGCGGCCTCACCCTGGAGCGCGCGCTGCTCTGCCTCGCCTCGGGCGCCGACATCGCCTCCGTCGTGGGCGACATCGTCAACAATGCCGATCCGATCGCCCAAGCGAAAGCCTGGATCGCGGCGACGCGGCGCAAGCCCGTCGGAGCCACGCCGTGAGCGAACGTTACGCGCGCCAGATGGTGCTCCCCGAGGTCGGTGCGGCCGGCCAGGCGCGGCTCGCCGCGGCGTCCGTCGTCGTGGTCGGTGCCGGCGGCCTCGGTTGCCCGGTGTTGCAGTACCTGGCCGGCGCGGGCGTCGGCCGGCTCGTCATCGTCGACCATGACCGGGTCGAGGAAACCAACCTCCATCGCCAGCCGCTCTACGGCATGGCCGATATCGGCACGCTCAAGGTGGAGGCCGCGGACGCGGCACTGCGCCGCTTCAATCCCGGGATCGCCATCGACACCCTGGCCGAACGCCTGACGCCGCAGAACGCAACGACGCTGGCCGCGGGCGCCGATCTTGTGGTCGACGCCGCCGACAGCTTCGCCGTCACTTACGTGCTGAGCGATGCTTGCCTGGCCGCGGGCAAACCGATGATCAGTGCGTCGGTGATCGGACTCACGGGTTACGTCGGCGCCTTCTGCGGCGGCGGCCCGAGCTATCGCGCGGTCTTTCCCGACGTTGCCGTCGACGGCGGCACCTGCGCCACGGTGGGCGTGCTCGGCACCGCCGTCGCCGTGCTGGGCGGGCTGCAGGCCCATCTCGCGCTGCATCTTCTGCTCGGGCTGGAGCCCAGCGCGCTCGGCCGGGTGATCACCTTCGATGCCAGGCGGCTCGCTTTCGGCGGCTTCGGCTTCGCCGGCAGTCCCGAGCCCGAACAGTTCGTGCCCTTCATCGCCCCCGAGTCGGTGACGGCGGACGATCTCGTGGTCGACCTGCGCAGCCTCGAGGAGGCGCCGCAGTCGCCGTTCGCCGGCGCGCGGCGCCTCGATGTCGATCACGTCGCGGCGCTGCTCGCGGAACCGACCTCTTCGCGACGCATTGTCCTCTGTTGCCGTAGCGGCCAGCGCGCGCTCGCCGCCGCCGACCGGCTGCGCGAGGGCGGCCGCGGCAATCTTGCTCTGGTGGCATTGGGTTAGTCGTTCAAGGAGGTCGTCATGACGCTGCACACGACGGACAAGAGCGTCCTCGGTCACATCGAGGAACTCGTGGCCGAGGAGAAGAAGCTCTACGCCCAGGGCGAGATCTCGGACGCCGAGCGCGAGCGCCTGGCCAAGATCAACGTCGAGCTCGATCGCTGCTGGGACCTCTTGCGCCAGCGTCGCGCGCTCGCCGAGTACGGCCGCAATCCCGACGAGGCCGAGGTACGCCCGGCGAAGGTCGTCGAGAACTATAAGGGCTAAAAGGCCGGACTCGGAGCATTCACCTGCGCCGGCCACACACCTTACCTCATCCTGAGGAGCACGCCGCAGGCGTGCGTCTCGAAGGATGGGCACCAGTCATGCTTTAGCCCATCCTTCGCGACGCGCGCTACGCGCGCTCCTCAGATGAGGTGATTTTGTATTCGTCGAAAGGACGCTAACCCGGCGCCGCGCCCTGCGTGTTCACGTAGAGCGCGTAGAGCGATTGGCTGGCCGCCATGAACAGGCGGTTCCGCTTGGGTCCGCCGAAGCAGATGTTGCCGCATACTTCGGGCAGGCGGATGCGGCCGATCAGCTTGCCGTCGGGGTTCCACACCGTGACGCCATTGTAGCCGACGTGGCGGCCGGCGTTGCTCGAGGCCCAGACATTGCCGAAGACGTCGCAGCGTATGCCGTCCGGCCCACAGTTGATGCCGTTCACCATGAAGTCGCTGAACCGCTTGAGGTTGGAGAGCTTGTTGTCGGCTCCGACGTCGAACGTAAAGACGTCGCCCTTGCCGCCCGGACCGGTGTCGCCTGGTCCCTTGCCGGTGCTGACGACATAGAGCCGCTTGTAGTCGGGCGAGAAGCAGAGGCCGTTGGGATCCGGCACCTGGTCTTCGGTCACCACGAGATCGACCTTGCCGCTGGGATCGATGCGATAGCAGTTGGTCGGCAGCTCGCGCTTCAGCAGGCCGACGCCCGCCGCCTGTCCGAGCTTCGGATTGAGCTTGCCGGTGGGATTGCTCGGCCCGCCGGCGGCGTCGGGCGCGCCTTCATAGAGCTGGCCGCCATAGGGCGGATCGGTGAACCAGTAGCTGCCGTCGGGATGGGGCACGACGTCGTTGGGCGAGTTCAGCCGCTTGCCGTTGTAGGAGTTGGCCAGCACGCTCACCGAGCCGTCGAGCTCGTAGCGCACGACCCTTCGCATCAGGTGCTCGCACGAGAGCTGGCGGCCCTGGAAATCGAAGGTGTTGCCGTTGGAGTTGTTCGACGGGCTGCGGAAGACGCTCACCCGGCCGTCATCCTCGAGCCAGCGCAGTTGCCTGTTGTTGGGAATGTCGCTCCACACGAGGTAGCGGCCCTGCGCGTTCCACGCCGGCCCCTCCGACCACAGCGCGCCGGTCCACAGCCGCTGGATGGCGCTGTTGGGTTGCGCCAGCGCATTGAAGCTCGGATCGACCGACAGCACGTCGGGGTCGGTGAAGTAGGTCGTCGGCGCGCCGTGCCGACTGAAGTCGCGCGGTGGCTGGGTGATCGTCGACGGCGGTTCGACCGCCGGGGGCGTTGCCTGGGCAAAAACTTTTCCCGCGGCGAGCGTTGCCGCTGTCACGCCTGCGGCGCCGACCAGCGTACGACGGGATAGCGTGCGACTGGACAGCGACGCGCCGCCCTTCGCTTCGAATTGCTTCGATGAGCTCATGGCGTCTCTCCCTACAGCTTTATCGTTTTATCGTTGGAAGAATTTTAGCAAAACCATGCCAAAGCGTGAAGTTCAGCCGCGCATATCTCAGCAGAGTTGTGCGACGCTACTGAAGCGGGCGTCGGAATATCGGTTGAGGGATCATCCCTTCGCCGACTTACGGGCGGGGCTTCTTGTGCCAGTTCCCGTCGTCTCGACCGAGGGCCGCAGGCCCGAGCGGAGAGACCTTGCTTCAACGATATGCAGCTAATCGGGGAAAGAAGGTCTCTCCGCGCGGCCCTTCGGGTCCCCCCACCTATGGCTCTTCCCATAGGAAGGGGAGGCAATGAATCGCGCTAGCGTTTCTTCTCCCAACGTTGCGCTGCAGCATCGTCGCCCTCATGCGCGCCGACCCACTTTTCGCCGGCGGGCGTCTCCTCGAGCTTCCAGAACGGTGCCTTGGTCTTCAGCCAGTCGACCAGGAATTCGCAGGCCTCGAAGGCAGCTTCGCGGTGCGGCGAGCCGACCGCGACCAGCACGATGCGCTCGCCTGCCTCCAGCCTGCCGTGGCGATGCACGATCAGCGTCGCCTCGAGCGGCCAGCGACGACAGGCCTCGGCCTCGATCTCCTCCAGCGCCTTCTCGGTCATGCCGGGATAATGCTCGAGCGTCAGCGCATCGATGCGCTCCTTGTGCAGGCCTTCGCGCACGTGCATCTCGCGCACCAGGCCCACGAACACCACCAGCCCGCCGATCCTTTTGTTGCCCTCACTCAGGCGGTCGAGTTCGGCGCCCGTGTCGAAGTCGGCTTCCTGGACGCGCACGGCCATGGCGTCAGCCGCCTGTGAAGGGCGGGAAGAACGCGACTTCGCGCGCGCCGGCCAGCGAGGCGTCGAACGTCGCCGTGCGCTGGTCGACCGCGGCGCCAAAGGCGGCACCTTCGGCCAGCGCTTCGGCATGGCCGGGGCTACGCGCCCGCAACCAGGTGACCAGCTCGCCCACGGTTTTGACGTAGGCGGGCGGCGCCACCTCTTCGTCGGCAACGCCCACGGTGCGCTTCATCCAGGCGAAGTAGCGGACCTTCATGCCCGCCGCCTCACGTGGGGCCGCCTTCGGCCATGTGGCGCAGGCCGGTGCGCAGGTAGTCGTAGCCGGTGATCAGCGTGAGCGCGGCGGCGATCCAGATCAGCACCAGGCCGAGCTCGCCGACGATGGGCGGCACGGCATCGCCCAGCAGCAGGAAGACGATGGCGCCCATCTGCACGCCGGTCTTCCATTTGGCGAGCTGGCTCACCGGCACGCCGACCCGCAGTTCGGCCAGAAACTCGCGCAGGCCGGAAACCAGGATCTCGCGCGCCAGGATGATCAGCGCCGCCAGCACATGGATGCCGCGGAGCTGTCCGCTGTTCACCAGCATCACCAGCGCCGCCGCCACCAGGAGCTTGTCGGCGATGGGATCGAGGAAACGGCCGAAGCGCGAGATCTGGGCGTAGCGGCGTGCGAAATAGCCGTCGAACCAGTCGGTGATGCAGGCCGCGACGAACAGGCCGGCCGACAGCCACTGCGCCCAGCCATGGTCGAGCCAGAAACAGGCCACGACCAGCGGAATCGCCGCGATGCGCGACAGCGTCAGGATGTTGGGAAGATTGAGCATGTGCGGGCTATTCTTACCGACCGCCCCTGAAGTGGTCATGGATTTTCTGGGCGAGCGCGCCCGATATGCCCGGCACCGCCTTGATGTCCTCGAGCGTCGCCACGGCCACCGCGCGGGCACTGCCGAAATGATGCAGCAGGGCACGCTTGCGGCCCGACGCCGATGCCCGGCACCTCGTCGAGCGCCGAGCGCGTGATGTCGGCCGCGCGACGTGCACGGTGCGTGCCGATGGCGAAGCGATGCGCCTCGTCGCGCAGGCGCTGCAGGAAATAGAGCACCGGATCGCGCGGTTCGAGCGAGAAGGGCGGCTTGCCCGGCACGAAGAAGCGCTCGCGGCCGGCGTCGCGGTCCGGACCCTTGGCGATGCCGACGATGGCGATGTCCTCCAGGCCGAGCTCGACCAGCACCTGGCGCGCCACCTCGAGCTGGCCCTGGCCGCCGTCGATCAGCACCAGGTCCGGCCAGTGCTCCTCGTCGCGTTCGGGATCTTCCTTCAGCGCGCGGCCGAACCGGCGCGTCAGCACCTCGCGCATCATGGCGAAATCGTCGCCCGCCGCGCCCTCGGTCTTGATGTTGAACTTGCGATAGGAATTCTTGATGAAACCGTCCGGTCCCGCCACCACCATGGCGCCGACCGGCGCGCTGCCCTGGATGTGGCTGTTGTCGTAGATCTCGATGCGCTCGGGCGGACCGTCGAGGCCGAACAGGCGGGCCACGCCCTCGAGCAGCTGGCGCTGCGTGCCGCGCTCGGCCATGCGCCGGGCCAGCGCCTCGCGGGCGTTCAGCGTCGCCTGGTCGAGCGCGTCCTTCTGGTCGCCGCGCTTGGGATGGCGGATCTCGACCTTGTGCTCCGCTGCGAGGGCAAGCGCGCTTTCCAGCAACTCGCGCTCCGCGACATCGTGACTGGTCAGGATCAGCTTGGGCGCCGGGCGCGATTCGTAGAACTGGCCGATGAAGGCCGACAGCACCGCGGGCTCGTCGAGCTCGCGCACATGCGCCGGGAAGTAGGCGCGATTGCCGAGATTCTGGCCGGCGCGCAGGAAGAACACCTGCACGCAGACCTGCCCGCCCTCGGCGTGGGCGGCGAAGATGTCGGCCTCGTCGATCGAGGGCAGGGCGATCGACTGGTGCGACTGGATGTGGGCGAGCGCGCGGATGCGATCGCGCAGCACCGCTGCGCCCTCGAATTCGAGCTCGGCGGAAGCCTTGTCCATGCGCTGCGACAGAGCTTGCTGAACCTCGCGATTCCGGCCGCCCAGGAAGCCGCGCACCTCGTCGACGATGGCGTCGTATTCGGGCTTGTCGATGCGGCCGACGCACGGCGCCGTGCAGCGCTTGATCTGGTACTGCAGGCAGGGCCGGGTGCGCGTCGAGAATACGCCGTCGGAGCAGGAGCGCAGCGGGAAGGCGCGCTGCAGGGCGTAGAGCGTGCGGTTGACCGCGGTGGCCGAGGCGAAGGGGCCGAAATACTCGTTGGCCGGCTCGCGCACGCCGCGGTGCTTGGCGAGCTGCGGCCATTCGGTGTCGCGGCGGATGACGATATAGGGAAACGACTTGTCGTCGCGCAGCAGCACGTTGAAGCGCGGCCGGAAGCGCTTGATCAGGTTGTTCTCGAGCAGCAGCGCCTCGGCCTCGCTGCCGGTGACCGAGAACTCCATGGTCCGGGTCGCCGACACCATGCGGATCAGGCGCGTCGCCAGTCGGGTCGGCTGGGTGTAGGCGGCGACCCGGCTGCGCAGCGAGCGCGCCTTGCCGACATAGAGGACCTCGCCGTCGGCGCGCGATCATGCGATAGACGCCGGGCTTGCGCGGCAGGGTGTGCACGAACTCGCCGATGATCCGCATGCCGTCGGCCAGGGAGCCTTCGGAAAGCGAGCCCTCACCGGGAAGCGAGTCCTCGCTTGCCCCGAGTGAGTCCTCGCTCGGCTTCTGGTTGGTGTCGATGTCGGTCGGGTGGCTCACGGGGGTCCTGCGAAGGGCGCGCGCAATGGGTAATCCGACGCTCGCCCGCCCGACAACGGCCAGTGTGGGGGCCGTGTGGGGAAGTCTGTGAACAAGCCAGCTGTCAGCCCGCCGTTGCGTCAGCGTCACTGTATTGACTCAATGTAGGCACGGTGGCAGTCGACCGCCATAGTTGGCTTAAGTACTTGGCAGCTTTCGCTTATTTAAGCTGAGGGTGGCCGGCACAAAGGGCTGGCCGCGGCAGACGTTCCCGATTTAGTCCATTCGTCTGCCGCGTTCCTATTTGTGGATAGGTTCGGTCGCTTTACAGCACCGACAGCATCCGGCCGACCAGCGGATGGCGGACCACATCCTGGTCGGTGAGGCGGACGACGGCGACGTCCTCGAGCCCCTCCAGCTGCTTGCCGATGGTGGCCAGGCCCGACAACTCAGGCAGCAGGTCGGTCTGGTCGGGATCGCCGGTCATTACCATGGTCGAATGCCAGCCCAGCCGGGTCAGCAGCATCTTGAGCTGGCCGTAAGTGCAGTTCTGCGCCTCGTCGATCAGCACGAAGCTGTTGTTCAGGGTGCGCCCGCGCATGAAGGCGACCGGGGCGATCTCGATCGTGCCGTCATCGAGGTTCTGGCGCAGCCGCTTGGCGCCCAGCCGGTCGTTCAGGGCGTCCCACAGGGGACGCAGGTAGGGATCGAGCTTTTCGCGCATGTCGCCGGGCAGGAAGCCCAGGTTCTCGCCGGCCTCGACGGCCGGTCGCGATAGCACGATGCGCGAGACCGTGCCGGCCTCGAGCGCCTCGACGGCGGCGGAAATCGCCAGGTAGGTCTTGCCGGTGCCGGCCGGCCCCAGCGCCACCGTCAGCGGATTGGCTTCTATCGCCTCCATCAGTATTCGTTGGTTGTCGCTCCTCGGTCGGACTTTTCGGACGTAGCTCTGATCGCGGTCGTTGGCCGGAGTCTGGTCGAAAACAAGGTTGTGAATACGGGCGCTATCGATGGCGTGCAGCTTGGCGCGGCGTGCGGCGCGTTTTGCCATATTCGTACTCCGGAGGCTTGGTCAGAGGAGCGGGGACCGGTCGCCAAACAAAAAAACGCCCCCGCAAGCGGAGGCGTCGACGATCGGTGGTCAGGCGGAAGGTGAAGCTCAGAGGGCACGCGGTGGTCGATCCACCGGTGATCCGGATTCCGTCGGGGCAAATCGTCCTCGGACGGATGAGCACCTCCTTCAGCTACCGAGCAAAGCGTATCCCCATTAAGGTGACGCTGCCACCATATTTATGGGCCGCCATCCAAATTTCACACTAGTGCTGTGCCTCCCCCGTCCTACGGGTCGGCGTTTTGGCCGCTCCGCGGCCAAAAGCGCCCAGGTGCCCCGGAGGGGCGGAGGGGGAAGGCGCCAGTCGAGCTGCTAGGCCATTTCAGATCATTGTCTTTTCTCAGATCACGTCTGCGGCTCTCCCCCTCCCTTACCCTCCCCCGTATGACGGGGGAGGGAATGAGGCGAGAGCGCCACTGCACCGCTGCCACGCGGGTCGCCTCTTCGCCCAAGCCACGCGTAGCCACCATCCCTTTGATCCCGGTCCCGTCGCCATCGCGGCCGCGCCACGGAACTGTAGCGCCGTTGGACCGTTGTCCTGTTGCTTGGCAACCGGAGATTTATGCGAGCCGGCGAGCCGTTTCGTGGGGCGCCATCCCATTTCCGGGAGAAAGTCATGAAACGGACCAGAATGGCTGGCTTGCTGGCGCTACCCGCACCCCAAGATACTTCCATCCCCCACTGGCTTCCCCTCTGTCGCAAAGCGTGCCCATGACCGCCGCCGCCCCGACAGAGGCCGCGACGCGGGCTGTCATCGGCTGCCCGGACTGCGGCACGCACCAGGAGCTGCCGCCCTTGGCGTCCGGCGATGTGTTGACCTGCATCACCTGCCGCTCGCCGCTCGAGCGGCGGTTCGGGCAGAGCCTGCCGGTGGCGCTGTGCTGTTCGGCCGCCACGCTGTTGCTGCTGCTGCCGGCCAACTTCGCGACCTTTCTCACGACCGAGGCCTTCGGCGTGTCTCGCCACAGCTACCTGGCCTCGACCGCGAGCTCGATCCTGGCCTGGCCCTGGCTGGCGCTGGTGATCTTCCTGTTCGTCGTGGTCTTTCCGCTGGTCCGCTTCGGCCTGCTTACCCTGGTGCTGGGAGAGCTTTATCTCGGACGCCGGCGGCATTGGCACGGCCGCGCCTTCCGCTGGGCCAATGAACTCGAGACGTGGGCGATGATCGATGTGTTCCTGCTGGCCCTCGTCGTGGCCTATGTCCGCCTGCAGGCAGCGATCGCCGTGCATCTCGAGGTCGGCGCCATGGCGCTGATCGCCGCCGCGGTGCTGTCGCTCTTCACCCGCGCGACGCTCGACAAGGCGACCGTCTGGCAGCTCATCTCGCCAGACAACGAGCCGCCCGATCCAAGGGCCACCGTGGCCTGCATCCGCTGCGACCTGCTGGTGCCGCCGCACAAGAGCGGCGGCACGCCGTGCCCGCGCTGCGGCGCGGCACTGCATCGCCGCGAGGTCGGGAGCATCGGCATGACGCTGGCGCTCACCATCGCCGCGGTGCTGCTCTACATTCCGGCCAACATCTACCCGATGGCGATCCTGCCGATTCACTTCCGCCCGACCAGCTACACCGTGCTGCAGGGCGTCATCGATCTCGCCGACGCAAAGTTCTATGGGCTGGCGGTCCTGGTCTTCGTCGCGAGCTTCGCCATCCCGGTCATGAAGCTGATCGGCCTGGGCTGGTGCGCGGTCTCAGTGTTGACCCGGTCGCAGCGCCACCTGGTCGTCAAGACCCGGGTGTACCGCCTGGTCGACGAGGTCGGCCGCTGGTCGATGGTCGATCCGTTCGTCATCGGCTGCATCGCGCCGGTGCTCGACTACAACGCGCTGATCCATGGCGGCGCCGGCCCCGCCGCGCTGCCCTTCACGGCGGTGGTGGTGCTGACCGTTTTCAGCGCCAAGACCTTCGATCCCCGCCTGATGTGGGACGCCGCCAGGAGGCGAACGTGAACGACACCGCCCAACCCATGGAACGCAGCGCAGAGCTGCCCAAGGCGCGCCGACTGCACCGTCGCTGGCCCGGGCTGATCTGGGCCTTGCCGCTGGCGGCCCTGATCATCGTCGGCTGGCTCGGCCTCGACGCCCTTCTGGAGCGCGGCATCGACGTCGTGGTCACCTTCGAGCAGGCCGCCGGCGTGACGCCGGGCGACACCAAGGTGATCGTCCAGGGCGTCGTGGCGGGCCACGTCACCCATGTCCGCATCGCCGAGGACGGCCAGCATGTCGACGTGACCTTGCGCCTCGATCCGCATGAAAGCGCCGCGCTCAACACGGCGACCCAGTTCTGGCTGATCGGCGCCAAGCCCAGCCTGTCCGACCTGTCGTCGCTGACGTCGGCGCTGGCGGGGCTCTCGATCGGCATGTCGCCGCAGCAGGGCGGCACCCCGACGACGCATTTCGTCGGCCTGCAGGAGCCGCCGGCCATCGCGCCAGGCACCAAGGGCACGCGCTATTTCCTGAAGACCACGACCTTGGGCTCGGTCGCCAAGGGCGCCTCGATTCTCTATCGCGGCCAGGAGATCGGCAAGGTCATGTCGACCAAGCTGCTGGGGCTCAATTCCTTCCGGCTGGAGATCTTCGTCTACGATCCCTACGACCAGTTCGTGCGCAAGGGCTCTCAATTCTGGGCCGGCAGCCCGTTCGCGCTGACGATCGGCGAGGGCGGCCTGCAGGCCAAGCTCGCACCGGCGGCCAGCGTGCTGCAGGGTCTCGTGCAGTTCGACCTGCCCGATGCCGCGCACGACGCGCCGCGCAGCCCCCAAGACACCACCTTCCTGCTGTTCGACAGCCAGGTCGCCGCGGTGCAGGGCGACCTCGGTCCGCCGATCACCTACCAGATCGCCTTCAAGGGCACTGCCGGCGACCTCGCCGACGGCGCCAAGGTGATGCTGCTGGGCGTCAAGATCGGCGAAGTACGCGACGTCAAGCTGGTCCTGCCCGAATCGGATCCGCCTTCGACCGTGGCGACCATCGTGATCTTCCCGGCGCAACTCAATGTCGACCGCTCGGAATCGACCGAACCCGATGCCTGGCGGCGGGCCTCCGACGAGGCGCTGGTGAAGCTCCTCGCGCAGGGTTATCGGGCCACGCTGGTGCAGAGCCCGCCTCTGATCGGCAGTCGCTCCATCGTGCTCGCCCTCGACAGCACGGCGAAGGGCGGGGCACTGATCACCGAAGGCGGCGGCTATCCGCGCATCCCCAGCGCCGGCACGACCGGCGATGCCGACCAGCTCATGAGCCAAGCGAACGACATACTGGCAAAGATCAACCAGGTCCCAATTGCCGATATCGGACAGCAGGTGAGCGGCTTCACGGCCCATCTCGATCAGATCGCGGCGTCGCCGGAGATCAAGGACGCCATCGTCCATCTCGACAACACGCTGCGCCAGGTCGACCGCACGATCGGCCCCCTGGTCGCCCGCCTCAACAGTACCGTCGAGCAGCTTGGCGGCGCCGCCACTGCGGCGCGCGGCGTGCTGGGCGGCGCCGGCGCCAACCAGGACCAGAGCCTGGCCGAGGCCATCCGCCAGATCGACCAGATGGCGCGCTCGGTGCGTGCGCTCACCGATTATCTCGGCCGCCATCCCGAGGCGTTGATCGGCGGCAAGGCAAAGGAAGCACGATGATGTCCCGCGTTGCTGCCGCCTCTCTCGCCCTGGCGCTGCTCGCGCCGCTCCTTCTTGCCGCTTGCGGCCACAGCCCCGAGACGCAGTTCCTGACGCTCGATCCGGTGCCCGGCGCGCCGGCCGCCGCGGCGTGGCGCGGGCCGCCGGTGCGTATCCCCTCCGTCGCCATCCCGCCGGCGCTCGACCGGGTGGAGTTCACGCGCCAGACCGCGCCGGGCGAGATGAAGGTCGACGACCTCGCCCATTGGTCGGCGCCGCTCGGCATGCTGGCGCGCAACACGCTGATCCTCGACCTCGCCCAGCGCCTGCCGGCGGGCGCCGTGGCGCCGCCCGACGCGCCCGCGCAGCCCGGCGGCCTGCGCGTCACCGTGTCCATCCTGTCGTTCGGGGTGGCGGGCGGCGAGGCCTCGATGGAGGCGGCCTACGAGATCGCGAGCGATGACGCCGCGGCCGCGACGGGCCCGCGACAGTGGGTACAGCTCCAGGCCGCGAGCGCGGGCGCGACGCCGGGCGACACGGCGCGCGCCTTCAGCACCTTGCTGGGATCGCTGGCCGATCGCATGGCCGTCGACATCGCCGGGAAAGCCGGACGGCGGTGATACGGCAAACTCAGTTCTTGCCGGACCGCGGGCTCCAGGCCCGCCTCATGCGCTTGATGACGCCGCCTAAAATCAATATGAGCGGGCCTGGAGGCCCGCGGTCCGGCAAGACGCTTGAATGAAATCGTCTAAGGGGCGGTTCTGGCGCTTCAGACGCCCTCCGCGATCGCTCGGTGGGAATCCCGCTCATACGCCAGTCGCCCCGCCACATACGTCGCCTGCACCGCGCGGTCGTCCGCCAGGGTCATCTGGATGAAGAGCTGCTCGGCAAGCTCGCTCGCCTGTTTCATGCGGAAATCGATCAGCGGCGTGGAGCGCATGTCGAGCACCACAAGGTCGGCCTCCATGCCGACGGCGATGCTGCCGATCCGGTCGTCGAGATAGAGGGCGCGGGCGCCACCGCGGGTGGCGAGGTACCAGGCGTGGCCGGCCGACAGCGTCTGGCGATTGAGCTGCGCGGCCTTGTAGGCCGCGCCCAGCGTGGCCAGGATCGAGAACGAGGTGCCTGCGCCGATGTCGGTGCCCAGACCGACGCGCACCGGCCGCTCGCGGCGGACCGCCCGGGCAAGATCGAAGGCGCCGCTGCCCAGGAAGAAGTTCGAGGTCGGGCAGTGGGCGATGGCCGCGCCCGTGGCGTGAAGGCGCTGCAGCTCCGCCTCGTCCAGCCAGATGCCATGGCCGAACACCGCACGTTGTCCGCACAGGCCATGATGATCGTAGATGTCGAGATAGTTGGGATGATCGGGGAAAAGTCCCCGGATCCAGGCGACCTCGTCCGTGTTCTCGGCGATATGGGTCTGCATCAGGCATTCGGGATGCTCGCGCCACAGCCGGCCGGCCATCGTGAGTTGCTCCGGCGAGCTGGAGCCCGCGAAACGCGGCGTGATGGCGTAGAGCAGCCGGCCTCGGCCGTGCCACTTCGCGATCAGGGCCTGCGACTCGTCGTAGCCTGATTGCGCCGTGTCGCGCAGCCCGTCGGGCGCATTGCGATCCATCAGCACTTTGCCGGCGGCCAGCCGCAATCCGAGCTTCTCCGCCTCCTCGAACAGCGCGTCGACCGACTGCGGATGAACGGTGCAGTAGACGCAGCTCGTGGTGACGCCATTGCGCAAATTCTCCTGCAGGAAGACGCGCGCGACCTCACGGGCAAACTCCTTGTCGGCGAATTTGAGCTCGGCGGGATAGGTATATTTGTTCAGCCAGTCGAGAAGCTGCGCGCCGTAGGCCGCGATCACCGGCGTCTGCGGGAAATGGACGTGGCTGTCGACGAAGCCCGCCGAGATCAGCGCGTCCTTGCCATAGTCGCGGACCTCGACCCCGGAGGGCAGCTCGCGCGCGATGCGATCGGCCGGCCCGAAGCTCGTGATCTTGCCGTCTTCCAGGACGACGATGGCATCGGGTTCGTGGACCATCGTCTTGTCGAGCCCGTCGCGGAACGGATCGCCGATGTAGGTGAGGGCCGGACCGCGCACGGCGGTCGGACGGGACGGAGCAGCAGGCATCGCGACGAACGTTCGCACTGAAAGCAAGCCCGGGGAAGAGGCGCAGGAGGGCCGCCCCGTGCTAAAGGCCTGCCGTCCAACCTGCCGGAGGAATCATGGCCCGCTTCGCCGATCGCCTGAAGGCGGCGCCTGTCATGCTGACCGATGGCGGCATCGAGACCCGCCTGATCTACGAGTTCAACCGGCCGCTGCCGGACTTCGCGTCGTTCCTGCCGCTGTTCGACCGCGACGGCCGCCGGGCGTTGACCGCCATCTATCGCAGCTACATGGAAGTCGCGGCCGATCATGATCTGCCGATGCAGATCGGCACGCCGACCTGGCGGGCGCATCCCGAGGGCCTCGCGCGGCAGGGCTTTGCCGCCGCGGGCGACCTCGCCCGTGTCAACGGCGAGGCGGTGACGTTCCTGAAGGACATCCGGCGCGATCTCGGGCTCGAGGATCAGGTCTTCATCGCGGGCGTCATCGGACCGCGACGCGATGGCTACGATCCGACCGGCGCGCCGGATGCGGCGACGGCCGAGGCCTATCACACCCCGCAGGTGCGCATGCTGGCCGATCTCGGCGTCGATCTTCTCTACGCGCCGACCTTTGCCAGCACGGAAGAGCTTTTGGGCGTCGCACGCGCTTGCGCCGCGACCGGGCTGCCCTATGCGCTGGCGCCGGTGATCGAAGCTGATGGACGCCTGCCGGACGGCACGCCGCTCGGCGATGCCATCGCGCGCATCGATGCGGGCGCCGCGCCACCGCCGCTCCACTTCCTGGTGGGCTGCGTGCATCCGACGCGTTTCAGCGCGGCCGCGGCCGCCTGGCCTGCATCGCACCGCGTGGTCGGGCTCAAGGCCAATGCCTCCACCTTGCCGCCGGACCAGCTCGACAAACTCGACCATCTCGAGGAGGGCAAGCCCGAGGCCTTCGCGGCGCTGATGAGCGGGCTCCATGACTGCGGCTACAAGGTGCTGGGCGGCTGCTGCGGCACCAACGACGCCCACATCCGCGCACTGGCGCGACGGCTGACGGCGGGCAGATCAGCGTCGTAGATCGCACTCCGATGAATCAGGTCGCGTCTCTCATATCTCCTCCCCTTCGCGGATTCCGCGAAGTTTGCGTTTTGGCCGCTTGCGGCCAAAAGCGCACACGTGCCGCGTAGCGGGCGGAGGGGTCATGAGCACCACGACTGACGTCCATGACCCCTCCGCCTGCCTGCGCGAAGCCGAAGCGGCTTCGCTTCGGCGAAGGCAGGTCGGCGTAAGACGCCGCCACCTCCCCAGCGTAGCTGGGGAGGAAGGATGATCACGCAAAAAACCAAAGGGCCCGACCGTTGCCGGTCAGGCCCTTTGATCCGTTACACGCGAGCGAAACGCAGCCCGCCGAAGGGCTGACCGCCGGCGAAAACACGATCGCCGGCCGCCGAGATTACCGAGCTGTTTGTACTGGTATCGCCCGGTACATCCGCGGGCGGCGGGGTGCCTTCCTCTGTCGAAACAGAGCGATGAACGTTAGGCCTTGAGATTTACGGCCGCGTCTTTGCCGCGGTCCTGCTGGACGTCGTAGGTGATCTTCTGGCCTTCGTTGAGGCCGTTCAGGCCTGCGCGCTCGACAGCGCTGATATGGACGAACACGTCCTTGCCGCCGCCGTCAGGCTGAATGAAGCCGAAACCCTTCGTGGAGTTGAACCACTTAACCGTACCTGTAGCCATAATATGTATCCTAGTCAGTGAGTGTGGAGGTGCGCGAGGAGCGCGCCACTAAACAGTGCGCGCCTGACACAGCAGAGTCCATGCATTCCGTGATCACTTTATCGCATGACTGCCGCAGATTTCGACGACCGCGAAGACATCTTTTCGCCCTTTTCGGCGGCGCGACTGTTCTGGAAAGAACACCGGCGTCCTCCCCTCAACTGCAGGGCTATCGCAGGTGCTATTTTTCCGTCATCCCGAGCGGAGCCGCCGAAAGGGCGGCGTAGTCGAGGGGCCTGTTCTTGCCACCCAAGCAACAGAATGGGTCCTCCACTACCCTCGCGGAGCCTGACCCGAGGGGCTCGACTCCGGTCGGGCCGACACGGCGCCACGCCCCGCCGCCTGCACCATCGACATGAAATTCGGCTCGTTGATGATCTGGCGAGTCATGGTCTGTCCCGCGTAGCCGTAGAGACAATTTCAACCCAGGATTGCGCCACTGGAAGGCGTGCATTCAACCGGGCCACCGCCGGCATGCGGCGATACGTCATCGGGCGGCCGCCGGCGGGCGAAAGGACGCCGTAAGTCGGTTGGGGCATAATGCGCTCAGTTTGCTGCTTAGCTTACATCGTCCACTTGCTTGAGAGTCTAGGGGATGCGAGTAAAGCAGGAAGTCCAGGAACTTTTCCCGACGCCGCTTTGGGTCGTCGACCTTGCTTCGACGGACGCCGTGGCCTTCAACGCCCGTCTCAAGGCCGAAATCGAGAACATCATTTCGCCGCGCCCGCAGGTTCCGAGCGGCAGCAACTGGCAGACGCCGCAGGACCTGCACACGCGGCCGGAGTTCGCCGACTTCACCAAGCTCGTCGAGATCGTGGCCAAGAGCGTCGCACAGTACCTGCAGGTCGAGCAATTTCCGCTGATGATCACGGGTTGCTGGGCCAACATCAATCCGCCCGGCTCGTATCACCCGACCCACAATCATCCGAACAACTATCTGAGTGGCGTCTACTACGTCGCCGTGCCCGACACCGGCTCGCACCTCGTCTTCCAGGACCCGCGGCCGGTCCTCATCATGCCGCGGACCGCCACGATCGGCCGCGTCACCGCCAACGCCTGCATCGCGCAACCTCAACCGGGCCGCATGGTGATCTTCCCGTCCTGGCTCCGCCACCACGTCCCTTCCAACGAGGGCACGACCGAGCGGGTGAGCATTGCCTTCAATCTCATGTTCACCGACTTCGCCGAGACGCTCGCCGCGCCCCGGTGGAAACCGACGGCGGGCACGGGCTGATCGGCAGACGCCTGGTCGACGTCCGAGCCCTGGGGTTCCGGTTCGGAAGTTCGGACATCAGCGATGGTGTGAACTCCAGACGTGGGTCACCCCCTCGTCCTGCGAGACCACGGTAAGCCTGGATCCGGGCGGGATGGCGGCGCTCAGGAAGGCGCTGCAGATACTGCACATCGGGCGATCCACGAGCAGGATGGCGAGAGAGAACTGCCGCTGCCACATGATGGCCGCGGCGTGCCCTTCGACATGCGTGCCGATGTTGCCTTGGCTGGCGCCGCCCTGGGTGAAGGACCAGCCGGGAAGGCGGGGAACGTGGCCGCGCTGGGTGCCGCCCCAGGGGCCGCCGTGCACGCCGCTCTTGATGAACATCGGGGTTTCGCCCGACACCAGCAGGACGCCAACCGCCGCGGTATGACCCACGAAGTAGTGCTGGGCCCGCTCGATCAAATCCTGGTTCGCTGCAGTCCAAGTCATCGTCGTCTCCCCGCCGTTTGGGGAATCCAAGGGACGTCCTCCGCCCGTGGCCGCTACCGCTGTCGTGGCAGCCTCATGATGAGGGCGACGCGTCCGCCAGCTTGACCTCCCAGAACCATACCGGCGCCGAGAGTTCCAGCGACTTGAAGAAGCCTTTCATCTTGTCCTGATGGAAGTCGTTCCCTGTCCAGATTTCCGTATGCACGCCGGCCGGCTTGTTGCGGCCCATGAATACCACGATTCCCGTGCGGTCCTTCAGGAGCGCCACCTGATCCTGGTACTTGACCGGCTTGTTGTCGTCGTTGCCCGAGATGCGCTCGCCGTCCTCGAACGTGTGCTCGAGAAAGTCCTTCATCTCGTCGACGGCCATCAGGTAATAGAAGAACTTGTTGGCGGCCGCGGCGTTGGCGATTTTCTTGTTGTCGCGCCGGCAGCTCCTCGCCCCGACCATGAGGGACGGGTCCCTCAGATGAAACATCATGTTGATCGCATGCGACATCTGTATGCAGCACGTCGTGTTGTTCACATTGTCGTTCTTCAGCTCGGTGACCCAGTCATTCATCTGCTTGTTGTTGTTGAGGCTTCCGGCCGGATCCTTCAGCGTCACGGTCCAGGTGAGCTTGCTCGTCTTTTCATCCTTCACGCTCGTCGCCGTCGGGGTGGGATAGTAGCTGATGAGATCGACGTCGCTGGCTGGGATCGACATGGCAGGAACTTCCCCTTGGGTGCGTTGCGGTCGGTGTCGTCCCAGGAACTGCAATCAGCACTGATACCGACTTCGACGCAACCGAGCCTGCCAAGAAATATGGGCGCAAATCGGGCGACATCCGGTACGTGTGCTGGATATGACAAAAGCAATCGTGCGGCCTTGAGCCGTCTCACTCATCGCAAGCGCGATGTCGGCGTGCTGCGAGGACCGGAAGCCTCTATCCGGTTTGCGACACAAACGTGATGCGCCGCAGGCGTACGCCCTGATCCCGACGCAAGAGCCCCTATCCTTGTGGTTGCAAGTCAAACCCTGGATTCGGCGCGAGGATTTCATGGGCGACCCCACCCCGGATATCGAGACCGAGCTTGGACGTCACATCGTCACGCAGGAGCAGGCAGTAGATCACCGGAAGAGGCTGACCGAGAGCTTCGCCAAATTGAGCCAGGACCAGGCCGCAGCGCTCCTTGAGCGGCTTCTGAAGCTGGACGGATCGGCGCTGCCTTCAAATTTCCGCCGCCTTCATCGGGCCAACCGGGTCGCCCTCCTCAATCGGCTGGCAGCGCAGCTGGGAACGCAAGCCTCCGGGAATTTTCACAGCCTGCTCACCGCGCCGGGCGACAGCCCGGCGAAAAAGGGCCTGAAGTATCTCTTCCCGGACTACACGAAAACCGAGCGTGACAAATTCCTCCAGGCATTGGTCAGGAAGACGCCGACGGGCATTCCGGTCGTGCAGCTGGAGTTTCGCAGCAGCGGATCGTTCAGCCATGACAATCAATCGCAACTCATCGTCGACGGAAACGTGGATAGCCCGGATCTCGGCCCGCTTGCGGACAGCGGGATCAACCAAATGGAGATTCGCGGCATCGTGATCGGCCATCGGCCTGATGCCGAATACCGGTTCGCCAGGCTTCGAGTCAGCAAGGAATGGTACCGGACCAAGGACAGGTGGCAGTACCTGCATCCGCCGGATCTCAAACCGACGAACGACAAGACCCATAACAAGGATGAAGACGACCATCCGGACAACGACCATATCTATTCGATCGATACGCCGGGACTGGTGGGCCCGTTGGGCAACCCTCCCTTCATGTCGTCCGTGCGGCCGCCCGACCGGTCCAGCGTCACGGAGGTGGTCTTCATGATGAACGCGACGGAAACGGTCGAGGTCAGGGTGGCGGGCGGGCCTTGGATCAAATCAGCAGACCTCGAGTGGTTCACCGTGACGTGGTTGGAGAAGGAAAGCGGGCAATGGCGCCGAAAGGCGGAGGCAAACATCATCAGCGCCGGGTCAATCAACAACCTGGAAGACGCGAATGCAGTGCCGGACGCGGTCAATTGGTAGACCGGTTGAAGCCCTTTGTTTTCCGGCCGCGGGGCTTACCGTTTGCGCGGCCGGGGTGCGCGCCTGGCGGCCTTGCGGGCTGCCTTGAGCTCTATCCAGACCGGTGCGTGATCGCTCGCCCGCTCCCAGCCCCGCACCTCTCGATCCACGTCGGCACCGGTCAAGCGCTTTGCGAGGGCAGGACTGAGCAGCAAGTGGTCGATGCGAAGGCCGGCGTTTCGCGCATAGGCGTTACGGAAGTAATCCCAGAACGTGTAGATCTGTTCGCCCGGATGCAGCGTGCGCAGGGCGTCGGTCCAGCCTTGTTGCGTCAGCGCGTGAAAGGCGCTGCGGACCTCGGGGCGGAAAAGGGCATCGTCGAGCCAGCGTTCCGGCTTGTAGACATCGAGCTCGGTGGGCATGACGTTGTAGTCGCCGGCCAGAACGACGGGCGCATCGAGCTTGAGCAGCGTCGCCGCATAGGATGTCAGGCGTTCGAACCAGCCGAGCTTGTAGTCGAACTTCGGCCCGGGCGCGGGATTGCCGTTGGGCAGGTAGAGGCACCCGATGAGCACGCCGTCGATCGCCGCTTCGATGTAGCGACTGTGGAGGTCGCTCGGATCACCCGGCAGGCCGCGCCGGGTTTCCTCCGGCTTCCGGCCCCGCGCCAGGATGGCGACGCCATTCCAGCTCTTCTGGCCATGCCAGATCGCGCCGTAGCCGGCATCCAGGAGCGCCGCCTCGGGAAATTTATCGTCGGGGGCCTTCAGTTCCTGGAGGCAAACGACGTCCGGCCGGGATTCTCGCAGCCAGCGCAACAGGACGGGCAGACGCCCGTTCACGCCGTTGACGTTGAAGGTGGCGATTTTCATTCGTAACGACGATCACACCCGACGAGGATCAAACGAGCGGCGAGACCGCACAACGCGCCAGCAATTCGGCAGGATCCTTATACACCGCGATGCAGCCCGACCGTTTCAATTCTTCCTCTGACCAGCCTCCGCACAGAAGACCGATGGTGCGCAGGCCGGCTTTCGCCGCGGCTTCGGCATCGTAGGGTGTGTCGCCGACGGCGATCATGCGGTCCGGGCTTCCGCCACCCAGCCGCTCGCGCGCCGCCTGGAAGATATCGGGACAGGGCTTGCTTCTTTCCGCATCGTCCGAGGACGTATCGGCATCCGTGAGGCCGTCGATGTTGGCGATCCTCCTGTAAGTCGCCAGGTCGTCCTTGGTGGCCGACGAAGCCAACCCGATCTGCATGCCGTCGGCCCGCAGCCGTTCGAACAGGGTGCGCACGTCGGGAAAGGGCTTTACCAGTGCGAGATAGCGATCCTTGAAGACCGTGGCTCGGTGGAAATCCAGCTCCTCGCCGTAGGAGTCGATCTGCTCGCGGGTCATGAAGACGGGCAGCAGCTGATCGGCTCCCTTGCCGATCTGCCGGCGGACCTCGTCGAAGCGGACTTCGTGCCCATAGTCGTGGAAGGCATCCACCCACGCCATGGCATGAAGGTCGACGGAATCGAGCAGCGTGCCGTCAACGTCGAAGATGACGGTCGTGACTTTATGATTGGGCATGCCCTGACAAAGACTCCCGGACGCAAACGTTGCGCAGGGGCTGGAGTCGCGAGCCTAAGCCGCCAACTCGATCGTCCCGCCTCGGTCCTGCCGATACGGCCGGTTGACGGCCCGCCCTGCTGCCCCGCCCTGCTTCATTGCTACCTAATGCCGCGCGCCCTGGCACGCTGCGCGGCATCGCGGGTGCCTTCGTCGCCATCTTCCCAGGTCAAGTCGTCGGCCCGTATCGCGCCGGCCAGGGCGCGGACGTATCTCTGTTCTTCTGGAGTCGGATGGCGCGGCAGGTCCGGGAACATCGTCCAAGAAGTGCATGCGCGTGCGGAGCCGGCGACGGTGCCGCGCGTTACGATCTCAGACCTTGTCCGCGAGCACCGCCCTGAACACCGCCGTCCCCAGCACTGCTGCCATCCGTCGCTCGCGACTCTCCGAAGGCCTGCCCCACCCGCTCGGCGCCACCTGGGACGGGCTGGGCGTCAACTTCGCCCTGTTCTCGGCCAACGCGACAAAAGTCGAGCTTTGCCTGTTCGATGCCGCCGGCGAACGCGAGATCGAGCGTATCGTGCTGCCGGAATACACCGACGAAGTCTGGCACGGCTACCTTCCCGATGCGCGGCCGGGAACGATCTACGGCTATCGCGTTCATGGTCCCTATGAGCCTGCGGCCGGGCATCGCTTCAATCCCAACAAGCTCCTGCTCGACCCTTACGCCAAGCAGATGATCGGTCATCTGCAATGGAATCCCGCGCTCTTCGGCTATCAGGTCGAAACGCACGACGACCTCACCTTCGACGAGCGCGACAGCGCGCCCGTTCAATTTCAAGGCCTGCGTCATCGATCCGGCCTTCACCTGGGGGCGCGCTCCGCGCCGCCGCACGGCGTGGGAAGATACCGTCATCTATGAGGCTCATGTGAAGGGCTTCACGAGGCGGCATCCTGCGGTGCCCGAGGCCCTGCGCGGCACCTATGCCGGCGTGGCAAGCGCGGAAATCACCAATTATCTGGCCTCGCTGGGCGTGACAGCCGTGGAGTTGCTGCCCGTCCATACCTTCGTCGACGACAGCTATCTCCTCGACAAGGGCCTCAAGAATTACTGGGGCTACAACACCATCGGCTTTTTCGCGCCGGCGCGGCGCTACGCCGCCAACGCCGATTTCGCCTTCTCCGAATTCAAGGAGATGGTGGCGCACCTCCACGAAGCCGGGCTCGAGGTGATCCTGGACGTCGTCTACAACCATACGGCGGAAGGCAACGAATTCGGGCCGACGCTTTCCTTCAAGGGCATCGACAATGCCTCGTACTATCGCCTGGCGCCCGAGCGGCGCCACTACATAAACGACACCGGCACCGGCAACACCGTCAACCTCAGCAATTCCCGTGTACTGCAGATGGTCATGGATAGCCTGCGCTACTGGGCGCAGGACATGCGCATCGACGGCTTCCGCTTCGATCTCGCCACCATCCTGGGCCGCGAACCGCACGGCTTCGAGGAGGAAGGCCGCTTCCTCGACGCCTGCCGGCAGGACCCGGCGCTCTCCGAAGTGAAGCTGATCGCCGAGCCGTGGGATCTCGGCCCGGGCGGCTACCAGGTCGGCCGCTTCTCGCCGGGCTGGGCCGAGTGGAACGACGCCTATCGCGACGCGGTG
Source organism: uncultured Alphaproteobacteria bacterium (assembly GCA_963765385.1). Taxonomy (GTDB): domain Bacteria; phylum Pseudomonadota; class Alphaproteobacteria; order Reyranellales; family Reyranellaceae; genus Reyranella. The sequence continues at coordinate 1,282,731 of CAVXWG010000014.1, read as the reverse complement.
CGCGCCTACTGGCGCGGCGACGAGGGCAAGCTCCCGCCGCTTGCGGCCCGCCTCACCGCGTCGGCCGACCTGTTCGCCAAGCGCGGGCGCAAACCCTGGGCTTCCGTCAATTTCATCACCGCGCATGACGGCTTCACGCTGGCCGACCTGGTCTCCTACAACGACAAGCACAACGAGGCGAACGGCGAAAACAACCAGGACGGCCATTCCCACAACCTGTCGAGCAACTATGGCGTCGAAGGCCCGACCGACGATCCGGCCATCCGGGCCACGCGGTTGCGCCAGACCCGCAACATGCTGGCAACGCTGATCCTGTCGCGGGGAACGCCGATGCTGCTGGGTGGCGACGAATTCGGCCGCACCCAGAAGGGCAACAACAACAGCTACTGTCAGGACAACGATATCTCCTGGATGGACTGGGCGGGAATCGACGGCGACGGCCGGGACATGGCCGAATTCGTGCGCAAGCTCGTCATGATCCGCCGGGCACTGCCCATGCTGCGCCGCGGCCGCTTCCTCACCGGCGCCTACGACGAGGAGCTGGGTGTCAAGGACGTGACCTGGCTGACGCCGGCCGCCGAGGAAATGACGCCGGAAAACTGGAACGACGGGAACGCACGCTGCATGGGCGTGCTGCTCGACGGCCGCGCCCAGGAGACAGGGATCCGCAGGGTCGGCTCGGATTCGACCCTGCTGCTCATCGTCAATTCCCACACCGACGTCGTTTCGTTCAAGCTGCCCGAAGCCGTCGGCGGAAGCCGCTGGGTGCGCCTGATCGATACCAATCACACTGGTGAGAACGGCCTGGAAGAACTCGAATTCGGCCATCCCTACGCGGTGACGGGCCGTTCGCTGCTGCTTCTGATCCTGAGGCCGACCCGCACCCGCCAGCGCTCGACGGCGGCGGAACGCTCCTTCCAGCGTGTCGTCCAGACGATCGAGGATGCCGCGCTGAAATCGGTCCGCTTCGGATTCGACTGAGGCAGGCCATGATCTTCCGGACCGCGAGCGTCCCGCTCGCTCAGATTCTTGAGCGAGCGGGACGCCCGCGGTCCAAAAGACCGTGAAAGAGGCGACGCAACAGGGCGACCTTTTCGCCGCCCCATCCTGGCCCGAGGGATTCGCCTATCGCGAAGAGGCGATCGCGCCGGATGAAGAGCGTGCGCTGATCGAGCAGTTCGCGCGGTTGCCCCTGACGCCCTTCGCCTTCCATGGCTTCGTCGGCCGGCGGCGGATCGTCTCTTACGGTTGGCGGTACGATTACGCGGGCCGCACGCTTCGCCCCAGTGACGAGATTCCGGATCTGCTGATGCCGCTGCGCGAACGCGCGGCGGCGATCGCCGGCGTTGCGGCGCAAAGCCTGCAGCAGGTCCTGGTCACCGAATATGCGGCGGGCGCGGCGATCGGCTGGCATCGCGACAAGCCGATGTTCGAGGATGTCGTGGCCTTTTCGTTCCTGGCGCCGTGCACATTGCGCCTGCGCCGCCGGCACGGTGCAGGCTGGGATCGCCGATCGATCGAACTGATGCCGCGCTCGGCCTACCTGCTGCGCGGGGCCTCGCGGCGCGACTGGGAGCACAGCATCCCGCCGGTCGACCAATTGCGCTTCTCGGTGACGTTCCGGAATTTCACTGCCGCAGCGCCCTGACCAGCGCGCACCAACATCCCGCACGCCACATGCCGAAGTCGAGGCTGCCCCGCCGAACAGCCACAGCGTGAAATTTCCTCTTTAGAGCAACTCTAAACGACGCGCGCCGTTCAACCCGCGCCCATGATTCATCACACGGAGAAGACGAATGGCGAAACCGCGATCTAGGGCTCGCAAAGCGCATCCCCGTGCGCAGTCCGCCGCCAAGGCAAAGACAAAGACCGAGCAATCCCATCCGGAGAACAGCATGAAGAAGCCTTCCAAGTCCGCGCTCCCGCCCAGCCCCGTCCGCACCTCCGGCCAGGTGACGCCGGCCGACAAGCCGCCCGCGCCGCGCCAGGACACCGACAAGAATGTCGACCTTCGCCTCGATACGCAGGCCCCGGGCTCCGACCTCACGACCAACCAGGGCGTGACGGTGAGCGACGACCAGAACTCGCTGAAGGCCGGACGTCCGCGGGCCGACGCTGCTCGAAGACATATTGACCTGCGCGAGAAGATCACGCACTTCGACCACGAGCGCATACCCGAGCGCGTCGTCCATGCGCGCGGCTCGGCCGCCCACGGCTTCTTCCAGGTCTACGAAGAGCCAGGCCGAGATCACCATGGCGGCGCCGCTGCCGGATCCGGCAGTGCAGACGCCGGTGTTCGTGCGCTTCTCGACGGTGGCCGGCTCGCGCGGCTCGACCGACACGCCGCGCGACGTGCGCGGCTTCGCCGTGAAGTTCTATACCGACGACGGCGTCTGGGACCTCGTCGGCAACAACATGCCGGTGTTCTTCATCCAGGACGCGATCAAGTTCCCCGACCTCATCCACGCGGTGAAGCCCGAGCCGCACAACGAGATCCCGCAGGCGGCCAGTCGGCACACGACACCTTCTGGGACTTCGTGTCGCTGACGCCCGAGAGCGCCCACATGCTGATGTGGGTGATGAGCGACCGCGCCATCCCGCGCAGCCTCGCCATGATGGAAGGCTTCGGCGTTCACACCTTCCGGCTGGTCAACGCCGAGGGCGAGTCGCGCTTCGTCAAGTTCCACTGGAAGCCGCTGAAGGGCGTCCACTCGCTGGTGTGGGACGAGGCGCAGAAGATCTCGGGCAAGGACCCCGACTTCCACCGGCGCGACCTGTGCGAGGCGATCGAGGCGGCGACTATCCCGAATGGGAGCTCGGCCTGCAGATCGTCGAGGAGGAGGACGAGCACAAGTTCGGCTTCGACCTGCTCGACCCGACCAAGCTCATCCCCGAGGAGCTGGTGCCGGTGCGTCAAGGTCGGCAAGATGACGCTTGAACCGCAACCCGGACAACTTCTTCGCCGAGACCGAGCAGGTCGCCTTCCATACCGGTCACGTCGTACCGGGCATCGACTTCACCAACGACCCGCTGCTGCAGGGCCGTCTGTTCTCCTACATCGACACCCAGCTGCGCCGCGTCGGCCCGAACTTCCACGAGCTCCCGATCAACCGCTCGCTGAAGCCGGCCGACAACAACCAGCGCGACGGTTTCGGCCGCATGACCATCAACAAGGGCAAGGTAGCGTACTTCCCCAACAGCCTGGGCGGCGGCTGCCCGATGCACCAGCCCGGTGCGGCGGCGGCCTTCCGCTCGGTCGCCCTCAAGGAGGCCCCCGGTCCCAAGGTGCGCGAGCGCAGCCCGAGCTTCGCCGACCATTTCAGCCAGGCGACGCAGTTCTGGAACAGCATGAGCGACTGGGAGAAGGACCATATCGCGGCGGCCTTCTCCTTCGAGCTGAACCAGGTGGTCGACGAGGGCGTGCGCAACCGCACCATGAACGAGATCCTGGTGAACATCGCCCCCGACCTGGCCGAGATGGTCTCCGGCGCGACCGGCATCGCCGTGGCTCCGGCCGGCACGCCAGAAGCGCCGACGCCGTCGGCGCCGACGCCGTCCGGACCGTTGCACAAGGACGCCGGCAAGCTGAAGTCGCCGGCGCTCAGCATGGACAAGGCGCCGCCGCCGCCCAGCCTGATCGGCCGCAAGGTCGCCGTGCTGGTGGGCGACGGGGTCGATGCCAAGGAGGTGCAGGCGGCCCTCGCGACCTTCGCCGAGACCGGGCTTGTGGCCGAGACGATCGGGCCGCACGGCGGCAGCGTGGCGACGTCGGCCAAGCCGATGAAGGTGAACCGCGCGGCGCCCAACGCACCGTCGGTGGTCTATGACGCGGTCTTCGTGCCGGCCGGCGTGGGCGCAGCCCTCGCCGCGCAGCCGCTGGCGCAGCGTTTCGTCCATGAAGCCTATCGCCATGGCAAGCCGATCGCCGTCGCCCCCGACGGCGAGGCGCTTCTCGAGGCAGCCGGCGTCCCGCCGGCGGCCGAGGGCATTGCGATCGGCCAGGGCGCACGGTTGGTGAACGAGCTGGTCAAGAATATGGGCCAGCATCGCTTTCCACGCCGAGTCTCGGTCCTGAAGCCTTCCTAGTCGCGGACTGCGGGACAGATCAGGCTCGACGGTCGATGGCACCGTCGAGCGCTCTGCCGGGGAGGGCGGCGCGCAGTCTGTCCGTAACCGGACCAAGCGCCGATCCTGTCGGCCCGCGACCCCCGCGGACCTGGCGTCGCGGGGGAAATCCGGCGTTCTCCCCCGCACCGGCAAGGGGCGCAGGCAAATCGCGCGGCGTGATCCGACCGGGCATTCGACGCGCGAGCATGAAGCAACGTTTCGGCCCACGGTGTCGTTGTCGGGCATATCGACGGACCTGCCGAGAGCACAATCAGAAAGGAGCATGCATGTACAAATTTCTCGCGACGGCTGTGATCGCCGTCTCCGTTGCAACGCCTGTCCTTGCCCAGTCGGTAAGCGAAAAGACGGGCGTCAATTCCACGCTTGGGATCAGCCCGTCGGACCAGGACTTCGTCACCGAGGTCGCCAACAGCGACATGCTTGAAATCGAATCGAGCAAGCTCGTGGCGGCGAAATCCGACACCAAGGACAAGGCCTTTGCCGACCACATGATCAAGGACCACACCGCCACCACGGCCGAGCTGAAAGGACTGGTGGGCGGCGGCAAGCTGCCGGTCAACTTGCCGTCGGTGATGGACAAGGCACACGGAGCCAAGCTCGACAAGCTGAACGGCCTGAGCGGCGCCGACTTCAGCAAGGCCTACGAAGACATGCAGGTATCGGCGCACAAGGACGCCGTGTCGCTGTTCGAACGTTATGCCAAGGGCGGCGGCAACGCCGCGCTGCAGGCTTTCGCCGCCAAGACCCTGCCCACTCTGCGCGAGCATCTCAGGATGGCGCAGGATCTCGCCAAGTAAGAAACCACCATCGACCCATCCACTTGAAAGGACATACCATGGCAAAGAAACCCTCGAGCGACGCGATTGCCCTCCTGAAGGCCGATCATCGCAAGGTTGAAGATTTGTTCGAGAAGTTCGAGTCCGCGAAGGACTCGGCGCGCAAGGCCGCGCTGGCGAAGGAGATCTGCACCGAGCTGATGATCCACGCCACGATCGAGGAAGAAATCTTCTATCCGGCGTGCAAGAAAGCCGTCGACGAAGACCAGATGAACGAAGCCTATGTCGAGCACGACGGCGCCAAGGTCATGATCGCGGAACTGCTCGGCAGCAACCCCGACCAGCAGTTCTACGACGCCAAGATGACGGTGCTCTCGGAAGAGATCAAACACCACGTCAAGGAAGAGGAGCGGCCCGGCGAAGGCGTGTTCGCGCAGGCCCGCGAAGCCGGGCTCGACATGGAAGCCCTGGGCGAGCGACTGGCCGCCCGCAAGGCCCAGCTGCTCGAACAGTTCAAGACCAGCGGGCTTCCCGCCCCCAAGACGCGTGCCTTCACCGGGCACAAGCTCGAGCAGAGCAAGCCGGTCGAAGCCACCGCGGCCTAAGCCGAACCCCTGCCGTCGCCATTTCAGGGCGACGGCAGGGGCGTCTCTTTTCCGTGTGCACGGCGCGTATGCGTCGCCCTTTGTCGTAGGGGCCTGCGTCGTCGTAGGCGCCTGCGTCCGGAATGACGATCGGTAGCGGCAACAGGGATCGAGGCCGCCGATGGCGGCACACTTGCCCCGCTACCGTTCACGACGGTCGGGCAATGCTGCACCAAGATCCGATACTGCCCATGTCAATGGGTGCCCTGGGTCGGTAAAGATCGAGCCATCGGCGCCATGCCGATCAGGTCGTGAGTCGCACCATCGAATACGACAATCGCCGTCTGGGGCCGACCAAGCCATGAAGCTGTCACGCGCTGTCGCGTGGGTCATCGGCTGGTTGGTCCACCTGCGCCGCATCGTGTGGTTCTGGAGAGCGGCGTTCGTCCCCTCAGCCCTTCTGAAGGGGAACGCATCCACGGAGAAGTGCGTCCTTGGCGTCGTCCTGTCCGGCGGCGACTTCACGCCCGGTGGCGCGTACCCCGGTAACTACGGCTACCCGCCGAACGCGAGCATCGACTACTACGCATCGAAGGGCATGGGCGTTATCCGTCTGCCGTTCCTCTGGGAGCGTGTCCAGCCGGCCAGGAACGGCCCGCTGGACGCCACGGAGATGTCCCGCATCGATCCGGTGGTCGATTACGCCCTCTCCAAGGGCCTGGAGGTCGGCCTTGACGTTCACAACGGCGGCTACGGCTACGGCGGGTTGATCGGTGGCCCGGATACGTCGGACGCGGACTTTGCCGACCTGTGGGGCAGGCTGGCGACGCACTACAAGGACAGGCCCGGCGTGCTGTTCATGCTCATGAGCGAGCCCAGCGCCCAGAGTGCGCGGCAGTGGCTCCGGTCGGTCAACGCCGCCATCGCGGCGATCCGCGCCAGCGGTGCCCTGCAGACCATCGTCGTTCCGGGCAGCTACTTCGACGGCGCGTGGACGTGGACGGTCACGGACAATGCCGATGTGGTCGGCGGCGGTGTCGTCGACCCGCTGAACAACTACATGTTCGAGGTCCACCAGTATCTCGACAAGGACAGCAGCGGCGGAAGCGCCGGTATCGTCTCGCCAACCATCGGCGCGGACAGGCTGGCGGCCGCGACGGAGTGGGCACGCGCCCACGGCAAGAGGTTCTTTCTGGGCGAGTTCGGCACGGGGGTGGATGCGGCGAGCCTCGCTGCCCTGGACACCATGCTGGCCTACATCCAGCACAACGGCGACGTCTGGGCCTACGCGACGTGGTGGGGCGCCGGGGACAGGTGGTATGACTACTTCATGTCGATCGAGCCCACCGAGGATGGGACGGAAAAGCCACAGATGGCGGTGCTCGCCAAACATTTGGCGACCAGGCCGGTCAGTTGACCCGGAGCGACGCCAGCGGCGGTATCGAGTTTCTGCGCAGTACGGTGCGCAATAACTCCTAGATCCCTTGCGGAAATTGCCGGAAGGGTCGGCTCGCGACGCGACTTCCGTCACGGTGCTTCCCCGGCAAAAAGAAGGGGTCGGCCATTTCGGCCAACCCCTTGACTTAATTGGTGGAGCCAAACGGGATCGAACCGTTGACCTCTACAATGCCATTGTAGCGCTCTCCCAGCTGAGCTATGGCCCCGAAACTTCTGGAACGGCGCGAGATATAATTCCTGCCCCGCGCACTGGCAACTGCGGCCTAGCGGTCGCCTTCGCCCTTGTCGTCCTCGACCTCCACGCCTTCGACCTCGATGTCCTCGGCGTCGTCGGCCAACTCGTCGGCCTCCTCCAGCGCCTCGTCGCCTTCGACATCGGGCAGCTCGTCGCCGGCCAGCGCCGCCTCGTCGCTCTTCTTCTTGGCCGCGAGTTTCGCCGCCGCCAAGGTGGCCGCCGCCGCTGCTGCCGCCGCTGCTGTCGCCGCGGCCGAGCCGCGCGTGCGACGGACCTTCACGAAGTCCTCGCGATCATGATCGCGCCCGCACTTGGGGCACTTGATCGGACTCTTGTTCAGGTCGTAGAAGCGCGCGCTGCAGCTCTGGCAGGTGCGCTTAGTACCCCAGTTCGCCTTGACCACGCAGGAACTCCCGGGAAATCCGCAAAAATCGGCCGAATGGGCCGCGAGGGAGCGCGTATGTCACGCGTCTTTCACCCTGTCAAAACCAAATTCCGGCATGCTAGAGCACCTTTCCTTCCGGCCGCATTCGGCCAGACGGAAAGTGCGGGGACGCCGCGTCGCATTTCCGCCATCCTTTGAGGAGGCTGCCCTGTCCGCCAGAGCTTCCGCCAGGCTCGTCGCCCGCCCCGTCGCCTGCCTGAAGGGCCGCGTCCGTGCGCCCGGCGACAAGTCGGTCTCGCACCGCGCCCTGATGTTCGGCGCCCTGGCGCTGGGCGAGACCACCGTGCGCGGCCTGCTCGAGGGCGAGGATGTGCTGTGCACGGCGGCTGCCTTGCGCGCACTGGGCGCCGAGGTGGTGCACGATGCCGACGAAGCCACCTGGCGGATCCGCGGCTTCGGGGTGGGCGGCGGCCGCGAGCCGGCGGACGTGCTCGCGCTCGGCAATTCCGGCACGTCGGCCCGCCTGCTCTCGGGCATCCTGGCGAGCCAGCCCTTCACCAGCTTCATGACGGGCGACGCCTCGCTGCGGCGGCGGCCGATGCAGCGGGTGATCGAGCCGCTGTCGCGCATGGGCGCCCGCTTCGAGGCGCGCGACGGCGGGCGCATGCCGCTGGCCATCATCGGCACCGACGAGATGGTGCCCATCGAATACCGCCTGCCGGTGGCCTCCGCGCAGGTCAAGAGCGCCATCCTGCTGGCCGGCCTCAACACCGCGGGCGAGACCACCGTGATCGAGCCCCATGCCACACGCGACCATACCGAGCGCATGCTGCGCCATTTCGGCGCCGAGGTGCGGGTGGAGCCCGCAGCGGACGGCGGCAAGCGCATCACCGTCGTCGGCTGGCCCGAGCTTCTGGGCCGCGACATCGTCGTGCCGGGCGATCCCTCGTCGGCCGCCTTCGCCGTCGTGGCGGCGGCGATCCGGCCGGGCAGCGACATCACGGTCGAGAATGTCGGGCTCAATCCGTTGCGCGCCGGCCTCTACAAGACCCTGTTGGACATGGGCGCCGACATCACTTTCGAGAACGAGCGCGAGGTCGGCGGCGAGCCGGTGGCCGACCTCAGGGTCAGAGGCTCGACGCTGAAGGGAGTCGAGGTGCCGGCCGAGCGCGCGCCCACGATGATCGACGAATATCCCATCCTGGCCGTCGCGGCCTCCTGCGCCGAGGGCACGACCCGCATGCTGGGCCTGGCCGAGCTGCGCGCCAAGGAAAGCGACCGGCTGGCCAGCGTCTCGGCCGGCCTTCTGGCCAACGGCGTGAAGCACGAGATGGGCCCCGACACGCTGGTCGTGCACGGCACCGGCGCGGCCCCGGCGGGAGGCGGCCTGGTGGCGACGCATCTCGATCACCGCATCGCCATGTCGTTCCTGGTGCTGGGCCTGGCCGCGCGCGCGCCGGTCGCAGTCGATGACGGCTCGCCGATCGACACCAGCTTTCCCGGCTTCGCCCAGCTGATGAACGGGCTCGGAGCCCAAATCGGACCCGACGTCGAGGCGGCGTGAGCGCTCCTCGGGTCATTGCCATCGACGGCCCCTCGGCCGCCGGCAAGGGCACCTTGGCCAAGCGCCTCGCCGCCCATTTCGGCCTGCCCCATCTCGACACCGGCCTGCTCTATCGGGCGGTCGGCTGGATGGCGGAACAGACCGGCCGGCCGCCCGCCGAAATCGCGGCCGCCTTGCAGGCGAGCGACCTCGCCAGCCTCGAACTGCGGACGGACCGGGCCGGCCAGGCCGGGTCCAAAGTGGCGGCGATCCCGGAGGTTCGGACCAACCTCTTGAATTTCCAGAAGAAGTTCGCATATCAGGCGCCCGGTGCCGTGCTCGATGGGCGCGACATCGGCACCGTGATCTGCCCCGACGCGGCGATAAAACTTTTCGTGACGGCAAGCCCGCAAGCCCGGGCCGAACGTCGGTACCAGGAGTTGCGCGAACGCGGGGTCGACACTATAAAACCGCGCGTTCTTGCCGAGATGGCGGAGCGGGACCGTCGCGACAGCGAACGGGCGGCTGCACCTCTTTTAGCCGCACCCGATGCTTACCTTCTCGATACCAGCGACATGGATGCCGATGCGGCCTTCGCCGCCGCCTTGGCGTTCATCGAGCGCAAGGGCTTTCGATCCTCCGGGCCGTAAATCGCCGCCGGCGGATCGAAGACTTCCAGCGGCGATTGCGAACGGGCGTGTCGTCCGGGCGTCGGTGTTTTGAAAAAGGCAGTGGATCCGCCGGACTTAACCGGTTGGCCGACGGGCGGCAGTCCGCCCGGGATCGATGAAGGAGAAGTAGTACATGGCAAGAGGCAGCGCCCTCCGTAAACCCGAGAACGATACCTCGAGTTCAGAATTTGCAGCACTCCTCGACGAATCGCTGGGCGGTTCGACGAGTTTCGAAGGATCGGTCGTCAAAGGGACGGTCATCCGCATCGCCAACGATTTCGTCACCATCGATGTCGGCCTCAAGTCCGAGGGCCGCGTCGCGCTGCGCGAATTCTCCAACGGAGGAATGGGCGCGCCGGAAGTGAAGGAAGGCGACGTGGTCGACATCTTCGTCGATCGCATGGAGAACAAGGAAGGCGAGGCCGTCCTGTCGCGCGACAAGGCGCGCCGCGAGGAAGCCTGGACCTTTCTCGAGAAGGCATTCAACGACCAGGAACGTGTCATGGGCACGATCTTCGGTCGGGTCAAAGGCGGCTTCACCGTCGATCTTTCGGGCGCCGTGGCCTTCCTGCCGGGCAGCCAGGTCGATGTCCGTCCGGTGCGCGATGTCGGCCCGCTGATGGGCCAGGCCCAGCAGTTCGCCATTCTCAAGATGGACCGCCGCCGCGGCAACATCGTCGTGTCGCGTCGCGCCGTCATGGAAGAGACCCGCGCCGAGGATCGCACCCGCCTGATGGGCGCGCTGTCCGAAGGCCAGGTGCTGGACGGCGTCGTCAAGAACATCACCGACTACGGCGCGTTCGTGGATCTGGGCGGCGTCGACGGCCTCCTGCACGTCACCGACATCGCCTGGAAGCGCATCAACCATCCGTCGGAAGCCCTCACCATCGGCCAGCAGGTCAAGGTGCAGGTCATCCGCTTCAACCCCGAGACGCAGCGCATCTCGCTCGGCATGAAGCAGCTGATGAGCGATCCGTGGGACGGCGCCGGCGCCAAGTATCCGGTCGGGCTGAAGCTCAAGGGCCGCGTCACCAACATCACCGACTACGGCGCCTTCGTCGAGCTGGAGCCGGGCGTCGAGGGTCTGGTGCACGTCTCCGAGATGAGCTGGACCAAGAAGAACGTCCATCCGGGCAAGATCGTCTCGACCTCGCAGGAAGTCGAAGTGATGGTGCTCGACGTCGACATGTCCAAGCGCCGCATCTCGCTTGGCTTGAAGCAGTGCATGGCCAACCCGTGGGAGAGCTTCGCCGAGAAGTTCCCCGGCGGCACCGAGCTCGAGGGCGAGGTCCGCAACATCACCGAGTTCGGCCTGTTCGTCGGCCTGCCCGGCGACATCGACGGCATGGTCCATTTGAGCGACCTGTCGTGGGACAAGGCCGGCGACGAGGCGATCCGCGACTACAAGAAGGGCGACCAGGTCAAGGTCAAGGTCCTCGACGTCGACATCGACAAGGAGCGCATCTCGCTCGGCATCAAGCAGCTCGAGAACGATCCGTTCGAGAAGGTCGGCGCCGACATCAAGAAGGGCGAGGTCGTCACGGTCATCGTGGCCGGCATCCAGGACAACGGCATCGACGTCACGGTCAAGGAAGGCATCCCGGGCTTCATCCGCAAGTCCGAGCTCAGCCGCGACCGCTCCGAGCAGCGTCCCGACCGTTACGCGATCGGCGACAAGCTCGACGCCAAGATCACCAACATCGACAAGGCCTCGCGCCGCGTCGTGCTGTCGGTCAAGGCGCGCGAGCTCGACGAGGAGAAGAAGGCGATGGCCGATTTCGGCTCGTCCGACTCGGGCGCCAGCCTCGGCGACATCCTGGGCGCGGCGCTGAGCCGGGCCCAGAAGAAGGAAGAGACCGAAGAGAAATAAAGGTCGCTTCAGGCGATCTGCGAAGGGCCGACCCGCTAGGGTCGGCCCTTTTTGCTTGTCCCGATCGGCGCGAGGCGGAGCGGAGAGATCTGGCCCTCCGGATTAACCGTTTTTCGGGAGGAGAAGGCCCCTCGGCTCCGCTTGGGGCGGCTATCGCCGCGCTTTCCTTTTTGATTCAATGGCTTAGGCTTGAACGCCTTGGTTTTTTGTTTTATTGTCACCGCAATGACCAAGTCGGAGCTGATCGCCCGCCTGGCGGCCCGGAATCCCCATCTCTATCAAAGGGATGTCGAGCGAATCGTGGCCACGGTCTTCGACGAAATCTCCAAGGCTCTGGCCGGCGGACATCGCGTGGAATTGCGCGGCTTCGGGGCCTTTTCGGTGAAGAAACGCGAACCGCGGACCGGCCGCAATCCGCGCACCGGCGAGCAGGTCGCGGTGGCGTCCAAGCGCGTGCCCTATTTCAAGACCGGCAAGGACTTGCGCGACCGCCTCAACAAGGAAGCCGCCCGCGCCGCGGGCCTCGCACCCGCCGAGCCGACCGAAGACAAGAAGTAGCTCGAGCAACTCAAGGCTGGGAGCGCGTGACCTCCAGGTCCGCATCAAGCTCATGAGCGGACTCGGTCGGGGTAACCCCCGACCTTGGGAGGTCCGGGCTCCGATGAGAAGACGCGCAACGGCGTTAGCGCGCTCCTAGCAAAGACTAAAAGGCCGCCCTCACAGACCCTCGCTTCCCGCCGCTGCGCTGTGCCATGCTGCGCCTCGCATGAAGATCCTGTCCCGCGCCCTGTTTCTGCTCTTCGTCCTGCTGGGCGTGCTGATCGCGGTCAGCAACACCCAGCTCGTGCAACTCACGTTGTGGCCGCTGCCCCATGTTGTCGTGATGCCGGTCTACCTGCTGGTGGTGGGACTGCTGTTGCTGGGCGTGCTGGTCGGGCTCGGCATGGGCTGGTGGGCGGCGCGCCATCACCGCCGGCGGGCGCGCGAAGCGGGCAGCGAGGCGGCCCGTCTCGACCGCGAGGTCCAGCGCCTGCGCCAGGCCGCGACCGTCCCGCCGCCGCCGCCGGCGGCGGCGGGCAGCGGTCCGGCGCCGCGCGACCTCAAGGCGATCGAGCGCCAGAGTGCGCTGGTCGCGCCCGAACTGTCGTCATCCGGCCCCCGCAGCCCGCTATCGTGAAGATCCTTTCGGCCGCCGAGGTCGATGCCAACCTCGACGATCTGGCGCTGATCGATCGCCTCGACGCGCTGTTCCGTGCCGGCTGCGAGATGCCGCCGCGCCATCACCACACGCTGGCCGCACCCAACGGACCCGGTTCGGCCGACGCCACGCTGCTGCTGATGCCGGCCTGGACGGCGGGCGCCGCTGCAGCGGTCGCTGCCGGTCGCCTCGGCATCAAGGTGGTCACCGTCTTTCCCGACAACGGCCAGCGCGGCCTGCCCTCGATCTATGGCCAGTACCTGCTGCTCGACGGCGCGACCGGCGCCTCCCTGGCGCTGCTCGACGGCACCATGCTGACCAAGCGGCGCACCGCCTGCGCCTCCGGCCTCGCCGCGCGCTACCTGTCGCGGCCCGACTCGCGGCGGCTGCTGATGATCGGCACCGGTGCGCTGGCGCCCCAGCTCATCCGCGTGCATGCCAAGGTGCGGCCGATCGAGGAGGTCGCGATCTGGGGACGCCGACCGGAACGGGCGGCCGATCTCGCCCGCGAACTTTCGGACTCGCTGCCCCGCATCCTGGGGCGACCCATTTCGGTCCGCGCCGCCGCCGACCGCCGGGCGGCCGTCGAGGCGTCGGACATCGTCTCCTGCGCCACGCTCTCCAGGATGCCCCTGGTCGAGGGCGACTGGTTGCACGAAGGCCAGCATATCGACCTGGTGGGTGCCTACACGCCGCAGATGCGTGAAAGCGATGATCGGGCGGTCGGGCGCGCCCGGGTCTATGTCGACACCCGCGCCGGCGCCCTGAAGGAAGGCGGTGACATCGTCCAGCCGCTGGCCAACGGCACGATCGACGAGGATGACGTGATCGCCGACCTGTTCGAGCTGGCGCGCGGCCAGCAGACCGGCCGCCTGCCGGGCGATGCCACCTCGATCACTCTGTTCAAGTCGGTCGGTGCGGCGCTTGAGGACCTGGCGGCGGCCGAGTTGGCGGTCGGCGCGTAGCCCTTCCTCCCCACGAAGTGGGGAGGTGGCCGCAGGCCGGAGGGGTCATGCAACGCCAGGTGATGCATGATCCCTCCGCCCGCTGCGCGGGCACCTCCCCTTCGAAGACGAAGGGGAGGGACCAGGATCTCTACGTCGGCTCGATCAGCGCGCCGGCCTTCTTCAATGCTTCGATCTCGGCCCCGCTCACGCCTGCCTCGGCCAGGACGGCGCGCGAATGGGCGCCCTGCAGGGGCGCCAGGGTGCGGATGGCGGGCGGGGTGCGGCTCATGCGCATGGGCGGCTCGACCATCATGATCTCGCCTTCGCTGGGATGCGGGTACTTCTTGAAGAGCTGCCGCCATACCAGATGCGGGTCGTCGAACAGATCAGCCGGCCGCGATACCGGGGCATTGGGGATCTGCGCCTTGTCGAGAAGCTTCACCCATTCGGCCGTGGTCTTGCCGGGCGCCAGCGCCTCGACCATGGCGTACATGTCGTTGATGTGGAGGGATCGGGCGTTCAGCGTCGAGTAGCGCGGATCCTTCAGCACCTCGGGTCGGCCGACGATCTCGAAGAAGTTGCTCCAGTGCTTGTCGTTGTAGGGCAGGATCGCCATCCAGCCGTCGAGCGTGCGGAACGGCTTGCGGGTGCGCGCCAGCAGCCGCGAGTAGCCGACCTCGCCCTCGTCGCTGAAGGTGCGCTCCCACAGATGCTCGACCATCAGCCAGGCGGCCATGGTCTCGAACATCGGCACCTCGACGAACTGGCCCTCGCCGGTGCGCTGTCGATGCATAAGGGCTGAAAGTGTAGTGAAGGCGAAGGTGAGCCCGACCGTCTTGTCGGCCAGGATGATCGGCGGATAACGGGGCACGTCGTCGCCCGCCGCCTGGCCCATCAGATGGGCGATGCCGAAGCGGGCCTGGATGGCGTCGTCGTAGGCCGGCAGTTTCCCGTACGGACCATCGGCCGAATAGCCGTAGGCGCCGACATAGACGATGTCGGGCTTGATCTTGCGGATCGCCTCGTAGCCCAACCCCAGGCCCTCGATGGCCTGCGGCCGGAGCGCATGGACGAAGGCATCGGCCCCCTCGACCACTTTCAGGAGCGCCGCGCGCGCGGCCGGGTTCTTGAGGTCGAGGCAGAGCGAGCGCTTGTTGCGGTTCACATACAAATAGGTCGGCCCCATGCCGGGTGTCTTGCCGGGCTTGCCGATATGGCGCACCGCGTCGCCCTCCGGCGCCTCGACCTTGATCACGTCGGCGCCCTGGTCGGCCAGCAGCATGGTGCCGTAGGGCCCGAGGATGATGTTGGTGAGGTCGACGATCCTGATGCCTTCGAGCGCGCCGGGCATGTGTCCTGTCCTGTGCCGGAGAGGGCGCGAGACTGCCACCGCCCTGTCCTGGCGTCACGCCGTCGGACACTGCGACGCAAAACACGAAGCGACCGAACGGCATGCCGACCGTAGTGAACACCATTCACCGAATCTCCGGCATCGAATGCCCCTAGTGCTTGATGGTATCGGCCGCGGCAATCTCCGACGCCGCGACTCCGAGATTTCGGAGACGCCATGTATCAGGGGTTCAGGCAGATCCAGCTACTACCTGTTGCGAGCATCGACGGAAGAAGGGCTCGCTGCGGACAGCACCTCTCCACGCTGGATCGCGTCGACGACATCGTGACGTGGCGTGACGTCGCCGTCCATCCGGTCGAGCCGGAAACGTGATCGCAGTACGCGATGGCGCGCTTGAGACCAAGTAGCTGGAAAGCAGCAGCGGCAGAGAAGCAACGTCTTGATCTTTGCTCCGTTTAATTCGGCAACGGTCGCATACGATCGTTCTGCGTCACGATCGGCCAATCGGACGATCGTCGGCAAAACCAAGCGCAAGGAGGAGAGTTACGCGCGCCATCGTCGGTGGTCGCGAGCGATGGGTTGCAGGGCATTGACCGGCACGCGCTGCCGCGTTGGCGATGATGAGTCAAGGGGCTGACTCATTTCACCGCCGACCGCGGGTGTTATGAGACCGTTGTGCGAAGCGCGCAGCCGGTGTAGCCAAGAGACAAGCAAAGGCGGGGGCGATGCGAAGCAACGTCGCAAGAAAACAGCAAGAGCCGAAGTCGGCATCGAGTCCGACGGCAAGGGCCTACCGCATCGAAGAGCAAATCGGCTACCTGCTGCGACGCGCACACCAACGAGCCAGCGCCATCTTCCAGGTCACGGTCGGCGATCCCAACATCACGCCGACGCAGTACTCCAGCATGGTGAAGCTGAACGAGTACACCGAGCTCTCGCAAAACCTGCTTGGCCGCCTCGTCGGCATGGACAAGGCGACGATGCAAGGCGTCGTGCGTCGTCTCAAGGAACGCCGCCTGGTCGATTCGCGTCCCGATCCCGGCGACGCGCGCCGCACCCTGCTCAGCCTCACCACGGAAGGCCAGCGCCTGGTGAACAAGCTGCTGATCAACGGACCGGCCGTCTCGCGCGAGACGTTGAAGCCGCTCAGTGGGCAAGAACAACGCCAGCTGATCGAGCTGCTGTCCAAGATCATTTGACCGCGCCCATCGTAAGATCATTTTACGTCCTCAACTGAGGACGACTCTCATCGTTGACTCGCATGACGCCTATGGCATCGTGCGTACACGAACGATATGGGTTCCTATCACCGTCCCAGCCGTCTTGAAGACGCTTTGACCGACTTGGCCCGGCCGCACGTGGTGCTGGCCGGCGGCACCGACTTCTATCCGGCGCGGGTCGGCCGGGCGATCGACGAGGACGTGCTCGACATCGGCGGATTAGCCGTCCTGCGCGGCATTTCAGCCGATGCTGCGGGCTGGCGGCTGGGCGCCACCACGACCTGGAGCGAGCTTTTCGAGGCCGACCTGCCGCCGCTTTTCGACGGCCTGAAGCAGGCGGCGCGGGAAGTCGGCGGCCGGCAGATCCAGAATGCCGGCACGCTCGCCGGCAACCTGTGCAATGCCTCGCCGGCGGCCGACGGCGTGCCTTGCCTGCTGGCCCTCGATGCCGAGATCGAGCTTGCCGGCGCGTCCGGCCGGCGCCTGCTGCCGTTGCGGCAGTTCATCACCGGCGTGCGCCGGACCGCCCTCGCGCAGGACGAGTTGGTCGTCGCCATCCATGTCCCGAGACCGGACCATGAGGCCCGCAGCGCCTTCCTGAAGCTCGGCACGCGGCGCTACCTCGTGATCTCCATCGCCATGGCGGCGGCCACCTTGGAGATCGCCGATGGCCGGGTCGCCTCGGCGCGCATTTCGGTCGGCGCCTGTTCGCCGGTCGCCGAACGGCTGCCCGGTCTCGAAGCGGCGCTGGCCGGCGCACCGCTCGACGCGCGCCTGGCAGAGCGCGTCGAGGTCGCGCATCTCGCGCCGCTGTCGCCGATCGACGACGTGCGCGGCAGTGCGGCCTATCGCAGCGACGCCGTGGTCACGGTGCTGCGCCGCCTGCTGCAGAGCTTCGCGTCGTGAAGGTCGCGTTCACCCTGAACGGCCGTGCGGCCGAGTGGAACGGTCCGCCAGTCACGCGTCTGACGTCGGCGCTGCGCGACGACCTCGCTCTCACCGGCACCAAGGTCGGTTGCGACGCGGGCGACTGCGGCGCCTGCACCGTGCTGCTCGACGGCCGGCAGACCTGCGCCTGCCTCGTCGCCATGGGCCAGGTCGCGGGCCGGCGCGTCGAGACGGTCGAAAGCCTGGGCGACGGCAACGGCGGCCTCACGTCACTGCAAATATCTTTCCTTGCCCATGGCGCCGCCCAATGCGGCATCTGCACCTCGGGCATGCTGATGGCGGCCGAGGAGCTGTTGCGCCGCAATGCCAGGCCCTGCCGCGCCGAGGTCGAGGATGCGCTGGGCGGCGTGCTCTGCCGCTGCACCGGCTACGGCAAGATCGTCGAGGCCGTGATGTCGGCGGCGACGTCCGTGCCGGTCGCCGCACCGCCCGCCGGTGCAGCTGTTGGCGCGCGCCTCCAGAAGGTCGACGGCGTGCCCAAGGTGACGGGACGCGACCTCTTCGGCGCCGACGCCGTTCCGGCCGATGCGCTGTGGATCCGCGTCGTGCGCTCGCCGCATGCGCGCGCCCGCTTCACCTTGGGCGACCTGGCGTCGCTTCGGCAGCGGCTCGCCGCGGTGCTGACCGCCGCCGACGTGCCGTTCAACGGCTTCGGCATCTATCCCGACATCAAGGACCAGCCGGTGCTGGCCGATGGCGAGGTACGCTACCGCGGCGAGGCGGTGGTGGCGCTGGTGGGCGAGCGTGCCCAGGTCCTTGCCATCCGTGACGAAGAGGTGCCGATCTCCTGGACAGCCGAGGCGCCGGTGTTCGGCGTTGACGGTGCGACCGCGCCCGACGCCCTTCTGGTCCAGGCCGACAAGCCCGCAAACCTTCTGTTGAATGGCGGTGTTCGGCGCGGCAAGCCTGCCGAGGCATTGGCTGACTGTGCGGCCGTGGCCGAGGGCGTGTTCGAGACGGCTTTCGTCGAGCACGCCTATATCGAGCCGGAGGCGGGCTGGGCCGAGCGGGTGGGCGATCGCATCGAAGTCCATGTCACGACCCAGACGCCCTACATGAATCGTGACGAGGTCGCGAACGTGATGCGGCTCCGGCCCGAGACGGTGCGCATCGTGCCGACCGCCTGCGGCGGCGGCTTCGGCGGCAAGCTCGATCTTTCCGTCCATCCGCTGGTGGCGCTGGCGGCCTGGAAGCTCGGTCGTCCCGTCGCCTGCGTCTACACGCGGCCGGAAAGCATGGCGGCCAGCACCAAGCGCCATCCGGCGCGCGTCGCCGCGAAGTTTGGCTGCGATGCCGAGGGCAGGCTTTTGGCCTGCGACGTGACGGCGACGTTCGATACCGGCGCCTATGCCTCATGGGGGCCGACTGTCGCCAATCGCGTGCCGGTCCATGCCATGGGCCCTTACGCGATTCCCAACGTGCGCAGCTGGGGCGAGGCCTTCTTCACCAATTGTCCGCCCGCCGGCGCCTTCCGCGGCTTCGGCGTGCCGCAGGTGGCCATTGCCCACGAGGCGATGATGGACGCGCTGGCCGACAAGCTTTCGATCGACCGGCTGGAGTTCCGTCACCGGAATGCGCTCCGTGCCGGCGACACAACGGCCACAGGCCAGACGCTCGCCCATTCCGCGGGCCTCGCCCAATGCCTCGATGCGCTGCGGCCGCACTGGAAGACGGCGCACGAGGAAGTCGCAGCCTTCAACGCCAAGGCAGGGTCCCGGCGTCGCGGCGTCGGCATCGGCTGCATGTGGTACGGCATCGGCAACACGTCGATGTCCAATCCTTCGCGCATGAGGGTGGGCCTCTCGCCGGCCGGCACGCTCACGCTCTACAGCGGCGCGGTCGATATCGGCCAGGGATCCAACACCATCATGACCCAGATCGCGGCCGATGCCGTGGGCTTGCCCGCGGCGCAGTTTGCGTTGGTGTCAGGCGACACCGATCTCACGGCCGATGCCGGCAAGACCTCGGCGTCGCGCCAGACCTTCGTTTCGGGCATGGCGGCCGAACGCGCCGGCCGCGACCTCCGCCAGCAGATCCTGCGCCTGGCCAATGCCGGCCCGGATGCCGAGCTGTCGCTGGACGGCGCCAGGCTTACGGTGCGCGACGGTGGCGAGGTGCGGGCGATCGATCTGGCGAGCGCCGGCGCGCTCATGGGCGAGGGCACGTTCGATCCGCCGACCACGCCGCTCGATGCCGACGGCCAGGGCGTGCCCTATGCGACCTATGCCTTCGCCGCCCAAATGGCGACGGTCGAGGTCGATATCGAGCTGGGCACGGTGAAGGTGCTGCGCATCGTGGCCGCCCACGATGTCGGCAAGGCAATCAATCCCACCCTGGTCGAAGGCCAGATCCAGGGCGGCGTCGCCCAGGGTTTGGGGCTGGCGCTGATGGAAGAATATCTTCCGGGCCGCACCGAGAATTTGCACGACTACCTGATACCGACCATCGGCGACGTGCCGGAGATCGAGTGCATCCTGATCGAGGATCGCGAGCCGCTCGGCCCCTCGGGCGCCAAGGGCGTCGGCGAGCCCGGCCTGGTGCCAACCGCCCCCGCCATTTTAGGCGCCGTGCATCACGCCACGGGCGTCCGCGCGACCCGCGTTCCCCTGTTGCCGCATCGCCTGCGGGAAGCGATTCTGCGCACGCCTTCGAATCCCTCTCCGCCGCGTAGCGGGGGAGAGGGCGGGGCCCATTGCGAAGCAATGGGAGGGTGAGGTGGTGCTTCGATCAAACGAAATGCTTCCGCTGGTACCGCGACCCACCTCACCCTCCCCGTGCTGCGCACGGGTCCCCTCCCTCTCCCCCCACTGCGTGGGCGGAGAGGGCCTCAGAGGGGAGGCCTCCGATGTCTGACGACATCTCCCTCAGCGAAGCCGAGAAGACCGCCGGGATCGTGCGCTGCGACGCCTGCCCGGTGCTCTGCCGCATCCGGCCCGGCCGCGCCGGCGCCTGCGACCGCTACGCCAACGAGGCGGGCAAGCTGGTGCGTGTCGATCCGCTGGTGCTGCTGGCCAAGCCCGATCTCGCGCGCGTCGCCTTCGTCGAGGGCAGCGCGGCGTGGCGCGGCGAGCTCGGCAAGGGCGAGGGCGCCTTCGTCACCGGCATCGGCGCCACCACGACCTATCCCGACTACAAGCCGGCGCCCTTCATCGTGTCGTCGAAGCATGACGGCGTCGACATGGTGACGGTCGTGACCGAGGGCATCTTCAGCTACTGCGGCGTGAAGGTGAAAATCGACACCGACCGCTATCTCGGGCCCGAGCAGGCGGCCGTGCGGGTCAAAGGCGAGGCGGTGGGCCATGTCACCACGGCGGAATACGGCTCGCAGATGCTGTCGCTGGGCGGCGTGCATCACCTGACCGGCGGCAGCAAGAAGGAAGGCGTCGTCACCTGCGAAGCGCTGCTGGCGCTCTGCAATCGCGAGGCCGTCGAGCTCGCGATCGACGGCGGCGCGACGGTGGTGGTGCAGTCCGACAAGCCGCCGATCGTCAACGGAGCGCGCGAGGAGCGCATGCGGGTGGGCTGCGGCTCGGCCGCCATCGGCATGTTCGCGCCGCAATGGAAGGACCATGTCGACGAGGTGATCGTGGTCGACGACCACATCACCGGCGTCCTGAGCGAGCACCAGGGCGGCCGCTTCCTCGACATGAAGCCCGCCGGCATCCGCGTGCGCGGCCGCCGCTCGACGCCGGGCCGCTATTTCCAGGTCGCCGAGCCCGGCCTGGGCTGGGGCGGCACCAATGTCTCCGATCCGCTGGAGATCATCGACCGGATCGATCCCAAGCAGGCCTGGCCCGGGCTAAAACTTCTCATGGTCTCGACCACGGGCGAGCATTCGGCGTGGTTCGAGCTCGACCGGGACCTGAAGCCGCAGCCCGCCGCCATGCCCGCAGCGGTGCGCTATGTCGTCGACCGCATCGCCGAGAATTGCGAGCCGGCGCTCTGCACCGTGCTGTTCATGGCCGGCGCCGGCGGCTCGCTGCGCGCCGGCGTCACCGAGAATCCCGTGCGGCTGACGCGCTCGGTGCGCGACACCCTGACCAAGGTCACCCTGGGCGGCGTGCCGGCCTATGTCTGGCCGGGCGGCGGCATCACCCTGATGGTCGACGTGGCGCGCATGCCGGAGAAATCCTTCGGCTATGTGCCGACGCCCGCGCTGGTGGCGCCCATCGAATTCACCCTGCGCGCCGACGATTATGCCGCCCTGGGCGGCTACGCCTCGCGCGCCGTCTCCCTTGACGACGTGCTGCGGGCCCACAAGGTGCGTGTCGACGAGCCGCTGAAAGAGGGCGGCGAGACGTGAGCGCGGTCGCCGCGCGCCTGCCAGACGGCAGGCTGCATCTGCAGCACGGTCCGATCGACCTGATCATCGAGGCGTTTGGCGCGGCGGACGAGGTCGAACGTGCCTACGGCCAGGCGATCGCACGATTCGGCGACATTCTTCCGACTTTGGTGCGAGAGCTGCTCATCCTGAGACGCCCGGTGGGCGGTGCTTTTCCTTTGCTGCAAGGACCGGTGGCGCAGCGCATGGCCGAGGCCGTGTGGCCGCATCGTTCTGTCTACATCACGCCCATGGCCGCGGTTGCGGGGGCTGTCGCCGACGAGATGTTGCAGGCGATGGTGCGGGGTCGCTCGCTCGACAAGGCTTATGTCAATGACGGCGGCGATATCGCGATCCATCTGACGCCGGGCTATGAATTGCGCGCCGGGATCTTCGCGGCTGCACTCGACGGCGTGGCGCGCCTCACCTGGGACCAGCCCGTGCGCGGCATCGCCACCTCGGGCCGTGGCGGCCGCTCTTTCTCGCTTGGGATCGCCGATTCGGCGACCGTGCTGGCGGCGACCGCTGCCGCTGCCGACGCCGCCGCGACCTTGATCGCCAATGCCGTGAACGTCGAGCATCCGGCGATCGAGCGCCAGCCGGCGCGCGAGCTCGATCCCGACAGTGATCTCGGCGACCTTGCGGTGACGGTCGCCGTCGGCGCTCTGCCGCCGGTTCTTGTCGAAGAGGCGCTGGACCGCGGCGCGGTCGAAGCGCGGCGTCTACGGCTCTGCGGCCTGATCGATAGCGCCGCCCTGTCGCTGCAAGGCCGCTGGCGCATCGATGCGCAATCTAGCCTTGAGCCCATTGAGGCGACGACTCCCCGTCGTCTCGACCGGAGCGCGAAGCGCGTAGTGGAGAGACCTTCTCTCCACGATAAGCGGCTTATCGTGGAAACAAGGTCTCTCGGCTCGGGCCTTCGGCCCTCGGTCGAGACGACGGAAACCACCATATGCGATAGCTCTCGGTAGGATAGGAGCGTGAGATGAGTAAGGACACGACTTTCGAAGTCGAAGAGAGGGAAGGGAAGCTGGCGACGTTGAGCGCTGCTCTGGACGACGGTGAAACAAGCGGTGTCGCCACGCCCTTCGATTTTGAGACTTTCATCGCTGGGAAGCGTCAATATCACTCGAAGCGGTAATGAGCGGATGAAGGCCGGCGGCACGGCGCTTGCTGAGATGAGGGCTGGATGAGTGACCCGCTGAAGGAAGCGATGGCTGTGCTCGACGCCTACATGGGCGGCATTAACCGCGGCGATGAGGCGGCGGTCAATGCAGCCTGCAATTTTCCGCATGTGCGGCTGGCGGGCGGCAAGGTCGTCGTCTGGCCGAAACATGGCGACTACAAGCTGGCGGATTTCGTGGCGCGGGCCGGCGACGGCTGGGCGAGGAGCCAGTGGGACGATCGCACGCCGATCCACGTCGGGTCGGACAAGGTGCACCTGAAGGTCGCGTTCAGCCGCTGGAAGGCGGATGACACGCTGATCGGCCGCTTCGAGACGATCTACATCGTGACCCTTCAGGATGGTCACTGGGGGATACAGGCGCGCTCTTCTTTCGCGTCCTGAGCGCCTTCATGGGCGCTCTTGTGCTTGTCGTTCATGGGCCGGGCTCGTTAGTGTCGGGCAGGGGAAGCTTCATGGAGGGGATATCATGCTGACGCGCAACAAATTGCTCGCCGGTGCTGCCGCACTGGTTGCGCTGGCCCTGGTCGGGCCGGCCAACGCGCAGGCGCCGATCAAGCTCGGCGAGCTCAACAGCTACAAGGTCTTTCCGGCCTTCCTCGAACCCTACAAGAAGGGCTGGGAGCTCGCGGTCGAGGAAGTCAATGCGGCAGGCGGCGTGCTCGGCCGCAAGATCGAGGTCGTGAGCCGCGACGACAACGGCAACCCGGGCGACGCCGTGCGCGTCGCCGAGGAGCTGCTGAGCCGCGAGGGTGCCTCGATCCTGATCGGCACCTTCCCGTCCAACGTCGGCCTGGCCGTCGCCGACTTCGCCAAGCAGACGCAAGGTGCTGTTCATCGCCGCCGAGCCGCTGACCGACAAGATCGTGTGGGACGACGGCAACGCCTACACCTTCCGCCTGCGCACCTCGACCTACATGCAGACGGCGATGCTGATTCCCGATGCGGTCAAGCTGAAGAAGAAGCGCTGGGCCATCGTCTATCCCAACTACGAATACGGCCAGTCGGCGACGGCGGCCTTCAAGAAGCTGATGAAGGAGAAGCAGCCGGACGTCGAGTTCGTCACCGAGCAGGCCACGCCGCTCGGCAAGATCGACGCCGGCGCCGTGGCCCAGGCGCTGGCCGACGCCAAGCCCGACGCGATCTTCTCCTCGCTGTTCGGTCGCCGACCTCGCCAAGTTCGTGCGCGAAGGCCAGCAGCGCGGCATCTTCAAGGGCGTCGAGGTGTTCAATCTCCTGGCCGGCGAGCCCGAGTATCTCGACCCGCTGAAGGAGGAGACGCCCGACGGCTGGTACGTCACGGGCTATCCGTGGAACGAGCATCAAGACGCCCGAGCACACCAAGTTCCTCAACGCCTACCAGGCCAAGTACAAGGACTACCCGCGGCTCGGGTCGGTGGTCGGCTACTCGACGGTGATGTCGGCGGTTGCGGCCATCAAGAAGGCGGGCTCGCTCGACCAGGACAAGCTGATCGCGGCGGCGAGCGGCCTCAAGGTCCTGACGCCGTTCGGCGAGGTCGAGTACCGGCCGATCGACCACCAGTCGACCATGGGCGCCTATGTCGGCCGCCTGGGCGTCAAGGACGGCAAGGGCGTACATGAAGGAATGGCGCTTCGTCGACGGCAAGGACGCGCTGCCGAGCGATGCGGAAGTGAAGAAGATGAGGCCGGCCAATTGACGCCGACGTTCGCGCCGCACTCCCTCATGCTCCTCTCCCCCGATAGGGGGAGAGGTGGGGAGAGGGGGCTGCACGAGCTTTCGATTCCCCCTCTCCTGGCCTCTCCCCCTAGCGGGGGAGAGGGATTTGAAGGGGAGTTCAAGTCAGGCCTTTTGTCCTGACGTGACCTTCGCCTCCATCATCATCCAGCTCCTGAACGGGCTCGCCGCCGCGTCGTCGTTGTTCCTGGTGTCGGCCGGCCTGTCGCTGATCTTCGGCGTGACGCGGATCGTGAATTTCGCGCACGGCTCGCTCTACATGCTGGGCCTCTACGGCGCCTACACGCTGATCGAGGTCCTGGGGCGCACGCCCATCGGTTTCTGGAGCGCGGTCGTGCTGGCGGCCCTCGCGGTCGGGCTGGTCGGCATCCTGATCGAGGTACTGGTGCTGCGGCGCATCTACAAGGCGCCGGAGCTGTTCCAGCTGCTGGCGACCTTCGCGGTCGTGCTGATCATCAAGGACATCGCGCTCTGGACCTGGGGCGCCGAGGATCTCGTCGGCCCGCGTGCGCCCGGCCTTTCCATGGCGGTCGAAATTCTCGGCAAGCGCATCCCGGCCTACGACCTGCTGCTGATCGTCATCGGTCCGGTGGTGCTCTTGGCGATGTGGCTGCTGCTCAGCCGCACGCGCTGGGGCGCCCTGGTGCGGGCTGCCACCCAGGACCGCGAGATGGTCGGCGCGCTGGGCGTCGATCAGGCCAGGCTCTTCACTTCGGTGTTCTTTGTCGGCTCCGTGCTCGCCGGCCTGGGCGGCGCGCTGCAGATTCCGCGCGAGCCCGCCAACCTCGATCTCGACCTCGCCGTCATCGCCGACGCCTTCGTGGTCACCGTCGTGGGCGGGCTGGGCAGCATCGGCGGCGCGTTCCTGGCCGCCATCCTGATCGGCGTCGCCAAGGCCTTCTGCATCGGCATCGGCACGGCGCAGTGGTTCGGCGAGGACATCGTCTTCTCCAAGCTCACCCTGGTGGTCGAGTTCCTGATCATGGCGCGTGGTGCTGGTGGTGCGGCCCTTCGGCCTTTTAGGCAAGCCGCAGGCCGCCCTGCGACTCGCGGCCGATCCGGCGCCGCCGCTGAAAGCGCCGTCCTGGACGTTCGCGCTGGTCTGGCTCGCTTTGCTTCTGGCCGTGCCCCTCTTCACCGACCGCTACGTCACCATCCTGCTGACCGACATCGTCTGCTTCGCGCTGTTCGCCGTCAGCCTGCACTTCATCATGGGCCCGGCCGGCATGGTGTCGTTCGGCCACGCCGCCTATTTCGGCCTCGGCGCCTATGCGGCCGGCGCTGCTGCTGAAGCGCTTCGGCCTGCCGATGGAGGCGGCGCTCATCCTGGCGCCGCTCGCCGCCGGCGCCTTCGCCGTGGTCTATGGCTGGTTCTGCGTGCGCCTCTCCGGCGTCTACCTCGCCATGCTGACGCTTGGCCTTCGCGCAGATCACCTGGTCGATCGTCTTCCAGTGGGATTCGCTTCACCGGCGGCAGCAACGGCCTGTTCGGCATCTGGCCGTCGGCGTGGCTCGCCGGCAAGACGATCTACTACTACCTGGCGCTTCTCCTCTGCGGCGCCGGCATCGCGCTCGCTGTGGCGCGTGCTGTTCTCGCCCTTCGGCTATGCCCTGCGCGCCGGCCGCGATTCGCCGCTGCGCGCCGAGGCGATCGGCATCGACGTGCGCGGCTTCCAGTGGGCGGCCTTCGTGCTGGCGGGCGCGGCGGCGGGCCTGGCCGGCGCGGTCTATCGCCTTCTCCAAGGGCAGCATCTCGCCCTCGGCCATCTCCATCGCCCAGTCGACCGACGGCCTGGTCATGGTGCTGCTGGGCGGTGTCGAGACGCTCACCGGACCGGTGGTCGGCGCGGCGATCTTCACCTGGCTGCGCGACGAGCTTGCGCGCCGACCGAATTCTGGCGGGCCGTGCTGGGCTGCGTGATCCTGCTGATCGTGCTGCTGTTCCCGCAGGGCCTGGTCGGCGGGCTGAAAGCGCCTGACCGGGCGCTGGCGCGAGGCCCGCTCATGAGCAAAGAGGGCATGACGGCGGTCCTGCAGGTCGAGGGATTGCACAAGACGTTCGGCGGCGTGCAGGCCGTGGCCGACGTCTCGTTCGCCATCGACGCCGGCGAGCTGCTGGCGCTGATCGGCCCCAACGGTGCCGGCAAGAGCACCTGCTTCAACATGCTGAACGGCCAGCTCGCGCCCGACGCCGGCATCGTGCGGCTGGGCGGCCGCGACATCGTCGGCCTGCGGCCGCGCGCCATCTGGCGGCTGGGCGTCGGCCGCACCTTCCAGATCACCGCCACCTTCGCCTCGCTCAGCGTGCGCGAGAACGTGCAGATGGCGCTCTATTCGCACGCCGGGCGGCTGCGCTCGCTGCTGTCGCGCTTCGGCGCCGCCTTCGCGGCGGAGGCCGATGCGCTGCTCGACCAGATCGGCATGCTCGACCAGGCCGAGCGGACCTGCGGCGTGCTGGCCTATGGCGACCTGAAGCGGGTCGAGCTCGCCATGGCGCTGGCCAACCAGCCGCGGCTGCTGCTGATGGACGAACCGACCGCCGGCATGGCGCCCAAGGAGCGGATCGAGCTGATGGCGCTCACCGCGCCGGCTGGCGCGGGCGCGCAACATCGCCGTGCTGTTCACCGAGCACGACATGGACGTGGTGTTCGGCCAGGCCGACCGCATCATCGTGCTCGACCGCGGCCAGCTGATCGCCGGAGGCACGCCCGAAGAGGTGCGCGCCAACCCCAATGTGCGCGCGGTCTATCTCGGGAGCGTTCACTGATGCCTTCGCCGGGGGTGTGCGATCGCGCTTCATGCTCTTGCCGGAGCGCGGACCTCCAGGTCCGCATCATAAGTTTGAGCGGACCTGGAGGTCCGCGCTCCCATGACGCGCGACACAAGGCGAGGGTTACTTCGCCTGAGGAGTTGCGCGCCCCCGGCCATGAGGAGCGCACATGCTCCTCGTGAAGGACCTGCACGCCTATTACGGCCGCGCCCACATCCTGTACGGCGTCTCGCTGGAGGCGATGGCGGGCGAGGTCGTGGCGCTGGTCGGTCGCAACGGCGCCGGCAAGTCGACGGCGATGAAGGCGATCATGGGGCTGGTCCCGCCGGCCAGGGGCGAGGTGAGCTTCGCCGGCCGGCGCATCGAGCGCCTGCCGCCCTATCGCATCGCCCGGCTTGGGCTGGGCTACGTGCCCGAGGAGCGCCGCATCTTCACCGAGCTCACGGTGCGTCGAGAATCTCGAGGTCGGCCGCCAGGCGCCGCGCGAGGGCGCGCCGGCCTGGACCGAGGACCGGCTCTTCGCGCTCTTTCCCAACCTCGCCGGCCTGCGCGAACGGGCGGGCGGCCGCATGTCGGGCGGCGAGCAGCAGATGCTCACCATCGCCCGCACCCTGATGGGCAATCCGCGCTGCGTGCTGCTCGACGAGCCGTCCGAAGGCCTGGCGCCCATCATCGTCGAGCAGATGGCCCATTCGATCCGGGCGCTGAAAGGCGAGGGCCTGTGCGTGCTGCTCTCCGAGCAGAACCTGCATTTCTCCCAGGCCGTCGCCGACCGCGCCTACATCATCGAAAAGGGCCAGATCCGCTTCGGCGGATCGATGGCCGAACTGGCCGCCGACGCTTCCCTGCGCGAACAGTATCTTTCGGTTTAGGGATGAGTGAATTCCGCGTCTTGCCGGACTGCGGGCCTCCAGGCCCGCTCATGAATCTTTGCTGGGAGCGCGCCGGTCCAGCGGTGCGCCATGGCAGCGGGACAACCCAATCACCTCACCCTGAGGAGCGCACGCAGTGCGCGTCTCCAAGGGTGGGCAGCACCAAGACTGGTCCGACCTTTCGAGACGCATCGCTTCGCGATGCTCCTCGGGGTGAGGTGCCTTTGATCTCGAAGCATGACGCGCCACTCGAGGCGGAGCTTATTCCCCGGTGGTGGCGCGCCCCCAGCAAAAGAGTTTAACCATGGCCCTGCGTACCCTCACCGTCGGCATCGATGTCGGCGGCACCTTCACCGATCTCCTGGCGATCGATCTGCGGTCCAACGAGGTCAAGCTCGCCAAGGTGCCGACCACCGTCGACAACCAGGCGATCGGCTTCATGGCGGCGCTCGGCCGCGGCGGGCGCCGATCCCGCCATCGCTGCAGGCCATCGTCCATGGCACGACCACGACCACCAACGCCCTGCTCGAACGCAAGATCGCCAAGGTCGGGCTGATCACCACCAAGGGCTTCCGCGACGTGCTCGAGCTCGGCCGCCGCACGCGGCCGCAGCCCTACGGCATGCGCGGCACCTTCCGGCCCCTGATCGAGCGCGAATTCCGGCTCGAAGTGCCGGAGCGCATGGATGCCGACGGCAAGGTGCTGACGCCGCTCGACGAGGCCGCCGTCGCCGAGGCGGCCGAAGAAGCTGCTGGCGCTGGGCTGCGAGGCCGTCGTGATCCATTTCCTGCACAGCTACATCAATCCGGCGCACGAGCGCCGCGCCGCCGAGATCGTGCGCGCGCTGTGGCCCAACGGCTACGTCACGGCGGGCCACGCCATCCTGTCGGAATATCGCGAGTACGAGCGCGGCGTGACGGCCGCGGTCAACGCCTCGGTGCAGCCGGTGCTCGACCGCTATCTCACGCGCCTGCGGCAGGAGCTGATGGGCAAGGGCTTCGACCGCGACATCCTGGTGATGCAGGGCAACGGCGGCACGACGTCCTCGCAGCTCGTCGCGCGGGCGGCGGTGAACACGGTGATGTCGGGGCCGGCCTCGGGCGTGATGGCGGCGGCCTATACCGGCCGCGCCTCGGGCCATCCCAACCTCATCACCTACGACATGGGCGGCACCTCGACCGATGTCGGCGCTGATCGAGGACGCCGTGCCGCCAGGTCTCGGGCGAGCTCGAGCTCGAATACGCCATGCCGATCCACGTGCCGATGGTCGACGTGCACACGATCGGCGCCGGCGGCGGCTCGATCGCCTCGGTCGATGCGGCGGGCATGCTGCGGGTCGGGCCGGAGAGCGCCGGCGCGCGGCCGGGCCCGATCTGCTACGGCCGCGGCGGCACCGAGCCCACCATCACCGACGCCAACCTGATCCTGGGCCGGCTCAATCCCGATCGCCTGCTCGGGCGTCGACCATCCGGTGACCCTCGACCATGTGCGCGGCGCTGATCGAGGAGAAGGTCGGCACGCCGCTCGGCCTCGACGCCGATGCGGCCGCCGCCGCGATCCTGCGCATCGCCAACGACCGCATGGCCGGCGCCATCCGCCTGGTGTCGCTGTCGCGCGGCCACGATCCGCGCGACTTCGCGCTGTTCGCCTTCGGCGGCGCCGGGCCGCTGCACGCCACCGCGCTGGCGCGCGAACTCGCGCATTCCGACCGTGCTGGTCCCGGCGCGCCCCGGCATCACCAACGCGCTGGGCTGCGTCGTGGCCGACCTGCGCCACGACTATGTGCGCACCGTGAACAAGCCGCTGTCGGCGCTCGACGATGCGACGATCGCCGGCATCTATGCCGAGCAGACCGCCGAGGGCAACGCGACGATCCAGAGGGAAGGCGTGCCGGTGCGCGAGCTGCGGCGCGTGCTGAGCGCCGACATGCAGTTCCAGGGCCAGAGCCACATCCTCTCGGTCGGCGTCGAGCGCGCCGACATCGGCGTCGAGGGCCTGCGCAAGGCTTTCGCCGCGGCCTACGACCGCCGCTTCGGCATCGAGCTGGCGGAGATCCCGCCGGTCCTGGTCAATCTGCACACCGCGGTGATCGGCGTGCGGCCGGAGATCTCGCTCGCCTCCCTCGCCGGGACCGAGCGCGGGCCCACGCTCGAGGCCGCGCAGGTGGGCGAGCGCCGCGTCTGGTTCAGCGACGGCTGGCGGCAGACGCCGGTCTATGCCCGCGAGAAGTTGCCGCTCGATGCGGCGTTCGAGGGGCCGGCGATCCTCGAGCAGCTCGACTGCACGACCGTCGTCGAACCGGGCGACAAGGTCACCCAGGACAAGCTTGGCAATTTGCTGATCTCGGTTGTTTGACAGGAAGCATTGGCGCCGCACCGGTCTGCTGCGTGCCGCTCTTCGGCTCTGACCTTGCCCCGACTTTTGCGATCTCTCGCAAAGGTGCGTTATGATAGGGGCTGGCGGCAGGCGACAGTGGAGGTGGTCTCATGGCGACCCATGTGCGGTGTGGCTCTCTCTTCACCGGTGATCAAGCGGCGCCCACGACGGGCGGCACGCTCGTCTACGGTGACAACGGACTGCTCACCTATGTCGGGCCGACGGCGGGTGCCCCGGTGGTCGCCGTCGGCGAGAGCGTGCTGAACTACGAGCAGCTCTTCGTCATGCCGGGGCTGATCGATGTCCATGTCCATCTGGCGTACGGCAATGCCAAGACCGAAGAGGACATCGACCTCTATCAGCCGATGGAGTTCCGCGCGCTCCGCGGCATGTTCTTCGCCCAGAAGGTCGTCGCGGCGGGCTACACCTCGATCTGTTCCCCGGGCGACGCCGGGCAGATCAGCCTGTCGGTGCGCGACGCCATCACCGCCGGCCTGTTCGACGGCCCGCGCGTCACCGCGGCCGGCCGCTACATCACGTCGCGCCAGGGTCTGACCGACTGGTATCCGAGCTGGATCGGCGCGCCCGACACCTCGATCGGCCGGCTGGTCGCCAGCAAGGACGAGGCGGTCGAGGAGATTCGCGTTCAGGCGAAGAACGGCGTCGATTGCATCAAGATCGCCATGGACGGCTTCCAGACCCGGCCCGATGGCGAGCTGATCGCTGCCTTCAACCAGGACGAGACGACGACCATGGTGACCGAGGCCCAGCGCCTCGGCCGCAAGGTGGTGGTCCATGCCCGCGGTCGCGAGGCCATCCTCTATTCGGCGCGTGCCGGGGTCGACCTCATCTTCCACGCCTACTATCTCGACGACGAATGCCTCGACGCGATGGTCAAGTCGGGTACAGCCGTCGGTCCGACCATGACGTTCCCGCGCAACATCATCGACTTCACGCAGCCTTACGAGCGCGCCGCCACCAAGGGCCGCATCGAGAATACGCGCCGGGAGTACGAGATCGCCTGCACCAACCTGCAGCGGGCACGCAAGGCGGGCATCCCGATGATGACCGGTACCGACAGCGGCTTTGCCGTCACGCCCTATGGCGAATGGCATGCGCGCGAACTCGAGATCTTCGTGCGCGACCTCGGCTTCACGCCAGCCGAGGCGCTGCGCTGCGCCACCGAAGTCGCTTCGCAATTCCTGGCGCGCGGCGACAAGCTCGGTGTGCTGACGCCGGGCCGTCAGGCTGATTTCATCGCGGTCGAAGGTTCGCCCATCGACAATATCGCCCTGCTCCAGGACAAGAAGCGGATCCGTCACGTCCATATCGGCGGCAAGCGCCTGCAGATTCCCGAGCGCGGCTACGATCCCAACCTCGTCACCGACAAGTCCTGGATCAACTGGAGCGACCTCTACACCCAGGAGCGGGTGCATGAGCTGGGCCTGCTCGGAAACAAGAGCCTGGCCGCCGCCGAATGACGGCCTGGATCTAGAAAGACGAGCATGCATGCCGAGATCGCCGGCGCGGGGTTCGCCGGCCTGGTGACCGCGATCGCGCTCAGCCAGCGCGGCTGGACAGCCCGCGTTCACGAAATCGATACCGAACTGCGTGCCTTCGGCGCCGGCATCTTCATCTGGGACAACGGCCTGCGCGTGCTGCAGGCGATCGGCGCTTACGAAGCCGTCGCCCGCGGAGCCTATGCCGCGCCGGGCTACCGGACCGAGCGCGACGGTGTCTGCATGTCGTTCGGCAAGGTCAATGCCGAAGGGCACTTTCGCCTTCTCACCATGTCGCGCCAGCATCTCTACTCCGCCATACTGGCGGCGGCACGCCGGGCGGGAGTCGAGGTGGTAACGAACTCGGCCGCCGTCGGCGCATCGCCGGACGGCATGCTCCACCTGGCCGACGGGCGCCGTCTGCAGGCTGACCTGGTGATCGGCGCCGACGGCGTTCGCTCGGCGGTCCGCGAATTGCTCGCCTTGCCAGGCACGCGCCAGAAATACATCGACGGAATCGTGCGCGTGCTGGTGCCGCGAGGCCCGCTGGTGGGAGGCCGCTGGGACGAGGTCATCGATTTCTGGGCCTTCGCACCGCGCACGCTCCGCATCCTCTACACGCCGTGCGGCGCCGACTCGCTCTACATGGCCATGATGGCGCCGGTGGCCGATGCCGCGGCGTCGGCGGTCCCCGTCGATCCCGACGTCTGGGCCTCGTGCTTCCCCGACCTGCGGCCCGCCCTCGAGGCGATCGGCACGAAGGGGCGGTACGACGTCTACGAGACCACGCGGCTCGACCGCTGGTCGTCCGGACGCGTCGCCATCGTCGGCGATTCCGCCCATGCCATGCCGCCGACGCTGGCCCAGGGCGCAGGCTGCGCCATGATGAACGCGTTGGGCCTTGCCGTCGCCGTCGAGGGCGTCGGTCGCGCCGATCTGCCCGCCGCGCTCGCCGCCTGGGAGGCGCGCGAACGTCCGCTCACCGACCACACCCAGTCGAGCGCCGCGCACCTCGCCGCGACCCGCGCGCTGGCCGAGGGAATGCCGTGGGACAGCGATGTCTTCCGGGCCGTCCGCCACGTCCCCACGGGGACTGCCGCCCCGGACGCCGTTGCAGGCTCTTGACGGCGGGGCCGGAGTCCCGTCACAATTAACTAGCTGGTTAGTTAAAGGGGACGCATGCCGGAGGCTGGGGCGACGACGGCAAGCAGGGTTGCGGCAAGCAAGGTTGCGGCAATCAAGGTTGCGATCGACATCGGCGGCACTTTCACGGACATCGCGCTGGCGACGGCCGACGGACGGATTCACCAGAGCAAGATCTCCTCGACGCCCGATGATCCGAGCCGGGCGGTGATCGAGGGCGTAGCCCAGCTGCTGGCTGAACTCGGCCTCGACCCGGCCGGCGTGAGCGAAGTGATGCACGGCACGACGGTCGGCTCGAACACCATCCTGCAAAGGACCGGCGCGCGGACCGGGCTGATCACGACGCAGGGCTTCCGTGACGTGCTCGAGATCGGTCGCATCCGCATGCCCGACATGTTCGACCTGACATGGGTGAAACCGCGGCCGCTGGTGCCGCGCCGGCATCGGCTCGAGGTCGCCGAGCGCATGGCCGCCGACGGCTCGATCGTCACCCCCCTCGACGAGGCCGCCGTCGTCGAAGCGGGCCGCGCGCTCGTCGCCGACGGCATCGAGGCGATCGCCATCGCCTTCCTGAACAGCTACCGCAATCCGGCGCACGAGCAGCGGGCCGAGGCCCTGCTGCGCGCGGCGATGCCCGGTCTGCTGGTGACGAGTTCCTGCGCCGTCCTGCCGGAGATCAAGGAATACGAGCGAACCAGCACGACGGTCGTCAACGCCTACCTGCTGGCCGCGATGCAGCGCTACCTGCAACGGCTCGAGACGGGCCTGCGCGACATAGGCGTCGCGGCGCCGATCCTCGTCATGACGTCCAATGGCGGCATGCTGGCGGCGAAGGCGGTCGGCGAGAAGCCGGTGCTCGCGGTCGCCTCCGGTCCGGCCGGCGGCGTGATCGGCGCCGCCCGGCTGGCGGCGGCGCGCGGCGACCGCGACGTCATCGTCTTCGACATGGGCGGCACGACGGCCAAGGCGGTGATCGTCGAGGACGGGCGGCCGACCATGACGTCGGAGTACGAATTTCGCGACGGCATCTCGACCTCGAGCCGGTTCGTGAAGGCCGGCGGCTACATGCTCAAGGTGCCGGCGATCGACATCGCCGAGGTGGGCGCCGGCGGCGGATCGATCGCGGGCATCGACAAGGGCGGCCTGCTGGTGGTCGGTCCGCAGTCGGCCGGCGCGATTCCGGGTCCTGCCTGCTACGGCCTCGGCAATGACCGGCCGACCGTGACCGACGCCAATGTCGTGCTGGGCTTCATCAATCCGAGCAGCCTGGCCGGCGGACGCCTCGGGATCGACAAGACGCTGAGCGAACAGGCGATCGCCCGGCACCTCGCACATCCGCTCGGGCTCGATGTCGCCGATGCCGCGCACGGCATTCGCGCCGTGGCGAACGTCAACATGGCGCGTGCCGTGCGGGCCGTCACCGTGGAGCGCGGCCGCGACCCGCGCGATCTCACGCTGATGGCGTTCGGCGGCAATGGCGGCGTCCATGCGTTCGACCTCGCCCGCCAGCTCGGCATCCCCAGGGTGGTCGTCCCGCCGCTCGCCGGCGTGTTCTGCTCGGTCGGCATGCTGGCCTGCGACGTCGAGCACATCGCCCTGGCCACCGTCGTGCGTCGCCTCGACGGCATGGCTGCCGGCGAGCTCGCGCGGCTGCGCCAGCCCCTGGCCGACGAGGTCGAGGGTCGGCTGGCCGCCGACGGCTATCCGCCCGACCGCCGCGTCGTCGCCTTCGAGGCGGACCTGCGCCACGAGGGCCAGGCCAGCGAGCTCACCGTGGTGCTCGACGGCTGCGACCTCGCGCGCCTGCGCGAGCGCTTTGCCGCCGAGTACTTCAAGACTTACGGATATCGCGACACGACGCCCGTGGAGCTCATGAAGCTGCGCGCGATCGGCCGCGGCCTGCGCGAAAACCGGCTGGATTTCGCCAACATGAAGATCGCGTCGCGCCCCGGCGGCTCGGGCGCCACGAGCCGCGCCGTGTCGTTCGCCCGCGGCGAGCCGGCCGTGGCGGTCCCGATCGTCGGTCGCGACGCCCTCGGAAGCGTTCCCCGGCCCGGACCTTTGATCGTCGAGGAGTTCGACGCCACCGTCGTCGTGCCGCCCGACGCCACCGTCCATTGCGACGCGATCGGCTGCATTGTCGTGGAGATTGCCCCATGAAGATCGATCCGATCACCTTCGCGGTCGTCAAGAACGGCTTCGACTCGATCGCCGACGAGATGGCCTACACGGTCGTGCGCATCGCCCGCTCGGAGATCGTCAAGGACGTCATGGATTTCTCGGCTGCCTTGTGCGCCGCCGACGGCCAGATGGTGGCGCAGGCCAAGACCATCGCCCAGCATCTCGGCGCCATTCCCGAAGCCATGGAGTCGGTGCTCAGCGCCTTCGCCGACGACCTGCACGACGGCGACGTGGTGATCATGAACGATCCCTATCATGGCGGCATGCACCTGCCGGACATCTTCATGTTCGTGCCGATCTTCCACGGCGGCGTGCGTCGCGCCTTCGCCGTGGTGATCTGCCACCATACCGACGTCGGCGGCCGGGTGCCGGGCTCCAATGCGTCCGATTCGACCGAGATCTACCAGGAAGGCCTGCGCATGCCGCCGCTCAAGCTCTACGAGCGCGGCGTCGTCAATCGCACCCTCGAGAAGCTGATCCGCATCAACGTGCGCGTGCCCGACCGCGTGATGGGCGACCTTGCGGCCCAGTACGCCGCCGCCCAGGTCGGCCGCCGCGGGCTGGAGAAGCTCATGGAGCGCTACGGCGCCGACGAGCTCGATGCCTACATGCAGGAGCTGCTCGACTATGCCGAGCGGATGACCCGCGCGGAGATCCTGACTTGGCCGCGCGGCACCTGGCGCTTCACCGACCACATCGACAATGACGGGCTGTCCGACGCGCCGATCCCGATCTCCGTCGCCATCACGGTGCGCGGCGACGGCACGCTCGCCGTCGACTATTCCGGTTCCTCGCCGCAGGTCCGCGGCGCGCTCAACTCGACCCTGAGCTTCACCCGCTCGCTCACCTATCTCAGCGTGCGCTGCGTGCTGGCCAAGGACATTCCCAACAATGTGGGCCTGTTCCGGTGCGTCGACGTGACGGCGCCCGAAGCGTCGATCCTCAACGTGGCGATGCCCGGCGCCTGTGCCGCGCGCGCGCTCACCGGCTATCGCGTCTTCGACGCCATGCTGGGGGCGCTGGCGCAGATCGTTCCCGACAAGGTACCGGCGGCGGGCGAGGGCGGCAACAGCGTCATTTGCATCAGCGGCCTGCGACCGAACCGCGAGCCTTTCATCATCGTCGACATGATCTGCGGCGCGTGGGGTGGCCGCCCCGACAAGGATGGCCTGGAAGCGGTGACCAACGCTTCGCAGAACCTCTCCAACATGCCGGTCGAGGTCATGGAGGCCGAGCATCCGGTCCGCATCGAGGAATATGCTTTCGTGCCCGACAGCTGCGGCGCCGGTCGCTATCGGGGCGGCGTCGGCATCCGGCGGACCTATCGCATCCTCGCCCCCGAGGCGCTCCTGCAGATGCGCACCGACCGCGTCCTCTTCGCGCCGTACGGCCTGTCCGGCGGCGCGCCCGGAGGCACCTCGCGGAATTACATCGAAGTGGCCGGAGAGCGTCGGCCGCTGCCCGGCAAGATCACCACCAGCGTTGGGCAGGACACGGTGATCATCCACGAGCAGGCGGGCGCCGGCGGCTTTGGCGATCCGCTGGAGCGGCCTCCCGAAGAGGTGCTTGAAGACCATCGCGAAGGCAAGATCACGCGCGACTACGCCGCGCGCTTCCATGCCGTGGTGCTCACGGTCGCGGGGGCGGTCGATCGCGACGCCACCGCCGCGCTCCGCGCCGCGCGCTGCCCCAGTCAACCGGGGCAACCGATTGCCGACCAACCGATTGCAGGGCAACCGGTTGCGACGGCGGCCTGAGGCGGCGTGCGATGCAGGCCGTCGAGGTCCCGTCGCCGCCCCGCCGCCCGCGCAATGCGGCCGCGACGCGGGCGCACATCCTCGCGGTCGCACAGGCCGAGTTCGTGGCCCACGGGCTGAGCGGTGCCAGGATGGACCGGATCGCCGCGGCGTCCGCCGTCAACAAGAACCTGCTCTATCATTACTTCGGCTCCAAGGAAGACCTCTACCTCGAGGTGATCGAGGCGATTTGGGCGGGTCTGCGCGCCAACCAGCGCGACGAGGAGCTGCTGGCGCTGCCGCCGGAGCTGGCGATGCGCCGGCTGGTCACCAACACCTTCGACCATTTCGTCGCCACGCCCGAGCTGATCCGGCTGATGAGCGTCGAGAACATCCACAACGCCCGCAATCTCCGGCGCTCGACCGTGGTCAGGCCGCTCTACGGAAACCTTCTCGACACGCTCCGCACGATCCTGCGGCGTGGTCAGTCCGAGGGCATTTTCCGGCGCAAGGTCGACGTGATCGATCTCTATCTGTCGATCTCGGGCCTCGCCTACTTCTTTCTGTCCAACCAGCACACGCTGTCCTGGCTGCTCGATCGCCCGTTGGTGACGCCGCGTCGCGTTGCCGCCCGGCGCCGGCACGTGACCGACATGGTGCTGGCCTATCTCGTGCATCCGCAGCCGGAGGGGCAGGTCGGAGCGGCGAAGCAATCTGGTGGAAGGAGACTGGGATGAGCAGGCAATCGTGGAGAGAATTGGCGGCGATGGTCGTCGCGGCGGCATTCGCGGGATCGCTCGCGGTTCCGGCGGCGGCCCAGGAAAAGCTGTCGGTGCGTCTCGATTTCGCGCCGTGGGGCGTGCAGGCGGCCATGCACCTGGCCAACCAGCAGGGCCTGTTCAAGGCGGCCGGCCTCGAGGTCGACGTCCAGGACGGCCGCGGCTCGGGCAACACCATCCAGCTGGTGAATGCCGGCCAGGTCGATGTCGGCCAGGTGCAGGTCGGCCTGCTCGGGGCCGCCCGGACCCAGGGCGCCGCCCTGAAGGCGATCGCCACCATCATGCCCAAGACCGACCTCTGCGTGCTGGTCGACAAGGCCTCGCCGATGACCAAGGCGGCCGATCTCAAGGGCAAGACCGTGGTCGTGTTCGCCGCCAGTCCGTGGGCGCCGCTGATCGATCCGTATCTCAAGGCGGGCGGTCTCGATCGCGAGACCGCGAAGATCGATTTCGTCGATCCCGCGGCCCTGTGGGGCACCTATATCGCCAAGCGTGCCGACGGGCTCATGTCGACGGCGAGCTCGGCCGTCCCCGTCGCCGAGGCGTCTCGCCCGTCCAAATGCCTGTGGGCCTCCGACGCCGGCCTGAACTTCATGAGCTACGGTCTGGTCGTGAAGGAGGACACCCTCGCCAAGCGCGGCCCCGTGCTGAAGAAGCTGATCGAGACCCAGCAGCGCGCGTGGGAGCAGATCCGCAAGAACCCCGAGGACGGCGTCAAGGCGATGCTCGCCGCCCGCCCGGACGCGCGCCTCGATCCGGCCGTGCAGCGCAGCCAGATCGTCATGTCGCTCGACTTCTTCGAGACGCCGGCGACCAAGGGCAAGCCGATCGGCTGGCAGGCGACGGCCGACTGGGAGGCGACCCTGAAGACGCTGGAGGCGGCCGGCGTGGTCAAGCCGGGCTGGAAGGCCGACGATTACTTCACGAACGCCTTGATGGACTGAGACGGTGCCGGAGGCATCGTCCGTCCTGGGCGCCGCGCATGTCTGCCTGCGCAACGTGGGCAAGACGTATGCCTCGCCACGCGGGCCGGTGCCGGCATTGGCCGGCATCGACCTCGACCTGGGCGCCGGCGAATTCGTCAGCATCGTCGGGCCCTCCGGTTGCGGCAAGAGCACGCTGCTCAAGCTCGTCGCCGGGCTCGAGGGGCTGAGCGCCGGTGAGATCGTGGTCGATGGCCGGCGGATCGACGGACCGCCCGACCGACTGGGCGTCGTCTTCCAGCGCGACGTCCTGCTCGACTGGCGGACCATCCTGCAGAACGTGCTGCTCTCCGTCGAACTCTCCGGCAAGCCGACCGCGGCCTATCGCGAGCGTGCGCTGGGGCTGCTCGCGCGCTTCGGGCTGGGCTGCGTTCGAGCATCGCTATCCGTGGGAGCTGTCGGGCGGCATGCGTCAGCGCGCCTCGATCTGCCGGGCGCTGCTGTCCGATCCGCAGCTCTTGCTGATGGACGAGCCGTTCGGCGCCCTCGATGCGATGACGCGCGACGACCTCAACCTCGAGCTGGGGCGCATCTGGCAGGAGACCCGTAAGACCCTGCTGTTCATCACCCATTCGATCGCCGAGGCGGTGTTCCTGTCGGACCGGGTGGCGATGATGGGCCGCGCGCCGGGGGCGATCATGGAGATCGTCGCCATCGACCTGCCGCGGCCGCGTTCGCTGGCGGTGCGGGAGAGCGCCGCCTTCACCCGGTACGTGGCGCATATCCGCCATCACTTCGCCGCGCTCGGGATCGTCAAGGAGTAGCAATGCTGAAGCGCCTGCTTGCGCCCAGCGAGGCGCGCGACGTCATCCTGGTCCTCGCCGTCACCCTGCTCCTGTGGGAGGCGGGCGTCCGGCTGTTCCAGCCGCCGCCTTTGATCCTGCCGGCGCCGAGCGCCATCGTCGGCGCCTTCCTGCAGACACCCGGCCTGTTCATGCGCCAGCTCGGCTTCACGCTGGGCATGACGTGCCTGGGCTTCGCGCTGGCCGTGGTGCTGGGTGTGCTGCTGGCCGTGGCGATCGTCTCCTCGAAGCTGCTCGAGCGCACGATCTACACCCTGCTGGTGGCCCTGAACTCGATTCCCAAGGTGGCGCTGGCGCCCCTCTTCGTCATTTGGATGGGCACCGGCACCGAGCCCAAGGTGGCGATCGCGTTGATGCTCGCCATCTTTCCCATCGTCATCGACACCGTGCTCGGCCTGCGCTCGGTCGATCCCGACATGCTGCATCTCGCGCGCGTATCGCGCGCCTCGCCGCTGGCCGTGCTGGCCAAGATCAAGTTCCCCTGCGCCTTGCCCAGCCTGTTCGCCGGCATGAAGGTCGGCATCTCCTTCGCGCTGGTCGGCGCCATCGTGGGCGAGTTCGTGGCCGGCAGCAAAGGACTGGGGTTCCAGATCCTGGTGGCGCAGGGCCAGTTCGACACCCTCGGCGTCTTCGTCTGCCTGATGCTGCTCGGCATCTTCGGCACTCTCCTGTTCTTCGTGCTCGACTACGCCGAGCGGCTCTGCCTGCCGTGGCACGTCTCGCAGCGCGGCCGCCACGGCGCCGGCGAGTGACGGCCACGGCGGCCGGCTAGATCAAGGCTGCACGCCCGAGAGGTTCGCCGCGACGGAACTGATAGCGCGCCTGACTCCGTGGCGCGCTGCCTGTGGCGGACGCCTAAGCGGAGCCGGCAGCGGCAGGTCGAGCGTCGTGGTGCGGCGCAGCTCG
This sequence comes from uncultured Alphaproteobacteria bacterium, assembly GCA_963765385.1. GTDB lineage: Bacteria > Pseudomonadota > Alphaproteobacteria > Reyranellales > Reyranellaceae > Reyranella. The sequence goes on along the minus strand of CAVXWG010000014.1, from coordinate 1,242,148 downwards.
CGGCGGTGAGTCTGGTCGTCGAACGGCCGGGCGCGATGCATGGTGCAGCGATTGTCCCAGATCACGAAATCATGCGGTCGCCAGACGTGGCGATAGATGAATTGTGGCTGCGTCGCGTGGTCGGTCAGGTCGCGCAGCAGCAGCCGGCCCTCCGGCACCTGCCAGTCGACGACATGGGCGGCGTGCGAGGCGAGATAGAGGGCGCGGCGGCCTGAGCCCGGGATGGTGCGCACCAGCGGATGGACGGCGCCCTTGAGCTTGTCCTGCTCGTCCGCGCTGAAGTCGAAGCCAAGGACGTGGCGCGAATAGACGATGGAATGATAGACGCGCAGCCCTTCGATCGAGGCGCGGGTTTCCGCGTCCAGCGCGTCGTAGGCGGCGCGCATGTCGGCGAACTCCGTATCGGCCCGCACCGGCGGCACCACCCGCGCCGACAGCATCGAGTAGCGGCCCGGCGGATCGACGAACGATGCATCGGTGTGCCACAGGCGGTTGGCGACCGAGGAGGCGCGCATGCGGTTGTTCGCGTCGCGAATCTTGCCGTCCGGACCGACGTTGGAGACGTCGGCCAGGGCCTCGTTGCCGAACCGGTTGCTGCCGATGGCCGAGGAGGACGTGCGGGCATGCAGCGTGCCGTCGAAACGCTGGGCGAAGTCGAGCTGCTCCTCGTTGGTGAAATCCTGGTCGCGGAACACCAGCACGGCGTACTTGTCCATGCCGTCGCGGATCGCTTCCAGCGAAGAGCGATCATGCACCTTGCGCAGATCGATCGCGCCCACTTCGCCGGCGAATACGGGCGTGAGCGGCGTGATGGTGACGGTCATGAAGGTGCTCCCAGCCTGGAGAACGAGGTGGTCATCCTGATTGAAGTCGGCGCGCCAACCAACACGGTTCTTTCGTTAGGCGAAGGTCCGTCGGGGTGCAGCCGTGGTGGGGTGGCCGAGCTATTCGGCGTGAACATGGCTGTAGAATCTCTGATTGAGGCAAGCGCATCATTGCTAACCGGTCGCGTGGTTTATTTTCCAAGCCAGGACGTCGAGCCGATCCGCGCCAAAAAAGAGCTCGCTGTTCCAGATGAATGTGGGCGTCCCGAACACACCCTTCGCGTAGGCTTCGACCGTTCGCCTCGTCAGGGCGTCGTGAACACCAGGATTGCCGGCTTGACCCAGTAGGGCCGGATCACCGCCGGCGCGGGCCAAAGCATCACGCAGGACCGCCGGATCGGAGATGTCTCGCTGTTCATGCCACAAGGCGTCGAAAATGATGCTCCGAAAAGCCGATTCCGCTTCTCCCGCAAGCAGGGACGCAATGCAGAGCGCGGGAACTTGATGGGGCCGATTTGGCCACTTCCAAGATGGTTTGTAGGGTACTCCATAAAACTCGGCCATGCGGCGGATGTCGGCCATCAGATACGACCGCTTTGGCGGAATGAGGGTATCGACGTATGGAGCCCACGGCTCATTGCCAACTTGCAGGTTCAGAATCACATCAATGAAGATGGGGCGACCGACCCATTCGACCTTCTCGCCGAGTGCAAGGCCGGCATGGCAAATCCGGTAGTCGGCAAAATAAGCGTAAGGCGATCTGAAGTCGTAGTAGGTCTCGATCTTTGCAGTCATTGGCACGAGGTTTCTAGAGGCGAGGCATGGTTGCGAGCCCTAGTATGTCCAGTTCCCGTGCGAGCAACCAGAGCCGTTTGGCCAACTCACCGCGCGCCGCATGTTCGGCAAGATGGCCGTGTACGCGCCGGATCTTTGCTGATCGACGTTGGATCGATCTACACTCCAAACATTTCCGGTGGAGAAAGAAGCACCATCGTGACCAGCAGGAATTCCTTCAAGTCCGTCGTGCTGCCCCCGCAGACCGACACGACCCGCGCGTGGACCAGGTGCCCGGCCGACATGGTGCCGGACGTCCGCGTGGTCGTTGCCGAGGACGCTCGACGTCTGCGAGCAGGTGCCGCTGCCGAGCGATTACCCGCTTTGGACATCGCCGAACGCCCCGCGCACACCGCATATGGCGGGACACGGGCGCGATCTCGACGAGCGTCGGTTCGAGATCATGGCGGACGACTGCCGGGCCTTCGGCGCGGGCGGTACACTGCGCAACCAGGTCGACATGGCATCCTGGTTCAGACGGCAGCGGGACGAAAATGAAGACCATCAGTGGCCATTGGAACGAGGCGCCGGGAGCGGTCTCGCTGATCGACGCTCATCATCACCTGTGGGACCTGAACGCGAACCGCTACCCTTTCCTGAGCGACCAGCCGGAACCGCATTTCTTCCTGGGGGCCTACGATGCGCTCAGGCGAGACTACCTGCCGGAAGACTATCTGCGCAATTCGCAGGCCCACAACGTGCTGACGACGGTGCATTGCGAAGCCGAGATGGATCGTTCGCGGCAGGTCGCCGAAACTGAGTGGCTGACCGGCGTAAATGCCCGCTACGGCTTTCCCGGCGCCATCGTCGCGCACGCCTGGTTCCACACCGACAATGCGGAAGAGATTCTCGCCGCTCAGGCGCAGTTCCCCCTGGTACGCGGAATCCGGTCGAAGCCGGAGACGTCGCCACGCCCCGATGCCATGACGCCCGGAGCGCCCGGCACCATGCAGGACGACAGATGGCTGCGCGGCTTCGCGTTGCTTCAGAAATACCGGCTGTCCTGGGATCTGCGCGTACCCTATTGGCACCTCAGCGAAGCGGCCGAGGTGGCGCGGCAGTTTCCGAGTATCCCGATCGTGCTGAACCATACCGGCTTTCCCTGGGATCGCAGCGAAGAAGGCCTCGCGGCCTGGCGCCGAGGCATGGAGGCGGTGGCTCGCCAGCCGAACGTTCATGTCAAGGTCTCGGAGTTCGGCCTGAAGGACAGCGCCTGGGACTACGAGTCGAATCGACGTGTTGTCATGGATGCGATCGCGATCTTCGGCATCGAGCGATGCATCTTCGCGAGCAACTTTCCCGTCGCTGGCCTGCGGATAGGCTACGACACGCTCGTCCGCTCGCTCGACCGCATGCTCGCGGACCGTTCCCAGGCTGATCGGGACCGCTTCTTCTGGAAGAACGCTGCCTCCTTCTACCGGCTGCCCTAGCGTGTCGGAGAAGCTCCCATGAGTCAGAGGTCACCAGCGTTGGTCTAACTCAGCCGTCCAGGGAAGTGGCAGGCGACGCGCTGGCCTGCGGCGGCTTCCAGCAGGGGCGGCTCCTCCCGCGCACAACGCTCTTCGGCGATCGGGCAGCGCGTGCGGAATCGGCAGCCGCTCGGCGGGTTGAGCGCGCTTGGCGGCTCGCCCTTCATCGGCACGTGTCGGCGCGTGCGCTCGACCCTTGGATCGGGCACTGGCGCGGCGGAGATCAGGGTGCGCGTGTAGGGGTGCAGCGGACGCGAGAATAATGCCGCGGCCGGACCCACCTCCATGATCTTGCCGAGATACAGCACCGCGATGCGGTCGCAGACATGGCGCACCACCGCGAGATCGTGCGCGATGAACAGATAGGTGAGCCCCAGCCGTTCCTGCAGGTCGACCATCAGGTTGATGATCTGTGCCTGGATGTTGACGTCGAGCGCCGAGATCGGCTCGTCGGCAACCACGAAATCCGGGCCCACCGCCAAGGCGCGGGCGATCGAGATGCGCTGCCGCTGGCCACCGGAGAATTCATACGGAAAACGCTGCACCGACTGGCGCGGCAGGCCGACGAGGTCGAGCAGTTCGGCGACCCGCGTGCGGGCCGCTGCCGCATCCCCGGCGATACCGTGCAGGATCAGCGGACCGGCGAGGATCTCGCCGATCGTCATGCGCGGATTGAGCGACGCGTAGGGATCCTGGAAGATCATCTGCAGGCGTCGCCGCAGCGGGCGGATCGTCGCCTGGCTGGCATGGGTGATGTCGGTGCCGGCAAAGACGATCTTGCCGCCCGTCGGTTCGTGCAGCCGCGTGACCAGCCGCGCCAGCGTGGACTTGCCGCACCCTGATTCACCCACCAAGCCGACGGTTTCACCGGCCATGACCTGCAGGTCGACGCCATCGACGGCGCGCAGCACGCGCTGGCGCGCGAAGAAGGTCTCCTTCGCCAGTGCAAAATGCTTCTGCAGGCCCGAGACCTCGAGAATCGGTACCGCCGCTGGCGGATCGACGGGTGCGGCAGCCCCGGCGCCACCCCCGGCCCTGGCGCGTTCGGGGGTGTGCAGCGCGCCGCCCGCCTGCGTCACCCAGCACCGCGCGGCACGTCCGGACTCCACCGGCAGCAGCTCGGGATGCTCCGCGCATTTCTCGATGGCAAAGGGGCAGCGCGCCCGAAAGCGGCAGCCGGATGGCCAGGCGCGCGGGTCCGGCGGCTGGCCCTCGATGGTGATCAGCCGGCGATCCTCGGCCTCGGCATCGATGCGCGGCGCGGCGTGCAGCAGCGCCCAGGTGTAAGGATGGCGCGGATCGGTCAGCAGATCCTCGGGCGCGCCTTCCTCGACCACCTCGCCGGCGTACATCACCAGCACGCGCGAGCAGATGTTGGAGATCACGCCGAGGTCGTGGCTGATCAGGATGACGGCGGTGCCGAGGTCGCGGTTGAGCCCGCGCAGCAGGTCGAGGATCTGCGCCTGGATCGTCACGTCGAGCGCCGTGGTCGGTTCGTCGGCGATGAGCAGGGCAGGCTCGTTGGAGAAGCCCATGGCCAGCATCACGCGCTGGCGCATGCCGCCGGAGAATTGATGCGGGAACGCATTCACGGCGCTGTCGGCCGAGGCCACGCCCATGCGCCGCAGAAGATCGATCGCGCGGCGGCGCGCCGCCGCCTTGGTGAATCGGCCGTGCGCCGTCATCGCCTCGACGAGCTGTCGCGCAATGCGCAGTACCGGGTTCAGGGACGTCATGGGGTCCTGGAACACCATGGCGATCTCAGCCCCGCGCACCGCGCGAATTCCTTCATCGTCGAGATGCGCGAGATCGCGGCCCTTGAACAGGATCGAGCCGCCGACGATCCGCGCCGGCTCGTCGAGCAGGCGCATGATCGACTTGGCGCAGACGCTCTTGCCGGAGCCGGATTCCCCCACGATGCCCAGCGTCTCGCCGGCATGCACGTCGAAGCTGACGCCGTCGACCGCGCGGACGGGACCGGAATCCGTCAGGAACCAGGTGCGCAGATCGCGCACTTGCAGCAACGGCGCGGGGAGCAACGACTCAGCGCCGATTGGCATGCGGATCGAGCCAGTCGCGAAAGCCGTCGCCCATGAAGTTGAAGGCCATCACCACCGTCAGGATGGCCAGTCCCGGAAAGGTGGCCACCCACCATTGCTGCACCAGCTCCCGCCCTTCGCCCACCATCGAGCCCCATTCCGGCGTCGGCGGCACCGTGCCCAGGCCGAGAAAGGACAGTCCGGCGAACACCAGGATGGCGTTGCCGAGGTCGAGCGTGACCAGCACGATCAGCGGCCCGACGGCGTTGGGGATGATCTGGCGCAGCAGGATATGGGCCGGGCCGAAGCCGATGGATTGCGCCGCCTCGACGTATTCCATGGAGCGCTGCGAGATCACCAGGCTGCGGGAAAGCCGGGCGAACTTCGGCCACCACACCACCAGCATCGCGATGACGGTGTTCACCGTGCCGATTCCGAGCGCGGCCGCGATCGCCATCGCCAGGATGATCGGCGGGAAGCAGAAGACCAGGTCGGTCAGCCGCATCAGGCCTTCTTCCGCCCAGCCCCGCGCATAGGCCGCGACGGCGCCGAGCAGCGTGCCGAACAGCGCCCCCACCAGCACCACCACCATGCCGACGGTGAGCGACACGCGGGCGCCATAGATGACACGGGTCGCCACGTCGCGCCCCAGCGCGTCCGTGCCCAGCCAGTTGCCGGCCGACGGCGGCCGCAGGCGCATCGCCACATCAACGAATTCGGATCGTATCGGGTGAGCCACGGCGCGAAGATCGCCGCGAGGACCCAGGCCAGGATGATCGCCGCGCCGAACGACGCCAGTCCGTAGCGGCGCAGCCACCGGGTGCGAGGAGAGGCGATCGCGGGGAGAGCGATGTCGCTCACTTCTTCACCACGCGCGGGTCGAGCAGGGCGTACGACATGTCGACCAGGAAATTCACCAGGACGAAGATTGCCGCGACGATGGCGGTGACGGCCATGATGGCCGGGAAGTCGACCGTCACGGCGCTGCGGAAGGTGTAGCGGCCGAGGCCAGGCCAGGAGAACACGGTCTCGGTCATCACCGCGCCGGCCAGCAGGTTGGCGTAGGCGAGACCGCCCAGCGTCACCACCGGCAGCATGGCGTTGGGCAAGGCATGGCGCAGCACGATCAGTCGTCCGCGCAGGCCCTTGGCCTTCGCCACCCGCACATAGTCCTGCGACAGCGCCTCGAGCATGGCGGCGCGCGTGGTGCGGGTGATCAGGCCCAGCGTGGCGGCGGCGAGCACGATGGACGGCAGCACCAGATGCGCCGCCGCGTCATGGAACGTATCCCAGTCGCCCTGCAGCGCGGTGTCGATCAGCAGCAACCCGGTGATGCGGTCAGGCGGAAACGAGACCGCATCGAGCCGCCCCGGACCCGGCGCCCAGTTCGAGCCAGCCGTAGAACACCGCGAGCGCAATGAAGGCGAGCCAGAAGGTCGGCGCCGAGACGCCGACGAGCGACACCGCACGGGCGACGTGATCGATGACGGTGTCTCGCCGCACGGCCGCCAGCACGCCGAGCGGCAGGCCCACCAGGAGGGAAAGGATGAAGGCCACCGTCGCCAGCTCGAGGGTAGCGGGGGCGTAGTCGATGATGTCCTGCAGCACCGGCCGGCGCGAGGAGATCGACACACCGAGATCACCGTGCGCCAGCCGTTCGAGGAACAACCAGTATTGGTGCCACAGCGGCAGGTCGAGGCCCCAGCGAGCGCGGAACTCCGCCACCTGCACCGGGTCCGAGGCCGCCATGTCGCCCAGCGCCGTCAGCACCGGATCGCCCGGCACGGTGTTGGCGATCAGGAAGATGACGAGGGTGGCGAGCAGCACCATGGCCACCGAGACCACGAGGCGCGAGACGACATAACGGATCATGCGGCATCACCCCAGCTCCCCCTCATGCTCCTCTCCCCCGATAGGGGGAGAGGTTGGGAGAGGGGGTTGCACGAGCTTTCGGAGCCCCCTCTCCTGGCCTCTCCCCCTGGCGGGGGAGAGGAACACGAGGGTTGAGAGAGCACGTTGCGTGGCATCAAGCAGGCTTGGCTTCGCCCAGCTCGACCATCCAGCCTGCCGCCGTCAGTTTCAGGCCGGACACGTTCTTGCGCACCGCCACCTGATAGACCGGCTGGATCAGCACGAAGTGGTGGGCCGCATCGACCATCGCCTGCTGGTATTGCTTGTAGAGCGCGGCGCCCTTCGCCAGATCGCGTTCCGCACCCGCGTCGGCCACCAGCTTGCGGACGTCATCGGGCACCTTCCAGTGCACGCGGCCCGCCACGCGGTTGATGGTGGCGCTGCTCCACAGCCAGTTCTCCGGAGCCGGCGGGTTCCAGAAGGTCAGCGCCGCCTCGAGCTTGCCGCCCAGGTACATGGTCCGCATGTTGACCTGGTCCATCGGCGTCAGCTCGGCCTTGATGCCGACGCGCGCCAGGTCGGACTGCAGCTTCTGCGCCAGGTTCTGGTAGCCGACGCCGGCGATCGCGGCGTTGCCGTAGGATAGCGCGAACTTGAATCCCTCCGGCATACCGGCCTGCGCCAGCAACTGCTTCGACTTTGCGAGGTCTTCGCGGAAGCCGATCTCCTTGGTCAGCGCCTCGGTCGAGCCGTTGACGCCGACGGGCAGGAAGCTCACGGGGCGGACGGCTTTGCCGCCGATCAGGTTCTTGATGATGCCGTCGTAGTCGATGGCGTAGCCGATGGCCTGCCGCGCCAGCTTGTTCTGCAGCGCAGGGTTGGTCGGCGCCTCGACCACGGCCATGTAGATGAAGTCGAGGCTGGTCATGCCCGCGACGGTGATATTGGGATCGTCCTTCAGCGTGGCGATCTGTTCCGGAATGAGATTGAACGCCACATCCACGTCGCCGCGCTGGATGGCCAGGAGCTGCGCCGCACTCTCGCTCATGTGGCGGATCAGAACGCGCTCGTAACCAGGAGTCCCCCTCCAGTAATTCGGGTTCTTCACCATCTGGATCTGCTGGTTGCGCTGCCAGCCGGTCAGGCGGTACGGACCCGTGCCGGCGGAATTCTCATTCAGCCAGTCGGTGGCCTTGTCCTTCTCCTTGGCGTCCGGCGCATCGGTGCCGCCATGGGCGATCACCGCCTCCTTCTCCAGCACGCCGAAGGCCGGGGTGGCGATGATTGTCATCAACGGCAGCGACGGGTCCTTCAGCACGATGTCCACCGTGTGGGGGTCGACGACCTTCACCTCCTCGATGTGCGAGATGTACTGCCACGGCTGGTCCTTGATGTTGAGCTGCCGGGTGAAGGAGAAGCGGACATCCTCGGCGGTCATCGGCTTGCCGGAGGCGAACTTCACGTCGGTGCGCAGCTTCAGCCGCACCGTCTTGCCGTCGGGCTGGTAGGCCCATTCGGTGGCCAGCGCCGGCTTCAAGGTGACCGAATCACCCGGGTCGAAGGTGACCATGCCGTCGTAGGCGGCATGGGTCGGCAGCGGGTTGGAATACTGGTAGACGCGCACCGGGTCGAGGCCGGTGGCATCGCTGATATCGAGCGCGATGACCAGGGTGCCGCGCCGCTGGGCGCTTTGCGCGGCGGCCGGGCGGGCGCTCTGCAGCACCGCCGCCAGCAGGCCGCCGGCGCCCAGCACCATCATTCCACGGCGATCGAGTGTAGGTTCTGTCGTCGCAGCTTCGTCGCAACCCGTGCTGCTGGCCTCTTCTTTTTTGACGGTCATCTAGTTTCCTCCAATGACTCCCCTCCCCGCGTTATCGCCCAGCTTCCGCGCGATGGCCAGCAGCCATCTCTCGCTGGAGGAGGCCGCGTTCGCGGCGCTGCTTCTCTCGCCCAGTGACGCGGACAAAATACTTTCTGTACCGAGTTGTCCCGTGAGCGTGCGCGCTTGAATCTCGGAAGCGCTCGTGATGCGGTGAGTCGATCTCGACCGATGTCGCTCTAGTCCGCGTGTCGCCGCAGATGGGTCAGCAGCAACGCGTTGACCTTGTCGGGTACCTGGTCCGCCGCATAGTGGCCGACGCCCGCCAGCACCTCGAAGTGATACGGGGCGTCTATGAATTCGCCCGTCCCCTCGGCCGCCACACGGCCCACCGTGTCGTCGGCATCTCCCCAGATGTAGAGCGTCGGCACCTCGATCGGGCCGAGCGGCTGGCGCGGGCCGCTGGAGCGGTACCAGGCGAGCGCGGCCGCGAGGGCGGCCTCGTTGCCCAAAACAGACATATGGGCATCGGTCGCCGCCTCGGGCATGCCCTGACGCAGGTGGCGCGAGCGCAGCCATTCGCAATTGTTCGCCAACAGCTTCGCGACGGCGTCCGGCTCGAGGAAGGCCGTGTGATGCCCCGACCGCCGCTTCTGCTCTCCATCGGGCAGGGCGAGCGCGCGCAGGAACGAGGCCGGATGCGGCCGCGACAGCATGGAGAGCGAGCGCAGTCGCTCGGGATGGCGCGCGGCGATGATCCAGGAGAGGCTGCCGCCCCAATCGTGACCGACCAGATGGAAACGGCTACCGCCATGCCCCGCAGCGGCCACGATGTCGAGGGCGTCGCCCACCAGGCGGTCGATGTGGTAGGCCTCGAGATCCTTCGGATCGGGACGCGCGCCGGGCGAATAGCCTCGCTGGTTGGGCGCGATCGCGAAATAGCCCGCGTCGGCCAATGCGGGAACCTGGCGGTCCCAGAAATGTCGCGATACGCCGAAGCCGTGGAGAAGCAAGACCGGCACCCCGTCAGGCGAGCCCGCCAGAGAGCAGTCGAATTCCAGGCCCGGCGCCGTCTTGATCCTGCGGACGTCCATTCACGCTTCCTCCTGGCCACTGTAGCGGCGTACGTCGCGACTATCGTCGAATTTGCCGAACAGGGTGTTCAGCAAAAGGGGCTGCAATTCCGGCCAGCGCGGCCAAGGGCGCCGGTGCCCGCGCTGAAGAGATCGTTCCGAAGATCGAGTGCCGCTTGCGGCGGTTGTCACATCGCAACCCGACAGTCGCGAAGCCACTCAAAGCCGTTCGTCGAGAGCTGCAAGCAACGGGTTTCGCGACCAGGAAGGGAGGCACGCTATTTCGGGACCTTGCCTGGATCGGTCGCAGGGGTATCGGACGCCGCTCGCCACCCGCCGTCCTGGGCCTGGGCTGCCATCCGCTCCCTGGTCACCGCCATGGCAGCCTCGGCGACCTTGTTACCCTGGACCTTCGCCATGATCGCGGCGCTCAGTCCGCTCATCAGCTCGACCTTGTTTGCCGCCAGATACTCGGCAGAAGCCTTGAGGTTACGGGTGTGTCCGTTGATCTCGGGGATGACGTAGCGGGCAAACAGCTCCCACGAGCGCAGCGTGGCCTCGCGATTTGCCCAGTCGTGTGCGAAACCCAGCACGACGCCGAACCCGCCGGTAACCTCCTGCAGAGCGCGAATCGTCTTGACCATCTCGTCGGGTGTGCCGATGACCGACGTGCCGACCGCATTGCCGATGCCGGTCGTTCGCGCCAGAAGTTCCCACTTGTCGGCCACATGGACCGAGCCAGGCCGGCCAAGAACGCGGACATTGTACTCGTTGTGCCAGTGCTGAAGGCCGTCCACCGCCTCCTGCTCGGCCTGCTTCTTCGACTCGGCAAGATGCCAGGCCATCACCACACGCCAGTTCTTCCGGTCGACCTTCTGATCATGCTTCTTCGCCGCCTCTTCGGCGAACGACCACTGGGTCGGCAGTGCCTGCAGGCCTTCCTGCGAGGTCGAGGCGATGGACAGGACGCCCATGCCGTACTTTCCGGCAAGCTGCATGCCGGATGGGCTGATCGAGGAAGCCGCCGCCATCGGCAGATCTTCCTGATAAGGCAGGATCTGCAGCTGCGCCTCGTTGAGTTCGAACCACTCGCTTTTGTAGGTAATGCGCTCGCCGGCGAAGAGCCGTTTCAGGATGCCGATTGCCTCGTCCTGGCGGTCGCGCAGAAGCATGTAGTCGATGCCGAAGGTCCGCGCGTCGGAGGGCAGGGCGCCGGGGCCGGTGCCGAAGATCACGCGGCCGAAGGTCATGTGGTCGAGCTGCACGATCCGTTGCGCGACGTTGAAGGGGTGGTGGTAGGGCAGCGAAACGACGCCTGTGCCAAGTCGGATGCGCTTGGTGCGCTCGGATGCCATGGCCAGGAACAGCTCAGGCGAGGCGATCATCTCCCAGCCGGAGGAATGATGTTCGCCGCACCAGAACTCATCGAAGCCCAGTTTATCGAGATGCTCGGCCAGTCCCAGATCGCGTTGAAACTGCAGAGTCGGGTGTTCGCCGACCGGGTGATGCGGTGCCAGGAATGTGCCGAACCGGATGCGCGCCATCAGGAATTCCTCCGTCGTGCGATTTATGCAATTTCGCCCTGCCCATCGGAGCCAGATCCCGAAGGAAGTGCCGCCGATGGCTGGCTCGTCCGACCCATTTAGCCACGGGCCGCCAATCCAGCATACTCCAGTCAGATCGCCATCGACGGCAATAGGCTGGCGCGCGGTGGCGTCAGGCGCCAGTGATGCGCCATACAAAATGTACTTTCGGCACTAGGTAGCGAATGCCAGGGCACGTAGTGTGGCGCGGAGGCAATCAAGTTTTGCTGCCAGGCAGTCCGCCTGCTTCGGTCGTCCAGGGGGCAGCAGGGCCTCGCACACTGGGAGAATGTTGTGAAGGTCACCGACGTCGCCTGCCACATCCTGCAATGCAAGGTCGACAAGCCGTTCGTCTCGGCGCGCGGCTGGGTCTATGGCACGCGCTCGACCTGCCTGGTCGAGGTCTCGACCGACGAAGGCATCACCGGCTGGGGTGAATGCTACGGGCCGGCCGCCGTCGCCAAGACCTTCGTCGACACGCAGTACAAGGCGCGGGTGATCGGTCGCGACCCGTTCGACGTCGAGGCGATCTGGGAGGATCTCTACAATCGCATCAAGGACTACGGCACGACCGGCATGGCGATTTCGGCCATCTCGGGCATCGACATTGCGCTGTGGGACATCATGGGCCGCGCCGTCAACAAGCCGGTGCACAAGCTGATCGGCGGCGCCTATCGCAGCGAAGTCATCCCCTACGCCACCGGGCTCTATTTCATCGACATGGACCGCCTGGTCGAAGAGGCGGTCGAGGAAGCCCTCGAATTCAAGGCCGACGGCTTCCGCGCCCTCAAGATGAAGATCGGCCTGGGCGATCTCAAGCTCGACGCCAGGCGGGTGGCCGCGGTGCGCGAGGCGATCGGCCCGGACGTCAAGCTCGCGGTCGACGCCAACCACTGCTTCTCGGTGCCCAACGCCATCAAGCTCGGCCGCCTGCTGGAGGAGCACGACATCCTGTGGTTCGAGGAGCCGATCAGTCCCGAGGACCATGACGGCTATGTCGAGGTGACGCGCGCCCTCGACATGGCGGTGGCGGGCGGCGAGAACGATTTCACGCGCTGGGGCTTTCGCGACGTCATCGCGCGCAAGGCGATGGACATCGTGCAGCCCGACCTCTGTGCCGCCGGCGGCTTCTCGGAGTGCCGCAAGATCGCGACGCTCGCCAGCGCCTTCGGCGTCGAATGCGTGCCGCATGCCTGGGGCTCGGCCATCGGCCTGGCGGCGACGGTGCAGTTCCTGGCGGCCTTGCCCGACCAGCCGCCGGCCTTCCGCCCCATGCCGCCGATGCTCGAGTTCGAGCAGACGCCCAACCCGCTGCGCGATCACCTGGCGCAGGAGCCGATCGAGCAGAAGAAGGGCATCGTCAGGTTGCCGACGGGGCCGGGACTCGGCATCGAGATCGATCGCGAGGTGCTCAGGAAGTACAAGGTGGCATGACCCACCTCATTTCCTCCCCCGTCGTACGGGGGAGGGTAGGGAGGGGGAAAGCGACAGCAAGATTCTCGCTGGTTTCAGATCATGAGGACTCGTCTCATCGATCATCACCGTGGCTCTCCCCCTCCTGTATCCTCCGCCGTAGGACGGGGGAGGACGAAGAGGGCAAGATCAGCTCGAACCTGAAGATGGCATGCTCTTAGGGACCTCATCGCCGCTTGCATCAGGCACGTCGCCTTCGCTTCGCTCGGGATGGCATGACCTAAAACGACTTCACCATGTGGACCCTGGTATGAGGGTCGAGCCCGTGGTCGGGCGGGCCGCGACTCACGATCTCGAAGCCGTGCCGCTGGTAGAGGCGAATGTTGGCCACTGCCATCTCGGCGGTCTCGAGCGACAGGCCGCCAAGGCCGCGCGCTCGCGCCATCTCGTCGATCCGCTGCAACAGCCAGCTCCCGACGCCTGTGCCCTGTCGCGCCGGATCGACAGCGATCTGCTGGATGTAGAGGTCTTTCTCCTGCGGTTTTGTCCTGACGGCACCGACAATGCGCTCACCCTCCAAGGCGACGTAGACGTCGCCGCGCTCGAGTTCCGCCGCAAATCGCTCCCGCTCTTCGGCAAACCGGGCCGATCCCTCGGCCGGCAACTCGCGCCCCAAAGCGCGGACATATTGCGTGAAGGCGGCGCGTATGACGCGTCCGACCTCTTGGCCCTCCGAAAGCATCGCCGTTCTGAAGGTCAGCACCATGGACGCACAATACCAAACAAAACGCCTGCCAGGGCGGCCGGCGGGCGCGTCGTTCAATCCTTGGCAGGGGACTTGCGCCCCTGTCCAAATCTCGCTCGAGGCGGCCTCGCCGGATGCTTGCTCACTGGTGCTTGCATTTCCATCCGCCAGACACCCATGTCCGCGCTCCGGCTGGAACCAAGGCTATCGCATGTAGCGCTTTTCCGTCGTCTCGACCGGAGCGCCCCTCGGCTTCGCTCGGGGCAGGCTCCGCGCGGAGTGGAGAGACCTTGCCTCAACGATAAGCAGAAAATCGGGGGACAGAAGGTCTCTCCGCGCGGCCCGGAGCCTGCCCCGAGCGAAGTCGAGGGGGGCCTTGGTCGAGACGATGGGAATTGGCACATGCGATAGCCCTGGAGCTGCAACAGGAATTTTCGGTCACTATGGCGCCCGAAAATTCGATCGTCGGTCTTAAGCGGTTCATGAGTAATACTTGACTTTAGGCAGAGCGATAATTAAATACGCTCCGGTCCTCGTCAGGAGCCTCAGCCATGTCCGGTCACCGACGCCCGCACCTCTGCAAACCCGGGCACGCGAGCCGCGCCCGCGAACTCTGCGCGCGTGGCGTCATCAATCCCGATCTGCTGGCGCCCGCCTCTTGGGTGAGACAGCAAAACGACCGGCGGAAAGGGCGGGAAGGGCGGAAACCTCGAATCCTTGGGAAATGGGGCCCTTCCGACGACGGCGCGAAGCGGCGGAAACCCGGCGGAAACTGGCGGGAAACCCCTGCAGGACTCGGCTCGAGAAACCGTCCGCAGTGTTGCCGTCTCACCCAAGGGGTCCACACCATGGCCCTGATTGGCGTATCGCTAGCGGAAATTGCGGAAATTCCCTGCAAAGACTTTCCGCAAAGCCGACCGCATTGTGCGTCTCTCGTTCGGGGTGCACGCCAGGATTTGCCGGCGGTGCCTCAGCGACAATCGGGATGATGGGAGCGCGGACATGAAGATCGTCGACGTCAGAGCCTATCCCACCAGCTACCGGGTTCCCAAGGAACTGCAGGTGTCGCTGGGCATCGGCACCATGACCAAGCGCGACTGCGTCATGGTGAAGGTGACGACCGAGGACGGCATCGTGGGCTGGGGCGAGAGCCATCATGCGCGCTCGCCGGGCAGCATCGGCCACCTGATCAACACCACGCTGCAAGGCTTCGTGGTCGGCATGGACGCCACCGACACGGTGGGCATCTGGGCCAGGATCTACAAGTTCCAGCTCGGCAGCCACGGCATGGGCGCCGCCACCGCCATGGCGATGAGCGGCATCGACCAGGCGCTGTGGGATATCAAAGGCAAGGCCGTGGGCTGGCCGCTCTACAAGCTTTTGGGCGGCAGCAACCGGCCGGTGCCGGCCTATGCCGGCGGGATATCCCTCGGCTACCAGGCGCCCGATTCGCTGGTCGCCGAAGCCGTGCCCATGGTCGAGGCGGGCTACAAGGCGCTGAAGCTCAGGGTGGGCGACACGCCCGCCGCCGACATCCAGCGCATGACGGCGATCCGTCGCCGCTTCCCCGACATCGCCATCCTGACCGACGCCAACACCGGCTACTCGGTCGAGGATGCGCGTCGCGTGATGCCGGCGATGGACGAACTTGCGATCGGCTGGCTGGAGGAGCCGTTCCCGGCGCACGACCATCGCTCCTATGCCATGGCCAAGGGCTTCGGCCGCACGCCACTGGCGGCGGGCGAGAACCATTACACGCGCTTCGAGTTCCACCGCGTGATCGAGGACGGCAACATCACCATCCTGCAGCCCGACCTCTCCAAGAGCGGCGGCATCACCGAGGTGCAGAGGATCGCCGCCGCCGCCTCGATGTGGAAGCTGCCGATCCATCCGCACAGCTCGATGACCGGCCTCAATCATGCCGTCTCGATCCATTTCCTGGCCTCGATCGACAATGGCGGCTACTTCGAGGCCGACCTGTCGGTCGCCAACAAGTTCCGCGACGAGCTGGGCTCCGAGCCGTGGAAGATCGGCCCGGACGGCTGCGTGCGCCCGCTCGACGGGCCCGGCATCGGCGTCGAGATCGACGAGAAGTTCCTGGCGGCCCACCCGGTGATCGAAGGGCCGGGCTACGTATAAATATGCATTTACACGGGAAATCGCTCAAATCACCGCTAGTTCGTTCGCATGTGCGGAAACTCACATTCATCCTGGGGGAGGCTGCTACTTAGGCGTTGACCAAGGAGCATCCCTATGAATGCAAGTTCAGTACTGACCTACCTTCTCCGTCCGCGCCCGAGCGACGGGCAAGCCGCCGCTGAACTGCTCGAATCCGACCAGATGATCCGCCTGTCGCCCCGGGTGGCGGCGGACGATCTGCCGCCGGAATTCGAGGATGTCCTGCAAGTGCAGGTGCTGGGCTATCGCGAGCGGCTGGCGATCCTGCGCGGGCGCCGGATGCGCGTGCTCGATCCGGTGTGGACGCTGGTTCCCAAGAACCAGTGACGTAGCCGCGCGCTTTACGCCGCCACGACCAGGGTCGAGGCGAGCTGGCGGAC
This sequence comes from uncultured Alphaproteobacteria bacterium, assembly GCA_963765385.1. Classification (GTDB taxonomy): domain Bacteria; phylum Pseudomonadota; class Alphaproteobacteria; order Reyranellales; family Reyranellaceae; genus Reyranella. The sequence continues at coordinate 1,225,940 of CAVXWG010000014.1, read as the reverse complement.
GGACTTCACCATCGCCATGGCGACAAGCTTGCCGGTCTTGCGGTTCTCCTCGCTGACCGCCACGTCCTCCCGGAAGGCGAAGCTGCCGAACGCCCCTTTTGCCTCGAGTTCGACGATGTGCGTGGTGATCGTGGGATCGGCCACGATCACCACGCGCGTGCGGTCGAGGCCCAGCCCGGCGAGTGCGGCGGCGGCGGAGATATTGACGTTCTGCGGGTAGAGCCGCGCTCCCTCGCGGACCGGGCCGTCGAAGATGACGTGTGGGGCCTTCAGCGACTCGAGATCGACCAGCGTCTCGGCAATCGTGCCCTTCCATGCCGATGGGTCCTTGCGCACCGTGACGGTGACGCTGTCGAGGCCGCCGACCGCGGCGCTGCTCAGGATGTCGAGGGCGCCGATGCCAGCCGACGGCAGGATCAGGCGCCGGCCATTGGCCTTGGCGGCGGCCAGCAGGCGGTCGAACAGCGCGTCGTCGGTGAAGGCGCCGACCGAGGTCACGAGAAAGTCCGCGCCGCGTTCCAGCACCCTTTGGCCGTGAGCCCGCACCGCCTCGTGCCCGGCACATTCGGCGACGGCGTCGAAGGCGTGGGCGAAGAAGCGATCCGGCTCGTGGGTCAGCAGGCCCCCGGAGCCTTGGTCGTGGCGCGGCCGCTTCACCAGCGCCGCGACCAGCTCGAGATTTTCGAGGCCGCCCGACGTCAGCGCCGCCTCGACATGCTTGCCGATGGCGCCGTAGCCGATCAGGCCCAGCCTGACGGTCACGCGAGCTTCTGCTCCGCCCAGCGCGCCCAGGCGATGAGCTGATCGTCGCGGCCGCGCGGCCCGATGAGCTGCACCGACAATGGCAGGCCGAACGGGCCGGTATTGAACGGCAGCGCGATGCAGGGCGTGCCCAGAAGCGTCCAGAAGCGGTTGAAGATCGGATCGCCGGTATTGCCCAGCCCCGACGGCGCCTCTCCCCTGGCCGAGGGCGCCAGCAGCAGGTCGAACGTTTCCCAGGCGTCGTCGAGCCGGCCGAGCGCGATGCGCTTGCGCTTCTTGGCGTCCGCATATTGGCGACGGTTCACGGCATCGCCTTCGACCATTGCGTTCTGCATGATCGGCGAGAAGAGGTGCGAGAACCTTGCGCGCTCCTTGGCGTAGGACTGCGTTGCCTCCTTGGTCATGATGCGGTGCTGTGCCTGCATGAGGCCGGCCCATGAGTTCGGGCGCTTTCCACTCACGCACCTTGGCGCCGGCGCCCCGCAAGGCGCGGGCGGCCTCCTCGATGTTCTTCCTGTTGTACGGTTCAGCCATGTCCCACCACGGCGTGCGCATCAGGCCGATGCGCGGCGCGCGCGTCGGCGGATCGGCCGGCGCATGGCCGTAGGCGGCGCGGATCAGGGCAAGATCGTTCGCCTCGCGGGTGAAAAAGCCCAGCGTGTCGAGGGTGGGCGCATAGGCCTTGATGCCCGTCATGTCGGCCCAGCCGTGGCTGCCTTTGTAGGCCACCACGCCGTTGAAGGCGCCGGGACGGATCACCGAGCCGGCGGTCTGCGTGCCATAGCCAACCGGCGCCATGAAGTCGGCCACCGCCGCCGCCGAGCCCGACGAAGAGCCGGCCGGCGTATGGCGGATATTGTGCGGATTGTGCGTCTTGCCGGCATGGGCGCCGGCGAATTCCGTCGTCACCGCCTTGCCCAGCACGATGGCGCCCGCCTTGACGAGCTGCGTGACGCAGGCGGCGTCCTTGCCCACGACATGGTCGCGATAGATCGGCGAGCCGCAGGTCGTGGGCAGCGTCCTGGTCGAGATGATGTCCTTCACGGCGAGCGGAATGCCGTGCAGCGGGCCGGCCGGGCGGCTTCTCTTGTCCAGGATGTCGGCGCGCTTGCGGGCGCCCTCGGGATCGAGCGCCTCCCAGGCATGGACCTGGCCCTCGCGCGCCTCGATGCGGTCGAGACAGGCCTCGACGAGGTCGCGTGCCTTGAGCCGCTTCTGGGCCATGCGCAGCACGGCCTCGCTGGCCGACAGTCGATTCGGCGATTTCGCCATGCGTTCTTTCCCCCACTGCTGCTTCGGGTCCATGATGGCGGACCACCTGCTGGAAAGGTAGCCCATGAACCCGCCCTTCGCCGTCCAGAAGATCGGCCACGCCGTGGTCAATGTCGCCGACCTCGAGAAGTCCAAGCGCTTCTACACCGAGGTGCTGGGCTTCAAGGTCTCCGACATCTATCCCGACAGGATGATGCCGGGCGGCATGGTGTTCCTGCGCTGCAACGGCGACCATCATTGCCTGGCGCTGATCGGCGGCGCGCCGCAGGCGGGGGAAGCGGCCAAGACCCTGCATCACCTGGCGTTCGAGCTCGCCACGCTCGACGAGGTTTTTTACGCCCGCGATCACCTGAAGCAGTACGGCGCCAAGATCGTCTACGAAGGCCGCCGCCGCGCCGGCTGCCAGGTCTCGGTCGAGTTCCTCGATCCCGACGGCCATCACCTCGAGCTCTATTGGGGTGTCGACCAGATCGGCTATGACGGCCGCGTGCGGCCGGAGGACGAATGGCGCCAGACCGCGTGCCTGGAGGACGCCGTGCGCATCGCGCCGCCCGGCCAGGACACCGCCTTGCACGACGCGGCATTGCGCGCGCGCCTCGAGGCGGGCACGGATCGTCCATGACGCTCGGACGTCGGCAGCTCGCGGCCTGGAGCGCGGCGGCGGGTTTCGCCGCGCTGTCGCCGGCGCGGGCTGAGACGTTTCCCGCCAAGCCCCTCCATCTGATCGTGCCGTTCACGCCCGGCGGCACGACCGACATCCTGGCGCGCGAGATCGCCGCCAAGCTGCAGGTCGCGTTCGGCCAGAGCTGCATCGTCGAGAACCGGCCGGGCGGCGGCGGCACGCTCGGTTGCGAGATGGTGGCGCGCGCCGAGCCCGACGGCCTCACCATGCTGATGGGCCATATCGGCACCCTGGCCATCAATCCGCTGGTCTATCCGCACCACGGCTACGACCCGGTGACGGGCTGGACGCCGCTCGCCTACGTGGCGAACGTGCCCAACGTGCTGGCGGTCAACGCGTCGGTGCCGGCGCAATCGGTCCAGGAGCTGGTGGCGCTGGCCAAGGCCAAGCCGGGCGCGCTGGCCTACGGCACCGGCGGCACGGCCAGCGCCTCGCATCTTGCCTCGGCCTATTTCGCCTTCGCCACCGGCACCGAGTTCCTGCACGTGCCCTACAAGGGCACGGCGCCCTTCGTCTCCGATCTTTTGGCCGGTCAGCTGCAGATGGGGTTCACCGGTGCGCCGGTGGTCATGCCGCTCGCCAAGCAGGGCCGCCTGCGCGCGCTCGCCGTTTCGAGCGCCCAGCGGTCGGAAGCATTTCCCGAGCTGCCGACCATCGCCGAGTTGGGCTTTCCCGGCTTCGAAGCCGACCAATGGTACGGCATCACCGGGCCGGCCGGGATCGATCCCGCGATCGCCAAGGTGCTCAACGCCGAGATCAACAAGGCGCTGGCGTCGGCCGACGTGAAGGCGCGCCTGGAAAAGGAAGGCGGCGCCGCGGTGATCGCGCCGCCCGAGGCGCTGGGCCGGCATATCGCGGCGGAAATCGAGCGCTGGCGGCCGGTGGTGAAGGAAGCGAACATCCGGCTGGAATAAGCGCCACGGCTTCTCGCGCGGTCAGTGGTCGGGCTCCACCTCCCTGTACTCGATGGTCTTCTTGTCTACCCCCTTCACCTTCTCGCGGAAGGTCTGCAGGGCGACGTAGAGGCCCGGGATCACGAAGATGCCGAGGAACGACGCCGCGATCATGCCGCCGAACACGGCGGTGCCGACGGCGCGCTGGGTGGCGGCGCCCGCGCCCGAGGCGATGACCAGCGGCACCAGGCCCAGGATGAAGGCGAAGGAGGTCATCATCACGGCGCGGAAGCGCAGGCCGGCCGCCGTGGTCGCCGCCGTCACGATGTCCTTGCCGTTGGCGCGTTCCTCCATCGCGAACTCGATGATCAGGATGGCGTTCTTGGCGGCGAGCGCGATCAGCACGACGATGCCGATCTGGGCGAAGATGTTGTTGTCGAGACCGGTGAGGTAGAGCGCCGACACCGCGCCGAACAGGCCGACCGCGACCGACAGCAGTGCCGCGATCGGGATCGCGGTGCTCTCGTAGAGGGCGACGAGGAAGAGGTAGGCGAACAGCACGGCGAGCGCCAGGATGAAGCCGGTCTGGCCGCTCGCTGCTTTCTCCTGCAGCGCCGTGCCGGTCCATTCGTAGCCGTAGCCGGCGGGCAGCGTCGACGTGGCGAGCGCCTCCATGGCGGCGATGGCCTGGCCGGACGAGAAGCCGGGCGCCGGGGCGCCGTTCAGCACCACCGAACGCAGGTTGTTGTAGCGCACGATCGAGGATGGCGCGGTGATCAGCTCGATGTTCGCCACGGCCTGCAGCGGAAGCAGCTCGCCGTTGGACGAGCGCACGCGCACGCGGAAGATGTCGTCGACGTTGCTGCGATCGGGTGCGTCGGCCTGCACCTTCACCTGCCAGGTCCGGCCGAACAGGTTGAAGTCGTTGGTGTAGGCGCCGCCCAGGGTCGTCTGCATCGCCGAGAAGATGTCGGAAATCGATACGCCCAGCGCCTGGGCGCGCTCGCGGTCGAGCTTGAGGTTGATCTGCGGGGCGGCCGCGGCATAGGTCGTGAAGACGCCGGCGAGCTGCGGCACCTGCTGGGCCGAGATCATCATGCCGCGGGCGACGGCGGCGAGGTCGGTGGGCGGCGCGCCGGCCAGCGACTGCACGACGAACTCGAAGCCCGACGAATTGCCCAGCCCCATGATCGGCGGCAGGTTGAAGGCGAAGATGTTGGCCGAGGCGATCTGGGCGAAGGCCTTGTTCAGCTCCTGCAGCGCATAGAACACGGTGAGCGTCGGGTCGTTGCGCTCGGCGAACGGCTTCAGCCCGACCACGACCAGGGCGCGGTTGGACATGTTCAGCCCATCGAGCAGGCTGTAGCCGGTGACGGTGAACATGCTCTGCATCCAGGGCTTGCCCTGGATCGTCTTCTCGACCTCCGCGACTGCGGCCGCCGTGCGGTTGGTCGAGGCGGAGTCGGGCAGCTGTATCTCGGCCATGAAGGCGCCCTGGTCCTCGTCCGGCAGGAACCCCGAGGGCACCAGGCTGCCGATGCCGCCGGTCGCCAGCACGAAGCCGCCGACCAGGATGAGCGCCAGCAAGGTGCGCCGCGCGATCGGCGTCACCAGGCGGACATAGCCGTCGCGGCTCCTGTCAATGCCGTTCTGCAGCCAGGCCATGACGCCGCGCGGCTTCTTGCGATGGCGCAGGATCAGCGAGCAGAGCGCGGGCGACAGCGACAGCGCGTTGATCGCCGAGATCACCATCGACACCGACACCGCCACGGCGAACTGCTTGTAGAGCTGGCCGGTGATGCCGGGGATGAACGCCGTCGGGACGAACACGGAGAGCAGCACAAGGGTGATGGCGATGATCGGCGCGGTGACCTGGCCCATCGCCTTCTCGGTGGCCTGGGCGGGCGTGAGGTCGGGCTCGTGCTCGAGGATGTGCTCGACCGCCTCGACCACGACGATGGCGTCGTCGACCACGATGCCGATCGCCAGCACCAGGGCCAGCAGGGAGATGGTATTGGCCGAGAAGCCCAGCGCCAGCATGACGGCGAAGGTGCCGATCAGCGCCACCGGCACCGCGATGATGGGAATGAGCGTGGCGCGCAGGTTCCCCAGGAAGATGAAGACCACGATCGCCACCAGCACGAAGGCCTCGATCAGCGTGTGGATCACGCTCTCGATCGTGGCTTCGACGAATACCGTGGTGTCGTACATGACGTCGTAGGCGACGTCGTCGGGAAAGCGCGGCTTCAGCTCGTCCAGCGCCTTGCGCACGCCCTGCGCGGTGGCCAGCGCATTGGCGCCCGGCAGCTGGTAGATCTGGATGCCGGCCGCGGGGTTGCCGTTGTAGCGGCCGACCGAATCGCTGCTCTTGGCGCCGAGCTCGACCCGGGCGATGTCCTTGATGCGCACCAGGGCGCCGTCGGCCGCGGCGCGTACGACGATGTCCTCGAACTCAGCCACCGTCGTCATGCGGCCCTGGGTGGTGATGTTGAGCTGGAAGCCGACATCGTCGAGCAGCGGCGCGGCGCCGACCAGGCCGACCGCCGCCTGCACGTTCTGCGCCTGCACCGCCTTGACCACGTCGTCGGCGGCGATGTCGAGGCTCGACATGCGGTCGAGGTTGAGCCACACGCGCATCGAGTAGTCGAGCGGGCCGAACAGCGAGGCGTCGCCGACGCCCGGCACGCGGCGCAGCGTGTCCATCAGCGTGATGGTCGCGAAGTTGCTGAGGAACAGCCCGTCGCGGCTGCCCTTGGGCGAGTAGACGGCGATGAGCTGCAGCAGCGCCGACGACTGCTTCTTTGTGGTCACGCCCAGCCGCTGCACCTCGGGCGGCAGCAGGGCCAGCACCTGGTTGACGCGGTTGGTGACGTTGACGGTGTTGAGATCGGGATCGGAGCCGACCGCGAAGCTGACGGAGAGCGCATAGCTGCCGTCGCCGCCCGACGTCGATTTCATGTAGATCATCTTCTCGACGCCGTTGACCTGGCCTTCGATGACCTGGGCCACGCTCTCCTCGACCGCCTGGGCCGACGCGCCGGGATAGGTGGCGGTGACGCGCACCTGGGGCGGCACGATGTCGGGGAACTGCGCGACCGGCAGCACCGACATTGCCAGCACGCCGGCGATGGTGATGACCGTCGAGACGACGAAGGCCAGCCGCGGCCGGCGGATGAACAGCGACGAGATGGTCATGGCGCTACTGCTTCGGCTTGGCGGCGGCGGGTGGGACCGCGCTGGGCGCCACGGTCATGCCGTCGCGGATGCGCTGCTGGCCCTGCACGACCACCTTGTCGCCTGCTTTCAGCCCTTCGCTGATGACCAGCTGGCCGCTGCGCGCGATGCCGGTCTTCACCCGCTGCAGGTGCACCACGTTCTTGTCGTCGACAGTGAAGAGGTAGGGGCCGGTCTGGTCGAGCGCGATGGCTTGCTGCGGGACCGTCACCACGGTCTTGGGCTTGTTGTCCTCGAGGAGGACGCGGACGGTCTGTCCGTCGGTCAAGAGGTTGTCCTTGTTGTCGAAGGTGGCGCGGATGATCTGGCCGTCGGTCTTGGGATCGACCGCGATGTCGATGAAGTCGATTTTGCCCTTCTCCTTGTAGAGGCTGCCGTCGGCCAGCTTCAGGCGCACGGCCGGCGGATCGCCGATGCTGGCATTGCGCTTGGCCTCCAGGAGTTCGCGCTGGGTCACCGGAAACAGCACGCGGATGGGGGTCTCGCTCACCACCGTGGCCAGTACGCCGGAATCGGGACTGACCAGGTTGCCCGGCGAGACCGCGGCGCGGCCGATGCGACCCTCGATCGGCGATTTGATCTCGGTGTAGGAGAGCTGGATCTCGGCGTCGCGCAACTGCGCCTTGGCGTCTTCGAGGTTCGCCCTGGCCTGGAGCTGTTCGCTCAGGCGCTGGTCGCGGACCGCCACGGTGCCGGTGTTGGTGCGCAAGAGCTCGGCGGCGCGATTGTATTGCAGGTCGGCGTTGGTGAGCGCCGCCGCCGCCGAATCGCGCTGGGCGATTTTCTGGTCGACGGCGGCCTGGTAGGTCTCCGGCTCGATGGTGAAGACGACGTCGTCCTTCTTCACCAGGTCGCCGTCGTTGAACTTGCGTGGCCCCAGGAAGCCCTTGACCCGGGCCCGCAGGTCGACCTTGTCGACGGCGGCGGCGCGGCCGATGAATTCGGCCTGATCGGCAATTGCCGTCTGCTCGGCGGGCTGCACCAGGACCGCCGGCGGTGGGGCGCCTTGTTGGCCTGCCACGGGTGCCGCTGCGAATGCCAGCAGACACGCCGCGACGACAGCCGCCGACCCTCGACGCCGTTCACTCATTGTCTTCGTCCCCACTCGTAGTAACCTCCAAACACTGCCTTAATTAGACAAAGCGGTCACGATATTTCGGATCGGGGAAGAAAGGAGTTGCAGTGGCAGTGGTGCGTTGGTTCTTTCTCGTGCTGTCGTTGGCGTTCGCCGTCGCGGCGTCCGATCTCGCCGCCCAGAATCGCAGCAGCTTTTCCAATCCCGCCGAGTACGACGCCTACATGGCGGCGCTCAATACGCGCGACCCGGAAAAGCGGGCGACGGCGATGGAGGTCTTCAACGCCTGGTATCCCGCGAGCGTGCTGCGCACCGATGCCTACGAGCAGGCGATGGCGGCCTGGCACGCCGCCAACCAGCCGGCCAAGGCCGAGATCATCGCCGCCAAGCTGCTGCAGGCCGATCCCGACAACGTGCGGGCGCTCGCCAACCGCATCTACGGCACCCGGGCGCGCGCCATCCAGGGCGACAAGGCGGCGATGGCGTCGATGGTCGAGGCGGCGGAGCGCGGCCTCGCGGCGCTCGCCAAGTGGCGCAAGCCCGCCGCGCTCAGCGACGATGCCTTCGCGCGCACCAAGCAGCAATTGGCCGGCGTGTTCAACGGGGCGCTGGGCGATGCGGCCTTGCAGGCCAAGGACTACGACAAGGCGCGGCGCCACTATCGCGAAGCGGTGGCGGCGGAGCCCGACAATCTCCAGGACGTCTATCAGCTGGCCGTGGCGCAACTCGAGGGCGCGCCGCTCGACGCCGTGGGCTTCTGGTATGCCGCGCGCGCCATCGCCATCGCGCGCGCCGCCAAGAGCGAGGCCGCGGCCGCCGACATCGACCGCTACGTGCGCTCGCGCTATCGCATCTATCGCGGCAGCGAGCAGGGCTGGAACGAGCTGCTGGCGCGGGTCGTCGCGGGCGAGCGCGCGCCGCCGGCGGGGTTCGTGAAGTCGATTCCCCACGCGCTGACGCCGCCCGAGGCTGCGTTGCAGGTGGTCGACGAGCACGATCCCGCGCAGCTATCCTTCGCCGACTGGGCGCTCGTGCTCAGCCATCGCGACGCCTCGCCGGCGAACAAGACGGCGGCGGACAAGGTGTGGAAGGTGATCGCCGACAAGCAGCAGGGCGGCGGCACACGCCTCAAGATTCCGGTCAAGGTGATCAGGGCCACGCCCGACATCATCGAGGCGGCGATCACCGACCAGTCCCAGGCGGCCAACACCGCCGATCTGCACATCGCCATGGCGCGCCCGCTGGCGCCGCTGCCGGCGGTCGGCGACAAGATCGCGATCATCGGCACCTTGAGCGATTACCGGCCGCAGCCTTTCCAGTTCGTCATGACGCAGGCCGAGCTCGCGGAGGAATCGCTGCCCGTGGCCGGCGGCGCCTGCGCCGATCCCCGGCCGCAGGTCTGCACGCGCGATTACCGGCCGGCCTGCGGGCTGCGTCGCGACGGCGGCCGCAAGACCTACGGCAATGCCTGCAGCGCCTGCGGCGACGCCGAGGTCGTGAGCCAGGCCGCTGGGGCCTGTCCCGAGTAATCCACGCCGCCCGAGCGCGGCATTTGAGGGCGCGAAACCCGTCCAGCGTCGGATCCCGTGCATCGAGACAGCCGCCGCGCGGCCTTCTCAGCATGAGGATTACGCCGGTCTTGCCAAGCCGCTCGAGATTGGATAGTAAAGCAATCACTTAACTATTGAATGGCCACGCATGTCGCTCCAGTTCTTCTTCCATCCCCTCGCCTCGTATTGCCAGAAGGTGCTGATCGCCCTCTATGAAAACGGGACGCAATTCGAGCCGCACCTCGTCGATTTCTCGAACGAGGCCTCGGCGGCTGCCTTCAGGAAACTGTGGCCGGTCGCCAAGATGCCGGTGCTGCGCGACGAGGCGCGCGACCGCACGATCCCCGAATTGAGCATCATCATCGAGTACCTGGCGCAGCATTATCCGGGACCGACCGAGCTCATCCCGGCGGATGCGGACTTGGCGCTGCAGACGCGCCTTCGCGACCGCTTCTACGATCTCTACGTCCACGACCCCATGCAGCGAATTGTCGGCGACAGGCTGCGGCCGGCGGGAAAGACCGATCCGTACGGCGTCGAAGCGGCAAGGGCGCAGTTGCTGAAGTCGTACGGCATGATCGACGCGGAGATGGCGGCCCGGACCTGGGCGATGGGCGAGGCCTTCACCCTGGCCGACTGCGCCGCCGGCCCGCCGCTGTTCTTCGCCAACAAGCTGATGCCGTTCGGCGAGAGCCACAGGAACCTGGCGGGATATTTCGAGCGCCTGACCAAGCGTACGTCCTTCGCGCGCTCCCTTGCCGAGGCCGAGCCCTACATGAAGTTCTTTCCAGGCTGAGGGGAAACGGCGTGCTCCAGTCATCGCCCGCTCCGCTCGATCTTGCCTTCCAGGCGCTGGCCGACCCGACCCGCCGCATCATGGTCGAGCGGCTGAGCCGGAGCCCGGCCTCGGTGAGCGAGCTCGCCCGTCCGCTCGACATGACCCTGTCGGCGGTGGTGCAGCATCTCGCGGTGCTCGAGGCGAGCGGGCTGGTGCGGTCGGAGAAAGTGGGCCGCGTGCGCACCTGCCGCATCGAGACGGCGGCGCTGCGCACCGCCGAGCGCTGGATCAGCGAGCGGCGGGCGAGCTGGGAACGCCGCCTCGATCGCCTGGGCGACTTTTTGTCCGAGACCGAACCTTCAGCGAAACCACGGAGAAAGAAATGAGCAAGCGATCGACCAAGCACGCCACCTTCACCATCGAGCGCAGCTTTGCCGTGCCGCCGGCGCGGGTGTTCGCGGCCTACGCCGACGCCAAGTCGAAGGCGCGCTGGTTCGGCGGGCCCGATGAGTGGGAGAAGTCGAACCTCACGCTCGATTTCAAGGTCGGCGGCCGCGAGACCATGAGCGGCGGCCCGCCGGGCGGTCCGGTTCATTTCTACAATGCTCTCTACCAGGACATCGTGCTCAACGAACGCATCGTGATGACCTATGAGATGCACCTGGACAAGACGCGCATCTCGGTGTCGCTCGGCACCACCGAGTTCAAGCCCGCCGGCCAGGGAACAAAGCTCGTCTATACCGAGCAGTCGGTCTTTCTCGACGGCCACGACGATGCCGGCGGCCGCGAGCACGGTACGCGCGCCCTGTTCGACAATCTCGAGGCGGTGCTCAAGCGCGAGGCGAAAGCGGCGTGACAAAACGCTCGGCCCAGCACGGCACGATCCGCCTGGAGCGACGCTACAAGGCGCCGCCGGCCCGCGTGTTCGCCGCCTGGGCCGAACCCCAGGCGCGCGCCAAGTGGGATGTGCCCGGCCGCTGGGTGATCGCCGAGCAGACCTTCGATTTCCGCGAGGGCGGGCGCGAGCTGAAGCGTTTCGGGCCTAAGGGCGATCCGCATCTGGTGGCCGACACGCGCTATCTCGACATCGTGCCGCCGAGCCGGATCGTGTTCAGCTATTCGATGACCGGCGGCGGCACGCCGATCTCGGTGTCGCTCACCACGATCGAGATCTTCGCCGAGGACAAGGGCACGCATCTGCTGCTCACCGAGCAGATCGTGTTCCTCGACGGCCGGGACAATGCCGCCAACCGCGAGGAGGGGCTGGCGTCGATGCTCGACAAAATCGGCGAGACGCTCTGATCTTCCGGACCGCGGGCGTCCCGCCCGCATCTTCGTCTTTGCGCCCAGTAGCACCATGAGCGCCACGGGAGTGGCGCGCGGCGCTGACTTTGACAATATTCCAGTCAACCACCTCATCGTGAGGAGGCCGCGAAGCGGCCGTCTCGAATCGCGCGGAGTAACCTCCGCGCTGTGATGGGCCACGCACGAAATCGTCGAAAAGGCGGGTTCGTAGCACCAGCTCTGTTGCCGACCCTTCGAGACGCGGCCCTACGGGCCGCTCCTCAGGGTGAGGTTCGTATGTAATTCAGCGCCTATGAGTGGCGCGCCCCGGCAGATCAGTGCGCCATCAACAGCGGCACGCGGCAGGACGAGATCACCTTGCCGGTGGCGCCGCCGAAGCCCAGGAAGCTCAGCACCTGGCCGCGGCCGTAGGCGCCCATCACCAGGAGGTCGGCGCCCTTGCCGTGGGTGTAGTCGAGCAGCGCGCGGCCGCGGGCGCGGCCCGAGACCGCGCCGGGATCGATGGCGTCGATGGCGGTCTTGAGTCCGTGCCGCCCGAGGTTGCGCGCGAGATAGGGCGCGCCGACATCGTCGGGCGTGCCGCCCACCACCAGGATGGTGATCAGGCTGGCTTTGGCGAGGAACGGCAGGGAATATTCGACGACGCGGGCCGCCTGGAAGCTGCCGTTCCAGGCAACGATCACCGAGCCGAAGCCGCCTTCGGCGGAATTGGGCGGCGCGATCATGACGGGACGGGCGCATTCGTGCACGGCAGCCTCGACCGTCGCGGGCGCCACGTTCTCCGGATCGGCGCCGGGCCGGCCCAGCACCAGCAGGTCGGCGCAGCGGCCCATCGCCACCAGGGTGTCGAGGGTCGCGGTCTTGGCCGCGGTAAACGTCGCGTCCTTCACCGGCGCCACGATCGCCTTGTAGGCGCGCGCGCTTTCGGCGGCGCGCGCCTCGAGTCGCTCGTCGTCGAGGTCCATGATCAGCGGCATCGCTTCGCCGCTCATGGCGAGACCGCCGGCCATGCCGCCCGCCGGACCGACCGGCAGATGGAGCGCATCCACGGTGCCCTCGAAGATGCCGGCCACGCGGGCAGCGAGCTTGAACGACATGGCGGCATCGGGACCGCCTTCGGACACGGCGAGAATGGACTTCAACATCGATGGCTTCCCCCAAGGCAACGGACGCGAGATTAAGAAGGGCCGGGGACCCGCATGCAAGCCGAGACTTTCGGCCGGCGAACGACCCGGCCTAGGTCACGGCGACCTGCCGGGCGATCTCACGCTTGCGGATCCAGTGAATGAACGGCAGTGACAGAACCACCATCCAGAGTTTGCCGACGATCTGGCCGGCGATAAAGTCGAGGCTGCCGAAGGCCAGCCACAGGAACAGCACGCTGTCGGCGATCAGCCCGACCACGCTGCTGGCCAGCACCGCCAGCACCAGGCCGCGCGCCTGCAACGGCGTGTAGACCGCGAAGTCGGCGAGCTCGGAGAGCAGGAACGCCGTGGTCGAGGCAAAGATCAGTTGCGTTGGCGCGATGGCGCCCGACAGCGCAGCACCGGCCACGATGGCGGCCAGGCCCACGCCCCGGCCCAGCCGGCGCTGCACCATGTCGCGCAGCACCAGGGCGAGGCCGACCATCAGCACGCCGGACGGCGCCATCAGCGGCTGCCCGCCCGGTCCCCAGGGCGCCACCGGCACCAGGCAGGGACCGTGCGGCGGCGCGCAGACCGTGCCGACATTGCCGATCATCCAGTTGGCGAGGGGAATGCAGGCGATGAAAGCCAGGAAGTAGGCCAAGGCGGCCATCTTCTGCCGGGTCAGGGTCGCGCGTTGGGCGGGCATGCGGCGCGCTCCCTAGCAGGTCTGGCGGGCCTCGTGAACCGTCGCCCGGGAACCCGATGGGGCGCGCGAGCGTTATCATGTGTCAGCCCCTCGGAGAGACCCCATGACCTTGATCGCCCGCCGTTCGCTTCTGATCGCCTTGGCCGCCGCGCCGGCGGTATACAGTTCTGTCGCGCATGCCGTCGACGCGCTGCCCGACGCCCGTTTTGTCGGCTTCGCCCAAGCCGTCAACGATTTCGAAATTCGCTCCGGCCAGTTGGCGCTCGCCAAGTCGGCGAATGAGAATATCCGTGGCTACGCCACCCGTGCCGTCGCCGATTATACGGAGGCCGCCTCGTACCTCAGCAAGTCGCGCTCCGAAGCGGGCGTTTCCTACGCGCCGGATCCCAACGGCCCGCCCAACGCGCAGAGGATGCTGCCCCAGCTCAATGCCCTGCAAGGCCCCGATTTCGACGCCGCCTATGCCAACGCCCAGCTTGCCGTCCAGACCGAGGCGGTCGATCAGTTCGGCGCCTTCTCGCAGAACGGCAACGGCGCCCCGTTGCGCCGCTACGCGCAGATGATGCTGCCCAAGTCGAAGACGTTCCTGGAGTACGCCAGGCGCCTGGCCGGCAGCCGCTAGGGCGGCTTTCGAACGGACTCACGCTGATTCATGATTCCTCCCCTTCGCGGAGTCCGCGAAGGGGAGGTGCCCGCGGAGCGGGCGGAGGGGTCATGAGCACCAGCATTGATGCTCATGACCCCTCCGTCGGCGTAAGACGCCGCCACCTCCCCAGCTTCGCTGGGGAGGAGCAATGACGCCATTTCGGAATCGGCTCTAGACAACCTTGCGCCCCTCGCGCCACGCCATGTAGCCCCGCTTGCGCAGGGCGCAGGCGGGGCACACGCCGCAGCCATGACCCCAGGCTTCGCGCGGCCCGCGTGCGCTTTCGTAGCAGGTGTGGGTGTGCTCGAGAATGATCTCGACCAGCGCCTCGCCACCCAGCTCCTGCGCGAGCGACCAGGTCTCCGACTTGTCGAGCCACATCAGCGGCGTGTGCAGCACGAAGCTCCGGTCCATGCCGAGGTTCAAGGCGACCTGCAACGCCTTGATGGTGTTGTCGCGGCAATCGGGATAGCCCGAGAAATCGGTCTCGCACATGCCGCCGACCAGATTGCGGATGGCGCGCCGCCAGGCGATGGCGGCGGCAAAGGTGAAGAACAGCAGGTTGCGCCCGGGCACGAAGGTGTTGGGCAGGCCGTCTTTCTCGATCTCGAAGGCGACGTCGCGCGTGAGCGACGTTTCGCTCAGCTGGCCCAGCACGCCCATGTCGATGAAATGGTCCTCGCCCAGCCGGCTCGCCCAGTCGGGAAACCGGCGGCGGATCGCGTCCAGCACCACAAGTCGTTGATCCAGCTCGATTCGGTGCCGCTGGCGGTAGTCGAAAGCGACCGTCTCGACATGCGCAAATCGCTCTAGCGCCCAGGCCAGACACGTGGTGGAATCCTGGCCTCCGGAGAACAGGACGAGGGCCGATCGAGCGTCGTTCATGGAGGGCTTTATGGCCCGCAACCTTTCTCCGCGCCACAGGTCGCTGTCGGACAGCGACGAGTTGATTACTCACGGCAATCTGCGGAAGGGAGGAAGAACCATGTTCGTCTCCGACATTCTCGCGCAAAAGGGCGGTCTCGTTTTCAGCGTGACGCCCGGTACGTCGGTCGCCCAGCTTGCTCAGCAACTCAGTACCCGTCGCATCGGATCGATGCTGGTGCTCGATGTCGAGGGCTCGGTCGCCGGCATCGTCTCCGAGCGTGACCTCGTGCGCGCCTTGGCAAGCCACGGCGCCAAGGCGATGGAGCTCGAGGCCCGCCAGGTGATGACCCGCGATGTCGTCACCTGCGACCCCGACGATTCGATCGACCAGGTCATGCAGACCATGACCAGCGGCCGCTTCCGTCACCTGCCGGTCGTGCGGCATGGCGGGCTTCTGGGCCTGGTCTCGATCGGCGACGTGGTGAAAGCCCGGCTGGAAGAGACCAAGCACGAGACCGAGGCGCTCAAGGCCTACATCGTCGCCGGCTGAGAGGGCGTCGCTTAAACTCCAGACCGATCTCCGCTAGGGTCGCGGCAAGCGTCGCACACGCCCCTGGTTCCGGAGATCGCATGTCACAACCTCTGCAAGGCAAAGTCGCGCTCGTCACCGGCGCCGGCAAGAATATCGGCCGCGCGATCGCGCTCGCGCTGGCGCGCGACGGAGCTTCCATTGTCGTGAACGGCCGTGCCGACAAGGCCGCCGTCGACGGTGTCGTGCGCGAGATCGAGGCGGCCGGCGGCAAGGCCATGCCGGCGATGGGCGACGTGGGCGATCCCGCCGTGCCGCCGCGGCTCGCCGCGGAAGCCGCCGCCCGGTTCGGCGGCGTCGACATCCTGGTGAGCAACGCGGGCCTCAGGCGTCAAACGTCGTTCCTCGACATGTCCTTCGAGGAATGGCGCGAGATCATGTCCGTGGCGCTCGATGGCGCCTTCCTGCTGGGCAAGGCGATCGTCCCGCAGATGGTGGCGCGGGGGGGCGGCGCCTTCGTGGCGCTGTCCGGCGTCTCGACCCATGTCGGCACGCCCAACCGCTGCCATGTCTCGGCCTCCAAGTCGGGCCTCGAAGGCCTGATGCGGGCACTCGCCGTCGAGCTCGCGCCGCACAGGATCACCTGCAACGCGCTCTCGCCGGGCGCCATCGACACCGCGCGCGGCGCGGCCGCGGGGCCGGCGCCGCCCAACCGGATCAATCGGCCGATCCCGCTGAAGCGCTTCGGCACGGTCGACGAGATCGCCGCCATGGTGCGCCTGCTGGTCGGACCCGAAGGCACCTTCATCACCGGCCAGACCATCCATGTGAACGGCGGTGAGTTCCTGACGTGAGGAACCTCATCACCGACGGGCCGGGCATGCGCCGAACGATGGCGCCACGGTATTCGCGGCGGCGAGGCGAGCGGGCGCCGGGCAGCGAGCCCCCGGTGCTGACGGAGCTGGGCGCTGCCGCGGCCGACTGTCTGGCCCGCGCGGTGGCGCGCGGCGTCTGCGAGGCGAAGGCGCTGCCCTTTGCCAAGGCGCTGCCGGACTGGCGCTCGAAATTCGACAGCCACTGACAAGGGAGACGACGATGAAACTCAGCCATTCGATCCTCGTTCTTGCTCTCGCCCTTCCGGCGGCGGCCGCGGCCCAGACCCCGGCGCCTTACCGGCCGGGCCTCGGTGACCTGATGACCATGACGGTGCAGCCGCGTCACCTGAAGCTGGGCCTCGCCGGCCAAGCGAAGAACTGGCCCTATGTCGTCTATGAAGGGCATGAGCTCGAGGAGGCATTCGAGCGCGTCGCCAAGCAGGTGCCGAAATGGCGCGAGTTCGATATCGCCCAGCTGATCGCCGCGACCGTGAAGCAGCCGCTCGACGATCTCGAGGCAGCGGCGAAAGCGGGCGATGGCCCACGTTTCGACGCGGCCTATCGCCAGCTCACCGACGCCTGCAACGCCTGCCACAAGAGCGCCAATGTCGGCGTGATCGCGATCAAGGCGCCGGATGCCCAGGCTTTTCCGGACCAGGATTTTCGCGCGCCGAAGCCGTAGGGAAACGAGGGGGAGCGGGCGATGATGTCGTATCTTGTGGTGTTCATCGGCGCGGGCATCGGCGGATCGATTCGCCACGGCATGAACATCTGGGTGGCGCGGTTCATGGGCACGCACTTCCCCTACCACACGCTCGTCATCAACATCGTGGGCTCGCTGGTGATGGGCCTGGTCGCCGGCTGGTTCGCCGAGCGCGGCGGCGCGGCCGGCCACACGCGGCTGTTCCTCGCCACCGGCATCCTGGGCGGCTTCACCACCTTCTCGGCCTTCTCGCTCGACGCCGTGCTGCTGTGGGAACGGCAGGAAATGCTGCTGACCGCGCTCTATGTCGGCGGCTCGGTGGCGGGCGCGCTCGCGGGCCTCATGCTGGGCCTCTGGATCATGCGGACGACGCTGGGGTGACCCGGCAGGACTTCGACGTCATCGTCGCGGGCGCCGGCGCCGCCGGCCTGATGTGCGCCATCCGTGCCGGCCAACGCGGGCGGCGGGTGCTGCTGCTGGATCATGCCGACAAGGTCGGCAAGAAGATCCTGATCTCGGGCGGCGGGCGCTGCAACTTCACCAACCTGCTGAGCCGGCCCGAAGCGTTCCTGTCGGGCAACCCGCATTTCTGCAAATCGGCGCTGGCGCGCTACACCCAGCACGATTTCATCGCCCTGGTCGATAAGCACCGCATCGCCTGGCACGAGAAGACCCTGGGCCAGCTCTTCTGCGACGGCTCGGCGCGGCAGATCGTGGCCATGCTGCTGGCCGAAGGCGAGGCGGCCGGCGTCGACGTGCGGGTGGCGCACCGCATCGCCGGCATCGAGAAGGCCGACCGCTTCACGGTCGTCACCGACCATGGCGCCTTCACCGCCGGCGCGCTGGTGCTGGCGACGGGCGGGCTGTCGATCCCCAAGATGGGCGCGACGGGCTTTGCGCACGACACCGCCCGCCGTTTCGGACTGTCGCTGACCGAGACGCGACCTGCCCTGGTGCCGCTCACGCTCGAGGTGCCCGAGTTGAGCGGCGTGGCGCTGGAGGTCGTGGCCCGGCTTGGCCGTGTCGGCTTCCGCGAGGCCATGCTGTTCACCCATCGCGGCCTCTCGGGGCCGGCGATCCTGCAGATCTCGTCCTACTGGCGCGCGGGGCAGGAGATTTCCATCGACCTGCTGCCCGACACCGACGCGGCCGCCTTCCTCAAGGAGCGCAAGCGCACGCGGCCCAAGGCCGAGCTGCGCACGGTGCTGGCCGAGCTGTTGCCGCAGCGGTTGGCGCAAAGCCTCGCATCGGACGGCACGATGGCCAACCTGCGCGATCGTGATCTCGAGACGCTCGCGGCGCGGCTGAAGGCCTGGAAGATCGTGCCCGGCGGCACCGAGGGCTACGCCAAGGCCGAGGTCACCGTGGGCGGCATCGACACCGCGGGCCTTTCTTCACGCACCATGGAAGCGACCAAGGTGCCAGGCCTCTACGTGATCGGCGAGGCGGTCGACGTCACGGGCTGGCTGGGCGGCTACAATTTCCAGTGGGCGTGGTCGTCGGGCTGGGTGGCGGGCGAGGCGGTTTAGACCCGCGTTTCTCTTTCATGTTCCTCTCCCCCTTGGGGGAGAGGCTAGGTGAGGGGGTGCAACACGAAGGCTGTCTCCCGCATCAACCCCCTCACCCAACCTCTCCCCCAAGAGGGAGAGGAGCATGAGGGGTCAGCAATAGCGCGATCGCGCCCGGTCGCGGATGTCGGCGGACTTGATCACGGGCGAGTGCTCATCAGTCATGTTCCTCTCCCCCTTGGGGGAGAGGCTAGGTGAGGGGGTGCAACACGAAGGCTGTCTCCTGCATCGCCCCCTCACCCATCCTCTCCCCCAAGGGGGAGAGGAGCATGAGAGAGGAGCATGAGGGGGCAGCTGATCAGTGCCCCAGGTAGCTCTTGCGCAGCTCGGGATCCTGGGCGAGGTCGGCGGCATTGCCTGAGAGGGCGATGCGGCCGTTCTCCAGCACGTAGGCGCGGTGCGCGATGGCGAGCGACTGCACGACGTTCTGCTCGACCAGCAGGATCGCGAGGCCATCGCGGTTGAGCCGGCCGATCAGGGCGAACATCTCCTCGACCAGGAGCGGCGAGAGGCCGAGCGACGGCTCGTCCAGGATCAGCAGCCGGGGCTCGCCCATCAGGCCGCGCCCGATCGCCAGCATCTGCTGCTCGCCACCCGACAGCGTGCCGGCGCTCTGTGTGAGTCGTTCGTTCAGCCGCGGGAAAATCGACAGCACGTGGTCGAGGTTCTTCGCCCGCGCGCCACGGCCGCGGCGGTAGCTGCCGAGCTCGAGATTCTCGCGCACCGAGAGGTTGGGAAACACGCGGCGACCCTCGGGCACCTGGACCAGCCCGGCTTCGACGATGCGCATCGAGGGCGCGCCCGCGATCTCCTGGCCGTCGAAGCGGATCGTGCCGGCGAGCGGCCGATAGAGGCCGCAGATGTTGTTGTTCAAGGTCGACTTGCCCGCGCCGTTGCTGCCCAGCAGCGCCACGATCTCGCCCGCGCCGACCGCAAGGTCGACGCCGCGCAATACCTCGATGGCGCCGTAACCCGCGCGCAGCGACTTCACTTCAAGCACGCAGCACCTTGGCGGCGCCGTGGCCGAGATAGGCTTCGATCACCTGCGGATCCTCGGCGATCGACGCGGGCGTGCCTTCGGCGATCATGCGGCCCTGGTTCAGCACATAGACGCGCTCGGCAAGCGAGGTCACGGCCTGCATGACGTGCTCGATCAGCAGGATGGTGACGCCTGAATCGCGGATGCCTTTGATGACCTCGACGATGTCGACGATCTCGGTGGGGTTGAGGCCCGCCATCACCTCGTCGAGCAGCAGCAGCCGCGGGCTGGTAGCCAGCGCGCGGGCAAGCTCCAGCCGCTTGCGGCCGGAGACGGTGAGATCGGCCCCCCTCTGGTCGAGCTGGCCCGCCATGCCCACGGTGGCCGCCACCGCCTCGGCCTCGCGCTCGGCCGTGCCGCGGTTGGCGGTATGGAAATAGGCGCCGACCATGATGTTCTCGCGCACGCTGATCTTGGCGAAGGGCTGCGTGATCTGGAACGTGCGCACCATGCCCGCGGCGCAGATCCTGTGCGGCGCCAGGCCGGTGATGTCCTTGCCCTCGAAGGTGACCTTGCCGGCATCGGGCGTGTGGAAGCCCGCGATGGCGGCGAACAGCGTCGTCTTGCCCGCCCCGTTGGGCCCGATCAGGCCCACGATCTCGCCCTGGCGCACCTCGAGCGAGGCCTGGTCGACGGCTAAAAGGCCGCCGAAGGATTTCGAGAGCGCGCGCACCTCAAGCATGGCGCGTCACTTCTTCTTCGACCTCTTTTTCTTCGACCTCTTTTTCTTCCCTTTCATGTTCCTCTCCCCCGCTAGGGGGAGAGGCGAGGAGAGGGGGAATCGACGTGCGTAACCCCCTCTCCCAGCCTCTCCCCCTAGCGGGGGAGAGGAGGAAGCAAAGAGAGGGAAGAATGGCCCCCTCACGCATGGCGCGGCTTTCGCCGGAACAGGCCCATCAGCCCGTCGGGCAGGCGGGCCACGATCAGGACCAGCATGAGGCCGTAGACCACGAGGCTGAGCGGCTGCACGTTCTTCAGCGCCGGCACGACGCTGGCCAGCCAGCGCGTCACCTCGTTGATGCCGGTGAGCGCAAACGAGCCGATCAGCGGACCGAAGACCGTGCCGGCGCCGCCCACCATGCTGACCAGCAGCATCTCGACCGACTTGTCGACGCCGAAGGCGATGTTGGGATCGATGTAGAGATATTTCTGCGCATAGAAGGTGCCGCCGGCCGCGCACATGGCGCCGGACAGGGTGAGCACCTTGACCTTCTCGGCGAAGACGTCGATGCCGAGCGCGCGCGCCGCGTCCTCGTTCTCGCGGATGGCGACCAGGCGGGCGCCGAAGCGGCTCTGCGTGAGATGCCAGGCGATCAGGATCGAGACGACGCAGAGCAGGAGCGCCAGGTAGTAGACCCAGATCGGGTCCCGGAACTGGAAATTGATCGGCCGCGGGTCGGCCTTGATCAGCATGCCGAGGCCGCCGCGGGTGAAAGGCACCGAATTGGCGAGGATGCGGAAGACTTCGGCGAAGGCCAAGGTAATCAGCGCGAAGTAGGAGCCGCGCAGGCCGGCCCGGAACGACAGCACCGCGATCATCCAGCCCACGCCGCCGCCCGCCGCCATGGCGACCGGCCAGGCGAGCCAGGGATTCCAGCCATAGGTCACCTGCAGGATGGTCGAGGTGTAGGCGCCGGTCCCGAAGAACACGACGTGGCCGAACGAGGTCTGGCCGGCAAACCCGCCGGCGACGTTCCACGACTGGCCGATGAAGGCGATGAAGAACACCATCATGCCGACATTGACCAGGTAGTTCGGCGCCAGCAGCGGGAAGACCACGGCGACGGCGAGACCCAGGAGGCAGAGCAGGGCGCGCGGGCTCATGCCTTGCTCCCGAACAGGCCGGTGGGCTTCAGGAGCAGGATCAGGATGAAGATCAGCGAGATGCCGATCTGGCCCAGCTGCTCGCCCAGCAACAGGCCGCCCAGCGATTCGGTGATGCCGATGATGAAGCCACCGACCGCCGCGCCCAAAAAGCTGCCCATGCCGCCCAGCACGACGATGGTGAAGGCGACCAGGACGAAGGCATGGCCGGACGAAGGTGTCACGTAATAGGTCGGCATCAGCAGGCACGCCGCCGCGCCCAGGCAGGCGATGCCGATGCCGTAGGAGACCGCGAAGATGGCATCGACGTCGATGCCGACCAGCCGCGCACCCTGGCGTTCCTTGGCGACGGCGCGGATCGCCTTGCCGGTGTCGCTTCGCGCCATGTAAAGGCCGAGCCCGGCGCAGATCAGCAGCGACGCCGCGAAGGAGATGATCTTGGGCAGCGGCAGGAACGCCGCACCGATCTCGACGAAGGCGCCGGCATAGGGCACGTCGATGGTCTGGGTATCGCCGCCGAAGAAAAGCAGCGCCGCATTGTCGATCACGATGGAGAGGCCCAGCGTAATCAGCAGGATGTTCTCGTCGCGGCCGTGGCTGAAGCGGCCGATCACCAGCCGGTAGAGGAAATAGCCGAAGACGAAGGCGCCGGCGATCACCAGCGGCAGCGCCGCGTAGGGATCGATGCCGACGAGCCGCCACAGGAAGAAGACGGCGTACATGGCCAGCATCAAGAGGCTGCCATGGGCGAAGTTGATGATGTGCAGGACGCCGTAGATCAGCGTCAGGCCGACGGCGACCAGCACATAGATGCCGCCGGCCAGAAGGCCGTTCAGGACGCCGGCGAAGATGATGCCCGAGTCGAGCACGCCTCAGGTGAACTTCGGCCGCGGAAACACCGCCTTGGCCGAGGCGAACTGTTCCGGCGCGATCACCTCGATGTCGCCCTTGAGCGACTGCATGACCCCGGGCTGCGCGCCCTCGTTCTGGCCGTTGGTGAACTTGGTCGGCCCGTAGGGCATCAGCTCGGCCTTGAAGGTCGAGCTCGCGACTGCGGCGGTGAGCTTCTCCTTGTCGGCCGAGCCGGCACGCTCCAGCGAATCGGCCAGCAGCATCACCGTCGAGTAGCCGAGATAGACCTCGAAGGTGAACAGCGCGCCGCCCGCCTCGACGCGCTTCTTGAGCGCCTGCGCCTGCTCGCTCTTGGGATTGAACCAGTGGTTCACGTCCATCATGTACTGCGAGACGTCGGGCATCTCCTTGACGAACTTGTAGTTGAAGCCGCCGCCCAGGATGGAGAAGAAGCCGGCGACGTTCAGCTTCTGCTGATAGAGCGTGCGCGCCAGCAGCATGTATTCGTTCTGGTAGTTCGACATCATGATGATGTCGGGGGCGAGCGAGCGGATGCGGAGCGCAATGTTGTCGAAGTTGCGCGTCGGGTTGTCGTGGCCGATCACTTCCTTGGCCTCGATGCCGATCGACGGCAGCTTGCCGGCCAAGAGCTTGGCCGTGCCGGTGCCGAACTCGCCCAATTCGTGGACGATCACCGCGGTCTTGGCGATGCCGCCCGCCGCCTTGTTGAGCGCCCCCAGCGAGCTGATGCCCTGGTCGACGCAGACGCCGAAGCCCGGCATCAGGCGGAAGGTGTTCTTGAGGCCACGATTGACGACCACGTCCGATGCGGCGACATCGACCAGGAAGGGCGTGCCGTACTTCGCGGCGGCCTGGCTGGCGGCGATGGTGACCGGGCTCTGGAAGCAGCCGATATAGGCGGCGACGCCTTGCTCGTTCATCTTCTCGACTTCGGCGACGCCGACCTCGACCTTGGACTGGCTGTCGCCCAGCAGCGCGTCGAGCTTGGCGCCGCCCAGTGCCTTGATGCCGCCCGCCTTGTTCACGTCCTCGACCGCCATGGTGCCGCCCAGCCGGCCCTGCTGGCCGTTATAGGCGACGAAGCCCGTCACCGGATGGATCAGGCCGACCTTCACCGACGCCGGCTGCGCGCCCACGATCGCGGGAAAGCCCAGGCCGCCGGCGGCGAGCGCGGTCGTGCCGGCCACGAAGCCGCGCCGCGAAACGAATTTTCCGTTATGCTTTTTCATTGTGAAGCCTCTTATTGATTCCTTGGGCGCGACGCTACGATAGCGCCTGCCGGGGAACAACCGCCAACCGCGAGAGCGCCGCGATGCCGAAGATTCTGTCACAGGCCCAGGTCGAGCAATATGGTCGCGACGGCCTTGCCTTTCCGGTGCCGGTGCTCGAGGCGGAGGAGGTGCGCACGCTGCGCGCCGACCTGGAATACTGGGAGAAGCAGCAGGGTCATCCGCTCGACTACCCGGAGAAGAGCAAGTCGTACCTGCTCTATCGCTGGGCCGACACGCTGGTGCATCATCCCAAGGTGCTCGACGCGGTCGAGGACGTGATCGGGCCCGACATCCTGGTCTATCACTCGACGATGTGGATCAAGGAGCCGCACACGCCGGCCTATGTGCGCTGGCATCAGGACGGCGCCTATTTCTTCCTCGATCCGCTCGAGCATGTGACGGCCTGGGTGGCGCTCTCCGAGGCCTCGGAACGGGCGGGCTGTATGAGGGTAATCCCCGGCACCCATCGCCTGCCCATGGTCGCGCATGACGACAAGCCGGGGCCGTACAACATGATCAATCGCGGCCAGGACATCAGCCAGCGCTTCGACGGCGAGAAGGGCGTGCCGATGCCGCTCGAGGCGGGCGAGCTCTCGCTGCATCACACCGCGCTGGTCCATTGCTCGCCGGGCAACGACAACAGCGACCGCCGCATGGGATTGGGCATCAGCTTCATTCCCGCCCATGTGCGGCCGCTCGGGCCGGTGAAGCCCTCGGCGTTGCTGGTGCGCGGGGAGCATCGATACGGTCATTTCCTGCCGGAGACGCGGCTCGACACGCCGTTGTCGGTGGAGGCGCAGGCGGCACATGCCGAGGCGGTGCGGCTTTTCCGCCTGCGGCAGGACCAGGGGTTCGCGAAAGCGGCCGAATAGGAGTGCGCAATCTGGCCCTCGAACAGGCGGTCCTGCGCAGTCCGGGTTTTGCCACCGCGACGCCGTCGCTCACGAGCCACGACGCCCTTGTGGAATTCCTGGCGGCGCTCGCCGGCACATCCCGCCGGCTGCGCCTGTCGAGCCTCGGCCAATCGCAGCAGGGCCGCGAGCTGCCGCTGATCTATCTCACGCGGGAAGGCCTCGACGATCCGCTGGCCATCGCGCGGCTCGACCGGCCGGTGATCTGGCTGATCGGCCAGCAGCACGGCAACGAACCCGCGGGCGGTGAGGCGATGCTGGCGCTGGCGGCGGCGCTGTCGTCGGGCGAGCTCGCGTCCCTGCTCGATGGGCTGAGCATCGTCATCGTGCCGCGCAGCAATCCCGATGGCGCGGCCGACGACAAGCGCGTGCTGGCGAGCGGCGTCGACCTCAACCGGGATCATCTGCTGCTGAGCCAGCCCGAGACGCGCGCGCTCCACCAGGTCATGCGGCTGCTGCCGCCCGACGTGGTCATCGACCATCACGAATTCAGCGTCGCCGGGCGCTGGGCCGAGAAATTCGGCGCCCTGCACGCAGTCGACGTCATGATCCTCGAGGCCACGCATCCCGGCGTGCCTAAAAGCCTGACCGAGATCGCCGGTCGCCTCTATCGGCCCGCGCTCGAGGCGGCGATGGACCATCATGGTCTCTCGAGCCACGACTACGTCACCACGGGCGCCGACATGGACGACCGGCTGGTGTCGTTGGGCGGCAATGCGCCGGGCATCGCGCGCAATGCCTTCGGCCTGCGCGGCAGCGTCTCCTACCTGATCGAAACGCGCGGCGTCGGTATCGGCCTGCAAAGCTATCAGCGCCGCGTGGCCACGCATTACCTGCTGGCCAAATCCCTGCTTGAGGCGTCGGCGGCCGAAGGCGCCGATCTGCGCGCCGCCGTCGCGTCCGCCCGCCTGGCCGCCGCCGCCGATCGCAGCCCGCTGGTCGTTTCCCACAAGCTCGCGCGCCGGCCGCTCGAGATGCCGCTGATGGATCCGCAAAGCGGCGCGGCCCGGCCCACGCCCGTGACCCTGGCCGACAGCCGCTCGCTCACCGCAATCGAGCACCGCGCGCGACCGCACGGCTATCTCGTGCTGAGAGAAGACGCGGCGGTGGCCGAACGCCTGGCGTTGAACGAAGTGCGGGCGCGCGTGGTCGAGACCGCCTGCCGGATCGCCGTCGAGGCGTATAACGTGGAGCGCCTGGGCGCCGTTTCTCGCCGTGGCCGCGAAGCGATCAATCCCGACCGGTCGATGAATGTGACGATCCGGCCGACAACCATCGACGTGCCGGCGGGTGCGCTGTTCGTGCCGATGAACCAGCCGGCGGCGGGCATCGTGGCCGCGACGCTGGAGCCCGACTCGCCCGGCAGCTATCTCGGCGTCGGCATCGTACCGATGGAGGACGGCGAGACCGAGGCGCCGATCTATCGCGTGATGACCGAAATGCCGCTCTCAAGGCGGCGGTAGGCCGAATCGCACCCACTTCCCTCCCCAGCGAAGCCGGGGAGGTGTCGGCGTCTCACGCCGACGGAGGGGTCATGAGCGTCATTGCCGGTGCTCATGACCCCTCCGCCCGCTACGCGGGCACCTCCCCTCGTAAGACGAGGGGAGGAAAGAGCGTCTGTCCATCGTGGTGCCGATGTAAATGCTGGGCGATCTGCCGGGCGGTACCGGACTTGCAGGTCCACTCATGCTCTTTGCCGGGGGCGCGCCACTCCAGTGGCGCGATCTTCTCGTGCTCATTTGGAGCGCGGGCGTCCCGCCCGCTCATGATCATGAGCGGGCGGGACGCCCGCGGTCGTGCGGCTGCAAGCGTGCTTGGCTGGAAGGGTGGAAGTCCCTTTCAGGCAAGCCCACTCCGGCCTGTAACCAACTGCAACTGCGTCGTCGCGAGGCGGGGTGGAGAGCAGCAGGAGGTGAAGAAGTCGTCCGTAGGATAACGAACTCGATTCGGCCGGACCGATTGGCGAGCCTGCGACCGAAAGGCGAAGCCCGGACCTGCGAAGAGCGGGAAAGCCCCTGGCGCTGAAGGGTTGGGTGCGAAAGCGACCATGGGAAGCGGTGAGGTGGTTGGAGACGGAAGGCTTTTAAGGCCAGGCACGTGAAGCAGCGAGACCTGTGCAGCGCCGGCAAGCTCGAGGCCAGGCACAGGAGTCAGAGCACTCATAGTAGCGATGAAGCCGGGTAATGCCGGGGGAGCGAAGGGGTGCAGGAAGGTGGAGACGTGACGGACACGAACGACGGAAGGACCCCGGTGGCAGTGCCTGAAGAGGCTAGACGTGCCGGAGAGGCCGAGGCTCTCGCAAGGAGCTACGCCGAACCATCGGTGTGGACGGACCGAATGCTGACGACCCTCGTCGAGGGGGTGAAGGGAGGCAAGTGGTATAGCCTGATGGACAAGGTCCATGCCGAGCGGACCCTGCGGGCAGCCTTCGCGCGGGTGAAGGCCAACAAGGGGTCGAGCGGGGTGGACCATGTCACGGTGGAGATGTTCGAGACCGAGTTGGACGACGATCTGCGGCGTCTCGCCGAGGCGCTGCGGACGGGTGAGTACCGAGCGCAGGCGATCCGGCGGACCTACATCCCCAAGCCGGGGAGCCGGGAGAAGCGTCCACTTGGGATACCGACGGTGCGTGACAGGGTAGTTCAGACGGCGTTGAGGATGGTGCTGGAGCCGATCTTCGAGCGAGACTTCGCGGCCCATAGCTACGGCTTCCGCCCCGGTCGGGGCTGCAAGGACGCCTTGCGGCGGGTCGACGAACTGCTGGAGAGCGGTTCGGTATTCGTCGTCGATGCCGATCTGAAGAGCTACTTCGACACGATCCCGCACGAGCACCTGCTGGCCCAGGTCGGTCAGAAGGTGACGGATGGGAAGATCATGAAGTTGCTGGAACAGTTCCTGCGGCAGGGCATTCTCGATGGCCTCGATGCATGGACGCCGGAACAAGGCACGCCGCAAGGCGCGGTGATCTCGCCGCTGCTGAGCAACATCTACCTCGATCCGCTGGACCATCTGATGGCAGGCGAAGGGTTCGAGATGGTGCGCTACGCCGACGACTTCGTGGTGCTGTGTCGTAGTGAAGCGCAAGCGGCCCGAGCCTTGGCGGTGATTGCAGACTGGACGGCGGCTGCCGGGCTGGTGTTGCACCCCGACAAGACACGCTTGATCGACGCACGGATGGAGAGCTTCGACTTCCTGGGTTACCGGTTCGCCAACGGCCGACGCTGGCCACGCGACAAGAGCCTGAGGAAGCTCAAGGATGCTATCCGTGGCAAGACACCCCGGACCGCGGGCCGCAGCCTGCGGGCGATCATCGACGACCTCAATCCGATGCTGCGGGGCTGGTTCATCTACTTCCAGCACAGCTACCGCACGACGTTCCCGGCCCTCGACGGATGGCTGCGCAGTCGGCTGAGAAGCATGCTGCGTCAGCATCAAGGAGGGCGGGGCATCGCACGAGCCGCCGACCGTCAGCGCTGGCCCAACGCCTTCTTTGCCGCACATGGGCTCTTCAGCTTGCAGCGAGCCCATGCGCTGGCCTGTCAGTCCCCTCGTGGGTAAGACCACCGACTGGAGAGCCGGATGCGGGAGACCCGCACGTCCGGTTCGGAGGGAGGGGGCGGCATCTGCCGCTCCCTACCCCTATCGGAAGAATCAGCCCATCGTCGTGTCGATGTAGTGCTGGGCGATCTCGCCGGGCGTCGTTTGCCAGACGTTGCCGAAGCGCTCGATGCGGCGCAGCGCCTCGTCGAGGTATTTTATGCGATGCGGCACGCCCATCAGCCAGGGATGGACCGAGAGGTTGAAGACCTGGCCGCCCTCGTGGTGCAGCAGCTCGAAGGCCTCGCCCACCAGGTCGGGATAGCGCGGCGTGGGGATGCGGCGCAGCCAGAGCTGCTGGACGTCGTCCCACTCGGGCTGGTTGGGCATCGAGACGAACTTCTTGCCGACCTTCATCGGGTAGGGCTGGTCGTCGTTCGGCCAGTCGATCACGTAATCGAGGCCGGCATCGGCCAGCAGCTGGGGCGTGCGCTGGCTCTCGCCATAGTCCTGGCCCAGCCAGCCCTTGGGCCGCACGCCGGCCGCCTTCTCGACGGCAGCAATGGCTTCGGCGATCTCGGCCTTTTCCTCGGCCTCGCTCATCTTCGAGGTGATCATGCGGTTGGCCGAATGGCCGTGCGCGATGAACTCGTATTTGCGCTTCTTGAACTGCTCGACGAGATAGGGATAGCGCTCGGCCGCCAGCGCATTCACCGCAACGCCCGCCCGGATCTGGTAGCGGTCGAGCACATCCAGGACGCGGAAGATGCCGGTCCGGTTGCCGTACTCGCGCTGTGTCCAGATACGATAGTCGGGCACGTAGCTGCCGAACTCGCCGGCAAGGCGCGGATCGCGGTGACTGCTTTCGTCCGGCATCAGCTCCCAATATTCGAGATGCAGCAGCACGAAGGAGGCGACCCGTGCATGGCGCGGCCAGGTGAGCTTGGGCCTGAGCGGGAACGGCGAATAGTCGTACCAGGGATTGTCCATCCCGGGCGTGAGCGGCGGCGGATTCTTGGGAACGGAGGAGCTCATCTCACGCCTCCTTGCCGAGATGCTGCTGGTAAGGCGCGAGCCCGTGGGCCACGTACCAGTCGAGGATCTCCTCGGCGGTGCAGACCCAGGCGTCCTTGTGCTTGCGGATATAGGCCAGCGCCCGATCGAGATGTTTCAGCCGGTGCGGCGCCCCCATCATGTAGGGATGGAGCGCGATGCACATGACGCGGCCATTCTCGCTGCCCTCGCGATAGACCGTGTCGAAATGATCGATGATCATCTGGGCGAATTCCTCGGCCTCGAACGGCTGGCGGTAGATCAGCGCGTCGTTGATGTCCATCGTGTAGGGCACATGGATCAGCGTGCCGTGCTTGGTGGCAAGCGGCGTCGGCTGGTCGTCGTGATAGAAGTCGCAGATGTACTCCAGCCCCGCTTCCTTCACGAGGTCGGGCGTGTTCAGCGTGTTGGAGACGGCGGGCGAGAACCAGCCGCGCAGCTTGCGGCCGGTCAGGCGCAGGTGCGTGGCCTTGCTGTGCTCGATGACCTCGCGCTCCTCGTCCTCGCCATAGCCCCAGTGGTAGCGCGTGTTGAAGTAGCCGTGGCTCATGTACTCCCAGCGCCGCGCTTCCATGGCGTCGAGGATCTCGGGATACATCTCGATCACCGACATCGAGAGCGACACGGTGCAGCGCACGTGATGCTTGTCCAGCACCTCGAACAGGCGCCACAGGCCGACCCGGTTGCCGTAGTCGCGGCCGCCATAGCCCAGCACGTCGGGATGCGGCATGCGCGGCCAGGGATTGCGCACCCTGACCTCGGCCGGAATATATTCGTAATGCTCGATGTTGGGACAGACCCACACTGCGACCCGCGCGCCGTTGGGCCAGGCAAGCTTCGGTCGCTCGACGACGGGGGAGTAGCCGAACCGGTAGGGATCCATTGCTGTGCTCTCTTTGAATTGGCATCGAGAGTGCATCACGCGGCGTGGAGCGACGCAATACCGCGCGCGACTTGCGCACAAAGAACACCGCGATCACAGTCATTCGCATGGCGGACCGTATCCGTTTTGTCCTGAACGACCAGCCGGTGGAGCTTTCAGGCCTCTCGCCGATGACGACGTTGCTCGACTGGCTGCGCGACCATCGCGGCCTGAAAGGCACCAAGGAGGGCTGCGCCGAGGGCGATTGCGGCGCCTGCACCGTGGTGCTGGAGCGCGCCGGCGGACGTCGCGAGGCGATGAATGCGTGCATCGCGCTCGTGGGCCAGATCGACGGCCAGGCGGTGCGCACGGTCGAGGGCCTGCGCCGGCCCGGACGGCGCGCCGCATCCGGTGCAGACGGCGATGGCCGACGCCGACGCCACGCAATGCGGCTTCTGCACGCCGGGTTTCGTGATGTCGGCCTATGCCTTCGCCGCCGGCGGCGAGAACGCCGATCTCGAGACGATCCACGATGCGCTGGCCGGCAATCTCTGCCGCTGCACCGGCTACCGGCCGATCGTCGAGGCGATGACCCGGATCGCCGGGCTGCCGATCGAGCCTGCGGCCGCCGCGCCGGTGCGTCCGGGTTCGGCCGCGTTCGGCTCTTTCCACGCGCCGCGCTCGCTCGCCGAGCTTCTGGCGCTGCGGCGCCAAATTTCCCGAGGCGCTGCTGCTGGCGGGCGCCACCGATCTCGGTCTGCTGGCCAGCCGGTCGCGCAAGCCGCCGGCCGCGGTCATCCACGTCGCGCACGTGCCCGAGCTGACCGCGATCGGGGAGGACGAGAAGGCCATCACGATCGGCGCCGCCGCGACCTATGCGCAGGCCATGCCGCTGCTGATCGCCCACTATCCGGCGCTCAGGACCTATCTTGCGCGACTGGGCTCGCGGCAGATCCGCACCATGGGCACGATCGGCGGCAACATCGGCACCGCCTCGCCGATCGGCGACATGCCGCCGGTGCTGCTGGCGCTCGAGACGCAGCTCACGCTCGCTTCCGCGCGCGGCACGCGCGACCTGCCGCTCGAGGATTTCTTCCTCGGCTATCGCAAGACCGCGCTGGCGGCAGACGAGGTGATCCAGAGCCTCACGCTGCCGAAGCTGTGGCCGGGCGAGTTGTTCTTCTGCGACAAGCTCAGCAAGCGGCGCGATCAGGACATCTCCACCGTGGCCGCCGGCTATCGCCTGCGCATCAAGCGAGGGAAAGATCGACGATGTGCGCATCGGCTTCGGCGGCATGGCGGCGACGCCCAAGCGCGCCAGCCATGTCGAGGCAGGCGCTGAAGGATCAGCCGTTTGCGCCAGCGACTTTCGAGAGCGGCCGCCGCGGCCATCGCCGGCGACTTCCAGCCGATCGACGATTGGCGCGGCTCGGCATCCTACCGGCTCACGTCGCCGCCAACCTGTTGCGTCGGCTCTACTGGCGCATCGCCGAGCCTGGGCGCGCGCTCGAGGTCGAGGCGCTATGAGCGGCCAGGTCCACGCCGCGCGGCGCCACGACAGCGCGCTGAAGCACGTCACCGGCCAGGCGCTCTATATCGACGACATCCCCGAGCCGCCCGGCACGCTGCATGGCGCCCTGGTGCTGAGCCCGATCGCGCAGTGGCCGCCTGCGCCGGCTCGATCTTGCGACGGCGGCGCGCCGCGCCCGGCGTGGTGGCCGTGTTCGCGGCCGGCGACATCCCCGGCCACAACAACATCGCCGGCGCCGGCAAGGACGAGCCGCTGTTCGCCGACGACCAGGTCGAGTATCGCCGGCCAGCCGCTCGGCGCTCGTCGTCGCGCGACACGCTCGACGCCGCCCGCGCCGCGGCCGAGCGTGCGGTGATCGACATCGAGCCCGGCGATGCGATCCTCGATATCGCGACGGCGCTCGCCAGGCAGTCCTATGTGCAGGCGCCGTCGACGATCCTGCGCGGCGATCCCGACGCGGCGATGAAATCTGCACCGCACACGCTGAGCGCGGCGTTCAGCGTCGGCGGGCAGGAGCATTTCTATCTCGAAGGCCAGATCGCCTTCGCCCTGCCGGGCGAGGATGGCGACCTGATCGTGCATTCCTCGACGCAGCATCCGACCGAGGTGCAGCATGTCTGCGCCGAGATCCTGGGCTACGACTTCAATCAGGTGACCACGGTGGTGCGCCGCCTGGGCGGCGGCTTCGGCGGCAAGGAGAGCAACGCCTCATGGGTCGCCGCCGCAGCGGCGCTGGCTGCCGCCAGGACCGGCCGGCCGGTGAAGCTCCGCCTGCCGCGCGAGATCGACATGATCGCCACCGGCAAGCGCCACGGCTTCGACTACCGCTACACGGTGGGCTTCGACGACGAAGGCCGCGTGCTGGCGCTCGATGCGGTGCTGGCCGCCGATGCCGGCTGGAGCCTCGACATGACGCCGGGCGTGGTCGCGCGCGCGCTCACCCATGTCGACAACGCCTACTGGCTGCCGCATGTCCGCGCCGTGGGCTATGCCTGCCGCACCAACCGGCAGTCCAACACCGCCTTCCGCGGCTTCGGCGGACCGCAGGGCGTTTTGGTCATGGAGGACGCGCTCGATCGCATCGCGCACCATCTCGGCCGCGACGCCAACGACATACGCGCGCTCAATTTCTACGGCGAGGGCCGGGACGAGACGCCCTACGGCCAGAAGGTCGACGAGAACCATCTGGCGCGCTGCTGGGCCGAGGTGAAGCAGGCGACGCGACTTCGAGCGGCGGCGCGCCGAGATCGACGCCTTCAACAGGACCAGTCCGATCCTGAAGCGCGGGCTCGGCCTGTTCCCGCTGAAGTTCGGCATCTCCTTCAACATTCCGCACATGAACCAGGCCGGCGCACTGGTGCACGTCTATACCGACGGCTCGATCCGCCTGAACCACGGCGGCACCGAGATGGGGCAGGGGCTGTTCATCAAGGTGGCGCAGGTCGTGGCCGAGGTGTTCAAGGTCGATATCGACCGCATCCGGCCCTCGCGCCACCTCGACCGCCGAGGTGCCCAACACCTCGCCGACCGCGGCTTCGACCGGCTCCGATCTGAACGGCTGGGCGGCGTAGGAGGCGGCCAACACCATCAAGCAGCGCATGATCGCTTTCGCCGCCGAGCATTTTGGCGCCGCACCCGCCGACATCGAGTTCGCCGACGACACTGTGCGCATCGCCAAGCCAGGCAGCAACCAGGTCATGAGCTTCGGCGAGATGGCGAAGCTTTGCTACCTGGGTCGCGTGTCGCTGTCGGCCACCGGCTTCTACAAGACGCCCAAGATCCACTGGGATGGCGCGGCGATGCGCGGCCGGCCGTTCTTCTATTTCTCCTTCGGCGCGGCCGCGGCCGAGGTGGCGATCGACACCCTGACCGGCGAGAGCCGCGTGCTGCGCGCCGACCTGGTGCAGGATTGCGGCGCCTCGCTCAATCCCGCGATCGATCTCGGCCAGATCGAGGGCGCCTTCGTGCAGGGCCAGGGCTGGCTCACCTGCGAGGAACTGTGGTGGGACAAGCAGGGCCGGCTGCGCACCGTCGGCCCCTCGACCTACAAGATCCCCGGCAGCCGCGACGTGCCGGCGATCTTCAACGTCCGCATGCTCGACAACGCGCCCTCGCGCGAAGCCACGATCTTCCGCTCCAAGGCGGTCGGCGAGCCGCCGCTGCTGCTCGCCACCGCCGTGTGGACCGCGCTCAAGGACGCCATCGCATCGCGTTGCCGATCACAGGACCGCAGTGCGGCTCGATGCGCCGGCGACCCCCGAGCGCGTTTTGGCGGCAATCGCTACACTCAAGGCATAGAGTTTCAGACCATCAGAGGGGGAAGCAATGGACGTACGCATGGACGGTCGCGTGGCCGTGATCACCGGCTCGAGCACGGGCCTCGGCCTGGCGATGGCCAAGGAATTCGCCGCTTCCGGCGCCTCGGTGGCGCTGCTGGCGCGCAAGATGGACGCGCTCACCGCGGCCAAGGCCGAGGTCGCCAAGGCCGCCGGCAAGACCAACGCCAAGATCGAAGTCTATTCCTGCGACGTCGCCAAGGCGCAGCCGATCGCCGACACCTGGAAGAAGGTCGTGGCCGATTTCGGCAAGGTCGACATCGTGGTGAACAATGCCGGCATCAGCCACGCCAAGGCGTTCGACACGGTGACCGACGAGGACTGGCAGGGCGATCTTGACCTGAAACTGTTCGCCGCCATCCGCCTGCTGCGCCTCGCGCTGCCCGGCATGCGCGAGCGCAAATGGGGCCGCGTCGTCAACGTGCTCAACATCGGCGCCAAGGCGCCGGGCGCCGATTCGACGCCGACCAGCGTGAGCCGCGCCGCCGGCCTCGCCCTCACCAAGGCGCTCTCCAAGGAGAACGCGCCGCACAATGTGCTGGTGAACGCCATGCTCGTCGGCCTGATCGAAAGCGACCAATGGCAGCGCCGCCACAAGGCCGCCAACGACGGCAAGAGCTACGAGGAGTTCCTGGACGGCATGGCCAAGGGCCGCATCCCGATCGGCCGCATCGGCAAGTCCGAGGAATTCGCGCGCATGGCCTGCTTCCTGTGCTCCGACGCCGGCTCGTTCATCACCGGCGTCGCCATCAACGTCGACGGCGGCGCGAGTCCGGTGGTTTAGATCGGTGAGCTTGGCGCGAGGCGTTCCAGCATTTTAGTGACGGCTGCCCGTAATTCCGGCAGCCGTTCGCGAACAGTCTTCAAGACGATCGTGGGATCGATACCGGCGTAGTCGTGAGCAATCAGGTTCCATGGCGCGAATGCGCGTCCACGGAACTTCGGGTGCCAGTTCGGTGACGTCGTTTGGCAGTCGCGACACCGCCTCGCCGATATATTGCAGCGCATGAAGGACGGCGTAGAGCGACT
Source organism: uncultured Alphaproteobacteria bacterium (assembly GCA_963765385.1). GTDB lineage: Bacteria > Pseudomonadota > Alphaproteobacteria > Reyranellales > Reyranellaceae > Reyranella. The sequence continues at coordinate 1,191,102 of CAVXWG010000014.1, read as the reverse complement.
TCTCATCGGCATCAATGAGCTTACCGCTTCTTGCGGTGTCCAGGCTTCGATACGATCAATGAAGTCAAGAATGTCTTGAAGAAGATCCGTCGAACGTTCACGCCGCATAACGCACTTCGCCCAATACACGCGAGCGCAGTCGGGGCTTCAGCGCCAGTGGAGTCGTGAGGTCGACAGGGCGGCCGAGAATTTCGGCAAGGCGGTCACGCAGGGCGGCGAATTCGAAAAGATCCGGCAGCCGTTCGAATTCGACGAGAATGTCGACATCACTGTCCGGCCCGGCTTCGCCGCGTGCCACCGAACCATAGACGCCAAGCCGCCGCACGCCCGCGCGGATCAGCTCAGGGCGATAGGTCGAAATACGTTCGAAGAACTGTTCGCGGGTCATGGCCGGCCAATCTTAAGTCAGTATACCGCACCATGTGCCAAGACGACAGATACGCTGACGTCCTGGGTTGGAAGTTCATGTGATTTGCGCTTGGCGATTGATCCTACCCGGTGTCATCCCGAGCGTAGCGAGGGACCTTTGATCGGCGCTGGTTAAAGGTCCCTCGCTACGCTCGGGATGACACCTGGGTTGTGCGATGCAGCCTTTCAATGATCCCACGAACGGAGTTGGGACATTAGCGTCTACGGACCTCTTCGAGGTCATGCTCGACCCACTCCCAGACGTTCCGCTTGGGACCGAAGATATCGACCGTCCTCTCGGCGGAGCGCGCCTAGGCCCGGCGGCAAGCTGAGTGAGCCTGCAGCTCAATCGCTTGCGAACAAGGTTTCACTGGACATCACTTCCAGCACGCAACCTGGACGCTGCTGGCCTCCGCGCGCTCGGCACGCTGGGTGAGGGCCTGCTCGCGGGCCGCGACGTCGGCAGGCGTGTAGCCCAGTCCGTGCGCCTCGAGGAAGGACGCCAGCGTGCCGACCTTGATGGCAAAATTCACGTTCTGCGGAATGTCGCCCGTGAGGCGGGCGATCGCGAGCGCGTTCAGTTTCGCCACGACGACGCCCATCAGCCGGCCTGCCTCGTCGATCGCCGGCCCGCCGCTGTTGCCGGGTTGCACGGCGGCCGAGATCTGAATGTAGCGCGAGTTGTCGCCCAGGCCGGCGAGCGCCGTGACATTGCCCACCGTCGTGTTGCCGGCCGAGGAGAGCGCCTCGGCCAGCGGATAGCCGAACACCAGCACCGGCTCGGCCGCCTTGATCGGCGCACCGATGCGCAGTCGCAGAAAGCTCTTCGCGGGTGCCTCCGTACGCAGCGCCGCAAGATCGTCGGCGCGGCTGGTCGCCAGTACTTGCGCGGTGCCCAGGTCGCCGCCGCTCTTGTGCAGACGAAGCTCGGCGCAGCCATTCACCACGTGGAAGTTGGTGACGATCGTGTCCGGCGAGATGTAGAAGCCCGTGCCCGTTGCCGCCAGCGCCTTCTTCTTGGGCTTGGGGGCGCTTGCGGCCGCGCGCGCGGCGACAACTTTCTCGAGCTTCGCGCGCACGCCCTCGGAGGGCAGCCCGTCGCCGCGTTCCCCCAGGCTCTTCTGGAACGCCGCGATCGCCATGTTCGTCCGGAGCCCGACTTCGCCGTTGATCGGCCCGGGGTCATAGCCGAGCCGCGCCAGCAGGCCCTGGATCGCCATCACCAGCGGAGCCGACGGCACGGCGGCCGACGACGTAGCAGACGTCGAGGGCGACCCGCCCGACGCCTGCGCTGGCGCTCGAGTTGGTGCTTGGGCGGTATCGGCGTACTGGCGCACGCACTCTCGCGCGCGCTGGGTGGCCGCCTCGACGCCGTCCAGGCTGATCGCATAACGCTTCTGGTTCACCGTGACGACGAGCTGCAGTCCCGACTTCAACTGACCGAAAATCTCAGGAGCGACGTTGAAGGCCATGACTTGCGCGTTGAGCGCCCGACCAGAAAAGGTGTAGGTCGACGTACCGACCTGGGCGGTGCCGGTATAGGACTCATTGGCCACCAGGGCCCAGCCCGGCGCCTCGGCGCCCATCGTCCAAACGCCCTGGGGGGAGTAGCCGACCGCGAGACCAAAGCCGTCGCTCTGCACGCGGTACAGGGAGCAATGGTCGAACGTTGCGGTCTTGCCGCGCGTATAGGCAGACACGCGCCAAGCCCCGACCTGGCTCGCCGATCCGGCGATGTTATCAGCCGCCGCCACGCCAGGCAGCAGCACGGCGGCGCCCAAGAGCACCGCTCTCCAGCTCGCACCGACCTTCATGCTACCCCCAAAGCCCAGGCTCCGCGATCGCTTCAGGCAGGATCGTCTCACGCGGCGCGGAGGCCGTCTAGTTGGCCGACCGACTTGCACCAGGCAGCGACGACCATCATTCCTCCCCAGCGAAGTTGGGGAGGTGGCCCAAAGGGCCGGAGAGGTCATGAGCAACTGTACCGGTGCTCATGACCCCTCCGTCGCCGTATGAACGGCGACACCTCCCTTCGCGGACTCCGGGAAGGGGAGGCACGCGTGTCTCGGTGCCAAGCCGCGCCTCGCAAGCGAGGGAAGGAAAGGGCACCAGAATGGTCTCTCGCCAGGCTCGGGAAACGACAGGGTGTGTTTATGACGTCCGTCCCGCCGGCGAGACATTGAAGCGTCGCCGGACTTCTTCCAAGTCGTGCTCGACCCAGTCCCACGCGTTCCATTGGGGATCGAAGATATCGACCGTCATCTCGGCGCCGCGCGCCCAGGCGTGCCAGAACTCGTCGGGATCGAGCCCGCCCTTGCCGGCATGACCGACATCGTTCAGCTGCTCGCCGAAATGGAAGAAGAAGATCACCGGCAGGATGTGGCCGCTCATGGGGTTGATCGGGTGCATGCCGGCGGTGAAGGTGGAGACGAGGAGCTCGCCGCGCGCGCTGGTGTCGTAGCCCGAGATCACGTGCGTCGAATCGTGCGGCGTTCCGAAAGAGGCGTTGAGCGCCGTCGGATCGCCCGGGAACGGATAGCCGTTGCTCTTGTCGAAGTCCCACAATGCCTTGCCGAAGCTGTTCGGCGGCAGCTTGCCCAGCGCGTCGTAGCGCGCCACCAGCGCCGGCTGGGCGTTGGTCCCGCCATAGGGCCGGATCCACTTGTCCGGATCGAGGCCTTGCGACGAACGGCTGAGCACGCTGTCGAAATTCTTGCGCCACATGTCGGCGGTGGCCCAGGCGAGATGGCTCGACGCCGCCTCGACGAGATCGGTGAGATAGTCGGCTTCGACGTCGAGGGCGCGGGAATAGTCCAGGACGCGCTTGAGCTTGCGGTGGTCGAGCGTGCCGTCGACCAGTGCCATGATGGCGAGATACTTCACGGCCTCGCGCGCGAGCTCGGGCTCGCCCTTGAGCGCCGCAACCAGGTCGCGCGGCTCGACGCCGGGCAAGGCGCCGATGTCCGACAGGTCGGGACGGCGCAGCAGGTAGCGCCCCGCGGCGCGCACGCTCGTCGTGTCGGCCCAGGTCAACGCGTGGCCGCCGGCCAGCGCCACCTGGCGCATGGCGCCCAGGATGGCGTCGCTCTCGCGGTGCCCGACTTGCCGCATCGATTGCTTCCTTTGCGCACGAAAAGGTGCTTTTTCTCGCGGGAGCATGCAACCGCGTCGCTTCATCCTGCAAGCGTTCGATCCCGAATACGGCCATCCGCCTTCGAGACGATGTTGATCGTCGAGCGGCCGGAGGAGCTGCGCGCCTTGCTCGGCGAGGTTGCTGACGGAGATCCGGACCTGGAGATGTTCTACATGCTGGATCCGGCTGACGTCGCCGCCATCAATCGGCACTTCGGCCTGTCCTTCGATCCGGAAGGTCGCAAGGCGTCTCTCTACCAGTGGACACAACCGCGCGAGGTTCCCTACCGGGTGCATACCAACTACGAGTTGGTATTGATGATCGATGGTCGCAAACAGTTCGCGCGAATGGGTGGGGAATATTATCCGCCGACCTGTCATTTCGATGAGAGGCTTTTCGATCGCTGCGTAGCGCAAGGGCTCTTGCACAAGGAAGTCGAACTCGAAGAGTTCGATGAACCGCTTAGATTGAAAGACGGTCGAGTCTTTGAAGGCTTCCGTACCGTCTACTACGCTCGCAAAGGCGAGGAGTGGCGCATTCCAGCGTGGAAGCTGATTGCCGAGGCTTCCAGGAAATCCGGATGGAACGAGAATTTCGAGCGCCTCGAAGGCATGCTGTTCGGATACGAGGAGTGGCAGAACGACTGGTGGATCGAGGATCTTCGCAAGCGAGGGCTGCAATGGGGCGCCGCGCTGCTCTACCTGGCCGTCACTGAGTCCGCCCTGGCAGGATTGGGAGATGCCGGCTATCGCGCCCTGCCGAGGCAGGCGAGCAACCTCAAGCTTCTGTGTTCAATAGGAGGCGCCGGACGAGGAAGAAGTCCGACGCCTGATGGCGGCTGATGACGCGGTCGCAGTCGTGCGTTTCAGGGTGAAGGTACGTCCCTTTCTGGACCTCGTGAACGAAAAGCAGGCCTCGGTCCATGAACTGCCGCCGGACCGCGTCGGGCATTTGAACCGCCTTATCGTCGGCGACATCGAAATTGCGAGGCACCGCCGACGGCTGAGCAATACTTAAGCGACGGCCGGCGCCCGGGCTTTCCAAAGATTACATATCTGGGTCGTACGGCGCCCACTTACTGGATCCTTGGCTTTAGGCCTTCTCTTAAGATTTAGTAGATATTCACTTGACTATTACTTACGCACGGGCCATCTTCCTCCCGTATCATCTGGAGGATCGACATGGACGGTCCCGGGCGGCCTTCGCTCTACAAGCCGGAATTCGCCGAGCAGGCTTTCGAGCTTTGCCTGGCTGGCGCCACCAACCGCGACCTCGCCGATGCGTTCGAGGTCGGCCACAGCACGATCGACAACTGGCTGCAGAAACAGCCCGAGTTCGCCCAAGCGGTGAAACGCGGCCGCGTGCTCGCCGACGGCGCGGTGGCGCGCGCCCTCCATTCGCGCGCGATCGGCTACAGCTACGAGACCACGCGTGTCGTGTTCAATCAGGGCGAGCCGGTGGTCCTGCGGCAGACGGTGCACAAGCCGCCCGACGTCAGGGCCGCCATCTTCTGGCTGCGCAACCGCCGTCCCCAGCAATGGCGCGATGGCCAGAAGCCGGTCGAGGACGACGGACCGGGCTGGAGCGCGCTGGCCGAGGCGTCGGAGCGAGCGCGCCTCGCCAGCGAGGCCGAAGCTGCAGGACGAGCTTCGGCGGAGCCCGTTTCAGCGCAAGGGCTCGAGGATGCTGACGTAGTTGGCGACGGCGGCGCCGCCCATGTTGAACACGCCGCCGATCCGGGCCTTGGGCAGTTGCAGGCCGCCGGGCGCGGTGCCCGAGAGCTGCATGGCCGACATCACGTGCATGCTGACGCCGGTGGCGCCGACCGGGTGGCCCTTGGCCTTGAGTCCGCCCGAGACGTTGACCGGCAGCTTGCCGTCGCGCTCGACCCAGCCCTCGTGGATCGCCCGCTCGCCCTCGCCGGGCGCGGTGAGCCCCATGGCCTCGTACTCGATCAGCTCGGCCGAGGTGAAGCAGTCGTGGCTCTCGACGAAGGAGAGATCGAGCAGGTCGAGCTTGGCTTCGGCCAGCGCGCGCTGCCAGGCGAGCTGCGGGCCCTCGAACTTGATGATGTCGCGCTTGCTCATGGGCAGGAAATCGTTGACGTGCTGGGCGGCGCGGAAGGCGATCGCCTGCTTCATGCCGAGCGCAGTCTGCACGTCGGTCAGGATCACGGCGGCGGCGCCGTCGGTGACCGGCGAGCAGTCGGTGCGCTTCAGCGGTCCGGCCACGAACGGGTTCTTGTCTGAGGGATTGCGGCAGAACTCGTAGGCGAACTCCTTCTGGAAATGCGCATAGGGGTTCTTGGCGCCGTTCCTGTGGGCCTTGACCGCGATCTTGGCGAGCGCGTCGGACTTGTCGCCGTAGCGCTGGAAGTAGGCCGAGGTGATCTTGCCGAAGATGCCGGCGAAGCCCGCCTCGATATTGGCTTCCTCGGCGACGTACGAGGCCTTGATCAGGACTTCGCCCGCCTGTGTGCTGTTGAGCTCAGTCATCTTCTCGACGCCCACCACCAGGACGAAGCGCGCCTTGCCGGCGGCCAGCGTGTTCAGACCCATATGGATCGCGGCCGAGCCGGTGGCGCAGGCGTTCTCGACCCGCGTGCTGGGCTTGAAGCGCAAGTCGGGGTGGGTCTGCAGGGCGAGGGAGGAATGAAATTCCTGGCGCACGAAACCGCCATTCATGTTGCCGACATAGATGACATCGACGTCCCTGGGTTCGATGCCGGCATGGGCAATGGCCTCGCTGGCGGCCTTCACGATCAGCGATTCGCTGGTCTCGCCGTCGAGCTTGCCGAATTTTCCGTGCGACCATCCGACGATACAGGCAGTCATGGAACACTCCTTCGCTACAAGCCTCATGTCTGGCGGGCGACCCTAGACGGCGCGGTGGGGCGGGTCGAGAGCCCCTCTATGTGCATATACACTTATATTGCCCGGCCGTCTTCGCAACCACCCCGGCAGGAGATTTGCTCATGGCGCCCCCGCTGCCGCCGCGTGCCCGCCCAAATTCCGCCGCTCCGGGGGTATTGACTGCCGTCCCCGCCCGGAGCCCAACTGTCCCATGGCCGAAAACGAGCCGTTGCCCGATCGTCCGAGACCCCGCTGGCCGCTGATCCTCGGCAGCCTGGTGGGCGGCTTCCTCATGCTTGCCGTCGGGCTGGGGCTGGGCTGGTACCTCTTCTATCGTCCGATCGTGAACGTGGCGGTGCAACTGCCCGCACCGCCGCCGCCACCAGCTCCGCCGGGTCCCGACGCCGCGCAGGTCAAGGCGCTGGAGGATCAGATCGACAAGCAGAAGGCGGCCAACAAGCAGATCGAAGACCAGATCGCGATGCTGAAGGACCGCCTGAAGGCCGACGTCTGCACCATCAAGGATCCGCTGGGCAAGACCACGCCGCCTTCCACGCCGGCGCCGGCCGGCGCGCTGCCGGAGCGCAAGACCTAGGACTGCTTTCTTAGAACGCTGTCTCACAGAAAACTCATCCTGAGGAACCGCGCGCAGCGCGGCGTCTCGAAGGATGGGCAACGACGGCTGTGCGTCCCACCCTTCGAGACGGCCCTGCGGGCCTCCTCAGGGTGAGGTTGAGATTTTATCAGTGTTCCTTTTTGGACGTTTCGCGGTCGCCGAGATCGGCAAAAAGAATGATTGCCCATCACAATAGGTAGCCTCACTCTGTTCCCGCATCCTCAATGAAGGGTACGGGCGGGGGCGTGAAGCAGGCTTTCTTCAGATCACATCGCTGGGTGACGGCCGTCGCGGTCGCCCTGCTGGCGGGTGCTTGCGATCGGGCGGTCGTGCTCAATCCCAAAGGCCCGATCGCCGACGCCGAACGCGGCCTCTTGATCGACGCCTTCTCCGTGATGCTGATCGTGGTCGTGCCGGTCATCGTCATGGCCATCCTGTTTGCCTGGCGCTATCGCGCCTCCAACCGCAGCGCCCGCTACGAACCGACCTGGGCCTATTCCGTCAAGGTCGACGCCGTGGTCTGGCTGGTGCCGGCGCTGATCGTGATCGCCGTCGGCATCCTGGTGTGGCGCAGCACCCACAAGCTCGATCCCTATCGCGAGATCGCCTCGGACGTCCCGCCGCTCGACATCCAGGTGGTGGCGCAGGACTGGAAGTGGCTGTTCATCTATCCCGAGCAGGGCATCGCGGTGGTGAACCAGATGGCGATCCCCGCCGGGCGGCCGGTCAGCCTTCGCATCACCTCCGACACGGTGATGAATTCATTCTATGTGCCGGCGCTCGCCGGCCAGATCTACGCCATGGCCGGCATGCAGACCCGGCTGCAGATGCTGGCCAACGCGCCCGGCAAGTTCGTCGGCCGCAACTCGCAGTACAGCGGCGGCGGCTTCTCCGACCAGTTCTTCGAGGTGGTGGCGACCTCGCCCGCGGATTTCGACGCCTGGGTGGCCAAGGCCAAGCAGGCGCCGGACAAGCTCGATGCCGCCGGCTACGCCAAGCTCGCCGAGAAGAGCCGGCTCGTGCCGATCGCCTTCTATTCGGGGATCGAGCCCCGGCTCTTCGATTCGATCATCGCCAAGTACACCCACGGCCATCATGTGCAGGCGGGCAGCCCGCCGCCGACCGCGCCGGACCGGAGATAGACCGAATGTTCGGCAAACTCACGATGGAATCCCTGCCGCTCTACAGCGCCATCGCCGCGACCGGCGCTCTGGTCACGGTGGGCGGCGGATTGGTCGTCTTCATCGTCGTCAGCTGGCTCAAGGCGTGGAAGTACCTGTGGGTCGAATGGCTGACCAGCGTCGACCACAAGCGCATCGGCGTCATGTACATCGTGCTGGCGCTCATCATGCTGGTGCGCGGCTTCGTCGACGCCATCATGATGCGCGCCCAGCAGGCGATGTCGCTGAACAACGGCGGCTACCTGCCGCCCGAGCATTTCGACCAGATCTTCAGCTCGCACGGCACGATCATGATCTTCTTCATGGCCATGCCCTTCATGACCGGGTTGATGAACATCGCCGTTCCCCTGCAGATCGGCACGCGCGACGTCGCCTTCCCGTTCCTGAACTCGCTCAGCCTGTGGCTGAGCTCGGCCGGCGCCGCCCTGGTCCTGGTATCGCTGGTGATCGGCAAGTTCTCGACCGCCGGCTGGACCGGCTATCCGCCTTACTCGGGCATCGAGGCCAATCCGGGTGTCGGCGTCGACTACTGGATCTGGGCGCTCCTGATCAGCGGCATCGGCTCGACGCTCACGGGCATCAACTTCATCGTCACCATCCTGAAGCGCCGCGCGCCCGGGATGAGCCTGATGCGCATGACGCCGTTCACCTGGACGGCGCTCTGCACCAGCGTTCTGATGACCTTTGCCTTTCCCGCCCTCACCGTGGCCTGCGGCCTGCTGGCGCTCGACCGCCTGCTCGACATGCACTTCTTCACGAACGGGCAGGGCGGCAACATGATGAACTACCCCAACCTGTTCTGGCTGTGGGGTCATCCGGAGGTCTACATCCTGGTCCTGCCGGCGTTCGGCGTGTTCTCCGAGGTCGTGTCGACCTTCTCCCGGAAGCGCCTGTTCGGCTACGAATCGCTGGTCTACGCCACCGCGGCGATCGCCATCCTGTCCTTCACCGTCTGGCTGCACCATTTCTTCACCATGGGGTCGTCCGCCAACGTCAACGCCTTCTTCGGCGTGACGACCATGATCATCGCCGTGCCGACCGGCGTGAAGATATTCAACTGGCTGCTGACGATGTATCGCGGCCGCATCACCTTCCATCCGTCGATGCTGTGGACCGTGGGCTTCATCATGACTTTCGTCATCGGCGGCATGACGGGCGTGCTGCTGGCCATGCCGCCGGCCGACTTCCTGATGCACAACACGACCTTCCTGGTCGCGCATTTCCACAACGTGATCATCCCCGGCGTGCTGTTCGGCTACCTTGCCGGCTACATGTACTGGTTTCCCAAGGCCTTCGGCTTCAAGATGAACGAGCCGTGGGGCACCGCGGCCTTCTGGTTCTGGACGGTCGGCTTCTACGCCGCCTTCATGCCGCTCTACGTGCTGGGCCTGATGGGCATGCCGCGGCGCATGGAGCAGTACAACGACCCGTCCTGGGCGCCCTGGCTGATGGTCGCCGCGGGGGGCGCTTTCCTGATCCTGATCGGCATTGCCTGCCTCGTCATCCAGCTCGCCGTCAGCATCCGCGACCGGCGCAAGCTCGTCGACGCGACCGGCGATCCCTACGATGGCCGCACGCTCGAATGGGCCACGTCGTCGCCCCCGCCGCCCTACAATTTCGCCGTGCTGCCCGAGGTGCGCGACCGCGAGCCTTTGGTCGACATGAAGGAGCGCGGCGTCGTCTACCAGCCGCCGCGCGCCTACGAGGATATCGAGATTCCCAAGAACTCCGCCGTCGGCGTCGTGCTGGGCGGGCTGGCCTTCGTGCTGGGCTTCGGCATGGTCTGGCACATCTGGTGGCTGGTGATCGCCAGCGGGCTTGCCATGTGGGTGACCTTGGCGATGCGCGCCTCCGATGACGAATCGGACTTCGTGCTGTCGGCTGCCGAGGTCGAGCGGATCGAGGTGGCGCGCTACCGCGCCCTCAGGAACCAGATCGGCCACCGGCGATGAGCCTCAACGTTACCGCCATGCCGTCGCACCACGAGCCGGAGTCGGACGCCCACGCGCAGCGCGCGCTGGGCTTCTGGCTCTACCTGATGGGCGACGCGGTCATTTTCGGCCTTCTCTTCATGACCTACGCCATCATGGTCGGCAACACGGCGGGCGGACCGGCCGGCCGAACGCTGTTCAGCCTGAACAACGCCGCGCTCGAGACGGTGCTGCTGCTGGTCAGCAGCACGACCTTCGGTTTCGCTTCGCTCGCGTCGAGGGCCGGCAGCCGCCCGGCCGCGCTGTCTTGGCTGCTGCTCACCTTCCTGCTGGGCGCTGGCTTCGTGTTCCTCGAGATCCGCGAGTTCATGGGCATGATCGGCGCCGGCGCCGGACCCGACCGCAGCGGCTTCCTGTCGGCCTTCTTCACCCTGGTCGGCACCCACGGCACCCATGTCAGCGTCGGCCTGATCTGGATCCTGATCCTGAGCGGCCAGGTCCTCCTCAAGGGGCTCACCGCGCCGGTGGTCTCGCGGCTGTTCCGGCTCGGCCTCTTCTGGCACTTCCTCGACATCGCCTGGGTCGGCATCTTCTCCGTCGTCTACCTTCCGGGACTGCTGTGATGGAACGCCACGGCCTTCTCTCCTACTTCGTGGGCTTCGTGCTCGCCGTCGTGCTGACGGCGATCCCCTTCTACCTGGTCTACAGCCACGCCCTGCCGCCGGCGCGCATCATGTACGTCATCGCCGCGGCGGCGGTGCTGCAGATCCTGGTTCATCTGCGCTTCTTCCTGCATCTCAACTTCGCCACGACGCCCAAGGAAAACCTGCTGGCGCTTGCCTTCACCACGGTCCTGCTCTGCATCATGGTGGGTGGCAGCCTGTGGATCATGGTCGACCTGCACAGCAGGATGGCGCTCTAGGCGCCGTCGCCGCGAATCTCACAGCAGGAGATGGCCGTCGTGGGTGGTCCACACGCCGATCACGACGTCCTGGAAATCGTTGTCGCCCTTGGCGGTGGGCAGATCCTCGAAGCCGATCAGCAGCTCATGACCGCCGGGTGCCGTACCGGACAGCACCTGGCTGGCATTGCCGGGATTGAGAGCCTCCTCGGTATGAAAGATGGTGGCGTTGGCCAGGACGCCCCGCGTCGCGCTCTGCAGCACGAGCGGCTGGCCGCCGTCGACATCGGGCGGGGCCCCTGAGCCCTGCGTCACGAAGGACAGGTTGTCGGGCAGGTTGCCGAACTGGTTGAAGCCGTTCTGGATCAGGAAGAAGCCGATGCTCACGCCGTCGCCCGGCGTGCCGAGATCGACGGCTGAAGCGACGGTGTTGTGTCTCTCGATGACCTTGATGACAGTGACTTGGGAATCGTGGGACACGGGAACCGTCGTCGGAGTTACGACGCCGATTGACTGCATCAGAGATGCGGTAACCGGCGGACTGCATGGATTCTGTTAGCAAATTCTCCTTCTGGACGTTTGACTGTGCGTCTCTGATTTTTTGATCACGCGTCCCGCGTATTGGAACAATGGACGAGCCTCCGAAGCTTCCTTTCAGCCGATTCACGACGGGAAATCTTTCGTCACGCGAGCAGTTCGACGCGTGGCATGACAGCATTTCGGTCATTTTCGATGTGGCGCCGCTCGCCCAGCAACGAGTGGATACGGGCTTTCAGGCCAGCGTGCGCGCTTATCACCTGGGCGGGCTGCTGGTCTCCCAGGTCGATTTCGACGGCCAGAGATTTTTCCGCGACAAGCGGCGGGCCATCGCCGACGGACTCGATCACTATCTGGTGCAGCTCTACGCGACCGGTGGACTGGTCGGCGCGTGCGGCGACCGCGAGCGCGTGTTGCGCGCGGGCGACGTGCAGATCCTCGACCTGGCCCAGCCCAATGTCACCTCGGCCAAGGCCTCCGGCACCGTCGCCATCGTCGTGCCGCGCGATACGCTGCGCCGCGCCTTGCCGAGGGCAGGCGATCTGCACGGACTGGTCCTGCGCGGGGACAGCGGCACGGGTGGCCTGCTTGCCGACTACATGCGTGCACTGGTCGCACGGGCGGATACGATCACGATGGCCGACGCGCCGATGATCGCGCAAGCGACCACCGACATGATCGCGGCCTGTTCCCATTCCACGGTCGAGACCGTCGAGCGGGCGCGGACCGCCATCGAGATGACGATGCTCGAACGCATCCAGCGCCATATCTCGAGCGAGCTCCACTCGCCCGATCTGCATACCGAGGCGCTGTGCGGCCTATTCGGCGTCTCGCGGGCGCGGCTCTACCGGCTGTTCGAACCCCTGGGCGGGGTCGCGAGCTATATACAGGAGCAACGGCTGGGCCGCGCCTATACGGAACTGTCCAATTCCGCGCGCAACCATCGCCGGATATACGAGATCGCCTTCGAACTCGGTTTCTCGAGCGAGGCCCATTTCAGCCGCGTCTTCCGCTCGACGTTCGGGCTAAGTCCCAGCGATGTGCGTGCGCGTGCCCACGCCTTGCTGTCCGGCGGCGACCGGCCGGCCGCGGCCAGTCCGGCAGAAGGCGGCTACGAGGATTGGGTTCGCCAGCTGAGGCCCTGAGGAGGTCGGCAACACGCCGTCCGGTTAAGTCGCGCAGCACTACTTCGGCAGGGCGTCCAGCGCCTTCTTGGCGTCGGCGTCGTTCTGCGCCGCCGCCTGCTGCAGCCAGGTCTTGGCCTTGGGCGCATCGGCCGCAAGGCCTGCACCGCCTTTGGCAAACAGCAGGCCGAGCTTGCGCTGAGCCTCCGCATTGCCGGCCAGCGCAGCGCGCTCGTACCAGTCGGCGGCGCGCGCGCCGTCGGCGGTGAAGCCGCCGCGCGCCGGCGTCGTCAGGGGATCGTAGAAGGTCGCGAGCTCGAGCTGGGCGGCCGGGTTGCCGACCTCGGCGGCATGGCGGAACAACAGGAAGGCAGCAGCCATGTCGCCCGCCTTGGCCTCGTCGCGCGCCTTGGCGAGCGTCGCTTCGGGCGTGGGCTTGGTGGCGAGATATTCGCCCACCCTGTCGCGCACCGATTTCCGGGACGCGCCGACATCCGGTGTGGGCGTCGGCGTGGCCGGGGCGGTTGTGCTCGGCGCCTCGGCGACGGCGGTTGGCGCCTCCTTCTGGAAATAGGTCCTGTAGGCGTAGTAGCCGCCACCGGCGATCGCCACGAGCACGATCGCGGCGATCAGCCAGCCGGCCGCGCTCGAGCGCCGCGGCGGGCCGCCATCGAGCGCGCGCGAGGCGCGCAATTCGGGTCGCGGCGGCGGCAGGGGCGGCGGCAATTCGGGTTCCGGTTCCGGCTCGGGCGCGGCTTCGGCAGGCGGGGGTGTTGCCGTGCGGCGCAGGCGCACCGTGTCGTCGTGGAAACGGCTCGATGGATCGGTGGCGCCCGAGGTCAGCATGGCGGGCCAGGCAATCACGGTCGTGGCGACGACGCCGATATCGGGTTCCTTGACGCGCAGCCGCACCGTGGCGATGCCGGCCAGGCGATCGCAGATCTCCGGCCCGAGATGGAACTCCATCACATCGCGCTTGCGCTCGACCCGTTCGGGCAGCAACCAGGCCTCGGTGCGCCGCCAGCCGTCGTCGGCGAGATGCGAATCGGGGCCCTGCTGGCGCTGGATCGAGATCGCCAGCCCCTCCGGCGCGGCGTCGAGGTCGCTCACCCGCAGGATGGCGTGGCCCGGTTCGGGCAGGCCCTCGACGGAAGCGCGGATCGCCACGGGCGCGGCTTAGGCGGGCACGGCGCGCAGGATGGCGCCCAGCCGGTCGTTCTGCTCGGGCGTGATCTCGCGGCCGCCCTCGTAGCCGACATTGTCCATGGCGAGCTGCAGGAAGGCGCGCATCCAGTCCTTGCAGTAATCGGCGTAGATCGGCTGCGGATCCTCGCTGAGCCTGGGCGTGCCGTTCACCATCGTCGGGCCCTCGAAGACGCGCCGCACCGGCGCATTGGGCGGCAGGCCGGGCCGCTGGTCGAGGGGGAGGCGGTCGAAACCCATGGCGCTCACGTAGCCATTCAAGGTCGAGGAGGCGGTGCGCACCTGGCGCTCGGCGATTTCCTCCCACTTGGCGTTGGCGGCGTTCTCGAGCTCACGCACCTCGTGGCTCAGCTGATCGAGCAGCTTCAGGCGATGGGCGCCAACCACCAGCTCGTCGATCAGCCAGCCGAGATGCTGGCGGTCGACGCCGAAATGCGACAGCGCCTTCTCGTCGGCGCCGATGCGCCGCATGTTCTCCAGCCAGTATTCCGCGGCCTCGCGGGCAAAACGCTCGGCGCGGTCCTCCAGCACGCCCGATGGCGGGGCGCTGCGGCCGGGCTCCTCGCCGAACACATCGGCGAAGATCGCCCCGAGATCGACGGCGGCGCCGGTCGACTGCGCCACCTGGGCCGGCGGCTTGCCGTTGCGGCCGTTGGTTTCTTCCGAAGGCCGCGCGGTGGAGATTCGGAAGTAGATCTCGCGCAGCGCACCGTCGGCGATCTGCAGTGCGGCCATCAGTTCGCCGAACAGCTGCTGCTGAATGCAGCTTGACAGCCCGCGCAGCACGGTATGCACCAGGTCGCGCTTCTTGGCGCGCGAATCGCCGTCGGCCGCGCTGTGGAAGCCGGCCAGGCGGTCGACCAGGCGACGGATCTGGATTTCCAGCTGGCCGCGCACCTGGGCGCGCTTGATCGCCGGATCGCAGACCGGCGTCAGGCTCTTCACCAGGTACGCCACGCCGCCGTCATTGGCCCGGAAGGCCTCGTCCCAGGCGCGCGCCGGATCGGCGAAGTGGCGCCGGACGTCGGCATTCTCCATGAAATGGCCGCGCAGCTCGATCGCGCGAGCGGCGAAGGCCTCGGCGATGCCCTGCTCGCGGCCGGAATCGTAGTCCATCAGCCGCTCGTCGATCACCGTCGGATTGCGCAGCCAGAAGGTGTTGTCGAACGGCTGGCCGTCCCAGTTGGCCGGCCACTCGCCGCGGAAATTGTTGATCAGCGAGTTGTTGATGCGCGCCGACCAGCGCAGCTTGCGCGACTCTTCGGTCTCGCCCGCCTTCTGCTCGAACTCGCGGTCCATCTTGGTCAGCACCAGGAACAGCGCGTTCTTCTGCTTGGCGCGGTCGGCCGGCGTGGCGCCGATCGTCTGGTCGATCCACGCCGTCATCATGTCGGAGAGGTCGCGGACTTCCTGGTTGCCGTCGGGAATGCAGAGCAGGATCGCCGACAGCTCGCGCTCGGCCGAGTAGCGCTGGAAGAGATAGGCGACCTTGCCGCGCAGCAGGAGCTCGCGCAGCGGATTGGCGCCCTCGGCCACGCCCTTGGCCTTGGCCACGTCGCCCAGGTTCGCAAGCTTGAGCCGCGAGCGGGCGCCCGGGAAGTCGAGCAGGTCGGTGTGGTCGAAGAAGTCCCACGGCTTTTCGGCGATTGCGACGCTCAGCTCCGCCGTCAGCGCGCAGACCAGCGAGCGCGGCAGCTCGGCGTCGGGGGCGGAACGGCCGTCGGCCTGCTTGGGCCGCACCTGAAGCGTGTCCTCGGCGTCGGCGCCGAGACGGTCGAGCGTGAGCACGTCGACGATGCTCTTCTCGCGCGGGATCAGCGCATCCATGCCGAGCAAGGCCTCGGGCGCGAAGGAGAGCTTCTGCAGGCCGTCGTACAGCGTCAGATAAAGGTCGGTGAAGGGCTGGAAGTCGTACCACAACACCGACCACAGCCGGGCGCGGTCGTGGCCCGACAGGCGCGGCGCCAGCTCGATGGCTTCGCGCCAGTAATCGGTGCGGAGCTCGGTGGTGACGCCGGCGAAGAAGGTGTCGAAATACTCGATCACGTCGAGCACGTCGTCGGCGTCGAGGTCGCCCAGCGGCGCCGGCGCCGCCTTGAGGCGGAGCTCGGCCAGGCGCTTGCGGATGGCGCCGCCGTCGGGCCGCTCGAACGCTGCCTTCTGATGATCGAAGTCGAGCAGGAAGGAGTTGCCCAGGATCTTCACGATATCGGTCTGGGTCAGCAGCCGCACGCGGACCGGAAAGTCCTTGTCGCCGGCGCTCAAGCCCAGGCCAAAGCGGGTCACTAGGCCGGTCGATTCGCGATTACCCGGCGGGTTGATCTCGCGCAGGAAGTCGTAGGTCTTGTCGGCGAAGCGCGCCTGCAGCGGATGGCCGTCGCGGCTGGCCAGGATCGAGACCAGGTACGACTTGCCGGCCTGGCTCGGCCCGAACACGCCGACGCACATGCGCCGGCGGGCGGCGCGCGCCAGCTTGCGGCTCTGGTTGCGAACCTTCTGCAGCTCGCTGATCAGCGATGGCGCCTGCTGCGCCACGGTCGGCGACTGCTCGGCCGCTCCCTTCAGCCAGTTGACGCCTTCGCTCGCGGCGACGGCCAGCGTCTCGCAGTCCTCGGCCAGTTTGAGATCGATCGTGTCCATGTCATTAACCGGTCTTGAGCATGCCCGTGTCGAGCCAGTAGCCCTCACGGCGCGGCAGCGTTTGCAGGCGAAGCGTCAGTCGGTCGAGCGCCACGGCGCGGCCGTCGCGGTTGGTGACCTGGCGCAGGCGGAAGCGCTCGACGTCGCCCGAATCCTTGTCCTTGGGCTTCACGCGAGCGAGCGCGATCTTGAACGGCGTCTCGCGGGCATGGCGCTCGGCATATTCGGGCTTGGCGAACTCCAGCGCGTAGAGCCGGGCCGCCGGCCAGCGTACCAGGTCGAGCTGGCGGGCACCCAGCCACATGGGCCCACGGAACTCGAAGGCGATCTCGGGCAGCTCGTATTCGCGGTTGTCGAGGTCGACGTCGCGATAGACCAGGTCTTCGCGCTGCAGGCGGCCGCCGCCGTCGAGCTTGCCGATGAACTTGGCGATGCTCTTGGACCGCAGCAGGTCGGAGCGGAAGGAAAAGTCGGGCAGCTGCGACTGCGCCAGCGCCGCGATCATGGCGCCCACCGCGACCGTGGTCTTGGGATCTTCGACCCGCAGGCGCGCATCGCGGAAGGGATACCAGGCGCCGACGCGGTACTCGTGCAGCGAGATCACGCGCTCCGGCGGCAGCGGCAGCAGCTCCATCACCAGCGAGCGGATGCCGGGCAGGCGCGACGGCCGGCCCGACAGCAGCAGCACGTCGCAATCGTAGGCGTGCACGATCTCGGCGAGCGGCGCCAGCACGCGGGCCATCTCGGCGCGCACCGTCTTGTCGAGGCTGGGCAGGTCGACCGGGAATATCGTGGCCTTGAGGTCGAAGTCCTTGGCGCCACGCTTGCGCGCGGCCTCGTTGACGAAGGTCACGACCTCCTCGGACGGTTTCGAGCCTTCGGAGAAGAAGGATTCGTAAGGTCGCGGTTCGGCCGCGACCACGCCCGACGTCGGATCGTAGGTCTCGGCGGCGCGCATGAATTCCAGCGCCAGCGGATGGGCGATCTGCAGCGCGAACTGCTGGCGGAGGTTGCGCTGGATCACGTCCTCGCCGCCGCGGTCGCCGCCCACCAGCTCGGCCATCAGGTCGGTAGGGTTGGCGATGCCGGCTGCGCGCATCGCCGCCTCTATGGGCGGCAGCACGTGGCCCTGCACGACCCGCAGCAGGATGTCGTCGCCCGCGACGTTGAAGCCCTCGCGGAACTTCTGCTCGGGAAACAGGGTCACCGAGGTGCCCGCGCCTTCGAGGTGGTAGGAGTTGATGATGAGGTCGGTCGTGCCGCCGCCGACATCGATGCTGGCGATGCTGAGCGTGCCGTCGGCCGGCCGGCCGCGCGGCTTGGCCGTGATCTGGAAGAAACGGCGCGCGTCGCCACCGAAATTGCGTGCGACCTCGGTATAGAGATAGACGAGCTGGGTGCAGCTCGCCTCGTCCCAGTCGGTCAGCACGCGCGGCGCCGGCGCCGCCGGATCGTCGAGCTTCCAGCCCATCATCATCCACACCAGATCGCGCGCCGCCTCGGCACGCTTGCGGAAGATCAGGCGCTCGGCCAGCGGCATGCCGGTCGGGAGCGTGAGCACGATGCGGCGCAGTCGCCGTGGCGTCTCGGCGTGCGCGCGCCGGCCGCGCTGCTGCGGCGAATTCATCAAGGTCAGCGCCTGCAGCAGCACCTCGGACAGCACGAAGGTCATGATCGAGGAGCGCGAGTAGAGCGGCTCGAACACCGGCAGATGATCGGCGCTATCGGCGTCCGGATCGACCAGATGCAGCGGCTCGCCCTTCTGGTTGACGAGCTGCGCCATCGGTCCGCCGGCGGCCGGCATGGCCGTCTGGTCCTGGGCATAGGCGACGTTGAACCGCCATTCGCGGGTCTGCGGTTCCTCGTCCCACAGATAGCGCTTGGGGCTCGACATGCCGGTATTGCCCTCGGTGCCGCGCCGGCGTGCCGCGAGGCGCGTCGCTTCCGGCCCGACCCGCGTCATGGTCGGCCACATGAAGGCGTCGGCGCGGCCGCCCAGCCGCGACAGATGGTTCTTGCCGAACCAGGCCTGCGCGAACTCGACCCGCGATTCGAAAGGCTTGGTGTGCACGACTTCGGGATGCGAGAGGTCGCGCAAGGCGAGCTCGTAGGAATCGTTCAGGTTGATGCCAAGCTCGCCCGCCGCTTCGATCAGCAGGCCGCAGGTGCGCGAGTTGCCGACATCGAGCACCAGGTCGACTTCGATCGCGCCGCGGCCCGGCCGCTCGGCGTCGCCCACCAGCTTGATCGGCGGGAAGTGCACGGCATCGGCCAACAGGCCGAGGAAGGCGAGATAGCGGGCGATCGCCTCCTGCGGCTTCTGCTTGATGTCGCCTTCGATCTCTTCGAGCGTGGCGCGCGGATGGAGCTCGCGGAACAGCTCCTCGAGCCATTGGCTCATCCAGCCCTGGCGCAGCAGCCAGTGATTGGCGCGCTGCTGCGGGGCGAGCGTAAACAGCGCGCCCGACGTCACGTCCTTGGGCGAAGGCGCCAGATAGGCACGGCCCTCGGCTTCGGCGATCAGGCCGGTGTCGAAGGCGAGCACGGCGCGATAGCGGTTGCCCTGCTCGTCGCGATAGCCCGCGCCGTAGCGCGCCTCAAGATCGACCACGCGGACCCGCGCCCAATCGGCCGGACCCTCGCGGAACTGGTTGTTCGGCCGCACCTGCAGGAACGGCACCGGCACCCATTTGTCGAGAAAGGGCGCCAGCGCGTCCTTGGCGGTGACCACGAGGTTGGGTTCGGCGGCACGGCGCCGGCCGCCTTCGACCACCTCGTACTGGCCGCGCACCTCGTCGAAGTCGAGCTGCACCAGGTCGTCGACGGCCTTGCTCCCGGCGGCGTCGTGGAAGCCCCATTCGCGCACCTTGAGGCGCACGGGGTCGAAGCCGAAATCGAGGAACTGGATGCCGGAACGGGCAATCAGCGTCGTCGGGCTGGGGTAGCTCGGCAGGCGGGCAAGATCGCTCATGTTACAAATGTCAAACTGTGCACTATCTGTAGGGAGTCAACGGCCAATCTGCACGTGATAGCTGCGTGTGTCGCCAGGCTGGCTGCCGTTGCACTTGGCAACGCCGTCGGCGCCGACCTCGCAGTTGACCGTATTGCGGGCGTAGGTGCGACCGTCAGCGCACTTGGGGTTGGCCTTTTCCTCGATGACGAGCTTGGCGCCGTCCCAGCGCGCCTCGGCCGGGGCCTCACAGGTGGTGCCGTTCTTTTGCACGAAGGAGACCTTGCCCTTGCCCTTGTCGTCCAGCGTGTAGCTCGGACGAATGTCCTTCTCGCCGGTCGCCGTGGCGAGGCCGGTGCGCGAGCGCCAGTCGCCCTTGAGGAAGCCGAGATCCTGCTTCTGCTTGGCCTCGGGCGGCACGACCATCGGCTTGGGCTCGTCCTTGGTGGCGTTCTTGTCCTTGTCGGTGTTCTTGTCCTGCGGATCGGGGCCCTTCAACCCGCCCTTGTCGACGTTCTTGTCATCGGGGCCTTTCTTGTCGTCGGGGCCTTTGCCCTGATCCTTGCCGATGTCCTTGTCCGCGTCCTTGCCGGCCACGTTGACGTCGGCGGCGGGTGGCGTATCCGGCGCTGCGCCGCGTTCGATCGGCGGGCCGTTCACGGTGCCCACGATCGTGCCGCCCGGTCCGATGACGCCGGCTGCGCAATCGCCGCCGCGGCGTGACAGTTCGTTGGTCAGGCGGGCGAGCTCGAGGCGGAGATTTTCATTGTCCTGCTGCAGCGTGGCGACACGCGTCTGCTGCAGCTCGAGCGGCTGGCGCACGGCCAGGCTCAGCGCGCGGTCACGCGCTTCGGCCTCGAGGTATGGCTCGATGTGCGGCAGGTAGGGCCGCACGATCCAGGCGAGCAGCGCCAGCAGGAGCATCAGCAGCAGGCCGAGCAGCAGCCACTGCCACCACACCGAGCGCGTGCCTGTGGCGACGACGGCAGGTGCCGAGGCGAGAACCGCTTCGGAAATCGCTCGTCCAACCGCCGCAGGGCGCGGCGCTGCGGGCGGGCTTGCGAGGAATACGCCGGGCAGAGCGGCATCGGCGCTGAACCCCCAGAAGGTCATGACCGGCTTGCCGTCGACGATATAGAGCGCGTCCTCGCCCGGCGCCGTCAGCGCATGGCGCAGCAGGCGGGCGAAGTTGCGTTCGGCGCTGGACCGCTGCGGCGCCTCCATCGAGTCGGCGAGTCCCGCGATCTCACCGTGCAGGCGATGCACCTCGTCCAGGACCGGCGCACGCTCGGCTTCACTGAGATCGCCGAGCTTGCGCGCCTCGCCCTCGAATGGCGCGTACCAGTCGATGCGCTGGCCGGTCGGATCGACTTCGGGAATCGCCAGCAGGTCGGCATGCTTGCGCGAGAGCCGCGCGGCGATGGCCGTGCGCAGCTGGCCGGCGGCACGCCACACGGGATCGCCCGCCATGCCCAGCGCGCGATAGCGTTGCAGCGGTTCACTGATCAGAAGCGGACCTGCGGCCATCCCTTATCCTTAGCGCGGGCAAACCATGGCGTACGTCCAGCGCGTACCCCACATCTCACCAGTTACGACGACGTCGACCGAATAATCCCCGGCCACCGGCTTCCAGTCGAAGCCGAAGCCGCCGCGACCGCTGCGCGGTCCGCCGGTGCCGGCCAGCACCTGGCCGCGATAGATCACCTTGATGTCGTCGGGCTTCACATACAGGTTGTAGTTGATGGCGACGAATCCAGGCTTTTCACCCAGATAGTGTCTGTTGCGGGTGACGCCTTCGCCACCGGAATCGCCCGACCAGTTGCACGGCAACTGGCCCGGCGGCGGCCGGCTGACCGGCGGCGCGGCTGGCGGAGGCGGCGCGGCCGCGGCGTGCTGCTGGGGTGGGGGCGGTGGCGGTTTTGCTGCCTGGACCACCGGCGGCGGAGGCGGGGGCGGCTTGGGCGGCTCGACCGGCTTGCACTGCTCAACCTTGTCCTTGAGGGAGGCCTCCAGCGCGGCGAGCTCGATCTTGAGCTTGTTCTCATCGGCCTGCGCATCGTCGAGCGAGGCTTTCAGCACCGGCGTCGGATCGGGCGGCGCTTCGGGCGGGGGCGGCGCGGGCGTTTCCATCGTGGCGACGTTCAGCGTCGGATCGACTGGCGAGCAGGCGCGCAACAGCCACGAGGTCATGAGCAGGAGAAGAAGGAGGAGAAGCCCGAACAGCAGGGCGCTGAGCCACGGCGTCCAGCCGATGCGCGCGGGCAGCAGCGCGGGCGCGCTTGCCAATATCGCCGCTGGGCGCGGGGGCATCGGTACTGGGGCCGCCGCGAAGGCCTGCAGGCTGGCGGCGGCGTCGGCCTCGTAACCCCAGGCCGCAATCACCGGCTGGCCGTCCACGACGTAGACGAAATCGTCCGAGGGGCGCGTCGTGGCGAGCTCCATCGAGCGACCGATCAGACGCGCTTGTTCGCTGCCCGACGAGTCCTTCAGTTGCCCGCCCAGCCTGCGGATCGCCTCGAGATGGCTTTCGACGGTGGCCAGAACACCGGCACGTTCATTCTCGTCGAGATCGGTGAGGCGGCGCACGGAGCCGGAGCGCGCGGCATACCAATCGATGCCGTCGCCTGTTTCGCGCAGCTGCGGATCGGCCAGAAGGTCGGCCGGTCCATCACCCAGCCGGCGCCGGATCACGGCCAGGAGCTGCGCGGCGACGGCATGCAGGGGATCGCCGCGCACGCCCAGAGGCCGCACGCCCAGTCGGGTGGTCAGAATCAGGGTGGGACTGTCGCCCATGAAATGCCGGTGTCTCTCCTACCGCACCATATCATCAGGGAATCCGGCGGGTTTATGTCCGATTGGGCACAGATTCGGGAGTGTTTTGGCCCAACTAAGCAGCGCCGGAAGCGGCAGCCTCAACTCACACGATGGGTGTAACGAACACCGCTGACAACGTCGCCGCATCGCCTGTGGTTCCGGTCGTTCCCAAGCCAGTCCGACCCCGACCAGCAGTTCGCCCGGCGCCAGCCCCAGCGACATCTCCGCGATGGGCATTTTGACTCCAGCCCGCGCGTCGATCGCCTCGGCCTGGAGCAGACTCACAGCCCCTCCCGTGCCGCGACCCAGCAGCCAAAGGTGCTGGAGAATCGGCACGACATTGCCAGTGGGCCCCCGTAACAGGACGCCTGGCTGGCAGTGGTCCGATAGACGAGCTTGCTGGCCAGTTTGACCGGGAAGGGATGGCTTCCCGGGGGGGCGCGTTATTTGGTGAGGATCAGCTTGTTCGAAGCGGTGACTCGCAGGCGGTACATATCGACGTCGTGCCGGATGATCAGTTCGCGCCGGCCGCCCATCAGCGTGACGCTATCGACGGCCGGCGCGGCGAGGTCGGCTGTCTCTCCCCCGGCTTCGTTCGGCTGGGTCGAACGCGGTGGTTGACTCATCGCCTGTTTGACCCCCTTATCGTCTCAATTGCGATTGACTCGCACTTGCAGTTAGTCAGTCGGTGTGTCAAGGCGGATCAACTTTCGGTGAGGTGATGGAAAGTTTTTCACAACAAACACTTAACGCCCTGCCCGCTGATCCCAAGCCGGGTTGCGGACGAATCGGTTGTGCCTGCGGCTTGCCGGTGGGCGAGCGCTTCGTGCTGTGGGCCGTGCGCCAATGGCGCCAGGATCGCGCCTTGCCGGCGGAGGGCTCGATCCTCCATCGCGGCTTCAAGATGGCAGGCCTGCTCGAGGTGCTGCCTGACTTCGCCATCGCTATGGATGCCTTTCTCTTTGGCGCGCGGCGCGCCATCGAGATCCATCAGCCGACCTGTTCCCGTGTCAGTCGCGACGAGGCGACCCTGGTCGCTTTGTGCGGCCTGGCGCAGGGCGACTTCGACGGCCCGCTGATGGCCTCGCTCGAGGTCATGATGGCGCCGACCGCCTCGCGCGTGGCCGCCATCCGGCTGAAGGCGTTCGCCGTGGCGCTGGGCAGCGCCGGGCTCAGGCTGGGGCCGCCGCGCGGCGATGCGCCGGGGCGGCTCAATTGAGCGCGGGTGACGAGGGGCCTGATCTCATCGCCCAGCTGCAGTGCGCGATGCGGCTGATCGCCGAGGCCATCGAGGACCTGCCGGCCGAATGCCGCGACCTCACCGGCAACGCGCTGCTCAACATCGCGGCCGAGGCGGTGGCGCAGGATGTCGGCTGCGCCGAGGCCGGGCGCATCTTTTCCCGCCTTGCCGATCTCCTGGCGCGCGGCTTGCAGCCGCCGATCGCCGACGCGATTTCGCTCAATGCCTTCGATGCGTAAACCGTCGGATTGCAGGTTGGTGAACGCTGGCCTGCAGTGCCGCGGCGAAAGGGTGGACACAGCACCATGATAGGCCCGTCCCTTTGTTGCGCCGGCTTGATCCATCGCAATGTGCCGGCTTCATCGACTGGTTATCGAGACGCTGGCTATCTGCGAAGCGTTGGACGTTTCACTCTGCTGCCACATGAGACGAAACGGCCGGGAGGTGGCCATGTATCGCGATCTGCTCGTGCACGTGGATGGGAGCAGCGCTGGACGTCGACGGCTGCAGTTTGCCATGAATTTGGCGCACCGCATGGGCGCACGGCTCAACGGCTTGCACGTCACGCCGGCGCCGGACGTCCCGCTCAAGTTCAAGCCAAGCCGAATCGCAGGGGCAGCGTCCGAGATCGCCTTGAAACTGGATTCGGATGCCCGTCTGGCGTCGGCGCTGTTCAGGGAAGAAACCGGGCAACATGCGGAAGGCGCATGCTGGTTCGAGGCGGCGGGCGACGTGGTTGAAGCCATCAGCGAATACGCGCGCTACGCCGATCTCGTCATCGTTGGCCAGTACGAATGGCAAGCTCCCCTCGAGCTTCATCCGTTGCCGATTGCCCATTCGCTGTCCTTGCAGTGCGGCCGGCCCGTTCTGGTGGTGCCTTCTGACGTGCAATCACACGCATTCGACAGAGCTGCCATCGCCTGGGATGGGAGCCGCGAAGCCGTCAGAGCCGTGCACGACGCGTTGCCCTTCCTGCGCCTCCTGCGGTCGGTCGATATCGTGGAGATCGTCAGCCCGTCGGCCGAGAGCTATGGCACGGATGCGAAGCGACTGGCGGCGCATTTGGCAAATCATGGCGTCGCCGTCGGCGCCGATATTCTCCGGGGCACGACCCTTGCCGAACACGAGGCGCTCCAGACGCTGGTCGAGCTCGGCAACTATGATCTGCTGGTCATGGGCAGCTACTCGAAAGCAAGGTGGGTGGAACTGCTGTTCGGCGGCGCCACGTGGTCGATTCTCACGGCGGCGTCGATCCCTGTACTAGTTTCGCACTAGCCGTCGCGATCGATGCCAAGCCCGCGCCTGCCCGCTCTTTCGTGCGTGGCGGCGACGGTAAGCGGAGACGGCGACGGCCACCGTCGCGGCAAGCGAGAGAAACCCGATGACGAGCAGAAACAGATAGCCGGTTGCGCTGGGAACCATGATGCTCTCGTCGTGATCGAAGTACGAAGGGCCGAAACTGCTCCCTCACTTCAGAGAAGGTCAGGGATGCATAGGAATGCCAGCCGGCTGGCGGCTGCCCGACATAGTGGCGACATAGGAATTTGCGGGCCGAGGTCTACGTTCCAAGTCAGCCTTGATGGCGAAGCGCAAACCTGAAGAATTCCGCCAACAACTGGCGTCGATGATCGTCAGATTTCGACCTGGCTGCCGAGCTCGACGACGCGGCCGGGTGGCAGACGGTAATATTCCATTGCGGAGCTCGACAGCCGGACCATTGCGGCGAAGAGGGCCTCCCGCCAGCGCGACATGCCGGGCCTGGCAGCGGCGATCAAGACCTGCCGCCCCAGGACGTAACTGGTACGCAGCGGCTCCTCATGCCACGCCGGCGGCAACAGCTTCAGCGCTTCGGGAACATCCGGTTCATCGAGAAAGCCGAACGTCAGCATGGCACGGCTCATGCCCGTTGTGAGCTCTTCGAAGTGGAGGCGAGCGTCGCTTGCCACGTGCGGCAAC
This sequence comes from uncultured Alphaproteobacteria bacterium, assembly GCA_963765385.1. Taxonomy (GTDB): domain Bacteria; phylum Pseudomonadota; class Alphaproteobacteria; order Reyranellales; family Reyranellaceae; genus Reyranella. The sequence continues at coordinate 1,165,616 of CAVXWG010000014.1, read as the reverse complement.
AGCGCCGTCTGTATGGTCAGCAGCAAGACCCTTTCATTCAGGACGTGGTGATGCTTCAGGCACTTCGGCCTCAAAGGCCCCTCGCTTCGCTTGGGGTGACAGTTGCGACTCACCCTTGAGCGATAGTCGGTACTGGGTCGCCCAGCTTTCAACCGGGCAACCCGGCGTCGTCAGTGACGACCGGCCTGCGAAGCTTCTCGACCGCGATCCGCAGCCGCCATTCCTGCCGGACGGCAAAGCATGGCGAAGCGCGGTAGAGCGCGCCGGCGTCGCTGTCGTCAGCCGGTTTCGGTGGTCGCCGCGGGTCGACGCGGGGTAAGGTGCGGCCCAAGCACAGCAACCCATCCGGCCTTGCGAAAGCGCAGCTTTGACGCCGATGTTCGAGACCGCCTTCGTCCTGCTCGTCGTCGCCGCGTTGCTGACCATTGTCGGGATCTGCCAGCCGCTTGCCGCGCGCCTGAAGCTGCCGCCACCCGTCCTCCTGGGCGTGGTGGGAATCGCCTTGGGATCGCCGCCGGCCGTCTTGTCCCATTTCGGCTGGTCCGCCCCTGTCGACATCTTCCCCGACATCTTCGTCAACCTGCCGATCGGCTCGGCGACCTACATCTACGTGTTCCTGCCCCTCCTGGTGTTCGAGGCCGGCCTCGCCGCCGACGTGCGGGGCATGATCGAGGATGCGGCGCCCATCCTGCTGCTCGCCATCGTCGCCACCCTGGTGACGACAGCAATGATCGGCTTCGCTCTGTGGCCGCTCGCGAGCGTGCCGCTCGTCGCCTGCCTGCTGCTGGGTGCCGTCGTCGCCACCACCGATCCCGCGGCGGTGATCGCCATCTTTCGCGATGTCGGCGCGCCGGCGCGCCTGATCCGCCTGGCCGAAGGCGAGGCGCTTCTCAATGATGCGGCGGCGATCGTGCTGTTCGCCGTGCTGTTCGGCATGATCGTGAGCGGACGCCAGCCGGACATCGCGTCGGGGCTGGGTGAATTTTGCCTGTCCTTCATCGGCGGCGGCCTGGTTGGGATGCTGGCCGGCCGGACCTTGCTCGGCGTGATCTCCTGGATGCGTGACGATCGCCTGGCCGAGGCGACGCTTACCCTGGCGCTGGCGTACGGCGTGTTCATCGCAGCCGAACGCCTGCTTCACGTCTCGGGCGTTGTCGCGGTACTGGCTTCCGGCCTCACCCTGAGCGCGCTCGGACGTTCCCGGATCACTCCCTACAACTGGTCGTTCCTGACCGATCTCTGGGACCAGATCGCGTTCTGGGCACGCTCGCTCATTTTCGTTCTGGCGGCCATCCTCGTCCCGAAGCTGCTGGGCAGCGTCGACGGGCACGATCTGCTGCTGCTGGCCGTGCTGGTGGGAGCAGCCCTTGCGGCGCGCCTGCTGGTGCTGTTCGTCCTGATACCGCCGCTCGAGCGGCTCAAGCTCACCCAGCCGATCAATACGGCCTACAAGCTCGCCATGACCTGGGGCGGCCTGCGCGGCGCGCTCACCCTGGTGCTGGCGCTGGCCGCCACCGAGCACGCCGCCCTCGGCCCGGAAATCCAGCACTTCGTCGCCGTACTCGCGACCGGCTTCGTGATGGTCACCTTGTTCGTCAACGGCACGACGCTCCGGCCGGTGATCGCCCTTCTCGGGCTGCATCGCCTGTCGCCGCGCAACCAGGTCCTGCGCGACCGCGTGCTCGCGCTGTCGTACGCCGAGGTCAGCGACAGCGTGCGCGCCATGGCGGAGAACCACGCGTTGAGCGACGCCGCCATCGCCCAGGTCATCCGGCCCTATCAGGCCTGGATCGCGGCAGCGGATGTCCGCAATGCGGCCGAGCCCCTGAGCGAACGCGACCGGCTCGCCATCGCCCTGGTTGCCCTGGCGACCCAGGAGCGCGTGCTGGCCCTCGAAGCGCGGGCCGACCGCATCGCTTCGGCGGCCACCGTGCAGGTGCTGCTGCGCAACGCCGACGACCTGATCGAAGGCGCGCGCGCCGAAGGCAGGACCGGTTACCGCAAGGCGGCCCGGCTGGCGCTGTCATTTCCCGCCACGTTCCATGTCGCCTATTTCCTCAATCGGCATCTCGGCATCGTGCGGTTCGTCGCCGATCGCCTCGCCGACCGTGTCGAGCTGTTGCTGGTGACGCGCCTGCTGGTCGACAAGCTCCTGGCCTTCAACGACGGCCGCCTGGGCGCGATCTTCGGGATGCGCATCGCCGGGCTCACCCGCGAGATCGTCCGACGTCGCCGTCAGAGCGTGAGCGACGCATTCGACGCGATCCGCCTCCAGTATCCTGACTATGCCATTGCCCTGGAGGTGAGGTTTCTCCGTCAGTCCGCCTTGCGTCAGGAAACGGCGCACTATCAGCAGCTGTTCGAAGAGGGGCTGATCCCGCGCGAACTCCACGACGACTTGAAGCGGGGCATCGCGAGTGGGCGCACGGACGAGCTGCGCCCGCGTTTCGACATCGGCCTCGACACCCGCCGGCTGGTCGAACGGCTCGATATCCTGTCGGGCTTCGACGAGCGACAGCTCGACCGCGTGGCCAAGCTGCTGCGGCCCGTCTTCACGGTGCCCGACGAACGCATCATCCGCGGGGGCGACCGCGCCGATGCCTGCTTTTTCATCGCCTCGGGTGCGGTCGAGGTGCGCCAGCCGGCCCGTCGCATCCGGCTGGGGAGCGGCGACTTCTTCGGCGAGCTGGCGCTGCTAACGGGGCGGCGGCGGCAGGCCGACGTGGTCGCCCTGACCTACTGCCGCCTGCTGGTGCTGCGCCGGGCCGACTTCGAGCGCTTCCTGTCGGAAAACCCGGCCGCGCGGGCCGAGATCAACCGGGTTGCGCTGGCGCGTCTGGCCATGAACCAAGGCGAAACGGGCATCGGCGATCGGCCGACCCGGGCAGCCTAGCGGGCGAGACGGTTGGTTACCGCCCCTGCTACATGGGCACCGCTTCGACCAGCGCGAGATAGAGCGCGAACAGGAAGCCGCCGACGGCCGGCAGTACGATGCCCGAGCCGCCCTTGTGCAGCGCCTCGGGGATCATGGCGTGGGTGACCAACGCCAGGATCGCGCCGCCCGCCACCGCCTGGGCGAGCACGGCCGCCATCGATTCCGAACCGTTGATGAACAGCTTGCCGGCGACCGCCGCGACGACGCCGGTCACCAGCACGGTCGCCCAGAGCAGGAAGATCGTGCGGAATCCAGCGCCATGTGCAAATCGCACGAACTTCCAAATCGGGACACTAGATCTCGATCCGGCTGCCCAGTTCTACGACGCGGTTGGCCGGCAGGCCGAAGAAGTCGCCGGCGCTCGAGGCCAGGCGCGCCAAGGTGAGGAACAGCTTCTGCTGCCAGCGCGGCAGCAACGGCCGGCTCGCGCCGACGAAGCTGTTGCGGCCGATGAAGTACGAAGTCCGCATCGGATCGAACGGCACGCCCTTGTCGGCCAGACGCCCGAGATCGCGCGGCACGTCGGGCTGTTCCATGAAGCCGTAGCGCAGCACCACCCGGTGCACGCCCTTGCCGAGATGGACGATCTGGGAGCGCTGGTCCGCCGCCACGTAGGGCTCGTCCGGGACCTCGACGGTCAGCAGCACCACGTGCTCGTGCAGCACTTCGTTGTGCTTGAGATTATGCAGCAGGCAGCCGGGCGCGTTGCCCGAGAACGCCGTGAGGTAGACGGCGGTGCCCTGCGGGCGGTGCACGCGCCCCGGGGCGATGCTGTCGAGCAGGGACTCGATCGGCAGCGAGCCTTCCTTCTCGCGCGTCGCCACGGCGACGCGGCCCTGCAACCAGGTCCACATCGCGGTGAAGATCACGCCGGCGATGGCGAGCGGCACCCAGCCGCCATCGAGGAACTTCAGCATGTTGGCGGAGAACAGCGTGAGGTCGACGATGAGGAAGCCGCAGAACACCGGGATCGCCAGCGCCCAGCTCCATTTCCAGCCGCGCACCGCCAGCGCGAACACCAGGATCGTGGTCATCAGCATGGTGCCCGTCACGGCGATGCCGTAGGCGGCGGCGAGGTTGGTCGACGACTTGAAGGACAGCACCAGGGCGACCACGCCGGCCAGCAGCAGCCAGTTGACCGCCGGCACATAGATTTGGCCGAATTCGCTGGCTGAGGTGTGCTGGATTCGCACGCGCGGGCTCAGGCCCAGCAGGGCCGCCTGTTGCGCCATCGAGAAGGCGCCGGAGATGGTGGCCTGCGAGGCGATTACGGTGGCAGTGGTGGCGAGCGCCACCAGCGGATAGAGCGCCCAGTCCGGTGCGAGACGGAAGAACGGGTTCTCGAGCGCGCCGGCGTCGGTCAGCAGCAGCGCTCCCTGGCCGTAGTAGTTGGCGAGCAGCGCCGGCAGCACCAGCCACAGCCAGGCGCGCCGAATGGGCTCGCGGCCGAAATGGCCCATGTCGGCATAGAGCGCTTCGGCGCCCGTCACCGCGAGCGTTACGGCACCCAGGGCGAGGAACGTGACGATGCCGTGATGCAAGGCGAATGCTAGCGCGTGATGCGGCAGGAACGCCGCCAGGACCTGCGGCGCCTCGAAGATCTGGCGGACGCCCAGCACGAACAGCACGACGAACCAGAGCAGCGTGATCGGCCCGAACCAGCGTCCAACGCCGGCGGTCCCGAAATGCTGGACGGCAAACAGCCCGACCAGCACGCCGAGCGAGATCGGCACGACCAGCGGCTGCAGGGCGGGGGTGGCGACCTTGAGGCCCTCCACGGCGCTCAGCACCGAAATGGCGGGCGTCAGCAGGCAATCGCCGTAGAACAGGGCGGCACCGGCGACGCCGATCATCAGGTAGATGCGGCGGCGGCGGTCGGACATCGCCGCCTGCCGCGACACCAGCGCCATCAGGGCGAGCACGCCGCCTTCGCCGCGGTTGTCCGCGCGCATCACCACGACGACATATTTCAGGGTGACGACGATGATCAGCACCCAGGTGATCAGCGACAGGATGCCCAGCACGTTGTCGTGCGTCGGGCTGAGGCCCGTAAATTCGCTGAAGCACTCCTTGACCGTGTAGAGCGGGCTGGTGCCGATGTCGCCGAAGACGACGCCGAGCGCCGCCAGGGTGAGGGCTGCCGTGCGCTTGCGGGCCACGGGTTGGATCGTTGCCGCTTCGGACATCTCGGTGGCCGTGTATTCCTCTGCCGGCCCCTCCCGATGGAGTCGCAGCGGCAGCCCGGGGTATTGCGCCCGCAGGCTTCGGGGTCAACCGTATTTTCGGGGTTTCTGCAGGCGCCGTAACGCAGTTCGCGTCGCTGTCGCGACTTGATTTATACATGAACCCGATGGCTGGAATTGGGGACTGACTCGGCAACGACGTCCGAAAGTACTGCTCGATGCCCATGCAGATCAGGCCGGGCATCGCCGCCGACACCAGGTCGACATTGGTGTCGCTTTCAGTCGGGTCGGCTGGTCGAGGGGGGCTGGTCGGTGCTGAAGCTGCGCATCTTGTCGGCAGGCGTCGGATTGAACACGTTGTATTGGTCCTTCGTGTTGGATCTCGAACACGCTGCCATCGCGAGAATGGCTGCCGTCAGCAACGTCGCCGCCAAGAGCGATGTGTGGCGCATGTCGCTCCTCCCGTCATCAAGTGTGGCGTCTGCGCCCTGCTGCATCAGAATCGCTGCGCGATGCCCACGTAGAACTGGTAGGGGACTGCCGCGTAGTTCAGGCCGACATTGATGCCGGCATCGAGCTGGAAATTCGGCCGGGGCTGCCAGGCCACCGCGAAGTCAGCCGTGACGATATTGGGCGCCTGCGGGTTGGTCGACCAGTTGGTGAAGATTTCGGCATAGGCCGTCACGTTCTCGATGATCGGGCGGCTGATGTTGAGCAGCGCCGGAATGTTGACGCGGTAGTTGCTGTCGAACGCGTTCTTCACGATGTCCATCTCGCCCATCAGGATGGCCGTGAAGCCACCCGGCAGAGGCATGGCGAACGGCGCGATCAACCCGCCTTCGATGTAGCCATTGCCGATGCCCTGCGGTGCCATCGGCGCCGTGGGCCACTTCGCATAGGGGATCAGCGCCAGAGCCGGTCCGCCGCCGTCGTTGCCGAACAGGTTCCATTTGAAGCGCGTGAACGTGTCGCCGAAGCCTTGCGCGATCGTCGAGGCGCCGGTGCTGACCGTTGCCACGCGGATGCTGTTGTAGAATGAGAAATTGACCTCGAAGTCGACGTTGTCCAGCAAGCCGAGCTTGAGGGTCGGGTTGCCGACCGTCCAGCTCGTGATGTTGGTGTCGGGCGTCGAGATGTTGTCATAGCCGTAGATGAAGAGGTCGCCTTCATACTGGAAGTGACCGGCGGGGACCGTGTACGGCACGTTCGATTTGGTCGGCCGGTCGGTGTTGAAGTCGCGCATCTTGTCGGTCGGCGTCGGATTGAACAGCGTGTACTGGCTCGTGTCCACGGCCTTTGCAGGCGTGTCGTCGGCCCTCGCGGCGCCGGTCAAGGCCAATATCGCGCCGCCGACCAACGCACCCAGCAGTTCCTTTTTCATCTTTGAACTCCTTGATCCGCGCGAAAGGAACGCCTTCAGCCCTTATGAAATCCATGCGGAGAGCGGCGGAACTGCATAGGAATTTTATAAGAGCGCATCTCTTGCGATTGCGCTTGATCTGCATCAAGGGCGTTCTCGGGCACGCTTCCATGGTTGGAGGGCAGTCGGGAGTTCAGATGTCAGGTCGACCGTCGTCCGCTTCCCTATGCCTCGCCTATGGCGATGCCTCTTCGACGAGCTCGAATTCCTATGTGCCGTGGCGCTTTCCTCGTGGCGAGGAGAATGCCCATGCTGGATCTCGCCCTGTTGAGCGGATTTGGTCTGTTCTGTCTGTTGGTGGTCTACGCGCGGTTGACTCACCGGTTGTGAGGCAGTGTTCCTCGCTGCCTCCACAGGGCCTCGCTGTCTATATGAAATTCATATATTGCGGGAGTTTCTTCGCCGTCGAATTCTTATGGGGTCCGGGTCCACTCTGCCGGCGCCATGAAAGGATCCTTTCCTGCTTTCCGGATCGCGACAGGCTTCTCGCCTCGCCGTGCCGGCACTCGTCAGCCGACGTTGACGGCGGACACTCGCACGACGTCCGGGTATCCCCAGCCCGGCGAGGTGCTGGGCGAGGTCGGCCTGATCCTGGCCGTGCATCTAGCCGTGGCGGTTGCGGTCACTCTGACCCTCCAGGCATTCGGAATCGCCTGAACGCTGCCTTTCATCTTCGCAATCACCTGTTGCTGAACCGCTCGGCGCCGACAATGTCCACCTGTGAGATCCTCGTGCTTCGATTTTTTGACGATTTTAGTTTCGTGAAGGGGAGCGCTTGATGCTCGACGTCCTCTTGATCGCGGTCGGTTGCGGCTGCTTTGCCGTGGCGATCGCCTATGCCTACGCCTGCGACCGGCTGTGAGGAGCCAACCATGCTGATCGAATACTGGCTGGGCGCCGCGGTGACGCTCGGCCTCCTCGTCTATCTGGTCTACGCGCTGCTGCGCCCAGAGCGCTTCTAGGGAACTGCTTCAATGACCTTCAACGGTTGGCTTCAGATCGCGCTGTACTGCGTGGTCATCGCTCTGCTCGTTAAGCCGTTCGGCGGCTACATGACGCGCGTCTTCATGGGTGAGCGCACCTTCCTCTCGCCGGCGTTGGGCCCGGTCGAACGCGTTTTCTACCGGCTGAGCGGCGTCGACGAGCGCAGCGACCAGAATTGGCTCACCTATGCCGTGTCGATGCTGCTGTTCAGCCTTGTGGGCTTCGCCAGCCTCTATGCGCTGATGCGCCTGCAGGCGGTGCTGCCGTTCTTCAATCCGGCGGCCCAGCCGGCGGTCGAGGAAGGGCTCGCCTTCAACACGGCGATGAGCTTCGACACCAATACCAACTGGCAATCCTACGTGCCCGAGACGACGATGAGCTACCTCGTCCAGATGGCGGGGCTCACCGTGCACAACTTCGTCTCGGCCGCGACCGGCATTGCCCTCGCGATCGCGCTGATCCGCGGCTTCGCCCGGCGCTCGGCCAAGGGCATCGGCAACTTCTGGGTCGATCTCACCCGCTGCACTCTTTACGTCCTGCTTGCCGATTTCCATCGTCGTCGGCCTGTTCTTCGTCTGGCAGGGCATGCCGCAGAACCTGGGCGCCTACACCGAAGCAACCACGCTCGAAGGCGCCAAGCAGGTGATCGCCCAGGGGCCGGTCGCCTCGCAGGAAGTCATCAAGATGCTGGGCACCAACGGCGGCGGCTTCTTCAACGCCAACTCGTCCCATCCGTTCGAGAACCCGAACGCCATCACCAATTTCGTGCAGATCGTGCTGATCTTCTCGATTGGCGTCGGTCTCACCAACGTGTTCGGCCGCATGGTCGGCGACCAGCGCCAGGGCTGGGCGGTGTTCGCCGTCATGGCCTTCCTGTTCCTGGGCGGAGTCGTGGTGGCCTACTGGGCCGAGGCCGCCGGCAATCCGGCCTTTGCCCCGCTCGGCATCGACACCGCTGCGTCGTCGCTGCAGGCGGGCGGCAACATGGAAGGCAAGGAAGTCCGTTTCGGCATCGCCAATTCCGCCCTGTTCGCCACCATCACCACCGATGCCTCGTGCGGCGCCGTCAACTCCATGCACGACAGCTTCATGCCGCTGGGCGGCCTGGTCCCGCTGTTCAACATCCAGCTGGGCGAGATCATCGTCGGCGGCGTCGGCTCCGGCCTCTACGGCATGCTACTGTTCGCCATCGTCGCGGTGTTCGTCGCCGGACTGATGGTCGGACGCACGCCGGAGTATCTCGGCAAGAAGATCGAAGCCAAGGAGGTCAAGATGGCAATGCTCGCCATTTTGATCCTTCCCCTGTCGATCCTCGGATTTACAGCGATCGCGACGGTCGTTGATGCCGGGCTCGCGGGTCCCGCCAATCAAGGTCCGCACGGCTTCAGCGAGATCCTCTACGCCTACACTTCGGGCACCGGCAACAACGGCTCGGCGTTTGCCGGCATCAGCGCCAATACCATGTTCTACAACACGACGATCGGCTTCGCGATGTTCATCGGTCGTTTCCTGATGATCGTGCCGATGATAGCCATCGCCGGTTCGCTCGCCGCCAAGAAGATCGTGCCGGCCTCGAGCGGCACCTTCCCGACGCATGGCCCGTTGTTCGTCGGCCTGGTCGTGGGCGTGATTCTGATCATGGGCGGTCTCACTTTTTTCCCGGCACTCGCTCTCGGGCCGCTGGTCGAGCAGGTCGCGATGAACGCCGGAACCCTGTTTTGAGTTGAGGACAGACCATGGAACTCACCCTTTCACAGCAGCGGCGGCGCACGGCCGTCTCCACCCTGGGCGATCCGAAGATCCTCGGTCCCGCCGTCCTGGACGCGCTGCGCAAGCTCGACCCGCGCCTGATGGTGCGCAACCCCGTCATGTTCACGGTCGAGGTGGTGGCGACCCTGACGACGGTGCTCTTCATCCGCGACCTCGTCACCGGCGCCGGCGGGCTGGGCTTTTCCTTCCAGATCAATCTCTGGCTCTGGTTCACGGTGCTGTTCGCCAACTTCGCCGAGGCCGTCGCCGAAGGCCGCGGCAAGGCCCAGGCCGCGACCTTGCGCAAGGCCAAGACCGAGACCGTCGCCAAGCGATTGGCCGACGCATCCGGCACCAAGTGGCAGAGCATTCCCGCGACGCAGCTCAAGCGGGGCGATGTCGTGCTGGTCGAGACGGGCGATCTCATCCCGTCCGACGGCGAGGTGATCGAGGGTGTCGCCTCGGTCAACGAAGCCGCGATCACCGGCGAATCGGCGCCGGTCATCCGCGAAAGTGGCGGCGATCGCTCGGCGGTGACCGGCGGCACGCAGGTGATCTCGGACTGGATCAAGGTTCGCATTACGTCCCAGCAAGGGTCGACCTTTCTCGATCGCATGATCGCTCTGGTCGAGGGCGCCGAACGGCAGAAGACGCCGAACGAGATCGCGCTCAACATCCTGCTGGCCGGCCTCTCCATCATCTTCGTCTTTTCGGTGGCGACCATCCCGAGCTTCGCCGCCTATGCCGGCGGCACGATGCCGGTGCTGGTGCTGGTGGCGCTGTTCGTGACCCTGATCCCGACGACGATCGGCGCGTTGCTGTCGGCGATCGGCATCGCCGGCATGGACCGGCTGGTCCGCTTCAATGTGCTCGCCATGTCGGGCCGCGCCGTCGAGGCGGCGGGCGACGTCGACACGCTGCTGCTCGACAAGACCGGCACCATCACCCTCGGCAATCGCCAGGCGACGGAGTTCCTGCCGGTCGCGGGCGTCAACGAGCGTGATCTGGCCGACGCCGCCCAGCTCGCCTCGCTGTCCGACGAGACACCGGAGGGCCGCTCCATCGTCGTGCTGGCCAAGGAGAAATACGACATCCGCGGCCGCGAGATGGCGCCTCTGCACGCCAAGTTCATTGCGTTCTCGGCCTATACCCGGATCAGCGGCATCGACGTCGACGGCTCCTCGATCCGCAAGGGCGCGGTGGAGGCCATCATCGCCGAGGTCAAGGCCAAGGCGACCGCACCCGGTGTCGCGCTCGAGATCGAATCGATCGCCGACAAGGTCGCCAAGTCGGGCGGCACGCCGCTCGCGGTCGCCAAGGACGGCAGGCTTTTGGGCGTGATCCACCTCAAGGACATCGTCAAGGGCGGCATCCGCGAGCGCTTCGCCACTTTGCGCAAGATGGGCATCCGCACCGTCATGATCACCGGCGACAACGCGGTGACGGCCGCCGCCATCGCCGCCGAATCGGGCGTCGACGACTTCCTGGCCCAGGCGACGCCGGAGGCCAAGCTCAAGCTGATCCGCCAGGAGCAGGCGCAGGGCAAGCTGGTGGCGATGTGCGGCGACGGCACCAACGACGCGCCGGCGCTCGCCCAGGCCGATGTCGGCGTCGCCATGAACACCGGCACGATGGCTGCCCGTGAGGCCGGCAACATGGTCGATCTCGACAGCGACCCGGCCAAGCTGATCGAGATCGTCGAGATCGGCAAGCAGCTGCTGATGACCAGGGGCGCGCTCACTACCTTCTCGATCGCCAACGACGTCGCCAAGTACTTCGCCATCATCCCGGCGATGTTCGTCGCCTTCTATCCGCAGCTGCAGGCGCTGAACCTGATGCACTTGAAGACGCCGCAGAGCGCCATCCTGTCGGCGATCATCTTCAATGCGCTGATCATCATCGCGCTGATCCCGCTGGCGCTCCGGGGCGTGCAGTACCGCGCCACCGGCGCCTCCGCGCTGCTGGTGCGCAATCTGCTTATTTACGGCCTCGGTGGCATCGTCGTGCCCTTCATCGGCATCAAGCTGATCGACATGGCCATCACCGCCGTCGGCCTTGCGTGAGGACTGAGACATGTTGAAAGAGATCCGCCCCGCCATCGTCATGATGGTGTTGTTCACCGTCCTGACCGGCCTCATCTATCCGCTGGGCATGACGGGCATCGCCCAGCTCGTCTTTCCGCGGCAGGCCAATGGCAGCCTGATCGAGAGGGACAAGAAGGTGCTCGGCTCCGAGCTGATCGGCCAGAACTTCACCGAGGACAAATACTTCCACGGACGGCCCTCGGCCACGACGGACACCGATCCCAAGGATCCGACCAAGACGGTTCCCGCGCCCTACAACGCCGCCAACTCGGGCGGCAGCAATGCCGGCCCGACCGCCAAGTCGTTGATCGAGCGCATCCAGGGGGACACCGACAGGCTCAAGGCCGAGAATCCCAACGCGGCCGTGCCGGTCGATCTCGTCACCACGTCGGCGAGCGGCCTCGACCCGGACATCACGCCCGCCGCCGCGCTCTTCCAGGTGCCGCGAATCGCCAAGGCGCGCGGCCTGCCGGAGGCGAAGGTCCGCGACCTCGTCACGCAATATGTCGAGGGGCGCTTTCTGGGCGTGATCGGGGAGCCGCACGTCAACGTGCTGCGGCTCAACATGGCCCTCGACGCTCTGAAGTCGTAGTGTTCCGACGACGACCTCATCCTGAGGAGCATGCCGAAGACATGCGTCGCGAAGGATGGGCCGCAAGACGTGCCGATGCCCACCCTTCGAGGCGGCTCTACGGGTCTCCTCAGGGTGAGGTGGTGTCTGTATCGGCGATCCAGGAAGGTTGATACTAGCCCCGATGGCCGGAGCTCCCGCTGACACGCGACCTTCGCCCGACGCGCTCCTGGAGGCGGCGGAGAAGGAGAAGCGCGGCAAGCACAAGATCTTCCTCGGCGCCGCGCCCGGCGTCGGCAAGACCTACGAGATGCTGTCGGCCGCCCGCCGCCGCAAGGCCGAGGGCATCGACGTCGTGGTCGGCGTGGTCGAGACGCACGGCCGCGCCGAGACCGAGGCACAGCTCGCCGGGCTGGAGCTCGTGCCGCGCCGGACGGTCGAATACAAGGGCCGCACGCTCGAGGAAATGGATCTCGACGCCGTGCTGAAGCGGCGGCCGGCGCTGGTGCTGGTCGACGAGCTCGCCCACACCAACGCCCCGGGCAGCCGGCATCCCAAGCGCTATCTCGACGTCGAGGAGCTGCTGGCAGCCGGCATCGACGTCTACTCGACCCTGAACGTCCAGCATGTCGAAAGCCTGAACGACGTGGTGGCGCGCATCACCCGCATCCGCGTGCGCGAGACTGTGCCCGACCGCATCGTCGACGCTGCCGACGAGGTCGAGCTGGTCGATCTCACGCCGGCCGACCTGATGGCGCGCCTGCGCGAGGGCAAGGTCTATGTCCGCGAGCAGGCGCAGCGCGCGCTGCGCCACTATTTCTCGCCGGGCAACCTCACGGCGCTGCGCGAGCTGGCGCTCCGGCGCACCGCCGAGCGGGTCGACGACCAGATGCTGAGCTACATGCGCGAGCATGCCATCACCGGTCCGTGGGCGGCCGGCGAGCGCGTGGTCGTCTGCCTCGATCCCACCCCAGGTGCCGCCAACGCCGTGCGCGCCGCCAAGCGCACCGCCGACGGGCTCGAGGCCGAGTTGATCGCGCTCTATGTCGAGACCGACCGTCACGCCACCCTGTCGGACGCCGAGCACGCCCACCTCGCCGAGACGATGCGCCTGGCCGCCCAGCTCGGCGCCGAGGTGGTGACGGCGCCGGGCCGTTCGGTGGTCGAGGAGATCCTGGCCTTCGCGCGCTCGCGCAACGCCACGCGGGTCGTGGTCGGCAAGTCGCGGCGCTCGCGCTGGTTCGAGCTGCGCCACGGCTCGGTGGTCGATGCGCTGGTACGCAGCGGTTCGGGCCTGGCAATCGAGGTGGCGCCGTCGGGCGACGCGCCGACGCCGTCCGGCCCGACCGACTGGCTGTTGAACGTGCCGCTGACGCCCGGCCCCTATCTCGAGGGTGTGCTGACGACGGCGCTCGCCACGGCGCTCGGCAAGGCGATCGACGCCAGCATAACCGTGCCCAACGTTTCGCTGGTGTTCGTGGTGCCGGTGCTGGTGGCGGCGGCGCGCCATGGTCTCGTACCCTCGCTCTGGGTAGCCGGGCTGAGCGTGCTCTGCTTCAACTTCTTCTTCCTGCCGCCGCTCTACGAATTCACCATCGCCGATCCCGCCAACGCCGTGGCGCTGGTGCTCTTCATGTTCGTGGCCATCGCCGCCAGCGCGCTCGCTGCGCGCACGCGCTCGCAGACCGAAGCGGCGCGGCGCGAGGCGCGTACGACCGCCGAGCTCTACGCTTTCAGCCGCAAGATCGCGGGCGTCATCGAGCTCTACGATCTGCTGTGGATCGTGGTCACCCATCTTGCCCGGCTGCTGGGCGCTGAGGTCGTGATCCTGATGCCGGAGAAGGACCCCGGGGATGGCAAGCTCGCCCCGCGGGCCGCCTTTCCACCCGACAGCGAGTTCAGCGACGCCGACCTCGCCGCGGCCCGCTGGTCGTGGGATGCCGACCATCCGACGGGACGCGGCACGGACACCCTTCCGGGCGGGCGCTGGCTGTTCGTGCCGATCAGCACCAGCCGCGCCGGGGTCGGCGTGATCGGCGTGCTGCCGCTCAAGGCGGGCCACGAGCTCAGTGCATCGGAGCGTCGGCTGCTCGAGGCCGTCGGCAACCAGGCCGCCGTCGCCATCGAGCGGCTGACCCTGGCCGAGGATATCGACCAGGCCCGCCTGGGCGCCGAGCGCGAGCGGCTGCGCTCGGCAATGCTGACCTCGGTGTCGCACGATCTGCGCACGCCGCTCGCTTCCATCATCGGCGCGCTGTCGAGCCTCAGGAGCTATCGCGACCGCTATGACCAGGCGACGCGCGATGACCTTCTCGGCACGGCGCTGAGCGAGGCCGAGCGGCTCGACCGCTTTGTCGGCAACCTCCTGGACATGACCCGGCTCGACGCCGGCGCCATCGTGCCCAAGCGCGAGGCCGTCGAAGTGGGCGACCTCGTCTCGACCGCGTTGCGCCGATCCGCACCGCTCCTCAAGGATCACGTCGTCACCTCGTCAATCGAGGCCGGCCTGCCCCCGCTGTCGCTGGATTTCGTGCTCGCCGAGCAGGTCTTGTTCAATATCCTGGATAACGCCGGGAAATATTCGTCGCCGGGTGGGCGGATCGAGGTCGTGGCCCGGCGCGCCGGCGATCACGTCGAGATTGTGGTGCGCGACGAAGGGCCCGGCATTCCGGCCGTGGCGCTCGCCCGGATTTTCGACAAGTTCTATCGCGCCGACGATGGCGATCGGCGCCGCGCCGGCACCGGCCTGGGGCTGGCCATCGCCAAGGGCTTCGTCGAGGCGCATGGTGGCACGATCGCCGCGCGCAACCGGGCCGACCGCAGCGGGGCGGAGTTCATCGTGAGCTTACCGATTTCCTGACAGGATGCCCCGCAAGTGACAGGCGATGCCGCCACCATCCTGATCGTCGAGGACGAGCCGCCGATCCGCCGGCTGCTGCGCGCGACGCTGGGCGCGCACGATCATCGCACGATCGAGGCGGCGACGGGCGCTGAGGCGCTGTCGGCGATGCGCCATCACCGGCCCGATCTGGTGCTGCTCGATCTCGGCCTGCCCGACATCGACGGCCAGGCGCTGATCGGCCGCATCCGCGAGCTCTCGCCGGTGCCGATCGTCGTGCTGTCGAGTCGCGGCGACGAGGCGGCCAAGGTCGCAGCCCTCGATGCCGGCGCCGACGACTACGTCACCAAGCCGTTCGGCGCCGACGAGCTGATGGCCCGCCTGCGCGCCGCTTTGCGCCATCGCCTGGCGCAGCAGGGCGCCGAGCGGACCTTCGCCAGCGGCGACCTCAGCGTCGACCTGGTGCGCCGGCTGGTGCGCCGCGGGGCCGAGGATGTGAGGCTTTCGCCCAAGGAATACGACATCCTGGAGCAGCTCGTGATCCATGCCGGCAAGGTGCTGACCCACAAGCACCTGCTGCGCGAGGTTTGGCGCGACGAGTCGGTCGACCCGCAATATCTGCGCGTCTACGTGCGCCAGCTCCGCCAGAAGATCGAGATGGACCCGTCCTCGCCGCGGCATGTCCTGACGGAGCCCGGCATCGGCTACCGGCTGGTCTAGGACGGCATCGTCGCGGATACTGGTGCCGAAACCTGGTGCGTTGATGGTCGTTTTTTCCGAGCCTTCTCTCCTTAATGACCTGGGCCAGGGACTGATCGTGCTTGGCCTGGTCGGCACGGTGTCCCTGTTCTTCTTCCCCGAGGCTCGCCGCCATCTCGAGCGCTCGCTCGGCGTGCTGTTCACCCTGGTGGTCATCGGCGGTGTCGCGCTCACATGGCGGGCGGAGACGCTGCGAAACGCCGATCGGGACCTGACGCCGGCGCAGCAGGCCGCGCTGGGCCACGCGGTAGGCCAGTTCCCGACCGTCAAATTCGAGGTGTTCACCTCGCGCGGCGACAGGGAGGCTCATTCCCTGGCGGTCAAAATGGCCGATGCGGTGAAAACGGGAAGCGGGGCGATGCCGCCGTTCGACGAGAATATGCGGACCCTGCCCCTGGGCGTCGTACTCGTCGTTGGCAAGGGCGCCGATCGCGACCACGCCGTCGTCGACACGGTCGGCCGTCTGCTCATGGCCGCGCACATCGCCGTCATCAGCGATCCCAAGACCGACCTGGGCGAAGACACGGTCCGGATCGTCGTCGGCGAAAAGCCGTGACCCAAACGCTCACTGCCTCCCCCGTCATACGGGGGAGGTGGCCCGCAGGGCCGGAGGGGAAAAGCCCCAGTCGAGGTGTCAGCAGGTTTCAGATCTGAAATTTCCGAGATCGCCTTTGGGGCCTTCCCCCTCCGCCCTCTTCGGGGGCACCTCCCCCGTACGACGGGGGAGGTGGGCATTTCCGATCTGTGTTGCGTAGTCCTCAAGCCGCGCGCGGATGGAGTTGGTGATGCGCCGCGGCGAAGCGCGCCGCCTCCTTCTCTTCGACAGGCAGGATCGACTGCAGGACCTGGTCAAGCTTGCGGCCGGCGTCGGGGCTGAGCGGCGTCAGCGGCAGGCGCAGCCCGTCGCCCATCAGGCCCAGCCGATGCAGGGCGCGCTTCAGGGGAATCGGGTTGGCCTCGAGGAACAGCGCAGCATGCAGCGGCGCCAGGAGCTGGTCGTACCACTGGACGTCGGCGTCGAGCTTCTCGTCGCAAGCCCGGTGCAGGGCGCCGCACAGGACCGGCACGACGTTGGCCGTCACCGAAATGCAGCCGTCGCCGCCGGCCAGCCGGAACGCCGCCTGGGTGGCATCGTCGCCCGACAGCAGCAGGAAGTCGTCGCCCAGCCGGCGGCGCAGGCGCGCCACCCGCGGGATATCGCCCGTGGCGTCCTTCAGTCCCACGATGCGCGGCAACTCGGCGAGCCGTCGGATGGTCACGTCGTCCAGCGCGCAGGCGGTGCGCGAGGGCACGTCGTAGAGGATGATGGGAAGGCCGACCGCGTCGTGGATGGTGCGGAAATGCACCATCATGCCCGCCTGGGTCGGCTTGAGATAAGGCGGCGTGACGCAGAGCAGCGCCTGGGCGCCGGCGCGTTCCGCCGAGCGCGCGAGGTCGACCGCGGTCGCGGTGTTGTTGCTGCCGGCGCCGGCGATCACCGGCACGCGCCCGGCGGCGGCCGCGACCGTCCGCGCCACGACGCGATGATGCTCGTCCGCCGTCAGGAGCGGCGCCTCACCGGTCGTGCCGCAGGGCACGAGGGCCGCGATGCCGCGATCGATCAGGCGATGGCAGAACGCCTCCAGCGCATCGAAGTCGACCTTGCCGAGGGCATAGGGCGTCGGCAGGGCCGCGCTCGAACCGTGAAGGGCGGGGATAGGGTTTTTCATCGTGTGTCTCCTTGAGACGGGTTGCGCTGCGGCAAGTGGTCTCGACGTGCGTTCACGCCGCCAGCGCCAGCCGGCGCCGTTCAGCCAGGACAAGACGGCCCGCCGTGTGATCGAACGACACGACATCGAGGCCGGCGGTGACGGCATGGTCGCGGATCGCGTTCAGCGCGTTACGCCAGCGGCATGCAGCGCCCTCCACGACGACCCGACCGCGGGCACCCGCGCGGAAGCGCGCGGCGCGCAGGGCATCGTCGAGCTCGCTTTCGTCTCGCACGTCGACGATCCAGGCGAGGTCAGCGGCTTCGCAATCCGGCGAGGGGGCGCCGGGACGGAGGCTGCGCACGCAGCCGCAGCCGCGGCGCATGAGGGCGAGGATGAGGGGAAGAGTGTTGCGCCCGATGACGGCAACATGGGCCGCCGCCGGCAGGTGGCTGACCGCCATGACGCGATCGACCAGTTCGGCGTTCGAAGAGTCGTCGGGCGCGATCGTAGACGGAGGCTCGACTTCAGCGGCTTTCTCCGTGGTCATGTACATGACTTGTCCTCTTCATCCCTCGGTCCTGAGGGTTGGCCAAAAGATAGGGGTTGCCGCCATAGAGATTCGAGAGGGGATGCAGCCCGCCGCCATAGCCTCGGCATAAAGAATGGGCTGGCGGGAAAAAGGCCTGCTAGGCTGGCCCGTGACCAAGGAGGGAAACGATGGCCGAGAGCGAGAATTACAAGAAGGGCACCGAGATCCGGCGCAAGCTGATGGGCGAGAAGTACGCCGACGCCATGAACAAGTCGGTCTACGACGATCCGATGATGAAGAAGTTCGGCGACTACGCCCGCGAGGCGGTGTTCGGCATGCTGTGGTCGCGCCCCGGTCTCGACATGAAGACGCGGGCGCTGATCTGCGTCATCTCCGACACCGCCCAGGCGCGCTGGCCGGAGCTCGCCATTCATCTGCGCATGGCGCGCAACCAGGGATGGACCGAGGACGAGCTGTCGGAGGCGCTGATGCATCTCTGCGGCTATATCGGCCTGCCCTCGGTACGCGAGGGCCTGCTGACCGCCAAGGAAGTGTTCGAGGAGATGCGCAAGGAATAGGCCCCGCGGGATTCAATTCAAATTCCTCTCCCCCGCTAGGGGGAGAGGCTAGGAGAGGGGGCAACGACGTGCGCATCCCCCTCACCCAACCTCTCCCCCTAGCGGGGGGGAGGAGCCTGAGGGGAAGGCGTGAGAGTGCGAGGTATCGAATGCCGTTGATGACGACGAGCGATCTGCCGCTCCGGCGGATCGCCCGCGGCAAGGTGCGCGATGTCTACGAGGTCGAGGGCGACCGGCTGCTGCTGGTGGCGACCGACCGGGTGAGCGCCTACGACGTGGTGATGGCCGAGCCGATCCCGATGAAGGGCGCGGTGCTGACGCAGGTGAGCGCCTGGTGGTTTCGCCAGCTGGGCGATGGCGTGCGCCATCACATGATCTCGGCCGATGCCGACGAGATCATCGCCGCCGTGCCCGCCCTGAAGCCGCATCGCGATCAGCTCGCCGGCCGCGCCATGCTGTGCAAACGCGGCACGGTGTTTCCCATAGAATGCGTGATCCGCGGCTATCTCTCGGGCTCGGCGTGGCGCGAATATGCCAAGGACGGCACCCTGGCCGGCGAGAGGCTGCCGTCCGGCCTGCAGGAAAGCGACCGGCTCGATCCCCCGATCTTCAGCCCCGCGACCAAGGCGGAGAGCGGCCATGACGAGAACATCACGGTGGGCCGCATGCGCGAGATCCTGGGCGCCGACGTAACCGCCGAGCTCGAGCGCCTGACGCGCATCGTCTACACGCGCGGCCGCGACGTCGCGCTCCGGCAAGGCATCATCATCGCCGATACCAAGTTCGAGTTCGGCCGCGCGAAGTCGGGCGAGATCCTGCTGATCGACGAGGTCATGACGCCGGACAGCTCGCGCTTCTGGCCCGCCGACGGCTACCAGCCGGGCCGTCCGCAGCCCAGCTTCGACAAGCAGCCGCTCCGCGACTGGCTCGACGTCGAGCGTCATGCCGGCCGCTGGAACGGCGACGCGCCGCCGCCGAAACTGCCGCCCGACGTGGTCGAGGCCACCAGCAGGCGCTATCGCGAGGCCTATCGGCGGCTGACCGGCGCCGAGCTTACCGTGTCGTGAGCGACGCCGACGCCGGCAATTGGCGCGCGCTCAACCGCGCCAAGTGGGATGAGCGGGTCGCCGTCCATCTCAAGTCGCCAGGCTACGACCTCGCGGCGTTGCGCGCCGGTCGGGGCGTGCTCAATCCTGTCGAGGAGGCCGAGATCGGCGCGGTGAAGGGGCTGCGGGTGCTCCACCTGCAATGCCACTTCGGCGCCGATACGCTCTGCCTCGCCCAGCGCGGCGCCACTTTGGTCGGGCTCGATTTTTCCGGCGCGGCGATCGACGCGGCGCGCGCCCTTGCGGCCGAGCTCGGCCTGGCTGACCGCGCGCGTTTCGTGCAGGCCGATCTCTACGACGCGCCCACCGCCATCGCCGAACCCGGCTCGTTCGACCTGGTCTATACCAGCTGGGGCG
Organism: uncultured Alphaproteobacteria bacterium; assembly: GCA_963765385.1. Lineage (GTDB taxonomy): Bacteria > Pseudomonadota > Alphaproteobacteria > Reyranellales > Reyranellaceae > Reyranella. The sequence continues at coordinate 1,145,831 of CAVXWG010000014.1, read as the reverse complement.
TCACCTGCTGGCTGCCCGATATCAGGCGCTGGGGCGAAATCGTCGCGCACTTCCTGAAGCCCGGCGGGCGCTTCTACTACGCCGACGCGCATCCCGCGGCCTATGTCTTCGACGACCTCGCCAAGGACAGCGACGGCAGGCCCGGCTTTTTCGCGCCCTATTTCGAGCGCCGGCCGATCGTCATGGCCGACCACCGGGACTACGCCGATCCGGTGGCCCACCTGGCGAACGCCACCAGCGTCGAATGGCTGCATCCGCTGGCCGACATCGTGGGCGCCCTGATCGACGCGGGCCTCTCGCTCGACTGGCTGCACGAGCACGCCCAGGTGCCGTGGCGCATGTTCGAGATGCTGGTGCAGAAGGACGACGGCGACTGGCACTGGCCCGACAAGAAGTGGCTGCCGCTCGCGGTGTCGCTGCAGGCGAGCCGGCGCGGCTAGCGTCTTCGTCTTTGCTGGGAGCGCGCCACTCGAGTGGCGCGTCTTCTCAAGCGGAGCGCGGACCTCCACGTCCGCTCATGAGCTTGATGCGGACCTGGAGGTCCGCGCTCCAAGACGCGCCACTGGAGTGGCGCGTTCCCAACAATGAGTCAGCCCCGCTTCGGCAGGGTGAAGCGCGCATCGAGCAGGCGCTTCTCCAGCACCGGTACGCCCGCATCCGTATTGCCCGCCTGGCAGTCGCCGATGGCGGCGAGGGCGGAGAGATCGGGGTAGGGGTGTCCGAGGCCTGGATAGGCGAGATAGCGCAGGTAGAGATTGGCGAGCTCCAGGCAATACGCCCTGTCATCGCCTTGCGCCTGGACCGCCGTCGGCGCGGCCAGCATGACGGCCAGCAGCGGCAGGAGCTTGGCGACCACGCGACGCTACAAATCCAGGCGGCGCAGCCGCAGCGCATTGCCGATCACGCTGACCGAGCTCAGCGCCATCGCCGCCGCCGCCACGATCGGGCTCAGCAGCAGCCCGAAGAAGGGATAGAGCACGCCCGCCGCCAGCGGAACGCCGGCGCTGTTGTAGAGGAAGGCGAAGAACAGGTTCTGGCGGATATTGCTCATTGTCGCCTGCGACAGCCGCCGGGCGCGGGCGATGCCCAGAAGGTCGCCCTTCACCAGGGTGACGCCGGCGCTTTCGATGGCGATGTCGGTGCCGGTGCCCATGGCGATGCCGACATCCGCTGCGCTCAGCGCCGGCGCGTCGTTTACGCCGTCTCCCGCCATGGCGACGACGCGGCCCTCGCTCCTGAGGCGCTGCACGATGCGCGCCTTGTCCTCCGGCAGCACCTCGGCCTCGACCTCGTCGATGCCCAGCCGCTGGGCGACCGACGCCGCCGTGCGCTTGTTGTCGCCCGTCAGCATCACCAGCCGCAGCCCCGACTGCCGCAGCTGCTTCAGCGCCTCTTGTGTCGTCTCCTTGACCGGGTCGCTCACGGCCAAAATGCCCTCGGCGCGCCCGGCGACGGCGAGCAGCACCACGGTGGCGCCGGTTTCGCGCAGCCGGTCAGCCTTGGCGTCGGCCGCGGCCGCATCGACGCCTTGCGCGGCGAGGAAGGCTGCCGTGCCCAGCAGCAGGGGCTTGCCGTCCACCGTGCCGGCCACGCCCTTGCCCGAGGGCGCGTCGAAGCCCGCGACCGGCGCCGGCGCGATGCCGCGCTTCTCGGCCGCCGCCAGGATCGCTGCGGCGATGGGATGCTGGCTGCCGCGCTCCAGGCTGGCCGCCAGCCGCAGGATCTCCGCCTCGGGCACGCCGCCCAGGCTCTCGATCGTGGTGAGGGCCGGGCGGCCGAGGGTGAGCGTGCCGGTCTTGTCGAACAGCAGCGTGTCGACCTTCTCCAGCCGCTCCAGCGCCTCGGCGTTGCGGATCAGGATGCCCATCGCCGCACCGCGGCCGACGCCGACCATGATCGACATCGGCGTCGCCAGCCCGAGGGCGCAAGGGCAGGCGATGATCAGCACCGACACCGCCGCCAGCAGCGCATAGGCAAAGGCCGGCGCGGGCCCCCAGACCATCCAGGCGATGAAGGCCAGCACGGCGATCGCGATCACCACCGGCACGAACCAGCCCGAGACCGTGTCGGCCAGGCGCTGGATCGGCGCGCGGCTGCGCTGCGCCTCCGACACCATCCTGACGATGCGCGCCAGCATGGTGTCCGAGCCGACCCGCTCGGCCTTCATGACGAACGCGCCGGCGGTGTTCACCGTGCCGCCGATCACCCGCGCGCCGCTCTCCTTGGTAACGGGCATCGGCTCGCCGGTGATGGTCGATTCGTCGACCGTGCCCGAGCCTTCGATCACCGCACCGTCGACCGGCACCTTCTCGCCCGGCCGCACGCGGAGCGCATCGCCCACGGCGATCTGGTCGATCGCCACCTCGGAGTCCCGGCCGTCGGCGCCCACTCGCATCGCCGTGCGCGGCGCCAGCCCGAGCAACGCCTTGATGGCGCCGCCGGTGGCGTCGCGGGCGCGCAGCTCGAGCACCTGGCCCACCAGCACCAGCACGATGATGATCGACGCCGGCTCGAAATAGACAGCCATCGTGCCGTCGGCGCCGTGCAGCGCCGACGGGAAGAGGCCGGGCGCCACCGTCGCCACCACGCTGTAGAGCCAGGCGACGCCGGTGCCGAGCGCGATCAGGGTGAACATGTTGAGCGAGCGCCGCGCCACCGATTGCGCGCCGCGCACGAAGAACGGCCAGCCGGCCCACAGCACGACCGGCGTCGCCAGCACCAGCAGCAGCCAGTTCTTCATGCCGTGCGGCAGCAGCGCGTCGATGCCGAACAGATGGCCGCCCATGTCGACCGCCAGGATCGGCACGGCGAGCGCCGCGGCGACCCACAGGCGGCGCGTCATGCCCAAAAGCTCCTCGTTCGGCCCGTCCTCGAGGCTGGCCTCGGCGGGCTCGAGCGCCATGCCGCAGATCGGGCAGCTGCCCGGCCCGACCTGGCGGATCTCCGGGTGCATGGGACAGGTGTAGATCGTGCCCGGCTTGGCGGCCGGGACCGCCGGTGCGGCCGCGGGCTTCAGGTAGCGCAGCGGCTCGGCGGTGAACTTGGCCAGGCAGCGCGCGCTGCAGAAGTAATAAGTGTGGCCCTCATGGGCCGCCTTGTTGCGGGCGTCCGCGGTCTTGACCGTCATGCCGCACACCGGGTCGGTGGCCGTGGCGGCAGAGCGGGGGTGGCTGTGGTCCATGGTTGCCATCTATACCCTACGGGGGTATAGTTCAAGGATGGACGAGCGGTTGAAGAAATCCCAGCTCGCGCGCCTGGGGCGCATCGAAGGCCAGGTGCGCGGCGTGGCGCGCATGATCGAGGAAGAGCGCTACTGCATCGACGTGCTGACCCAGATCCGTGCCGTGCGCGCGGCCCTCGACAAGGTCGAGCAGGAGACCTTGAGCGACCACCTGCAGCATTGCGTGGCCGATGCTTTCCACGGCGGCAACGAGCGCGAGCGGCAGACCAAGATCGACGAGCTCCTCGAAGTGCTCGACAGCCGCCGCTGACATGATCGGAGCGTGCCCCCTATGCCTGACTGCGACGAGGTCATTGCTGGAGCCTGACGGGCAATGCGCCGCTATCGTTGAGGTCGGGGTGAGCTTGCCGAGCCACCTGGTGCAGCCGATTGATCGGTTTCGTCGCGCCGCGTGTCAGGCCGATCCGATCGGCTTGGCGCCGGCAGCGTTTCCGACGTTCAACAGGTGCGAAACCGCCGTCAGCACTTGCGCCGGTGCGAAGGGCTTTTGGATAAACACGCTGTTCGGCACCCCTAACGATGCCCAGTCGTGGCCCTCCGATGCCGTAACATAGACCACGGGCAGATCCGGATTGAGCTCGCGCCCATGCCTCGCCACGTCCCAACCCGTCACCTTTGAACCAAGTTTGATGTCGGTGATCAGGGCCCGCACGCCGCGATCGGCCTCCAGGGCAGCGATTGCTTCTTCGCCGCTCGACGCCAGGACAACGGCGAAGCCGCCATCCTCGAACGATGCCTGGAGGACATTTCGGATGTCCGCTTCGTTTTCTGCAATCAGGACAAGAACGGATGGTTCCACGCGCGACTCCTGCCGCAGGCTGGTGGCGCTCCGACAGGGAGTGCTTTCTCCAACGAATGGCTGTCGCCAACGGCGGAACCTCGCAGAGGCTCCCGGCGGCCGCGATCTGTCCGGTTCCGGGCAAAGCGAGCGCATGCGAAGGAAACAGCGGCAGTTCGACGACGCGCAGCCGTCGTAGGGCGAGCCGAGGCCACGCCGGTCCTGTTTTCATCAGTTTATCTGAACAGATAATCTTTACAGTTTACCTGTATATATGCTATGGACCGATCATGGCCGTCGCACCTGACATTCATCACGCCAGACGCGCTTCGGATCTGGCGCAAGGCCTGCGCGCCTTGCTGGGCAAGCTGAAGCGCCGCCTGCGCGAGCAGGCCGGTGTGGGCGACCTGACGCCCTCCCAGGTGTCCGTGCTGCTTCGCCTGGAGAAGGACGGCCCCGCGACGGCGTCGGGCCTCGCCCGGGCGGACGGCATGCGACCCCAGTCGATGGCGCCGGTCATCGCCGCGCTGGAGGCCGCGGGCCTGGTGAGCGGCGCGCCGGATCCGACGGACGGACGGCAGACCCTGCTCTCGCTCACGGATGCCTGCCGGAAGCTGGTCAGCAAAGGACGCGCGGCGCGCCAGGACTGGCTCGCCCGAACGATCGAGGCACGGCTTTCAGCACGGGAACAGGATGAACTTTTAGCCGCCCTCGAGCTGCTCGAGCGGCTGGTCGACGACGGACGGCGTTCCGGGAGCTCGCCGCTGGCTGGACGTCGTGTTTCTTGAAAGGACATGCCATGGCACTCACCACGCTTGACCCGGACACCGCCCTGATCGTCGTCGACCTGCAGAAGGGCCTCACGGGCCTGCCCGTCATTCACCCCCTGGGCGACATCCTGGAGCAAACGCGCGCGCTCGCCGACGCCTTCCGCGAACGCGGGCTGCCCGTCGTGCTCGTCAGCGTCGCGGGCGGCGCGCCCGGCCGGACGGAACAGCCGCGTCGCGCACTCCCCCGTTCGGAAGGCTGGACCGACCTCGTTCCGGAGCTGAACCGGCAGCTGAGCGATATCGTCGTGACCAAACGGACCTGGGGCGCTTTCGCCAGCACCGATCTCGAGGCGCAGCTGAAGGCGCGCGACGTCACCCAGGTCGTGATCGCGGGCGTCGCCACGGGGACCGGCGTCGAATCGACCGCCCGACAGGCCTACGAGCAGGGCTTCAACGTCACCCTCGCCCTCGACGCCATGACCGACCTCAGCCCCGAGGCCCACGACCACAGCATCAAAAACGTCTTCCCGCGGCTGGGCGAGACCGGCACGACTTGGCAGATCATCGATCTCCTGCCGGCCAGGAGCGCCTGAAATGTATTGGCCTCATCTTCTGGCGTACTTCCTGGGGGGCGCCTTCCTCGCCAACGCCGTCCCGCACCTGGCGAGCGGCATGATGGGCCGGCCGTTCCAGAGCCCGTTCGCCAAGCCGCGCGGGCAAGGACTCTCCTCGTCGACGGTCAACGTGCTCTGGGGCTTCTTCAACGTCGTCGCGGGCTACCTCCTGGTCGGCCGGGTCGGCGATTTCGATCCGAGGGACACCGGCCACGTCATCGCGCTGGGCGTCGGCGCGTTCCTGATGGCGCTCGTGTGCGCACGGCTGTTCGGCCGCTTCCATGGAGGCAACCAGCCGCATTCATGAAGGCTCTCTTTGCTAGCGTCTTCCGCTCGCTGCGCGGCTTCAACTATCGGGTCTGGATCGCCGGCGCCTTCGTCTCCAACGTCGGCACCTGGGTGCAGCGCACGGCCCAGGACTGGCTGGTGCTGACGCAGCTCACCGATCACGACGCCTCGGCCGTCGGCCTGGTCATGGCGCTGCAGTTCGGGCCGCAGCTTCTGCTGCTGCCCTTTACCGGCTTTGCCGCCGACCATTTCAACCAGCGCAAGCTCCTGGTCGCCACGCAGACGTCGATGAGCGTGCTCGCTTTGGCGCTGGGCGTGCTGACCGTCACCGGCCTCGTCCAGCTGTGGCACGTCTGTGTGTTTGCCTTCCTGTTCGGCAGTGCGGCCGCGTTCGATGCCCCGGTGCGACAGACCTTTGTCGCCGAGCTGGTGGGCGACAAGGACCTCCACAATGCGGTCGCTCTCAACGCCACCTCGTTCAATGCCGCGCGGATGATCGGCCCGGCCGTCGCCGGCCTGGTGATCGCCGCGATCGGCACCGGCTGGGCCTTCCTGTTCAACGGCGCCTCGTTTGTGGCCGTGCTCGCCTCGCTCTTCTTCCTGCGCACCGCCGAGCTTCGTTCCAATGCGCGAGCCCACTTGGCCAAGGGAAGCTTCACCGAGGGCTTCCGCTACGTCTGGGGGCGCCCGGATCTCAAGGCGATCCTGGTCATGCTGTTCCTGATCGGCACCTTCGGCATGAATTTCTCCATCTTCATCTCGACCATGGCGGTCAGCGTCTTCCATGCCGATGCCCTGGGCTATGGCCTGCTGTCGTCGATCATGGCGGTCGGCACGGTGGCCGGCGCGCTGTTGAACGCCCGCCGTGAAAGGCCCCGATTCGGCCTGCTGCTGGTCGGCGCCTCGGTCTTCGGGCTCGGCTGCACCTTGGCCGCCGTTTCGCCGGGCTACTGGTTCTTCGCCGGCGCGCTGGTCGTCATCGGCGTGGCCGCGCTCACCTTCAACAACACCACGAACAGCCTGATGCAGCTCTCGACCGAACCGGCCATGCGCGGACGGGTGATGGCGCTGCGTGTCAGCGTGGCACTCGGCGGCACGCCGATCGGCGCCCCGATCGTCGGATGGGTCGCCAACAACTTCGGCCCGCGCTGGGCGCTGGGCGTCGGCGCGGCGTCGGGCTTCCTCGCCGCCCTCGTCGCCATTTTTGTCCTGGTGCGGGCGCGCCGGCGAAAAGATGGCCAATGACAGCCGGCTGAACGGGCCGGCGTCCGCATGGCGACCTTCTGCCGTTAGGCGTCGAGCGGCGCTGGCGCTACTATCGTTTCCTCGAGGCCTGTCGGAAAGAGGAGGGGAGCATGACGACTGTCATCGATCTGACCGCTGAGCTGGCTAAATTGACGATGTTGCGCGGTCGCACGCCGCAGACGACGAGCGCGGATCGGTTGGGTACTTCTGCGCAACCGGCGCCCTATCGCGACGGCGCCATCTTCACGAGCAAGTTTTCCGGAAAAGGCGCCTGGGAACGTCACCTGCAGGGCGACGAGCTGGTGCATATCCTCGACGGCAGCGCGACACTCGACATCGTGACGGGCGACGGACCGCCGCAATCTCTTTCCGTCCGTGCCGGAATGATTGCGATCGTTCCCCAGGGAGCCTGGCATCGATTCCAGTCATCCGAAGGTGTGACGCTGATGACCGCCACGCCGCTGCCGACCGACCACATCAGGCTCGACGTCGACGATCCGCGCAAGGCTTGAGGCGCAACCGGTCCGATCGCGCACGACGAGAGGCCATGTGCGTCGGCTGATTGCGGCTGATCCATCAGCGGCTCGGCCATCGCAACTTCAGCAGCTTCTTGCGCGGGCCCGAGGAGAGCCAGTTATGGGTCCACCGCTTTGGGGTGTTGTGTACCCCGCGCGGTCGTCAGCCCACGTTATGGATCCCCCCTACTAAACACAGCGTCCTGCCTGCTGGAGAGATCAATCCCTATGGATTGACTCAAGCGGCGTATGTTCTCATTTTGTTCTCATCGGGAAGCGGTCATTGGGAGGCCGCTGAAGCACGGGAAACGAGTGAGGTGAGGGGACATGTCTGCATCGGCGGACCTTCACGACGTTTGGGAGTCACATCTGCCGCTGGGCATATCGTGCAATCACTGCCTGCATCGCGCGCTCATCCCGCGCGAGCGGATCGGCGCGCGCGAGGGCGATGTGCGTTGCGTCGACACGCTGCCCTTCCGCTGCACCCGGTGCGGCCGGCGGGCGTTCACGGCGCATCTCTTCAAGGAGCAGCGCCACGTCAAACGGTTCATGGCGGAGTACCGCTGATGGACGGCCCGAAGGAGCGTGTCTTCCGTGGCTCCCTGTCGTCGGCCGACGTCGAGCGTCTCTACCCGGCGCGGGTCGCCCGCATCGCGCGCGGCGAGCTCAGCTATGCCGACAGGGGCCGCATCAACGAGGAATTGTCGTCCATCGACCGGGAATGGCGCGGTGGCGCGTTCAACGGCGTCGAATACTTCCATTTCCGCTTTCCCGAACAGGGTGCCCGCATGGCTGCTTTCCTGATGACGCATCGGCTGCATCGCCTGGTGCCGGGAAGCAGCCGGGCGCCCAGCCCCGACGAGGTCGATGCGGCGTGGGCGCGGCTGGCGCAGGAACGCGAAGCGGTCCTCGCCTGGGCGCGCTCGACACGGACGCTGATCGAGATCGTGCAGGCCTACCGCTTCGAACGGCGCCAGGGCGCCTATTCCTCGGTGGCCCATGCCGCCGCGGCGAAGCTGGTCGAGAAGAAGGATCCGTCCATCGCCGACCCGCTGACCTGGGCAGGCGTCTGCATCGAATGGGCCGAACGCGAGCATCGCCAATGGTTCTGGCGCTGCACACGCGACCACCACCTGCTGTGACGCGATTTACCCAGGAGACGCCCGCATGGAACTCACCCGAGACCGCTTCATCGACCAGTTTGCGATAACCTTTCAGGTCCATTGCCTGCGCCTGTGGTCGAGGCGCCACAAGTCCGCGCCGACGCATCTTGCCGCGTGTTTCTACGAATGGATCAAGACCAACGGCGGGCTGATATCCCTGTCGGCGGCGGACTTCGCCCGGATCGCCGAGCCCGTGATCGAGGACCTGCACCGCAACACTCCGAAGGGCCAGCGCCCCGACGCCGACCGGCTGGCCGACCTGCTCTACGATGCGCTCGACGCGGCCTGCGTCGAAGTCACTCTCAAGCCGTTGGAGATGATCACACCGGCGAGATGACATGTGTCTTCGTTTCAACAAAATAATCCGCATCCTGGAGGAGGCCGCCCTCGGCTGCGCTCGACGCAGGCCAAGCGGCCGTCTTGATCGCGCGGCGTAAACGCCGCGCTGTGACCCTCGACGACGCCCTGCAATCCCGGATACTGGCCCCATGTCCAATCTCTATGCGCTGCGAAGCAGCGCCACGGCGATCGCCGCCCATTTCGGCGTGAACGACCCGCCCGCGCTCGCCCTCCCGGCCGAGATAAAGCCCGGCGAATCCGGCATCGTCGTGCGCGAGGGCGCGGTTGGCCGCGTGCTGCAGTCCTTGCGCTGGGGCTTTCCGCGCCCGCAGACCGATCGAGCCGGCGATCTGCTGCACCCCAAGCCGGTGAACCTCCTGGCCGACCTCTCCAATCCCATGTGGGACAGGATGGTCCCCGACCCGCGCTACCGCTGCCTGATTCCGCTGACGGCCTTCGCCCAGCCCGAAGGGCCACGCGGCCGCATGACCCGCACCTGGTTCTGCGTGCGCGATTGGCCGCTCTTCGCCTGGGCAGGATTCTGCCGGCGCACGCGGGAGTGGGGCCCGGTCTACGCCGCCATGACGACCGACAGCGGCCCGCCCGTCGCGGCGCTCAATCCGCGCATGCCGGTGATCCTGGCGCCCCCCGAATACGAGCGTTGGCTGAAAGGCACGATCGAGGACGTCATCGCCTTCCAGTTCCGCCCGCCGTTGCCGCCCGAAAGATTTCTGGTCGACCGGACAACGGTCCGTGGGTCCCGCGAAGCCGCCGTGACGCAATGAACTCATTGCCGGGGGCGCGCCACTCCAGGGGCGCGTCTTCCTAGCAACCGATCGCACGCCGACCCCGCAAAGCGCTATCTTCATCGCTGGGAGCGCGCCACTCCAGTGCGCATCTTCGCGGCAACCAATCCCTCCTCGACAAGGCAAAGCATCCTTCCCTCCTGACCCCCTGACAGGCCCCGCCATGTGCAACCTCACGACAGTCCGAAAAAGCGCAGCCGAGGTCGCGCGCCATTTCGGCGTGCGCACCCCGCCCGACGTCGCCCTGAACATCCCCGAGGAAACCCTGCCGGGCTATCCCGGCATGGTGATCCGAGAAGCCGACGGCGAGCGCGTCCTGGAGTCCATGGTGTGGGGATTTCCGCTCCGCCTGAAAGGCATGAAGCCCGATTCGAAACCCCGGCCGGTCAACAACATCGCCGACTTGGCGAAGCCCATGTGGATCGGCCTTGCGAGTAAGCCTGAGGCGCGCTGCCTCATCCCGCTGACCGGCTTTGGCGAGCCTGCCGGGCCCAAGGGCGCGAAGACCAAGACCTGGGTCACCGTGAAGGGCCAGCCGATCTTCGCCTGGGGCGGCCTCTGGCGGAAAAGCGCCGAATGGGGCCCTGTCTATTCCGGCGCGATGACCGACTGCAACGAAGCGATCCGGCCGCTCCATGATCGAATGCCGGTCCTCCTGCACGCCGACGAATACGAGCAATGGCTGCGGGGATCGTTTGAGGATCTCGTCGCTTTCCAGAACCGTTGCTTTCCCGATGATCTCATCGAGCTTCAGCCGACCAGTGAGCTTTGGGTGAAGAAGAAGGTTCCGACTCCGAGCGAGGCTCCAACTCTGCTCTGATGTGCGCCGTTCACGGGACACCCTTCAACTCCGGTTCGCGCAGTTGTGGAGCAGCGTTCTCTGGCTTCGTGCCGCCTGTGCTGTAGTGCCTTGCTGACGGTGACCCGGCCGAGGCAGACCACGACAAACGGGGTCGCCTTCGTCGAAGGGACAGATGCCACCGCGCGCCAGAACGCGGGGCCAGGGAAGGAGCGAACGATGGCGGTCACGTCCACGCGCCCAGTGCGATCAACTGGGGCGATGTCGACAACAACAACGCCTTCTTCGCGCGGCAGATCGTGATGACGCCCAACGCCACCATCTCCATCGCCGCGGCGCAGATGGACAAGCTCGATCTCTACTATAAGGAAATCCTCACCCGCGGCGTCCCCTGGGCAACGACGGCAAGCCGGTGGCAAGCCTGCTGGCGATTTCCCCCACCATCATCCCGAAAGGGGCGAAGAACGTGGACGGCGCCAAGGCGCGGCTGCGTGATTTCATCCAGCCGGCGAACATCAACGCCTATCTGAAGGAAACGCGCGCCCGCTATCTGCCGGTGATGGCCTCCATCGTGAAGAACGATCCGTACTGGACCGACCCGAAGGACCCGCACCGCACGGTTGCGGTCGATATGGGGCTGATCAAGCCGACGGTGCCGTGGTGGATGTGCTACAAGCCGGCCTATTCGGCCGTGCTGTCCGAGCAGGTCTGGCCGCAGGCGGAAGCCAACATCACGCAGCGCAACATGACCCCGGAACAGGCCACCTGGGACGCGGCCAAGCGGATCAAGCAGCTGTTCGGGCAGTATCAGAAATGACGACCCGGCCGCACGCGGACAGGGTGCGCCATGTCCGCGCCGGGCGACGTTGCTCAACCGAGGGGACGTCGTGCTCTGCCCGCCGATGCCGACCGCGGCGTTCAAGCACGATCAGGCCGAGATGAGCGGCCGCCGCCTCGACGTCGACGGCCAGAGCCAGCCCTACATCAACAACGTCATCTGGGCGGGTCCCGCCACCGGCGTCGGACTGCCGGCGACCGTGGCGCCGATCGGGCTCACGGAGAGCGGGCTGCCGATCGGGCGCACTGACTGCTGGCGTCGCCGTCACCCAAGCCAAACGCTGCCGTTACAAATCACCGCTTGGCGCGGGCTTCCAGTTCGATGATCAGCGGTTCGACCTCGCCGCCGTGAGCCTGGATGAACGAATTGTACTCCGCCCGCCTGGTCACGACCATGCTGACGCCCCCGATTCGAACGTCAACGATACGCGCCCCTGGTCCTGCGTTGTGAACTTCCCACTGGATCGCGAGCGGCTCGTCGTCGGTCTGGGTGAGCGTGCTGTTGACGATCGAAACGCCGTCGCCGCGCACCTTGGGCATCGAGGTGGCCACCGTCAGCGTTTGACCGCCATACTGGCCAAAACGCCTGGCATAGCCATGCGCCTCGGCGTCCGCGGCGGCCTTGAGGAATCGCTCGCGTTGATCGGGAGTGGCCTTGTTCCAATGTTTGCCCAGAGCGGAGCGCGCCATGTAGTTCAAGTCGAAATCGCTCTCGAGCACTCGCAGAATCCCGGCCTCGCGAGCCGCGCCGGTTTTGGTCATGACGAGGTCGAGCACCCGGCCCGCGGTTCTCTTGATGAGCTCGGCGGCGGGACTTCTGTTCAGCCGCCGCCTGTCCGGAGGCAACAGGAAGGCCCGGCCCGACAAGGGTGGCGGCTGCACCTGCGGCCAGAAGAAAAATACTTCGGCGGTGGACGAACGGCACGACGCTCTCCTCACGAGGCACGCCAAACGCAGTCGGCGGCCGACAAGTGGCCCTCAAACGCGGCTATCATGTAGCAAATTTCGGGTCCACACGGCGGATCGGAGGGCATGCGGCCACAATATGTTGAATGTCGAAATAGAGCGGCAGAGTCTAGCAAGTTGACGTATGGCCGCCTCTAGCCGGCTGGCGGGCGGGCCAGCAAAGCCGGCCTGACCAGGATCGTCACGAGAAGCTCCCAGCCCAGCGAGATCATCAGCAGCCTGCCCATGCTCGCGGTGCCGGGATGGCTCGACAGCCACAGGGCGCCGAATGCCGTTGCCGTGACGAGCGCGCTGAAGATCACGGCGCGCATCAGGCTCGACGCCAGCATCGCCGTCTCGCCGGCGCGCCACGCCGTTACAAAGTAGATGTTGAAGGCGACGCCGACGCCAAACAGAAGAGGGAGGGCGATGATATTGGCGAAGTTGAGCGGCAGATCGAGGACTCCGCAGGTCGCAAAAGTCAGCAGTCCGCTCAACAGTACCGGCGCCATTGTGAGCATGACGTCGGTGGCCCGCCGCAGCACCAACGCCAGCAGCACAACGATGGCGACGGCGGAATAGACTCCTGCCTGCAGAAAGGCCTCTACGACGCTGTCGCCCGACGCGCTGGCAGAGATTGGTGCCCCGCTGGCGTTTGGCGCGACGTTCAGGACGGCGGCCGAGAAGCGCCGAAGGAATTCGTTGTCGGTCCGACCGCTGCTCGGCAGCACCTGTATGCGAGCCCGGCCGTCCCTCGTCATCCAGTCACCGACGAGATCGGGCGGTAGAGTTTCGACCGATACTGGACTTGCCTTCAGTTCTGTCCGGATCTGCTCGAGCGTGACGGAAAGCGGAACGGTCACCGCCAGCTGGGCGCGGGCGCGGACGTCCGGCGTGGCCGCCTTCAACCGATCCAGGGCGTCTGCCAATCGCCGCACCGAGCGAGAAGCCGGCCCCTCTTCGGCCTGGCTGGCTGTTGATTGCAGTGCCGCCACGGTGCTTGCCAGCCTTTTCTGGAGCTCCGCGTCGGACGGAGCGGCACGAAACGAGACATTCTCCAGGGCGGATTCGAGCACGCTCGCGGCATCGTCAACGAGCTCGAGTTTCTCCTTTTGCTCTGTCGGAACGAAGCTCTGCAATGTGACGACACGCGAAACGTCGGGTAGCGCGGCGAGACGCTGCGACAGCGCCTGCGCTTCCACCAGCGACGTCGCGAGAACGTTGATCGCGTAAGGCGTCCAGTCGGGGTCGGCCGCGAGTGCCCGTAGTGTGGTCATCGACTCCGCGTTGCGATTCTTGAGGTTCAGCGGATCGAAGTCGAAGCGCACCAACGGCAACAGCGCCAGCGCGACGAGACCGGCAACGAGCGCAGACGCCAGGACACCGCGACGATGCCGGTTCACGAAGCGATCGACTGGCGCAAACATGGTGAAGCCGATCTCCGCCATCCGCGGCGGCGTGAACCGCAACAGGACCAGCAGCGCCGGCAAGAGCACGATGCTGAGACCAAACGCCACGACCATGCCGAAGCCGGCAATGGCGCCGAGTTCGGCCACGCCGATATAGCTGGTTGGCAGGAAGGCGAAAAAACCTGCGCCGATCGCGGTTGCCGACAGCGCCAGCGCTCGGCCGATGCTGGACCCCGCCTCGACGAGCGCCGCCTCGCGCGTGGGATGGACGAGTTGCTCGGCAAGCGCACGGACGCTCAGCTGAATGCTGAAATCGACACCGAGGCCCACGAAGAGCGGAATGAAGGCCATCGAAATGAGGTTGAAACGGCCAATCACCAGCAGTCCGAAGGCTGCCGTCAAGACGAGGCCTGCCAGAGTCGTAACCACGATCGCAAGAACGATGCGCGTCGAGCGGACCGCAAGCCACAGGATCCCCAGCAACGCCGCAAGCATCGTCCCGAGGACGATATGAACATCCTGGGCAAGCGACGCGAGTTCCTCGTCCGCCAGCGGTACGGGGCCTGTCAGCCGAATGCTGACGCCGCGCGCCGGATCGAGACCGAGCGATCCGGTGATGTGGCGAATCGCATCGCTCGCCGCGGCTCCCGGCTGCAGCGCCGCATAGTCCATCACCGGCTGAATCAGCAGGATATGACGCGTCTCCCGGCTGGTTGCTTTCCTGCCGATGAAGAATGTCCGCCAGGAAAAGAAGGCCGGCCGACCGGCCACGGCGTCCTCGAACGTTTCCGAGAAGGCTGTCATTGCCGGTTCGATGTCTTGCAGCGAAACCTCGCCGTTCTTGACGCCCATCAGCATCTCGGAAAGGACAGCCAGGACGCCGCGCAAGCTCTGATCGGCCCTCAGTCGCACCAGCAGCGGAGCAGCCTTCACGAGGCTACTCGTCGCCGCCCGGGCATCTTCCAACGGCAAGAACAGCAGGCCCTCGCGGTCGAAGAAGGGGCCTCCGGTGGGCCATCGCACCGTCCGGAAAAGATCCCGCCTTTCCTTCAGGGCAGCGATCAGCCGCTGGGCCGCGTCATCCGCCAGTTCGGGAGTGGCGCCATCGACCACAACGATGGTCAGGTCAACCAGCTGGGGAAAGGCAGAATCGAAGGCGATCTCTCTCTGCCGCCAGTCGAGCCGCTGCGAGATCAGCTGCGCGTTATCGGCGGTCATCGCAAAGTTTTTGGCCGTGAAGACCAGCGCCGCGAGCGTGAGACCGGCGATAACCAACAGCACGATCCAGGGATACCGCGCGCTGGCCGCGACCGTCCGGCCGATCAACGAAGTCCGGGTCGACACGATGCCTCTCAAAGATGGGTGCGGCAAAGGCAGTCGGCGAATGCACTGAAGAAGAACAAAAAGGCCGGCCTCGTAAGGCGGTTTTGTCTGCTGCCGAAAATGGTTCGGCAAAATTGGTCGAGGATCTTGGCCACGTAAGCTCCGGCGCGCCGGGACAGGTCGGGCTCGTCTGCTCGATAGGAGACTAAGCCCCCAACCTCGACATGCGTCCTCACGCCGTACATCGCCGGCAACCGGTGCTTGGCAGCAAGCTCGCCGATTCGCCGTCGCTCATCAAATAGCATCTGGGTTGACCCCATTACAAAGGCATCAACCTGTCCGGTCATCGATGTGAAGACACCATCCAGGTCATCCGGCGCCTTTACCTCAGTGGGTCGAAGCTGCAATTGCAGACTCCGCGCTGCTGTCTCCATTTCGCTCAACACGGCTTGCAATGGTAGTGCTTCAATTTCGACCAGTCATCACCGAGCTTCTTGAACCTTCCCCGGCAAATCCAGATCGTCTGGCCGGTCTCGAGGGGAAGCGCCCAAGGGTTATCGGTTTTGCCCATTGCCTCGACTGAGGCGTAGATCTTGAGCAGGTCTTCGCGACGGCCGCCCAGCCGTATGACGACGTCTCCGGTATGTCCACGCGGACCCCACAGGTAATAGTTGTTATGCGCGCTGGTTGAGGATGGCAGGCCCCAAGGCTTGGCAAAGATGTCGACTGCCACCGCCTCCCCGTAGTTGTTGGCGAAAAATACCGCATCCGCTCGTTCTTCTGGCGACAACGATTGATAGGCATGGCCGACCAGGGCAGCGAGTTCGCGCCAACCAAACATCTCAGCATAGAGTTGTGGCAGACGGCCGAGCGCCAGCTTTTTGTCGGTGCCTTCCGGAGTAAGACCGAGAAGGCCTTGATAGGCAGCGAAACGCTCAATGGGAAGTAAGGGAACGACGAATGGGAGCAGTGGCAAGCCAAACAAAACAACACCGACAAGCAGCGCCGCGCGCAGGCGTCGGGACGTGAGCCACGCCGCCAATGCCACGGCTCCGCCGGCAAAGAGAACGGGATAGGCGCCGACCGGATAATAGGATTTGGCGTGGAGCGCGATCATTGCCACAAGCACAAGCAAGTACGCGATAGCGATGGCGCGAAGGTCCGCGAATCGACGCCAGAACGCGAACGCTGCGAGGCCGGCGAGCCAGATTGGTGCAGTAACCGGGTTGAGGTCGCGCACCTGGATCAGCAAAAAAGTCCAGGGCGCATATACATTCTCGCTTTCAACCACGGCTGCAGCGAATTCGAGAAACGGCCAGCCATGAACCCATTGCCAAAACAAGTTGGGCAGCACGATCAGGGTGGCGACCACGGCGGCGACATAGGGGCCCGGCCGGGCAAGACGGCCGCGTGCCGACGTCAGCAGCAGGCCAATCAGGAGGGCAACAACCCACAACGCAATGGTGTATTTGACCATGAGCGCCAGACCAATCGCCAGGCCCATCGGGAGCCACCAGCGTTCATTGCCGTCGCGGATGATTCCGATGAGGGCATACGCACAGAACAACCAGGCGATCGATTGAAGCGAGTCGGTGTAAAAAATCGTCCCGAAGGCAAGCAGGAGTGGGCATAACAGTGCCGCCATACCGGCGAGCAGTTGGGCCCAATTGCCGCCACCGAGCTTGCGAGCCGTTTCGGCAGTGAGCGCGACCGTGCCGGCATGAGCCAGCGCCGGGATCAGACGAAACATCGTCAGCGAGTTGGGAAACAGGGCGTGCATGAACGAGGCGAGCAGCGGGACCAAAGGCGGCTGGTCGACGTAGCCCCAGTCCGGGCGTTGACCGCAGACGATGAAATAGAGCTCGTCGCGGTGGTAGCCATATTCGCCATTCGCCCACAAATGCAGCGCGGCTGTGAGAAGAGCGAGCCAGAGGGCGGGACGGGACAGCAGAATGCTCTCCTAATGTGGTCCCTAGGGCAATTGCCATTCTAACTTCCAGAACGCAAGCTACCAAGCGTGAGGGGGCGTCGAGCTCGTGATCAAATTCGAGACCGCGAAGGCGCTCGGTATCGAAATGCCCGTCACGCTGCTTGCCCGCGCGGATGAGGTGATCGAATAGAGGGGCGGTTTGTTGCTGTGCATGAGGTCGCAAACGGCACTTTGCGGACCTCGCGCGCCGTCCAACAAGGAGTCCTTGAGGCGCACCAAAGCGGACATCAGCGTGTGAGCCGGATTTGTGAGTTAACGGGCCGCGCGCGTTTCCTGTGGATGGCGGCGAAGCCTCATTGGGGACCGCCGCCGGCACCGGCACGGGAAGGAGCACACGATCACTAACACGGTTTCCTATCCGCCCGACACTCAGCTCCGCACGCTGGGTTGCGTCACCGGGCCAAAACGGCATTTCTCGGTCGCTAGGGCGAGCGAAAATTCGATAGGCCGTCTTAGGTGCAGTTTCTGGACCTATCGTGAGCGGGTCTTGATCGTCAAATTGGCCGTCGCGATGGCCATCCGCAGCCATTTCTCGAAGGTGGCGATCCGGGTGCCGCTGCGGAATCCTGGCGAGCGGACAAGGAAATAGGACGTCGTCTCGACCGTGTGGGCGTCCTCGCCGAACGGGGCGACCAGGCGACCATCGCGCAGTTCCCCGGCGGCGAGGATCTCGCTTTCGAGGACAACGCCCAGCCCGTCGACCGCTGCGTCGATCGCCATCGTCGAGCGATCGAGCCAGAGCTCATGGCTTGGTCGCAGGTCGCCCGCGCCGACCCGCCGCAAGTAATCGACCCAGGTCAGGGCGTTGACCGAGTGGATGAGGGTGGCGCGCGCCAGATCCTTCGGCGTCTTGAGATCGAGTGCCGCGGCCAGCGCAGGGCTGCACAGGGGGCGCAGCCGCTCGACCAGAAGCGGTTCGACGTGCCGCCGGCTTGCTCCCGGGCTCGCCGGTGGCGCGCCGTACGTGATCGCGATGTCGAAACGGCTGTTCTGGAATTCGTTGTGGCTGGTCATCGTCGACAGCCGCACGCGCACATCGGGATTGGCGCGCAGGAAATCGGGAAGGCGCGGCTGCAGCCATTTGGCGGCGAAGCTGGGGCTCGCCGCGATCACGAGGTGACCCGATTGGGATTGCGGCGCGACCAGCGAGGTGGCTTCGGCGATCACCGCCATCGCGTGCTCGATCTCGCGCGCATAGGTGCTGCCGGCGGCCGTCAGCACCGCCCGGCCGGCATGGCGCTGAAACAGCAGGACGCCGAGGAATTCCTCGAGCTGCTGGATCTGGTGGCTGACGGCGGAAGGCGTGACGCCGAGTTCCTCGGCGCCCTGGGAGAAGCTGCCGTGACGAGAGGCTGCTTCAAACGCCAGCAACGCCTTGAGCGGGGGCAGGCGCGGGCGATCCGAGCCGGCGCCCGCGTCGGCAGGTGAGCCAGTTTGAGCGGGTGCTGAATTTTTCGCTCTGGCTCCCATCCGGTCGTCCCCGTATCGATCGACGTTATCGATCGACGTTACTGCAGAGCAAGCCACGGGCCAACTCGGGCCCGTTTTGGGGAAGAGACCGCCATGAGCGCAGCACTTCAACAGGCCGCCAGTGAATATCTGATCCGCTACGGCGGCGACACCTTTCCCAAGCTGTTCCGCTCGGCCAAGGGCACGATCGTCACCGACAGCGACGGCCGCGAGTATCTCGATTTCACCTCGGGCCAGATGTGCGCCACCATCGGCCACAATCATCCCGCCATCGTCGAAGCCGTCCATCGCGCGGGCGAAAAGGCCTTCCACTTCTTCAGCGGCATGATCCCCGAGGTCGTGGTCGAGCTGGCCGAAACGCTGGCGCGCGACTGGCTGCCGGGCGACATCAAGCGCACGATCTTCATCAATACCGGCTCCGAAGCGAGCGAAGTGGCCATCCGCATGGCCAAGATGTACACCGACGGCTACGAGATCCTGGCGCTGGGCGGTTCGTGGCATGGCACCACCGGCGGGGCCGGCTCGATTTCGATGGCGAGCGACCGCAAGGGCTACGGCGTGCCCGCCCCCGGCGTCTTCGTGATCCCGGAGCCGAACTCCTACCGGCCCTACATACCCAGCCTGGGCGAAGAACAGTCCGCCCTCGCCGGCCTCGAGCTCGCCCTCAAGATGTTCGACATGCAGTCGGCCGGACGCGGTGCGGCGATCATCGTCGAGCCGGTCATGAGCGCTGGCGGCGTGCTGGTGCCGCCCAGGTCGTTCATGCAGGCCCTGCGCAAGGCCGCCGACGACCGCGGCATGCTGCTGATCTTCGACGAGGCGCAGACCGCCTTCGGCCGCATCGGCACGCGCACCGGCTCGGACTATTTCGACGTCATTCCCGACATCATGACGATGTCCAAGACCCTGGGCGGCGGCCTGCCGGTGGCCGCGGTCGCCACGACCGCGAAGATCGAGGATGTCCTGCACGACAAGCACTTCAGCTTCTACACCAGCCATGTCTCCGACCCGCTGGCGGCCGAGGTGGGCCTCGCCGTGCTGAAGGTGATCGCCGACGAGAAGCTGATCGAACGCGCGGGCAAGATGGGCGCCTACATGCGCAGCCGCCTCGAAGGGCTGCAGCAGCGCTACGAGGTGATCGGCGACGTGCGCGGTCTCGGCCTGCTGGCCGGCGTCGAGCTGGTCACCGATCGCGAGTCGCGAGGGGCCGCGCATGCGCTGGGCGCACTGACCACGACCAAGTGCTTCGAGAACGGCCTCAGCATGAACATCCGCCGGCGGCCCGAGCGCGGCTCGGTGTGGCGCATCGCGCCGCCGCTCACGGTCTCGACCGACGAGATCGACCGCGCCGTCGACATCCTCGACAAGTCGCTGCGCGACAGCCTCGACGAGATGGCCATCGCCGGGAGGGCCTGAGCCGTGGCCCGCGCCGGATACGCCACGACAGCGTTCGGTCTTCTGGCGTTCGGCCTGTCGTCGGTCGCGGCGCACGCGGCCGCGCCGACGCTTGACACCGTCAGGGTCCATGGCGTCGTTCGCTGCGGCGTCTCGACCGGCTTCCCCGGCTTCAGCCTGGCCGACAGCCAGGGCGTCTATCGCGGGCTCGACGTCGACGTTTGCCGCGCGGTCGCGGCGGCGACCCTGGGCGATGCCGGCAAGGTGCAGTACGTGCCGCTGACGGCGGTGCAGCGCTTCACGGCCCTGCAATCGGGCGAGGTCGACGTGCTGGCGCGCAACGCGACCTGGACCTACACGCGGACCGCACAGCTTGGCCTCACCTTCACCGGCGTCAACTACTACGACGGCACGGCCTTCATGGTCGCCAAGGCCTCGCCGGTGGCGCATGTCAAGGATCTCAGCGGGGCCACGATCTGCGTGCAGGCGGGGACGGACACGTTGCTGGGCGTGCAGGACTATTTTTCGCGCAACAAGCTCAAGTTCTCGCTGGTCACCTTCGAGAACGTCGACACGATGAAGGCGGCCTTCGTCGGCGGCCGGTGCGATGCGGTCACCAGCGATTCCACGCAGCTGATCGGTATCCGCTCCTCGCTGCCAGCCGGCACCGAATACCGGCTGCTGCCCGAGATCGTCACCAAGGAGCCGCTCAGCCCCGCGGTGCGCGGCGGTGACGACCAGTGGGCGAACATCGTGCGCTGGAGCTTCTTCGCCATGGTCAACGCCGAGGAGCTGGGCCTCACCTCGGAGAACGTGAAGTCGGAGGCCGCCTCCAGCACCGATCCCAACGTGCAGCGCCTCGTCGGCAAGACCGGCGATCTTGGCAAGATGCTGGACCTCGATCCCGCCTGGGCGCTCAACATCGTGGCCCAGGTCGGCAACTACGGTGAAAGCTTCCAGCGCAACCTCGAGCCGCTCGGCGTCGAGCGCGGCCTCAACCGGCTGTGGCGCGACGGCGGTCTCATGTTTGCGCCGCCGCTACGATAAGTGCTGGTGCAGCGTTAACCGTTTGGCGCGTCCAATCAGTGGATGTCCCCCTCGCTCGCGACGATGGAAGGAGGGCGATCGTTTGAACCCACACGCCTCACCCTGAGGAGCATTGCGCAGCGATGCGTCTCGAAGGGTGGGCAACATCGAGGTGTTCCCGCCAAAGCGCGGAGGTTACTCCGCGCGGATCGAGACGCGGCCTGAGTTTACCCCGAGGAACTCGAGGGGCCGCTCCTAAGGGTGAGGTCGATTCGATTTTAACGCATGTTGCTCTGGGCACTGGCGTGCTTGCCATACCTGTCGAGGAAGTCGATGAACGAAGACGACAAACCGACGCTCGAGCGGGCTGTTGGCTATCTATGCAACGGGGCTGACGCCGTTTGCGCCGACATGATGCCGAACCGCGGGGTGCCGCGGTTCAATTACATGACCGGCGGATATACATGGGACGACGACTACGTCTGGGATAGCTGGGCCAACTTTCAGTGGGCGGGCTTCCTGGCCGGCCGTCTTTGGCTCCTGCATTTGATGACCCATAACCAGCGTTACGCGGACGCCGCCCTGCAGATCTGCGAGCGGATCGGTCCGGTGCTCGCCAGGCACGCGACGGTGTTCTCCTCGACCGGCATCGACATGTATTACGCGTTGACGCTGGGGTATCAGATCACCAAATGCGAACTCCTTGAAAAAATGGACGTTCGCGGGCGGCGATAACTTTGCGAACATCTTCGACCGCAAGGCAAAGGCGTTTCTTCAGATTGCCAATGCAGACCGTATCGTCATCGATACCGGACTCAATCTTCCGTCAATGCTGTGGGCGTCCCAATGGGAGCCCGGGCGGGCGGCCCTGGCGTACCAACACCTCGATACCGTCCTTGAGCTCGGTTTGATCCGTGCCGATGGTTCGAGCTGCCATGCCGCGGCGCTCGATCCGCAAACGCGCGCCGTCACCGGATTGTTCAGCCTTCAGGGATGGAGCAACAGCAGCACCTGGGCGCGCGGGCAGGCCTGGGCCATGCTGGGCTTTTCTCACGCCTACGAAGCAAGTCGTAAGTCGCACTATCTGGACGCTGCACGATTGGCGGCGGATTGGTACGTGGGTCACGCCCCCCAGGGCTGGGTGCCGCGGTACGACTACGACGATCCCGATCGTGAGACGCTTCCCTATGATTCTTGTGCCGCGTGCATTGCAACGGCTGTCATGCTCCGTCTGGCGCGCTGGCTGCCGGACCGCGCCGAACGCTATCGAAGCGTCGCCCGCGAAACGCTCAAGGCGCTTGTTTCCAACTTTCTCACCGTTGGCGGTGTCGTGCTGCACGGAACCTGGGGACGAATGAGGCATCTCGAAACAGGCAAGCCCCGTCTCGGCCGGTTTCCGCTGGAAGATGTCATGCCGTACGGCAACTACTGGATCGCCGAATGCCTGTATCGCGAGATGTCTGACGACTGGTCGGTTCTGTCGCTCAATGGATCGAGCTGATTTTGCTGTTCGCCCGATACGGAGGTCCGCGCGCTGCTTCACAGGGCCAAAACGGCATTTTCGGGTGCTATGGCGCCCGAAAATTCGATATGGGGTCGCAAGAGGACAAAAGTGACACTTGACATTGTTTAGAGGGAAACTTAAGTACGGTCATACCTGCAGGAGCATCGACCATGACCGGCCCCGGCCGCCCCACCCTCTACAAACCCGAGCACCCCAGCCGCGCCCGCGAGCTCTGCGCGCGCGGTGCCACCAATCCCGATCTGGCCGGCCGCTTCGGCGTGGCCCGCAGCACCATCGGCCAGTGGATCGCCACCCATCCCGAGTTCGCCGACGCCGTGCAGCAGGGCCGCGACGTCGCCGACGCCATCGCGGTCGAATCGCTGTTCACGCGTGTCACCGGCTACAACCATCAGGCCGAGAAGGTCGTCCTCCATCGCGGCGAGGCCAGGACGGCGACCTACACCGCGCATGTTCCGCCCGATACCAGGGCCTGCCTGTTCTGGTTGCGCAACCGCCGGCCGGAGGATTGGCGGGCCAAGGCGGAAACGACGCCGGAGGTCTTCATCGACCACATCGCGCTGCTCGATGCCGCCGGGGAGAGCGTGCGCCAGGTCGGCAATGGCGCTGAGGTGCACCTGCTGGGTGAGACACGAAAATGAGCGGCGGAAATGCCGGAAATGCCGGAAACCTCCAATCCTTAGGAAATAGCGGCCTTTTCGACCCTGGCGCGAAACGGCGGAAACCGGCGGAAATTGGCGGAAATTCCCTGCAGAGGCTTTGCCCCGGAAATCGTTCGTGGTCTGGCTGTCTCATTCAGGGCGAGCACGCCCGGCGAATCTCCGGTCGAACATATGCCCACCGCTAGCGGGAATTGCGGAAATTCATTTCCGACGGCGCCGCCGCTCCGGTCACTGCGCTTCGATGCGGGCGATCTTCACGTACTCCGCCCACTTGGCGCGCTCGTCGCGGTCCTGCGCGGCGCACTGCTCCAATGTGAGCGGCTTGGCGTCGAGCGCGAACTCGTTGATCAGCCGGTCGTGGATCGTGGGCGAGGTGATGGCCTCGTTGATCAGCGCGTTCAGCTTCTCGTCGATTGGCCTGGGCGTCGCCTTGGGCACGGCGATGGCCAGGAAGCCGGTGCTGGTGAAGCCGGGGAAGGTTTCGCTCAGGGTCGGCAGCTTGGGATAGAGCGGGCTGCGCTCGGGCAGGGTGATGGCGAGCGGCCGCGCCTTGTCGGCCACCACCTGGCCGCGGCCCGCCGTCAGGTCGACGAACATGAACTGGATGGCGCCGGCATAGAGGTCGGTCCAGGCATTGCCGATCGCCTTGTAGGCGACGCCCTGCCATTCCACGCCCGCCTTGGTGGCCAGCACCTCGGCCGGCACCTGCGAGCTCGCATTGAAGTAGCCGAAGTTGAGCTTGCCGGGATTGGCCTTGGCGAAGGCCAGCAGGTCGGCCAGCGTCTTGTAGGGGCTGTCGGCCGGCACCACGAGAAAGGCGCCACTTGCGCCGATCACGCCCACGACGGTGAAATCCTTCTCCGGATCGTAGCCCGGGTTCTTGAACATGTGGATGTTGGCGGCGTTGGTCGAGGTGGTGGCCAGCATCAAGGTGTAGCCGTCGGGCGGCGCCGACTTCACCGCCAGCACGCCCACGATGCCGTTGGCGCCCGGCTTGTTCTCGACCACGAAGGGCTGGCCGGTCTTGTCCTCGATGTACTTGCCGACCAGGCGCGCGGTGATGTCGCCCGAGCCGCCCGGCGCGAACGGCACGACGATGCGGATCGGCTTGGTGGGCCAGGCCTCGGTCTGAGCCCGGACTTCGGAGACGTGAGCCGGAAGTGCTGCGAGGAGAGGCAGCGCGAGAACGGCGCGGCGAGAAAGCGTTGTGCGAAATGACTTCATGGCGCCGCAGTCTAAGGCAAAGCCCGCGCATGGACAGCGCGCCGCCTGCAGCCCTACCCTGCAGTCATGGCAACATCAGGCACGGCAACATCAGGTCGTCCGCCGCTCAGCGGAATCCGCGTCGTCGATTTCTCCCGCGTGATCGCGGGGCCGATGTGCACCCAGATCCTGTCCGACATGGGCGCCGAGGTGATCAAGATCGAGAATCCCGACGGCGGCGACGACACGCGCAAGGGCGCGGGGCCGCGGACAGGGCGGCGAGAGCCACTTCTTCATGACCTTCAACCGGGGCAAGAAGAGCGTGGCGCTCGACTTCACCAAGCCCGAGGGCCAGGCGGTGGTGCACAAGCTGCTCGAGATCGCCGACGTGCTGGTCCAGAACTTCCGGCCCGGCGTGCTCAACAAATATGGTCTCGACTACGAGAGCCTGCACGAGAAGCATCCGCGGCTGATCTATCTGTCGATCTCGGCCTACGGCCAGACCGGGCCGCTGTCCGACCGGCCGGGCTACGATCCCGTGCTGCAGGCCGAGTCGGGCATGATGAGCGTCAACGGCGAGGCCAACGGCGAGGGCCTGCGCCACGCCATCGCCATCGTCGACACCATGACGGCGATCCATTCGGTGGCGGCGATCAATGCGGCGCTGTTTGCGCGCACCAGCACGGGCCGCGGCCAGCACATCGATCTGGCGCTCTACGACACCGCCCTCGCCGCGCTGGGCAACATGGGCTCCTACTACCTGATCGGCGGCGAGCAGCCGCGGCGGGCCGGCAACGGCCATTTCGCCTCGGCGCCCAACAGCTCGTTCGATACCAGCAACGGCAAGATCTACATGGCGGTGGCCAACCAGAAGCTGTTCACCGACACCTGCAAGGCGCTGGGCCATCCCGAATGGGCGACCGATCCGCGCTTCGCCGCGCTCGCCGATCGCGTCGCCAACAAGCCCGAGCTGACGCGCCTGATGGAAGACGTGCTTGAAGACCGACACCAAGGAGAACTGGGCGCAGAAGCTCCGCCACCTGCCGGCCGGCCCGATCCGCACCATGAAGGAGGCGCTCGACGAGCCCGAGGTCAAGCGCCGCGGCATGCTGAAGACCTACAAGCACAGCACGGCCGGCGCGGTGCCGCTGATCGGCTCGAACTACCACTTCTCCGACACGCCGGTCGACGACTCCCGCCCGCCGCCGTCGCTGGGCGAGCACACCGACCGCGTGCTGGCCGAGCTGGCCGGCCTCACCGCCGCCGAGATTGCGGCGCTGCGCGAGAAGAAGGTCATCGGCTAGTCTTGCCGTTGGTTTCCTCCCCTTCGCGGATTCCGCGAAGGGAGGTGCCCGCGAAGCGGGCGGAGGGGTCATGGGCAACATTACCGATGCCCATGACCCCTCCGTCGGCGTAAGACGCCGCCACCTCCCCACTCCGTGGGGAGGAAGCCTAGACGCCGAGCCACTTCGTCAAACTCGCATTCGTCTCTTTGAGCTCTTTGCTGGGGGCGCGACACTCCAGTGGCGCGTCATGTCATGCTCATCCGGAGCGCGAGCGTCCCGCTCGCTCAGGATCATGAGCGAGCGGGACGCTCGCCGTCCGGAAGATCATGATCGCGCCACTGGAGTGGCGCGCACCCAGCTAGGCGCCGAGCCACTTCCTCAAGATCGCGTTCGTCTCTTCCGGCTTCTCCATCGTGGTGAGATGCCCGCACTGCTCGATGACGACCAGTTCGCTGCCCTTGATCGCGGCCGCGATCTCCTCGGAGAGAAACAGCGGCGTCGCCGCGTCGTCGCGGCCGCACACGACGATGGTCGGGCATTTGATCTTCGGCAGGTCGGGCCGGCGGTCGGTGCGGATCGCGGCCAGCGCTTCCTGGCGCTTGTAAATCTCCACGCCGATCTCGCCGCACATCGCCATGACGTCGTCGACCAGCTTCTTGTCGGGCAGCATGTAGGCCGGGATGAAGCGGCCCATCTGCAGGCCCAGCACCAGCTCGAAATGGCCTTCGTCGGCAAGCCGGATGCGGGCGCGGCGGATGGCGCGTTCGGCCTCGTTCTGGCCGCGCACGCCGGTGTCGAGCAGCGCCAGCTTGGTCACACGCTCTGCAGCGAACTGCATGATCTCGACCGCCAGCATCCCGCCCAGCGACAGGCCCGCGAGGGCGAACTTTTCGGCCGGCATCTGGCCCACGACCCAGCGCGCCGCACTCTCCCAACTGTCCCAGATCGAAAGCGGCGCGGTGCGCCAGTCGGGCACGACGATCTCGGCGTCGGCCGCAAGGGCCGACACCTGGGCGCGTAGAGGCGCGGTGAGCAGATCATGCCCGGCACCAGAAGCAGCGGCGTCTTGTCCATTGGTCCCTCCCGCGGCGAGCGTAGCCTAGGCGCTGCGGCTGGGATACCAATGGCGGGCCATGGCCGTCTTGCCCATCGCTTCCGGTCGCGACATCCGGCTCGATCTGTTCCGCGGGCTGGCGCTGTGGTTCATCTTCCTCGATCACATCCCCGACAACATCGTGAGCTGGCTGACCGTGCGCAACTACGGCTTCAGCGACGCCACGGAAATCTTCGTCTTCATCTCGGGCTACACCGCGGTGATCGCCTATGCCCGCATGATGGAGCGCGAGGGCTGGGTGCGCGCCGCCGCCCGCATCTATCGTCGCGTCTGGCAGCTCTATGTCGCGCACATCCTGCTGTTCGTGGCCTTCTCGGCCCAGGTCGCCTGGGTGTCGATCGCCCGCGACACGCCGGCGCTGATCGAGGAGATGGAGCTTCTGGGCCTCGGCCAGAATCCCTACCGCGCCATCCTCGAGGCGGCGCTGCTGAAGTTCCGGCCGGTCAATCTCGACGTGCTGCCGCTCTACATCGTCCTGCTGGCCGTCTTTCCCTTCGTGCTGCCGGCGATCTGCGCTGGCCGTATTGCCGTGATCGCCGTCTCGCTGGGGGTCTATGCGGCGACCTGCCACTTCGACTGGAACCTGCCGGCCTACCCCGAAAACAAGGTCTGGTTCTTCAATCCGATGGCCTGGCAGGTCGTGTTCTATGTCGGCGCAGCCTGCGCAGTGTTGGGGCGCGCAGCTCGCCTGGCTCGACCGGTTCCGCTGGCCGATCTCCGTGCTGGCCGTGCTCTATCTGCTGTTCGCGGCCTTTATCGCCTTGTCCTGGCACTATAATCCGCTTGGAGAGGCTGATCCCGGACTGGGTGAGTCGGCAAATCTACCCGATCGACAAGACCAACATCGACATGCTGCGATTCGTGCACTTCCTGGCCATTGCCTGGCTGGTCCGGCTGGCCGTGCCGCCCAATGCAGCTTTCCTCAGATGGCGGATCTTCGAGCCACTTCGCAGGTGCGGTGAACACTCATTGCAGATATTCTGTCTTGGGACTTTTCTTGCGCTCAGTGCGCAGGTGGTTGTGGGCCAAGATCGAGGACTCGATCGTGTCGCAGGTCGGCGTGAGCATCGCCGGTATTCTGATCATGTCCGCGACGGCCTATGGCGCGGCCTGGTACAAGGCGGAGTCCCGCCGTCGAGGATCGCGGCGTGAACCGGCGTGTCACCTGGGTCGGCGGTGGTCATGGCGCTGGCCCTGTGGTGCGGCCGGCAGCGTCCGCCGAGCTCAAGGCGGTGTCGCGCCAGCCGCGAACTGCTCGACCTCGGCAATCCGCTGGAGATCGCCCGCAGCGCGATGGCCGACGAGCGGCAGCTGCGCATCGTCGCCCTGGGCTCGTCGTCGACCCAGGGCTACGGCGCCACCAACCCGGCCTTCGCCTATCCGTCCCAGCTCAAGATCAGGCTCGAGGCGGCGATGCCGGGCGTCGCCATCCACGTCTTCAACAAGGGCATCGGCGGCCAGGACGCCGACGAGATGACGGCGCGCATGAAGGCCGACGTGCAGCCCGAGCGCGCGCATGCTCGTGATCTGGCAGGTCGGCACCAACTCCGCGATCCGCCGCGTGCCGGCTCGACAAGTTCGCGCGCTCGCCTGCGCGCCGGCATCGACATCGGCAAGTCGCTGGGCGCCAACTTCGTGCTGATGAACCTGCAGTACGTTCCCGCCGTCGTGGCGCTGCCCGACGAGGAGGAATACGCCAGGGTCATGGCCGACGTCGCCCAGGAGAAGGGCGCCGGCCTGTTCAACCGCTTCGACATCATGCGCGCCTGGTACAAGGACGGCATGTCCTACGCGCAGTTCGTCACCAGCGACGGCCTGCATCTCAACGACTTCGGCCAGAAGTGCATCGGCAAGCTGCTGTCGATGGCCATCCTCGACACGATCGCTCCCAAGCAATTGACCGGCGCACCGCTTACGCCACACTGAGGCCTTTCCGTTCCAACAGGAAGGCCGCCATGAAGCGTCGCTTCGTCGATCTGTCGATCTATCTCGAGAACGACGTCATCTCCGATCCCGCGCCGTTCGGGCCGCAAGATCCAATATCACAAGCACGAGAACACGGCCGGCCAGATCGCGAGCTTCTTCCCCGGCCTCAAGAAGGAAGACCTGCCCGACGGCCAGGGCTGGGCGGTCGAGAACGTCAACCTCTCGACCCACAACGGCACGCATCTCGACGCGCCCTATCACTTCCATCCGACGATGAACAAGGGCGAGCGCGCCATCACCATCGACGAGGTGCCGCTCGACTGGTGCTTCCAGCCCGGCGTGAAGCTCGACTTCCGCGACATGCCCGACGGCCACGTCATCACCGCCGAAGGAAGTCGAGGACGAGCTGCAGCGCATCGGCCACCAGCTGCAGCCGCTCGAGATCGTCGTCGTCAACACGCGCGCCGGCTCGCGCTACGGCAACGACGACTACGTGAACTCGGGCTGCGGCATGGGCTACGACGCCACCATGTACCTGCTCGAGAAGGGCATCCGCCTCACCGGCACCGACGCCTGGAGCTGGGACGCGCCGTTCTATTTCACCGCCCAGAAATGGGCGAAGGACCACGACCCGTCGATCATCTGGGAAGGCCACAAGGCCGGCCGCGACATCGGCTACTGCCACCTCGAGAAGCTGCACAATCTCGAGGCGCTGCCGGCCGACGGCTTCACCATCTCCTGCTTCCCGCACAAGATCCGCGGCGCCTCGGCCGGCTGGACGCGCGCGGTGGCGATCTTCGAGGAGTAGCTCAGAGCACGGCCGGCCGGCGCGCCAGCAGGAGCGACAGGCCGAGGCCCGCAAGGACGGCGCCGGCGCCGATGCGGAGACGGCGCAGCAGCGACGGCCGTGCGAGGGCCATCGAGCGGGCGCGGGCGGCGGTGATCACGACGATGACGTCGACCATCGTGTTCAGCATGACCGAGATGAGGCCGAGCCCCAGGAACTGCAGCCAGACAGGTCCGGCACCAGGGTCGACGAACTGCGGCAGGAAGGCCAGGAAGAAGGCGGCAGTCTTGGGGTTCAGCGCCTCGACCACGATGCCGTCGCGAAAGGCCTTGCCGGCGCTCCCGCCGCGCGTCGTCGCCGAGACATCGATGCCTGCTTCGCGCGCGGTCTTGATGCCGAGCCACACCAGATAGAGCGCGCCCACGATCTTGAGCACGGCGAAGGCCTCGGCGCTCGCCATGATCAGCGCCGATACGCCGACTGCGCCCGCCGCGACATGGACCAGGCCGCCCAGCCCCGTTCCCAGGCTCGAAGCCAGGCCTGCCCCTCGCCCGTCGGCGAGGGTGCGTGCGGCGACGTAGAAGATGCCGGGCCCCGGCGACAAAGCGATGACGCAGGCGGTCGCCAGGAAGAGCAGGAAGGCCATGGGCGGCGAGACGGGAGCCGCTAGGCGAGCGGCTCGGGCTCGCCCGGCGGCAGCGGCATCTCGAAGACGTTGAGCGTCATCGACACCAGCATGTAGTAGCCGCACACGCCCACCAGATCGACCACGCCCTGCTCGCCCAGGGCGTCGATGGCGCGCTTGTAGTTGGTTGCCGCGACGCGGTTGGTGTCGAGATACTCGGTGACGAAGTCGTAGACGATGCGCTCGGCGTCGCGCGTGAAGGGCGGCGTTGCGCGCGTGCGCACCGCCTCGACGATGGCGGGCGAGAGCCCGGCCTCCTTGGCCAGGCGGGCATGGGCGTAGAACTCGTACTGCGCCTTGAAGTGCCGGCCGACCAGGCAGATCGCCAGCTCCGAGAGATCGTTGGGCAGCGAGTTGTGGAAGCGGCAGTACTCGCCGAGCTTCTGCGCGCGGTCGGCCAGTTGCGGGCTGCGCAGCCAGGGATCGAACGGTCCGCGCAGGCCGCCGCGCGGGCCGGCCACGATCGCGTCGGCCACCTTCTTCTGTTCGGGCGTGAGCTTGGCGAGATCGAGCGGGGCCAGACGCGGCATCAGATGATTTCCTCCGGTTCAGAGCGGGCAGCCGGCATCGCCGACGGTGTTCTTGTCGGCGTTGTCGAAGATGTGGTTGATGATCGCCTCGCCGGCCAACTGCGACTTGTCGGCCTGCGTGGTGCACGAGCCGCTCGCCGTCCACAGCACCTTGCCGCCTTCGAGCGAGTAGAGCGTGAGCGTGATGCGCAGCGTCGGGCCCGCCGGTCGACGGCGTCAGCCCGTCGCGCCGGTCGATCGTGTTGGCCGGCAGGTCCGGGCGCGGATTGGAGCCCGGCGGCGGCGTAATCGGGCTGGCCGCCGATCGTGCCGATGCTGCGGTCGTTGCCGCCCGAGAAGGTCGAAGTAGCTCACGTCCATGCGCATGACGTTGCCGCCGCTGAAGCCGACCTCGTTGCCGCGCTGCGACAGGCGGATCATCACCTGGCGGCGCAGCTCGCGCGCCAGGTGGTTGTCGGAGGTGAGCTGCACCGCGACCTTGGCCTTGGGAATCTTCTGGTAGGCCTTGACCTCCAGCTCGCCGAGCTTGCGGTCCGGTGCCGACGCCGGGCGTAGGGCTGCGCCGACGCCTGGGCCGCCGCAGCGACCATCCAAAGTGCTGCGAAAGCGATCGCGATATGCATTCTGTTCCCCCCGTATCCGCCTAGGCTGCCGCCAGCTTGCGCCAGCCGGGCTCGTCCCGGTCGAGCATGCGTTTCAGCGACTCGAAATGCAGGAGAGCCTGCTGGGCCTCGCCTGCGATCTGATTGGCCGTGTGCACGGCCAGCGCCTCGTCGATCGTGTGCAGCGGCCGGCCGGTCTGCATCGCCAGCACCTGCACCATCGCCGCACGCTCGAGATAATAGAGATCGTCGTAGGCCTGGGCCACCGTCGGGCCGCGCGACGATGATGCCGTGGTTGCGCAGGAACAGGATGTCCTTGTCGCCCATGGCGCGGCACATGCGGTCGCCTTCCTGCGAGCGACAGCGCCACGCCGGCATAGGCGTCGTCGTAGGCGATGCGGTTGCAATAGCGGAAGGCGTTCTGGGTGCACATCTCGATCCGGCCGCCCTGGATCGAGGTCAGCGCCGTGGCGTAGGGCATGTGGGTATGCAGCACGACCTTGGCGCGCGGGTTGCCGGCATGGATGCGGGCATGGATGAAGAACGCCGTCGCCTCGACCGGATACTTGCCTTCGACGATGTTGCCCGCGCCGTCCGCCATCACCAGGTCCGACGGCGTGATCTCCGACCAGTGCAGCCCCTGCGGATTGACCAGGAACAGCTCCTCGCGGCCCGGCACCGTCATGCTGAAGTGGTTGCACACGCCCTCGTTCAGGCCGTGCCGCACGGCCGCCCGCAGCGCCGTCACGAGGTCGATCCGCGCCTGGGTAATGGGGTCGTTGGCCAACATTGAAAAGCTCCGTCCGCAGCACGCATCGCGGCACGGATGATGCGGCCTCGCGCACTTTCGGCCAAGGAAAATTGCAGGAGCCGCGCCAAATGGGCCGTCAGCTTGGTGTCATACGGTGCGGCGCGTCGATGCCCGAGACCTCGCGCACCAGCTTGGTGCGCACGGCGCGGCCGAACTGGTCGAAATTGTCGGCCACGATCATGAACGAGCCCGCCCCGCCGATGACGTTCTCCTCGTAGTACTTGTCGAGGGTGAGGTCGGGTGGGCGGCCGAAATTCTCGCGATTCATCATCACCGGCAGGCCGTTGATCACGATGCCCTGCGCCACCAGCTTGTCGCGCACCATCTCGGCCGGCGGCCCGTCGTTGGTGCGGCCGTCGCCCGAGACATCGATGACACGCCGCCGCGAGACGAAACCGGAATTGTCGAAGCGCTGGGCGGCATGGGCCATCGCCGCGCCGACGGCGGTCCAGCTTTGCGACGTGCGCGGCGCCTCGGCCAGCTTCTCGGCGAAGCGGCGGGCGGCGGCGGCGCTGTCGATCACCGTCCAGTCGATCACCACCATCTGGTAATGCGTGCCCGCCCACTCGGTGTAGCAGAGGGCGATCCGCCTGTTCTCGCCGGACAGGACGGCGTCGATGACGCGCTCATTGGTGAGCGCCTCGACATAGCCGCGGCGCTGGAGTTCGGCTTCGACCTCGTCGATCGACCGCGAGACGTCGACCGCCAGCACGAGTTGCAGATCGACCGCCAGGTCCGCCGCCCTGGCCGAAGTCGCCGCGGTCAAGGCCGCCAGGGAGCCCACAAGCGCTTCTCGTCGCTTCATGCCCGTCTCCTGCGAAGGCCACGAGCATAGCACCGGTGCCGGGCAGGCAAACCAAAGACGGGCGAACTTGGAGACGGGCAAACAAAAACGCCGGAGGTTTCCCTCCGGCGTCTTCGTGGGCCGCAGATCTCGGCCTATTGATCGTCGTCGAAGCCGCGCTTGCGCGGCTCGTAATCGCGTTCCCGCCGCGGGCGGTCGGGTGCGCCGCCCTGGTGACGGCGCGCCGGCCGGGTGACTTCGGCGCCGTCAAATCCACCGGGCGCCGGCGGAGGACCGCCGGAGAAATCAGCGCGCCGGTCGCGCATCGGGCCGCCATCGCTCGGCCCGGAGGGCGCGCCGCGATAACCGCCGCCGCCTCCACCACCGCCGTAGCCACCACCACCACCGCCGCCGCGATCGCCGCCACCACCGCCGCCGCGATAGCCACCGCCACCGCCGCCACCGCCGTAGCCACCACCGCCGCCGCCGCCACGATCACCGCCGCCGCCACCATAGGGTGGACGTGGGCCGCGTGGACGGAAGCCGCCGCCGTCGCGGCCACCACCGCCACCGCCGCCGCCGAAGCCACCGCCGCCGCCACCACCGGGCTGACGCTCGACCGCTTCGCGCACCGCGATCGATCTACCATCGAGCAACGCGCCGTTCATGGCCTGCATGGCCGCGGCGCCCTGATCATCTGTTTCCATCTCGAGGAAGGCGAAGCCGCGGCTGCGGCCGGTCTCGCGATCCACGATCACTTTCGAAGAGCTGACGGTGCCGAACTGAGAGAAGGCTTCTTGCAAACGCTCAGACGTGACCGAGTAGGGCAGATTGCCCACAAACAATTTACGACTCATTCAAGGCTCGGGGCTGGAGGAAGGATAGAGCGGAGTCCGGCGCGCGCTTGCTGGACGACTGGGTCCAAGCGTTTCATCGACATTTGACAGATGACCAAGAAGCTCACGGAAAGACGTTGACCGGTATCGCGCTCCGCGACTGTGCCGAGACTCGTGATGATGCTCGCCGGCTAGTGTCGCAATGCAGCACTTATGCTCTGATTCACGTCTTGAGTCCACCGCTCCGGCGAGGGATTGAGATCGACCGGGCCTGGTCACACAATCACCACGTAAATTGGAAGGAGCGCCATGATCGTCGACCATCGTACCTATGAGCTGCAGCCCGGACGGCTGCGCGACTTTCTCGCGCTGTACGAAAAGGAGGGGCTGCCGGTGCAGAAGAAGCATCTCGGCAATCTAGTCGGCTTTTTCACCACCGAGGTCGGCAACGTGAACGAGATCGTGCATATCTGGGGCTACGAAGATCTCGCCGATCGCACCAAGCGTCGCGCGGCGATGGCGGCCGACCCGGCATGGCATGCTTACTTGCAGAAGAGCCGAGAATTCATGAAGCACATGAACAACAAGATATTGGTGCCGACGTCGTTCTCACCCACGAAGTAAGGTAAAGTCATGACGACATCGCACACGCGCCGCAGCGGCGCCCAGGTCCTGATCGACCAGCTGCGCATTCACGGGACCGACACGATCTTCGGCGTGCCCGGCGAGAGCTACCTCGCGGCGCTCGATGCGCTTTACGCCCAGCGCAACTCGATCCGCTTCGTCATCTGTCGCCAGGAGGGCGGCGCGGCCAACATGGCGGAGGCTTACGGCAAGCTAACGGGCAAGCCCGGGATCTGCTTCGTCACCCGAGGTCCCGGCGCGACCAACGCCAGCATCGGTTTGCATACCGGCTTCCAGGATTCGACGCCCATGATTCTGCTGGTCGGACAGGTCGCGCGCGAGGCCACCGACCGCGAGGCGTTCCAGGAAATCGACTATCGCCGCATGTTCGGCCAGATGGCCAAGTGGGTCGTCCAGATCGAGGACGCGCGGCGCATTCCGGAGCTCATCAGCCAGGCATTTCACACCGCGCTGAATGGCAGGCCGGGCCCGGTCGTGGTCGCGCTGCCCGAGGACATGCTGACCGACGAGGTCGAGGTGGCCGATGCCGGCCCCTACAAGATCGCCCGCGGGGCGCCCGCGCCCGACGACATGGCGAAGCTGCGCGATCTTCTCGAGCAGGCTGAGCGGCCGATGGTGATCGTGGGTGGCGGCGGCTGGAGCGCCCAGGCCTGCGCCGACATCCGCGCCTTCATCGAGGCCAACGACCTGCCGGTCTGCGCCTCGTTCCGCAACCAGGACCTGTTCGACAACCGCCATCCCAACTATGTCGGCGACCTGGGCGTCGGCGTCGGTCCGGCGCTGGGCAAGCGCCTCAAGGCCTGCGACCTCATCATCGCCGTCGGCCCGCGGCTCGGCGAGGCGACGACGGGCGGCTACACGCTGTTCGACCTGCCGGTGCCCAAGCAGAAGCTGGTGCATGTCCATGCCGGCGCCGAGGAGCTGGGCCGCGTCTATCAGGCGACGCTTCCCATCAACAGCGGCATGGCGAACTTCGCCGCCGCCGCCCGGGCGATGAAGCCGGTCGACGGCAAGCGCTGGAAGGCAGGCGTCGCCGACGGCCATGCCGAGTATCTCGACAACATCAAGCCGGGGCCGTTGCCCGGCGCGGTGAACATGGGCGAGGTCATCGCCTGGCTGAACAAGCGGCTGCCCGACGACGCCATCGTCACCAACGGCGCCGGCAACTACGCGGCCTTCCTGCACCGCTTCTTCCAGTATCGCGGCTTCAAGACCCAGCTCGCGCCGACCAGCGGCGCCATGGGCTACGGCGTGCCGGCGGCGGTGGCCGCCAAGATCGCCCAGCCCAATCGCATGGTGGTGTCGCTCGCGGGCGACGGCTGCTTCCTGATGAACGGCCAGGAGTTCGCCACCGCCGTCCAGCACGGCGCCAACGTGGTGATCGCCGTCATCGACAACGGCATGTACGGCACCATCCGCATGCACCAGGAGCGTGAGTATCCGACGCGCGTCTACGGTACCGAGCTCAGGAACCCCGACTTCGCCGCCTACGCCCGCGCCTTCGGCGGCCACGGCGAGACGGTCGAGAAGACAGAGGACTTTGCAGCGGCGTTCGAACGCGCGCTGGCGGCGGGCAAGCCCGCGATCATCCACGTCAAGACTGACCCCGAGGCGCTCACCTCGCGCATCACATTGAGCAAGCTCCGCGAGCAGGCGCTGGCGAAAGGGCACTGAGTTCGCTTCAGGGGAGCGCGGACCTCCAAGGTCCGCTCATGAGCACGAGCGGACCTGGAGGTCCGCGCTCCAGAAGAAGACTTGCGCCCGCCCGCGTTCACCCCTATAGAAACGGCCGTGGAGATTTGAGCCGACCGGCTTGCGACCACGTTAAAAATCGCTAAAAGGTCGGAGGTGCTCGCAAAAGCCCCCGCCCTTCCAGGTCGGGGGCTTTTTCGTTGCGCGTCCTTGGTGACGCGGACGCGAGGAGAGGGCAATGGACGGATCGATCCCAGCTAAGAAGGCGCGTGCCGATCAATCGACGTGGCGGCCGCAGACGCGCGCCGTGCGCGGCGGCCAGTTGCGCAGCAACTTCGACGAGACGTCGGAGGCGCTGTTCCTGACGTCGGGCTATGCCTACCAGAGCGCCGAGGAGGCCGAGGCCACCTTCAAGGGCGAGAGCGGGCACTACCAGTACTCGCGCTTCGGCAATCCCACCGTCAGCATGTTCGAGAACCGGCTGGCCGCGCTCGAAGGCGCCGAGGCGTGTCGCGCGACCTCGACCGGCATGTCGGCCGTGTTCTTCTCCCTGCTCGCGCTCCTCAAGGCCGGCGACCGCATCGTGGCGGCCCGCCAGCTCTTCGGCTCGTGCCACTACATCGTGGCCGACCTGTTGCCCAAGTACGGCATCACGGGCGAGTTCGTCGACGGCGGCGACCTTTTAGCCTGGGAGAAGGCCCTGTCGAAGCCGGCGCAGGCCGTGCTGTTCGAATCGCCGTCCAACCCGATGCTCGACATCGTCGACATCAGGGCGGTGTGCGACATGGCGCACAAGGCCGGCGCCAAGGTCGTGCTCGACAACGCCTTCGCGACGCCGATGCTGCAGCGGCCGCTGGAATGGGGCGCCGACATCGTCGTCCACTCGGCCACCAAGTACATCGACGGCCAGGGCCGCACCCTGGGCGGTGCCATCCTGGGCTCCAAGGAGTTCATCCTCGAGAAGCTGCAGCCCATCATCCGCAACACCGGCCCATCGCTCAGCCCGTTCAATGCCTGGGTGCTGGTCAAGGGCATGGAGACGCTGGGCCTGCGCATCGACCGCCACTGCGCCAATGCCGCGCGGGTGGCCGACGCGCTGGCCGCCCATCCCGCCATCGCGCGGGTGCTCTATCCCGGCCGCAGCGACCATCCGCAGCACAAGCTCGCGATGAAGCAGATGTCGGGCGCGGGCGGCGTCGTCACCTTCGACCTCAAGGCCGGCAAGTGGGCGGCGTTCGAGACGCTGAATCGGCTGAAGCTGATCGACATCTCCAACAATCTCGGTGACGCCAAGAGCCTGGTGACGCATCCCGCCACGACGACGCACATGCGCATCGGCGCCGAGGAGCGTGCCAAGCTCGGCATCAACGACGGCACCGTGCGCATCTCGGTCGGCCTCGAGGACGTCGAGGACATCATCGCCGATCTGGTGCAGGCGCTGGGTGCTTAGAAACCGGCGGCCTGGAAGAGGCGGTTGACGCGGCGATGTCGCTGGCAAAGACCCTGTGGGACGCCAACGCCGATCTGGCGCAGCGCATCCTGGCCCACCGCTTCGTGCGCGGGCTGGGCGACGGCTCGCTCTCGATCGACAACTTCAAGGGCTACGTCGCGCAGGATGCCTATTTCCTGGAAGCCTTCGCGCGCTCCTACGCCTTCTGCCTGGCCTACAGCACGGCGCGTGAGGACATCCAGACCTTCGCCGATCTGATCGGCGGCGTGCGCGAGGAACTCGAGCTGCACAAGAGCTACGCCCAGCGCTGGCAGGTCGAGATCGGCGGTACGCCGCCGCTCGCGGCGACCACCGCCTATACGGCCTTCCTGCTCGAGACCGCCGAGCGTGGCGATCTCGGCGAGACCATCGCCGCCATGACGCCCTGCATGCGGCTCTATGCCTTCCTCGGCCGGTCGCTGGCCGCGCGCGAGGTGGCGCCGCTCTACAGCGAGTGGGTCAAGACCTACGCCGATCCCGGCTTCGAGGCGCTGGCGGCACGACTGGAGACGCTGCTCGACCGGCACGCCACGGACAGCGCAGCGGTGCGCTCCAACTATCGCCGTGCCATGGAGCTCGAATACGGCTTCTTCGACGCCAACGTCTAGCTGGGGGCGCACCACTCCAGTGGCGCGATCTTCGCTGAACACAGGGCTATGACGCGTGACTGGAGTTGCGCGCGCCCAGCTCAGAGCGCCGCCAGCTTTTCCATCGAGCGATCGAGGGCGCCGTGCAGGTCGGCGGTGAGCCGGGCGCCCATCGCCGCGCGCACTTCCTCTTCGGCGGCCACCCATAGCGGCAGGGCCCGTTTGAACAAGGCGCGCCCGTCGGGTGTGGCCACCAGGTCATGTCGGCGTTTGTCGCCTGACGCGGCGCGCTCGACCAGGCCGCCTTGCAGCAGCGGACTGAGATTGCGCGTGAGGGTCGTGCGATCGGTCGCCAGGAGATCGGCCAACCGCCCGATCGGGATCGGTCCTTCGGCGGCGACGAAACCCAGCAGGGAGAATTGTGAGATTTTCAGTCCGGTCGGCGCCAGATGCCGGCTGTAGATCTGCGTCACGCGCCGGGCGGCGCCGCGGATGCGAAAGCACGTGCATTCGGCGGGTGAGAGGCGGAGCGGAGGCGCGGGCGACATGACAGGCAGATTACCGCCCTCGCTTGCGCCGGCAAAGGCTTAATGTGTATATGCACGTAAATATCGGATGGAGACCGCGATGACCGCTGAGGCGGGTTTTGGCGTGGTGCCGCTGGAGCAGGTGCGCACCATGGACGGGCTGACCCTGATCAAGGGCCTGATGGAGGGCCGTTTTCCGGCGCCGCCGATCTCCGAGGTGCTGGGCTTCGACATCGCCGAAGCGGAAGCCGGCCGGGTGGTGTTCACCTACACGCCGGTGTTCGGCCACTACAACCCGCTCGGCACGGTCCATGGCGGCATCGCCGCCACGCTGCTCGACTCGGTCATGGGCTGCTGCATCCACACCACGCTCAAGGCCGGCATCGGCTACACCACGGTCGAGATCAAGGTGAACTACGTGCGCGCCATGACCGACAAGACCGGCCCGGTCAGGGTCGAGGGCAAGGTGATCAGCGCGGGCTCGCGCATCGCCACGTCGGAGGGCAGGCTCTACGACGGCGCCGGCAAGCTGCTCGCGCACGGCACCACGACCTGTTTGATCTTCCCGATGTAGTTCTTCCTTACTCTTTCTCCTCCCCCGTCATACGGGGGAGGGCAGGGAGGGGGAAAGCCACACCGATGATCTCTGAAATAAGCCGATCTGAAATCGGCAGATGGTTCGACTGAGACTCTCCCCCCGCCCCCTGCGGGGCACCTCCCCCGTATGACGGGGGAGGGCTCGAGCGAGAAATGCGCTACGCTGAGGCATGCTGCCAGCGGGTGCGGAACAGAGAATCCTGCGACTCTCGATCGGCGTCACGGTCGTCGTCTCGCTGTTCGGCGTCGTGTTCGGCCTGCTGTCGGGCTCGTTGTCCATCGTGTTCGATGGCGTGTTCGCCGCCATCGATGCCGCGATGTCGGGCCTGGCGCTGTTCGTCTCGCGGCTGGTCAGCGGGCAGAACGAGAACCGGCGATTCCAGTTCGGCTATTGGCACATCGAGCCCATGGTGCTGGCCTTCAACGGCGGCACGCTGATGCTGCTCTGCTTCTATGCCTTCCTGAACGCGGTCGACAGCCTGCTGACCGGCGGCCGCCAGCTCGACTTCGACTGGGCCATCGCCTATGCGATCACGGTCTGCATCGTTTGCTTCGGCATGTTCTTCTACGAAGTGCGGGCCAACCGGCGCATCGGATCGGATTTCGTGCGGCTCGACGCGCAGAGCTGGCTGATGTCGGCGGCTATCACGTCGGCGCTGCTGGTGGCCTTCGCCATCGCCTGGTCGCTGAAAGACACCCGCTTTGGCGACCTCACGCCCTACGCCGATCCGATCGTGCTCGCTTTGCTGACGCTCTGCCTGGTGTTCGTGCCGATCCGCACCGTGCGCAGGGCGCTGCAGGAAATCCTGCTGATCACGCCGCCGGAACTCGACGCCCACGTCCGCAGCGTCATGGACGCCGTGGTCGCCCGCCATGGCTTCAAGACCTATACGAGCTATGTCGCCAAGGTCGGCCGCGCCCAGTTCATCGAGATCCATCTGGCCGTGCCGGCCGGCATGCAACTCGGCGACATCACCGCCGTCGACGCGATCCGTCGCGAGATCGCCGAGGCGATCGGCGGCGAGGGCCCGCAGCGCTGGCTCACCATCGACTTCACCGCCGATCCGCGATGGCTGTAGCGGCGCGGTGGTCCTCCGCTTTGCTCGGATGGGCAACGCCCCGGGTCCTTGCCCGATTTGACCTTTTTGCGGGAAGATCGCATGTCAGGGGCCTTAAGGATCCGTCGCGCAATGTACACAGCCACAACCCGTGCCATGCAAGTGACTGTCAGGCCGCAATATCTGCCTGACCAGTCCGATCCGGCCAAATCCCAGTTCGTGTGGTCCTACAACGTCCGCATCGAGAACAAGGGCAATGTCGCGGTGCAGTTGCGCAGCCGTCATTGGAAGATCACGGATGCACTCGGCCGTCAGCAGGAGGTCAAGGGACCTGGTGTGGTCGGAAAGACGCCAATGCTGCGCCCCGGCGAGGTGTTCGAGTACACTTCGGGGACGTCGCTCTCCACGTCTTCCGGTTTCATGGGCGGCGCCTACCAGATGGTGAGCGAAGCAGGCGAGAACTTCGATATCGAGATTCCGACCTTTTCACTCGACACGCCCGCCGCCGAGCGCCGGCTCAACTGAGAGGAGCGACATGAACAGGATGCTGAAGAAGGCCGAGATGGTCTCGCTCGCCACCGGCCTGGCGCGTCCCTCGCGCGAGGAAGCCGAAGAGGCGGTCCGCACCCTGCTGCGCTGGGCGGGCGACGACCCCGACCGCGAGGGCCTGGCCGGCACGCCCGATCGCGTCGTGCGTTCCTACGAGGAATTCTTCGCCGGCTACGATCAGGATCCGCGCGACATGCTGCAGCGGACCTTCGAGGAGGTCGAAGGCTACGACGAGGTCGTGGCGCTGCGCGACATCCGCCTCGAATCGCATTGCGAGCACCACATGGTGCCGATCATCGGCAAGGTGCATGTCGGCTACCTGCCCGACAAGCGCGTCGTCGGCATCAGCAAGCTGGCGCGCGTGGTCGACGCCTTCGCCCACCGCCTGCAGATCCAGGAGAAGCTCACGGCGCAGATCGCCAACACCTTGCAGGAAGTGCTGCAGCCGCGCGGCGTCGCCGTCGTCATCGAGGCAGCGCACCAGTGCATGACCACGCGCGGCGTTCACAAGTCCGACGTCACCATGGTGACCAGCCGCATGCTGGGCGCCTTCCGCGACAACGGCGAGACCCGCCGCGAATTCCTGACCATGATCGGTCGGACGTCCATCTAGCTAGAACAAAGGGTATCATGGCAGGAGAGATCGTCGGTTCCGTCGAAATGCTGCGCCGTCTCGTGGCGTTCGACACCACGTCGCGCAATTCCAATCTG
Source organism: uncultured Alphaproteobacteria bacterium (assembly GCA_963765385.1). Taxonomy (GTDB): domain Bacteria; phylum Pseudomonadota; class Alphaproteobacteria; order Reyranellales; family Reyranellaceae; genus Reyranella. The sequence goes on along the minus strand of CAVXWG010000014.1, from coordinate 1,104,275 downwards.
GCGTTGATCGAGTACGTTCAAGGTTATCTCAAGGGGCACGGCATCGAGTCCAAGCTGGTGCCGAGCGAGGATGGCAGCAAGGCCAACCTGTTCGCGACCGTCGGGCCCAACGTGAAGGACGGCGTGGTGCTGAGCGGCCATACCGACGTCGTGCCGGTCGACGGCCAGCCGTGGGACACCGATCCGTGGACCTTGACGCTGAAGGACGGCAAGTATCACGGCCGCGGCACCTGCGACATGAAGGCGTTCTACGCCATCGGCGCTTGCCATGCTGCCCGAGTTCAAGAAGGCGCCGCTCAAGCGGCCGATCCATTTCGCGCTGTCCTATGACGAGGAAGTGGGCTGTATCGGCGCCCACGCGCTGGCCGCCCGCATGGCAAGCGAGGTGCCGAAGCCGCGCGCCATCATCATCGGCGAGCCGACCATGATGACGGTGGTGCACGCCCACAAGGGCGCGCAGATCTACATCACCAAGTTCACCGGCTTCGAGGCGCACTCCTCGATGACGCATCTTGGCGTCAGCGCCATCCATTTCGCCGGCGAGTTCATCCACTATCTGAACCAGGTGCAGGACGAGCTCGAGGCCAAGGCGCCCAAGGACAGCGAGTTCATGCCGGCGGCCGCGACCTTCAATGTCGGCACCATCGTGGGCGGCACGGCCGGCAACATCCTGGCGCGCGAGTGCGAGGTGCTGTGGGGTTATCGCGAGCTGCCCGGCACGCCGATCGACGGGATCGGCAAGCGCGCCATCGACTGGCTGGAAACCGAGCTGCTGCCCAAGATGAAGGCCAAGCACCCGGCGGCCACGATCGGCACGGTCCTGCGCTCGTCGACCCCGGCCTTTTCATCGGAAGGCAACGATGAGGCCAAGACGCTGGCCCGCGCCTGGTCGGGCTCGAACACGGTGGGCAGCGTGGTCTACGGCACCGAAGCCGGCATCTTCCGCAAGACGCTCGGCGTGCCGACCGTGGTGTGCGGGCCGGGCGACATCGCCCAGGCGCACCAGCCCAACGAATACCTCCTGGCCTCGCAGATCGATGCCTGCGAGGCTTTCATGCGACGCATGGTGGAAGTGGGCTGCTCGGGATGAGTCGCTGGAGCGTGCAGCGCGTACTTCGACGGCAAAACCTAGACCAGCGCTACTTCAGCTTCACGTCCATCACGCGGATCAGGCCGTCGGGCATCGGCTTGAAGTTCTCCAGCCGCGTGGTGTGGGCGATCAGGTATTGCGGATGGTAGAGATAGATCATCCAGCCCTCGGCCAGGAAGCTGGCGGTGATCTTCTCGTAGACGGCCTTGCGCGTCGGCAGGTCGCTGGCGGCGCGGGCCTCGCGGTGCCAGGCGTCGATCTCCTTGTCGCAGTAGTGCCCGAGGTTCTGCGGCGAGCCGCAGGTCTGGTAGATCACCGAATTGCCGTCGGGATCGATGCGGCCGCTCCAGTTGTTCTCGTACAGCTGGAAGTCGCCGTCCTCGGCCGACTTGAAGGCCGTTGCCGCCTCGACGACGCGCAGCTTGAGGTCGAACCCGGCCTCGGCGGTCATCGACTGCAGGACTTCGGCCACGGCCCGCTCCTCGGGGCTGTTGCCCAGCATGAAATCGATCGTCACCGGGCCGGTGACGCCGGCTTCCTTCATCAGCGCCTTGGCCTTGGCGATGTCGCGCTTGGGGATGGGGAAGGCCTGCTGATAGTAAGGGCTCTGCGGATTGACCCACTGGTTGCCGGGCATGAACTCGCCGTTGAAGACGACCTGGTTCAAAGCCTCGCGGTCGATCGCAGAGCTCGAAGGCGCGGCGCACGCCGGGCATCCTTGCCCAGCGGATTGTTGGCCTTGGGTCCATTGTCGATGTTGATCAGGAGGGCGAACCAGCCGAGCGATACGGCCTTGCTGAGCTTGAGCTTGGGGTCGTCGCGCACCGTCTTGATGTCGGTCGCCAGCACGCGCTCCATCATGTCGAGCCCGCCCGACCGGAGGTTGGCCAGCCGCACCGTGCTGTCGACGATCGGCAGGTAGGTGATCTTGTCGATGAAGACGTGATCCTTGTTCCAGTAGTCGGCGAACTTCTCGACCACGATGCGGTCCTGCGGGACGCGTTCGACGAACCTGTAGGGGCCGGCGCAGACCGGGTGCAGCGCGAACTTGTCGCCGGCCGCCTCGGCCGCCTTGGGCGAGACCATCATGCCGGCACGGTCGGTGAGCTGCGCGAACAACGGCGAGAAGGGCTGCTTGAGGTTGAGCTTGACGGTGAGCGGATCGACAACCTCGACGGTATCGACGGCGCGCGAGCTCGGGCCTGCGGAACGAGCCCTTCATGTTGAGGTGCCGCTCGAGGCTGTACTTGGCGGCTTCGGCATCGAACGGCTCGCCGTCGTGGAACTTCACGCCGGAGCGCAGCTTGATGATGACCGTCTTGCCGTCGGCCGGAGGTCTCGTGGCTGAGCGCAAGCTGCGGCACGATGTTCGCCTTGTCGTCGATGTCGAACAGCTTGTCGCACATCGCCGCAAAGACGATGCGGGTGGTGTAGAAGCGCGACAGGGTGGGATCGAGGCCGTCCGGATCGTCGCCCAACCCGATGCGCAGATTGGTCTGCGCGAAGCGCGCCGCCGGCCATCAATGATAGTGCGAATGCCAGGACGACTGAGCGGGCTCCGTGCCTCATGCTGACTCCATCGAACTCGTGACGATGGAGGTTGGCCGTGCACGCGCCATGCCACCGGCCTGTTTTACGCTGCCGAGGCGTAGATCCGGTCGAGGTCGCCGTCGTCGTAGGCGTATTCGGTCGAGCAGAACTCGCACTTCACGACGACGCGACCCGAGCTGTCGCGCAGGTCGGAGAGCTCCTCGCGCTTCAGCGAGCGCAGCACGCGGTCGATGCGCTCACGGCCGCAGCGGCAGCGCGCGGCGAAGATCCGCCGCTCGAACGACGCGCGGCCGCTCGGCATGGAACAGCCGCAACAGGAGCTGCGCGCTCGGCGAGCTTCGGATCGAGCATCTCGGCGTCGGTCGCCGACGCCATCAGGATCACCGCCTTGCGCCAGTCGTCCTCGCGCTGCTCGGCGTCGATATCGATGCGGCCGGCGTCGAACTCCGGCATCTGCTGGACCGTGAGCGCGGCCGCCCGCCAGTGGCCGACGCCGTCCTGCTCCTCGCGCTTGGCCGCGATCTTGATGCCGGTCGGCAGCTGCTCGGACTGGCGGAAATAGGTGTGGGCGCAGTCGGCGAGCGTGGCGCCCTCGAGCGGCACCACGCCCTGGTAGCGCTGGGTGTGCTGGCCCTGGTCGACGGTGAAGGCGAGGCGGCCGTGGCCGAACAGGCGCGGCACGTAGCCTTCAGGGGCGTCGGAGAGGCCGCCCAGCGCCACGGCGAGCTTCCACGAATCGAACTGGGCATAGCCGCGCAGCGCGCCGTCGGAGGTGAGATCGGTGACCAGCAGCCGGATCGGCCCGTCGCCGCGAGATCTGCAGGGTGAAGATGCCGTCGTATTTCAGCGAGGTCGCCAGCGCCGCGCACAGCACTCATCGCCTCGGCGAGCGGCCGCGCCACGGCCAGTGGATAGCCGTGGCGCTCGATGATGGCGTCGAGCGCCGGTCCCAGGCGCACCAACCGGCCGCGCACGCCCAGCGCGTCGAGCTGGAAGGGCAACGCGCGGTCCCAGTCGGTCGCTTTCGGGTCGGAAGTTGAGGGGACTTCCGACGAGCCGCTCACAAAGCAGTCCTCACGAGAGACACCAGGCGAGGATGCTCTTCTGCGCATGCAGTCGGTTTTCCGCCTCGTCGAACACCACCGACTGCGGACCGTCGATCACGTCGGTGGTGACTTCCTCGCCGCGATGCGCCGGCAGGCAGTGCATGAAGATGGCGTCGGCCTTGGCCTGCTTCATCAGCCGCTGGTCGACCTGGTAGCCGCGCAGCAGGTTGTGCCGGCGGGCAGCACTCGGGCTCTGCGGATCCTCGTCGCCCATCGACACCCAGGTATCGGTGACGACGCAATCGGCGCCGCGCACGATGGTCTCGGGATCGTGGCCGATGGTGATCTGGCCCTTCGACTTCTCGGCCCAGGCCAGCACGTCGGCCGGCGGCTTTAGCTCCGGCGGGCAGGCCACGCGCAGCTCGAAGTCGAACTGCACGGCGGCGTGGATCCAGCTCGTCGCCATGTTGTTGCCGTCGCCCGACCAGGCGATCGCCTTGCCCTGGATGGCGCCGCGGTGCTCCTCGAAGGTCATGACGTCGGCCATGAGCTGGCAGGGATGCGTCTTGTCGGTGAGGCCGTTGATCACCGGCACGGTCGCATACTTGGCCATCTCGAGGAGCTTCTCCTCGACGGTGGTGCGCATCATGATGATGTCGACATAGCGCGACAGCACGCGCGCGGTATCGGCGATGGTCTCGCCGCGCCCGAGCTGGGTGTCGGTGCGGCCGAGCATGATCGTCTGGCCGCCGAGCTCGCGCATGCCGACCTCGAACGACACGCGGGTGCGCGTCGAGGGCTTCTCGAAGATCATGGCGAGCGTCTTGCCGCCCAACGGCTTGTCGTGCCCGCCGTTGGACCGCGCCTTTTTCATCGCCTTGCCGCGATCGAGGATCTGGCGAAGCGTCTTGGGATCGACCTGATCGAGGTCGAGGAAGTGCTTGGGTTCCGCCATGACGCTACTCGGCAGCCTTGTTGGCACCCTGCGCTGCCGCCTCGAACGACTGTGCCGCATTCGACAGGATGTCGATGCCCTCGTCGATCGCCGCCTTGTCGGCGATCAGCGCCGGGAAGATGCGGATCACGTTCTCGCCGGCCGGCGGCACCAGCATTCCGAGCGACTGCAGGCGGTTCACCATGTCGCCTGCCGGCACGGCCGGGGTGCACTGGATCCCCTGCAGGAAGCCCATGCCGCGCTGCTCGACGAATACCTTGGGATGCTTCTTCACGAGGCCTTCGAGCTGCCCCTTCAGGTACTCGCCCTTCTCGCGCACGGCGTCGATGAAGCCGGGCTTGAGCAGCTCGTCGAGCACGGCATTGGCCACGCCGGTGGCCAGCGGGTTGCCGCCATAGGTCGAGCCGTGCGTGCCCGGCACCATGCCGACCGCCGCCTTCTCGGTCGCCATGAAGGCGCCGATCGGGAAGCCGCCGCCCATGCCCTTGGCGATCGCCGCGACGTCGGGTTTGACGCCCGACCAGTCGTAGCCCCACATCTTGCCGGTACGGCCGAAACCGGTGTGGATCTCGTCGTAGAACAGCAGCAGGCCGAACTCGTCGCAGATCGCGCGCAGGTCCTTGAGGAACTGCGTGGTCGTGGCGCGGATGCCGCCCTCGCCCTGGATCGGTTCGACCAGGATGCCGGCGGTCTCGTCGTCGACCATGTCGCGCACGACATTGGTGTTGTTGAGCGGCGCGTGCTTGTAGCCGGGCGCCGGCGGGCCGAAGCCTTCGAGATATTTCTCGTTGCCGGTGGCGGCGAGCGCGTTCAGCAGGCGGCCGTGGAACGCCGCCTGGAAGCAGATGATCTTGTAGCGCTTGGGCTTGGCCGTTCATGAACTGATACTTGCGGATCAGCTTGATGCCGCCCTCGATCGCCTCGGCGCCGGAGTTGCAGAAGAACATCGTGTCGGCGAACGACACCTCGGTGAGCCGCTTGGCCAGCTTCTCGCCGTTGCCGATGCGGAACAGGTTCGAGGTGTGCCACAGCTTCTGGCCCTGCTCGGTCAGAGCCTTGACCAGGGCGGGGTGGCAGTGGCCCAGCGCGTTCACGGCGATGCCCGAGGTAAAGTCCAAGTAACGTCGGCCGTCCGTCGCGTAGAGATAGTTGCCCTCTCCGCGTTCGAACACGACGTCCTTGCGACCGTACGTCGGCATCACAGCCGTAATCACGAGACCCCTCCACAAAAGAAATATCCCGCTCTTCGACCACGGCTCCGGAACGGATTAACCGGGGTTGAGCGGGGTCGGGCACTATCTTACCGGGGTCTGGGTGTGTCAACTTGGCCCACCGTCTCACCTCCGCCACTCAAGCTCCTCTCCCCCGCGAGGGGGAGAGGCCAGGTGAGGGGGCTTCGAGACCGTGCAACCCCCTCACCCAACCTCTCCCCCTAGCGGGGGAGAGGAGCTTGATGTAGGAGACCCCGGCCTTCCCATGAACCCGCTGCCGACCCGCAATTCCCAGCTCGCGCTGCGCCGGGCCGATTACAAATCGGTGCCCGAGATGTTGGACTATGCGGCGCAGGGCGAGACCGGGATCACCTTTTATAATGCTCAGGGGCGAGATTCTCTCGGCCCTCGCGTGGCGCGAGGTCCGCGAGCGCGCCCATGTCGCCGCCCGCCGCCTGATCGGCGCGGGCTTTGCCGTGGGCGATCGGATCCTGATCACGGCCGACACCTGGCCCGGCTTCTTCGACGTCTTCTTCGGCGCCCAGTATGCCGGCCTGCTGCCCGTGCCGGTCTCGATTCCCGTCGGGATCGGCGGCAAGGAAGCCTATCTCGATCAGCTGCGCCGCCAGCTCGCGGCGTCTGGCGCGGTGGCGGCCCTGGGCGTCGACGATCTCGCCGGCTTCCTGGCCGAGGCCGCCCAGCAGTTCCCCGCTGTCCGCCTTCACGGCGGCCTGGCCGCGCTCGAGGCGCTGCCGGAGAAGGCAGTCGACCTGCGGCCGCTGGGCGCTGCCGACCTCTGCTACATCCAGTTCTCGTCGGGCAGCACGCGCCATCCGCACGGCGTGCAGATCACGCAGAGCGCGCTGATGGCCAATCTCGCCGGCATGACGGGCCCGGCCGGGCTCGACGTGGTGCCGGGCGATCGCGCCGTGAGCTGGCTGCCGCTCTATCACGACATGGGCCTGATCGGCTTCACCATGGCGCCGCTGTCGAGTCAGCTCTCGATCGACTATCTGACGCCGCGCGACTTCGCGCGCCGGCCGACGCAGTGGCTGAACCTGATCTCGCGCAACCGCGGCACCATCGCCTACAGCCCGAGTTTCGGCTACGACCTCGCCACCCGCCGCGCCGCCAACCAGCTGCCCACCGATCTCGATCTCGCGAGCTGGCGCCACGCCGGAATCGGCGGCGACATGATCCGGCCCGATGTGCTCGACCGCTTCGCCCAGACGTTCGAGCGCGTGGGCTTCGATCGCAAGGCTTTCATCCCGAGCTACGGCATGGCCGAGGTCTGCCTCGCCATCACCTTCTGCCCGCACGGCACCGGCGTGCGCACAGACGTGGTCGACCGGGCAACGCTCGCCGCCGACCAGCGCGCCCAGCCGGCCGCTGATCCGACCGACGAGCGGCGCGCCCGGCGCTTCGTGCTGTGCGGCAAGGTGCTGCCCGGCCATCGCCTGGAAGTGCGCGGCCCGGACGGCAAGGTCCTGGCCGATCGCGACGTCGGACGCATCTTCGTGGCGGGCCCCAGTATCATGCCGGGCTATTTCGACGAGCCGGAGGCCACGCGTGAAGTGCTGTCGGACGATGGCTGGCTCGATACCGGCGATCTTGGCTACACGCTGGCGGGCGAGATCGTCGTCACCGGCCGCGCCAAGGACCTGATCATCGTCAACGGCCGCAATGTCTGGCCGCAGGACATCGAATGGGCGATCGAGGCCCGCAAGGTCATCAAGAACGGCGATTCGGCGGCCTTCTCCATCGATACCGTCGACGGCGAGCGGGTCATCGTGGCGGTGCTGGCGCGCGTGTCGGGGGAGGAGGCGCGCCAGGCGCTGGCGCGCGACGTGGCGGGCGCCGTGCGCGAGGCGATCGCGGTCGATTGCGAGGTCGTGCTGGTGCCGCCCACCCTGGGCCTGCCGACGACCTCGTCGGGCAAGCTGTCGCGCGCCCGCACCAAGGCCAACTATCTCGCCGGCCTCTACGCGCCCAAGACCGAAGCGGCCTGACGCTCCATGAGCAGGCTGGTCGCGGTCACCGGCGCCACGGGCTTCGTCGGACCGCATCTCGTTGCCGCCCTGGCGCGTCGCGGCTGGAAGATAAGGCTGCTGGTGCGCCGCTGGTCGCCACTGCCCTCGCTGGCCGGCGTCGAGGCCGACCTGGTGCTGGGCGACATCTCGGAGGAAGCAGCGCTTCGCCGCCTGGTCGGCGGCGCCGACACGGTCGTCCATGCCGCCGGTCTCATAAAAGCGCGCCGGCCCTCGGACTTCATGACGGTCAACCGCGACGGCACGGCGCTCGTCTCGCGGCTCGCACCTACCGCGCACTTTGTCCTGCTATCATCGCTGGCCGCCCGGGAGCCGCTGCTCTCACCTTATGGCGCGAGCAAGCGTGCGGCCGAGGAAGTCTTGACCGGCCGCTCGGGGCCCTGGCTTGCTGTGCGGGCGCCGGCTGTCTATGGGCCGGGCGATCGCGAGACGCTCGCCTATTTCCGCGCCGTGGCGCGGGGTTTTGCGCCACGGCCGAACCTGTCCGATGCCCGCCTCTCCCTGATCCACGTGGCGGACCTGGCCGAAGCCCTGGCGTTGGCCGTCGAACGGCCGCCTCCCGCTGCGGTCCGTGAAATCGACGACGGTCGGGACGGGGGCTATGGCTATGGCGACATGCAAGCCGCCGCCCAGGCCGCCCTGGGCCGGACGGCCCGGACCATCGCCATCCCGCGGATGGCGATGGACGCGGTTGCCTTGGTGATCCGCGCCAGCCACGCGCTGGGGGGCCCGGTGCAGATCCTGACCCCCGGCAAGGTGAACGAGATTTTTCACAGCGATTGGACGGTCCATGACCGGGTGTTCGCCGCGGCGATCGGTTTCGCAGCGCGTTACGACCTAGCTGGCGGATTTGCCGACACGATCTTGTGGTATCGCCGCCAGGGATGGCTCTAGAGAGTGTGAAACACTGCGTAACAAATTGTTATTTCACAAAGAATCGCTCGTTTGCCACACCTGTGGCGCCCCGACCCCCGGGACCGGAGATACGCTTTTGCGCACTGCCCATCAATTGACCGTCGAAAACGACGGCATCGTCGACACAGTCACCATCGCGCGCGGGATCCTGCGCGCGGACGTGATTCGGGAGATCTGTGTTCATCTGGAACCCTACCAGGCCGGCGAGAAGCCCATTACAGGCGAGACCGTGATCGCCAAGGATCTGACCATCGATTCGCTCGCGATCATGGACATGGTCATGGAGCTCGAGGATCGCTTCGACGTCTCGATTCCCATGAGCGTCATTGCCGAGATCCACACGGTCGACCAGCTCGCCGACACGATTCAGGACCTGCGCGCCGCTCGAGGCTAGGCGAGGCTAAGCACCATGGGCCTGTTCGACCGCCATGCCGGCTTGCTCGAGGCCTATCGTGACGTCCGCACCACCGGGCTCGATCCGTTCCAGATCCGCATGGAGCGGGTGCTCTCGCCCACCGAGGCGATCATCAACGGCAAGCCGACCCTGCTGGTTGGCACCAACAACTATTTCGGCCTGACCTTCGATCCGTCCTGCATGGAGGCCGCCATCGAGGCGATCCGTGCCGAGGGCACCGGCACGACCGGCTCGCGCATCGCCAACGGCAGCTATACCGAGCACGTGGCGCTGGAGCGGGAGATCGCCGAATTCTACGGCAAGAAGCACTGCATGGTGTTCACGACCGGCTACCAGGCCAATCTGGGCGTGATCTCCACCCTCGCCGACCAGGGCGACTTCCTGCTGATCGACGCCGACAGCCACGCCTCGATCTACGACGCCTGCAAGATGACGCGGGCCGAGGTCGTCCGCTTCAAGCACAACGACCCGTCGAGCCTGGAGGCCCGCCTGCGCCGGCTCGGCGACAAGCCCGGCAACCGCGTGGTGGTGCTGGAGGGCATCTACTCGATGCTGGGCGACAGCGCGCCGCTCAAGGAATTCATCGACGTCTGCAAGAAGTACGGCGCCTACGTGATGGTCGACGAGGCCCATTCGCTGGGCGCGCTGGGCGACAACGGCCGCGGCCTGTGCGAGGCGGTGGGCGTGCTCGACGACTGCCATTTCATCGTCGGCACCTTCTCCAAGACCCTGGGCGCGATCGGCGGCTACTGCGTCTCCGACGATCCCGACTTCGACATCCTGCGCGTCACCGTGCGCTCCTACATGTTCACGGCCTCGCTGCCGCCCTCGATCGTGGCCTCGGTGCGCCAGGCGCTGCGCGTGGTGAAGGCCAAGCCCGAGCTGCGCAAGCAGCTCTGGGACAATGTCTCGACGCTCTATGACGGGCTGAAGGAGCAGGGCTTCACGCTCGGTCCCGAGCACGGCCCGGTGGTGGGTGTCCATCTGCCCGACCGCATGACCGCCATCGGCTTCTGGCGCGCCATGCTGGAGGCCGGCATCTACGTCAACGTCGCCGTGCCGCCCGCCACGCCCAACGGCGTGTCGCTGCTGCGCTGCTCGCTCTGCGCCGTCCACACAAGAGAGCAGCTCGAACATATGGTCGAGGTCATGACCGGCATCGGCCGCCAGATGGGTATCCTTCCGCCGCCGAAGCTGCGGGTCGCCGGCGGCCGCTAGGGTGGGCGCTACCGCTGCTTGGAGGGGAAATTAATTTCCTCGGTGGGCGAGCCGGCGCAGTAGTTGCGAGCGAGAAATTCAAGGATTCGCCGGTCCTGGGCACCCCGGGCCAGAGCCTGAGCGCTTTCAACTGCTTGGCATTCGAAGGGTCGCCACTCGGCGCCGCCGATCTCGGGGGCGAGGCTTCCGACAAAGGACAATCCACAGTTGTGTAAACGTAGGACCAAGCGATCTATGATCGCGACGCCCCGCGGCGAAACATGGTGCAGCCCCGGCTCCGATTGTTCCTGCACCCACGACGGGTCGAAGCAGGACTTTCAATACTAGCGATGATCCAGTGCATGCTCTGACGCAGTTCGACAATTTCTAAAAGATTAACTTAAATATAGTTGATTTATACTACAGTTACTGTTAGCGTTTCGGCCAGAGGTCGAGCCTCATCCTTCTCGCGGAGATGCCCGGATGTTCAATGTTTTTTCGCAAACCGGTCTCCCCGGATTTCGTGTCAGACCCGAGGACAACGTGCCGGGCTTCAATGTCGACGAAAACGGCCTGCCCCGGCGCGATAGCACCTCGTCCGACGGAACGAGCCCAGGGTCGGCGACGCCGCAACAGGTGACGCCGGTAAATTGCACAACCGTGAACGGGAACTTGGATTGCATGTCACCGGGCGGCGTATCGTTCAGCGGCGTGAAAGCCTCGCCCGGTTTCCCTGAACGGCTCGACTCCGATACCGAGGATAAGCACGCCTATAGCGTCCCGGACGGCCCGTATCAGGACTCGGCGCGAACGATGAGGCAGGACGTGATCAATCTTCCCACCCCGGGCCCTGCGAAGCTGGTCCGTCCGGCGACTCCGGAGGGAACGCTGAACGAGGCAACGCCCGAGTGGCTTTACAACCTGTTGACCATGCCATTGCCGATGGGCTCGGCGGGCTCGCGGCAGATCGTGCCGTATGGAAAAATGATCAGTCCCGTCGGGTCCTATCTGACGACGGACCAGAATGGCAGGCAGATCGTGGTCAATGTGACGGAACCCGGCCACCCGCTGCATCCTGGTTTCGTCTTGCGTTACGTCTCACCGTCAGACGGGGGGCCGACCATCCAGAACGAAGGTGAAGGGTCGGGATTCTTGCAGGGATCGCTTTCTCAGCTCACGCCTCTGGCGGGCTTGATAAGCAGCACCTGGAAGGATCTCTATCGGGACCATTCGGATCGATCGCGATAGAAGAGGGGCGCAGTTTGCGGTGAAGGCTATGCACAGATCCACCCTTGCCTTTCTGGTTGCAGGCCTTGTGGCTCCAATCGCCTTTGCAGCCTCCTTTTACCACAAGGGGGCGCTCGACGAGGCCAGCTATGGTGTCTTGATCGTCGTCAGCGCGATCATTTCGTTTAGTGGCGTCGTTTTCCTGGGCTTACCGGCCTATTCGTTTCTGCGCGCCAACCAGTGGACCAGCGTTCTGGATCGCGCCGCTGATGGGCGTCATCGTGGCAACCGTGACTTGGTACGCCTTCAACGTCCTATTGGCGCTGCTTTCTTCAAGCGGCTGGTCGCGTGCGCTGTCCGTCGTGACCGACATCACCGTGCTCCAAACGGCATTATGGGGGATTGGCCCTATCGGCGCCGTTGCGGGTGCCTTGCTGTGGCTCATCGCCAGACCGGATCGTTCGACGGCCGCCGGAAATACCGGAAATACCGATAAATACCCAGAGCGTTGATCGACGGAGGAACGCATTCAAGCCAGCAACGACCAGCACCCTACCCGAAAAATGTTCACCTTGGCGCATCTCTCCGATCCCCATCTGCCGATGCCACATGCGGGACCCCTCGAGCTGCTCGGCAAGCGGGCGACCGGCTACCTCAACTGGTGGCGGAGCCGGGTGCACGTGCATGTGCCCGAGGCGCTGGCCGGCATCGTGGCCGACATCAAGGCCGAGAAGCCCGACCACATCGCGCTCACCGGCGACCTGGTGAACATCTCGCTGCCCACCGAGTTCAGCCGCGCCGCCCAGTGGCTTGCCGCACTGGGCGGGCCGCACGACGTCACCGTCATTCCCGGCAACCACGACGTCTATGTCACCACTGCGTGGCCCGAGAGCCTCGGTCTGTGGGGCGCCTACATCGCGGGCGACGGTCAGCCGCCGGCAAGCAGCTTCGACGTCTTCCCGACCCTGCGTCGGCGCGGGCCGGTGGCGCTGGTCGGCCTGTCGAGCGGTGTGCCCAAGCCGCCTCTGTTCGCCACCGGCACCCTGGGCGAGGCGCAGATCGCCACGGCCGAGCGGATGCTGGCCGATCTCGAGCGCGAGGACCTTTGTCGCATCGTGCTGATCCATCATCCGCCGCTCACCACCGAGAAGCATTTCAAGCGCCTGACCGATGCCACCGCGTTCCAGGCGATGATCCGCCGTGTCGGCTGTGAGCTTGTCCTGCACGGCCACAATCACCGCAGCGAAGTGGCCCGCATCGCCGGGCCGGACGGGCCGGTGCCGGTGATCGGCGTCACCTCGGCCTCGGCGGCGCCCGGCAGCAAGTACGGCCGCGCGCGCTATCACTTGATTCACATCGAGCGCGAGAACGAGGGCTGGCGGATCGGCGTCGAATTGCGTGCGCTGCGCAACGACGGCGCGGGCTGCGAGCCCGATGGCGACCTCGTGTTCCACAGCGGCCCGACCCTCGCCGTGGTAGCTTGAGGCAATGGCCTCTCCTGACATCGTCGTGTCGCCGGTCGGCGGCAAATCCGACCTCAAAGCCTTCATCGACCTGCCCAAGCGGCTCTATGCCGGACACAAGGGCTACATCGCCCACCTGAACGTCGAGCGGCAGGAAGCCTTCTCACCCAAGAAGAACCCGCTGTTCGGCCACGTCGAGGTGCAGTTCTTCCTGGCGCGCCGCGCCGGCCGCGTCGTCGGACGCATCACCGCCCAGATCGATCGCGCCTATCTCGAGCGCTATGCCGACGCCACCGGCCATTTCGGCTGCCTGGCCGCCGAGGACGACCCGGCAATCTTCGCCGCCCTGTTCGCCGCCGCCGAGGACTGGCTGCGGGTCCAAAGGCATGAAGCGGGCGACGGGCCCGTTCAGCCTGTCGGTCAACGAGGAGGTCGGGCTGCTGGTGTGGGGCTTCGACAGCCGTTCGGTGCTGCTGGTGCCCTACGATCCGCCCTATGCCGGCGCCAGGGTCGAAGGCTGCGGCTACGCCAAGATCAAGGACGTCTTCTCCTATGACTACGACGTCCAGAACGCGCCCGAGACGATCGGCGCCAAGCTGATGGCGCGCGCTGGCATGGCCGGCCGGGTCAAGGTGCGCACCGCCAACATGAAGATGTTCGACGCCGAGGTGCGCACCCTGGTCGGCATCTTCAACGACGCCTGGAGCGACAATTGGGGCTTCGTGCCCTTCACCCAGGCCGAGATCGATCACGCCTCCAAGGCATTCGGCCCGGTGATCGTGCCCGAGCTCGCGGTGTTCGTGGAGGTCGACGACGAGGCGGTAGCCTTCATCGTGGCGCTCACCAACCTCAACGAGGCGGTCGACGGCTTCAACGGCAGGCTCGACCCGCTCAACCTCGCTGAAGCTCCTGTGGCGGCTCAAGATCGCGGGCGTCGGCAGCACGCGCGTGCCGCTGATGGGGGTGAAAAAGAAGTTCCGCAACCATCCGCTGATGGGCGCTGGCCTGGCCATGATGGCCATCGACCAGCTGCGCCAGAACGGCAAGCGGCTGGGCAAGACCACGGCCGAGCTGGGCTGGATCCTGGAAGACAACAAGGCGACCAACAACATCATCCGCTCGGTCGGCGGGGTGCATTACAAGACCCATCGCCTCTACGAGAAGGCCCTCGGCTGAGGGCAGAATGAACGCCCCGCCATCGCCCCCACCGTCGCCCGTCGTCGCGCGGCCGCACTCCGCCTTCGCCCCTTTCTCCAACCGCGCCTTCCGCCTGCTATGGACGGCCAACGTGCTGTCCAACATCGGCGGCTGGATGCAGACCACGGGTGCGGCGTGGGAGATGACCAGCCTGACGCCCGAGCCGATCTTCGTCGCCCTGCTGGCGGCGGCCGGCACCCTGCCGATGTTCCTGTTCTGCTTCTTCGCCGGCATCCTGGCCGACCGGTTCGACCGCCGGCGCTACATCATCGTCTGCCAGGTCTGGATGATGGGCGTGGCGGCGACGCTGGCGGTGCTGGCCTATCTGGGCCAGCTCACCCACTGGAACCTTCTGGCGCTGGCCTTCTGCATGGGCCTGGGCAACGCCATGAACGCGCCGGCCTGGCATGCCGTGGTGCCCGAGATCGTCTCCGGCCCTTTGCTGCGGCCGGCCATCGCGCTCAACAGCGCGGGCTTCAACCTCGCCCGCACGGTGGGGCCGGTGCTCGGACAGATCCTGCTCGGCCTGGTCGGCGTCTTCCTGCTCTTCGCCATCAACGCCTGCACCTATATCGGCGTCATCTTCGCCATGGCGAGCTGGAAGCGATCGGCCGAGGCGCGCGCCAGCCAGCGTCGCGAGGGCTTCCGCGAGGCGGCGCGCACCGGCATCGCCTTCGTGCAGGGCTCGGGCGAACTCAAGGCGGTGTTCGCCCGCGGCCTCTGCTTCTTCGTGCCGGGCATCGCCATCAGCACACTGCTGCCGGTGATCGGCCGCTTCGAGCTCGGCCTCGACGAGTTCTCCTTCGGCGTCCTCTACGCCGTGTTCGGCGTCGGCGCGGTGGCGGGCGCCATCCTGATGTCGACCGTCAACCGCCTGCTCGGCCCCGACCGCGCCAACATCTGGGCGATGGGCCTGCATGCGGTGGCGACGCTGATCGCCGCGCTCGCCATGACGCCCTATGTGGTGGGCGCCTGCATCGCCGTCGTCGGGCGCCTGCTGGATCACCGTGATCGCCAACAACGGCACCGCCGTCCAGATGATCCTCCCCAACTTCATGCGGGCACGAGGCATGGCGGTACACCAGATGGTGTTTTTCGGCGCCATGGTCGTGGGCTCGCTGTTGTGGGGAAAGATCGCCACGCTGTTCGGCACGCAGGCCTCGCTGATCGCGTCGGCCGTCGCACTGGTGCCGTTCACCGTGCTCGCCGCCTCGATCCGCTTGCCGGGCGCGCCAGTGCCTCGCGGTTGACATGCTTGTGTGTTTTTTCGAACACAAGACCCCAAAGAATTTCCCAAGCAGGGAAGAATCCGCTTGTAACCGCGTCGATTAGTTGTATTTACCAATTCCAAGACGCCCAACGCACGTGCCGCTGGCCCTTAGTGGTTACGCAACGACGGAAAGTGTTCTTTTTGGCAGTGCCGGTTTCGAGCCGGGTCCGGGAAGGAGCTTCTGATATGTTTGCTTACCGCGCGGGGCGTCGTCCCCCGCTATTATGTCATTAGCCCGGTGAATTTGGACCGGGCCTTGTTCGACCTCCCGCTTCTGCGGTCAGAGACCCCGTCGAGTATCGGCTGACGAACGCTGCCTGTCAGGCACCGTTCGTCGCGTTCGACGTTTCCACCGAACCAGTTTTGACTAATTGACGGGGAACCCCCCAGCGATGACCGAGCGTATTTTTCGTTATCTCCGAGAGCAGCAGCCCGAGACGCCGTGCCTGGTGGTCGATCTCGACGTGGTCGAGAACAACTTCCGCCGCATGCGCGAGCTGCTGCCGGCTGCCCACATCTTCTACGCCGTGAAGGCCAACCCGGCGGCGCAGATCCTGACGCGCCTGGCCACCGCCGGCTCGAAGTTCGACACCGCGAGCCGCGGCGAGATCGAGCTCGTGCAGGCCACCGGCGTCGCCATGGACCGCATCTCCTTCGGCAACACCATCAAGAAGGAGAAGGACATCGCCTGGGCCTACCAGCAGGGCGTGCGCCTGTTCGCCTTCGACAGCGAGGCCGAGCTGCAGAAGCTTGCCCGCGTGGCGCCGGGTGCGCGCGTGTTCTGCCGCGTGCTGGTCGATTGCGGCGGCGCCGAATGGCCGCTCAGCAAGAAGTTCGGCTGTGCACCGGAGATGGCCAAGGACCTTCTGCGCAAGGCCAAGGAGTGGGGGCTCGATGCCTACGGCATCTCCTTCCATGTCGGCAGCCAGCAGACCGACCTCGAGCAATGGGACAAGGCGCTGGGCCAGGTCTCGCAGATGTTCTTCGCCCTTGCCGAAGAGGGCGTGGACCTGCGCATGGTCAACCTGGGCGGCGGCTTCCCGGCGCGCTATCGCGCCGAGGTGAACAGCATCGAGGCCTACTGCGAGGCGGTCGGCCGCGCGCTGGTGCGCCATTTCGGCAACCGCATGCCCGAGGTGATCATCGAGCCGGGCCGCTCCATGGTGGGCGACGCGGGCGTGATCCAGAGCGAGGTGGTTCTGGTCTCGCGCAAGTCGGCCAACGACCGCAAGCGCTGGGTCTATCTCGACATCGGCAAGTTCTCGGGCCTGGCCGAGACCATGGGCGAGAGCATCAAGTACCGCCTGCGCACCGGCCGCGACGGTACGCGCGTGGGTCCGGTCGTGCTCGCCGGTCCGACCTGCGACTCGGCCGACATCCTCTATGAAAAGACCGAGTACAAGATGCCGCTGTCGCTGAAGCCCGGCGACAAGGTCGAGATCCTCTCGACCGGCGCCTACACGACGACCTACTCGTCGGTTGCTTTCAACGGCTTCGCGCCGCTCAAGGCGATCTGCATCTAGCCTCGCTTCCGTAACAGGAACGACACCAACGGGGCCTTGAGAAAGGCCCCGTTGCCGTTTATCGACCACAACAACTTAGAGCGGGGACGCTGAAATGGCGAAGAAAGTCGCGCGCAAGTCGAAGAAGGCCTCGAAGAAGCTGATCTCGTTCTCCGGCCGCATGGTCATGATCGGCTTCGGCTCGATCGGCCAGGGCGTGCTGCCGCTGATCTTCCGGCACATCGACATCAAGCCGGAGCAGATCACGGTCATCTCGGCGGAGGACCGCGGCGGGCTGAAGGAGCTCAAGAAATTCGGCGTCACCTTCATCAGGAAGCGCCTGACGCGCGAGAACTTCCGCTCCGACCCTGGAGCGCCGCCTGGGCAAGGGCGACTTCCTGGTCAACCTGTCGGTCGAGGTCGCCTCGACGGCGCTGGTCGAGCTCTGCCAGGAGAAGGGCGCGCTCTATATCGACACCTGCATCGAGCCATGGCCCGGCGGCTACACCGATCCCAACCTCTCGGTGTCGCTGCGCTCCAACTACGCGCTGCGCGAGAACATGCTGAAGCTCGTCCCGAAGTATCGCGGCGGCCCGACGGCGGTGATTGCCCACGGCGCCAATCCCGGCCTGGTCTCGCATTTCGTCAAGAAGGCGCTGGTCAACCTCGCCAAGGACACCGGCCTGGGCGGCGTCAAGCCGACCACCCGCGAGGGCTGGGGCGAGCTGGCGCGCGACCTCGGCGTCAAGGTGATCCACATCGCCGAGCGCGACACCCAGGTCTCGCAAGAAGCCCAAGAAGGTCGGCGAGTTCGTCAACACCTGGTCGATCGACGGCTTCGTGTCGGAGGGCAGCCAGCCCGCCGAGATGGGCTGGGGCACCCATGAGAAGGGCCTGCCGTTCGACGGCGCGCGGCACGAGTTCGGCTGCGGCGCCGCGATCTACCTCAATCGCCCGGGCCTGATCACGCGCGTGCGCACCTGGACGCCGCTGGAGGGCCCGTTCCACGGCTTCATCATCACCCACAACGAGTCGATCTCGATGGCCGACTACTTCATCGCTGCGCCAGGGCGACGAGGTCGTCTACCGGCCGACCGTGCACTACGCCTACCATCCCGTGCGACCAGGCGATCATGTCGATGCACGAATGCGCCGGCAAGAACCTGCACCAGCAGAAGATGCAGCGCCTGATCGTCGACGAGATCACCTCGGGCCGCGACGAGCTCGGCGTGCTGCTGATGGGCCACAAGAAGGGCGCCTACTGGTACGGCTCGCAGCTCGACATCGACGAGGCGCGCGAGCTCGCGCCCTACAACAACGCGACCTCGATCCAGGTCTGCGCGCCGGTCCTGTCGGGCATCATCTGGGCGCTGGAGAACCCCGAGCGCGGCATCGTCGAGGCCGACGAGATGGACTTCGACCGCAACCTCGAGATCTGCCTGCCCTATCTCGGGCCGGTGGTCGGCAAGTACAGCGACTGGACGCCGTTGCAGGATCGCGGCGGCCTCTTCCCCGAGGACCTCGACAAGGACGATCCCTGGCAGTTCAAGAACTTCCGCGTGGTCTAACCTTCATTTTCCGGTAAGGGGAGCGATGGGACAGCCGATTTCCGAAAACAAGAAGGCGGTCTTTTTGGAGCGCGCCGAGACCAGGCTGAACTTCGCCTTGAACTTGCCCGCCGGGGACATCACCCGGGAAGCCAAGATCAAGGCGGCGGAGAGGGCGATGAAGACTGCCCTCGCATCGAAGACGGCCAACGTGCGAAAGGCAAAGAAACCCACTCGAACAAAACCTTGACCAGCCAAGGCCGCTTGCTGCCGCGACGAGACGGCGCGCCAGCCAGAAACAATGAGCACGAATAATGCCAATGAAGCGCCGACCGTCGGACCTGCGATCTTGGCTGCAGTTTGCGTGAGCCAGAGGTAAAGCCGGTCGCCGCTCCGTGAGCGCGTGAGGAAGGTGCGGTACTGATGGCTGGCGATGTTTCCTCATCAGCCAGCCGGCCCACAGCTGTTTGGATGAACCGTCATTTGAGTGCGGGCTGCCGATAACTGCTTATGTGGCAGGCTCGCGATCATTCAGCATACCGGCATGACCAATGGGTCTCACCTCACCTGGTTTCTTGGCAGGGGTTTTGCAGGAGCCAGGCATGAGCAAACCGTTTCATCTCGCCTGGTTTCTCGGCCAGAGTTTCACTTCCAAGACCTGGCGCTCGACGTGGCCCGGCAGTGTGTCCGACGTCGCGCGCTGGATGATGCCCGACATCTTCATCGACCTTGCCAAGGGGATGGAGCGCGCGTGCATGGATTACATGATCATCGAGGACTCCTCGAACGTGCCCTATACCTACAAAGGCAACCACGACACCTATCTGCAATATGCTCAGGGCTGCCCCAAGCTCGACCCTGCGGTCCTGGTGCCCTGGTTGGCGCAGGCCACGCGGAACCTTGGCCTCGTGCCGACGCTCTCCGTATCGGAATACCCGCCGTACCTGCTGGCGCGTCTCATCAATTCGCTGGACCATGTCACCGAGGGCCGCATCGGCTGGAACTGCGTCACCGGCAGCAACGATGGCACCGCGCAGAACTACGGCCACGACAAGCACCGGCCGCACGACGAGCGCTACGAGGTGGCCGATGAATTCGCCGACGTCGTCACCCGGCTGTGGGAGGCGTGGGAACCCGATGCCGTGGTGCTCGACCGCGACAAGCCGATGTTCGCCGACGGCAGTAAGGTCCATCCCATCCACCACGAGGGCAAGTACTTCAAGGTGCGCGGGCCGATCAATGCGCCGCGTTCGCCGCAAGGAAGAGTGCCGATCGTGCAGGCCGGCGGCTCGGCGGCGGGCAAGAAGTTCGCGTCGAAATGGGCCGACACCATCATCACGGAAGGCAGCGACATCCAGAAGATGAAGGAGTATCGCCAGGAGGTGCGCCGCAACGCCGCCGCGATCGGCCGCAATCCGGACGACATCAAGCTCCTGTTCCTGTGCTCGCCGATCGTCGACACGACGATGGAGGCGGCGCTCGAGCGGCGCCGGTTGCAGCAGGAAGACTCCCTGAAGTACGTCGACATGCAGCTCTCCGGCATGTCGCGGTTGACCGGCATCGACTTCTCCAGGTTCGATCTCGACGAGCCGCTGCCGCTCAACCTCACGACCAATGGCCACCAGTCCTCGCTGGCCAGATGGCTCGGCAAACCTCTGCGCGAGATCGTGCGGACCTACGCCAGCAAGGGTAGCCTCGACTATACCGGCACCGCCGATCATGTGGCGGGGGTGATGCAGGACGTCATGGAGGAGGTGGGTGGCGACGGCTTCCTGATCTCCAATACCGTGATCGACCGGCGGTATGTGATGGAGGTCTGCGACGGGCTGGTGCCCGAGCTGCAGCGCCGCGGCCTGGCCCGCAAGGCCTACGCGCACAAGCACCTCGGAGACAATCTGAAGGAGTTCTGAGACTAGGCTTGGTGAGGCCTGAGCCTGACGTTGCCTCCCTGTGACCTCCAGGGAGCCCGGAGCAATCGGAAGATCAGATGAATGATCCCTGGTCTACTGGAGTCACCGACCCGTAGGCCGTCTGCACTGTGGCGCTTCACTTGACGGCGGCAGGCCGGGGTAATTACTCCTGGACGTCATTCGCACAGGGATACGCCATGAAAATTCGGCTGGTCGTCTCAATCAATGCGGCCCCAGGCAAAGGGGCGGCACTCGCGCAGGCCTTCCGGCAGCGCTGCGCCGACGTCGCGAAGGAACCCGGCTGCGAACAGTTCGAGGTATTTCAGAGTGTGCTGAACCCCGACAAACTCGCGCTGCTGGAATTGTGGTCCGACCAGGCCGCGCTGGACGTCCACGCCAAGGTCAACCTCACCCGCGCGCCGATGCCGCCCGGGCTGCGGGCCGAAGGCAGTTCGCGTGAGGACTACCAATACAACCTGACCCGCTGACCGGGCGGAGGCAGCCCGTCATTAAAGTCTCGTATTTCGCGGCTGGCCGCTACCGGGCGCCGCCCGACACGAGAGCAGTCCACAAGGGAGCGCCCAAACTGCCGGTACAGACGATCAAGCTCTACATCGACTACAAGAGCCCCTATGCCTATCTGGCCAAGGACCCGGCGTATCGACTGGAACGCGACACCGGTATCGCGATCGACTGGCTGCCGTACATTCTCGACATCCCGGCCTATCTGGGGAGCGCCAAGGTCGACGCCGAGGGCCGGGTCCTGGAGCAGAAGCGCAACGCCCATCAGTGGCGCCGCGTCAGGTACAGCTACATGGATGTGCGCCGGGAGGCGAACCGGGTCGGGCTCACCATCCGCGGCACGCAGAAGATCTGGGATTCCTCGCTGGCCGGCATCGGGCTGCTCCATGCCCGGCGGCAGGGCGTTCATCGCGCCTACAACGACGAGGTTTTCGAGCGGTTCTGGAAGCGCGAGCTCGACATCGAGAATCCCGCGGCGCTCAAGGATGTGCTGAAGCGCGCCGGCGCGGATGTTTCCGGGTTCGACGCGTTCCTGGAGGGCGAGGGCCGGCGCGAGCTCGAGGCTGTCCAGGAAGCCGCCGAGGCCGGGGGTGTTTTCGGGGTGCCGAGCTTCCTCTTCCCGGACGGCGATCTGTATTGGGGCCGTGAGCATCTGCCCCGTATCCGCGAGATCCTGACAGACTGAAGGAGGCGCGCCACGGTCGGCTGCGACGCGGCTCCTGCGGTCAGTTCGGGAAGCGCGGCAGGGGTGGCGCGTCGGCCGGCACGGGCTGGCGCGCCACGTTGAGCTGCATCGCGAGGAACGTGTAGTAGCCGCCGATGGCCGCCATATCGACGACGCCCTTGGTGCCGAAGCGTTTCTCGGCCTTGGCAAAGGTGGCGTCGGAGACGCTTCGGTTGTTCTGCAGCTCCATCGTGAAGTCGTAGGCGATTTCCTCGTCGGCGCTCATCGCGCTGGGCCGCCGTCCTTCGGCGATCGCGTCGACGATGTCCTTGGAGATCCCGGCCTTCAACGCGATTGGCTGGTGCGCCGACCATTCGTAACCCTGCGACCACGCCCGCGCGGTGATCAGGATGACCAGCTCGCTCAGCGTGTTGCCGATGGCCGAGTGGTAGCGCAGGTAATCGCCCATGGCGCGCGCCCGGCTCATGACCTCCGGACTGTACATCATCACCTGGAACGGGCCCGACAGCGCGACCTTGCGGGCCGCCTCGAATTTCTCGGCGGCCTTCTTCTGATCGGCGTCGTATTGCGCGGGCGGAATGTCGGGCAGGCGCCGCTGTGCCCCGGCCGGACCTGCGAGGAAGAAGGTGCTGGCGAACAGGATCGTTGCGAGGCGAAACATGGGCGGGCTCCTGGAAGATGCAGTCTTTGGAGGAACAGGCTCTTTTGTCGCCCGTGAAAGTTCAAGAACTTCCGTGTCGTCTGATCTGCGCCTAGTCTTGGCTGCAGCGGCAAAGCGGAGAGGGTGAGGGTGCACCAAAGGGCAATGAGTTGACGCGGACTGATGCAGGCGTCGCTGCTGGGGGCCGGCGCGTTGGCCGGCTGTTCGACGCCCTCCGGCGGCTCGTCCTTCGAGCCCAGCCCGCAACTCGTGCCGATCCGCGCGCGGACCGACCGGATCTTCGACATTGCCGTCTGCCTGCGCCCGTTTCGTCCGGCCGGACCGCGCGTGGACACCGAGCGCCTGGGCGACACGCTGGTCGTGCACAATTACGGCCACGGCGGCAGCGGCTGGTCGCTGTCCTGGGGCTCCAGCACCCGCGCCGTGCGCCTGGCCATGCAGGCCAGCCCCACCGAGGTGGCGGTGATCGGCTGCGGCGTGCTGGGGCTCACCTCTGCGCTGCTTGCGCAGCGTGCCGGGGCGCGGGTCACGATCTACGCCAGCGAGCAGCTGCCGCTCACGACATCGGCGCGCGCCACCGGCGAATGGACGCCCGACTCGCGCATCGCCCTTGCCGAGTCGGCGGCGCCGGGCTTCGCGGCAATATGGGAGGAGATGGCGCGCGCGGCCTTCAAGGCCCATCGGAACTATCTCGGCCTGCCGGGCGCGCCGGTGGAGTGGATCGACCAATATTCGGTCACTGGCGAGACGCCGCCGAAGAGCGGCGCTGTCAGCACGCCGCCGGGCCCGGCGTTCGCCGAGTACAGCAAGAGCGTCGCCGACCTCGTGCCGAAATGGCGGCGGGTGCCGGACGGCGCCACGCCGTTCAAGGCGGCGTCCGTCGCCCGCAACGAGATGATGATCTTCAACATCGCCGACTACGGGCATACAATGTTGAACGACTTCTTCATCGCCGGCGGCCGGTTCCAATATGCCGAGTTCCGGGCCCCGTCGCAGATCGCCGCCCTGGGCAAGAAGGTGGTCATCAACTGCACCGGCTACGGTGCGCGGGCACTCTGGAAGGACGAGACGCTGATGCCCGTGCGTGGCCAGATCGCGCGGCTGATCCCGCAGCCCGACGTCCGCTATGGCCTCACCTATCGCCAGGTCATCGCCGTGCCGCGCCGCGACGGGATCGTCGTCCAGTCCTTCGAGGGCGGCGAAATGAAGGGTTACGGGGATGCCAACGAGGCGCCCGACCGCGCCGAGGCGGAGCAGGCGGTGAGGACTTTGGCCGAGCTGTTCGCCCCCCGCGCGCTGACGTGACCGAATGAAGTATGCTTCCGTGCACCAGTGTCTTTAGCCAGGAGGAGAGAGCGAATGTCATCCATCGCCACCGTCGCCATGCAATTCTTCGACGCCTGCGAAAAGGGCAAGGGCTGGCAGGCGTGCAAGTCGTATTGCAAGCCGGACGCCACGTTTTCCGCTCAAGCCGAGCCGCTGGCCGAGATCCGCACGCTCCAGCAGTACGCCGACTGGATGCAGGGACTGATGAAGATGATGCCCGACGGTCGCTACGACATAAAATCGTTCGCCACGGATGGCGACCGAAACAACGTAACGGCCTACGCCGTGTTTTCCGGAACCCATACCGGCGAGGGCGGGCCGCCGCCGACCGGCAAGAGCACGAAATCGGACTATGTCTATTCGATGGAGTTCGATGGAGACCGGATCCGGCACATGACCAAGATCTGGAATTCCGGCTGGGCCTTGAAGGAGCTGGGCTGGTAGTGTGAACGGGCGCTCACGGGCGCGTGAAAGAGATTGACCTGCCGTTCCGGCGTTTGCCTTCTACAAGGAGGCAACGGCGGGGAGACGCATGACGGCGTTCATCGATACTTGGCGGACGCGTCTCGACGCCTTCCCGCAGTCGCTGCTGCAGCTCCTCATGCGCTTCAGCATCTTCTGGGTGTTCTGGCGATCGGGAAACCTGAAGGCCGACAACCTCGAGCAGGCGATCATTCTGTTCCGCGAGGAATACAGGTTGCCCTTGCTGTCGCCGGAGATCGCGGCTTGCCTGGCGACCGTGGTCGAACTATGTGCGCCCTGCCTGATCCTGGTGGGCCTGCTCACGCGGCTTGCCACCCTGCCGCTGATGGCGATGACCATCACCATCCAGTTCCTGGTCTACTGGACGGAATATCCTTCGCACTTGGTGTGGCTCGCCATCCTGCTGTTCATCCTGGTGCGCGGTCCGGGACCGATCTCGCTCGATGCCCTGATCTTCAGGAAGCGCGCCTGAGCCACGTCGCGGCGAACGCTGCTGCCAGCACCGCGGCCCCGGCGAGGTTCACGATGGCCGACCCCAGGTAGAGCCACAGCGCGAGATAGGCCGACGACATCATCAGAGTTAGCGCCGGCGACCCGGGAGCCGAAGGCGGTGAATTCGTTGAATGAGATGCGCTTGCCGTCCTTCTCCGCAAGGCCGGTGACCGTGACGTTGGCCGAGGCCCCGATCAGGGTGCCGTTGCCGCCGAGGCAAGCGCCGAGCGCCAGCGCCCACCACAGGATCTCGCCGTCCGGGCCGGCATTGAGTTGGCCCAGCAGGGTCGCTACCAGCGGAATGGTGACGGCAGTATAGGGGATATTGTCGATCACCGCCGACAGGAAGCCCGAGACCCACAGGATGATCAGCGCCGCGACCAGCAGCGTCGCCCGAGGCGAGAGTTCCAGGCCGCCGGAGATCCCGCCGATGATCCAGGCGAGGCCGTGCGCCAGGCTCTCGATCAGGCCGGTCGCGACGGCGGCGCCTACCAGCACGAACAGGAAGAGGAAGAAGGCCAGGGTCGGCCATTCGATGTCCCTCTCCAGAATGGCGAGCACGCCATGCTGGCGCTCCTCCGCCGTCGGCTGGTGCTCCTTGAGATAGTAATAGTCCTGGGCGAACAGGATGGCGGCCATGCCGATCACTGCCGGCACCGCCACCGGCATGTGGGTCAGCGTATGGGTCATGAAGCCGACGAAGATCAGTGCCGTGATCCAGCAGGTCGCCCGCAGCAGCGGCACGTTCTGCAGCACTGCGCCGGTCGCCCGGGCGGCGCCCGCGTGGTCGGCATCGGCGGAACGGCCGATATCGGCGGAATAGAAGCGCCGGCAGTACCAGACCAGCACGATCATCATGAACGTGCAGGGCACCGAGAGATTGTAGATGAAGGACATGAAGGAGAGGCCGGTGCGCGGGTCGGCGCCGATCAGAACATTGGGCGGATCGCCGATCAGCGTGGCGGTGCCGCCGATATTGGCCGCCATCACCATCGGCAGGAAGAAGGCCGAGCCGTTGATCCTGAGCCGCCGCGCCATCTCCGAAGCCATCGGATAGGTGAAGATGACGGTCGTGACGTTGTCCAGGATGGCCGACAGGATGCCGGTGAACCAGATGATCAGCCGCGCGGCACGGCTCGGATTGCCGCGCGAGCGCTCGAGCAGCCGGTCGACGGCCCACGGGAAGACATTGGTGGTCTTGAGCACGCCGACCAGCGCCATCATGGAAAACAGCAGGAGGATGACGTTGAGATCGACCGCGTGCTGGGCGGCCTCGAACGAGATCAGCTTGAATGGCGAGAAATACGAGATCAGCCAGACCAGCGCGACGGCGCCGATCGGCACCAGCACGCGGTGCACGCGGTCGGCGGCGAGCAGCGCGAATACGCCGACCAGGATGGCCGCGACGATGACCTGGCTCGGCGCATCGCGCGTGGACTCGAAACCCTGCATTTATCCGTCGCTCCAGGCGTGACGAGCCGGCTTAAGGCATGACCTCGCCATGAGGAGCATCGCGCAGCGATGCGTCTCGAAGGGTGGCAATCCGCTTCGATGTTGCCCGTCCTTCGAGACGCCGTGCTGCGCACGGCTCCTCAGGATGAGGTCATTTTGTGGCGCATGGCGCCTCGGGTGCAATCGCGTCACGCGAGATACGTCGCCGATACGCCGCCATCGACGGTCAGCGTGTGGCCGTTGACGTAGGAGGCGGCAGGGGAGGCGAGGAAGACCGCGGCTCCCGCGATCTCCCACGGCTCGGCCCAACGCTTGGCCGGGCAGCGTTCGCGCTGGCGTTCGCCCATCGGCGAGGCGATCAACTGGGCATTGGTTTCGGTGGCGAAGAAGCCGGGCGAGAGCGCGTTGGAGGTGATGCCTTTGCCGCCCAGTTCGGCCGCGAGCGCGCGCGACAGCGCCGAGAGGCCGCCCTTGGCCGCCGTGTAGGACGACGCGCCGGGCACGGCGAGGTTGGCCACGATCGACGTCACCAGGATCAGGCGGCCCCAGCCGCGTTCGATCATGCCGGGCACCACCAGTCGCACCAGGGCATGGGCGGCCGTAAGGTCGACATCGATCAGGCGGGCGAAGGCGTCGGGTTCGATCTCGGCGAACGGCCGGCGGTCGCGCTCGCCGACATTGTGCACCAGGATGTCGATCGGCTCGGTGCGGCGTACTTCGACCTCCATCGCGGCGCGGTCGGCCATGTCGAAGCAGATCGCATCGGCGGCGTGGCCCGCGCCGGCGAGTTCCGACGAGGCGCGGCGCCAGCCGCTCATGCGAACGGCCGTGCAGCAGCACCCTGGCGCCGGCCTCGGCCAGCCCCTTGGCCATCTCCCAGCCCAGGCCGCGGCCGGAGCCCGTGATCAGGGCGGTGCGGCCATCGAGCCTGAATTGGTCGGGAAAGGTCGACATGGGGCGGGACATTCGTCTATTGCGGCAGCCCGAGTTAGCTTCGTATTGGCGCATGCTGCAACTGCCGAAAGTCATTGGTCATCGCGGGGCCGCCGCCTATGTTGCGGAAAACACGCTGGAATCCTTCCGCGAGGCCCGCCGGCGCGGCGCGACCTGGGTCGAGACTGACGTCACGCTGACCGCCGACGGCGTGCCCATCGTGATGCACGACGACTCCTCGAAGCGCACCACGGGCATCGACCGGCTGGTGGCCGAGACCCGGCGCGCCGACCTGCCGGCCGAGGTGCCGACCTTCGAGGAGGCGATTGCCTGCTGGCGGCGAGTTGGGGCTGGGCTGCAACGTCGAGATCAAGCCGACCGAGGGCCGCGAGGCCGAAACGGCGCGTGCGGTGGTCGAGACCCTGCGGCGCTGCTGGCCCGCCCATCTGCCGCCGCCGTTGCTGTCGAGCTTCAAGGACGCCTCGCTGGCCGCCGCCCACGCCGCCGCGCCGGAGTTTGCCCGCGCCCTGCTGGTCGGGCGCGTGGAGGACGACTGGCCGTCAGCGCGCCGCGGCCGTGGCGGCGGGCGGGATCAATGCCGACGGCAAGCGACTCACCGCGGTCCAGGCCGTGGAAATCCGGCAGGCGGGCTACGCGCTCAGCGTCTACACCATCAACGACGGCGGCGTGGCCAGGGCGCTGGTCGGCATGGGCGTCGCAGTGCGTCATCACCGACGCGCCCGACGTGATCCTGGCCGCGCTCGGCTGATTTGGCGCCAAATTGAGGGGTTGCGTTCTCTACACAGGCTTGGTGGACTGTCATCAGATCGCAACAAAATAGACACATCGCAGTCTTGCGGCCCGTCGATACATCGGCGGGGTTTTCAGGGAGGTATTCAGGCAATGACACGGATTCTTCTATCGTCCGTCGCGGCGGCGGCGATGCTCGCCAGCGCTTCCGGTGCGCACGCGCAGACCGAAATCCAGTGGTGGCACGCCATGGGCGGCAAGCTCGGTGAGACGGTCAACGAGATCGCCGAGGGGTTCAACAAGACCCAGACGGACTACAAGATCGTGCCGGTCTTCAAGGGCTCCTATACCGAGACCATGACCGCCGTGATCGCCGCCTTCCGCGCCAAGCAGGCACCGCACATCGTGCAGGTCTTCGAGGTCGGCACGGCCACCATGATGGCGGCCAAGGGCGCAGTCTATCCGGTCTATCAGCTGATGGCGGATGAAAAGGAGCCGTTCGATCCGAAGGCGCTTCATCGGCCCGATCTACGGCTACTACTCGACGACCGACGGCAAGCTTCTCTCGATGCCGTTCAACTCCTCGACGCCGGTCTTCTACTGGAACAAGGAGCTGTTCCAGAAGGCTGGGCTCGATCCCAATACGCCGCCCAAGACCTGGACCGAGGTCGGCGACTGCTGCCAAGAAACTGGTCGCCTCGGGCGCCAAGTGCGGCCTGACGGCCGAATGGCAGACCTGGATCCTGCTCGAGAACTACGGCGCCTGGCACAACCTGCCGTTCGCGACCAAGGAGAACGGCTTCGGCGGCCTGGACACCGAGCTCAAGTTCAACGACGAGCCGCGGATCAAGCTGATCGGCATGCTGGCCGACTGGACCAAGGACAAGCGTTTCGTCTACGGCGGCCGCGAGGGCAAGCCGACGTCGCTGATGACCTCGGGCGACTGCGGCATGGAACTCGCCTCATCGGGCACGGCATCGCAGCTCTTTGCGTCGCTCAGCCCCGAGAAGGTCGGCATCGCGATGATGCCCTATTCGCCGGAAGTGAAGGCCCAGCCGCAGAACTCGATCATCGGCGGCGCCACGCTGTGGGCGCTGCAGGGCCGGCCGAAGGCGGAATACAAGGGCGTCGCCAAGTTCCTGAGCTACATTTCGAGCCCGGCCGTGCAGGCCAAGTGGCACCAGGAGACCGGTTACGTGCCGACCACCCTGGCGGCGGCGAAGCTCACCGAGGATTCGGGCTTCTACAAGACGCATCCCGGCCGCGACGTCGCGGTAAAGGAGCTCACCCTCAACCCGCCGACCGAAAACTCCAAGGGACTGCGACTCGGCAACTTCGTGCAGATCCGCGACATCGAGGACCAGGAACTCGAGGCGGTATGGGCGGGCAAGAAGGACGCGAAGACCGCCCTCGATGATGCGGTCAAGCGCGGCAACGAGCAGCTGCGCAAGTTCGAAGCGGCCAACAAGTAGGCTGCTGGCGTTGCCGGCTTCGGGCGTGCGACCGCACCTCTCTCACTTGCCTCCCCCGTCTTACGGGGGAGGTGCCCCCGAACGGGGGCGGAGGGGGAGGGCCGCAGTCGCATTGCCTGTCGATTTCAGATCATGACTTTGCAAAAAGCTCGACTGGGGCTTTCCCCCTCTGGCCCTTTGGGCCACCTCCCCCGTAAGACGGGGGAGGCAGGGATGGGATGACCATGGAAAAGCGCGTCGTCTTCAACGAACGCTGGCTGCCCTACCTTCTGGTCGCGCCGCAGATCATCATCACCCTGGTGTTCTTCTTCTGGCCGTCGGGCGAGGCGATCTGGCAGTCGCTGCTGGTCGAGGACGCCTTCGGCGGCAATTCGAAGTTCGTCTGGTTCGACAACTTCCTGCAGCTCTTCAGCGATCCGGCCTATTACGCCTCGGCACGGGTGACCGTGGTGTTCAGCGCGCTGGTCGCCTCGATCGGGCTGGCCCTGTCGTTGCTGCTGGCGGTGATGGCCGACCGGGTCATCCGCGGCGCCACCGTCTACAAGACCTTCCTGATCTGGCCCTATGCCGTTGCGCCGGCGGTGGCGGGCGTGCTGTGGGGCTTCATGTTCAACCCCTCGGTCGGCATCGTCTCCTGGATGCTGCACGGCCTTGGCATCGAGTTCAACTACGTGAGCAACGGCAACCAGGCGCTGCTGCTGGTCGTGATCGCCGCGGTCTGGAACCAGCTCAGCTACAATTTCCTGTTCTTCCTGGCCGGCCTGCAGTCGATCCCGAAGTCGCTGATCGAGGCCGCCGCCATCGACGGCGCGGGGCCGGTGCCGGCGCTTCTGGGACATCATGTTCCCGCTGCTCTCGCCGACCGGCTTCTTCCTGCTGGTGATCAACATCCTCTACGCCTTCTTCGGCACCTTCGGCGTGATCGATGCGCTCACCCGGGGCGGGCCGGGCCAGGCCACCAACATCCTGGTCTACAAGGTCTACAATGACGGCTTCCGCGGCCAGGATCTCGGTGGCTCCTCGGCGCAGTCGGTGATCCTGATGATCGTCGTCATCGTGCTCACCTTCCTACAGTTCCGTTTCATCGAGCGCAGGGTCCATTACTGATGGTGGAGAACCGGCCCTTCCTGACCTGGCTCAGCCACGCCGTCGTCCTGCTGGGCGTGCTCATCATCGCCTTCCCGATCTGGATGACGTTCGTCGCCTCGACCCACGACCAGGCAACCATGCTGCGCTCGCCCGTGCCTCTCCTGCCGGGACCGCATCTGATCGACAATTACAAGCAGATCCTGACCGTGGGCTTCGGGCGCGGCTATACCGAAACGCCGATCTGGCACACCATGATGAACAGCCTGATCATGGCGCTGGGCGTGGCGCTGGGAAAGATCGCGATCTCCATCATCTCCGCCTTCGCCATCGTCTATTTCCGCTTTCCGCTGCGCATGACCTTCTTCTGGGCGATCTTCGTCACCCTGATGCTGCCGGTCGAAGTCCGCATCGTGCCGACCTATGGTGTCGTCGCCAGTCTCGGGATGCTCGATTCCTATTCGGGCCTGATCATCCCGGTGATCGCCTCGGCCACCGCCACCTTCCTGTTCCGGCAGTTCTTCCTGGGCGTTCCCGACGAGCTCACCGAGGCGGCGCGGGTCGACGGCGCGTCGCCCATGCGCTTCTTCTGGGACATCCTGCTGCCGATGAGCCGCACCACGATTGCGGCCCTATTCGTGATCCAGTTCATCTACGGCTGGAACCAGTATCTCTGGCCGTTGCTGATCACGACCAAGGAGAATTTCTACACCGTGGTCATGATGGTCTCGCGCCAGGCCAACGTGGTCGACGCGGTGCCGAGCTGGAACCTGCTGATGGCCATGGCGATGCTCGCCATGCTGCCGCCGGTGCTGGTCGTGGTGTGCATGCAGCGCCTGTTCGTGCGCGGCCTCGTCGAAACGGAGAAATAGGCATGGCGCAAGTCCACCTGCGCGGCGTCAAGAAGAGCTACGACAACAAGCTCGAGATCATTCACGGCATCGACATGGAGATCGCCGACGGCGAGTTCATCGTCATCGTGGGCCCTTCCGGCTGCGGCAAGTCCACGCTCCTGCGCATGGTGGCGGGGCTGGAGCGCATCACCGGCGGCCAGGTGGCGATCGGCGATCGCGTGGTGAACGAGCTCGAGCCCAAGGACCGCGACATCGCCATGGTGTTCCAGAACTACGCGCTCTATCCGCACATGAGCGTGTACGACAACATGGCCTATGGGCTGAAGATCCGCGGCATGGCCAAGGACGAGATCGACCGTCGCGTGCGCAAGGCCGCCACGACGCTCGAGCTCGCCACCTTCCTCGAGCGCAAGCCACGCCAGCTCTCGGGTGGCCAGCGCCAGAGGGTCGCCATGGGCCGCGCCATCGTGCGCGAGCCCGCGGTGTTCCTGTTCGACGAGCCGCTCAGCAACCTCGACGCCAAGCTCAGGGTGCAGATGCGGCTCGAGATCAAGCGCCTGCAGCGCGAGCTCGCCGTCACCTCGATCTATGTCACCCACGACCAGATCGAGGCGATGACCATGGCCGACCGGCTGATCGTCATGAATGCTGGCGTCGCCGACCAGATCGGCACGCCGATGGACGTCTACGACCGGCCGGCCTCGGTGTTCGTCGCAGGCTTCATCGGCTCGCCGGCGATGAACTTTTTGGCGGCCAAGGTGGGGCAGGGCGGCCGGTCTATCGATCTCGCGGGCACCGGCACGCCCGGCATCAGCCTGCCGTTGGCGCGGCCGACCTCGGCGCCGGCAGGAACGGCGATCGCCCTCGGCATCCGGCCCGAGCATCTGCTGCCGGCCAGCGACGGCGCGCTGCAGTTCGACGTCGAGCTGGCCGAACCACTGGGCGCCGATACACTGCTCCACGGTCGCTTCGGCGAAGCCCGCGAGCTGGTGACGGTGCGCCAAGGCGGCCATGTCCTCGCCAAGCCCGGCGAGAAGCGCCACTTCAAGGTCGAGCCCGGCCATCTTCACCTGTTCGACTCGCAGACCGGCCGCCGCATCGCCGACGCCTGACGCCCACCGGGCGCGTGTTCATCGTGGCGATGGTCCCGCAGTGTGGGTGACCATCCGTCTAAACAGACGGCGGCCGCGTTCCCCGCCGCTACTTCGCCGTTGCGGCCGCGAGGCCCGCGGCGGCGACCTCGGCATCCTGGTTGGCGGCCGAGCCCGCCGCGGCGATCGCGCCCACGACCTTGCCATCGATCACGATCGGCAGGCCGCCATCGACCGGCGTTATGCCGGGCAGCCCCTGCATGCGCGGGGTCGAGGTCCCGGGCGCCACCAAGTCCTGCAGCGCCTTGGTCGGTCGCTTCACATTGTTGGCGGTGACCGCCTTGCCGATGGCGATATCGATGCTGGCAAGCTGCGTGTTGTCCATGCGCCAGAGAGCGACCAGCCGGCCCCCGCTGTCGACGACGACAATCGCCTCTTGCCAGCCATTCTTCCTGGCTTCCGCTTCGGCGGCCTCGAGCATCTTCTTGGGACCTCGAGACCGATACCGGGACCGTAGGGCGGCAGCGAACCAGGTGACGGAACCGGCGTTTGGGCGCCGGCATCGGGTGGCGACAGCAGCACGGCAGACAGGGCTGCTGCGGCAACGAACTTGATCATGGTTTTGCGCCCCCATTTGAGCGCTCTCATCGAGCGGTGCGGGGACTATGCGCGAACG
Organism: uncultured Alphaproteobacteria bacterium; assembly: GCA_963765385.1. Lineage (GTDB taxonomy): Bacteria > Pseudomonadota > Alphaproteobacteria > Reyranellales > Reyranellaceae > Reyranella. Next base: position 1,071,248 of record CAVXWG010000014.1, on the reverse strand, counting down.
CCTGTCACATTCCGGTGTTCCATCGCTCCGTGAAGGCGCTTGACGGGCTCGCACGATGTCGCCGCGCGGCGCAAATCAAATGGGCGGCACGTTGCCGAGCCGCCCATTGCAAACCAGAACTGGCTCGATCAGGTCATCGCGCCGGCGACGTTGCTCATCACGTTCGAGACCTTGTGACCAACGGTCGTGAACGCGGTGATCGCGGCGACGGCGATCAGGGACGCGATCAACGTATATTCGATGGCGGTCGCGCCATGGTCGTTCTTCATCAGGCGGCGGAAAATGGACAGCATTTGAATGACTCCTAAAAATTGCGGCGTTCGTTGCCTGTTTATCGATGGTCGCGCTCTCTGGGGTTTACGCGGCCTTTCACAATCGACGCGGAGCCATGAATTTGCTCCGGCGCAACTCTACTGTGAGGCTCACGATAATCGACGGACAATGTTGTATTTGATGTAGCGAGTTGTAATCGATGTAGCGCGCCCGAGCCCGCTCCACGACGGCGAGAAGCCCACGCTGCACTTCGTAGCGCAACGTCCGCCTGCGGCGCTTCATTGTGTCGGAGTCAAAGTGTCCGCCGCTGTAAGCGCCGGCTCGGCACGCGCCTGTACGGCCTTCTGCGACCATGTCGACGCCGGGACGAGCTGGACCGCGCGGCCGTGGCACCGACGCGCATCGCTGCCGCCGCGGGACGGCGGGCTCTACGATGGGGCGAGCGATAGTCCGTTGGTCAATGTGCGCGAAGGCGGGCGCCGGTCATTGCTGGACTACCATGAACGGGATCGGCGCAGAGCCGTAGACGTTTACCGGCAGCTTTCCGTCCCAGCGCTCGGCGCGGCGCAGCTCGACCAGATTGGAGTTGCCCTTGAGTGCGTCGGCCTGTGCGCGGATTGCTGCCGCCTGGGCCTCGCCCTGCAACTGGATGGCCTTGGCCTCGGCCGTGGCCTGCAGAAGCCGCGCGTCGGCTGCACCGGCTGCCTGGGCGCGTTGGGCGTTGGCTTTGCCTTCTGCCTCGATCTTGGCGGTCAGCGCGGCCTTCTCGGCTTGCTGCCGCTGGTATTCGACCGATTCAATATTCGCCTTCTGGACAGCCGCATTGTTGACCGCCTGCCGAAAGGAATCGGTGTACTTGAGATCGGTCAACTGGAAATCGGTAACTTCGATGCCGAGTGGGGCGGTATCGTGGATCAGCGTCTTCTTGATGGCATCGCGAAGTTCGCCACGCTTCTCGGCAACAAGCTGCACATTGACCTGGCCCATCGCCGCCTTCAGGCGATCGATGGCCAGCGACCAAAGACGTTCCTTGTAGTCTCGGTTGTTGGCGAAGATGAATTCCACCTTGTCGGGTGCGATGCGGTAGAAGATCGTGAAGGAAATATCGACCTCCTGATTGTCCACCGTGTAGGTGTTCACCCATTTCTCGCCGGAAGCGACCGACTCGATGTCAGTGCGGTAGGCCGTTGTTGAGTTGACGACCGGCATCTTGAAATGCAGCCCGGGATCGGCGACGTATTCGATGTGCCCAAAGCGCGTGACGACCGCCATTTGGTTCTGATCGACGGTGAAGTATGACATCAGGAAGATGAGGCCAGCGAGCAGGACGATGACGCCAGCGCCGATGAGTTTAACCCGGTTCATTTGCCCTTTTCCTTTCGTAGTCGAACGCTCGACGCTCTCATTCTTGATCGTGTATCGGCGGCCCCCGGCCGCCCGATCCCGCTAAGACGAAGGGCCGCCTGCCGGCGCGCTCGAACCGGCGCCGTAACACGGCACGGTTGCACATGGTGGAACCATAGCACGGTCAGTGAACTTGGCTCGACCGGCGCCTTATTCTACGGAACAAGGCAGGTGGCACGTAGGGCATTGCGCGTCGTCCAGCGGCTGCATGGCATCATTCACAGGACCTGAACAATCATCATCACCCCGAAGACGGCACTTGCCTGAATGCGGGTACGCGTTGGGTACCGCCGCGTCTTTGCGCTATCACCGTCTCATGACATCAAAAGGTTGAAGCCGAACACATGCTCTTCAGTACCTACAATATCCATTACGGCGTCGGCGCCGATGGCAAGTACGACCTCACGCGCATCGCCGACGCCGTGGCCGAAGCCGATATCATCTGCCTCCAGGAAACCGTGCGGGGCTGGCCGCAGAACGGCTATGCCGACCAGACGGCCGAGATCGGGCGGCGGTTGAACCGCTATTTCCGCTTCCATGGGCCGATGGAGGCCGACGCCAGCACGGTCTCGGCCGACGGTTTCATCACCAACCGGCGACGCAGCTTCGGCAACGCCATCGTCTCGCGCTGGCCGATCCTGTGGTCGCGCGGGGTCATGCTTCCGAAGATGCGACTGATGAATGGATTCGACCTGCAGCGCGGCTATATCGAAGCCGCCATCGCCGTCCCCTCCGGGCCACTGCGGGTCTATTGCACACATTTGAGCCATGTCGGACCCCGGCAGCGCCTGCCCCAGGTCGCGGCGCTGATGGAGGGCGTCAAGCGCGCCGCCCTGGCGGGCGGCACCTGGGACGGCGAGGCGCCCGACAGCTTCATGTGGCAGGAGCCGGCGCCTGCCGTGCCGGCCTCGGCGATCGTGGCCGGCGACTTCAACTTCATGCCGGCACAGGCGGAGTATCACGACGTGATGGACGATCTCGCCGATGCCTGGACGGCCGCCGGCAATGGCGAGACGGAAGTCGATACCTTCCCGCGCGAGGGCCGCATCGACCATGTGTTCGTCACGCCTGACCTGGTGCCCAGGGTCAAGAAGGCGTGGATCGGCACCGGCATCGATGCTTCCGATCACTGGCCGGTGTTCGTCGAGTTCGACCTGTGAGGCCTCAGCGATGGGGTTGCTGGCGGTAATGCTCGCCAAGCGCGTCGTGGCCGAAATCCGCGGCGAGGTCGCGCCACACCGAGTGGACGTGGTTGGCGTTGTTCTGGGTGTTGTCGTGCTCGATCAGGGTGACTGGTCCATGCACGCGGAAATAATAGGCCTCGCCCGGTGCCAGCGAGCCCGCCCAGGCGAAGCGGAATCGATCCAGTCCCTGTTCCATCACTCGCCGTTTCTGCGCGGCCAGAAGGTCGGGTGCAAGGGTGGCGAGGAAGCGATCCATCAGCGCCTCGAGGCGCTGGCGTGAGGGGTTGTCCATGATGGCGAGCTCCAGTCCGCGTGGCGTGCCAAGATCGCTCTCGCGCTGCGGGCTGGCGACGATCTCGCCGAACGAGCGGTCGGCGATGAGGGCAGTGCGCCGTTGCAACTCTGAAAGGCCGTTCATGATCTGGCGGGCGAGGTCCTCCGACGCGCCGAGCAGCCTGAACCCCTTGTTCGGGCCGTCGCGCACCGTGGCGGGGTGGGCGCCGGCGAAGAACGGAGTCACCGAGACATGCCCGGCGCCGGCCAGGGCCACGTTCAGCGACAGGTGATGGCCCTCGAAGCGCCAGCCCCAGGGAAAGCGGCCAGGCGTGCCGAACACCGAGACAAAGTATCGGCCAGGATCGCGGAAGCTGCCCTGCTGCTCGCGCAGCACGCCTTCGACGAGCCGCACGCCGTCGAGAAGTTTCAGGCCTTGCTCGTTCAGCACGGCGGCAAACAGTGCCCGCGCCGCTCCGGCCTGTGCCGCCGTCATCTCGGCCAGGGTAAGGCCGGAGCGGCTGCGCGGGATGTAGTGCCAGTCCAGGCGATTATCGGACTCGAACGCGATCAGCGCCTTGCGGCGTTGCCCGTCGTCGAGCAGGCCGACGAAACGATTGGCGGCATCGGCGATGCGCTGGGCGGCGTCAACGGTCTGTGCACTGGCGCCACCGAACGGCAGGAACGTGGCGGCGGCCAGAATGAGCCGCCGCCGCGGCGGCCCCTCGGGGTCGCCGTGAGGATGCCGGTGATGAAGATCGTGATCGTCCGGACGCCAGCCGTCGTGCGGCATGGCGTCCGCTCAGCTTGAGGTGCGCGGATACTTGAGCGAGCAGCCGTAGGGACGGGTCGACGAGTCGCTGACCGGCTTGCCGGCTAGCACTTCATCGAGACCAACCCGCACATACTGCTTGGCCTTTGCGATGTCGGCGATGTCGGCCGACGGAATCGAATCGATGCCGCCTTTGTAGACCAGCGTGCCGGTGGCATCGATGATGTACATGTGCGGCGTCACCGTGGCGCCGTAGGCACGCGCGATCTTGCTTTGCGGATCGAGCAGAACGGCGGCCGGCGCTGCGTCGCGGCCTCGCGTCATCTCGTTGGCTTGCGCGGCCGTGACATAGCCCTCCTGGCCGGTCGCCGACGACGCCGAGGTCAGCCACACCACGCCCTTGGCGGCGGCCTCGCGCTGCTGGGTCTGCATGTTCCTGGAATTGTAGTGCTTGCGCACGTAGGGGCAGTCCTGGTTGGTCGTCTCGATCACCACGACCCTGCCCTTGAGGTCGGCCAGCGACCAGGCCTTGCCATTGCTGTCGACGGCGGTGAAGAGCGGCGCGGGCTTGCCGAGATCGGGGCTGGCGGCGAAGGCCATCGCCGGCATCAATGCGACGGCGCCTGCTCCCAGCATCAACGAACGACGGGGGACAACGATGGTCGACATGTTTGCCTCCTAACGCTTGGTCTGCTGGATCGACGACAGTTCGGACAGGATCAACGACTCGGTGAGCACCTGGGGCAGGATCTTCGCCCGCTCCGCACCCGGCGCCCAAAAAAGATAGAGCGGAACGCCGGCGCGGCCCAGCTCCCTCAACGAAGATGTGATCTCTGGATCGCGATTGGTCCAGTCGCCCTTAAGTTTCACGACTCCGGCCTGTTCAAAGGCACGACGCACGGCCGGAGTCTCCAGCGCCACGCGCTCGTTCACCAGGCAGGTGATGCACCAGGCGGCGGTGAAGTCGACGAACACCGGCTTGCCGGCGGCAACGGCCTGGTTGAGACGCTCGCGCGAATAGCGCTCCCAGCCGTCGAAGTTCACGCCGGCCGCCGGGCCACCGGAAGCCGACGCCGCGGTGGCCGGGCTGTCCTCGAGCTTGAGCGCGGCGCCAAACGCCAGCAGGACGGCCACGGCCGCGATGCCGCGGCGCAGCCACGTGGCGAGCGAGGCGCCGCTGCCGCTCTCTCGTCCGAGGCGCAGCAGCCAGATGGCAAAGGCGATCAGGATCATGCCGCCCAGCGCGTAGATCACGCCGTCGGCACCGGTCTGCTGGGTCAGCACCCAGATCATCCACACTGCCGAGGCGTACATCGGGAAGGCAAGGAACTGGCGCAGCCGGTCCATCCATGGACCCGGCCGCGGCATCAGACGCTGCAGCGCCGGCGTCGTGGTGAGGACGAGATAGGGCAAAGCGAGGCCAAGCCCCAAAGCCAACAGCACGGCAACGGTCTGCGGCGCGGGCTGGCTCAGGGCGAAACCCAGTGCGGCGGCCATGAACGGCACGGTGCACGGCGTGGCGACAATGACCGCCAGCACGCCGGTGAAGAAGGCGCCGGTCGTGCCGCCGCGGGCGACCAAGCCCTGGCCGACTCCGGCGAAGCGTCCACCGATGTCGAATACGCCGGAGAGGTTCAGGCCGACGACAAAGAAAAGATAGGCGATCAGCAGCGAGAAGACCGGCGATTGGAACTGGAAGCCCCAGGTCACCTCGCCGACGCTGGCGCGGATCGCGATGACGATGGCGGCCATAGCGGCGAAGGAGACCAGCACGCCCGCCGTGTAGGCAAGGCCGTCGCGCCGCATGGCGCTTCGCTCGTGGCCAGCCAGCCGCACGAAGCCGGCGGCCTTCATGGCGAGCACCGGGAAGACGCAAGGCATCAGGTTCAGGATCAGCCCGCCCAGCAGGGCGAACAGCAGCGCCTGGACGAGCGAGAGCGGCTCGTTGCCTTCCGCGGCGGCGAGCGAAGAGGACGGCAGGAATGCCGGATCGAGCTTGGCCGACACGTCGAAGGCCTGCCGGATCTCGCCGTCCGCCGTCTTCTCGGTCAGCACCAGCGTGCCGGTCAGCCGCTCGGGCAGCGCCGCCTTGGCGTCGCCCCGCCCGAGCGGGATGCGGATGCCGTCGGCGCCGACGCTGGCGGTCTGCTTCGCCATGCTGGCGATCGGCCCCCATTCGGCCGGAAAGAAATAGACGTCACGCACCATGTCGGGCTTCAGGCCCTTGGCCTCGACGATCAGCGTGGGATCGCCCGACTTGGCCAAGCCATAGCGCGCGGGCCACGGGCTTTCGGTAGGCACGCTCTGGCGCGCCTTGTCGAAGATCGCACGCGTGGCGGGCGGAGCCGGCGTCGCCGCGGCCGCGATCGGCAGGCTGAGCTCGAACTTGCCGTCCTCGGGGATGCAGACATCCTCGCATACCAGCCAGTTGGCCTCGGCCGCGAGCTTGAGCGACCGGCCCCCGAGATCGGCCGCGGGCGTGATGCGCACCAGCAGCATCGCCTCGTTCTGGAAGCCGTAGTTGATGACGCCGCCGATGTCGTAGAGATTCGGCGCCGGCCAGACGATCGGGTCGGCCTTCACGCCCTCCGGCAGGCTCCACTTGATCTCGGTCGGCAGGCCCGATTCGCCCGGGTTCTTCCAGTAGGTGTGCCACTTCGGCCGGATGGTCTGACGCAGGCCGACCCAGAAGGGCTCGCCCGGCTTCACCGCGGCCACGTCGGCCAAAAGCTCGGCGCGCACATTGTCGGTCTGCACGACGGACTGCCCTGGCACGGGCGTCTGGCCGAAGGCCGGGCCGGCGGCGAGCAACGCCAACAGAAGGGCAAGCAAACGCTTCATCAGGAGCTAGTAAGTGACCCTGTGCCTGTGTTCTTGCAAGGCAATCCGGATCACCCCACCGTGATATTTTGCCGTGCCGGCGGCGGCGGTCTAAGGTCTTGGCACTATTGGGGAAATCATGTTGCGGCTCGATGAGCGGCGCCTGCTGGGCGCCCTGGATGAACTGGCCGGAATCGGCGCTATCGAGGGCGGCGGCTGCGCGCGGCTGGCGCTCAGCGACGAGGACAGGATCGGTCGCGACCTGGTCGTGGGATGGATGAAGGCGCTCGGGCTCGAGGTTCGCATCGACGCCATCGGCAATGTGATCGGTCTGCGGCCCGGCCGGGAAAATCTGCCGCCGGTCATGACCGGGAGCCACATCGACACGGTGCGCACCGGCGGCCGCTACGACGGCAATTACGGGGTGCTGGCGGGTCTGGAAGTCGTGCGGGCGCTGAACGACGCCAATGTCACGACACGCCGGCCGATCGCGGTGGCGTTCTTCACCAACGAAGAAGGCGCGCGCTTCCAGCCCGACATGCTGGGCAGCCTGGTCTATGCCGGCGGTCTTGGCCTGAACGAGGCCTACGCCGCTTCCGACAAGGACGGCCGCTCGGTCGGCGACGAGCTCCGCCGCATCGGCTACCTCGGATCCACGAGGCCGGGTGCGCTGCGGCCGCACGCCTTCGTCGAGCTGCACATCGAGCAGGGCCCGATCCTCGACGAAGAGAAAGTGCAGATCGGTGTCGTCGAAAGCGTGCAGGGCATCTCGTGGACCGAGTACACGGTGATGGGCGTCTCCAACCATGCCGGCACCACGCCGATGCGACTCCGCCGCGACGCGGGATACCTGGCGGCCGCGGTCAACGTCTTCGCGCGCAAGCTTGCCTGGGAAATGGGTGGTCATCAGGTGGCGACGGTGGGTTCGTTGTCGCTTCGGCCCAACCTCATCAATGTCGTACCCAACCAGGCGGTCTTCACCGTCGATCTCCGCAACACCGACGAGGCGAAGCTGAAGGAAGCCGAGACGCGCGTCGCGGGCCACATTGCCGACGTCGCAAAACGGGAACGGGTCGAAGTCGCGGCGGAGGTGCTTGCCCGGTTCGAACCGGTAATCTTCGATGCCGCCCTGGTCGGTCGCGTGGAGCACCACGCCCAGGCGCTGGCGCTCAGCACGCGACGCATGCCGTCGGGCGCGGGGCACGATGCGCAGATGATGCAACGCCTCTGCCCGACGGCGATGATCTTCGTGCCCTCGGTCGCGGGTCTTAGTCATAACGTCAAGGAACACACCGAAGCGGCCGATCTTGTGGCCGGCGCGCAGGTGCTGCTCAATCTGATTGTCGAGCTTGCAGAAGCCGTATGACGTTAGGTTGGGAGGACCGTGCGGAAGATCAGTTCGCCTCGGGTGCTGGTGCCGACGATCTTCCAGCCGGCGGCTCGATAGAATCGCTCTGCTCGGGTGCCGGAGTCGGTCGTGAGCATGGCGGTGCGATGTCCGGCGTGGCGCAGCGTCTCGCAAGCAGCGGCAAAAAGGGCGCGGCCGATGCCGCGACGCTCGCAGGCCGGATCGACGAAGAGCGCCCAGATCGTGCCGTCGCGCGTGTCGCCGGCGGAGAAGCCCAGGATGTGTCCGGCTTCCTCCCAGACCCAGATGCCCGGATGTTCTTCGAACCAGGCGTAATCCTCATCGGTCACCAGGCTCGGATCGCTCAAGCGGTTTTCCAGGACGGCAAAGCGGATCTCGCTGATGCGTTCGCGTTCATCGGGACGAGCGCGGCGAATGGGCCCGGACATGCGGGGAGAGCCTATCGCTGGAACTTGCCGAGGGATAGCTTAGGCGCCCGCTCGCCATCGCAACCTGTCAGGAGGAAAGAGAATGGCCGACGTCAAGGACGCCTCACGCCGAATCGTGTTCACCGGCGCGTCGGGCGGCATCGGCACCATGATCCGTCCGCTGCTGGCCCCGCTCTATCGCGGCCTGGTGCTGAGCGACAGGGTGGAACCCAAGAACCTCCAGCCGGGCGAGACCTTCATCGCCGCCGACCTTACCAAACCGGACGAGGTCGCCGCGGTCGTGAAAGGGGCGGATAGCGTCATCCATCTCGGCGGCCACTCCGTAGAGGGACCATGGGATGCAATCCTGCAGGCCAACATCATCGGCTGCTACAACCTCTTCGAAGCGGCACGGCAGGCTGGCGTCAAGCGCGTTGTGTTCGCCTCGTCCAACCACGCCGTCGGATTCTATCCGCGCCGGCGCAAGATCGGCACCGACCTCACGGTGCGGCCCGACAGCCGCTACGGCGTCAGCAAGGCGTTCGGCGAGGCGCTGGGCGCGCTCTATGCCGACAAGCATGGCATGGTCGTGACCTGCCTCCGTATCGGCAATGTGGGGCCCCGTCCGCTCGACGTGCGGCGGCTGTCGATCTGGATCTCGCCCGAAGACATCGTGCAGTTGATCCGCATCGGACTGGAACATCCCGCCATCCGCTTCGATATCCTCTACGGCGCGTCGGACAACGCGGCGTCCTGGTGGGACAATTCGCGCGCCCGCCAACTCGGCTATCGTCCGACTGGCAAAGGCGAAGATCACCGTGCGTATGCCGAGGCGGAGCAAGCAAAAATAGGCCCCGATCCGGTTGGCGACCTCTTTCAGGGTGGCACCTTCTGCTCTGCCGAGTTCACCAACGATGTGAAACGCGCCGGCCCTTAGCGCTTGGAGCCAGCGTCGGCAGCGGCAATAATCGCCGCTGGAAGGTGATGATGACGCGTTTTCTTACCGTCGGCGCCGCGCAGATGGGCCCCATCCAGCGCAGCCATACGCGCCGCGATGTCGTTGAACGGCTGATTGCCCATCTGCGCGAAGCCAAGCGCATGGGTTGCGAACTAGTGGTGTTTCCCGAGCTTACGCTGACGACATTCTTTCCGCGCTGGTGGATGACCGACCAGGCGGAGGTCGATTCCTTCTTCGAGCGCGAGATGCCGTCCAACGAGACGGCGCCGCTGTTCAACGAGGCCAAGCGGCTCGCCATGGGCTTCTGCCTGGGCTACGCCGAGCTCACCAATGAAGGCGGCAGCATCCGGCACTTCAACACCTCGATCCTGGTCGAGCGCGACGGCACGATCGTCGGCAAATACCGCAAGGTTCACCTGCCAGGCCATGCCGAGCATGAGCCCGAGCGGCCGTTCCAGCATCTCGAGAAGCGCTACTTCGAGGTCGGCAACCTCGGCTTCCCGGTGGTCAAGGCGTTCGGCGGCAATATCGGCATGTGCATCTGCAACGACCGACGCTGGCCCGAGACCTACCGGGTCATGGGCCTGCAGAATGTCGAAATGGTGCTGCTGGGCTACAACACCCCGCTGCACAACGCGCCGTCGCCCGATCATGACGAGCATTCATGGTTCCACAACCAGCTCTCCATGCAGGCCGGCGCCTACCAGAACGGAACCTGGGTGGTGGGCGTGGCCAAGGGCGGCAGCGAGGAGGGTGTGCCGTCACTCGCCGACAGCATGATCGTGGCGCCCTCGGGCAAGGTGGTGGCGCGGGCGGAAGGCGCTGGCGACGAGCTCAGCGTCCATCGCTGCGATCTCGACGCCGGCCAGAGCTACAAGCGCACAACCTTCAATTTCGCTGTCCATCGCCAGCCCGACCAGTATCGCATGATCGTCGAGCGCAAGGGGGCGATGGATCCGTCATGAAGGCTCGCCCGCGCGTCCTTCATATTCGTTGTGGCGACGACATTCGCGGCAAGCTCATCGAGGCTGGTATCGAGGGTGACTATCTGTCGTTCGCCGACCCCGCCTGGCTCGGTCCGCCGCCGGCCTTCAACGCCTGGCTGGCCGGCCGAGCCGCTTTGATTGCCGAACGCACCGGACTGCCGCGCCAGAAGGTGCGTGCCGACCTGGGCGAGGCCTACTGGCGGCTGGCGCGGGCGCCCACCGACTATCGCCACATCGTGCTGTGGCTCGAGCACGACCTCTATGACCAGGCCGCCCTCGTGCGCATCCTGGCAAGCTTTGCACTGCGCAAGAGCCTGCCCAAGATCGAGCTGATCTGCATCGACCGCTTCCGGGGCATCAAACGGTTCGTGGGACTGGGCCAGCTCACCCCGGCGCAGCTCGCTTCCCTGTGGCCCAAACGCAAGCGCATCAGCCGCCGCCAGCTGGCGCTCGGCGCGCGTGCCTGGGCGGCCTTGCGCGCCCTGACTCCCGAGCCGCTCGAGGCACTTTTGAAGTCTGATCTGCGTGAACTGCCTTTCCTCAAGAGCGCCCTGCAGAGGCACCTGCAGGAATTGCCGTGGACGACGGACGGCCTGTCGTTGACCGAGCGCCAGGCGCTTGCCGCCCTGGCCAAGGGCCCGCGCACGGCGGGCCAGCTCTTCGCCGAGTCCCAGCTCAGAACCGATCCTCTGCCCTTCATGGGCGACCTCTTCTTCTGGTCGGTGGTGCGCGACCTGATCGAGGCGCCGCAGCCGCCCGTCGCCGTCAGCGCCGCGACGCGGCGCGCCGCCTGGCATCGCCGGGTGCTGCGCCTAACGCCGACCGGCAAGGCCTTGCTGGGCGGCAAGCTCGACTGGCAGGGGCAGCAGCCGCTGACGCGCTGGGTCGGCGGCATTCCGGCAGGACCCGGCGCGCCGGACTGGCGCTGGAACCCGAGAAGTCGGCACGCAACCCAGCTGAAGTGAGTGCGGCTTGGGTCGCTGCCGTTCGCCGCAGCGATCCAAGACGTCCAGCGCCGGTTCGGTTGACGCCTTTATCAGCCGAACTTGCCGAAGCTCTGCTCGGGCGTTCCGCGAAACAGCGACATGTGGGTATGGGTGGCCACGAACGGATCGTCGAGGGCCTTGCGGCCGAGCGTCACTGTGGTGCGGCCCGGCCGGTCGAAGCGGTCGCCGTTGGGATGGTAGCCGTCGGACTGCCAGACGCCCATGCCGACGGCCGTCAGCCGGTCGGCCGAGACGATGGCCTCGACCTTGTCGAGGTCGTAGCGGAAGTTGCGGATCGTGCCCCACACGTTGCGCCACTGCTTGTGCTCGGCGAGGTCGCGGCCGATCATGAAGTCGGTGAAGGTACCGAAGGCGATCATGTCCTCGGCGAAGATGGGGCGCGCGCCTTCGTAGTCGATGGCGCGACAGTGCCTGGAAAGCGCCTCGAACCAGGCGCGCACGGCGGCGAGATCCTCGGGCGCTACAGGATTGATAAGCTTCATCGCGGGCGGGACTCCTAAAGTCCGAAGCGTTGCCAGTGCAGCCGCTCTTCCAGGGCGGCAAGCGTGCTGGGTCCTATGCCGACGCCGACGCCGTCGATGGCGGTGCCGAGGCCGAAGCGCGACAGCAGGCGGCGGCGCTGCGCGATCACCGGCAGATGCACCTTGGCGCCATAGCGGGCCTGCAGGGTGGCGCGCAGCTCGCCCAGCCCGTCGGCCAGCCCGAGCTGCAGGCCGCGCCGGCCGGTCCAGAACTCGCCGGTGAAAAGCGTCGCCTCGTCGGCCTGGAGCCGTCCGGTGCGGCGCTGGCGCACCCAATCCTTGAAGCCGTCATGGATTTCGGCCTGCAGGCGCTTCAGCCGCTCGACATCTTCGGCCTGTTCGGGTCGAAAGGGATCGAGCATCGCCTTGCGTTCGCCCGATGTGTGCACGCGCCGCTCCACGCCGATGCGCGCGAGCAGATCCTGGAAGCCGAAGCCCGCGCTGATGACGCCGATCGAGCCCACGATCGAGTTGGCGTCGACGATGATCTCGTCGGCCGCGCAGGCCAGCCAGTAGCCGCCCGAGGCGGCCACGTCCTCGACGAAGGCGATCACCTTCAGGCCCTTCTCATCAGCCAGCAGGCGGATGCGCTGGCCGATCAGCGCCGACTGCGCCGGCGAGCCGCCGGGCGAATTGATCGCCAGCGCGACCGCCTTGGCGCCGCGCGTGTCGAAGGCGCGCTTGAGCAGCGGCGCAACGGATTCAATGGACAGGCTGCGGCCGCTCAAGAGGCCGCTCGAGGCGATGACCCCCGACAGGCGGACGACAGGAACGACGGGTCCGCGGCGAAAGCGGTCTTTTAACCAACCCAGCATGGCCGGCACTGTCGCGGCGCCCGCCTCAGAAGGCAAGCGGCGCGGCGTGGCGCAGGACGGCTTCGGCTGCGTCGGTGTAGCCGCCCTCCGGCCGATGCAGCACCAGTGGCGGCGATTCGATGCGCCGCAGGGTGTCGGCCCGGCGGGCCCGTATCAGCACGCGCGCCGCCGGTGGCAGGCGCTTGATGGTGACATCGCCCCAGCCCAGCCGGGCAAGATGAGCCAGGATCTCTTCCAGGCGGTCGCTGCGCTGGATGAGGAGCACGGTCCCTGCAGATTTTGCGGCGCCCGTCGCGACCGCGAGCCAGCGCGCCAGGTCGGCGGTCGATTCGACGGTGGCCAGCGCCTTGCTCCGATCGGGCGAGGGATCGGCGACGGCGGCTGCCAGGTACGGTGGATTGGTCACCACCTGATCGAACAGACCGAGATTGCGCGGCAGCGGCTCGGCGAGATCGTGGATGATCGTTCGCACGCGCTCGCCGTTGCCATTGAGCGCGGCATTGCGTTCCGCCAACTGCGCCAATGCGGGCTGCACTTCGATACCCATAATGGTGCATTCAGGTATGCGTGCGGCAAGGCAGAGACCGACCGCGCCTACGCCGGCGCCGAGTTCGAGCACGCGCTCGCCGCCCTTTGCATCGATGGCGGCGGCCAGCAGGACGGCGTCGATGGCGACACGGTAACCGCGACTCGGTTGCAACACCCTTACGCGGCCCCCTAACAAGGTGTCTTCGGTCAGCTCTGGTTCCATGCTACGGATCATGTCACGACATCGTGTCGCAACAATCGGCCTCAACCGGGGATTATCCTCACAGCATGGCTACCGTCGTCTCCCTTGAGGGCAAGCGCAAGACGCCGAGCCTGGAGCCGCTTCTGTCGCTCTGCGCCGACGACATGACGCAAGTGGATCGTGAGATCGTGGCGCGGATGCGCTCGCCGGTGGCGCTGATTCCCGAACTTGCCAACCACCTGGTGGGCGCCGGCGGCAAGCGCATGCGGCCGCTGCTGACGGTCGCGGCCGCGCGGTTGTGCGGCTATGTCGCCACCGACGACCGCCACATCAAGCTCGCGACCTGCGTCGAGTTCATCCATTCCGCCACCCTGCTGCACGACGACGTGGTCGATGTGAGCGCGCTCCGGCGCGGCAAGCCGTCCGCCAACTCGGTGTGGGGCGACAAGGCCTCGGTGCTGGTCGGCGACTTTCTGTTCACGCGCGCCTTCGAGCTGATGGTCGATGTCGGCTCGCTCGATATCCTGGCCGTGCTGTCGCGCGCCTCCTCGACCATCGCCGAGGGCGAGGTGCTGCAGCTCGTGAGCCAGCGCGACATCAGCACGCCCGAAGCGACCTATCTCGAAGTGATCAAGGCCAAGACCGCCAAGTTGTTCGCCGCGGCCGCTGAAGTCGGCGCCATGGTCGCCGGCCGCAACGGGCCCGAGCGCGTGGCATTGCAAAGCTTCGGCATGAATCTCGGCATTGCCTTCCAGCTCGTCGACGACGCGCTCGACTATGCTGGCCGCGAGGCCCAGCTCGGCAAGACCGTCGGCGACGATTTCCGCGAGGGCAAGATCACCCTGCCGGTGATCCTGGCTTTCCTGCGCGGCCGGACCGTCGAACGCGAGTTCTGGAAGCGCACCATCGAGAAGCTCGATCAGCGCGAGGGCGATCTCGAACAGGCCAAGAAACTGATCGACCGTCATGGCGCGCTCGCCGACACGCTGGAGCGCGCCCGCCACTACGGCGCCATGGCGCGCGATGCGCTGGGACTTTTCCCCGACAAGCCGCTCAAGGCCGCCCTGCTCGAGGCCGTCGACTTCGCGATCGACCGCGCGCACTGAGCCCGGCCCCTGAGCGCGGGGCCGCTAAACCTGCTAAGAATCCGCGATGGCCGCTACGCACATCCTTGCCATCGACCAGGGCACCACCAGCACGCGGGCTATCGTGTTCGATTCCGCGGGCCACCCGGTTGCATCGGCGCAGAAGGAACTGCCGCAGATCTTCCCCAAGCCGGGCTGGGTCGAGCACGATGCGGAGGAGATCTGGTCGGACACGGTCGAGGCCTGCCGCGAGGCACTCGTCAAAGCGAAACTCGACGCCCAGGCGCTGGCCGGCATCGGCATCACCAACCAGCGCGAGACCACGGTGGTGTGGGATCGCAGCACCGGCAAGCCCATCCATAATGCCATCGTCTGGCAGGACCGCCGCACCGCGGCTCGCTGCGACGAGTTGCGGCGCGCCGGGCACGAGGAAGAGGTCACGGCCAAGACCGGCCTGATCCTCGATCCCTATTTCTCCGGCACCAAGATCGCCTGGATCCTCGATCACGTGGCCGGCAGCCGCGCCGCGGCCGACAAGGGCACCCTGGCCGCCGGCACCATCGAATGCTTCCTGCTGTGGCGACTGACCGGCGGCAAGGTCCATGCAAGCGACGCCACCAATGCCAGCCGCAGCCTGCTGCTCGACATCCACAAGGGCACTTGGGATGCGGACCTGCTGAAGCTGATCGGCGTGCCGCGAGCGCTGCTGCCGAAGGTTGTCGATTGCTCGGGCGAACTGGGCGTCGCCACGGCTGACATTCTGGGCGCGCCCGTGCCGGTGCTCGGCATGGCGGGCGACCAGCAGGCGGCGACCGTCGGGCAGGCCTGCGTGCAGCCCGGCATGGTGAAGGCGACCTATGGCACAGGCTGCTTTGCCATCCTGAACACCGGCAGCATCGCCGTGCGCTCGCACAATCGCCTGCTCACCACCATTGCCTATCAGCTCGCCGGCCGGCGCACCTACGCCCTGGAAGGCAGCATCTTCGTGGCGGGCGCCGCGGTGCAGTGGCTGCGTGATGGCCTGCGTCTGATCAGGGAGTCGTCCGAGGTCGAGGCCATCGCCCGCAATGCCAAAGCCGGCCATGGTGTCTACATGGTGCCGGCGTTCGTCGGTCTTGGCGCGCCCTACTGGGATGCCGGCGCACGCGGCGCCCTTCTGGGCCTCACCCGCGATACCGGCCCCGCCGAGATCGCCGCCGCCACGCTCGATTCGGTCTGCTACCAGACTCGCGACCTCATCGACGCGATGCGGGCCGACGGTGCGCAGATCGATGAACTGCGCGTCGACGGCGGCATGGTGGTGAATGATTGGCTGATGCAGCGGCTCGCCGATACCGTCGGTACGCCGGTTGAACGGCCGAAAGTGACGGAAACAACGGCGCTGGGCGCCGCCTTCCTGGCCGGTCTTCAGGCCGGCCTGTGGCCTTCGCTCGACGCCCTGTCGAAGGGCTGGGCGCTCGACCGCGCCTTCCGGCCCGCGGAGGACGCCGCCTCGCGCGACCGCCGCTATGCCGGCTGGCAAAACGCAGTGCAGCGCGTGCGCAGTACTTAGCTGATCTGCCTTGGTGGTGGATTGACTCCGCCGCAACTGTTCTGCGAGCATTTGCGCCGTGACGATTGCGTAGAGCCATATCGCAATCGGGCGAGAGGTGCTCTGCCGCAATGAAGCCGCTCCGGATCACCCAGCAGGGCATCGTCTTTTCGATATTCGTCGTTCTGTTCGCAGGCTTCGCCATCTTCCTGCCGGGCTTCCTGACGACCTCAAACATGCTGACGCTCCTGCAGAACGTCGCTGTTCTCGGCATCCTCGGTCTTGCCATGGCGATCGTCGTCATCGGACGCGGCATCGACCTGTCGCTCATCGCCGCCCTCGCGGTGCCCCCCGGCGTGGTGCTGCAGCTTGTGCAAGACGGGCACTCGCTGTCCTATGCGCTGCTGCTGGCGGCGCTGCTGACGCTCGCCTTCGGACTGATCAATGGCTGGCTGATCGCCTACGCCGAAGTGCCCTCGCTGTTCGCCACCCTGGCATCGGGACTTTTTCTGGCCGGCCTGGGACAGGCGGCGCTGTTCAAGCTCGACGTCGTGCAATGGAGTCCGGGTCTCGAGGGGTTCGAGCGGCTAGGGCAGGGCGCGCTGCTTGGCATTCCGATGCCGATCGTCATGTTCGTCGGCGCCTGTATCGTGGTCGCGATCTTCCTGCGGCGGACGCGCTTCGGCGCTTTCATCTACGCCATCGGCGACAATCCATTCGCCGCCCGAAGCTCCGGCATCCCGACGCGTCCGCTGATCGTCCTGCAGTATGTCCTTGCCGCCCTGATCGGCATGCTGGCCGGTCTGGTGCTGGCCGCCTCGGTCAACAGCATGCCGACGCGCATCTACAATTCGACGCTGATCTACGACGTCATCCTGGTGGTCGTGCTGGGCGGCATCGGCCTTGCCGGCGGCCGGGGCGGCGTCCTCAACGTCGTGATCGGCACGTTGCTGATCGGCACGATGCTGAACGCCATGACGATCATGGATGTTTCCTATTCAGGCCAGAACCTGGTCAAGGGAGTCGTGCTGCTGATCGCCGTGATCGCCGATTCCTTTCTCAACCCCCGCAATGAGGAAACCGCGCAGCAGGGAGATATCTGAAAGCGAAGCGGCGTCGAAACAAAGAAGCACATATGGAGGAAACAAGATCATGACTAAATCCAGCACCACCCGATGGCTCGGCCGGCTCGGCTGCGCATCGGCACTCGTTTTCGCGATGGCCGCGTCGGCTTTCGCGCAGAAGGGACTCGATGAGCCGTTCCAAGGCCCCTTCAAGCAGGCCCTCGCGGGCAAGACCGTCGCCTACGTTCCGGTGGCGATGAACTTCGATCTCACCGAGGGCTGGTTCGCCGGCGTCAAGCGCGGCCTCGAGCCCTATGGCATGAAGGTCGTGGTCCGCGACGCCAACTGGAGCACCAACGCCGGAGCCCAGGCCGTGACGACGCTGATCTCGGAGAAGCCCGCGGCCATCATCGTTCATAACCCCGACGTGCAGACCTACGCCAAGCTGCTGCAGCGGGCGGAAGCCGAAGGCATCTACATCATCCAGATCAACATGGGCTCCAGCTACCGCACCTCGGCCTTCGTCGGCGCCAACTGGATCGAGATCGGCGAGCGCGACACCGAGGCCGTGGTCAAAGCCTGCGAGGGCAAGTCGAACAAGATCGCCATCGTCCAGGGCGCCCTGTCGGCCGCCGCTAGCGCCTACACGCTGAAAGGCGTCGAGAACGTGCTGGCCAAGCACCCCGAGATCAAGGTCGTTTCCAGCCAGGCCGCCGATTGGGATGCCGCAAAGGCCAAGGCCATCACCCAGACGGTCCTCAAGCAGAATCCCGACATCTGCGGCATCGTCGGCTTCTGGGACGGCATGGATATCGGCACGGCCGCCGCCGTGAAAGAGGCCGGGCTCACCGGCAAGGTGTTCGTCGCGACCTCGGGCGGCGGCGAGCAGAAGGGCGCCTGCGACCTCGTGAAGTCGGGCGCCTTCGATCTCGATCTCTCCTATGACGTACCCACCCAGGCGACCGACATGGTCGCGATCATCAAGTGGTTGTTGTCCTCGGGGATGAAGCCGGGCTCGTCCAAGGGCTCGATCTATACGACGCTCATTCCGGTGACCAAGGACAACGCTGCCATCGACGGCACCTGCTGGAAGCTTGAACGGCTGAAGCAGTAGCGCGAACGCCAGCCCGGGGCGCGGCCGGCAACGGCCGCCGCGCCCCTCTTTTTAACCGATGCCTGGGCAGGTCTTTTCAATGAGAGAAGCCGTTCTGCGTCTGCGCTACCGCTTTTGGCCGGATCACCTCCTGGGAGAGATCCTGTCCAAGCGATGGACCGAGACGGCCATTCCGGTGATCGTCCTGCTGATCGTCGCGGTGGCGTTCACCCAGGCGATCCCCGGCTTCCTGTCGCCGGCGAGCCTGGCCGACACCGCCCGCCAAGCGGCCGAGATCGGCTTCGTCGTGCTCGGCATGGCGCTGGTCATCGTCGTCGGCGGCATCGACCTGTCGGTGGGCTCAATCTTCGCGCTGACCGATTTTTGCGCACTCTTCTGCCTCGATGTGCTCGACCTGCCCGTGCCGGCGGTCGTCGTCATCACGATCGCCTTCGGTGCCCTGCTCGGTGCGGTCAACGGCTTCCTGGTCGGGTACCTGCGTCTGCGCGCGTTCATCACGACCCTGATCACGCTGATCATCTATCGCTCGGCCTACGACCTCCTGCTGTTCGACTATTCCAACACAATCGCCGCGGCCTTCCCCGACACGCCGTTGTGGAACTTCATGGGCGGCGGCGATGTTTTGGGCATCCCCAGCGTCGCCCTGCTCTACGCTGTGGTGGCGATCTTCGGACACGTCTTCATGACGCGGCTGCGGCCGGGCTGGCACATCACGGCGATCGGCGGCTCCCGGCGCTCGGCCTACAATTCCGGCATTCCGGTGCGCGCCACCATCGCCCGCTGCTATGCCGCCAGCGGCGCGCTGACCGCCGTCGGCGCGCTGTTCTTCGCGGCCCGGCTCGGCACGGTCGGTGGCGACGTCGGTGTCGGCCTCGAGGTCACGGTACTGACGGCGGCCGTGCTGGGCGGCATCAGCCTGGGCGGCGGTCGCGGCTCGGTCGCCCGGGCGCTGGTCGGCACATTGATCGTCCTGCTGATCACCAACGGCCTCACCACCCTGTCGGTGCGCGGCGGCGTCAACCGCATGGCGCTGGCCGGCATCCTTCTGGTCGCGGCGACCATCGACATCCGCTGGCTGAAGAACCGCAACCGCATCATTGCCAAGGTCTATGTCAGTCCGACATTTCACGAGATGCCGCGGCTCCAGCCGGTCGGCGTCGGCAGCAATGCGCCGTTCGCGCAGAACGATCGGCTGGCCGGCGTCAGCCTGATCGGGCTGGGGCGGATCGAGGCGCCGGAGGACGTCATCCTCGATCGACACGACAATCTCTATGCCGGATCTCGCCATGGCGACATCATGCGCTTCTTCCCGCCCGACTACGAAAAGATGGAAGTCTTCGCCCATATCGGCGGCCAGCCGCTCGGCATGGCGTTCGACCGGGCCGACAATCTCTATGTCTGCATCGGCGGCATGGGCCTTTATCGCATCACGCCCGGCCGCAAGGTCGAGAAGGCGACCGACGAGACCAATCGCAGCTTGCGCTCGGTCAACGACGACAGCCGGCTGCGCCTGGCCGACGATCTCGACATCGCCGACGATGGGCGCATCTTCTTCTCCGAAGCGACGGTGCGCTACGAGATGCATGAATGGCCGGTCGACGGGCTGGAGGCGCGCGGCAACGGGCGCATCGTCTGCTACGACCCGCGCGACGGCACCACGCGCACCGTGCTGCGCGGTCTGAAATTCCCCAATGGCATCTGCGTCGAGCGCGGCAGCCGGTCGATTCTGTTCGCCGAGACCTGGGGTTGCTGCGTCAAGCGCTACTGGTTCGACGGGCCGAAGACTGGCCAAGTCGAGACGGTGATGGAGAACCTGCCGGGCTTTCCCGACAACATCAACCTCGCGTCCGACGGAAACTACTGGCTGGCCATGGTCGGCATGCGTTCGCCAGCCCTCGATCTGGCCTGGCGCATGCCCGGTTTCCGCCGCCGCATGGCCAAGCGGGTGCCGATCGACGAATGGCTCTTCCCCAACATCAACACGGGCTGTGTCCTCCGGTTCAATGACAAGGGCGAGGTGCTGGAGACCTATTGGGATCTGGCGGGCGTCAACCATCCCATGATCACCTCGATGCGGGAGCACAAGGGCTATCTCTATCTCGGCGGCATCCAGAACAACCGGATCGGCCGGCTCAAGCTCGACGGCGCCGATCCCGGCTTCGTGCAATACGACCGGCGCTGGGGAAAGAGCCCATGATCGCCGCGTTGAGAGCTTTTGGCGACCGCGTACTCGGGCGCGGCGAGGCGGCGATCACCGTTCCGATTTTCGACGGTGCGCTGAAGCCCAACCAGATGCTGGCCGATGCCGAAATCGTCGGTCAGTTCGACGATGCCAACGACGTCACGACAGATGGAAGAGCCGTTCTGATCGCCGACGGTGAACAAGTCCTGCGCCTAGGCGACGGTGGCAGGACCGAGATCGCCCGCTTCGACCGTGGCGTCACCGCGCTTCATGCGCTGCCCGGTGGCGGCCTCGCGGTCGCTCTCGGAGGCGAGGAAGTCCGCATCGTGGGCGGACCGTCGGACGGTCGACGTTGGACCGATGCGGGCGGGACGGCCCTTCACGCGGTGAATGCGATCTCCAGCCTGTCGGATGGAACGCTCGCCGTGACCGACGGCTCGCACGACAACGACTGCGCGCACTGGACACACGATCTCATGGAGCGTGGCGCAAGCGGCCGCCTGGTCTTCCTCGACCGGGGTAACGGAGCCGCCCGCGAGGTTGCACAGGGGCTGGAATATGCCTTCGGCGCCTGCGCCTTGGGTGTCGAAACCCTGGTGTCCGAGAGCTGGCGTCATCGCCTCCTCGCGATCGGGCCCCAGGGTCGACGCCGCATCGTGCTGGATCGCCTGCCTGTTTATCCCTCGCGCATTATCGCCGCGGCCGGCGGGGGCTTCTGGCTCACCGCCTTTGCCGCGCGCACGCAACTGGTCGAGTTCGTGCTACGCGAGCCGGCCTTCCGGCGCCGCATGATGAAGGAAATCGCCCCGGAACACTGGATCGCGCCGCGGCTGCGTTCCGGGCAGAGCTTCCTCGAGCCGATGCAGGGCGCTCACCTGCGCACGATGGGGGTGCTGAAGCCCTGGGCGCCCCCGCGATCGTACGGTCTGGTGATCCGCCTGTCGCCCGAAGGCACGCCGCTCTATTCGCTGCACAGCCGGGTCGACGGCGTCAATCACGGCATCGTCGCCGCCGCCGAAGTCGGCGGCTTCCTCTATATGCTCGCCAAGGGACCGGGCCGGCTGATCCGGCTTGCCTTGGCCGACATCGAGAAGGAAGTCGCTGCATGACCGCGTCGATTCTCGAATTGCGCCAGGCGACGAAACTCTACGGTGGCGTTCCGGCGATCGAAGGCGTCGATTTCAGCCTGATCGAGGGCGAGATCCACGCCCTGGTCGGCGAGAACGGCGCCGGCAAGTCGACCCTCACCAAGGTGATGGCGGGCGTCGTGTCCCTCAGTTCGGGAACGATGCTGATTGCCGGCCGCGAGGTCGCGCCGCGCACGCCGCTGGAGGCCCGCCAGCTCGGCGTCGCAATGGTCTTCCAGGAAAACAGCCTCGTGCCCTCGATGACCGTGGCGCAGAACCTCTTTCTCGGACAGGAGAAGTTCTACAATCGCCTGCGCGGCATCTATATCGCCGCCCAGCAGTTCCTGCAGTCGCTCAATTTCGACGTGACGCCGACCGCCACCGTGGCGCAGCTCGGCGCCGCCAAGAAGCAGATGGTCGAGATCGCCCGCGCCGTGCTGCACGAAGCCCGGGTGATCATCTTCGACGAGCCCACCGCCAGCCTGACGCCCGAGGAGAAGAAATACTTCTTCGATCTCGTGCGCGAGCTCAAGCGCCGCGGCGTCTCGGTCATCTTCATCTCGCACGCGCTCGAGGAGGCGCTGCTCATCTCCGACCGCATCACCGTGTTGCGCGACGGCCGCCATGTCGTCACTGACGATACCGCCAATTTCGATCGGGCGCGCGTCATCCAGGCCATGGTGGGTCGCGATCTGTCCAAGACACTGTATGCCGAGCGCAAGGCGCATGTGCGGCCGCCCGGCGAACGGGTGCTCACCATCGAGAACCTGCGCATGGCGCCCATGGTGAAGAACAACTCGCTCTCCGTCTTTGCCGGCCAGGTGACCGGCGTGTTCGGTCTCGTCGGATCCGGGCGCACCGAGACCTTCAAGATCGCGGCCGGCATCCTCAAGCGCGACTTCTTCCATGGTGGCGAGATCGTCCTGCGCGGCCGTCCGATCCGCTACCTCACGCCGGCGCCTGCAGTGCGCGACGGAATCGCCTATGTCACCGAGGACCGCAAGGTCGAGGGCTTCTTCGAGACCATGTCGATCGCTCGCAACGTCTACATGGGCCTTCTGGCCAAGCTCGGCCGTCGCCGGCCCTTCGTCCTGGCCCGGGAGGCCGAAACGGTCGGCAAGAAATGGATCGAGGCGCTCAATGTTCGCGCCATCGGCCAGGACGTGAAGGTCGTCGAGCTGTCGGGCGGCAACCAGCAGAAGATCGTCATCGCCAAATCCCTGGTACAGGAACCTACCCTGATCGTGTTCGATGAGCCGACGCGCGGTGTCGATGTGGGCGCGATTGCCGAGATCCACCAGCTCATCGACCGCCTGGCCGAGCAGGGCAACGCGGTGGTCATGATCTCGTCCTACCTGCCCGAGATCATGGCGCGCTCGGATCGCATCCTGGTGTGCCGGCAGGGCAAGGTCGTCGAGGAATTCTCCGCGCGCGAGGCCACCGAAGAAAAGATCATGTACGCCGCCATTCACTGATGGCTTGCCGCAGAGGGACGCCGCCATTAGGTTGCGCCCGCCATGCCGACCCGCGCCAACCCCGTCTATTGCGGCATCGACACCATCGATCTCGCCCAGGCCACCAAGCTCATACAGTCCATCGCGGGCGGGCCGAAGCCCGCCGTTGGCGGCATCAAGCTGGGGCTGGAATTCTTCCTGGCGCACGGCGCCCCGGGCGTGCGTTACGCCTTTCCGGCGCCGGTGCGGGCGACGGGCGTGGGTTTCTTCCTCGACCTCAAGCTGCACGACATTCCCAACACCGTGGCCGGCGGTATCCGCGCCGTGGTCGAGCTTGCCCCCACCTTCATCACCATCCACGCGAGCGGCGGCCAGGAGATGATGAAGGCGGCGGTGTGCGAAGCGGGCACGCAGGCCGCCAAGTACGGCGTGCCCCGGCCGAAGCTTTTGGGAGTGACTGTCCTCACCTCCCTCGATCGTTCCGACCTCGAGGCGACGGGCGTCCATGCCGACCCGTCCGACCAGGTGCTGCGCCTGGCCGACCTGGCGCATGCCAGCGGCCTCGACGGCGTGATCTGCTCGCCGCTCGAGATCGCCGCGCTGCGCAAGCAATGCGGTCCCGATTTCGTGCTGATGGTGCCCGGCATCCGGCCGGTCGGCAGCGCCGCCAACGACCAGAAACGGGCCATGACGCCGCGTCAGGCGGTCGACCTCGGCGCCACGAACCTCGTGGTCGGCCGGCCGATCTATCAGGCGGCCGACCCGCGCGCCGCCGCCGAGGCCATCGCGCGCGAGGCCGGCGTCAACGACCTATGAGTGTCGAGCACCCCGTGGAGGCAAAGATCTGCGGTCTGTCGACGGCGGTGACGGTCGACGCCGCGGTCGGGTTCGGCGCGCGTTGGGTAGGCTTCGTGACCTATCCGCGCTCGCCACGCCATGTCGTTTCCAACGATGTGCTGAAGGCGCTGGGTGCGCGCGTGCCCAAGAATGTCGGCCGGGTCGGCCTGTTCGTCGATCCCGACGATGCACTGCTCGACGAGCGGCTGGCGACCGGTGCCATCGACATGCTGCAGCTCCACGGCGCCGAGACCCCCGAGAGGATCGCCGCCATCAAGGCGCGCACCGGCAAGCCTGTAATGAAGGTGATCAAGGTCGCCGAAGCCGGAGACGTCGACCGCGGCGTCGCGGCCTACGCGACCGTTGCCGACCGGCTGATGTTCGATGCCGCTGAAGGCACGTTGCCCGGCGGCAACGCGCGGGCCTTCGACTGGACCATCCTCAGCGGCCGCGTCGTGCCGCTGCCGTGGCTCCTGGCCGGTGGGCTCACGCCCGACAACATCGCCGAGGCCGTGCGCGTCACCGGCGCGCGCGGCGTCGACGTTTCCTCTGGCGTCGAATCGAGCCGGGGTGTGAAATCAATCGACTTGATCCGCGCCTTCCTTGACCGCGTGAAGGCGCTCTGAGGGGAGCCGAAGATGAAAACCGAACAGCGGCTGAAGGAACTCGGCATCGAGCTCGCCAAGCCGACGTCGCCGATGGCCAATTACGTGAACGCCGTGCGCACCGGCAACCTGCTCTATCTCGCGGGCAAGGGCCCGGGCTTGCCGGGCCATCCGCTGCCGGTCGGCAAGGTCGGTCGCGACTTCACCCGCGAGCAGGGCTACGAATACGCGCGCCAGACCGGCTTGAGCCTGATCGCCGTTATGAAGGCCGAGCTGGGCGACCTCGATCGGGTGAAACGCATTGTGAAGCTGTTGGGCATGGTGAACGCCACGCCCGAATTCGGCGAGCAACCTGAAGTCATCAACGGCTGCTCCGACCTCTTCGTCACGGTGTTCGGCGATCGCGGTCGCCATGCCCGCTCGGCGGTCGGCATGGGCTCGCTGCCGCGCGGAATCCCGGTCGAGATCGAGGTGATCGTCGAAGTGGAGGATGCGCCGGCCGGTCGTGCTGCCGCCGCCAGGCCTGCGGCCAAGCGCAAGGCCGCGCCGAAGGTGGCCGTCAAGGCCAAGAAGAAGTCGGCCGGGAAAAAGAAGAGATAGGGCTTTTGACCGACCCCTGTCGGGACTGCTAAGTCCGCGCCTCCCGACAGGAACCGTGATGTCCCCGACACCGAGCAGTTCGCCCAACAGTTTCCGCACCGGCCCCGACGAACGCGGGCATTTCGGCATTTTCGGCGGCCGCTACGTCGCCGAAACCCTGATGCCGCTCATCCTGGAGCTGGAGCAGGCCTACAACACGGCCAAGGCCGACCCGCAGTTCCAGGGCGAGCTCAGCTCGCTGTTGAAGCATTATGCCGGCCGCCCCAGCCCGCTTTACTATGCCGATCGCCTGACGAAGAAGCTGGGCGGCGCCAAGATCTATCTCAAGCGCGACGAGCTCAACCACACCGGCAGCCACAAGATCAACAACGTGCTGGGCCAGGTGCTTCTGGCCAAGCGTATGGGCAAGACGCGCGTCATTGCCGAAACGGGTGCGGGTCAGCACGGCGTCGCCACGGCGACAGCCTGCGCGCTGTTCGACATTCCCTGCGTGGTGTTCATGGGCTCGGTCGACGTCGAGCGCCAGGCGCCCAACGTGATCCGCATGAAGATGCTGGGCGCCGAGGTGCAGCCGGTGACGTCGGGCGCCTCGACGCTCAAGGATGCGATGAACGAGGCGATGCGCGACTGGGTGGCGACCTGCGAGACGACGTTCTACTGCATCGGCACGGTGGCGGGTCCGCATCCTTATCCATCGATGGTGCGCGATTTCCAATGCGTGATCGGCAACGAGGTGCGCACGCAGATGATGGAAGCCGAGGGCCGGATACCGGACACGCTGGTGGCCTGCATCGGCGGCGGCTCGAACGCGATGGGCCTTTTCCATCCCTTCCTCGACGACAAGGGCGTGCGCATCGTCGGCGTCGAGGCGGCTGGCCACGGCATCGAGACCGGCGAGCATGCGGCGTCGCTCACCGGCGGCCGGCCGGGCGTGCTGCACGGCAACCGCACCTATCTGCTGCAGGACAAGGAAGGCCAGATCATCGAGGCGCATTCGATCTCGGCCGGCCTCGACTATCCGGGCATCGGTCCCGAGCATTCGTGGCTCAAGGACCAGGGTCGCGTTGAATATGTCTCGGCGACGGACGACGAGGCACTCGATGCCTTCCACCTCCTGTGCAAGCTTGAGGGCATCATTCCCGCGCTCGAATCCGCGCATGCCCTGGCGCATGTGACGAAGCTCGCGCCGACGCTGCCCAAGGACAACCTGCTGGTCGCCAATCTCTCCGGTCGCGGCGACAAGGATGTGCCGCAGGTGGCCGCGCGCATGGGGATCAAGCTCTGATGGGCCGCCTCACCCAGCGCTTCGCAGAACTCAAGGCCGGCAAGCGCGCCGGCCTCGTGGCCTATGTCAGCGCCGGCGATCCGGATGCCGCGACCGGCTACGCAGATTCTGAAGGGCTTGCCGGCGGCCGGCGCCGACCTGATCGAATTGGGCATGCCCTTCACCGATCCGATGGCCGACGGCCCCTCGGTCCAGGGTGCCGGCCAGCGGGCGCTGAAGGCCGGCATCACCGTCGATGCCACCTTCGACATGGTCCGCCGCTTCCGCCGGGAGGTCGACAACGACACGCCCATCCTGCTGATGGGTTACTACAATCTCGTCTATCAGCGCGGCCCCGAACGGTTCTGCAAGGAAGCCGCGGCAGCGGGTGTCGATGGCTTCATCCTGGTCGACCTGCCGCCGGAAGAAGCCGATGAGCTGAAGCCCTACGCCTTGGCAAGCGGCATCGACACGGTATTGCTGACCGCGCCCACCACCGACGACAAGCGCCTGCCGGCCGTCCTGAAATACGCGTCTGGCTTCGTGTACTTCGTCTCGGTGCTGGGCATCACCGGCACCAAGTCGGCGACCGAGGATGCAGTTGCCGCGCACGTCGAGCGCATCAAGCGCCATACCAAGCTGCCCGTCGCCGTCGGCTTCGGAATCAAGACGCCGGATCAGGCCGCGGCGGTCGCGCGTCACGCCGACGCCGCCGTCGTCGGCTCGGCGATCGTCGATCGCGTGAAGGCGGGTCTCGACGCCGACGGCAAGCCCAAGGCCGATCTCGTGCCCGGCGTGATGGCCTTCATCAAGTCGCTTGCAGACGGTGTGCGCGGCGTGCGCAAAGCCTAGCTGTCGTCATCGCCGTGTAATGCGGCGGGACATTTCGCCGCTTGTTCCCATCCTTGTTGTGACCATTCGCGCCTTCGCGCGTTTCGTCATGGCCGGGTCACGATCGCATCGTCATATGCGCCTCGACCCAGCGACGAGACGAGGAGAATAAGCATGCAGCGCGACTCCACCGACCGGAAGGACAGGCTCCACGACACCTTCACCGCTGCACTGGCCCTGCTCGATGCCGAACATCGCGAGCCCGATCGCTGGGAAGAAGAGTGCCTGTCCTACGCGTTGGGTGCGATGGCCTGCGGCATGTACCTGGTCGCCGAGGTCGAGCTTGCCGCGTTCAAGCGGCCGCTCGCCGAACGATCGCCGGACGTGATCGCCGCGCTGGCGGCAAAGCCCGCGCGCTTCACCAAGGCGATGCTGCGCCATGGCGTGGACTATGTGCAGCAGCACTATGGGCAGCGTCAACCTGTTGACGATATGCCGCCGGCGCTCGCCGCCGGCCAGCGCGATTTACAGTCCTCTCTGATCGCCCTTCGCTAGACTAGGCCTTCGCCGCTTCCTCTTCGTCGTCGTCGAACAACAGGTCGGCGACGAAGGAATTGGTCTTGCGTTCCCAGCCGAAGGTCGAGGTCTGTCCGTGACCGGGCACGAAGGTGATGTCGTCGCCCAGCGGCCACAGGCCCTTGCGGATCGAGTTCAGTAACTGATCGTGATTGCCGCGCGGGAAATCGGTACGGCCGATCGAGCCCCGGAACAGCACGTCGCCCACGAAGGCCACCTTGGCGGGCTTGTGCACGAACACGACATGGCCCGGCGTATGGCCGGGGCAGTGCACGACATCGAAGGTGAGGTTGCCGAGGCTCACAGTATCGCCGCCCTCGAGCCAGCGGTCGGGCACGAACGGCTTGTAGGCCGGGAAATTGTACTTGCGGCCGGACTCCGGCAGACCCTCGATCAGGAACAGGTCGTCCCTATGCGGCCCCTCGATCTTGACCCCGTAATAGTCGGCCATGGTGCCGGCGGCCGAGGCATGGTCGACATGGCCGTGGGTCAGCAGGACCTTGGTCACCTTGATGCCCTGCTCGGCGATCGCCTCCTTCAGCCTGTCGAAATCGCCGCCCGGGTCGACGGCGGTGCCTTCCATGGTCTCGTCGCACCAGACGATGGAGCAGTTCTGCTGAAACGGGGTGACGGGGGCGATCAGGACCTTGAGCATGCCACCGATCTAATGCCTCCCGCCCTCGCGTGGAAGGGCGTATGCTGGCGGCTCTCATGCACTGGCGGCAATGAACCTGCGTCTTCTGCTTTGCATCCTGGGTCTGATCAGCCTCGCGGCCGGACCCTCGCGCGCCCAGATCGCCACCGTGGCCTCGCCCTCCGGCCCCGTCCAAGCCGGCCCCTACGTCGTGGTCGACGCCGTCACGGGCGAGACGCTGCTGGAACGCAACCCCGGAGCCTACTGGTATCCGGCCTCGCTCACCAAGATGATGACGCTTTATATCGTCTTCGAGGAGCTCAAAGCCGGCCGCCTCACCCTGGCCACGCCGGTCCCGTTCTCCGAGTATGCCCGCTCGATGCCGCAAACCAAGCTCGGCCTGGGCGCCGGCCAGACGGTGACGGTCGAGCAGGGCATCCAGTCCCTGGTGGCGCACTCGGCCAATGACGTGGCGACGGCGTTCGGCGAGCTGATTTCAGGCTCGTCCCCGGCTTTCGCCCAGCGCATGAGCGAGACGGCGGCGCGGCTCGGCATGAGCGCCAGCCAGTTCCGCAACGCCAACGGCCTACCCGATCCCGGCCAGATGACCACGGCGCGCGACATGGCCATTCTGGCGATGGCTCTGATCAAGCAGTTCCCGGATTATTACGGCTACTTCCGCACCCAGCAGTTCATGCTCGGCAAGATGCGAGTCGGGCCGGGCATCAAGTTCCTCGATCTCTATGCGCCCTATGCCGACGGGCTGAAAACCGGCTTCATCTGCGCCTCGGGCTTCAACATCGTGGGCAGCGCGGTGCGGGACGGGCGCCGGCTGATCGCCGTGGCGTTCGGCTTCCGCCGCGCCGACTTGCGCGACGAATTCATCGTTCGCCTGTTCGACGAGGCCTATGCGCTGAAGACCGGCGGCAACCGGCCCAAGATCTGGCAGTTGCGCAACGGCGAGAGCGGTCCGGGCACGGTGTTCGCCCCGGGCGAATGCGGCGTCATCCATTACGACATGCCGGGCGACGCCGCCTGGCTCGGCACCTATGGCGACTGGAAGATGGCGCGGCACGCCTACGACACCGGTCAGGCCGATCTCGTGAGGCTGGGCGTCGCGCGCCTCGGCAAGGAATGGATCCTGCCCGTCACCGCCAACAAGGCGACTCGGCAGGCCGCGATCATCGCCGATCTCGAACCGGCCGCGGCACAAAGGCTCTGCGCCGACTACCAGGCGCGGAAATTGTTCTGCCAGGTGAAGAAACCCGAGGAAATAATCCCGCCCTTCGGCGCCTTCTGGCGCTGACAGCGTCGATCTTGGCCGACCCTCCCATTCGTGCGATACCGCCGCCATGAACTGGCTGACCAATTTCGTCCGGCCCAAGCTTAGGGCGCTGGTCTCGCGCAAGGAGGCGCCGGAGAATCTCTGGCTGAAATGTCCCAAGTGCGAACAGATGCTGTTCATGCGCGACTGGGAAGCCAACCAGGAAGTCTGCACCCATTGCGGCCATCACATGCGGATCCGTCCGCTGAAGCGCCTGCCGTTCCTGTTCGACGAGGGCAAGTACGAGCTGCATCCGTTGCCCCGCGTTACCGCCGATCCGCTGAAGTTCCGCGACACCAAGCGCTACGACGCGCGGCTCAAGGAGGCGCAGGCCAAGGCCGAGGGCACGACCGACGCGCTGCTCGTGGCAAGCGGCCCGATGGGCGGCCGCATGGCCATCGTGGCGCTGCTCGATTTCGGCTTCATGGGCGGCTCGATGGGCACCGCGGTGGGCGAGGGGCTGGTGATGGCGGCCGACCTGGCGGTGGCCCGCAAGGCGCCGCTGATCGTCTTCTCCGCCTCGGGCGGCGCACGCATGCAGGAGGGCATCCTGTCGCTGATGCAGCTTACCCGCACCACCGTGGCCGTGCGCAAGGTGAAGGAGGCGGGACTGCCTTACATCGTCGTGCTGACCGATCCCACGACCGGTGGCGTCTCGGCTTCGTTCGCCATGCTGGGCGACGTCCATATCGCCGAGCCCGACGCCATCATCGGCTTCGCCGGCCCGCGCGTGATCCAGGACACGATCCGCCAGGAACTGCCGCCCGGCTTCCAGCGCTCGGAATACCTGCTGGAGCACGGCATGGTCGACGCCGTCGTGCATCGCCACAAGCTGCGCGAGACACTGATCCGGCTGGTCTCGCTGTTCATGGATCCCGTCACGTCGGAGGGCCGCGGCCTGGCTGTCGCGGTCCGCTGAGCGTCGCTCGCGGCTGCTGCCATGACCGATCAGATCCTGGACCGCCTCATGCGGCTGCATCCCAAGCTGATCGACCTAGGCTTGGAGCGCACCCAACGCCTGCTGGCCGCAGTGGGATCGCCTCACCTGAAGCTGCCGCCGGTGGTGCATGTCGCCGGCACCAACGGGAAGGGTTCCTTGGTCGCCTACCTGCGCGCCATGGCCGAGGCGGCGGGCTATCGCGTCCACGTCTACACCTCGCCGCACCTGGTGCGCTTCAACGAGCGCATCCGGGTTGCCGGTCACCTGATCGACGACGACTTTTTCGATGCCGTGCTGACGGAGTGCGAGCAGGCCAACCAGGAAGAGCCCATCACCTTCTTCGAGATCACCACGGTGGCGGCCTATCTCGCCTTCTCGCGCGTGCCGGCCGATCTCACGGTGATCGAGGTCGGCATGGGCGGCCGCTACGACGCCACCAACGTGATCGATCCCGTGCTCTCGGCCATCACACCGATCGGCTATGACCACACGGGCTTCCTCGGCGACAAGCTCGAGGGCATCGCCGCGGAAAAGGCCGGAATCCTGAAACACGCCGTGCCGGCGGTGATCGGCCGTCAGCGCGAGGCGAGCGCTCAGGTCATCGCCGACGCGGCGGCCAAGCTCGCCGTACCGCTCTTTCGCATGGGCCGTGAGTGGCAGGTGACGCCGACCTCGGGCGGCTTTCGCTATGACAGCGACCTTCTGGGCCTCGACCTGCCGGCGCCGGCGCTGGTCGGTGCGCATCAGATCGACAATGCCGCGACGGCCGTCGCCTGCATCGAGCGGCTGCGCGCCGCGCAGTTCCGCATCGACGATGCAGCGATCGCCCGGGGGCTCGTCGCCGTCGAGTGGCCGGCCCGCCTGCAGAAGCTGTTGCGCGGGCCGCTGGTTGAGGCCATGCCGCCCGGCGGCGAGCTTTGGCTGGATGGCGGTCACAACGAGGATTGCGGCATCGCGCTCGCGCGTCAGGCCGCCGAGTGGGCCAAGGAGCCGGCGCCGCTGCCGCTCTACCTGATCTTCGGCATGCTCACGACCAAGGACGCCGCGGGTTTCCTGCGGCCTCTCGCGCGCCACGCCCGCAGCGCGCGCGCCGTGCCGATCGAAGGTCATGCCGCCTATACGCCGCAGGAATCCTGCGCACGGGCGGCCGAGGTCGGCCTGGATTGCGTGCCCACGAACGACATCGGCGCGGCGCTGGAAGACCTGTTGGCCACCCAGCCCGCGCCGATGCGTATCCTGATCTGCGGGTCGCTCTATGTCGCGGGCCAAGTCCTGGCCCGCAACGGCTGACCCTTCGAGACACGGCCCTGCGGGTCGCTCCTCAGGGCAGGACGCCCTCTGTTAGCTGACGACGGTGTTGATCCAGCTCACCAGCTTCTGCTTGGGCTCGGCGCCGATCTTGGTCGCGGCGACCTGGCCGTTCTTGAACAGCAGCAGCGTGGGGATCGAGCGGACACCGTAGCGTGACGGCGTCGTCGGATTCTCGTCGATGTTGACCTTCACCACCTTCAGCTTGCCGTCCATCTCCTTGGAGATGTCCTCAAGCGAGGGGCCGATCATGCGGCAGGGGCCGCACCACTCGGCCCAGAAGTCGACGAGGACGGGCGTGTCGGACTTCAGGACTTCCTCTTCGAAGGAGGTATCGGTTGCTTTGACGGTCATAATGGGTTCTCCCAAAAACACTACAGGCCGGTCGATGGACCGGCGCCGCCCTTGGACCCCAAGCTAGGAACGGCAGCCGGGCGAGTCAAGATGCGGCAGCGTAAGGCATTGATTTACCGAGCGTTTCGGCGTCGATTTCCATCAACAAAGGCGCCGCCGTCCACAGCAGGAAAGCCCGCACTGTACGGCCGGGATATATGTCGGCGAGCAGCGCGCGATAGAGCGCGAGCTGCCGGCGGTAGGCGAGCGCCACATCCGAGGTCGATTGCGGCGGCGGCCGATTGGTCTTGTAGTCGACGATCAGCACTTCGGAGGCCGAGACGGCCAGCCTGTCGACCTGGCCGCTCACGGTGAAAGTGCCGCGTGGCGTTTTCACCGTGCCGATCAACGGTACCTCGGCGCGCGAGCCTTCAGCGAACAGAGCGGCATGGTCCGGCGCTTCGGTGACGGCGAGCACCTCGTCCGCCCACAGCGAGATCTCCTCGTCGGTCAATCCGTGCGCCGCCTGCGCGAGGAAGCGTTGCGCCGCTGCAGCACGCGCCGCCGCGGGCAGGGCAGGCAGATGGCGCAGCAGTTGGTGCAGCAGCCGGCCGCGCTGCCAGCGCCGCGAATCACCCGGTACCAAGGGGCTGAAGGCGCGCGGGCGTGCGAGCGCCTCGTCCGGCAGCGGTTGCGAGGGCGCTAGCGGTGTCGGTGGGTCGGGCTCGGCCGGCGCCGGTTGATGCGCCCAGGACTCCAGCCGGGCTGCCACCTCGAGCGGCAACTCGGCCTGTTCGGGCGTCTCGATGTTGCCGGCGTTGAAGAGCTCATAGCCGTCGCCCGACCAGCCCTCAGCGCCGAGCTGGGTCGAAAAGTCGAAAGTGCGCGAGAGGGCGCGGCCGCGCGACTCGCCAATTCTGCGAACCACGCCGGCATCGCTGCTGGCGCGCAAGCCTGCCTCGATGCGCTCGTACCAGCAGCCACGGTCCGGCTTCTTCGCGCCCACCCAGCCGCCGACATAGAGCCGGTCCTCGGCGCGGGTCATGGCGACGTAGAGCAGGCGGTTCTGCTCCTCGAGCGCGCGTTCACGGGCCTTGGCACGCCAGCGGCGGGCAGCCTCGTTGGCGTCGTCGGCGCGCGGCAGCCAGAGCCGGGCCTCGCCGTCGATGCCGGTCAGCAGGCGCTCGGTGTCGCGCGGCACGCGGGTCGTGTCGGGCAAGTAGACGATCGGCGCCTGCAGGCCTTTCGACGCATGCACCGTCAGGATCCGCACCTCGCGGCGGCGGTTCTGGTCGAGATCGCGCTTGATCTCGCCGCCGCCCGCCTCGAACCAACGCAGGAAGCCCTGCAAAGAGCCGCCCTCGGCGCGTTGATACTGCAGCGCTCGCGCCAGCAGCTCGTCGATCGGGTCGGCGGCCTCGCGGCCCAGCCGTTCCAGCAGGGCCACGCGGCCGCCTTCGGGACCGAGCGCCTCGGCGAAAAAATCGAACGGCGTGATGTAATCGGCGCGCTTCAGCCATGCCGACAGCCGCGCATGGGCGGCGGCGAACTCGATATCGCCCGCATGCGCGCGCAACGCCTGCCAGAGATGACCGCTGCGCTTCCATGCCAGGGTGAAGAGCTGCTCCTCGCTGAGACCAATCAGCGGCGATTTCAGCAGGCACGCCAGATTGAGATCGTCCTGCGGCAGCAGCACGAAGCGCGCCGCGGCCAAGAGATCCTGGATCGCGAGCTCTTGGCCCAGGTTCAGGCGGTCGACGCCGGCCACCTCGATTCCCTCACGCTTCAGCGCGCGCACCAGCGCATTGACGAACTCGTTGCGCCGCCGCACCAGCACCATGAAATGGCCGGCATGCAACAGCTCGCCTTTGCGCGCACGCTGCTCGTGGCCGATCAGGCTTTTGGCGTGGGCGGCAATCAGGTGGGCGAGGCGCTCGTGAGGCAGCGCCAGCGCGCCGCGTGGACCTTCGAGGTTGGTCGTGTCGATCTCGGCGTCAGGCGCACTGACCAGCGGCCACAGCTCGACCCGGCCGGGCTCGTCCTTCCGGCTCGGCAGATGGGTCACGCCTCCTGGCTCGGCGACGCCGCGGGCCGCTTCGGCCTCACCGAACACCCAATCGACAGCGTCGAGCACGGCGGGCGTCGAGCGGAACGAGACATTGAGCTCGACCGGCACGAAATCCTGCACGGCGATGCGGCTCTGCTCGGCGAACCATTCGCGCATCTCCTTGAGCTTGCGCGGATCGGCGCGCTGGAAGCCGAAGATCGACTGCTTGGTGTCGCCGACAGCAAACACGGTGCGACGGCGCTCGACCGCGCCTTCGCCCACGAAAAATTCTTCGGTCAGGCGGCGGATCACTTCCCACTGGTCGGGATTGGTGTCCTGCGCTTCGTCGACCAGAACATGGTCGATGCCGCCATCGAGCTTGTAGAGCACCCAGGCGGCGCTCGCCGCGTTCTCCAGCAGGCGCCGCGTGGCCACGATCAGGTCGTCGTAGTCGAGCACGGCGCGCCGCCGCTTGGCGCGGGCATAGCGGCCGGCGATGTCGAGGCCGAGCCGCAACAACGCCATCGTGTGCTCGACCAGCCCCGCGCCATTCACGCGATCGAGCACTTGGGCCAGTCGCTCGGCCTCACCGCGCAACACGCCTTCGATCCCGGGCATCGCCGTGATCGCGGCCTTGGTGGCAAGGCGCGCCAGGATCTCGCCCTTGGCTGTAAAGAATGCCTTGGCGTAGGCGGGCAGGAGCGCCGGTCGGCCATCGGCTGCCGCCAGCCATTCGGCGATCAGGGCCGCGCGTGCCACGTCCTGCTTGCCGCCCTTGGCCAGCGCTTGTGCGGCGGCGCGCAGGCCCGCGGCATCGAAAGCGGCATCGAGGCAGGCGTTGCTCCGCAGGCTGTCGGCGGTGTCGTCGGGCGAGCAGCCCATATCCTCGGCCAGTCGTGCCCGCACGCGGCGCAATCCCGCTTCGTCGCCGATGCGGGCCAGCAGCCAGGCCCGTTCGCCCAAAAGCCTGGTCATGAGCTCGGCGTATTCGGCGATCGAGATCCGGTTGGCCACCGCGGCCAGCGCCTCGACCAGGGCGGTTGGCGCATCGCGGCGGGCCAGCGCCTCCATCTGCTCGTCCTGGGCATGACGCAACAGGGTTTGCGCCTCGGCCTCGTCGAGCACCTCGAAGCCCGGCGCCACGCCGGCCTCGAGCGGAAAGCGCTTGAGCAACGCCTGGCAGAAGGCATGGATGGTGAGGATGTTGATGCCGCCCGGCGCGTCGAGCACGCGCGCGAACAGGCGGCGCGCCGCGACACGCTCGGCTGCATCGGGCGGGCGATCGATGAGCTGCTCGACCTCCTCGTCGAGCTTGGCTTGCTGGGCGAGCGCCCAGCGTCCGAGCTGCGTCGCCAGACGGTTGCGCATCTCGGCGGCGGCCGCCTTGGTGAAGGTGAGGCACAGGATGCGCTCGGGCTTGACGCCGTCCAGCAGCAGGCGTGTCACGCGATCGGTCAGCACCTTGGTCTTGCCGGTGCCGGCATTGGCCTCGACCCAGGCCGAGTGTCCCGGCGTCGTGGCGCGCCGCTGGGCCTGGGTTGCGAGCCCCAGCACGTCGAGAGCGACGCTCACTCCTCGCCTCCGCCCGCCGTCGACCATTCGGCGACGCGTTCGAGATGGGCGTAGTCGTTGAAATGCGGGATGAATTCCGGCCAGGGCAGCGCGCCATAGGGCGTCGCGGGATTGGCGAAGTGCTCGGCCATCTTGCCGACCAGGGCGAGCATCGCCGGGATCAGCTGCTCGCTGTCCTTGATCTCCCGGACCTCGCCGCCATTGCCCAGCCCGTTGGCCTGCCAATAGGAGAGGTGCACGGCGCGCGCCTTGCCCTTGATGCCTTTGAAGCCGCCCTGTTCGGCCATTGCCGCCTCGAGCAGAAGCTGCGGCGCGAACAGGCCGTCCAGCTCCTTGGGCGAGGGCACGCGGCCGGTCTTGTAGTCGATGATCTCCCAGCCGCCCGGCTCGATCTCGTCGATACGGTCGGCCCGCGCTTCGATGCGCAAGGGCCGGCCCGGTGGCCCGACAGTGAGGGCGCCATCCGTTTCGCTCGCCAGTAGCCTGGTGCCCGCCGCGCGGCGCGCATTCTCGGTGGCGACGAACCACCGCGCCAGGCGCTGGAAGCGCGGCCACCAGAAAGCGCGCTCCGCCGGCGCCGCCAGCAGGGGTTCGAGATGCTTCTCACCCAGCGCCTCGAACTGGCCGATCGCGTCGGTCGGCAGCAGGCCGGAGGGATAGGCCTTCAGGAACTCGTCGAGCGCATCGTGCAGTGCCGAGCCGCGGTCGGCGGCGCCGAGCTCCGCCTCCAGCGGATCGAGCGCCTCCAGCCCCAGGATGCGTCGCGCATAGAGGCCATAGGGGTCGCGCCGCCATTGCTCGATGCTCGACACCGAGAGGCGTGTCGGCCGCGCCGCGAGCGGCGGGCGCGGTTCGGGCCGCGGCCACGGTCTGTAGTCTTGGGGTCGATCGAGGGCGTCCGCCCAGGCCAGGTAGCTGCGGCGGCCGCGCTGGATGTATTCCGGCGGGGGCGCGTTGCTGCCAGGTTCGTAGCCGAACAACGCATCGAGCCGCGCCAGCCAGCGCGACGGCACGGTCGGTGCCCCGCCCTCGCGCTCGGCGCGGGTCAGCAGGACCCTTTCGGCGCCGAGCGCGGCGGCAAAATCGTGGGCCGACAGGCCGATGCGCCGCTCCGGCTGGGGCAGCCCGAGGGCGCTGCGCATCGGCCGGTTGATCCAAGGCCCGGTCTCGACCGCAGGCGGCCAGGTCCCCTCGTTCAGCCCGCCCAGCACCAGAAGATCGGCGCGCTGCAGACGGGCCTCCAGCGGCCCCCAGATGGCGAGGCGCGGATGGCGACCGTAGCCGGGGCGGATGATCTCGGGTTCGAGCATGGCCGACAGCAGCGCCGGCCATTCGCCGCCGGGTATTTCGTGCGGACCGGCCCAGGCCGTGCGCAGGCGGGCGAGGGCGTCGGCCAGCGCCTCACCCGCCTCGCCCGACCACAGCGTGGCATCCGTCGCGATCGTCTCCGCGGCGGCGATGGTGGCATCGAGCAGCGCGGCGGGTGTGGCACCGGCCTCCATCAGCGCCGCCAGGCCGGCGGTCGCGGCATCGAGCTGATCGATCAGCGCTGCCACGGCGCGCCGGTCAGCCGGATCGCCGAACCTGGCCTTCTCGATGTGCGCCCGGATGGCCGGCATGCCGGGCGTCGGCTTCAGCCCGCGCAGGCATTTGCGGTCGAGCCGCCGCGCCCCATCGAGCAGCACCGCGCGATCGCCGCCCAGCGTGCAGAGCGGATGCTTCAGCAGGGCGAGCAGGGCGACCGGTGCGAAGCCCTCGTCGACGGCCGTGACCAGCGCGCGCAGCAGGGCGGCCGGCGGCGTGTCGGCCAGAGGCGCGCCGGCCGAATCGTCGATATCGACATTCCAGCGTCGCAGTTCCGCGGCGACGCGGCGCGCCAGCTCGCGGTCGGGCGTGACCAGGGCCGCCGTGCGTCCTTCGTCCTTCAGCGTCTCGCGCAACGCGAGGGCCACGACCAGCGCCTCCTGATGTGGCGTCGCGCAATCGGCGCGCGTCACATGCTCGAGCGAGGATGTCGGCGGCCGCGACCAGGCTTCGGTTGTCTCCGCCGGGCGCATCAATTCGGTGATCAGCAGATGGCGCGCCGAACCGCCGCCGCCCGGCCACTCGGCGACGTCGTTGCGTTGGCACTCCAGCGCCGCGAGAAGCTCGCGCAGGCCGAATTGCGGATGCGATTGATCGAGCTCTTTCCAGCTCGCCTCGTCCATGTCGCGGTCGAGCCCGGGCAAGACGACCGCGCCCCGCGGCAGCTGGGCGATGGCGGCCAGCAGGTCGCGCGTAGCGGGTTGCGAGCCTGTCGAACCGGCGGCAATCACCGGCGTGGCGGGCGGATGCTCGCGCCAGCGCGCCGCCTGCGCCCGGATCGCCTGGGTGCGCCGTTCGATGGCGTCGATCTGGCCGCGTTCGGCCAGCACCTGCGGCCAGGCCTCGCCGACGATGGCGAGGAATTTGAGCGTGCGCTGCCAATGGCTGGCGAAGTTGCCCTCGACCAGGCCTTCGAGCTGGCTGAACGACACGCCCTCGATGGCCAGCTCGTCGAGCAGCCGGCCGAGCTCGCGCGCCAGCTTGAGCGCCTGCGCCGCCGACTGGGCGATGGGATGGCCCTCGTCGTCCTTGAAGGCCGAAACCAGGCGCGCCAGCAGCGCCTCGCGCTCGGCGGGCTCGATGGCGGGCGGCAGGGCGAGCGCGTCGCTGTCGCCTGCCGCCGCCTCCCACTCGCTTTCATCGAGGTCGCCCAGCGGCGCCAGCCGCGGCAGCAGGGTTGGCTTGCCGCCTGTCGCGCGCAGAAAGGCTTCGCGCAACGCGCGCACCGAGCGCCGCGTCGGCAGCAGGATGAGCACATCGGCCAGCGCCAGCGGATCGCCGCCATAGCTGGGCCAGCACGCCCGCCGCCAGCTCGTCGGCGAAACGGCGGTCGATGCCGATGGTGAACACGCTTTTCATGCCAGCAGCCGTTCGGCTTCGGCGAGCGCCTGAGGCGTGCCGATATGGAACCAGTCGCCATCGTTGAAGACACCGAACAGCCGCCCCTTTTCCTCTGCCTCGTTCCACAGCCTGAGGAGCGAGAAGGCGCCCTCAGGCGCGTTCTGGAACAGTCGTGCGTCGCAGACCGACACACTGGCGAAGACATAGGGGGCCAGGGAGGCGGCACCGCGATGGCGAGCCCGACCGCCGGGTTCGATGAAATAGTCGCCACGATCCGCAGGCTCGCGGCCGATCACCTTGTGGATGGGATGGAGCAACAGCAACGCGTCCATGCGTTCGGCATCCCACTTCATTTCCAGGCGCTCCAGTATGGTGCCGGACTTTTCGCGCCACAGGCCGTCGCCGTTCAGCACGAAGAACGGGCCGGCGCCCAACAGAGGCAGGGCGTTCTTCACGCTGCCGCCGGTTTCCAGCAGTCGCTCCTCGTACACGATTCGGGCGCGATCCCCTATTCGATCGGCGATCTGCTGGCCCAGATGATGGACGTTCACGACGATATTACGGACGCCATAGGCGATCAGCCGATCCAGCGAGCGCTCGAGCAGGGAGCGGCCTGCCACGGGAACCAGCGGCTTGGGCAGGGTGTCGGTGAGCGGCCGCATGCGCCTGCCGCGGCCGGCCGCCAGGATCATGGCGGTATCGATCATACGGCACCGATCCGCCGCAAATCCGGCGGCAGAAGGCGATCGACCCAGGCCCGCAGCGGCAACAGGGCCTCGTGCTGTAGCGAACGCTCGAACATCCGCCAGACGCGCGTAAGATGCGGCAGGTAATCCGGCTTGCCGTCGCGCTTCGCCAAGCGGATGAACAGCCCGATGATTCGCGCGTGACGCTGGGCCGCCATCAGGGCGAAGCCTGTATCGAAGTCTTTCTTGTCGAGCCCCGTTTCGTCGATGTAACGCGCCAGGCAGGCGGCGTGCACGGCGGGCGAAACGTCACGGCGGGCATCCTCGATCAGCGAGACGAGGTCGTAGGAAGGGTGGCCTTGCTGCGCGTCCTGGAAATCGAGCAGGCCGCAGGCCATGACGCCCGGTCGAGCGGGCAACCACATGAGATTGTCCTTGTGGTAGTCGCGCAGCAGCAAGGTGTCGGGCGCGGGCGGCAGGTTGGCGAGGCAGGCGCGCCAGGCGGCGCGATAGGCCGACGTTTCCTCGTCGGGCGTCGGCCGGCCGGCGGCGGCGGGCAGATACCAGTCCGGCAGCAGCATCGCCGCATCGATCAGCGCCTCGCCGGCATAGGCGCCAAGGCCGGGCAGCAGCGCCCGCTTGCCGGCATGATGCAGGACGACCAGCACGTCGGTGGCACGGCCATAGAGCTCACCTTCGTCGCCGCCGGCGGCAAGCACGCGGGCGAAGGTATCGTCGCCAAGGTCTTCCAGCAGAAGGAAGCCGTTGGTCTCGTCCGCGGCGTGGATCGCCGGCGCGCTGAGACCGAGCCCGATCAAGTGCCGGCCGATGCGCACGAACGGCCGCACATCTTCCTGCGGCGGCGGTGCATCCATGACCACGGCCGAGCCGCGCGGCCGACTGAGCCGAAAGTACTTGCGGAACGAGGCGTCGCCCGCCAACAGCCGTTCGCCGGCATCGCCCCAGCCGGCGCGGCGCACGAACTCGGCGCGCAGCCTGTCGCGTTCAGAGGCCGCCAAAGCGGGCTTCTCCCTCCAGATCGGCACGCCTGCCGTCGCCTTCCAGGGCCAGCGTTACCGTGAGCCGCTCGCTGGGCAACAATGCGCCCAACCGCTCCGCCCATTCGACCAGCGCCACGCCATCGGCGCGCGCCTCCTCCCAGCCCAGTTCGAACACTTGTTCCGGCTCCTCCAGGCGGTAGAGGTCGAAATGCCAGAAGACGCCCGTCGGCGTGTCGTAGATCTCGACCAGGGTGAAGGTCGGGCTGGGAACGATCAGCGCCGGATCGCCGGACGCGGCGCGCAGGATGGCACGCGCCAGGGTGGTTTTACCGACGCCCAGGCCGCCTTGCAGGGCTACGACGTCGCGCGCCCTCAGGCGGCCGGCGAGTGCCGCCCCCAACCGCTCCGTGGCGGCTTCATCAGGCAGGAAAAAAGAAAAGGTCGGCACCGGTGCTCCCGATGCCGACTTTTACACGTTGCCGCCCGCATGCGTCCTGTGGGTCGATCAGTAGCGGTAGAGGTCGCCCTTGAAGGGGCCGGCCTCGGGCACGCCGATGTACTTCGCCTGGTCGGGACGGAGCTTGGTCAGCTTGGCGCCGACCTTTTCGAGGTGGAGCGCCGCCACCTTCTCGTCGAGCGACTTAGGCAGCGTGTAGACCTTCTTTTCGTACTTGCCGGGGTTGGTCCAGATCTCGATCTGCGCCAGCGTCTGGTTCGAGAACGAGGCCGACATCACGAAGCTCGGATGGCCGGTGGCATTGCCGAGATTCACCAGCCGGCCCTCGGACAGCACGATGATGCGCTTGCCGTCGGGAAACTCGACCTCGTCGACTTGCGGCTTCACGTTGTGCCACTTGTAGTTCCGCAGGTTCGCGATCTGGATCTCGGAATCGAAGTGGCCGATGTTGCACACGATGGCGCGATGCTTCATCGCCTTCATGTGGTCGAGCGTCAGCACGTCGACGTTGCCGGTGGCGGTGACGAAGATGTCGGCGCGCGGGGCGGCATCCTCCATGGTGACGACCTCGTAGCCTTCCATCGCCGCCTGCAGGGCGCAGATCGGATCGACCTCGGAGACCATGACACGGCAGCCGGCCTGGCGCAGCGAGGCGGCCGAGCCCTTGCCCACGTCGCCGAAGCCCGCGACCATCGCCACCTTGCCCGACATCATGACGTCGGTGCCGCGGCGGATGCCGTCGACCAGCAATTCACGGCAGCCGTAGAGATTGTCGAACTTCGATTTGGTGACCGAGTCGTTGACGTTGATGGCGGGCCACAGGAGCTTGCCTTCCTTTTCCATCTGGTAGAGCCGGTGCACGCCCGTGGTCGTCTCCTCGGTGACGCCCCTGATGGCGGCGCCGAGCTTGGCGTACCAGCCGGGCTTGGCCTTGTTGGTTTTGGCGATCACCTTGTAGAGGACCTCTTCCTCTTCGTTGGTCGGCTTGGCGATCAGCGACGGATCCTTCTCGGCCCGCGCGCCGAGATGAACCAGCAGCGTGGCGTCGCCGCCGTCGTCCAGGATCATGTTGGGTTCGCCGCCGTCGCCCCATTCGAAGATCTTGTGGGTGTAGTCCCAGTACTCCTCGAGGCTCTCGCCCTTGATGGCGAAGACCGGCGTGCCGGCCTTGGCGATCGCCGCCGCGGCGTGATCCTGAGTCGAATAGATGTTGCACGAGGCCCAGCGCACATCGGCGCCCAACGACCTCAGGGTCTCGATCAGCACGCCGGTCTGGATGGTCATGTGCAGGGAGCCGGCGATGCGCGCGCCCTTCAACGGCTTTTTGGGGCCGTATTCCTTGCGGATGGCCATAAGACCCGGCATCTCGGTCTCCGCCATGTCGAGTTCCTTGCGGCCCCAGTCGGCGAGCCCGATATCCTTGACGATGTAATCCTGGGCCATTTGGCGCTCCGCACTGCGAGGGGTTGGAAAGGCGCGCGTGTCATATCAGCGGCCCGCCGCCGCCTCAACGCGTCCCATGCGCATATAAGCAAGAATTTATGGGCAGATAACCGGTCCTTTATACTCGCTTAAAGGTGCCTCGATGCGTTCGGCGCGACGGCGACTTTGGGATCCACGCACCGTGTCACCTCGGGATGACACACCGCAGGTGCTGCGTGTCAATCCTCGCCGAACTTGCTCTCGACCAGCGCCGACAGCGCGGCCATGGCTTCGACGGCCTGGCGGCCTGAACAGGAGAGCTCGATCTCGCTGCCGATGCCGGCAGCCAGCATCATCAGACCCATGATGGAGAGACCGGAAACCTCCTGGCCCTTGAAGCTGACGCGAACGGTCGCATCGAACTGGCCGGCAGTGCGCACGAACTTGGCCGCGGCGCGGGCATGCAGACCGCGCTTGTTGGCGATCGAGAGAGTCCGGCGGAGCGCGCCGATCCCGGCATCCGCGCCTTGCGACGCGGCGTCGCTCACGAAGCTTCCTTGGCTAGGATGCGCGAGGCGACGGTGATGTACTTGCGGCCGGCTTCCTGGGCCATGCGCACGGCTTCGCCGATCGGCCGGTTGCGCACCGACGCGAGCTTCACCAGCATCGGCAGGTTGACGCCGGCCAGCACCTCGATGCGCGCTTGCTCCATGATCGAGATCGCGAGATTGGACGGTGTGCCGCCGAACATATCGGTCAGCACGATCACACCCTCGCCCGTGTCACAGCCGCGCGCACTTTCCAGGATTTCGGCTCGGCGTTTTTCCATGTCGTCGTCGGCGCCGATGCAGACCGTCGAGACGCATTGCTGT
This sequence comes from uncultured Alphaproteobacteria bacterium, assembly GCA_963765385.1. Classification (GTDB taxonomy): domain Bacteria; phylum Pseudomonadota; class Alphaproteobacteria; order Reyranellales; family Reyranellaceae; genus Reyranella. Next base: position 1,027,938 of record CAVXWG010000014.1, on the reverse strand, counting down.
GGACCGACGACATGCTCGAGCGCGGCCAGGAATTCACGCGCCAGATTGCCGTGGGTAACCAGTACGATACCAATCATGTCGTTCGCTCTGCCCCTGCGCCACCAGCCCCCCCGGCTGCTTCGGCGTCCCGGTGGGAGAGAGTGACGGAGCGGCCCGCGCCGCGCAACCAGTCCGCCAGCTCCTCGGCCACCGCCACGGAGCGGTGACGGCCGCCGGTGCAGCCAATGGCAATGGTCAAATAGCTTTTCCCCTCTGCGTCAAAACGCGGCAGCAGCGGCCCGACCAGGCCCTTCAGCCCGTCGAGGAAAGGCCGGTAGCCGGGGTCGCTGGCGACATAGGCGGCGACCGCCGGTGTACGGCCGGTGAGGGGTTTCAGCGTCGGCTCGTAATGCGGGTTCTTGAGGAACCGGACATCGAACACGAGATCGGCCTCGCGCGGCAGGCCGCGCCGATAGGAGAAGGACATGACCGAAAGCCGCGTGCCGGGGCTGCGGACGAGCGCAAAGTGGCCAACGAGCAGCTGCTTGAACTCATGGGGCGAGAGTGCCGAGGTGTCGATCACCACATCGGCCGAATCGCGCATCCAGCCGATCTGGCGACGCTCTTCGACGATGCCGTCCGTTACCGGCCGGTCGGGCGCCAGGGGGTGTGGCCGGCGCGATTCGGTATAGCGACGCTGCAGCGTTTCGGTTTCGCATTCGAGGAACAGCAGGCGCGCCCTGATGTCGGAACGCTCGCGCAGCCGGCGGACCTGACGCACCAGCTGGTGCGGATCGAAACCGTAGGTGCGGGTGTCGACGCCGAAGGCGAGGGGTGCGGCCATCTCGCCGGGATTGCCGGCGGTCGAACGCATCAGATCGCCGAGCAAGGGCAGCGGAATGTTGTCGACCGCGACGTAGCCCATGTCGTCCAGGGCGTGCAGTGCGGTGATGCGGCCGGCGCCGGACAGGCCCGTGACGACGACGAAAGGCCGTCGCGTGTCATGGATCGCGGACGGAGCGCCAATCGGGGGGGCGGAGGCTGGACTGTCGGGCATGGCGGAGGCCACGCCAATCATGCGACCGCGATTTGCATCAAGGCAAGACGCAACTTCGCAGAGGCGGAAGCCTCGAAGGGCGCCAGCCTCAGCACCGGCAGGACGACGCCCAGCAGGGATTCCTGCTTCGTTTCGGGCAAACGCTCGATGCGTTCCGGCGGCGCCAGGTCGACCAGCAAAATCACCGGCGCACGGGCCACCAGTTGATCACGGCCAAGCTTCACGATGCCCACGCCGCGCGCCTCGATCAGGCCGGCGATGCTGGCCGGTGCGCTCGCGATGAGGGATTTTCCCCGGCGGACAAGCGCGCTCTGGTCGTCGGCCACCAGCCGGGCGCCGGTCTCGATGAGGCGAAGTGCCAGGTCGGACTTGCCCGGCCCCGGAAGGTCCGCGCAACAAGACCGCGCGCCAGCTCCGGCCGCGCGGGCGAAACGCCACGCAGGTCGCATGCACCAGCGTCGTCATGCCGGGATCACTTGCCGGCGGCGGCCGGTACGCGAATGGTGAAGCGCGCGCCCAGCACGCGACCGTCGGCAGCGCGGCGATTGGTGGCCGAGATCGAGCCGCCGTAGGTCTCCATGATCTGCCGGCAGATCGACAGCCCCAGTCCCGAGTGCTGGCCGAAATGCTCGGTCGGGCGCTCCGAATAGAAACGCTGGAAGATCGATTCGAGGTTCTCCTCGGGGATGCCGTGGCCCTCGTCGTCGATGGTGACGACGAACGGGCCGCCGCGCGACTCGCGGCTGAGCTCGACCACGATGCGCGAGCCGGGCGGACTGAACGACAGCGCGTTGTCGATGACGTTGCGGAACACCTGGCCATAACGGCCGTCATGGCCGTGCGCGGCGAAGGGCGGGTTGGCGGCGAGCCGGTATGCGACCTCGACGCCCGACTTCTGCGAGGCCGTGACGGCGTAGTGGCGAACCATGTCGCTCAGCAGCGCGTTCAGCTCGACGGGTTTTACCTCGCCGCGCATCAATTCGGCATCGAGCCGAGAGGCGTCGGAGATGTCGGAGATCAGGCGGTTAAGCCGGTTGATGTCGTCCATCACGATGGCCATCAGCTTTGCACGGTGGTCGGCGTTGAGATCGGGCCGCGCCGCCATCTCGATCGCCGAACGGAGCGAGGTCAGCGGGTTCTTGAGCTCGTGCGCCACGTCGGCGGCAAAGCTTTCGATGGTGTTTATGCGTTGCCACAGCGCGTCCGTCATCGAGCGTAGCGCGTCGTTCAGATCGCCGATCTCGTCGCCGCGCTTGCCGAGATCGGGGATCTCGGGCCGGCTCTCGCGTGCCAGCCTGACCTCGTCGGCGGCGCGCGCCAGGCGCACGATCGGCTGGGTGATGGTGCCGGCGAGGTAGAGCGACAGCAGCACCGTGATGCCGAGGGCAGCGGCTGCGATCACCATCATGTCGTAGCGCACCTCGCGCAACGACGCGGCGATCGCGCGGTTGTCGCGCGTCAGCATCAGCGCGCCCAGCACCTGCTTGTAGCGCTGCACCGGCACGGCGGCGCTCAGGATCAGCCGGCCGTCGGAGCGCGATCCGCACGGCCGAGGCGTTGAAACCGCGCAGCGCGCTTGCCGCCTCGGGGAAGTCGCGCACGGTGGGCGAGGGGCGTTCGACATACTCGGGAAAGCGGTCGGCGCGGGACAGCAGGCGGGCGAACCAGTCGCCGATCCGCTCGCCCAGCTCGGGCTCGACGGTCGCGGGTTCCTCCGGCGGCGGCAGCGGCATCACGTGGATGCGGCCAGCCTCGCTCAGGATGGCCGAATCGCCCAGAAGCTCGCCGGTCTCGCTGAACAGCCGGGCGCGCACGCCGGTCGGGCGGACCAGCCGGGTGAGGAGCTGGCGCGCCTCGTCGGCATCCAGGCGGTTGACCGTGGTCTCGCCGCCGGCCACTGCGACCTCGCTGATGCCGGCCGCCACCATCTCGCCCTGCACGGCGAGCGACGCGAGCTCGGTGTCGATCAGCTCTTCCTCGTAGTCGCTGAGATAGACCGCGCCCAGGGTCAACAGCGCCACCGGCACGATGTTGAGCAGCAGGATGCGGCGGGTGAGCGGCGAATGGCGTCGCGTGGCGCTGCGGCGGCGGCGCAGCAGCGACGGCGATTCGGCAGGCCGTACTGGCGCGGGCGCGGCACCGCGGCGGCTGAACGCCGCGGCGATCCGCGAACCCAGGCCGTGCAGCCCGAACCGGCGCCGGCCGGGCTCAGGAGTCGCGGTATCGGTATCCGATGCCATAGAGCGTTTCGATCTGCTCGAACTCGCCGTCGACTTCGCGGAACTTGCGGCGTACCCGCTTGATATGGCTGTCGATGGTGCGGTCGTCGACGTAGATCGTCTCGCCGTAGGCCGCATCCATCAGCTGGTCGCGGTTCTTCACGTGCCCCGGCCGCTCGGCCAGCGACTTCAGGAGCAGGAACTCGGTGACCGTGAGGTGCACCTCCTTGCCCTTCCAAGTGCACTGGTGGCGGCTCGGATCGAGCACCAGCTCGCCGCGCACGATGCGCTCGGCCTGGCCCTCGCCCTTGGGGCCGGTAGTGTCGGCGCGGCGCAGCACGGCGCGGATGCGTTCCAGCAGCAGGCGCTGGGAGAACGGCTTCCGGATGAAATCGTCGGCGCCCATGCGCAGGCCCAGCACCTCGTCGATCTCCTCGTCCTTGGAGGTGAGGAAGATCACCGGGAACTGGTGCGTCTTGCGGATGCGGTTCAGCAGCTCCATGCCGTCCATGCGCGGCATCTTGATGTCGAAGATGCCGAGGTCGGGCGGCGACTGGGTGAGCCCTTCCAGGGCAGACGCGCCGTCGTTGTAGGTCTTGATCTGGAAGCCCTCGGCCTCGAGCAGCATCGACACGGACGTGAGGATGTTGCGATCGTCGTCGACAAGGGCGATGTTTTTGCGCACGGCTTGGCTTCTCCTGACGGGGCGGGCAGCGGCTGATGGTAACACAGACCGGGCCGTTGCCGCCGCCAACCCATTCTGCCATCGATGTGAGTGAATTAAGGCGCTTTTGGCTACCGGTTCCTAAAAACGATGCAATCCGACGATATGCCCCGCGCGGCGCGCGACTTGGTGCGCAGCCTGGATCGTGCCGCTCTGGCCACTGCCCTGCCTGTGCAAGGCGGGGCCTGGCCCTACGCCTCGCTGGTGCTGGTGGCGGTCGACCACGACCTGTCGCCGGTCCTGCTCCTGAGCGATCTGGCGGAACATACCAAGGCCATCACGGCCGACAGCCGGGTCTCCCTGTTGTTCGACGGGACCCAGGGGCTCGAGCAGCCTCTCACCGGTCCGCGAATCACCCTGGTCGGGCGCGCCGAGCGCACTGCGGACCAGCGCCTGGGCCGCCGCTTTCTCGCCCGGCATCCGGATGCCGGGATGTATGCCGGCTTCAAGGACTTCAATTTCTATCGGGTGGTCGTGGAGCGCGCCCATCTGGTGGCCGGCTTCGGCAAGATCCGCTGGCTGAGCGCCGCCGAACTCGCCGGCGCCTGCTGCTCCCGGGTTGGCCGAGAGCGAGGACGCGATCGTGCGTCACATGAACGAGGACCATGCCGACGCCGTTCAGCTCTATGCTGGCAAGCTGCTCGGTCTGGCCGGCAGCGACTGGCGGATGAGCGGCATCGACGCTGAAGGGATCGATCTTCGCCAAGGCGGCCGGTTCGCACGGCTTGCCTTCGACGCTCCGTTGAGCGCTGCCAGCGAGGCGCGAAAGGCGCTGGTCGAATTGGTAGGCAAGGCGCGCGCTGGCTGATTCCGCGCCGCGGCATCTTGTTCGCAGTTGCGAGATCGAATTCACATCATCCTCGACACTAACTGTCGCAGGCCCTTGCCACCTCAGAATTGCCCCAGTAGCGAACGAGCGCGTTGGTCTATACGTCTCTCTCGAAATGGAACAAGCAGGAGAAACGCTGTGCAGCAGGCGGGCTTCGTCGTCCCCAAATTCGGAATCGAATCGCTCGGGTTGAAGAACCTAAGCAACGTTCATTGGAACCTCTCGGTTCCCGCGCTGTATGAAGAGGCGGTGCGTCGCCGCGAAGGCAGCATCGCCGACGGGGGCGCATTCGTCGTCCGCACCGGCGTCCACACCGGCCGCTCGCCCAACGACAAGTTCTTCGTCGAGGATGCGGCGAGCAAGGGCCGCATCGACTGGGGCAAGACCAACAAGCCGATCTCTCCCGAGCGCTACCGCGCGCTCTACAACCGCATGCTGGGCTACGCCCAGCGCCGCGAGCTGTTCGTCCGCGACTGCTGGGCCGGCGCCGATCCCGCGCACAGGATCGGCGTGCGCGTCGTCACCGAGACCGCCTGGCACAACCTCTTTGCCCGGAACATGTTCCTGCGGCCCCGACGGGAAGAGCTCGAAGGCTTCAGGCCGGACTTCACGATCCTGAACCTGCCGGGCTTCCAGGCCGAGCCTAAGCTCGACGGCACGGCGTCGGATTGCGCCGTCCTGGTCAATTTCACCGACCGGGTCGTGGCGATCTGCGGCACCTGGTATGCGGGCGAGATCAAGAAGTCGGTGTTCACCATCCTGAACTATCTGCTGCCCGACCGGAACGTGCTGCCCATGCACGCCTCGGCCAATGTCGGGCCGAAGGGCGACGTGGCGATCTTCTTTGGCCTGAGCGGTACCGGCAAGACCACCTTGTCGGCCGATCCGTCGCGCACGCTGCTGGGCGACGACGAGCATGGCTGGGGCGAGAACAGCCTCTTCAACTTCGAGGGCGGTTGCTACGCCAAGGTCATCAAGCTCAGCCGCGAAGCCGAGCCCGAGATCTACGCCACCACGGAGCGCTTTGGCACGGTGCTGGAAAACGTCGTGATCGACCCGGCGACAGGCGGCCTCGACCTCGATGACGGGCGCCATACCGAGAACACGCGCGCCTGCTACCCGCTCGAGTTCATTCCCAATGCGTCGGCGTCGGGCATCGCCGACACACCGCAAAATATCATCATGCTGACGGCCGACGCCTTCGGCGTGCTGCCGCCGATCTCGCAGCTCAGCCCCGAGCAGGCGATGTATCACTTCCTGTCGGGCTACACGGCACGCGTGGCCGGCACAGAGAAAGGCGTGACCGAGCCGCAGGCCACCTTCTCGACCTGCTTCGGCGCGCCGTTCATGCCGCGTCATCCTACGGTCTACGCCAAGATGCTGGGCGAGAAGATGGCGCGCCAGCATGTCAAATGCTGGCTCGTCAACACCGGCTGGTCGGGCGGCGGCTTCGGCGTCGGCGAGCGCATGTCGATCCGCCACACCCGCGCCATGGTGCGGGCCGCGCTCGACGGCCGGTTGGCCTCGATTGCGAGCTCGACCGATCCGCACTTCGGCATGCAAGTGCCCAGCGCCTGCCCGGACGTGCCCGGCGAGGTCTTGAACCCGAAGAACACCTGGAAGGACAAGAAGGCCTACGACAGCGCCGCGCGCGACGTCGTCAGCCGCTTCGAAGCCAACTTCAAGCAGTTCGAGGGCCACGTCGACGGCAAGATCCGGCAGGCGGGAATTCGCGCCTCCGCCTGATCACGCCGCCGGCGACACCGGAATGTGACGACGGATAGCCGCAACGGACCTTTCGCATCGGGTTGGGGCAGGCCATATGATGTGCCGGCTTGAGCACGATCCCTGACGCGCCCGTTGTCGTCGCCGCCCCGCCGCGGCGGCCCCTACGCCTGCCGCTGATCGCGGCACTGGCGCTGGCGTTCGTTTCACTCGCACTGATCTCGGGCATCGCCTACATCGTCGTGCTGGCCGGCGCCACCGGCACCGCCGAACGGCTGCTGGTCGATCGCGCGGCGCGCGTCGTCGATGCGCAGGTCGCCCTGGTCAGGAGCCGGCTCGACCCCGTCGCCGAACATCTTGAGCTGATCGCGGCCTTGGCCGCACACGGCCGCCTCGACATCAACTCGCCCGTCGACATGCGCGAGGCGCTGTGGGTGATGATGACCAGAGTGCCGGCGATCTCCAGCGCCGGCTTCGCCACCTTCGACCTGAAGATGGAGCGAGTCGATCCGTTATCCCGACGGCAAGGTCACCCGCGATACGATCTCTCTCGTCGATGTGCCGCGCGGCCTCGAGCAGTTCCGCGAGCTGCAGACCGCGCACAACACGTTTTGGGGGGCCCCGTTCTGGAGTCATCCGCAGCAGCAGCTCGTGCTCAACGTGCGCACGCCGGTGCGCCGCCTCGACGATGCCTTCATCGGCGGCCTGCTCGCCACTGTCGCGGTCGGCGATCTGTCATACCTGATCTCTGACACCGGGCAGGGCGGCAATGGCCGCTACTTCATCCTGGTCGACCACGACAAGGTGCTGGCGCACCGCCGTCTGATCGATCCGCGCGGCCTTGGCCTCTCGGAAGAGCGGCCGCTGCCCACGATCAAGGAAGTCGACGATCCCGTGCTGGCCAGCATCTGGAACCCGCCAGTGCGCAATGCGCAGATCGATCGGGCGCTCGGCGACCTCGGTCGCGTCGTCGAGGCCGAGGGACGGCGCTGGGTGTTCGTCTATCGCGAGCTGCGCCGTTACAGCAGCCAGAGCGAGCCGTGGCTGGTGGGGCAGTATTTCCCGATCGAGGAGGCGACCGGCGATCTCGACCGCCTGACCAACGGCGCCATCGTCGGCGCGGCAACGCTGGCTGTTGCCTTTCTGCTGGCCCTGTTGATCGGACTCAGCATGGCGCGGTCGATCCGCACCATTACCTCGGCCGCCGAAGCGATCGAACGCCTGGAGTTCGACCGGCCGTTCCATCGCCGGTCGCGGCTGCGCGAGATCGACGATGCCGGCCACAGTCTCGACAAGGCGCGCGGTGCGCTGAAATGGTTCGGCGCCTACGTGCCCCATCGCCTGGTCTTCCGGCTGATGGAACTCGGCGAGGACGCGGTGCGCTCGCGCCGGCGCAACGTGACGGTGATGTTCAGCGACATCGTCGAGTTCACGCCCCATGCCGAGGATCTGCCCGAGCAGGAGACGGCCGATCTGCTCAACCATCATTTCGCCCTGCTCGGCGCCTGCATCGACCACGAGCAGGGCGTGATCGACAAGTATATCGGCGACTCGGTCATGGCGGTGTGGGGCGGCCTGTCACGGATGGACGACCATGCCGACCACGCGGTTCGTGCGGCGCTCGCCATCGCCCGGGTGATCCATGAGGACAATGCGACCCGCCGCGCAGCCGGCAAGCCGGTGATCCGCGTGCGCATCGGCTTGCATTCCGGGCCGGTGGTGGTGGGCAATATCGGCGCGCCCGGCCGCGTCAATTTCACGGTGGTCGGCGACACGGTGAATGTCGCCCAGCGCTTCGAGCAGCTCGGCAAGGAATTCATGAAGGATGGCGAGGAGATGGTCGTGCTGGTGAGCGCCGACACGCTGGCCGCGGTGAAGGATCGCGACGCACTCGGCGTCGGTCCGCTCACCTCTACGTTGCGCCAGGTCAAGGGGCACGACAAACCAGTTGAGGTCTATCGCCTGGTGTGAGCGATGTCGCATGCTGGACGGACGGGCGCATCCGCCGCTAGTGTGGCTTCCATCGGTCTGGGGAGACTTGATGGACGCAGGCAAGAGATGAAACGACGGGATTTGGTATTAGTATCGACGGCGGCATTGGCGTTGGCACCGATCCGGACCTTGCAGGCACAGACTCCCCCACCGAGTACTCCTCCCAATACGACACCGACCACGACGCCCAACACCGCACCAGGCACGGCGCCGGCCGCGACCGCGTCGACAGGTGCTGCATCGGGCGCCCAGCCGTTCACGGCGGCGCAGCTCGACCAGCTGTTGGCGCCGATCGCCCTCTATCCCGACGATCTTCTGGCGCAGACCCTGATGGCGGCGAGCTATCCGCTGGAAGTGGTCGAGGCGGCGCGCTGGTCGAAGGACAATCCGACTCTCAAGGGCGCCGCCGCCCTGGCCGCCGTCAAGGACAAGGGGTGGGACGTGAGCGTGACCTCGCTCGTGGCCTTCCCCCAGGTCCTGGCGATGATGAACAGCAAGCTCGGCTGGACGCAGAAGATCGGCGACGCGATGATCGCCCAGCAGTCCGATGTGGCGGCGTCCATTCAGCGCCTGCGCGCCCAGGCTCAGGCGGCCGGCAACCTTCAGACCACGCCGCAGCAGACCGTCACGCAGCAACCGGCGAGCGCCGGCGCGCCGGCCGGCACGCCGCCGGCGATCGTGATCCAGCCGACCAATCCGGACACGGTCTATGTGCCGGCCTACAATCCCAACTGGGCCTATGGATCGTGGCCCTATCCCGACTATCCGCCGTCCTACTTCCCGCCGACCGACTATGGTTGGGGCGGCTACTATGGCGGTGGCGGCTGGAGTTCGGGCTTCAGTTTCGGCGTGGGCTTCGCGATCGGCGGCGCCTTCTTCGGCGGCTGGAGCTGGGGCGGTGGCTGGGGGGGCGGTTGGGGCTGGCGGGGATGGGGTGGCTGGGGTCACAACAGCTACACCACGATCAACGTCAACCGGGCGACCTACATCACCAACAACTTCAATCGAAACTACTATCACGACGACCACTGGAACCATGATCCGACGCATCGCCACGGTGTGCCCTACCGCGATCAGGCGAGCCGCGAGCGCTACGACCAGCACCATCCTGATGCCGCCCAGCGCCAGGCCTTTCGCGGCCAGCTGGATCATGATGGCAACCGCGGCGCTGACGGGCGTGCGGCTGCCGACCATGGCAACGAGAACCGCGGCGGCGAGAATCGCGGTAACGAGAATTGCAGCAACGAGAACCGAGGCGCCGAAAATCGAGGCAACGAGAATCGGGGCGACGAAGGCCGGCGCGATGGATTGCGCGGCAACGACTGGCGCGGCAACGAGAACCATGGCGGCGTCCACCGCAGCGCCTTCCATGGCGTGAACCACGGCCACGAAGTGCAGCGCGAATCCGCCCGCGGCCACTCCTACGCGCACCATGCCAGCTATCATCCCCGAGGGGGCGGCGGAGGGCATGGCGGTGGACATGGAGGCCGGCGATGAGCGGTTTGGTGCGTAGACGCGGCCTTCTGGCCCCCGTTCTCCTGGCGACGCTCGCCACCCGCGCGGCCGCGCAGCAGGCGGGCAAGACCCAGGGCTTCCCGACGGCCGACGCGGCGGCGACCGCCCTCACCGAGGCGGTGCGCAAGGACGACGACAAGGCGATCGCGGCCATGCTGGGCGAATGGTGGCGCGTCTTCGTGCCCAACCGGGAGCGCGATTTCGGCCGTGAGCGCACGCTCTACCTCGCGGCCTGGGACGCCAGCCACAAGGTCAACATCGACGGCGACAAGGCCATCGTCGAGGTCGGCACGACCGGCTGGACCCTGCCGATTCCCATCGTCAAGGACGGCGCGGAATGGCGCTTCGATTCGGAGGCCGGCATCGACGAGCTGGGCGCGCGCGAGATCGGTCGCGACGAGCTGGGCGCCATCCAGACCCTGCTCGCCATCGTCGACGCCCAGCGCGAGTACGCCGTGATGGATCCGATGAAGACCGGCTCGCCGGTCTATGCCCGCCGGCTGAAGAGCCTGCCGGGAAAGAAGGACGGGCTCTATTGGCCGGCCAAGCCCGGCGAGCCCGAGAGCCCGCTGGGCGAACTGGTCGCCAATGCACAGGACGACGGCATCGCGCCGGGTGGCCATTACGGCTACAATTTCCGCCTGCTCTACGCCCAGGGGCCGGCGGCGCCGGGCGGTGCGCTCAACTATCTGGTGGATGGTCGTATGTTGAGCTTTGCCGCCATCGCCTGGCCGGGCCACTACGGAGAGACGGGCATCATGACCTTCATGGTCAACCACGACGGCGTCGTCTATCAGCGCGATCTTGGACCCGAGACACGGCTGCTGGCGCCGGCGATTGCCAGCTTCAACCCGGAAACGGGTTGGGAGAAAGCGGATGTGACGCCTTGATCGGCGATGAAGCGGGAGAGTGAGATGATGAAGAAAAGGATCCTTATGCTGCTCGTTGCGACGGGCTTGCTCGGCGGCTGCGAGAACATGTCACCCGGCCAGAAGGGAGCGCTCACCGGCGCGGCCCTGGGCAGCGGCATCGGCATGGTGGCCGGCGGCAGCTTCGGCACGGTGGTCGGCGCCGGCCTGATCGGCGGCGCGGCGGGCTACATCGTCGGCAACGCCGTCCAGTGACAGACAGACAGGGAATTCCGAGATGATCTCCAGATCCTTCCTCACCGCCGGCGCGCTGCTGCTCCTCGCGACCACAGCCCAGGCGCAGATGCCGCCGACCAACTTCGACCAGGCGGCCTACATCACCTGCAAGGAAGCGCATGCCATGCAGCCCGAGGCGCGCAAGACGCTGGCGCTGTTCCTCGCCGAGCATGCCTCGCGCTATCACGGCGTGACGATCCCCGATGGCCCTGAAGGGGCGCAGGTCGCCTATCTCGTGCGCGGCGGCTGCACGCTGGCGCCCGACGCCTACCTGTTCACGGTCATCGACCGGGCGATCATTGCCGAGATGAGCAAGCTGCCCAAGCGGCAGTAGGCCTGTCTTCGCGGTCGAAGTCCGACCGCCCGTGGTGCTATCCTTCGGGCAAAACGGCCCGGAGGAAATCATGTGGGTCCGCAACGCCTGGTACGTCGCCGGCTGGCTGCCCGAGTTCGCGCCGGGCGCCATTCATGCCCGTACCATCATCGATCAGCCTCTCGCGCTGTACCGCACCGCCGACGGCGGGCTGGCGGCGCTGGAGGATCGCTGCTGCCACCGGTTCGCGCCCCTCTCGATGGGCCGGCTGGAGGGCGATGACCTCCGCTGCATGTATCACGGCCTGAAGTTCGCCCCCGACGGGCGCTGCATCGAAATCCCCGGCCAGAAGCTCATCCCGCAGAGCGCCTGCGTGCGCCGCTACCCCGTGACCGTGCGCGGCAGCTGGGTCTGGATATGGATGGGCGAGGCGGCCGCCGCCGATCCGGCGGCGATCCCGCCGTCGCTGGCGCTCGACGACCCGGGCTACCGGCTGCAAGCCGGCCATCTCGACTACGCTGCGCACTACCTCCTGATCGACGACAACCTCCTCGACCTCTCGCACCTCTCCTTCGCGCACGAGAAGACCCTGGGCCTCGACATGCCGCAATGGGCCGATCAGCGGCCGCGCATGCTGCCGCTCGAGCGCGGCCTGCGCGTGCAGCGCTGGCTCACCGACCACGCGCCGCGCGGCTTCCTGAAGAAAACGGTCGGCGAGCGGGCCGACGTGTGGAACTCCTACGACTTCGTCTTTCCGGGTGTTTTCCTGCAGCGCACCAGCTTCTATCCGGCGGGCACCGCCCAGCAGAGCGGCGGTCGCGAACCCGAGGGGCCGCCGCTCTTCCATCGCATCGACGAGCAGGCGGTGACGCCGGTCTCGGCGCGCACCTCGCGCTATTTCTATGCGGCCGGCGCGCGGGCGAGCGACATCGACGGCCGACAAGCTCGATCGCCTGTTCGCCGTCACCGGACCGCCTTCGGCGAGGACAAGGCGTTGATCGAGGGCCAGCAGAAGCTGATCGACCTCGACCCGCAGCGAACCATGCTGCCGACCAGCATGGATGCCGGGCCGACGCGGTTCCGGCGCCTCGTCGACGACCTGTTGGCCTCGGACGGCGCGGAGCCGCTGGGCGTCAGGTCAGCTTGACCATGATGTGCTTGGCGTAGGCCGGGCGGGTCGCCAGCCGGTCGTACCAGGTGCGCAGGTTCCTGAGCGCTGGGCGCTCGATATCGAGCGCGTACCAGCGATGGATGAAGCAGCCCACCGGGATGTCGCCCATGGTGAAGTGCTGGCCGGCAACATAGCGGCGGTCGGCGAGATGCGAGTCGAGGCGGCCGAACAGCTTGCCGGCCTCCTCGGTGGCCTTCTTGATGGCCGCCAGGTCGCGCTTCTCGGCCGGCGTGCGGATCAGGCCCCAGAACACCACGCGCATGCTTTCGGAGATCGTGCTGAGCTGCCAGTCCATCCAGCGATCGGCCTCGCTGCGCTGGCCGGGATCGTTGGGCCACAGGGTGCCTGCCGCGTACTTTGCCGAGAGGTAGCGCACCGCCGAATTGCTCTCCCAGATGACGCGGCCGCCATCGTCGATGGTCGGCACGACGCCGTTGGGATTCATGTCGAGGTACCATTTCTGGTCGTTGCCGCCGAAGGCGCCGCCCACGTCGGTGCGCTCGTAGGCGATGCCGCATTCGTCGGCCGCCCACAGCACTTTCATCACATTGATCGAGTTGGCTCGTCCCCAGATCTTCATGGCTCTCCGTTCCCCGCTTTCAGCATTCCCACTTCGCCGTACCGTCGCCGATCCGCAGAAGCTGCTTCGTCTTGGGATCGTCGCCGGGCTGCGGCGAGACTCCCTCGAACCGCACGCTGCGAATCGTCGATCCAGACCGGCTTGGGCCGCAGGAACGAATTCGGGCCGGCGCCGGCGCAGGCCGGCATCGTCGACACCTCGGTCACCTTCGGCGGATCGGCGGTCATGTCGACGAGGTTGAGCTCCACGCCGGCCATCAGATTGGACTGCAGGGCGACGGCACGGTGGCCCGACGGCGACAGCACCGGCAGGGCCGCGAGCTGCGTCGTGCGGCCGTCGCGCTCCGCGATCAGGTAGGCCATGCCGTCTTCATAGAGACCGACATTCACGACGTAGTAGCCGAGCGCCGGCCACCAGGCCGCCAACCGGTGCTTGCGGAATCGATCGGCCTCGCAGGCGTCCTGGTCGTCGCAATCGGTGATTTTGAGCGTCCGGTTTCCCTGCAGCTTGAGTCTCAGGATGGGGCCTTCGCGAAAAGCCCGGTCGGCGGCTGCGGCCAAGGCCGCCGCCTCGGACGGATCGGCCGCTTTGGCGCCTTTGGGCGCTGTGCAACACGGCTCGTTCTCGAGCGTCATCTTCGAGCCCCACAGCAAGCCCTTCGAGGGGATCGCCGTGCGCTCCGCTGTTTGCGCCAGCGCTGGCGCGGCCAGCAGCAGGGCAAGGACAATGAGGACTGGACGCACCATCGACATCCCCATGTTCCTAGTGCGCCGCCGCCCAGTTGTCGCCGACGCCGGTGTCGACGACCAGCGGCACCGAGAGCGTGGCGGCGCTTTCCATGACCTTGCGCGCCACGTCCTTGGTCTTGTCGATCTCCTTGTCGGGCACCTCGAACAGGAGCTCGTCGTGGACCTGCAGCAGCATGCGGCCGCTCAGCCTGGCGGCCTTGAGGGCGGAGGGCAGGCGGATCATCGCCCGCTTGATGATGTCGGCGGCGCCACCCTGCAGCGGGGCGTTGATCGCCGCACGCTCGGCGTTGGCGCGCATGCCTTGAGCCCTTCTCGTTGATGTAGCTTGCAGATGGATCTTGCGCCCGAACGGCGTCTTCACGTAGCCGTGCTTGCGCGCGTATTCCTTGGTCGTCTCGATATAGTCGCGGATGCCGGGATAGCGCAGGAAGTACTTGGCGATGTATTCGCGCGCCTCGGCCTGGCCGATGCCGAGCTGGTTGGCGAGGCCGAAGCCCGAGATGCCGTAGATGATGCCGAAGTTGATGGCCTTGGCGCGCCGTCGCACCTGCGGGTCCATGCCCTTGACCGGCACGCCGAACATCTCGCTGGCGGTGATGGCGTGGATGTCGTCGCCGCGCGCGAACGCCTCCTTGAGCGAGGCGAGATCGGCGACATGCGCCAGCAGCCGCAGCTCGATCTGCGAATAGTCGGCGGACAGGAGCTTGTTGCCCTGCTCGGCGATGAAAGCCTGGCGGATCTTGCGGCCTTCCTCGGTGCGCACCGGGATGTTCTGCAGGTTGGGATCGGTCGAGGCGAGCCGGCCGGTCGCCGCCCCGGTCATCTGGTAGGAGGTGTGCACGCGGCCGGTCTTGGCGTCGAGCTCGCGGACCAGCGCGTCGGTGTAGGTGCCCTTGAGCTTGGAGATCTGCCGATGCTCCATGATCTTGACCGGCAGCGCATGGCCCTGGGCCGCGAGGTCCTCGAGGATGCTGACGTCGGTCGCCCACGAGCCGTTCTTGTTGCGCTTGCCGCCCGGCAGCTTCTGCTCGTCGAACAGGATCTCGCCCAGCTGCTTGGGCGAACCGACATTGAAGGGACGGCCGGCGATCTTGTGGATCTCCTGTTCGAGCTCGGCCATCCGCTTCTCGAACTCGGCCGACAGGGTCCTGAGGCGTGGCGCGTCGATCTTGATGCCCGCGGTCTCCATGCCGAGCAGCACCGGGATCAGCGGCCGCTCGATCGTCTCGTACAGTCCCACCATGTGCTCGCTGGCCAATCGCGGCTTGAAACGCGCCCATAGCTGCATGGTGACATCGGCGTCCTCGGCGGCGTAATCGCGTGCCCTGTCGATCGGCACCTTGTCGAAACTGACCCGCTTGGCGCCGCTGCCAACGACGTCGGACAACTTGGTGGTCTCCTGGCCGAGATAGAGCTTGGCCAGATCGTCCATGTCGTGGTTGTGCTTGCCGGCGTCGAGCACGAAGGACAGCAGGATGGTGTCGTCGACCGGCCCGATCTCGATGCCGTGGCGGCGGAGCACGCACATGTCGTACTTCATGTTCCGGCCGACCTTCAGAACCGAGGGGTCTTCGAGCAGAGGCTTCAGCCGGTCGATCACCGTCTTGATGGGCAGCTGGCCCGGCAGCAGCTTGCCGTCGCTGTCCTTGGCGCCGTCTCCGCCGAGATCGAGCGCGCCCTGCGCCGCGCCGCCCGGCGTGCGATGGCCGATCGGCAGGTAGGCTGCCCGTCGGCGCCTGGAATTGACGTTGCCCCAAGGGCCTTCGAGCAGCGCCAGCGACAGGCCGACCAGGCCGGCATTGTTGGCATCGACGGCGTCGGTCTCGCAGTCGACGGCGACGACGCCGGCCCTGGTCGCTTCGGCCACCCATTCGTCGAGCGCCTTCTCGTCCTGGATGAGCTCGTAGTTGGCCGCGGTGAAGGGCTGGTTGGACCGGGGCGCGGCCGAGGGCGCCGGCGTCGAATCGCCGAATTCTGCCTTCCTGGCTGGCGTGGATGTGGCCGCCGGCGCCACGGGACTGGTCGCCTCGCCCAGTTCGCCCGTGAAGCGTTGCAGCAGGCTCTTGAAGCCCTGCAGCTCGAGCCACGGCAGCAGGACGTTGGGATCGGGCTTGCGCTTGTCGAAGGCTTCGGGCTCGGCGGGCGTCGGCACGTCGTCCCTGAGCGTGACCAGCTTCTTCGAGACGCGCGCCAGCTCGGCATTGGGCGAGCAGCGCCTCGCGCCGCTTGGGCTGCTTGATCTCGCCCGCGCGCGTCAGCAGGGTCTCGAGGTCGCCGTATTCGTTGATGAGCTGGGCGGCGGTCTTGACGCCGATGCCGGGCACGCCGGGCACGTTGTCGGTCGAATCGCCGGCCAGCGCCTGCACGTCGATCACCTTGTCCGGCGGGACGCCGAACTTCTCCATCACCGCCTCGGGCCCGATCTTGGTCTTCTTGATCGGGTCCATCATCTCGACCCCCGGCCGGATGAGCTGCATCAGGTCCTTGTCGGAAGAGACGATGGTGCAGGTGGCCCCGGCCTCGACGGCCAGACGGGCGTAGGTGGCGATCAGGTCATCGGCCTCGTAGCCGTTGAGCTCGCACACCGTGAGGTTGAACGCCTTCGCCGCCTCGCGGATGAGCGGGAACTGCGGGATGAGGTCATCGGGCGGGGGTGGCCGGTTGGCCTTGTACTTGTCGTAGATCTCGTTGCGGAAGGTGACCTCGCTCGAATCGAGGATCATCGCCACATGGTCGACTTCGGGCTTGTCCAGAAGGTCGGCCACCAGCATGCGGCAGAAACCGTAGACGGCGTTGATCGGGGTGCCGTCGGGCCGCGTCATCGGCGGCAGCGCATGATAGGCGCGGAACAGGTAGCCCGAGCCGTCGACCAGGTAGAGGTTGCGGATCGGCTTGTCCTCGCCGTCCTTGCCGTTCTGTGCGCTCTTGGCCGCCGCCGGGGGGGCCAATTCCTTGGATTTCGCCATGCTCAAGCCCTAGCACGCGGCGCCGGACGAGGGGACCCCTGAGGTGCGCGCGACAGATTTTTGCAGGGGGTTTCCACAATTCCCGCAATTTGCGCTACCCCTAACCGTTCGTGACAGCAGTGCATGCCGGGGATTGCCGCAGCCAGGACTGCTCCGCCGCCGATCGGCGCGATCACTGCGCTCTTCTCCCAACCGTCGACGTGACTGAACATGACGCGGCTTGCCTCCGGTGCTTCGGGTGGAAGATGGAACCGGTTTAAGTAACAATCAAGGATTATTTAGTATTACTCGGAAAATGTTCGGCGGGGAGTGCCCTGAATAAGTAAGCACCAGAAGGGGGGATAACCCGCGTTCGCGCATTGAAATCACACGATATTTTTTTGAACAATTCAGGAGATCGCGGGCCTCCAGCCTGCGTCAACTCCACCCCACCGTTCATTTCACCGAATCGAGCGTCGGCAGGCGGTAGCGGTCTTCGGGGTCGTTCCAGCCCTTGAAGTTGGGCTTGCGCTTCTCGGCGAAGGCGGCGCGCGATTCCATCAGGTCGCTCTTGGCGCCGTGCTCGTGCAGGGCGGCGGCCAGGCGCTGCATGTCGGGTCCCGGCGCCGGCCGCATCTGGCGCATCATGTGCACCGTGTTGACCCGCGAGGCCGGCGGCAGGGTGAGCAGGTGCTCGGCCATCTTGAGCGCTTCCGGCATCAGCTCGGCGGCGTCGACCAGGCGATTGAGGAAGCCGACCTCGTAGAAGCGCTGGGCGGTGAAGCGAAAGCCCAGCGCCATCTCCATGGCGATCGGGTAGGGCAGGTTGGCGACGTGGCCGTGATTGTAGCCGCCCACCAGCCAGCGCTTGGCCTCGGAGACCTCGAACACCGCCTCGCGCACCGCCAGCCGGAGGTCGGAGCGCTCGACCAGCATGAAGCCGCCGCCCATGGCGAAGCCGTTGACCGCGGCGATGACCGGCTTCTCGAGCGCGCCGGTCATGAACGGGTCCTCGAGATCGGGCCGCTGGCTGCCCGGCGCGCCGCGCTGAAGCGATTCCTTCATGTCCTCGCCGGCGCAGAAGCCGCGGCCGGTGCCGGTGAAGATCGCCACCTCCAGTTCCCGGCTGTGGCGGAATTCGGTCCAGGCCTTGGCGAGCTCGCTCCTCATCTCGCTGCTGAGGGCGTTCAGCCGCTCGGGTCGGTTCATGCGGACCACGAGCACCTGTCCGTGACGTTCGGTCTCGACGACGGCCATGTCTTTTCTCTTCGTGTGGGTGGGACTGGGCTAAGTTTGCGGCCAATTCACGGGATCGGGCAAGTGCAGTCGGCAGGAGAGCGGAATGGCGATGACCGGCGGATGTCAGTGCGGCGCCTTGCGTTACCGGGCGGAAGGCGAGCCCTTGATCCAGGGCTTCTGCCACTGTCGCACTTGCCAGCGCTTGAGCGGCGGCGGCCATGTCGGCTTCATCTGCTTCCCCGAAGGCGCCGTGACCTTGGACGGGGCGACCCGGAGCTACAGCCTTGCGGGCGGCAGCGGCCGCACCGCCACGCGCTATTCCTGCCCGACGTGCCACAGCGGGGTGTTCGGCCGGGCCGAGGTCATGCCCGGCCAGGTCAACCTCTATGCCGGCTCGCTCGACGACACCGGGCAGTTCAGACCGCAGATCGCGGTCTTCACCCGCAGCCGGCCGGCCTGGGACACGTCCTCGCGCGGGTTGACTTGCTTCGAGACGGTGCCGCCCCACTAGCCTTGGCATGTCTGTCTTATCTGGATATATTACTGGATATACGGAGAGGTGACGGTGACCGACACGTCACAAGAACGCGCACTGAAGAATTATCGCAAGCGGCTTCGCGAGCGTGGCCTCGCGCGATTCGAAGTGTTGGGCCTCGACGCTGATCGCAAGCTGATCCGCTCGTTGGCCAAGCGTCTCGCCGAAGACGGACCGGCCGCAAAACGGCTGCGCGCAACGGTCAACCGCACCCTGTCAGGCGGGTCGCCCAGGAAGGGCGGCATTCTCGCCGCCTTGCGACGCTCGCCGCTGGTCGGTGCAGACATCGACGTCACGCGGGTCGTCACGCGCGGACGCAAGATCGACCTTTGACCCGTTATCTGTTCGACACCAACATCATCAGCAACATTGTAAAGCCCGTGCCGTCGGCGGCGCTCGTGGCCTGGATGGCGGCGCAAGCCGATGAAGATTTGTTCATCTCCTCTCTCACCATTGCAGAGGTCAGGCGCGGCGTGCTCGAGCGACCGGCGGGGCGGAAGCGCCGCGAGTTGGAGAGTTGGTTCTCGGGTTCCCTCGGACCCCAGGCCCTGTTCGCCGGCCGCGTATTGCCCTTCGATGAAAACGCCGCGCTCATCTGGGCGCGTTTGATGGCCGGCGGGACAGCGACAGGTCGTCCTCGCAGCGCGCTTGACATGATGATCGCCGCAATCGCCGAAGCGAACGATTGCGTGGTCGCCACCGACAACGAAAGGGACTTCGCCGGGCTGACGATCGTCAATCCGATGCGCGCTGTGATCTGAACCGCGTGGATCAGACGAATCCGAGCCGGCGGCGAGTCTCGCCTGCCGCCTCGCCGGTCAGCGAGGCAATGAGTTCCGCCGCCTCGGCCGGAACTTGGCTCTGCGTGGCGACGGCGCAGCTATAGATCGTCGCCAGGTCGCATCCCGCCGGCAGGGGCGCTACGAGGACGATGCCCGGTGTGGCAAGGATCTCGGTCGCCTGCGTGCAGCCGATGGCCCTGCTGCCCGTCGCGGCCGCCAGTTCGCGCATGGCGGTGGCCCCGTTGGGCGCTGGCCGCCGCCGCTCGGCCACCGCGTCCCAGATGCCGAGCTCCTTCAGCACCTTGGCGAAATGGATGCCGGCGGTCGATTGCTCGGGATCGGGGAAATGGATGCTGTCGGCGGCCAGCAGCGCGGCGCGCAGTTCGGCGGCGCTGCCGACCGCCGGCATAGGATCGCCGCTGCGCACGGCGACGGCCGTCTGCACCGCGCCGATATTCTTCGCCGACAGAGCAAGGAGCTGGCCGTCGCGCGCCAACCCGTCGATCAGGGCGCGGCTCAGGATCATGACATCGGCCGGCCCGCCGGCCAGCAGGCGATCCCGCATGGTGCCGACCGCGCCGAAGGTGCCCTCGATCGCGGCGCCGGTCGTCGCCTCGAACGAGGGCCGCAGCGCTTCGACCAAGCCCTGGGCCGCGCCGCCGCTCAGGACCCGGACGATCTTCATTGCACCTTGATGCCGGCCTGCTGGATCACCTTGGCCCACTTGTCGATGTCGCGGCGCAGGAAGGCGTCGAACTCGGCCGGCGTCATGGTCATGGGGACGGCGCCCTGCTTGGCCCACGCCTCGCGGATCGCGGGCTTGGCGATGATCCGGGCGATCTCGGCGTTCAGGCGATCGACGATCTCCGGCGGCGTGCCCTTGGGCGCCATGATGCCGAGCCAGATCGTGGCCTCGTAGCCCGGCACGCCGGCCTCGCTCACCGTCGGCACGTCGGGCAGCACGGCCGAGCGCGTCGCGCCCGTGGTCGCGAGCGCCCGGACCTGGCCCGCATCGATGTTGCCCTTCATCGCGGTGACGGCGTCGAACATCATCTGCACGTGGCCGCCCATGACGTCGTTGCGCGCCTCGGCGCTGCCCTTGTGCGGCACATGCAGGATGTCGGTGCCGCTCATGGCTTTGAAGAGCTCGCCCGCCATGTGATACGGCGTGCCGGGCCCCGACGAGGCGTAGGTAAGCTTGCCCGGCTCGGCCTTGGCGAGGGCGATGAATTCCTGCAGCGTCCTGGCCTTCACCGAGGGATGCACCACCATCACCAGGTCGGACGAATTGACCGGCGCCACCGCGATGAGATCGCGCATCAGAACGTAGGGCTTGTTGTCGAGCAGCGTCTCGTTGGTGGTGTGAGTGTTCGACATCATCAGCAGCGTGTAGCCGTCGGGCGGTGCCTTGGCGACGATGTCGGTGCCGATCACCGCGCCCGCGCCGGCACGGTTGTCGATGATGAACTGCTGCTTCAGCGCCTCGGTCAGTTCCTGGCCCAGGATGCGGGCATAGACGTCGGCCGGTCCGCCTGGACCGAACGGCACAACGATCTTCACCGGCTTGGTCGGCCAGGATTGCGCCCAGGATTGCGTGGTGGCCGGTGCGGCCCCCAGGAGTGCTGCTCCCATCAACAGACTGCGTCTTGCCAGCCGCGACATGATGATCCTCTCAGATGTTCCACGCCGTTGTTCGCGCGGTTGCCACAGTCATGCCATGGCGCGCACCGGCGCACCACAGCCGACAAATCAGGCCGCTTCTTCCACTTCGAGTCGAACGCGTTTGCCTTACGGCATGTGCGGTTCTCACCGACTGGCGAGCGATACCTGGTCGTTGGTCGGGGCCAGGATCCGATCGAGCTGGGAACAGCTCGTCTTCAGGCGGCTGGCCAGCGCGGCCGTCAACCATGCAGGCACTTTGCTGGTCAGTCCGCCTCGCGAGCGGCCCATGTGCCTTGAATCACGGGCGGCATACAGCCATCAACCGAAGTCGCCATGTCCGAAGTCGCCCTGGAAGCGGACATTCGCGGACATGACAAAAAACGACGCGAATGACCCTAAGCGGACATGGCTCGACCGCCTGCTCTCACATCCGCTTGGTGATTGAATAACGGAGAATCGGCATGCCGGAGTGGTCGCGTAGGCTTGTAAAGACCAAAACACTGGACGAAACTCTGGAGGGAACGGGGGGTGCATGACAACGACACTTGATCGCCGAACCTTCCTGCGTGGCTCTGCGGTCGCCGCGGGCTCCGCACTGACCTGCACCGCGATGGTCCGAACCGCAGCCGGTGAAGTCGTACCTCGTATCGAGGCGCCGCTGGTCGACAAGCTGGTGATCCGGGTGGTCGTGGACGGCGCCCACGATATCTTCATTCCAGAACAGAAGTTACCGGACATCACCGTCGCCCAGGCCCGGCTGCAGGGCGGCGGGAAATACCGCCGCACGCTTCAAAGCGAATGGGGGCTGTCACTGCATCTCACATCTGAGAAAGCGGCCGAAAGTCGGCGATTTCTGCTCGACTTCGCCTATACGCCCGATGTGCTGAACAACAACCTCGAGCTGCTCGACATCGATCTTGCGGCGGTGGACGGAATGATCCTAGAGTCACGGCCACCTCGACCACTGGGGCGGCCTGCCGGGATTCCTGGACAAGCATCGCGCCTCGATGCGGAAGGACCTGCCGCTCTATCTCGGCGGCGAGGATGCGTTTTGCCGCCGCGTGGCCCTCGGACCGGGCGGCTCGATCTCGCCGTTCGGCACGCTCGACCGCAAGGAACTGGCCGCGGCCGGCCTGCGCTTGATGGTGTCAGAGGCGCCGCAAGTGATCGATGGTCAGGGCTTTACGACCGGCGTCGTGCCGCGAAAGAGCATCGAAAGAGTCCTCCCCAATTCGCAGGTCGTGTTCGGCGTTGCCGATGGCGCCGGTTGTGATCCGGCACGCTACGCCGACCACCATTTCACCGAGGCCGAGTTGTCCGGCCAGCCGCAGCCCGACCAGCACCTGCACGAGCACGGTACCTGTTTCAACGTGCGCGGACGCGGCCTGGTGGTGATCACGAGCTGCGGTCATGGTGGCATCGTCAACACGGTGCGCCGCGCCAAGGAAGTTTCGGGCGTGGACAAGGTCTATGCCCTGGTCGGCGGCTTCCACCTTGCCCCTGCGCCGGCTGACTACCTCGCGAAGATCATGGCCGAGCTGAAGACGCTCGACATCGAACACATCTTCCCGATGCACTGCAGCGGCTCGAACTTCCTGGAGTTGGCGAAGCGCGAGATGCCTCAGGCACTGGTTCTTTGCACTACGGGAAGCCAGTTCACTTTTGCGGCGTGATCGTGCCGGGCTGGACGAGAGAGAACCGGCTGTGATCGTTCGACGATAACGCCTACCTCGTGCCGCGGATGTCCGCATTTGGCACTGAGCCGACGTCTCCCGTGCGCGAAGGGTTATCGTTCCCAGGGGCAAAGCGAACTCCTTGCTGGATCGCGCATCAGGACGATTGACCCATATCAAGGAAGCCGGAGCCCTTATGCGGTGGCAAGACAAGCATGGAGCAGTAATCCCCACCGAATGGAGGTGCTTCCCACCGCCGTCCGCCTGGTCGCAGTCCTGCGGTGAAAGAGGAGTTCTCATGTCCGCCCTTCGTTCGATTTCGCTGGCGATCAGCCTTCTGCTTGCCGCCGTGGTTGCAGTGCACGCCCAGGCGCCCGCGTCGGCGCCGTCCGGCATGACGCAGCAGCAGTTCGACAGCCTGGTCGATGCCATCAGCAAGGCCGTGGCCGAAAAGCTCAGGGCCGACGGCGTCGCCACACCACCCAAGCCCGCCAAACCGGCCGCCACGGAAAGCCCCGACGCATTCGGCGTCTTCTTCGCGCACGCAAGCGGGGCCGCCCGCGCGATTCCGACGCTCGGTCGGCAGTTCGCCATTATCCCGCGATTGCTCGACGAGAGCGAGCGCGGCGGGAGAGGCCCGATCGAATTGCTTCTGCTGCTCGGCCTCGTCGCGGTCGCGGCGGTCCTCGCCGAGGAAGCGCTGCGCAGGGGTCTCGGACGGCTGCGCGCCGCGCTTGCGGCGGGCAGCATGCCGGAACAGGGCCTGCGCTCGATCGCACACCTCGTCCTGCTGGCGCTTCTCGACGGAATCGGCGTGTTCGCGGTCTGGCTGGTCTGCCACGCCGCGGTCGGCCTGTGGTTCTCGGGCGACACAGCCCAGGACAAGCTCGCAGGTGCGGTGCTGACCGGTATCTTCGGCTGGCGCCTCTATGTGCTGCTGTTCCGCATCCTGCTTCGCCCTGGCTTGCCGAGCGCGCGACTCTGCGATGTGCAGGATGGTGATGCGCGCGCGATGTATGGGCGGATTTCGGTGCTTATGCTCCTGGTCATCCTTTTCCGCATCCTGTTCCGCGTGCTTTTCGTCATCGATACGCCGCCGCAAGCGCTGGCCGCCTACCAGTCGATCACCGTGCTGGTCTTTTTCGCCGCCTTCGCCTGGCTGGTGGTGCGCTCGCGCGACGCGGCGCGCCAGTGGTTCGGCGGACTCGGCAGAGTCGCCGCGGTGGCCGGCCTGATTGGTCGCCACTGGATCATCGTCGGGCTTGCCTTCTTCGCGGCCCTTAGCGGCGCCCAGTTCTACGCCGCGGTGTCGGGCCGTGTGCATGTCGCGGCAGCGATGCTGCTGACGCTCAACCTCGTGGTCGGCGTGCTGGTCTTCGAGACCCTGCTTCAGGCCTTCGTGCGCCGGCTCGATTCGCAGCTTGTCGGGCGAACGCCGGCCAGCGATTCGCCGAAGCTGCCCGACGTCATTGCGCGCTGTGTGCGCGTGGCCGTGCTGATCGCTATCGCGGTCGTGATCGCAGAGAGCTGGGTCGTCGAGGTCCTCGGCCTGGTGAGCGAAAGCGAATGGGACCGGCTCACCCGTTCCTCGCGTACCGCCGGCATCACGCTGTTCCTGGCATTCGTGGTGTGGGAGCTCTTCAAATTCAAGACCGAACCCTACATGGACCGCAGGCCGGCCGGCGCCACGGGCCCGCTCGCCGACGGCGACGGCCCGGCGAAGAGCGCCTCGCGGCTTTCGACGCTGATGCCGCTGTTGCGCATCGCCACGGCTATCACCATTGGCATCGTCGCGGTCCTCGTGGCCCTCGATGATTTCGGCGTCAACATCACGCCGTTGATCGCCGGCGCCTCGGTGGTCGGGCTGGCCATCTCGTTCGGCAGCCAGACACTGGTGCGCGACATCGTGTCGGGCATCTTCTATCTCGGCGACGACGCCTTCCGGGTCGGCGAATATATCGACTGCGGCAGGGCGAAAGGGACCGTCGAGGGCTTTACCGTGCGCTCGATCAGGCTCAGGCACCAGAACGGCCAGGTCCACACCATTCCGTTCGGCCAGCTCGGCCAGGTCACCAACTTCAGCCGCGACTGGATCACCGTAAAATTCAATCTGCGGTTCGCCCGCGACACCGACATCGAGAAGCTGCGCAAGGCAGCCAAGAAGATCGGCGCCGACATGCTCGAGATGCCCGAGCTCAAGGACGACATCCTGGCCCCTTTCAAGATGCAGGGCATCGCTGACATCACCGACAACGCGCTGCTGGCCCGCTTCAAGTTCACGGCCAAGCCGGGAAATCCCGCCGGCATCCAGCGCGAGGCGGTCAAGCGCATGATTCGGACCTTCCCGGAGCTCGGCATCGAGTTCGCCAAGGAGGGCGCGGCCGTGATCCTGCACACGTCGGGCCCATCGCTCGATGCAACACCGAGTGGTGCCCCCGACCCTGTAGCGAATACCAGCCCGACGTCTGCGGCCACGCCAGCCCCGGCCGCAGGCGCGGCTGTCTGATTGGGCGCTCGTACGACGATAACGCGTCGTGCCCTACGTCCGATAATGGCACTTTAGGACCGGGCAAGAAACGCGCACGAAGGCCGCTTTAGGCCCAGGAACGGACGTCTTTGTTCGGGTCCGTCCAAGCCCGTTTACGAGTTCGCAGCCTTAGGTCGCTCCCATGCTCTGCGCCGGCCGCCAGCGCAGCAGGTAGGCCTGCACGCGGCGCACGATCGAGGCCAGGATCACGCCCACGATCATCAGCACGAACACCGCCACCATCATGCCGGCGGCCTCGCCGCGCGCCTCGGACTCGATGATCATGCGGCCGATGCCGTGCTCGGCGCCGATGAACTCGCCCACGATCACGCCGATCAGGGAGAACGAGACCGCGGGCGTGAGCGATGCGAACAGCCAGGCCATGGTCGAGGGCACGATCACGGTGCGCGTCACCTGCCATTCGCCAGCGCCCAGCAGGCGGGCGGCGTTGATATGGTCGCGATCGACCGAGCGGGCGCCCTCGAAGGTGTTGAAGAACACCAGGAAGACCACGACCAGCCACGCCGTCACGATCTTGGAGGCATCGCCGATGCCGAACGCCAAAATGATGATGGGTGCCAGCGCAATGCGCGGCACCGAGTTGAAGGCGGTGATGTAGGGATAGAAGATCTCGCTCAGCCGGTCCGACCGGCCGAGCAGGAGGCCCAACGCAAAGCCCGAGCTCACGCCGATGGCGAAGCCCCACAGCGTGTTCTTCAGGGTGTAGTAGGTGGCGATCCAGAGATTGTTGTCCGACTTGCCGATGCAGCGCGCGAAGGCGCCGGAGTCGCCGAACGTCCACTGGCCGTCGGACGAGACGAGGCAACCCATGCGCAGGAACTGCTGATAGATGTCTGACGGTCGCGAGACGAAGTAGGGATCGAGCAGGTCCGGCACCAGCCAGGGCAGCTTTTCGTGCAGCGTCCAGCCCCATTGCCAGACGGCAAGTGCCGCCAGCCCGATGGCGACCTGCCAGGCGATCGTCGAGAGCCGCCTCATAGACCGCGGCCCCTCATACGCTGCGCCCTTTGGCGAATTCCTCGCCCAGCGAGTGCCAGATGCGCGAGAACAGCTGGGCGTATTGCGGCGTCTCGCGCAGCGCCACGGCATCGCGCGGGCGCGGGAAATCGACCTTGAAATCCTGCTTCACCCGGCCCGGCCGGGCCGACATCAGGATGATGCGGTCGGCCAGGGTCAGCGCCTCGCCGAGATCGTGGGTCACGAACAGCACGGTCTGGCGCGTGTGCTCCCAGAGATCGAGCAGCACCGAATGCATGTCGAGCTTGGTGTGGGTGTCGAGTGCGCCGAACGGCTCGTCCATCAGCAGGATTTCCGGCTGGGCGATCAGCGTGCGCATCAGCGACACGCGCTGGCGCATGCCGCCCGACAGCGACGACGGATAGAAGCGGGCAAAGCCGGTGAGGCCGGCCTGGCGGATCGCCTGCTCGACCCGGCCGCGCCGTTCCGCGGCCGGCACGCCGGCGAGCTCGAGCGCATAGCCGATATTGCCTTCCACCGTGCGCCACGGAAAAAGCGTGTCCTTCTGGAACACGTAGCCGACCTGCGGGATCGGCCGGCCCGGAATCACCGGCGCGTCGTCGACGCGGATGTCGCCGCCGTTCGGCGTGATCAGGGTCGCCACCATGTTCAGGATGGTGCTCTTGCCGCAGCCCGAGGGGCCCAGCAGAGCGACGAATTCTCCCTCATGGATTCGGAACGAGGCGTCGTCGACCGCCACCACCTCGCGGCCTTGGGCGAGGAAGCTTTTGCGCAGACCGGCGATTTCGATGCGGCAGCGGGCCGCCGCGTCAGTGGGCACGGGAGCGAGCCCCGTCAGGCGGGCGGGTATTTGGCATGCGCCGCCTTGAGGAACTGGTCGGCTGTGGCATCCTCGAGCTTGATCGACTGCTTGATCCCGGTGAGCTCGCCCAGCCAGACCTTCTCGCCGCGGGCGTAGGATTCCGGCGTGATCAGGCCGTTCCAGTCGGCGACGTCCTTCAGCTCGCCGATCTCCAGGAGATTGGCCTCGCGCGAGGTCGAGCCGACGAAGCGCTCGATCGTGTCCTGGATCTTGTCGGGACTGCTGGCCTTGATCCATTGCATGGCGCGCCACACCGCGTTGGTGAAGGCCTGCACCTTCTCCGGCTCCTTCTCGATGGTCGCGGTCAGGCAGAAGTTGACGTTCACCGGCACCGGCCCGCCGATCACGGCGTTCCAGGTCTTCTCGTCGCTCGGGGCGTAGATCACCTTGCCCCAGCCGTGCTTCTCGGCTTCCGTCACCACCGAGATGGCGCTCGACAGCACGTCGACCTGCTTGGTCTTGAGCGCGCCCAGCATGGTGTCGACATTGCCGGTCTGCACCCAGGTCACCTTGTCGGCGAGGCCCATCTTTTCCATGAAGTAGTGCGACCACAGATGCGAGGTGCCGCCCAGCGAGCTCACGCCAAAGATCGCCTTGCGATCGTCCGGGCGCTTCCAGGCGGCGGCCTTCTGCACCGTGTCGATGCCCTGGTCGTAGAGGTCCTTGCGCACGGCGAAGCGCACGCCGGGCGCGCGCTGGTCGACGGTGTTGAGCGCCCGCGTCGGCCGGCCGTTCTTGTTGAGCTGCAGCACGTGCAGGATGTCGGCGATGGCGAAGTCGGCCTGGCGCGAGGCCATGATCTCGCGCGTCTTCACGCCGTTGCCGCCCTGGATCAGCTTGAAGTCGTAGCCTTCGTCCTTGAAGAAGCCGCGCTCCTGGGCAACGAACTGCACCTCATAGGTCGGCACCGCCACGGGATAGACCGCCGACCCGGTCTTGCCCTCGGCGCGCGCGCCGGCAAGCGGCCAGGCGGACGCGGTTGCGGCGACGGCAATGAGGCTGCGACGCCTGATGACAGAGACCATTCTATTTCCTCCGTTTTCTTGTCTTGCCTGAGCGCGGACCTCCAGGTCCGCTCATGCTCTTCTCTTATGCTCCTCTCCCCCTTGGGGGAGAGGCTGGGTGAGGGGGTGATGCGGGAGACAGTCTTCGGTTAACCCCCTCACCTAACCTCTCCCCCAAGGGGGAGAGGAACATGATGTTTGATGCGGACCTCCAGGTCCGCCTCACGTTCTTCTCTTACGCTCCTCTCCCCCTTGGGGGAGAGGTCGCGCGAAGTAACCTTCGCGCTGGGGTGAGGGGGGATGCAGGAGACAGTCTGCGGGTTGACCCCCTCACCTAACCTCTCCCCCAAGGGGGAGAGAGACATGACGCCTTGATTGTTAGCCGGCCGGACTCGGGTAAAGCCACGGCGTCGCGGCGCGCGCCTTGGCCTGGTGGGCGGCGATCTCGTTCTCGCGCGTCAAGGTCAGCGCCACCTCGTTCAGGCCCTTGAGCAGGGCGTCGCGGCGGATGCCGTCGACGTGGAACTCGATCTTGCGGCCGCTCGGCGTCACGACCGTGCGGTTGTGCAGGTCGATGCTGAGGCGCGGCTCGCTGTTGCTGCCTGGCCGGGTCGCCGCCTCGAGCTCATCGGCGATGGCCAAAACGTCGGCGCGCGGCAGCTGGATCGGCAGCACGCCGTTCTGGAAGCAGTTGTTGAAGAAGATCGGCCCGAAGGAGGGCGCGATGACGCAGCGCACGCCCATGCCCATCATCGCCCACACCGCGCCCTCGCGGCTGCTGCCACAGGCGAAGTTGTTGTCGGCGACGACGATCTCCGCCCCGCGATAGGCCGGCTGGTGCAGAAAGAATTCGGGATTCTCGCTGCCGTCGGGCAGGTAGCGCCACGGCTCGAAGGCGTAGGGGCCGAGATCGGCCTGCGCCACGTCGCGCAGGCGATGGATCGGGATGATGATGTCGGTATTGACGTTCTGCCGCATCAGCGGCGCCGCCTTGGCGTCGAGGACGGTGAAGGCTTCCATGGTCGTTTTCTCCCGCCTCAGATCGATCGTACGTCGGCGATATGGCCCGCAATGGCGGCAGCCGCGGCCATGGCCGGGCTCGCGAGATGCGTGCGCCCGCCCGGACCCTGCCGGCCGACGAAGTTGCGGTTCGAGGTCGAGACGCTGCGCTCGCCGGGCGGCGATCGTGTCGCCGTTCACCGCCAGGCACATCGAGCAGCCCGGCTCGCGCCATTCGAAGCCGGCGTCGAGGAAGACGCGATCGAGTCCCTCGGCCTCGGCCTGCGCTTGATGTTCTCGGAGCCCGGCACGACCCAGGCCCGCACATGACCCGCCACCTTGCGGCCCTTGGCGATCTGGGCGGCGTCGCGCAGATCCGACATCCGGCTGTTGGTGCAGGAGCCGATGAACACCCAGTCGACCCGTGTGTCCTGGATCGGGGCGCCGGCCGTGAGGCCCATGTAGTCGAGCGCCGCCTGCCATGCCTTCTGCTGGTCGGGATCGGACGTCGCGGCCGGATCGGGAATCCTGTCGGTGACGGGGATGACATGTTCGGGGCTGGTGCCCCAGGTGATCTGCGGCACGATCTTGTTCGACGTCGACCCGCACTTCGGCGTCGAACACCGCATCGGGATCGCTGGCAAGCGTGCGCCAGTCGGCGACGGCCTGGTCCCACAGCGCGCCCTTGGGCGCGTAGGGCCGGTCCTTGAGGAACTTGAAGGTGACATCGTCGGGCGCCACCATGCCGATCTTGGCGCCGAGCTCGATCGAGAGATTGCACACCGTGAGCCGGCCCTCGACCTCCATGTCGCGGATCGCGCTGCCGGCATATTCGACGGCGTAGCCCGTGCCGCCCGCCGCGCCGATCTGGCCGATCAGATGCAGGATCATGTCCTTGGGCGTGACGCCCGCTGCCCGCTTGCCGTCGAAGGTGACGCGCATGCGCTTGGGCTTGGCGCTGGACCAGCGACTGCGTGGCCAGCACATGGATCACCTCGGTGGCGCCGACGCCGAAGGCGATGGCGCCCATGCCGCCGTGGGTGCAGGTGTGGCTGTCGCCGCACACCAGCAGGGTGCCCGGCAGGGTAACGCCCTGCTCAGGTCCCATGACATGGACGATGCCCTGGCCGGGCTGGCCGAGATCGAACAGCTTTATGCCCCAGCGCTTGGCCTCGTCGCGCATGTGATAGAGCCGCTGCGCGTAGGGCTTCAGCGTTTCGTGGGTGCGTCCGGGCTCGGTCGAGATGACGTGGTCGAACGTGGCAAAGGTGAGATCGGGATTGCGCACCCGGTAGCCCGCATCCTTGATCGCCTGCAGCCCGCGGCCGCCGCCGTCATGCATGAGGTGGCGGCTGATGTGCAGGAGCGCGTAGCCGTCGCCCAGATCGGCGATGACGTGGCGATCCCAGATCTTGTCGAACAGGGTTTGACCGGGCATGTGGTTTTCCTCTCGCCCGATCTTCCCGTCGGACGTACCCGCACCCCATCATTTTTTGCGGTCGACCACAACGTATCTTCGGCGGAAGGAAAGACCGCAGCGCGGCTCTCAGCAAAGCTCGTGAGCAGCTGCCTTCGCCGACGATTCCTTCATGCTCCTCTCCCCCCTTGGGGGAGAGGCTGGGTGAGGGGGTGATGCAGGAGATAGCCTTCGCGTTGACCCCCTCACCTAACCTCTCCCCCAAGGGGGAGAGGAACATGATCAAGAGCGCGTGATGGGCTTTATCGGAACGGCGGCCGCTGGCTGTGACTACTGCGGCTTCGACGTGTCCTGGCTCCAGCCCTTCTTCTCGGCGTCGAAGAAGGAGGCGAAGACCTTGCGGATGGTGCTCTCGGCGATGTCGCGGGTGATGAACACGACGCGGCTCTTGCGATCGTCGCCCTCGGGCCAGGCGTCGAGCGTGGCGGGCGGATGGAAGACGTGCTGCACGCCATGGATGACGACCGGCTTGTCGGTGTCCTTGACGTTCAGGATGCCCTTCATGCGCAACAGGTCGGGGCCGCGATAGGTGACGAGGGCGTCGAAGGCGGCGGCCACCGTCGACCAGCTCATCGGCTCGTCGAAGGTCATGCAGAAGGATTTGATGCGAGCGTCGTGGCGGTTAACGTCGTGCGGATCCTGCTCGCCGTGGCCGTGCTCAGGGCCATGTTCATGCCCGTGATCGTGGCCATGATGATGATCATGGCCGCCGCCGTGCGTGTGTTCGTACGCCTCCTCGTGCAGCCAGCGCTTGACGTCGGCGTTCTTGGTCTCGGGATTGTAGAGGCCAGCGTTCAGGATCTCGTTGGGGTCGATCTCGCCCGCCGAGATCTCGTGGAACGGCGCGCCGGGATTGAGCTGGTGCAGGCGGCTCTTGAGTTCGCTGAGCGGGCCGGCATCGGCGATGTCGCTCTTGGTGAGCAGCAGGCGGTCGGCGACGGCGGCCTGCTTCACCGCCTCCTCATGGTTGTCGAGCGTGCTGGCGCCGTTCACGCCGTCGACCGTGGTCACCACGCCGTCGAGGCGATAGCGCGAGGCGAGTAAAGGATCGGTCATCAGCGTGTGCAGGATGGGCGCGGGGTCAGCGAGGCCCGTGGTCTCGACCACCATGCGCTTGAAGTTGCTGACCTCGCCCTTGGCGCGCTTGAGGAAGAGCTCGCTCATGGTGCGCACCAGGTCGCCGCGCACCGTGCAGCACAGGCAGCCCGAGTTCAGGGTCACCATGCCCTCGTCGTCGGACTTCTCGACCAGCAGATGGTCGAGCCCGATCTCGCCGAACTCGTTGATGATCACGGCGGTGTCGGCCAGTTCCGGCCGGCGCAGCAGCTTGTTCAGCAGTGTAGTCTTGCCGCTGCCCAAGAAGCCGGTCAGCACCGTGACCGGAATGCGCTGTTCGGCGGCGTTCTGCGTGTCGCTCATTGCCACTCCCAAATATTCGTCATCCCGACC
The DNA here is from genome assembly GCA_963765385.1 of uncultured Alphaproteobacteria bacterium. Classification (GTDB taxonomy): domain Bacteria; phylum Pseudomonadota; class Alphaproteobacteria; order Reyranellales; family Reyranellaceae; genus Reyranella. The sequence goes on along the minus strand of CAVXWG010000014.1, from coordinate 995,787 downwards.
GGAGCGAAGCGGAGTGGAGGGACCTCGTCTTCAGAAGAGGAGGCCCCTCGACTGCGCTTCGCTCCGCTCGGGGTGACGGCCCTATCTAAACTATGTCGCTCGCCAAAAGCACCCGGCTTTCCTGAAGTCCTTCCAGGCCTGCTCGAGCTTGCGGCGGCGGCGCTTGCTGCCGGATGCCGCCTGCTTGGCGAGGGCCTTGAGCGGCCGGGCCACGTCCTCGGTGGGACGGGCCGCGGTCGCGAGGTCGGCCAGCATATGGGCCGACACCGCGCGATCGTTCAGGGCGCCGAGCGCGCCCTGCAGGCGCACCGTCGCCTCGATATAGGGCCTGGCCAGAGGCGACGCAAAGGCCGGTTCCAGGAAGGCAGCGGCATAGCGCAGCTTCTTGATGGCGATGCGCAGGCGGTGCAGGCGCCTGGCGCCGAGCGAGTCCAGCCGGCGGCCGCGGTGCAGGACCTTGTGATGGCGTGTCTCGAGCACGGTGCGGGCATATCCGTCGAGGCGCTCGGGCGTACCGGCCGGCGACAGAGCGACGAAGGCGTCGAGCTGGCGGTGGAACCCCTCGAAGCGGGCGCCGGACAGGGCTGAGCGGGCCCGCTCCAGATGGATCTTGGCCAGCCGGTTGCCGATTCGGCGGACGACCGGCGGCACATCGGCCGCGGTCTCGTGCAGAAAGACGTAGAGATCGCGCGCCGGCGCGCATTCGCCCGCCAGCCATTTGGCCTCGGCCGACAGCGCCCGCAGGACCGGGCCGTCGACGGCGCTCTTGAACAGCCCGAAGGCCGCGCGCAGCCGGCGCAGCGCCACTCGTGTCTGGTGGATGCCGATCGGCCGGCGGCTGGCCAGGACGACAGTGCGATATTTCAGCAGGTCGGCATGGCACGCCGCCACAATGTGCCGCAACGCAACATCGGGTGGGGTATCGGGGGCGAGGCCGGTGTCGGGAGGAGGCATTCCGAACCGACGGTAACGGGCGGCCGCAGCCGGGCAACCGCAAAGAACGACAGTCTGATGAAGGTTTTATTTCAGCCGCCAGACTGCGATGAGTCGGCCTTTTCCCGTGTTTCCGCTGGCCGGCCATGCAGTTAGCCAGCCGGGCCCCGGGTGTTTCCGGTGGCGGTCAAGGGCCGGGCTGCCCTAGAGTTGGACCATGAGTATCGATGCGACTGCCTTCAAGAAGGGCATGCGCCACCTTGCGGCGAGCGTAACCCTGATCACCACCCGCCACCGCGAGCTGCGCGGCGGGTTGACGGCCACGGCGGTCTGTTCGGTCTCGGCCGAGCCGCCCCAGATCCTGGTGTGCGTCAACAAGACGGCGAGCGCCCACGATCCGATCGGCGAGGCCGGCTTCTTCTGCGTCAACATCCTCTCGCCCGATCACCGCAAGATCGCCGAGCGCTTCGCCGGCATGGACGACGTCGAAGGCGACGAGCGCTTTCACGACATGGGCGAATGGTCGACGCTGTCGACCGGCGCGCCGGTGCTGAAAGGCTGCCCGGTGTCGTTCGACTGCCGGCTGGTGACCCGGGTCGCCGCCGGCACGCACACGATCTATATCGGCGAGATCGTCGATCTCGTGCTTTGCGCCGGCGCGACGCCGCTGCTCTATGCCGACGGCGCCTTCGTGCATGTCGACGCGCTCAAGAAGGCGGCACAGGCGGCGTGAGGCTGCCGTAGCGCCCTTCCGGTGAACTCAGTTCCTGCTGCCCCAGCCAGCCTCATCTACCTCACCCTGAGGAGCGGCCCGTAGGGCCGCGTCTCGAAGGGTGGGCAACAGGCACCTTGCCTGACGCCCATGCTTCGAGACGCACCGCTTCGCGGTGCTCCTCAGCATGAGGTTTCTTTGTCGTCTGGCGGGGTTCAGCGATTCCCTCTCACTCGGAAACCGCACTAGGCGATCACGCGCGCCCTGCGGGTCCGGGCGCGCGCCGGCAGCAGCTCGGCGATCTGCACGGCATTCAGCGCCGCCCCCTTGCGCAGGTTGTCGCCGCAGACGAACAGGGCCAGGCCATGCCTGACCGTCGGGTCGCGCCGCACGCGGCCGACGAAGACCTCGTCGCGGCCGGTCGCTTCCAGCGGATTGGGCACGTCCGAGAGCAGGACGCCCGGCGCCGCGCGCAGCAGCTCGAGCGCCACCGGCACCGGCAGGTCGCGGTCGAATTCGGCGTTGATCGACAGCGAGTGGCCTGAATAGACGGGCACCCGCACGCACGTCCCCGAGACGGGCAGGGCGGGGATCTCGAGGATCTTGCGGGTCTCGTCGCGCAGCTTGACCTCTTCCTCGGAGTAGCCGTCCTCGACGATCCGGTAATTGAGCGGCACGACATTGTAGGCGATGGGAACCACCCACTTGTGAGACGGAGGGAAGGCGACCGCACCGCCGTCATGCATCAGGGCCGGGGCGCCGATGCCGGCGCTCCGCATCTGGCTCTCGAGCTCGTCGATGCCCGCCCCGCCGGCGCCCGAGACGGCCTGGTAGGTGCTGGCCACCAGTCGCCGCAGCCCGGCCGCCTCGTGCAGCGGCTTCAGCACCGGCATGGCAGCCATCGTCGTGCAGTTGGGATTGGCGACGATGCCCTTGGGGATGGAGCGCAGGGCATGGGGATTGACCTCGGCCACGACCAACGGAACCTTGGGATGGCCGCGCCAGGCCGACGAATTATCGATCACGATCGCGCCCGCAGCCGCGACCACCGGCGCAAGCTTGAGCGACGTCGCAGCCCCTGCCGAGAAGAAGACGACGTCGAGGCCGGCATAATCCGCCGTTGCCGCATCCTCGACCATGATCTCCTGGTCCTTCCACGACCGGCGCCGGCCGGCGGAGCGTGCCGACGCGAAGAGGCGCAGCGAGCCCACGGGGAAATCGCGCTCGGCCAGGATCGACCGCATGATCTCGCCGACCATTCCGGTGGCGCCGACGATGCCGACGCTCAGTTCGTGCGGGGGTTGCTCGATCGATGACATGGACGCTTCTCCTGTTTCGAGCCGGAGACGGGGCGCCCGCGAACGACAAAGGCCCCGTCCGATCGGCGGGGCCTTGAAGGGTTGGTTCGCTATCCTGAGATTTAACGCGCGCAAGCCCCTTCCGTCCCACCGTGTGTGGCGGTTTTTTTGACGGTCATGGTGGCGCGGCGGGACATGCTGAGAACCTTATAGATCGGGCTCGGAGAATTTGCAAAGGCCGTGAGGGGCAAGTCTCATCCATCACCTGTCTTGGCCGAGGAGCGACGCGCGTGGCCGCCGGCCGCCACGTCCCCGAGGCGGCGCGAGGCCGCAGTAGCGCCCTTCCGGCGAAATCACTATGGTCCGGCCGCCTGCTGGGGCGTCGCCAAGCGGTAAGGCAGTGGATTTTGATTCCACCATTCCCAGGTTCGAATCCTGGCGCCCCAGCCAGCCACCCAGGTCTCTGCCACGCGATTTCCGGGTGGTGAAGAAGTGTCGACATTTCAGCGGGTTCGGCCATCCGTGCCAGTCTCTGTCGGGCCGTTCAGGGACCTAGGGCGTATGCCGCGTCAGTCTCAGGGCGTTATTTTCAATTTCCGTTTCGGGATGCCCGAGACTGGTTCGACAGGCGACTGAGGCCGGGCAGAGGAGCTGAAAAACAGGCTTTTAGCCCGACAACTCACACCGGCTTGATTGTCCTTCACTGCCAATAGGCAGTTAGTGAAGGCCGACGCTCCGCTCCTGCTCAGCCCAAGAATACGGCAAAGACCAGTGACCGTGAGGTCAAGGTCTACTCCTATCACGGTATGCAGGCGGAAAAGCTCTGCATGGCAAAGAGTTGGCTGCCTATCGCCGCCGTCTACTGCAGCCTCTGAAGCATATGTCACCGCACTTCAAGCACTCGGATCTTCGCGTTCTCGCAGTTGATCCGGCAGCTTCCGTATGGCGGAGGATTCAATCTATGCCGCCGAGGAGACATTCCGAGAGCCGCCACGGCCACACCTACACAAAATTCTTTGGAAGGCCGATCACTTGGATGGCGCCGATGATGCATCAGGGGAAAAGGTTAAGCGCATCATCGAGCGGTCGGACAGCGGCGGGCCAGGTCGCACGCTCTACGAATGTCCCGCATAGTTCTACGCTCAGGCATGGGCTGTGGGCGAGCGCGCCGGTCGCTATCCTCGTAGTCGGCGAGGAAGGGTCACTCCACCCTGCCGTGGCGGCCGGAGCGCTTCTCTTCTCGTGCCCGGCTTCCCTGTGCGTACGTCTACTGAATCAAATTTAGCGAAGATCATTTCGCATCATCAATCGCGTACGCCGGCCTTGCGCATTGCCGCGATCAATCTCTGTCGGTCGGCTTCTCGGCGGAATGGATAATACTCACATAGTTTGGTGATGGTGACCTCCGGATCAATTCCCAGGTATGCGTTCAGCGCCCGCCTTGCCTGCTCGGCGTGGCCCCGCAAGGCGTTGGACGCAATTGTCATCCGAAGAGCCGGCAGCCAGTTTGGCTTGACCCGTAGAGCCATCGCAGCCCAGCGTGCGGCTTCGTCGTCGCGTCCGGCAATGAAATGGGCGAAAGCCATAGCGCTTTCTGTAAGGAAAACGCGAGGGTCGAGCGGATTGAGGCGGATCGCCTTATTTAGGCTTTCAATCGCTCCATCGGGATCGCCAGCGTAGCCGCGGACCCAGCCACTGCGCTGCCAAGCGACGGCCAGGTTCACGTCCAGCTCAAGGGCCCGATCGATGAGCAGCAAAGCGCGGTCAAGGTCGCGAAAGAAATATGCATGCACGTGTCCCGCCCAACACAGCGCAACCGCGTCATCCGTGCCGATGTCGGCGGCGCGCTCGACCAGGCGAGAGATTTCCTTTTCATCGAAGCTCGAGGCCCAGCCATTCGCCTTGGCAAAGTGGTGACACGAAGCGGCCAGCCCATAGGGGGTCGAAAAGTCGCCGTCCTTTGCTATTGCCGCCTTGAACAACTGCAGCGCCTTGACGTTTTCCTCCCCCGTCCATCGATTCCAGCTGGCAAGACCGCGAAGGTAAAAATCGTAAGCCGCCAGATCGCCGGTCATGTCCAGCCTGGCACGGTCGATCTCCGCTTTCTCGAGTTGCGGCGCTATCGCTCCGACGACACTCGTAACGAGCTGATCCTGAAGATCGAAGATGTCGACAAGGTCACCATCAAACCGATCCGCCCAAAGATGGCGGCCCGACTCGGCTTCGATGAACTGCCCGGTCACACGCACACGGTTGCCCGACCGGCGCACGCTGCCTTCCAATATGTAACGGACACCGAGTTCGCGAGCGACCTGCTTGGTGTCGACCGGCGTTCCCTTGTAGGTGAACGACGAGTTGCGGGCGATGACGAAAAAAGCGCGGTTGCGCGACAAAGCCGTGATGACGTCTTCGACAACCCCGTCGATGAAGTAATCCTGCTCCGGATCGCCGCTGAGGTTCAAGAAGGGCAAGACTGCGATCGATGGCTTGTCGGCAATTCCGAGCGAAGGCTTGCGCGGCCCAGCCTCGGCAGGACTGCGCTCCTCGTCCCGAACGGCGCCGACAAAACGCAGGCCCCTGCGCGGCAGCGTCCTGATCAGCCTTTGCCGTTCACCGCTATCGCCGATTGCGCTCCGGGCCGCATTAATCCGGTTGAACAATGCGGACTCGGAAATGGCACGCCCATGCCAGACCGACGCCAGGAGGTCGTCCTTGCTGACAACACGATCACGGTGGCGGATCAGGTGAACGAGGAGATCGAAGACTTGTGGCTCGATAGCCACGAGTTTGGTTCCCCGCCGCAGCTCGCGGCGTTCGGTGTCGAGCGCACATCTTTCGAACAGATAACGCAAGATTTCATCCCGCTCGTCACGCGGTACGCGCAGCTACCCTAGCACAAGCCCGGCAAAGAAAAAATGGAGGCAACGCTAAGCCAAAATTGAGAGGTCCTGAAAGACGAAACGCGCCATTTCTGACATCACGACGGCAGTTGAACAGCGCGAGGAGAAGGACATGAATCTGCTCCTATCTGCCGCCCGGGCGGCGATCTCCGTCATCTGTGTCGTGGGGCTGTTGATGCCGCCATCGACTCGGGCGGCGGACGTGCGATACGTCGTCAAGCCCGTTGCCGAGATGAAGGTCAAGCAACTTCCGAAAGGCCCGCTGTACTGGCGGGTCGAGAATTTTCCAACGCTGGATCAGGCCAAGGCCGCCACGGGTGAGTACCGTTGGAACCCGAACACGGTGACCTACGACGGGTGGCCGTCGCTGACGGCTGAAGTCGCTGGCAGAGCGTGGCTGTTCACGCTTGGCCCGCAAGGCGCGGCAACGCCTGGCGGAACGAAGGTGGCCGAGATCGGCCCCGTACCGCCCATCACCGCGCCCGAGTACCTTCTGCGCGTTAACTACGGCAGCGGACCGCCCGGGGCCAAGACGCCGGTCCATTCGCATTCGGGCTCCGAGGCCTTCTACGTCGTTGCCGGGAAATTGGGCCAGAGGACGCCGGACGGCATCAGCTACGTCGAGGCCGGCCACACCATGAACGGCCATATGGCCGGGATGCCGATGGAAGTTTTCAACGGTGGCACGACCGATCTGACCGCGCTCATCATGTTCGTGGTGGATGCCACCAAACCATTCTCGGTGCCCGCCACATTGCCCTGAAGCGAATGAACGCCGGCGTTGGTCATTTTTGATTGTCATCAAGCGAGGAATGCAACGGGGCATCTGACTTCTCTTCACCACCGAGGGCGACCCGTTGGAAACTTGGGACATGTGCAAAATGGTCTTACGGCAACGCTGTCATCCGAGATCAACCTGCTGCTCGCTTTCGCCGAGGTTGCATCGGGCTGCGCTGGGAAGTCGCGGCTTTGAGCTCGGTCGGGCGAGTGATCTGGAAGATCTCGCGCATGTAGTCGGCGAGCATTCGGCAGTACTCCGTCGCGAAGCGCGGCAACGGACGCCGCTTGTCCCAGGAAATCGTCAAGCGCTCCCGCAACAGCCGACCTGCTTGGCGACGCCGAGCAAACCAGCCTTCTGGTAGCCAACATGGAACTCGGTCGCCACTACCTGCGCGTAGCTGCGTTGCGCGAGACCTGCGCCAACAAGCCCGAGGCCGACTACGACCAATCGCCGGAAAATAAGCATGTTCATGATGCCTCCGCTGCCGATTCCGACGATTGTCGCGCCCTTGCGCGGAGCGTCTAGTTCGTTTGAGCGCACCAGATTGATGCGGAAGGATATGCCCACGGGCGCACCAGCGCGCGTTCACGAAAGGTCAGCCTAAGGCAGGAGGTCGTCGTCTGCGGAGAATCCGGAAAGACGACACGTTTGCACAGATCGTCGCCAAGCCGCATTTTGGCAGGAGGCGCCGCAAATCATCGTCCGGCGCAACGCTCGTCGTTCGATTTCCGGGGGGCGGGACATGACCGCGATGCGTGACACATCTTGGATCAAGCGGTCGTATCCGGATCTGGCCTATGCGTCCCTTTCCTCCGCACAGGTGCTCGATCTCTATTTGCCGAACGGTACGCCCGGCCCCTGTCCCTTCATTGTCGCCATCCATGGCGGCGGATTCATTTTCGGCACAAGCGCGACGACCAGGTGAACGCCCCGGTCGAGGCGGTGCGTCGAGGTTACGCGGTGGCTGCGATGAACTACCGGATGGCCGACGCGGCGCCCTTTCCGGCGGCCGTCCAGGATGTGAAGACTGCGATCCGCTTCCTGCGTGCCCAGGCCCGAAGGTTCGATCTCGATCCGGCGCGCTTTGCCACCTGGGGCAATTCGGCGGGTGGTTATCTTGCCGCATGGCCGGGCGTCACCGGCACGGGTTCGGCATTCGATGCTCCGGCGCTCGGCAACGCCACGCAACCAAGCCGTGTACAGGCGGTGATCGACTGGTTCGGCCCGATCGATTTTCGCTCTCAGGATGCGGAGTTGCGTGCTTCCGGCAAGGGCAGGCCGGTACATGACCTGCCGGATTCTCCCGAATCGAGATTTTTGGGCATTCGGCTGCCGGCCGCTAGCGAAGGCTTGCTGCGTCGCACCAATCCACTCACATACTTGGGGCCGCGCTTGCCGCCATTTCTGATACAACATGGCTCCGATGATGATCTGGTGCCGGTGGAGCAATCCATGTTGCTGGCACGCGCGCTACGCGGGGCGATGCCTGAAACCGACGTCCGATTCGATGTTATGCCCGGGTCCCTGCATGGTGGTCCGGCTTTCGAAACAGAAGAGAACATGGCGCGTGTGTTCGCCTTTCTGTCGGCCGCCCTGGCACCTTTCGGCAAGGCTGCGCGGGACAAGGCGAACTGAGCCATGACGCAGGTTGCGGCGGCCGGCAGTACCCGCCCCCAAACGGGAATGCGCGATCACGTGCGGCTTTCTCTGGCGTTTTGTCCGGTTTGCCCTGCCCTTCTGGTCGGCGGAGCATAAATGGATGAACCGCGGCCGTCTGGCATTGATCGCGGCCCTGACGGTTGCGCAGGTTGCGGTCCAGGTCGGCCTGAATTCCTGGTCGGCGCGGCTTTACAACGCGATAGAAGCCCGTCACCTCGACGTGTTCCTGGAGCTGATCGGGACGTTCGTGCTCCTGCTCCTGGCAAGCATCCTCGTGTTCTCCATAACGCTTTATACCAAGCGACGCCTGCAGTTCGCCTGGCGTGTCTGGATCACCAAGAACACGTTGTCGGTCTGGATGGCGCAAGGACAGGCACTATCAGCTCGGCCTGATCGCGGGCGACCACGACGACAATCCGGACGGGCGAATCGCCGAGGATATCCGCGTGACGACCGAGTCGGCCGTCGATCTGGGCCAGGCCTTGTTCTACTGCATCCTGCTCTTCGCGACATTCGTCGCCGTGCTGTGGGAGCTCTCCGGTGTCATCCACGTGGACATCGGCGGGACGGTCATTCCCATCCCTGGCTTCATGGTCTTCATCGCCCTTACCTATTCGGCGATCGGCACCAGCCTGGCGCTGTGGGCGGGGTTCCCGCTGGTCGGCGCCTCCAATCTGCGGCAGACGGTGGAAGCCAATTTCCGGTTTGGCCTGGCGCGTGCCCGGGAATATTCGGAAAGCATCGCCTTGATCGGCGGCGACGGCGACGAGCGAACGCATCTTCAGGAGCTGCTGCGCGGCGTGAGACGCGGCTGGGAGCGCCAGACCTATGGTTTGGTGCGCATCATCGTGTTCACCACGGCGTACGGCGTGCTGGCAAACCCGTTTCCGCTTCTCGTCGCGGCGCCGCGCTATATCATGGGGCTGATCTCGCTCGGCACGCTGATGCAGATGGCGCAGGCGTTTTCACAAGTCACCGCCGCGCTGGCGTTTCCTGTCGACAATCTTTCCGGCATCGCCCTGTGGCGGGCCTCCGTCGAACGCGTGATGGCGCTGCAGGATGCACTGGGCGGGCTCCAGGAGAAACTCGGCGCGAACCGCATCGAGAGTGAGGCACGAGGGCAATTCGCTGCAGCTCGCCGGCGTGCAGGTGATGGAGCACGATGCGACGCCGGTGATGAAGCAGATAACGGCCGAGATCGGCCCCGGCGAACATGTGCTGATCGAAGGCAAAACGCCGATCTGCCACAAGCTCATTCTCGCCGTTGCCGGGCTTTGGCCATGGGGCGCCGGAACAGTGACGCTGCCGGCGGGCGCGAACATCTTCATCGCCACTGACCGGCCCTATGTGCCCGTGGGTCCTTTGGGCGAGGCCGTTTGCTACCCGCTGACACTGGGCGTGTGTGTGCCGGACGACATCAATTCGGCGCTGCGTCGCGTTGGCCTGGGCGATTGGGCCGGGCATCTCGGCGTGGTGGAGAATTGGGAGACGGTGTTCTCCGTGGCGCAACGGCAAAGGCTTAGTTTTGCGCGCATGCTGCTTCATCGACCCGACTGGATTTTCCTGTCGGAGGCGACGAATGCGCTCGATGCAGCGGCTCAGCGTGAAATGGCCGCGTTGCTGGTCAAGGAATTTCCGTCCGCGACGATCGTGGCCGTTGGTCGAAGCCGGATTGTCTGACGGATTTTTCCAGCGCGTGCTGCATGTCGAGGCAGAGAGCGCGCCCGGGTAATTTGTCACGCATAATGGAGCGGCGTAGCCTTCGGCAAAACGCGTGTTGCGACGCATATGGGGGGAGTGGCCATGGGATCCGCTGGAACTGGATCTGCCGGAACCGACAGTGACGCCGTATCGGGGACCCCTGTGCCGTCCGCCCTGGCGCTGCCGGCATCGTTCAAGTGGGGTGTCTCCACCGCGGCCTATCAGATCGAGGGGGCTGCCGCGGAGGACGGCCGCGGACCCAGCATCTGGGACCTGTTCGGCCGACAGGCGGGCCGCATTGCCAATGGCGATACCGGCGACGTGGCGTGCGACCACTACCATCGCTATCGCGAAGACGTGGCGCTGATGCGGCGCCTGGGCGCGCAGGTCTACCGGTTTTCCGTGGCCTGGCCGCGCGTGCTGCCGCAAGGGCGCGGCCAGGCCAACAGCCTGGGCCTCGACTTCTATGATCGTCTGATCGACGAGGTGCTGCGCAACGGCATAGAGCCCTGGCTGTGCCTGTATCATTGGGATCTGCCGCAGGCGCTGGATGATCTCGGCGGCTGGCAGAATCGCGATATCGCTCTCTGGTTCGCCGATTATGCCGCCCTGGTGGCGCGCCGCTATGGCGACCGGGTTCGGCATTTTGCCACCTTCAACGAACCCAATGTGTGCACGCTGTTCGGCTACGGCATGGGCTGGAATGCGCCCGGCATTGCCAACCGGCGGAGTTTTCTGCAGGCGGCTCATCATGTGAATCTCGCGCATGGCGAAGCGGTCCGCACGCTCCGGGCGTTGGCGCCGGGCGCTCTTCTTGGCGCCATCTATAATCGGCAGGCTTGTCTGCCGATCAGCGCCGCGCCGCAGGACGCGGTGGCGGCCGGCATTCTGGACGCCTGCTGGAACCGGCTTTATGCCGACCCGCAATGCCTCGCCGAATATCCGCCCGAACTCGCCGAAGGCTTGCAGGAATTCGTGCAAGCAGGCGACATGGCGCGCATCGCCCAGCCGATCGACTGGTTCGGCCTCAACCACTATTGCCCGATTTATGCGCGCGCCGATCAGGGCCCGCTTGGGTTCGCCTGGGCCGATGCGCCGACCGATGGCCCGCTGACCGGCGTGGGCTGGCGCATCGACCCGGACGCGTTCCGCAACGAAATGATCGTCACGCACCGGCGCTACAAGCTTCCGATCTATATCACGGAGAACGGCTACGGCGCGCACGAGACGCTGGATGCAGCCGGCGGGGTGAACGATGGCGGGCGCATTGCCTATCTTGCCAAGTACACCAAGGCGCTGGAGGAAGCTGTTGCTTCCGGCGCGGATGTGCGTGGCTATTTTCTCTGGTCGCTGCTGGACAATCTCGAGTGGGGCGCAGGCTTTGCGAACCGCTTTGGAATCGTCTTCGTTGATTACCCGACCCAGAGGCGTATTCCCAAAGCGTCCTTTGACTGGTTTGCGGAGTTGATCCGAGCGCAGCAGCCGCGCGATCACGCGTGACCGGCCCGGCGAACGGGACGATTGCGGGATGATCGAGGGCTGGGTTACGCGTGATGCCAGTTCGCTGCTGCAACCCATGCAGCCGGTGGCATTTTCCAGATCGGTGCCGCGAGAGGCGCTCGCCACCATCGAAATCGACGATCGCCGGACCTTTCAGCCGATCGAAGGTTTCGGGTTTTCGCTGACGGGCGGCAGCGCGTATCTGCTGGCCGGGCTTGAGGTGGCAGAGCGCGCGGACCTGCTGCAGGAGCTGTTTGGCCTGACCGACGCTTCAGTGGGGCTGAGCTGCCTGCGATTGAGTATCGGCGCCTCCGATCTCGGCCGGAAGGATTTCAGCTATTGGGGCCTGCGTCGCGGGACGGTGGACCCTGACCTCGGGCGCTTCAATCTTTCCGCCGGCGATCGCGAGGTCGTTCCCGTGCTGCAGGAGATATTGCGGATCAATCCGGCGGTGAAGATCATCGCTTCGCCGTGGTCGGCACCGCCGTGGATGAAGACCAACGGCAGCTACGTGGCCGGAAGGCTGAAGCCGGAAAGCTATTCTGCGTATGCACGATACTTCGCGAAATACCTGGAAACGATGCGCGGGCATGGCATCCACGTGAGCGCGGTGACGCCCCAGAATGAGCCGCACAATCCGAGGAACGAGCCGAGCATGGTGATGAGCGCCATGGAACAGGCGGACTTCATCAAGGGACATCTTGGACCGGAATTGCGCCGCAGCGCGCCACAAACGGAAATATTCTGCTGGGACCACAATTGCGACGAGCCGGATTATCCCCTCACGGTGCTGGCGGACGCCGAGGCGCGCGCCTATGTCGCCGGCGTTGCCTGGCATTTGTACAACGGTTCGCCGGAAGCGATGTCGAAAGTGCGGGCGGCGTATCCAGACAAGAAAGTGTACTTCACCGAACAATGGGTTTCCGCACAGGACGATTTCATGGGCGCGCTGCGTTGGCATACGAAGAATGTCATCATCGGTACCCTGCGAAACTGGAGCCGGACCGCGCTCGAGTGGAATCTTGCTTCCGATCCCCGGTATGCCCTGCACACGCGTCGCGGCGCCGTGGGAGCCCTGGGCGGCGTTACCATCGGGGTCGCAATGAAACGCCGCCGCGGTGCCGGCGACTTTACCGTCGAGGCGACGATCAAGCGAAATCCCGGATATTATCTGATGGCGCACTCGGCAAGGTTCATCCGGCCGGGTTCGGTGCGGGTGCAGTCGAGCGAGGTGGATCGGCTTCCCAACCTGACGTGCCTGACGCCTGATTCTCGGATGGTGATGGTGGTCATGAATGACGCCGATGCTCCCAGGCGCTTTTGCGTTCAGCACCGGGGCGCCAAGGCAACGCTGGAGCTGGGGACGGGTGATGTCGCGACGCTCCGGTGGAACGTGGCAACGGCGGTGGCTTAGAACGCGAAAGCTGGGGCCGACCGAAACACATAGAAGTCTTTAGGCGGAGCGGAAGCCAGCGCACCTACTTCGACAGGGCGTCGCTCACCTGCGCCAGCGCCTTTTCCAGGCGCGCAAAGTCCGACTTGGGCAGGATATGGGTGACGGTGCCGCCCTTGGCCGAGGAGATGACGAAACGCAGGCCGGGCCCGCTGCTGACGGTGAGCGTGGCGACGTCCTTCGACACGTCCTTTATCGATCCGGCTTCCGTCCAGGCCGCCGATGCGGGCGGGGTCGCTGCTGCTGCTGCCGCCTTGTGCACCAGGTCGATCAGGGATTTCCAGTCGGCAGCGCCCAGTGCGACCGCGTTGGTCTGGGAGATGCTCAACAGGCCGACCGTCGACGGCTTTTGATTCGGATCGGCAAAGGTCGCGACGTCGAGCCGCGAGGTCTTCGCGGTGAACGATGCGATGACGTTGAGGCTGCCCGCCGAAGCCGGCCTGACTATGGACGACGCGGCGAGGCCGAGCGGCAGGGCGGCGCCCAACAGGGCGCGGCGAATGATGGGAATCGACATGGGCCTCCTCGAGCCCCGCCATAGTGCGGGGCGCGGCGGGCCTTCACAAGCCTATGCCGTCGCGGCCGTCTCAGCGATCATCTCCAGGGGCACCACCTCGACCGACCCACCGGAAGCAAGCTTGGTGGCTTCGGTGTAATGCTTGAAGAAGGCGCGCTCCTGCAGGGCGATCCGCGCGCCCTCGTCGAACACCGTGGCGAGGTGATAGTAGTCGGCACCGTCGCGGCCCTTCATGCAGCGATAGCCGATCTTGCCCTTGAGCGCCGGATCGCCGTCGAGCGAGGCGATGAACGACGCGATCTCGCGGTGCCAGTCCTCCACCGTGCCGGTGGTGTGGCGATACTTGATGAGAAATTGCTTCATGTCGTTGCTCCTCGATGGCAAAACAGTAGGGCTTGGAAGCAGGGGCGCAAGTATGGACAAAAAGGATAGTGCACGGCGCCGCGCAGCAGAGGGCGCGGGCTGCGGCTGCCCGGTGCTGGCCTTCCAGAAGATGGTGAGCGGCAAGTACAAAGTCCGCATCCTGTGGGATCTCAAGGATGGGGCGCGGCGCTACGGCGAGATCAGGAGCGGCCTGCTGCGCGGCGGCGACGGCTCGTCGGAGATCGCGCCCCGGGTGCTGAGCCGCGAGCTGAAGGCGCTGGCCACGGCCGGCCTGATCGACCGCCGCGACTACGGCATGGTGCCGCCCAAGGTCGACTATCGCCTGACGCCGATGGGCAAGAGTTTCGTGCCGATCATCAATTCGATTCGTAAATGGGGCACCCGGCATCTCGCCGGCGTTTGAGGAGCAGTCCATGCCGGTCGCGTACGATGTCGTTGTCCTTGGTCTGGGCGCCATGGGCGCCGCCGCCACCTATCAGCTGGCCAAGCGCGGAGCGCGGGTGCTGGGGATCGACCGCTATTCACCGCCGCATGAATTCGGCTCCACTCATGGCGACACGCGCATCACCCGCATCGCCTGCGGCGAGGGGCTGGAATATTCGGCGTTCGCCGCGCGCTCCCACCAGGTGTGGCGCGAACTCGAGAACGAGCTTGGCGTCGATCTCTTCACCCAGAACGGGCTCCTGGTGATTTTCGGACCGGGCAAGCGGGCCGCCAACCACAGCGTGCCGCAATTCCTCACGGCAACGGTCGAGGCGGCGCAGAAGGCAAGGATCGATTACGAGATTCTCGACACCGCAACGATCAGGGCGCGCTATCCTGCCTATAACGTCACGGACGGCGACGAGGCCTATCACGACGATGTCGGCGGCTTCGTGCGGCCCGAACGCTGCATCAGCGCTCAGTTGCAGAGGGCCCAGGCCCTGGGGGCGGAGCTGCGGCTGAACGAGACGGTCATTTCCTTCGATCAGTCGGCGGGCTCGGTCACGGTGAAGACGGACAAGGGCACGTATCATGCGAAGGAGCTGATCGTGGCGGCGGGTCCGTGGGTGCCGGGCCTGCTCCAGCCGTCGCTGGCCGGCCACTTCAAGGTGACCCGGCAGGTGCTTTACTGGTTTCGCGCCAAGAGCGCCCGCGAGCATGCGCAATTCTCGCCGGAGCGGTTTCCCGTCTACATCTGGCAGGTCCCCGCGCCGCAGCCGATCTATGGCTTTCCCGCCACCGGCAAACTGGAAGAGGGCGTCAAGATCGCCAGCGAACAGGATGTCCTGACGACGACACCGGACGCGGTGGCGCGCACGGCCGACGCGCAAGAGATCCAGAAAATGTACGAGACCTATGTCGGGCCGTATTTTCCCGGCCTGTCGCCGACTTGCGTCAAGCACAAGGTCTGCCTCTACACCCAGGTCGATCGCGCCCGCTTCATCATCGACCGCCATCCCGACGCCGATCGCGTGATCGTGGCGTCGCCCTGCTCGGGTCACGGCTTCAAGCATTCGGCCGGCATCGGCGAGTTGCTCGCCCAGATGGCGCTGGGCGAGAAACACCAGGACATCGCGAGATTTGCTTTCGACTACGCGCCGCAGCCCGCCTGAGGCGCGTCTCTACAGGCGGCTTCGCGTGCGCGGCGGGCGCGTCGACAGCACGGCCAGGAGGGCGGCCAGTGCCGGCACGCCCTGGACGTAGAGGATCGACATCCTGGCGGTGAGCCCGCCATAGACGCCGGCCACGATGACACAGCACAGGAAGAAGACTTTCAGGTCGCGTCGGCCGCTGAAAAGTCCCCACAGCAGGCCGGCCGCGAGGAAGCCATTGTAGAGGCCCTGGTTGGCGGCGAGCGCCGCCGTCGAGGCCGTGAACTCCGGCGTCGTGCCGAAGATCTCCCGGCCGACCGGCTCGTTCCAGTAGAACATTTCCAGGACCAGGAAGCCCACGTGACTGAGCGCAACGAACGCCACGAGCAGCAGAGCGATGATCCGCATTGTCTGGGTCTCCCCCGGTCGCGGAAGACCCTAGCAGATTTGGCCGGCCCCTCCTCCCCACGAAGTGGGGAGACTATCGTAATGAATGCCGATTCTCCCGTCGTCTCGACCAAGGTCCGAAGGGCCGCGCGGAGAGACCTTCCTTCGACAATAAGCTGCTCATCGCCGAAGCAAGGTCCCTCGGCTTCGCTTCGCTCCGCTCGGGACGACGGAATCTAAGCCGCGATCTTCTTCCAGTCGTGGCTCTTCTCGTAGGCGTCGGCGGCCTTGTAGATCGTCGATTCGTTCCAGTGCTTGCCGATCAGCATCAGCCCGGCCGGCAGGCCCTCACTCATGCCGCAGGGCAGGGTGATTGCGGGATGGCCCGTGACGTCGAACGGCGCGGTGTTGGGCAGCATCTCGAAGGCGCGGCTGATGATGTCCATGCGCGGGCCGGCCGGATCAGGCAGCTTGGTCGCGCGCAAGGGCAGGGTCGGCATCAGCAGCAGGTCGTATTTGGCCAGCGCCGAATCGTAGGCGGCCGTGAGCTTGCGCGCCAGGTTCTGCGCCTTGGCGTAGTAATGGCCACGATACTTGTTGAGCGCGTACTTGCCGAACAGGATCGTGGTCTTGAGCGTGTCCGAAAGCTCGTCGGCACGCTCGCGCCAGGCCGAATGCGCGTCGACCAGGCTGGTGACGTAGAGGCCCTTCCAGTTGAAGCCGTAGCCGTTGCCCAGCATCATCTGCCAGGTGGCGCCTTCGACGGCGATCGCCGACCACACCGCCATGCCGGTGAGGTGCCAGGGGATCGAGACCTCCTCGACGGTGGCGCCCAACTCCTTGAACTTGGCGGCACCCTTCTTGACCAGCTCGTCGACCACCTTCTCCGACTGGGGATGGCCGAAGCCCTCCGTCACGACGCCGATCTTGAGGCCGGACGCGCTGCCGCCCAATGCCTTGGTGTAGGCGTCGACGGTGCAGCCCATCTGCCGCGGATCGAGCCCGTCGGGGCCGGCGATGGCTTCCAGCATCAGCGCGTTGTCGGCGACCGTCGCGGTCATCGGCCCGGTGTGATCGAGCGTGAGCTCGATCGGCATGATGCCGGTATAGGGCACCAGGCCCCAGGTCGGCTTCAGCCCGACGATGCCGCAATAGGCCGACGGCATGCGGATCGAGCCGCCCTGGTCGCCGCCGATCGCCATGTCGGCCTCGCCGGTGACGATGACGGCGGCGCTGCCCGACGACGAGCCGCCGGCCGAGTAGCCGTATTTGCGCGGATTGTGGACCGGGCCGGGCGCCGAGGTGTGGCTGCCGCCGGAGAAGCAGAAATATTCGCAGCGCACCTTGCCGACCACCGTGGCGCCGGCATCGAGCATGCGGCTCACCACCGTGGCGTCGACGTCGGGCGTGTAGCCTTCGAGCGTCGAGGCGCCGTTCATCATCGGCACGCCGGCGACGCAGACATTGTCCTTGAGCGCCACCTTCTTGCCCTTGAGCTTGCCCTCGGGCGCGCCCTTGATCTCGCTCTTGACGTACCAGAGATTGTATTTGTTCTCGTCGCCCGCGGGCTGATAGCCCGGCGTGCGGGGATATTTCACCGCCGGCAGGTTGTCGGGCAGCGTCTCCAGCAGATTGTAGGCGGCGACGTTGCCGGCGAACGTCTCCTGGAAGAAGGCGATGTCGGAGTCCGACAGGTTCATGCCGAGTTCAGTACCGACCTTCGCCAGTTCGGCCGCTGTCGGCATCTTCACGCTTGCCATGGTGTCTCTCCCTCTGCTGTGAACGTCAAGCCGTTTGGACCCATACCAACCTCATCCTTAGGAGCGCGCGCAGGGCGCGTCTCGAAGGATGGGCAACAACACGACCGGCTCCCACCCTTCGAGACGCGCGCTGCGCGCTCCTCAGGGTGAGGCTTTATGAGACTGGCGTTCGACCGAGCCATATTCGGTGCACGTTCAGTGCGCGCTCATGCCGACGAACTCCGCGACCAGCGCGTCGTCGTGCAGATGATCGTGCGGGACCTCGCCGGTGATGCGGCCCTTCTGGATGATCAGGACGCGGTCCGACAGGCGGCGGATGCATTCGAGGTTCTGCTCGACCAGCACGATGGTGAGGCCGCTGCGTTTCTTGAGGCCCAGCAGGATCTCGATGATCTCCTCGATAATCGACGGCTGGATGCCCTCGGTCGGCTCGTCGAGCAGGATGAGCTTGGGCTGGCCGCACAGGCAGCGCGCCAAAGCGAGGATCTGCTGCTCGCCGCCCGACAGCACGCCGCCGGCGCGCCCCAGGATCGGCTTCAGCCGCGGCAACGAGTCGATGACGGCGTCGAGCACGTCGTCGCCCAGGCCGGCGCTGGCCGCGCCCATGCGCATGTTGTCGAGCACCGAGAGGCCGGGAAAGATCTGCCGGCCTTGCGGCACATAGCCGAGGCCAAGGCGGGCGCGGCGGTAGGAGGGGGTGCGCGCGATCTCCGTGCCGCCGAGGCGGATGCTCCCGGCCGTGGCCGGGAGCTGCCCCACCACCGTCTTGAGCAGGGTCGTCTTGCCCATGCCGTTATGGCCCAGGATGCCGACGAACTCGCCTTGCGCGACCTCGAAATTGACGCCGAGGATGATCGGGATTTTCTGGTAGCCCGAGGCAAGGTTGCGGACTTCGAGCATGGGTCAGGGCGCCTCTGAGGCCCTCTCCGCCCGCGCAGCGGGGGGAGAGGGAGGGGACCCGCGCTTGCGCGGGGAGGGTGAGGTGGGTGTCCCCACACCGCCGATCTCGTTTGTTCGAAGCACCACCTCACCTTCCCATCGCTGCGCGATGGGCCCCTTCCTCTCCCCCGCTGGCGCGGCGGAGAGGAGACCTGAGCGTTGGTGTTGGCTCGGTTGCCGCATGGTCTACGCCGCCTGCTTGCCGAGATAGACGTCGCGCACCTGGTCGTTGGTCAGGATCTCGGCGACGTCGCCCTCGATCAGCACCGCGCCCTGGTGGAACACGGTGACAGTCCGGGCGATGCGGCGGATGAACTGCATGTCGTGCTCGACCACGACCAGGGCGTGACGCTGGTTGAGCTCGGCGATCAGGTCGACCAGGCGATCGACCTCCTCGTCGGTCATGCCGGCCGCCGGCTCATCGAGCAGGATCAGGTCGGGTTCGGGCGCGATCACCATGGCGAGCTCGACGAGCTGGCGCTGGCCGTGCGCCAGCTGGCCCACGATGCGGTCGGCGATGCCGGCGATGCCGACCCGTTCCATCGCCTCGTCGGTGCGCCGCTCGGCGATGCGGCCCGGCGCCACTTTCGTTGCCGCCGTCCACACATTGTCGCGCGCCGTCAGGCCGTCGAACACGTTGGGCACCTGGGTCTTGATGCCGACTCCCAGGCGGGCGATGGCGTACGTGCCGATGCCGGCAACGGGCGCGCCGCGGAACAGGACCTGGCCGCCGGTCGGCCGCAGCTGGCCGGTCAGGCATTTGAAGAAGGTGCTCTTGCCCGCGCCGTTGGGCCCGATCACGCAGCGCAGCTCGACCTCGCCCAGGGTGAAGTCGACATGGTCGACGGCCACGACGCCGCCGAAGCGCATGGTCAGGCCGCGTGTCTCGAGGAGGGGGGTCGCCGTCATGGACTTGATGTCCGTTCGCGCACCGCCGGCTCGGCCGTGGTGCGCGGCCGGGTGGCGAGGCTTGCCAGTGCTCGCCAGCCGTCGGCCACCAGGGCGGTCAGGCCCTTGGGCACCAGCAGGACGAAGATCACCAGCAGGACGCCCAGCACGAGGTTGGGGTCGACCCAGCCGAAGCCTTTGACCTGGCTCAAGGTGCCGAGATAGTTGGTGAGGATCTGCATCAGGATGCAGCCGATCACCGGCCCGATCAGCGTGCCGAGGCCGCCGATGATGATCCAGATGATGATCTGGCCGCTCACCGGCAGGCTGAACATGGTGGGGCTCACGAACACCGAGTTGGCGAACAGCAGCCCCGAGAGGCCGGCCATCGCGCCGCCGATCATGAAGATCGCGAGCTTGTAGAGCCTGACGTCGTAACCCAGCAGCTCGGCGCGGGTCTCGTTCTCGCGGATCGCGATGATGATGCGGCCGAAGCGGGTGGCCAAAAGGATCTTGCAGGAGAAATAGACGATGATCAGCAGGCCGACGGAGAGGCTGAAGATGTTCTCCGGCGCGAGCTGGTCGCCGGGCCGGCCCGGCCAGTTGAGGATGGGCGTGGCGGGAATGCCGTTGAAGCCGCCCAGCGGCGCATCGCCGATGTTCCACTGCTCGCCCGCGGTCTGGTTGATGAAGCGGAAGAGGATCAGCGAGACGGTGAGCGTGATCACGCCCAGATAGACGTCGCTGATGCGGCCCCAGAACATGAAGTAGCCCAGCATGCCGGCGAA
Source organism: uncultured Alphaproteobacteria bacterium (assembly GCA_963765385.1). Classification (GTDB taxonomy): domain Bacteria; phylum Pseudomonadota; class Alphaproteobacteria; order Reyranellales; family Reyranellaceae; genus Reyranella. The sequence continues at coordinate 975,613 of CAVXWG010000014.1, read as the reverse complement.
CAGCGCGGGCAGCAGCACGGCAAGCACGGCCGGCACCGTGGTGTCACCCATGTTGATGGCGGTGACTGCATAGACATAGCCGCCCAGCCCGAAGAACGCCGCCTGGCCGAAGCACAGGATGCCGGCATAGCCCCAGATCAGCGCCAGAGAGAGGGCGAGGATGGCAAAGGCGGCGAAGATCGTCGAGTTGATGATCAGGTAGGTCTCGGCGAAGGCGGGCAGGCCGAACAGCACGGCGAGGCCCGCGGCCAGCACCGCGAGATTGCCGAGGATAGGCAGCAGGCGGGCCTTCTTCACAGCGCTCTCCGGAAGAACCGTCCGGTGATGCCCTGCGGCAGCAGGCGCAGCAGCACGACCGCCGCCACCAGCAGCGCCACCTCGCCCAGCACCGAGGTGAAGGCGAAGGTGGCGAGCGTGTTGATGGTGCCCAGCAGGGCCGAGGCGATGGCGGTGCCGGACAGGATCGCCGCGCCGCCGCTGATCACGGTGATGAAGGCCTTGGCGATATAGGCGGCACCGATGGTCGGCACGACGCCGGTGAGCGGCGCCAGCAGTCCGCCGGCCAGGCCCGAAAGCGCCGAGCCCACGGCGAAGGTGACGGCATAGACCGCCGACGGATTGGTGCCGAGCGCCGCCGCCATCTGGGCGTTCTGCATGGTGCCGCGCGCGATCAGGCCGAGCCGCGTGAAGCGCAGCACCAGCCAGCCCGCGACCAGCAGGATGGCCGCCACGAGGATCAGGAAGATTTCATAGATCCCGGTGCGGTAGGCGCCGATCGAGACGCTGCCGAGCGGCGCCGAGATGCCCGACACGGTATTGCCGAACACCACGGTGACGAAGCCGATCATGGCGAGGCTCAGTCCCCAGGTCGCCAGCATGGTGTCGATCAGGCGGCCGTAGAGATGCCGGATCACCAGCCGCTCGACGATGGCGCCGAACAATCCGACCACGAGCGGCGCCACTACTACCATCGCCACCCAGAGGTTGACGCCCAGGTTGAAGGCGGTGATGGCGGCATAGCCGCCCAGCATCAGGAATTCGCCATGCGCGAGGTTGATCACCCGCATCATGCCGAAGATCACGGCCAGGCCGATGCTCATCAGCACCAGGCTGGCGACGGCGCTGCCGATCTGCAGCAGGAGGATGACGACGTAATCCACGGCGGGCCGCCTATCAACCAAACTGACTTTCCTCCCCTGCGCGGAGCCCGCGCAGGGGAGGTGCCCGCGTGAGCGCCTTCTGAGGCGCGGAAGCGGGCGGAGGGGTCATGGGCGACAAAGACGCTGCGGCCCCTCACCCCTCCGTCGGCCTATGCGGCCGACACTTCCCCTTCGCGGATCCCGCGAAGGGGAAGGGGCGCTAAGCCTCAGGTCTTGACGTCGATCACGTACTGCTTGTTCTCGTTGGGATTCTTCTTGAGGTCGCAGACCGCCTGCGTGTCGGCCGGCTTCTGCTGCGAGAACTTCTCGAGCACGTTGAACTTCTTGTCCTTGGCCTCGCCGATATAGACGTCGAGGATCGTGTGGTGCGTCTGCGGGTCGATCGTTGTCTTGCCGGCCGGCCCATCGAACGAGGCGTTCTGCTCGAGCGCCTCGATCACCTTCATGCGGTCGATGCTGCCCGCCTTCTTGGCCGCGTTCGCCCACAGGTAGACGCCGTGATAGGTCATGGTCGCGAGCTCGGTCATGTGCGGGATCTTGTACTTGTCGTGCACGATCTCGACGAACTTCTTGTTGGCCGGCGTGTCGATGCCTTCGAGATAGGCGAAGGCCACGATGTAGCCGTTGTGCTCCTCGGGCGAGGTGATGACGATCTCGTTTCCGAACGTCGTCGAGGCGAGCGGGATTTGCTTGTTCATGCCCGCCGCCGCCCACTGGCGGTAGAACGAGATGTGCGCCGCGCCGACCAGCGCCGACATCACGAGGTCGGGCTTGACCGCCTGGATCTTCTTGATGGTCGGCCCGAAATCGGTGACGTCGAGCGGGAAGAAGTCGGTCTGCACGACCTCGCCGCCATTGTCCTGGGCGTACTTCTTGACCCACTTGGCGGTGATCTGGCCGTAATTGTAGTCGGCGGCGATGGTATAGATCTTCTTGCCCCACTTCTTCTGCACGTAGGGCACCAGCTTCTCGACCGTCTGCGCCGGGGTCGATCCGGTGCAGAAGATGTTGCGGTCGCAGACACCGCCCTCGTAGAGCGTGTTGTAGAAATAGAGCGTGTTGTAGCGCTTCAAAAGCGGGCGGATGGCCTCGCGCGAGGCAGAGGTGATGCCGCCATGCACAACCGCGACCTTCTCCTTGGTCGCCGCCTCCGTGGCGTATTGCGTATAGAGCTGGATGTTCGACTGCGGGTCGTAGTTGATCAGCTGGATCTTGCGGCCGAGCACGCCGCCCGAATCGTTGATCTCGTTGACCGCCAGATCCATCGTGGCGACCATCTGCTTGCCGTAGATATCGAGGCCGCCCGACGTGTCGTGGATGCCGGCGACCTTGATCGCATCGTCGGCATGGAGATCGCGGATGACGAACGGACTGGCCACGGCTGCGGCGGCGCCCATGGCGGTGGACTGGAGAAGCCTGCGACGATTGATGTTCATGTGGCGCCCCTCGTTCTGATGCGAAAAAGCATGCAGCAAGAAAAATGCCAGAGCAAACAAGGAAGTCTTCGCCGCGCCACTGAGATTACCTCAGCTTCGCCGCATCGCCCGCTCGCGCGCCTGCCAGGCGCGCGCCAGCCGCGCCGCCCTGTCTTCCAGCGGATCGCCGTCGAACAAATCGGGTCCGCCCTTCCGGGCGAGCAGCGTTTCCTCGACCTCGCGATGCGGGCGCGTGCCGCCGTCCGCCAGCAGATGATCGATCGAGACGCCGCGCTCCGCCAGGCGGCGCGAGACCAGCACGGTGCGGTGGCAGTCGAGCGGCTCCTTCTCGGCGCACATCAGGCAGAGCGTGGTTTCGTCGGCGCGCTCGATCAGCCGGCCGAGCGCCTCCTTGAACGCCGGCCGCTCGGCCAGCGCGTCGTAGTCGGCGCCGCCCTCGGGCTTGCCGCCCAGCGCCGCGCCTTCATGGACGTAGGCGATGCCCGCTGCTGCGAGAGACTTCGCCAGCCGCTCCTTGCCGAACTGGGGAAACCGCCGCGAATAGGGCATGGAGCGGACATCGACCAGGAGGGCGATGCCGGCTGCCCGGAGAAGACCAACGAAGCGCTCGATCGGGTGATTGGAATGGCCGATGGTCCTGAGCGGTTTCATGATCGCAGGCTCCCTCAAACGACCGCCGACGACAAGGAAGCAACGATGGCCGTTCCTCTTACCTCCCCCGTCATACGGGGGAGGTGCCCCGAAGGGGGCGGAGGGGGAAGGCCACAGTCAAAGGGCCGGCCAATTTCAGATCATGACGTTTCAAGAATCTTTGGTGAGGCTTTCCCCCTCCGGCCCTGCGGGCCACCTGGGCGCTTATGGCCGCAGAGCGGCCATAACGCCGACCCGTATGACGGGGGAGGTGAACGAAATGACGGGCGAAGAAGTTTTGCGAGTTGTGCGTGAATGACCGCCATCCGGACCCGACCCTGCGAAGCCGAGGCCATCATCCATTCGGCGCGCGGGCCCGCGTGCACGGCGCGCCAGCAGCGCTGGGTGCTGGCGGCGACGATCCTGGCCTCGACCATCGCCTATGTCGACGAATTGGTGGTGAACGTGGCCCTGCCGGCGATCGGCCACGACCTCGCGGCCTCGCCGGCCAGCCTGCAATGGGTGATCAACGCCTACACGCTCTGCCTCGCGGCCTTCCTGCTGGTGGGCGGCGCGGCCGGCGACCGGCTGGGACGGCGCCGCGTCTTCGTCGCGGGCGTCGCCCTGTTCGGCGCAGCCTCTCTCGGTTGCGGCCTCTCGCGCGAGATCGCGCAGCTGATCGCGGCGCGCGCGGTGCAGGGCGCTGGTGCGGCGCTGCTCGTTCCCTGTTCGCTCGCCCTCATCGGTGCGGCCTTCCCCGAAAACGAACGCGGTCGCGCCATCGGCACCTGGGCGGGCTTCTCCGCCATCGCTGCCGCCATCGGGCCGCTGCTGGGCGGCTGGATCGTCGATCACCTGGCCTGGCAGACGATCTTCTTCATCAACCCGGTGCTTTGCCTGGCAGCGCTCTGGATCGCCTGGCGCCATCTGCCGGAGAGCACTGATCCCGGAGCGTCGGCCGGCATCGACTGGCCGGGCGCGCTGCTGGCTTTCTTCGGCCTGGCGGGCGTGGCCTTCGGCCTGATCGCGCTGCCCGACACGGGACTGCTCGAGCCCGCAACAGCAGCAGCGCTGGCCGGCGGGATCGTGCTGCTGGCGGTCTTCGTCCGGCATGAGGGTCGCACGCCCGCGCCGATGATGCCGCTCGGCCTGTTCCGCTCCGCCACCTTCAGCGGCGTCAATGCCCTCACGCTCCTGCTCTACGGCGCGCTGGGCGGCGCCATGTTCCTGCTGCCCTTCGCGCTCATCTCCGTCCATGGCTATTCGGCCACCATGGCCGGCGCCGTGTTCCTGCCCTTCACCGCCATCATGGCGGTGTTGTCGCGCTGGTCGGGTGGCCTGCTCGATCGCTTCGGCGCCCGCCTGCCGCTGGTCCTGGGCCCCATCATCGTCGCCGCCGGGTTCGCGCTCCTGGCCCTGGCCGGCCCCGAGACGTCCTATGCGACGGCTTTCCTGCTGCCGGTTTCCGTCCTCGGTCTCGGCATGGCGGTGACCGTGGCGCCGCTCACGGCCACGGTCATCGCCGCCGTGCCCGCCCATCAGACCGGCGTGGCGTCGGGCGTCAACAACGCCGCATCCTCGGTGGCGAGCCTGTTTGCCATCGCAGCCTTTGGCGCGCTGGCGCTGCACGGGTCTCTGGCTGAGGGCATTCGGCTCGCCATGCTGGTGGCGGCGGGCCTTGCCCTGGCCGGTGCCGCCTGCGCGGCGATGACTATTCGCGCAGGCGCCGCACCAGATCGATGAAGCCCAGGGTCGCGGCCGAGCGCTCGTCGGTGCGACAGGCGAGGTTGAGCGGCACCTTGAGCGCGGGCCGGCCTTTCAGCGGGCGGTAGGTCACGCCTTCCAGCGGCAGGCGGCTCAAGGACGCCGGCACGATGGTGATGCCGAGCCCGGCCGCCACGAGATTGAGGGTGGAGACGATGCGCGGCGCCTCCTGCCCGACATGCGGGCTGAAGCCGGCGGCGGCGCAGGCCGCGATGATGACATCGTAGAGGCCCCGCCCGTCGGGCCGGCGATAGAGGATGAAGGTCTCGGCCGCGAGGTCCTTTAACGTGAGGTTCGGCCGGCGGGCCAGGCGATGGCGGGCGGGCAGGGCGGCCGCCATATCCTCCTGCAGCAGCGCGTGGACGGTGAGGCCCTCGGTGTCGGCGAGGCTGGAGCGGATGAAGGCGATGTCCAGGCGCTCCTCGCGCAGGCCGGCCAAGAGCTCGCTCGAGCCGGTCTCCTCGAGCACGAAGGAGACGTCCGGCCGGCCCGAGCGGAACTCGCGGATGGCGCGCGCCACCAGCGGATGGAACGGCGCGGAAGTCGTGAAGCCCACGGCGATGCGGCCGGTCTCGCCGCGCGCCGTGCGGCGGGCCCGTGCCGCGGCGCGGTCGACCGCGGCCAGCACCGCCTCGGTATCGGCCAGGAAGGAGCGGCCGGCATCGGTCAGCGCGACGCCGCGCGGATGGCGGACGAACAGCGCCGCGTCGATCTCCTCCTCCAGCGCCTTGATCTGCTGCGACAGCGGCGGCTGCTGCATGTGCAGCTTCTCGGCCGCGCGCGTGATGTGGCCTTCATGGGCGACGGCGACGAAGTAGCGGAGATGGCGCAGTTCCATGAGAGTCAGTCCGTCGGTCGTCGCTACGCACCCACCTCACCCTGAGGAGGCCCGCAGGGCCGTCTCGAAGGGTGGGCCGCACCGTCGCTGTTGCCCATCCTTCGAGACGCCGCGCACCGCGCGGCTCCTCAGGATGAGGTTTTCTGTGAATCAACGCCAAATGAACAGGCCACTATGCTTGTTCATGCATACTCCAGGAGTATGTAGAGACAACTTATCATATATTTGAAGTGTGGTCATCCCGAGACCATCGTGCCGGCACCTCATCCGGAGCCGCCGCCATGACCGCCCTGCTTGCCGCCAGCCTTTCCCTGCTGATGATCTTCACCGCGCTGCTGTCGGGCATCTTCGGCATGGCGGGCGGCCTGATCCTGGTCGGCGTGCTGCTGGTCGTCATGCCGCTGCCGCAGGCCATGGTGCTGCATGCGGTGACCCAGATGGCGTCGAACGGCTGGCGCGCGCTCCTGTGGCGCCAGCACATCGTGTGGAAGACCGCGGCGGCCAGCGTCGTCGGCAGCCTCGTGTCGGTCGGCCTGTGGTCGATCTGGCTCTACGTGCCCGACAAGGCGATGGCCCTGCTGCTGCTGGGCTGCTCGCCGTTCCTGGTGCGGGCGATCCCCGCCAAGGTGCTGCCGCGCACCCTGGGGCCCGGCCAGATGCTGGGCGGCAGCATGGTCTGCATGATGCTGATGCTGGTGACCGGCGTCACCGGGCCGCTGCTCGACACGCTGTTCCTGCGCTCGCCGCTCGAGCGCAAGCAGATCGTCGCCACCAAGGCCGCCTGCCAGCTCTTCAGCCACACCCTCAAGCTCGCCTATTTCGGTGCGCTGATCGAGCAGTCCGGCTCGGTCGAGCCGTGGTTCGCCGCCATCGCCGTCGCCTCGTCGATGATCGGCACGTCGGCGGGCAAGCTCGTGCTCGAAAAGCTCACCGACACCCAGTTCCGCGCCTGGTCGAACCGCATCATCACGGTGATCGCTGCGTACTACATCGGCTACGGCGTGGTCCTGCTGACGGGGATTGCCTGACCTTCCTTCCTCCCCACGCTTTGCGTGGGGAGGTGCCCCGCAGGGGCGGAGGGGTCATAGGCCTCCGTCGTGGCTCCTGACCCCTCCGTCGGCCTATGAGGCCGACACCTCCCCAACTTCGTTGGGGAGGGAATTGATCTACAATAGGCCGTGTCCATTCCCCCCGGCTTTCGTGAACTGAAAGAAGCGACCGGCTTTGCCGCCGCCAACGGCCCGTGGTTCGAGAAGATCGAAGACGGCCGCGTCATCCGCGGCTTCCGGCCCGGCCCCGAGCATGCCAACGGGCTCGGCATCGTCCATGGCGGCATGCTGGCGGCCTTCCTCGATTCGGCGATGGGCACGGCCGTGTTCCACACCCTGCAGCGCCGCGCCGTCACGCTCCGCCTGTCGCTCGACTATCTCGGTCCCGGCCGGCTCGGCGACTGGCTGCAGGCCGAGGGCGAGGTGTTGGGCCACGACGAGCATGTCGCCCAGGTGCGCGGCCGCCTCTATGGGCCGCGCCACGAGGTGCTGACGGGGCTGGGCAGCTTCGCGCTGCTGAGCCGCCATCGCACGCTCAAGACCCGGGCCTAGGATTGCTTGCCGCGGATCCGCTCTTGGGCAATTGCTCGTCGGGGGAGTATATGATCGCTCCGGGAGTTTTTCACTCAAGGCGACGATGCGGCCCCATCTCATCATTTTCGACTGCGATGGCGTTCTGGTCGACAGCGAGGTCCTGGCCTGCCGCTGCCTGGGCGAAGCCCTCGCCGGGCATGGCATCGAAGTCGGCCTGGAGGAGATCCTCGACCGGTTTCTCGGCCGCAGTCTGGATGCGGTGCTGGCGCATTATCAGAACCTCGGCCAGCCGATCCCCCCTCAATTTCCCGCCGAGCTGAAGGCAAGAGTGCAGGAGACCTTCCGCTCGGCGCTCTGCCCCATCGACGGCGTCGGGTCGGTGCTGGAAGGCCTGAAAATCCCACACTGCGTCGCCTCCTCGAGCGATGCTCGACCGGGTCGCCCTCTCGCTTTCCCTGACCGGCCTTGCCCCGCACTTCGGCGACCGGCTCTATACCGCGCAGATGGTAGACCGCGGCAAGCCTGCTCCCGATCTCTTCCTGTACGCCGCCGAGCGCATGCGGGCCGATCCCGCGCGCACGCTCGTCATCGAGGACAGCGTGAGCGGCGTGCAGGCGGCCAAGGCCGCCGGCATGACGGTCTGGGGGTTTGTCGGCGGCAGTCACTATCGCGCGCGCGACGGCGCCGCCGGCCTGCTCGAAGCGGGGGCCGACCGGGTGTTCGCCCGCATGGCCGATTTCTGGCCAAGTGATCGGTAGAGAGATCATGGCGTCATCCGACAACGACAACGCACGCCTCGACGAGGCGGCCCGGGCCGGCTGGCTCTACTTCATCGCCGGCCATACGCAGGACGAGATCGCCAAGACGCTCAAGATCTCGCGCGCCTCGGCCCAGCGCCTGGTCTCGCTCTGTCTCGCCGAGCGCCTGATCACCTTCCGCCTGGAGCATCCGATCGCGGCCTGCATGGAACTGGCGGCCCGCCTCAGGGACTCACTTCCATCTCGCCCGCTGCGAGGTCGTGCCGACCGACCCGGCGGCGCCGCTGGCCGCCACCGGCATCGCCGAACGCGCCGCCGTCATCCTCGAAGCGACCCTGCGCACCGAGAAGCCCACGATCGTGGCCCTGGGCACGGGCCGCGCAGTGCGCGCCGCGGTCGAGCGGGTGTCCCCGATCGACTGTCCCCAATCACCAGATCGTGTCGCTGGTCGGCAACATCTCGACCGACGGCTCGGCGAGCTTCTTCGATACCGTCGGCCGCCTCGCCGACCGCACCAAGGCGCGCCACTATCCGATGCCGCTGCCGTTCCTGATGTCGTCCCGCAGCGAGCGCGAGCAGATGCTGCGCATCGACCCGATCGCCAAGGTGCGGGCGGTCGCGGCCAAGGCCGATCTGCGGCTGGTCGGCGTCGGCCAGATGGACCAGGCGGCGCAGGTCTATGTCGACGGCTTCGTCTCGCGCGACGAGCTGTTCGACATGATGCGGCTGGGCGCCGTCGGCGAGCTGATCGGCTGGGCGTTCGATGCCGAGGGCCACATCATCGAGGGCGGCACCAACAACCGGCTCACCAGCATCGCCCTGCAGGTTCCCGCCCGCGGCCTCACCATCGGCGCCGCCGTCGGTCCGGCCAAGGTGGCGGCGATCAGGGCGGCGCTGAAGGGCCGCCTGCTGAACGGCCTCATCACCGACGAAGCAACCGCGAGCGCGATCCTCAAGCGCTGAATCTGGCTTCCTCCCCATCGCGGAGCCCGCGATGGGGAGGTGTCGCCCTCCTACGGCGACTCTGCGCCTTCACAGGCGCTCAGGGGTCATGAATCGCAGAGGTGCTGCGGCCCCTGACCCCTCCGCCCGCGAAGACGCGGGCACCTCCCCGCGCTGCGCGCAGGGAGGGTAGCCCTTGTTGAGTCTTGACACGCCTCCGCCCCGGTCTGAACATACGCCCAACGCGTGGGCATATGCTCAACGCGAGCCTTGGGAGGATACCGTGAAGCCATCGTTTGGCGCCCTTGTGGGCGCGGCCATCCTGTTGATATCGGTCCCCGCGATCGCCAGACGACGCTGACCATCGCCACCGTGAACAACGGCGACATGATCCGCATGCAGGGGCTGACCAGCGACTTCACCGCCAAGAATCCCGACATCACCGTGAAGTGGGTGACGCTCGAAGAGAACGTGCTGCGCCAGCGCGTGACCACCGACATCGCCACCAAGGGCGGCCAGTTCGACGTGCTGACCATCGGCACCTACGAGGTGCCGATCTGGGCCAAGAAGGGCTGGCTGGTGCCGCTCGACAATCTCGGCGCCGACTACGACGTCGCCGACCTGCTGCCCAAGATCCGCGATGCCGTGTCGGTCGACGGCAAGCTCTACGCCGCGCCGTTCTACGGCGAGAGCTCGATGATCATGTATCGCACCGACCTGTTCCGAGAAGGCCGGGCTCACGATGCCCGAGAAGCCGACCTGGGACTTCGTGATCGACGCCGCCAAGAAGCTCACCGACAAGTCGGCCGGCGTCTACGGCATCTGCCTGCGCGGCAAGGCGGGCTGGGGCGAGAACATGGCGTTCCTGACCGCGATGGCCAACTCCTTCGGCGCGCGCTGGTTCGACGAGAAATGGCAGCCGCAGTTCGACAAGCCCGAATGGAAGAAGACGCTCACCACCTATGTCGACCTGATGAAGGAGGCCGGCCCGCCGGGCGCCAGCTCCAACGGCTTCAACGAGAACCTGGCGCTGTTCAACGCCGGCAAGTGCGCGATGTGGATCGACGCCACGGTCGCGGCCTCCTTCGTCACCAATCCGAAGGATTCGAAGGTGGCCGACAAGGTCGGCTTCGCGCATGGCGCCCAACGCGGGCCTGGGCAAGAACGCCAACTGGCTGTGGGCCTGGAACCTCGCCATCCCGGCCGGCTCGAAGAAGGTCGACGGCGGCCGAGAAGTTCATCGCCTGGGCGACCAGCAAGGACTACACCAAGCTCGTCGCCGCCAAGGAGGGCTGGGCGAACGTGCCGCCCGGCACGCGCACCTCGCTCTACCAGAATCCGGAGTACCTGAAGGTGGCGCCGTTCGCCAAGCCGACGCTGGCCTCGATCGACGCCGCCGATCCCAACAAGCCGACGGTCCAGCCGGTGCCCTATGTCGGCGTGCAGTACGCGGCGATCCCGGAGTTCCAGGGCATCGGCACCGCGGTCGGCCAGCAATTCTCCGCGGCGCTGTCCGGCGCCTCGACGGTCGACGCAGCGCTGCCGCCGCGCAATCCTCGACCGAACGCGAAATGAAGCGCGCCGGCTACATCAAGTAACGCGCCCCTGGCCACCCCGGGCCACCGGATCGCCGCGGCGATCCGGTCGGCCGCCTGCAGGGCCTTGCTCGATGGCAACCCAACAGACCCAAGTTCTCGCCCGCGGCCTGCTTGACGCCGGCCGTCGCGCTGCTGTTCGTCTGGATGATCGTCCCGCTGGCGATGACGATCTATTTCTCGTCGCTCCACTACAACCTGCTCGACCCGGGATCCGACAGCCTTCGTCGGGCTCGACAATTTCCGCTACTTCCTCACCGACCCGGCTTTCCTGGCGTCGCTGCAGAACACGCTGGTGCTGGTGGGCTCGGTGCTGGCGATCACCATCGTGCTCGGCGTTCCGCTGGCGCTGCTGCTCGACCAGCCGGTGCTCGGGCCGCAGCATCGTGCGCCTGATGGTGATCGCGCCGTTCTTCGTCATGCCGACGGTCAGCGCGCTGGTCTGGAAGAACCTGCTGATGCATCCGGTCTCCGGCCTGCTGGCCTGGCTCTGCGACCGCTGGTCGGCGTCACGCCGATCGACTGGTTCACCGACGCGCCGCTGCTCGCCGATCATCCTGATCGTGGCCTGGCAGTGGCTGCCGTTCGCGACCCTGATCCTGCTCACCGCGCTGCAGTCGCAGGACGAGGAGCAGAAGGAGGCGGCCGAGATGGACGGCGCCGGCGCCTTCAGCAAATTCATTCTACCTCACGCTGCCGCACCTGGCGCGGCCGATCACGGTGGTCATCCTGATCGAGACGATCTTCCTGCTCACCGTGTTCGCCGAGATCTTCGTGACCACCGGCGGCGGTCCCGGCCTGCAGACCACCAACATCGCCTTCCTGATCTATTCCCAGGCGCTGATCCAGTTCGACGTCGGCACCGCCTCGGCCGGCGGCCTGGTCGCCGTCGTGATCGCCAACATCGTGGCCTTCTTCCTGGTCCGCATCGTCGGCACGAACCTGGAGGCCTAGGCGATGGCGCGCCGGGTCACCGTCAACGCGCATGGTGGTGTCGCACGGTCGCGGCCTGGTTCGTCGGCGTGCCTGATCTTCTTCCCGATCCTGTGGATGGTGCTGACCAGCTTCAAGACCGAGCTCGAGGCGTTCGCCGTGCCGCCGTCGTTCCTGTTCTTCCAGTGGACGACGGAGAACTACGCCACGGTGCAGGAGCGCAGCGACTACCTCCAGCACGCGCTCAACTCGGTCATCATCGCCGGCGGCTCGACGCTGATCGCCTGCTGATCGCGGTGCCGGCGGCCTGGTCGATGGCCTTCGCGCCGACGAAGCGGACCAAGGACATCCTGCTCTGGATGCTCTCGACCAAGATGATGCCGCCGTCGGCGTGCTGGTGCCGATCTACCTGCTGTTCGAGAATCTCGGCCTGCTCGACACGCTGAGCGGGCTCGTCATCATCCTTTGCCTGGGCAACCTGCCGATCGTGGTCTGGATGCTCTTCACCTACTTCAAGGAAATCCCGAAGGACATCCTCGAGGCGGCGCGCATGGACGGCGCGACCATCGGCGCGAGCTCATCTACGTGCTGCTGCCGATGGCGATGCCCGGCATCGCCTCGACCTTGCTGCTGAACCTCATCCTGGCGTGGAACGAGGCGTTCTGGACGCTTGAACCTCTCGACCTCCAAGGCAGCGCCGCTCACCGTCTTCATCGCCTCCTACTCCAGTCCCGAGGGCCTGTTCTGGGCGAAGCTGTCGGCGGCGTCGACGCTGGCCATCGCGCCGATCCTCGTCCTCGGCTGGTTCAGCCAGCGGCAGCTCGTGCGCGGGCTGACCTTCGGCGCCGTCAAGTAGGGGCAGAATCGACATGGGCCAGATCACGCTCCAGGGAGTCCACAAGTCGTTCGGCCCGCTCGACATCATCAAGGATGCCAACCTCGACATCGACGACGGCTCCTTCGTGGTCTTCGTCGGGCCCTCGGGCTGCGGCAAGACCACGCTGCTGCGCCTGATCGCCGGGCTCGAGGATGTGACCGGCGGGCAGATCCTGATCGACGGCAAGAACGTGGTCGAACGTGCCGCCGGCCAAGCGCGGCCTGTCGATGGTGTTCCAGTCCTACGCGCTCTATCCGCACATGAGCGTGCGCGGCAACATCGCCTTCGGCCTGAAGATGGCGGGCCTGCCGCGCGCCGAGATCGACCGCAAGGTGGACGCCGCGGCGGCGACGCTCAACCTCACGCCCTATCTCGACCGCAAGCCGCGCGAGCTCTCCGGCGGCCAGCGCCAGCGCGTGGCGATCGGCCGCGCCATCGTGCGCGAGCCCAAGGCCTTCCTGTTCGACGAGCCGCTGTCGCAACCTCGACGCGGCGCTGCGCGTGCAGATGCGCATGGAGGTCACCAAGCTGCAGAAGCAGCTCGGCGACGACCGCCATCTACGTCACGCACGACCAGGTCGAGGCCATGACCATGGCCGACCAGATCGTCGTGCTGAATGCCGGCCGGATCGAGCAGTACGGCTCGCCGCTGGAGCTCTACGAGCGGCCGGCCAACCTGTTCGTCGCCGGCTTCATCGGCTCGCCGAAGATGAATTTCGTCGCGCGGCGAGCCGGCCGCCCGGCACGGCGCGGCCACCATCGGCATCCGGCCCGAGCATCTGCTGATTGCGCGCGAAGGCGAGGGAGAAAGCTGGCCGGGCACGGTGTCGGTCGCCGAGCATCTCGGCAGCGACACCTTTCTCTATGTCGATGCCGGCGCGCTGGGGCTGCTCACGGTGCGCGGCATCGGCGAGATCCATCTCAAGAGCGGCGATCGGGTGTTGCTGTCGCCCGATCCCGCCCGGCTGCATCGCTTCGACAAGGACGGCAGGACGATCCGCCCATGAGCGGCCGCGATCCATAAACGGGAAGGCGAGATGTATCTCGAGAAATTCAAGCTGGACGGCCGCATGGCCGTCGTGACCGGCGGCGGGCAGGGCATCGGCCTTGCCTGCGCGGAGGCGCTGGGCGAAGCGGGCGCGCAGCATCGTCATCGCCGATCGCGATCCCGCCATGGCCGAGACCGGCCTGGCCGGCCTCAAGGCCAAGGGCTACGCCGCCGAAGCGTCATCATGGACGTCACCGATTCCGCGCGCGTCGCCGAGGTCGCGGACCGAGCTCGCGACGCGGCACGGCAAGATCGACATCCTGGTCAACAATGCCGGCATCGCCCGCAGCGAAACCCCGGCCGAGAAGGTCACCGACGAGCACTGGCTGAACGTCATCGACGTCAATCTCAACGGCACCTTCTGGTGCTGCCGCGCCTTCGGCCAGCACATGCTGGACGCCGGGTCGGGCGCCATCGTCAACATCGGCTCGATGTCGGGCTTCATCGTCAACAAGCCGCAGGAGCAGAGCTACTACAACGCCTCCAAGGCCGCGGTGCACCATCTCACCAAGTCGCTCGCCGCCGAGTGGGGCGCGCGCGGCGTGCGCGTCAATGCCGTCGCGCCGACCTACATCGCGACGCCGCTGAACGCCTTCGTCAAGCAACAATCCGCAGATGTACGACGCCTGGATCGGCGGCACGCCGATGGCCCGCATGGGCGAGGTCGACGAGATCGCCTCCGTCGTGCTGTTCCTGGCCTCCGATGCCGCGAGCCTGATGACCGGCAGCATCGTTCTCGTCGACGGCGGCTATACGTGCTGGTAGGCTGCCCGGATCTGATACCGGGGCCATCACATATGAAGCGTTCCGTCGTCTCGACCGAAGCGCGAAGCGCGGAGCGGAGAGACCTTCTCTCAACGATTAGCCGCTTATCGTTGAGGGAAGGTCTCTCCGCTCGGCCCTGCGGGCCTCGGTCGAGACGACGGGGCGTTGCTATGGGCGATAGGCCTCGACGTGAAGCGGGGTCGCAATGAAGCAAGCCTTCATCGGCGTCGACGTCGGGACATCGAGTGCCCGCGCCGGCGTGTTCGACGAACGGGGCGCGCTGCTGGCGACCGCCCGCCATCCGATCACGGTCTGGCACGAGGCGGGCAACGTCGTCGAACAGTCGTCGGCCGAGATCTGGTCGGCCTGCACCGCGGCGGTGCGCGCCGCGATGGCGGAGGCCGGCTTGCCGCCGTCCGCCGTCAGGGGCGTGGGCTTCGATGCGACCTGCTCGCTGGTGGTGCTCGACCCGGCGGCCAACCCGCTCAGCGTCAGCGCGTCCGGCGACGTACGCCGCAATGTCATCGTCTGGATGGATCATCGCGCCATGGCCGAGGCGCGCGCCGTCAACGAAACCCGGGACGACGTCCTTCGCTATGTCGGCGGCTCGATCTCGCCGGAAATGGAGATCCCCAAGCTGCTCTGGCTGAAGCGGCACCTGCCGTCGACCTACGACGGCGCCGGCCATTTCTTCGATCTCGCCGACTATCCTCTCCTTCCAGGCCACCGGCTCGGTGACGCGCTCGATGTGCACGCTCACCTGCAAGTGGAACTTCCTCGCCCACGAAGGACGCTGGAGCTCGAGCTATCTCGAGCGCGATCGGCCTGGGCGACCTGGCGCGGAGCGATTACGCGAGGATCGGCCAAAAGATCGTCGCCCCGGGACACCGCTGGGCGCCGGCCTGTCGAAAGCCGCCGCACAGGAGCTCGGGCTGCTCGAGGGCACGCCGGTCGGCGCGTCGCTGATCGATGCCCATGCCGGCGGCATCGGCACGATCGGCGGGCGCACGAAATCCGGCGACCCGGTCGATGTCTGCGGACGGCTCGCCTACATCATGGGAACCTCGGCCTGCATCATGGCGACGACGACGGAGCCCCGCTTCGTGCCGGGTGTCTGGGGGCCCTACTACTCGGGCATGGTGCCCGGGCTGTGGCTGAACGAGGGCGGCCAGTCGGCGGCGGGGGCCGCGATCGATCATCTGATCGGATCGCACCCGGCCTACAAGCGAGGCCGTCGAGGCGGCGCGTGCCGCAGGCCTCGAGGTGCTGGACTTTCTCGAGCGCCGCGTCGTGTCGCGCTTCGCCGATCCCGGCGAGGCCGCGCTGCTGGCGCGCGACATCCACGTGCTGCCCGAATTCCTCGGCAATCGCTCGCCCCATGCCGATCCGGATTCGCGCGCCATCGTCGCGGGCCTCGATCTCGACGTCGATATCGGGGCCATGGAACGGCTGTTCGTCGCCGGCCTGTGCGGCCTGGCCTATGGCCTGGCCGACGTCGTCGATGCCTTGCGCGCGCACGGCATCGAGAGCGAGTTGATGGTGATCAGCGGCGGCGCAGCGCGGAGCGCGCTGGTGCGCCAGATCATGGCGGACACGACCGGCCTCACCGTTGCGCTCCCCGAAACGCAGGAACCGGTGCTGCTGGGCGCCGCCATGCTGGGCGCCGTCGCGGCCAGGACCTACGGATCGATCGGCGAGGCCATGACGTCGATGTCGGCGATCGGCTGGTCGAGCGTGCCGACCGGGAGCGACGTGGCGGACTTCCACCGTTCCAAGCGCAGCGTCTATCGGCTGATGCGCCAGCTCGACCAGGAAAGCCGCGCCGCGATGCGCGACACCGGCGGCGCCTGTTGCGGCTGAAGCGCGAGGGGAGGCGGGCCATGATGCTGAGCTGCGGCGATGCTTTGGTCGACTTCCTGCCGGTGGCGGCCGTGGACGGGCGCGACGCGCTGGTGCCCGCGGTCGGCGGTTCCTGCCTCAACGTCGCCGTCGGCATGGCGCGGCTTGGCGCCGAGGCGGGATTCGTGGGCGGCATTTCCACCGACCTGTTCGGCCGCATGATCGCCGACCACGCGCGCGCGTCCGAGGTCGATCTTCGCTTCGCCACGCGCTGTGACCACCAGACCACGCTGGCCTTCGTGCGCACCGTCGGCGGCGAGCCGCAGTACGCCTTCTACGACGAAGGCACGGCGTCGCGGCACTGGACCTGGCAGAGCGGCGCGCTGCCGTTCGACCGCATCGAGGTGCTCCATGTCGGCTCGACGACCCTGGTCGAAGAGCGGGCGGCGGGCGAGGCCCTCGCCCTGGTGCAGGAGGCGCGCCGGTCGGTCACCATCTCTTTCGATCCGAACTGCCGGCCCAACCTGGTGACCGACAAGCGCCGCTACGTCGAACGCATGGAGGCCTTCGCCGCGGCCGCGCATATCGTGCGCATGTCCGACGTCGACTTCGACTATCTCTACGGCAACGACGACCCCGCCCGCCGGGCGGCCGCCTGGCTCGCGGAGGGCGCCAAGCTGGTGATCATCACGCGCGGCGCCGAGGGCGCCGAAGCCTGGCACGGGACGGCGGGATCGGTGGCGGTCGCGGCGCCGGCCGGCCCCGTGTCGGACACGATCGGCGCCGGCGATAGCTTCCAGGCCGCCCTCCTGTTCGCCTTGCAGGTGTTGGGCCGGAACAACACAGATACACTGGCGGCGATAAGCGCCGACGAGCTTCGGCGTGCCTTGTCTTTCGCCGCCGGCTGCGCGGCCATCACCTGCAGTCGCCCCGGCGCCGACCCGCCGCGCCGCGCGGAGATTGCGGCCGACCTCGCCCGGTTGCTGCCCAACCGCGCGTCGTGAGGGCTGGTGGCGCAGATGCGGGACCATCTTTATGGTCCGCGCCACCATGCTCAGAACCGGAGTTTGATCTTTGCTCGACGCCCAACGACTGGATGATCGCCCGCCTGAAGGTTTCCTGCGCATCGATTTCGACCGAGGCCGGCCCGACCCCACCTTCAACAGCCATGTCGGCAACCTCTACGCCAAGCGCGGCGAGAAGGGCACGCGTGACGAGTTCGTGCTGGGCTTTCGCGTCCACAAGCACATGTGCAACCCGGCGGGCGGCCTGCATGGCGGCATGATGATGACGGTGGCCGACCTGGTCGGCACGATGGGCGGCGGCACCCTGGTCGGCCTGCGCAAGTTCCTGCCCACCGTCAGCATGACCTTCGATTTCGTGGCGCCGGCCAAGGCGGGCGACTGGGTCGAGGGCCGCGCCGAGGTCGTGCGGCAGACGCGATCGCTGCTCTTCACCAACATCTACCTGACAGTGGGCGAGGAGAAGTTTCTGCGCGCCTCGCAGATCGCCAAGATCCCCTCGGGCGACGGCCTCGCCTTCGGCAAGGCCCGCCTGGATCGCGGCGAAGCCGGTGCCGCCGTGTCTCCGCCGCGCTAGCGTCGATGCCGGCCGCGACATCGGGATCCCGACCTGCCGGCCGCCTGCCGGCGCTGCTGCCGCGCGGATCCGGTCACCAGTTCGTGTTCTACGGCGATTCCTGCTCAGGTATCGCGGGCGCTGCCCACGAGAAGACCTTCGCGTCGGTCAACGCCGTCGTGCGCCGCCTCGAGCCGCCGCCCGAATTCGTTCTCTTCCTCGGCGACGAGATTGCCGGGCTGACGGCCGACCCCGCGGAGCTCAAGGTCCAGTGGCGGCACTGGCTGGAACGGGAGATGGCCTGGCTCGACCGCGAGGCGATTCCGCTCTGGAACACCACCAGCAATCACACGACCTACGACGAGATGAGCGAGGCGGTGTTTCGCGAGATGCTCCACCATCTGCCGCGCAACGGTCCGCGCGGACAGGAAGGCCTGTCCTACTGGGTACGGCGCGGAGATCTGCTGCTCGTCTTTGTCCATACGGGGTGGACCGGCCTGGGCGGCGAGGGCCACGTCGAAACGACATGGTTGTGCGACGTGCTGCACCGCCATGCCGACGCGCGCCACAAACTGGTCGTCGGCCACCACCCGGTGCATCCCATCAACGGTTTCACCGGTGCCTACCAGCGCGAGATCGGACCCGAGCACGCCGCTGCGTTCTGGGACGCCCTCGTCGAAGGCGGCGTGTTCGCCTACCTGTGCAGCCACATCCTAGCCTTTGACGTGCAAGTCCACAGGGGCGTGCTGCAGGTCTGCACCGCCGGCGCCGGCACGGCGCATCGCATGCCCGAGGGCATCGAATACCTGCACTGTGCCCAGGGCGCGCTCGATGCCGACGGATTGCGCTACCAGGTGCTCGACGCCGACGGCCATGTGAGAGAACGGCTGTCCTGGCCATTGCACCTGCCCGATGTCGCCGAGTGGCGCGTGCTGCCCTCGGGCCACAGCGAAGCGCTCCTGGCGGGCGGCCCCCATCCCGATCGGATCGTGGCGTTGCGCTTTACCGGCAGGGCGGCGCCGGCCGGCGACGGTTCTGCGCAAACACTGCTGTCGGCGTTTCGGCCGGGTCTGCCGGCGCCGCTATGGATCGGCCTGCGCGGCGTCGAGCAGCGGTTGACCGCAATCGTCGGTCCCGAGCCGCGCCGCAGCCCGCATTACTGGCATGGGCCGGCTGTTCCGGCCGACGCGCTGTTCGACATCCGCCTCGTCATCCATGCCGGCATGGGACCCGGCGGCTTCATCCATGACGTCGCCGGCGACGGTCGATGGTCGTCGCTTGCTGCCGCCTCGCCATGGGGCGCCGAGCGCCTGAATTGGCCGGAGCGCTGGTCCCTAGGGCATGGGCAGCGCGACGCCGGCGACCAGCCGTTCAGGGGTTCGGCATTGGTAGTGTCTGCGTCGGTCGGCTGACGGGCGATCGTCAGACGGTGGCGCCGAAATGGCTGCCCATCGCCCGGCGTCCGGAATTGGTCAGACGCACCGTGCGGCTGCGCCTCAGCCGCTCGGCCCAGCCGCGCGTGAAGAAGGTGGCGGCGATGGCCGCGCCCAGCGCGCCCGAGATGTGCGGCCGCCGTTCGCTCCAGTCGAGGCACTGGCGGGCGAAGTGGCGGGTGCCGGCGCGGCGCGCGCCCGGCACATCGACGCCCAGCCTCTGGCAGAACAGCTCGCCCGACTCCGTGAGCTTCCAGTCGCGCGGCCCCCTGGGCTCGATATGGCCGGCGCGGGTCAGCGAATTGGTGACGGCGATGCCGACCTGGCCCGCCAGATGGTCGTAGCAGGTGCGGCAGAAGCGGAGATCGGGATCGCGCCGCCACGCCGCGGTCTTGGCGGCCGGCGACACGCCGGTGCCGGCCACCGCCATCAGCGATTCGATGGCGTGCGCCACGTCGGGCGTGGCCAGGCGATAGAAGCGGTTGCGGCCCTGGGGGCGCGCGGCCAGCAGGTTGCCGTCGATCATGCGGCTGAGATGTCCGCTCGCGGTCTGGGCGGTGATGCCGGCGGTGAGCGCGAGCTCGGACGCGGTATGGGCGCGGCCATCCATCAGGAGCTGCAGCATGGCGGCACGCGCCGGGTCGCCCATCAGGGCGGCGACTTCGGAGAGGGCGTTGACGGTGATCATGAAGGGGAATTTAGGCCTGACCCGGCCGTCTCGCCAGGGTCAATGCTTCGGCCGTCACCGAAGGATCTCAGGTTCCTCTCCCCCTTGGGGGAGAGGTTAGGTGAGGGGGTTAAACGCGAAGACTGTCTCCCGCATCACCCCCTCACCCCAGCGCGAAGGTTACTTCGCGCGACCTCTCCCCCAAAGGGGGAGAGGAGCATGAGTTTTGTTTTTGCTGGGAGCGCGCCACACCATGGCGCTCATGATTCATATTCCTCTCCCCCTTGGGGGAGAGGTTAGGTAAGGGGGTCAACGCGAAGATTGTCTCCCGCGTCACCCCCTCACCCAGCCTCTCCCCCAAGGGGGAGAGGAGCATGAGCTTTGTAAGTGGGGCTCGCCTCTAAAGAGCTAACGCCACTTCGGGTTGGCGATGGCGATCTTGTCGGCGATGGTGGCCTCGAGATGCGCCATCAGCGCCGCATCGCGCTCGTCGCGCTGGCCGGTCCGGAGCTGGCGGGCCAATTCGCGGTTGAGCGCGTCGAGCGTGCCGTGGCGGCCCAGCAGGCTGGCCAGCCGCTCCTGCTCGCGCGCATCGGCGCCCGGCCCGAGCCTGGCCTCGCGCTCGAGGATGGCGAGCGAGTTCACCGCCACTCGCATCTGGAAGCCGAGCCGCGGCTCGGCGCGATCCAGCACGGGCGTCGCCTCCTCGCGCAGGAAGTCGGCGATGGCTGAGAGAAGCTCCGATGCGGTGGGACGATCCTGCGCCATCTCAATCTTCTCCTCCCCGACGAAGTTGGGGAGGTGTCCGCGTAGCGCCTGCCCTGAGCGAAGTCGAAGGGGACGGAGGGGTCAGGGAGCGTTGAAGACCATGGCCCCTCCGGCCCTTCGGGCCACCTCCCCACGCAACGGCGTGGGGAGGCACGTGAACAGCTGACATGACTCTACCCTCCGCCCTTCAGCAGCTGCAGCAGATCGACCTCGGTCTCGACGGCGCGGCGGCCGATCGAGGCGAGCTCCATCGATTTGATCGCGCCCGAAAGATGCCGAAAGGCCTGGTTGTGGCAGATGATGCCCCAGCGCGCCGTGCCGAAGACTTCCCACCAATGGGCGCGCGCGGGATCGACCTTGCCGCCGCCGGCCCGCTCGTAGGCGGTCCACAATTCCTCGCGGCTGCCGAAGCCGGCGGCCGGCTTGTCGACGGCGCCGAAGCGCCAGCTCTTGACGCACAGCCAGCCCAGATCCTCGACCGGATCGCCGAGATGCGCGCCTTCCCAGTCGAGGATTGCGGTCACGCCGGATTCGTCGGCCAGGTAGTTGCCGGTGCGGTAGTCGCCGTGGACCAGCACCGTCTCTTGTATCGGCGGGGGCTTGCGCCGGTCGAGCCAGGACAGCGCCAGCTCGAACACCGGCTGCGGCTGGCCGAGCAGGTCGAGCTGGTGACGCAGGGCCGCGATTTGGTCGGCGGCCTGGCGGCTGGCGAGCGGCGGCAGGGTCTTGGGATCGGTGGCATGGATCCGCGCCAGGATCTCGCCGAGCTGGCCCGCGATCCGGTCGCGCGCCTTCGCATAGGGCGGGTCGCGCAAGAGCTTGCGGGCGATCGCCGTGCCGCCGATCCGGCGCATGACATAGGCCTCGCCCAGCCCGTCGCTGGCTTCGAGCTCGAACAGCGGCTCGGGCGCGCGCACCCCCGCTTTGTGCGCGGCGGCCAGCACGCGAAACTCGGTGGCGCGATCGAGCGAGGTCGAGCGCTCGCTGCCGGCCCCGCCGGGCGCCGCGCCGAGGACGGGCGGGTCGCGGCGCAGGATCAGGTCGTGGCGCCTGCCGCCGACGACGGCATCGAAGCTCCAGGTCTGGCGCGACGCGCCGCCCGATTCGCGCGAGAGCTTCTCGATGGCGGCCGGCCCGCCGAAGTGCCGGGCGGCCGCGGCGGCCAATGCGGACGCGACCGTGTCGGCTTCGGTCGGCATGTGAACGGTCATTCAGCGGACTGTGGCACAGGCTCCGCGGCATGGTAAGAGGGCGCCGCCGGCGATGGATTAGGGCGGGGGAGAACAGCGGAAGTGTCGAATGATTTTGCGGCCATGCACGGCCTCTATCTCGAAGACCTCACGGTCGGCATGTCGGCGATGTTCGGCAAGACGGTGACCGAGGCCGACATTGCAGCCTTCGCCGGCGTCTCCGGCGACACCAACCCGCTCCACCTGCATGACGGTTTCGCCCACACCACCCGCTTCGGCCAGCGCATCGCCCACGGCATGCTGAGCGGCAGCTTCATCTCGGCGGTGATCGGCACCAAGCTGCCCGGCCCGGGATCGATCTATGTCTCGCAGACCCTGAGCTTCACGGCGCCGGTGTCGATCGGCGACACGGTCACGGCGGTCTGCACCATCACCGACATCAACCGCGAGCGCCGCCGCGTGACGCTGAAGACGCAATGCCTGAGCGGCGACACCGTGGTGATCGACGGCGAAGCCGTCGTCTCGGTGCCGCGCCGCACGCCCAAATGATCCCGGTCTTCGACGACTGGCGGGCGACGCCGGCTGAATGGAAGGGCGGCGCCGTGGCGCTCGGCAATTTCGACGGCGTGCATCGCGGCCACCAGGCCTTGCTGGCGCATACCGGGCAGCGCGCCACGGCGCTCGGCGCGCCGCTGGTCACGCTCACCTTCGAGCCTCATCCGCGCCGCTTCTTCGTGCCGGACACCGGCCCGTTCCGCCTCACCCTGTCGCCGGCAAAAGTCCGGCTGCTGGCCGAGCACGGCGTGCAGGCGGTGCTGGCGCAGCGCTTCGACTCCGCGTTCGCGGCGCTGTCGGCCGACGCCTTCATCGACGACGTGCTGCTGGCCGGGCTGGGCGCGCGTCACGTCGTGTGCGGCTACGACTTCACCTTCGGCACGCGCCGCAGCGGCAATGTCGAGATGCTGCGCGAGCTGGGCCGCAGCAAGGACTTTGGCGTCACGGTGCTCGATCCGGTGATGCACGAGGGCGAGATCTATTCCTCGACCCGCATCCGCGAAACCTTGCGCCATGGCTGGGCCCGTGAAGCGGGCGAGTTGCTGGGCCATGCCTGGGAGATCGAGGGCACGGTCGAGCTGGGCGACCAGCGCGGGCGCACGATCGGCTTTCCGACCGCCAACGTGGCGCTGGGCGAACATCTGCGGCCGCGCTTCGGTGTCTATGCCGTGCGCGCGATGGTCGACGGCAAGTGGCGCGACGCCGTGGCCAACCTCGGCCGGCGTCCGACCTTCGGCAAGCTGCAGGAGAATTTCGAGGTCCACCTGTTCGACTTCGTGGGCGACCTCTACGGCAAGACGCTGCGCGTGGCGCTGGTCGATTTCATCCGCCCCGAGATGAAGTTCGCGGGCCTCGATCAGCTGAAGGCCCAGATCGCCGCCGACGGCCAGTCGGCCAGGGAGATCCTGGCGGCAAGCCGGGAATAGCGCGCCGCTCAGGCTTCGCCCTCAAAGTTCCTCTCCTCCGCTAGCGGGAGGCTAGGTGAGGGGGCAACGACGAGCGCCTCTCCATCACCCGTCATCCCGAGCGAAGCCGCCCAAGGGGCGGCGCAGCCGAGGGACCTCGTCTTGTCTCCGAAGCAAAAGAACAGGTCCCTCCGCTTCGCCTCGCTGCGCTCGGCTCCGGTCGGGATGACGGAGGTTTTTGCTCTATGCGATGGCGCCCCTGGCGGGTGAGAGGAGCCTGATCCGGTGCTGTCTCGCACCGTCGTGCCTTCGCCAGGGTACGCGTCCCGATTGAACAGCACGGCAGCGCACTCGCGTCATGCGTCAGCGGACGGCAGCTCATCGACGCTTCTGTCAGGTACCCGTAAGGCGCGGCCTGCATGGTGCGCCCGTCCGCGGGGGTGTGGGCGCTTGGGGAAGTCGTTGCGAAAATTCTTTTTCAGTTTCGACGGTCGAGTCAGCCGGACTCCCTATTGGCTGCTGCTGCTGACAGTCCTGCTCATCGATGCGGGCACGTTCTGCCTCATCGGCGGGTTTGAGTTCCTCGACGGCGATACCATGGCCTTCGAGCGCAAGGGTCCGGGCCGCTTCTGGGCCTTGCTGGTCGTCGTGCCATCGCTGTGGGCCGGCCTCGTCTTTTCCGTGAAGCGCTGGCACGATCGCAACAAATCGGGCCGCTGGGTGCTGCTCAACCTGGTGCCTGTGGTCGGTTGGCTGTGGCACTTCATCGAATGTGGATTCCTGAGGGGCACCGTGGGTCCCAACCGCTTCGGTCAGGATCCGTTGCGCCCGCGAGCGATCGCGGCGGCCTAGTGTCGGGAATCACGATGGCCGGATACGGCGCCGGAATTTCTGGTCGGGCAACCCCCGTGTTTCCGATCGGCACACGACCGTGGTGGCTCTCGCCGCCACATCTGCGAGACCGAATCGCGAACAGGCCACAATCCCTAGGCATGCAAGAAAGGCTGCAGGCGCTGCACTTGAGCGGTGTTAGACTTCGCTTGTGGATAAGGGGTCCACAAGAGGGGTCCGTATGGCCGTGCGTCCGTCGTGGGAAGGGCATCTCCGCCTCTCCCTGGTTACCTGTCCCGTCGCGCTCTATCCGGCGACGACCGAAGCGGAGACGGTTCGCTTCAACCTGATCAATCCCGCCACCAACAACCGCATCAAGATGAAGACCGTCGACGCCGGCACCGGCGAGGAGGTCTCGCGCGGCCAGCTGGTGAAGGGCTTCGAGGTCGCCAAGGGCGAGTATGTCCTGTTCGACAAGGAAGAGCTCGACGCGGTGAAGCTCGAATCGACGCGCATCATCGACATCGAGAAGTTCGTGCCGCGCGCCTCGATCGATCGGCTGTACTGGGACACGCCCTATCATCTCGTGCCGATGGGCAAGACCGGCATCGAGGCCTATGCCGTGATCCGCGCCGCCATGGCCAAGCAGAACAAACTCGCGATCGGCCGCCTGGTGATGAGCACGCGCGAGCGCGTCTGCGCCATCGAGATCGAGGAGGGCGGGCTGGTGCTGAACACGCTGCGCACGGCCGAGGAGGTGCGCGCGCTTGACGCCATCGGCAGCCCCGACCTGCCCAAGCCCGATCCGCAGATGCTGCAGATCGCCGAGAAGATCATCGAGCAGCAGTCGGGCGATTTCGATCCCAGCGAGTTCCGCGACCGCTACGAGGACGCCCTGCGGGCGCTGATCGACCAGAAGCGCAAGGGCAAGTCGGTCAAGCCGTCGGCCCAGCCCGCCAACGACGACACCAAGGTGATCGACCTCATGGCCGCGCTCAAGAAGAGCCTGGGCGCCGGCGCCGAGCGGCGGCCGGCCGCCGGCAGCAAGCCGGCGGCGGGCGGCAAGAAGAAACCGGGCGGCCGGAGGGCGGCATGATGGGCACGCAACTTCCATTGCCCGCCCGCTGGGCCTTTGCCCGGCAATCGGTCCGTGACCCGCGCGATCGCCTCGCCAACCTGCGGCGCGACACGACGGAGACCAGGGCTGCGATCCGCGCGGCGCTCGATGCGCTGGCCAGCCGCCACGACATCGCGCCCAAGGACATCGAGTACGCGATGGCCCACGCCGACGACCTGCTCGCCGATGCCATCTACACCGTGGAGCGGGAGCTCGAGCGTGAGATCGAAGGCGAGGACCCCGTCTAGACTGGCCGACGATCTCTGCGAGGCGATCAAGACCCTGACGGCCCATCGAACGTCGCGCGCCTATGCCACGCAATGGATCATGGTGCACACGGTCCAGCGCCATCTCGGCATCGATGACGACCAGATCGAGGCGGCGATCGGGCTCGCCATCGCGCGCCGCCGCCTGAAGGCGGTGGGCGATCCCGTTCACAGCATCAGCCTGGTCTATGGCTGGGCGGAAGAGTGACCGGCAGGCTCAGGGCAGGCTGCTCGCGGTCCAAGAGACCCAATGACATGACCACCTGCTCCTGCCGCTCGCATCCCACCCTTCATGACACTGCTGTGACACTTTATGTGTGCGAGGCCTGACGAACGGAATCGCTTCGCTCACGCGCGAGAGTGCCACTAGGATGTCACGGGGGCGTCGCGTAGCGTCGTGGTGGGTCAATGAACCGGGGTCGACGGGGCGTGGACGGCGCGGGCAATTCGACCGGCGCCGGCACGATCGCCAATGGAACCGCCAGCACCAGCAACATCGCCGGCTTTCGACATCGATTGCTGCACGCGTCGATGTCGGCCGGCGTGGTCGGCCTGCTGTCGATCCTGTTCAGCCTGTCCTATGCGGCGCTGATTTTTTCCGGACGCCTGGCGCCCTTGCTGCCTTACGGCATCGCCGCCAGCTTCATCACGGCGGCGGTGGGCGGTGCGATCATCGCCTGGCGAAGCACGCTGCCGTTCGCCATCGGCGGTCCGGATGGTCCGACATGCGCCGTCATTGCCGCCCTGGTGGCGAGCCTTGCCGCGCATTTCGCCGGACCGCAGCAGGAGCTCCTGCCGGCAACCCTCATCGTGCTCGTCATGACGTCGGCGCTGAGCGGCGTGCTGCTGTGCACGCTGGGCATCGCCCGGGCCGGCCGCGCCATTCGCTACGTGCCCTTCGCGGTGATCGGCGGCTTCCACGGCGCGTCCGGGCCGCTGATGCTGCTGGGCGCCTTGAAGATTCTGTCCGGCCAGCATCTGTCCTTCGCCACCCTGGACGAGCTACTGGTTCCGCACAGCCTGGAGAAGATTGCCGCCGGCGTTGCCGTCGCGGCCTTCCTGCTGGGCGGCCGGCGCTTCTGGCCGTCGCCGCTCGCCCTGCCGACGCAGCTCGTCGCCAGCATCGCGATCTTCCATGTCGTTCTGCTGCTGGCGGGAATTCCCGTCAGCGAGGCGCAGGCCGAGGGCTGGATGTTCGACGTGCCGTCCGGCGAGGCCATTGCGCCGACCTGGACGCTCGACTTTTCCCTGTTCCCCTGGGCGTCGCTGCCCCCTCTGGCCGCCGATTTCCTGGCCGTCCTGTTCGTCGGCACGGTGAGCGTGCTGCTCAACCTGACCGGCATCGAGCTGTCGACCCACCACGATGCCAACCTCGACCACGAGCTGCGCGCCGTCGGCGCCGCCAACCTCGTTTGCGCCGCGCTGGGCGGCTACACGACCTGCATCACCAGCACCCGGACCAACCTCAACTACGTGCTGAGCCGCGGTGGCCGCCTCGCCGGCCTGATGGTCTCGGGCATCTCGGCGGTGCTGCTGTTCGTCAATCCCGATTTCCTGACCTATATGCCCAAGGCCGTGCTGGCCGGCCTGCTGATCACCATCGGGGCCGATTCGATGAGGCGCTGGCTGGTCGACGCCTCGCGCCAGCTCGCCTTGAGCGAATACCTGTCGCTGGTGGCGATCGTCGTCATCATCGTCGGCTGGGGCTTCGTACCCGGGGTTTTGATCGGGCTGATCTTCGGCTGCCTCACCTTTGCCGTCAGCGCCGGCCGCGTGAACGTCGTCAAGTTCGCCTTCGACGGCTCGGAATACCGGAGCTCGCTCGATCGCGGCCCCAAGGAGCTGGCGCTGCTCGCCGCGCACGGCCGCGACCTCCAGGGGCTCAGCCTGCAAAGCTACCTCTTCTTCGGCTCGGCCAACCGCCTCTATGAGCGGGTCAAGGCGCTTCTGGCCGAGACGCCCGAATGCCGCTTCCTGCTGTTCGACTTCCGCCTGGTCACCGGCATGGATTCCTCGGCGACCCATTCCTTTGCCCAGATCAAGCGCGCAGCCGACGCCCTGGGAGCCCGGCTCGTCCTCGTGCACGTATCCCCCGCGCTGCTCGGCGCCTTCGCCCATTTTCGCTTCCTGAAGGACGATATCCTGCACTTTCCCGAGCTCGACCGCGCGCTCGAGCACTGCGAGAACGAGGTCATCTCCGCCCGCGCCCAGGACGGCAGCGAGGTGCGTTCGCTGCGCGACTGGCTGCGCGAGGCGCTGGGCAATGCGCCGCTGGCCGACAAGCTCGCCGCCGAATGTGAGCGCCTGGAGTTCGCCGAGGGCCAGGTGATCGCCGAGCAGGGTGCGCCGGCCGATTCGATGCACTTCGTGGTCGAAGGCCGGGTCGGCATCATCGTCGACATGGGCAACGGCCGCTCGGTGCGGGTCCGCAGCCTCGGCCGGCACACCACGATCGGCGAAATGGGCCTGATCACCGGGCATCCGCGCAGCGCCACCGTCCGGGCCGAAACGCCCTCGGTCGCCTACGCGCTCCGGGCCGCGACGTTCGAGCGGCTCAAGGCGGAGCATCCCGTCCTGGCGCAGGCGCTGCTGATGTATGTGATCGGCGTCATGGCGGAGCGGCTGAGCTTTGCCAGCCGGCTGATCGGCGTGCTGCAGCGCTGAGGTAGGGGCGCTGCCGATCACTCTCCATGGATCGCTCGCGGCAGCTAAATGGCTACACTTTCGGCATCTCAAACGATGCCGCAATCATTTTGATGATATCGCCAGACTGCATCTCGATCTCGACAGATTGTAGATCGTTGTCTGTGGCGAAGGGTCCTTTCACCTCATTCACGCTAACGCTAGGACCCCACTCTTTGAGTTGTGATACGTGAAGGTCAACTACCGAGCGCGCAACGAGAGTCCGATTGCCTGCATGGCTCTTGAAAGAAAGGGTCACCTGACCGGCTTTCCACTCGAAGAGAACTGAAAGTAAGGTCCAATCGTGCATGAGAGGTTCTAAGGTTTGGGGCTTAGGGGCAAGTGAGCTGCAGTGAATCTTCGTCGACGACCTGACCGCTCGGCCCAAGTCGCTGGCCGCTGGGATTGTTGACGTGAGCATGTCTGCCGACTCTCGTGCAAGGAGGTTCGGCATCCAGTCATCGCCTCAGGAAATCGTGCGGCGAGCGACCGGCGGGGCCGGCGGCGCCCTTCAACGAAGCGGCGAGCATCATGGCCTGAACGGTCGCTTCAACCGGCAAGGCGGGCTCACCCAACGTTTGTTCGCGTCGGCCGATGCATGCGAGTGCATGAGCACCCGCTACCGGCGCGAGAAACGTCATGCACCCACTCTGCACCGAATCCCTTTGACGTTCCTGGGCAATGTTGTGGCGTATGTCTTCCAGGCTCCCGTCACGAAGCGGGCGAGGCTGCCGCGCCGAGGCTCGCGAGGCGAAGGCAGGCATTGCGTCCGCGCGGACGGCGCGCCCCGTCACTCTCGCGCCAGGAGGTTCGGCGTCATGTCCAGTCATCGCATCGGGAAAGCGTCCGGCGAACGGCGCCGCGGGTCGGCGGCCTCCCTCGTCAGGCCTTGCGGAGCTCTCCCCTTGGATAATCTCGACCGGCATTGCCTCGGCCGGACACTGGTGCAAACCGGCGAGTACTTCCCGCGGAAACGCTGCGCGAAAAACAATCCGCAGTTTTGCTCTCTCACGTTTGCGGGCCACACACCTGGGAGAGGCACTAGCCGGGTAGCGGAAATTGCGGAAAAAGAATTCCCGGTCTTCCGGAGGGCCTCTCGCGCAATATCGTGTCGCGCGGCCTCGGGACCGGACCGAGCCGGCTCGGGCACCGGCCGCTCCTTGACCCCCCGCACCCCCATCCCTAGATTGCCCGGCCTATGTTCATCGGGGCCCTTCAGGAGCGAATTATCCGCCCGGTCCGCTGACCGCGGCCGGGTCGTGCCTGTTCTTGACCGCTCTTCCGGGCGGTCGCCCATCGCTCCTTTTGCGCCGAGTTTCCCGTGACAACCGACTATAAATCCAGCGTCTTCCTGCCCAAGACCGACTTCCCCATGCGCGGCGGCCTGCCCAAGAAGGAGCCCGAGCTCCTGAAGCGCTGGGCCGACATGCACCTGTTCGAGCGCCAGCGTGCCGAGAGCAAGGGCCGGCCCAAGTTCGTCCTGCATGACGGCCCGCCCTACGCCAACGGCAACCTCCATATCGGCCACGCCCTCAACAAGATCCTGAAGGACCTGGTGAGCCGCACCCAGCAGATGCTGGGCAAGGACAGCCACTACGTGCCGGGCTGGGACTGCCACGGCCTGCCGATCGAATGGAAGATCGAGGAGGAGTACCGCGCCAAGAACCAGGACAAGGACGACGTGCCGGTCGGCGAGTTCCGCCGCCAGTGCCGCGCCTTCGCCGATCACTGGATCGGCGTGCAGCGCGAGGAGTTCAAGCGCCTGGGCGTCGAGGGCGACTGGGACAACTACTACTCGACCATGGCCTACAGCTCCGAGGCGGTGATCGCGAACGAGCTCGGCAAGTTCCTGATGAATGGCGGCCTCTACAAGGGCTCCAAGGCCGTGCTGTGGTCGCGTGGTCGAGAAGACGGCGCTGGCCGAGGCCGAGATCGAGTATCACGACCACACCTCCGACACGGTCCATGTGCGCTTCCCGGTCCTCAGGTCGAAGGACGGCAGGCTCGACGGCGCGTCGGTCGTGATCTGGACCACGACTCCCTGGACCATCCCGGGCAACCGTGCGCTGGCCTACGGCCCCGACATCGCCTACGCGCTGGTCGAAGTCGAGGCGGTGGGCGAGGGCAGCCGCGCCCAGGTCGGCGAGAAGATGGTGCTGGCCAAGGAGCTGCGTGGGTGCCGTGGCCGAAGCCGGCAAGTTCACACCGAAGGTCCTGGGCGACGTCAGTGCCGCCGACCTCGAAGGCCTGATCGCCGCCCATCCGCTGCGCGGCCAGGGCTACGAGTTCGACGTGCGCCTGCTGCCCGGCGACTTTCGTCACGGCCGATGCCGGCACGGGCTTCGTGCATATCGCGCCGGGCCACGGCGCCGACGACTATGAGCTGGGCGTCGCCAACGGCGTGGAAGTGCCCGACACGGTGGCCGAGGACGGCAGCTACTATCCGCACGTGCCGCTGTTCGCGGGCAAGCGCGTCTACACGTCGGAAGGCATCAAGGGCGATGCCAACCGCGCCGTCATCGACGCGCTCGACAAGGTGGGCAAGCTCCTGGCCTTCGGCCGCATCCGGCACAGCTATCCGCATTCCTGGCGCTCCAAGGCGCCGGTGATCTTCCGCAACGCGCCGCAATGGTTCATCGCCATGGACAAGCCGATCGCCGAGATCGGCGGCACCTTGCGCGAGAAGGCGCTGGCGGCGATCGACGCGACCCGCTTCGTGCCGCGCGCCGGCTACAACCGCCTGCGCAGCATGATCGAGCAGCGTCCCGACTGGTGCGTGTCGCGCCAGCGCGCCTGGGGCGTGCCGATCGCGGTGTTCGTCGACAAGGCGACCGGCGAGCCGCTGCGCGACCCCGAGGTGATGGGCCGCGTGGTCGAGGCCTTCCGCGCCGAAGGCGCCGACGTGTGGTTCGAGAGCCCGCCCGAGCGCTTCCTCGGCAACAAGTACAAGGCCGAGGACTATCGAGCAGGTCCGGGACATCCTCGACGTCTGGTTCGACTCGGGCTCGCACGCACGTCTTCACGCTCGAGGGCAATCCCGAGCTCAAATGGCCGGCCGACCTCTATCTCGAAGGCTCCGACCAGCATCGCGGCTGGTTCCATTCCTCGCTGCTCGAGAGCTGCGGCACGCGCGGCCGCGCGCCCTATGACGGCGTGCTGACGCACGGCTTCACGCTCGACGAGCAGGGCCGCAAGATGTCGAAGTCGCTGGGCAACATCACCGCGCCGCAAACGGTGTGCGACCAGTACGGCGCCGACATCCTTCGTCTGTGGGTGGTCGGCACCGACTACACCGAGGACCAGCGCATCGGCCCCGAGATCCTGAAGCACCAGTCCGAGGCCTATCGCCGGCTGCGCAACACCTTGCGCTACCTGCTGGGCAGCCTCGACGGCTACGCGGCGGAGACGGAGAAGGTGGCCTACGCCGACCTGCCCGAGCTCGAGCGCTGGGTGCTGCATCGCCTGGCCGAGCTCGACACGAGCTTCAGGCAGGCGGTGGAGGACTTCGACTTCCACCTGATTGCGACGGAGCTGCACAATTTCTGCGCCGTCGATCTCTCGGCGTTCTATTTCGACATCCGCAAGGACGCGATCTATTGCGATGCGCCCAGGACCTTGCGCCGGCGTGCCGCGCGCACGGTGATGGCCGAATTGTTCTCCTTCCTCACCGCCTGGCTGGCGCCCATCACCTGCTTCACCGCCGAGGAGGCCTGGCTCGCCCGGCCGAAGGGCGTGCCGGACGGGGCCGCGGAGAGCGTTCATCTGCGCGTCTATCCCGCGATCCCGGCGGCCTGGCTCGATGCGGCGCTGGGCGAGAAGTGGAAGAGGGTGCGGACGCTCCGCCGCGTCGTCACCGGCGCCCTCGAGCTCGAGCGCGCCGAGAAGCGCATCGGCTCCAGCCTGCAGGCGGCGCCCCGGATCCACGCCGCGCCCGAGTACCTGAAAGCGTTCGAGGGGCTCGATCTCTGCGAGATCTTCATTACCTCCGACAGCGAGCTGGTCGAGGCCAAGGGCCAGGATCGGGGACCGCCCGGCGCCTTCACCCTGCCCGACGTGGCAGGCGTCGCCGTCGAGCCGCTGCTGGCCCACGGCAACAAATGCGCCCGCTGCTGGCAGGTCCTGGAAGAGGTCGGCAAGTCCGCCCAGCACCCGCTGCTCTGCCGGCGCTGCGAAGCGGCGGTGACGGCATGATGACCATCGATCTTCTCCTCCCCAACGAAGCAATCAGGCTCCTCTCCCTCGCTAGGGGGAGAGGACGGGTGAGGGGGCTACGCACGTCACTTCCCCCTCGCCTAGCCTCTCCCCCTAGCGGGGGAGAGGAATTTGAGTTGTGCCCATGAGGCCGATCGACCGCCAGGCGATGATCCTCGTCATCGTCACCCTGATCGCCGACCAGGCGTCCAAGCAGTTCCTGCTGGGCTACCTCACGAAGGTCGGCGCCGTCGTGCCGGTGATCGACGGCTTCTTCCGGCTGGTGATCGTGTGGAACCAGGGCGTGAGCTTCGGGCTTCTGGGCGGCGACGGCGCGCTGCCGCCGTGGGTCCTCTCGGGAGTTGCGGTCGCGGTCTGCGTCGGGCTGTTCGTGTGGCTGCGACGAACCGACCGGGTGCTGACCGGATGGGGCATTGGCCTTGTCATGGGCGGCGCCATCGGTAATGTTATCGACCGCGCCCGGTGGGGAGCGGTCTTCGATTTCGCCGATTTCCACATTGGCCACTGGCATTGGCCGGCGTTCAATGTCGCCGATTCGGCGATCGTTGTCGGCGTCGGCCTGATGCTCATCGATTCTCTCGTCGGCGAAAAGCAGCGCGCGCCCTGATGCGGCCATGATCAGCGGACAGAAGCGGACACCGAAGGACGAACGATGCGACGCACGAGCCTGATCCCTCTTTGCCTTGTCGCCCTGGGCCCCGTGGCGCTGGGCGGCTGCAGCATGCTGGAGAGTATCGGCGGCGGCAAGAAAGTGTCGCCCGACGAGTTCAAGATCGTCTCGCATTCGCCGCTCACCATGCCGCCCAACGCCGAGCTGCGTCCGCCGCGGCCGGGCGAGCCCAGGCCGCAGGAGGTGACCCCGGCCGACCAGGCCAAGGAGGCATTGTCGCCGGCGCTGGCCGGTCGCCTGCAGCAGCGCGTGCCCGGCGGCGGCGGCCCGCCGCCGCCTGCCGCGACCGGCTCGGAGCAGGCGCTGGTCCAGAAGGCGGGCCAGAGCGCCGGCAGCGGCATCGACCCCAACATCCGCAGCCGCGTCAACCAGGACACCAAGACGCTGAACGACAACGACAAGTCCTTCGTCGACAGCCTGATCTTCTGGCAGGACTCGCCGCCGCCCGGCACCATCATCGACCCGACCAAGGAGCAGCAGCGCCTGCGCGACGCGCAGGCGGCCGGCCAGCCCGCCAGCGGCGCTCCGCCGACCATCACGCGACGCAAGCGCGGCATTCTCGAAGGTATCTTCTGAGTCCGAGCCCGATGATGCGCCGGCGGTCCCTGGTCGGCGGCCTCGGCGCGGGCTTGGCGTTCGCGCCGCTGGCGCCGGCGTTGGCCAAGCTGTTCTCCGTCGAGCGGCGCCGGGCCGAGACCTTCACCCTCGCCAACGGCCTGCAGGCCGTCGTGTTGCCATCCTCGCGCGCGCCGATCGTCACCCAGCTCGTGATCTACAAGGTCGGCAGCGCCGACGAGGTCTACGGCAAGACGGGCATCGCGCATTTCCTCGAGCACATGATGTTCAAGGGCACCGCCCTGGTAACGGCTACCGAGTTCTCTCGCACCGTGTCGAAGAACGGCGGCCGCGACAACGCCTACACGACCTACGATTCCACCGGCTATTACCAGACGGTGGCGCCCGACCGGCTCGACCTCGTGATGCGCATGGAAGCCGATCGCATGGCGGGGCTGCGCATCACCGAGAAGGAGTTGATCCCCGAGCGCCAGGTCGTGCTCGAGGAGCGGCGCATGCGCACCGAGAATTCGCCCAGCGCGCTCCTCGACGAGGCGGTGAACGAGCAGCTTTACGGCCGGCACAAGCCCTACGGCATGCCGGTCAGCGGCTATGTCGACGACGTGAAGCGCCTCACCGTCGCCGACCTGATGGCGTTCTACGGCAAGTACTATGCGCCCAACAACGCCATCCTGATCGTGGCCGGCGACACCACGCTCGAGCAGGTGCGCAAGCTGGCCGAGAAGTATTATGGCCCGGTCGCCGCCCGCAAGGTCGAGCCGCGCCGCCGGCCGGACACGGGCGCTACCGACCTGCCGCAGCGCACGATCCGCGCCGATGCCCGAGTGAAGGAGCCGCGCTGGTCGCGCCATTACCTGGCGCCGTCCTACGCCAAGGGCCAGACGCAGCATGCCTATGCGCTGCAGGTGCTGGCCCAGCTGCTGGGCGGCGGCGAGACCAGCCGCCTGTGGCGCGCCCTGGTGGTCGATCGCAAGCTCGGCCTCTCGGCCTGGGCAAGCTACAGCCCGACCAGCCTCGGCCTCAGCTCCTTCGATCTCGGCGTCCATCCCGCACCCAACAGCCCGATGGCGGAAGTCGAGAGCGCCGTCGGCGGCCAGCTCGGCAAGCTGATCGACGAGGGTGTCACGGCGGAGGAGGTGGAACGGGCGCAGAACCGGCTTCTGGCCGCCGCGATCTATTCGCAGGACTCGCTGGCGAGCGGCCCGCGCACCTTCGGCGCCACGCTCGCCATCGGCGGCACGATGGCCGACATCGACGCCTGGCCGCAGCGCATCTCCGCCGTCACCCCGGCCGACGTCGTGGCTGCCGCGCGCGTGGTCTGGCGGCCCGAGGGCTTGGTGACGGCCATGCTGACGCCGCAGGCGGGCAGCCGATGACTCTCTGGCGCAGCCTGCTGGGATCGCTCGCCGCAATCATGCTGTGGCTGCCGGCCGCCGGCGCGGTCGACATCAAGGCGGTGACGACGCCGCTCGGGCTCAAGGCTTGGCTGGTGCAGGACAAGAGCGCGCCCGTGGTGTCGCTGGCTTTCTCCTTTGCCGGCGGTGCGTCATCGGATCCCAGGGGCCAATCCGGCGTCACCAACCTCATGGCGACCTTGCTGACCGATGGCGCGGGAACGTTTGCCTTCCAGGCGTTCCAGCGGCGTCAGGAGGATGCCGCCGCATCGCTCGATTTCAGTGCCTCGCTCGACCGGCTGGGCGGCACGTTGCGCGTGCTGTCGGCCAACCGCGAGGAGGGATTCGAGCTGCTGCGGCTGGCGCTCACGGCGCCGCGCTTCGATGCCGACATGGTCGAGCAGCGCCGCGCCCAGGTCGTCGCGGCCTTGAACCAGGCGCGGGAGCGGCCGGCCTCGGTCGCGGGCCGCACCCTGATGGCGACCGAGTTCGCCGGTCACCCCTACGCCAACGACCCCGACGGCACGGCCGACGACCTGAAGACGCTCACGCCCGCACTCCTGAAGCAACGGGCGGCCGCGCTGCTGATACGGAGCGGCCTGATCGTGGCTGCGGTCGGCGATATCGACGAGGCCGAGCTGGGCCGCCTGCTCGACCGCGCCTTCGGCAGCCTGCCGATGGGCACGCTGCCGCCGCTGCCGGCCGAGTGGCAGCCGCCGACGCGGCCGCGCACTGTCGTGGTCGAGCGGGCCGTGCCGCAGAGCACGGCGCTGATGGCGCTGCCCGGCATCGCGCGTGACGACCCCGACTGGTACGCGGCACTGGCGCTCAATCACATCCTGGGCGGCGGCGGCCAGACGTCGCGGCTGTTCAGCGAGGTGCGCGAGAAGCGCGGACTGGCCTATGGCGCGTCGAGCACGCTCCGCGTCTACCGCCGGGCGGCCCTCCTGGTGATCTCGACCGCCTCCGCCAACGAGCGGATCGCCGAGGCGCTGCGCGTCGTGCGCGCCGAGCTGGCGCGCCTGCGCACCGACGGGCCGACCGAGCCGGAATTCGCCGACGCCAAGACCTATCTCACCGGCGCGCTGGCGCTGTCGCTCGATTCCTCGAGTGCAGTCGCAAGCCTGCTGCATTCCATGCAGGTCGACAATCTGGCGCCCGATCACCTGACCAAGCGCGCGGCGCTGATCGGCGCCGTCAAGATCGACGACGTCCGACGGATCGCCCGCCGCCTGCTGCGCGACGAGGCGATGACGACGGTTGTCGTCGGCAAGCCCGTGGGCATCACCGCCGATCCCTGAAGGGGTTGTGCATGGTCCATGACCTTCCTCCAGTATCTTTCCGTTCGCCGGCGGACGTAAACTAGCGCCATGAGCGCCTTACGCCGCCTGCCGTCCAACCTGGTGAACCGCATCGCCGCCGGCGAAGTGGTCGAGCGCCCGGCCAGCGCGGTGAAGGAGCTGGTCGAGAATGCGATCGACGCCGGCGCGCACCGCATCGCCGTCACCCTGAAGGAAGGCGGCCGCACCTTCCTCTCGGTGGTCGACGATGGCATCGGCATGTCCCCCGGCGAGCTCACCCTGGCCGTCGAGCGCCACTGCACGTCCAAGCTGCCCGGCGACGATCTGGCCGACATCCGCACGCTCGGTTTCCGCGGCGAGGCGCTGCCCTCGATCGCCTCGGTCAGCCGCTTCACCATCACGTCCCGTCCGGCCGATGCCGCGGAGGCGTGGAGCCTGGAAATCGACGGCGGCGCCAAGGGCGAGCCGCGGCCCGCCGCGCATCCGCCGGGTACGCGGGTCGAGGTGCGCGATCTCTTCTTTGCCACGCCCGCCCGGCTGAAATTCCTCAAGGAGCCGCGCACCGAATCGGGCCATGTCGCCGACGCCATGCGCCGCCTCGCCATGGCCCATCCCGCGGTCGCCTTTCGCCTGGAAAGCGAAGAGCGCACGCTGATCGATCTCGCAGCCGCCAATCCGTCGCTGCTGCACGATGCCGATGCGCTCCGGCTGGAGCGGCTGGCGGCGATCATGGGCCGCGAATTCGCCGACAACACGGTGGCCATCGACGCCAACCGCGAGGGTTTCCGGCTGACGGGCTTCGCCGGCCTGCCGACGCTTAACCGCCCGACCGGCCAGCACCAGTATCTTTTCGTCAACGGCCGGCCGGTGCGCGACAAGCTCCTGGCCGGCGCGGTGCGCGGCGCCTACCAGGATTTCCTGGCGCGCGACCGCCATCCCATGGTGGCGCTGTTCCTCGAGGCGCCGACCGGCATGGTCGACGTCAACGTCCATCCCGCCAAGACGGAGGTGCGTTTTCGCGACGCCGGCATCGTGCGCGGCCTGATCGTGGGCGCGCTCCGCGCCGCGCTGGCCGCGGCCGGCCATCGCGCCAGCACGACCGTGTCCGATGCCGCCCTGGGCGCTTTCCGGCCGCATACAGGCTATTCGTCCTCCCTGCCGATGGGTGGAGGAAGAGGCGGCCTTTCATCCATGCCGCGCGGTCTGGCCGAGGCCGCGGCGCAATTCATGGCGCCGCTCGATACCTTGTCCGCTCGGGTCGAGACGCCAATCGAGGGCGCCAACGGCAATGGCCAGCACTATCCGCTGGGCGTGGCGCGCGCCCAGCTTCACGAGACCTACATCGTGGCCCAGACAGGCGAGGGCGTCGTGATCGTCGATCAGCACGCGGCGCACGAGCGCCTGCTGCACGAGCGGCTGAAGGACCAGCTCGAGGCCGATGGCGTGAAGCGCCAGGCGCTGCTGCTGCCCGAGGTCGTCGATGTGGGCGAGGACGGCGCGCGCAGGCTGGCGGCACGCGCGGCCGAGCTCGCCGAGATGGGCTTGGTGCTGGAGCCGTTCGGCTTGGGCGCCGTGGTGGTGCGCGAGACGCCCGCGGTGCTGGGCGAGGTCGATATCCAGGGCCTGGTGCGCGATCTCGCCGATGAGCTCGCTGAGATGGGCGATCACCTGTCGCTCAAGGAAAAGGTCGAGGAAGTGTGCGGCACGCTCGCCTGCCATACGTCGGTGCGGGCCGGACGCCGCCTCAGCGTCGAGGAGATGAACGCGCTGTTGCGCCAGATGGAGGCGACGCCGCACTCCGGCCAGTGCAATCACGGCCGGCCGACCTATGTCGAGCTCAAGCTGGCCGACATCGAGCGGCTGTTCGGCAGACGATGACGCGCCTGCTCGCTCTCCTGGCTTTGCTCGCGATCACCGGAGTCGCCCAGGCGCAGACGCGGACACCGGCGTCCCCGGTCGCGCCATCGCGCGGCGGCGCCGAGTCGGTGCCGACTTCGACGCTCGACGGCAACTGGCGCGGCACCAGCGACGGCGGCTCGTGCAATGCGCCGCTCGACTACGTGCTCAGTATCGAGAACGGCTTCGTCGACGGCTCGGCCTACGACACGACGGCGCACGGCCCGGTGCCCAACACGCATCACGGGCCGCCGCCCGCGCCGACGCCCGGCCTGTGGCAGATCCATGGCGTGGCCCGCAACAGCGGGCCGTTCTCGCTGATCAGTGTCGCCTCTGTGAAGGGCAGCGACCGCCGCGAAGGCAAGCTCTCGGCGCAGAGCGACGGCAGCGGGCTGGTGGTCAGCGAGACCGGCGGCTGCCGGCGTACGGCGCGACTGGTGCGGAGTTAGAGAATTTCGATTACCTGCGAGGGATCGTCGGCCAGTGCTTCGATGGAGTCTCTTCTTGCACGAAGGGCGCCCTCAACCTGATTCGTCGAGCCGTTGCCAAGCCTCACCCAGACCATCCTGATGTGATCACCAGAGAGCACAAAACGTAACGCCAGGAAATCCGCATCTTTGCTGAACGATTGTAAGACCGTGGACGAGAGCATAGGTCGCAATCGCGGGATCGGCCGCCGATTTCATTCCAATGTCACGGACATGTATCGAGCCCGGGAAGATGTCAGCGAGACGATTGACGAGCTTGTGGCTGAGATTCTGATCGAACAGCAATCTCATGCGTGAAGTTGTACAGTACCACGCTCGCGCGCCGCCGCGTAGGAGAGGCAAGCCAGGACATCTTCACGGGTAAGGTCGGGAAAATCCGACAGCACCTCATCGATGGTCATGCCGGAGGCCAGATACTCAAGAACGTCAGCTACCGAGATCCGCATACCGCGGACACATGGTTTGCCGCCGAGTTTATCGGGCTCAACTGTGATCAATGCACGCCAGTCGGACATCGTATCCTCCGCACAGTCGCATTGTACCGCTGTGGCAGGTTACACCGCCAGCGGGGTTGGAACTATTGAAGACTCGCGCAGCTGATCCGTTCCTCGACGCCGGCGAGCAGGCGGAAGAAGGCGTCCTGCGGTTTTTCCAGCACGAACATCGCCTTGGCATCGAGGCCGAGATTGATGCCGCGCAGCACGGCGCCGCTCACGCCGTGGCCCACCACGACGGTGCGCGTCGCCCGGGCCACGATATTGGCCAGCACCTCTTCCGAGCGCCGGCGCAACTCGATATGGGTTTCGCCGCCCGGCGGCGAGTAGCCATGCGGGTCGGCGCGCCAGTCGGTGAGCGCCGTGGGATGCGTGGCCTCGATCTCCCTCCAGCTGAAACCTTCCCACTGGCCGTAGCCGAGCTCGGCGAGGCGCGGATCGTCGCGCCATTCGGCGGGATCGAGGCCGAGCTCGCGGCCGATGATCTCGGACGTCTCGCGCACGCGGCCGAGCGGGCTTCTGCAGGAAGATCGTGGGGCCCGGCGCACGCGCGAGCTCGGCGCGAAGCGTGCGGCCCATCGCCAGCGCCTGCGCGCGCCCGCGCTCGGTCAGGTCCGAATTCTTGCTGCCCTGCATGCGCCGCTCGGTGTTCCACGCGGTCTCGCCGTGGCGCAGCATGTAGAGGGGCGCGGTGAGCGTCATGACGCGTGCCGCAGGATCACGATCTTGGCCGCGCCGTAGCGCCGCTCGTCGATCGTCTCGAAGCCCGCCGGCGGCACGATGTCCTCGTTGTGCGCCAGCTCGACCGTGACGACGGCGCCCGGCGCCACCCATCCGGCCTGCGTCAGCGCGGCGAGCGCGGGCGCGCCCTGCCCCGAGCGATAGGGCGGATCGAGGAAGACGAGATCGCAGGGATCGCGTCCCGGCGGCGGCCGCGTGGCGTCGCCGCGCACCACCTTGGCCGCGGCGGTCTCGCCCAGCCTGGCGACATTCTCGCCGATCAGGCGGGTCGCCCTGGCGTCGTTGTCGAGGAACGTGACATGCGCCGCCCCGCGCGACAGCGCCTCCAGGCCGAGCGCGCCGGTGCCGGCGAAGGCGTCGAGCACGCGGGCGTCGACGAGTGGCGAGGTGCCGTCTTCGCGCCACTTGGCATGCATCAGGATGTTGAACAGCGCCTCGCGGGCGCGGCTTGCGGTCGGCCGCGTGGCGTCGCCGTCGGGCGCGGTCAGCGCGCGGCCGCGATGCTTGCCGCCCACGATCTTGAGCATCAGTGCCGCCGCTTCCGGGAGGGATCCCGCGGCTGGGGCTTGGCCCAGCCTTTCTTGCGCGGCGGCCGCTTGACCCCCAGCAGGTTGTCGAGCGCCTGGGCCGGGATCTCGTCGACCAGCCCGAGCGGCAGCTCGCCCAGATGAAACGGCCCGAAGGCGATCCGGATCAGCCGCATCACCGGCAGGTCGAGATGGGCCAGCACGCGCCGCACCTCGCGGTTCTTGCCTTCCGCCAGTGCGATCTCGAGCCAGGCGTTGGAGCGCTGCTGGCGATCGAGCTTGGCCTGGATGGCGCCGTAGTGGACGCCCTCGATGGTGATGCCGTTGGCGAGTGCGGCCAGCCGCGCTTCGTCGACGGTGCCGTGCACGCGCGCGCGATAGCGCCGGATCCAGCCGTTGGCCGGCAGCTCGAGCCGGCGCGCCAGGCCGCCGTCGTTGGTGAGCAGCAGCAGGCCCTCGGACATGAAATCGAGCCGGCCGACCGTGACCACGCGCGGCATGCCGGCGGGCAGGGAATCGAAGATGGTGCGCCGTCCCTCGGGGTCGCGCGACGTCACCATCTCGCCCGTCGGCTTGTGGTAGCGCCACAGCCGGGCGCGGTCGGCGCCGGGCAGGGGCTTGCCGTCGACCTCGATCTGGCTCTGGTCGGTGACGGTGAAGGCCGGCGTCTCGAGCAGCTTGCCGTCGACCTTGACGCGGCCGGCCGCGATCCAGCGCTCGGCGTCGCGGCGCGAGCACAGGCCGGCGCGGGCCAGCCGCTTGGCAATCCTCTCGGGCTCGCTCACTTGGTTGCCGCCGCCCCCAGGA
This sequence comes from uncultured Alphaproteobacteria bacterium, assembly GCA_963765385.1. Classification (GTDB taxonomy): domain Bacteria; phylum Pseudomonadota; class Alphaproteobacteria; order Reyranellales; family Reyranellaceae; genus Reyranella. Next base: position 934,347 of record CAVXWG010000014.1, on the reverse strand, counting down.
AGGCGCGGAACAGCTTCGCGTCGCCCTCGGAGATCAGGAACTCGGGATGCCACTGCACGCCGATGCAGAAGCGATAGCGCGGCGCCTCGATGCCCTCGATCACGCCGTCGGCCGCCGTGGCATTGACGACGACGCCGGCCGGCTCATCGGCCGCCGCCTGGTGATGGGCGCTGTTCACGGCAAGCTCGTCGGCGCCCACGATGCCGTGCAGCTGCGTGCCCTTCGCCACTTTCACGACATGGCCGGGCTCGTTGCGCGGATTGGGCTGCTCGTGCGCCAGCGCCGCCTCGATCGAATCGGGGATGTGCTGGATCAGCTTGCCGCCCAAGCACCACGTGCAGGAGCTGCTGGCCGCCGCAGATGCCCAGCACCGGCTTGTCCTGGTCGAGCGCGCCGCGGGTGACGGCGAATTCGAAGGCGGTGCGGCGGTCCTTGGTGATGACCGTGGCGTGCCGCGCGCCGCCGTCATAGTAGGAGGGGTCGACGTCGAAGGCGCCGCCGGTCACCACCAGCGCATCGATGCGCTCGAGATAGTCGGCCACGCGGTCGGGCTCGTGCGGCAGCGCCACCGCCAGCCCGCCCGCCTGGTCGATGGCGTCGAGATAGTTCTGGCGCAGCGCATACCAGGGAAACTTGGAGTACCCGCCGGGCCTTTCAGCATCCAGCGTGACTCCGATGAGGGGACGGGGCATGCGGCTAGGATACGCGCGCGAGGCGGGCGACGCCAGTTCACCTCCGACCTCATCCTGAGGAGCCGTGCGCCGCACGGCGTCTCGAAGGATGGGCAACAAACACGGTGCGTGCGGCCCATGCTTCGAGACGACCGCTGCGCGGTTTCCTCAGCATGAGGTTGGCGTGGAGCCAACGACGCCAGTTCACCTCCGACCTCATCCTGAGGAGCCGTGCGGCGCGCGGCGTCTCGAAGGATGGGCAGCAGACACGGTACGTGCGGCCCATGCTTCGAGACGACCGCTGCGCGGTCTCCTCAGCATGAGGTCTTGTTTGGTCGCCTCAAGACGACGAAGCCGTGATGTTCCGCGGCACGTCCTTGAAGGGCTTGTCGGTGTCGACGCTGTGCTCCTTGGGCATCTTGAGCACGCGTTCGGAGATGATGTTGCGCTGGATCTCGTCGGTGCCGCCGGCGATCGAGGTGGCGGGGACCGAGACCAGGATCTCGGCGATGACGCCGTCCATCGGGCTGTCCTTGCCGCTGAGCAGCGCAGCGGCGCCGGTGATGTAGGTGTGAACCCGTGCCGCCTGGCGCGCCACGTTGCTCGATACCAGCTTGCCGAGCGAGCCCTCCGGTCCCTGCGGCCGGCCCTGTTCCTGCGCGGCGCGCGCGCGGCGGGCGGTCCATTCGGCGGTCTTGGACATGATCAGGAGCTTGGCGATCTCCTGGCGGATCACCGGGTCGTCGATCTTGCCCGTTTCCTTGGCCCGCTCGAGCACGAGGTCGACTCGGCCGGCGCGCTGCGGATACCACTTGTAGGGCTCCATGGTGGTGGCGATCTCGGCCCGCTCTTCCTCGTAGATGCGGCCCTTCTTGGTCGACGCCGTCGCCCAGCTGCGCAGGCCGTCGGCGCCGCGCCGCTCGTGCATCAGGGTCGTGGTCGCCACCTTCCAGCCGTCGCCCACGTCGGACACCAGGAACTCCGGCTCGACAATCGCATCGGTGAAAAACACCTGGTTGAACGAGGCATGGCCGTTCATCTGCCGGAGCGGATGGACCTGCACGCCGGGCTGCTTCATGTCGAGGATGAAGTAGGCCAGGCCCTTGTGCTTGGCGACATCCCAGTTGGCGCGCGCCAGCAGGAGGCCCCATTCGGCCTTGTGCGCGCTGGTGGTCCACACCTTCTGGCCGTTGATCACCCACTTGTTGCCCTGACGGTCGGCCCGCGTCACGGCGCCCGCCATGTCCGAGCCGCTGCCCGGCTCGCTGAAGAGCTGGCACCACGTGTCCTCGCCGGTGAGGATGCGCAGCAGGAACTTCTCCTTATGCAGGTCGGTGCCGTGGGCGAGGATCGTTGCCGCCGCCAGGGTGCGGATGCCGGCCTTGGCGACGCCGACGGCGCCGATCTTCTGGAATTCCTCATCGACCACCGCGTTGAACGCCACCGGCAGGTCGCGGCCGTACCATTGCTTGGGCCAGTGCGGCACGCCCCAGCCCGAGGCGGCGAGCTTCTTGCGCCAGTCGACCAGCCCGAGCTCGGGGTTCCAGTTGGCTTCGAGCCAGGCGCGCACCTCGGCGCGGACCGAGCTCTCCGTGGGTTCTTCCATTGCCCGTCCCCTTCTAGTGCTTCCAGTGCTGCATCATGAGCTCGCGATGCTGGTTGGCGTCGCCGAACAGGATCTCCGAGCTTTTAGCGCGCTTGAACCAGAGATGCGTGTCGTTGTCCCAGGTGAAGCCGATGCCGCCATGCATCTGCACGGCATGGATGGCGGTCTGCAGATAGGCCTCGGCGGCGCAGGCCTTGGCGAGCGAGGCGATGGCCGGCATGTCGTCGTCGCCCTCGTCGAGCGCCGCGGCGGCGTAGTAGGCCGCCGACTTGGCCAGCTCGACATCGACCAGCATGTCGGCCGCCTTGTTCTTGGTCGTCTGGAAGGAAGCGATGGCGCGGCCGAACTGCATGCGCATCTTGGTGTAGGCCAGCGCATCCTCGCGCAGCCGCTCGGCGCCGCCCACCATCTCGTTGGCGAGCAGCACGGCAGCCTGCTGCATGGTGCGGGCGAACGGCGCGGCCGCCGCTTCCTGCTCGCCCAGGAGCCTCGCCTCGACGGCGTTGAACTCGAGCCGCGCGAGCTTGCGGGTCTCGTCCATGGTTTTGAGGCCCCGCCGCTCGAGCCCCGGCGTGTCGCCCGACACCGTGAAGAACGACAGGCCTTCCTCGCCGCTGGAACCGGGACGGCGGGCCAGCACGACGATCAGGTCGGCGGTCTGTCCGTCGAGGACGAAGTTCTTGATGCCGTCCAGGCGATAGGTGCCGCCGGAATGGTTGGCCACGGACGTCGTGCTTGCCGCGTCGTTGCGCCCGTCGTCCTCGGAGAAGGCCAAGGTCGCCGTCGTGGTGCCGTCGGCGATCGCCGGCAGCAGGGCCTGCTTCTGCTCTTCGGTTCCGGCGTTCAGGATGGCGGTGGTGGCCAGCACGGTCGAGAGGAAGGGCGCGCATAACAGCCCGCGGCCTGCTTCTTCCAGAACGATGGCGAGCTCGGCATAGCCAAAACCGCCGCCGCCATAGGCTTCGGGGATATGGATGGCGGTGAGGCCGAGCTCCTGGTTGAGCTTGCGCCAGCCCTCGCGCTCGAAGCCCGTCTCGGTCGCCATCAGGCGGCGGACTTCCTTGGTCGGGGACCTGGCCTCCAGCGCCCGGCGCAGGCTGGTGCGGAACTCCTCTTGTTCCGGCGTGAAGCTGAAGCGCATGCCATACTCCTCCCGACACCTTCTTGAGGCTATTTTCCCCGATATGACCGGAACGACAAGAGCATCGGCCATGGAGCGCGCCCTGGCCCTGGCGCGCGCAGCCGCAGAGCGGGGCGAGGTGCCGGTGGGCGCGGTGATCATGGGGCCGGCAGGCGAGCTCTTGGCCGAGGCGGCCAACCGCACCGAGGAGACGAACGATCCCACGGCGCATGCCGAACTGCTGGCGATCCGCGCCGCCGCCGCCAGACTGGGCGCGCCGAGGCTGGTCGACTGCGATCTCTATGTCACGCTCGAACCCTGCCCGATGTGCGCGCAGGCGATTTCCTTCGCTCGCATCCGGCGGCTCTACTGGGGGGCGCCTGATCCCAAGGGCGGCGGCGTCGAGCACGGCCCGCGCATCTTCGACCAGCCGACCTGTCATCACAGGCCCGAGCTCTACCCGGGTATTGCCGAGGCCGAGGCGGGCGCGCTGTTGCGCGCCTTCTTCAAGGAACGTCGCTGAGGAGTCGCTTGCGGCGCCATCCGCCTCACAGGTTTGCCCGCAGGAAATCCGAAATCTCCCGCTTGAAGCGCTGATGGATCGCGGCGCGGTTGGTGCCGGGCGGGTCGCTGCAAATCTCCGGCGCGCTGGTCGCCAAGATCGGCGAGCATGGATCGATGAACACGAAGTGACTGCCGGGTATGGCTGCTTGTTGCGGCGGCCTCGGGAGCGCTTTGGCAACGGCCACGATGTTGCCGTCTGCCCCGAGATCGGATTGCGACGCGGTGTAGATCAGGACCGGCAGATCGAGCGATCCCAGGCTCTTCTGCTCGATTGGCGCGCCGTAAGGTTCCAGGAGAACGAGGGTTTTCAGAGCAAGCGCATCGTCCGATCTCCGGCCGGGCGGCACCTTGGCCCAGGAGCCATCGGTGGCGATGCCCTGGCAGGCCCTGAAATCGTCGGCGTGATCATGGCAGTAGGCCGACAAGTGCGCCAAATCGATGTTCGCACCGGCGACGAGGAGCGTCACCGCGCCGCCAAAGGAGAAGCCCACCATGCCGATCCGGTCGCGATCTGCGTGTTGGGAAAAGCGCGGATCGGCCAGCATGGACTCGAGCGCCTTGCGAATCTGTCGCGGCCGATCGACGAACGGCTTCTCGGTGCCGGGATGGAAAGGTGCCACGACGATGAATCCCTGCCGTGCGAGGTGCAACAGAAGATCGCCATGAACCAGCGGTGTCCCCGGGCCGCCGCCGCCGTGTGAAAACAGGACGACCGGGAAGCGGGCCCCGGCGGCGACCGGGGCGTCGCGGCTCGCCACGAGGCCAATGGGTCCTTCTTCAACGGGGACTTCGGCGGCTTCCGTCGGATAGGCGATCAGGACATCGAACGGCGTGGTATCCTGAACCGTCATGCGTGTGACGCCGGCGCGGAATGAGGGCGGCTCGGCCGACACGGTCGATATCAAGGCAACAGACAATGCAAGGCCGAGAATGAACGCGCGCATGCGTTTCTCCTTGTGTCGTACTACAGAGATCCAGCTAGCGCCGATCTTTTCCCTCGGCCGAGTCGACCGAGGCTTGGGTGATGCGTCCGGAGCCCGCGACATGGCTGCTGAGGCGCGCGGGACGGCTCAGCAGGCGGACATCGCCTGAGCCGGAAATATGAATGTCGGCCGCATCCTTGGGCGCGGCCTCGACCTTTCCGCTGCCGGAGATCCTGGCCGTGAGTTCTTTCATCGCCAGATCGGCCAGTCTCGCGTCGCCCGATCCGGCAACGCTGATCGTCGCATGATCGACGGTGCCCTGGGCGCGCACGCTGCCGCTGCCGCTGATCTTGAAAGTGATATCAGGCTGATTGACATTCTCCATGGTGAGCTTGCTCGAGCCGGAGAGGTCGATCCTGCGGAAGGCACGTCCGGGCAGGGTGACCTCGATGTCCCGGAAGCCGCCGAAGCGATGACAGTCGAGCGTTATCCTGCCGTGACGGACCTCGACATGGGCGATGATGTCGGGCGATCCGCGCACGATGACGTCGCTGCCGTCGCCGCCGCGGTAGCGCACGCTGCCCGGCACGGCGACCTCGACCGTGTCGCCGCCCTCCCACGTCAAACGACGCTCCGACGGTTTCGCATCGGCCTTGCCGTCGCTAGTGCCGCACGAGTTGGCGAGGAAAAGGCCGCGATCGAGCATGCCGTCCAGGTCGCGGCCGCCGATGACATAAGCCAGAGCCAGCGAGGCGAAGCCGATACTGAGGCCGCCGACCGCTATCCAGCCCAGGGTCTTAACCATGTGCGCCTCCCGCATCCGCGCGATTCAGCAGCTCGTAGTGCAGCCGGGCGAATTTGCCGAGCAGGCGCACGACGTAGTCGATCATCATCAGCAGCAGCGCGCCGCCGCCGATGCCCACGCCCAGCAGGCCGAGCCCGCTCAGCTTGCGCACAAGGGAATGAACGGCGAACAGGCCGTCCCAGCTGAACAGCTTCGCCAGCAAAACGATGCCCGCGACGCAGAGCGCCAGCAGGACGATGCCGGCGATCAGGGTGAACAGCATGAGGCCACCCAGCAGCGGCAGCAGGAACACGAAGTCCACCGCGACCAGGGCCACGAAGCCGAACAGCACGGCGAAAAAGCTGGCCGGCGTGCGCTCCGTCTCCCAGCGCCGGAAGCCCGCCTCCGCCCGCAGCTCGCGTGCCAGGCGCATGGGATCGCCCAGCGCCTGGGCGATCTCCGTTTCGCTCCGGCCCGCCGCCATGCCGTCGGCGAAATGCGTGGCGTAGTCGGCGAGGAGATCGTCGATCTCAGCCTCCGGCAATCCCGCCAGGCGGCGTCGCAGCGTTTCGAGGAATTCGAGCCTGGTCATCTGACGCCTCCTGCGCTCTTCGCGGCCGGAGCCGCGACCTTTGCATCCGACAGCACCTTGGCCACCGACGCGGTGAAGACATTCCATTCGGCCTTTTGCGCCGCGAGGGCGGCGTGGCCGGCCTTGGTGAGCTGGTAGTACTTGCGCGGCGGGCCGCTGCTCGATTCCTCGAGATAGGTCTTCACGAGGCCATCGGTCTGCATGCGCCGCATCAAGGGATAGATCGTGCCTTCACCCATGCCGATCGCCTCGGCCAGTCGGCTCGCGATGTCGTAGGCGTAGCCGTCCCGGCGCTCGAGCAGCGCGAGCACGCACAGATCGAGCACGCCTTTGCGCAGTTGGACCAACAACGACTCGGACACGACGTCATCCCTCTCTACGGCACATAACATGGTACCTTGCGATACAAGGTAGTGTGACGCAGCCTCGATGTCCAGAGGATATTCAGCCGTCGCGGCTGACTAGGGTTTGACGAACTTCAGCACGAACTCGTCCTTGGGCTGCGGCGGGTCCGGCGTGTTCTTGTCGCGCGGATCGTTGGGATTGCGCAGGAAGCTGCCTTCCGCCGCCAGCTTGAAGCCTGCCGCTTCGACTTCCTTGCGGAGGAAGGCTTCCTCGACGCGATGCAAGCGTGCCCGCCTCGGAGATGCCGGTGCCGGGCCGGCCTGAATGATCGGCGATGACGTAGAAGCCGCCCGGCTTCAGTGCCTGGAAGACGGCGCGGTTCATGGCCGCGCGATCGACGCCGAGATGGCCGAGATCGTGATAGTTGAACATCAGGGTCACGAGATCGAAGCGGCGCGAGCTCGGGCGGGACGGGATCCTCGAACGGCAGGACGACGGCGGTGATCGGTGCGGCCTTGATGCCGGCACTTCTAAGGGCACTGTCGCGGCCGGCCAGGGCCTCGGGGGACGGACGCGGCGCCCCGGTCGGAGCCGCCGCGGGCGGCGGCGGAAGACGGAACGGTCGGATTGCTGTTTCCCTCGGGTGCCGCAGGCGGCGTGGCCGCCTGGTTCGGATTGCGCGGCCGGCTCTGGCCGTAGACGATGCCCGAGGGCCCGATCGCGCGGGCCAGCAGCTCGGTGGTGTAGCCGCCGGCCGCGCTGAGATCGAGCGCCGTGATGCCGGGACGAATGCCGATGAAGAACAGCATCTCCTCCGGCTTGCGCCGCCGATCGTTGGTGCGATCGGCCGCGCTGCGATCCGGGCTCGCCACGATCGCGGCGATCTGCTCCTTGGTCAGAGGCGAAGGCGGCGCACTTTGCTGAGCCGACACGGCAGAAGCACCGAACACCAGGCCTGCGCCGGCAGCGATGGCCGTCAGGAAAGCATTCCGCCGGGTTTTCATGGGCCTGTCCTTTGCTCGTTGATCGTGCGTGCTGCGCTCCATTCGGCACAGACGCTGGCGTCGGCTTCATCGGTCAGTCGCTGCCATTGCGCGACCAGATCGGGCGCCAGACGCGACAGCGCCCACACTGCCGCGCCGCGCACCAAAGGTGAAGGGTCTTTCAGCAGCTTTTCGACGGCCGGCAGCGCGGTATCGCGGACCGCCGCTGTTGCCCAGCGCATAGGCGACATTGCGCACGAAGCGGTCGCGGCCGATGCGCTTGACGGCCGTGCCGGCGAAGCGGCGGCGGAACTCGGCATCGTCCAGGGTGGCCAGCTCGGCCAGCAGCGGCGCATCGAGCGCCGGCCGCGGCGCCAGGGCCGCCTCGCGCGCCTGCTTGGCGAACTTGTTCCACGGACAGACCGCCAGGCAATCGTCGCAGCCATAGATGCGGTTGCCGAGCAGCGGCCGGAACTCAAGATCGATCGGGCCTTCGTGCTCGATCGTGAGATAGGAGATGCAGCGCCGCGCGTCGAGCCGGTAGGGCGCGGGAAAGGCATTGGTCGGGCAGATGTCGAGGCAGGCATGACAGTGGCCGCAATGGTCGGTCTCGGGCGTATCGGCCGGCAACTCGACCGAGAGCAGGATCTCGCCCAGGAACAGCCACGAGCCGAACTGGCGCGACACCAGGTTGGTGTGCTTGCCCTGCCAGCCATGGCCCACCGCCTGCGCCATGGGCTTTTCCATCAGGGGCGCGGTGTCGACGAAGACCTTGAGGTCGTGGCGGTAGGTGTCCCAGATGAAGCGGCCCAGCGCCTTCAGCTTGCTCTTCATCACCTCGTGATAGTCGCGGCCCTGGGCATAGACCGAGATCGCCGCGCGCTCGCGTTCCTTCAGCACGTCGAGCGGATCGCTCGGCCGGCGCATAGTTCAGCGCCAGCGACACGACGGTCCGGGCGTCCTGCCACAGGCGTTGCGGATCGGCGCGCGCCTCGGTGCGTTCGCCCAGCCAGCCCATGTCGCCCTGCCAGCCGGCCTCGACGAATTCGGCGAGCCGCTGCAGGCGCTCGCGGCGCGCCTCGGGCGCCAGGCTGGCGGGCGCAAAGCCCACGGCGTCGAAGCCCAGCCGCAGCGCCTCGTCGCGGATGGCGTCGCGCAACTCGGCCGGGCGTCGCCTGCCGCGGCGGGCGTTTGGGAACGGGCGGCGGGCGGCTCATTTCCCCTCGATCAGCCTCTTCCCCGATACGGGGCGACGCCCGGATCGGGCAGCCACAGGCCCCTGGGCGGCTGGCCGGTCTGCCAGAACACGTCGATCGGCATGCCGCCGCGCGGATACCAGTAGCCGCCGATCCGGAGCCAGCGCGGCGCCAGCACCTTGGCCAGCCGCTGGCCGATCGCGAGCGTGCAGGCCTCGTGGAAGTCGGCGTGATTGCGGAAGCTGCCGAGATAGAGCTTCAGCGACTTGCTCTCGACCAGCTTGGCGCGCGGCGCGTAGTCGATCACGAGATGGGCGAAGTCGGGCTGGCCGGTCATCGGGCAGAGGGTGGTGAATTCAGGCGCCGTGAAGCGCACCAGATACAACGCCCGCGGTCTGTGGATTGGGCACGGTCTCCAGCACCGCCTTGTCGGGCGAGGCGGGCAGGGCGGTGGCGCGGCCCAGCTGACGCAAATGAGGGTATTTAGTCATGTCACCATCATATGCTAAGCGGGCCGTCATGACTTATCGCGTCGCCATCGTGGGCGCGGGCCCGTCCGGCTTCTATGCCGCCGACGGGCTGATGCGCACCAATCCGGACCTGCATATCGACATCATCGACCGACTGCCGACGCCGCACGGCCTGATCCGGGCCGGGGTGGCGCCCGATCACCAGGGCACCAAGGCCGTGGCGCGCCAGTTCGACCGCCTGCTGGCCCGGCCCGACGTGCGCTTCGCCGGCAATATCGAGGTCGGCCGCGACCTGTCCTGGGACGAGCTGCATGACGGGCTACGACGCCATCATCGTCGCCACCGGCATGGTGATCGACAGGAAGCTCGGCGTGCCGGGCGAGGAGCTGCCGCATGTCTGGGGCTCGTGGCGCTTCGTCGGCTGGCTGAACGGCCATCCCGATTTCCGCCAGGGCCCCGACCTCGTCGAAGGTGAAATCGGTGGCGGTGATCGGCAACGGCAACGTGGCGCTCGACGTCGCGCGCGTGCTCGCCAAGTCGGCCGACGAGATGGCCAAGAGCGACATCGTGCCGGAAGCGGGTGCGGCCATCTCGGCCGCGCCGCTCACCGACATCTACGTGATCGGCCGGCGCGGGCCCGAGCACGCCTCCTTCACCAACAACGAGCTGGCCGAGATGGGGCGGCTGTCGCGCGCCGTGGCGGTGACGGATGCGAAGGGGCTGGACGCGGCGCCGCCGGCATCGGATCCCACCCCCGAACGCCTGCGCAAGACCAAGAACCTCGACATCCTGCGCGGCTTTGCCAACAACAAGGCCGGCATCAAGCCGGTCACGGTGCATTTCCTGTTCCATGCCGCGCCGGTGGCGTTCAAGCCCGGCGTGGTCGAACTCACGCCCAATTCGCCGATGGGCGGCAAGCTCCCGGTCGATCTGGTCGTGACCTGCATCGGCTATGGCGGCGAGGAATATCCCCAGGCGCGAGGATGTCTTCCCCGTGGGCTGGGCCAAGCGCGGCCCCACCGGCACGATTCCGACCAACCGGGCGGAGAGCCACGCCGTGGCCCAGCAGGTCCTGGCCTGGCTCGAGGACCGCGATCCCAAGAGCGGGCCCGACGTGCTGCCGATCGCCGTCGATGCCGCGGGCTGGCATCGCATCGACAAGCACGAGATCGCGGCCGGCGCGGCGCAGGGCCGGCCTCGCGTGAAATTGACGGACTGGCAGGCGCTGTTGGACGTCGCGCAGGACGGCTGACGGCCCTATTGTTGCTCCCGGCCGGGGGGTCATCAGGGAGCTTTCATGTTGAAGTTAGGTCGTCGTCTTGCCTGTGCGCTTGTTGCCGCCGCCGCGTTTCGCGGCGCCCGCCTACGCGCAAACCACGCTCAAGGTCGCGCTGCATTCCGATCTCAAGATCATCGATCCGATCTGGACCACGGCGCTGATCTCCACCCATCACGGCAACATGGTCTACGACACGCTGTTCGCCCTCGACGAAAAGCTCGAGGTCAAGCCGCAGATGGTCGACAAGTGGGAGGTCTCGCCCGACAAGCTCACCTGGACCTTCACCCTGCGCGACGGGCTGGAATGGCACGACGGCAAGCCGGTGACGGCCGAGGACTGCGTCGCCTCGATCAAGCGCTGGGGCGCCAAGGATTCGATGGGCCAGAAGCTGATGGGCGTCGTGACCGAGCTCTCGGCGCCCGACGCCAAGACCATCAAGATGGTGCTGAAGCAGCCCTACGGGCTGGTGCTCGAATCGCTCGGCAAGTCGAGCTCCAACGTGCCCTTCATGATGCCCAAGGAGGTCGCCGAGCACCGATCCCAACAGCCAGATCACCGACGCCACCGGCTCGGGCCCCTTCATCTTCAAGAAGGACGAGTGGAAGCCGGGCGAGAAGGCGGTCTACGTCAAGAACCCGAAATACAAGCCGCGCGCCGAGCCCGCGTCCGGCCTGGCCGGCGGCAAGGTCGCCAAGGTCGACCGGGTCGAATGGATCTGGATCCCCGACACCTCGACCCAGGTCAATGCGCTGATCAACGGCGAGGTCGACCTGGTCGAGATCGTGCCGCCCGACCTGCTGCCGCTGCTGGCCAAGGAAAAGAGCATCAAGACCATGGTGACCAACACGGCGGGCCGCCAGTACGCCATGCGCTTCAACGTGCTGCATCAAGCCGTTCGACAATCGCCAAGGTGCGCCAGGCGGTGCTCTATGCGCTGTCGCAGAAGGAATTCCTCGACGCCAATGTCGGCAACCCCGAGTACTACACGGAGTGCAAGTCGCTGTTCCCCTGCGGCTCGCCGCTCGAATCGACCAAGGGCTGGGAGGACAAGCTTTCGGGCAACGTCGCCAAGGCCAAGGAACTTCTGGCCGCTTCGGGCTACGACGGCACGCCGGTGGTGCTGCTGCATCAGACCGACACGGCGGGCCACAACAACCTCGCCACCGTGGCCAAGCCGCAGCTCGAGAAGATCGGGCTGAAGGTCGACCTGCAGCCGATGGACTGGCAGACGCTGGTGAGCCGTCGCGCCAAGAAGGATCGCGCCGGACAAGGGCGGCTGGAGCGCCTTCTTCACCTCGTGGGGCGCGACCGACGTGCTCAATCCGGTGTCGGCCGCCTTCCTCAACGCCTCGTGCGACAAGGCGACGTTCGGCTGGCCGTGCGATCCCGAGCTCGAGCGCCTGCGCGACGCCTATGCCATCGGAAGCCGACCCGGCCAAGCAGAAGGCGATCGCCGAGCAGGTCCAGCTGCGCGTGCTGGAGTATCCCACGCACGTGCCGCTCGGCCAGTTCACCACGCCGACGGCGATCCGCACCAACGTCGACGGCCTGCTGCGCACGCCCTCGCTGGCGCTGTGGAACGTCGAGAAGAAATGACCTCTTCGGAGCGCGGGCGTCCCGCCCGCTCATGAATCTGAGCGGGCGGGACGCCCGCGCTCCGATGAATTAATCCAGCCTGACGCTGATCCCCTCGAGCTTTTTGCTCGACGCCGGATAGCGCTTCATCACCTGCCGCGTCGTGGCCGGGCACCACCATCTCGAGCCGGCCGTCGGCCAGCTTCAAGAGCTTGTCGTAGCCCGCCAGCATGTCGGCGACCGAATAGACGATCGAGAACAGCTTCTTGTCCTCGATGCCCCAGTAGTAGTGGCTGGCGTCCGAGGCCAGCACGAGCCAGCCGTTGCGGGTCATGACGCGGACCGACTGGATGCCCATCGTATGGCCGCCGATCAGGTGCACCGAGAGGCCGGGCTGAAGTTCCTCGTCGCCGTCGTGGAAGACGACGCGCTTGCCGTAGACGGCGCGCACCATGCCGACGACGTCCTCGACCTCGAAGGCGTGGCGGAAGGGGTCCTGGCACATGTGCCGGCCGGTGGCGAACTGCATCTCCTTGTCCTGCAGATGGAAGCGCGCCTTGGGGAACTTGTCCCAGTTGCCGGCGTGGTCGTAGTGCAGGTGGGTGATGACGACGTCCTCGACTTCCTTGGCGTCGATGCCGAGGTCGCCCAGCAGGTCGGCGGGGTTGCGCTTGACCTCGCGGCCGCGCTGCTTGCCGATCTGGGCGTTGAAGCCGGTGTCGATCACGACCGGCTTGCCGCCGATCGCGCGGTGCCCTTCCTCGTCGAGCGGGATCGCCACCCAGACGAAATAGTCCATCGGGAAGTCGGCGTCGTGCGGGTCCGGGGTGATCTGCACTTCCCAAGCCTTGCGCGGCAGATGGGCGTATTTGACAGCATGCACCTCGTAAATCGGCGTCGAACGCATCTTTGTTTCCTTCCCTCGGGGTCCGTTGGCGGAGGGTAGCCTGCGCGGCGGCTCCGGCGCTATAGTGGCGACATGGCCCGCATGGACCTCCTCGGTCGGCGAATTAGCACCTCGGTTTGCACTGCAAACCGCAGCGTTGCCGTTCGCCCGTCATCCGAGGAGTTGTTCCATGTCAGCCGTGCTCGCTCTCAAGCGTAACTCTTCCACCGTCCGATACTGTTTCGAAGCCGACGCCGAACCCGGCGTGCTGCCGCGCGCGCTCGAGCTGCTGGCCAAGCGCGGCCTGGTGCCGGCGCGCGTCTTCGCCCAGGCCGATGCCGATCTCCTGTCGGTCGAGATCGAGGTCGAAGGGCTGGAGCCCGACACCGCCGAGCATGTCGGCCGTTGCCTGGGCGAGATCGTGGGCGTGCGGCAGACGTTCTGACGCTGACGTGTCTTCTCATGCTCATCCGGACCGCGAGCGTCTCGCTCGCTCATCATCATGAGCGAGCGAGACGCTCGCGGTCCGGAAGACCATGATCTCGCCACTGGAGTGGCGCGCCCCCAGCGAAGACGTACGTCGCAAGCCGCTCGACGATCGCGTCGATATGCAGGCGCGCCACGTCGATGCAGGGAAAGCCGGCCGTCGCCTCGTCGAACATGACGGCAAGATCGGTGCCGGCCAGCAGGATCGCCTCGACGCCGTCGCGCCGCTGCAGCTCGGCGGCGATGCGGCGCAGGCCGGCCGCATCGGCGGCATCGGCCTGCTGCGTGTCGAGGATGCGCTGGTAGGCCTTGCCGATGAAGGCGATCTCGTCGGGCCGCGGTTTCACGATCTCGACGCCCGAGAGCTGGCCCCACAGGCTGCCTTCCATGGTGAAGCTCGTGCCAAACAAGGCCACGCGGCGGACGCCGCGCGCGCGCAATTCCGCGGCGATCGGATCGACGATGTTGATCAGCGGCAGGCGTATGCGCGGCGCGAGCTCGGCGATGCAGATGTGCGGCGTGACGGCGGGCAGCACCGCGGCCGTCGCGCCGGCGCGGCCGAGCCTCTCGATGAAACCCGCGAGATAGTCGGCGAGCGCGTCGAGCTTGCCCTCGCGCACAAAGCGCTTGCCCGCGATCGACGTCGGCATGGACGATCACCAGGTCGGGCACGACGCCGCGCGCTTTGCACGAGGCGGCGATCTTCTCGTAGTAGTGAACCGTGGCGCCGACGCCCAGTCCGCCGACGATTCCGACACAGGCCATGCGCTGAGGCCTCAGCCGTCCGGCCAGTTGCGCTTCCACACCGGGGCGAGCTCCGCCACCTGATCGGTGCGACGGGCGATGGCGAAGAGCTTGGGCGTTTCGTTCTCGAACCAGCCGCGCTTGGGCCGCCAGCGCGTCATGACGCCGAGATAGATGTCGAGCGCGGAGAACCGCTCGCCCAAAAACCACGGGCTGCCGGCCTCGCCCTCGAGCTGGTGCCACAGCCGCTGGGCATAGGCGTCGGTGGCGGCGCGGAAGGGATCGCGCGCGGTATTGACCGAGATGAAGCGCGCCGGATCATCGGCGTAGGTGAAGGTCGGATAGATGTTGGCGACGATGAACACCAGCCAGCGCAGGAACCGGGCGCGTTCCGGGGCGCCGGCCGGCGGCACCAGCGAGGCGTTGCCGGTGATGTCGGCCAGCAGGAGCGTGATCGCCGCACTCTCGCTCATCACACTGCCGTCGGGCATCTCGAGCGTCGGCACCTGGGCGAGCGGATTGACCTTCGCCAGCTTGGCCGCGGCGTCGGGGGTCTTGAACAGATCCTCGACCGGCTCGAAGGTGAAGGGCAGGCCGTACCAGACGAGCTGGGCCTCGACGATGGTCGAGCCCCAGCCGGCGCGGCCCCACAGCCTGTAGCTCGCTCATGGCTTCTGCAGGAGCTGGATCAGGCTGCACGTATCCCAGCGGTTGCCGCCGCGCTCCTGCACGCGGGCGTAGAACTGATCGACCAGGGCGACCAGCGGCATCTGCGCCTTGTCGCGCTTGCCCTCGGCCAGGCTGATGCCGAGATCCTTGCGCATCCAGTCGACGGCGAAGCCGAACTCGAACTTGCCCTCGACCATGGCCTTCCAGCGGTTGTCCATCTGCCAGCTCTGCGCCGCGCCCTTGGAGATGGCGCCGATCGCCTTTTCCATGTCGACGCCGGCCTTCTGGCCGAGATTGATCGCCTCGGCCAGGCCCTGGACGATGCCGGCGATGCACATCTGGTTCATCATCTTGGTGAGCTGGCCGGCGCCCGGCGCGCCGATCAGGGTGACCGCCTTGGCGTAGGCGTCGGCCACCGGCTTGGCCTTGTCGAACGGGCCCTGCTCGCCGCCGCACATCACGGTGAGCTGGCCGTTCTCCGCCCCGGCCTGGCCGCCCGACACCGGCGCGTCGATGAAGTCGATGCCCTTCTTCTTGCCCTCGGCATGGAACTCGCGGGCGATGTCGGCCGAGGCCGTGGTGTTGTCGAAGAAGATCGAGCCCTTGGCCATGCCGGCGAAGGCGCCGTCGGGCCCCAGCACGACCGCGCGCAGATGCTCGTCGTTGCCGACGCAGCAGAACACGATCTCCTTGCCGGCCGCCGCTTCCTTGGGCGTCCTGGCCGCCGTGCCCTTGTGCTTCTTGGTCCAGGCCTCGGCCTTGGCGAAGGTCCTGTTGTAGACCACGACCTCGTGGCCCTTGGCGGCGAGGTGTCCCGCCATCGGAAAGCCCATCACGCCCAGACCCAGAAACGCCACCTTGGCCATCGTTCTCTCCCGCGGAAATTCTGCGGCCGGGATCATAGAGCCAAATCAGGGCGATGCCAGCAGATGCCGTTCCTACGCGCGTCGACGGCGACCGCGAGTTTTCCTAACCCTTGCCTACACGGAGGTGCGCCACGCAGCGGGCAGGCCGAGCCACTCGCAGCGGCCGTGGTTCGAGACGGTGACCGACGGCGGATCGAGCGGCGCGTCGGCAAAGCAGCCGCCGGCGATGCCCGTTTCCAATGGCCGCCAGGCGACTCTTCCAGAACAAGGTCGAGCCGCACGCGGCGCAGAACCAGCGGTGCTGCGGATTGGCGCCGGCGATCTCGTAGGCCCTGAAATCACCGGTGCGGCCCAGGATCTGGTCGTCGGCAAAATAGGCCGACCAGCCGAACGCGCTGCCGGTCCGTTTCTTGCAGTTGGCACAGTGGCAGAGGGCGTTGAGCCGGGGCTCGCCTTCCACGGCGATGGTGCAGGCGCCGCAGCAACAGGTGGCTTTTCGGGTCATCGTCGGTCTCCCCGGATGGGCGCTTGCGCGGGTTGGGCCTTTCGCCTAGAACCCGCGCCGTGCCCCGATAGCTCAGCTGGTAGAGCACGTCATTCGTAATGATGGGGTCGGCGGTTCGATTCCGTCTCGGGGCACCATCACTTTTCCGGCTCCAATGGCTTCAATGGGTTAGCGCCCATTTTTTGTCGCACGCCAGAATCCAAAGGTGCGACAATCCAGGCTCCCGATTTGTTCTCTACTCGCGGGCCACCGGCAGGCGCATCGCTTGCTCCGCGAGCAGAGTGCGATAGGCGTTGCGGGGCAAGGGAGTCGCAGGATGAGCGATCTGACGTTCGGTCTGTTTGTGCGCGGGCAGTATCACGCCGGCGATGACATGACGAAGCGGTTCGAGGAAGTGAAGGCGCAGGTGCGCCTGGCCGATCAACTCGGATTCTCCGACCTGCTGACCGGCATGCACTATGCGGCGGCGCCCTTGCAGCAATACCAGATGATTCCGCTGCTCGCCCGACTGCTGGCCGAGACCGAGCGCATGCGCATCATCACCGGCATCATCCTGCTGTCGCTGCACAAGCCAATCGATATCGCCGAGCAACTGGCGACGCTCGACGTCATGTCGGGTGGGCGCCTGGTGTTCGGCGCCGGGCTGGGATACCGCGACGTCGAATTCAAGGCCTTCGGCACCACGGCGCATGAGCGCGTGCAGCGCCTGGAGGAGAATCTTCTGGCCATCAAGCGACTGTGGACCGAGAACGACGTCTCGATGACGGGCTCGCATTTCGAGCTGGACCGGGTCACGGTGTCGCTGAAGCCTATCCAGAAACCTCACCCGCCGATCTGGCTCGGCGCCAATGCCGATGCGGCGGTGCGCCGCGCCGCACGCTTGGCCGACACCTGGTTCATCAACCCGCACCAGCGGATGGACACGATCGAGCGCCAGCTGTCGCTCTACAAGCAGGCCCTGGCCGAACTGGGCAAGCCGATGCCGGACGAGCTGCCGCTGATGCGGGAGATCTTCGTGGCGCGCACGCGGGCGGAGGCGGTCCGGCTGGCGCGCCCGTACCTCGAGGAGAAGTACAAGGTCTACCAGCAATGGGGGCAGCAAAAGGCGATGCCGAAGGGCGACGACGACCTTTCCCTCGACTTCGACGAGCTCACCCGCGATCGTTTCCTGCTGGGATCGTCCGACGAGGTCGCCGAGCAGATCGTCGGCTACAATAAGCGCCTGGGCGTCAACCGCATGATCCTGTCCGTGCATTGGGTCGGCATGCCGCACTCGCAGGTGGTCGACACCCTCGAGCTGTTCGCCAGCGAGGTCATGCCGAAGGTGGCCCAGGCATTGTGAGAGATAAGGAACCGCATCGTGTCCGACAGTGCTGCCAGCAACCGCCCGCTCGCCGGGCTGCGCGTGATCGACATCGCCACCTACATCGCGGCACCCTATTGCGCGACCGTCATGGCGGAGTTCGGCGCGGAGGTGATCAAGGTCGAGCAGCCCAAGGTCGGTGATCCCTGCCGCAGGCTCGGCACGGTCAGCGCGTGCGGCGACACGCTGGTTTGGCTGTCGGAAGCGCGCAACAAGAAATCGGTGACGCTCAATCTCAAGTCGCCCAAGGGTGCGGCCATCCTCCAGCAGCTCGTCGCCAAGGCCGACGCGCTGACCGAGAACTTCCAGCCGGGCACGCTGGAAGGCTGGGGCCTCGGCTGGGACGTGCTGAGCGCTGTCAACCCGCGCCTCGTGATGCTGCGCGTCTCGGGCTACGGCCAGACCGGGCCCTACAGCCACAAGCCCGGCTTCGGCCGCATCGGCAACGCCTTCGGCGGCATCTCCTTCCTGGCCGGCGAGCCGGACGGGCCGCCGGTCACACCGGGCTCGGCGACGCTCGCCGACTACATGTCTGGCCTTTACGGCGCGCTCGGGGTGATGATGGCGCTGCGCGCACGCGACAAAACCGGCCGCGGCCAGCAGATCGACATCGGGCTCTACGAGCCGATCTTCCGCATCCTCGACGAGATGGCGCCCGCCTATGACAGGGTGGGATTCATCCGCCAGCGCATGGGCGCGGCGGCCCCCAACGTCTGTCCGCACAGCCATTACCAGACCGGCGACGGACGCTGGATCGCCATTGCCTGCACCAACGACAAGATCTTCGCCCGGATGGCCGAGCTGATGGGCTGTCCCGAGGTGGCCGGCAACGGCATCTACGGCACCATCGCCCAGCGTGAGAAGCAGCGCGCCGCGGTCGACGGCCTTGTCGCCGACTGGGCGAAGAAGCATACGCAACAGGAGGCCGTCCAGCTGTGTGACCATGCGGAAGTGCCCTGCGGCATCGTGGCATCGGTCGACGAACTCTTCCGCGATCCGCATTACGCGGCGCGCGGCAACATCGCCCGCGTGTGCGACCCGCGCGCCGGTGATCTCGCCGTTCCGAACGTGGTGCCTCGCCTCACGGACACGCCGGGCGGTGTCGACACGCTGGGCCCCGGCCTCGGCCAGCACAACGCCGAGGTCTACGGCAGGCTGCTGGGAATGACCGAATCGGATTTGCGCACCCTGGAAGGCGAAGGAGTGATCTGAGAGGTCGCGACCCAGTTGTCACCCCGAGCGAAGCGAGCAGGGCTATCGCATGTGGCGCTTCCCGTCGTCTCGACCGAGGCCCGCAGGGCCGAGCGGAGAGACCTTCTCCCCACGATAAGCCGTTTATCGTTGAGAGAAGGTCTCTCCGCTCCGCGCTTCGCGCTCCGGTCGAGACGACGAAGAGGGCCTCATGCGATAGCCCTGCTCTCTTCGCTCAGGATGACAGCGAGGGCTGGTACTACGTCGAACTCTTTGATGGCACCGACGGCGTCGAGCATGCGTTGCGCCTTGTAGACGATCGGGTAGTCGATGAAGTACCCGTCCAGCTGGATCGACGAGGAACCCTCGCGCTCAGCTTTCTCGAAAGCAGCGACGACGCGTCTCGCAAAGGCGATCTCGTGCTCGGTCGGCGTGAACGCGCGGTTCACCAGCTCGACCTGCGGCGGGTAGATGCACATCTTGCCCTGGAAGCCGAGCTGCCTTGCCCGCTTTGCCGAGCGCGCAAGACCCTCGAGATCGTTGATGTGCACCCACACGGTGTCGATCGGCGCTTCGAGGCCGGCGGCGCGGGACGCCACCGCCATCTCTGCCCGTGCGTGCTCGAGCTCGCTCTCGGCGAGCGTCCATTCCATGTTCATGTCGAGGGTGTAATCGCCGGCGCCGAAAGCCATGCGCTTCACCCGGGTGCCGGCGGCAGCGACGGCCCGGGCATTGGCGACGCCTTTCCCGGTTTCGATGATCGGGATGATGTCGATGCCACCCGGCGGCAGGCCGCGCTCGCGCTCGAGCGAGCCCAGCAACCAGTCGAAGGCGACGATCTGCTCGCGGCTCTCGACCATCGGCAGGATGATGCCGTCGAGCCCGGGACCGACCACCGCGACTGCGTCGCCATAACAAAACTCGGTGCCGAAGGCGTTGACCCGAATGTAGGCGCCGCAGCTGCGCGGCCGTTTCAACGCCTCGACGACGAGCGCGCGGGTCGCGACCTTCTCGGCCCTGGCGACCGCATCCTCGAGATCGAGGATCACGTGGTCGGCGCCACAGCCGAAGACCTTCATGACCTTCCGCGCATGGTTGCCGGGCGCGAAGAGAAAGCTGCGGTACGCGGGCATGGATCGATCAGTAGCCCTGCGTGAGGTCGATTTCCTGCAGAAGCCGTCCTCCGCCATCGAGGCTGCGGATGTTCGCGGCGACCTCGGTCACGAGCTGGGCCACGGTCGGCCGCCGTGCCACGTGCGGCATGATCGTAACCTTGGGATGAAGCCAAAGCGGGCTTTCCGGCGGCAGCGGCTCGGGCCAAAGTGCGTCCAATGCGGCGTATGACAACTGTCCCGAATCAAGCGCGGCGATCAGGTCCTTGTCCACCACATGCTTGCCGCGCCCGACGTTCACCAGCATGGCGCCTTTCGGCATCATGGCGAACGTGCGCGCGCAGAAGATGCCCTCGGTCTCCGCCGTCAGCGGCAACAGGCAGACGGCGATGTCCGTCTGAGCGAGAAACTGCGCGAGCTGATCGCGACCGTGGAAGAGGGGGACCTCCGCCGCCTGCCGCGGCGAGCGGACCCACGCGGAGACCTTGAAGCCCAGCGACTGCAAGACCAGCGCCGGCGCCTTGGCCATCATGCCGAAGCCCAGAAAACCAACCCGCCTTTGCTCGGGCCGGATGATCGGTGCCCTGCGCCATTCCCGATTCGCCTGGGCCGCCTGATAGGCCGGCATATCGCGATGGAAGCGCAGGACGTGCATGACGACGTATTCCGTCATCATCGGATCGCCGCCCGGCGGTTCCACCTTGCCGAGCGGGACCTTCGGCAGTTTCGGATGCCGGGCGAAGGCCTCCACGCCAGCCGACCGGCTGAACATGGCTTTCAAGTTGGGGAAGGCGGGAAGCTGATCGAAATCCGGATGCATGAATGCGAGATATTCGATGTCCTTCAAGTCACCTGCATCGGGCCAGATGCGAATGGGAAGATCGGGAAGCTGCTCCCTGAATGCATCGCGCCATGCCTGGGCACTGCCGATGAACTTGTCCAGGTTGACGATGAGTAGCGCCATGCAGCCTCCCGAGTGACGCCAATAGGCGACGTGTCACTCTCCAGGATGATAGAGGAGAAGCCTGATCAACCCAAACCGCTGGGTCGGCTCACCCGCCCAACCCTGGCAATCAAGCCACCCGGATGATGGGGTCCACCAGCCTGCCGCGGGGCACCACTCCTTTTCGAGCACCAAAGATTGCCCTCCACGATGAGGTCGGCCGATAGTCGAACTTGGTTACGTTACGGCGATCTGTTCGGCGAGCGCCGTTGCGGCGAGCGCTGAGCGACTATGTCGGATCAACCGGTTCAGTTTTTCACCCCACGGGATATTTTCCCCGTTCGATGTCGGCGCCGGCTTGGCCCCCCCGGTTGGCGGGTCCAGCCCCTCGCCGAGCCACGCGGTCCGCTCTTCAGTGACCAAGGATAGGAGCTCATGATGAAAGTCCTGATGGTTCTCACTTCCCACGACCAGCTCGGCAACACGGGTCGCAAGACCGGCTTCTGGCTCGAGGAGCTGGCGGCGCCTTACTATGTCTTCAAGGATGCCGGCGCCCAGATCACCCTCGCATCGCCCAAGGGCGGCCGCCCGCCGCTCGATCCCAAGAGCAACGAGGCGAACTTCCAGACCGACATCACCCGACGGTTCGAGAAGGATACCGCCGCCGGAGCCCAGCTCGACAAGACCTTGCGCCTCGATGGCGTCAAGCAGGAGGACTACGACACGGTCTTCTACCCTGGTGGTCATGGGCCGATGTGGGATCTCGCCGAAGACAAGAACTCGATCAGGCTGCTGGAATCCTTCCTGGCCGCCGGCAAGACCTTCGCGGTGGTCTGCCACTCTTCCGGCGCGCTCCGCCACGTCAAGACCCCGAATGGCAAGTTGCTCGTCGAGGGCAAGACGGTGACCGGTTTCACCAATGGCGAGGAAGAAGACGTCGGACTGACGAAGGTGGTGCCCTTCCTCGTCGAGGACGAACTGATGAGCCTCGGTGCGACTTTCTCCAAGGTGAAGAACTGGGGCGTTCACACGGTCGCCGACGGCCAACTGATCACCGGGCAGAATCCGGCCTCGTCGGGCCCCGCTGCCAGGCTTCTGATCGATACACTGAACAAGAAGGCGAAATAGTCAGGCACACAGAGCTCGCGGAGGCGCGGATGGGCGCGCCTTCGCCGTTCAATCCCGTCGTCTCACGAGGACGGTTGCCGGAGTTCCGATGATGAGATTGGCCATCCGTCCCGCTTGCGACAGCGACGCAGATTTTCTTGCATGGGCAATTCTTGCGTCTCAGCGCGGCAATGTCGGACGCGGATGGCTCGATATCGCACTCGGGCTATCCGAGAGGGAGACTTTGGCGTTCGCGCGGCGACTCACCGGCACTCGGACTCAATCTTGGTGGCACATGTCGAAGTTCTTCGTCGCCGAAATGGATGGCATCGTGGCCGCGACGCTCTGCGTTCTTCGCGCGGGTGAAGGGGCTGCAAGTGCCGGCAACGCTTTGCGGGAAGCGGGCGATGACGTGGGCTTGGATTTGGCCGCGGTTCGGCAGCGTGGAAGTTATATGTCCGAGGGCTGGATGCCTGGCGACCCTGAGGCTTGGCTGATCGAACACGTCGCCACCCGGCCGAACTATCGCGGACCGCGGGATCGCGCTCGCTCTCCTTGAGCACGCTCTTGCAGTCGGCAGGAAGGATGGCTGCACCCGGGCTCAGATAACTTTCTTGATCGGGAATAACTCTGCCGAGAGGAGCTACCTCAAAGCAGGTTTTCAGTTCGGCGAAGAAAAGCGTGGCGTGAAATTTGAAAGCCTGACGGGAGCGCCGGGCCTTAGACGCTATGAGAGAGAGATCTGAAATTCTGCGGTGACGTGGCGGAAGAAGCTTCGCCTCAGGTCGCCTGATCCCCATTCGCCGCGACGGGCCAGGCATTACCCCACGTGTCGGCATAGGTGACCTCGGCCACCGGCTTGCGGGTGAGCGGTCCGTATTTTCCCGTCGGATAGCCGATCGGCATCAGGGCGTAGGTGGCGGCACCTTCCGGCATGCCGAGCACGGCCTTGACCTGGTCCTCGTAGAGGATGTGGTTGGTGGTGATCACCGTGCCGAGGCCAAGCGCCCGGCAGGCTAGGATGATGTTCTGGATGGCCGGATAGATGCTCGACCCGCTGATGCGCTGCTGATTGGCCAGATGCTCGGCGTAGCGCGCCTGGACGACTTCCGGCAGGCTCACGCGCTCGGGCGGCTCGCGCTTCGCGAGGCAGGGCACCAGGATGACCGGCGCGTCAGCCATGTGGTCCCAGAGAAAGCTGCTGCCCGCCAGGAAGCGGTCGTACTGCGCCTGGCTCAGATGCTCGGGTTTGGGCCGCGCGGCATAGACCGAGGCGGTATAGTCGGAGGCCTTGCGATAGAGCGCGCCCAGCTGGCGGCGTTTCTCCGCATCGCGCACGACGATGAAGTTCCAGTGCTGCGTGTTGCCGCCGCTCGAGGCGCGGATGGCGGCGTCGAGCACCCGCGTGATCAGCTCTTGGGGTACCGGGTCGGGCTTGAAGCGCCGCAGCGACCGGGCGGTGTAGAGGGCCTCGAACAGGCCGATATCGGTCGATGCCGCGGTCGGTGCGGTGGGCGATGCCGTCATTATTTTCTCCCTGGACCTCGATTGCCCGCTGCCGGTTCAGGCGACGCGCGCCAAACTAATCTTTCCCTCGCACGACCAGAACCGGACAGGGAGCGTGGCGCATCACGCCCTCGGCGACGCTGCCCAGCAGGGCGCGCTTTATGCCGCCGCGTCCATGGCTGCCGATTACGATCAGATCGGCCGGCCAGTCCTTGGCCGCCTTGACGATCTCGGTTTGCGGCGAACCGATCTGGATGAATTCCAGCGCGGCCGTCTGTTGCGGCAGGCGCTTGCGAAAATCGTCGATCAGCTTGCGTGCCTCGTCCTTGGCCGAGGCGACAAAGACATCGGGTTGGATGCCGGTGTCGGCGGCGTTCACGAGCTCGGCGTCGATGACACGGATGAACGCCATCTCCGCGCCCACAACGCCGGCCAGCTCTGCGCCGATATCAGCCGCGTGCGCCGCGATCGGCTCGTCGTCGATGGCAATGAGAATTTTCTTGAAGACCACGACAGCCCCCTTGAACCAGCAAGAGGACCAAGATGCGCCCGATATCGCGCGGTGGCCAGACCTCGAACCTTGCGTTGCCGGCGGCTCTCAGGGTTTCCGCTGCAGGCCCCAGCTTTCTGCCAGCAACGCGCATATCCGCGCCGCCATCATCCGGTTGCCGGGGCTGTCGCCGTCGGTGCTCGAGACATAGTGGATCTGGTCGGTGTAGATCGTGCCCTTCTGGTCCTGGAAGATATCGCCCAGGTCGTAGATCGGCAGGCCGCGCTCGCTCAGTGTCATCATGCCGGCGACGATCCGGCGGTAGAGGTCGCGGTAGGAGAGATCGCCGACGACCCGCTTCTCCTGCTCGGTCAGCACCTTGCCCCAGGCGGGAACCGGCTGCAGGAAATAGGCCGACTTCACGCCGTTGTCGTGCGCCACCGCTTCCGCCATCCGGAGGTATTTCTGGTAGAGGCCGAGCTGGACGGCGAACAGCCGGTCGGCGCTGTCGTAGATGTCCGCCGGCAGGGCGAACAGGCTGGGGATCGTCGTCCGCTTGGCTAGACTCGAAACTGTCCTTGCCCTTGGCCACCGACTCGATGCCGCGGATGATCATGTAGGCGGCATGCGACCGGCCGAGGATCGGATTGAGCGCCAGCGTGCCGGCCAGGCGTCCCATCACCCAGCCGATCGCCGCGTCGCCGAAATTTTCATCGGCGGCGAGAGGATTGACCTCCATGAAATTGGAAGCCGGCGCTTCGAGACGCTTGCCTTCGCCCAGCACGAAATAATAGTGCTCGTTGAAGCCGCCCAGGTTCACCAGGGCATCGACTGAGCTGGCATAGAGCGTGAACATGATGAACGGCTGCGGCTCCTTCCACGCGCCGTCGGCGGCGTCGAGCACCATCCACGGCTTGCCGTTGGGGCTCGCATAATTCTTGTTGAGCTCCTCCTCGAGATAGTTGGGGATCGGCGCTTTCTGGTTGCCGCCGAGATAGGAGGCGACCGAACCGCCGGTGATCATGACGACGTAGTGGTCGTTGCGCTTGACCACGGGAAAGTCCGGCCCGAACAGGCCGACATTGTTGACCCAGGGGATGCCGCACGGCGGGTTGGCATGCTGGACGAACGCCACGTAGGGATGCGGGTAGAGCGTGTCGATGTAACGGCAGGCCGTGCCCTTGGTCATGTCGCGCACGTAGGTGTTCTGCGTGCGCTCGAACAGCTCGGCCGCCGGCGTATAGCGGCCATCCTCGACATAGAGCCAAGCGATGGCCGCGACTTCGACGGTGGCCAAGGCCAGCACGATGCCGATCAGCACCGAGATCCAGCCGAAGATTCGCTGCTTCACCGCCGCTCCCGTGAGTGTTTGATACGCTGGATGGCTCGCCAGACGCGGTGTGCGGCGGTGCCGGCATCTTGCGGCGGTGCCCGCCGAGCGGCCATAGCCAATCCCGGAACCGTCCTGCGACATTCCGCTCTGGAAACAGCTGCAGTTGCTATGCCACCCGGTCTGCCGTCACGATGGGCTACCGTCTGTCACAGGAGAGAGCCATGGCTGCTCAATTCGACCTGGTGGTGCGCGGCGGCACGGTGCTCGACGGCACGGGCGGCGAGCCGCGCGAGGCCGACGTCGCCGTCCAGGATGGCCGGATCGCCGCCATTGGCCGCGGCGTCGGCGCCGGGCGCGAGGAGATCGACGCCAAGGGCCTCGCGGTGACGCCGGGCTTCGTCGACATCCACACGCACTATGACGGGCAGGTGACCTGGGACGACCGGTTCTCGCCGTCGTCGGGCCACGGCGTCACCACCGTGCTGATGGGCAACTGCGGCGTCGGCTTCGCGCCCTGCCGGCCGCAGGATCGCGACACCTTGATCAAGGTCATGGAAGGCGTCGAGGACATCCCCGAGCTGGTGATGCGCCAGGGCGTGCCGTGGAACTGGCAGAGCTTCCCCGACTATCTCGAGGCTTTGGACCGGCGGCGCTGCGACATCGATTTCGCCACCCAGGTGCCACATGCGCCGCTGCGCGTCTTCGTGATGGGCCGACGCGGCGTCGATCGCGAGCCGGCCACCGCCGCCGACATGGCCGCCATGGCGTCGCTGGTCGAGGAGGGGCTTTCAGCCGGCGCGCTGGGCTTCACCACCTCGCGCTCGCTGTTCCATCGTACGTCCGATGGCACGCTCACCCCCACCATCACCGCCGCCGAGGAGGAGCTGGCGGCGATCGCGCGCGGCATGGGCCGCGCGGGCAGGGGCGTGATCCAGCTGCTGGACGATTTCCAGGACAGCACCGCCGACGGCTCCACCGAATTCGCCATGCTGCGCCGCCTGGTCGAGCTGTCGGGCCGGCCGCTTTCCTTCACCCTGCTCGACATCTCGCTCTATCCCGGCCGCTGGAAGACCCTGTTGCGCGAGATCGAGCGCGCCCAGCGCGACGGCCTGCCGATCCGCGGCCAGGTGGCGGCGCGGCCGGTGGCGGTGCTCTACGGACTCGAACTGTCATTCCATCCCTTCTCGACCTGCCCGAGCTATCGCGCGGTCGAGGGCTTGCCGCTAACGCAAAAGCTGG
Organism: uncultured Alphaproteobacteria bacterium; assembly: GCA_963765385.1. Taxonomy (GTDB): domain Bacteria; phylum Pseudomonadota; class Alphaproteobacteria; order Reyranellales; family Reyranellaceae; genus Reyranella. The sequence goes on along the minus strand of CAVXWG010000014.1, from coordinate 907,799 downwards.
CGCGGCTGCGCGACCCTGCCTTGCGGGCGCGCCTGCTCGCCGAGGAGCCGGTCTACAGCAATCCCAACATGCTGGCCTTCATGCGCAACGTCGCCAACATGTTCGTGCTGGGCGATCCGCCGAACTACACGCCGCCCGCCGCGGCGCGGCTCGATGCGCGGGCGGCAACGCTCGGCGTCACGCCGCTCGAGCTTGCCTACGACCTGCTGGTAGCGGGCGACGGCCGCACCATCCTGTTCCATCCCGGCGCCAACTACACCGACTGCTCCGACGCCAACATGGCAAGCATGCTGCGGCATCCCGATACGGTGATGGCCCTGGGCGACGGCGGCGCGCATTACGGGCTGATCTGCGACGCGAGCTACACCACACACGCGCTCACCTACTGGACGCGCGACCGTCCGGGCGAGCGCTGGCCGCTTGCCTGGGCGGTCCAGCAGCTCACCGACGTGCCGGCGCGCGCGGTGGGGCTGGGCGATCGCGGGCGGCTGGCGCCAGGCTGCAAGGCCGACCTCAACGTGATCGACCTCGACCGCCTGCGCGTCGCCGCCCCCCATCCCGTGCATAATCTGCCGGGCGGCGGACGGCGGCTCGAACAGATGGCCGAAGGCTATCGCGCCACGGTCGTCGGCGGCGAGATCACCTATCGCGACGGCACGTTCACCGGCGCGCTGCCCGGCCGGCTTGTGCGCGGGGCTCGCGGCCCGTCCTGAGGGTCCACGCGGCGCGGTTCGTCTTGACGCCGCTCTTGATCAAGGCTGCGCGATCGACTGATGGATGCGGGAGTAGAGCGCGTAGTGCCAGTACGGTCCGCCGTGATCGTCGAAGCCCATGATGTCGTCCCGCATCACGTAGCTGAAGTCCTCGGGCGTTGCCGCCACGAGCTCGACGTTGCCGGGGAGATCGGCGAGCACAGGATCGTTCTTGGGACCGAAGAAATGGACGAGGTAGATCCTGGCACCGCTCTTCGCCGCGATGGATCGCAAGAGTGCCTTCGACACCCTGTCCGTGTAGTCCGCCGTGGGCTCGGGGCCGGTGCAGTAGTCCGGGTTGAACTTGCAGTGCATCGGAATGGTGTCCAGCACCAGCTGGCTGGCGCCGTCGAGCCGGGCCCGCACGAGCCTGTCCTTGGGACTGAGCTCGGTCTCGGGAAAGCTGGTCGCCATCCATTCCCGGATGGCGCGCAGCCGCGCGGGCGCCTCGACGTGACGCTCCTTGTAGTACCAGGCATAGCCCAGCACGACGATGTCGCCGGGTTGGATCCGGTCTTTGATCCGCTCCATCGTCACCAGCGCGTTGGCCCACGAATAGCCGCTGAGCGCATGGAGATGGATGGCATCGCGGGGCAGGGCCGATTGCAGCAGGAAGCTGAAGGTCTGCTCGTCGTTCACGCCGTCGCCGAACACGAAGGAATCGCCCAGGACGTAGATCCGTCGCGCGGGTGCCGCCGGCGCGTTCCCGGTGAAGCGCGTGCCATCGCCCTTGATCGTGACCACGCTGTCGAGATGCTCGGGCACACCGCCGTGCAGGCGGGAATAGCGAAAGATGTAGCGGCCCGGCCTGGCCCGATAACCCTGCTCGGGGTCTTCGCTGAAGAAGTCCTGCGGGATGCGGGTCATCCGCCGGTAGGCGGCGGGATCCGGCGCGCTCCCGGGGAAGAGCCAATCGAGGCCCCGGCGCAGCACCAGAACCGTCGCAGGCAGGGGGGCTCCGGCCGACAGGCTCGCGATCTGGTCGCGGTAGGCGAAGAAGAGAAACGCCGACGACACCAGCTCCGACGCTGCCAGCACCAGGAGCGCCAGGATCGCATAGAAGGCGGCCTTCTTGGCGACGCTCACGAGGGCACGCTCGCCCGAATTTTCATCTCGGCTTCTCTCATGACGGCAAGGTCCGCGTGATCTTGCTGCTGCCGTTCTCAACAATCCAGCCATTTGGCAGCTGCAAAAATCCGCTTCCTTGCAGTCGCTGATGGTAAGCTCGCGCGCCCGGCGAGCATGGAACAGGGCGCAGGCAAAATGCGAACCATCATCGCGCCCCACGTTCCGGGCGAACCCGCAGCACATGATCGACGGTGAACCGTTGGGCGACGTCGAGCGGTGCAGCGCCGGGCCGCCGCGCTGGAGACGACGGCCGAGGGACTGACGCGGGCCTACAATCGCGCGACTTGGATTCGCTTCCTGCTCGTCTTCATTCCGGTTCCGTTCGTCGTGCTGCTGCTGCTGCGTCTCTATCTCGACGCCTGGGGCTACTACGTGGCTGGCGGACTGTTCACCGTCTGCGGGGCCGCGCTGTTCTCGCTCGACAGCGCCGCGTCGGCGAAATGCGATGCGGCAACCCAGGCGGCCGAGGCAGCGCGCAAGGCCGGCGCGGACCGCGAGCGACGCCGCGCCGCGCTAGCGGGCCCTACGGTTTGCCGTCTGGCGGCGGCAGCAAGGGCGCCCATTTCTTGGGATGCAGCTCGACATATTCGATCCACGGACCGGTCTCGGCGAAGCCATTGTCGAGATGGCCGACATCGCTCACCCAGTAGCCGAAGGTGCGGCGATTGGCATCGAACCGCCAGGCGCCGACGACGACCTTGCGGGCGACATGGCCGGCAAGATCGGGGCAGAAGAGCAGGACCGGCCGGTCCTTCGGCGCGCTCTCGATCGGCTGCCATCCTGCGATGACGCTACGCAGCTGCTCGATCTCGGCCGCGGCCCGCCAGCGGACATCGCGGTCGAGCAGCGCTGCCTCTTCCTCGGTCGGTCCGTCCGGTCGCTCGGGCAAGTGGTGGGAGGCCGAACATTCGGCGCGCAGTTCGTCGACGATGTCGGTCATGGATACCGGGTCGGCTAACGCTCGTGGGGACATTCCGCAGTCTACCTCCTGCAATGCCGATTGCGAACCACCCGCCAGGCGTCGTTCAGGCATAGGCAGTCCCGCCATATGGCCCTAAAGTCGCGCTAACGACGGCGCTCTTTTGATGAGGCGATCGATGCGGTTCGATATTGATGATTTCGTGACGCGTTGCCGGAACGCCGTCGAAGCGAACGACAGCCACATGGCCGTGCGCGAGATCGTGGCCGAGGCCGTTGCCGATCCGGCGAGCCTCCTCAAGGGACTGGGCGAGCCCACGGCAAGCGGCATCACTCAGCTCTTCCGTTCCGACAAGCTCACGATCCTCAATATCGCCTGGCCGCCCTTCATGACGGTCTATCCGCACAATCACAACATGTGGGCGGTGATCGGCGTCTATTCCGGCGGCGAGGACAATATCTTCTGGCGGCGGCACGGAGAGGTCATCGAGGCCGCCGGCGCCAAGTCGCTGCGGGTGGGCGATGCGGCGCCGCTCGGTCGCGACATCATTCATACGGTCACCAACCCGATGGGCAGGATCTCGTCGGCCCTGCAGCTCTACGGCGGCGATTTCTTTGCCGCGCCGCGCAGCGAATGGGATCCGGAGAGCTTGCGCGAGCAACCGTTCGACCTGGCGAGAACCCAGCGGTCCTTCCATGATGCCGCTGTCCGTTCCGGCGAACGGGGCTAGAGCGCGTACCGATTGCGTCGAGTCACGATCTTTGCTGGGAGCGCGCCCCTAACAAGAAACTAACGGCGACTCAGCGGAGCGCGGACCTCCTCAGGTCGGGGCGGTACCCCGACCGCGTCCGCTCATGAAGCATGAGTTTGAAGCGGACCTGGGTCCGCGCTCCAAATGAGGTTTCATCCTCGAGGGACCGCCTTGCTGGTGAGCAACGCCAATGGTGCTCATGGTCTTCCGGACCGCGGGCGTCCCGCCCGCCTCATGAGCATGAGCGGGCCGGAGGCCCGCGGTCCGGAAGAGCATGATAGATGCGCCACTGGAGTGGCGCGCTCCCAGCAATGAGTATGAGGGCGTCTAGCGCTTCGCTGCCCGGTTCCGGGGCGACGTCTCGCCGGCTGACGACAGCCACTCGCGCGACGGCGCCAGAAGCGTGTCCCGTGCCTGCTGGACCTGCTTGGCGAGCCAGGCCGAGCCGCTATGGTCGGGATGGACGAGCCCGAGCAGGCGCTTGTAGGCGGCGCGGATCGCCGCCTCGTCGGCGCCCGCCTCGAGGCCCAGCACGTCGAGAGCTTCCTGGCGCGACAGGGTGCGCTCGCCGTCGTCGCGGTTGCCGCGGCGGCCGTCGCCGAGCGCCACCAGCGAGGACTTGCCGACATAGGCCTCGAGCAGGGCGGCGGCGCGGCGCACCATCTCGGGATCCTGCGCGGCCTCGTCCCAGATCTCCATGTCGAACGGCCGGGCCTTCGGCCGGAAATAGTCGAACGCCGCGCGCAGCGGGGCGAACATCGTGCGCCATTTGAGAAACGTGGCGACGGCCAGCAGGCCCGCGCCGATCAGCATCGCGGCTGGCCACTGCTGGTTGGCGATCATCACGACGATCAGCGGAATGCAGGCAAGGGCCAGGAGCAACAGCATCCAGCGCGTGGTCCGCACCATCGTCTTGGGATCGCTGTGGACGAACCAGTCGAGGAACTTGGCGATCGTGGCCAGCACGGAAAGTCCGAGCACGATGGCACTGATCACGACCGCATAGTCCATCAACACACTCCCACGACGTCCGCGGACAGAGGACGCCACACTACTCCTGCGGCGGCCCGACGCCAGCCCCGCTCGCCAACATTCTGATGTGCAAGCCCGACGGCATCTTCAGGTTTTCTTCCGGCAGGTGCGTGTCTAGTATCGGACGGTAAACGCTTATGGGGGAGAGTCTCGATGGCGAAGCGTGGCAAGCGGACGACGACCAAGACGCCGCAGCGGGGAGGACCGGGCGCCAAGGTTGTTTCAGAAGGCGGTAGGGTTCCCGCCAAGAGTTCCGCTCAGGACTTCGTCAAGCGCCGCACCGAGGTCGAGGAGAAGGATCACGCCGAATTCCAGACCTACCTGGCCGAGAAGAAGGAAGCCGAGGCGCGCAAGGCCAAGACCGCCGTCGCGGCCGCGCCGACCAAGACCCGCGGCATGAGCCGGCGCACGATGTTCAACGTCGCGGTCGGCACCGCGGCCGCCGCCGAGGCCGCGGTGATCGGATACAACACCCTGGGCGGCGGCTCGGTGTCGGACCAGGGCGTGCGCCACGCCGGCGCCAACTACACCGAGGCGCAGCGCCACAACATCGTCCGGGAGATCGTCGACAGCCGGGCCGATTTCCGCGGCCAGAGCCTCGGCAACTGGGTCGCCCTGCTGCCGACCAAGATGGGCGGCGGCACCTACGCGATCGACCTCAACTCCAACCGCGTGCTGGCCTCGATCTGGTACTGGAACTACGGCGACTACAATCCGATCAGCCATCATCTCTGCGCCTTCCCATCGGCCGATCCGATGCACGGTTTCGAGTTCGTCAACTCGACGCAGGGCGGCCAGAACTCGCTGATCTACGGCGTCCCGACCGCCGTCAGTGCGGCGAGCGCGCCGCCGGGCACCAACATCTATCGCGTGCGCTACGACGGCACGCAGATGCAGTTGGTCGAGAACGTCTCGGAAACCACGGGACTTGGGCTCGGCGTGCACGTCACCGTCAACCCGAAGGACGCCCAGTCCTACTTCGTGACTGACGGCCAGAAGGACATTGCCGCCTGCTTCGATCGCACGACCTCCACGGTAAAGGCGGCGCTGCGGTTCGATTGGGCGCCCAACGTGCCCGAGCTGCGCGACGCCTGGATGAAGGGCGGCACGCTCACCATCAAGAAGATCTATCCCGATCCGAAGACCGGCCTCTACGACTACCGGGGCACCAAGGGCAACAAGATCGACTGGGAAATGGTGCCGATGGGCGAGCTGTTCGTCGAGGAAGGCTCGTTGCCCGGCGATTCGCCGCTGACGCTGACCGGCGCCGACGGCACGATCTGGCATCCCGAGGGAAGGTGGGCGGCCACCGTCGTGCGGCTGTGCGGCGGCATTGCCATCCTAGACCCGGAGAAGAACTTCGACCCGGCGGCCTTCCTGCAGTTCAACAAGGACTTGCAGGCCCAGTACCCGGTCGAGCAGATCGACAACGACACCTGGCAGGTCGTGTTCGACAAGATCCATTCGCCCGGCCACGAGATCGGCTTCTCGCCCGACGGCAGGTTCCTGGTGATGATGAACAACCTCCGGGAAAACAACGCCTCGGTCTTCAGCTGCACCGACCCCGATCCGACGAAATGGCGCAAGGTCGCCCATGTCGAGGATCCGCTGTGGCGCGGCAAGTATCCCAACCCGTTCCACATGGTGTTTTCGCTCGACAGCTCGAAGCTCTACCTGTCGATCCTGCATCCGTCGCCCGCCTTCAGCGGCATCATGGTGGTCGACACCAAGACCTGGACCATCATCAAGGAGATCCAGGGCATTGGGCCCGACCTGCAGACGCCGGCGCTGACCTACGACGGCAAGTACGTGCTGACGCCGTTCAGCGGCTTCCAGCGCCAGTCGAGCGGCATCGCCGTCATCGACACCTCGACCGACACCCTGATCGGCATCCTGCCGAGCAACGGCGGGCACCATGACTGCGTGATCATCCCGACCAAGCTGGAGCACATGAAGCACACGCGCTCCTGCACGCTTTGACGGGCACGCGTTGATCGCGCCGCGAATTCATGGCGGGTGACATCCGGGGGGTGCGCTGGCTGCTCTTAAGCCTCGCCCTCCAGAATCTCGGACGTCGCAAGGCCCGCAGCCTGCTGCTGATCGCAGCCGTCGCCATCGGCAGCGCCGTCGTCTTCACCGGCGCCACCTTGATGCAGAGCATCGATCGCAGCATGTCGGTGGGTTTCACCCGCATGGGCGCCGACATGATGGTGGTGCCCGAAGGGGCGCTCACCAACATCACGGCCGCGCTGCTGGTGGTCGAGCCGACCGAGCTCGTGCTCGACGCCGATGCGCTGGCCAAGGCGAAGCTTGCCAGCGTTGGACGCTACGCCGCCCAGAAGATCGTGCGGGTCGAGCATTCCGGCATTGGCAGCCATCACGATTTGGTCGACCTGATCGGCTTCGATCCGGCGCGCGACTTCACCATCCAGCCGTGGCTCGCCGAGCGGATCAATCGCGGCCTGCAGCCCGGCGACGTCATCCTGGGCGCCGAACGCGATGCGCCTCTGGGCTCGCAGCTCCTGATCTTCGGCAAGCCGCACACCGTCTATGGCCGGCTCGGCCGCACCGGCGTCGGCACCCACGAGCGCGGCGTGTTCATGTCGTTCGCCACGCTCGAGGCGCTGGCCGGCGTGATCCATGGCCCGGGTGGTGGTCCGCCCGCCGTGCTGGCGCCGGGCAAGGTGACCGGCTTCCTGGTCGAGCTGGCGCCGGGCGCCACGGCGCTGCAGGCGCGCTTCGCCATCCTGTCGGCGCTGGGCGGCGTCAAGGTGGTGGCCGGTGACACGACGATGAGCGGCATTCGCCAGGGCCTGTCCGCCCTGCTCGACGGGATCCTCGCCCTGATGGCGCTGATGTTTGCGAGCACCGCCCTGATGGTGAGCGTGCTGTTCTCCGCGATTGTCACCGAACGGCGGGGCGAGCTCGGCCTGCTGAAGGCGATCGGCGCCCGCGGCAGCCAGGTCATCGGCATGATGGTGACCGAGGCGGTACTGGCGACCGGCATCGGCGGGTTTCTCGGGGTCGTGCTGGGCGTGTTGATGCTGCGTCTGTTCGAGCGCTCGCTGGTCTACTACCTCGAACGGCTGGGCGTGCCGTTCGTCTGGCTGGGCACGCCGCAAACCATCGCCTTTGCGGCCGGCGCCATCGTGCTGGCCGCCATCATCGGCGCCGCGGGCGTGCTCTATCCGGCCTGGCGCGCCAGCCGCCGCGACGCCTACGACCTCGTGCGCAGCGAGGGCTGAGGCGATGCTGTCGTGCCGCGGGCTGAGGAAGACCTATGTCACCGAACGGGGCGCCGTGACCGCGGTCGCGGGCATCGACCTCGATGTCGAGCCGGGCCGGTTCGCCGCCATCATCGGCCGCTCGGGCTCCGGCAAGTCCTCGCTGATGGCGATGATCGGTGGCTTGAGCCGGCCGTCGGACGGCACGGTCACGGTCGACGGCACCGACATCTGGCGCCTGTCGGAGAATGCGCTGGCGGCGTTCCGCAACGGCCGTATCGGCTTCGTCTTCCAGTTCGCGAGCCTGCTGCCGACCTTGCGGCTGATCGACAACGTGGCGCTCCCGGCGCTGCTCGGCAAACGGCGGCGCCCGGCCGATCTCTACGCCAGAGCCTCGAGCTTGCTCGCCCGCATGGGATTGCGCGACTATCTCGACGCCTATCCGTCGGAGGTTTCGGCCGGCGAGCAGCGCCGCGCCGTGATCGCCCGCGCGTTGATCAACGAGCCCGCGCTGGTGCTGGCCGACGAGCCCACAGCCGACCTCGACGAGCAGACCGAGATCGAGATCATGGACGAGCTTTTGGGCGTCAACCGCGAGCTCGGCACGACGCTGATCCTGGTGACCCACAATCTTTCCCTGGCCGAGCAGGCCCAGCAGATCGTGCACATCGCCAACGGCGCCGTCGCCGCATGAGTGACCGGGCATGACCGACAAGCGTCCCGATCTCGCCAGGCTGTCGTCCCAGGAGAAGGATGCGCTGATCCGCGACCTGTGGCGGCAGGTGGCGGCGGTGCAGTCCGAAGCACGACTCCTGAAGCGCCGGCTGGGCCTGGCCGCGCCGGCCGGCGAGCGGTCCGAGAGCGTCCTGCTCGAGAAACTGCGGGAGGCCGCGCCGCGCCCGTCCGTGGAGGCGCCGTCGGGCATCGCGGTCAAGCTCGGGCGTGGGCTTCGCCTGTGGCGCTCGCCGGTGGTGCTGGGCGTGGTGGGCATCGTCCTCGCGGCCTTCGCCATCGACGGCGGCATCGGCATCTACCAGGCGCGCGCGCTGCAGCAGGAGCGCCAGGCGCGCCTGCTGCTGGAGCACGAGGCGCTCACTTCGCTCTATGTCGAGCTGAAGCGGATCGTGCAGGAGCCGGACGGCAAGACCTTCCGCATGACCCTTGAGATGCAGAACGTCGATGCCAACCAGCCGCTCTACGTCATGCTGAATGCGGTCGGAGTCTACGTCCAGTCGGGCATGAACTGGCAGCAGGTGCCGTCGAGCCCGGCGGCCGGCACGCGGTGGGGCGTCGTCAAGCTGGTCGACGCCTATTCCTACGACGTGTCCTTCACGCCCGAGGTGGCGAACTGGGCCGAGCTCATTCCGGGCTACATGCACGTGCGCATCCAGTCCGACATGTTGATCAGCCGGAGCGCCCAGCCGGGCAACGACATCGCCGAGCGCCGCACGCCGTTCTACGTCTATCTGAAGCCGTTCGGCGCCAGCGATGCCGACATCAAGGCGCGCTCGAAGATGTCGGGCACGCCGCCGGTGTTCATTCCGATGCCGCCGCATTGAGTTTCTTTTCGTCCCCACGCTTATGCCTGGGGAGGTGGCCCGTAGGGCCGTAGGGGTCATGGGGAAGAGGGCGGGGGCTCATAACCCCTCCGCCCGCTGCGCGGGCGCCTCCCAGCTTCGCTGGGGAGGCAAGGCTCCGCTAAGCCGCCAGCGCCGCCTCGCTCGCCGGATCGCCGGCGATGCGGCTGTGCCACATCACGCGCGGCTGGGTCATGTCCCACGGCGTCGCCTGGTGCATCAGGCAGCGATTGTCCCACACCACCGCGTCGCCCGGCGTCCAGTCGTGGTGGTAGATGCGCGGCGGCTGGCAGGCGAAGTCGACCAGCTCCTGCAGCAACTGCTCGGAGGCCTTGGCTTCCATGCCGGGGATGTTGTGGGCGTGGCGGCCGATCAGCAGCGACTTGCGGCCGGTCTCGGGATGGGTCTTGACCAGCGGCCGCAGCGGCACCGGCCCCTCGTGCAGGCCGTAGCCGCTGTATTCGCCGTCGGCCTTCTTGGTCTGATGGCCGAGCTTGGACTGGCTGTAGTGCAGCGAGTGATGGGCCGCCAGGCCCTCGAGCCTGCGCCTTGAGGCGTCGTCGAGGGCGTCGTAGGCCGCGCGCATGTCGGCGAAGCCGGTGTGGCCGCCGATCGCTCGGCACCACCTCGGCGCTGAACACCGCGCCCTTGGCCTGCACCGGCATGTAGGTGCTGTCGCAATGCCAGCCCATGTTGCCCTTCAGCACCTTCATCATGTCGTCGTTGTCTTTTTCCAGCCGCAGCGTGCCGTCCGACTTGACGTTGCTGATCGCCGCCATCTCGAACTCGAGCGGCCCGAAGCGCCTGGCGAAGGCGATCTGCTGCTCGCGTGCCAGGTGCTGGTCGGGAAAGATCAGCAGCGCGTATTCCAGCCAGGCGGCGTAGAGCGCGCGCCAGGTGGCGTCGTCGAGCTCCGTGACCTTGATGCCGTGGACCACCGCGCCGAAGCTGGCGTCGAGCGGTTGGATATCGAGAGCACGTGCCATGTCGGGCCTCCCGGCTGAAGTCTGGCGCCCGAAGCTTAGCGCCGCCGGGGCGGCTTGACGATCTCCACCCGGTCGCGATTTTTGCCCCTCAAAAGCAAACGGCCGGGGGTTAGCCCGGCCGTTTGTCTTTCGAAGCTCGCGCGCGGTCTTACTGGACGACGATCTCGACGCGGCGGTTCTGCGGCTCGCGGACGTTGTCGCCGGTCTGCACCAGCAGGCCCTTCTCGCCCATGCCGATGACCGAGATCGCCTGCGCCGGCACGCCGTCGCGCACCAGGGCGTCCTTGACCGCGTTGGCGCGACGCAGCGACAGCGCCATGTTGTAGCTCTCCGGGCCCGACGTGTCGGTGTGGCCGGTCGCCGTGACGCGGGCGCTGCCCTTGGCCTTGAAGGCGCTCGCCGCCTGCTGGATCGTCACCAGCGCCTGCTGTGACAGGTTGGCGCGATCCCAGTCGAAGAACACCATGAAGGAGGGCGGCGCCACCGCTGCGGGCTGCGGCGGCGGCGGCGGCGCCATTTCGGGCTGGCCGAACTTGTAGCTGACGCTCATCAGCGCCAGGAGGTTGTTGTTGGTGTAGGCGCCGGGGTTGGTGGTGCCGTAGTAGCGGCCTTCGAGCGAGATGCGCAGCGCCGGGGTGACGTTGTAGCCCACGCCCAGGATGCCCTGGTAGGCGAACTGCGTGCTGCACAGACTGCAGCCCTGGATCGTCGAATCGACGAACGCGACGCCCGCGCCCGCGCCGACATACGGCGTGACGGTAGCGCCCGGGAAGAAGTCATAGAGTATGTTGCCCATCAGCGAGACCTGCTCGATGCGGCCGTTCACGTTGGCAAAGCCGCCGTTCGGGAAGGCCACGACGCCGCTGCCGGTATTGTTGTGGTACAGGCCCTCGATCTCGATGCGCGGGCCCACGAAGTCGTAGCCGACCTTGCCGCCCACAGCCCACCCCGTATTCATGGTGTAGCTGTTGTTGTTCAGCAGCCAGTTCAGGCCGCCTTCGGCGCCGATATAAACGCCCGGATAGGTCGGGCCGGCGGAATCGAACATCGACTGCGCGTTAGCCGCCGCCGGCAGGGCGAGGATCGCTGCGGCGGCCAGGAGTGCCTTCTTGGACATTACGGGGGTTCCCTTGTTGGAGGCGCTAGTGCCCGACCAACGAGGGTTCCGAGACCGTGGTTGCCCACGGTCACAGGTTCCGGTGTTTAACGCCTTCGAGCGTTGCAACCTTGCAACACAATGGTCAACTTCACAGCGGCTGCATAGGCGCGTACCTACTGCATGAACCAGCCGTGGCTGACGACCATCGACTGGCCGGTCAAAGCGGTGCTGCCGGCGCCGGCAAAATAGAGGACGGCGTCGGCCACTTCGTCAGTCGTGGTGAACTGGCCGTCGACCGTGTCCTTCAGCATGACGCGCTTGATCACGTCATCCTCGCTGATGTTGAGCGCCTTGGCCTGCTCGGGGATCTGTTTGTCGACCAGGGGCGTGCGCACGAAGCCGGGGCAGACCACGTTGGCCGAGACGTTGTACTCCGCGCCTTCCTTGGCCAGCACCTTGGCCAGCCCGATCAGCCCGTGCTTGGCCGTGACGTAGGGCGCCTTGAGCTTGGAGGCTTCCTTGGAATGGACCGAGCCCATGTAGACCACGCGGCCGTACCTGGCGGCGTACATATGCTTCAGGCAGGCCTTGGTGGTGAGGAAGGCGCCGTCGAGGTGGATCGCCAGCAGCTTCTTCCAGTCGGCGAAGGGAAAGTCGACCAGGGGCTTCACGATCTGGATGCCGGCGTTGCTCACCAGGATGTCGATCTTGCCGTACTTGGCCATGGTGTCGGCGACGCCCTTCTCGACCTGGGCCTCGTCGGTCACGTCCATGGCGACGGCGAAGGCGTCGCCGCCGCCCTTGTCCTTGTGGAGAGCCTTGATCTCCTGGGCGGTGGCGTTGGCGGCGTCGAGGTTGAGGTCGGCGATGACCGGAATGGCGCCTGCGGCGGCGAACCGCAGCGCCACCTGCTTGCCGATGCCGCTGGCCGCGCCGGTGACGATGGCAACTCTTCCTGTGAAATTCGACATGAGGGGAATCCTTTCGAATTGGTTCGAGATCAGAGCGACACCTCACCCTGAGGAGGCGCGAAGCGCCGTCTCGAAGGGTGGCAACAAGCACGGTGTATGGCGCCCATGCTTCGAGACGCGAGCTGCGCTCGCTCCTCAGCATGAGGTTGTTTTTGGAGCATCCTATTCGGCCAGGTAGTCGAACACGACTTCACCCAGGCCCAAGGTCAGGTCGGTGACGAAGTGGCTGGCCGACAGGACTTCGAGGACGGGCAGGCGATTGACGTCGCACATGGCGTGGTCGAAGAACTGCAGCGCGGCCGGTCCGGACCACGCTCCCTTCACCGTCACGTCCTCGAGGTAGTAGCGCACCAGCTCGCAGATTCGTGGCGTGCAGTCGACGTGCGGGATGATCTTGATCATGAAGCTGGGCTTGGCGAGGCTCTTGAGCAGCGGCGCGGGATCGAGCTCGCGGTGCTTGTAGCCCATGGTGCCGGTGACGCAGAGCACCGAGCCGTAGTGCAGCGTGCAGAGCAGCGTCTCGTTCTCGTGGCAGACCTTGGGGTTGGCGAGCTTTTTCGGGAAGCCCCAGATCTCGCGGCCGCCGGCGATCGGCGAGTTGTCGTCGAGATACATGGCGTGCACGTAGCCGCCTTCCTGCACCGTGCCGTCCTTGTCCGTGAAGCGCACCGGGATCACCTGGCCGGTTTCGGTATAGTCGCCGAAGCCCGTCGAATCGGGCATGCGGATGAACTCGTAGTTCACCGTGTCGCCCACCACCTCGAGCGGCTCGGGCACGACCGAGCGCAGGCGCTCCGGATCGGTGCGGTAGCTGATGACGACGAATTCGCGGTTGTAGAACTTGTACGGCCCCTTGGGATAGGACGGGTCGTTGAGCGGCATGGCGAAGGCGTTCTTGCGGACATCGGCCAGTTTCATCGTCACTTCTCCTGTTCGCGACCCTGATGCTTGAGGTCGAACGTGAAAACGCCATCGGGACTTTTCGGCCGTTGCAGCACTTCGAGATGACGCAGGGTACGCACCATGTCGAAGCTGCGCAGCCGTGCGACGCGCCGTTCCGGCGCATTGCCGGCGATCAGGGCGCTATTGATGGCGCCGATCGAGATGTCGGCGACCGAGTTCGGGGTGAAGATCCGATTCGGCCAGTGCCTGGTAGACGCCGCCCTGATAGCAGCCCATCGCGCCGCCGCCCTGCAGCAAGAGGGCGATGCGCTCGAAATCGGGCCGCGCCTGCGGTCTGGCCGGGCGCGGCTCCGTCGCCGACAGGGAACTCATGAAGCATCTCCTTCGTGGCGCCATCGCCGCGCGGCGATCTCTGCCGCGCGGGCGACGTCAAAGCCGATTCCGAAGATGCCCTATAAAGCACGCGCCGTGCCATGTCGGCGCAGTGGGCCGCGTCAGCGCGTCGCGCGGTTCGCGGCGGGTGTCATGGAATCGTCAGATGCGTGGGCGACATGGGCCTCTTCGCACCAGTTGAGCGACCCCGGTGGCAATGCGTGATTCGCTGCAACCGCTTGGGCGGCGGCGCGATCGATGCACTGCTGACGGCTTGCCGCGTAATGGCTCGACATCAGGCGGCCGTTGGGGTCGTGGTCGAGGCCCAGCACATGACCGAGCTCGTGCCGCATGACGCTGGTGAGATCGTAGCCGCGCACGCGGTCGACGTAGACGGTCACCAGGCCGCCGACGGGCAGCGCCGACTGGGTGGCGGCGAGCGCGTGGCCGAAAATCACGCCGTTGACCGGCGGTGGGCGGCCGCCGCGCATCGGCACGATCGCCCAGAACTGCCCGTGGTCCGCCTTCGGGTCGATGTCGAACTTCACGTAGCCGTTCAAGACGTAGTTCCACTCGTTGACGGCGCGCAGGATCTTCGCCCGCTCGTACAGGGTGAAGTGGTCGTCGATGGCGAGCCGCACGATCTCGGGCGGGGCCGAGGCGGCGCGACGGCTGGTGTAGTGCGGATCGCCCTCGCGCAGGCTGGCGGCTTCTTCGGCGACGGCGGGATCCGTCGACGTCACGAGATAGTCGGGACCGAGGCAGCCTCCGAGCGTGAAAAGGAAGAGCAGCGGGATGATCGAGGAAGTCGAAATTTTGCGACGCATGGGACGGCTCCTTCCGCCGGGCTGCGGCCTGGCCAGGAGAGATCGGGGAGAAACAGATGGTCCGCGGGCGCCAAAATTTCGCCCACTGACTCTCGGTTCGCCGGTTGAGGGCCGTGCAAGGCCGCCACCGTTGATGCGCAACGACCACGACCGTATGGACGAAAGAATTTGACGGAAACTGAAATTAACCGTCACCGGCGCATATCTGCCCTCGCGCATGCCCGCAAAGTTTGTGCCTGTGTGAAGGTTCTTCAGGCCGGCCGTCTCTGTGGCGTGGAGCGGCCGCACTGTCCCTCGTAGAAGCTCTCGCCCGTGGCGGCGCCCGCTCGGGCGAACGGCACTGTCGATCTGGTCCGACATGATGGCATACTCTCTCAGGCGAGGGGCGGCACTCGGACAGGGTTGTTCTTCAGGATGGCGTCCAAGCGGCGCCGGGAAGCGCCACACGGCGCAACCTTCAGTCGCAGGACTGTCTAGCAGGCTGTGCCAGAGCCGAGTGTGTCGAGTTTGTTTCCTGGCTGGGCCAACGAAATGACAAAGGCGGACGACACAATCTCGTCGCTTGAACGCTCTCGTTCAGCCCGGTCCGCTCACGGCGTTTTCTTGGGCGGCAGGCTGCGCAGCCAGGCGATCAGCGCGGCCATGTCGTCGGCTGAAATCCTGCTGTAGTAGGCGTAGCCCATCGGCGGCTTCAGCGGATGGCCTTCCCTGTCGACGCCGGTGCGGATCGCGCGCTCGATCTCGCCATCGGTCCACTTGCCCAGTCCCTGCTCGGGATCGGACGTGATGTTCTTGGCGACGCTCAGGCCCCACGGTCCGTTGAATTGCATGCCGCCCGCGCCCAGCAGCGTCGCATACTGCTGGCGGTGATCGGGGCCCATCGGCGTATGGCATTCCACGCAATGGCCGAGCGGGCCCGCGAGATAGGCGCCGTAGGCCAGCCTGTCGCTTGCCGGCGGGGCAGTGATCGGCTTGGTGATCGGCGGGCCCCAGGCTGGCGGCAGCGCAATGTGATAGGTCGATTTCTCCACGGCGTTGTTCACCGCCGGCACGGTGCGCAGGTAGGCCACGACTGCGTCGATATCGGCATCGGCGATGCCGCGATACTGGCCGAACGGCATGGGCGGTCCGATCAGCGTGCCATTTGGGCGTCGGCCCTGGCGGATGGCGGTCTTGATCTGGGCGTCGGTCCACTTGCCGATGCCGGTCTCCGGATCGGGCGTGATGTTGGACGGGACGGCGGTGAAGGCATTGCCTTCCCCGATCGGCGGTCCGCCGGACAACGCCTTGTCGAGGATCGGTCCGCTGGGCCCCACCGGCGTGTGGCAGTTGCCGCAGCCCATGATGCTCTCGACCAGGTACTTGCCGCGCTCGACCTCGGTCTGGGCGATGGCCGAGCCCGCGGCCAGGCACGCCGCCGCGGTGGCGACCGCCAGGATGACTTTGCGCATGTGATCTCCCCAAGAACGCCCTGCGCGACCCTATCCAAGGCGCCTGGGGATTGTTAGCTGCGGGGATGGGCCGTGCTGGCCGCGGCGCCGTGGCCGTGGCCATGCCCATGGCCGCCATGACCGCCATGGGCGAAGCCGGTCGCAGTCGCCGACATCAAGAGGCCGAGAGCCAGCAGGCCCAGTGCCATGAAACGCATCGAGGCCTCCTTCAAAGATGGGCCTACGATGGCCGCGCAGGCTTACCTTGGCCTTACTCCGCGGCGGCGGCGAAGCGCAGGTCGGGCAGCATCGACGAGCGGTCGATGGCGGCGCCGGCGTCGAACTTCTTGAGCTCGGGCATCACGCTGCCGGCAAACAGGCGCATGTTGCGGGCGGCCTCCTCGTGCGGCATGCCGGCATAGGAGAACACGCCGACATAGGCCGAGTTGTTGGTCTGTTTGTGGATCGCCAGGACCTTGTCGTAGACCTGCTCGGGCGTGCCGTAGACCTGCAGGTCGGCGAAGAACTCGATCGCCTTCTGGTCGCCGTAGACGGCGAGCTTCTCGTTCATCTTGGCGTAGTACTCGTAGCCGCGCTGGTTCTTCATGTGCGCAGCCCCGAACTGGTAATGGTCGAGCACAGTGCGGTAGTAGCCGCCGATATACTTCATCGCCATGTCGCGCGCCCGCTCGGCGCTCTCGTCGACGAAGGTCCAGCCGGCCGAGATCGGCTGCGGCGCGTCCGTGCCATTGATCTCGCGGAAGAGCTTGTTGTACTCGGTGAGTTCCTTCTCGACCTCGCGCCACGGCTTCTGGGGGATGATCAGGAGCCCGACGCCGAGCTTGGCCATGATGCGCGCGCTCTCGGGGCTCACCGCCGCGGCATAGGTGCGGCCGCGGAAGGATTTGTACGGGGCGGGGCGGATGGCGGTGGCCGGCTGCTTGAGATGTTTGCCGTCATATTCCATCACGCCCGTCTCGAGGCCGCGCAGCAGCGCCTCGCCGTATTCGACGAACAGCTCGCGGCTGTCGCCCATGTCGAGCCGGAAGCCGTCGAACTCGACCTTGCCGGCGCCGCGGCCCAGACCCAGGATCATGCGGCCGCCCGAGAGATGATCGAGCATCGAGATCTGCTCGGCCACGCGCATCGGGTCGTGCCACGGCAGCACCACCACCATCGAGCCCAGCCGCACATGTCGGGTGCGGCCGGCCATGTAGGACAGGAACTGCACGACGTCGGGGCACATCGTGTAGTCGGTGAAATGGTGCTCGACCGACCAGATCGATTCGAACCCCAGCGGCTCGGCCATGTCGGCCAGCGCGAGCTCGTTCAGATAGATCTGGTGGTCGCTGAGCGCGCGGCCGGTGTTCTGGAAGACGGCAGCCATTCCCACATGCATCGGCGGTTCCTCCCGGTCGTTGCCGCCATGGTAAACGCCCGTTTACCTGCTTGGGAAGCCCCCCTTTTGATTGCCTCCCCCGTCTTACGGGGGAGGTAGCCCGAAGGGCCGGAGGGGGAAAGCCCCAGTCGAGGTCCCGGCAAAATTCAGATCTGAAATTTCAGAGGATCGCCTGTGAGGCTTTCCCCCTCCGCCCCCTTCGGGGGCACCTCCCCCGTAAGACGGGGGAGGCACGAAATCGTGCGCACTTGAATCCGCCCCATTCGCCGGTCATATCGGGCGCATGCGCATCCTTTTCGCCGCCGTTCTCTCCGCCATCGCCCTGATGTTCGCCGCCGCGCTGCCCGCGCAGGCGCAGGGCCAGGTCGGCGTGCCGGAGATCGAGAAGTACTTCAACGCGATCCGCACGATGAAGGCGCGCTTCGTGCAGACCAATCCCAACGGCTCGATCATCCAGGGCACGTTCTATGTGCGCCGGCCCGGCCGCATGCGCTTCGAGTACGACCCGCCGTCGCAGCTCAAGATCGTGGCCGACGGCTTCCAGGTGACGATGTGGGATCCGACGACCAAGGATTTCGGCCAGTGGCCGATCGGCTGGACCGCCGCCTCGTTCCTGGTCAAGGATCCGTTCACGCTCAGCAGCGGCGATCTCAGGGTCGAGAAGCTCGAGCGGGTCAACGGCCTGATCGAGGCCACCATGAGCCAGACCAAGAAGCCGAAAGAGGGCAAGGTAATCGTCCGCTTCTCGGAAAACCCGCTGACGCTGCGCGGCTGGACGATCATCGACAATCGCGGCCAGCAGGTCACCATCGCGCTGGCCGACATGCAGACCGGCATGCAGCTCGCGGATTCTCTCTTCAAGGACGAGAGCGGCCGCTAACCGTCCTGCTTCGCTGCGGCGCTCGTCGGACTGACGCGCTATAACGGCCCGAGATGAGCGGGCACGGGGACAAGCAGACGTGGGCGGATTGATTGTGCGGGCCTCGACCGAGGCCGATGTCGCGCGCTGTGCGGAAATCTATGGCTATCACGTGCTGCATGGCACGGCCTCCTTCGAGGTCGACCCGCCGGACCTTGCCGATATGAAAAGGCGCCGCGCTGCCGTGCTCGATCTTGGCCTGCCGCACCTCGTGGCCGAGCGTGACGGCCGGGTCCTGGGTTATGCCTATGCCGGCAACTGGCGGCCGCGGCCGGCCTACAAATTCTCCGTCGAGGATTCGATCTACATCGACAAGGACGCGGTGGGACAGGGCGTCGGCAAGGCCCTCCTGCCGGTGCTGATCGAGCACTGCACCCAGCTCGGCAAGCGCCAGATGGTGGCGGTGATCGGCGATTCGGCGCAGACGCCCTCGATCCGCCTGCACGCCTCCTGCGGCTTCGAGATGGTCGGGACCTTGAAGAATATCGGCTTCAAGTTCGGCCGCTGGCTCGACAGCGTGCTGATGCAGCGGGCGCTGGGCACGGGAGATGTCGCGCCGCCTCTTGCCTGAGCACCTGACCCGGCGCTATCTTGGACTAGTCAGATAACTAGTCAGGAGAAATGCCGTGAAGACATGGCCGGTTCAGGACGCCAAGGCAAGGTTCAGCGAAATGCTTGATGCCTGTCTGAGGCAGGGGCCGCAGCTCGTGACCAAGCGCGGCAGCGACGCAGCCGTGCTGGTGCCGATCGACGAATGGCGCCGCCTCCATGGCGCGCCGGTCCGCACGCTTAAGGAACTTCTGCTGACCGACGAAGGGCGGGGTGAACTGAAGATCCCGCCGCGCGGCAGGCATCGCCGTCGACCGGCGCCACGTTTCGATTGAGTACGGCGTGTATCTGCTCGACACGAATGTCGTTTCCGAACTGAGGCGAGCGCGCCCGCATGGCGCAGTTCTCGCCTGGCTCCGTTCTGTCGACCACAGGGTACTTCGCGTGTCTGCGGTGTCGTTGGGTGAGATCCAGGCAGGCATTGAGTTGACGAGGGACCACGACCCGGGGCGAGCCGCCGAGATCGAACGATGGGCAGACGAAGTCGCCCGGACCTACGAGGTTCTGGCGATGGACACACCGATCTACCGAACCTGGGCGAGATTGATGCATGGCAAGTCGGATACGTTGGCAGACGACGCGCGCATCGCTGCGACCGCCTTGGTCCACAATCTGATCGTGGTGACCCGGAACGTCCGTGACTTCCAACCTTTTGGAGTTCCGACGCTCAATCCATTTCACGCACCACGGGGCGAACGGTAGACGATGGACAAAATCACGCGATGCGCCTGATCGACCATTTCGACTGCGGCGCCGATCTCTATCCCGAGCGGCATTGCCCGCGCGACGGCATGCGGGGCACAAGATCCAGGGGAAGAGGGGATGTTTGACTGGCTGCGACGCCTGCCGCCCAATGTGCAGGGCGCCCTGTGGCTGGTGAGCGGCGGCTTCATCTTCACCTCCACGAGCGCCATGATCCGCCTGCTCTCGACCCAGGTCGAGAGCGTGCAGACCGCTTTCTTCCGCGCCGTCATCTCGGTGATCCTGCTGCTGCCCATGATCGTGGCCGGACGGGTGAAGCCGTGGCAATCCAAGCGCATCGTCGGCCACTTCTGGCGCACCGCGATGGGCACCGGCTCGATGGTGCTGGGCTTCTATGCCGTGACGCTGCTGCCGCTGGCCGACGCCACGGCCATCGCCTTCTCGCAGCCCTTGTTCTCGGTCGTGGTCGCCGCCGTCCTCCTGGGCGAGAAGGTGCGCTGGCGGCGCTGGAGCGCCACCGTCATCGGCTTTGCCGGCGTGCTGATCATGGTGCGGCCGGGCGAGGGCAGCCTGCAGCTGGGCGCGCTGGTCGGGCTCGCCAATGCCGCCGCGGTCTCGCTCTCGATCCTGCTGGTGCGGCGGCTGTCGGATTCCGAGACGCCGCTCATGATCCTGACTCAATTCGCGATCTTCTCGACGATCCTGCTCACGGTGCCGGCCATCCTGGTCTGGCGCTGGCCCGATCTCTGGGGCTGGGTGCTGGCCGTGGGCATCGCGCTCTCGGCCACGGTCGGCCAGTATTTCTGGGTGCAGGCCTTCAAGGCGGGCGAGATGTCGGCGGTGGCGCCGTTCGAATACATGCGCCTGCCCTTCGCCGTGTTCGTGGGCTGGCTGATCTGGGGCGAGATGCCGGTGATCTGGACCTATCTCGGCGCCTCGATCGTCATCGGCTCGGCGCTCTACATCGCCCATCGCGAGCACCAACTCGCCCGCGAGCGCCGGCGCGCTGCGGTATCGGCTAGGCCGCTGGAGACGCCTGCGCCTTGAGGAGCCAGGCACGCGCCTTCTCGCGATGCGCTTCGCTGATGTGCACCCGGGCCGCGGTGAAGGCGGCGATCAGGATCGCCGCATCGTCGGTGTAGCCCAGGCCCAGGATGAAGTCGGGAATGGCATCGAACGGCATCACGAAATAGGCCAGCGCGCCGAACAAGGTGGCGCGAATAGGCAGCGGCGTCGCGGAATCGAGGGCGCAAAAGAAGGCCGCCACGGCGTCCTCGGTGAACGGCACCTTGCCCAGCGTCTGGCGCGCCTTGCGCCAGAAGCCGTCGCGCACGCGGGTCTCGTTCTCCAGGATTCGGTCGCTGTCGCTCATGTCCCCAAAAATGGGCACCCGGCCGCGCTTGGCAAGGGGTCGGGACCTGCTAAAAAGCGCCCCGTACCACGGAGGGATACCAATGAACGTCAAGGGCCAGGCTGCCATCGTCACCGGCGGCGCATCGGGATTGGGCGGCGCCACGGCGACCGCGCTGGCCGCGGCCGGCGCCAAGGTCGCGATCTTCGACCTGCAGGACGAGCTCGGCAACGCCAAGGCCAAGGAGCTGGGCGGACTCTATATCAAGACCAACGTCGCCGACGCCGCCAACACCCAAGCCTCGGTCGAGGCCGTGGTCGAGAGACTGGGCGCGCCGCGGGTGGTGGTGAACTGCGCCGGCATCGGCCGCGCCGGACGCACTATCTCCAAGTCGGGCCCGCACGATCTCGCGATGTTCTCGCAGGTGATCCAGGTCAACCTGATCGGCACCTTCAACGTCATCCGTCTCGCGAGCTGGGCCATGAGCCAGGTCGAGCCGATGGAAGACGGCGAGCGCGGCGTCATCATCAACACCGCCTCGGTGGCGGCATTCGACGGCCAGATCGGCCAGGCGGCCTATTCGGCCTCCAAGGGCGGCGTTGTCGGCATGACCTTGCCGATCGCGCGCGACCTGTCGAGCCTCGGCATCCGCGTCTGCACCATCGCGCCCGGCCTCTTTCTGACGCCGATGATGATGGGCCTGTCGGCCGAGGCGCAGAAGAGCCTGGGCGCGCAGGTACCGTTCCCCTCGCGGCTGGGCGATCCCAAGGAATATGCCCAGCTCGCGATGCAGATCGTCGAGAATCACATGCTGAACGGCGAGACCATCCGGCTCGATGGCGCCATCCGCATGGCCCCGCGGTAAAGGCGGGCGCGATGCGTTGGCCGGCTGTTCTGGCGACCGTCGGATTGCTTGCCGCGGTGGCGCGACCGGCGATGGCGGAGCCGCGTTGGCTCGCCTGCAAGTACAACGACGGCAACGGCAAGCCGCAGAGCTTCTTCATGGTGTTCGACGACCTGCGCAACGTCGCCTCCCTGCTCGATGGCGGCGCGCTGGTCGAGGGCGCCAACACCGGCATCACGTTCCAGGCGCTACGCACCCGCTTTCCGGAATTCACCGTCACCTACAACAGGAACGACGGCGTGCTCGCCGTGACGCCCTTCGCGGGCTACGGCGGCATCCTGACCGGCGAGTGCCGGCGCAGCCCGCCGCCGCCAGGCGCCCCCAATCCGCCGTGATGTGGCGGCAATCCCTCTCTGCCTGCGTCCGCTCCAATCCTCTGCTTTCATGCTCCTCTCCCCCTTGGGGGAGAGGCTGGGTGAGGGGGTGATGCAGGAGACAGTCTGCGGGTTGACCCCCTCACCTAACCTCTCCCCCAAGGGGGAGAGGAACATGAGAAGAGGGCGGCGGAGAAGACGGAGCGAATTATTCGATGTTGAATCCAATAGCGTAAGGCGGCGGATGGTCCTGCCGCGGTCTTCACGCGGCCGACCGCGGCTGGCGGTTGCGTCGCCACGGCCATGCCGGAGCGAGCCCGCCCAGCGTGCGGCGCAGTCGATCGAGGGAAAGGTAGATCACCGGCGTCGTATAGAGCGTGAAGATCTGGCTGAACAGCAGGCCGCCCATCACGGTGATGCCAAGCGGCTGGCGCAGCGAGGCGCCCTGGCCGATGCCGATGGCGAGCGGCAGGGCGCCCAGCACCGCGGCGGCGGTGGTCATCATGATCGGCCGCAGGCGCACCACGGCGGCCTCGTGGATGGCCTCCTTCGCCGGGCGTTTCTGGTTGCGCTCCAGGTGGATGGCGACGTCGATCATCATGATGGCGTTCTTCTTCACGATGCCGATCAGCAGGATGATGCCGATCAGCGCGATCATCGAGAACGGCACGCCGAACAGCAGCAGCGCCAGGGTGGCGCCGATCCCGGCCGACGGCAGCGTCGACAGGATGGTGAGCGGGTGGATGGTGTTCTCGTAGAGGATGCCCAGGACGATATAGACGGCCACGAGGGCGGCCAGGATCAGCAGCGGGATCGTCGACAGCGACTGGGCAAAGACCTGCGCCGAGCCCTGGAAGCCGCCATGGATCGAGGCGGGTGCGCCCAGGGTGCGCATCGCCGCCTCGATCGCCGCCTGCGCCGCGCTGAGCGATCCGCCGGGCGGCAGGTTGAAGGAGATCGTCGCTGCAATGAGGCCGCTCTGGTGGTTGACCTGGATCGCCGTGTGGTTGTTGACGGCCTTGGCCAGGGCGGACAGCGGCACCATGGTTTCGGCGGCCGTGCTGTCGGCGCTGCCGCTCGACGCCCCGCCCCGGCTGTTCGAGATCGCGTTGGTCGTCAGGTTCGCCTGCGCATTGGCGTTGAGCGCGTTGGCGCTGGACGACGCCACCCGGGGAGCGACTGAGACGAACGGCGTTTCGCCCTTTACCGTGCCGGCGGGCATCTGCGTCTGCTGCGTGCCCGTCACGTTGCCGGCCGCCGTGCTGAGGAAAATCCGGTCGAGGTCCTGCGGCTGCTGCCAGTATTTCGGCGCCACCTCCATGACCACGAAATACTGATTGTACGGATTGTAGATGGTCGAAACCGTGCGCTGGCCGAACGCGTCGTAGAGCACGGCGTCGACCTGGTTCGGCGCAAAGCCGTAGCGCGCCGCCGTGGCGCGGTCGATCGTCACAAAGGTCTGCAGGCCGTTCTGCTGCATGTCGGTATTGACGTCGGTCAGTTGGTCGGGGTGCTTGCCAAGCTCGGCGATCAGCTTGGGCACCAGGCTGTAGATGGCGCCGGCGTCGTCGCCGCTCAGCGTATACTGGTATTCCGCCGCGGTTTGCCGGCCGCCGATATGCAGATCCTGCTGCGCCTGCAGGAACAGGCGCGCGCCGGAGATGCTGTTGAGCTTGGGACGCAGCCGCTGGACGATCTGCTCGGCCGAGGCGCCGCGCTCGCTGAGCGGCTTCAGGGCAATGAAGACGGTGGCGGTGTTGCCCGCGCGGCCGGCCGAACCGGAGCCCGCGAAGCCGAAGACCGAGGCGACGGCGGGATCCTTCTGCACGATGCCCTGCAGCTGGGCGAGCTTCTGCGACATCGCCGGGAAGGAGATCGCCTGGTCGGCGATGATCTGTCCGATCACGATGCCGGTATCCTGCTCGGGGAAGAAGGTCGACGGCAGCATCCTGAACAGGAAGACGTTGCCCACGATCAGCCCGATCAGCAGGAGGCCGACCAGCAGGGTGTGGTCGAGCACGGCATGCAGCCCGCGCGCATAGGCATTCTTGAAGCGATCGAACTGGCGCTCCATCCAGACCGCCACGCGCGCCCGCGCCGGATGGGCGCGGCGGTCCTTCAGCATCCAGGCGCACATGCAGGGCGTTATGGTGAGCGAGATCACCATCGAGATCAGGATGGCGATCGACAGTGTCACCGCGAACTCGTGGAACACCAGGCCGACGGTGCCCGGCATCAGCAGGATCGGGATGAACACCGCGATCAGCGACAGGCTCATCGAGACCACCGTGAAGCCCACCTCGGCGCTGCCGCGCAAGGCCGCCTCGCGCGGTGCCATGCCCTCGTCGACATGGCGCACGATATTCTCGAGCACGACCACGGCATCGTCGACGACGAAGCCGGTGCCGATGGTGAGCGCCATCAGCGATAGATTGTCGATGCTGTAGCCCATCAGGTACATCGGCCCGAACGTGCCGATGATCGAGAGCGGCAGCGCCACCGCCGGTATCCAGATCGACTGCGCCGACTGCAGGAAGACGAAGACCACCCCGATCACCAGCACCACGGCGATCGCCAGCGTCCGCTCGGTGTCGCCGACCGCAGCGTTGACCGACTGCGAGCGGTCCATGGCGACGTTCACCTTCACGCCGTGCGGCAGGGTCGCTTCGATCGAGGGCAGGACCCGGCGGATCTGGGCGTCGGTCGCCACGATGTTGGCGCCCGGGATGGGATAGACGATGACGCCCACCGCCGGCTGGCCGTTATAGAGGCCGATATTGCGGATGTTCTCGTTGGCATCCTGCACGTCGGCGACGTCATGCAGCATGACCGGCGCGTTGTTGCGGTAGGCGATCACGAGATCCTTGTAGTCCGCCGCGACGGTCGCCTGGTCGTTGGAGGTGACCTCGTACCGCCGGTCGCCCTGGTCGATATCGCCCTTGGCGCTGTCGGCGTTGGCGGCCGCCACGGCGGCCCGCACGTCCTCCATGCCGATGCCGTAGCTGCTGAGCTTGTCGGGTTCGAGCTCGATGCGCACCGACGGCAACGCCGCGCCGCCCAAGGTGATCTGGCCGACGCCGCTGATCTGCGACAGCTGCTGCTGGATCACGGTGTTGGCGCTGTCGTAGAGCTGCGAGCGGTTGAGCGTGTCCGAGGTGAGCGCCAGGATCATGATCGGCGAATTGGACGGGTTGAACTGCCGCCACGTCGGATTGCCGCGCAAGGTCGTCGGCAGGTCGGCGCGCGAGGCCTGGATGGCCGCCTGGACGTCGCGTGCGGCGCCGTTGATGTCGCGGCTCACGTCGAACTGGGCCACGATCGTGGCCACGCCGACATAGCTGGTCGAGGTGAGCTGGGTCACGCCCGAGATCGTGGCCAGGCGCTTTTCCAGCGGCTCGGCGACCGTGGCGGCCATGATCTCCGGCGCCGCGCCCGCCATGGTCGCCTGCACGACCACCACCGGGAAGGTGATGTTGGGCAGCGGCGCCACCGGCAGGTGGAACCAGGCGAGCACGCCCGACAGGAAGATCGCCACGGCCAGCAAGGTCGTGGCCACCGGCCGGTCGATGAAGAGGGCGGAGAGGTTCACGTCGGCCTCGCGGCCGGCGGTTCGCTCGGCCGGCGGCGGCGGAAGCGCCGCGTCAGGCGGTCGAAGGCGAGGTAGATCACCGGCGAGGTGAACAGCGTCAGGACCTGGCTGAGCGCGAGGCCGCCGATGATCGCGAGGCCCAGCGGCTGGCGCAGCTCGGAGCCGGTGCCGCCGCCCAGCAGCATCGGCAGCGCACCCAGCATCGCCGCCAGCGTGGTCATCAGGATCGGCCGGAAGCGCAGCAGCGAGGCCTCGAAGATCGCCTCCTCGGGCGACTTGCCGTGCTCGCGCTCGGCGTCGAGGGCGAAGTCGACGATCATGATGGCGTTCTTCTTGACGATGCCGATCAGCAGCACGATGCCGATGATGCCGATCACGTCGAGATCCTTGCCGGCCAGCATCAGCGCCAGCAGCGCCCCGATGCCGGCCGACGGCAAGGTCGACAGGATCGTCACGGGATGGATGAAGCTCTCGTAAAGCACGCCCAGCACGATGTAGACGGCGACCAGGGCCGCGATCAGCAGGAAGACCTCGCTCGACAGCGAATCCTCGAAAGCCTGCGCGGCGCCCTGGAAGGTGGCCGTGATCGACGGCGGCAGGTGCACCGCCTCGATCGCCTGGTGGATGTCGTCGACGGCCGTGCTGAGCGAGGCGCCGTCGCTCAGGTTGAACGATATGGTGACCGCGGGAAACTGTGCCAGGTGACTGATCACGAGCGGCATCGTGCCCGGCTTGATCTCGGCGACGGCGGAAAGCGGCACTTCGCCCGTGCTGCCGGTCTGGGTCGGCAGGTAGAGCGATCGGAGCGACTGCAGGTCCGGCAGGCGGTCGCGCTTGGCCACCAGGATCACGCGATACTGCGTCGACTGGTTGAAGATCGTCGTGACGATGCGCTGGCCGAGCGCGTCGTAGAGCGCGTTGTCGATGGTCGCCGGCGTGATGCCGTAGCGCGCGGCAAGCTGGCGATTGACCTCGACGTTGATCGTCAGCCCCTCATTGTTGAGGTCGCTGGCGACGTCCCTGATCGACGGGATCTGCTTCATCTTGCCGATGATCTGCGGGACGTATTTGTCGAAGTCCTGCTTGTTGGGCCCGCGCAGCACGAACTGGTACTGGTTGGGCGAGACCGTCGTATCGAGCGTCAGGTCCTGCTCGGGCTGCAGGTAGAGCTTGATGCCGGGAATGTCCGCCACTTCATCCTGGATGCGCCGCGCAATCCGCTCGGCGCTCAGCGAGCGGTCGTCGACCGGCTTGAGGTTGATCAGGAAGCGGCCGCTGTTCAGTGTCTTGTTGGTGCCGTCGATGCCGACATACGAGGTCAGGCTGACCACGTCGGGGTCCTTGCGGATGGCGTCGGCCAGCGCCCTCTGCCGCGCCGCCATCGCCTGGTACGAGATCGAGTTGTCGGCGACGCTGATGCCCTGGATGACGCCGACATCCTGGACGGGAAACAGCCCCTTCGGAATGACGACGTAGAGGACGCCCGTCGCGACCAGGGTGAGGACCGCGACCATCAGGGTCAGCCCCTGGTGGCGCAGCACCCAGCGCAGGCCGCGCTCGTAGCCGCCGAGCGTCGCGTTGAACAGCCTTTCGCTGATGCGCTCGAAAGCGCTGGGATGGCGCTCCGACTGGCGCCGCAGCATGCGCGCGCAGAGCATCGGCACCAGGGTGAGCGAGACGACGCCGGACAGCACGATGGTGATCGCCAGGGTCATGGCGAATTCGCTGAACAGGCGCCCGATCACGCCGCCCATGAACAGCAGCGGAATCAGCACCGCGATCAGCGACACGGTGAGCGACAGGATGGTGAAACCGATCTGCCCGGCGCCCTTCAGCGCGGCCTCGAGCGGCGGCAGGCCCTCCTCGAGATAGCGCACGATGTTCTCGATCATGACGATCGAATCGTCGACCACGAAGCCGGTGGCGATGATCAGCGCCATCAGCGACAGGTTGTCGATCGAGTAGCCGAGCTTGTACATCACCGCCAGGGTGCCGATCAGCGACACCGGTACGGAAATGCTCGGGATGATCGTCGCCGGGAGGTTTCGCAGGAAGACGAAGATGACCAGCACGACCAGCACGATGGCGAGCACCAGCTCGAAGAAGGCGTCGTCGACCGAGGAGCGGATCACCCCGGTGCTGTCGGCCACGATCTCGACATGCATCGACGCGGGCAGGCTGGCCAGCAGCTGCGGGAGCTGCTGCTTGATCTGGTTGACGGTCTTGATGACGTTGGCGCCCGGCTGGCGCTGCACGTTGAGCAGGATGGCCGCCGTGTCGCCGAACCAGGCGCCCTGCTGGATGTTCTGGGCGGCCTGGGTCACCGTGGCCACGTCGCGCAGCAGGACCGGCGAGCCGTTCTGGTAGGAAACGACGGTGTCGAGATAGTCCTTGGGATCCGAAATCTGGTCATTGTCGTTGATCGTGTAATCGAGCTCGGGACCGTCGAAGTTGCCCTTGGGCTGGCTGAGCGTGATATTGCTGAGCAGGGTTCGTAGGTCGTCGATGTTGAGCCCGTAGGCCGCGAGCTTCTGCGGGTCGGCCTCGACGCGGATCGCCGGCACGTTGCCGCCGGATGGGCTCACCAGGCCGACACCCGGCACCTCGGCGATCTTCGACGCGAGCCGGTTGTTGGCGACGTCCTGCAGCTGAGTGAGGGACATGCCCTTGGAGGTCACGGCCAGGGTGAGGATCGGCTGGTCGGCCGGATTGACCTTGGCGTAGGTCGGCGGCGCCGGCAGTCCGGCCGGCAGCAGGCTGTTGGCGGCGTTGATCGCCTCCTGCACGTCCTGCTCGGCGACATCGAGGTTCATCGACAGGTCGAACTGCAGGGTGATGATCGAGGCCGTCGAGGAGCTCGACGAGATCATCTGCTGCAGCCCGGGAATCTGGCCGAGCTGCACTTCGAGCGGTGCGGTCACCGTGGTCGACATCACCTGCGGGCTGGCGCCCGGATAGAAGGTCTGGACCTGGATCGTCGGGTAGTCGACGTCGGGCAGCGACGAGACGGGCAGGAAGTTCACCGAGACGAGGCCGATGAGGACCAGGGCGATCATCAGCAGGGACGTCGCCACCGGCCGCACGATGAACAGTCGGGAAATGTTCATCGTCCGCTCCGCCGTCTAGGGATTTTTCGACGGTGGGGTGCTGCCGTCCGACTTCCTCTTTACCGATGGCGGCGATGCCGGCGTCTGGGAGATCTGCTGTGCCGGGTCGGATGCCGATGGCGGTGCCGTGGCCGGCGGGGCAACCTTGATCTTCGCGCCGTCGCTCAACCGGTCGGTGCCGTCGATGACGACGCTGTCGCCCGCCGTGAGGCCGCTCGCGATGACGGTGTTCTTGCCGTCGCTCGGCCCCAGCGTGACCTTGTGCACCGAGGCCGTATCGTCCTTGTTCACGAGGTAGACGTAGTTGCCCGGCGCCCCGCTCAGCACGGCCGCGTTCGGCACCAGCACGGCCTGGTGCAGCGTTTCGACGAGCAGCCGGACGTTGACGAATTCGTTGGGGAACAGGGCTTCGTCGTCGTTGGCAAAGCTCGCGCGCAGCGTGACGGTGCCAGTGCTCACGGCCATCTGGTTGTTGATGGCATAGAGCGTGCCGGTTGCCAGCTTCTTGCTGCCGTCGCTGCTGTAGGCCGTCACTGGCAACTTCACGCCGGGGGTCCGGAACCGTTCGACGACTTGTCGCAGATCGTTCTGGGCCACCGTGAAGACGACCGTGGTCGGCTTGATCGTCGTAACGACGGCGACGCCGGTGCTCGACGAGCCGCTGATGAAGTTGCCCGGATCGACGAGGCGCAGCCCGACGCGGCCCGCGACCGGCGCGGTGATGCGGGAATAGGCGAGGTTGAGCCTGGCGGTGTCGACCGCCGCCTGGTCGAGCTTCACCGTGCCCTCGTTCTGGACGACGACGTAGGCCTGGTCTTCGGCCTGCTGGCGCGCGATCGAATCCAGCTTGACGAGCTTCTGGAAGCGATCGAGGTCCATCTGCGCCTCGTGCAGGATGGCCTGGTCGCGCTGCAGCGTGCCGATCGCCTGGTCGAGGGCCGCCTGGTACGGCCGCGGATCGATCTGCGCCAGGACCTGGCCTTGCTCGACCTCCTGCCCTTCCTGGAAAGGCACCTCGGTCAGATAGCCGCTGACCGCCTGGTTGGGCATGACGGTGACCGTGGCGGTGGGCGTGACGGTCCCCAGCTCGTTCAGGATCACCGGCATGTCGCCCAGCGTCGCCTGGGCAACCGTGACGATCTGCGGCGCAGCCGCCCTCGTCCGCGGCTTCGGCGCCACTTTCTGCCAGACGACGAAGGCGGCCAGCAGCAGAACGGCCGACGCCAAGATCCACCGCACGAGATGGACGCGTGGGCGGTTGGCCGTTTGGTTTTTCACATCGTCGTTCATGCCGTTGGCATCCGTGAAGGCCGCGAGAGCCGGTGGATGGCGACGGCGGTCCTGCAGAGGAAGATCTGGTATCGCAGGCAGAGGCCTTCAATACGATGCGCGTTCGAGGATGTGCCCCGGCATCGGTCCGCACAGCCGATGAAATGCCGCAGGCATGCGACGGCGGCTGCTGTCGCAGCCCTCCCGCAGCAACGCCGTTGCCCGTAGTGCAGTGTTGCCGTTGATCGGCACGAAGCGGACCGTTCAACAAATGGTGAATGACCTCTTGCATGGGCGGTGCTCCCCCTTGGGGACCCCTTGGGGGAGAGGCTTAGGTGTTCTTCTCCCCTCTTTCATGTTCCTCTCCCCCCTTTGGGGGAGAGGCTAGGTGAGGGGGTCAACGCAAGACTGCCTCCTGCATTACCCCCTCACCCAACCTCTCCCCCAAGGGGGAGAGGAGTCCGAGGGAAGGGAGAGGCGCCCGGAAAGAAGAGGAGAGGAACGAACTCGAAAAGAAGCGAAGATAAGTCTGAAAGAAGCAATGAACGGGAGAGCGATGCGCCAGCATCGCCATCACAAGTTGGACGTCCCGCCATCCCACGCTCCTTGCGCTCTCTATTCTGGTGGGAAAGGTGTTCTGCTTGCCGGCCATTCAGCGGCGGACAAAAGTCAGCCACGTGAAAGCACTTACGTTCCTCGGCCATATCGTGGCGTATCCCTGGCAAAATCAGTCTGGAGCTGAACGGCATTTTCGGTCGCTATGGCGCCCGAAAATTCGATCGCTCGCCTGTGGTCAGCCGAGAAGACACACTTGACATGCCTCCAAGTATCACTTAAGTAAACTCCGGTCCTTTTCTCAGAGCCTCAGCATGTCCGGTCCCGGCCGCCCAACTCTCTGCAACCCCGAGCACGCCGATTGCGCCCGCGAGCTCTGCGCGCGCGGCGTGACCACCCCCGACCTGGCTGGACAGTTCGTGGTCCGCAGCCCCATTGGTCAGTGGATCGCGAGACATTGCCAATTCGCCGAGACCGTGCAGCAGGGTCGTGACGTTGCCGATGCCACTGCGAGCGAGTCGCTGTTCACGCGCATCACTGGCGACACCCACCAGGCCGAGCGCGTCTTCCGCTACCGCGGCGAGCCCAAAACCGCGACCGACGCGAAAATGAGCGGCGGAAATGCCGGAAATGCCGGAAATCTCCAATCCTCAGGAAATAGCGGCCTTTTGGGCCCTGCCGCGAAACGGCGGAAATCGGCGGAAATTGGCGGAAATCCCCTGCAGATACTTTGGCCGGGAATCCGTCCGCCCTTTTGCTGTCTCACCGAAGGGGTGCAGTCCAAACTCTCAATAGCGACATCGCTTGCGCGAATTGCGGAAACTCCCCGTCCCGGCCGGCAACGACATCGTGCCGGCACGGCTGCTATAGTGCCGACATGACCGATCAAGCATTGCCCGACCAGATTCCCGACCGGCTCTCGACCAACCCCAAGAGCCCCCACTACAACGAGGCGCTGCTGACGCGCGGCGTCGGCATCAAGTTCGATGGTCAGGAGAAGACCAACGTCGAGGAATACTGCATGAGCGAGGGCTGGATCCGCGTCGCCGTCGGCAAGACGGTCGACCGCAAGGGCAACCCGCTCACCATCAAGCTCAGCGGCAAGGTCGAGCCTTATTTCCAGAAGTAGGAACCCGCATGCACAGCCACACGCTCGACGATTGGAAGCACGAGCACGTCTTCCTGGGCGGCGCGCACGAGCGCAATGAACGGCGCACCTGGCTGGTGGTCGGCCTGACCGCCACCATGATGGTGGCCGAGATCGCCGGCGGCACGCTCTTCGGCTCGATGGCGCTTTTGGCCGACGGCTGGCACATGTCGACCCATGCCGGGGCGCTGGCGATCGCTGCCTTCGCCTACCGCTTCGCGAGCCGCCACGCCCGCGACCCGCGCTTTGCCTTCGGCACCGGCAAGCTGGGCGACCTCGCGGGCTTCGCCAGCGCCATCGTGCTCGCCCTGGTCGCGCTGATG
Source organism: uncultured Alphaproteobacteria bacterium (assembly GCA_963765385.1). GTDB lineage: Bacteria > Pseudomonadota > Alphaproteobacteria > Reyranellales > Reyranellaceae > Reyranella. The sequence continues at coordinate 875,640 of CAVXWG010000014.1, read as the reverse complement.
ATCGGCTATCGAGTTGGCGACGCGGTTCGTCCAGCCCGTGCCGATTCACTACCCCGAGGCGACCGCCATCGCCGCGGTGGGACTGCTGGTCAATCTGCTCAGCGCCTGGATGCTGGGCGCCGGCCACGATCATGATCACGATCATGGTCATGACCATGACGAGGACGGCCATCATCACCATCATGACTACAATCTGCGCGCCGCCTTCTGGCATGTGATGGCCGATGCGCTGACGTCGGTGCTGGCGATCGTGGCCCTTCTGGCGGCATGGTCGTACGGCTGGACGTGGGCCGATCCGGCGATCGGCATCGTGGGCGCGCTGGTGATCGGCCATTGGTCGTGGGGCCTGATCCGCGACGTCGGGCGCCGTGCTGCTCGACGCCGTGCCCAACCGCGCGCTCGACTCGGCGATCCGTCAGCGTCTCGAGATCGGTCACGACCGCATCGCCGACCTGCATGTCTGGCGCCTGGGCCCGGGCCATCACGGCGCCATCGTGTCGCTGGTGTCGGACACGCCGCAGGCGGTCGAGGACTACAAGGCGCGCCTGGCCGACCTCCGCGGCCTGTCGCATGTCACGGTCGAAGTCCTGCGTTGCACCGATTCCCACTGATCATGCCATGCCGTTCCGCAGACACCTGCTCGCCGGCGCGGCCGCTGCCGCGACGCTGCCCGTCCACGCCCGTCGCGCCGGAGCTGAGGCCGTGAAGGTGCGCCTCGGCACCGCCACGCCGGGCGGCGGTTTCCCGGTCTATGGTGCGGCCTTCATCGAGTCCGTGCATCGCTTCGATCCCGCGCTCGAGATCGAGGCCGTCAACACCAAGGGCAGCACCGAGAACGTGCCGATGCTGGAAGCGGGCACGCTCGACATCGCCTTGGTGCAGGGCGAGGTGGTGCACGAATCGCTGGACGGCATCGGCCGGCCGCCGGCGAATCTCAAAGTCATCACGGCGATGTATCCCACCGCCGGCCTGTTCGTGGTGCGGGCGGATTCGCCCTACCATCGCATCGCCGATCTTTTGGGCAAGCCGATCGCCTGGGGCGCGCAGGGCTCGGGCCTGGTGATCCTGGGCCGCTACGCCATGGATGGGCTGGGCTTCGATGCGGCGAAGGATTTCAAGCCGATCTATCTCGAGCGCGCGGGCGACGGACCGGCGATGGTGCTCGACGGCCGCGCCGCGGCGCTGTGGGGTGGCGGCACCGGCTGGCCGGGCTTCACGGCGGTCGCCAGGAGCGACAAGGGCGCGCGCTTCATCGCGCCCGACGCTTCGGAGATCGCCCGCATCCTGGCAAAGCACTCTTTCCTGAAGCCGGTGTCCCAGGCGGCCGGAAGCTTCCCCGGCCAGGACGCCGCGATCCCCTCCGTCGGCTCGTGGAGTTTCGTCATGGCGCGACCCGGCCTCGACGAGGCGGTGGCCTACCGCATCGCCAAGGCCTTGTACGCGCAGGAGAAAGCCGGCACGCCGCCGGCGCAGTTGGCCGACACCACGGCGGCGAATACGCTGGCCACCGCGCCCGGCGAGCGCCTGCATCCTGGCGTCGCGCGCTATTTCCGCGAGGCGGGCCTGAAATAGGGCCAAAAAGGGTGGGCGTAACCTTGCGCTCGCCGGCGCGTTTCTTGGTCTGGCAACCAAGGAGCGGTCGATGGATGACAAGAAGAAGGACAGCAAGATCGAGGGCGAGGGCAGCTACAGCGGCACCCGCGACTACAACGAATCGACGGCCAAGTTCCTGAAGAAGGGCAAGGTCGACGAGGCGGCGCACGAAGCCAAGCGCGCGCTCGAGTCCAAGGAAGGCGCCGAGCTCAAGGAGGCCGAAGCCAAGGGCAAGGCCGGCGATCCCCGGCACATGGAGAAGAACCGCAAGTAGGACTCGAACTTTTCATCTTCCTCCCCTTCGCGGACTCCGCGAAGGGGAGGTGCCTGCGGAGCGGGCGGAGGGGTCATGAGCATCACGCCTGATGCTCATGACCCGTCCGTCGGCGTAAGACGCCGACACCTCCCCAGCGTTGCTGGGGAGGAACCGATGACGCTCTACGACGCAGCCTTGGCCGGCCCGCAGCAGGCGGCGGGCTTCTGCCTTTCCACCTTGGGCGCGCTCGTGCCGTAGATTGTGCTCTCGCCGGTGGTGAGAAAAGCTTCCCACGACACGCCCTGCGGATCGAGGGTCCAGCTTTTTTCCGACTGGGCGTAGCAGCAGGTCGTCTTGCCTTCTTCGAGCACGGGAGCCTCGGCCTCTTTCAGCCGGCCATAGATTTCCTGCAGCTCCTCGCCGTCCTCGACCTGGATGCCCAGGTGATCGATGCCGGGCGCGCCGGCCGCGTGCGTCGAGATCGCGAAGTTGACCCGCGGATCTTCCAGCATCCATTTGGCATAGTCGGGCTTCACCACGGTCGGCGCGGCCGCGAACAGCGTGGAATAGAAGCGGATCGACTGGTCGAGATCGCCGACCGACATGTGAACGTGCAGACGCTTCATGATCTAATCGCTCCTCCTGGCTTGCGCGTCATCCTGCTAGGGGTGCGCGAGAAATTTCGCGAACTTGCGCGCGAAGTCGTCATCGACGACCAGCCTGGCAAGACTGTCGCTCTTCGGCAGCGCAGCATAGCGTTGCAGGCCGATCGTCGTCAGCTTCAAGCGCCTGCCATCCTCTTCGACCAGCGCGAGATGCTTCAACCGCCGGATGTGGTCGGGCGCGAGATGCTTGATCTTCGTGATGCCGTTCGCCACCAGGCGCAGCGTCGCTTCCTCATGCGGGCTGAGCGGCGCGTCGAGACTTCTGCTCATGTAGGCCCCCGTCTCAGGAACCAACTACCTCACGCGGGACCGGCGCTGACAAGCGCAATCGGCTGCAGCAACAATGCGCACACACGGCCTTACGTCATCGGCATCGTCATCGAACGGTCAGCAATCTGTAAGCATCTTCGACATGAGGAAGGTCGATCCGTCGTCGCGCTCGTCGAACCGGATCAGCCGGTAACCGAGTCGTTCGTAGAAGGCTCGGGCCGTAATCGACGAGGACAGAAGCAGCTCGATCACGCCGGCCTCGCGCGCATGCGCTTCCAGATGGGCGACAAGTCGCGCCCCGATGCCTTTGCCCTGCAGCGCGGGCTCGACGAACAGCGAACGCAGCCTGTCGCCGCCGAGGCCGATCGTGCCCACGATCCTGGCTCCCTCGACGCAGACGAAGACGTCGCGCTCGGCCAGTCGCTGCGCGACCTTGTCCGGCACATGGTCGGCCGCGATCAGCTCGGCGACCGCGACACCGTAATCGGGGGCGTTGGACAGCCGTACGGTCCGCCGGATGAGATCGCTGATGGCCGCCACGTCGGCGGTCGTGGCGGGGCGTATGGCCGGCGCGTCCATGCGTTATGATACGCTGTCTCGGGGAATAGAGGACGTGGGGAGAATCCAGTGACACATCGCATCGCGTTTGCCGCCGGCGCGGCCATTGCCCTTGCGGCCGCGGCATCGAGCGCCGCGGCCGCCGATCCGGCCGCCGTCGCGCGCGGCAAATATCTGGTGACCGTCGCGAGCTGCCACGACTGCCACACCCCGGGATACTTCCTCGGCAAGCCCGACATGGCGCGCTATCTCGGCGGTTCGGATGTCGGCTTCGAGCTGCCGGGCCTCGGCGTCTTCCACGGCCCCAATCTTACCCCGGACAAGGAGACCGGGCTCGGCGCCTGGACCGATGCGCAGGTGCTCACCGCGCTGCAGACCGGCGTGCGGCCGGATGGCCGCGTGCTGGCGCCGATCATGCCGTGGCGGGCGTTCGCCTCGCTCACCAGGCAGGACGCCGAGGCCATCGTCGCTTTCCTGCGCAGCGTGCCGCCGGTCAGCCACAAGGCGCCCGGCCCGTTCGGCCCCAGCGAGACGCCGACCTCGTTCGTCATGAAGGTCGTGCCGCCGCCGGCCAAGTAGATCCGCCCGGCCCGCGGGAGCTTCGCGCCGCCGGAGGCGTTGGCGTGGGTGAAGGAGCGTCCCATGCCGGTGGTCGAGGAATTGAAGCGGATCGTCGAGAAGCTGACGGGCATCGGCCGGCCGTCTCGGGGCAAGGTCGAACGGCTGGTGCGACTGCGCAAGCCCGAGCTGTTCCGCTTCCGCGACGACGGCGAGACGCCCAACAATCCTCGGCTGCCGCTGATGGTCTATCGCGCCGCCGTCCGGCTCGATCGCGGCTACGATCCCGCCGCGGTCTTCGAGGAGACCTTCGCCCGCCATGGCTGGCGTGATTCATGGCGCGACGGCGTCTACGACTTCCTGCATTTCCATACCGCCAGCCACGAGGTTCTGGGCATCGCCCGCGGCCGCGTCACCGTGCGGTTCGGCGGCGCCAAGGGACATAGCCTCACCTTGGCGGCGGGCGACGTCGTGGTGCTGCCGGCCGGCACCGGCCATCGGCGCATCCGGGCCAGCCGCGACCTCCTGGTGGTGGGCGCCTATCCCCCCGATGGCCGCTATGACGAGCCGCGGCCCGAGGAGGTGGATCCCGCCGAGGCGCGGGCTTCGATCGCCAAGGTGAAAGTGCCGCGCCAGGACCCCCTCTACGGGCCCGACGGGGCGCTCACCGAGCTCTGGTCGAGGCCGGCGCGGACGCGTCAGCGACAGGTTGCCCGCGCCCGTCGCGCCAGCGCGCGGGCAAAACAAGGCACAAAAACGGCACCCGTCTGATCGGACAGGGATGTTGTCCCTGAAATCCACAGATTGATCCCCAGCAATCAACCGGTGTGATGCAACCCTTGACGCTCTGCAGAAAGTGCCGCTGCGGCCCGCGACCCTCGCGCACGGGATGGTCGGAATCGGGAACGCCCGCGCCCTGCCGCCGTTGAGAGTGCGTTCGATACCAACGGCAGCAGGCGGCAGATCATGAAGAAGCGCGGAATTCTCGTACTCGCTCTCGTAATGAGCGTGGCCGGCGTGGCCAGCGCCTTTGCGCCCCTCCCGCAGGACTCTTCGGCACGGCCTCCGGCCCGCCAACTCGCGATGCCGGTCGCTGCCAAAGAGCCCGAGCCCGCGCCGGTGGCGCCCGTTCCGGAACCGGCCGTCAAGAAGGAGTCATTCGAGATCAAACAGGCTCCGGTGCCCCTGCTGATGAAACCGCGGGCGACGATCGAGACCCCGGCCTTCGACGCCGACGCGGTGGGCCCGGAAGTGCCGGTCCTGGCCAAGACCGCCGACGCGCCATCCGACAACAGCGCCGCCAAGGCCGCCATCGAGGCCGACGGCTACAGGAACGCCAAGCTGGTGCGCCAGGGCGAGAACGGCATCTGGTACGCCAAGGCGATGCGCGGCACGACCGAAGTGTCGCTCACCGTCGACGGCACGGGCCGCGTGTCTCTCGAATAGGCAGCCGCTTCCCTCTAGGCGACCTGATCGATGAACTTGGCCAGCGCCAGATCCTTGTCGCTGAGCCCGCCCGCGTCGTGGGTCGACAGCGTGATCTCGACCTTGTTGTAGACGTTCGACCATTCGGGATGGTGGTCGGCTTTCTCCGCCGCCAGCGCCACCTTGGTCATGAAGCCCCAGGCATGGTTGAAGTCGGCGAACGTCAGGCTGCGCTGTATGGCGTCGCGGCCGGGCACTTCCTTCCAATGCTTGAGGGCAGCCAGCGCATCGCTGCGCGCCTTGCCGGTCAGTTTGCTGGCCATGGGAAATCCTCCTGTTGTGGCGCGAAGCTTGCCTCATCCGAGGCCAGCAGCCTAGTTTGGGATCTGGGCGCTCACCCGACACAGGAGGCTTTTTGTGAAACTTTCCCGCCGTACCGCAATGATCACGGCCGCCAGCGCGGCGGTGGCGCCGCCCGCCCTGGCCCAGAAGAGCGCCGACACGCTGCGCATCCAGTTCGTCGACGCCGTGCCCAACGTCGACATGTATTTCAACAGCCAGCGCACCGGGCTCATCCTGGCCCACCAGGCGTGGGACATGCTGGTGCACCGCGATCCCGCGACCTTCGAGATCAAGCCGTCGCTCGCCACCGAGTGGCGGTTCGCCGAGGACAATTCGCTCGACCTCACCATCCGCCAGGGCGTGAAGTTCCACGACGGCAGCACGCTCAGCGCCCGACGACGTCGTCTACACCATCAACATGGCGGCCAATCCCGAGAGCAAGGTGGCGACGCCGTCGAACTATGCCTGGATCGACAAGGCCGAGAAGACCGGCGACTGGACCGTGCGCATCCACATGAAGCGGCCGACGCCGGCGGCGCTGGAATATCTCGCCATGGTGACGCCGATCCATCCCAAGGCCTATCGCGAGAAGGTCGGGCCCGAGGGTTTCGCCGCCAAGCCGGTCGGTGCCGGTCCCTACAAGATCGTCAAGAACGAGCAGGGCAAGGAAGTCGTCTTCGAGCGCTTCGAGGATTACTGGACCGGGCTCGCCCAAGGGCAAGCCCGCGATCAAGACGCTGCAGGTGCGGTTCGTGCCCGACCTCGCCACCGAGGTGACGGAGCTGCTGGCGCAGCAGACCGACTGGATCTGGAACATCAATCCCGACCAGATCGCCAGCGTGAACAAGATGCCGCACCTGCAGGCCGTGCAGCAGGAATCGATGCGCATCGGCTATCTGTCGATCGACGCGGCCGGCCGCTCCGGCGCGGGCAATCCCTTGACCAACCTCAAGGTGCGTCAGGCCATCTGGCATGCCGTCAACCGCCAGGAGATGGCCGACAAGCTGATCCAGGGCGGCAGTCGCGTGCCGATCGCGCCGTGCTTCCCGACGCAGTTCGGCTGCGATGCCGACGCGGCGGTGAAATACGCCTACGACCCGGCCAAGGCCAAGGCGCTGCTCGCGGAAGCGGGCTTCCCCAACGGCTTCGAGACCGAGTTCGTCACCTACGTGCAGCCGACCTCATGGAGCGGGGCGATCCAGAACTACCTTCAGGCAGTCGGCATCCGCACCAAGATCACCCAGCTCCAGGTGGCGCCCGCGATCCAGAAGGCGTGGCGCGGCGAAGCGCCGCTCTATCACGGAAGCTGGGGCAGCTACTCGATCAACGACGTCTCGGCGATCTTTCCGGTGATGTACGGCAAGGACGCCAACGACAACTACTCGCGCGATCCCGAGCTCGAGAAGCTGGTCGCCGAGGGCGGCGCCTCGTCCGACCCCGCCGCGCGCAAGCGGGCCTATTCGGCGGCCATCAAGCTGATGACCGAGAAGGCCTATTGGCTGCCGCTGTTCACCTACGTGAACGCCTACGCCTTCTCCAAGGCGCTCGACTTCAAGACCTACCCCGACGAGCTGCCGCGGTTCTATCTGGCCAAGTGGAAGTGAGTGCAGAACGGAAGCTGTCATCCCGAGCGTAGCGAGGGACCTTCACTCTTGGCCTTAAAGGTCCCTCGGCCTGCGGCCTCGGGATGACAGTCATCGCTCAAGGCACCAGCAAGCACTCCACGCCGCCGGCCGGTCGCGGCTTGAGCGGCGGCGTCTCGATCGCACATCGCGGCTCGGCGATCGGGCAGCGCGGATGGAAGCGACAGCCCGGCGGGATGTTGGCGGGATCGGGCAGGATGTCGCCCAGCCCGACATCGGGCACGCCGAGACCGGGCTCCGGCGTCAGCACCGAGGCGAGCAGCGCCTTGGTGTAGGGATGCTCGGGGTTGCCGAACAGGCGTCTCGGTCGGCGCGCGCTCGACGAAGCGGCCGAGATACATCACCGCCACTTCGCTCGCGACGTGTTCGACGACGGCGAGGTTGTGGCTGATGAAGAGATAGGTGAGGCCGAGCTCGCGGCGCAGTTCGGCCAGCAGGTTCAGGATCTGCGCCTGCACCGAGACGTCGAGCGCGACTGGTCGGCTCGTCGCAGACGACGATGCGCGGCCGCAGCACGAGCGCGCGGGCGATGGCGACGCGCTGGCGCTGGCCGCCCGACAGTTCGGCGGGCAGGCGCTGGCCCATCTCGCGCGACAGGCCGACCCGCGTCAGCATCTCGTCGACCCGCTTTGCGGTTTCGCTGTCGATCGATTTCGCCCTGGGCGCGCAGCGGCATAGCGACGATGTCGCGCACGCGCGCCAGCGGGTTGAGCGAGGCGAACGGATCCTGGAACACCGGCTGGATCAGGCGCGCGCGGGCCTTGCGATCCATGTCGATGACCCGCTGGCCCTCGACGGCGATGTCGCCGGCGCTCGGGCTGCAGCAGGCCGAGGATCAGGCGCGCGAGAGTGGACTTGCCGCAGCCCGATTCGCCCACGACGCCCAGCACGCCGCCGGTCGGCACGGCGAAGGAGACGTCGTCGACGGCGACCACGTGGCGGTCGTTGCCCAGAAGACCGCCCTTCACGCGGAAGGTCTTGCGCGACGGCCTTGACCTCGATGGCGGGAGCGGACGCACTCATGCCGGCAGCCGGCAGAGGAACTCGTGGGTGGGACCGGCGGCGTGGCGCGGGATGGCGTGGGTGCACGTCTCGTCGGCGAAGTTGCAGCGCGCGCGGAAGGCGCAGCCTTCGAAGCCCGGACCGATGCGCGGCACGGTGCCGGGAATCGAGCCGAGCGGCTCGTCGCGCCGTGTCTTGCCCGGCACCGGCACGCAGCGCAGCAGCCCCTGCGTGTAGGGGTGCTTGGGATTGGCGAACAGTTCGGCGGTGGCGGCGCTTTCGACCACTTCGCCCGCATACATCACCGAGACGCGATGGGCGACGCGCGCGACGATGCCGAGATCGTGCGTGATCAGCAGCATGCCAAGCCCGAGGTCGCGCTGCAGAGCTGCGCGAGCAGGCGCAGGATCTGGGCCTGCACCGTGACGTCGAGCGCCGTGGTCGGCTCGTCGGCGATCAGGAGCTTGGGCTCGCACATCAGCGCCATGGCGATCATCACGCGCTGGCGCAGGCCGCCCGAGAGCTGGTGCGGGAACTGGCCGAGCCGCATCCCGGGCGCGGTGATGCCGACGCGGGCCAGCAGGTCGGCCGCGCGATCGGTGGCGGCCTTGCTGGCTGGCGTGCCGGTGACGGCGCAGCACCTCGGTCATCTGCGAGCCGACCGTGTAGGCGGGATTGAGGCTGGTCATCGGCTCCTGGAAGATCATGGCCATGGCGTTGCCGCGCAGGTGCGCCATGCCGCTGTCGGACAGGCCCTGCAGGTCCTGGCCCTCGAAGGCGAGCCGCTTCGCGGAGCGCCGCGCGCCGCGCGCCAGGAGGTTCATCACCGACAGCGCCGTCACCGACTTGCCGCAGCCCGGACTCGCCCACCAGGCAGTGGGTCTCGCCGCGTTCGACCTTGAGCGAGGCGCCACGCACCGCCGATGTGCGGCCGCCGAAGCTCACCTCGAGCTCTTCGATCTCCAGCAGCGCGCTCACGGATCGGTCCTCGCGCCGAACAGGTCGCGCAGGCCGTCGCCCAGCAGGTTGACGCCCAGCACGAGCACGAACAACGCCACGCCCGGGATGACGATCACCCAGGGGCTGAAGAACATGTAGTCCTTGGCCTCGGCGATCATCAGGCCCCACGACGGCAGCGGCGGCGGTACGCCCAGCCCGAGGAACGAGAGGGCGGCCTCGAGCAGGATGGCGAGCGCGATCTCGAGCGTCGCCACGACCACGAGGTGGCTCGCGATATTGGGCAGGACTTCGCGGGTGAGGATGCGGAAGCGCGAGCAGCCGGCGCACCAGGCGGCGGCGACGAAGTCGAGATTGCGCACCTGCATGGTGGTCGAGCGTGCCACGACGGCGAAGCGGTCCCACAGCAGCAGGCCGAGGGTGAGCACGAGGAGCGTCATCGAGCTGCCGAAAAGGCCGACCACGGCCAGCGCCACCAGGACGACGGGAATCGAGAGCCGCGTCGTGATGGCGAACAGCACGGCGTCGTCGACGTGGCCGCCCAAAAAGCCGCCCAGCACGCCCAGCGTGATGCCGATCAGCGCCGACACGATGGTCACCGTGACGCCGATCAGCATGGAGATGCGGCAGCCCCAGATCAGGCGCGAGAGGTAGTCGCGGCCGAGCTGATCGGTGCCCAGGATGTAGTCGGGATTGTTGCCCTCCATCCAGAACGGCACCAACAGGCGCTTGCCGAGGTCCTGGGCGAAGGGATCGTGCGGCACCAGGAGCGGCGCGAAGACGGCGCAGATCGCGGCGATGCCCACGATCAGCGCGCCGATCCAGGTGCTGATGCTGCGCCAGCCGCGCCTGGGGCCGGCCGCGACGGCAGCCACGCTCATCTTGGCGCCTTCATGGGCCGCGCAGCCGCGGATCGAGCACGGCGTTCATCAGGTCGGCCAGCATGGTGAGTGCCACGTAAATCACCGCCAGCACCAGGACCACCGATTGGACCACCGGAAAGTCGTTCTTCTGGATGCTCTCCCAGGCGAGGAAGCCCACGCCGTGCAGGGCGAAGACCTGTTCGATCACGATCGAGCCGCCCAGCATGAAGCCGAGCTGGACGGCGGCGATCGCCACGACCGGGATGGCGGCATTGCGCAGCGCATGCTTCAGCAGGATGGAGGCGCGCGACAGGCCCTTGGCGCGCGCCGTCCTGATGTAGTCCGAGCCCATGGCCTGGATCATGCCGGCACGGGTCAATCGGGTGAGGGCAGGGATGGCCGAAAAGGCGAGCACGATGCCCGGCATCACGTAGTGCTGCCACGACCCGGTGCCCGAGATCGGCAACCAGCCGAGCTGCAGGCCGAACGTGATCATCAGCAAGAGCCCCAGCCAGAAGGACGGCATGGCCTGGCCCAGCAAGGTCACCAGCTGGACGGCGCGATCGAACGCGGTGCTCTCGCGCACCGCCGCCAGGATACCGAGCGGCAACGACACCACGAGGGCGATCACCAGCCCGGTCAGGCCGAGGGTGAGCGTCACCGGCATGCGCTCGGCGATCAGCGAGGACACGCGCGTCTTGAAGAAGTAGCTGTCGCCCAGGTCGCCCGACAGGGCGTTGCCGACCCAGCTGAAGAACTGGGTGACCAGCGGCCGGTCGAGTCCGTAGGCCTTGCGCACGGCCTCGACGTCGGCCTGCGTGGCGTTGGGGCCGGCGATGGAAATCGCGAGGTCGCCGGACAGGCGCGTCAAGATGAAGGCCAGAGTCATTACGGTGGCCGCCACGAGCACGGCCACGATCAGGCGGCGGGCGATAAATTGAAGCATGTTGCCGGGGCGAGAGTAGAGGGGATCGATCCGGAACGCGACCATGCGAATCCCGCGCCAACCGGCAAGAAAAATTCGCCGAAGATTCGTCCACTCCCGCCTCTTGGCGCGCCCGCCATCGTCCTATATGGGGGAGTCATGCCGGTCTTCACCAATCCGCGGCGCACGCCCTGCTTCAGCACGGCGCCCACCCAGGAGGATTTCGAGGCCATCGCCGCCGAGGCGCTGGCCACGATCCCCGAGGAGTTCCGTCGGCATGTCGGCAACGTCCGCATCCAGATCGACGACTTCCCGTCCGACGAGGTCGAGAAGGAGATGGAGCTCGACACGCCGTTCGACCTGCTGGGGCTTTACCAGGGCGTGTCGATGATGGAGCGCGGCGCGGGTCATATCGCCAACGACATCGACCGCATCTTCCTCTACCGCCGTCCGATCCTCGACTACTGGTGCGAATCGGGCGAGGACCTGCCGCACATCGTGCGCCACGTGCTGATCCACGAGATCGGCCATCATTTCGGCCTGAGCGACGACGACATGGAAGCGATCGAAGCCAAGGCCGAGGAAGAATCCCGCCGCGCCCAGCCGGGCGCTTAGCCTCTTTGGACTGCGCAACGAAAACAACCTCATCCTGAGGAGCACGCCGAAGGCGTGCATCTTGAAGGACGGGCGACAGTCTATCCCATCCTTCGAGACGCGGTCCTGCGGACCGCTCCTCAGGATGAGGTCCATGTGAAGGTCGCGACACTAAACGCGGATAGCCTCGCGATAGAGCCGCTCCGGCGTCGTCCAGCGGATCGTCGGCATGAAGCTGTCGACGTATTTGCCGACCTCGGCGCCATAGTCCGTCGCGTAGGCGTGCTTGTCCATATCGAGCGCCAGCAGCGGCACGCCGCCGGCCGGCGCCATGGCGTCGTCGGCGCACCAATGGTTGAAGAGCCGCTTGTCGCGCGGCGCATAGGTCAGGATCACCCAGCCCGAACCGTCATCCAATGCCTTGCCGATGGCGGCGAACTCCGCCCTCCAGCGATCGAGGGTGCCGAAGTCGCGCGCCAACGCTTCGGCGAACACACCCGACGGCCGGATAGTGCTCGCCGTGATGACTCGCGATCGCCTTGGCCGACAGGCTGCTGATCTTCTCCGGATTGAAGCTGAGCGGCTGCACGCGGAACTTGGGCGGCGTGGCGGCGGCGATTTGCTGGGCACCGGCGGGCAGGCTCGTGGCGCCCAGCAGCAGGCCGGCGCCCGCGCCCAAGACGGCGCGGCGGGAAACCTCAGGCATGGGGGAATCTCCTGAATATCGCTTATTCAGAACCCAACGCCGCTCACGCTGGAGAGTTGCGGTGCACTCCCGGCACGCGGTAGCGGCCCTCGCTCAGCGCAGCGTCGGGCTCGTAGGCGCGCAATATCAGCAACATCGGCCCGGCCGGCGCGGGCAGCCAGTTGGCCGCGCGCTCGCCGGCCGGCCGGTCGTGCTGCAGCCAAAGCGTGAGCGAGCCGTCGCTCGCTTTCTGCAGCCCCTGCGTGCGATCGCCGATGGCGTAGCGGCCGATCGGATTGGCGGCAAAGAAGGCGCGCCCGTCCGGGGTCACTTCGTAGACGGCGAGCGACCAGAAGGCGCGCGCCGGCGGCAGGCCGTCGGCGGCGAAGGTGAGCTCGTAGTGGTTGGCGCCGAAGAGCGGCCGGCCGCCTGAGTCGGTCGTGCAGGAAACGTAGACCGCTTCGGCCGGCGCCAGCGCGCCAAGTCCGCCGAGGGCCGTCGCGGCGCGATAGAGATAGTCGTCGCCGAAATTGCCGAGATTGGGTCTGCCGTAGATCCAGCCGTTCATGCTCTTGCCGCCATGGCCGGCAGCGGCACGGATGTCGGCATGGCCCTGCTCGATGCCGGCGCGCAGCGCGCGGCGTTCGGCCTCGCTGAACGCCCGCAGGTCGAACTTGCGGCCAGGCCGAAGCCGCAGCGGCGCGAAGCCCTCCAGCACCGCCCGATCCCGTTCGGACAGCGGGCTTTCCCCCAGCGCGCGGGCGCCGACCGCGAACAGGTCGAACGGATCGCCGCGATTGGGAGCCGGCCAATCGGCCACGGACTCGGGCGGCAGCATGGTGCGCTGGCGCATCAGCTCCTGGGTTTCCAGGATGCGCCGCTCGTTCCTCATGTCGGGTGTCTCGAGCAGCACGCGCGCCTGCAGGATGCGCAGGCGGTCGAGTTCCTCCGGTCCGTCGACCAAAATCCGGCCGATCAGCCACACCGAGTTGGTCGGCGCACGCAAGAGCTTCACCTCCGACGAGGCATCGCCGTTCCACGTCGGTCCCACGATCATGTGGGTTGGCGGCCGGCCGCCATCGAGGCGATGGCTGACATAGCCGAAGTTGTTGGTGAACAAGTCGAGGAAGGCGTAGCTGTAATAGAGGTCGCCGACCGGCGGCACGGTGAGGAACAGCGGCTCGATCGAGAGGTCGAGCCACGCCGACGAGTAGAGCGTGTCGGGATTGGGCGTCGTCACCGCTCGCGCGTGATGGTCGGCGAGATCCGGCAGGTGGCGGAAGCGGTTGAGCTTCTGGCGCTGTGGATTGGCCTCGCTGACCGTCGCCTGCCAGCGCGTGCGGTACATCTCGTAGATCGGAAAGAGATAGATCGTGGCCCGCCGCGCGAGCTCGCGCAGCGTCGCGGGACTTTCCTGGGCGCGCGCGACCGCCGGCGCTGCGAGCGCACCGGCCAGGAGGGTGCGGCGTCCCAATCTCAAGCTCCGCGTTCTCATGCCGCGCGCTCGCGTCTCTGCCGCCGCTCGGCCACGAAGGCTCCGACCTCGCGCCACGGCGCGAGCGTCCAGAAGGAGCGGGCGCGGCCCGACGGCGAGGCGAGCACGAAGGCCGTCGCGCCTTCCAGCGTCTCGGCCTGTCGGCCATAGGCCGGCGCCTTGACGCCGAGCGCCAGGGACGCTGCGTTCTTGCTGGTGAAGGCGATGGCGGCCGGCCGGAAGCGGCGGAGCTTGGCGTGCAGCGCGCGCGCATCCATGGCTTGGGCCGAAAGCTCGTGGTCGGAGCCGGACTCGGTCTTGTTGAGATCGGTGAGACCGATGCCCAGCGCCAGCAGCTCGCGATAGCGGTCGGGCGAGAAGCGTTCCGGCGTGAGACCGACCGCGTTCAGCGTCGGCCAGAAGGCGTTGCCGGGATTGGCGTAGTAGGCGCGTGCCTTGAACGACGCGGGACTGGGCGCGGTGCCGCAGAACAACAGGTCGAGCCCCGGCGCCAGCAGGTCGGGCACCAGGTGCCTATTGCGGCTGGATGCCCGCGGCACGGATCACCTCGCCCCAACGCTTGTATTCGGCATTGATGAAGGCATCGGCTTCGGCCGGTGGCAGGACCTCCGGCTCGAAGCCGCCCGGGCAAAGGCCTGCCCGGCGAATGGCAACGCAGCCAGCGTGGCGGCGAATTGGCGTCTCCTCATGTCTTGTTCCTTGGTATCGAGGACGCTCCTTTCATCGATGATGCATGAGCGGCGGCGGCGCGCCTAGGGGCCATTGGCACCGGATGAAACTAGCAAAGACAGGGCACCTTCAATAGTTATGAGCGCGGCCTGGCGTGCCAACTTCGGGCTCCTCCGCGAAAAATACCTCACCCTGACGAGGCGGGAAGCGCCGTCTCGAAGGGTGGGCCCAGACCTCGTCCTTTGCCGACGCTTCGAGACGCCGCCGGCCGCCCGGCTCCTCAGGGTGAGGTCGTGTGGTCCGGGACGAATGCGCTGAAATCATGCGTTTCGGTCTGAGGCTCACCGGCCTTGTCCACCTTCCGCCATCGGGCATGATGGATCGACGGAGGACCTCATGAACGCGCCTGCACATACCATCGACAAGGCCGACGAAGCGCAGCTTCTGGCGACCATCGACCGCTGGGTCGAGCGCGAGGTGGCGCCCAGGGTCAAGGAATTCGACCATGCCGACCGCTGGCCGGCGGAACTCGTCGAGCAGATGAAGGAGCTCGGTCTGTTCGGCGCGACCGTGAGCCCGGACTATGGCGGCCTCGGCCTGCCGGCGCGGACCTACGCCGAG
The DNA here is from genome assembly GCA_963765385.1 of uncultured Alphaproteobacteria bacterium. Taxonomy (GTDB): domain Bacteria; phylum Pseudomonadota; class Alphaproteobacteria; order Reyranellales; family Reyranellaceae; genus Reyranella. The sequence goes on along the minus strand of CAVXWG010000014.1, from coordinate 860,519 downwards.
ATCGTGATGCGCATCTCGTCGGTGTGGATGGCGCTCACCGGCATCTTCAACTCGCACCTGATGCTGGCGCTGGCCATCGAGAAGTTCGGCACCGAGCCGCAGAAGCGCCACTGGCTGCCCAAGCTCGCCTCGGGCGAGGTGCGCGGCGGCCTGGCGCTGACCGAGCCCGACGCCGGCACCGACCTGCAGGCGATCCGGCTGACCGCGCGACGCGACGGCGATCACTACGTGCTCAACGGCACCAAGACCTGGATCTCCAACGGCATCGAAGGCTCGTGCTTCGCGCTGCTGGTCAAGACCGACCCGCAGGCCCAGCCGCGCTACTCCGGCATGAGCCTGTTCATCGCGCCCAAGGGGCCGGGCTTCCGGGTCGGCCGCAAGCTCGAGAAGCTGGGCTACAAGTCGATCGATTCGGCCGAGCTGATCTTCGAGGATTACCGCGTGCCGGCCGATCACCTGATCGGCGAGGTCGAAGGCCGCGGCTTCACGCAGGTGGCGGGCGGGCTGGAGCTGGGCCGCATCAACGTCGCGGCGCGCGGCGTCGGCATCGCCGAGGGCGCGCTGCAGCTCGCCACCAGCTACGCGCAGCTCCGCAAGACCTTCGGCAAGCCGATCTGCGAGCATCAGGCGATCCAGCTCAAGCTCGGCGAGATGGCGACGCGCGCCCGCGCCGCGCGGCTGCTGACGCTCGACGCGGCCGACGCCTTCGACCGCGGCGAGCGCTGCGACCTCGAGGCCGGCATGGCCAAGTATTTCGCCTCGGAAGCGGCGCTGGAGAACAGCATCGAAGTCGATGCGCATCCACGGCGCCTACGGCTACTCCAAGGAGTACGACATCGAGCGCCTCTATCGCGACGCGCCGCTGACCTGCATCGGCGAGGGCACCAACGAGATGCAGCGCATCATCATCGCCCGGCAATGGATCAAGCGGCACCCCATCGAATGAGCGCCAAGCCTCTGGCGGGCGTGCGCGTGCTCACCCTCGAGCAGTTCGGCGCCGGGCCCTACGGCACCATGTTCCTGGCCGAGCTGGGCGCCGAGGTGATCAAGGTCGAAGCGCCCGACGGCGATCCGTCGCGTCATGTCGGCCCCCACAAGCTGGGCGCCGCCGACAGCGAATACTTCCAGGCCTGGAATCTCGGCAAGAAGAGCGTGACCATCGACCTGAAGTCGATCGAGGGCCGCCGCGCAGTTCGAGGCGCTGGTGAAGACCGCCGACTGCGTGGTCAACAACCTGCGCGGCACGCAGCCGGCCAAGCTCGGCATCGACTATGCGAGCCTGAAACATCTCAAGCCCTCGATCGTCTGCCTGCACATCTCGGCCTATGGCCGCGCCAACGAACGCGCCGACTGGCCGGGCTACGACTTCCTGATGCAGGCCGAGGCCGGGCTGATGGAGCTGACCGGCGAGCCCGACGGGCCGCCGACCCGCGTCGGCGTGTCGATGATCGACAGCATGAGCGGCCTGACCGGGAGTCGTCGGCCTGCTCGCCTGCCTGCTGCGCGCGCGGACGACGGGCGAGGGCTGCGACGTCGAGACCTGCCTCTACGACGTGGCCATGCACCAGCTCACCTATCCCGGCGTCTGGTACCTCAACGAGGGCGACGTCTCGCCGCGGGTGCCGCGCAGCGCGCACCTGTCGCTGGCGCCGGTCCAGACCTTCCCGACCAAGGACGGCTGGATCTTCATCATGTGCATGACCCAGAAGTTCTGGCTGTCGCTGGCCAAGGCGATGGGCCGCGATGAGCTCTTGGCCGATCCGCGCTTTGCCGATCCGAACACGCGCGCCGTGAATCGCGCCGCGCTCACCGACGCGCTCGATCCGACGTTCCGTACGCGCACAACCGCGGAGTGGCTGGAGAAGTTCAACGGTCTCCTGCCGGCGGCGCCGGTCTACCGGCTCGACCAGGCCCTCGACAGCGGCTTTGCGCGCGAGGCGGCCATGGTCTCGGCCGTGCCGCATCCGGTGAAGGGCAGCCTGCGCGTCATCGCCAACCCGCTGCGCATCGACGGCGAGCGGCCGGCGCAGGCCGCCTGTTCGCCGCTCGGCGCCGACAACGACAAGCTCTTGGGCAAGGCCAGCATGAAACTCGAAGGACATGAAGGTCGTCGACCTGTCGTGGTTCCTGCCCGGGACCCTATCTCACCACGGCGCTGGCCGATCACGGCGCCGCGGTGATCAAGGTCGAGCCGCCGGGCGAGGGCGATCCCGGCCGGCACATCAGGCCGATCGGACGCGCGCAGCTCGGTGTTCTTCCGCAACATGGGGCGCGGCAAGAAGAGCGTCGTGCTCGACCTCAAGAGCGCGCCGGGCCGCGCCGATCTCTTTCGCCTCGCCTGCGAGGCCGACGTGCTGGTCGAATCGTTCCGGCCCGGCGTCGCCCAGCGCTTCGGCGTCGGCTACGACGCGGTGAAGGCGAAGAATCCCGGCATCGTCTATTGCTCGATCAGCGCCTTCGGCCAGGACGGCGCCTATCCGGGCCGCGCCGCGCACGATCTCGCGCTCGAGGCCATGACCGGCGTGCTCTCGCTGACCCTGGGCGACGATGGCAGGCCGGCCATGCCGGGCATCCCGATCGCCGACCTGGTGAGCGGCCTGCACGGCCTGAGCGGCGTGCTGATGGCGCTGCTGCGCCGCCAGACGACGGGCTGGGCGACTATATCGACATCTCGATGCACGAAGCGCTGATGGCCTCGTGCGCCAACGTGGTCGGCGAAGCCTTCACCGAGGGCACGCAGCCCGACGTCAAGCAACAGCGCACCACCGGCGGCTCGGCCTTCTACCGGACCTACGACACCGCCGATGGCCGCCAGCTCGTGCTGGCCGGCCAGGAGATGAAGTTCATCAAGAATCTGCTGGGCGCGCTCGGCAAGCCGGAGATGGCGCCGCTTTGCGAATGGCCGGGTGCCCACCAGAAGCCGGTGGTGGACTTCCTCGCCGCGACGTTTCGCGCGAACCCATTGGCGCATTGGATGGAATGGCTCGACACGCTCGACATCTGCTACGGGCCGGTCAACACGCTGCCCGAGGCGATTGCGGATCCCAATCTCGTCAAGCGCGGCGCGGTAGTGACCGGTTCCGACGGCCGCAAGCACTTCGCGCCTGTCGTCCGCTTCAGGGACGAACCGTCACGACCGCTCTATCGCGAGCCGCTGCTTGGGCGAGCATACCGAGGAAGTTCTGGCGCCTCGCGACGAGCCCCGGAGCGTGGCCAAGTGACGGACAGGCGAGGACCTTGGGGGATCGTTTCCAGGCGTGATGAATATGACAATCGCTGGATTCGGGTGACGCACCATGAAGTGATGACGCCCGCCGGCGCGGCGGGCATCTACGGCACCGTGCATTTCAAGAACAAGGCCTTGGGGATCGTGCCCGTCGATGCCGAGGAGCATACCTTCCTCGTCGGCCAATATCGCTTCGCCCTCGATGCCTATAGCTGGGAGATTCCCGAAGGTGGTGGCGCCCTGGGGGACGATTTCCTGGAATCGGCTCAGCGCGAGCTGCGCGAGGAGACCGGTCTTCGGGCCGCTCGGTGGCAGAAGCTTGTCGAGAGCGACCTGTCCAATTCGGTCAGCGATGAAAGCGCCATCGCGTTCCTGGCGTGGCAACTGGAGCAGGGGGAGTCCGCGCCGGATTCGACGGAAGAATTGGTGGTGCGCCGCCTTCCTTTGGTAGAGGCATTCCGCATGGTCGAACTCGGGGGAGATCCGGGACGCCATAAGCGTGATGGCCCTCCAGGCAGTGGAACTGCTCGCGCTCAAGGGTCGCCTGAGTTCCGTGCTGAAGACCTGATCGTTTGGTTGCGCTGGGGACGCGCTCCTCCAGTGGCGCGTCATGGTCTTCCGGACCGCGAGCCTCCGGCTCGCTCTTGAGCATGAGCGAGCGAGATCCTTCGGCTTCGCTCAGGACAGGCGCTCGCGGTCCGCAAGAGCATGACAAGACCCGCCACTGGAAGGGCGCGCCCCCAGCGATGACGCGATCACCAGGCGATCCGCACTTATTCTACTCGAGCGCACCCACGATCTGCTCGGCGGTCGCGCCTTCTTTCTCCTCGCGCAGCAGCACGTAGAAGATCGCCGGCAGCGGCTGCACGACGGTGGCAGCGATAGCGGAGTAGACCCAAAGGACGAGGTGTGCGATCGGGCCGTGGCCCAGCAGCACGACGATCACGACGCCGCCCGCGGCGAAGATGAGCGCCCACATCAAGAATGCGCCGAGGATCGGCAGGCGCCGGTGGCGGGTGAGATCCATGCTGCGATTGAATGCTCCAGCGATGTCGGTGCGCTCGACCATCATGGCGGGAATGGTGACGGCCCACAGCGGCAGCAGGAAGAATGGCGGGACGACAAGGATCGCCGAGATCGCGATCACGAAGTACTGGATGCAACCCAGCAGCAGCAGCATACCGAAATTGGACGCCTGCAGCCGGCGCAACATCGGCTCCCATTCGGGCGTGCGGCCGCCCATGACCTGCAGCGCTCCCCAGGTGATGCAGATCGCAGTCGCCGCGCTGCAGACGAGATGGATGAGCCCGCCGAGCAGACCCAGGCTCAGCACGTCCACGACGAGCGAGACGGCAGCGAAGACCATGGTCACGGTGACGAAGGCGGGGAAGTTGTCACGTGCCATCGCATAGGAGCGCTCAAGCACCGAAATGATAGTCCAGGGCGGGGGAGGAGGGGCGGTGGTCATGGTGGGCTACCCTACCAGTGCCGTCGCCTTGGCGAGCGGTACCGGCTTGTCCTGCAGCAACAGATCCATCGCTTCCTGCTCCCATGTCGATTCGGAAAGCGACAGCGGGTCCTGCGGCGCCAGGCGATGCTCGATCACCAGTCGCGACAGCAAGCAGGCGGCGCGCGTCGCCGCCCTGCGCGCCGAGCGTCGCGCCTTCCCAGGCCATCAGGGCGGCCGTCGTCGCGTGATAGAGCGCGCCGGCCGCCAGCCGGCAGCGCTTCTCCTGCTCTGGGATCGGCGGCCACCGCCTCGACGAAACGCTCGACCCGATCGAGCGTGGCGCCCAGCAGTCCCTTGTACTGGCCGGGCAGACTCGTTCGAGCGCTCGTATCTGGCCTTAAGCGCGGCCGACAGCGTCTTGTGGCCGCCCGCCTTGCCGACGGCACGCTGCACCACGTCGAGCGCGTTGATGTTCGAGGTGCCCTCCCACAGGGTGCCGATCTGCGCATCGCGCACCAGCCGGGCGGTCACCCATTCCTCGATGTAGCCGAGCCCGCCGCGCACTTCGAGCGCGTGGCTGGCGACCGGGATGTTGTCGCGGCAGGCGCGGAACTTGTAGACCGGCGTCAGGATGCGCAGCAGATTGGCCGCATCCTTGTCGCCGGCATTCGCCGGCCCATCGTGTCGGCCGAGAAGGCGTACATCGACAGTGCCTGCTCGGTCGGCAGCATGATCTTCATCAGTTGGCGGCGCAGCAGCGGGTAGTCGCCGATGGCGCGGCCGAAGGCGCGGCGGTTGCGGGCCACCACCATCGCCTCGTTGAGGCAGCGGCGCATCATCGAGGCCGCGCGCACGCCGTGGCTCAGCCGCGAGAGGTTGACCTGCTCCATCATCTGCTTGAAGCCCTGCGGTCACGTCGCCCACGAGATAGGCGGTGGCGCCGTCCAGGATGATCTCGCCCGAGGCCATCGAGCGCGTGCCGAGCTTGTCCTTCAGCCGCACGATCCGGTAGCTGTTGCGGCTGCCGTCCTCCAGCCGCCGCGGCAGGGCGAACATGCCGAGGCCCTTGGTGCCGGGCGCCGCGCCGCGCGGCCGTGCCAGCAGCACCGCAACGTCGGCATCGGCATGGCTGCAGAACCATTTCTGGCCATACAGCTTCCAGCGCTCGACGCCATCGGCGCCGACGCCGATGCGCTCGGCCTCGGTCTCGATCGCGCCGACATCGGAGCCGCCGGCCTTCTCGGTCATGAACTGCGTGCCCTTGAGCATCGTCGCCGGATCCTGGCTGAGCAGCCGGTCGAGCAGCAGCTTCTTGAGCGCCGGCGAGCCGAAGCGCTTGATGATGAAGTTCGAGGTGTCCGACACCGAGACCGGGCACATCAGGCCGAACTCGGCCTGCACGAAGAGATAGGTGATGCCGTACTTCACCAGCGGATGGGCGGGCTCGCTCATGCCCAGCACGCCGGCGCGATGGCTCATGGCGTGCATGCCGAAGTCGTCGAAGGCGATCTTCTCCATCTCGCGATAGGCGGGATGGTAGTCGATCCAGTCCTCGTCGCGGCCGAAGCGGTCGCGCGGCTGCAGCACCGGCGGATGCTTGTCGGCCACCATGGCCAGCTCGTCGAGCCGATTGCCGGCGAGCGCGCCCAGCCGCTCGAAATGCGGCGTCATGTGCCGCCCGCAGGCCGGGCTCGAGGTAGAGCGACAGCAGGTCCTGGAACTGCCGGTCGATGGCATAGAAGTTCTGGCCGTGCGCATGTCGGGCGCGATGTGCTCGGCGCCGTGCGGCTGCTTGAGTCACGGTGGTCGGCATGTCGGGCATGGGTTCCTCCTTATTTCGGCCAGCCACGCGCCAGGACGCGCTCGACATAGGGCGGCACGATCCGGGTGGCGGGGCCGTAGATGTGTTCCTGGAACAAAGGCTGGTTGTCGGTCGGCTCCAGGTTGAGCTCGACGGTATGGGCGTGCGGCCGGCGGCGGCGTACCTGCAGCACGAAGCCCGCCGCGGGATAGACCTCGCCCGACGTGCCGATCGCCACGAACAGGCCGCAGCGTTCGAGAGCGGCGTTGATCTCGTCCATGTGCATGGGCATCTCGCCGAACCACACGATGTTTGGCCGCAGCTCGCCCACCGTGTGGCAGTGGGCGCAGACCGACTGGCGGCGTGAGGTCGACGTCGGAGGCGAACACGGTGCCGCAATGCATGCAGCGGATCTCGCCGTCGCGGCCATGCATGTGGATCACGTGCTTGCGAGCCCGCCTGTTCGTGCAGCGGATCGATGTTCTGGGTCACCACGGTGACCTCGCCGTCGTATTTCTGCTCGAGATGCGCCAGCGCCTTGTGGGCGGCGTTGGGCGCGATATGGGCGGCGCGGAACATCTTGCGGGTGTCGTTGTAGAAATCGAGCACCTTCTTCTTGTCGCGATGCCAGGCCTCGATGGTGGCGACGTCCTCGAGGTTGACCCGGTTCCACAGCCCGTCCTTGTCGCGGAAGGTGTCGATGCCGCTTTCCTTGGAGATGCCCGCGCCGGTCAGGACGACAATTCCGGGCGGCAGGAAATCCTGATGCATGCCGGCCAATCTAGCGCCGTGCTAGGGTACGAGGCCATGACCATCGGGGTTCTCTTCGTCTGCACCGGCAACATCTGCCGCTCGCCCACGGCCGAGGGCGTGTTCCGCAGCTGGCACGCGATGCGGGGCTCGAAGCCGAGCCTTCACCATCGATTCGGCCGGCACCTACGACGGCCATGTCGGCGAGCCGCCGTCGCGGCTCGCCATCGAGGCGGCGGCGCGCCGCGGCTACGACATCTCCGGCCTGCGCGCCCGCCCGCTGGTGGCCGAGGACATCCGGCGCTTCGACCATCTGCTGGCGATGGACCGCACGCCACCTGCCGCCATGCGCTGGATGGCGCCGCGCGAGCTGCAGGACCGGCCGCAGACTGCTGATGCGATTCGCGCCCGCAGCTCGGCGTCGACCGACGTCCCCGATCCCTTACGGCGGTCCGGCGAGCGGCTACGAAGGTGCGCTCGACCTGATCGAAGCCGGCTGCAAGGGCCTGCTGGCGCGGCTCACGTCGAGGTCAAAACGGCCACTTGAGATTGAGCTCGCCGAAGCGGTTCATCACGTTGAAGGTGAGCCGCGAGACGTCGTTGTCGAACTTGTTGTGCGGCAGGCTGCCGCAATAGGTGATCGAGCCGACCGAGAACACCGCGCCGCCCTTGGGCTTCTCGATGTAGGTCATGTCGGCGCGGATCAGCTGCTCCAGCGTCTGGCCGGGGATGGTGGTGTCGAAGCCCAGCCGCTCCTCGTGCACGACGACGAAGTTCTTGCGGTCGTGGCCCTCCGACGAGGCGAGCACGACGGCGTTGAGCGGGCTGCCCAGGCGATGGTCGAGCCGGTCGAGCTCGAAGCCCGCCGCGCCGCCGCCCGAGAAGCCGTAGCCGCCGAACAGCTCGTCCTTCACGCCCTCGAAGACCCAGGCATGATGGTTGTCGCGCGCCGCCGGCGTCTGGCGATAGGAATTGCCCACGAACGTGCCCTGGCTCGAGAAGCCGATGCCGCACAGAAGATTGGGCGGCCGGTCGGAGCGCCGCCACAGGCCGCCATAGGCGCCGTCGAAGGCGTGGTAGTACTCGCCGGGCTCGGCCGGCCAGGTGCGGATGCCGCCCTCGGTGCGGCGCACCTCGATCGCGCCCGGCACCTTGTCCGACAGCGCCACCCGCCAGTAGAAGCCGTTGCCGCCGAGATACATCAGCCGCCCGCCGCTCTCGGTGTAGCTCTGCAGCGCATCGAGCGTGCGCTCGGTGTGGTACTCCGGATGCGTGCCGGTCAGCACGACCTTGTAGGACGCCAGGATCTCCACGCCCTTGTCATGCAGGTCGTGGTCGGTGATCGACGTCGTAGCCGATGCCCATGCGATCGAGCCAGCCGGTGAGATGCGTGTCGGCCGGCAGATGACGCAGGCCCGAGCCCGCCGGGTCGTGGAAGGTCAGGTAATCGGGCCGCCAGGTCAGCAGCGGTCGCAGATGCGAGGAGTAGGCCACGCCCGAGCCGTCGCGATGGAAGTTGTAGGTCGAGAGCCCGTAATCCTTGTTGTCGTCGGGATTGTTGGCGGCCGCCTTCCAGTCGGCGACGCGCTTGCGGAACGGCTCGTCGTAGAGGCCGCGCGAGAAATTGCCGTAGACCTGATAGGTGAAGGTCGAGGCGATGTAGCAGACCTTGGCCGTGCGGCTTGCCGATCTGCGGGCGCACGAAGAACGGGATGACGTCGCGATGCGCCCCGCAGCGCAGCTGCATGCCGTAGACGCCGCTCCTCATGTCCTTGGGAATGGTGAAGCTGAAATCGTCGGCCCAGCCGCAATCGTGCAGGTCGTCGTCGTGGAAATGGATGGCGGCATAGTGGTGAGGCGCCGCCTTCCAGTCGCGCTCCTCGCCGGTCCACGAGGCGCCCTTCATGGCCCGCGTCGGCAGGTTCACCAGCCTGCCGTGCAATCCGTTCGGCCCGCTATCCTCGATCTCCATCGTGCCCATGCGGCGCGCTGAAATCCCAGGCCGCGACGCCGGCGATGCGCGGCGCCTCGATCTTGCCGTTGAAGCAGCGCTGCGCGGGACGGTCGAAAGCCGACTTCGGCGCCGATCAGGATCGGCTGCGGCGCATCGAAAGCGAGGGAAGCCGCAGTGGCGCTGGCTTCGCCCTCGTCGTCGACGGCAAAGGCGCGCTTCAACGGCTGTTGGCCCACGCGCAGCATGCCGGTCGCGGGGTCGGCGCTGGCCCATACGCGATACCAGATGCGCGAGCGCAGCTTCTTGCCGACAACGACGCGCACCCCGCCGCATTCCAGCGCCATGCCGTCTTGTGTCAGGACCAGCGCGAAGCCCGTACCCGTCGCAGGATCGCGCCGCGAGATCACGGTCTGCGGCTCGTCCTCGGGCAGGGTCGGCCAGATCAGCGCTTCGACCGCGAGCGCGCCGGGCAGCGTCAGGTCCTTCGCGCCCTCGATCAGCGCATAGGAGCCGGGCCACGCGTGCTGCTGGCGCGAGGCGAAGCGGCCGTCGAACAGTTCGGACTGGTCTTCGAATTTGCTCGGCGGCCCCCCGGGATTGGGATCGCCGCGGATGATGCGGATGAGCATGGCGTGATAGGGGCCCGGGCCCGCGCTCGACACCTTGAAGGCGATCTTTTCGCCGGCACGTACCGAGATGCGGTCGGCATAGCCGGTCAGCGGTGCTGTCACGTTTGTCTCCCCTTGAGCCGACGATATAGTCGCCCGAAGACAGGGAGCATTCCATGACCAAGATGATCCGTCGCCGCGGGGCGATGGCCGGCACGCTTGTTGCACCGATGCTGGCGCGCCACGGCTGGGCGCAGTCTTCCTATCCCGGCAAGCAGATCCGCATGGTGGTTCCTTTCGCGCCGGCCGGCACGACCGACCTGCTGGGCCGCATCGCCGCGCAGCATCTCGCCGAGGCGTGGGGCCAGACGGTGATCGTCGACAACAAGAGCGGCGCCGGCGGCAATGTCGGCGCCGAGGTCGTGGCCCATGCGCCGCCCGACGGCTACACCTTGCTGCTGGGCACGGTCGGCACCGCCGTCACCAACCAGTATCTCTACAAGAACATGCCGTACGACAGCGTGAAGAGCTTCGCGCCGGTGGCGCTTTTCGGCGAGGTCGCCAACGTGCTCGCCGTTGACCCGAAGCTTCCGGTCAAGACGGCCAAGGAATATGTCGAGTATTGCAAGGCGGAGGGCCACAACAAGGTGAGCTTCGGCTCGCCCGCCGTGGGCGGCACCGGCCACCTGGCGATGGAATATTTCGAATTGCTGGCCGGCTTCCGGGTCGAGCATGTCGTCTATCGCGGCAGTGCCCTCGTGCTGAAGGATCTGCTGGCGGGTCACATTCCCAGCACCATGGACAACCTGCCGCCCTACCTGCCGCATATCCAGTCGGGCACGGTGCGAGCGCTGGGTGTCAGCTCGGCCAAGCGCTGGTTCGCGCTGCCCGACGTGCCGACCATTGCCGAGCAGGGCTTTCCCGGCTTCGATGCCGCGCCGTGGTGGTATGTGGCGGCGCCCGCCGGCACGCCGCCGGAGATCGTGAAGAAGCTGAGCGATGAGCTGGTGAATGCTTCGAAGTCGCCCGCGGTCATCAAGCGCATCCGCGACGCCGGCGCCGCGGAGCTCGGCGGTTCGTCGGAGGATCTCGCCCGGCACATGGCGGCTGAGAACATCAAATGGAAGAAGGTGATCGACGCTGCCAAGCTGGAGCCGCAATGACTCGCGCTGACATCAAGGGGAAGATCCAGACCGTCCTGGGCCCGATCGCACCCGAGCAGCTGGGCCGCACGCTGATGCACGAGCATGTGCTGTGCGACATCCGTCCGCCGGGCACGCGGGCCGACAACGATCTCGGCCCCGAGATCACCCTGGAGAATGTCTGGCAGATCAATTACGGCCGCGGGCTGAAGCGCGCCGGACGCAAGTACATGCTCGACCTCGAGGACATCGCCACCCGCGAAGTGGCGATGATGAAGCACGACGGCGGTGACGCCATCGTCGAGCTGACCTGCGGCGGCCTGTCGCCCGATCCGAATGGCCTCAAGCGCATCGCCGCCGGCACCGGCGTCAACCTGATCATGGGCTGCGGCTATTACGTCAACGACTACCAGGATCCCAAGAACCACGGCCGCGGCGTCGAGGACTTCGCCCAGGAGATGATCGGCCAGATCCTGCACGGCGCCTGGGGCACCGACGTGCGCGCCGGCATGATCGGCGAGATCGGCTGCTCCGCGCCCTGGACGGACACCGAGAAGCGGGTGATGCAGGCGGCGCTGATTGCTTCGGCCGAGACGGGCGCGTCGATCAACGTTCATCCCGGCCGCGATCCCGACCAGCCGCAGGAGGTGGCGGATTTCGCCGGGGCGGCCGGCCATCCGACCGAGCGCATTGTGATCAGCCACATCGATCGCACGATCTTCGACGAGGCCCGCCTGCTGCGGCTGGCCGAATCGGGCGTCACCGTCGAGTTCGACCTGTTCGGCCAGGAGGCGAGCTATTACGGCCTTTCCGACATCGACATGCCCAACGACGCGACGCGGCTGAAACTGATCCGCGCGCTGATCGACCGCGGCCATCTCGACCGCGTCGTGATCAGTCACGACATCTGCTATCGCACGCGGCTCGCGAGCTTCGGCGGCCACGGCTATGGCCATATCTTCAGGAACGTCGTGCCCATGATGGGCAAGCGCGGCTACAGCGAAGAGGAGATCGACGACATCCTGGTGCGCAATCCGCGGCGGCTGCTGACGTTCGTGTAGACGCGGACATCCGTTACGACGCTGCTGGGCGCGCCGGCGTCAGGTCGTGGACCTGCGCCGGTCATTGTGCGACTCTGGCGACCATGAAGCCGTTGCGCGCACCACTGCCCGCGGAGGCCGTCGGCGTAGCCGGGCGATGATGATGAACATCCTGATCGGGCTTTGCCTGGGTTGCGTTCTGCTGGGCATGGTTCCGGCGCTGACCACATTCGCGCAGTTCCTTCTTGTCGGCCTTCACGGTGTGCGCAATCACTATTCCAAGTGCCGCGACATCACCCCGCGCGTGGCCTTTCTGCTGCCGGCATGGAACGAGGCCGACGTGCTGAACTCCAGCATCGATTCGCTGATGAGCATCGACTACCCGGCCGGCCAGTGGCGCATCTACGTGGTCGACGATGCCAGCACCGATCACACGCCGGACGTGATGCGGGCGAAGATGGCGCAATATCCGGGCTCGGTGTTCCATCTGCGCCGCGACAAGGGCGGCCAGGGCAAGGCGCACACCCTCAACCACGGCATCAAGACGATCCTGGCGGAGAACTGGGCCGAGAGCGTGATGATCATGGACGCCGACGTGCTCTTCGAGCCCACCACCTTGCGTCGCATGGTACGTCATTTCGCCGACCCGGAGGTCGGCGGTGTCACGGCCTACGTGAAGGAGGGCAGCCAGCCGCCCAGTCTCCTGTCGCGCTTCATCGCCTTCGAGTACATCACCGCCCAGGCCGCGGCGCGGCGGGCGCAGAACGTGATGGGCGGGCTGCCGTGCATGGCCGGCGGCGCCCAGCTGCACAGCCGCGAGAATCTGCTGGCGATCGGTGGGGGCATCGACACCAGCACGCTCGCCGAGGACACCTACACCACCATCAAGACGCAGCTCGCCGGCCGGCGCGCGCTGTTCGAGGGCAACGCCGTCGTCTGGGCCGAGGAGCCGGACAGCGTGGTGGCGCTGTGGAAGCAGCGCGTGCGCTGGGGCCGCGGCAATCTGCAGATCACCACGGCCTTTCGCCACCTGTGGTTCCGGCCCGACAGGAGTGCGCTGTTCGGCAACATTCCCTTCGGGCTGCTGTGGTTCAGCATCGCCCTGATGCCGATCTTCATGATCATGGGCTCAGTCGGCCTGGTCGGCCTTTTCTATGCCTGGCCGCCCTGGATGGCGACGGCGTTCGGCGCCCTGTGGGGCCTCATCCTGCTCAGCTATCTCTTCCAGACGCTGTTTTCGTTCGCCATCGATCCGGCGACCGCCCGGCGGAGCTGGTTCGAAGGCCTCGCCTTTCCGGGCCTGCTGTCGCTCGGGATCATGCTGCTTGCCGCGTTCGGCCTGGACATCTTCGGCGGATCGGCCGCCTGGCCGCGGTCCGGAAGCTGGTCGTGGCGCGACAGTGCCATCCTGGTGGTTTTGGGCTGGTCGGCCATTTCCACCTTCCTGGCCTGGGTCGTCTACCGTCTTGAGAAGGCGGGTTGCCCGAAGGCCGTGCGCAATGTCCTGCTGGTGCTGGTCGGCTACGGGCCGCTGTTGTGCGCCATTTCTCTCGCGGCGATTGTCGCGCAGCTCAGGAACGCCGACCTGAAATGGGACAAGACGATCAAATCCGGCAAGGCGAGGCTGCCGACGTGAAACCGGCCAAGAGCGCGTTCGACAAGGTGCTGGCCGAGGACATCCGTCGGGAGCGCCGGATCTTCTGGTGCGAGGTCGCGATTGCCGTGTTCCTGGCCATCCTCGTGGCCGTCGATCTGATGCTTCGATAGCGTGCGCCCTTGCTCTATGATGAATTGCCGAGCATGCGGGGGAGGCAGATGGTCGTCGCGAGCCGCTTCGCTGCAGACAGATGAGGAGTTTGATGGTCGGGATCGGCCGCCTGCTCGCCGTCGCCGTTGCGGCTTGCCCGATTTCGATGCCCGCCATCGCACAGCCCGCCTGCGACATCGACCAGGCGCAGCGCCTGTTCGGCCAGCAGCCGCGGCCGACCGCCGAGGTCGAGCGGCTGCTCGTGGATTGCCAGAACGCCGGCTCGACCGACTACCGCGTCTACATGTTCCTCGGCGTCATGGCGCGCGATGGCGGCGAGAGCGAGCGGGCGATCGAATTCCTGAAGAAGGCGCACGACATGGCGCCGCAGGAGCCGAACCCCGCGCTCGAGCTCGCCTTCACCCTGGAGGCCGCGCATCCCCGTGACGCCGGTCGCATCTACGAGGAGATCCTGAAGCGCGATCCGAATTCGCGGCCGGCGATGCTCGGGCAGGCGCGCGTCGCGCGCAGCCAGAACCGCCTGGACGATGCCCGCGCGCTCTACCAGCGGCTGCTCGAGGCCAACCCGAAGGACCCGGAGGCCCTCAATGGGATGGCCTGGCTGGCACTCGCCAGTCGCAACCGCGAGCAGGGGCGCGCCGGCTTCGAGTACGTGCTGACGCTGGAGCCGGGCAACGAAGAGGCGAAGATCGGCCTGTCGAAGGCCCCGGATGTCTACCGCTATCTGTTCGATGCCAATGGCGCCATGGTCTCGACGGCGCAGGGCACGTCCTGGGGCTTCGGCGCACGGGGCATGGCCGGGATCACCCCCTTCGATACGTTGGAGCTGGGCTGGCAGCATTTCACCAACGAGCTGCAGACCGTTTCGGCCATCGGCCTCGCCACGCTGCCGTCGGACGACATCACCGTGGGTTACCACCGGCTGATGCCGCTGAGCTACGCCCTCTCCGTGGTCTACGACTATCGCGGACATGCGGCGCTGCCAACCGAGCACTGGATCGACGGCAGCATGGCCTTCTATCTCACCGACTGGCTGCGCTGGTTCGGCGGCTATCGCCAGGCTTTTGGCGCTCCCCAGTACAATGGACGCCTGATCCGCAGCGGGCTCAGCGTCACCGTGGCGCCCTCGTGGGATGTAACCGGGACGGTCTACAATTCGGCCCAGGCCGTCTTCAACAACTACCAGGACCTCTGGAGCTGGGTGTTCGACGTCACCCATTATGGGCCGCGCAACATGCTGCTGGTGGCCGGCGTCGGCTACAGCCCGTTGATCGACAATATCGACCTCCATGCGCGGGCGATCCTGCCGGTCACGGACCGCATTGCCGTCCAGCTCATAGCGGCTCACAATTCCATCAACGCCGACATGCGCGTGACGGCGGGCTTTCGCCTCACTTGGTGAATTACCGGAGCGTCGACGATGAACCAACCACAGGAAAAGCCCCGGCTTGGCGTCGTGTCGCAGCCCCTCGAGAAACGGTTGCGCATCCTGGTCGTAAACGATGACGCCGCCGTCTCGATCTTGCTGAGGGATGGGTTCGACCCCGTCGGTACCGTCACGCTGGAAATCGCGCCGGACGCCGAGACCGCGATCCGTATGCTGTCGGCCGAAACCTACGATCTCGTGGCCGTCGATCCCGCGATTTCTTCCGGCGGTTTCGCGCTGCTCAAGCACGTCAAGGACAACTACCGCTGGACCGCCACGCTGCTGGCCACCCACAACCAGGACCCGCAGTTTCTGCGCCACGCCGTGAAGTGCCGTATCGACGGCCTGCTGTTCAGGCCGACGACGTCCGCTGAATTCGTCGAGCAGGCCCTGCTGCTGGCCGAGGCCGTGAACGGGCGCCGCCGTCGCCAGCAGAAGCGCGTGCTGGCAATCGGCGCCCATCCCGACGACGTCGAGATCGGTTGCGGCGGCGCATTGGCCAAGCACCATGCCGACTACGACGTGCTGCATATCCTGACGCTGTCGCGCGGGGCGGCCGGCGGCGACGTGAACATCCGCGCGGTCGAGGCGCATAATGCAGCCGCGCTGGTCGGTGCGTGCCTCGAGATGGCGAACCTCCGCGACACCTACATCACCGAAGGTGCGGAGACGATCTCGATCATCGAAGCCGCGATCCGCGAGATGCAGGCCACGCATGTCTACACGCATTCGCTCGAGGACACGCACCAGGACCATCGTGCGGTTCACACCGCCAGCCTGGTGGCGGCACGCGGCGTGCCCAACGTCTATTGCTACCAGACTCCCTCCTCGACCGTGGAGTTCAAGCCCCACCGCTTCGTCGACATCACGCACCACATCGAGAAGAAGATCGATATGATCGGCGCCTACAAGAGCCAGGTCGACCGCATGGAGTCGATCCAGCCCGACGTCATCGTGGCGACGGCGCGCTACTGGGGCCGCTTCGCCGGCTATGTGCTGGCCGAGCCGCTGCGGATCGTCCGCCAGCGCGACAGCGGCCCGGCGCTCGATGCCAACGACAAGCATGCGCAGCCGTAGCCTGCGTCGAGGGCCGGCAGCGGGACTTGAAGGGGGGACGGCATGCGAATCCTGATCACCGGTGCAGGCGGTGCGGCGGCCATCAGCGTCTGGAAGAGCCTTGGCGCGGAGCACGAGCTGCACATGGCCGACATGGATCCGCTGGCCGCCGGCCTCTATCTCGTGCCGCCGGAACGCCGCCTGATCATTCCGCGCGGCGACTCGCCCGACCTCGTGCCGGCGCTGTACAAGGCTTGCCAGGAGCGGCGCATCGAGGCGTTGCTGCCGACGGTCGACTCCGAGCTGGCGCCGGTGGCCGCGGCGGGCGACAGCTTCCGGTCGATCGGCGTTGCGCTGCCGATCTCGCCGGTCGAATGCCTGCGCATCTGCCGCGACAAGCAGCTCCTGATGGAAGCCGTGCAGGGCAAGGTGCCGATTCCCGCCAACGAGCCGCTGACCGAGGCCGTCGCGGCGCGTGTCGATTCCTTTCCACGCTTCGCCAAGCCTCGAGAAGGCGCAGGGTCGCGCGGTGTCGCCAAGATCAACAGTCGCGCCGATCTCGACAAGCAGCCAAAGGACGGCTCGGTGATGCTGCAGGAATACCTGCCGGGCGAGGAATACTCGGTCGATGTCTATGTGCGGCGCGACGGCCGCGTCATTGCCGCCGTGCCGCGCGATCGCATGAAGATCGACTCCGGCATCGCCGTCGCCTCGCGCACCCTGAACGTGCCGGACGCCATGCAGTCTGCCATCCGCACCGCGGAGATCATCGGCATCCGCGGCTGCGCCAACGTGCAGTTCAAGCGGGCGGCCGACGGCGTGTTCAAGCTGCTGGAGGTCAATCCGCGCTACCCGGGCACTCTGCCGCTGACCACGGCGGCCGGCATCGACATGCCCAAGCTCATGGTCGACGAACTGATGGGCCGGCCGGTGCCCGACAAGCTGATGCCGTTCAAGGAGCTGATGGTGGTGCGCTACTGGACCGAGCACTATTTCGACGCCCGCGAGTGGGAGGCGCTGTGCCGCCAGCCCTGACCTGGCTGGTCCGCCACGGCCAAAGCGCCTTCAAGGCCGGCTTGCCAAGACGCTGCGAGCCGATGGCCTCGATGGCGAGATCATTGAACTGAAACCCGCCACCCGCCAGGAATTGTCAGGCCAGGCGGGGGGCCCTTCTGCCGCCTCAAAGGTTCCTCGCTGCGCTTGGGATGTGAGCCCACCTTGCCGCTAGAGCATGGTCCACTCAAGCTGAACCCGATGACGTCACCCTGAGGAGCGGTCCGCGTCGCGCGGGGTAACTCCCGCGCTTTACCGCGTCTCGAAGGGTTGGCACGAGCACCATCTTTGTTGCCATCTTTCGAGACGGCGCTTCGCGCCTCCTCAGCAGCGGTGTGTCGGTTCAAGATGCCGCTCTAGTTGTTGCGAAGCTGGTAGCGCAGCCACACCGCGCCGCCGTCCAGCACCTGGCTGCTTTGCAAGGTCATGGATTCGATCGGGGCCGGCACGCCCGCATCCTTGTCGCTCGAGTCGAAGACGCTGGGCGCGCCCTTCGCGCCATCGACGGCCGGGAGGATGGCCAGGCTGATCTCGTCGATGAGGCCGGCGCGCAGGAAAGCGCCGTTCGAGCCGCCGCCGCCTTCCAGCAACAGGCGCTTGATCCCGAGCTCGCCATTCAGGATCTCCAGCGCTAGCGCGAGGTCGATCTCGTGCGTGCCGGCGAAGATGTAGGATATCTGCTCGGAGCGAAGACCCGCGAGATGGGCATCCGAGACCTGTTCCGTCAGCACCACCAGGATCGGATCGCCGCCGATGTCGGAGCGGCCCCAGGCGATCTTGCCGTGCCGATCGAGCGCGATCCCCCAGACGGCCGCGTCACGCCGTGCGAACCAGTGTTCGCGCGGAAACGTCTGGCCGGCCGTCGACGGATAAGACTCGCGCTTGGCGAACTCACGGCCGGTCACGCGGCCGATCAGCCAGGCATCGCCCTTGAGTTGGTCGTGCAGGCGCTCGAACAGGCCCCCCGAGTTGGCGCCCTTCGGCCGCATGCGGCTCGACAGGATGCGGCCGTCGACACTCGAGACCATGTGGCAGATCACGTGGGGCTTCATGGATATCCTCCAGGAATGGTGCTTGCCGCAACCCGGAGAGATTAGGGACGTTCCAGTAAAATTGTCATCCCGCGCGCAGCGACGGACCTTTCCTGTGGTCCCCCGCTGCGCTCGGGATGACAGCAAAACCTGCAGCGACGGAGATCCCATGATCCGCAAGCTTTCATCGGGCGAATATCGCCTCTATTCGCGCAAGACCGATCCCAAGACCGGCAAGCGCCGCAACCTCGGCACCTTCAAGTCGCGCGCTGCCGCCGAGAAGCACGAGCGTGCCGTGCAGTACTTCAAGCGACACTGATGGTGGTCGGTTCACCCTCCGAAATATGGTGGGCATGCGTGCCACGCCTACCAGCGGTATGCGGAAAGCCGAATCGTTTCAGAGCCATAGCTAGAGGCATTTGACAGGATCGTGCGCGTTCGATTCACTCCCCAGAGGAGCGAATGCCATGCCCGATTCCAACATCAGCACGATCACGGTCGATTACCGTGTCATCGATGGATGGCATGTTTTTACGTCTGCCGACGTTCGCGGCCTGTATGTTGCAAACGAGAACCAGGAAGCCGCCTTCAACGCTGTTGGTCCGACGGTCGAGACACTTCTCCAACTGAATGAGAATGTGCGGGTCGAAGTGCGTCCAGCAACCACCTTTGCCCGCTTCCTCGAGCAGATGAAGGGAAAGGCGTCCCAATCGATGCCAAGTCCCGGCAGCAGCCAGTTCGTCGTGCTCTCTTCAAACAACTAATCGACTGCGCCTGTGCCGAAGCGTCATACGCGCGAGACGCTTCGTGCGGAATTGGAACGCCGTGGCTGCAAACTGCATCCCCAGGGTTGTGCCTTTGGGTGAAGTCTGGATCGCTCCTTCCGGAACATACGTTGCCATCCCGCGGCCTGCTTCTGACGGAACGTATCCGGAAGGCGTTGTCGAAGACTTGCTTGAGCAACATGGATTGCCGGATCCAAAGCCTTCGAACTGAAGCGAATCAGAAGCTGAGGCCATAGCCCGCTTCTTCGGTATAGATCCGACCGCTGCGGCCGCCGCGGCTCGAATAGAGCGCGAAATGCTCGGCGATCCACGGACCGGCCCGGAAGGTCGAATGGCTCGCCATGAACTGCGCCAGGTGATGGCCGGTCTCCGCGCCATTCCCGAAGCGGGCGAGGGTCACGTGCGGGCGGAACTTGCGTCGTTCGACCTCGATGCCGCAGTTGCGCGCCACGGTCGACACCTTCTGCTGCAGCCACTGCAGCCGGTCGCTGCGTTCGACCGTGGCCACCAGGGCGCGCGGTTGCTTGCCGCTCGAGAACTGCGCGACGCCGGCCAGCGCCACGGCAAAGCGAGGGCTCGCGATGTCGGACAGCTCCTCCTCGAAGTCGCGCATCATGGCGCCATGGACCTCGCCCGCGAAGCAGAGCGTGACGTGGAAATTCTCCGGCGCAATCCAGCGTGCGTCGGGTACGCCCGACTGCAGCGCCAGAAGCTCATCGGCGATTTCTTCAGGGACGGGCAGGGCGACGAACAGACGCGGCATAATCGTCGAGGTTCTTGGTCACGAAAGGCAGCAGGCGT
Source organism: uncultured Alphaproteobacteria bacterium (assembly GCA_963765385.1). Classification (GTDB taxonomy): domain Bacteria; phylum Pseudomonadota; class Alphaproteobacteria; order Reyranellales; family Reyranellaceae; genus Reyranella. The sequence continues at coordinate 840,628 of CAVXWG010000014.1, read as the reverse complement.
TCGACGACGATGTCGACACCCTTGGGATTGGGATGGAGGCCGTCGGCCTGGTTGAGGGCGGCATCCTGCGCCACGCCGTCGAGGAAGAACGGGTAGAGCGGCACGTTGTATTTGGCCGCGAGCCGCTTGTAGAGCCCGTCGAACTGCTGGGCATATTCCGGCCCGAAATTGCGCGGCGCCAGCATGCCGGCCAGCCACACGGTGACGCCGGCCGCCTTCAGCTTGACGATGATGGCGTCGAGGTTGCGCTCGGCGGCTGCCGGATCGAGGCCGCGCAGCGCGTCGTTGGCGCCCAGCTCGACCATCACGATGTCGGGCTTGTCGGCCAGCATCCAGTCGACCCGGTCAAGGCCGCCCGCCGTGGTGTCGCCCGACACGCCATGATTGATGACGGTGATGTTGCGTCCCTGCGCCTTCAGCGCCGCCTCGAGGCGGGCCGGGATCGATTGTTCGGGCTTGACGCCATAGCCCGCCGCCAGGCTGTCGCCCAGGATGGCGAGCTTGACCGGCGTGCTTTGTATCGGCGTGCCTTGTGCCGGCGTGCTTTGTGCATGGGCCGTGGCCGACAGGCACAATAGAGACAAGCACAACAGAATCGTGACCGGCAGCGAATTGACCGCTGCCGCAAAACGACCATATCCAATGCTGAGAACCATGGCCTCTTTTCCGGAGTCCGCTTGACCGTCCCACCCGCCGACGCCTCGTCGCTCGTCCACGGCCGCATCGTCCGTCTTTCCGATGTCCATCTCGACATGGCAAGCGATGCCGGCACGGTCAATATCCTGCGCGGCATTACCCTCGACATCGCCACCGGCGAGACGGCCGCCGTGGTCGGGCCCTCGGGCGCCGGCAAATCGAGCCTGATGATGGTGGCGGGTGGGCTGGAGCGCGCCACATCGGGGCGGGTCGAGGTCGCCGGCCGCGATCTCGGGCCGATGGGCGACGACGATCGCGCGCGCCTGCGGCGCGACAATATCGGCATCGTCTTCCAGGGCTTCCATCTCATTCCCACCATGACGGCGCTCGAGAACGTGGCGCTGCCGCTCGAGTTCGCCGGCCGCGGCGATGCCTTCGAGCTGGCGGAAGCTGCGCTGAAAAGGGTCGGCCTCGGCCATCGCATCGGCCACTATCCGGCGCAGCTCTCGGGCGGCGAGCAGCAGAGGGTCGCCGTGGCGCGCGCCTTCGTCACGCGCCCCAAGCTCCTGCTGGCCGACGAGCCGACCGGCAATCTCGACGGCACGACCGGCAAGCAGGTGATGGATCTCCTGTTCGAGCTGGCGCGCGCCGACGGCACGACCCTGATCCTGATCACCCACGACATGGCGCTGGCGGCCCGCTGCGATCGCATCCTGCGCATCGCCGACGGTCTTCTGGTCAGCGACGAGCGCATGCCGGCCGCCCTGGCGGCGCAGTGACGGCGGTCCCGGTGACGGTTTGGCGATGAACCTGGCCTTCCGCCTCGCCCGGCGCGAGATGCGCAGCGGCCTGGCCGGCTTCCGCCTGTTCATCGCCTGCCTGGCGCTGGGCGTGGCGGCGATCACGGGCATTCTGTCGTTCAGCCGCGCCGTCGAGGAAGGCCTGCGCGCCGACGCGCGCGAGATCCTGGGCGGCGACGTGGCGATCTCGCTGCTCTACCGCGAGGCGACGCCCGCGCAGATCGACTTTCTGAAGACGCAGGGCCAGTTGGTGCGTTGGATCGACAGCCGCGCCATGGCCCGGCCGACCAAGGCCGACGGGCGGCCGACCCTGGTGCAGCTCAAGGCGGTCGAGCCCGGCTATCCGCTCTATGGCACCGTCGAGCTGAAAGGCGGCGGCTCGCTCGCCGATGCGCTCGGCAAGCGCGACGGCGTGTGGGGCGCGGTGGTCGAAGAGTCGGCGCTCAAGCGCATGAACCTCGCCCCCGGCGACCGTGTGCGGGTGGGCGACGCCACGGTCGAGGTGCGCGACATCATTGCCCGCGAGCCCGATCGCGGGCTCAATGCCTTTGCGAGCTTGGGTCCGCGGCTCATGATTCCCTTCGAGGCGGTGATCGAATTGGGCCTCATCCAGCCCGGTAGCCTGCTGAACTGGGAGTACCGGCTGCGGCTCCGCCGCGGGCACCTCCGACGTCGCCGTCATCAACACGCTCAAGAACCGCTTTCCCGAAGCCGGGTGGCGGGTGAGGGGGCTGGCCGAGGCAGGCGGCGGCATCCGCTTCTGGCTCGACCGGCTGACCCAGTTCATCGGCCTGATCGGCCTCGCCTCGCTGCTGGTGGGCGGCGTCGGCGTCGGCAATGCAATCTCGAGCTTTCTGGCCGGGCGGCTGCGCACCATCGCCATCATGAAGTGCCTCGGTGCACCGGAGCGGCTGGTCCTCTCGACCTATCTCATCCAGCTCTCCGCTCTGGCGGCGCTGGGCGTGCTGATCGGCCTTATGGTCGGCGCGGCGCTTCCCTTTCTCGCCCAGTCGTTGATCGCCGAGGTGCTGCCGGTACGCGCCCGGGTGGCGCTCTATGCCGAGCCGCTGGCCATCGCCGGGGCGTTCGGCCTGCTGGTCTCGCTGATGTTCACCCTGATGCCGCTGATGCGCGCGCGCCGCGTCCCGGCGGCGACCCTGATGCGTGGCGCCGTGGTGGCCGTGGGCGGACGTCTGCCGTGGCGCGATGCGCTGCTGATCGGCGCCGTCGCCGTGGCGCTGGCGGCCTTCACCATCTTCACCGCCGACAGCCGCAGCATTGCCGGCTGGTTCGTGCTGGGCGCAGTGGCGGCCTTCATCGCCTTTCCGCTGCTGGCGCGGCTGCTGATGCTGGCGGCGGCGCACGCCGGCAAGCCCAGGCTCGCGGGCCTCAGGCTGGCGCTCGCCAATCTGCATCGCCCCGGCGCGCCCACGCCCATCGTCATGCTGTCGCTGGGGCTTGGCCTCACCGTGCTGGTGGCGACGGCGCTGATCGAGGGCAATCTCCGCGAGCAGCTCACCCAGCGCATCCCGAGCGACGCACCGGCTTTCTTCTTCGTCGACATACAGTCGACCCAGATGCCGGCTTTCGAGAAGACGATCGCCGCGATCCCGGGCGCCGGCGCGGTCGACAAGGTGCCGTCGTTGCGCGGCCGTATCGTCAAACTGGGCGGCAAGCCGGTCAGTGAGGTCGCGGTGCCGCCGGAAGCGCGCTGGGCGGTCGACGGCGACCGCGGCGTTACCTATTCGGCGAAGCCGCCCGAGGGCTCGCGCATCGTGGCCGGCGAATGGTGGCCGGCTGACTATCACGGGCCGCAGCTCATCTCCTTCGACGAGGGGTTGGCGCACGCCTTCGGCCTCGAGCTGGGCGACACCATCACCGTGAACGTGCTGGGCCGCGACATCGAAGCCACGATCGCCTCGCTGCGGCGCATCGAATGGCACGACTCTCGCCATCAATTTCGTCTTCGTCTATCTCGCCCGGCACGCTCGACAAGGCGCCGCACACCTTCCTCGCCACGGTGAAGGCGACGCCCGACGCGGAGGACGCGATCTTCAAGGCCGTGACCGACCAGTTTCCCAACGTGACGGTGGTGCGCATCCGCGACGCCATCGAGACGGTGGCCGACGTGCTGGGCAATATCGGTCTGGCGAGCCGGGTCATCGGCTTCCTCAGCATCCTGGCGGGCGTGCTGGTGCTGGCGGGCGCCATGCTCGCCACCCAGCAGCGCCGCGTGCACGAGGCCGTGGTCATGAAGGTGCTGGGCGCCACGCGCGCGCGCATTGCCGGCATCTTCGCCTGGGAGTTCGCAGCCTTGGGCCTTGCCACGGCGGTGGCGGCGCTCGGCATCGGCACGCTCGGCGCCTGGCTGGTGGTGCGCCGCGTGATGGGCCTCGACTGGGTCTTCCTGCCCACCGTCGCCGTGGCGGTCGCGCTGGGCGCCATGGCGCTCACCCTGGCTTTTGGCCTGGCCGGCACCCTGGCGGCGCTGCGCCAGCGTCCGCTGGCCCTGTTGCGCAACGAATAGGCGGAAAATTCCCCTGCCTGTGAAAGTAAATCGCAACATTACAAAGCGTTAACGCTATTGATTCACTCGCGCTGAGTGACCAGATTGGTGGCCCAAGGGGCTCGATAAAGACGCCCCCAGGAGGCTAAAGGACCAAATGGCGAATCCTAACTTCGGCGCTTTCAACCGCCCCGGCGCGATTGCCGACCAGGCGTCGTTCGATGTCGGCCTGCGCACCCATATGGTGCGCGTCTACAACTACATGGCTTCGGGGCTCGCGCTGTCGGGCATCGTGGCCTTTGCGCTGTTCAACTTCGAGCGACTGCAGAACATCTTCTTCCAGATGGGCAGGACCCGGCGGGGCGATCGTCCGTCGGCCTCAACATTCTGGGCTGGGTCGCGATCCTCGCGCCGCTCGGCCTGTTGCTGCTGACCTCGTTCCGCGCTGCGCAGATGAGCGTCGGCAGCGGTGCAGGCGGTCTACTGGGCCGTCACCGCACTGATGGGCGTCAGCCTGTCGCTGCTGCTGTTCCGCTACACCGGCGCTTCGGTGGCGCGTACCTTCTTCGTCACGGCCGCCGCCTTCGGCGCGTTGAGCCTCTACGGCTACACGACCAAGCGCGACCTGACGGCGATGGGCAAGTTCCTGTTCATGGGCGTGATCGGCCTGATCCTGGCCAGCCTCGTCAACATGATCTGGCCGGCTCGGCCGCGATGACGCTTCATCATCTCGGCCGCGGGCGTGCTGATCTTCTCGGGCCTGATCGCCTACGACACCCAGAAGATCAAGGAGCAGTATGCCGAGGCGTGGGGCACCGAGATGGCCGAGAAGGTCGCCATCTTCGGCGCGCTGAGCCTCTACCTCGACTTCGTGAACCTGTTCCAGTTCCTCATGGCCTTCATGGGACAGAGCCGCGACTAGTTCGAATTCTGAATTCTCAACGGAACGCCCGGGTCGCAAGGCCCGGGCGTTTTGCTGTTCGGGGGGTGATTTGCGGACGAACCGGCTGAGGGAGTTCATCGACAGCGAAGCGGCGTCGGCATTGCCGTTGCTGGCGGCGGCGCTGCTGGCGCTGGTGCTCGCCAATTCGCCGCTCGCAAGTGCGGTCCAGGGCTTGCTCGGTACCAGGCTGGGCTTCAGCTGGAAGTTCCTCGACCTCGACAAGCCGCTGTTGCTATGGATCAACGACGGCCTGATGGCGTTCTTCTTCCTGCTGGTCGGCCTCGAGATCAAGCGCGAGATCATGGAGGGCTCGTTGTCGCGGCCATCGCAGGTGGCATTGCCGATCGCCGGCGCCATCGGCGGCATGGCCGTGCCGGCCGCGCTCTACGTCGCCTTCAATTGGAGCGATCCAGTAGCGCTGCGCGGCTGGGCGATCCCGGCTGCCACCGACATCGCCTTCTCGCTGGGCGTTCTGGCCGCGCTGGGCAGCCGCGTGCCGCTTGCCCTCAAAGTGTTCCTGACGACGCTTGCCATCGTCGACGACCTGGGCTCCATCCTGATCATCGCGATCTTCTATACCGACCATCTCTCGGCGCTGGCCCTGGCGCTTGCCGGGCTTTTCATCATGGGCCTCGCGATCCTGAACGCGACCGGCGTGCGCCGTCTCGCACCCTATCTGGTGCTGGGCGCGCTGCTCTGGGTGTCGGTGCTGAAGTCGGGCGTGCACGCCACGCTGGCGGGCGTGGTGCTCGCTCTGTTCATTCCGCTCAAACCGGCGGGCGAGGCGGAAGCAGCCCGGCCCGCCATCCGCCTCGAACATGCGATCAAGCCGTGGTCGGCCTGGTTCATCATGCCGGTCTTCGCCTTCGCCAATGCCGGACTGCCGCTCGCCGGGCTGTCGCTGGCGAGCCTCGCGGCACCACTGCCGCTCGGCATCGTGGCCGGGCTCTTCCTGGGCAAGCAGATCGGCATCATGCTGGGCGCGGGCCTGCTGATCATGCTGGGGGTCGCCGCCATGCCGGCCGGCGGCTCGTGGGCTCGCCTGTACGGCGTGGCGATCCTGGGCGGCATCGGCTTCACCATGAGCCTGTTCATCGGCACGCTCGCCTTCGGCGATGCGTCGCGTCACGCCGAGGTCCGGCTGGGCGTGCTCGCCGCCTCGCTGCTCTCGGCGTTGGTCGGCTACGCCGCGCTGTGGCTGGCGCCGCTCCCGCGGACGCAGCGTTAGGTTCCTTCCCAACGCAAAAACCGCGCGGCGCCGGGCAGATTGCGCCGCGCACGTGCGGGCCTATACTTTACCGTCATGCGGCGCACTTCTTACGAGCAGATGAACTGTTCGATCGCCTCGGCGCTCGATGTCGTGGGCGAGCCGTGGACCTTGCTGATCGTGCGCGATGCCTTCTACGGCGTGCGCCGCTTCGACGACTTCCAGGAGAATCTCGGCATCGCGCGCAATGTGCTGACGGCGCGGCTCAAGAAGCTTGTCGAGGCCGGCATCTTCCGCAAGACAGCCTACCGCCAGCGCCCGCTGCGCCATGAATATCGACTGACCGACAAGGGCGCCGCCTTGTTCACCGTCATCGTCGGTCTGAAGCAGTGGGGCGACCGTTTTGGCGTGGCCGCACGCAGCGGCAAGCCGATGGATCTCGTCAATCGCGGCGACGGACGGCCGCTCGAGCCGGTGCTGATCGATGCCGACAGCGGCCAGCGCCTGGAACTGACCAATGTGCGCGCCGTGGCCGGGCCCGGCGCCGACCAGGGCACGCGCGCGTTCTTCGAGCGGCTGGCACTCAATCGCCCCCCGCGTTAGGACGCGTTCGCCGTCCTGCGCTCGGTGCGCCGCCAGCGCACGCCTGTCGGGGCCTGCTCGGGGAGAGGCGCGTGGCCGGGCAGTGTGCCAGTTTTTCACCGGAACGGTATTTTTCGGTCGACATGGCGCCCGAATATTCCAAAAGGACTTGCTTAAGTATTTTTTAAAATACTTGACCTTTGCTAAGGTATGGCTTACGTCTGCTCTCCGCGAAGGAGTATGCCCCATGATTGGCGCCTCATGTCGCCCGCTCTTTGAAGATGGAGGATCCCACTGCGCGAGATCTGTCCGGACGATTGCCGTCTCACTTTCGGGTCCGGTCCAACGAAACAATCGGCGGAAGGGTTGAAGCTCCATGCCCTGCCCTAAGTTTATCCGCGCGATGAGGCGCAACCTCCGGCCATCCGAAGGCGGTGAACGGGTTCGTCGGAAAGATGGTCGCTAGGGCTTCTCGCGATCCAGCAGCTTGCCGTCGAGGCCCTGGCGGCCGCGCGACTTGGCGTCTTTGTCGGTCGCCTTCTGCGCCTTGGTCCGGCCGAAGCGGCGGCGGTTGGTCTCCGCTTCTTTCTGGCGTTCGCGCAGCGCCTTGTCCTTGCGGGCGCGGTTCAGGTTGACGATGTCGGCCATGTTTTCCGTCGCTCTGCTTATCCCCAAATGTCTATGCCGCGCCGGCTGCCGATGCGCTAGTCTCCTGATATCTGGCAACGGGGGCGTTCCATGACACCGACCCTGCGCAAGAAACTCCTGATCGGCGCGGCCGGCCTCGTCGGCCTGTTGATCGTGGCGCTGCTCGCCGCCCCCAGCCTGATCGATCTCAATGCCCGCAAAGCCGAGGTCATCGCAGCGGTCAAGAAGGCGACCGGCCGCGACCTGGTTATCGATGGCCCGGTCTCCCTGAGGCTGCTGCCGATACCGACAGCCACGGTCACGGGCGTCAAATTCTTCAACGTCGCGGGCGCCAAGAACCCCAACATGGTGGAAGTGAAGTCGGTCACCGTGAAGGTTTCCCTGCTGGCCCTGCTGACGGGCAGGATCGATGTCAGCGAGGTGATGCTGGTCGAGCCCAAGATCGTTCTGGAGATCAATGCCGAGGGCAAGCCGAACTGGGAATTCGCGCCTTCCGTCGCCGAGGCCAAGCCCGCGGCGCCGGCGCCCAGCACGCCGTGGCCGCTGTCGCTCGGCCGGCTCGCCATCGAGAACGGCACGCTGCTCTTCAGCGACTCCCAGCCCGGTCTCTCCGTCGTTGCCGAGAAGGCAAATTTCAGCGCCTCGGTCGGCTCGATCGACGGACCCTATTCATTGGCCGGTACGGCGACCGTCAACGGCAAGCCCTTGAAGCTCGACCTTGCGGTCGGCGCCAAGGCGCCATCGGGCCATATTGCCGAGCTCGCGCTGGAGGCGGGAGGCGGCAAGCTCGCCTTCAAGGGCACGGTGAGTGAGCTCGGGCCCAACGCGCGCGCCGTCGGCCTGACCTCGAGCTCGGCCGACAACCTGGTCGCCTTCGTCGAAACCCTGGCAGAGCTCGCCGGCCATCCGGAGCCCAGGCTGCCGCCGCTGCTCGCCGGCAAATTCAGCTTCGACGGCAGCATCGACATCTCGCGGACTGCCGTCGCGGCCAATGACTTCAAGCTGGCGCTGGGCCAGGACAGCTTCTCGGGCTCGCTGGCGCTGACGCTGAAGCCCGCGCTCGCGATCGAGGGCAAGCTCGCGGCCGGCAAGGTCGATCTCGATCGATGGCTGGCGGCGATCGCCCGCCCGGCCGAGCCCGAGCCGCCGACGCCAGCTCCCGCCGGCTCGTCGGCGGTCCCCCCGCCGCCCGCCGGTCCCAGCCTGCTCGCCAGCATGGCTGCCAAGCTCGCGCTCGATGTCGGCGAGGTCGTCTATCACAGGCAGCCGGTCCGTAACGTGGTGATCGAGCTCGAGGCGCGAGCTGGCGCCGTCGCCGTGCCCAGGCTCAGCGCCACCCTGCCGGGCGACATGGTGCTGCAGGCGAGCTCGACTTTTTCCGGCGACCCGGCGCGCCCTGCAGTGTCGGGCGAGTTCAGCCTCGCCGGGCCGAAGCTCCGCGAGACGCTGGCCTGGCTCGATATCGACGTCTCGTCGCTGCCGGCCGACAAGCTCACGCGGCTCACCATGAAGGGCCGGATGTCCTCAAGCGGCGGCAACGTGCAGGTGAGCGACGCCGTCTTCGAGCTCGACGATCTCAACGGAAGCGGCGGGATCGACGTCACCTTCGGCGTGCCGCTGGCGATCGTGACGCAGATCCAGCTCGACACGCTCGACCTCGATTCTTTCCTCGGGCCGGCATCGGGCCAAGCCCCGTCCGCCGACTCGGCTGCGACTTCCAGGCCGCCGCTGCTCGGACCGACGATCGGGCTCAAGGCCAAGGTCGCCAGGATGATCTGGCGCAAGGAGACGATCTCCGGCATTGCCGTCGATGTCGCCCTGCGCGGCGGCACCTTGCGGCTGAACGACGTTGCGGTGTCGAATTTCGCCGGGGCGCGGTTCGCAGTGCGCGGCACGGTGCGGCACTATTCGGCGCCTCAGCCGCGTGGCGACATCGCCTTCAACTTCGAGGCGCCCGACATGGATCGCGTGCTGAAGCTTTTGGGCGCCACCGCCGGCCGGGTTGGGCGCCGTGACGGCAAGCGGTGGCGTAGCCGGCCGTCTCGAAGAACTCAGCCTGCGCGAGGTCACGCTGAAAGCCGCGGGCCAGAGCTTGCAGGCAAGCGGCGCCCTGGCGCTGGCCGGCGCGGCCCAAGGCATGCCCCAATCGGCCGCCTACAAGGGCAGCTTCGTGCTGAACGGCCAGCCCGGTCGAGGGCTCGATCGAGGCCACCTTGACGGGCCGGCCCAACATCACGGCCGACCTTCGGACGACCGTGCTCGATGTCGACAAGATCGGCGGCGCCAGCGCCGCGCCGCGCGCGCCGGGGCGCGGCCAGCCGGCCGCCGCGGCCAGGCCGATCGACACGGCGGCGCTGCGCAGCCTAGACGGAAGCCTCAAGCTTGTGGCCGGGACGCTGATCAGCCCGCCGCTGCGCCTGGGCAATGCCGACATTGCGGCGACCCTCAAGGACGGCGTGCTCACCGTCGCGCATTTCAAGGGCGGCCTTTATGGCGGCTCGCTCGACCTCGCCGGCGTCGATCAATGGCAGCCAGCCGACGCTGTCCTACGACTTCAAGGGCGATGCGAACGGTCTCAACCTCGCCGAGATCCTGCGCAGCAACGCCGGCACCAACCAGTTCGGCGGCGGCATAAAAGTCACGGTCGACGGCCGGCTGAACGCCAGCGGTCTCGTCCTGCGCGGCGCGGGGGCGACGCCCGCCCAGCTCAAGGCCTCGATGGCCGGCGGCGCGCAATTGAGCGGCCACATCTTCGCCGGCGCCGACAGGGCGCTGCAGATGCTGGGCACGGCCGCCACCGGCGTCGTGGGCGGCGTCATCGACAACACGCTGGGCAGCGTGCTGGGCCTCGTGGGCCAGGGCAATGCGATCGGCGTCGGCAACACGCTGAATGCGGTCTCCATGGTGCTGAACCGCTTCGTCAATCGCGACAACCCGATCTCGGGCCGGCTCGACATTGCCGGGGGCGTGCTGACGGACAGAGGCCTCGCCGTGCAGGGCGACCGCGCGACGGCCAACGTCTCCACCCGCACCAACCTTATCAACGACACGACCGATACCACGGTCAACTTCGTGATCGGCGAGGATTCCTCCGCGCCCTACATCACGGTGGCGGCGCGTGGACCGCTTTCCTCGCCATCGTTGAGGGTGACGCGCGGCACAGCCAAGGATCCGCCGGGCATGGCGAGCACCCTGCCGATCATCGGCAACCTTGTGCCCGGGCAGGGCAGTGGTTCACAGTTCCCGTCGATTCTGCCCAACATTCCCCTGCCCAATATTCCAGGCCTGTTCGGCCGCTGAGGAGTTCTCTTGCTCGATCGTCTCTTGACCGTGCTCAAGGCGCGGTTCGGTTCCGCGCCCGCGCTTACCGAGGCGCCGCGCGGCGTCGATGTCCTGGCCGACATGGCCGATCGCCGCGTCATGCGGCGCTATCTCGACAGACCGGTTGATCCGGCGCTGCTCGAGACGCTCTGCGCCGTGGCGCTGTCGGCGCCCTCCAAGAGTGACCTGCAGCAGGCCGACATCGTGATCGTGTCGGACAAGGGCCAGCGCGAAAAGCTCGAGGCCCTGTTGCCGGACAATCCGTGGGTCAAGGCCGCGCCCGTGTTCCTGGTGTTCTGCGGCAACAACCGCCGCCACCGGCTGCTCTTCGAATGGCGCGGCCGGCCGTTCGTGAACGACTATCTCGACCCCTTCTTCAATGCCGCGGTCGATACCGGCATCGTGCTCGCCACTTTCGTGGCGGCGGCGGACCGGGCGGGGCTGGGCAGCTGCCCGATCAGCGCCATCCGCAATCATGCCGCCCAGGTCTCCGACATTCTCCGCCTGCCGCAGCATGTCTTCCCGGTGGCGGCCCTCGGCGTCGGCTGGCCGTCCTTCGAGGGGGTGATGAGCCCCCGGCTCGGCCTCGATATCACGATCCACCACGACCGCTACGACGAGGACGCGCTCAAGGACAGGATCGCGGCCTACGACCAGCGGCGCGAGGCGGTGCAGCCCTACAAGACGCAGCGCTACACCGACAAGTTCGGCCAGAGCCCCGTCTACGGATGGTCGGAGGACAAGGCGCGGCAATATTCGGTGCCGGAGCGCGCCGATTTCGGAGCATTCGTGCGCCGCAAGGGCTTCAAACTCGACTGATCGTGCGCTTCTTCAGCTCGTCGAGAACATAGAGGCGGAGCGTGCTGGAAAGATTGCCGGGCGCCGCGCGTGCGTGGTCGATTTCCCCGACCAGGGCATTCAGCGACAGGCCGCGCGCCTTGGCGATCGCCGAAAGCTCGTTCCAGAACGCATCTTCCAGCGATACGGAGGTGCGATGGCCGTCGATGGTGATCGAGCGTTTGCGCATGCGTGGACTGTGGCAGCGGCAAGACGCCTCCTCAACCTGCCTTGCCGATGTCACAGGCCATGCGTATATACCGCGCCCAACAACCCTCCGGACGACAATATGGACATCCGCAACGTCGCGATCATCGCGCACGTCGATCATGGCAAGACCACACTGGTTGATTGCCTGCTGAAGCAGAGCGGTACTTTCCGCGAGAATCAGCAGGTGGCCGAGCGCGCCATGGATTCGAACGACCTCGAGCGCGAGCGTGGCATCACCATCCTTGCCAAGGCGACCTCGGTCGTCTGGAAGGGCACGCGCGTCAACATCGTCGACACGCCGGGCCACGCCGATTTCGGCGGCGAGGTCGAGCGCATCCTCTCCATGGTCGACGGCGTGGTGCTGCTGGTCGACGCCGCCGAAGGCCCGCTGCCGCAGACCAAGTTCGTGCTCGGCAAGGCGCTGCGCCTGGGCCTGCGGCCGATCGTGCTGATCAACAAGGTCGACCGCTCCGACGCGCGGCCCCACCAGGTGCACGACGAGGTGTTCGACCTGTTCTCCGCGCTCGAAGCCAACGACCAGCAGCTCGACTTCCCCACCCTGTTCGCCTCGGCCCGCCAAGGCTGGGCCGCGACCTCGCTGGAAGCCGAGCACAAGGACATGGAGCCGCTGTTCGACCTCATCCTGCACCATGTGCCGCCGCCGCACATCGAGGCCGACAAGCCGTTCCGCATGCTGGTCACGACGCTCGAGTCCGATCCGTTCCTGGGCCGCATCCTGACCGGCCGCATCCACTCCGGCTCGATCAAGCCCAACACCGTGCTGAAGTCGCTGAGCCGCGATGGCAGCGAGATCGAACAGACCCGCGTCACCAAGGTGCTGGCGTTCCGCGGCCTGGAGCGCGTGGCGCTCGACATCGCCGAGGCGGGCGACATCGTGGCCGTGGCGGGCTTCAAGACCGCGACCGTGGCCGACACGATCTGCGACCAGTCGGTCGAATGGGCGTTGCCGGGCCAGCCGGTCGATCCGCCGACGCTCGCCATGACCTTCTCGGTCAACGATTCGCCGTTGGCCGGCAAGGAAGGCGACAAGGTGACGACCCGCATGATCCGCGCGCGCCTGATGCGCGAGGGCGAGGGCAACGTCGCCATCCGCGTGTCCGACACCGAGAACGCCGATTCCTACGAGGTCGCCGGTCGCGGCGAGCTGCAGCTGGGCGTGCTGATCGAGACCATGCGCCGCGAGGGCTTCGAGCTCGCCGTCGGCCGTCCGCGCGTTCTCTTCCAGAACGATCCGGTGACCGGCCAGCGCCTCGAGCCGATCGAGGAAGTGGTGATCGACGTCGACGACGCCTACACCGGCGTCGTGGTCGAGCAGATATCCGTCGCGCAAGGGCGAGCTGCAGGACATGCGTCCGTCCGGCGCCGGCAAGACCCGCCTGGTGTTCTACGCCCCCTCGCGCGGCCTGATCGGCTATCACGGCGAATTCCTCACCGACACGCGCGGCACCGGCGTGATGAACCGCATCTTCCACGAATACGGTCCGTATCGCGGCACCATCACCGGCCGGCGCAACGGCGCGCTGATCGCCAACGACGAGGGCACCGCGGTGGCCTACGCGCTGTGGAACCTCGAGGAACGCGGCCCGATGTTCATCGATCCGGGCACCACGGTCTACAAGGGCATGCTGATCGGCGAGCACAGCCGCGGCAACGATCTCGACGTCAACGTGCTGAAGGGCAAGCAGCTCACCAACATCCGCGCCGCCGGCAAGGACGAGGCGGTGCGGCTGACCCCGCCGCGCCGTATGTCGCTCGAGCAGGCGATCGCCTACATCGAGGACGACGAGCTGGTCGAAGTGACGCCGAAGTCGATTCGGCTGCGCAAGCGCTTCCTCAATCCGGAGGACCGCAAACGGGCCAAGAAACAGGCCGCTGCAGCGGCCGCGGAATAGGACGATCCACTTGAAAAGCCGAACCGACACTTTCGCCGATCGCCTGGAAACGGCCAACAAGGCCAAGCAGGCTCTGCTCGAACGGGCGCGGGCGAAAGACCCGACCAAGGATCCCGAGTTCGCCGCCCGCCAGGAGGCGCGCGCCGCCGCCGCCTACGCTCGCCAGGAGCGCGAGTTCGATCGGCTGATCGCCAAGCTCGCCGAGCGCGAGAAGGAGGCGGCCGAACGCGATGCCCGCAAGGCCGAGCAGGCGGCCCTCGAGGCCGAGCGCGCCGGCCGCGCGACGCGCCAGAAGACGGCGAGCCTCGCCGAGCAGAAGGCCGCCCGCGACGCCCGCTACGCCGCCCGCAAGGCGCGCAAGAAGTAATTCTCCGTCATTTCGATCGAAACGACTCGGCTCTTTTGCTGGGCGCGCGCCACTCCAGTGGCGCGTCATGGTCGTCCGGAGCGCGGGCGGGACGCCCGCGCTCCGCATGAGCATGGGAAGACGCGCCACTGGAGTGGCGCGCCCCCAGCAAGACGCGCTCTACAGACTCCCCGTCAGCGACGCGCGCTGGCTGATCTCGATGTGGTTGCCGTCCGGATCGACGACGAAGGCATAGCGCACCGTGTCGCCCAGGATGCGCGGCTCGCCGCCCGATTCTCCGCCACGCGCCAGGATTCCCGTGTACTCGGCGATGCAGTCCCAGATCTGCACCGTCATGTAGCGATAGCCGGGGCCGCGCCATTCTTTGCTGCGCTCGACCTTGCCCTGCTCGGCAACCACGACCAATGAATCGCCGCAGCGATAGCGGCCATCGCCCGCGCGCTCGAACTGCATGGCGTGGGTCCAGAAACGATCGTGCTGCTCGGGGTCGTTCACCTTAAGAAGGATGGCGATGCCCTGGACGCCGCGTTCGCCCCGCGGCACCAGCGAAACCTTGTTGCCGTCCGGATCGGCAAGTGCCTGGGGAGCGGTGATCCCCTCGCGCGCGATCTCGAGACCCGCGATGCCCGAGGGCGGCGCCGCCGGCAGCGCGCCGCGCGAGTGATTCATTTTCAGGATCGAGCCGTTCATGTGATGGCGGTGCTGCTGCATGCCGCCGCCCAGCTTGCCCATATGGTCGTAGGGCAGGCCCACCGTCTGCTGCCAGAAGGCGAGCTGCTCGTCCCGCTTGGTCGAGAAAAGGCCGACATCGAGGTGCTGCTTGGCGAGATTCATGGCGCAAGTGTATCGCGAAGCGCCCGAACCGCCGGCAGGCTTTCGCCGGGGTAACTGGGAGAATCCCGGTAAAGCCTTGAATCCGCGCCTGGAATTGCGATTTCGCAGCCTCGTGCGCCTGGAAACAACTCATACAAACGCCGCCACGACTCCGCTCCGACTCGGTTGCTAGAACCGCCGCGGGTGAAGGGGTCGGCCGCTGGGGAGCGGCCGCCAGCAACGTGGGAAGGAATACGATGATTCGCGCCATTGTCGGCACGGTTGCCGTGCTTGCCGGATTTGCCGTTCTCGAACGCTCGGTCGATGCCAGCACCGGCCAGGCCGGTTCGTGCACGCCGACCGAGGCCTATGCGCTGATGCCGCGCGGCGAGGCGGTGTCCGTGCGCACCGACCCGACGCCGACGGCCGCGGTGATCGGCACGCTGTCGGGCCGGCGCGGTGGCGCCGCCGATGTCGCGCGCGCGGCGGTGACCATCACCGGCAGCCAGAACGGCTGGGCGCGCATCGCGCTCGCCACGGCCCACGATTACAGCGCGGCCGGCACGACGCGGCTCTATGGCTGGATTCCGGCCGACCTGCTGGCGGTCGATGCGCGGGTCGACGGGGTGATCACCGTCTACGACCGGCCCGGCCTGATGGGCCATGCGCTCACCACCATCGAGGGCGACGACATGAAGTTCCGCGTGCTGGGCTGCCGCAACGACTGGCTGCAGGTCATCAACGCCCGCCACGGCAATATCTGGATCGACAAATGGTGCGCGCGCGAGGATGGCTGCCGCACGTAGCAAGCCATTTCAGGGAGCGGCGATCGGTCTTCTGGGATTGGATTGTCGTCGCGGGACAGCAGCCTGAACCCCCGGCAGGGCGACCTGCCGGGGGTTTCTTTGCTGGGGGCGTGTTCCGACAACCACCTCACCCTGAGGAGCGGCCGCAGGCCGCGTCTCGAAGGGTGGGCAAGCGGTAGGTGTGTGGCGCATCCTTCGAGACGCCGCGTTGCGCGCGGCGCCTCAGGGTGAGGCGGTGTGGTGTCGCCTTTTCGATTCGCTTCTAGATCTTCAGCTCGCTGAAGAAATCGTTGCCCTTGTCGTCGGTGACGATGAAGGCCGGGAAGTTCTCGACCTGGATGCGCCAGATCGCCTCCATGCCGAGTTCGGGATACTCCAGCACCTCGACCTTCCTGATGCAGTTCTTGGCCAGGATGGCGGCCGGGCCGCCGATCGAGCCGAGATAGAAGCCCTTGTGCTTCTTGCAGGCGTCGACGACCTGCTTGCTGCGGTTGCCCTTGGCCAGCATCACCATCGAGCCGCCATGGGCCTGGAAGAGATCGACGTACGAATCCATGCGTCCCGCCGTGGTCGGGCCGAACGAGCCCGATGGCATGCCTTCGGGCGTCTTGGCGGGGCCGGCGTAGTACACCGGGAACTGCTTGAAGTAGTCGGGCAGGCCCTCGCCGCGATCGAGCCGCTCCTTGAGCTTGGCGTGTGCCGAATCGCGCGCAACGATCAGCGTGCCGGTGAGATTGACCCGCGTCTTCACCGGATATTTCGTCAGCACCGACAGCGTGTGCGCCATGCCCTTGTTGAGGTCGACCGAGACCACGTCGCCCGCGAGCTGCTGCGGCTCGACCTCGGGCAGGTAATGCGCCGGATCGGTCTCGAGCTGCTCGAGGAAGACCCCGTCCTTGGTGATCTTGCCCAGGGCCTGGCGGTCGGCCGAGCAGCTGACACCGATGCCGATCGGCACCGAAGCGCCGTGGCGGGCGATGCGGATCACCCGCACGTCGTGGCAGAAATACTTGCCGCCGAACTGCGCGCCGATGCCCATCTGGCGCGTGAGCTCGAGCACCTTCTTCTCCATCTCGCGGTCGCGGATGGCCACGCCCCGGTCGTTGCCCTCGCTCGGCAGGTCGTCGAGGTAGCGCGTCGAGGCGAGCTTCACCGTCTTGAGGTTCATCTCCGCCGAGGTGCCGCCGACCACGATGGCCAGGTGATAGGGCGGGCAGGCCGCGGTGCCCAGGGTGCGGATCTGGGTATCGAGGAACTTCAGCAGCGCCGCCTCGTTCAGCACCGCCGGCGTCTGCTGATGCAGGTAGCTCTTGTTGGCCGATCCGCCGCCCTTGGCGACGAACAGGAACTTGTAGGCGTCGCCGTCGGTCGCATAGATGTCGATCTGCGCCGGCAGGTTGGTGCCGGTCTGCACTTCCTTGAACATCGAGATCGGCGAGACCTGGCTGTAGCGGAGATTGGTCTCGGTGTAGGTCTTGTAGACGCCTTTGGCGATCGCCGCCTCGTCGCCGCCGCCGGTCCACACCGCCTGGCCCTTCTTGCCCATGACGATGGCGGTGCCGGTGTCCTGGCACATCGGCAGCACGCCGCCGGCGGAGATGTTGGCGTTCTTCAGCAGTTCCAGCGCCACGTACTTGTCGTTCGCCGAGGCCTCTGAGTCGTCGAGGATCGAACTCAGCTGCGCCAGGTGCCCCGGACGCAGCAGGTGGGAGATGTCCTTGAAGGCCTGGGCGGTGAGCAGAGTGAGCGCCTCGGGCTCGACCGTCAGCACGTCGCGGCCGTCGAACTTGGTCGTGCCGACGAAATCGGCGCTGAGCTTGCGGTAGGGCGTGCTGTCCTTCCCGCTGGGGAACATTTCCTGGAACTGGAACTCGGGCATGCGTCTCTCCTGGCGCCTGGCTCGGAAGGCGCGCATCCCTGCCGCAGCCGCGGCAGGACGTCTAGCTACTTCTTTCGGAAGCTGTCGAGCTTGACGATCTTGGAGGCGGCGTCCTCCGGCTTGGCCTCCGCGGCGGCGGCCTCCGGGGTCGCCTCCGGATCGGAGGGCGCCGGCAGCGGCGGGCGCTTCTCGGGCGCCGGCAGCGGAGTTGGCGCCGCCGCGGTCCCGACGTCGGACGTCTGCGCCTTGTTGCCGGCCTCGGCCTTGTCCTTGCGATCGAACTGCAGGCCGAAGCGCACCGAGGGATCGACGAAGGCCGAAAGTGCGGCGAACGGGACCTTTATGCGCTCCTGCTGCTTATTGAAGCTCACCGTCACCTCGAAGGAGTCCGGCTCGAGAATGAGGTCCCAGTACTGGTGCTGGAGGACGATCGTCATCTCTTCCGGATACTTGGCGCGCAGATACTCGGGCAGCTCGACGCCGGGGTCGGTGCTGCGGAACGAGATGTAGAAATGATGCGACCCGGGCAGGCCTTTTTCGGCGACTTGCGTCAGCACGCGGCGGACAACGCTGCGCAGCGCATCGTCGACGAGAGCGTCGTAGTGAAATCGATCGTTCATGGCCTGTCGGAAATTCGCGGAAAGCATCGGCCCGCATCGCGGGAGAGTCAACGCTGGCAATAGCTGGCAAATTGTTCGAAGGAAAGTGGGGGGCTTCTGTTGCCCGGTGCCCCCCGGACCGCGCTTACGTCCGCTGTTTAGGCGGCAGCAGCGAGTGTAACGGTGTTATCGTTAGCACTTGTGAATGGCCCGTCACGGCGGAACCATACCGGGCAAAAACCGCGCCTTTACCACGCTCGTCGATCCTGGTTCGCCCCCATCGATTCCACGCCCCGAAGGTCGTGGAGGAGAATGGTGGAGGCGCCGGGTACTGCCCCCGGGTCCGAAACGCTTATGCCACGCGGCGTTTATCGCCATAGTCGGTTTCCCGACCCTTGCAATATAGGCGCTCCGGATGCCCTTTTGAAGGCGGCTATGCATCGCGGGTGGCTGTACGTGTTTCGTACAAATTCGTATAAACTTGTACAAGTACGGGTACAGAAAGGCCTTGGGATGGACATCATTTCCTATAGTCGCGCGCGTCAGGACCTGGCGCGCCTCATGGACAAGGTGAGCGACGACCGCTCACCGCTAATCGTCACGCGGCGGGGTGGTCGTTCTGTGGTTGTCCTGTCTCTTGAGGAATACCGGGGGATGGAAGAGACGCTTTATCTCATGCGGAGCCCGGCCAACGCGCGGCGCCTGCTGAAAAGCATCCGGGCGGCGGACCGCGGCGAGACCGTGGCACGGACCCTGATCATGCCGAAAGCCAAGACCCGGCGCCGCCGAACACGGAAGTGAAAATAGCCTTCACGGCACAGGGTTGGGCAGACTACCTTCACTGGCAGGAGGCGGACCCGACATTAGCCGCGCGCCTCAATTTGCTGATCAAAGACGCTTCTCGCTCGCCGTTCGTCGGGCTTGGGAAGCCGGAGCCACTGCGTGGTGCTTATACTGGCTGGTGGTCTCGGAGGATCAACAGCGAACATCGAGTCGTCTATCGGGTTTCGGGACAAGGCCCCACCAAACAGCTCGAAATAGCTCAGTGTCGATATCACTACTGAGCGGGACCGCGTTTGTGGGCAACTGCGTCAGCTGACGGCCAAGATGCCGTTGGCAGCGCCGCGGTGGGCGCTAAAGTGCCCCCAACCAAGACCAAGGACACTCCATGCCCCTCTCGACGGACCAGCAGGCTGAAATCGATCAGGCGCGCGGGGCTGCGCAGGCGACCCTGCGGCCGATCGCGCCGGCGCTGGAGGAAATTCTCTTCCAGGCGCTGCCGGTGCTCGATCACGGCTTCGTCCGGGTCGTCGATTACATGGGCGACGATGCCGCCGTCGTGCAGGCCGCGCGCGTGAGCTACGGCCGCGGCACCAAGAAGGTCAGCGAGGACCGCGGGCTGATCAACTATCTCATGCGGCATCGCCATACGACGCCGTTCGAGATGTGCGAGATCAAATACCACGTGAAGCTGCCGATCTTCGTGGCGCGCCAGTGGATCCGCCATCGCACCGCCAACGTGAACGAATATTCCGCGCGCTATTCGATCCTGGACAACGAATTCTATATCCCCAGGCCCGAGCATCTCGCGGCCCAGAGCAAGGCCAACCGCCAGGGCCGCGACGCAGTGCTGGCCGGCAAGGAGGCCGAGCGCGTCTTCGGTCTCCTCAAGAAGGACGCCGAGCTGGTCTACGAGCACTACCTGGAGATGCTGAACGAGGGCGAGACCGGCGAGCCGCTCGACCCGGAGCGCTCGGGCCTGGCGCGCGAGCTCGCGCGCATGAACCTGTCGCTCGGCTTCTATACCCAGTGGTACTGGAAGACCAACCTGCACAACCTCATGCATTTCCTGTCGCTGCGCGCCGATGCCCACGCCCAGTACGAGATCCGCGTCTACGCCGACATCATGATCGACACGCTCCGGCGCTGGTGCCCGATCTGCCACGACGCCTTCATGGAATACCGCATGGGCGGCACGCATCTCTCGAAGACCGGCCGTGGCGGTGGTGAAGCGCATGATCGCCGGCGAGAAGGTCGACCAGAAGACGAGCGGCCTCAATCCCGCGCGAATGGCGCGAACTGATGGCGGCGCTGGACCTTGGCTAGGGCCGCCAAACTGCATCAGGTCGGCCGCGACCCCGGACGCCTGCGCTTGCTGCGCGAGCGGCCGCGCGACGATGCCGCCATCGAGGAGATGAACGAGGCGGCATTCGGGCCCGACCGCCAGCACAAGACCGTCTATCGCCTGCGCGAGGACGTGAAGCCGATCAAGGAGCTCTGCTTCGTCGCCATCGACCAGAAGGGCCGCATGGTGGCGTCGATCCGCAACTGGCCGATCCTGATCAACGAACGGTGGCCGGCGATCCTGCTGGGGCCGCTCGCCATCGCGCCCGAGCTGCGCGGGCTGGGCTACGGCAAGGCGCTGATGTGGCACGCGATGGCGCAGTCGCGCATGCTGGGCCACAGCCGCATCATCCTGGTCGGCGATCCCGAGTACTACAACCAGTTCGGCTTCCGCCGCGATCTCGCGCTCCACATCCAGCTTCCCGGCTGGGTCGAGGAACGCCGCTTCCTGGCGCTCGAGCTGGTCGCCGGCTCGATGATCGGCGTGCACGGCATGATCGGCAAATGGCAGCCGCGCAAGGTCTCAGCCCGGCGGAAGAAGCGAGCTTAACTCATTGCTGGGAGCGCGCCACTCCGTGGCTCTTATTCGGAGCGCGGGCGTCCCGCCCGCCTCATGACTTATGAGCGGGCGGGACGCCCGCGCTCCGAAGAGCATGAGCGCCACGGAGTGGCGCGCTCCCAGCAAAGACTAGCGCACCACGATGCGCGGTGCGGGGCGGGCGCCGCGCTGGTTGGCGGAGAGCTGCTTCCATACCCGGCCGGCGATGTTCTTGTAGATCTGGGCGTACGGGCTGTCGGGCTGCGACACCACGATGGGATGGCCGCAGTCGGAGGTGGTACGGATGTCGAGATGCAATGGCACCTCGCCCAGGAACGGCACGCCGAGCTTCTCCGCCTCCTCGCGCGCGCCGCCATGGCCGAAGATCTCGGAGCGCTCGCCGCAATGCGGGCAGAGGTAGAAGCTCATGTTCTCGACGAAGCCCAGCACCGGCACCGCGACCTTGCGGAACATATTGAGCCCCTTGCGCGCATCGATCAGCGCGATGTCCTGCGGCGTCGAGACGATCACCGCGCCCGACAGCGCCACCCGCTGGGCGAGCGTGAGCTGCGCATCGCCAGTGCCCGGCGGCATGTCGACCACCAGCACGTCGAGCTCGCCCCACTGCACGTCGCGCAGCATCTGCTCGAGCGCGCTCGACACCATGGGGCCGCGCCAGATCATCGGCGTGTCCTCGTTGACGATGTAGCCGATCGACATGGTCTTCAGCCCGTAGCGTTCGATCGGCTTCAGCGCCTTGCCGTCGAGCGACTTCGGCTTTTCCTTGACGTTGAGCATGCGTGGCATCGAGGGGCCGTAGATGTCGGCGTCGAGCAGGCCGGTGCTGATGCCGTTGGCCACGAGGCCCAACGCCAGGTTGACGGCGGTCGTCGATTTGCCGACGCCCCCTTTGCCCGAGGCAACAGCGATGATGTGCTTCACCCCCGGCACGTCGATGCGGCCGGTGCCGCCGGTGGTCTTGGCACCGGCCGTGCCGTGGCCGTGCGCATGCGCGGCTGGAGCCGTCGGAGGCGGCGCGGCGGTGCGTTCGGCGGTCATGACGGCGGTCGCCGACAGCACGCCCGGCATGGCGCGTACTGCCTGTTCGCAGGCCTGGCGCAGCGGTTCCAGCGCGGTGCCGCGCGCCGGATCGACGTCGAGGGTAATGGCCACATGGCCACCGCGGGTGGCGACGCCGCCCACCATGCCCAGCGCCACGACGTTCTTGCCGGTCGCTGGATCGGTGACGGTTTCGAGAACCTTGCGGACGGCTGATTCGGTTATTTCCGCCATGATTGTTCGTTTCCGCCGGGCCGCAATTTTGTGTCGCCGCTTGATTGCGGGTGTTGCTCCCGTCACATATATGCAGCGCGACGTGAAAGCAAAAGCGACAATGCGCCGAGGGCGAGCAGCCAGCGGCCCCGAGGTGAGCGATGGCGTGGAACAACAATAGCGGCGGCCCGTGGGGCGGCGGTGGCGGCAACAGTGGTGGCGGCGGCCCGTGGGGCGGTGGCGGCAATCGCGGCGGCGGCGGTGGTCCGTTCGGCTCACGTCGTCCGCCCGACATGGAAGACGTCATTCGCCGAGGTCAGGAGCGCCTCAAGAACCTCATCCCCGGCGGCTTCGGTTCGTACAAGGGAATCGTCCTGATCGTGCTGGCGGCTGTGGTGATCTGGCTGGTTACCGGCTTCTTCCGCGTGCAGCCCAACCAGCAGGCGATCCAGCTCGTGTTCGGCAAGCCTTACGGCAAGCCGGTCGAGCCCGGCCTGCACTACAATCTGCCGTCGCCGATCGGCACCGTCGTCGTGGTCAACGTCCAGGACCAGCGCCGCACCGTGATCGGCGCCCGCGCCGGCCAGGACCGCGTGACGCCCTACAACCGCGGACCGCGCCCGACCTCGAGCGAGAACCTGATGCTGACCGGCGACGAGAACATCGTCGACATCGAGTTCGCCGTGCTGTGGCAGATCAAGGACGTGTTCAAGTATGCCTTCGACGTGCGCAATCCTGAGGAGAACGTGCGGGCCGGCGCCGAGGCCGCCATGCGCGAGGTCATCGGCAAGTCCAACCTGCAATATGCCCAGACCGAGGGCCGCAGCCGCATCGAGCAGGACACCAAGGATCTTTTGCAGAAAATGCTCGACGAGTACGGGCTGGGCGTGAGCATTTCGCAGATCCAGCTCCTGCGGGTCGATCCGCCGCAGGAGGTGATCGCGGCCTTCCGCGACGTGCAGGCCGCGCGCGCCGACAAGGAAAAGAGCATCAACGAGGCCAACACCTACCGAAACCAGGTGCTGCCGCGCGCCAAGGGCGAGGCCGAATCGATCATCCAGCGCGGCGAGGCCTACAAGGCCCAGATCGTCGCCCGGGCCGAGCGGTGACGCCCAGCGCTTCGACCAGGTCTACACCCAGTGGGCCAAGGCCAAGGACATCACCACCGAGCGTCTCTATCTCGACACGATGGAAGAGGTGCTGCGCAACGTGAACAAGGTGCTGGTCGACAAGAACACCTCGGGCACCGGCGTTCTGCCCTACCTGCCGCTGCCGGAGCTGAAGCCGAACCAGCCGCCCGGCACGCCGCCTCAACCGCGCCTGCCCTTGCCGGGCGCGACGCCGCCGGCGGCGCAGGGAGCGACGCGATGAGCAACCGTATGATCATCGCGCTGGTGGCGCTGGCCGTCGCCGCCTTCCTGGTGACCCAGACCTTCTACACCGTCGATCCGACCACCCAGGTCCTGGTCCGCCAGTTCGGCGCCATCGTCGGCGAACCCAAGACCGAACCCGGCCTCTACGCCAAGATCCCGCTGGTGCAGGACATCCAGCGCATCGACCGCCGGCTGCTCGACTACGAAGCCGAGGAGTTCGAGATCATCGCCGGCGACCAGAAGCGCCTCGTGGTCGACGCCTATGCCCGCTATCGGATCGTCGCGGCCAAGAAGTTCGCCCAGACCGTGCCGGGCGGCGAGCCGGCGCTGCGCGGGCTGCTCGACTCGCTGATCAACTCCGAGATCCGCGGCGTGCTGAGCTCGGTGCCGCTGCATGCGGTGCTGACCGACCAGCGCGCCAACCTGATGGACGAGATCACGCGCCGGGTGAACGCCAAGACCAAGGTGCTGGGCGTCGAGACGGTCGACGTGCGCATCAAGCGTGCAGATTTGCCCCAGGCCAACTCGCAGTCGGTCTTCAATCGCATGAAGACCGACCGCGAACGCGAGGCGGGCCAGCTGCGCGCCGAAGGCGACGAAGAGAAGGCCAGGATCACCGCCACGGCGGACCGCGAGGTCGCCGTCATCAAGGCCGATGCCGGGTTGAAAGCCCAGGTCACCATGGGCGAGGCGGACGCCGAAGCGACCCGGATCTATGCCCAGGCTTTCAACAAGGACAAGGACTTCTACGGCTTCTGGCGGCGCATGGAGGCGTACAAGCAGGCCTTCGGCGCCGGCGGTTCGACCATGATCCTGAACCCCGACACCGACTTCTTCCGCTACTTCAACGATCCCACGGGAGCGGCGGGCGCCAAGAAGACTCCCTGAGGGCGACGACAGATTTTGTGACCGGCGGCGTCTGTGGCAGTCCTGCAACGCCGCCGGTTCATTTTTGATCAAAATCGCAAAAAGCCGGATTTATCAGCAAGGTCACGGCCTCTTTATTTGCGCCACAATCGCCATACATGTAGACATAACTCGAACGCGCGGCGCCGGCCGTAACGACCCGTTTGGCCTGAGCGCCGTTGGAGGTCGGACGTGATTCTCACTGATTTTCAAGGCTTTCTGAAGGGCGCCGCGGTCGCGGCCGTGGCTTCCCTCGGTCTCATGATGGCGCAGCCTGCGGCTGCGCGCGACGCGCCGCAGAGCTTCGCCGACCTGGTCGACAAGCTCATGCCGACTGTCGTCAACATCACCACCACCCAGAACGTGCCCCAGCAGGGCGGGCCGCGCTTGCGCGACATGCCGCAGCTGCCGCCCGGTTCGCCGTTCGAGGAGCTGTTCAAGGAATTCTTCGACAAGAAAGGCGGCGAGGAGCAGAAGCGCCGCGGCACGTCGCTCGGCTCGGGCTTCGTGGTCGATGGCGACGGCTACATCGTCACCAACAACCACGTCATCCAGGGCGCCGAGGACATCACCGTCATCTTTCGCGACGACACCCAGCTCAAGGCCAAGCTGATCGGCTCGGACAGCCGCGCCGACCTGGCGCTGCTCAAGGTCGAGCCGCCCAACAAGAAGCCGCTGCCGGCGGTGAAGTGGGGCGATTCCGACAAGGAGCGCGTCGGTGACTGGGTGATCGCCATCGGCAACCCGTTCGGCCTCGGTCACTCGGTGACCGCCGGCATCATCTCGGCGCGCGGCCGCTCGCTCAACGATTCGCTTGACGACTATCTGCAGACCGACGCCGCCATCAACAAAGGCAACTCCGGCGGCCCGCTGTTCAATGCCGACGGCGAGGTGATCGGCGTCAATACCGCGATCTATTCGCCGTCCGGCACCAACGCCGGTCTCGCCTTCTCGATCCCGTCCAACCTCGTCAAGCAGGTCGCCGACCAGCTGCGCGAGTTCGGCCGGGTCAAGCGCGGCTGGGTGGGCGTCAGCTACCAGAGCGTCACCGACGACATCGCCGACAGCTTCGGGCTCGACCGCGCCCGCGGCGTGCTGGTGGCCAATGTCGTGGCCGACGGGCCGGCCGCCAAGGCGGGGCTGAAGCGCAACGACATCATCGTGAGCTTCGCCGGCCAGGACGTGCTCGACCTCCGCCGCTTCCCGCGGCTGGTCGCCAATGCCCGAGTGGGCAGCACCGTCGATCTCGTGGTCTGGCGCAGTGGCAAGGAAGTCCCGCTGAAGCTCCGGGTGGGCGAGCAGGAGGAGGCCGAGAAGCAGAACGCGGCGGCCCAGGGCGGCACCAAGAAGCCGGCCGAGCCCGACCAGCCCATCGTCTCGACCGTCGAGCAGCTGGGCCTCACCCTGCAGAAGGTCACCGACCAGCTGCGCGAGAAGTACGGGCTCTCCGATCAGGCCAAGGGCGTCGTCATCACCAAGGTAGTGGCCAACAGCCCCGCCGCCGAGAAGCAGCTTCAGGCCGGCGACATCATCCTCGAGGTCGACCAGAAGCCGGTCACCACCCCGCAGGAGGTCACCGACATCGTGGCCAAGCTGCAGCAGGCCAAGAAACGTTCGGTCCTGCTGTTCGTCGAACGCCAGGGCGACCCGCGCTTCGCGGCGCTCAGGCTGACGAAGTAATCGCGGGGGCTTTCGCTCTCATGTTCCTCTCCCCCTTGGGGGAGAGGCTAGGTGAGGGGGTCAATCCGAAAATCGTCTCCTGCATCACCCCCTCACCTAACCTCTCCCTCAAGGGGGAGAGGAGTCTGATAGGGGAGGAGCTTGAGCGCTAATCTACCTTCACCACCAGCTTCCCAAAATTCTCGCCCCTCAGCAGGCCCATGAAGGCCTCGGGCGCCCGGGCGAGACCGTCGATCACCGTCTCGCGGCTCTTGAGCTTGCCGTCCCTCACCAGCCCGCCGACTTCGCTCACGAACTCGCCCATCAGGGCCACGTGGTCGGAGACGATGAAGCCCTGAATGGTGAGCCTGCGCTGCACGATGGTGAACATCTTGGGCGGTCCCGCCATCGGCGCGGAGTCCTGGTATTCCGAGATGGCGCCGCAGAAGGCGACCCGGCCGAAATTGTTGAGCCGCTCGAACACGGCGTGGAAGATCCTGCCGCCGACATTCTCGAAGTCGGCGTCGATGCCCTGCGGGCAGATTTTGTCGAGCACCGCGCCGGTATCGCGCTCGGTCTTGTGATTGAAGCAGGCATCGTAGCCCGCCTCGCGCACCGCCCAGCGGCACTTGTCGTCGTCGCCGGCGCAGCCCACCACCTTCGCGCCGGCAAGCTTGGCGAGTTGCCCCGCCACCTGGCCGACCGCGCCGGTGGCGGCGGAGACGAACACCGTCTCGCCCGCCTTGGGCTTGCAGATATGCTTCATGCCGTACCAGGCGGTGAAGCTCGGCATGCCGAGCACGCCGAGATGGGCCGAGAGCGGCGCCATCGCCGGGTCGATCTTGCGCAGGCCCTTGCCGTCATGGAGCGTATGGGTCGCCCAGTTCAGCATGCCGATCACGGTATCACCCTTGGCAAAGCGCGGGTTCTTCGACTCCACCACTTCGCCGACCGAACCGCCGGTCAGCGGCTTGTCGAGCTCGAAGGCGGGCGTGTAGGAGCGCAGCTCCGTCATGCGCGGGCGCATATAGGGATCGAGCGACAGAAAACGTGAGCGAATCAATACCTGGCCGTCCGCCGGCGCAGCCAGGTTGGCACTTTCCTGGCGAAAGCAGTCCGCTGTCACGTCGCCCGACGGACGTTTGCACAGCACGATCTGGGTGACATCGGTCATGGGTCGTTCCTTTCGACAAAGTCGCTGCGCCGGTACCCCTGCAGGTAAAGCAGGGACGTGAGATCGCCGTGATCGATGCGCGCCGCTACCTCGGCCGCCACCACGGGCTTGGCATGGAAGGCGACGCCCAGGCCTGCCGCCTTCAGCATCGGCAGGTCGTTCGCGCCATCGCCGACGCACAGCGTGTCCGTGAGGGGGAGGCCGTGCTCGGTGGCAAGTCGCTGCAGCGTCGCGAGCTTGGCTTCCTTGCCCAGGATCGGCGGTTCGACCGTGCCCGAGAGCGTGCGGCCGTCATGCTTCAACGTGTTGGCGGCATCGAGATCGAAGCCCAGCGCTTGGCGCGCCAGCGCCGTGAAATAGGTGAAGCCGCCGGACACCAGCGCGCAGGTGGCACCGTGCTGCTTCATGGTGGCGACCAGGGTGGCGCCGCCCGGCGTGTAGCGGATGCGCCCGGCCGCCTCGTCGAGCCTGGCGATCGGCAGTCCCTTCAAGAGGCCCACGCGCTCCTCGAGAGCGGCGGCGAAATCGATCTCGCCGTTCATGGCGCGCGCCGTGATGCCGGCGATCTTCTCGCGCAGGCCCAGGAAGTCGGCCAGCTCGTCCAGCATCTCGTTCCTGATCATGGTCAATTCCATGTCGGCCACCAGAAGCTTCTTGCGCCGGCCGGCCGCGGCGACCACGACGCCGTCGAGCGCGGTCATGGTCAGACCGGTCGACGGGCCCTCGAACGGGATGTCGCAGGCGATTTCGGGCGCCAGCCAGTCGGGCGTGCCGACCGTGGCGTCTTGGGCGCGCAGCACATCAATGGCGTTAGTGATCGCACCGTCGTTCAAGGCGGGATGGGCCGGACTCGAGATCAGGACAAGGACGTTTTTCACGATGCCTGGCGGCTCCTCCTCCGTCGTCCCGACCAAGCGCCGAAGGCGCGCGTGGAGGGACGAGGCCCTTCGACTGCGCTTCGCGCCGCTCGGGGTGACGGTGGGTCTTCATCGCTTATTTGCAATCTCAGGCCAAGCGGTGTCATTTCGCCCGCCATGGCCCTCGAGCGCGTCATCGTCATCACCGGCCCCACGGCCAGCGGCAAGTCGGCGCTGGCGCTGGCGCTCGCCCGGGCGCGGCAGGGCGCGGTGATCAATGCCGACGCCATGCAGACCTACGATGCTTTCCCGATCCTGACCGCACAGCCCACAGCGCAAGAGCGAGCGGAGGTGCCGCACCGGCTCTATGGCGTGTTGCCGCTGTCTGAGACGCTGTCGGCCGCGCGCTGGCGAACCTTGGCTTCGGCCGAGATCGAGCGCTGCCTGGCCCAGGGCCGCACGCCCATCCTGTGCGGCGGCTCGGGTCTTTATCTGCGAACGTTGATGCAGGGCATCGCCGCGATTCCCGACTCGCCGCCCGGCCTGCGCGACCAGGCCAATGCGGACTGGCAGGCGATGGGCGCCGATGCCTTCCGCGCGCGGCTTGCCGAGAACGATCCGGCGATCGTGGCCCGGCTGAAGCCCGGCGACCGCCAGCGCCATGTGCGGGCCTGGGAAGTCTGGCAGGCGACCGGCCGGCCGCTCAGCGCCTGGCAGGAGGGCGAGGGCGGGACGGTGCCCTGGCGCTTCACCACGGTGCTTCTGGCGCCCGAGCGCGGCTGGCTCCGCGCCCGCATAGAAAGCCGCTTCGATGCCATGCTGAAATCCGGTGTGCTGGCCGAGGTCCGTGCCGTCTTCGATCGCGCGCCCGACCCACGCTGTCCCGGCCTCAAGGCGCATGGTGCGCCCGAGCTGTTTCGCCACTTCCGGGGCGAGCTGTCGCTCGACCAAGCGCGCCGGATCGCCATCGACCACACCCGGCAATATGGCAAGCGCCAGATGACGTGGTTTCGGCATCAGATGGCACCAGATCTGGTGCTAGACCCCCAAGCTAACCCAGCTATTGAGCAGACTGAGAAATTATTGACCAATTCAGGGGTCTGAAACTTTACATTTCGTGCTGATTTCGGTTGACCCTCCCAAACCCGGACGATACCTTCCGCGCCGCCGCAAACCCCGTTTTGCGGCACATTTGTCTTAAAGGAGACCCGTGTCATGAAGCCCGAGGAGCCCGCCACGACTGGCGCCGATCTGTTGGTGAAAGCCCTGATCGACGAGGAAGTCGAGGTCGTCTTCGGCTATCCGGGCGGCGCGGTCCTTCCGATCTACGATTCGCTCTTCAAGCAGAACCGGCTGCGCCACATCCTGGTGCGCCACGAGCAGGCGGCCGTCCATGCCGCCGAAGGCTATGCGCGCTCGACCGGCAAGGTGGGCGTGGTGCTGGTGACCTCCGGCCCGGGCGCCACCAATGCCGTGACCGGGCTCACCGATGCGCTGATGGATTCGATCCCGATCGTCTGCCTGACCGGCCAGGTGCCGACCCATCTGATCGGCAACGACGCCTTCCAGGAGGCCGACACCACGGGCATCACGCGGCCCTGCACCAAGCACAATTATCTCGTGAAGTCGGTCGACAAGCTGGCGCGCACGGTCCACGAGGCCTTCTACGTCGCGCGCTCGGGCAGGCCCGGGCCGGTCGTGATCGACCTGCCCAAGGACGTGCTGATGAACAAGCACGACTACACCGCCCCCGACAAGCCGGTACAGCACAAGAGCTACCGTCCGCAGGTCAAGCCCGAGCTCTCGAAGATCGAGCAGGCGATCGAGCTGATCGCCAACGCCAAGAAGCCGGTCTTCTACACCGGCGGCGGCGTGGTCAATTCCGGGCCGAAGGCTTCCCGGCTGCTCGCCCAGTTCGTTCACATGACGGGCTATCCCATCACCAACACCCTGATGGGGCTCGGCACCTTCCCGGCGTCGGACAAGCAGTTCCTCGGCATGCTGGGCATGCACGGCACCTACGAAGCCAACCTGGCGATGTATCACTGCGACGTGCTGATCAATATCGGCGCGCGCTTCGACGACCGCATCACCGGCAAGCTCACCGAGTTCTCGCCGCACTCGAAGAAGATCCACATCGACATCGATCCCAGCTCGATCAACAAGAACGTGCGCGTCGACCTGCCGATCGTGGGCGATGCCGGCCATGCGCTGGAAGACTTGATCCGGGTGTGGAAGGCCAAGCAACCGCGCACCGACCTCAAGGCGCTGAAGGCGTGGTGGGCCGAGATCGACGGCTGGCGCGCGCGCAACTGCCTCGCCTACAAGCAGGACAACGAGACGATAAAGCCGCAATACGCGCTCGAGCGGCTCTATCACCACATCAAGAACCGCGACCACTACATCACCACCGAGGTGGGCCAGCACCAGATGTGGGCGGCGCAGTTCCTGAAGTTCGAGGAGCCCAACCGCTGGATGACCTCGGGCGGCCTCGGCACCATGGGCTACGGCCTGCCGGCCGCCATGGGCGTGCAGATCGCCCATCCCGAGGCGCTCGTCATCGACGTGGCGGGCGAGGCCTCGATCATGATGAACATCCAGGAGCTCTCGACGGTGGCGCAGTATCGCCTGCCGGTGAAGGTCTTCATCCTGAACAACCAGTACATGGGCATGGTGCGCCAGTGGCAGGAGCTGCTGCACGGCGGGCGCTATTCCGAGAGCTACATGGAATCGCTGCCCGACTTCGTGAAGCTCGCCGAAGCGTTCGGCGCCGTCGGCCTGCGCTGCCATGAGCCCGCCAAGCTCGACGAGACGATCAAGCAGATGCTCGAGATCAACCAGCCGGTCATCGTCGACGTGCTGGTCGACAAGACCGAGAACTGCTTCCCCATGATTCCCTCGGGCGCGGCGCACAACGACATGCTGCTGGGACCCGACGACAAGGCCGCCAAGCCAATGTCGGAAGAAGGCATGGTGCTGGTGTGAGCCCGTCCGACGTGGTTTCGAGCCATACCATCTCTGTGCTGGTCGACAATGAGCCCGGCATCCTGGCGCGCGTGGTCGGGCTGTTCTCGGGCCGCGGCTACAACATCGAGAGCCTCACCGTCGCAGAGACCGATGCCAAGGAGAACCTCTCGCGCATCACCATCGTGACCAAGGGCACGCCGATGATCATCGAGCAGATCAAGGCGCAGCTTGACCGCCTGGTGCCGGTGCATCGCGTGCGCGACCTCACCGTCGAGGGCCCGCACATCGAGCGCGAGCTGGCGCTGGTCAAGGTCAGGGGCACCGGCGACAAGCGTGTCGAGGCGCTGCGCCTGGCCGACGTGTTCCGCGCCAAGGTGATCGATGCCAAGACCAATTCCTTCGTCTTCGAAGTCACCGGCAATTCCGACAAGGTACAGACCTTTGTCGGCCTGATGGAAGGCCTCGGCCTTGTCGATGTCGGCCGCACCGGCATCGTCGCCATGTCGCGCGGCGGCGAGGCGCTGTGAGGCCGACCCTTCGAGACGGCGGCCTGCGGCCGCCTCCTCAGGGTGAGACGCCTTTGAACGCACGACTAAACACACGACCTTATCTTGAGAAGGCCCGAAGGGCCGTCTCGAAGGATGGGCAACAGTAATGGACAACATCGTTGCCCTGCTGGGCTTGGCGGTCGTCCATCTCCTGGCCGTCGCGAGCCCAGGTCCCTCGACCGTGTTGGTGATCCAGACTGCGGCGGTCGCCGGTCGTCGCGGCGGCCTTCTTGCCGCCCTGGCCATGATGTCGGGCGCGCTCGTATGGGCGACCGCGGCGCTGTTCGGCCTGCAGGCGCTGTTCGCGCGTTTCGACTGGCTCTACCTCGCCTTCCGCATCGGCGGCGCCATCTATCTCTTCTATCTGGCGATCCAGCTGTGGCGCCACGCGCGCGATCCGCTGCCGGAAATCGCGCCCGGTTCGAGCGCGCGCCTGACCGGCTGGCAGGGCTTCCTGCGCGCGCTGCTGCTGCAGCTCAGCAATCCCAAGATCATGGTGTTCTTTGGCAGCATCTTCCTGTCGCTGCTGCCCGCCAATCTTCCGGCCTGGATGGACACCGCGGTGCTGGCCGTCGTGGCGTTCAACGAATTCGTCTGGTTCGCACTGCTGGCGCTGCTGTTTTCGGGCGGCCCGGCGCGGGCTTTCTATCGTCGCGCGAAGGTCTGGCTCGATCGCTTCATGGGCGGCGCCCTGGCGCTGCTCGGCCTGCGCCTCGCGCTTGCCAGCCGCTAGCGGTTGACGACCTGCGCTTCCACCTGGGCCAGATTCGACGGCGGTGTCGTCAGCACGAATTGCGCCTGGGTGCGATCGAGCAGGTGCAACGGGTCGCCGCTTTCGCGGTCGGCCATCTGTTCGAAGAATGTGCCGGCCGGACGGCAGCTCCAGTCGCCGCTGAGATCGGGCCGCCGGACGCCGGGATAGCGCAGGCAGAGCTGGACGAGCGGGCCGCCCTGCGGGCCGGTCGTGGTGTCGATTCGCCACTCACCGCGAAAAATTCTGCTTTCGCCCACCAGCCACGCAAAATCCTGGCCGTCGGCCGTCGAGTAATGCACCTGATAGGGGCCACCGCCCAGGGTCCACAGCCAGGTCTTGTTGCTGATCGCCCGGCGCGCTTCCTCGGGCGTCGAGTTGGCGATGGCGGCCGAGAGCTGCGGCATCGGCACGGCCGGGCCGGTCGGCGCCGTCGTGTCGGGATGATTGGCGCAGGCGCCGAGCGCCTGCAGCGCGGTCAGCAGCACGAGTGAGAAGCGTATTGAGGGCATGGAATTGAAGCTGGCCTTTGCGGGCCGGGTTGTCTAGTAAGCCCCCGCTTAATGCAAAGAGCGCACACTACCAGGAGGAATGGCCCCATGCGTGTCTACTACGATCGCGATGCCGATGTGAACCTGATCAAGGGCAAGAAGGTCCTGGTCGTGGGTTACGGCAGCCAGGGCCATGCCCACGCGATGAACCTGCGCGATTCGGGCGTGAAGGATGTGCGCATTGCGCTGAAGCCGGGCTCGGCCACTATCAAGAAGGCCGAGGATGCGGGCTTCAAGGTCATGAACCCGGCCGAGGGCGCCAAGTGGGCCGACATCGTCATGGTGCTGACGCCGGACGAGCTCCAGTCGGACATCTACACGGCCGACCTCGGTCCCAACATGCGCCCGGGCGCAGCACTCGCCTTCGCGCACGGGCTCAATGTGCATTTCAACCTGATCTCGCCGCGCTCCGACATCGACGTCTTCATGATCGCGCCCAAGGGGCCCGGCCATACCGTGCGCTCCGAGTACCTGCGCGGCGGCGGCGTGCCCTGCCTGGTGGCGGTGGCGCAGAATTCGTCGGGCAACGCGCTCGAGATCGGCCTCAGCTATTCCTCGGCGATCGGCGGCGGCCGCGCCGGCACCATCGAGACCACCTTCAAGGAAGAGTGCGAGACCGACCTGTTCGGCGAGCAGGTCGTGCTGTGCGGCGGCCTGGTCGAGCTGATCAAGGCAGGCTACGAGACCCTGGTCGAGGCGGGCTATGCGCCGGAGATGGCCTATTTCGAGTGCCTGCACGAGGTCAAGCTG
Organism: uncultured Alphaproteobacteria bacterium; assembly: GCA_963765385.1. GTDB lineage: Bacteria > Pseudomonadota > Alphaproteobacteria > Reyranellales > Reyranellaceae > Reyranella. The sequence continues at coordinate 807,091 of CAVXWG010000014.1, read as the reverse complement.
ATCGTCGACCTGATCTATGAAGGCGGCATCGCCAACATGAACTACTCGATCTCCAACACCGCGGAGTACGGCGAGTACCGCTCGGGCCCGCGCATCGTCACCGACGAGACCAAGGCCGAGATGAAGCGCGTGCTGGCCGACATCCAGTCCGGCCGCTTCGCGCGCGACTGGATGCTGGAGAACAAGGTCAACCAGGCCTCGTTCAAGGCAATGCGCAAAAAGATGTCGGAGCATCCGATCGAGGAGATCGGCGCCAAGCTGCGCGGCATGATGCCGTGGATCAAGGAACGCGCGCTGGTCGACAAGACCAGGAACTGATGGGGGAAGCCTCGCGGCACGGCGCGGCGCGCAAAGGTGCTAGGGCAACGGTAGAACCACTTCCTCTCCACGAAGTGGGGAGGTGGCCGAAGGCCGGAGGGGTCATGAGCCACGCGCGCGGTTGGTGCTCATGACCCCTCCGTCGCCGTATGACGGCGACACCTCCCCTCGCAGGACGAGGGGAGGAAAAGAGTGGCTATCGAGTCCTCGAATCGGATCTCTCTAGATCATGTAGCCGCCGCCCGCCGCGTCGACCATGGCGCCAGTGATGAAGGAAGCCTCGTCGGACAGCAGCCACAGGATCGTCTCGGCAATCTCGTGGCTCTCGCCCACGCGGCGCATGGGAATCGATGCCTCGATGCGGGCGCGGAAGGCCGGCTCCGCGAGCGAGCCTTCGGTCATTTCGGTCAACACCATGCCCGGCCGGATCGCATTGACCCGGATGCCCTCGGCAGCCGCCTCGCGGGCGAAGCCCTTGGTGAAGGCATCGACCGCGCCCTTGGTCGCCGCATAGGCGCTGGCGCCCAGACGTCCGCCGATCGTCGAGGCCATCGACGAGACGTTGACGATGGCGCCGCCCTTGCCGCCATTCCGGGTCGAGAGGCGCTTCGCGGCCTCGCGGCAGCACAGCATCACGCCGATCGCGTTGATCGCGAAGAGATTCGCGAGCCGCGCCGCATCGTATTCGTCGACTCGCGTGCGGTATCCGACGCCGGCGCTGTTGACCAGGTGGGTGACCGGACCGAGCGCCCGCTCGGTCTCCTCGAACAGCCGCACGATATCGGCCTCGCGCGCCATGTCGGCGGGCAGGGCGACCGCCGTTCCGCCCGCCGCCTCGATGTCGGCCACCACCTGCCGGGCCTGCACCTCGCGCGAGCGGTAGTTCAGGGCAACCTTGTAGCCGCGGCCCGCCGCGCGACGTGCGGTCTCGGCGCCGATGCCCGAGGCGCCGCCGGTGATGAGAAGTACCCTGGTCATCCTTTCAACGCGCCTCCGGTGAGTCCATGGACGAGATATCGTCGCACCACGAAGGAGAAGACCAGAACCGGCAGCATGATCATGGTGCCGCCGGCGGCGATGCGGCCCCATTCCCAGCCTTCGTAATTCATGAAATTGACGACCGCCACCGGCGCCGTCATGGCCTCGGTGCGGGTCAGGATCAGGGCGAAGAAGAAGTCGTTCCAGGCGAACAGGAAGCAGAGGATCGCCGTCGCCGCCAGGCCGGGACCGGAGAGCGGCAGGATGATGCGGTAAAAGCCCTGCCACATCGTGGCGCCGTCGATCCACGCCGCCTCCTCGAGCGAGCGCGGCAACTGGTCGTAGAAGGGCCGCATCATCCAGATCACCAGCGACAGGTTGAAGGTGAGGTAGATGATGATGAGGCCGGTCAGCGTGTCCAAAAGCTCGAGGTGGCGATAGACCAGGAAGTAGGGGATGGTGAAGGCGATCGGCGGCGCCATGCGGCTGGCCAGGATCCAGAGCGTGATCGTGCCGCCGCCGCGCCGCGTCCAGCGCGACAGCGCATAGGCCGCCGGCACGCCGATCACCAGCGACAGCAATGTCGAGGCGACGCTCACGATCAGGCTGTTGCTGAAGGAGTTGCGGAACTCCGAAGTCCAGAGGGCTGCGTAGTTGGCCAGGGTCGCGTCGAACAGGAGCCGCGGCGGAAAGCGGAAGATCTCGGCGTTGGTCTTGAACGACATCAGCAGCAGCCATAGGAAGGGCGCGAGCGCCAGCAGCGCCAGCACCACCGCCAGGGTTTGCATCAGGAAGCGATCGCGTTTGACTGCCGACCTAGTCAATTTTGGTGCCCCATCCGACCACGCGCACGATCAGCCAGCTGAGCGCGATGGTCGCGGCAAGTAGGGCGACCGTGATCGCGCTGGAAAATCCCAGGAAGGAAAAATTGAAGGCCTGCAGGTACGAATAGTAGTTGGTCACTTCGGTGAGGTTGCCTGGGCCGCCGTCGGTCAGGATGAAGATCAGCGGGAAGGCCTTTATCGAATTGACCAGGCGGAAGAGGCCCGCCACCAGCAGCACGCCCTGGATGAAGGGCAGGGTGACGTAACGCGTGAGCTGCCACGGCGAGGCGCCGTCGACCTTGGCGGCGTCCAGAAGCTCCTGCGGCATCATCTGCAGCGCGGCCAGCACCATCAGCATGGTGAAGGGAAACCATTCCCAGGTGTCGGCGATGATGATTGAGGTGAGCGCCCAGTTCGGATCGGTGATCAGCGCCGGCACGTTCCAGCCCAGGGCGCGGAAAATGCCGTGCATCGGGCTGATGTCGGGCGTGTAGATCACTTTCCAGATGATGGCGACGACGATCGGCGGCAGCACCATGGGGATCAGGAACACCGTGCGTAGCGCCTCGATCAACCGCGAGCGCATGTTCAGCAGCAGCGCCAGCAGGAGCCCGATCAGGAGCTGCAGCAGCACCGTCCAGAACGACAGTTTGATCTGCACCCAGACCGAATTGTGCAGGCGCTCGTCTGCCAGGAGCTGGCGGTAGCTCTCCAGCGGCTGGGAGAAATCCCACTGCGTCTCGGGCCGCGTCAGGCTGAGCTGGGTGAAGCTGGTCGCCAGCAGGTAGAGCGCCGGCAGCAGTGTGATCAGCGCCAGCACCGCGAGCGACGGCGCCACGCAAAAGACGAAGAAGCGGTGCTGCTGGCGCGAGAAGCTCATGCGTCGAACGCCCTCTCCGCCCGCGTCATCGCGGGGGGAGAGGGAGGGGACCCGCGCGAAAGCGCGGGGAGGGTGAGGTGGGCCCAGCGTTTGCATCGGCTGGCAGCTCGTCCTTGGCGCGCACCACCTCACCTACCCATTGCTTCGCAATGGGTCCCTTCCTCTCCCCCGCTGCGCGGCGGAGAGGACGAAGAGAGATTTCAAGTATCAACCTTGATCCCGGCCTTCTGCAGATCCTGAATCGCCTCGGCCTGCGCCTGCTTCAGCGCCTCGGGCGCGGCCTGCTGCTTGGTGGCGATGCGCTCGATCGCCTTGTTGATCTTGTCGCCGACCTGCGGGTAGATCGGCACCGTGCGGTATTTCATGTAGCCCGACTTGCCGCCCAGCTTCAGCACCTCGAGATAGAGCGACGCCACATCCTGGCCGTTCAGCGTCAGCACGTTCTTGAATTCGGGGCTGTTGATGACCGAGAGCCGGCAGACGCTGGGATAGCCATGGTCCTTGACGACCATGGCGAGCGTCTCCTTCGACAGCGCCCACTTGATGAACTCCCACGCCGCCTCCTTCTTCTTCGAGCCAGCCGGGATGCCGAGCCCGTGGCTGTTGCAGCCGGCGAAGTTGCCGGCGGGCCCGCTCGGCATCAAGGCCGTAGCGCACCGTCTTCTGCACCGTGCTCTCGGCATGCTTGGCGAGCGGCACCATCCAGGTGATCGACTGGGTGCGGATGTTGGCGCGGCCCGACATCTGCGAGCGCATCGCCTGGTCGTCGGAGTAGGAGAGCAGACCGTCCGGCCCGTATTTCATCAGAAGGTTGGCGTACCATTCGCCCGACTGGGCGGCTTGCGACGTGTTGAGCGTCGGCGTCAGATTCTCCGGCGGCGCCTTGAACACGCCGCCGCCCGCGCCCATCAGGTAGGGAATCCAGTTCCAGTGATGCAGCTTGTCGGCGGTGAAGGCCGCCACGCCGTCCTTGCCGTGCGTCGCGTCGCAGACCTTGATCAGCTCGTCGAACGTCGTGGGCATCGCAAGCCCCGCCTTCTCGATCAGGTCGTAGCGCGCCGCGGCCTGGATCATGGCGCCGCCTTCCCAGGAGAAGGCGAAGGTCTCGCCCTTGGCGTTCTGCATCGCCGACTGCGTGCCGGCCACGAAATCCTCCGGCGCCCAGTTGGCCGGCGTGTACTTGGGATCCTTGGTGAAGGTGTCGAGGCTGGTGAGCCAGCCGGCGCCGATCCAGCGCCCGGTATAGATGAAGGTGGCGTTGACCACGTCGAGCGCCGAGCCCTTGGTCGACAGTTCGAGGTCGGTCCGCTGGTTGTAGACCGGGAAGGCCTGCATGCTGAAATTGACCTTGATGCCGGTCTTCTCCTCGAACTGCGGGAAGTAGTTCCTGAGGTATTCGAAGAAGGTCGTCTGGAAGCACGAGGCGTTGATCGTCGTGCCGGCGAAGGGCTTGCCCTGGGCGATGACGGCGGGAGCCGAAAGCATGCCGGATGCAAGGGCCGACAGACCTACGCCACCCCGCAGCACCGCCCGACGATTGGGTCCGCTCATGCTCATCTCCTCCAGCCAGCTTTTCTTTTGCCCGAGTTGAACGTGCCTGCGATGCTGGGTCAAGTAAGGCCGATGCTATAGTGACTCCGCACTGCGGGAGGAAATGCGATGAAAGCCGCCGTTCTGTTCAAGCCCAACGAACCTCTGCAGGTCGTCGACTGCGAGCTCGATCCGCCCAAGGCGGGCGAGGTGCGGGTCAAGATGAAGGCCTCGGGCGTCTGCCAGAGCGACTGGCACGTCATGAACGGCGACTGGCCGTCACCCTTGCCGATCGTGCCGGGCCACGAGGCGGCCGGCGAGATCGCCGAATGCGGCGCCGGCGTCACCACCGTGAAGCCGGGCGACCACGTGATCTTCTCCTTTCGCCCGCATTGCGGGCGCTGCCGCTACTGCACCCAGGGCCGCACCGTGCTCTGCATCGGCCGCGCGTCGGTGCCGCCGGGCGCGCTCTACGACGGCACCTTGCGCATCAAGCACAAGGGCCAGGGCATCAACCAGATGGCGCGCATCGGCACCTTCGCCGAGGAAGTGGTCGTGCCGGAGGAGATGGTGGTGCCGATCCGCAAGGACATGCCATGGCCGCAGGCGGCCCTGGTCGGCTGCTGCGTGGCGACCGGCGTCGGTGCCGTCACGCGCCATGCCAAGATCGAGGCCGGCTCGACGGTGCTGGTGATCGGCTGCGGCGGCGTCGGGCTGAACGCCGTGCAGGGTGCCCTGCTGTCGGGCGCCAGCAAGATCATCGCCGCCGACATTCTGGACAACAAGCTCGAGATGGCCAAGACCTTCGGCGCCACCCATACGATCAACACCGGCACCAACGAAGACCCGGTGAAGAAGGTGAAGGAGATCACCGGCGGGCTGGGCGTCGACTATTCCTTCGATGCGGTGTCGATCGACAAGACCCAGGCGCTGGCCTTCGATGCGCTGGCGCCGGGCGGCCACGCCGTGGCGGTCGGCATCTCGGCGGCGACGGTGCGCGCCTCCTACTCGCCCTTCATGATGGTGTTCACCGAGAAGACGGTGAGCGGCACCTTCTATGGCTCGGTGCGACCGGATCTCGATTTCCCGGTGCTGGTCGACCACTACATGAACAAGCGGCTGAACATCGACGGCCTGATCAGCCGCACCTACAAGCTCGCCGACATCAACGAAGGCTTCAAGAAGATGATGGCGGGCGAAGTCGCGCGCGGCGTCGTGGTGTTCGACTGAGCCCGCGTGTCGTGAAACGGCTGGCCTGCCTGCTGCTACCGGCACTTCTCCTGGCATCCGTCGAAGCGGCGGCGCAGGGGCCGTCCGAGCCGCGCATAACCTGCGATCGCGGCCCTTTCGGCAGCCGGACCTACGGCGGCACCGGCTGGGACATTTACGGCTGCAACGACAACCGCTCGGTGGCGGTCGTGACGGCGCGCGGCAATCCCGCCTTGCCGTTCTACTTTCTGTTCACCGAACGCAACGGCCAGTATCGGCTGAGCGGCGAAGGCACGGGCAAGCCTGAATTCACACGCAAGGCGTACGACGATCTGAGGCGCCTCACACAGCAGGACATCCAGGCGTTGGCCAAGGAAACCCAGAAGGCCGTCCCGCGTCCCGGGCAGTGATTGATTGCACCGGCAGATGCTTCAGCCTGCCTGTCGATTTGTTGCCAAGATATGCGTTGCCGCATCGTTCGCTTTGAATCGCCTTGCGGGTGTCCGCCTGCCGGTCTAAACCCGACGCACCCTTGGTGTCGGGCCCTCACCATGCACTGCCCGTTCAAATTTCACTAGCTATAACAGAGACTTAACTCAATGCTCTCGCGCGTCATCGGGCTCTTTTCGGCGGACATGGGGATCGACCTCGGCACAGCCAACACGCTGGTCTATGTGAAGGGTCGCGGCATCGTTCTCAACGAACCGTCGGTCGTGGCGCTCACCACGCAAAGCGGCAAGCGCCAGGTCCTGGCCGTCGGCGAAGAGGCCAAGATGATGCTGGGCCGCACGCCGGGCAACATCCAGGCGATCCGCCCGTTGCGCGACGGCGTCATCGCCGACTTCGAAGTCGCCGAAGCGATGATCAAGCACTTCATCTCCAAGGTCCACAATCGCCGCAGCTTCGCCCATCCGCAGATCGTGGTCTGCGTGCCCTCCGGCTCGACCGCCGTCGAGCGCCGCGCCATCCAGGAATCCGCCGAGAGCGCCGGCGCGCGCAAGGTCTGGCTGATCGAGGAGCCGATGGCGGCGGCGATCGGCGCCGGCCTGCCCGTCACCGAGCCGACCGGCTCGATGGTGGTCGATATCGGCGGCGGCACGACGGAAGTGGCCATCCTGTCGCTGGGCGGCATCGTCTACCCGCGCTCCGTCCGGGTCGGCGGCGACAAGATGGACGAGGCCATCATCGGCTATATCCGGCGCAATCATAACCTGCTGGTCGGCGAAAGCTCGGCCGAGCGTATCAAGAAGACCATCGCCTCGGCCTGCCCGCCCGAGGACGGCGAGGGCCGCACCATGGAGATCAAGGGCCGCGACCTGATGAACGGCGTGCCCAAGGAGCTGGTGATCACCGAGCGTCAGATCGCCGAGAGCCTGCAGGAGCCGGTGAGCGCCATCATCGAGGCCGTCAAGGTGGCGCTGGAAAACACCGCGCCCGAGCTGGCCGCCGACATCGTCGACAAGGGCATCGTGCTCACCGGCGGCGGGGCGCTGCTTGCCAACATGGATACCGTGCTGCGCCAGGCCACCGGCCTGCCGGTCTCGGTGGCCGAGGATCCGCTGCTCTGCGTGGCGCTCGGCACCGGCCATGCCGTGGAAAACATCAACCGGCTGCGCGGCGTTCTGTCGTCGATGTACTAAGGCCCTTCCTCCCCCGCTCGCGCCTCCGAGGCGCGAGCGGGGGAGGTGCCCCGTCATACGGGGCGGAGGGGGAAGGCCGCAAAGACGGTCTCCGAAAACGTCATGATCCGAAAGCGGCCGCCAGTTCGACTGGGGCTCTCCCCCTCCGGCCCTGCGGGCCACCTCCGCCGTCAGACGGGGGAGGTAAATGAGGGGTGAGAAAACAGCGCATCGGCAGATGTTCCCTCGCTGTCGCGCCCTCTTGGAGTAGAATGACCGCAGCATGGCGATCCGGGACGACTTCGAGGTAGCCGCTGGCCAGGTGCGCGCAGCCGTACAGCGCTTCGCCCTGGGCCTGCTCGTGCTTGCCGCGTTCGGCGCAATGTTGATCGGCAAGGCCGACTCCGTCCTGGTCGAGAATGCCCGCGTGCTGGCGCTCGACCTTGCGAGTCCCGTCCTCGAGGCCATCGCCCGCCCGGTGGCCGCCGCCAACCGCGCCATCGCCGACCTCAAGGAATTCGCCTCGCTGCGCCAGGAGAATGCCCGGCTGCGCGAGGAGAATGCCCGCCTGCTCGCCTGGCAGACCGCGGCGCGCCGGCTCGAGAACGAGAATGAAGGCCTGCGCGGCCTGGCCAATTTCCGCGAAGGCCCGGAGGCCTCCTTCATCACCGCCCGCATCGTGGGCGACAGCGTGAGCGCCTATGTACGCGGCGCGCTGCTCAATGTCGGGCGACGCGCCGGTGTGGCGCATGGCCAGGCAGTGGTCACCGGCGAGGGCCTGGCCGGCCGCATCGCCGAGGTCGGCGACAACAGCGCGCGCGTGCTGTTCGTCACCGACGTCAACTCGCGTCTGCCCGTGCATCATCGAGCGCACGCGCGAGCGCGCCATCCTGGCGGGCGACAACTCCCCGCAGCTTCGCCTCACCTTGCTGCAGAGCGTGGCCGGCGTGCAGCGCGGCGATCGCATCATCACTTCCGGCCATGGCGGCAGCTTCCCGGTCGGCATCCCGGTCGGCGAAGTCGTCGAGACCGGCGAAGGCGGCGTCCGTGTGAAGCCGTTCGCGGATTTCTCGCGGCTCGAGTTCGTGCGCGTCGTCGATTACGGCGTGACCGGCCTGGTGGGCGGCGCCACGCCGGGAACGCCGGCGCTTCCCGCGGCGCCGGCCGGCGCCCAGGCGACCGGACAAAGGATTCGCTGATGAGGGGATCCGTTGAGATGGGGATCCGCTGACATGAGGGTCGATGGATCGCTCGCCATGCTCGACCGCTGGGGTCGCCTGGTGCTGCCCGGCGCGGTCCTGCTGTTCTTCGTGCTGCTCACCCTGGCCCCGCTGCGCGCACCCTACCTGTCCGACGCCCTGCCGCTCCTGCCGGTGCTGGTCGTCTTCCAGTTCAGCCTGGCCACGCCCGAGCGGCTGCCAGGGCCGTTCCTGCTGGCCATGGGCGTGCTGCTCGACCTGCTGCTGGGCGGTCCCGGCGCGCCGGTCGGCGTGAGCGCGCTGGGCTTCGTGCTGATCCGCGCCGCCGTTGCCGACAACCGGCGCTATCTCGTGGGCGTGCCCTTCCTCTTCCAGTGGTTCGGCTTCTGCCTGCTGGCGCTGGGCTTTGTGCTGCTGGTCTGGATCTTCACGTCGCTATGGACCTGGACGGCCATCGATCCGCTCCAGGCCTTCGTCCAATATATCGTGGTGATCGTCATCTATCCGGTGCTCGCCCCGTTGCTCGCCCGCGTGCGCGCGCGCGATCCGCTGAACGTGCCCGAGCTATCGCGCGGCACGGCGCGGCCGGGAGAGACCACGCCATGATGCGCTACCGCAAGGGCGACGGCGAGCGCTCCAGCCTGTTCACGCGGCGCGCCCTGCTGCTGGGCGGCGTGCAAGGCGTGCTGCTGGCGGCGCTGGCCGGCCGGCTCTACCAGCTCCAGGTGATCGAGACGCAGCGCTTCGCCACCCTGGCGGAAGAGAACCGCATCAATCTCCGGCTGCTGCCGCCGTCGCGCGGCCTGATCTTCGACCGCACCGGCCAGCCGCTCGCCATCAACCGCAACAATTTCCGCGCCATGGCCACATCGGACCGCGGCCGCGGCGTGGAAGTGCTGGTCGAGCGCCTCGACCAGGTTTTCAACCTGGGCGAGGCCGAGAAGACGCGCCTGCTGCGCGAGCTCAGGCGCAGCCGCAACGCCCAGCCGGTGGTGGTGCGCGAGAATCTCGGCTGGGAGGAGGTGGCGCGGGTCGAGTTCAACGCGCCCGACCTGCCTGGCGTGTTCATCGACCTGGGCCAGACCCGCGACTATCCCGAAGGCGAGCTGATGAGCCACATCATCGGCTACACCGGCCGCGTCGCCGACGAGGATCTCGCCGGCCGCGACGACCCGGTGCTGCAGCTTGCCACCATGCGTTTCGGCAAGAAGGGGGTCGAGCGCTCGCTCGAGGACGAGCTGCGGGGCCGCGCCGGCGCCGTGCAGGTCGAGGTCAATTCCGTGGGCCGCGTGGTCCGCGAGCTCGACCGCACCGAAGGCCAGCCCGGCTCCAACGCGCTGCTTACCATCGATCTCGACCTGCAGCGCTTCGCAACCGAGCGCATGAAGGAGTATCAGAGCGGCTCGGTGGTGGTGATCGACGTCGTCACCGGTGACGTGCTGGCCATGGTGTCGACGCCCGGTTTCGATCCCAACACCTTCGCCCGCGGCATCACGCAGAGCGAATGGCGCGAGCTGCTCGACAGCCCGGAGCGGCCGCTCAACAACAAGGCGATCAACGGCGTCTATCCGCCGGGCTCGACCTACAAGATGGTGACGGCGCTGGCCGCCCTCGAATCCAAGGCGATCGATCCGTGGACGCGGCTGCCCTGCAACGGCTTCATCGAGCTCGGCAACATAAAGTTCCACTGCTGGCTGAAGGGCGGCCACGGCTCGACCAACGTCGTCCGAGGCGATCGCGCAATCGTGCGACTGCTTCTTCTACGAGGCCGCCCGCAAGGCCGGCATCGACCGTATCTCCGACGTCGGCGGCAAGCTGGGCTTCGGCCGCCAGAGCGAGCTCGGCCTGCCCGGCGAATCGGCCGGCATCCAGCCCAGCCGCGCCTGGAAGCAGGAGAAGCTCGGCAAGCCGTGGCAGCAGGGCGACACCTTCAATCTCGGGATCGGCCAGGGCTACATGAATGCGACGCCGCTGCAGCTCGCCATCATGACGGCGCGCATCGCCAACGGCGGCTACGAGGTGCAGCCCAACCTGCTGCTGGCCTCGGCCACGCCGCGCGAGGAGCTGGCGCCGCCCCCGCCGCGCGACAAGCCCACGGCGCCGTCGCTGCGCTTCAACCCGCAGAACCTGGCGATCATCCGCGAGGGCATGTTCAACGTGGTGAATGCCGGCTTCGGCACGGCCAATGCGCTGCGTCTCGACGCCCACAACAGGCCGCTCGACCCGGCCTTCCGCTTCGCCGGCAAGACCGGCACCGCCCAGGTCAAGCGCATCACCGACCGCGAGCGCGACATGGGCATCACCCAGGCCCAGCTGCCGTGGCATCTTCGCCATCATGCGCTGTTCGTCTGTTTCGGGCCGGTCGACAATCCGCGCTACGCCTGCGCCGTCATCGTCGAGCACGGCATGGCGGGTGGCGCCACGGCGGGCCCGATCGGCCGCGACGTGCTGGTCGAGACCATGAAGCGCGATCCGTCGCGCCATACCGACCGCTACCGCAAGATGGCGTCACGATGAGGCGCGCGACGAGGAGAGGCGGCCGATGAGCCTGGCCAGTCCGGCCGTCGTCGGATTGGACGCCCCGGCGCCCGTCGGCTTCGCCGAGAAGATCTGGCGCATCAACTGGGGCCTGGCGCTGGTGCTGACGGCGATCGCCGGCATTGGCGTGGTGGCGCTCTACTCGGCGGCGGGCGGCCGCTTCGATCCCTGGGCGGCGCGCCATGCCGTGCGCTACGGCGTGGCCTTCGGCATCATGCTGGTGGTGGCGCTGATGCACCCGAAGGTCTGGCTGGCGCTCGCCTGGCCGATCTACGTCGTCTCGCTGCTGCTGCTGGTCGCCGTCGACGTCGTCGGCAAGACCGGCATGGGCGCGCAGCGCTGGCTGATGATCGGTCCGATGCAGATCCAGCCCTCGGAGATCACCAAGGTGGCGGTGATCCTGGTGCTGGCGCGCTATTACCATGGCCTCACCCGCGAGCAGGCCGGGCGCTTCCTCTTTGTCCTGCCGCCGCTCCTGGTGATCCTGGCACCGGTCGCGCTGGTCATGGTGCAGCCCGACCTCGGCACCGCGATGATGGTGCTGTTGGGCGGCGGTGCGCTGCTGTTCGTGGCCGGCGTCCGGCTCTGGATGTTCCTGGGCGCCGCCATCGCCGCCGTCGGCTGCCTGCCGCTCGCCTGGTCGTTCATGCACGAATATCAGCGCAAGCGCGTGCTGACCTTCCTGGATCCCGACCGCGATCCGCTGGGTGCGGGCTATCACATCACCCAGTCCAAGATCGCCATCGGCTCGGGCGGCCTGTTCGGCAAGGGCTTCCTGAAGGGCACGCAATCGTCGCTGAACTTCCTGCCCGAGAAGCAGACCGACTTCATCTTCACCACCTTCGTCGAGGAGTGGGGCATGGCGGGCGCCTTCATCCTGCTCGGTCTGTTCGCCCTGGTGCTGGTGTGGGGCTTCTCCATCGCCCTGCGCAGCCAGCACCATTTCGGCCGCCTGGTGGCGCTGGGCGTCACCGCCATGATGTTCCTCTACGTCTTCATCAACACCGCCATGGTCATGGGGCTGCTGCCAGTGGTCGGCGTGCCGCTGCCGCTGGTCAGCAACGGCGGCACCGCCATGGTCTCTGTGATGTTCGCCTGCGGCCTGCTGATGGGCGTCAGCGTCTACCGCGATGCGCAACTGCCACGGAAGCGCTGAGGGTCAGGCGACCGCGGGCCGCTTGTCCGCTCATCGTCAGACCTCAGCCCTACCTCATCCTTGTAAGTCATTGAAGGCGGGTCGGAGTAGAGTATCCGTCGCGGTGTCGGAGGGGAGATCGTCTCATCCTAGGGCGCTCGAGCCCGTTCCTCAGCATGGTCGCCCCTCCGTCGTTCCTGTGAACCCGAACAGTCGTAAGGGCCGCATCGCGAGCCCGCTTAAGCAAGGAAGGGTCACCATGGAACACACCACCGTTGTTGGCATCGATGTGTCGAAGGATCGGCTGGACGTTCATGTCTTGCCGTCTGCAGAAGCATGGGCGGTCAGCCGCGACGCGGATGGCCTTGCCGAGCTGTGCCGCCGCCTGGCCGGCATAAGCGGGGTGGTGGCGATCGAGGCGACCGGCGGATACGAGACCATCGTGGCCGCCAGCCTGTCGAGTGCTGGCCTTCCCCTTGTCGTCGTCAACCCGGCCCAGGTGCGGGCCTTCGCCAAGGCGCTGGGCCAGCGCGCCAAGACCGATCCGATCGACGCCCGGGTGATCGCCCGCTTTGCCGAAGCGACCAAGCCCGTGGTGCGGCCGCTGCCCGACCAGGCGACCCGCCTGCTGGCCGATCTGCTGGCACGCCGCCGCCAGATCGTTGAGATCGTGGTCGCCGAGAGCCAGCGGCTGAGGCGTACCGACGTGCCGCGGATACGCAAGAGCATCGAGCGGCTTCTGCTGGCCCTCAAGCGTGAGCTCGCTGGCGTCGACCATGACATCGACACCAGCATGAGGGGCTCGCCGGTGTGGCGCACGAAGGAAGACCTGCTGGCTTCGGTTCCCGGTGTCGGCCCCCATCATCGCCCGCACCATGGTGGCCGAGCTGCCCGAACTCGGCACGCTTGGCCGCAAGCAGATCGGCGCCCTGGCGGGCCTGGCTCCCTTCGTCCGCCAATCCGGCAAGTGGAAGGGCCAGGCCCGCATTGGCGGCGGACGACCCGTCGTGCGCACTGTCCTCTTCATGGGAGCTCAGACGGCAAAGCAGCACAATCCCGTGCTGAAAGCCTTCTACAAGCGGCTGATTGCCAGCGGCAAATCCAAGATGGCTGCAACGATCGCTGTCGCTCACAAGCTCCTCACTATCCTCAACGCCATCCTCAGAGACAAAAAACCATGGCAAATCGCTTGACCACTGACACAGTCGCTGAGGAGGCTGCGAAGCGGCCGTCTCGAAGGATGGGCCTCACAGCCATCGCTTGCCCATCCTTCGAGACGCGGGCTGCGGCCGCTCCTCAGGGTGAGGTAGCTACTGACCCTGCGATTTTCCGAGACAGTCCCAATGGCGAAGGTTTTCTCCCCTCACGCGCCGACTCGACAAGGGATATCTCGCTTGGTATAGCCGCGCCGCTTTCCGGCCATGCCCCGATCATCGGGGGCGCATAGCTCAGTTGGTAGAGCAGCTGACTCTTAATCAGCGGGTCCCAGGTTCGAGCCCTGGTGCGCCCACCATGACCGGACGAAACAGAGGCCCCGGATTTGCTGGGCCTTTTTCACGCCGGCCCCGCGCGTGCAGTTGGGGTGCGGAGCGCACCATGAGCGTTCGTGGAGGATCGGCAGCCGGGCATGGCAAAGGGCAGGCCTGAAAACATCCCCGCGCTGGTGTTGGCCGTCATCGCCAAGGTCTACGAGCTGTCAGGCCGCCGCACGCAGCCTTGGTACATCAGCCGCTCGGCCGTCGAACTCGTCGACGCTGCCGACGCCCACAATTCTGCGATCTACTACGCGGAGGTGAGGGGATGGCTGGTGGGTTCGGGCGAGCCGCCGAACGGCGTTGCGATCACGTCTGATGGCGTCGAGCTCTTGAAAGAGCTCGGAATGATCTAGTGCGCTACACGGAGCAACGACGAGTGCGCATCTGCCTCATGCACCCCGCCTGTTCGCCGGCCACCCAAGAGGCTGCGCCCCGCCTTAGCGCGTCAACAAATAGGTAAATGCGGCGAGGATTCCCGGCAGCTGGAGATCGTGGCGGATCTTGCCCGCGGCCGGCAGGAAGCGGTGGTCGACGGGCACGCCGGCGGCCCGCAGCGCTTCGACATAGGCGGTCTGCACGGTGGCCGAAACCCGGGCGTCCAGGGGATCAGTAAGCACGATGACCTTGTTCGGCGGATGGCGGGCCACGTCCGCGACGTGGTCGATCGGGTCGAGGAAGTCGGCGTGGCCGGTGATGTCGGCCAACCAGCCATTTTCCCGGTTGCGCTGCGCCACGGCGGTGTTGCCCGAGGTGATCACCGCGCAGTCGATGTCGGTGCGCCGCGCCATCAGCGCCGCCACGAGGTGGCCACCGCCCGACTGGCCCACGAGGTTGAGCCTCGCCCAGTCGAAACGCTGCTTCAGGCGGCTGAGGGCTGCGTCGACCAGCGCCACCTCGCGCGGGCGGCGGCGGTCGAGATGGTTGCCGGAGGAGCCGAGGATGCCGGGGCGAGCGAGATGAAGGTAAGGACGGCCGAAGGTCGCGGCGAATTGCTCGGCCAGCGCCTGCGCATCGTAGGGCGAGGTCGCCAGATAGAAGTCGTTGGCGGCCAGTCCGGTCTCGCGCAGTTCGACGGCATCGCCGCGCAGGAAGATCACCGGGTCGGCCCGCGAGCCGTCGGGGCAGGTGCCGTAGAAGGCAAGCACGTCGGCCTGTCCGTCGACCACGACCCTGACGCGGCCAGGACCGTCGCCGTGCAATGGGGCAGGCAGGACGCCTTTCACAACGTCATCGCCGGAAAAGGTCGTTGTCGAACAATCGGCCAGTTGGGGGAATGTGATTGCAGAGGGCGAGGCGGCGTTCATTTCGATATGCTAAACCCATTGATCGAAGGGCGACAAATGCCGAGCTCCTTGAACTCGCCCATGATCTCGCATCTCCGCCTCCGTAGTCGACTATCGTTCCACATCGGATGGGCGTCAGGGGGAATTGCACATGACCGCGATGAAATCGCTTCTGGGGAATTGCGGAGTCATCCTCACGGTGCTGTTGGGGATATCGGATGTGGCGGGCGCCGCCGATGTCGCCGGCACGCGCGCCGCCATCGGGCGCGGCCTCGATGCCCAATATTCCCACATCGAAGCGCTCTACAAGGACATCCATAGCCATCCCGAGCTCGGCTTCCAGGAGACGCGCACGGCGGCCAGGCTCGCCGAGGAGATGCGGTCGCTGGGCTACGAGGTGACCGAAGGCGTCGGCAAGACCGGCATTGTCGCCCTTTACAAGAACGGGGCGGGTCCCATCGTGATGGTCCGCACCGAGCTCGACGCCTTGCCCTTGCCGGAGAAGACCGGCCTTGCCTATGCCAGCACGGCCAAGCAGATGCTGCGCGGCGTCGAGACACCGGTGGCGCATGCCTGCGGCCACGACATTCACATGGCCGTCTGGGTCGCCGTGGCCAGGACGCTGATGGACATGAAGGACCAGTGGAGCGGCACGGTCATGTTCGTCGCCCAGCCGGCGGAAGAGGCCGGCGGCGGCGCCAGGACCATGGTGGCCGACGGCCTGTTCACGCGCTTTCCCAAGCCCGACATGGGCTTTGCCCTGCATGTCGGCCCGGGCCCCTATGGCTCCGTGTCCTACAAGCCGGGCGTCATCAACTCGACCTCCGACAGCCTGTCGGTGCTGTTCACCGGCAAGGGCGGGCACGGCTCGCGGCCGCACGTGACCATCGACCCGGTGATGATGGCGGGGCGCTTCATCGTCGACGTGCAGAGCGTGATCAGCCGGGAGAAGGACGCCGCGAAGTTCGGCGTCGTGACCATCGGCTCGGTGCAGGCCGGCAATGCCGGCAATGTCATCCCCGACACGGCGTTGCTGCGCGGCACGATTCGCTCCTACGACGACGAGACGCGCGCCAGGATGATCGAAGGCGTCGAGCGGACCGCCAAGGCAGTCGCCCTGATGGCGGGCGCCGTGCCGGCCGAGGTGAAGATCACCGCGGGCGCGAAGGCCGTGATCAACGATGACGCGCTCGCCCAGCGCGGCGGCGCGGTGCTGAAGGCGGCGTTCGGCGACAAGGCACGCCTCTCTCCGGCGCCGGGCTCGGCCAGCGAGGACTATTCCGAATTCATCATGGCCGGCGTGCCGTCGTTCTACTTCGGCATCGGCGGTCTCGATCCCAAGGCGGTCGCCGAGGCGGCGGCGACGAATACGCCGCTGCCCGGCAACCACTCGCCGGAGTTCGCGCCGGTTCCCGAACCGACAATCCGCACCGGAACTGAAGCGATGAGCCTGGTCCTCCTCGACGTCCTTCAGGAAAAGTAGACGGCGAAAAATCGCGAGCCCATCGCGCCATCGATTCGATGCCGATGAATTGCCGCGACATTGAGAGTTTGCAACGTGGGCGAATCGCGTTGACTGCATGAAGGCGACGATTAGGGTGCCGCTCGCATCAGCCCAGATGTCCAGTTGCGTCGGGAGTGTTCATGAAGAAAATCGTAGCGTTGATGTTCGCAGGCGTCGCCTTGTCGGCCGCCTCGGCGGCACCCGCCGGTGCCTTTCCCCTTCCATTGGATCCGCCGCGCACACCGCAATTCACCCTGGTCGCTGAAGGCTGCGCCTACGGCTGGTGGCGCGGGCCGTGGGGACAGTGCCGTGACACGGCCTACTACGGCCACATGCCGGACGGCTCGAACACCTACCGCCCCGATTGCCCGCAGGGCTACTGGGTCGGTCCGTGGGGACAATGCCGCGACACGCCGTATCACGGCCGGCTGCCGGGCGGCGATTACCGATAGGGCCTGCGGGTCCGGCGCGCCTCTGAAATCACGGCGCGAAACAATATCAAGGCAGCGGCTCGCTGCCTTGACTCAATCAACCCAGACGAAAAGCGAAACGGCCCATGGCCGCGAAGGCGGTCGTGCGGCGAAGCAGGAGATGTCAAATGAAGCGTAGCGTATCAATCCTGGCACTGACCGCCATGGTCGGTTCAGGTCTTGCGATGGCCGGCGTGGCGATGGCGCAGCAACCCGCCAACCCGGCGCCGGCGCGCCCCTCGGTCCCGATGCCTCAATATACCGCCGCCGATGCCACCGCGGTGCTGAATGCGCGCATTGCCGCGCTGAAGACGGTGATCGCGATGACGCCCGAGCAGGAGAAGCTGTGGCCGCCCGTCGAGGCCGCCATTCGCGACATCGCCAAGACCTCCTTCGAGCGTCTCAAGCAGCGCCTGGCGGGGCCGCCGACGACCGACTTCCTGGTGGCTCTCGGCAAGATGGCCAATAACGAGGAGGCGCGCGCCAAGGACATCAAGACGTTCATCGCCGCGGCCAAGCCGCTGGTCGACTCGCTCAGCCCGGAGCAGAAGCGCCGCGTGCCGGCTTTCTTCGGCATGATCGACGTTCCCGGCGGCCAGCCGAGCGGCCAACTCTGGCTGTTCGAGGAAGAAGAGGGCTGACGCTCGTTCCTCGATGAGCAAGCTCCCTCGGCACGCGGTCTCGCAGTGCCGAGGGAGCTGTTGCGCCCGGCTGTCGCCGGTCGAGTTGGTTTGGTAGGCTCCAGCATCGCCGGCTTTCACTCTGCCCCGTGTCGCGGGGCATTTTTTGTCGGTACGCGACAGCGATGCAGCGTGGAGACGGTCATGCGGAGCGTTCTGGGTATTCTGATCGTCGCCGTCCTGTCGTCCGTGGCTGTCGGAGCCCTCGCCCAATCCAGTCCCCCTGCGTTCTTCGCCTTCGTCCTGCTGGGCGAAGGCAGCGACGGCCGGCCGGTGCCGATGGCGCGCGCAGTCGTCGAGCAGGCGACGACCTGTCCGCTGCTGCAACGCGCTTCCGGCGCCCGGCAGGCGATGACGCCGCGCCAACGGCCGCCGGGCGGCGGCTTCGACGGGGTGCTGGTCTGCGAGGCGCTCTATCCGACGGGCGAGGTGGCCCGCGTCATCGTCGACGATCGGCACCTCGACCTGCCGGTCGTGTCACTCGGCACGCCGCGCCGCATCGTGTTGCTGGGCGACTCGGGCTGCCGCGGACAGGCCGAACGCAAGCCGCAATCCTGCGTCGGCGACGGCTACGATAGGATGTGGCCGTTCGGCTCGATTTCAGTCGAGGGCGCGCGCGACCAACCCGACCTCATCGTCCATGTCGGCGACTACAATTATCGAGGCACACCGCGCACCATGGTGTTGCCGCCGAGCGCCACTGGTTATGCGCAGGATCTCAGGGTGAGCGTGTTCGACACCGGTGACCTCGACGACGAGGATGATGATCCGCGTGTTCCCATCGGTCCGGCCTACTGGAGCCAGAACATGCAGGGCAGCCCGATCCCCGACAACTGGGCGAACTGGCGCGACGATTTCTTCATTCCCTCGTCGCGGTTGCTGGTGGCGGCGCCGTGGATCTTCAATCGCGGCAACCACGAACTTTGCAGCCGCGCCGGCCCTGGTTGGTTCTACCTGCTTGATGCGGACTCGCCGCTGCTGGGGCCGGGCCATCGACAGATCGGCTGCTTGCCGCAGACACCCGCCGGCTGGCAGCCCGGCGCGTGGCCCAAGCCGCCCGCCGTGCCGTTCGCCAACCAGGCCTTTCCGACAGAGCCCACGCCGCCGATGCGTCTGCGGCTGGGCGCTCTCAACATCATCACCGTCGATTCGTCCTACGCCGGCGATGCCGTGATCTACGGTCTCGAGCACTACATCGCGCAGTACCGATCGATTGCCGCGATGCTGGCCGAGGATCCCACGCCCGCCTGGATCGTCACCCACCGGCCGATCTGGGGGGTCGTGAAGGTGGACAAGGGCAGTCCTGCCGGCGATGTGCCCTACGGCTTCGTCAACGTCACGCAGCAAGTCGCCGTGGCGGCGGCGTTTCCCGATGGCCTGCCGTCCCATGTCGCCGCCGTGATCGCCGGTCACATTCACCGCTTCCAGGCCATCGGCTTCGACAGCCGGCGCCCGCCGCAGCTCATCGTCGGCACGGGCGGCATGGAACTCTCGCAAGTCCAGCCGGTGCCCTCGCCGGACGATCCCACGCGGCCGGTACGCGTGCCCGATTTCTACGGCAGCACGGGTTTCGTGGTCGGCCTGATGGATTTCGGCGCGATGGTCATGACCGTGGGCGAGCGCGGCGCCTGGACGAGCGTCCTGATGGGCGCGACAGGCCAAGCCCTGGCAACCTGCGATTCGCGCTGGCCCGGTCCGGGCCGCAGACGATCGGTGTGCGAGCTCAACTGATGTCGGGGAGCGAATTTCGATAACTCGAGAATGCTGTCATCCCGCGCGGGATGACAACGAATGTGACGCCGGCGTTCGACTACTGCGCCGCGACTTCCGTCATCGCCGCCGAGCAATTGTTGCCCTTGAGGCTGTAGCGCATGGCGACACCCTGCTCGACGGTCCATTCGGCCACGCATTCGTCGTGCACCATGCCTTCGGGCGTGTGCGGGATCGGCTTGATCGCGCCGCCGGCGTAGCTATAGCCCAGCAAGCGAGCGGGGATGGCGTAGGTTTTTTCCCAGCGCCACTGCAGCAGCTTCGTGCCGGGAGCGGGTTCGCTGCCGGCGTCTGGCGCGCGGCCCATGGCGGCGAGCAGCGTCGCTTCGTCGGCGCCGACCATCGGCTTCATCCTGGCGTCCAGCACGTCGGAACCCGCGCAGGCGCCAACGAGAAAGACGCCAAGCAACGCGTACTGACGCATCGTTAACTCCCCTTCAAGCCTGTCCGGCTTCGACCAGGCGCTGATAGTACAGCAGGTCGAGTTCGGGCGCCTTCTTGCCCAGGCTGGTCAGGATCATATGGGCGTGACCGCGATGATGGGTCTGGTGGTTGAACCAGTGATTGAGCGCCGGCATCAGCGGCTGCACGAACTCGTCGGGCGTCGAGACACGGCGGTAGCGGATGACGCCCTTGAGCTGCGCCTCGTCGAGACTGCCGATCCACGCCACGATGCGCCGGTCCTCTGCGTCGCGCGCGGCGCGAAGATCGGGCAGGCGGTCGTGCAGGATCGCATCCAGCCGGTCCGGCGCCTCGCCCTCGCCGGTGAAGCGCTTCATCCAGATGCGGTCGGTGGCGAGCAGGTGATTGAGCGTGCCGTGCATCGACTTGAAGAAGGCGCCCTTGTCGGCGCGATACTCGGCGTCCGACAGCTGCACGGCGGCGTCGTAGAGCCGGTCGTTGGCCCAGGCATTGTAGCCGGCGAAGGTCGTGTAATGCTCTTTCATGCCGCCATTGTGCGACGCCGCCGGCCGACATCAAGATTGATTGATCCAGTCAACCCTTACCAGACCAGCCGCACGCCGCCGGTGCCGGCGAAGGCGCGGGCAGTGTCGGAGAACTCGCCGTCGAACTGGCCGTAGAGCCGCACCATGTGGGTGAGCTCGAGATCGAAGCCGGCACCCACGACCAGCGCGTTGGGCGAGGGCTGAGCGCCCTGGACCGTGAACGGTGCGTTGGGCAGCAGGGCGCCCAGCGTTGCCGTGGCCGTGCGGTAGACGTTGAATTCATGCGCCCAACCGAGCCGCAGGCGCGGCCGCAGGATGGCGTCATCGGTTGCCATGATCGCGGTTTCGAACTGGCCGCCCAACGTCGAGCGGATCGACGTGCTGGTCTGGCCCTGGACGGTGAGGCCCAGCACGCCTGGCGCGCCGGTCGCTGCGTTGCGCGAAGTCTCGGTATAGGCCGACTGCGTCAGGGCCTGCACGGTGAGGCCCATGAACGGCGTGAGCACGTTCTTGTCGAAGCCGAAGCGCCAGCCGCCCTCGACACGGCCGCCATACTGGGAGCCGTTGAATGCGCCGTCGACCAACTCGCTGAGCGAGCCCGTGCCGATGAAGCGGTTGGTCGTGAAGCTCGCAAAACCGTAGGCCAGCGCGGCATCGACATAGGCCGGACCTTCGGTGTAGCCGCCATAGACGCCCAGGATGATGGAGCGCGCGCTGCCCGAGCTCAAAAGGTCGGTCAGGCTGTAGCCGGCGCTGGCGGTGCCCATGGTGACCCCGACCAGGGCGTTGGGATTGAGCCAGCCTTCGATGCCGGTGGCGCCGCCGCCCGAATTCATGTCGACCCGCGAATTGCCGATGCTGACGTTGCGATCGATGCTGTAGGACGAGCCGAAGCCCTGCGCCCAGGCTGTGTAGCGCGGCGGCGTCGCGGCCGCGTCGCAGGCATCGGCCAGGCACGGTTCCGCGTCGGACAAGGCGATGCGGGCGCCGCCGCCCGTGGTGCTTGTCGGGCGCCGGGCCTGCTGTGCGGCGCCACCCAGCGCCGCCGCGCCGCCCAGCGCGCGCGTGCTGCCGGTCTGGCCGAAGATGGTGCCGAGGAACTGGCCCATCATCGTGAACGAGGCGCTCTGCGCGGCCGTCGACACCTCGCCGGTCAGTTGCGACAGCGTGTTGGGCGCCGTCGCCTGCAGAAGGCTCGTGTAGAAGGAGGCGAGCGGGCCGGTGAGGCTGGTCGAGTAGCTGGCTTCCAGTATATTGCCGATTGCGCGCGCATTGGCCCCGCCCGTGGTCGGCTGATTGAACGGCGTGCGCGTGATCACCAGGTCGACGCTGGTCGGATTGTAGACTGCTGACAGGCTGAGGAAGATCGAGGGCGTCGAGGAGATGCTGGCGAAGCGGCCGGTCGAGCTCGCGAAGGTGAGCACGCCGGCGTAGGTCGTGCTCGTGCCATAGAGTCCGGGTTGCACCATGGGCGTGAGCGTGCCGCCGAGATTGGCCACGCCGGTGCCGGCAACGCTGCTGCCGACCCGCAGCGTGTCGTAGTTGCCGGGCGCGTTGTTGGGCGAGAGGCGCGTCGTGAACACACCCGAGCCGGTCTGGCTGAAGGTGCCGTCGACGAAATGGGCGACGCCGCCGCCCGGCGTCAGGGGCGCGGTGACCGTGATCAGGCCCGAATTGACCAGCGTGTTGCCTCCCGTGCCACCCAGCGCGATGGCGCCGTTCAGGGTGCCGTTGTTTGTCACCGTGGCGTTGCCACCCAGGACCATGGCGAGCGTGGTCGATGCTGTGATCGCGCCGCTGTTCACCAAGCTCGTGCCTTGGCCGAGATTGACACCGATCGCGCCGCAGCCGTTGGCCGAGATGCTGCCGCTGTTGGTGATCGCCGATCTGCCGATCGCCAGGATGCCAACACCGCAGGTGCTGATCGCATTGCTGTTGACCACGGTCTGGTTGGTGCCAATCGCGAGGATGCCGGCGCTGCCGGTGCCGACATTGATGGTGCCGGTGTTGGAGATATTGCTGTCGCTCACGATGCCGGACCCAAACCCGCCGACCGAGATCGTGCCATTGTTGGTCACGGCGGCGTTGCCGCCCAAGGTGGCGATGCCGGTGCTGCCGGTGCCGACGCTGATTGTCCCGCTGTTGAGGACGTTGGCGCTGCCGCTGATGCCGGCGCCGAATGCGCCGACATTGACCGTGCCGCTGTTGGTCACGGTGGCATTGCCCTGGGCCGCGATGCCGATGCCGAAGTTGCCGACATTGACCGTGCCGGAGTTGAGGATGTTGCCGCCGCTCGTGATGCCGATGCTGTTGGTGCCGACCGTGACCGTGCCGCTGTTGGTTACCGTCGTGTCGTTGCCGCCCATGATGCCGGTGCCGCCGATGCCCACGGTGATTGTGCCGGAATTGACGACGGTGGACGGATCACCGATCTGGATGCCGGTGCCGTTGTCGCCGGCGGTGATGGTGCCGCTGTTCAGGACGTTGGAATTGCTGCCCTGCGCGTTGATGCCGATTCCGCTGGCGCCGACGATGATCATCCCGCTGTTCGTGAGGCTCGCATTGCTGCCCGTGGCGATCAGGCCGCCGCCGAAGTCGCCGACCGCGATCGTGCCGCTGTTGGCGAGCATGCCGTTGTTGCCGAGGATGATCATCGCCGGCGTCAACGCGCTGCCCGTGATCGTGCCGGTGTTCGTAAGCTGCAGGTTGTCGCCGATAGCCACCATGCCGCCGGTGCCGAAAGTGAACGAGCCGCCGACGTTGATGGTGCCCGAGTTGACGGCATTGCCGAGGGTGAAGATGCCGGCGCCGTTGACGCCCGCGGCAATCGTCCCCCTGTTCACGATGATCGACGCGCCACCGGCGGTGATGCCCATACCGCTGTCGCCGACGGTGATGGCGCCGGAGTTGGTGGTCGTGCCGAAATTGCCGGCGAGGATGCCGGTGCCACCGCAGCCGCTGTTGGTAATCCTACCGGCGTTCGTGACGGTGCTGCCGTCGCCGGCGGTTATGCCGGTGCCGCAACCGCCGAACGCGATCGTGCCGTTGTTGATGACGGTGAGGGAGTTGCCGAGGCTGAAGATTCCCATGCCGCCCGGGCCTGCGACGATTACGCCGTTGTTGATGAGGGTGCCGAAATCGGTCGTGCCGAAGATGCCCACGCCACCGTCGGTGACGGTGATTCTGCCGGTGCCTGTGTTGGTGACATTGGGCGCCTGCAGGCCGAAGCTGCCGCTGCCGCCGCTGATGCCGGCGGTGACGCTGCCGGAGTTCAGGATCGAACCCGTGCCGGCCACCGCGATGCCGGCGCCGCCGTCGCCGACGGCCACCACGCCGCTGTTGGTCACGCTGGTGCCGCCAAGGGCGGAAATGCCCGCGGCGCCTGTGCCGCCGGTGATGATGCCCGAGCTGGTGATCTGGTTGTTGGCGCCAGCAGTGATTCCGGACACGAGGTTGCCGACCGAAATGGTCCCGAGATTTGAGGTGATGTTGTTGTTGTTGAGGGTGATGCCGGTGCCGACCGTGGCGCCCGGCTGCACGGTCACGCCGAGCCCGTTCTGGGCGCCGGCATTGAAGCCTGCCGGTGAGGGGCCAGTGCAGGTCACCGTCGTGCCGGACTGGGTGCAGTCGGCATGGGCCGGTCCGGCTATAGCGACCAACAGCGACCCGGCCGCTGCGAACAACACGACACAAAAACGCAACATAGCGCCAGCGACCGTCGACTTCATCGAGCCTCCGACGCTTTCCCAGGTGCTCAGCGTTATAGTGCCGGCCGGCTCATTTCAAGGCAAGCGCAAGCACAGCGTGCTAGTCGCAAGTTGCAGCGTGACTCTCAGAAGTTGAAGGCCTGGCGCACATTGCCGCCTAACAGGCCGGCGCGGGCCGGACAGGGGACGGCGTCCACCATCTCCTCCAGCGCCTGCAGGTAATCCCCGGTGTGATCGGGATGGGGATAGTCCGACGCCCAGAAGAATCGTTCGGCGCCGTAATTCTTCATCATCGCGGGCAGCGTGCGCTCGTCGGGATCGCCCGAGATCCAGACCTGGCGGCGGAAATAGTCGCTTGGTTTCATTTGTAGCGGCGCGCGGCCGCCCAGGAAGGTGGCGGTCGACACGCCGTCCAGGCGGTCGAGCCAGTAGCCGATCCAGCCGGCGCCCGATTCCAGCAGCACGAGCTTCAGTTTGGGGAAGCGATCGAAGGTCGCGAAGTCGAAGAAGGTCGTGAAGGCCTGGCGCACGCCGTCGCCGGCCGTCGCCGCGGCCAGCAGCGACAGGCGATGGCCGTTCTCGAAGCGCGGCGAACGGAGCTCGAACGGCTCGAAGGCAGGATGGATGGCGATCGGCGCGTCGAGCTCGACCGCCTTGGCGTAGATCGCATCGTGCGCCGGATCGCCATGCGCCTTGTGTGTCGCAGGCGAAGGGCACGACGAAGGCGCCGCGGCAGCCATCCTTCACCGCGCGCTCCAGTTCGATGGCGGCCGCCGCCGGGTCGCCGAGAGACAGGTGTGCGATCGGGATGAGGCGGCCCTTCGACTCGCGGCAGAAATCTGCGATCCAGCGATTGTAGGCGCGGCAATAGGCCTGGCTCAGCTCTGGATCGGTCAGCTCGGCCTCCCACAGGATGCCGAGCGTGGGATAGAGCACCGCCGCGTCGAGTCCCTCTGCGTCCAGCAGCTTCAGACGCTCGTCGGCATTGCAGGCTCCGTACGGCATGTTAGCGGCATAGGTCTTGTCGGGATGCGGCCTGAAGGCGTCGAGATCCTTCTGGCCCATGCGGCCCAGGGTGGCGGGATAACCCTTGCGCGTGCGCTTGCTGGGCACGCCGCCAATCTCTAGATATTCCAGGCCGTCGGCATCGCGCTTCATGCGCAGCGCGCGGTCGCGGTACCTAGCCTCGATGTAGCGGTCCCAAAGGCCCGCATCTTCCAGCACATGGCCGTCGGCATCGACCGCGCCCTGATGCTTAAGGTGATGAACCGCACTGGGATCGAATACCGGTCGCATTACCGTTCCTCCCCGGCGAGCAGGCCGTAGATATTGACGCTAAGCCAGCGACCTCCCACGAACCAGCGGTCGCGGATCGGCCCGCCCTCCAGGCGAAATCCCAGGCGCTTGGCGACCGCAGCCGACGGCGTGTTGCCCGGGGCGATCAGCGCCTCGACCTTGTGGATGCCGAGCTTGTCCAGCAGGTAGCGCAGCAGCGCGCGTCCGGCCTCGGTCGCGTAGCCCTTGCCCTGGTGCTGCGGCAGCATCAGCCAGCCGACGTCGACCCGCTTTTCGCGCAGATCGCGACGATGATAGTTGATCATGCCGATGGCGCCGCGCCCATCGCCTTGCTTGGCAACGCGTTCCTCGATTGCCCACATCACGTAGTGGCGCGGCCGGTAGGCGAGATGCCAGGGCAGTGACTTCCGCGTGTTGGCGAGGCTGGGGCTCGCCTCGACGCTCCAGTAGCGAAGATTGTCGGCATCGCTGTAGAGCGCGTGCATGGCCGGAAGATCGCTGCCGCGAAAAGGCCGCAGACGCAGCCTCTTGGTCAACAGGGTCGGTTGCTTCGTCGGGGTGCGGGCCATTTGGTAGAGTAGAGCAGGATCGACGGCGCTTGAATTCCTATTCCTCCCCTTCGCGGAGTCCGCGAAGGGGAGGTGTCGCCGTCTTACGGCGACGGAGGGGTCATAAGCAGAGGGTGTTGTCGCTCATGACCCCTCCGCCCGCTTCGCGGGCACCTCCCCTGCGCGGCGTCCGCGCAGGGGAGGAAGCACACTTTGTGGAGGCTCCATGACCAGGCGAATCGGGATCCTGACGAGCGGCGGCGACTGCGCTGGGTTGAACGCCACCATCCGCGCCGTGGCCCTGCGCGCGCATCACGGATACGGCTGGACCACCATCGGCATCCGTTACGGCACGCTGGGACTGCTCGAACGGCCGGTCGAGGCCCTGACGCTCGATCCCGATCGTCTGGACGCAGCGCTTGCGCGCCAGGGCGGCACCTTCCTCGGCAGCACCAACCGCGGCGATCCCTTCGCCTTTCCGATGGAGGATCGCAGCCTGAAGGATCGCTCGGGCGAGATGGTCGACGGGCTGGCGAGCCTGCAACTCGACGGGCTGATCGGCGTCGGCGGCGATGGCAGCCTCGACATCCTACGCCGCCTGATGGCGCGCTCCCCCGTGGCCTTCATCGGCATTCCCAAAACCATCGACAACGACGTCGCCAATACCGAACGCGCCGTCGGCTATTCGACGGCCGTCGCCATCGCCACCGAGGCGCTCGACCGCCTCCATCCGACCGGCGCCAGCCACGAGCGCGTCATGGTGCTGGAGGTGATGGGCCGCGACGCGGGCCACATCGCCATCGCCGCGGGCATCGCCGGCGGCGCCGACGTCGTACTGATCCCCGAGGTGAAATGGCGCCTGGAAAAGGTCGTCGAGCATGTCGCTCGCCTGCGCTACGCCGGCCGCAGCTCGGCGCTGGTCGTGGTGGCCGAGGCGGCCGGGCAGCCCGAGGATGCGCTCGATCCGCCGCAGCACGGCATCGGCGACTGGCTGGCGCGCCGCCTCAGCCAGGAGACCGGCGCCGAGGCGCGCGCCACGGTGCTGGGGCATGTCCAACGCGGCGCCATGCCGACGGCCGAGGACCGGCTGCTCGCCTCGGCGCTGGGCGTGCGCGCCGTCGATCTTCTGGCCGAGGGAAAGGCCGATCGCATGGTGGCGTGGTGGAACCGCCAGGTCATCGACGTCTCGCTCGAAAAGGTCGTTGGCCGCTCGCGCACCGTCGATCGCGACGGCGCCCTGATCCGCACCGCGCGGGCGCTCGGGATTTGCCTGGGAGACGCCGCCTGACGAGCAAGCGGCCCGACGCGGCTGGGTCTAGTTCGTCTCTTGCGCGCCATCGGCGCGGATTTCGTCGAAATCGAGTTCCCTGAGGAGAGGCTGCAGGAGCTCGTCGCTGACATCGTTGGCGCGATGCAATTTGACGAGTCGGCGTCGCGCCGCCCGGATGCCGGCCAGACGCAGGGTGCGCTGCTGGTCCGCGGTCATGCGCGCGCCAGCCGAGTCGTGCACTGCCGTCGGCTCGGCCAGCGGGCGGGCAAACTCGGCGCGCACCGGCTCGACGACGAGGGGCGGCAGCTTGTCTTGCTCGCCCAGCCGATCGACCTCGGCCATTGCGGCATGCGCCATCTTCACGCGCGCCAGCTGCTCTTCGGCGGTGCCGTCCGGCTCGGTGCGGCCGTCGAATCCGAGGAGGCGGAGCACAAGGGGCAGGCTCAACCCCTGCACGACGAGCGTCGTCACGATGACGGCGAACGTCAGGAACAGGATCAGGGCGCGGTCGGGCAACGGGCTGCCATCCGGCCCCGCGAGCGGCAAGGCCATGGCCACCGCCAGCGACACGATTCCGCGCAGGCCGACATAGGAAACCAGGGCCACGTTTCGCCACGGCGGCGACGGATCGCTCTGGCGCAGCCGCGCACTGAGGATGCGCGGAAGGTACGTCGTTGGGAAGACCCACAGCACGCGCGCCACGATCGTGGCCAGGCTGATGGCGGCGGCATAGCCGACCAGCAGAGGCCATGAGAAGGCCGTGAGCTGCTGCACGATCGGCGGCAACTGCAGGCCAATCAGCGTGAAGATCAGGCTGTTCAGGAAGAAGACGATGGCGTCCCACATCATGTAGGTGCGTTGCCGCGTCTCTCCGGAAACGACCGACAGACCCTCGACGGAGCGCCACAGGCCCACGGCGACGACGGCGAGAACGCCGGATACGCCGATGGCGTCGGCCACCCCGTAGGTCACGAAGGGCACCGCCAGCGACAGCATCGTCTCGGACAATGTGTCCTCGAGCAGTTTGTGGATCCTGACCGAGGCCCAGCCGAAGGCCAGTCCGATCGCGATTCCGCCGGCCGCCACGATGACGAACTCGCCCACGGCGTCCGTGAAGGAGAAGGCTCCGGTCAGTACGGCCGCGAGCGCGAACTTGTAGAGGATTATGGCGGTCGCATCGTTGACCAGGCTTTCGCCCTCGATCACCGCGATGAGGCGGGCCGGCAGGCGCAGCCGGTTCAGGATCGCCGTCGTGGCCACCGCGTCCGGTGGCGAGACGATCGCGCCCAGCAGGAACGCCGCCGCCCACGGCAGATCCGGGACCAGCGCTTTCGTCACGCACGCCACCACGACCGTCGTGAAGGTCACCAGTCCCACCGCCAGCATGCTGATCGAACGCAAATTCGCGCGGAAATCGTGCCAGCGCTCGAATAACGCCGAGTGATAGAGGATCGGCGGCAGGAACACGCCGAAGACGATCTGGGGATCGAGCCGTACGGCCGGCAATCCGGGAATGAACCCGAGGGCGAGGCCACCCAGCGTGAGGGCGATCGGATAGGGAATGCCGATACGGCGCGCGAACACGCCGAGCGTCATTGCGGCAAGCAGCAGGAGGATGACGATTTGGATGGTATCGAGCACGGGACGCACGCTTGGGGGAATGCAGTGATGAGGGCATGGATATCGGAATGCCCTGCCCTGAGCCAGAGCAGCGGGCCATCAATGGCGACGGCGCGCTCATTCGCGCATTTTTCGCCGCTCCTACCGGGAGGCAAGTATTATGTAATCGCCCGACCGCCTGACCAACGCCCGTAACGTTGTTGCGTATGGCTCGCCCAGACCTACTTTGGACACCCCGAGCCGACGACCAGCGTTTCGGCCACCACTGTTTTGCGGCCGGCGGAACTGCCGGAAACCAAACTCGGCCACCTGACGCAACGACCGCAGCACGTCTCAGGCGTCCAGATCCTTGCGCGTGATCCAGAATACCTCGCCCTCGCTCTGCTCGGTGTCGAGCCAGAGGAAGGGCAGCCGTGGGAAGGCCGCCTCGAGCGGCTGGCGGCCGCGGCCGATCTCGCAGAGGAGCGCGCCATTCTTGGTGAGGTGTCGCGGCGCCTCCTGTAGGATGCGGCGCACCAGATCGAGACCGTCGTCGTCGCCGGCGGCCAGCGCCAGGCGCGGCTCGTGACGATACTCCGGCGGCAGGCGCGCCATGCCGCGGGCATCGACATAGGGCGGGTTGCTGAGGATGAGGTCGGAGCGGCGGCCGGCGAGCGGCTTGAAGAGATCGCCGCGGTGGAGCGCGATTCGATCGCCCAGCCGATGCGCCTGCACATTGCGCCGCGCCAGCGCCAGGGCGCCGGCCGACAGATCGATGGCATCGATATGGGCGCGGGGGAAGGCGAACGCAGCGAGGACGGCAAGACAGCCCGAGCCGGTGCAGAGATCGAGCACGCGTTTGACCTTGAGGGGTTCGTCGATCGGCAGAAAGCCGTCGGTCAGCATGTCGCCGATGAAGGAGCGCGGGATGAGCGCGCGACGGTCGACGTGGAAGCGCACGCCGTGCATGTAGGCCGCGCCGACCAGATAGGGCGCGGGCAGGCGCAGGCGCATGCGGGCGTCGATCAGGGTCAGCAGCCGCGCGCGCTCGGCCGCGGTCGGCCTGAGATCGAGATAGGGCTCGAGCCGGTCGATCGGCAGGCGCAGCGCCTCCAGCACCAGGAAGGCCGCCTCGTCGACGCGCATTGGTCGTGCCATGGCCATAGGCCAGCCGCGCGGCGCGGAACCGCCGCACCGCGAGCCGGAAGATGTCACCCAAGGTGTCGAGAGAAGGTTTGTTGGCGGCCGGCATGCGGGCCTAGATTACCCGACATGAATTCGCCGCGCCTTCCTTATTGCAAGCCTGCTGGCTGCGACTTCGCCCTTGCTGGCGATCGAACCGGCCGCGTGCCGCCTCCGATCTCACCGTGATCTATGTCGGCGGCCTGGATTGCCCGCCCTGCACGCAGTGGAAGAACACGCAGAAGGCGCGCTGGCTCGCCTCCCCCGAGTACAAGAAGGTGACCTGGGTCGAGGTCGACGTCGCCCAAGCTGCGGGAGGCCTACAAGGAGCGCTACTGGCCGGTCGATCTCAGGCCGGTACTGGCCCAGCTGCCGCGCAAGAGCGGCACGCCGCGCTTCCTGATCGTCCGCGACGGCAAAATCGTATCCAACGAGTTCGGTACCAGCGGCTGGGCGCCAACCGTGGCCGACCTCAAGAAAGAACTGGGAGACTAGAATGGCGGGCGCGCTCGACGGCCTGGTGGTTCTCGACCTCACGACGCACCTGTCGGGGCCGTTCTGCGGCATGCAGCTCGGCGATCTCGGCGCCGACGTCATCAAGATCGAAAGCCCGCAGGGCGATTCCATGCGCGGTGCGCCGCCCTTCGTCGAGGGCGAGGGCGCGCCCTTCATGCTGTGGAACCGCAACAAGCGCGGCATCCGCCTCGACCTCAAGGACGCAGCCGATCTCGAGATCTTCTGGGATCTGGTCGACGGCGCCGACGTGGTGCTGGAGAATTTCCGGCCGGGCGTGATGACGCGGCTGGGACTCGGCTGGGAGGCGCTGCACGCGCGCAATCCGCGCCTGGTGCTGGGCTCGATCTCGGGCTTCGGCCAGACCGGCCCCTATGCCGGCCGCGGCGGCTTCGATCTCATGGTCCAGGCGATGTCCGGCCTTATGTCGGTGACCGGCCCCAAGGACGGCCCGCCCTATCGCATCCCGCTCGCCATCTCCGACGTGGGTGCCGGCCTCTATCTCACTATCGGTGTGCTGGCCGCGCTTCAGGCGCGCGCGACAAGACTGGCGAGGGCCAGTGGGTCGAGACCTCGCTGCTCGAAGCCACGGTGTCGCTGGGCGTCTACGAGGCGGCCAACTATTTCGCCAACGGCATCCGCCCGCCCAAGCTCGGCCAGGCGCATCGCGGCTCCTCGCCCTACCAGGTGTTCCAGACATCCGACGGCTGGCTCACCATCGGCGGCGCGCAGCAGAATTTCTTCAAGCAAGCTCTGCGCGATGATCGGCAAGCCCGAGCTCGCCGACGATCCGCGCTTCAAGACCAATGCCGAAAGGGTGAAGAACAACGACGTGATCGTGGCGCCTCCTGCAGGCCGAAGTCGCCAAGCGCAGCACCGCCGAGTGGATGACCGCGCTGGAAGCCGAGGGCATTCCCGCCGGCCCGGTGCTGCATCACGATGAGGTCTTCGCCGATCCGCAGATCCTGGCGCGCGGCATGGTGGCCGAGGTCGAGCATGCCAAGGCCGGCAAACAGAAGACGCTGGGCGTGCCGCTGAAACTGTCGGCGACGCCGGGCGGCGTGCGCCGCGCCGCGCCGGTGCTCGGCCAGCACGATGACGAGATCAAGAAAACCAGGGTCAAAGGAGCGAAACGATGGTCGGAGCCAAAGGAGTCCTTGCGGCGCTCGCGCTGAGCCCGGCGTTCGTTTCTTTCGGCGCGATGGCGCAGAACGGCTACAGCTTCACCGACGCCGCCAACTCCACAGTGCATTACGGCGTTGCTCCAGCCAAGCCCGCGATGAGCTGCGTCTCCGTCGCCAACCTGGCAACAGAGGAGACCACGATCATCTCGGTGCGTACCGTGGCGGAAGCCGACGGTGTGCCCGAACATTGCCGGGTCACTGGCATGATCCAGCCGGAGATCCGCTTCGAGCTCAACCTGCCGATCAAATGGAACCGCCGCTTCTACATGCACGGCAATGGCGGCTTCGCGGGCGAGGCGCCCGAGTTCGGCTCACGGCCGCTGATCCGCGCCAACGCGCTGAAGCAGGGCTTTGCCACGGCGCAAACCAACACCGGTCACGACGCGACTGCGGAGCCGCTCGCCAGCTTCGCCGTGAGTTATCAGAAGCGAGTCGATTACGCTTTCCGGTCGGTGCACCTGACGGCCGTCGAGGCCAAGCGCATCGCCGCCGCTTACTACGGTCGCGTCGCCTCCTATTCCTACTGGGACGGCTGCTCCACCGGCGGCCGCCAGGGACTGATCAGTGCCCAGCGCTTTCCGCACGATTTCGACGGCATCGTCGCCGGCGCGCCGGTGCTGAACTTCGTCGACACCGTGACGCAAAGCCTGCTGAACGGCCTGGCGCTGGTCGAAACCCCCGTGCCCGTCGCCAAGATGAAGTTGGTGTCGGATGCCGTTTATGCCCGCTGCGACGCCAAGGATGGGCTGAAGGACGGCCTTATCGATGATCCGCGGCGCTGCGATTTCGATCCGGCGCGCGATGTGGCGCAATGCGCCGCCGGTCAGGACGGCGAGAGCTGCCTGACGCCGGCGCAGACCGCGGCGATCAAAAAGGTCTATGCGGGCGCGCAGGTCGACGGAAGGCCGGCGCATTTCGGCCAGCTCGTCGGCGCCGAGACGGGCGGCACCTCGTTCACCGGCAACGGCACGACCGACAGCGGCTGGGCCGCGTGGCTGATCCCGCCGGCCAACGGCAAGGCGCTGCAGCACGCCTACGGTGAGAGCTTCGTGCGCTACTTCTTGCCTAAGCCCGATCCGTCGCTCGACCCGACCAAGTTCGACTTCGCCCGCGACATCGGCAAATACGCCGATGCGCGGGCGCTCCTGAACGCGACCGATCCCAACCTCGGTCCCTTCCGCTCACGCGGCGGAAAGCTCCTGATGTATTTCGGCTGGGCCGACACCGCGCTGCCGCCGCTGATGGGCGTCGACTATTACATGAAAGCGGTGGCGGCCAACGGGCTCGGCACGCCGGACTTTTTCCGCCTGTTCATGGTGCCCGGCATGTTCCATTGCCGGGGCGGCATCGGCACCGACCGGCTGGACGCCATGACGGCCGTGATCAACTGGGTCGAGAACGGCGTGGCGCCCGCCTCGATCACGGCGTCCCAGGCTGACAAGGGCAAGCTCTTGCGTACGCGCCCGCTCTGCCCTTATCCGCAGGTTGCCCGCTACTCGGGTTCGGGCAGCCCTGACGACGCCGTCAACTTCGCCTGCAAGGCGCCGGACTAATTGTGCTGCAGGCGGTCGGGGATGCCGTCGCCGTTGCGGTCGCGTTCAAGCCGATCGGGAACGCCGTCATGGTCGCGATCGCGCATGCGGTGGGGCGGCGGGGCGGGCTGCGCCACCGGAACCGGCACGTATCGGGTCTGGGTCACCACTTGCGGCTGGTAGTAGGCCGGTTGCTGGTAGTAGGTCGGCTGGGCGTAGTAGCCGTTGGAGTAACCATAGCCGCTCGGATAGCCACCATAGGACATCGACGGGTAACCCGCGGTGTCCGCGCAGCCGGTAACCGAGATCGCGAGGGCGGCCGCAGCCAGCCATGTGATGTTGCGCATTGCCTTGCCTCCTGGAGACGATCCCTTGTGCCGGGATCTTCCCATTAGGCCTTACGAGCCGGACCATGGCGGAGCGGCGGCGCAATCGAGATTGTTGAGGGCGGCGGACGCAAGACCGGCTCCCGAAGCGTGCCGGGAGCCGGTGAAACCTCGTTCTGGCTTTCAGGGCTAGCGCTGAAAGCGATCGGGAACGCCGTCGCCGTTGGCATCCCGGTCGTACTTGTTTGGGATGCCATCGTGATCGTAGTCACCATTCGGTCCACGGCGCGGCGTGCTGTTGTAGGCATAGCCGCTGTTGTAGACCGGAGCCGGAGCTGCGTTGCGATAATAGCCGGTATTGCTGCTGTAGACCCGTGCCGGAGCGCCGTTCCGGTAGTAGCCGGTGTTGTAGTAGCCGTTGTTGTAGCCGCTGTTATAGGCGGTGTTGGGATAGCCGCCGTATGGATCCGTGCAGGCGGCAGTCGTCGCGGCGATCAGGCCGGCCGCGAGCAGCCATTTGATGTTGCGCATCTCGACCTCCGTAGGAAAGACTTCCCATGCAACGAGGTACGCGCGAGCGAGTGGCGTCAGTCCCGCGCAAATTTCATTTTTTATGTAGCGCAACGGCGCGTGCGGTTATGCGTTTGCCGCGTCTAATGCTGGTACCGCGCCGCTGCGGCGGCGTAACCGATTCGCCGGCTGGGCGGCACCGGATGGCGGCCCGAGACGCGCTCCAGGATCAGCTGCACGTTTTCCCCGCTGTCGGCCTTGAGCGCAGATTCGAGGAAGAGCTGCTCCAGGACGTCCTGCTGGGCGTGGCTGCCGCCCAGCAGAAACATATCGCCCAGGATCGGCCGCATCAGTGTCAGCACTTCGACGTGCCGGCCCTGGCGATGCGCCAGCACCGCCTCGCAGAGCGGCAGCGCCACTCGGCCGACCAGCCGCTCGACCGTGCCGTTGCCGCGGGCGAAGGCGCGCATGCCCTCGATCATGCGCTGGGCCGCCTCGCTACGGCCCGTGGTGGCCAGGGCCATCATCCAGTGCGGCAGGGTGAAGGCCGACAGGCAGTCGCCGATGCGCGCCTCGGCCTTGTCGGCCAGCTCGATCCAGCGGTCGCCGACATCGATGCCCTGGCGCTCCAGCCGGAACAGCATGGAAGCCGCGTTCTGGACGTCGATGTACATGTCGGGCATCGCCTGGGTGAGCGGCGAGCCCAGGTCGCGGAAGCCGTGATCGTAGAGCGACAACACCTCGTCGAACTCGCGCCGCTCGATATGGAACATCGCGCGGTGCCAGAACAGATGGTGCTTGAGGTTGTTGGCGCCCTCCCAGTTGGGTTCGAGCCGCTTCAGCCAGTCGATGCCTTCGCTCCGCCTGCCCTGCATCTCCAGCACATGGGCGATGGCGTGCGCGCCCCACAGGTCGCCGGGATCGACCTCGATCGCCTGGCGCCCGGCGCCTTCGGCCAGGGTGTAGTTGCCGGCCTCCTCGTGAGCAAAGCAGCGGCAGGACAGGATCATGCCCCAGCCCGGCAGCTCGGCGCTCCAGTGCGGGAAGACGCGCTCGACCTCGGCCTGCATGGTGGCCGGCC
This sequence comes from uncultured Alphaproteobacteria bacterium, assembly GCA_963765385.1. GTDB lineage: Bacteria > Pseudomonadota > Alphaproteobacteria > Reyranellales > Reyranellaceae > Reyranella. The sequence goes on along the minus strand of CAVXWG010000014.1, from coordinate 771,924 downwards.
GGCCGAGCCAGAAGGCGTTGAAATGGTGCAGGCGGAAGGCCAGCACATCGTGCGGATGCTCGGCGAAGATGCCGCGCCAGACCTCGAGCATGCGGTCGAGATCACCGTCGACCCAGCGCGCCAGGGCCTCGATGTGGGCGGCCTCGCGCGTGGTCGTGCGTTTGGCGTGCTTGCGCGCCTCGGCCAGCGCCTCGGCCGCGCCCTGGATGTTGGCCTTGTTGTAGGCCAGCATGTTGAAATAACCGCGCAGCACATGGCCCAGCGCGAACTGAGGATCGGCCTTGAGCGCCGCGCCGAGATGGCGGGCGGCATCGGTGCGGTATTTCAGGTAGGCGAGCGTGGCGCGGTCGAAGGCATCGACGGCGGTGCCGGAGTCGGTCGACAGCGTGAGGCCGTGCAGGTCCTTGCGCATGACGTTCCTTTGTTGCGGCCCTTACAACGCTCCCGGTGCGGGACCGCGCGTCGGGCGGGCGTTGAGCTTGGGCGGATGGGTGACGATCGACTTCAGCTCGGGCGTGGGTTTGCGCAGCCTTGCAATGTCGGGAAGCGGGCGGGCGAGGCCAGGAATGTGCTTGAACGCCTGCTCCATGGCGTGCGCGGCGCCCAGTACCTCGCCGTCGCCACGGAAGCGGCCGACCACCTGCAGGCCGAAAGGCATCTCCTTGTGGTCGAGGCCGCACGGCAGCGCGATCCCGGGGTTGGTGGCGAGCGTGATCCAGTAGGTCGGCGCGAGCCAGTGGTAGTAGTTGCGGAGCTTCTTGCCTTCCATCTCCTCGACATAAAGCTGCTTCCACGGAAACGGCGTGACGCCCACCGTGGGACCCATCACCAGATCGTAGTCGCGGTAGAGCTCCTGGAACTTGCGGAAGATGCGCGTCTGCTCGGCATGCGCCCAGGCGAAATCGGCCAGGGTCATGTTGGCGCCGATCTCGTAGTTGGCGCGGATATTGGGTCCCAGAAGCTCCTTGTTCTTCTTGTAGGCGTCGCTGTACTTCGCCACGAAGTTGACGGCGCGGATCACGTCGAAGCACTTGTCGGCTTCGCCCAGATCCATCTTCACCTCGTCGACCCGGCGGAACAGGTGCTTCATCGCTTTCATCTTGGCGCGCAGCGTCGAACGGATGCCTTTCTCGACCGGCACGCCGCCGAAATCTTCGGTCCACGCCACGCTGAGGCTGCCGAGATCGACCGGCCACGGCTCGGCAAAAGCGTCGCCCTCGATGGGGAAGCTGAGCGGATCGGAATCATGCTGGCCGATCTGCGTCGCATAGAGAAGGCAGGTGTCGGCCACCGTGCGGCCCATCGGTCCCAGCACCGAGATCGGCGTCCAGCCCATGGAGCGCCGCTCGACCGCGACCATGCCGGGCGAGGGGCGGAAGCCCACGACGCCGCACATGGCGGCGGGAATGCGCAGCGATCCGCCGGTGTCCGAGCCCGTGCAGACCGGCAGCATGTCGGTGGCCAGCGCCACGGCCGAGCCGCCCGACGAGCCGCCGGGATTGAGCATGGGATTGAACGGATTGCCGGTGGCGCCCCACACCGGGTTGCGGCTGTTGGCGCCGGCGCCGAACTCTGGAACATTGGTCTTGCCGACCACGACGGCGCCCGCCGCGCGCACGCGGCCCACCATGACATTGTCCCAGCTCGGCACGAAGTCGCGATAGAGCGGCGAGCCGTAGGTGGTGAGGAGGTCCTTGGTCTCCTCCAGGTCTTTGATGCCGGTCGGTAGCCCGTGCAGCAGCGGCAGCTCCTCGCCGCGCCGCGCCGCGGTCTCGGCCGCTTTGGCCTCCTTGCGCGCCCGCTTCACCGACATCGCCGTCACGGCATTGACCGCGGGGTTGACCTCTTCGATGCGCTCGAGGCAGGCGTCCAGCAATTCGACCGGCGAAATCTCCTTGGTGCCGATGCGGCGGCGCAGCTCGACGGCGCTGAGCGAAACCAGTTCTTCGTTGGACATTCTTCCCCCTCGGTTGGCGTAGAGCTTAGCCCTTCCCGTTTCCCCGGGGGAAGGGCACGATGAACGCAGGAGGAAACGAAACATGGCAAATCCGCTTCGCGACAAGGCGGCGGTGAGCGGCATCGGCGAAACCGCCTACACGCGCGGCACGCCCAAGAGCGGGCTCGCTTTGCAGCTCGAGGCGAGCCTGGCCGCCATCGCCGATGCGGGCTTGAGCCCGCGCGACATCGACGGTGTCGTGCCCTATTTCCCGGGCGCCGGCATCGCCGAGGATTTCATCGCCAATCTCGGCCTGCCCGACCTCAAGCTCTCGGTGTTCGTGCCGATGGGCGGCGCCACCTGCGTGGCCGCCATCCAGACCGCGGCGATGGCCGTCGCCACCGGCGTCTGCAAGCACGTGCTGATTTCGGTCGGCCGCACCGGCTATTCCGGCGCCCGGGTGAGCACGCGCCTGCAGCAGTTCCCGCAATTCGCGCTGGCCAACGAGTTCGAGGCGCCGATCGGCATGTTCGCGCCGGCCCAGCTCTATGCCCAGGGCGCGCGCCGCCACATGGAGCTCTACGGCACGACAGCGCGCCACTTCGCCGAGGTCGCTGTCGTAACACGCCAGCACGCCATCCTGAACGGCAACGTGGTGATGAACAAACCGCTCACTGTCGAGGAGCATCACGCCTCGCGCATGATCTCCGATCCCTTCCGGCTATTCGACTGCAGCCTGGAGAGCGACGGCGGCGCGGCGATCATCATCAGCGCCGCCGATCGCGCGCGCGACCTCAAGAAGCCGCTGGTGACGGTGATGGGCGTGGCCGAGGGCCATCCCGAATCGCCCGCCTCGATCGCCCAGCGCCCCGACCTGCTGGAGTTCGGCCTCGCCAAGGCGGTACCTCGCGCCTACGGCATGGCGGGCGTCGGACCGGCGGACATCGACGTCGCCGAAATCTACGACTGCTTCACCTTCACGGTGATCAACCAGCTTGAGCTTTTGGGCTTCTGCAAGAAAGGCGAGGGCGGGCCGTTCGTCATGGACGGCCGTATTGCGCTGGGCGGCGCGTTGCCGGTCAACACCCATGGCGGGCTGTTGAGCCAGGGCCACGTCGTGGGTCTCAACCACGTCATCGAATTGACGCGTCAACTGCGTCGCGAAGCCGGCAAGGCGCAGGTCGAGGAGGCCGAGGTGGGCCTGGTCACCGGCTACGGCGACATGGGCGACGGCTCGATCGCCATCCTGCGGAGGGCGGCATGAGCACAACGCCCGTGGCAGCCCCTGCGCCGGAGCGTCCGCTGCCCACACCGACGCGTGAAAGCCAGCCTTTCTGGGACGGCATGCGCGAAGGACGCTTCATGCTCCAGCACTGCGCCGCCTGCGGCAAGGTCCGCCACTATCCGCGGCCGGTCTGCCCGCACTGTTTTTCAATGGATAGCACTTTTAAGGAAGCGCCGACCGCCGGCGCGATCCACACCTGGACGGTCTGCCACCATCCCTTCAACTTCTTTTTCAAGGCGGCGGCGCCTTACGTCGTGGCGCTGGTCGACATGGATGCCGGCGTTCGCGTGAATGCGCCACTGCGCGGGATTGCGGAGGGCGACCTCAAGATCGGCAAACGCGTGCGCCTGGGCTTCGAGCCGGTGAACAAAGAGGTGACCCTGCCGTTCTTCGTCGCCGAGTGAGCTCAGGGAGTAAGTCAAAATGAAGCGTTCGACCTTTTTGACGGCCGCCTTGGCGGTCGTGTTGCTGCCGTTCGGCGCGCTGGGGCAGACCGACTGGCCGACCAAGCCGATCTCGATGGTCGTGCCCTATCCGCCGGGCGGCGTGAACGACGCGGTGGCTCGGGTCTATGCCGAGAAGCTGTCGGTCGAACTCGGCAAGCCCGTCATCGTCGACAACCGCGCCGGCGCCGCCACTACCGTGGCCTCCAACTACGTCGCCCACGCAGCGCCTGACGGCTACACGATCTATGCCGGCGGGCTCTCGCTGGTGGTCAACCCGACGCTGACCGGCAACGTACAGTACGACCCGAACAAAAGCTTCGAGCTGGTGTCGCTGATGTCGTTCACGGCTTTTATCCTGCACGTCAACGCCGACTTTCCGGCCAAGAACATGGCCGAGCTGATCGCCGTCGTGAAAGCCAATCCCGGCAAATTCAACATCGCAAGCTCAGGCGTCGGCGCCACCAACCACCTGGCTGGCGAACTTTTCAAGGCGCGGGCCGGTCTCAATCTGGTGTCCATCCCCTACAAGGGCGGCGCGCAGGCCGGCCAGGACGTGGCGAGCGGTCAGGCGCAGATGATGTTCTCGGCCTCGCTCGAGGCCAAGCCGGTGCTGGCGTCCGGCAGGACGCGCGCCATCGCCATCTCGAGCCTGCAGCGCTCGCCTGCCTTTCCCGACATCCCGACCGTGGCCGAAGCGGCCGGCTTGAAGGATTTCGAGGCGGTGTTCTGGCAGGCGATGGTCGTGCCGGCCGGCACGCCTCAGCCGATCGTCGACAAGCTGCAGAAGGCGATCGCCAAGGTCGCCGCCGATCCCGAGATGATCGAACGCTTCAAGCAACAGGGTGTGGAAATCCGCGGTTCGACCCAGGCCGAATTCAAGGAGTTCTACAACAAGGAAGAGAAGCGCTGGGCGACGCTGATCAAGGAGCAGGGCATCAAGGGCGAGTGAAATTCTCCCCCGCCCCGGCGCCTAAAGAAGCGCGGAAGCGGGGGAGAGTGCCGTGGGCTTACGGCCTCCCGCAGGCGCGAGCCCTGTCGAGAAGCTTTCAGTTATGGATGCTTGAAAATCCCTTCCCCTCAATAAGGGGCATCCTGCAGGCTATCGAGACGTCGATCAAGTGCAATTCTGCAGTCTCATGCAACCTTCCGCCCTAGAGGGCTTTTCTGAAGGTGAGGTTGATCCGCCGACGTCCCAGCGCCGGATGCTCGCCCTCCTTCAGCGCCAGCACGCCGTGAAAGACGAGGCGTGAGGGGCCGCCCCACACCACGACGTCGCCGTGCTGCAGCGACACTTTGAGCGGCCGGTCGCTCCGTTTCAGCCCGCCGAACTGGAAGGTGGCCGGCAGGCCGAGCGACACCGATACGACGGGATGGGTGTGGTCGTGCTCGTCCCTGTCCTGATGCAATGACAGCCGTGTGCCAGGCTCGTAGCAGTTGATCAGGCAGGCGTCGGGCACGAAGCCCGCAAAGCCGGCTTCGGTGGCTGAGTCGCGCGCCAGCGCCAGAAATACGTCCGGCATCGGCGGCCACGGCGCGCCGCTGCCCGGGTCGCGCCGATCGTAGCGATAGCCCGTGCGATCGGTGACCCAGCCGGCGCTGCCGCAATTGGTCATCGCCACAGACATCTGGAAGCCGCCGGGGGTCGTCATGCGCCGGAAGGGGGCCTGTGCTGAGATGCACTCGATCGCGGCGAGGAGCGCCTTGTCGACAGGCAGCGCGCGGCCGCGCAGCAGCACGGCTCCCTCGCGCAGCCTTTGTCTTGCTTCCAGGTCGAAGAGATCGGCCATCACCCTCTCAATATGGCCCTGAAAATCGGAATTCCAGTCTGCTGGCGGAGCGCCAGAAGACAAGGACGCACCTAGGGTCCGGCCATCGATGATTCAACGATGGAGACGACCATGGCTGACCTGATCCGCTATGCCGCAGGGCAAAGCTCCCTCGGTCCCTTCGTCGCCGCGCTGTCCGAGTGCGGCCTGGCGATGGTGGAATTTGGCGAGCTGCACGAGGCTGATCTGCAGCGACGCTTTCCCGGCGCCCCTCTCATCCAGGACGCGGCGGCCCTACAGGCCACGCTGGGCCGGCTGGGCGAGCTGATCGAGCATCCCGAAGGCGAGGGCGATTTTGCGCTCGACCTGCGCGGTTCGACTTTCGAGCTCAAGGTCTGGAACGCCTTGCGCGAGATCCCGGCCGGAACGACGGCAACCTATGGCGAGATCGCAGCCCGCGTCGGATCGCCGCGCGAGGCCCGCGAGGTGGGCGAGGCGTGTGCCGCCAATCGGCTGGCGGTCGTCGTGCCGTGTCACCGGATCGTGAAAAAGGATGGCTCGATTTCAGGGTATCGCTGGGGCGTCCGGCGCAAGCGGGCGCTGCTCGAGCGAGAGCACACCGCCCGCCTCTTGCGTCCGTCCGAGGCCGTCCCACATGGAGCGGCATCGACCTGAAAAGTGCGGAGACGCGTGATGAAAAGTTGGGCAGGTGCAGCCGCCGCGATCGTCGTGGGATTTTCAGCCACGCAGGCCTGCGCCCAGGCGGGCAACGCGGCGCGCGGCGAGCGCGTGTTCAACCAGCAGTGCAAGACCTGCCACGCGCTCGAGGAGGGTCCGAGCATCACCGGTCCGACCTTGCACGGCATGTTCGGCCGCAAGGCCGGCACGGCGGCGGGCTTCGAGTTCTCCGAGGCGATGATCAAGTCGGGAATCGTATGGGACGATGCGACCCTGTCCGATTACCTGCGCGATCCCCAGGCCAAGGTGCCCGGCACCAAGATGGTGTTCAACGGCATCAAGCAGCCTGGCCAGCTCGCCGATGTCGTGGCCTATTTGAAGGAAGCGACGAAGTAGCGCTGTCGAGCGCGCGCGGGTAGACGCTCGCTCCCACGACAAGGCCCGCGACGAGCACGCCGCACGCCTCGGCAATTTCGATGCCAGGGCGCGCTTCCCGTGAGGGAGGAGGGGGCGATGCCCTTCGGCGTGGACCGGAGCATCGCCTTCGGCCACGATGCAAACGCATGGCATCCGCTTCTTCCCGACCGACGCCGATCGCCTGGCTGCTGGCGCCGGCCTTGCTGCTCTTCGTGCTGTTTTTCGTCCTGCCGTTCGGCGTGATGGCGGTGATGTCGTTCTTCTCGTCCAACCCCGTCACCAATCCCAACGCCTTTTTGACGACGCGGCACTACGAGCGGTTCATCTTCGACTCAGCGGGCATCTTCCATGACGCGCTGTGGGCCACCTTGCGCATCGGGCTGATCACCACGGTCGTTTCGCTCCTGATCGGCTATCCGCTGGCGCACTGGATGGCGCGCATGCAGTCGCGCCTCGGCCATGCTCTGGTCCTGATGGCCGTGATCGCGCCCATGCTGACCGGCATCGTCGTGCGCACCTTCGCCTGGATGACCATTCTGCAGGACAAGGGCGTCATCAACACGCTGCTGATCCAGTGGGGCGTGATCGAAAAGCCGTTGCCGCTGATGTACAACGAGTTCGGCACGATCGTGGCGTTGGTCCATATCTACGTGCCCTTCATGGTGCTGACCCTGACCGGCGTGATCGGCCGCATCGACGAGCGGCTGGAGCAGGCGGCGCGCAGCCTGGGCGCGGGCCGCCTGCGCGCCTTCGTCGAGGTCACCCTGCCGCTCAGCCTGCCCGGCATCCTGGCGGGTTCGCTACTGGTGTTCGCGCTCTCGATCAGCGCCTATGTCACGCCCTCGCTGATGGGCGGCACCGACGTGCTGACCCTGCCCATGCTGATCGCCCAGCAGGTCGGCACCAGCTTCAATCCCAACTTCGCCGGCGCCCTGGGCGTCATCCTGCTGCTGGTCTCGCTCGCCATCGTGGTGGCCTACAACAGGATCCTGATCCACCTGTCGGGCGAGCAGGGGATGGCATGAGCGCCGCCCCGCGAGCCGTCGCCAACAAGCCGCCCTTCGATGCGGGACGAGCGGCCTACCTCACGCTCAATTTCGCGCTGCTCTTCTTCCTGCTGGCGCCCATCGCCATCGTGCTGGTCTTTGCGTTCAATCCCACGCCCTACATCTCCTTCCCGCCGGTCGGCGTCAGCCTGCGCTGGTTCGAGAAGTTCTTCGGCAGCTCGGAGTTCATGAACGCCCTGTGGCTGTCGCTCTGGGTGGCGGGCTGCGTCCTGGTGCTCTCGATCCTGATTGGCGGCGCCTCGGCGCTTGCCCTGGCGCGCGGCAACCTGCCGGGGCGCGGCTTCCTCACCGCCTTCTTCATGTCACCCCTGATGCTGCCGGCCATCCTGACCGGCCTGGCGCTGTTCCAGTCCTACCTGCTGATCGGCATCGGCCGGCCGGTGTGGGGCCTGATCATGGCTCATACCTTGGTCGCGGTGCCCTACGTGATCCGCACCACCCTGGCCGTGCTGCACAATTTCGACCGGCGCATCGAGGAGGCGGCGGCCGTGCTGGGCGCCAGCCCCCTCCGCGTCTTCTTCGAGGTCACCTTGCCGCTGATCCGGCCGGGCGTCTTCGCGGGCGGCGTGTTCGCCTTCATCGTGTCGTTCGACCAGTTCCCGGTGTCGCTGTTCCTGGTGGTCCCGAAGGGCGAGACGCTGCCGGTGGTGCTGTTCAACTACATGAAATTCGACCTCGACGGCGCCATTGCCGCGGCCTCGATGGTCTCGATCTTGCTGGCGCTCTCCGTGGTTTTGGTGCTGGAAAGGCTGATCGGCCTCAAGGCTTACGTTAAGCTCTGAGGCGGAACAAAGGGGTTGATCATGATTTCACGTCGAAAAGCATTGCAGGCCGGTGCGGGCCTGGCCGCCGCGACGGCGCTTGGCGCGCCCTCGATCCTCCATGCCGAGACCGCGACGCTCAAGATCACGACCTGGGGCGGCAAGTGGGGCGACATCATGAAGGCCACGGTCCTGCCGGCCTTCGAGAAGGAATTCAAGTGCACGGTATCGGCCGATCAGGCCTTCCCGTTCATGCCCAAGCTGCAGACCAGTTCGAAGACCGATCCGCTGTACGACGTCTTCCACACCAATTCGAACGAGCAGTGGAGCGCCCTCACCGAAGGGCTGGTGATGCCCAAGATCACCGCCAAAGAGGTGCCCAACGTCGCCGACGTCTATCCCTATGCGGTAAGCGACAAGATCGTGGGCGTGACCATCTTCACCAGCGCGGTCGGCCTGGGCTACCGCACCGACAAGGGCCTCACCAAGCCGACCTCGTGGAAGGATCTCGCCGATCCCAAGCTTGCCGGCGCGCGCGGCGGCTATCTCATTCCGGTGAACAGCCTCGGCCAGGCCCATCTCATGATGCTGGGCAAGATCTACGGCAAGGGCCTCACCGATCTCGACGCCGCCTACAAGGCGCTGGAGCAGCTGAAGCCCATCAAGCTGGTGGATTTCACCGGGCAGATGGAAAAGATGCTGCTGTCGGGCGAGGTTTCCGAAGGCGTGATCCACGATTCCGGCGTCTATCGCTACGACGGCCAGAACCAGGCCGTCGACTTCGCCAGCCCGTCGGAGGGCGTGCTGTCGCTCGAGCAGGTGCTGAACGTGACGCCGGGCTCCAAGGTCAAGGAACTGGCCTTCGGCTATATCGACTACATGCTGCGGCCCGACATGCAGAAGCTTCTGGCCGAGGCGGTGTGGTATTCGCCGGCCAACAAGAAGGTGAAGCTCGACGCCAAGTACGACGAGAAGCTTCTGACCACCGAGGCCAAGGTGGCGACGCTGATCCAGCCCGACTGGAAGTGGTACAACGAGCGCAAGGACGACATCGACGCGCGGGTCACGAAGATCTTGAAGAGCTGATTGTGACGGTAATCCCTCATCCTGGGGAGCGGCCCACAGGGCCGCGTCTCGAAGGATGGGCATCAGACCTGGTGCGTGTTGTCACCCTTCGAGACGGCCGCTGCGCGGCCTCCTCAGGGTGAGGTTTGATGACGTCGGCGACCATCAGGCTCGATCATGTCACCAAGACCTTCGACGGCGGCGTCGTCGCCGTCGACGGGATCACGCTTGATATCGCGGCCGGCGAGTTCTTCTCGCTGCTGGGTCCCTCGGGCTGCGGCAAGACCACGTCGCTCCGTATGATCGCGGGCTTCGAGCTGCCGGACTTCGGCCGCGTCCATGTCGGTGGCAAGGACATCACCGACCTTCCGGTGCACCGGCGCGACATGGGCATGGTGTTCCAGTCCTACGCGCTCTTCCCGCATCGCACGGTGGCCGAGAACGTGGCGTTCGGCCTGCGCATGCGTGAAGTGCCCAAGCCCGAGATCGAGCGTCGCGTGAAGGCGGCGCTGGCCCAGGTCGCGCTGACCGGCCTGGAAGAGCGCAAGCCCGGGCAGCTGTCGGGCGGCCAGCAGCAGCGCGTGGCGCTCGCGCGTGCGCTCGTCGTCGAGCCGCCGGTGCTGCTGTGCGACGAGCCGCTGGGCGCGCTCGACCGCAAGCTCCGCCAGCAGATGCAGTTCGAGCTCAAGGAACTGCAGAAGCGGCTGGGCGTCACCCTGGTGTTCGTGACGCATGATCAGGAAGAAGCGCTGGCCATGAGCGACCGCATCGCCGTGATGAACGGGGGCCGGGTCGAGCAGGTGGGCGCACCGACCGAGATCTACGAGCGGCCGCGCACGCGCTTCGTCGCCGACTTCATCGGCGAGATCAACATCCTCGAGGAGACGGGCCAGGCGCACGCGCTGCGCCCCGAGAAGATCCGGCTCGTTCCAGCCGCCGGGGCCAGGGTCGCGGGCAACGTCGAGACTGCGAATTTCCTGGGCGGCTCGACCCTTTATCGCATCCGCGCAAACGACGGCCGTGCGCTCCTCGTGCGCGAGACCCACGCCGGCGAACGCGCCCCGCGCGGCACCGGCGATGCCGTCGGTCTGGCTTGGAACGACTCCGACGCGGTGAAACTCGAAGTCTTAGCTGTGGCGCGCCACTCCAGTGGCGCGATCATGAGAAGACGCGCCACTGGAGTGGCGCGCCCCCAGCGGAGTATGATCCCGCCATGTCCCACACCCTTGGAATCATCACCGTCGGCCAGGCACCGCGTGACGACATCGCCTCGCTGTTCGCGGCTCATGCGCCGGCCGGCACATCGGTCATCCTGCGCGGCGCGCTCGATGGCCTGTCGGACGCCGAGGTCGATGCCCTGCAGCCCGAGAATGGCGCCGACACGCTCTATACGCGCCTGCGCGGCGGCCGCGACGTCAAGATCTCCAAGAAGGCGGTGATTGCCCGCTCGCCGCGGGTGCTGGCGAAACTGCGCGACGATGGCTGCGACGTGCTGGTCTATGCCTGCACCGGCGACTTCCCGCTCATGCCGGGCGACCAGGGCGTGTTGTTTCCCTCCCGCGTGCTGAATGGCCTGGCGACCGGCCTGCTGCCGCAGGGCCGGCTCGGCCTGCTCATTCCTCTCGCCGAACAGGCCGAGAAGCTCGGGTCGAAATGGGCGCGGCCCGGCCTCGAGGTCGTGGCCGAAACATTGGCGCCCAGTGCCGGCGCGGATGAAGCCCGGGCCGCGGCGCGCCGCCTCGCCGCCCGCAAGCCCGACCTCGTCGCCATGGACTGCATGAGCTACACGCCCACCACCAAGGAATGGGTCAAGGGTCCGCTCGGCGTGCCGGCATTGCTCGCCATCACCGCGACGGGCCGCGTCTTGCGCGAGATGCTGGAATGACGGCGCTCGCCACCCAGTGCTGCATCGTGGGTGGCGGCCCGGCCGGCATGATGCTGGGCTTTTTGCTGGCGCGCAGCGGCGTCAGGTCGATCGTGCTGGAGAAGCACGGCGACTTCCTGCGCGACTTCCGCGGCGACACCGTTCATCCCTCGACCTTGAACGTGATGGACGAGCTCGGGCTGCTCGACGAATTCCTGAAACTGCCGCACCAGGAAGTGTCGAAGTTCAGCGCCCAGTTCGGCGACGAGCGCGTGGCCGTCGCCGATTTCTCCCATCTACCAGTGCGCGCCCGATTCATCGCCCTGATGCCGCAATGGGATTTTCTCGATTTCCTCGCCGCCCAAGGCAAGCGCTACCCGGCCTTCACGGTGCTGATGCATGCCGAGGCGACCGGCCTGATCGAGGAAGGCGGCAAGGTTGTCGGCGTGCGGGCGACGCTCGACGGGAAGCCGCAGGAGATCCGGGCCGATCTGGTGGTGGGGGCCGACGGCCGGCATTCGACAGTGCGCGTCGGTGCCGGCTTCAACGTGAGAGTGCTTGGCGCACCGATGGACGTGCTGTGGTTCCGCCTCACTCACAAATCCACCGACAAAGCCGAAACCATGGGTCGGTTCGACCGCGGCAGCATCCTGGTGATGCTCGACCGCGGCGACTACTGGCAGTGCGCCTATGTCATCTCCAAGGGATCGGCCGAGACGCTGAAGGCGGCCGGCATCGAGATGTTTCGTGCGAAGATCGCCCAACTCATGCCGTTTCTCGCCGACCGCCTGGATGAGCTCGCCACCGTCGACGACCTGAAGCTGCTGACGGTGGGCGTCGAACGGCTGGACAGGTGGTGGAAGCCCGGCCTGCTCTGCATCGGCGACGCCGCTCACACCATGTCGCCGATCGGCGGCGTCGGCGTGAATATTGCCGTACAAGACGCCGTCGCCGCCGCCAACATCCTGGCCAACCTGCTCAAGGAGGGAAGGTTGAAGGATGCCGACCTCGAAGCCGTTCAGGCGCGTCGCATGTGGCCGGTCCGCGCAACGCAAGCCATACAGGTCTTCTTGCAGAACCGGATGATCGCGCCGACCCTCGCCGGCTCGCGGCCATTGCGTCCGCCTTTGGCAGCGCGTCTATTGAACGCCGTTCCTTACTTGCGCCGCATCCCCGCTCGCGTGCTGGGCCTGGGCGTGCAACCCGAGCACGTGAAGACGAAGGCGGCTTAGTTCGGCCGCAAAGCGGGCGCTTTGCTTCAGATCAAAGCCGTCGCCCGGCAGCTGCGAGACTTTGCGTCATTCTGCGGAGGGATCATGAAAGCCGCCAAAATTTTCGCCAAACTTGTGTTCGCAGCCGGAGCGCTGCTGCTGCCGCACATGGCCGACGCGCAGGACGTACTGCGCGGCCAGGCGCTGGCGGAGCGCTGGTGCGCCAACTGCCACGTGGTGAATCGCGCGGCGACCACCGGTCGGTCGGACGGCCTGCCGACTTTCCCGGCGCTCGCCGCCCGCAAGGACACCACCGCGGCGATGCTGAAAGGCGCCATGACCGCCACGCACAGCCGCATGCCCGACTTCCAGTTGGGTGCGCGCGACCAGAACGACCTGGTCGCCTACATCCTCAGCCTGCGACCGCAGTAGGGCGCTACTTCACGTGTTCCTTGATCGCCCGCGCATGGCGCACGGCGAGAACCAGGGAGGCGCCTAGTTCGGCGAGCAGCTTGCCCGTCGCCTCGTCGGTGAGCTTGCCGTCGACGAAGCGGTTCTGCGCGCCGCCGATCATGACCTCCGGCTTGTTCACCGGCCGCCCGTCGAGGAACACCATGATCTGGCGTAGCTGATATTGCGCGCGCGCCGTGCCGAGAACGCCCCCCGAGGCGCCGAACATGGCGATCGGCTTGGCGGCGAAGGGCTGGGGAGTCATGCGTGACAGCCAGTCGATGGCGTTCTTCAGCACGCCCGAGGGGCCGTAATTGTATTCGGGCGTGACCAGCACGAGGCCGTCGGCCTCGATCATGGCCTTCTGCGCGGCCTGCACCTTGTCGGGAAAGCCCTGGGCCTGGATGTCGGCATTGTAGAGCGGCCAGTCGATTTCGATGATCTGCGCCGAAGTACCGGCCGGCAGGCGCTCGATGAAGGCATTGAGCGCCATGCGGTTGAACGACGCCTTGCGCAGGCTGCCGCAGAAGGCGACGAGTTTGATTGGCTCGGACATTGCTCGGTTTCTCCCCAGTTACTGGTCTTTGTCAGCAAACAAGCACGCGGCTACATAGAAGCCGTTGGGAGAATTGGCAACGCAATGCCGCTACGCGAGATCACACTGGACGATATCGAATTGCTCGCCGTGGGCGCCTGGGTCCTGGGCACCGGCGGCGGCGGCAGCCCCTATCTCGGCCTCCTGAACATGCGGGCCCTCTACAAGGAGGGCCATCGCGTGCAGCTCATGCCGGCGGACGACCTTCTGGACGACGATTGGGTCGCCGCGGTCTCCAACATGGGCGCCCCGCTGGTCGGGCAGGAGCGGCTGACCGATAGCCGCACCATCGCCCGCGCCGTCGCGCTGATGGAGGACCACACCGGCCACAGGTTCCGCGGGATCATGTCGCTCGAGATCGGTGGCGGAAACTCGATCCAGCCCCTCATGGCGGCGGCGCACTTGAAGCGCCCGGTGATCGATTCGGACATGATGGGCCGGGCCTACCCCGAGGCACAGATGACCTCGGTCGCTGTCGGCGATCTCGCGCCCTGTCCGCTCACCACCGTCGATGTGCGTGGACTTGAATTGGTGGTGGAGAAGGTGCCGACCTGGAAATGGATGGAAAGGGTCAGCCGTAAGATCTGCGTCGAGTACGGCTCGATCGCGTCCACCTGCAAGGCGCCGCGCACTGGCGCCGAAGTGAAGAAGTGGGGCATCCACGGCACCACCACCAAGGCCATCGCCATCGGCCATGCGGTGCGCGAGGCCCAGCGCCGGCACGAAGACCCGATTGCCGCCATTCTCTCGGTCGAGCCCGGCAAGGTCCTCTACAGGGGCAAGGTGGTCGACGTCGAACGCCGCGCCACCGAGGGCTTTTTGCGCGGCCGTACGCGCTTCGACGGCACCGACGAGTACAAGGGTGCCGCCCTGGAGCTCAACTTCCAGAACGAGTGGATCGTGGCCTGGCTCGACAAGAAGCCCATCGCCATGTCGCCCGACCTGATCTGCGTGCTCGACTCTGTGTCGGGCGAGGCGGTCGGCACCGAGACCATTCGCTACGGCCAGCGCGTCACGGTGATCGCCCTGCCGCCGCCGCCGGTGTTCCTGAGCGCTAAAGGCTTGCAGCATGTCGGCCCCCGCGCCTTCGGCTACGACATCGAGTTCAAGAGCGTATTCGCGTGAGCTTGCGCGAACTCTCGCTCGAGGACATCGAATCGCTCGCCGTCGGTGCCTGGGTGCTGGGCACGGGCGGTGGCGGCAATCCCTATCTGCCGCTTTTGAACATGCGGGCGCTCTATCGCGACGGCCATCGCGTGCAGCTCATGGATGCGGCCGACCTCGCCGACGATGACTGGGTCGGCACCGTGGCCAACATGGGCGCACCCCTGGTCGGCCAGGAACGGCTGACCGACAGTCTCACCCTCGCCCGCGCCGTCTCCGTCATGGAGAAACACATCGGCCGGCGCTTCGCCGCGCTCATGAGCATGGAGATCGGCGGCGCCAATGGCGTGCGTCCCTTTATGGCCGCGGCCCACCTGGATCGGCCGGTGGTCGATTCCGATACGATGGGCCGCGCCTATCCCGAGGCGCAGATGACGTCGGTTTCGGTCGGTGGCCTCACGCCCTATCCCCTGACCGCCGTGGACGTGCGCGGCTTCGAGAGCATCGTCCACAAGGTACCGACCTGGAAATGGGCCGAGCGGGTGGCGCGCAAGATCTGCGTCGAATACGGCTCGGTCGCTGCCACCTGCCAGCCACCGCGGACCGGCGCCGAGATCAAGCAGTGGGGCATCCACGGCACCGCGACCAAGGCCATGGCCATCGGCAACGCCTTGCGTGAGGCCCAGCGCAGGCACGACGACCCCATCGCGGCCATCCTGTCGGTCGAGCCCGGCAAGCTTCTGTACAAGGGCAAGGTCCTCGACGTCGCGCGCCGCGCCACCGAAGGCTTTCTGCGCGGCGTCCTGCGCCTCGACGGCCTCGATGCCTGGCGAGGCTCGGCCATGACCATCAACTTCCAGAACGAGTGGATCGTGGCCTGGCGCGACGGCGTGCCGCTTGCCATGACGCCCGACCTGATCTGCGTGCTCGACTCGGTGTCGGGTGAAGCGATCGGCAGCGAGACCGTCCGTTACGGCCAGCGGGTCACGGTGATCGCCTTGCCGCCGCCGCCGGTCTTCCTTTCACCGCGCGGCCTCGACTGTGTCGGCCCCCGCGCCTTCGGCTACGACATCGACTTCAGGAGCGTGTTCGACGCATGAGACGCATTGGCATTGACGTGGGCGGCACCAACACAGACGCTGTCCTGATCGAGGACGGCAAAGTGGTGCGCGCCATGAAGGCGCCGACCAGTGAAGATGTCACCACCGGCATCCTCGATTCGATCAAAAGCCTCGGATTGACCGGTGTGCTCGAAGGCAAGCGCATCGACGGCGTGATGATCGGCACCACGCACTTCATCAATGCCGTGGTCCAGCGCCGCCACCTGACCAAGGTCGCGGCGCTTCGGCTCGGCATGCCGGCCTCGGCGTCGCTGCCGCCGTTCTGCGACTGGCCGGACGATCTCGCCAGCCTGGTGAGGGGCGGCGTGTGGATGGTCGAGGGCGGGCACGAGTACGACGGCAGGCCGTTCATGCCGCTCGACGAGACGGCGGTGACCAAGGCCGCCCAGGAAATGAAGGCGGCCGGGCTGAAAGCGATCGGCATCTCCTCGATCTTCTCGCCGCTCGATCCCAGCCACGAGAGGCGGGCCGCCGAGCTCGTGGCGGCCGTGATCCCCGATGCCGCCATCACCTGCTCCTCGGATCTCGGCCGTATCGGCCTTCTCGAGCGCGAGAATGCCGGCCTGCTGAACGCGGCCCTGGCCGACCTCTCGCGCGAGACGATTGCCGCCTTCGAGAAGGCGATCGGCGATTCCGGCATCGCCGCGCCGTTGTTCATCACCCAGAACGACGGCACGGTGGCGGAGGCCGGGCAGGCGCGTCGCCTGCCGGTCTATTCCTTTGCCTCCGGCGCCACGAATTCGATGCGCGGCGCCGCCTATCTGTCGGGCCTGGCCGACGCCATGGTGATCGATGTCGGCGGCACCACCACCGATGTCGGCCAGCTCAAACTCGGCTTTCCCCGCGAGGCCAACTCGGTGGTCAAGGTGGGCGGCGTGCGCACGCTGTTCCGCATGCCAGATCTTTTGTCGATCGGGCTGGGCGGCGGCAGCCATGTGACCCTCGATCCACTGAAAGTGGGGCCGGTTTCGGTCGGCTATCGGCTGCTGAAGGACGGCATCGCCTTCGGCGGCAGCCAGCTCACCACGACAGATATTGCCGTCGCCGCGGGTGTACTGGCGCTCGGTGACCGCAAGAAGGTGGCGCATCTCGATCCCGCGACCTGCCAAAAAGTGTTCGACGAGGCCGCCCGCATGGCCGAGGAGGCGATCGACCGCATGAAGACGGAGGCGGGCGAGGTGCCGCTGATCGCCGTCGGCGGCGGGGCGTTCCTGATTCCGGAGAAGCTCGCGGGCGTGTCGCAGGTCATTCATGTCGAGCATGGCGACTGCGCCAATGCCGTCGGCGCCGCCATCGCCCAGGTTTCGGGCGAATGCGACCAGATCTTCAAGGACATGAGCCGCCGCGACGCCATTGCCGCGGCCCAGGGCATCGCCAACGACCGCGCGGTGGCCGCCGGCGCCGACCGCAAGTCGCTCAGCACCATCGAAAGCGAGGACATGCCGCTTGCCTACCTGCCCGGCAACTCGGTGCGGGTGAGGGTGCGCGTGGTGGGCGACGTGGCGGCGAGCTAGTCATCGCGCCGCACACGACGTAACCTCACCCTGAGGAGCGGCCGCAGGCTCCGTCTCGAAGGGTGGGAAACAGTTTTCTTGGTGCCCATGCTTCGAGACGCCACGCTTCGCGCGGCTCCTCAGCATGAGGTCTATGGGGTTGAGCAAGTAGTGAAAACAACAATGAAATCAGTTCTCGCGGCAGTTGGGTTCCTGACAGTCGCCTCCTCCGCCTCAGGCCAGGGCCCTGTCGGACAGAACCAGCCGCCCGACCAATGGGTCATGAACTGCAACACCGAGCAGGGTCGGGACTGTACCGTGTCGGCCATGATCGACGGCGGCCCCAACAACCTGTTGGGCACCTTCCTGATCGTGAGCTACTCGGCGGCCTACACCACCCTCTCCGTCGTGGTCGACGGCAACGGGCAGCGGGCCAGCATGCAGGTCGACAACAATCCTTTCGTCTCGACCGACATTTGCACCGGCGGCGCCTGCTCTTTCGTGCAGGGCAAATCCGAGGCGCTCGTGCAGCAGATGCTGACGGGCCAGTCCATCCTCGTGCAGGCCTCGACGCAGGACGACAACATGGCCGGGCCGCTCAACCAGTCGCTGAAAGGCTTCGCCGATCAGTATCGGCGAGCGGTCCAGGCCCAGCAGGGCCGCTGAAGCGGCCCTGCGCCGGCGACTATGCCAACAGGTCGGGGTAGTTGACGGCAAGCGGCATGTCGCCGCCGTTGAAATAGGCCGAGTAGGCGTGGAAGACCTCGCCCGCCGCGTTGCGCCCGAACACGCTGGTGCCCGGCAGCTCCGTCTTGTCGACCTTGCACCGCTCGTAGCCGTAGACGACCTCGCCGCCGGCGATCGCCTCGGCGGGGAACGAGACCTGGTAGTCGTAGTTGAAGTCGCAAGGCGCAGACGACGCCCATTTGAAGCGCCATCCCTTGCTCTGGCGATAGGCCTCGATCTTGGCCAAGGGCGCGCGCGAGATGGCGATGAAGGTCGCGTCGCGGCGGGCCAGGTGCGCGAGCATGCCGTCGAAATGGTCGGCCAGGCGCGAGCAGTCGGGGCAGCCCTGCTGCCAGTCCGGCGCGAACATGAAGTGATAGACGATCAGGCGTCCGTGTCCCTCGAACAGCTCGGCGAGGCTCTGCCGGCCGGCCGGCGTGTCGAATGCATAGGCCTTCCCGACCGGCGTCCAGGGCAGCGTGCGGCGCTGCGCGACCACGGCGCTGCGGGCCTCCGCCAGCTTCTTTTCCGCCGCGAGCAAGGCCATGCGCGCGGCCAGCCATTCTTCGCCGGAAACGATCTCGTGCTGCATGATGCGATCTCCTTCAATCGACCTTGTTGGGCGCGAGCATGCCGTAGTTGCCGACCAGGACCGGCTGGGCGGCGACGGGCGGCTCGAGGCAACGCTCGCGAACGCCGCTCGAAAAGGCGCGGAATGTCTCCAAGGCGGAGAGTGGCGCAGCGCCGTCCTCCAGCGAAGCGAGATGGACGAACGTGTCGTCGGGCAGCCGGAACACGGCGTAATGCAGTCCTGCGGGTGCCTTTTGCTGCAGTTCGCCGAACACCGCGGCGCTCAGGCGCTGGTTTTCCTCGGCCTGGTCGGGCTTGGCTTTGTAGCGCACCAATGTCCATTTCATGGCTTCACCTCTGCGGTTGGGTTGTTGCCCTGAAGACGAACGGGGGATGGCAAAGGATTCGCAAAAAAGACGGGAGGGCGCGAATCCTTTGACCCGCGCCAAACGTCCTGCTGGCATAGTGGCCCGACGAAACCGCCAGAGGGGTGCATGAACGACCCGCACACAGGCTTCGAGCAGCTTCTGGCCGAGCTCCGCCCCAAGCTGCATCGTTATTGCGCCCGCATGACCGGCTCGGTCATCGATGGCGAGGACGTGCTGCAGGAGGCGATGGCCAAGGCGATCGAGGCGTTTCCCAAGGCCGGTCCGATCGCCCATCCCGAGGGCTGGCTGTTCCGTATTGCTCACAACGCGGCCCTCGACTTCCTGCGCCGTCGCGCGCGCCAGGAGACCATCCGTTCCGACGAGGATCCCGACATGATCGCCGATCCCGATAGCGAGATCGACCGCCGCCAGGCCGCCGCCGCCAGCCTGCGCACCCTGATGCGCCTGCCGGTCGCCCAGCGCAGCAGCGTCATCCTGATGGACGTGCTGGGCCATTCGCTGGAGGAGATCGCGTTGGTGCTCGACGGCACCGTGCCTGCCGTCAAGGCCGCGCTGCACCGCGGCCGCAACCGGCTGCGCGAGCTGGCGGCCGAGCCGGACGACCGGCCGGCGCCCGTCCTGGCTGCGGCCGACCGGGCGCGTCTTGCCGCCTACACGTCGCGCTTCAATGCGCGCGACTTCGACGCCCTGCGTGACCTTCTGGCCGACGAGGTCCGCGTCGAGGTGGTGAACCGCACCCGCCTCAACGGGCGCGGCGAGGCCGGCCGTTACTTCACCAATTACGGCCAGTCACGCGATTGGCAGCTCGTCCCGGGGCTGGTCGAGCGGCGGCCGGCGGTGCTGGTGCACGACCCCGAGGATCCTGGCGCCGCGCCGCTCTACTTCATCCTGCTCGACTGGACGGGCGAGCGCCTGCTCGAGGTGCGGGATTTCCGCTATGCCCGCTATGTCACCGACGGCGCCGAATTGATCGATTTCCGCTAGCCCGGCTGCAACCCGGCCTGTGCTCAAGGCTTTGTGATACCATGCCCGCGCCTCAAGGCGTGGCATACTGCGTCGTCAACGTTTGGGAGGAGGTACTGCCAATGCGCAAGCTACTCGTTCGGTCCGGGTTCGCCGGTTTGATCGCCGCGTCGTTTCTCGTTGGAGCACCGGCAGCGTTTGCCGAGATGGTCATGTACAAGGCCGCCCTCGCGGCGGCGAGCGAAGTGCCGCCCAACGACAGCAAGGGCAGCGGCGCGCTGACGGCCAGCTACGACACCGCCACCAAGAAGCTGACCTACAGCGCCACCTACAAGGACCTGACCGGCCCGGCCACCGCGGCGCATTTCCACGGTCCGGCCGACGCCAAGACCAACGCCGGCGTCGTCGTGCCGGTGCCGGCCCCGGCAAGCGGCGGAATGGTGAGCCCGCTCAAGGGCGAAGCCACCCTGACCGATGCGCAGGCGGCCGACCTCGCCGCCGGCAAGTGGTACTTCAACATCCACACCGCGGCCAACAAGGGCGGCGAGATCCGCGGCCAGGTCATGAAGGGCGGCATGTAAAGCGAATTGCCAGGACGCGGGGAGCTGAAAGCTCCTCGCTCTCTGTTGCCGTTTCTATTCCCCGTCGACGTGTTTCAGCCGCTCGAGGTCGATAATCCGGATCTGCTTTCGCCGGACCTCGATGATGTTTTCCGATTCGAGGCGGTTGAATTCGCGCGTCACGGCCTCGCGGTGCGAGCCAATGCGGGCGGCAATCTCATAGTGGGTCGGCGCCGGCTGGATGACGACGCCGTTGCGGAAGGCCTGGCCTTCGGTTGCCAGGCGCAGGAGTTCGCGCCGCACGCGCTCGCGCACACCGAGCGCGCTCACTTCGAAGACCCGCTCCGACATCTTTCTGATCTTGAACACGAGGAGCTCGATCAGTCGCACTGCGATGTCGGCGTTGCCTCTCAGCACTTCAAAGAACTTAGCCGACGGCATGCGCGCCATCAGGCAGTCGGACAGGGCGACAATGGATGCCGAGCGCGGCAGCCGGTCGACGGCGGAGAATTCGCCGAAGATGTCGCCGGCATGCATCTCGGTGAAGATCACCTCGCGGCCGGCCTCCGTGTAGCTGCTGATCCGGACCGATCCGGCGAGGATGAAGAAGACGTCCGTCGTCTGGTCCTGCTCGCCCATGATCTGGGTATGCTTCTCGCAAGCCTGCATCGTGCACAGCCCGGCCACCTGCAAAAGCTCGGCGGGCTGCAGGTCCTCGAAAAGGGAAATAACGCGTAGCTGGGAGGCGTGGCTTGCGTTGGTGGTCAAGCGTTGCTCCGGAGGGCGGTGATCACGGCCCAAGCATGGCGCATCGTATCCGCCGCGCAACCGGAGTTTCAGGGTCGGAGGGCGGGGCCACCAACGGCAAGCGCCGACCGTGCCGCCCCGCAAAACCGCCCGAGCCGGCGAACGACGGCGTCAGGCGGCCGTCGATGCCAGCAGCTTGCCAGCCTGCTTGAGCAGTTCGGCCTCGGTCGGGTGATCCATCGATTCGACGCCTACCAGCTTCTTCTTCAGTTCCTCGCCATGGCCGTCGAGGTACTTCTCGAGGTCTTTCTTGGTCCCCCCAGGACCGACAATCATCCAGGAATTGGCCTCCTCGACGGCGGCCAGGATGGCCTCGAAGTAGGTCCGGTCGTCGCGAACATGGCCGCTGCCCCGGACCTGCGCCTTGTGGTGGATCTGGCGGTCGGGCGTGTCGGCCGCGACGCGCCGGGCCTCGATGTCCTGGGCCTTGAACAGGAAAATCTTCGCTTGATGGAAATCGAGCCAGACCACCGCATGGATGGGGGATTGGCTGGGATTGTGCGGCATCGCGGCTCTCCGGTGCTGTTCCGCGGATGAACGCGGGCGCCAGCGGCGGCGTTGCAAATAGGAAGCTGGCGGGGCGATCGTCCTATTACTGGGTTCGCCGGTAGAGGAAGCAATTGTCGGCCTGGGGCATCTTGATGCCCTTGTAGAAAGTCATCGCCGTCGGTGCCGAGAGCAGCAAGGTCGTGGTCGAGCTCCCGCCCGCGGCGGCGCGCGTCTCCTCGATCAGCCGCTTGCCGATGCCCTGGCCCTGGCAGGCCTTGTCGACCGCGAGATCGGAGAGATAGCAGCAGAAGCAGAAGTCGGTCAGTGAGCGGGTGAAGCCCACCAGGCGGCCGTCCTGGCGCGCGGTCACGAACAGGTTGGCGTTGGCCAGCATGCGCTCGACCCGCGCGCGATCCTCGATCGGTCGGTTGAGGCCCGACTTGGCAACGATGTCGATGTACTCGTCGGCGCGGAGATGTTCCTCGCGGGCGTAAACGGTGGTCATTGGCTCAACCATCTCCTGAGTTCGGCCGTGACTTCGTCCGGCTTTTCAAGCGGGCTCATATGCCCGCAATCCTCGAGCACCACCAGCCGCGAGGTCGCGATGTCGGCGGCCATCTCATGGGCGCGGGCGAGCGGCGTCGACTGATCCTGGCGGCCCACGATGACCAGCGTGGGCACGTGGATATCGACCAGCAGCGGCCGGCTGTCGGGCCGCGCCATGATGGCGTGCTGTTCGCGCAGGAAGCCTTCGGCGCCGATCTCGCGGGCCATGTCGAGAATGGGCTGGGTGACAGCGGGGTCGTCGAGATGCGAGCGGTGGACGATGTGCGGCAGCATCGATGGCTGAACGCCATGGAAGCGGCCGATATGGGTCTGTTCGATCGTGCCATGGCGGCGCGCGATCGCTTCCGGCGAGTCGGGCGTGGCCTGGGTGTCGATCAGCGCCAGCCGCTCCACCCTCTCGGGCGCGCGTCGCAGGATCTCGAAGGCGACGTAGCCACCCATCGAAAATCCCGCCAGGGCGAAGGTCGCAGGGGCTGCGGCCAGGGCCGCGTCGGCCATGGCGCCGATCGTGTCATAGTGCCAGAGCTCGGGCACGATGCAGTCGGCGATATCGGACAGGCCCTCGATCTGATGCTCGAAAACCCGCCGCGTGTTCAGCAGGCCGGGCAGCAGGACGAGCGTCGTTCGAGGCATCAGCGATCCTAGATCTGGATCTGGTTACCCAGCTCGATAGCGCGGTTCGGCGGGATGCGGAAGAAGGTCTTGGTGCCGGAGGCCGAGTGCGAGAGCGAGATGAACCAGTCGCGCCGCCATCTGCCGAGCCGCGAATGCTGGCTCGGGATCAGCGTCTCGCGGCCAAGGAAGAAGCTGGTTTCCATCTCGTCGTAGGCGATGCCGTGCGGCCGGCAGGCGCGCAGCGCCTCGGGCACGTCGGGCTGCTCGGTGAAGCCGTAGCGCGCGATCACGGTGTGGAAGCCCTTGCCCAGGCGCTCCACCTCGACGCGGTTGGCCTCCGACACGCGCGGCACGTCCATGGTCTCGACCTGCAGGATGATGACCCGCTCGTGCAGCACCTTGTTGTGCTTGAGGTTGTGCAGGAAAGCGGCGGGCGTCTTGCTGGCGTCGGCGGTCAGGAACACGGCGGTGCCGGCGACGCGGTCGGGCGCGCGCTCCATGCGCTCGAGGAATTGGCGCAGCGGCAGCGCGCCTTCACTGAGCTCCGCGGCGACCAGTCGCCGGCCATTCCGCCAGGTCGTGATGGTGAAGTAGATAAAGCCCGCCACGATCAGCGGCAGCCAGCCGCCGTCGGGGATTTTGAGCGCGTTGGCGACGAAGAAGGCGAGGTCGGGCACGGCCAGCAGGCCGAATGTCAGCACCGCGATCGGCCAGCCCCAGCGCCACACCAGGATCGCCACCGCCATGGCGAGCGCGGCATCGACCAGCATGGCGCCCGTGACGGCCAGGCCATAGGCGCCGGCCAGCGCGCCGGACGAACCGAAGCCCACCACGAGGGCGACGACGCCCCCCATCAGGATCCAGTTGACCCGTGGAATGTAGATCTGGCCGATCGCGGTTTCGGAAGTGTGCTGGACCTCCATGCGCGGCAGGTAGCCGAGCTGGATCGCCTGACGGGTGAGGGAGAACACGCCGGTGATGACCGCTTGCGAGGCGATGACCGTGGCCAGCGTGGAGAGGGCGACCAGGGCGATGATGTATTCCTGAGGCACCAGGTCGAAGAACACCTGATGGATCTCGCCCGGGTTGGTGATGATGAGCGCGCCCTGGCCGAAATAGTTGAGCAGCAGGCCGGGCATGACGAGACCGAGCCAGGCCACGCGAATCGGGCGGCGGCCGAAATGGCCCATATCGGCGTAGAGCGCCTCCGCGCCGGTGACGGCGAGCACGATCGAACCGAAGGTCCAGAAGACGTCCAGCCCCTGGTCGGAGATCAGGCGATAGGCATGGATCGGGTTGATGGCGTAGAGCACGGCGGGATGTTTGGCGATCTGCCACAGGCCCAGCACACCCAGCACGACGAACCACAGCAGCATGACCGGCCCGAACAGCCGGCCGACATCGGCGGTGCCGCGCGACTGCAGCATGAACAACCCGACCAGGATCAGCAGCGCCAGCGGCAGGACGAAGGGGGTGAAGGCCGGGGCGACAGCCGAAAGGCCCTCGACGGCGCTCATCACCGAGATCGCCGGGGTGATGATGGCGTCGCCGTAGAACAGCGCCAGCCCGATCACGGCCAGCAGCGTGATGGCGTGACGGACATGGCGCGCCTTGCCGTTCAGCCCATGGGTGGCGAGCGTTGCCAGGGCGAGCACGCCGCCCTCGCCCTTGTTGTCGGCGCGCATGATCAGGGTGACGTACTTGATGGTGACGGTGAGCGTTACCGCCCAGAACAGCACCGAAAGCACGCCCAGAACGTGCGCGGGCGTCGGCGCCATGCCGGTTCCGTGCAGAAAGGACTCGCGCAGGGCATAGATCGGGCTGGTGCCGATGTCGCCGAACACCACTCCCAAGGCGCCCACGATCAGTCCGGCGGCGGCCTCTTTGTGGGCGGTCGGGACATCGGCGGCGACGGACGATGGAGTAAGGGTGGCAGGGGCCATGATATCGAACGCCGCCAGGGTTGGCGGCGGCGCGACGGTTTGCGCCCACGCCTTCTGCCTGTCAACGCGCCAAATCGAGGGGAGTTCCGACGAAAGCGCTTGACTTGGAACCGGCCCGGAGGCGGCCTTGAGCTATGACCGGGCCGGCCCTTCCGTACGCCGATATCAGCGATCCCCGCCTTTACCGCGAAGATTCCTGGCGCCCGCATTTTGCCCGGCTGCGCCGCGAGGATCCGGTCCATTACCACGCGCAAAGTCCCTATGGGCCATACTGGTCGGTGACGCGCTATGCCGACATCATGCGGGTCGAGCTCGATCCCGCCACCTATTCGTCGGCCTCGGAATGGGGCGGCATCCAGATCGCTGACCAGGCCAAGGGCCAGGAACTGCCCAACTTCATCCGCATGGACCCGCCGCGCCACACCGCGCAACGAAAGACCGTGGCGCCGATCGTGGCGCCTTCAAACCTCGCCAACATGGAAACGACCATCCGCCAGCGCACCGAGGCGGTGCTCGACGGCCTGCCTCGCGATCAGCCGTTCGACTGGGTCGACCGCGTCTCGACCGAGCTTACGGCGATGATGCTGGCCACCCTGTTCGACTTCCCCTGGCAGGACCGCCGCAGGCTCACCCATTGGTCCGACGTCGCCATCGCCAACGTCGAGGCCGCCGATGCCGTGGTGAAAAGCGAGTCCGAGCGCATGGCCGAGCTCACCCAGATGGCCGAGACCATGGCCGCGCTGTGGCGCGAGCGCGCCGCTCAGCCGCCCAAATTCGACCTGATCTCGATGATGGCGCATGCCGAGGCCACGAAGGCCATGCCGATGCGCGAATTCATCGGCAATTTCGCGCTGCTGATCGTGGGCGGCAATGACACGACGCGCAACTCGATGACGGGCGGGTTGATCGCCGTGCTGGAAAATCCGGCCGAGATCGACAAGGTGCGGGCCGATGCGGGCCTGCTCGACAGCCTCGTCTCGGAGGTCATCCGCTACCAGACGCCGGTGATCCATATGCGGCGCACGGCGACCAGGGATTGCGAGCTGGCCGGGCGCGCCATCCGGCAGGGCGACAAGGTCGTGATGTGGTACGTCTCGGGCAACCGCGACGAGGAAGCGATCGAGGAGCCTGAGCGCTTCGTGGTCGGCCGGCCCAAGGCGCGCCAGCATCTCGCCTTCGGCGCCGGCATCCATCGCTGCGTCGGCGACCGCCTGGCCGAGATGCAGCTGAAGATTCTGTGGCAGGAAATCCTGAAGCGCGACCTCACGATCGAGATCGCCGGCCCGCCAGTGCGGCTCTACTCCAACTTCATCCGCGGCATCCGCTCGCTGCCGGTGGTGATCAGGGGCTGACTCAAGGGGAGCGCGGACCTCCAGGTCCGCTTCTTGGTCATGAGCGGACCTGGAGGTCCGCGCTCCGAAGAGTTAGCCCTTCCTCACCGTCGCGAGCCCCGCCGCGAAAGCCTGCTGCAGCAGCCAGACATCGCCCGCGATGGAGACGAAGTCGTAGCCCATGGCGGCGAAGGCCGCGCCTTGCCGGGCGTCGACCGACAGGCGCCCGACCGACTTGCCGTGCTTCTTCGCCGCCGCGATCGTCGCCCGCTCGGCTTGCACGAAGTCGGGATGGTCGAAGGCGCCAGGCTCGCCCAGCGCGACCGAGAGATCGTTGTGGCCGAGCCACAGCATGTCGACGCCGGGCATCGCCGCGATCTCGTCGGCCGCCGCGGCGCCGCGCGGGTCCTCGATCTGCAGGATGACGCAGGTGCGCGCGTTCTGCTCGGCGAAGCGCGGCATCAGGGGCTCGCTCCGCAGGGCGAAGCGTTCATGGCCGAGCCCGAGCGCCACGCCGCGCGTGCCGCCGGGCCAGTATTTGGCGGCGTCCAGCACGGCCTGGGCCTGCTCGACCGACGAGACGATCGGCACCATGACGCCGTCGGCGCCGGTGTCGAGCGCGCGCGAGATATGATGGCGCTGCTGGCTGGGCACCCGAACGACCAGCGGCAAGGCGGCCGCCTGGCAATAACGCACGACCTGGCGCACGGTATCGAAGCCGTAACCGGTATGCTCCATGTCGAGCACGGCAAAATCGGCGCCCGCCGCCTTCAGGATCTGGCCGATGCCGGGCGTGGCGAACTCGAACAGGAAAGTCCCCACTTTGGTCGTGGATGTGCCGACCAGCGAGCGCAGGTTTTCGCTTTGCATGTGTTTCCCCCTTGCGGCCGCGATGCTAGCGTCGCCCGTCCCAATTAACACCTGCGTTAGACACACTAGGGAGAGTGCGATGAAGCTCTATTACATGCCCGGCGCCTGCTCGATCGGCATCCATGTCATCCTCGAGGAGATCGGCAAGCCGTACGACCTGCAGAAAATCGACGGCGCGAAGCAGGAGCAATACGGGCCGGAGTTCGTGAAGCTCAATCCGAAGTCCAAGGTACCGACCCTGCAGCGTGACGACGGCTCTGTGCTGACCGAGTTCCCGGCGATCGCCACTTGGCTCGCCCGCAAGAATCCCGACAAGGGCCTGCTGCCGACCGACGCCGATGCCGAGGCGCGTGCGCTCGAGGCGATGGACTATGCAGTGTCGACCATGCACATGCAGGGCTTCTCGCGCATGTTCCGGCCGATGAACTACGCACCGACCGAAGCCGACCACGACAAGGTCAAGGCGCGCGGCAAGGAGATCATGGAAAAGGGCCTCGAACTCATGGACAAGGCGCTCGAAGGCAAGGAGTACCTCACCGGCAAGTTCTCGGTCGCCGATGCCGCGCTCTTCTATGTCGAGTTCTGGGCGTCCGGCCGCATGAAGATGCCGCTGCCCAAGAACGTGGCCGCCCATTACGAGCGCATGAAGAACCGCCCGGCGGTGAAGCGCGTGCTCGAGCAGGAAGGCCTGACAGCCGCGGCCTGATTTCTCCCCGCGGCTAGCGCTGCGGCAGACGTTTGCGTGGCGGCTTTCCGGCATCGGTGACGTTGACCCTGTCGGAAGGCCGTCCGCTAATCAGGCGGCATGTCCGCCAGCCTTCTCTACGGTCTCGTTGTTCTGTCGGCGATTGCCCACGCCGTCTGGAATGCGCTGGTAAAGTCGGCGGGCGATCGCACGCTCACCATGGTGGCGCTCCGCGCGACCGGCATGTTGCTCGGCCTCATTGCCTTGCCGTTTGTCGACTGGCCGGCGCCGGAGAGCTGGAAATGGCTCGCCGTCACCGCCGTCGTAATGTTCGCCTATTACGCGCTGCTGGTCCGCTCCTATGGCGTGGGCGACATGAGCGTCGTCTATCCGCTGGCGCGCGGGCTCGCGCCGGTGCTGACCACGATCGCGGCGTTCCTGGTGATCGGCGAAGCCTTGAACGCGGGCCAGATCGCCGCCGTCGTGATGATCTCGATCGGCATCATGGCCTTGTCCTTTGGCGCCGGCGCCGGTCGCACGGCGGTGGGCTTTGCCCTGGCGACGGGCGTCTCCGTCGCGACCTACAGTTTCTTCGCCGGGCTGGGCGTGCGCGCCGCCGGCACGGTGCTGGGCTTCCAGGCCTGCCTGGAGATCGTCACGGGCTTCGGCATGCTGTGCTATGGCATCGTCGTGCGGCGCGCCGACCTCGTGATCTACGCACGCGGTCACGGCGCGGTCGGGCTTGTTGCCGGCGCGGTGTCGGTGGCGGGCTTCTTGGCCTATCTGGTGGCGGCCAGAAGCCTGCCGCTGGGTCCGGTGTCGGCGCTGCGCGAGACCAGCGTGATCTTCGGCGCCGTGCTGGGCACAATCGTGCTCCGGGAAGGATTCGGACCACGCCGCATCGCCGCCGCGGTGCTGGTCACAGTCGGGATCGTGCTTCTCGCCGTGCTGCGCTGAGGTAGTCTGTTGCCATGTCGCTCCCCGCCACGCTGAAGAGCCGCCTGCGTTTGCCGCTGATCGCGGCGCCGATGTTCCTGGTCTCGGGCCCGGCGCTGGTGACGGCGGCGTGCCGTGCCGGCATCATTGGCTCGTTCCCGACCGCCAACTGCCGCACCGTCGAAGAGCTCGACCGCTGGCTCGCCGACATGAACGACGATCTCTTGCGCGCCGCCGATCAGACGGGCCGCGCGCCGCCGCCGCTCTGCCCCAACCTGATCGTGCACCGCTCCAATCCGCGCGTGCCCGACGATCTCGCCGCCGTCCTGCGCCACAAGGCGGAGATCGTGATC
This sequence comes from uncultured Alphaproteobacteria bacterium, assembly GCA_963765385.1. GTDB lineage: Bacteria > Pseudomonadota > Alphaproteobacteria > Reyranellales > Reyranellaceae > Reyranella. The sequence continues at coordinate 742,861 of CAVXWG010000014.1, read as the reverse complement.
ACGTCGGTCGGTTCGCCGGAGCCGGTGCTGAAACCCCTGAAGGAGTCGGGCTGCCTGGTGCTGGCCGACGTGGCGTCGGTGCGCCATGCCGAGAAGGCCGTCGCGGCCGGCGTCGACGGCCTGGTGCTGCTGACGGCGGGGGCGGGTGGCCAAACCGGCTGGGTCAATCCCTTCGCCTTCGTGCGCGCGGTGCGGAAATTCTGGGACGGCATGGTGGTGATGGCGGGCGGCATGGCCGACGGCCAGGCGGTCGCCGCCGCCCAGGCGCTGGGCTGCGATCTCGCCTACATGGGCACCAAGTTCATCGCCACCCGCGAGAGCCTGGCGAAGGAGTCCTACAAGGAGATGCTCGTGAAAAGCCGGCTCGACGACGTGCTGCTGACCCGCGCATTCACCGGGCTCGAGACCAACATGCTGCGGCCGTCGATCGCCGCGGCGGGGCTCGACCCCGACGACCTGCCGGTGCGTGGCGCCATCGACATTGCCAAGGACATCAACGCGGCGGAGCGCGACAGGCCGGACGCCAAGCGCTGGAAGGACATCTGGAGCGCCGGCCACTCCGTGTCGGGCGTATCGGACGTGCCGTCGGTCGCCGAGTTGGTCGAGCGGACCGCGGCGGAATACGACGCCGCGCGCCGCCTAATGCAGGGCGTATAGACCCGAGGCGAACTTGAACTCGGCCGGTTTGATGAGGGCGGCATTGGCCACCTTCACCCGGTGGACCTTGCCATCGAGATTGCGTTCCCAGAAATCAAGGAACTTGGTCAGTGCGGGAAAGCGGGGGGCGAGATCGAGGTTCTGCCATACGAAACTCTGCAGAACATGCTTATGGTCGGGCATCCAGTAGAGGATTTCGGCCGTTGTGATGCGGTAGTTGTTGAGCTGCGCAACAAAGCTGCGATCCATCGAGCACTCCTTGACACTGTACTCAGATCGGAATAGTCACCCCAGCTTAACGAAAAATCAATAAAATCGTTCCACATCAAGGTGTTAGCAGCAGTCAGTGCCGATTGCTGCTAGTGCGAGATGACTTTCAGAATTTGCGCGGAACCTTTTCGCGTTCGCCTTGACTCATCCGGTCCATAACCCTAAATCCCCTGCGCCATTGGCACTCACCACTGGAGAGTGCTGACAGCAATCCATTCCGTGGCGGCCTTCCGGCCGCAGGCTCAACAGAGACTTGGAGGAAGACACATGAAGTTCCGTCCGCTGCACGACCGTGTCGTGGTCAAGCGCGTCGAGGAAGAGGGCAAGACCAAGGGTGGCATCATCATTCCGGACACCGCCAAGGAAAAGCCGATGGAAGGCGAGATCGTCGCCGTCGGCCCGGGCGCCCGCGATGAGAAGGGCACGCTGGTTCCGCTCGACGTCAAGAAGGGCGACCGCATCCTGTTCGGCAAGTGGTCCGGCACCGAAATCAAGCTCGATGGCGAGGACCTCCTGATCATGAAGGAGTTCGACATCATGGGAATCGTCGAAGGTTCCCCCGCCGCGGTCCGCAAGGCCGCCTGAGCCCACCATCACAATCAACATTCAAGAGGGATAAACAACAATGGCAGCCAAGGAAGTCCGCTTTAGCGGCGATGCTCGCGAGCGCATGCTGCGCGGCGTCGACATTCTCGCCAACGCCGTCAAGGTGACGCTGGGTCCGAAGGGCCGCAACGTCGTGCTCGACAAGAGCTTCGGTGCGCCGCGCATCACCAAGGACGGCGTCACCGTCGCCAAGGAGATCGAGCTCGCCGACAAGTTCGAGAACATGGGCGCCCAGATGGTGCGCGAAGTGGCCTCGAAGACCAACGACCTGGCCGGCGACGGCACGACGACGGCGACCGTTCTCGCCCAGGCGATCGTGCGCGAAGGCGTGAAGTCGGTGGCCGCGGGCATGAACCCGATGGACCTCAAGCGCGGCATCGACCTTGCGGTCGACGCGGTCGTCGAGGACATCAAGGCGCGCGCCAAGAAGATCACCGGCACCGACGAAGTGGCGCAGGTCGGCTCGATCGCCGCCAACGGCGACAAGTCGATCGGCAAGATGATCGCCGAGGCGATGAAGAAGGTCGGCAACGAGGGCGTCATCACGGTGGAAGAGGCCAAGAGCCTCGACACCGAGCTCGACGTCGTCGAGGGCATGCAGTTCGACCGCGGCTATCTCTCGCCGTACTTCATCACCAACGCCGACAAGATGATCGCCGAGCTCGACTCGCCGTACATCCTGCTGTTCGAGAAGAAGCTCTCGGGCCTGCAGGCGATGCTGCCGGTGCTCGAGGCGGTCGTGCAGTCGGGCAAGCCGCTGCTGATCGTGGCCGAGGACGTCGAGGGCGAGGCGCTGGCCACCCTGGTCGTCAACAAGCTGCGCGGCGGCCTCAAGATCGCTGCCGTCAAGGCGCCGGGCTTCGGTGATCGCCGCAAGGCGATGCTCGAGGACATGGCGATCCTGACCGGCGGTCAGCTGATCTCCGAGGACCTCGGCATCAAGCTCGAGAACGTGACGCTCGACATGCTCGGCAAGGCCAAGAAGGTCATCGTCGAGAAGGAGAACACCACGATCGTCGACGGCTCGGGCAAGAAGGCGGACCTCGAGGGCCGCATCGCCCAGATCCGCGCGCAGATCGAGGAGACCACCTCGGACTACGACCGCGAGAAGCTCCAGGAGCGCCTGGCCAAGCTCGCCGGCGGTGTCGCGATCATCAAGGTCGGCGGCGCCACCGAGATCGAGGTCAAGGAGAAGAAGGACCGGGTTGACGACGCCATGCACGCCACCAAGGCTGCCGTCGAAGAAGGCATCGTCGCCGGCGGCGGTGCGGCTCTCCTCTACTCGATCCGTGCGCTCGACAAGCTGCGTTCGGCCAACGACGACCAGAAGGTCGGCATCGAGATCGTGCGCCGCGCGCTGCAGTCGCCGGTCCGCCAGATCGCCGAGAACGCCGGCTTCGACGGCGCCGTCGTGGCGGGCAAGATGCTCGACCAGAAGGACACCAACTACGGCTTCGACGCCCAGAAGGGCGACTACTGCGACATGGTGAAGTCCGGCATCATCGATCCGGTCAAGGTCGTGCGCACCGCGCTGCAGGACGCCGCTTCGGTGGCCGGTCTGCTGGTGACGACCGAAGCCATGGTCGCCGAGAAGCCCGAGAAGAAGGCGCCGATGGGCATGCCGCCGGGTGGCGGCGGCATGGGCGGAGACATGGACTTCTAAGTCCAGTCGTCTCAAGAAGTTACGGAAAGGCCGGGGAGCAATCCCCGGCCTTTTCTTTTGTCTTCCGGACCGCGGGCGTCCCGCCCGCTCATGTCATCCTGAGCGTAGCGAAGGATCTCGTGCCGATTGCAAACGGCGATGAGGTCCTTCGCTACGCTCATGACGACAGGTATGTTCCCGTCAATGGCTACCTACCCTGTTTCCGTCAAAGGCGTCGTCATAGACCGCGACCGCGTGCTCCTGCTCCTGAACGAGCGCGACGAGTGGGATCTGCCAGGCGGCCGGCCCGATCCCGGCGAGGATCATCGCGCGGCGCTTGTGCGCGAAGTCCGCGAGGAGACGGGGCTTTCGGTCGAAGTCGGGCGCGCGCTCGACGAACACCTGTTCGAGGTGCTGCCCGGCCGCTTTGTGCGCATCGTGCCCTTCATCTGCCGGCTGGTGGGCGATGGCGACGTCGTGTTGAGCCACGAGCATCTGGAAACGCGCTGGCTACCCTTCGACGCGCTCGGCGCAACCATCGCTGGCCACAAACTGCCGGCCGGCTACCTGGGGGCTATTCGCCAGGTGATCGACCAGCCGCGCTCGCCCAATGCCCGGGTGGTTTGAAGGCTGAGGAAGCGGTCCTGCGCCGCGGCGGCACCCAGCCAGAGTTCGTTCCAGGCGTCGAAGGCTTTCAGCGGATCCGCCAGCGTGAGCTCGCGGATCGCGCGCCAGCCGGCCTGCCTGACGATGACGGCGCCGTCCTGTTCCGTCATTTCAATCTCCTCCCCTTGCGCCGAAAGGATGCCCGACAGCCAGCGGCCGAAATCCCGTGCGCTTCCAAGATCGCCGCGTTCGACGTCGGTCGGCAGGTCCATCTCGCGCGCCGTCTCCTCGTGGAATTGCAGGCCGACCAGGCGTGCCACGCGGCCGAGCTCGGCCTGCGCGTCGGCAGCGCCCAACAGCTCCTGCAGCGTCGGCAGCATGGTGCGCAGATATTCCAGCGCATAGGCCCGGAAGGTGCGCAGGCGGCGTTCCTCGGGCCAGTTCGCGGTCTCGAGCTTGGGTTGGTTCGCCCAGTCGACGCGCGGCATCTCCTCGGTGCCGTAGGCGAAGCGCACGCGCTCGTCTTCTTTGAGCGGCCGGCCGTAGTCGAAATAATAGCCTTCGAGGCCGGGCATGCCGTCGACCGTCATGGCGGTGCAGACGAAACCCAGGCCGGGATTGTTGAGGGAGACTCCATTGTGCCCGTGCCAGCCGTGCAGCATGGCGGCCGACACCGAATGCGGGACGGCCGCGATCGCGGTGCCGCGCCAGATCCAGCGCGGTGGGGGATAGCGCACCCAGGCTTTGCGGTCGCTCTCGCGCAGGTAGCCCGTCTTGACGCCGCCCAGCGCGTTGGAATGGTAGTGATAGAGCGCACAGGCGGGTGCGTCGGGCTCGTTCGCCAGACCGAGCTTCTGCAGGCCGGGCAGGAATTTCTCGAGATGCTGGCGGCGGAAGTGGCGGAACACGTAGTCGCGCGCCGTCTCCTCGCCGCGCCGCGTGATGAGCCCCAGCACCAGGGCCGTCATCAAGGCATTGTACAGCGTGCCGACCGCGCGATAGGCGGCCAGCTCCGCGGCAGCCGCCATCAGCCGTCGTGCCCGTCGACGATGATCGCCTTCGACTTGCCGGCCTTGAGCCGCATGTCGAGCACCGGCTTGTAGTCGGCTGACTCGTAAAAGCGCTCGGCCGCCGCGTAGTCGGGAAATTCCAGCACGACGACGCGCGACGGCGTCCAGCCGCCTTCGAGCGTCCTTGTCTTGCCGCCGCGCACGATGAACCTGCCGCCGAACTTGGCGACCAGACCCGGCGTGTGCTTGCGGTATTCGGCCATCAGGGCCTCGTCGGTCGTCTCGACCTCGACGATCATGTAGGCAGCCACGTTCTCTCCTCCTCAGCCGGTTTCCATCGGCAGGCTGGCATCGTTCGACCATTCCTGCATGGAGTTGTCATACACCGAGACGCATCTGTGGCCGAGCAGGGCGGTCAGCACAAACGCGTCGAGTGTGGCCGCGATGCCGCCGCCGCAATAGACCAGCACCCGCTTGTCGGGCGCGGCGCCCACGCCCTCGAAGGCGGCGCGGAGCTCGGCCATCGGCTTCAGGGTCTTGTCCGGCTCGAACAGGCTCGCCGCCGGCACGCAGGATGAGCCCGCGATGCGGCCGGCACGGCCGTAGGCGACGCCGCCCGTGCCCTTGTGCTGGTCGTGGCTGAGCGCATTCAGGGTCAAGGTGTCGGTCTTGCCGATCGCGGCCTTGATGGCGTCCTTGTCGACGAAGATCTCGGGCCGTCCGCGCAAGGTGAGCGTGGCCGGCGGATAGGTCGTGGCCTCGGTCGAGAGCGGGCGGTTCTCGGCCTTCCACTTGTCGAGCCCGCCGTCGAGGATCGCGGCATCGTCGAAGCCCACGGCGCGCAGCATCCACCAAACGCGCGTCGCCCAGGTCGGCGTGGCATGGCTGTAGAGCACGACGAAGGTGCCGTGGCCGACGCCCTTGGCGGCGAACGCCTTGGTGAGCTGGTCGAGCGGCGGCAGAGTGAAGCGGAGCTTGGAGTGCGGGTCGGAGAGCTCGGCTCCGAGATCGAGGAAGGCCGCCCCCGGAATGTGGCCCTTGTCGTAGTTGGCGCGCCCGCTCTCGGCGTTGTAGCCGCCCTCGGGCCGCGGCCGCAGATAGGTCGTGCAGTCGAAGATGCGAAGCGCCGGTGCGCCCATGCGGCGCGCGAGCTCCTCGGTCGAGATCAGCGCTGCGGATTGCGCCATGTCGCTCTCCCTTGGTTGGGAGAGGGACGGTACACCGTCGCCCCCAGCGGAGCGAAGCGTAGCCGAGGGGCCCGTTTGCCTGAGGAGACCCTTCGGCTTCGCTCAGGGGGACCGGCCTACGCCGGTCAGATCGTCTTCTGCGGCAGCGGCGGGACGGCGACGGTGCCGCTCTGAGCCGGTGCAGTCGCCGGCGCCGACGAAGAGGCGGCCGGCGGCGGCGCGAGCTGGCCAACCTCGGGCTGGGTCGCGGCGGTCGTGGTCTTCTTGGTCTTCTTCTTGGTGGTCGTCGCCTTGGGCGTCGCCTGGGCATGAAGCTTCTTCATGCAGGCGCTGCGCGAGGTGCTGCTCTTCAGCGTCTGGCAGTAGGCGGTCGTGCCGGGCTTGGCCTTGGTGGCCGGAACCGGGGCGGGTGCCGGCGCCGTGGCGGGCTCTTCGGTCTGGGCGAAAGAGGGGGCGGCAAAGGCGACCGCGGCCAGGGCCGCCATGCTGGCGATCAAAAGACGCATTGGAACTATCTCCCGGGCCGCTTGCGATGGGGGGAACGGTGCGGCCTCGACATAACGGTAAAATGTTATGGTATTTGTGTCGTTTATGTCAAATTCTTAATCAGTTACAGCAAGTGAAATCGCAGGTCTTTCACCGCCGTGCAGGCTATCCTCAACGTCGCTTTTCCGATCTTCGGGGTCATCCTGGCAGGCTACCTGGCCGGTCGCTGGCGCATCCTGGGCGGCGAGGCGACCACGGCGCTGAATGCCTTCGTGAGCTATTTCGCCCTGCCGGTACTGTTCTTCGGCACGCTGGCGCGCACCCCGGTCGGGGCCGTGCTCGACCCCGCCCTGATGCTGGGCTTCGGCGCTGCCGTGGTCGCGACCTTCGCCGTCGGCATGGCCTCGACCCGGCTGGTTTCGCGGGGAGCCCGCAAAGCCGGCCTTGCCGCCATGAGCCTGCAGGGCATCGCCGCCTCCTGGGGCAATGTCGGCTATATGGGCGTGCCGCTCTGCCTGGCGGCATTCGGCGAGGCGGGCCTGCCGCCCGCCCTGCTGGCCGTGATCGTGACCTCGATCGTGTCGATGGTGTTCGGCGTCATGCTGATCGAGCTCGAGGTCGCAGCCGGTCACGGGCCGCTGAAGACCTTCCTGCGGGCCGCCTTCAACGTCGCCCGCAACCCGCTGCCGATGTCGATTGCGCTCGGCATCGTGGTTTCGGCTGCCGGCCTGCCGATTCCGACGCCGGTCGAGAAGTGGCTCGACCTCATGGGCGCCGCGGCCGCGCCCTGCGCGCTGTTCGCCATCGGGCTGTTCCTGTCGGACAAGTCGATTAAAAGCGGCCTCGCCGAAGCGGGCCTTGCCACTCTGATCAAGCTCCTGCTGCAGCCGCTGCTGGCGGCGCTGATCCTGCCGTTCTTCATCGACCTCGGATCGGTGGCGGGCCGGGTTGCGCTCCTGATGGCTTCCCTGCCGACCGCCGCCAACGCCTTCGTGCTGGCCAAGCAGTTCGACATATCGGTCGAGCAGAATACGGCCTCGGTTCTGCTTTCCACGGCCTTCTCGGTGGTCACGGTTTCTGCTTTGCTGGTCTGGCTGCGGGTGTCCTGACAACCACGGAGGGCAACATGCTCCAGGAGTTCAAGAAGTTTGCGATGCGCGGCAGCGTGGTCGACCTCGCGATCGGCGTCATCATCGGCGCCGCTTTCGGCAAGATCATCGATTCGATGGTGAACGACATCATGATGCCGATCATCGGCCGCATCTTCGGCGGGCTCGACTTTACCAATTACTTCATCGGTCTCACCCCCGCAGCCAGCCAGGCGCCGACCTACGACGCCGCGAAGAAGGCCGGCGCCACCCTGGGCTACGGCAGCTTCATCACCGTGACCGTAAACTTCATCATCATCGCGTGGATCCTGTTCCTGGTGATCAAGGGCATGAACAGGCTGTTCGCCCAGGAACAGGCCGCCCCGCCGCCGCCCGCGCCGCCCACCAAGGAGCAGGAGCTGCTGACGGAGATCCGCGATCTGTTGAAGGTGACGGCGCAGCCGTCATCCCGAGCGTAGCGAGGGACCTCTAGGCCGCGAGCCGCTGGGCGGTGGCGGCGTCAAGACGCTGCGCAAGCGCGTCGGAAATCCTCGTCAGCGGCAGGCGGCATTCGGGCGAGGCGATCAGGCCCTGGCGCCACAGCAGGTACTTGATCGGCATCGGATTGGCTTCGGCGAACAACAGCGGCACGAAGGACGCGAGCGGCGCCCAGGCGGCACGCGCGCCGGCCACGTCGTTGGCGGCGAATCGTTTTCCGACCTCGACGAAGGCCGCCGTCATGAGATGGCTCGCCGCCAGGATGCCGCCGTCGGCGCCGTTCGCCATCATGGTGAAATAGAGCGCATCCTCGCCGGTCAACACGGAGAAATCCGCCGGCTTGCGTACGAGCAGCTCGAGCGACTGCGCAATGCTGCCGGAACTGTCCTTCACACCGACGATGTTCGGCACCTGGGCGAGCTCGAGCAACGCGTCGTTAGAAAGGTTGACCGCCGTCCGGTAGGGGATGTTGTAGATCATCACCTGGCGATCGGTCGCCGCGGCGACGGCGCGGAAGTGGGCGATCAATCCGTCCTGGCTCGGCCGATTGTAATAGGGGCAGACCGAGACGATGCCCTCGAAGACGAAGCGCTCGAGCCGCCGCAGCGCCTTCTCGATCTTGCGGGTGGCGTTGCCGCCCACGCCCACGAACACCGGCACGCGGCCGGCGGCCTTGGCCACGGTGCGCTCGACCAGCGCGTCGACTTCGTCGTCGTCCAGTGTCGGTGATTCCCCCGTCGTGCCGAGCGGGAACAGCCCGTCCACGCCCTGGGCGATGTAGTGATCGATCAAGCGCTCGTAGCTTGCAAAGTCGATGGCGCCGTCCTTGAACGGCGTCACCAGCGGCAGCCAAAGGCCGGAGATTTTGGTTCGCATGCGGGCACCCTCCATGCTTCACCCTGAGGAGCATCGCGAAGCGATGCATCTCGAAGGGTGGGCGACAGCAAGGCCGTTGCCGACCCTTCGAAACGCGCCTGCGGGCGCTCCTCAGGGCGAGGTGATGCAAAGGCTAAGCGCGGATTGTAAATAATAGAAACGAATGTTTTGGATATAATCGTTCGTTTTCTCTTATGATTGTCCCGATGCGCCAAGACCTCGACATTGCCCTGCTGCGCGCCTTCGTCGCCGTCGTCGAAGCGGGCGGCGTCACGCGCGCCGCGGCGGCGTTGGGCGTGAGCCAGGCGGCCGCCAGTCAGCAGATCAAGCGGCTGGAGGAAGCGCTCGACTGCCGGCTGTTCGAGCGTGCCGGAAGGCGCCTGGTGTTGGCGCCCGCCGGCGAGCGGCTGTTGGCCCAGGCGCGCCGGCTGCTCTCGCTCAACGACGACGTCTGGTCGTCGATGCGCACGCCGTCGTTCGAGGGCGAGGTTCGCCTCGGCGTGCCCTACGACATCATCGCGAGCTTCGTGCCGCCCATCCTGCGCCGCTTCGCCAAAGCACAGCCGCGGGTGCGGGTCAGCCTGGTGTGCGAGGACTCCCGGGTGGTGCGCGAGCAGCTGCGGTCGGGCGGCGTCGATCTCGCGCTCACCACCGAGACCGAGTGCGGCCGCCATGGCGAGACGCTGCGCACCGACCGGCTGGTCTGGGTCGGCGTGCCGGGCGGCGACGCCCATCTGAAGGACCCGCTGCCGGTCTCGCTGGGCGCGCCGACCTGCGTGTTCCGGCCGGTCGCGGTCGAGGCGCTGGGCAAGGCGCGGCGCGACTGGCGCGCGGTCTGCGAGGTGAGCCGCATGGAGCCGGTCTATGCCGTGCTCGAGGCCGGGCTCGCGGTGGCGCCGCTGCTGCGCTCCTCGGTGCCCGAGCGCTTCGAGATCTTCGAAGGCAAAGGCGGCCGCGAGGCGCGCCTGCCGCCGTTGCCGGAATTCCGCATCAATCTCTACGCCCCGCCGGGCCTCAGCCCCGCCGCGCGCGATCTCGCCGACCACGTCCGCGCCAGCTTCGCCGGACTCACCCCCGCCCTGCGCAACAATTGATACGATCCGACACTGTCTTGTCGGACCCTGTGAAATTATCATCGGCCTCACCAACGGGGTGCCGATGCGTTTCCTGCTCGGATGGATGTTCAAGCTGGGCTTTCTGGGGATGGCCTGCCTGGCTGCGACGGGCAACCTGCAGCCCAGGCTGCCCGAGTCGCTGCTGGGCTACGAGATGCCGCCGCTGGTCAGGCAGTGGGCGGCGCGGGCCGGCGATCTGGAGAACAGCACCGTGAGCGGGCTGAGGCGGATTTCGGACAGTCTCAAGTAACACGCCAGGGTTTGAGGGGGCGTCCAAGGGCCCGGACCGCGCGATCTTCGGATCGTGCGGTCCGGGCTCTCTTTTTGTCGAGGTTAAACGCTGTCTTCGTCGGTCGGGCGACAGGCAGCGGCTAATCGTCGGACGATGTGCCGTCGTCTCGTGCGGAGATCTTTCTTTTTTGAGTGACATGAAAGCGTCACGCCGCCGTGTTTGAACGACCGCTTGAACTCGCCGACGACCTGCTTCCGCGACCTCACGGTGCGCGCCTCGACCGAGACCGACGTCCCGGCCATGCTGGCGATCTATGCGCATCATATCGGCCATGGCCTCGACACGATCGACCCCGAGCCGCTTCAGGACGAGGACATCAAGCGCCGCCGCAAGAACATGCTCAAGCGCCGGCTGCCGCACCTGGTGGCGGAGCGTGGCGGATCGATCGTCGGTTACGCCTACGCGGTGCCGTTCCGCAAGCGGCCGGCCTACCGCTACGCCGTGAAGCACTCGATCTACGTTCATCCGGACCATCTGCATTCCGGCGTCGGACGGCTGCTCCTGCCGGCCCTGATCGAGGCCTGCACCGCAGAGGGCTTTCGCCAGATGATTGCCTATGTCGACGCCGAGAACCTGCCCTCGCAGAACCTGCACGAGGCCTTCGGCTTCCGCCGGGTCGGGCTGCTCGAGGGCGTCGGCTACAGGTTCGGACGCTGGACCGACAGCCTGCTGATGCAGCGCGTGCTGGGCCCCGGTGCCACGCACCCGCCGCCGCTCGACCCTTCGGCCGACGGCGGCTATTCGCGAACCACGTAGGTGTGAAAGCGGACCGTGCCGTCCTTGTCGGTCTCGCGATAGATGCCCTGCACCTCGACCTCGAAGCCGGGAAAGAGGTTGGCGCTCCTCTCGAACATCTTCAGGTAGTCGAGCATCGGCCGCGCCCGCTCGTCGAGCCGTTCGCCCGGCACGATGCTGGCGATGCCGGGCGGATAGACCACGAACAGGGTCGTGGCGATTCGTCCGAAGGCCTCGTCGATCGGCACGTAGTCGACGTCGTTGCGCACCAGCCGGCGCACCGCCTCGTGCGGCGCCATCACCGGCGTCGGCAGATGCTCCGGCGCAAACTGCGCGCGCTGCAGCGTGCTGACGGCGCTGTCGCGGAAGAAGCCGTGCATCTCGGTGCAGAGATCGCGCAGCCGCATGCCGGCATAGCGGGCCCGCCGCCGAGCCACGAATTCGCCGATCGAATCCTCGAGCTTGGCATTGTCGTCATACAGCCGCTTGAAGGCGACCAGCGAACTCAGCAACGTGCCGGCCTTGCTCGATTCCACGCCCGGCGTGAGCAGGAACAGGAGCGAATTGAGGTCGTTCTTCTCCGGCACGACCTGGTTCTCGCGCAGGTACTGCGCCACCACCGGCGCGGGGATGCCGTGGTCGGCATAACGGCCGGTCTCGCGGTCGAAGCCCGGCGTCAGGAGGCTGAGCTTGTTGGGATCGGTGATGGCATAGCCCGGCGCGACATGGCTGAAACCGTGCCAGCGCGCATCGGGCGCCAGCTCCCAGTAGCGCGGGTCTGTCGCCAGCTCGTCGGTCGGGACGTCCTCCCACGGCACGTTGCCCACCTTGTCGGGCACGAATGCTTCGAAGAACCAATGCCGTGCCGGATCGCGCTCGCGTTCGCCGAATTCCCGGCGGATCGCGCGGATCTTCTTGCGCAGCTCGATACCCAGCCGGATCGTGTCGTCCCACAGCACCTCGCCGGACTTGCCCTTCATCATCTGCGCGCCGACGTCGAGCGAGGCGAACAGCGGATAGAAGGGCGAAGTCGAGGCATGCAGCATGAAGAACTCGTTGAAGCGGCGATGCTCGATGCGCCGCCGCTGGCCGGCGATGTGACTGTCCTTGACGTGGATCTGCGAGGCCTGGCTGAAGCTCGCGAGCTGCTTGTGCGTCGACTGGGTGGCGATGATGCCGGGCGCCTCGGGGCCGAGATCGCCGAGGCCCATGGCGAAGCGGCCGGCGTAGATCGGGTGGAACTTCATGAAGCCCGCCCACGCCTCGTCGAACAGGACGTAATCGCAGAGGTGGCCGATCTTCGCGACGATCAGGCGGACATCGTTGATCGTGCCGTCATAGGTGCATTGCTCGATCACCGCGACACGAAACGGCCGCGCGCGCTGCCACGCCTCCTTGTCGGCGATCAGCGGATGGGTGCGGATCTTGTCGCGGATCGCCGCCTCGTCGAACGCCTCGTGGAAGATCGGGCCGATCAGCCCATGGGCGTTGCGGTCGGCTTCGAGATAGATCGGAATGCCCTGGCCCAGGAACAGCGCGCCGTGATGGGCGGCCTTGTGGTTGTTGCGGTCGAACAGCACCAAGTCGCCCTCGGCGACCAGCGATTGCAGCACGATCTTGTTGGATGACGAGGTTCCGTTCAGGACGAAGTAGGTCTTCTCCGCGCCGAAGATTGCCGCCGCCTCCTGCTGGGCCTTGAGCGCCGGGCCCTCGTGGACCAGCAGGTCGCCGAGGTCGAGCACGGAATTGTCGAGATCGTCGCGGAACACCGCCTCGCCCAGGTGCTCGACGAAGATGCGCCCGATCGGGCTGCGATTGTAGAAAACGCCGCCATTGTGGCCGGGGCAGGTCCAGAGCTGGTTGCCCTCCTCGGCATAGTCGACCAGGGCGCCGAAGAACGGCGTCTTGAGCGTCTCGGCATATTGTTTGAGTCGGCTCACCAGGTTGCGGGCGATGAATTGCGGCGTCTCCTCGGCCAGGAAGATGTAGCCGTCGATATAGTCCATCACCTCGACCGGAATGTCCTCGAGCCGCTTGCGGCGCACCAGGATGACGATGGGCATCTCGAGGCCGCGCTTGCGCATCAGGTTGATCAGCGCCGCCGTCTTGCCTTCCAGTCCCTTCTTGCCCCAGTCGACGACCATGCAGCCGATGGCGGAATCGGTCTGCACGGCGATCTCGGCATCCTCGATGCGCCGCGCCCGGACGACCTGGAAGCCGAGTTTCTCGATCGACCGCGCGATCTCGTCGAGGCGATGGCCTTCGAGATCGTCGGCATCGAACGCCGGTGCGGCGATCAGGACGGTGAAGCGCCGGAAGAAGTCCATCAGTACACCGCTGGCACGTACAGCGCGTCGGGCACCGGGGTGCGATGGTAGTCCGGTTTGTGCTCGCGCGGCGGCAGCACGATGGGCTCGTGCTCGACGTCGCGGTAAGGCACCTGCAGCAGCAGGTGATGAATGCAGTTGAGCCTGGCCTTGCGCTTGCTGTTGCCTTCGACCACCCACCAGCGCGCTTCCGGGATGTGGGTGCGTGCCAGCATTTCTTCCTTGGCCTTGGTGTATTCTTCCCAGCGGCGCCGCGATTCGAGATCCATCGGCGAGAGCTTCCACTGCTTCAGCGGATCGTGGATGCGCATCAGGAAGCGCAGGTTCTGCTCGGGGTCGGTGATCGAGAACCAGTATTTCACCAGGATGATGCCCGAGCGCACCAGCATGCGCTCGAATTCCGGCACGGTGTGGAAGAACTCATCGACGTCGGCCTGGCTGCAGAAGCCCATCACCCGCTCGACGCCGGCGCGGTTGTACCAGCTCCTGTCAAACAGCACGATTTCGCCGGCCGCCGGCAGGTGGGCGACGTAGCGCTGGAAATACCACTGGGTGCGCTCGCGCTCGGTCGGCGCCGACAGCGCCACGGTGCGGCAGATGCGCGGGTTGAGGCGCTGGGTCACGCGCTTGATCACGCCGCCCTTGCCGGCGGCGTCGCGCCCCTCGAACAGCACGACGACCTTGAGCTTGTGGGCGACCACCCAGTCCTGCAGCTTGATGAGCTCGCGCTGCAGGCGCAGCAGCTCGGTGAAATACAGGCGGCGGTCGATGACCTCCGGTCGGGGAACGTCGGTCACATGATCGGGCAGGCGCGCCATGATGTCGTCGCCCAGTTCCAGCTCGAACTCCTCGTCGAGGCTGTCGGCCAGCTCCTCCTGGACGCGATCCTCGAGGCTTTGGCGGTCCTTCTCGACGCTCATCCGCAGTTCCTCCATTGTGAAGCGAGCAAAGAGCAATTGCGTTACGGTTGCGTGATTGTGGCAGGCTAGCGGGCCTGCATCATGACGTCACGCACCGCCGGTCATGCTGTCGGCCGCGGGCGGGTTCGATGCGGCAGGCGTTCGTCCTGCACGACGTCAATCCGCCGGCGCTCCGCCGGCAGCGTATGCGCAGCTTCCGGGAAGAGTGACCGACCGGCACCGTCAGCGCGGCGGCAGCAGCTTCTTGGCCTGCATCTCGGCAAAGCACTTCCGGAACATCGCCTCGGTATCCATGACCTCGTGGAAGCCCGCTTGCATCAGCTTGATGGTCGAGACCAGGGCGGCCGGCCCCGGCGTGTCGCGGCCGTAGCCCATCGTGTAGTCGGCATATTCGAAGGAGAGCCCGACGAACTCCTTCAGCGTGCCCGACGTCAGCCCGTGCGCCCGGCGGATCGCGGCCCACTCGTCTTCGCGGAAGCGGATCTCGGTATCGAGGCTGAGCGGCACGTGGAGACCCGCCTCGAAACCCAGCGCATCGGCGATGGCGGGCCATACGTTGGGCCACACGAACACGTCGCCGTTGGTGACGTTGAAGATCTCGTTCTTCGCCGTCTCCGACTCACCTGACCAGGCGATGGCGCGCGCCAGGAGGTCGGCATCGACCGCCTGCGCCACCCGGCCGACGCCGCCCGGATAATCGAGCGCGGTCTTCCCCGCGCGCCGCATCATCGCCGCATAGACGCCGAGCGCGGGGATCACGTTCATGGCGCTGCCCACCGAATCGCCCACGATCAGCACCGGCCGCAGGATCGACCAGTGCCAGGCCTTGCCCGCCTGGGCGGCGCGCAGGTAGCGCTCCTGGTTCCAGTAGAAGTTCGCCTGCTCGTGCATCTCCGAGCGGTTCTCGCGGGCCGGTACGATCAGCGGGCGGATATGGACGCCGTAGGCCTTGGTGCCCTGCAGCAGGGCGACATGGCTGAGCCCCGGCGCGGCCTTTTCGAGCGGGCCGAACAGGTTCCGCAGCATCGCCTCGTTGGTGCGGATCTGCTCGTCCTCCTGCCAGCCCGCGACCAGCCCCGGCTGCTCGTGGAGCGCGGCATAGACGAGATGGGTGACCCCGGCAAACTCGGGCGCGAGCCCGGCGCACGCAGCGGCGTCGGTAAGATCGAGCGGTAGCCAGCGTGCGCCGAACGTCTCGTCGGGCCGGCGGCGCGAGACGGCGATCACATCGCAGCCCGGCTCCGAGGCGAAATGCTTCATCGCGGCATAGCCGACGAGGCCGGTGGCGCCGGCGATCAGGACTTTTCGGGAGGGCATGGCACTGACGTGAAAGACATGAGGGTGCGACAGCCTTCCGGACGATCAGGTGCCGCGATCGCACTCTACCGAAACGTGCCCGCGACATCGCATGATTTCTCGCCGGGAATGGGCCGCAATTTCACAAGCCGCGTCAGCCCGCGCTAGTTCTTAGGCGGCACTTCCGCTCTCAGGTGAACGAGCAGGTCTCTTGTCACGTCTGCATCGGCAATGGCCCGCGCTTGCGAATACTTCCGAACAGCGCCCGTCGTCATCGGGCCCACGACGCCGTCGATGGCCCCGGGATCAAAGCCCAAAACCTTGAGCTTGCCTTGCAGCTCCCGGATTTCGTCCGCGTTCAGCGGCGGTGATGGAGGCTGCCCAGGGAGAGGTATTTGCGATGCCGATGACACTGCCGCGGGGGCCGGCAGTGTGACTGGCGATGGAGAGGCCGGAGGCGGAGAGACCGCCGGCGCAGGCGCTTGTTCCGCGAGGTCGTGGGCAGGGAGACCAACAGCCTTCCCTTGTTCGATGTGGCTTGACGGCAATTGCTCGGAGGACCGAAAGGGAAGGGCCCAAAGGACCACAACTGTGACCGCGACAAACAGCGACAGCAGCAGAAAGCCGATCCCGACACGACCGGTGCGAATCGAGGCGAGCGCTGAAGAGAGGCGGTCCGTCGCTTCTCCGGTATAGATGTCCTCCGCCGCAATATCCCCCCGATTTGGCGGTGGCCGCATCGAGGGCGCGCCAGCGCGGAGTCTTTCGAATCTCGCTGCAAACTTTGCCGCCAAGTTCTTCGCAAAGTCGTCATCGGCGGTGGCCGGTGAAATCGGCGGCTCTCCGTGAAATCTCTCAGCCGGCGCGGTAAGCTGCGCGGCCAAGGTGGCGGCAAACCCACCATCAGGTTCTGCCGGCGATCCTGAAGAGGATGCATTCTCTTGCGATCCAAACTTCATCCGACACCCCCAGAGTTGTCGCGGAGGACTTCCGGCTGCCGCGGTGCGGCAAGGCTACTGCAGGGCAAAATCGGACACTGTGACCAACTAGGGGCAATGTTTCGCGCATCGCCTAAGCCGTGGGTTCGTCCAGGCTCTACAGCGGCGCTGCCATTATCGACCATCAAAACCGTCTATGCTTCCAGCGGCACGGGAGAATTCATGGATTTCGGCATCTTTCGCGCGTTCCTCGTTTTCGGCGCAGCCGTGCTCGCCGCATTCCTGCTCGCGGGTTGCTACGACAAGGGAACCCTCGATCGCTCGCGCGTCGAGCAGGTGAGGGTCGAGGGTCGCCGTTTCGAGGTGCGCGTGGCGCCGGCCCCCGATGCCGAAGGCGAGTTCCGAATCCTCGTCGTGCGGGCGACGATCGTCGTCAATCCCAACCCCGAGGCCGAACGCAGCCGCGCCGAGAACGTGGCGAAGCCGTTCATGGAGCGAAGCTGCGGCGGTTCGCCCTACAAGGTGCTCGACGACACGCTGATCGACAATGTCACCCTGAGCCTGCGCTTTCGCTGCCTGGTGTGAGCGCAACGATCCGGCGCGCCGCGAGTTGACTCCGGGCAATCCGGAGCTCGCCATGCAATCCAAGCTCGTTTGGGAAAACGCCGGTGAACGGACCTTCGTCCTCGTCCTCGATGCCGGCGAGGAGGCCTTTGCCGCCATCGCCGGCTTCGCCGCCCGGTCCGGCCTCGCCGGCGCGTCGCTGACGGCGCTCGGCGCCTTCGAGCGCGCGACCGTCGGCTGGTTCGATCTCGCCCGGAAGACCTATAAGCCGATCGAGATCGACAGCCAGTGCGAGGGCCTGAGCCTCCTGGGCGACATCGCCACCGGCGACGACGGCAAGCCCAGCCTGCACATGCACGCGGTGCTGGGCCTCCGCGACGGCACGACGCGTGGTGGCCACTTCCTCAAGGGGATCGTGCGGCCGACCCTCGAAGTGACCATCGTCGAAACCCCGGCGCGGCTCCGCCGCCGCAAGCGGCCGGAACTGGGGATTGCGCTGATCGACCTGTCGAAGAGCTAGGTCGGTCTTGTCTTTGCTTGGAGCGCGCCACTCCGTGGCGCATCTTATTTGGAGCGCGGACCTCCAGGTCCGCTCATGAGTCATGATGCGGACCTGGAGGTCCGCGCTCCGAAGATGCGCCACTGGCGTGGCGCGCTCCCAGCAAAGCAGGGGCCTGGAGGCCCGCGTCTGCCCGATCATTCCATTCGTAACGCATCGACCGCCTCGAGCAGCTCCGGCTCGAGTTCGATCGCACCGGCGGCGGCATTGGCCTCGAGCTCGGTGATCGTCTCGGGGCCGATCAGCGCGGCGCTGACGCCTGGACGCGTCACCAACCAACCGAGCGCCAGCACGGCCGGCGGCTGGCCGCTCTCGCTGGCCAGGGCTTCCAGCCGCTCGGCCAGTGCCACGTGCCGCGCGCTGAAGCCGGGGGCGCCCCAGCGCAGGCCGCCGGCGACCGGCCGCTGGCGCACCGCGGGACCGGCCAGCAATCCGCCCGCGAGCGGGCTGAAGACCGTGACGCCGACGCCGAAGCGGCGGCAGGCCGGCAGCATCTCCTGCTCGGCGGCGCGGTTGGCCAGGCTGTAGGCGATCTGATTGCAGGCCGGTGGTGCCAGGCCGCACCGGTCGGCCGTCCACAGCGCCTCCGTCATCTGCCACGCCGGATAGGTCGAGAGCGCGGCGTAGCGGATCTTGCCCTGGCGCACCAGGTCGTCGAAGGCGCGCAGGGTCTGCTCGAGCGGCGTCGCCGGATCGGGATGATGGGCGTAGTAGAGGTCGAGATGATCGGTGCCGAGACGGCGCAGGCTCGCCTCGACCTGGTCGAGAATATGCCGCCGCGACAGGCCGCGCTCGTTCGGCCCCGCGCCCACCGGCTCCATGACCTTCGAGCACAGCACGACATCTTGCCGGCGTGCGCCGAGGGCGCGCCCGATGATTTCCTCGGCCGAGGCCCGCGCCGCGGCCGGCGGCGCGCCGGCGCGGTCGAAGCGCACCTGGTTGCCGTAGCTGTTCGCAGTGTCGACCAGGTTGATGCCGAGATCGAGCGCGCGCCCGACCAGGCGCCCGGCGTCGCCTTCGAGCGGCGCCACGCCGAACGTCGCCGTGCCCAGCCCGATGCAGGAGACCTTTACGCCGGTGCTGCCGAGCGGGCTGTAGCGCATCGCGGCTCTCCCGGGCTGGCGCGGCGCATGCTGAGCATCCGCGGTTGCTCCGGCCGCTCGTTGGCGGCCGACAGGCGCGTCTGCCACCAGGCGTAGAAGGCGCGCTGGCCCGCATCGTCGTGCAGCGTCAGGGGATGGCGGCGCGCCACCGCGCCCCGCGACGTCTCGGTGATGGATTGCCAGTGCACCGCGAGATCCTGGCTCAGCAGGCCGGCCGGTCCCCAGGCGAATTGCGTGGCGCGGCGGGCGGCGTCGCGCGCCGCCGGCGTCGCGTCGCGTGCGACCAGGCACCAGGTGTCGACCTCGGTGTGGTCCGGCGCGACCGGATGCCAGATTTGCAGCGTCGACGTGCTGGCCTCGAAAGAGAAGTTGGGAAACAGCGTGATGGCCGGCTGGGCGACAGGCGCGCCACCGCTCGCGGCATCCGTCGCAGCATGCGCCGAGCGTCCGCCGTCGAGGTCGCCGCAGAACCGCTCCATCGCCAGCTTCCAGTTGCCGGCGAAGCGCCAGCGCAGGCGGTGCCCGCCGGCGGCTTCCATCGTGCCGGCGAAGGCGCCGTCGAAAGCATCGGCGAACGGCGCCAGCCAGTCGAGGAACGGCAGCGCCGCCGGGTCGAGGCTGGCGAACACCAGGCCGCGATGAACGGCGAGCTGCGCCACGCCCGCAAGGTCCGTTTCATGCGGATGGCTGGGGCAGGCGAGTCGCTCGGCCGAACCCTGTTCGCCCTCCCCGAGCGCGCGCTCGCAGCGCGGGCAAATATTGATGAAGGCCTTTGGCGTGCCCGCGCTGTCCCGCCACAAAATCACGGGCTCGCGGCCGAGCCGCGTCGCGAGCCAATCGCCTGGCCGGGCCACCAGGTTCGCCGGGCCGGCGAACAGCCAGGAAGGCGCGAACACGCGGCGCAGCTCGAGCGCATGGATGGCCGGGTCGCTGAAGGCTGTGCGGTCGAGCGAGGCCCGCGCCGCATCGAACAGGACCGCCCCGCTGCCCACGCGCTGGCCGATCACGCGTCTTCCAAGGGCGGCAGCCCGTCGGACATGGTCTCGACCGGGTAGCCGGCATCGAACCAGGCTTCGAAGCCGCCGCGCAGGGCGGCGGCAACGAGGCCCTGCGCACGCGCCAGGGCGCAGACTGCCTCGACGCGGCTCTCGTCATCGTCGACGAACAGCAAGGTGCGGCCGGCCGGCACCTTCTTCCAGCGACTTTCGATGGCCCGCCCGGGCAGGCTGACCGAGCCCGGGATGCGGCCGCCGGCATAGTCGGGCGGCCCACGC
Source organism: uncultured Alphaproteobacteria bacterium (assembly GCA_963765385.1). Classification (GTDB taxonomy): domain Bacteria; phylum Pseudomonadota; class Alphaproteobacteria; order Reyranellales; family Reyranellaceae; genus Reyranella. Next base: position 722,812 of record CAVXWG010000014.1, on the reverse strand, counting down.
AGGTCGATCGCCAGCAAGCTGCCGGCCTCCAGCCGCTCCCGCGCCGTCGCCACGTCCAGCCATTCGACGGCAGCGTCGCTCATCTCATCTCCGCTGGGGGCGCGCCACTCCCGTGGCGCGTCATCTCTTCCGGAGCGCGGGCGTCCCGCCCGCTCATGATCATGAGCGGGCGGGACGCCCGCGCTCCGGAAGACTGGAGTGGCGTGACCCCGGCTACGACATGCGGGCGCATCGTATCGGACATGTCAGAAGAAATTGCTGAGGTTGGGGGCCAGCAGCACCGTCTGCTCCAGGAAGATATGCCGGGCGGCGATGCGAAAGCCGCTCTCGCTGCGGACCAGGACATCGCGGCGCAGGCCGATCCAGTTGCATTCGTCGGAAGCAAGCCGCGTGCGATGGAGATGGAAGTTGGCCTCCGCCGTGATGCGCTCGCCGTCGGCCGCGACGATGCGCACGTTGGTGATCAGGTGACGGGTGCGCGAGGGCGGCTCCTCGGCCCAGGCGTAGCCCGTCTCCAGGCGGCGCACCCGCATGGTGAGCATCGCCTTGTTGTCGTCGAAGAAGGCCATGTCGCCCAGCCGCGAGAATTCGCCGTCGAGCTGGTTGGAGGCCTTGGTGCGGCGCACCGGCATCCAGTAGTGCGTGTCGTCGGTGAAGAGGTCGAGCCACTCGCGATAGCGGCGCTGGTCGAGCAGCGCCGCCTCGTCATAGTAGAAGCTCTCGACCTCGAGCCGGAGCGTGAGCGAGGGCGCCATCGCGGGTGCCAGCATGTCGGGCATCAGACGACTCCGGCTGGTATCGCGTGGTCGCGCTTGAGCGCCGGCCAGTCGGCCGCCGTCATCCAGTCGGCCCAGGCGCGGTAGGTCCAGAGCTGGGCATGCTCGTTGATGTGGGTTTCGATGCTGGGCAGGCCGGGTTGCAGCTCGGCGATGTGGCCACGCCCGAGATTCATCGAATAGTTCAGCGGATGGCGGCGCGCCACCGGGCTGCGCGTGGCCAGCGTGCTCTGGCTCCAGTTCTCGCCGTCGTCCTGCTCGAGCATGCCGGCCGGGCCGAACGTGTGGTTCATGCGCTGCACCGAGGCGCGGCGGCGTTCCGGCGACATGTTGCGGTCGAGCAGGGTGAACCACCAGATCTCGGTGGCGAATGGCCCGCGCGGCAGGCGGAGGCAGAGCTGCACGCCGCTCGAGGCGATCCACAGGTTAGGGAAGATGTTGGGATGGCCGCGCGAGGCGACGCCGACCGGGCCGAGCGCCGCCAAAGCCTCGGGCGTGTCGCGCCAGCGTTCGTCGAACAGCGGCACCTCGCTCGAGGCGCGGGCCGCCGCTTCGCGCATCTCGGGCGTCGAGCGCGGCCCGCTGATGGCATGGCCGTATTCGCCGAGCGAGACGATCTGGTCCTCGTCCTTGTAGGGAAGCTTGGGCAGGTAGCCCGACATCGGCGCCGAGGCGTGCGAGATCTGCACGTGATACCAGTCGAACAGGTTGTCGACGGCGAGTTTCCAGTTGCAGCCCAGCACGTTCTTCTGCACGCCGTCGACCACCGCGATGTCGCCGTGCGCCGCCGCCATCGACAGGCCGACCCGGCCGACCTCGCCGAGATAGTCGTCGAGCGCCGGCGCCTCGGGATCCATGGTGGCGAAGACGAAGCCCTTGTAGCTCTCGACCCGGGCCGCGATCAGCCCCCATTTATCGCGCTCCAGCGCCTCGTGATAGAAGCCCTTGTAGCCCGGCACGCCGACCAGCTTGCCCTCGAGGTCGTAGGTCCAGCCGTGATAGGTACAGAGGAACGACTTCACCCGGCCCGCTTCGGCGCGGCACACCGCGTTGCCGCGATGGCGGCAGGAATTCAGGAACACGCCGATTGAGCCTTTGCGGTCGCGCACGGCGATGACGCTGTCCTCGCCGATGTAGTTCAGGAAGAAGTCGCCGGCCTGCGGGATCTGCGATTCGTGGCACATGAAGTTCCAGCAGCGCGCGAAGATGCGCTCCATCTCCGCCCGGTAGATCTCGGCGTCGGAGAAGATGCGGCGGTCGACCGTCCCGGCATGGACGTCGACCAGCGCGCGATAATCGAGCGGCGCGGCGGTCTGCATGGCTCGTCTCTTTCCGCTGTTGGCGGACGATCCTACGCGGACCCCTTTGCGAAGGGTAGGGCCAACGGATAGGGCGCGGCCGTCAATCCACCTTCGCGCCCGACGCCTTGATGACCGGCGCCAGCCGCTTCTCGTCCATGGCGCGATAGGCCGCGGTGTCGGCAGGGGTCATCCAGATCCGCGTCGCGCCCTGCTGCTCGAAGCTCGCTTTCACGGCGTCGGTGTCGAGCGCCTTCTTGGTGAGGGCCGACAGCTTCTCGACCACGGCCGGCGGCAGGCCGGCCGGTCCGCAGATGCCGCCCCACGAGGTGATCTCGAAGCCCGGCAGGAACTCCGCCATGGTCGGCAGATCGGGCGCGGCCGGGTGGCGCTCCTTCGACGTGACGGCAAGCCCGCGCACCTTGCCCGAGCGCATCAGTCCCAGCGGCCCGGGAATGTTGTCGAACATCATGTCGACCTGTCCCGCCAGAAGATCCTGGTAGGCCGGCGCGCTGCCGCGATAGGGCACGTGCAGCAGGTTGAGGCCGGCGAGCTGCTTGTAGATCTCGCCGCTGAGATGCGGGCTCGTGCCCGAACCCGACGAGGCGAAGGAATACTTGCCGGGGCTGGCCTTGCACAGCGCGGTGAGCTCGGGCACCGACTTCACCGGAAGATCGAGCCGCACCATCAGCATGTTGGGCACCGACCACATCATGGCGACGGCGGTGAAGTCCTTGTCGACGTCGAACGGCAGCTTGGCGTAGAGCGTGGGCGCGATCGACTGCGAGGCGATGGTGTAGAGGCCGATCGTGTAGCCGTCGGGGGCCGCCTTGGCGATGGCGTCGGTACCGACATTGCCGCCCGAGCCGCTCTTGTTGTCGACGATGAATTGCTGGCCGGTGAGCTCGGCCAGCTGGTTGCAGACGATTCGCGACAGCGTGTCGGTCGGGCCGCCCGGCGGGAAGACGTTGATATAGCGCACCGGCTTGTTCGGCCAGTCGTCGGCCGCGCGGGCGACGCCCGCGGCGAGCATCGGGGCGGCCAGCATGCCGCCTGAGAGCACGAGCGCGCGACGGCGCGCCAGGATCAGTCTTTTCACTCTTGTTCCTCCACTACTCTTTCTTGTGGTGGATTTTATACGGGTGGCCGAGGGACGCACCTGCGGATTCCGGACCCTGAGCGAGGGCGGGCGCTTGACGGCGGCGGCGAAAACCCGGTTGATCCGGGCAGAGTGGTGGAGACAACATGAGACGGCTGATCTGGCTCGCCCTTGCGGCCCTGGCCGGCCTTGCGGCTGGGTGCGACGACAACAAGTACTCGCCCTTCCCCTTCAAGGAATTTCCCGGCTACACGCCGCCCGGCCCGAAGGCCCCTGCCGATCCGCACCGCACGCCGGCCGGCTACGCTCCGTGATCGGACGGAACAGACTCGCCTGTTCATCTTCCTCCCCTTCGCGGAGCCCGCGAAGGGGAGGTGCCCGCGCAGCGGGCGGAGGGGTCATGAGCGCCAGCATTGACGCTCATGACCCCTCCGTCGGCGTAAGACGCCGACACCTCCGCGGCTTCGCTGCTACGGCGTGGACACAACTCAGATTCCTCTCCCCCGCTAGGGGGAGAGGCTAGGTGAGGGGGCAACGACGTGCGCATCCCCCTCACCCAACCTCTCCCCCTCGCGGGGGAGAGGAGCCTGATTCGGTGATGTGTCCACGCCGTAACAGCTTCGCTGGGGAGGGTGAATGATCGGCATCGCCAATCGGCTCTTCGTGGAGCTGCTGCTGGCCTTGGCCATCGGCGGCGCGATCTACCTCGTGTTGCGGCGCTGGTTGGCGCCGGCTGCGGGCGCGCCGCCCGCGGGGTTTGGCGGCATGCTGCTCTACGTGGCCATCGTTCAATGGCTGGCTGTCGTCATCGTCGCCGCCAGGCTCCTGTGGCGGATGCCGCCCTGGCAAGATTATGTCGACGCGCCGCAGGCGCATGCATCCAGCATCGCCGAGATGATCGGGCACCTGGCGGCGCTGGTCTTCGTGTCGTGGGCCGCCGTCTCGATGGCGCGCCGGAGACGTCTCTTCCCGGTCCTGCTGCGCATCGAGCTGGCGCTGCTCGCCGCGCTGCCCGTGATCGAATTGTTCTTTGGATCGACGGAGACGGACACCTACGTGACGGCGCCCAAGCTGTGGATCGCCATCGCGCTGCGCATCGTCGCGACCGGCCTGTTCGCGGCGGCGCTGTTCGTCTATTCGCTGCGCTCCGAGCGTGTGCGCAACACCTTCGTCAGGTAGGCAATCACCCCGTCCGCGCCAGCAGCGGAGCGTCCGCCAGCGGCGCCGTCCAGGCGTTGTAGCCATAGACCCAATCGGTGTCCGTGACGCCCTTGCCCCAACTGTTCTGGCGCGAGGTGAGCTGCACCCGCGCCGTCCGCTCCTGGCGCGTCGCTTCGTAGGTCGCGAGCGCACCGGCGATGCCGTCGCGCTCGACGTCCGCCAGGCAGCGCGACAGGATCGCCGCATCCTCGATCGCCATCGCCGCGCCCTGCGCCATGTAGGGCGTCATCGGATGGCAGGCGTCGCCCAGCAGCACCACCCTGCCGTCGACCCAGCGGTCGAGCGGCTCGCGGTCGACCAGGACCCGCTTGTGCACGTCGGGACAGGCGGCCAGCACCTTCTGCACGTCCGGATGGAAGCCCTCGAAGGCCGCGCGCAGGACCTTCACGTCGCCCTTTTCCGACCACGAACTCGAGGCCGAATTCCGGCTCGGGCTGGCTGGTCACGAAGTAGACTTCGCTGCGGTCGGGCTTCACCGGGTACATGACGATGTGGCGGTCCTCGCCCCACCATTTGGTGCAGTCGCCGATGTCGAAGCCACCCAGCAGGCGGGCGGGAAAGACCGTGCGATAGGCGATGCGCCCGGCGAAGCGCGGCTCGCTTTCGTCGAACAGGGTTGACCGCACGATCGAATTGACGCCGTCGGCGCCGATCAGCAGGTCGGCCTCTGCCGTGCGCCCGTTGGCGAAGTGGAGCCGCACGCCGCCTTCGTCCTGCTCGATGCCGGTCAGCCGATGGTCGAGGCGCAGGCAGTCCGGCGGGACGATGCTGGCCAGCGCCTCGTGCAGGTCGCCGCGATGGGCGAGAAGATAGGGCGCGCCGTATTTCGCCTCGGCCGCGGGGCCGAACAGCATGTCGAACAGGACTTCGCCGGTCTTCCAGTGGCGATTGTTCCACGAACGCGGATAGAAGGTCTCGCCGCGCAGCAACGATTCCAGGCCCAGCCCGCGCAGCACATGCATGGCGTTGCAGCCGATCTGGATGCCCGCGCCCAGCCGCGTGAACTGCCGCGCCTGCTCGTAGACGGTGACGGCGATGCCCCTGCTTACGCAGCGCCGCCGCGGCCGCCAGCCCGCCCATGCCGGCGCCCGCGATGGCGATGTTCAGGTTTTCTTTGCTCATTGCGCGAACGATGCCTCAATCCCAGCAATCGTCAAGCAGTCCCCTACTGTCATCCTGAGCGCAGCGAAGGATCTCATGGCGCAAACGGCGATGAGATCCTTCGCTGCGCCAGGATGACAGATAGGGCTATCTCATTTGAAAAAAAACTCCGTCATCCCGACCGAAGCCGAGCGCAGCGAGGCGGAGTGGAGGGACCTTTTTTTGCCTCGGCGACGAAGAAGAGGTCCCTCGGCTACGCCGCCCCTTGGGCGGCTTCGCTCGGGATGACGAAGTCTTGGTTCAATACAGCAGATGCGGCTCCCGGCGCGCGCGGAAGTCTTCCAGGCCGGGCGTCCAGGAGCGGGCGATCTCGCGCGGGTCGGTTCCGGCCTTGACGGCGTCGAGCGAGGACCGCGAGCCGATCATGCCCAGGGTGCGGCTCACCTGGAACTGGTCGCCATAAAGGCGATAGAGGGCGCCCATCAGCTCGACGCCCAGCAGGGGCGTGTCCAGGAGGTTGCGATCGGTGATGGTGAGGCGGATGCCGCCGCAGGTCTGGCCGGCGTAGGCCAATTCGCTGGGCGTGAAGCTCGTCGCCTCGAAGCGGACGCCGGCCAGGCCGCGCGCGCTGAGCTGCGCCGCCAGCGCCTTGCCGTCGATCCACGGCGCGCCCACCACCTCGAACGGCGTCTCCGTGCCGCGGCCGACGCTCACATTGGCGCCCTCGATCATGCCGACGCCGGGATAGAGGATCGCCTGCTCGAGGCGCCGCAGGTTGGGCGAGGGCGCCACCCAGCCGAAGCCGGTCTGGTCGAACCACATCGCCCGGCCGTAGCGCCGCATGGTGACGACATGCAGCTTGGCGCCCGAGGTCTTCTCGCTATTGAACAGGTTCTTCTCGGCATTGAACAGGCGCGCCAACTCGCCGATCGTCATGCCGTAGCGCACCGGCAGCGGCAGGTAGGTGATGAACGAGGTGAGGTCGGCATCGAGCACCGCGCCCTGCACCGTGTTGGCGGTGATCGGGTCGGGCCGGTCGAGCACGAAGAAATCGATCTGGTTCTGCGCCGCGGCCTCCATCGCATAGGCCATGGTCGTGGGATAGGTGTAGTAGCGCGTGCCCACGTCCTGCATGTCGAAGACCAGCGCATCGAGGCCGGCCAGCATGGCGGCGGTCGGCCGCATCGTGCTGCCATAGAGGCTGTTGACCGCCAGGCCGGTCGCCGAATCGCGGCTGGAGGCGATCTTGCCCTCGGCCGAGGCGTCGAGCCCGTGCTCGGGGCTGAACAGCGCCACGAGCTGCGGACCGCCGGCGGCGTGCAGCACGTCGACGGTGCGCCGTCCCGCCGAATCGCGCGCCGACCGGTTGGTTATCAGCCCGACCCGGCGACCCGCGAGTTCGCGAAAGCCGTAGGCTTCGAGCACGTCGATGCCCGACAGCACGTGCGCCTGCGCACCGCCGCGTGCCGCAGCACCCGCCACTTCGGCGATCCGCCGCAGCATCTTCAGGATGTTGCCCTTGCCGTCGGGATGCAGCCGGTTGGTGAGCACGATCAGGAAGGTCTTTGACTCGGGATCGATCCAGATCGCGGTGCCGGTGTAGCCGGTATGGCCGTAGGAGCGCGTCGAGAAGGAGGGCGCGAACCACACCGCGTAGGGTGAATCGATGTCCCAGCCCAGGCCGCGCAGGGCGGCGCCGCCGGGCGGGCTCTGCGGCGTCGTCATCGCCTGGACGGAGGCCGGCTTCAGGACGTTCTTGCCGCCGGCCAGCATCATCTCGGCGAACTTGGTGAGGTCGTCGGCGGTGGTGAACACGCCGGCCTGGCCCGCGACGCCGCCCATGCGGTAAGCGAGCGGATCGTGGACCTCGCCCCAGCGCAGCTCGGAGCCCTGAAGATCCGAGGGTGCGATGCGGTTCTTGAGCGTGGGCGACGGCAGGAAGGTGGTGTCGCGCATGCCGAGCGGCTGGAAGATGTGCTGGGCGGCGTAGATGTCGAGCGGCTGGCCCGACACGCGCCGCACGAGCTCACCCAGCACGATGAAATCGACGTCGCTGTAGTTGAAGCGCGTGCCCGGCGGCCCCTGCGGCTTCAGCGCCACGATGGTGTCGAGCGCGCCCTGGTAGTCGGACCATCCTCGCGTCGGGATACCGGCCGGCAGGCCGCCATAATGCGTCATGAGCTGGCGCACGGTGATGGCGCTTTTGCCGTTGGCCGCGAAGGCCGGCCAGTAGGTGGCGACCGGCCGGTCGAGATCGATCTTGCCGTGCTCGACGAGCTGCATGATGGCGACGGACGTCGCCATCACCTTGGTGAGCGAGGCGGCATCGTAGATCGTGTCGAGCGTGGCCGGCTTGACGTCGGGCGTCACCGAGCGCTGGCCGTAGGCCTGGCGCAGCACGACGCGGTCATGGATGCCCAGCACGACCACGCCGCCCACCAGGTGGCCGGCCGCGATCTCCTCGTTGACGATGGCGCTGATCGCCTGCGCCGCCTGGCCGGACGACACGGATCCCGTCGGCGGGGCGGCCGACGCCGGCGTATTTGCCGTCGCGCAGGCGACGGCAGCCTGGCAGATCAGGCCGACGAGGAGAAACCGCAGCAGGTCAGCGTGTCGCCGGAGCCTTGACGTCGGTCGCTTTAACGTCGGCGGGCGCGGCCTTGGCGTCGACCGGGTCGGGCTTGACGTCATTGGGCGAGTAAACGTTGCGGGGATTCCACAGCATCCATCCATCGGTGCGAGCATCGCGGGCCGCCTTGGTCTGCTTGCCGATCTCGTCGGCGCCGAAGTACTTTCCGCCGAAGGCATAGTCGGTGAACGCCTGCAGCCAGGGCCTGTATTGAACCGCTGTATTGGTCGTGCGCCGTTTGCACTCCTCGAGCGACTTGTAGACGATCTCGTAGGGATTCTGGACGGGATTGCGGTAGCCCGGAATCCCGAACTGGAAGCCCGACGGATAGAGCATGGGTGAGACGACGTCCACCACCGACGCCAGATCCTCGATGTGCTGGCCGATGCCGGTGTCGTTCTCGTTCCAGCAGACATAGCCGAACGCATCCATCGCCAGGAACACGTTGTAGGGCGCCAGCCGGCGCCGCGCCTCGCGCAGGAAGCCGGTGATCGCACCCACGCGCGACGCCTCGGTCGACGCCTCGGAGTAGGCGACGCCGCCGCCTGTGTCGGGGAAGCGGATATAGTCGAACTGGATCTCGTCGAAGCCTGCGGCGGCGGCTTCTTCGGCCACGCCGATGGGATATTCCCAGGCGGCCTTGCGGAAGGGATCGATCCAGGAAAGTCCCTCGCGGTCCTTCCACAGCGCGCCACCGGGCGCGTGAATCGCCCATTCGGGGTGGGAGGCGGCCAGCAGCGTGTCCTTGAAGGTCACGATGCGCGCGATCAGGTAGAGGTTCTTCTTCTTGAGCGTGGTCACCAGCTCCTTGAGATCGGGGATGGTGCGCAGCGTGAGCGCGTTGGCCTTGGCGGCCAGCGGCAGCTTGCTGGGATAGGGGATGAGGCCACGGTCGCCCTTGATGTCGATGACCAGGGCGTTGAACTTGTTCTTTTCGATCAGCTCGAGGGCGGGGTCGCGCAGGAAGGGCGCGGCGATGCCGTAGACCGTGAGGTAGAGCGCCTTGGGATCGAGCGCTGTGAGCTTGAAGGGCTGCGCGGCGTCGGCGGGGATCGTCGCGCGGCCGTAGCCGGCGCGCCTGACCATGATCGGCTCCGCGCCGGCCGCCACCTTGTACTGGCCCTGCGCGTCGGTGAGCACGGTCTTGTCGCCTACCGTGACGACCACCTTGGCGAGCGGCTTGCCGGTCGCGCCGTCGACCACCGTGCCCTGGCGTTCGCTGCTGGTTTCGGCGGTGGGCGCTGCTGCGGCTGCCGGTGCTGCAGCTGCCGGTGCTGCAGCTGCCGGTGCAGCTGCCGGTGCCGCGGCTGCCGGTGCCGCGGCGGACGGCGCCGCGGCGGGCGGTGCTGCGGCGGGCGCTTCGGGCTTGCTTTCAGGCTGACCCGTCGCCTGTTGGGCGTGTGCTGCCGAGACAAGCGAAAACGCGGCGACAAGGACGAGAACACCCCTCATTGCTGGGGGCGCGCCACTCCAGTGGCGCGATCTTCCGGTTGTGCTGGCGATGACGCGCGACTGGAGTTGCGCGCACCCAGCAAAGAAAAGACCGGCGCGCGTGGCAAGAAACGGTTTCATTGGTTTCCTCATTTCGGTGCCGAGAGCAGCGCCTCGAAGCGGGCGCCGCGGTCGGCGTCGGTGACGATGGAGCGCGGCAGCGCCATCATCTTGTCGGCCCGCGTGACGGCGCGGCGGTCGATCGTGTAGGCGGCGACATAGCCGTCCGCCTGCGCCCATTGCATCAGCTGGTCGTCGTAGATGCCGAAGGGCCAGGCCAGCTGGTCGACCTTGATGTTGAGCTTCTGCTCGAGGACGGTCTTGGATTTCACCAGCTGGTCCTGGGTGAACTTCTCGTAGGCCGCCGGCGTCAGGCGCTTCTTCTCGATCTTGAAGTTGGGATGCCAGAAGGTGTGCGACTGGATGTCGACCAGGCCGGAGGCCTTCATCTCGGCCAGCTGCTCCCAGGTCATCGCATAGGGCGCGCTGGGATTGGAGATCGCCGAGGGATAGATGAACAGGGTGACGGGGATCTGGTATTTTTTGATCAGCGGGAAAAGGTCGGTGTAGACCGTCTTGTGGCCGTCATCGGCGGTCAGCACCACGGACTTTTCCGGCAGCGGCGCCGCAGGGTCGGCGAGGACGGCCAGCAGCGATTTCAGGGGAATGACGTGGTAGCCGCGCTCCTGGATGATCTTGAGCTGGCCCTCGACCACCTTGGTCGTCACCGTCATGTCATCGGCATGCTCGGGCCCCAGACGGTGATAGAGCAGGATGGGAACGCCTTGAGGCGGCTCTGCCGCCTCGCCGGTCGAGCTCACGAACAGCAGCGTGGCGGACATAGCCGCCAGCCAACCCCCAAAAATGCGCAGCATGCTTGCCTTTTAGCTGTCTCGTGAAGAACGTGACGCTACAGAGCGATTAAGGCTCCATTGAGTCAGACCGCAAGTCTCGAGCGGACAGGGTCGAGGACACTTTAACGCCATCCCGCGCAAAGCCGAAAGGATCTCGTTGTCGCCGGTCGCGGCACGCGACCTTCGCTCGGGATACCGGCTCAGGATGCCGGGGGATCGAGAAAGGCCTTCACCGCCGTCACCGCTTCGGCCAGGCCCACCCGCTCAATGCTGACCCCGGGTGGAAAGGCGCCCAGCAGCCGCGTCGGCAGCCGCGAATCCAGCATCACGAACACGCCGCGGTCGTCGGCCCGGCGGATCAGCCGTCCGTAAGCCTGCTTGAGCCTGAGGCGCGCCAGCATGTCGTCATAGGCATTGGCGCCGGCGCCGGCCTTCTTCCAGGCTTCCTTGCGGGCGCGATGGAGGATGTCGGGGCGCGGCCAGGGCACGCGGTCGAACACGATCAGGCGGAGCGACCGGCCCGGCACGTCGACGCCGTCGCGCACCGCGTCGGTGCCCAGAAGGCAGGAATGTTCCTCGGCGCGGAAGATATCGACCAGGGTGGCGGCATCCATGCCGCCGACATGCTGGGCATAGAGCGGCAGGCCCGCTTCCTCGAGCGCCGGGGCGATCCGCTGGTGCACCGCGCGCAGCCGGCCGATGGCGGTGAACAGGCCGAGCGCGCCGCCGCCCGCGGCCAGGAACAGCTCGCGGTAGGCCGCGGCCACCTGGGCCGTATCGTCGCGCTTCACGTCGCGCACGATCAGCACGCGCGTCGCCTCGGGATAGTCGAAGGGCGAGGCCATGGCGGCACGCATCGCCGGGAGGCTGAGATGGCGCGTGCCGGTGCGCGCCTCGGCCACCGTCCAATCGGCGAGCCCCTCGACGTCCTCGTCGTTGGCGGCCGCCGGCACGCCCAGCGAATCGCGCAGCGTCGCCGAGGTGATGACCGCGCCGTGCGACGGGCGGATCACCGCGTTCACGAACGGCTCGGTCGGGTCGAGATAGTGGCGGTACATGCCGACATCGATCTCGCGCTGCTGGATGCGCTCGACGGCGAACCAGTCGACGAAGACCGGATCGGGATCGTTGTGCAGGCCGCGCAGCATGGCGCGCCAGGCTTCGAGCGTGAGCTCACATCGGTTGGCGAGCGAACGCGCCACGCCTTCGATGCGCGCCCGCTGGCCCGAATCGAGTGTGTCGGCCTCGCCTTCCAGCTTGGCGCGCAGCGCCTGGCGCAGTCGGCGCACGGGCGCGAGCATCTGGTCGAGCGCCTCGCTCAACCGGTCGGCGGCCTCCAGCAGACCGGGATTGAGCGGTCGGATGTCGCATTCCTGGCCGAAGCCCTGGTCCTCGCCCGACGCCCGCGCGCGCACCTGCTGGCGCACCAGCGCCAGAAACTCCTCGGCCGGTCCCAGCACCGTGCCGTCGACCAGCCGCGTCTGCCAGTTGGGCGACGGCAGCGACTGCGCGAGATGGAGCAGCCGGCGCAGGGCGTTCTGTGCGTCGTCGTCTTCGCCCAAAAGGTCGCTGAGGCGGCGTTCGAGGCCGCGGGCGCGGCTGCCGCGGCGTCCCTCGGCGCCCAGAATCCAGCGGCGGAGATCGGAGGCTTCGACGCCGCTCAGATGCGCGCCGAAGGCGCCATCGGCGGCATCGAACAGGTGGTGGCCCTCGTCGAAGACGTAGCGCAGCGGCCGCGTGCCGTCGTCGAGTCCGCCCATCGCCGCCTGGATCATCACCAGCGCGTGGTTGGCGATCACGATGTCGGCCTGCCGCGCGCGGCGGATGGTGCGCTCGACGAAGCACTTCCGGTAATGCTCGCAGGCCGAATAGATGCACTCGCCGCGCCGGTCGGCCAGGCGGGTGATGCGGCTGCGGCCCAGAAGGTCGAGCAGCCAGGCCGGCAGGTCGCCGCCGATCATGTCGCCGTCGCGGCTGGCCAGCGCCCAGCGCGCCAGCAGGCCCAGGCCGACGGCGTTCTCGGGCACCAGGCCGGTGCGCATCACGGCCTCCTGGAAGTTCAGCAGGCAGAGATAGTTCTCGCGGCCCTTGCGGATCACCACCCGGCGACGCTTCTCCGCCGAATCGCGATGCAGGCGGTCGAGCTCGTTGTCGATCTGGCGCTGCAGGTTGCGGGTGTAGGTGGCGATCCAGACCGGCGCGCCGTTCTTCTCCGCCCACAGCGAGGCCGGCGCGACATAGCCCAGGGTCTTGCCGACGCCGGTGCCGGCCTCGACCAGCACCACGTTGGGCTTGTCTTCCTGCTCGCGCGGCGCGAAGGCCTGGCTGGCGGCCGATGCGTAGTCGCTCTGGGTCGGCCGCGCCTCGGCCATGTTGGGGCCGGCCGAGATCATCTGCGCCAGGCGCAGGCGCGCCTCGCGCGGCTCGACCGGCTGGCTGCCCGGTGGCGGCGCGGGCGGCGGCTCCTCCCAGACCGGCAGGCTCTTCCAGACGTCGAGGCCGGCGCCGGCGCGCGGCTTCTTGATCGTGTGATCGATGCCCAGCGCCGCCAGCACGGCGTCGCCCCACGGCCACTGGCCGCGCGCCATGGCCGAGGCGGTGTCCTTGAATTCAGGCGAGGCCAGCGCCGCCATGTCCTCGAGCTCGTCGAGCAACGCGCGCGCGGCTTCCGGCAGGGCAGCGACTTCTTCTTCCGGCGTGGTTGGCACGCCGAGATCGAGCGCCTCGCACAGCCCGCGCGGCGTCGGCAGGCAGAAGCGCGCCGGCCGCACGAACGCGAAGAGCTCGAGAAGGTCGCGCGCCGCGCAGGTCGTCCAGCCCGAGCCGTGCCGCCACTGCCGGCGCGTGGCAGACCAGCGGCATGCTGCCGGCGGCGCGCCGGGCTGCGTCGGCCGCCGACAGCCGCTCGATCGTCCCGTCGCCCGCGCGCCACAACGCCCCGCGCGCGGTCGCGATCAGGGCAGGCCAAGGCGAGAGGGGAGAATGCACGAAAGGTGGATAGCATAGGGCAATTGGCCGATGCAGTGATCCTCGGTTGCATCTAACATGCGAGAGGATGAAACCGCCGCCCCTCATCAAGAAGCCGACTGCCGTCTTTCACCAGTCCGGTCCCCTGGAACGGGGAAAAGGCAAGATAACCGGCGTCATCGCCCTCACCCTGGGCGGGCTTGCCGTGCTGTCGGTGCTGGCGTTCCATTTCCCGCAGTATCTGACGACGCCGGACCTCAGGAAAAAATACGACGTCGGCGTGCTGCGCGAGATCCTGCTGGTCGGCATGGTGATCGCAGGCGGCATGGCGCTCGCCAACCTGATCCGGCTGCGCAATCGCTGGCTGAACGGCACGGCGCTGGCGCTGATCCTGCTGGCCGTGGCGATGGGCGGGCATCGCGTGCCGATCGAGGACTTCCCCGACAACACACCTTATATCGGCCTCGACTGGTTCATCCTCGACCTGCTCGGGTCGAGCATGGTCTTCATCCTGATCGAGAAGATGGTTCCGCTGCACCGCGAGCAGCCGGTGTTCCGGCCGGGCTGGCAGACCGACTTCACGCACTTCCTGGTCAACCATCTGATGGTCGGCCTGGCGCTGGTGATCGTGAATTTCGCCATCCATCGCCTGTTCGGCTGGCTGGTCTGGGCGCCATTGCAGAAATGGGTGGGTGGCCTGCCGTTCTTCGCCGAGCTCTTCCTCGTGCTGCTGGTCGCCGACCTGGTGCAGTACTGGACGCACCGCGCCTATCACGAGATCCCGTTCCTGTGGCGCTTCCATGCCGTCCATCACAGCGCCGAATACATGGACTGGATGGCGGGCTCGCGCCTGCACATCTTCGAGCTTCTGGCCACCCGCGTGTCGATCCTGGGCGTGCTCTACGTGCTGGGCTTCAGCGAGGCCTCGATGAACGTCTATATCGTCATCGTGGGCTTCCAGGCGGTGTTCAACCACGCCAATGTCCGCCTGCCCGACGCCTTCGCGTGCGCGCCGCTCAAGTGGCTGGTCGTGACGCCCGACTTCCATCACTGGCACCACAGCTCCGAACGCGAGGCGATCGATCGCAACTACGCGGCGCACTTTGCCTTCATCGACTACCTGTTCGGCACCGCCGTGAAGTCCGACCGGCGCTTCCCCGGCAAGTACGGCGTGCTGGGCGACTACATGCCGCCGGGCTTCGTGCGCCAGCAGCTCTTTCCCTTCACCTGGAAGGAATGAAACGCCGCCACCTGTTGAGGTCGGCCGCCTTGTCGGGGGCGACCGTGTCAGCGTTGGCATTCGGCATCGGCCGGCCGGCCCGCGCTGCCGACCTCGATGTCGTCATCGTCGGCGCCGGCGTCGCGGGTCTCGCCGCGGCGCGCACCCTGATGGCGGCACACAAGAGCGTGCTGGTGGTCGAGGCGCGCGAGCGGATCGGCGGCCGCGCCGTCACCGACAGCACCACCCTCGGCTTTCCCTTCGACCAGGGCGCGCAATGGATCGAGGCCGGCAAGACCAACCCGGCCATGGCGATCCTGCGCGAGGCCAATGCCCGGCCGATCCTCGATCGCCAGGAGCAGACGCTCTATCTCGGCGGCAAGGAGCTGCCGCCGGAAGACTACGCGCGTTTCGAGAAGATCGCCGTCGAGGCTTCCCGCAAGATCGCGGCGGCGCTCAAGAAGCCGCCGCCCCTGGCGGGGCTCGGCGTGACGCCGGGCAAGGAGCCCGATGTGATCGTGGGCCGCCTGCTCGCGCCGCAGGACCCGCTGGAGCGCCTGGCCTACGCCCTGGTCGGGCCGCTCGAGGCGGGCGTCGAGAACAACGAGCTGTCGGCGCGCGACTTCACGCGCCAGCCCGACGCCGAGCCGCAATATGCCGTGGCCGAAGGGCTGGGGGCCGTGATCGCGCGCTGGGGCGCCAAGGTGCCGGTGAAGCTCGCCACGAGGGTCGTCCGGATCGATTCGACGGGAACGCAGGTGCAGATCGTGACGACCAACGGCGAGCTCGCCGCCCGGGCCGTCATCGTCACCGTGCCGACCGGCGTGCTGGCGGCCGGCCCCTTCGGCTTCGCCCCGCAGCTCAAGCCTGCCAAGCTCGAAGCGATCGCCCAGCTGCCGATGGCGCTCTACAACAAGATCGCGCTCTCGTTCGCGCGCAAGGCGATCGACGCGCCGGCCGGGCGCAGCGTGTCGGGCCTGACGCGCAAGGGCCAGGCCTTCGACGCCATCGTGCGTCCTCACGATCGCGACGCCGCCGTCGTGTTCGTGGGCGGCGCGCAGGCCCGCGAGCTCGAGGAGCAGGGCGGCGGCGCCGCCGTCTCCTTCGCGCTGTCGGCGATGGCGGAAATCTACGGCGACGGGCTGCGCGGCGCCGTCGCGCACTCCTTCGCCACGCGCTGGGGCAAGGACCCGTTTGCCCGCGGCTCGTGGTCGATGGCCATCCCGGGCCGCGTCGAAGCCCGCCTGGTCCTGGCTCAACCCCACCACGACCGCGTGTTCTTCGCCGGCGAGGCGACCGATCCGGTGTGGGCCACGCGCGTGGGCGGCGCCTACGCCTCCGGCCTGCGCGCCGCCGGCGAGGCGCTGGCGGTGCTGGGCGCCAAGCGATAGGTCAGCCGGGCCGCGGAGCTCCGGCCCGCGCATGACGGCATAATTGCACCGATAGGCAAGAACATTGGTGGTTGGGTGGTGGCGCAGTTTGAAACCGAGCAGCTCTGCCAGCACTACCTCGCAGGTGCGCTCATTGCTGGCAGCGCGCCATTCCGGTTGCGCATCTTTCTTGCGCGTCGACATCGCATGAGCGCCACTGGAGTTGCCCACCAGCGAGCCAAACCCTCAAGGATGAATCCTCATCTGGAGCGCGGACCTCCAATCCGCTTCAAACTCATGCTTCACTGCCCGCGAGTTGCCAGAAGTGCATCGAAAGTGATACACCTTCATGCCGGAGCACATCATGCCTTCTTCAAATCCACGACTGAATGTTGTCCTCGATCGGGAGCTGCAAAAGGATTTGCGGCTTGCCGCGAAAAGGCGCGGCAAGTCCCTGTCTGCCGCCGCCGCTGAATTGCTTCGTGATGCCCTCGAACGCGACGAGGATCTGTTTCTCGCTCGCCTGTCCGAGCGTCGAGAAAAGACGAGCAAACGCACCTATTCCGACGAAGAAGCCTGGCAGCGGAAGCTGGGGTGAGTGTCTATCGGATCGAATACCTCGAAGGCGTCGTAGCCAGCGATATTCCCGATCTGCCGACAAGCATGGCGCCCATTATCCGTCGCGCCATCAATTCGCGTCTCGCCGTAGATCCCGTCGCCTATGGGAAGCCGCTTAGACACAGTTTGAAAGGCCGCTGGCGACTGAGAAGTCGGCGATTGGCGTGTCGTCTATCTCGTCGATCAGACAAAACGCGTCGTCACGATTACCGCCATTCGACACCGAAAGGATGTCTACGAAGGCCGGTAGCGGTTCTTGGCACCGCGACGGCCTCCAGAGATGAGCCTGAGAGGCGTTTTGTTCAGTAACCGCGCGGCAGTTTCGTCAGCGTCCGCATTGACGCAAAAGCCCCGCGCTCATAGCTTAGACGATTCATGTCGCAGATCGATCGTTCCCTCGCCCAGGCCGCGCGTGCGTGGCCATTCGAAGAAGCCCGCAAGCTCGTCGCCCGCGCCGGCGGCAAGGCGCCGGCCAAAGGCTATGTGCTGCTCGAGACCGGCTATGGCCCGTCGGGCCTGCCGCATATCGGCACGTTCGGCGAGGTCGTGCGCACCACCATGGTGCGCCAGGCCTTCAGGCGCCTGAGCGACATCCCGACGCGGCTGTTCTGTTTCTCCGACGACATGGACGGGCTGCGCAAGGTGCCCGACAACGTGCCCAACAAGGAGATGCTGGCGGCCCATCTCGGCAAGCCGCTCACCGCCGTGCCCGATCCGTTCGGCAACGAGCATCCGAGCTTCGGTGCGGCCAACAACGCGCGGCTGCGCGCCTTCCTCGATTCCTTCGGCTTCGAGTACGAGTTCCAGTCGGCGACCGATTGGTACAAGTCGGGCCGCTTCGACAGGATGCTGCTCACCGTGCTGCGGCACTACGACGAGGTGCAGGCCGTCATGCTGCCGACCCTGGGCGAGGAACGCCAGCAGACCTATTCGGTCTTCCTGCCGATCTCGCCCAAGACCGGCCGCGTGCTGCAGGTGCCGCTGGTCAAGATCGATGCCGCGGCCGGCACGATCGTCTATCGCGACGAGGACGGCACCTTGGTCGAGACGCCGGTCACCGGCGGCAACGTCAAGCTGCAGTGGAAGGCCGACTGGGCGGGCCGCTGGTTCGCGCTCGACGTCGACTACGAGATGTACGGCAAGGACCTCATCCCGTCGGCCGAACTCAGCGCCAGGATCGTGCGCATCCTGGGCGGCAAGCCGCCGGAGGGCTTCAACTACGAGCTCTTCCTCGACGAGGAGGGCAAGAAGATCTCCAAGTCCAAGGGCAACGGGCTCTCGGTCGAGGAGTGGCTGCGCTATGCGCCGCCCGAATCGCTGGCGCTCTACATGCAGCAACAGCCGCGTCGCGCCAAGCGGCTCTATTTCGACGTCATCCCGCGCGCCGTCGACGATTATCTCGCGGCCATCGAGAAGCTGCCGGCCGAGGAGCCGGCCAAGGCGCTGGAGAACGCCGGCCTGGCACATCCATGACGGCGCGGCGCCGGCCAACTCGGCGGCCGGGGTCACTTTCGGCATGCTGCTCAACCTCGCGAGCGTGGCGCATACCGAGGACAAGGACGTGCTGTGGCAGTACCTGCGCCGCTACGTGCCGGGCGCCACGCCGGAAACGGCGCCCTATCTCGACCGCCTGCTGTCGGGTGCGGTGGCCTACTACCAGGACTTCGTGAAGGCCTCGAAGAAGTTCCGGCTGCCGGTGGCCAAGGAGCGCGAGGCGCTGAAGGATCTCGCCGACACGTTGCGCAAGCTGCCCGAGGCGGAAAGCGCGGAGTTCATCCAGAACGAAGTCTACGAGGTGGGCAAGCGCCACTTCGCCCAGGCCGAACTGCGCCAGTGGTTCAAGACCCTCTATGAGGTGCTGCTGGGCGCCGAGCAGGGCCCGCGCATGGGCGCCTTCATCAAGCTCTACGGCCGCGACAATGTCGTGCGCCTGATCGAGCGCGCGATGGCCGGCGAGGATCTCGGCAAAGCGGCGTAACGCGGCGCGGCGTGGCTATTTCGACAATGCAAAATCTTGTCGTCGTTTCGTAGGGCATTCGTTTATGGCGATTCCGTCGTCTCGACCGGAGCGCGAAGCGCGGAGCGGAGAGACCTTCTCTCCGCGATAAGTAGCTAATTGTGGAGAGAAGGTCTCTCCGCTCGGCACGGAGCCTGCCCCGAGCAAGTCGAGGGGGGCCTCGGTCGAGACGACGGAAAGCGCCATATGTGATGGCCCGCGTCGCCTCGCGAGATTGAGCTTTGCTCACTGACGCGGTTTGCGGCGGCACCTGACCTGTTGCATGGTTTGGAAATGGACCAGGTCGTCATCGACTATCTGAACCCCGACCTTCCCGCGGGCCTGAAGATCCTCGACGTGCCGCTGGTGCGCGCGACCGAGCAATCGCTCGAGGGCTACGGCGAAATCGTGTGCGATCCCCATGCGCATCGGATCGAGATCGTGCCCTGGCCGCTTGCCGGCTGGCGCCGGCTCGATGCCGGCACCGGCATCGAGGGCGGCACGACGGAAGGCGTCTTCACGTGCGAATGGCGCGGCAACGAGCTTCTAGGCCGCAACGAAGCGGTCGGTGGGCATTACGTCATCGGCATCCGCGAGTTGCCGGAGGCCGCGCGGCCCGGCGTGAAGCTCGACGACCGCCGCGTGCTGCTCTGGCATTGCAACTACCATCCCGACGGCGGCCAGCTTTTCTGGCCACTCGACGGCAAGCCGTTCGTCGTGCCGGTGGCCCTGCCCGGCGACGACCTCAAGCCGGAAACCTTCGTCGCCTTCTGGTCGGACGGCAGCTTCGGCATCTACATCCGTCCCGGCATCTGGCACGAGGGCGTGTTCCCGGTGACGCCGACCGGCCGCTTCTTCGACAAGCAGGGCAAGGTCCATGCGCGGGTGAGCTGCGACCTTGCGCGCGAGTTCGGCCTGCTGCTGGGCGTGCCGCTGCCGCACGCGATGTAGTCCATGGCGGGCAGCTCCATCGGCAGCGCCATCGGAGCCTCGCTGCCGCGGCTCGAGGACGCCCGGTTGCTGACCGGCGGCGGCTGTTACAGCGACGACTTCACCTTGCCGGGCCAGGCCCATGCCTGGGTCGTGCGCTCGCCGCACGCCCATGCCCGCATCGTGTCGATCGACACATCTGCCGCGCGGGCGATGCCGGGCGTGCTGACGGTGCTGACGGGCGCCGACGTGCGGGCCGACGGCCTGAAACCCGTGCCGCACATCCCCGCCGCCATGAGTCCGCCCGACATCAAGCTGCCCAACACGGACGGCTCGCCGCACAAGGTCGTGCGGCCTGATGTGCTGGCGATCGAAACCGCGTGCTTCGTGGGCGAACCGGTCGCCTTCGTCGTGGCCGAGACGCTTGGCGCTCGCCAAGGACGCGGCCGAAGCCGTCCAGGTCGACTACGCGGCCCGGCCGCCGCTCGCCGAAACCGTCGTGGATTCGCTGGTCGGCGATCAGGCAGCAACGCCGGCGGCCTTCGCCCGGGCGCGCCACGTCGTGAAGCTGCGCGCCGACATCCAGCGCGTCACCGGCGTGCCGATGGAGCCGCGTGCCGCGCTCGGTCATTTCGACGCCACGTCGGGCCGCTACACCTTGTATGCCGGCGGTGGTGCCATCGTGCGGCCCAAGAAAGAGGTCGCCATCATCCTGGGCATCGAGCCGGAGCGGGTGAGGGTGATCGCCCGGGAAGTCGGCGGCAATTTCGGCACCCGCAACTTCTTCTATCCCGAGTTCGCCCTGGTGTGCTGGGCATCGCGCAAGACCGGCCGGCCGGTGAAGTGGACGTGCGAGCGCCACGAGGCGTTCCTGAGCGACTATGCCGGCCGCGACTTTCTGATCGAGTCCGAGCTGGCGCTCGACGCCGACGGCCGCTTCCTCGGTCTGCGCGCCAGAAGCACCAGCAATCTCGGCGCCTACACGGCCTCCTTCGTGCCGCTCACCAAGGGCACGCAGCTCATGACCAGCCTCTACCGCATGCCGGCGATGGCGCAGGCGCGCGGCGTGCTCAGCAACACGCCGTCGACCGCGCCCTATCGCAGTGCCGGCCGACCCGAAGCCATGTTCGTGATCGAGCGGCTGATCGATCTCGCCGCCCGCGCGCACGGTTTCGACCGGATTGCGCTCCGCCGGCGCAATCTCATCACGACCACGCCGCACACCAACGCCTTCGGCGTCACCTACGACAGCGGCGATTACCGGGCGACGCTCGACGCCGTCCTGGAGCTCGCCGACTGGAATGGCTTCACAAGGCGCCGGGCCGAAACCGCGGCGCGCGGGCTGCGGCGCGGCATCGGGCTCGGCGGCTATGTCGAATTGCAAAGCGGCGCGCCGGCCGAGCGCGCCGAGCTGACGGTGCTGCCGGAAGGCCTGGTCGAGATCGTGATCGGCACGCTGTCGGCCGGGCAGGGCCACGCCACCAGCTTCGCCCAGCTCGCCAGCGAATGGCTGGGCGTGCCAGCCGGCAAGGTGCGCCTCGTCACCGACGACAGCGACCGCGCTGTCGGTGGGCGGCGGCTCGCATTCCGGCCGCTCGATCCGGCTGGCGGCGACCACGATCCACCAGGCCTCGCTCGGCATCATCGCCAAGAGCTCGCAAGCTGGCGGCTCAACAACTGGAAGCAGCCGAAACTGACATCGTCTTCGCCGAGGGCCGCTTCACCATCGCCGGCACCGATCGCGGCATCGGCCTTCTGGCGCTGGCGGCCGAACGCGGGCCGATCGCCGACCAGGCCGATGTCGAGAGCCGGGTCGGCTCCTATCCCTATGGCTGGCATGTCTGCGAGGTCGAGGTCGACGCCGAGACCGGCGTGGCCCGCATCGACCGCTACACAACGATCGACGATGTCGGCCGCGCGGTGAACCCGCTGATCCTCCATGGCCAGACCCATGGCGGCATCGCCCAGGGCGCGGGCCAGGCCCTGATGGAGCGCTGCTTCTACGCGCCCGACGGCCAGCTCCTGTCGGGCTCGTTCATGGACTACGCCTTGCCGCGCGCCGACGACTTTCCGTCGTTCACGACAGCGCTGAGCGAGGTGCCGTCCAAGAGCCATCCGCTGGGTTTCCGCGGCGGCGGCGAGGGCGGCATCACGCCGGCACTGGGCGTGATCATCAATGCCGTGGTCGATGCCGTTGCCGATCTCGGCGTCACCCATATCGACATGCCGGCCAGCCCCGAGCGGGTGTGGCAAGCGATCCGTGAGGCCAAAGCAGGCTGTCGAAGCAATACTTGATCGTCTGTGCCGGCTTGGTGACTGCAATGCTGGCATCGGGGGATCGATACGACCTATTGCGTCCCTTGCCGCGCGACCCACTTTTGCTGCCCCTCTACGGAGCGCAAAAAGTCGGTGGTCGACAACGGGCATTTTCGGTCGCTATGGCGCCCGAAAATTCGATTTACGGCGGGAAGCGGCAACAGTGATACTTGACTTATGCCCAAGTGATGCTTAGATCGGTGGCATACGCCCTTCAGGAGCATCAACCATGACCGGTCCCGGACGCCCAACCCTCGGCAAATCCGGGCATCGCGCACCCGTCCAAGCGATTGCTTGGCGGCGTGGGCTCCAACGGCAGGGCGATCGCATATGACCAAGGGCTCCGTCATCCCGACCGGAGCCGAGCCCCTCGACTTCGCTCGGGGCAGGCTCCGCGAGGCGCAGCGGAGGGACCTTTTCTGTTGCTCCGATTGCACGAAGAGGTCCCTCGCTCGCCGCCCTCGGCTTCGCTCGGGATGACGGAATAAATAGTCAAATGCGATGGCCCCGCCTCCAACGGGGCACTAGCGGGGTAGCGGAAATTGCGGAAAACAAATTTTATGTCGCGAAGAGTGCGGCAGAAGGGGCGGAACCCTCGGCGGAAATCCCTTTGGGGGTCCTCTGCGGTGGGGAAGTATTCCTGGAAGGGCTGCGAAGGCCGGCCAATTCAAGAGCGGAAATTGCCTCAGCCCCAGTTCGACGCCCGGAAGTCGACGACGAAGGACTGCGCCGGCCGCCATTTGTAGTCGCGCCGCTTGGCGGTGAAGGTCGCGTTCTGGTGGATCACGTTGTAGACGGGATCCTCGCGCTCGAGGATGGTGAGGATGCGGCGGAAGTCGCGACGGCGCGGCTCGAGCTCGGTGCCGGCCTGCAGCGACGCCATCAGCGGCACGATGGCCTCGTTCTCCCATTGGCCCGCTTCCCAGGTCTGGCCGCCCGGCGCATAGGCCGAGAGCGAGGCCACGGGGTCGTTGAACCAGGACGAGTTGGAATTCTCGCAGATGCCGCGTTCGGGAAAGCGGCCCAGGATCTGGCCCCAGTTCTCCTTCATCTCGATCGCGACGTTGAGGCCGACCGCCTTCCACTGCTCGACCATGATCTGCCCGGTCTGCAGCTGGTTGGTGTAGTAGTTGTTCAGCATCTGGTAGGGCACCGGCGCGCCGTCGTAACCGGCCTCCTTCAGGAGCCGCTTGGCCTCGGCCGGGTCGTAGGCGGGAACCGCCCAGTCGGCGAGCAGCATCGGGCCGAAGAAATCCCACTGCAGGCCCTTGGGCACCTTGGTGCGGCCATTCCACAAGGCGTCGACGATCGCCTGGCGGTCGACGGCATGGGTCATCGCCCGGCGCACTCGCGGATCCTTGAGCGTCGGATGATGCTTGTCGAAGATGGTGAGCCGGATGTTCATGATCGGGCCGCCGACCACTTCCAGGCGCGGGCTCGACTCGACCGTGGCGATCTGGTCGGGCGGCAGGTCGCAGGCGAAGTCGAAATCGCCGGCGCGCAGGCCGTTCACCCGCTGCGACACTTCGGGGACCTCGACGAAGCGGATGCGCCTGATCGGCGGGCGGCCGCCCCAGTACTCGTCGAACGCCTCGAGCAGGAGCTCGGCGTCGGGCTTGTACTCGACGATGCGGTAGGGCCCGGTGCCGACCGGCTGGCGCGCCCAGTCGAGCCAGGTCTTGGCCTCGGCGAAGGCGCGCTGCGAGAAGATCGCGCCGCAATTGCGCGTCAGGCGTCCCTCCAGCGTGGCATCGGGCACGCGATTGACGAAGCGCACGGTGTATTTGTCGACGATCTCCATGCGCTCGAAACCGGGATAGGCAGCCATCGCGATCTTGGGCGCCTCGGGCGGCGGCACCTTGCTGTTGGCGCCCGGTGTGGTCGAGACCCACATGCCGCGCGTGTCGACGGTGCTGCCATTCCACATGCGCTCCGGGCCGAAGCTGAAGGCCACGTCCTCGGCGGTCAGGCCATCGCCGTTGTGGAAGCGCACGCCTTCGCGCACTTTCAGTTCGAGCGTGCGGCCGTCGATGCGCTGCCAGCTCTCGGCCAGGCCGGGCTGCAGCGAGAGGTCGCCGGTCCAGGCGTGGTCGGTGAGCGTTTCGGCGAAGGTATAGAAGACGCGCTGGCCGACATTCGACTGCTCGCGCATCGGCTCCAGGGTGTTCGAGGTCGAGATCTTTTGCACCGCGACCGTGATCGAGGGACGGCTGTCGCCTTGGGCGAGGGCGAAGCGGGGCAGGGTGAGCGCGCCGGCAAGACCGAGCGCATGACGTCGGGACAGGTTCATGCGTCGACGCTGGCCCGGCAGCGTGATCGAACGATGACAGCGCGGTTACGTCTGCGTGATGGCCTTGAGATAGGCCACGACCAGCCGCACGATCTCGTCCTCGAAGGCGCGGCTTCGGAGGAACGGCTGCTCCTCCATGACGGCGTGGCGGATGGTGGCCATCAGGGCGCGCGACAGCACGAACACCTGCTCGGGCGAGAGGGCGGCGATCAGCGGCTGCGGGCCGGGGCCGGTCTGGGTGCGCGCTGCGGAGACGAAGGCCATGATCGGGTCCATCATCTCGGTGCCGAGCCCCTGCGCCAGGATCGCCTGGGTCACCGCTTTGCGCGCGCGGTGGCGGCCGCCGAAGGCGTTGACCATCGCCTGCACCATGGCGCGCACGCGGCCCTCGAC
Source organism: uncultured Alphaproteobacteria bacterium (assembly GCA_963765385.1). Classification (GTDB taxonomy): domain Bacteria; phylum Pseudomonadota; class Alphaproteobacteria; order Reyranellales; family Reyranellaceae; genus Reyranella. Next base: position 698,244 of record CAVXWG010000014.1, on the reverse strand, counting down.
CGAGGGATCGCGCTCGCCCTGCAGCGCGCGGCGGATGCTGGCCAGGGCGATCGTCATCTGCTGGCGGGCGAGCGCCAGCAGGAGCGCGTTCTTGTCGGCGAAGTACTGGTAGAGCGTGCCGATGCTGACGCCCGCCCGCTCGGCCACGGCATTGGTGGTGAAAGCGGGCAATCCACCGGCTTCGAGAACCTGAGCCGTTGCCTCCAGGATCAGCGCCACGGTCTCTCCCGAGCGCGCCTGGCGGGGAATTCGTCGTTTTACTTCAAGGGCTTGCTTGGCCCGGGCCATTCCGGGGGAGTTCCCGCGAAAGCGAGTATTAAATCTGAGCAATACTCATAATATCACATCGCCGAACCTCCGGGGCCGCCATGGAAGAACTTTCTTTCCTCTACTTCATCATCCTGCCGTTCGTGATGGCCGCCGGCATCGTCGAGGGGGTGTGGCTGTCGCGCACGCGCGCCGAGCAATACGACTGGAAGGCGTGGGGCTGCTCGCTGGCCGATCTGGCCGGCCGCCGCGTGCTGGCGTTCATTCCCTATACGCTCGCCGCACCATGGCTCGGTTGGGTCTGGACGCACCGGCTGGCCACGCAGTCGCTCGACAATCCGTGGTCGATCGTCCTGCTCTTCGTCGGCCTGGAATTCTTCTACTACTGGTATCACCGCACCAGCCACACCTCGCGCTGGTTCTGGGCGGCGCACTCGGTGCACCATTCGCCCAATCAGCTCAACCTCGCCGCCGCCTATCGCCTGGGCTGGTTCGGCAAGTTCACCGGAACCTCGCTCTTCTTCACGCCGCTGGTCTTCCTGGGCTTCACGCCCGCGGTCGTGCTGTCGGCCCTGTTCCTGAACCTGCTCTATCAATTCTGGCTGCACGCCGACTGGATCCCCAGGCTCGGCTGGCTCGAATACGTCTTCAACACGCCGTCGAGCCACCGGGTCCATCACGCGCGCAATCCGGAGTACCTCGACGCCAACTATGGCGGCGTGCTGATCGTGTTCGATCGGCTGTTCGGCACCTACATCGCCGAGCGCCACGACGTGCGCTGCGACTACGGCCTGATCTCGCATCCCAAGTCGTCACACAACATCCTGGTCATCAACTTCGAGCCCTGGATCGGCCTTTTGAAGGACCTGCGCTCGGCGCGCTCGCTGCGCCAAGTCTGGATGTACCTGTTCGCCCCGCCGGGCTGGCGTCCCGACGGCGAAGGGCTGACGACGGCCGAGATCCGCCGGCGCGCCGGCCTCGTTCCCGCCGCCGCTCAAGCGGTCATGACTTAATCTCCCTTGAGCCGCTCTCCGTCCCGCCGACAGATTGGCGGGGAAGGAGAACAGCCATGGCGAAAGACAAGGTCTGCGTCGTGATCGGCGCGGGAGATGCAACAGGCGGCGCCATCGCCCGCCGTTTCGCGCGCGAGGGTTTTACCGCCGTGGTGACGCGGCGCACCGCCGACAAGCTGAAGCATCTCGTGGCTGAGATCACGAAGGAGGGCGGCAAGGTCCATCCCTTCGGCTCCGACGCGCGTGACGAGGAGCAGGTGGTAAAACTGTTCCGCGAGGTCGAGACCGAGATCGGCGAGATCGAGGTCTTCGTGTTCAACATCGGCGGCAACGTGCGCTTCGACATCCGCGACACCACGGCCCGCGTCTACCGCAAGGTCTGGGAGATGACGGCCTTCGCCGCCTTCCTGACGGCGCGCGAGGCGGCCAAGGCCATGGTCCCGCGCGGCCGCGGCACCATGCTGTTCACCGGCGCCACCGCGAGCCTGCGCGGCGGCCGTGGCTTCTCGGCCTTCGCCGGCGGCAAGCATGCGGTGCGGGCGCTGGCGCAGTCCATGGCGCGCGAGCTCGGGCCGCAGAACATCCATGTCGGCCATGTCGTGATCGACGGCGCCATCGACACCGAATGGATCAAGGCCAATTTTCCCGAGCGCTACAACGCCGGGCCTGACGCGATCGTGAACCCCGACGATATCGCCGAGGTTTACTGGCAGCTGCACCGTCAGAAGCGTTCGGCCTGGACGTTCGAGATGGATCTCCGGCCGTGGAAGGAGACCTGGTAGGTCGCAGCGGAACTCGGCCGGCTGGCCCCCGTTGAGTCGCGAACCTCAGAAAGGCCAACCTCATGACCGTCGATACCGTCGACACGACAAAGCTTTGGGACCTCATCAAGGACATAAAGTTCGCGATGTTCACGGCTCGTCACGAGGGACAGCTCCATTCGCGTCCGATGACCACCCAGAACAGCCCCAGCGAACGCGGTGCCGTGCTGTGGTTCTTCATGTCGCGTGCAGGCCGCCCGGTGGCCGATCTCGAAGAGCATCCCGAGGTGAACGTGAGCTACGCCGACCCCGGCAAGGATTCCTATGTGTCGATTTCCGGCGCCGCCCGCGTGGTCGAGGATCTCGAGCGCAAGAAGGCGATGTGGAACACGTTCGCCCAGGCGTGGTTTCCGGGTGGCCCCACCGACCCCGACCTGGCGCTGGTCGCCGTCCTGATCGCCGAGGCGGAGTACTGGGACGTGAAGTCCAACCAGGCCGTCCAGCTCTTCAAGATGGCCAAGGCCGCCGTCACCGGCGAGCCGCCCGAGGATATGGGCGAGCATCGCCGAGTGCGGATGTAAGAGAGCGCGTTCGGCCCATCAATGTCGGGGCGTCGTTGCGGCGCCCACGCCCGCGCCGACGGCGCCGCCCACCAGGGCGCCCGGCAGGATGCCGAGCGGCGTCAGCGCGCCGATCAGGGCGCCCGATCCTGCACCGATGCCGCCGCCGGTGACGGCGCGCTGGCCCCATGTGTCCCCGCAGGCCGCGGTGCCGAAGAGGACGGCCGCCAGGACAAGATATTTCGCCATGTGAAGAATCCCCGTTTGCTTGTTCCCATGGCAATACGGGACGAGAGGCGCGCCTCAGCGTGACCAAGCTGTGGCTGCTCGGGGAGACATAGGAAGGCTGCCGCGCTTACGCGAGGCGCGCGTTCATGCTTAGTGCGGCTTTGCAACTTGATCAGGTCGGTGAAACGACTGGTAGTGGACGCTAGTCCGCCACCAGGGCGACGACCTCGTAGTCGCCCGCCGCAGGCTTGGCGATCTGGGTTTCCTGGTCGCAGGCGGTCAGGGCTACGGCCAGAACTGCCAATGACATCAATGCGATGTGCCACATAAGGGCCTCCCTCGCCTGACAAACGCCGGCCCGGCCGACGGGGTTGCAGCGAAACTTGGCCTCTGTGGTCAGCGAACCCCGGAAACGGTGTGGCGGACCTTGTCCAGGAAGGCCTGCCGCGAACCATCCGTGGAATGGTCCATGTCGTAATGGGCGAGATAGAAGGTGCGCGCACCCTTGGCGCACATGGGCTTCATGCCGCGCATCAGCACCTTGCGCCCGGCATCGCCGGCGAACAGACGCACCACCCACCACGGCGAGCCATAGGTCGTGACCACGCCGAACAGCCGGATGTTGCCGAGCGCAGGTTCGAGGTGGTTGTCCTTGGGATCGTAAGTGAAAGCCACGCCCGGCCCCCACACGCGATCGACCCAGCCCTTGAGCATGGCCGGCATGGAAAACCACCAGTGCGGGAAGCAGAGCACGACGCCCTCGACCTCCTTCAGCGTCTTGGCGTAAGCGGCGAACGCGCTCTTGTCGTAGGACATGTCCATGTAGGTGCGCCGTTCGTGCTCCGTCATCGCCGGCGCGAAACCTTCGCGGTAGAGGTCGGTGGCGATGACCTCATGGCCGTTCTTCCTGAGTGTCTCGACGATGGTGCGGAACAGCGCGTGGTTGTAGCTGTCGACGAGCGGATGGCAATGGACGACTTGAATGAGCATGGCGCAGTGTAACGCACCCCGCTGCAGCACCGTTCCGCGCGCCTGAGGGTCAAGGCGTGCCGTCGCGCTCGCTGATGGGCCGAAAGACCGGCGTCAGCAAGGAACGTCGCCAGCGGTGCAGGCGTAGAGTCATCCTGCAGGCGATGGCGCTTCGAATGTCGTCAGAAATGTGACGAAGTCCCCGCTTTGCGGTCGACAGTGTCGAACCTCGCTGACCGGCGGCTGGCGCCGGAAATTGTGACTTGCCTGGCGCGGTGCGCGGTGTCGGGAATGGTGGGCAACAGCCGGCGTTCGCCCCCTGCTGAGGACAGCCGCACCGAACTCCATCCAAAGGATACCGATGTCGCTCGACTTCGCTTCCCCGCTACCACGTGACGAGAACCGGCAGGCCGGCCGGACGGCAGAATTGCTGTCGGTCGGCCACGCCGTGCCGCCGCACCGCATGCTGCAGTCCGACGCGGCCGCGGCGGCGCGACGGATCTTCGCCCATCGCTATGCCGCTTTCGAGCGCATGGCGCCGGTGTTCGAGACCGCGGGCATCCGCACGCGCCACACCGTGAAGCCGCTCGACTGGTACCTGACCGATCTCGGCTGGCCGGAGCGCAACGCGGCCTATCTCGAGGGCGCGCAGGCGCTCTTCATCGATGCGGCGAGCCGCGCGCTCGCCAACGCCGGCTGCGAGGGCCGCGACATCGACACCATCGTCACCGTGTCCTCGACCGGCATCGCCACGCCCAGCCTCGAGGCGCGGGTCGCAGGCCGCATGGGCTTCCGCGCCGATGTCGAGCGCGTGCCGGTGTTCGGCCTGGGCTGCGCCGGCGGCGTGTCGGGCCTCGCCATCGCCAGCCGCCTGGCGCGCGCCCGGCCGGGCTCGACGGTGCTGCTGGTGGCCATCGAGATCTGCACCGCGGCCTTCCGCATGGACCAGCTTTCCGCCGCCAACATGGTGGCGACCGCCTTGTTCGGCGACGGCGCGGCAGCCTGTATCGTGCGCAGCGGCGAAGGCGGGCTGGCGCGCATCGAGGGCGCCGGCGAGCACATGTGGCCGGACAGTCTCGACATCATGGGCTGGAAGGTCGATCCGAGCGGGCTCGGCGTCATCTTCGACCGCTCCATCCCGCCCTTCGCCGAGGAGCATGTCGGCCCGGCGGTCGACGGCATCCTGGCGCGCATCGGCGTGGCGCGCGGTTCGGTCGATCGCTTCGCCTGCCATCCCGGCGGCGCCAAGGTGATCACGGCATTGGAGAGCACGCTCCGTCTCGACCAGGGCACGCTCGATCACGAACGCGCCGTGCTCGAGGAGTACGGCAACATGTCGGCGCCGACCGTGCTGTTCGTGCTCGAGCGGCTGGTCAAGCAGGGCCTGCCGCGGCGCACGGTGCTGACCGCGCTGGGGCCGGGCTTCACCTGCAGCTGCCTGTCGCTGGCCAAGGCTGCATGATCCTGGCGGCGGTGATCCTGGGCCTGGTGACGCTGCAGCGTCTCGGCGAGCTTGTCCTGGCCAGGCACAACACCGACCGGCTGCGCGCCCAGGGCGCCCACGAGGTGGCGGCCGGTCACTATCCGCTGATCGTTGCCCTGCATGGCGTGTGGCTGGCCGGGCTCTGGTATCTTGTCCTGGCAGGCGCTGCCGATGCGGTGAGCTGGGCCTGGCTCGGCGTGTTCGTGGTCCTCCAGGCGCTGCGCGTCTGGGTGATCGCCACGCTCGGGCCGCGCTGGACGACGCGCATCATGGTGCTGCCCGGGGCACCGCTGGTGACGTCGGGCCCCTACCGCTTCGTGTCGCATCCCAACTACTGCGTCGTCGCCGCCGAGATCCTGGTGCTGCCCCTGGTCTTCGGGCTGGTCGGCTACGGTATCGTCTTCTCGATCCTCAACGCCGCTATCCTGTGGATGCGCATCCGGGCGGAAGAGGCAGCGCTCGGGCGATGACCGTGTTGCCACGTGCGCGACGCCACCGGCATCGAGACGGCGCAACCTGAGCAGCGGAGCTGTCAGATAACCTCCCCGAGAACGGGGGGCAGCGTTGGCGCTCGTCATTTGAGTGCGCGAGGCGGCGAAATAGGTTGGGAAGAATAGTTCTGTCCAAGCGTCCGCGCGGCAGCGGCGGCACTCGGCAGGTAATCAGGGGAGCACGCCATGCTGAAGCATTTCGATCACGTCACGGTGGCGGTTACCGACGTTGACGGCGCCATCGGCTTCTTTGCCCTGCTGGGCTTCGAGAAGGACAAGGACGTCGTGATCAGCGGTCCGACGATGGACCGCTACATGGGCATCGACGCACTGGAAGCCCGGCACCTCACCCTGGCGCTGAAGGACGCCGTACCTCGCTGCGAAGTCCAGCTCCTGCATTTCCGGAGGCCGCCTGTGGTGCGCGCGGGCGACATCGGACGCCTCGACCGCATCGGCTTCAACCATGTCTGCTTCGCCGTCTCCGATATCGATGGCATGATCGACAAGCTGAGGGCCGCCGGCGTACGCCTGCGCAACGAGCCCATGGTCTTTCACGATCGCAAGCTGGTGTTCCTCGAGGGTCCTGAGGGAATCACCATCGAGCTGGCGGAGTGGAAATAGCGCCGGGACGCGTCCCTCCAGTGGCGCTCTTTCAACCGAGCCGGCGATGGCGCGAGACGGAGCAGCGCTTGAGCTTTGGCATCACGGCTCGGTCGACCGGAAGGCAGGCTCCTCCGCGAGCTTACTCGTCAGCGCCCGCAGACGCGGCATCTGCGTTTCCGTATCGATTCCGAGACCGCGGCCGAGCCGTTCGGCGATGAAGGCCGTCACATCGGCCTGGGTGAGACGTCCCAGCAGCAAATGCGGTTCGGCCGGATCGACCATCGCTTCAACGGCGACCAGCGCGCTCGTCATCTGCGCCATGCAGTCGTCGATCCACGGCTGGTGCACTTTCTCCGGCGGATGGTGGTTGCGCTCGTAGGCGGCGTGCAGACCCTTGTCGCAGGCGCCCATCATGAGCGCGGCGACCCTGAGCACGGCGCGCCGCTCGGCGCCCGCCGCCGGCGTGAGCGCCCGGTCGCGACCATAGGCTTCGTCGAGATGGTCGATGATGGCGCCGCTGTCGACCAGTACCTCCCCATTGTCGAGCACCAGCGCCGGGATACGGCCGAGGGGATTCTTTGCCCGCACCTCGGCGCGATTGCCGAAGCCGGAGAGCGCCTGCTGCTGATAGGGCACGCCGTAGACTTCGAGCGTGATCGCGACGCGCCGCGTATAGGGCGAACGGTTGACCCCGATCAGCAGCATCGCATTCAGATCACCCGCTGCGTCCGCGCATACGCCATGTAGAGCTCGTGCGCCTGGCGGGCGATCGGGCCGGGCTGCAGGTCGCGGCTTTCGTAGCGGCTGACCGGCTGCACCTTGCCGGCGTTGCCGGTGGTGAAGAGCTCGTCGGCGTCATCGAGGTCGGCCAGAGTCACGGTGCGTTCCTCGACCGTGACGCCGGCATTGCGCAGAAGCTTGACCGTGCGGTTGCGCGTGATGCCGGCCAGGAACGTGCCGTTGGGGACGGGCGTGCTGACGACGCCGCTCTTGGCCAGGAAGATGTTGGAGCTGCAGGTCTCGGCCACGTTGCCCAGCGCATCGAGCACGATGCCGTTCTGGAAGCCGCGCTGCTGCATCTCGGCCGCGCCGCGCGAGGAGTTGGGATAGAGGCAGCTTGCCTTGGCGTCGGTCGGCGCGCTTTCCGGCGTCGGCCGGCGGATGGTGCGGCAGAGGCCGAGCGTGGTGGGCGTGCCGGCGCGCATCGGCGAGTGATAGACGCAGAGCAGGAACTGGCAGGAATTCGCGTCGACCGAGATCGGTCCCGCGCCGCCTTTCGTCGCCCAGAACATCGGCCGCACATAGAGTTCGGCCTTGGGCCCGAAGCGGCGAACCGCCTCGTGCATCAGCTCGAGGATTTCCTTGGCCGTCTTGGTCGGGTTGAGCCCCAGCGAACGCGCCGAGCGCACGACCCTTTCGGCATGGAGGTCGAGGTCCGGTCCGCAACCCTCGAAGGCGCGGCCGCCGTCGAATACGATCGAGCCCAGCCAGAAGGCGTGATCGCGCGGGCCCAGGATGGCCGGGTTGCCCTCGTGCCACGTGCCGTTCCAATAGGTGAGCGTATCCATTTTTCCTGTCTCCGGCTTCGAAGCGGGCGCTTCTAGCAGACCGTGAGCCGCGCGGCCATCCTGGCTTTCGGCGGTGGCATTCTGTTTCGCAATCGTGCCGATTTTTGAGCGGGACGGCCGCTCAGCATGGCGTCGGCGTAATTCTTTTGCCGAAACGCGGAACCTCAACGTGACCGAAAAACGGCGGAATAAGCGCCTGAATTCCTCCAGTTCGGATGAAACGCACGAGGGGTGATCTGCGTATTGCCTTCAAGCGCGGGCCATTTCGGCCGCGCAGCAATGGAGGCAAGTCATGTTGAAGCGTATCGCGATCACGTCCCTTGCCGCTGCCGCAGTCTTCTCCACGGCGACGGTGGCCCTGGCGCCTGTCACGCCCGCCGCCGCGCAGGTGAGCGTTACCTTCGGCTCCCCGCCACCGGCGCCCGTCTATGAAGCGGTGCCGGCGCCGCGTGCCGGCTATGTCTGGGCGCCCGGTCACTACCGCCTGGTCAACGACCGCTACGTCTGGAATCCGGGCCATTGGGAAGCGGCCCGCGTCGGCTACCGCTATATCCCCGATACCTGGGAGCGCGTGAATGTCGGCGGTCGCGAGCAGTGGCGCTACGTGCCGAGCCGCTGGGACCGTGACGGCAACGGCATCCCGGACAAGTACGAGCGCCACAGCGAGCGCGGACCGTACGGCGACCGGGATCACGACGGCATCCCGAATGCCTACGACCACTACGACAATCGTCGCTAACGGCGTTTGATGAACGAAGGCGGGCCCGCGCAAGCGGGCCCGTTTTCGTTTGTAAAGAATTGTATCAGGACGGTGGCGAAACGTCGGCTGAATCGGCGCGCGAATTCCATGATCGGCGAGGGCACGGGCCGAGCGCTGAATCCGTATTTCGATCAGGCGCGGATGACCGCGCAGGACAGCGCGGGTGACCGCGCATAGGAGGAAGTCATGATGAAGCGCACGGCTATTACTCTGCTCGCCGTCGCCGCGATTTTCGCGCCGGCGGCCATTACGCCGGCAGCAGCCCAGATGGGCGTCAACATCTCCATCGGCACGCCGCCGCCGGCGCCGATCTACGAGGCCGTACCGGCGCCGCGCGTCGGCTACGTCTGGGCGCCGGGCTTCTGGCGCTGGGAGCATGAACGCCATGTCTGGGCGCCCGGCCACTGGATCGAAGGCCGCCCGGGCCATCATTGGGTCGCCGACCACTGGGTCGAGGGTCCGCACGGTGGCTGGCACCACGAGACCGGTCACTGGGACCGCGGCTAGGTTGAGCTTGAGTTAGGAGAAAGGGCGGGGCGCTTCGGCGCTCCGCTTTTTTGCGAGGGTGTGCGGCAAGAACTTTGGTCCCAGAGGAAACGCAGTTGCTAGCGTTCAAGCGGACCGCGGGCCTCCAGGCCCGCTCATGATTCTGATGCGGGCCTGGAGGCCCGCGGTCCGATGACACTTGATCGGCGAATGGCTAGTCTCGTGTTCCTCGGAGGAAACCAACAATGACCGCACCCCTCACCATCCGCCTGCACCCCGCCGACAACGTCGTCGTGGCGCGCATGGACATTCTTCCCGGCACGGCGGTCGAAGGCGCGGTCGCCGCGGCGACGCGCGTGCCGCCCGGGCACAAGATCCTGACCCGGGCGGTGAAGAAGGGCGAGCCGCTGCGCAAGTACAACCAGATCATCGGCTTCGCCACCGATGACCTCGAGGCGGGCACGCATATCCATACGCACAACTGCGTCATGGGCGACTTCGAGCGCGACTACGCCTTCTGCGCGGATGCGCATCCGACCGAGTACATCACGCCGCCCGCCACCTTCCAGGGCTATCGCCGCGCCGACGGCCGCGCCGCCACGCGCAACTACATCGGCATCGTCACCACGGTGAACTGCTCGGCCGCCACCAGCCGCATGATCGCCAAGCACATCGAGCCGCTGCTGGCGCAGTTCCCCAACATCGACGGCGTCGTGCCGCTCACCCACGGCGGCGGCTGCGGCATGGCCGCGTCGGGACTGGAGATGGACGTGCTGCGCCGCACCCTGGCGGGCTACACGCGGCATCCCAACATGGCGGCGGTCGTGGTGCTGGGGCTCGGCTGCGAGACCAACCAGATCTCCGGCCTGATGACGGCCGAGGGCCTCAAGGAAGGGCCCAGGCTCATCCCCATGGCGATCCAGGACGAGGGCGGCGTTTCCAAGACCGTGATGCGCGCGGTCGGCTTCCTGAAGGAGCTGCTGCCCGAGGCCAACAACGTGACGCGCGAGCCGATCCCGGCCAGCGAGCTGATCCTGGCGCTGCAGTGTGGCGGTTCGGACGGCTACTCGGGCATCTCGGCCAATCCGGCCCTGGGCGCCGCGGTCGATCTGCTGGTGCGGAACGGCGGCACCGCGGTGCTGTCGGAGACGCCGGAGATCTACGGCGCCGAGCATCTGCTGACGCGGCGTGCCGTCACGCGCGAGGTCGGCGAGAAGATCGTCGAACGCATCCGCTGGTGGGAAGAGCATTGCGCCCGGACCGGCGGCGAGATGAACAACAACCCCTCGCCCGGCAACAAGGCGGGGGGCCTTACGACCATCCTGGAGAAGTCCTTGGGTGCAGTTGCGAAGGGCGGCACCACCAACCTGGTCGACGTCTACAAATATGCAGAACCGATTACCGCCAAGGGGTTCGTCTACATGGACTCGCCGGGCTACGACCCGGTCTCGGCCACGGGCCAGGTGGCCGGCGGTGCCAACGTGCTGTGTTTCACCACCGGGCGCGGCAGCGTCTTCGGTTGCAAACCCACTCCGTCACTCAAGCTTGCGACGAATAGCTCCCTCTATCGACGCATGACTGACGACATGGATATCAACTGCGGAACCATCGTCGACGGCGAAGAGACGATCCAGGATAACGGCCGGCGAATTTTCGAGCTGATATTGCGCACGGCCTCCGGTCACAAAACGAAATCCGAGGCGCTGGGTATCGGAGACGATGAATTCGAGCCCTGGAAGATCGGCGCAACGATGTGACGACGCCCGGGGCAAGATGTGACTGCCCCTGGCAACCATCTTGACTAAAAGACGTTAAATCATCATATGCGGCGCTACGACTTACGAACTTGCGAACTTGGCCATGCCTTGGCGGCCCAGCCCTTTGCGGCTACGGACTATCCCCACGAGCTGACTTCCAAATTCTTCGAGTTGTCGCGGACCGTGCAAAGATCGCGCGGGCCGCGCGTGTAGGTGTGTGTGTGCGTACGCTCGACAAACTGCCCAGGAGAGAGAGATGGCTACAGGTACGGTGAAGTGGTTCAACGCCACCAAGGGTTTTGGCTTCATCCAGCCGAGTGACGGCGGCAAGGACGTATTCGTTCATATCAGCGCGGTCGAGCGCTCCGGCATGAACGGCCTCAACGAGGGCCAGAAGATCAGCTACGAGATCGCCACCGAACGCGGACGTTCGGCTGCGGTCAACCTCAAGGCGGCCGACTAGCCGTCGGGTCGTCCCGCCCGAAGGGCGGACCACAAAACCGAGAGAGGATGAACGCAGACCACGTAACGGTCGCGTTCGTCGCTCTCGATGCCGCCGACGCCATTGCCGGCAAAGCTTTCCTCGGTTTACCTGCGGATTGTGCGCGCTTGAGCGCACAGGAAGCTTTAGCCTGTCATCCTGAGCCAGCGAAGGATGACAGTCGGGGAGAGTGACCAATGGCAGCCGCCGATCTGCACTACCTGTCGCTCGACGAAGTCGCCCGGCGCCTGAAGGCGCGCAAGCTCTCGTCGGTCGAGGCGACGCGTGCGATCCTCGACCGCATCGAGACGCTCGATCCCAAGCTCAAGAGCTATGCCACGGTGACGGCCGAGCGCGCGCTGCAAGACGCCGCACGCCTCGACGCCGAGACGGCGGCCGGCAAGTCGCGCGGCCCGCTGCACGGCGTGCCGATCGCCGTGAAGGATCTTTGCAACACCGCGGGCGTGCCGACGGCCGCCGGCATGGCGATTCACCGCAAGCACGTGCCCGCCAGGGACGCGACCGTCGTGGCGCGGCTGAAAGCGGCGGGAGCGGTGATCCTGGGCAAGCTGCAGATGACCGAGGGCGCCTATGGCCTGCATCACCCGACGATCGAGCCGCCGATAAATCCCTGGAACGCGGCCTACTGGACCGGCGTGTCGTCGTCCGGTTCGGGCGTGGCGACGGCCGCGGGTCTCTGCTTCGCCTCGCTGGGCTCCGACACCGGCGGGTCGATCCGCTTTCCCTCGACCATGAACGGCCTCACGGGGCTGAAGCCCACCTGGGGCCGGGTGAGCCGCGCCGGCGTCTTTCCGCTCGCCGAATCACTCGACCATGTCGGACCGATGTGCCGCAGCGCGCTCGATGCAGCGCTCATCCTGGGCCTGATCGCCGGCGCCGATCCCGATGATCCGACCGCTTCGCCACAGCCGGTCCCCGACTATGCAGGATCGATCGATGCCGGCGTGAAGGGCAGGAAGCTCGGTGTGCCCAAGAATCTGCTGGGCATGGATGCCGATTCGCAGCGTGCCTTCGATGGCGCTGTAACGACATTCAGAAACGCGGGCGCGACGCTGGTCCACGTCGAGCTGCCCGAGCTCGACGAGGCGGCGCTGAAATGGATACCTCTCTGCGGCCTCGAGGCGGCGCTGGCGCATGAGGCGACCTTTCCCGCGCGGCGCGACGACTATGGCCCGGACCTTGCCGCCCTGATCGATCTCGGGCGCGGCCTGTCCGGCCTCGAGCTCGGCAGGCTGCAGCTCGTGCGTGCCCGGGTGAAAGGCGAGATCGAACGGCTGCTGGCACCGCTCGACCTTCTCCTGATGCCGGTGATGGGCGTGGCCACGCCGGCGCTGGTGGCCCTGAAGGCGGCGGGCCGCACGCCGGAGACCACGGCGGCGCGGCTGCGCTACACCGCGCCCTTCGACATGAGCGGCCATCCCACGATCACCCTGCCGGGCGGCATCACGTCCGACGGGGTCCCGGTCGGCTTTCAGATCGTCGGCCAGGCCTTCGACGAGGCGGGCATCCTGGCGGCCGGTCATGCCTACCAGCAGGCCACCGACTGGCATCTGAAGCGGCCGCCGGTTTGATGCCGTAGGTGCAGTGCGATGGTCGAATGGACCCTGTATCGCGCGTGCTATACTGTGACCCGTGCCCCAAGACGGCTCGCCCATGAGAAGCATCTTCAGGAACAACCTGCGGCTCAAGCCTAGTATCCTGACGGCGTTCTTCTTTCTCACCGTTCCCGTCTTCTTCACCATCATCGCGGTCACGTATTTCTCGAACGACAACATTGCGCGGACGAGCGCCCGTGAACTGGTCGAGCGTTTCCGCATCGATGCGCTCGAAAGCATCGAGGACGATCTCAATCCGCTCAAATCGCTGATCCGATCCGCGGCGTCGCTGGGCGAGCAGGATCCCGCCTTCTATTTCGACAATCGCTGCCTGAAATATTTCTACAGCATCCTTCAGCACAGCCCGAAGATCGTCAGCGTCTATGTTGGCCTCAGCGACGGCGCGCTCCGCCAAGCGCGGAGGGTCGACCCGGCATCGATGATCCAGGGCAAGCTGCCGCCGCAAGGCGGCGCCTATGCCTATCGATGGCTCGTGCCGAAAGCCGCAACGCCCACCGTCGATCATTACATCTTTCTCGATGCTGACCAGAAGGAACTGGCCAGCATCGATCAGGACACGACCTACGATCCACGCGTACGGCCGTGGTATCGCGCCGCCGAAGAGGCGCACGCGATCATCATCTCCGATCCCGATGTGTTTGCCTCGGAGGCCGTGATCGGCGTGACCGTCGCCGCCCCGTTCTATGCCGCCGATGGCAACCTGCTCGGGGTTGCGGCGGCCGACATCACGCTGGGCGGTCTTGGCGCGTACCTCGCCGAGCGCAAGATCAGTCCCGGCACCTTGAGCTATATCCTCGATCATCAGGGTCTGGTGATCGCAGCCTCCGATCTTTCCAATACCTCCACCACCGACCACGGAAAGGTGGAGCTTCGCCACATCAGCTCGCTCGACAACCCGCTGCCGGCGATGGCGTTCAGCGCCCGCCCCCGCCAGGGTCAGGGCGTGTTCTCCTTCGCCCACCACGGCCAGGAGTATGTCGCGAGCCTGTCGATGCTGCCGGCCGAGTTCAGCAAGACCTGGCAGATCTTCACCATCACGCCGCTGTCGGATTTCACCGGCCCGTTCCAGGCCAACAACGACCGCCTGGTCGTCTTTGGCCTGCTCGCGGTCGCCTTGCAGATCGTGATCATCTACTTCCTGACCAGCGTGATCTCGGCGCCGCTCGAGAAGCTTGCCTTCAAGGTCGGCAGGATCCAGGAGCTCGGCGCCGAGCAATTGCCGTCCGTGAGCTCGCCGATCCGCGAGATCTCGGTGCTGTCCAAGGCCATCGACACGCTGGACGTCGCCGTGAAGTCGTTCTCGGCGTTCGTGCCGGTCGGCCTCGTCACCCAGCTCCTGCAGTCGGAGCAGAAGCTCGAGCTGGGCGGCCACAGCCGCTTCCTCACCATCTTCTTCTCCGATCTCGAAGCCTTTTCGACCCTCTCCGAGCAGGTTCCTTCGCAGGAGCTGCTGCTGCGGGTATCGGCCTATCTCGAGTTGGTTACCAAGACGGTCAACCAGGAGCTGGGCACGATCGACAAATTCATTGGCGACGGCGTGATGGCCTTCTGGGGTGCGCCGGCGCTCCTTGAGGATCACGCCTGGCGGGCCTGCGTGGCGGCGTTGCGCATCCAGCGCGGCATCGATGCGCTGAACGAGCGCTGGCGGGTAGAGGGGATGAAGCCGTTCAAGATCCGCATCGGCATCCACAGCGACGCCGTGATGGTGGGCAATATCGGCTCAAAGGAGCGCATGAGTTACACCGTGATGGGCGACGGCGTGAACATCGCGTCGCGGCTCGAAGGCATCAACAAGGAATTCGGCACCCGCACCTGCATCAGCCACAGCGTCTTCAAGGAAGCCGGGGAGCGCCTCTGCGTGCGGCCGATCGACGACGTCACGGTCAAGGGACGGCGGTCGAAGATTCCGATCTACGAGCTTCTGGGTGTGTTCGGCGCCGATGATCCGGAGCTCGAGCCGGATGCGGCGACGCTCGAACTGTGCCGCATGACGCGCCTCGCCTACGAGGCGCTGATCAAGGAAGACTACGCAATGGCGTCGCGCCGCTACCGGGAGATATTGGCCAAGTTTCCGGACGACCCGGTTTCCTCGATGCTGGCGAAGCGGCTGGTCACGGCGTGAAGATTCCACTGAACAGGTAAGTCAATGCGAATGAAGTCACTGAACCGGCGCGCCGTCATGCTCGGGGCCGGCGCCGGCATCGTTTCCGGTGTCGTTGCCGGGCGCGCGCGTGCCCAAACGTTTCCCAGCAAGCCCATCCGGCTGGTGGTGCCGTACTCGCCGGGCGGCGGCGCCGACACCACGGCGCGCTTCATCGCGCCCAAGCTGCAGGAGGCGCTGGGCGAGACGGTCGTGGTCGAGAACCGGCCGGGCGCCGGCGGCATGATCGGCGACGAGACGGTGGCCAAGGCCGCACCCGACGGCCATACGCTCCTGATCGGCGCCTTCGCCCATGCGGTGAACCCGTCGCTCTTCGCCAAGATGCCGTTCAGGACCCCGGACGACTTCGCCCCGATCTCGCTGCTCGTCACGGTGCCCGAGCTGCTGGTGGTGACGCCGTCCTTTCCCGCCAAGACGGTCGCCGAGCTGGTGGCGATGGCCAAGGCGCCAGCCGGGCAAGCTGTTCTACGCCTCGTCGGGCAACGGCAGCGCCCAGCATCTCGCGGCCGAGCTCTTCAAGCTCCGCACCGGCACCGACATCGGCCACGTGCCCTACAAGGGCGGCGGCCTGGCGATCGTCGACGTCGCGGCGGGCCACGTGCCGTTCTATTTCGGCAACATGTCGGCCGCCCTGCCTCAGGTGCGCGGCGGCAAGGTGCGCGCGCTCGCCGTCACCAGCGCCGAGCGCTCGGCCGCGGCGCCCGACGTGCCGACCCTTGCCGAAGCGGGCGTCAAGGACTGCGAGATCTCCGAATGGAACGCCCTGATCGCGCCGGCCGGCACGCCGCCTGCCGTGCTGCAGCGCCTGCACGACGAGGTCGCGAAGATCATGCGCATGCCGGACATCAAGGCCAAGTTCGCCGACCTCGGCGCCGAGTTCATCGGCTCGACGCCCGAGGAACTCGCGGCCTTCCTGCGCGCCGAGATGACGAAGTGGGCGGAAGTCGTGAAGGCCGCCAACATCAGGATCGAGTAGATTTCGACGATATCCCTTCGTTCTCCTCTCCCCCGCGAGGGGGAGAGGGCGGGTGAGGGGGCGACGCACATCGACTCCCCCTCACCTAACCTCTCCCCCTAGCGGGGGAGAGGAAAAGGAAGCCATGCAATACCATTCCATCTTCCGTCCCGGCCTGTTCGCCGGCCAGACCATCATCGTCACCGGCGGCGGCTCGGGGCTCGGCCGCTGCACCGCCCATGAGCTGCGTTCGCTCGGCGCGCGCATCGCCCTGATCGGGCGCACGCCGGAGAAGCTCGAGCAGGTGAAGCAGGAGCTCGACGATCCCGAGACCTTCACCTTCGCGGCCGACCTGCGCCGCGAGGACCAGGTCAAGGAAGCGGTCGAGCGCGTGCTGGCCTGGGGCGGCCGCATCGACGGGCTGGTCAACAATGCGGGCGGCCAGTTTCCCGCCCAGCTCAAGGACATCTCGCTGAACGGCTGGAACGCCGTGATCGCCAACAACATGACCGCGACCTTCCTGGTGTCCAAGGAAGTCTATCGGTCGTGGATGGAGAGCAACGGCGGCGCCATCGTCAATGTCGGCGCCGACTGGGAGCTCGGCATGCCCGGCATGGGCCACAACGGGGCCGCGCGCGCCGGCCAGACCAATTTCACCTACACCGCGTCGATCGAGTGGGCGCATGCCGGGGTGCGCGTCAATGCGGTGCTGCCGGGCTTCATCGCCTCCTCGGGCCTCGACCGCTATCCCGAGCGCGCCCACGACGTGCTGCGCAACGTGAGGACGCGGATCCCGATGAAGCGTCATGGCACGGAGTCCGAGATCGCCGGCGCCATCGTCTACCTGCTGAGCGAGGCGGCCGCCTATGTCACCGGTATCGCGCTCAGGGTCGACGGTGGACTGCACAACAACGGCAAGTCCAACTTCTACGAGGTGCCGGACCACGACCGATCGCGGCCATTCAACGGTTTTCCGCTCTATCGGCCGCCCAAGGTGCTGGAGTAGGCTTGGCGCTCAACGCGCATAGGAGAGATCATGCCTGTCGGTCGATATTTCCTCAGTCTCGCGGTGCTCGCGACGGCAAGCCTCGCGTCGCTTTCCGCCCAGGCCCAGACCGCCAAGGCGTCGCTCAAGGACGCCAGCGGCAAGGATGTCGGCCAGGTGGCACTGCTGCAGACGCCGCACGGCGTTCTGCTCAAGCTCTCGGTGAAGGGCGTTCCCGCCGGTGAGCACGCCTTCCACGTCCATGCGGTCGGCAAATGCGAGCCGCCGTTCACCAGCGCCGGCGGACATTTCAATCCGGCGGGCAAGAAGCACGGCATGGAGGCGGCCGAGGGGTCCCACGCAGGCGACATGCCCAATCTCTATGTTCCCGCAAGCGGCGAGCTCACAGTCGAAATCGCCAATCCCATGATCTCGCTGGTCAAGGGCCAGCCCAACTCGGTGTTCGATGCCGACGGTTCGGCCTTGATCATTCACGCCGGTGCCGACGACTACAAGACCGATCCGACCGGCAATGCCGGCGACCGTATCGCCTGCGGCGTCATCGCGGAGTGAACGCTGAGGCTCGGCCCCTCCCGATCGTGAAGAGACCCGACCGCAGGATTGCCGTTCAGGGTGGTCAGGCCTCGAGGCTCGCTTTGGAAAAGATTGCGCGGAGTTTCCCGAGCCAATAGCTTCCCTAACGGCGACAAGCCGGGCGTTGGGGGCGTTTTGGACGATCCTGAAATTGAGCGACTGATCGAACAGACGCCGCATGTGTCCATCGAGGAGATCCTCGCAAGTCCGCGCTTTCCTGCCGCCAGAAAGCTTTATCTCGATCGGTTTCTCGGGGTCTATGGCCACGATCCGTTCCTGGTGCGGCTGCTGATCGAGACCGGCCGTTTCCTGGTCTATCACCTGGCGGTCGTCCTCGACGCCGGCCAGGATCCCGCCCGTCGCGAGACTTGGTTCACGGTCGGGCGCCTGAAGCAGCAGATCGTCGCGTCCGGGTTGGGCGCGAGCGCGCGGCAGGTCGACCACCTCGTCGCCCGCTTGCGCGAGGTCGGCTTCCTGGAAGTGGTGCGGTCCGACAAGGACCGGCGCCTGCGCATGCTGAAGCCGACGGAAAAGATGCTGGCGCACGATCGCGACTGGCTGGTGGCCCACTACGCGCCGCTCACGCTGCTCTGCCCGCTGAACGACTACGGGCCGGTGATGCGGCGCGAGCCGGAATTCCAGGTTCTGCACCGGCGCACCGCCATGGCGTTCTGGCCGCTCGCCATGAAGGTCCTCGCGTCGGTGCCCGACATGATGCTGTTCTTCTACCGCGCGGGCGGCCACATGGTGCTGGCGGCGCTGCTGCAATCCGCCCTGGCCGATCCCGAGCATCCGCATGCGGCGGTGCCCTACGCCGATATCGGCGACAGGTTCGGCGTTTCCCGCACCCATGTCCGCCAGCTGCTCGTGGCTGCCCAGAATGCCGGGCTGGTCAAGCTGATGGCGCGTGGCGGCCATCGGGTCGAGATTTTGCCCAGGCTTTGGGCGAGCTACGACCGGTCCATCGCCGGCGGCATGTTCCTGCACGACCTCGTCTACGGGGTCGCGACGGGACGGCAGCAAACGCCGGTTTAGGGCATTCGGACAATCCGGCAAAGACGTTATGCTCCGGCCTCGATTTGCCGACGGCAGGAGGAAGCCATGACGACAGAAGCCAAGCGAACGGCCGCCTCGACCCATAACGCGCCGGAATTCAGGCATCCCAGCGAGATGGACTGGGAGATGGGCCGGTTCAACAACGTCACCAAGTTCCTCTTCCATCCGACGCCGGAGCGCCCGACCGTGCCCAATGCCGGCTTCCTGCGCTACGCGCCCGGCGCGGGGTTTCCGCTGCACAAGCACGACTTTGCGCAGGTCTGGTACATCATCGACGGCGAGTTCCAGATGGGCGAGCGCAAGTATGGCCCTGGCACGCTGGTTTACATGGAAGATCCGCATTTCGAGAATGAGATGCGGACCGAGACCGGTGGCACCGTGCTGTTCGTCCAGTATCCCGGCCCGACCACCGGCCGCCGGCCGATCTACGAGGGCCGCATGAACCTCAAGGCAGCGCCGCCACCGGAACAGATCGACCTCGAGCATTGAGCGCGGCTGGCACGCTTCTTGGTTAGGACGCGGCAAACAGAAGGAGCCTGCGCGTGGTCGCCAATGTCCTCGAGATCAATCCCGAACGCTTGTGGGAGAGCCTGGAGCGCTCGGCGGAGATCGGGCGCTTTCGCGATGTCGGCCTGCGCCGGCTGGCGCTGTCGGCCGAGGACAAGGAGATGCGCGACCTGTTCGTCGAATGGGCGCGCACGGCGGGCTGCAGCGTCGAGATCGACCGGCTGGGCAACATCTTCGCGCGACGCGCGGGCAGCGAACCCGGCTTGCCGCCGGTCGCCATCGGCAGCCACCTCGACACCCAGATCTGCGGCGGCCGCTACGACGGCATTCTGGGCGTGCTGTGCGGCCTCGAGGTCGTGCGCACGCTGAATGACCGAGGGTTGGCGACCAAGCGCGGCATCGAAGTCATCTGCTGGACCAACGAGGAGGGTGCCCGCTTCAGCCCGCCGATGATGGGATCGATGGCTTTCGCCAAGGTGCTGAGCCTCGACAGCGTGCTGGCCACGACCGACGATGCCGGCATCACGGTCGAGCAGGCGCTCGATTCGATCGGCTATGCCGGCCCTGCGCCGCTGGGCCAGCGCGCCTTCGATTCCTACCTCGAGCTGCATATCGAGCAGGCGCCGGTGCTCGATCGCGAGGGCTGCGACATCGGCATCGTGGTCGGCGGCTACCGGACGCAGGCGCTCAGGCTCACCCTGAACGGCGACACCGGCCATGCCGGCGGCACGCCGATGGCGATGCGGCGCAACGCCCTGGTCGGCGCGGGCTACGTCATCGCCGCCGTCAACGATATCGGCCTCGCCTTTGCGGCTGACGAAGGGCGCACCACCACGACCCGCATCGAAAGCTTTCCCAACCTGCCCGGCACCTATGCCGAGCAGGTCAAGCTCACCATCGACTACCGCCACATCGATCCCGACCGCTTCCGGGCCATGCGCACGGAGATCGATGCCGCAATCGCCGCGGCCGGCAAGAAAGCCAATGTCGAGATCGAGGTCGCGGAAGGCTGGAGCTGGGGCACCGACCTGTTCGCGCCCGAGTGCATCGAGCTCCTGAAATCGACCGCCGAAGAGCTCGGCCTGCCGTACCGTGAGATGCGGAGCCAAGCCGGGCACGATGCCTATGCCGTGGCGACGATGGCGCCGACGGCGATGATCTTCACGCCCTGCTTCGAGGGCATCAGCCACAATGTGAACGAGGCGATCGAGCTCACCCGTTCCGTCCCCGGCGCCAACCTCCTCCTGAACGCCGCCGTCGCGCGGGCGAACCGGTAGATTCCTTCCGGCTTCCACAAACGGACCTCACCCTGAGGAGCGGCCCATGGGGCCGCGTCTCGAAGGGTGGGCAACACGTACGTACTCGTTGCCCATGCTTCGAGACGCTCGCTGCCGCTCGCTCCTCAGCATGAGGTCTTTGTTGTGGCCCCTTAAGAATCAGTCTTCGTCGAGGAGACTGCAATTCGAATTGGCGGCGGCAGGCGGATATTTCCGGAAGCGTTGGCGTCGTACATCGCCGCGCGCGTCGACCGATGCAGCGTCATCGGCGGATCGCGCGCAACGGCACCAACATGAAGGAACCTTGCCATGTCCAAGGAACAGCAAAACAAGGCCATCGTCGGCCGCTGGTTCACCGAATTCTGGGGCAATCCCTGGAACCCCAAGGTGATCGAGGAGCTCGCCGCGCCGGACATGCTGCTGCAGTACTCGCTGCATGAGCCGCGCCGCGGCCACAAGGAGGTGGCGGATTTCATGAACGGCTTCCGCCGCGCATTCCCCGACCTCAGCTTCGGCGGCGCGGCCGATCTCATCGCCGAGGGCGACCATGTCGTCGGCCGCTGGATCGGCGGTGGCACGCACACCGGCCCGGCCTTCGATGATTTCCTCGTCGGCGCGTTGCCGGCGGCGTCCGGCCGCAAGATGCGCTTCACGGGCACAACCGTGATCCGCGTTGCGAACGGCCGCATCGCCGAGGAGATCGGCCTCGACGACGGTGTGACGGCGCTGACGCAGCTCGGCCTCATCCAGGCCGTCTGAGCAGCTTGGATGGTTCTCCGCCGTAACAAGTGCGGTGGAGAACCGTCCCTCTCAGCCGAAGCGTTTTGCCGCGTAGGGTGCGGGGTCGAGGCCGGGTGCCTGGCCGGTGATCAGCCGCGCCACGAGCCGGCCGCTGGGCGGTCCGCCGGTCATGCCGAAATGGCCGTGTCCGAAAACGAAATGCAGGCCGGGCCTGGCGGCGGCGGGACCCAGGATCGGCAGACTGTCCGGCGTGGACGGCCGGAAACCCATCCAGTAGCGCACCTTCGAGCCGCTGAGTGCCGGGAACATCCGCCTGGCGTGCTGCACCAGCACCTTGGCGCGCTCCTCGTTGGGCGGCGCTTCCAGTCCCGCGATCTCCACCGTGCCGGCCACGCGCAACCCGTCCTCCATGGGCGTGACGCCGAAGGCCCGTGTCTTGTTGCTGATCGGCAAGGCCGGCATGACCTCCGGATCGAACAGCATGGCGTGGTAGCCGCGTTCGGTTTCCAGCGCGACCTTGATGCCCAGCGGATCGAGCAGTTGGCGCGACCAGGCGCCCATCGCCACGACGACGTGCTCGGCCGAGCGGTTGGCGATGATTGGTCATCACCATCCAGCCGCCGCCCTCGCGCGGGATCAGCTTCATCGCCCGCTCGTTGATCAGCGTGCCGCCCTCCTTTCGGAACAGCTCGCCCAGCGTGTTGACGCTGCGTTGCGGGCTCACCGTATGGCCGTTGCCGGGGACCAGCAGGCCGCGCGTCACTTCCCGCGAGATGCCCGGAAACATCTGGCGCAGATCGTCGGCCGTCAGCGCCTCGCTCTTGATGCCATGACGGTCGCGCACCTGACGCTCGACGCCCGAGTTGGCGGCTTCGGCATCGCCTTCCCAGACCTGCACCTGGCCCAGGGGCCGGATCAGCTCGCCGTAGAGCGACGGTCCCAGCAGTTCCTGCCAGCAGGTGAGCGCGTCCCGGTGGAGCGCGCGCATCGCATCGGAGATCGCCATCACGCGGTCGATCCGTCCGGCTTCGATCCAGCGCAGCAGCCACGGCAGGGCCCGCGGGAAATAACCGGGTGTCACCGACAGCGGGCCGAGCGGATTGAGCAGCCACCCCGGCACCTTGCGTAGCATGCCGGGGAGCGCGATCGGGACGGCGGTATCGGGGCTGAGCAGGCCGGCATTGCCGAACGAGGCGCCGCCCGCCGGCGGCAGCGGATCGATGACCGCTACCGCCACGCCGGCGCGCTGAAGGTAGAGCGCCGTCGAAAGGCCCGCGACGCCGGCTCCGATCACGATCGCGCCGTGCTGCGAGAGAGTCATCGCCTCGACACGCGTGCGATCATTGGCGGTTCACCGAGACCAGTGGCAACGTGAAGGTGGCGCTGGCGCCCTGGATGTCTGGCGGCAACGGATCGTACGGCGAGCCGGATCGAACGCCCGCCAGCACGCCGCGATCGAACTCCGGCACGCCGCTCGATCCGGCGACCTCGACATCGAGCAGCCGTCCGTCCCGCGCAATGGTGACCCGCACCACGGTGGTGCCGTGGCTCACATTGACGTGCGCCTCGTAGCGGTAGCCCTGAAGCTTGCGGGCTATTTGCCAGAGATAATTGTCGGCAACCCGCGCCCGGTTATAGGTGTCCGCCGGGTTCACGAACGGCGAGGTCGACGCCGATTCCGAGGCCGCCGCGGGTGGACGCCGGGGTGGAGACGCTGTCGGCGGCGCGGGACGAAGATCGGGCCGTTGCGGCGCGGGGCTGGCCCGGGGCAGCGGCGGCGTCGGTGCCGCCAGCGCATGTACCGGCGGCGCGGCGGGTGTGGGTTGCGTCGGCGCCGGCGTCGGCAACGTCGGTGTCGGCAAGGGCGACGAAAACGGCATCTGCGGCGTCTCCGGCGGACGCGCGGCGGCTTCCGCCGGTGGCTTCGGCGTCGGTGGCGCTTCGGTTGGCCGCGCCGCGGCCTCGGCTGGTGGTTTCGGTGTGAGCGGCGGCGTCGGCGCCGGAGAGAACGCGAAGGGCTGAGGACGATCCGCCTGGGCCGGTGGCAGCGGCGCGGGCGTCTCGTTCGGCCGCACCGGCGCCGTCGGCACCTGCGTGCGTTTCTCCGCCGTGATGGCGGCCTCCGGCATCAGGCCGAGCGGCTCGGGAGGCTTGGCGGCCGCCTCCTGCTTGGGTGGCTCCTGCTTAGGCGGCGGCGGCTTTGGCTCCGGCGGCTTCGGCTGCTCGATGGTGACCTCGATCGCCTCTTCCGCCGGCGGCAAGGACGGCCGGCTGATCATCGTCCACCACAACGCTGCCGCCACCGCCGCATGCAACAGCACAGCCAGCGCGAGGGCCGAGGGCGACAGATGGTCGGAGCGGTAGGAGGAGGTGCTGAGAGCGTGGGCCACGAGGCCCCTGTTTTAGGGCGCGCCGTGCGGCGCCTCAAGGACGCCCGCGAAGCCGTTACAGCGCTGCGGCCTCGGTCTCGGACGGATAACTGGCGACTTCGATCAGATTTCCGTCCGGATCATGGAAATAGACGGAGGTCATGGGGCCCAGAGCCCCGGTCTGTTGCCTTGGTCCCGCCTCGATCTTCACATCGCATGCTTTCAGGTGCGCGACCACCACCTCCGGCGGCTGCCTGGTGATGAAGCAGAGGTCGAGCGCGCCGGGCGCATCGTTCTTCACCGACCACCAGTCGGCGCGGCCGGTCGGGCGGACGTTGAATTTCTGCCGGCCAAATTTCAGCGCGGTATGGCGATACTCGCCGAAGACCTCGCTCTCCATGCCGAGCACACGCTTGTACCAGGCCACCGTGGCCTCGACGTCGCGGCAATTGAGGACGACATGGTCGATGCGATCGATGGAAAAGCCCATGGCGATGTCTCCCTTGTCCGATTTCCCTTATCCGATTCCCTTGTCCGATGACGATCGTCAGCCGACGGCCGGCCACAAGGCGGTTCGCCGCCAGCCGGTCAGGCGGAAGACCAGGAATCCGACGATCAGCAGGTTGGCGAGGTTGAAGACGACGCCGACGCCGAAGGCCGGAGCGTAGTAGCCGAAATGATCGTAGAGGATGCCGGCAAACCAGCTGCCGAAAGCCATGCCGCTCATGGCCGTGAAGAGGACCAGCGGAATGCGCCATGAGGCTTCGGCGGCGGGGAACAGGTCACGGATCGCCACCGAGTAGGACGGGATGATGCCGCTGAAGCCCAATCCGAAGGCGGCGGCGATGACGAACAGGCCGACCTCGTCCTGCGTCAGCAGGAAGCATGCGATGGCCACCGCCTGGAAGGCGGAGCCCACCATCACCGTGCGCAGGCCGCCAATGCGATCGGCCATGGCGCCCCAAAGCTGGCGCGCGACGAAAGCCGCCGCCAGCATCACCGACAGCATGACGGCGCTGTGCGTCGGGCTGATGCCGATGCCGCTGCAGAAGGCGACGAGGTGCGCCGAGGGGATCGCCATGGGAACGCAGCACAGAAAGCCGGCGAGGCAGATCAGCGCCTGGACGAGATTCGGATGCAGGCCGGCGACGCGATTGCTGCGCGCCGCCGCCGAACGGGCGTGCGGCACCGGTGGCGCGATCGGCGCCGGCTTCAGCAGCAGGGTGGCCGGCAGGATCGCGAGCAGCACGACCACGGCATAGGTCCGCATGACGGGCTGCCAGCCCAGCTCGGCGATGCCGCGCTCGAACAAGGTCGGCCAGACGACGCCGGCAATGTATTGGCCGGACGAGATCAGCGCGATCGCCGTGCCGCGCCGGCGGTCGAACCAGCGACTGACATGAACCAGCAGCGGGGCGTAGATGCCGCCGTTGCCCAAGAGGCCGACCATCAGCCCCTGGCCGACATAGAGGGTCCAGATCGGACCGAGCGAGGACAGGGCGAGGCCCGCGGCCATCATGCTGCCGGCGATGGCCACGGTGGTCCGAACGCCGATGCGGTCGGCGAGCCAGCCCATCAGCACGCCGCCGGCGCCTGTGCCGACCCAGACCAATGCGCCGGCCAATGCCAGGACCGATCGTTCGGTGCCAAGTGCCTCCTGCATCGGCTTCATGCCGACCACGATGAGAAGGGGCGAGCCGAAGGAGATCGACAGGATGGCCAAGGTGAGCCATGCCGTTTTCCACGACTCGCGGCTTTCGATGCTGGCGGGCTTGAGAGAGCTGCCGTCGATCGCGGCTCCGTTCATTTATTCTGTTTCCTCCGCCGGCATTATCGTCCCATTGGGACGCATGGCACGCCGCGACTTTCGCCCTGCGTAATTGCTGCCGCGTGATCCGTCACCGTCGCTCGGATGACCAAGGGAAATTCACATACCGGTCGCGCGTGTCGTAGCAGATGTTGCCGTACATCCTGAGATACGCGTCGCGCCGCGCCGGATCCTTGTAGACGCTTCCCGGATCGGCGAGATCGGCCTCGTACTGCGCGATGTTGGCGAGCGAAAGCGCGGTGGGAAGGATATCCATGGCCTGCGGGATGCTCTTGCCGTCGAGCCAGTCGGCCGCGTGCTGCCCCATGGCATAGGCGAAGACAGGCGACGCCAGGCTGATGCTCGCTTTGTAGGGACCGCCTTTCTTGATCTCCGCAACCGCATCGGGCTCGCCATCGATGCCGCCCAGGAACTGGTCGGGACGGGCCTTGCCGGCGGCCCGGAGGGCGGCGAGCGCGCCCAGCACCACGGTATCGGCGCCCAGCACGACATCGACGTTGGGATGCGCCAGAAGGATGGTGCGCATCGCCGCGGCTCCGCCGTCCTCGTTTACCGTTGCCGGCGAGAGGTCGGCCACGATCGTCACGCCCGGCATGGCCTTCAGCGAATCGCGCATGGCCACGAAGCGCGGCGCCAGGAACTGCAGGCTGTCGTGCGTCAACAGCACGACGTTGGCTCGGCCGCTCAGGCGCGCCTTGATGTAAGTGGCGGCCGCGTCGCCCAGCGCCTTGCCGGTCAGGTACTGGGGGGCGTTGAGCAGCTCCGTCGCCGGCGGCGGCACGACCGTGCCGACATAGGCGCCGGACCAGATGACCTGCTGCAGGCTGAGGCTGAGCGAGGCCGGGTCGACGGGGGCCGCGACCACCGCGCCCAGCCTGGCACCGCGGAACTGCTGGACCTGCTCGATCATCCGGGCCCCGTCGTTGGCGGCGAGTGCGATGCGGAAGTCGAGGCCGCGGTCCTTCGCCGCCAGCGCCAGGCCGCGGGCGACGCCCTGCATGAACTCGCGCTCATTGTCCTGGGCGAAGGCCAGCGACCGTTGCAGGCCCGGCGGCGGCGTGCAGGCGGGTGCGTCGCGATTGAACGGCGCAAAGACGGTCGGCACCGTGATGCCGGGCGCGTCCGACTGCGCCCTCGAGGGGCTACCGGCACCCAGCATACTGATCAGCACGACCAGCGCGACTTGGACCTCTCTCGACCTCAGTCCGGGCCGATTCTTCGACGAGTTCATTGCTGTACGGTCTGCGGGGCGCCGGCGTGATATTGCATCGAGAGCCTACTACAGCCGTTTGCTGCAGCCGAGTCGACGGCCCTCAGGGGGTGGGACTATCGCATTTGACCAAAAACTTCGTCATCCCGACCGCAGCCGAGCGGAGCGAGGCGCAGCGGAGGGACCTTTTCTGTTGCTCCGGTTGCAAGATGAGGTCCCTCGGCTACGCCGCCCCCTGGGCGGCTTCGCTCGGGATGACGGAATAAATAGCCAGATGGCCATGCCCTGCCTCACATCGTGGGTAAAGGAAAGATCAGGCGGGCTGTCGTGCCGGGCTGGCGTTGCAGGTACTGGACCTCGCCGCGCAGGGCCGCGGCGACTCCCTTGACTATTCGCGTGCCGAGCCCTGTCCCCATGACCGGTCCGCCTTCTTTCCGGCCGACGCCGTCGTCCTCGACCGCGAGCTCGGCGCGCCCGTCCGGCAGGCGCGCCAGGCGCACGCGAACGTCGCCCGGCCGGTCGGGGTAGGCATACTTGAAGGCGTTGGTGACCCATTCGGCCACCACGACGCCGAGGCTGACGCTGGCGTCGGTCGTGAGCTTGAGCGGCTCGAGCTCGTGGCGCAGCGAAACGGCGCCATGACCTTCGGCCCGCATCGACGTCTCGAGATGCTCGAGCAGGCTCGACAGGTATTCGTCGAGCTCGACGAAGCGCACATCGCCCGAGCTGTAGAGCCGTTTGTGGACCAGGGAAATGGCGAGAATGCGCGCCTGCGTCTCCTCGAGCGCCGCCTTGGCCGCCGGGTCGCTCAAGGCATTGGCCTGCAGCCGGACCAGCGAGGCGACGAGGGTCAGGCTGTTGGCGACGCGATGGTTCACCTCGGCCAGCAACACCTCGGCGCGGTCGCGCGCCTGGGCGAGGTCGGCGGTGCGCCGGGCCACCCGATCCTCGAGGCTGGCGTTCAGCACGCGTACTTCGTCGCGGGCCTGCGCGATCTCGCGGGCGTAGCGCAGCACGGTGACGGTGACGCCGCCCACCACCAGCACGATCACGATGCCGCCCACGATCGAAACCCAGCGTAGCAGGGCGGCGTTGGCCTGCTGCTCGGCGCCGCCCAGCGTCAGTCGCTCGTCGGCGGCGCGCACGATACCGGACAGGAAGACGTTGGCCTCGTCCATCAGCGCCTTGCCGCGATTGGTCCGCAGGATCGCCAGGGCCTCGGCGTCCCGGCGATCGCGCTTCAAGGCGACCGTCTGGTCCATCTCGCCGAATTTGTCGCCGATCACGATCGTGAGCCGGCGCAGCAGGGCGTCGCTGTCAGGGGTCGTGGCGAGGGCCCGCTTCAACGCCTCGAGCTGTTTCTCGGCCAGCGCCTTTGCGCTGTCATAGGGCGCCAGATAGATCTCGTTTCCGGTGACCAGGAAACCGCGCTGGCTGGATTCCGCGGTTTCCAGGGCGCTGCGCAGCTCGACGGCCGACACGCGCGTGTCGCGCGCCTCGAGGACGACGCTGAAGTAGCCCTGGGCGCGTTCGCCCAGCCAGATCGTCGTGCCGACGATGGCCAGCAGCGTCAGCAGGCCGACGCCCAGCAGGACGATGGTGGATTGGACGACGAAACGACTGGAAATCGGCATGCGATCAAGAGGCGATGCCCTGATTCGGGGAGGCGCACAAGCGCCGGATTCGCCGACCCTACCGGCTCGTCAGGGGATTTTGGACGCGGGCCGCGTCGTGTCGAACACTGGCAAGCCGTCCTCGACGACCGACCAGGCCGGCTTGTGGCTCGCCCAGACATGGAAAGCCGGCGGCACGGCGTCGACGTCATCGAGGCTGCAGGTCATGACATCGAGCTTGTCGGGCTTCTTGGCATGTCGGTAGGTGAGTGACGAGCCACAGTCGGAGCAGAAGCCTCGCGTTACGTCCGGCGAGGAACGGAATTCCGCCAGGACACCCTTCGTGATCTCAAATGCCGCCGTAGGATATGTGGCGAATGGAAGGGCTGGCGCGGAGGCTGTCTTGCGACACGTTCGGCAGTGGCAGATGCCGCTCGCGATCACTGGTCCGGCGACGCGGTAACGCACCGCGCCGCAAAGGCAGCCACCCCCGAGGATGCTTTCCATCGCCCGCCCAGCCAATTCGAAGCTTGCGGCGTGATTGGGCGATCAGCGTTCGGGGGCTGTCGCGGCACCGATCGCGGCGCCGCCCAGGCCACCGACGACGGCGCCGGCCACCGGGTTGCCCGCGGCAGCGCCCACCAATGCACCGCCGCCGGCGCCGATCGCGCCACCCGTCAGCGCCCGGTCGACCGGCCTGTCTCCACAGGCTGCCGTGGCGACGGACAACGCGGCAATGACGGCAAGTCGTGTGGCTCGCAGCATGAAAGCCTCCTGGATCGACGACTATCGAAATGAACGGTCGACCGCAGAGGCGGTTGCGGACAATTCTGCAGGCGGGACGCTTGAGTCAGCGGACCAGGGAATCCAGCCATTGGCCGAGGCGATTGCCCGCAGCCCGCACGGGCTCGAACGGGTCGGAGCGCCGCGATCCGGACGGGCGGTTCGCGCGTGCGTCGGGCCTTGGGCCACGCTGGGCGATTTGCTGGGCAACCGGGGGTGCGGGATCCTGGCGAAGCTGCTCCAGCAGTCGACGGTCGATCGCGCCGGTCTGCGCCTGGCCTCTCGCCTGCTGGTAGCGCGTGACGGCCACTTCGGTCAGGCGCCCGGCGGTTCCGTCGACCGGCCCTGGATTGAAGCCAAAGGACCGCAGTTTTGCCTGGATCTCCCTGACGTCGTTGCTTTGCAGCGGGGACTCGCCCGGCATCGCCTCGACAGGGGCCGGTTGGCTGTCGGCCGCAAGCGGCGCCTGCGTTGCCGCGGGCTCGACGGCCTCGACGACGTCTGCGGGTTGGGGCGAAGGGTCGGGAAGAGCAGGGGCCACCGCGGCATTTGAAATCTCGCGGGACGGTGCCGACTTCGGGCTGCGCGGCAGCGCTTGGCAGCTGCACGAGAGGCCGCGATTCGATGGTCGAGACAAAGTAGGCGACAGCCGCACCCACGGTGAGTGCCAGGACGGCACTCAGCGCCACGATCAGCCGGCGCTCACGCGCCAGATCGTAGGCCTCCAAGGCGGCACGCCGGGTTGCTGCCGCCGCCGCTGGATCGACCGCCTGCTGCCGAGCCGTCCGCTCGGCCAGCCGGCGCGCGAGCTCGGCCATCGATGGGGCACCGTGAGCGTCGTCGGCGTTGCCCGCAGCAGCTCGAGCGTCGCCGCCTGCGCCGCCGGGTTGCGTGTTGGTTGCCTCGGGATCTGTCTTCGTGCGATCGCCCATCATGGTCCCACCCGTCTGTTGACCGGAGTATTTGTCGAGAAAGGGTGCCACAAATAAGTGGTTCCCGTGACCAATCGGGGACCAAAGCTTTTGCACGCGCCGTGGCCCTCCAAAATCCTGACAGGCCCGTTGAAGCCGGTATCGGCTAGGGCGCCCGGCGGAACTCCACTTGCGTGCGGCCGGACTTGTCGACGGCTTGGCACAGGGCCATCTCGTCGTCGACCCGCTGGCAGGTGAGCCGTGTCGCCGTCCACTTGACCAGCGGTTCGCCTTCGCAGATGACGTCGGGCTGGCTCGCGACCAACGTTCCGTTGCTCCAGAACTTCGCCGTCATAGGCGCCTTGCAGTCCCATCGTGACGTGGGGCCGATCGTGACCTGCTCATGCACGCCGCCGCCCTGCTCGTCGAAGCAGATCCTGCCGGCCTTGATGGTGACTCGTTCCCGGCGGCCGTCGGCGAAGCTATGCGTCATGGGTATGTCGCGGCCCAGCACCCAGCATCCCTTGAGCGTGGTGAGATCGCCCCCGGACCAGCGCTGGGCCGGCAAGGACGGCTCCGCGGGCTTGCACTGCGCCGTCTGCTTCCGGAGGTCGTCCTGGCGCGCCGCAAGCTCGGCTCGCAACTTCCTCTCATCGGCGCGCGCGTCGTCGAGCGACGTCCTGAGCATCGGCGTCGGATCGGCCCTCCGTTCCGCTGGCTCTGCGGCGGGCATTTCGCTGGCCGACAGGATCACCGCGGGTGAGACTGGTGCCACGACGCGCAGCAGCCACACGGCGATCAGCAGAAGCAACTGCAGCATCAGCCCGAACAGCAGGGCTGCCCACCATCGGCCAAGGTCTGCGATCGAAGGCATCGCGGCAACCTACACCTCGCCGACGGCCGGCGGCGATGTGCTGCGTCGAGTTCACCCGATCGTGACGGCAGAGATGTCGCGCCCCGCCACCCTCTTATGCCGGTTGCGCCATCGCGCGCTGGCGTGACGGGAAAGGCGGGAAGGCGAGCGCGATCGCCACGGCGCCGAGGCCGATGCCGAACGAGGCGATATAGAGCCAGCCATAGCTGCCGGTGGTGTCGAAGATCCAGCCGCCGACGGCGGGGCCGAGCGCCATGCCGAGACTCGAGAACACGGCGGCCGCGCCGAACACCGTGCCCATGATGCGCATCGGGAAATACTCGCGCGCGATCACGGCGTAGAGCGGCATCACGCCGCCATAGATCAGACCGAAGACGGCGGCGACGGCGTAGAACTCGCCGAGCTGGCGCACGAAGAAGTAGGCGCCGGCGCCCAGCGCCTGGGCGAACAGTCCGATGACCAGCACCCGCTTGGCGCCGAAGCGGTCGCCGGCCAGGCCGAACAGCACGCGGCCGCCCAGGCCCGCCAGGCCTTCGACGCTGTAGATCGTGACTGCGGCCATGGGCGCGATGCCGCAGGCAATGGCGTAGCTCACCGTGTGGAAGATCGGGCCCGCATGCGTGGCGCAGCAGCAGAAGTAGGTGGCGGCCAGCACGATGAATTGCGGTGAGCGCAGCGCCTGTCCCGCGGTCATGCCGGGATCGGCGGCGCCTGCCGCGGTCGCGACCACGCCGTCGCCCGGCGGCACCGCGGGGGCGCGGCGAACCAGCAGCGCCGTCGGCACCAGCACCACCCAGGCCACGAGGGCGATCACGAGCTGGGCGGTGCGCCAGTCGTAGGTCGTGATCAGCCAGCCCGCGAAGGGCGAGATGATCATCGGCGCCATCCCCATGCCGGCCGAAACGAGCGAAACGGCGAGGCTGCGGTTCTTCTCGAACCAGCCGGTCACCGTGGCCATTGTCGGTGCGAAGACGGCGCCGGCGGCACCGCCCACGACGATGCCGTAGATGAGCTGGAATTCGAGCAGGCTTGTGGCGCGGCTGGCCAGCGCCAGTCCGAGCCCGAGCAGGAGCCCGCCGCTCAACACGACGATGCGCGGGCCGAAGCGGTCGGTGAGCGCACCCCAGCCGAAGGAGGCGAAACCCATGGTCACGAAGACGATCGTCATGGCGCTCGATATGCCGGTGCGCGACCAGCCTGTCGCCTCGGACATCGGCGCCAGGAAGACCGCCAGCGAAAACACCGCGCCGATGGCGACGCATCCCATCAACCCGCCGGCCGCGACCACGACCCAACCGTAATAGAGTTTCATCGGCGACTCCTCACAGCGCTGGAAGAACACTTAACCGATTGGTTTAGTGATGGCAAGATGGCTTCCATTCCCACTTAGACGATCGACACGACCAAAAGGATTCCGCATGGAGGCACTTTTCGTCGTCCCGCTCCCTCGAGCGCCAGGGCTATCGCATTTGAAACTCCGTCATCCCGACCGAAGCCGAGCCCCTCGACTTCGCTCGGGGCAGGCTCAGCGAGGCGAAGTGGAGGGATCTATTCTGTTGCCTCGGCGACAAGAAGAGGTCCCTCGGCTACGCCGCCCCTGGGGCGGCTTCGCTCGGGATGACGGAATTGATCATTATATGCGATAGCCCTGCCTTGGGCGGAGGGCGATCATAGGCATCGATAGCGGGCGCATTTCCCGGGAGATCGGCATGGCGGACGGCAAGGGACGGACGGCACTCATCACCGGCGCCACCGACGGCGTCGGCCGCGTCGTGGCCCGCGCGCTGGCGCAGCAGGGCTGGCGAGTGCTGGTCCATGGCCGCGATCGCGCGCGCGGCGAGGCGCTGGTGCGCGAGATCGAGCAAGCAGGTGGCAGTGCCACCTTTCTCGCCGCCGATCTCGCGTCGCTGGCCGAGGTGCGTCGCCTGGCTGACACGGTGAAGCAACAGACCGAACGGCTCGAGCTTCTGATCAACAACGCCGGCATCGGCACCGTCGGCAGCGCGCCCGGCCGGCAGACCAGCGCCGACGGTCACGAGCTGCGCTTCGCCGTGAACTATCTCGCGGGCTTCCTGCTCACCCATCTGCTGCTGCCGCTGCTCAAGGCAAGCGCGCCGGCCCGCATCGTCAATGTCGCCTCGGCCGGCCAGCAGGCGATCGACTTTTCCGACGTCATGCTGACGCGCGGCTACAGCGGCGGGGCTGCCTATCGCCAGAGCAAGCTGGCGCAGATCCTGTTCACCGTCGATCTTGCCCACGAGCTCGAGGGATCGGGCGTGATCGCCAATACGCTGCATCCCTCGACCTACATGAACACCACCATGGTCCGTCAGTCGGGCACCACGCCGATCAGCACGGTCGAGGACGGCGCCGCGGCGATCCTCCAGCTCGCTGTCTCGCCCAACCTCGACGGCAAGAGCGGGCTCTATTTCAACGTGCTGCGCGAAGCGCGCGCCGACCCGCAGGCCTATGACGCCGAGGCGCGGCGCCGGCTGCGCGCGCTCAGCCTGAAGCTCGTCGGACTGGAAGGGTAAATCTTGATCGTCACGACCTTTCCCCGCGCCGTCCGACTCATCGAGCACACGACGATCCCTCTGAAGGATGGCACTGAGCTCGCTGCGCGCATCTGGTTGCCCGAGGACGCCGAACAGGATCCCGTACCGGCGATCCTGGAGTATCTGCCCTATCGCAAGCGCGACGGCACCTATGAGCGCGACGCGCTTACCCAGCCCTGGCTGGCCGGTCATGGATATGCCGGCGTGCGGGTCGATATCCGCGGCAGCGGCGAATCCGATGGCCTGTTGTCCGACGAGTACGCCAAGCAGGAGCAGGAGGACGCGCTCGAGATCATCGCCTGGCTGGCCGCCCAGCCCTGGTGCAGCGGCGCGGTCGGCATGATGGGAATCTCCTGGGGCGGCTTCAACGGCCTGCAGGTCGCGGCGCTGCGGCCGCCGGCGCTCAAGGCCATCGTCACGATCTGCTCGACCGACGATCGCTACGCCGACGATGTGCATTACATGGGCGGCGCCAAGCTGAATGCGGGTTTCGGCTGGGCGTCGTTCTTCTTCGGCGCGATGTGCCACCCGCCCGATCCCGCACTGGTCGGCGAGCGCTGGCGGGCGATGTGGCTGGAGCGCCTGGCCAACCTGCCGCTGTTCCTGGAAATCTGGACGGAGCATCAACGCCGCGACGCCTATTGGCGGCATGGCTCGGTGTGCGAGGATTACGCTGCGATCCAGTGCCCGGTGTACGCCGTCGGCGGCTGGACCGACGGCTACACCAACGCCATTCCGCGCCTGCTCGAACGGCTCGCGGTCCCGCGCAAGGGCCTGATCGGGCCGTGGGCCCATGCCTATCCGCATTTTGCGCTGCCCGGTCCGCAGATCGGCTTTCTGCAGGACATGCTGCGCTGGTGGGATCATTGGCTGAAGGGTGCAGAGACCGGCGTCATGGATGAGCCGATGCTGCGCGCCTGGATGAACGACAGCGTGAAGCCCGCGACCTATCACGAAACCTTGCCCGGCCGTTGGGTGGCCGAGCCGTCCTGGCCGCCGCCGGAGAGCAAGCCGCTGCGCCTGTTCCTGACCGATGACGGACTACGGCCCGAGCGCGCGCCTCTTGCCGCGCGCTCGGTCTGCTCGTCGCAGACGGTCGGCAAGGATGCCGGCAGCTGGTGTCCGTTCGGGCGTGGCGCCGATCAGGCCGGCGATCAACGCGCCGACGACGCGCGCTCGCTGGTCTTCGAGACGCTGCCGCTCGACGAGACGATCGAGATCCTGGGCGCGGCGATCGTCACCCTCGAGATCGCGTCCGACCGTCCGATCGCCAACATCGCGGTTCGCCTGTGCGACGTGCATCCGTCGGCCGAGTCGCTGCGCGTGACCTTCGGCGTCCAGAATCTCACGCATCGCAACAGTCATGAAAGGCCTGAGCCGCTGGTGCCGGGCGAGCGCTACCAAGTCCGTGTCCAGCTCAACGACGCCGGCGTCGTGTTTCCGGCCGGCCACCGCATCAGGCTGGCGCTCTCCACCACCTATTGGCCAATGATCTGGCCCGCGCCCGAAGCAGCGACGCTCACGATCTTCGGCGGCACGCTCGATCTGCCGGTGCGCCCGGCGCAGGCCGCCGACGCCGCGCTGCCGGCGCTGCCCGGTCCCGAGACGGCAACGCCCGAGCGGCCGACGGTGATTCGTCCGGGCCTCGTGCGCATCGATCGCCTCGGCCTCGAGTTGGGCACCGAGGGCAAGTTCGCGTTCGACATCAGGGATGACGATCCGCTGAGTGCCACGGCCGAGATGCAGCGCAGCGAGACGATCCGGCGCGACGCCTGGCAGGTGCGCATCGAGACCCGGATGCGGCTCTCCTGCACGCGCGACGCCTTCCTGCTGCAGGCGTCGCTCAGCGCCTGGGAGGGCGCCGACGAAGTCTGTCATCGCGAATGGGACCGCTCTATCCCGCGCGATCTCGTGTGATGTCGCGAGGCTCGATCGTCGGCGCGGCCACCCCGCGGCGGTCGATCTCTTCCAGCAACGCCTTGGTTTCCTTGAGATCGAGCGTGTCGAAGCCTTCGGTGAACCAGCCGAAGAGGGGCGCCAGAAGCTCGTGCGCTTCGCGCACCTTTCCCTGTCGCAGCCATAGCCGCGCCAGGCCTCTTGCTGCCCGCAGCTCGACCGATTTGCCGCCCAGCCGATGGGCGATTGCGCGCGCCTCCTCGTAGAGACGCTCCGTCTCCGCGAGATCGGGCGCAGGCCGGCTCGCCGCGAGGTCGCCGCCTGCGCGCAGCAAGCCGCCGACCCACAGCTGCTCGCCGCGATGCGTGATGACCGCGCGGGCCCGCACGAGGGTCGCCTCGGCCCTGTCGAAATTTCCGGCGCGCCGTTCCTGGTCGGCCAGTGCGACGAGGAATGGACCCGCCATCACGCCGGCCAGCGACCGGTAGACCTCCGTCGCCTGGCGCATCTCGGCCAGGCCGTCTTCGGGCGCGCCGAGCAGGGTGCGCGCCCAGCCGCGCAGCACGCGGCCCGCCACCCGATAGACCGCGAGTTCGTGCTCGCTGCCCAGCATCACCAGCCGCTCGGCGGTTTGCAGAGCCGCCGGCGCGTCGCGTCGCATCATGTGCACGAAGCCCGCCAGCCACAGCGCGTGTGCGACGCTCGGCTGGTGCCCGAGATCGTTGGCGAAGGCGAGCGCGCGGCGCAGGCTCGCCACCGCCCGGTCGGGATAGCCCATGATCCAGAGCGCGATGGCGTCGTGCCCGCACCCGCATGCCGCCGGATCGTGTCCACCGAAAAGCACGGCGTGCCGGCCATGCTTCTCGCGATCATAAAGCGCCAAGCCCTTGCTCACGTGATCGTGGGTGGCGGCGGGGTCGCCCAACCACAGCGTCGTCACCCAGGCGGCATGGTGGGCCTGCAGGCGCAAGCCGGGGTCGTTGATCTGCTGGGCCACGCGGAACAGTTCCTTGACGATGTCGCTCACCGCCTTGTCGTTGAGCGGCCCTTGCGCCGTCGTCATCCAGCGGCCCCAGGCCGCCGCGAACAGAGCGCGATCGTCGCCCAGGCGCTCGGCCAATGACTGGGCCCGCAGGTAGGCGGCTTCGCCGTGCGCGCTCGAAAAGCCCTCGTTGGCCATCAGCACCGGCCCGAGCGCCAGCTGCAGCGCCAGCTCGAGCTTCAGCCGGCCAGGCGTTTCCGCGACCGGGACCAAGGCGTCTATGCCGCGCCGGAGATGGGCGATGGCCTCGATATTCGCCGATCGTCCCGCCTCGCGCCGCCCGGCATCCAGCCAGTAGGACGCCGCGCGCTCGGGCTGGCCCGCTTCGGCGAAATGATGCGCCAGGATTTCCGGCTCGCCGTCGCCGGTTGCGCGCAGCCGCTTTTCGAGCGCGGCGGCGAGGCGTTCGTGCAGGGCCTGGCGCGGGCCGCGCAGCAGCGTCGAGTAGGCCGTGTCCTGCACCAGGGCGTGCTTGAACTGGTAGGACGCGGCGGGCGGGGTGCCGACTTGGAACACCAGGCCGGCGGCGACGAGCTGGTCGAGATGGGCCTCGGTCTCGGCATCGCTGCCGGGCGCTGCCGCGGCGGCGACCAAGGCGTAGGAAAAGTCGCGGCCGATCGCGCTCGCGGTCTGCGCCACCTCGCGCGCCGCCGGCCCCAGCCGGTCGAGCCGCGCCATCAGCGACGCCTGCAGGCTGACGGGCACCGCGAGCCGTGCGCCGCCCGAAGCGCCGCTCGGGACCGCGGCGGTGCCGCGCGCCGTGCCGCCGGCCTCGAGCACGGCCTTGGTGACCTCTTCGAGGAAGAGCGGCACGCCGTCGGTGCGTTCGAGGATCTCGTCCAGCGTGTCGGGGACCAGCGGAGCGGGCCCGGCGAGGCCGCGCACCAGTGCCTCGGCGTCGCGTCGGCCGAGACGCGGCAGGATCAACGTCGAAACGCGCGGCCGGTCCGTCCAGCCGGGCTGGAATTCGGGCCGGCAGGTCGCGATCAGCAAGCCCGGCATTTGGTCGAGGCGCGCGATGACGCGATCCAGCAGCTCGCCTGAACTGGGATCCATCCAGTGAAGATCCTCGAACATCGCCAGCACCGGCCGGCGCCGCGTGAGGTCCTCGAACAGCCGCACCAGCGCATCGAGCATCCTCTCCTTGCGGCTCTCCGGCGTCAGCTCCTGAACCCATCGCGCCTCGAGGCCGGGCACCGACAGCAGGTCGGCGAACAAGGACAACTCCGCCTCGCCGGGGCCGCCGGCCAGCATGGCCTCGAGCTTGCGCCGCCGCGCCTGGGCGTCGTCGTTGCAGTCGAAGCCCGCCGCGCGTTCGAGCTGGCGGGCGATCGGATAGAACGCGCTTTCGCGATGATGCGGCGAGCAGAAATAGCGCACGGTGACGTGCGGTTCGCCGGCGATGCGCTCGCGCACGGCTTCGGCCAGGCGCGACTTGCCGAGGCCCGCCTCGGCCGAGATCAGCACGGCGTGGCCGCGGCCCGTCCTGCCGCTCGTCCAGCCGCGCATCAGCACCGCGATCTCCAACTCGCGTCCGACCAGCGGCGTGGCGCTCGAGCGCAGCGCCTTGAAGCGATTGGCGGCGTCGCTCTCGCCCAGCACCCGCCAGACCGGCTGCGGCGTGGCGAGCCCCTTCATCTCCTGCGGGCCGAGGTCGATGAATTCGAACAGGTTGCCGACCTGGCGGCGCGTGGCCTCGGCGATCAGGACGGCGTTGGGCCGGGCGAGCCCCTGCAGGCGGGCGGCAAGGTTGGGCGTCCCGCCTACCACCGACTGTTCCTCGGCCGCGCCCGCGCCGATCAGGTCGCCCACGACGACAAGTCCGGTGGCGATGCCGATGCGCACCTGCAGCGCCTCGCGCGCCGGCGTCTGCAGCCCGCCCACGGAGGCCACGATCTCCAGGCCGGCGCGCACCGCGCGCTCGGCCTCGTCCTCGTGGGCGCGCGGGTAGCCGAAATAGGCGAGCAGCCCGTCGCCCATGAACTTGGCGACGAAACCGTCATGGCGCGCGATGACATCGGCGCAGGCCGTCTGGTAGGCGCGGATCACGTCGCGCATGTCCTCGGGATCGAGGCGTGACGACAGCGCCGTCGAATCGGCGAGATCGCAGAACATCACGGTGAGCTGCCGGCGCTCGACGGCCGCCGTCGGCGGAAGGGCGGCCAAAGACGAAACGGCGGCGAGCACCCGCTTCCTGTCGCCGATCGTGAGGCCGAGCTCGCGCAGGTCATCGTCACCGAGCTTTGCCACGACATCGAGATCGATGCCGTTGTCGCGGAACGTCGCCGCGAGTCGCGACAGGTCAACACGCGCCAGCCATTCTTCGATTGTGGTGGGCGTACTCATGGCGGCATTCCCCGGGCGAAGGCCTTTGCCAATGACTCGATTCCCCATCGTGTTGGTGAAGGCCGCGTCGTCTCAAAGCCGTCGTCGGCGCGGCGAAATCGCGCGCCCGAAAGGACACCGCCAAACCAACCGGGTTGGGCGCCGTTGCGTTCAAGAAGCATGGCGCGCCTTCGTGGTTGTATTGAGGCCGGGCTTTCCTGGCGAATAACGATTTCGAGCGCGCGGCTATCGCTTCGTTTTTGTTCACGGCGCGTGCCGAAACGCTTGATGGGCGAGCACCGTGCGCGTGCCGGTGCTTTTCTGGGCTGCGCGCATCCCCCAGCATGCCTTTACTCGCATGTGATCTCCGGCAGGGCATCGGAAAAGCTGGGTCTGCTAAAGCACTGAGAGCATGGCGATGCGCCTGGACATGGACTTCATCTGCCTCCCAATGAGCGGCGGACAACGCCACAGGGGCGCCGCGCAAAGCTGCGCCCGAGACAGCAGCCGCGAAAAGACAGTGAGCTTGACCAAAATGGAGGATTCGCGGTGATTGTTGCCGGCGAAGCACACCGCAAAATCTCCACTATTCCTCCGGCCAAATTTCCCGCAGCAGCTCGGCGAGCCGGGCGCCGCCCCTGATGATCTGCTGGCGCTGCATGTTCTCGAGCTTCGTCCGGTAGAGGAACGCGTTGTCGACCGTGGCCGTCCACTTGCCCTGAGCGTTCCTGGCGCCGAACGTCAGGCCCTTGAAGGCATCGTTCGACAGCCGAATGGTTTCGCCGGCCCACAGCGCCGCCAACATGTCGACGTTGGCATTGCTGGGCGGCACGGCTTTGGCTTTGGCCAGCAGCTCAGGCGTCACGTTTCGTCCCCAGTCGTGCGGAACGTCGTCCCACATCGCATGCAGGTTGGCGCCTCCGTCGATCAGGATGTCGGTGCCGCCGTGGGTGGCGTTGTTCTTCTCGATCGCGCCGGGATTCTGGTTGGATGGGATATCCGGATCGATGAGCGAACCGTCGGGGCGCAGATAGACGGCGCCGACATGCAGCGGCTGATGCAGATCGCCGACCAGATGGGCGATCATCAGCAACGCCTCTTTCTTGTCGCGGATCGAGATCGGCGGCTCGGCCGGCTGGAACTGCAGCACCAGGACCGCACTGTCGAGCGCGCTCACGATGTCGTCGCTGCCGGTGCCGAAGAACGAGCGGCTGTAGCCGTCGCGCTGTATCGCGACATCGGCGAAGTGATAGCGGGTGTGGCAGCCGTCGGTTGGTAGCCTCCGGCAATTGGACCAGTTGCGCCGGGCATAGTCGACCATGCGGGCGACTTCGGCCGGGCTTTCGAACTCGGAACAGCCCGGCGATCCGGCCTCGTACTTGAATCCGCTCGCGTCCCTGTGGACACCGCGGACGCAGTCGGCCCATTTCGCCGCGCTGGCGAGGCCATAGCCCAGGATCTGACGGGCCTGGCTGCCGGCCTTGCTGTTGCCGAGCATGGTGTCGGCGATCGCGCCGATCAGCTCATGACCCTGATCGTCCCAGGCCCATGCCGGCGCCGCTGGCAGGAACCAGGCCGCGATCATCATCGCCGACACAGCGAGCGTCCTCATCGGCACCTCCTGTCGCATCCCGCGAGACTAACCACGACGCGCGACGTCGTGCATCCGCGCGGGATAAAGGCAGGCGAATGCGTACCAGCGAAATAAGGTTGCATTGAGATGAAGGGCGCAAGCACCAGTGGTCTCGCTGCCGCAAGCGCGTCTGTTGTACCGAGCCGGAGCGGTTGCTAACCTCCGGCAAAAGAACGCGATGGCGGGAGGGGGACCACGTCTTGGCTGCACCGGCAAAGCTCGCACCGCACAGGAATCGCTGGGTGCGCATCCTGGGCGTCGCCTTCGTCATGTACGTGCTCTCCTACATCGACCGGACCAACATCGCGATGGCCATTCCCGCCATGCGCAGCGAGCTCGGTATCAGCGCC
Organism: uncultured Alphaproteobacteria bacterium; assembly: GCA_963765385.1. Lineage (GTDB taxonomy): Bacteria > Pseudomonadota > Alphaproteobacteria > Reyranellales > Reyranellaceae > Reyranella. The sequence continues at coordinate 657,515 of CAVXWG010000014.1, read as the reverse complement.
TCGGCGATCGGCTTCGCCACCGGCATGTTCTTCTGGGGCTACATCATCCTGCAGATCCCAGCCGGCCGGCTCGCCTCGGTGTGGAGCGCGAAATGGGTCATCCTGGGCCTGCTGCTGTTCTGGAGCGTGGTGTCGTTCTCGACCGCGTTCGTGCGTACCGAGAACCAGCTGATCGCCAACCGCTTCATCCTCGGCCTGTTCGAGGGCGGCGTGCTCACCTGCACCATCGTGCTGATCCGCAAATGGTTCACCCGGGCGGAGCGGGCGCGCGCCAATACGCTGTTCCTGATCAGCATCCCGATCGCTTCCGTCGTCGCCAACCCGATCTCCGGCGTCGTGCTGGCGCATTTCGGCTGGCAGATGATGTTCATCGTCGAGGCGCTGCCGGGACTGGTCTGGGCGCTGGTCTGGATCTGGGCGATCACCGAGGAACCTCGCGATGCCAAATGGCTCGACCCGGACGAGAAGGTCCGGCTGGTGGCCGCGCTCGAAGCTGAGGCGGCCGAGGCCGCGCCCGTGCAGGGCCACTGGATCAGGACCCTCTGGCATCCCGCCGTGCTCCTGCTGGCGCTCTACAATTTCGCCGCCCTGATGGCGGAGTGGGGCGTCACCTTCTGGCTGCCGACGGTGCTGAAGGAGACTGGGCTGTCGATCACGGCGGTGGGCTTCCTGAGCGCGGTGCCCTATGCGGGCGGGGCGCTGATGATGGTCCTGGTCGCCTTCAGCTCCGACCGCCTGCAGGAGCGCAAGTGGCACATGATCGGCGCCACCGCGCTCTCGGGAATGTTCCTTCTGCTGGCGCAGCTCGCCGGCCAGGGCAGCACGATCGGCATCCTGGTTTTCCTGACCCTGGCCGTCGCCGCTTTCTTTGGCCGCTTCGGCCCGTTCTGGTCGCTGCCGACGGAAGTGCTGCCACCGGCGGTGGCCGGCGTCGGCATCGGCCTCGTCAACGGCGCCGGCAATCTCGGCGGCACGGTCGGCCCCTATTTCTTCGGCTTCGTGCGGGAATGGACCGGAAGCTTCACCCTGGCGCTCACCGTCGGCGGCATATCGCTCATCATCGGCAGCCTGATTGCGATGCCAATCCGTCAACGCAAAGCATCGTAAGACCCAGAGTCGGCTCACCCTTAGGAGCCGCGCCTGGCGCGGCTCCTAAGGGTGAGGGCATAACTGTTTCGATGCCGTTATGCCTCGAGCAGGATGGGCAGCGCCTGCTGGTAGGCGATCTCCGCCCGCGCCTTCAGCTCCGGCAGGGTGCAACTGCCGATCGGATGCTCGACGCACAGGAAGGGATAGGTGGGCAGGCCGAGCACGCGCGCGATGTTGCGCGCGGTCACCTCGAACGGTGTCGTGCACAGCACGAGCGCCCGCTTGCCGAGTTGTTCGAAGCTGATGCCGTCGTGCAGACTGCACGTTGAGCAGGAGCCTCAATCCCCCAAGCCGGTGATCAGGAAGTCGACGTCCTGCGCCGCCTTGACCAGCGTGGCGGACGGCGCCGGCGCGCTGGCGTTGGATTTCGAATAGATCGGGCGAAGGGTGCAGCCGTGGCGCTCGACGAACAGCGCGCCCACCTCGCGCAGCATCTCCTCGGCGTTGAGCTTGCCGTTTTCCAGGATGCCGATCCTGAGGCCCTCCAGGCTGGCGAGCGGCGGGGCGCGGAACGACTTGCGTTTCGGTCCGGAGGAAGTGGGGGCGTAGAGCTGCATCTGGATTCACTCCTTTGTTTCACGCGCCGATCGCGCTGTGCTGCAGGATCGAGCCGCGGCCGCGACTCCACGACGGGATGAAGCACGAGTGGCCGCCGGCATCGCCGCCGCCCATGGTGATCAGGATGTCGGCGGGCGAGAGCCCGCGATGCACGAAGCCCTGCTCGGCCAGCGCGTGTGCCGCGCCGCCGTGCTGCGTGTCGTACTCGCGGTCGCGGTACTTGCCGACGCCTTTCATGCCCTCGACCGAACGCTTGGCATGGGTGAACAGGAAGTTCTGCGCGTCCTCGCGCGTCCAGCCGGTGCCGGCCACGATGCGCATATGCTCGGGCGCCAGGATCACCACGCTTTGGCCCAAGGTGATGCAGCCATAGTTCGCCATGGCGTCGGCGACGGAGCCCAGCACCTGTTCCGGCGTGTTGCCGCCGTGGTTCTCGACATTGCAGAAGCCGCCGCCGGCATAGACGGTGATGCTCGACACGCCCTTGGCATAGCCCTGCGTCTCGCACAGCAGGGGCCACGGATTGCCGCGCGCCCGCTCGGCGATGCAGAAGCTGTACTTGCCCGGATTGCCCTGCGTCGACTTGTCGGAGATGCCGGGAATCATCTGGAAGACATTGCGCAGGATCAGCCGCATCGCCCGGCCGATCGTGGCGTTGGCGCGATTGCCCGGGCCGAACAGGTTGACGTCGGAATTCATGCCGATCTCGTCGCCATAGGCGCCGCTCACGATCAGCAGTGGCGCCGAGCCGCCGGTGCTGGCGGTCGAGCCGTGGAAATTGAAATCGGGCTTGTTCATCGCCTCGAACGCCGCGACGACCACTGGAAAATGTTCCGGCAGGCAGCCGGCCATGACGGAATTCACCGCAGCGGCGTGCAGGGACAGTTCCAATCCGGTCGCGGGATGGGTCGCGATCACGGTCTCGGCCGGCCGGCTTTGATGGGCCAGCATGGCATCGACGCGATCGACGACCGGCGGCACGACCGGCAGTCCGTCGGTCCAGCCCTGCTCGTAGCAATAATCGATGGCGGCGAGCAGATCGTCGGGAACCTCGTGGATGCGGGATGCGGCTCGGGCCATTCAGGTTCCAATTGTCGTGTCGTGGGAAGTCTAGGGCTGTCGAAATGCCGGCGCAAATAGTCGACGCCCCCGGACCGCAGCAACCCCTTGGCAGGCCAATCGTTGCTTTTCGGAACCCCCGGTGATTGCCATGCAAAATCCCAGACGATGGCCCCCTCGCGCCTCGGCACTTCTGCTCGCACCCGTCCTGATGTTGGCAGCGGCCCACGCGGTGGGCGCAGCCGGCTGCCTCGATGACGTGCGGAGCCTCGCTCAGCACTACCATGTCTCCAGCGATCCGCCGACAGCGCCCGCCGAAAAGTCGCCGCCGACGGCGGCGGTGCGGCCCGGCGACCTCGCGCGCTCAGGCGGCGTGATCGCGCCGCCGCCTTCGCCCGACAAGGCCGTAATCACGCCGCCGCGGAGCGCGCATGACGCGATGCCGACGGTGCCGGACGTGAAGGACACGCCGCCCAAGAGCGCGCCGTCCGACAGCCCACCGTTCAATGGCACGACCGCCGACACCGGCAAGCTTGACGCTGCGCAGACGACGGCGCTGCAAGCGGTCCTCGTCGCCGCGCGCGCCCAGGCCGAGCGCGGCGCGGAGGCCGAATGCCGGGATCGGCTGCGCGAGGCCCGCGAACTCGTCGCGCGCGCCCAGAAGTGACGCGCGCCGCCCTTCAGGGCGGCGGCGACGCTCCAAGTTCACCCAACCGCAGTTTTGCCAGCGCCGCGAAGGCGCCGTCCGGGTATTGCTCGAGGTAGGCCTCGTACATGGCCGGGTTGTCGCTGTCCTTGACCGTGTCCCAGAAAGCCAGCTCGACGGCCACGATATCGGAATCGGCCGGGGCCGGTGCCGCTTCCGGCTGCAGCAGCAACTGCCGTCGCGCTTCGGCCAGGGCGATGAAGGCGCCCGTCGGATATTGCTCGAGGTAGGCTGCGAATTCGCCCGGATCCTCGCTTTCCTTGATCGATTCCCAGAAGGCGAGCTCGAACTCGGCCGGATCTGACGCATGCTGTTCGGCAGGTCCGGGCGGCTGCGCCGCGGCGGGCGCGTCGGCGCTCTCCGCGGGTGTGGCGTCGCCTGCGTCGCGGACGCGAAAGGCGCGGATCGGCTGGGCGATGTTCTTGACGCTCTGCTCGCCCAGATCCTCGAAGACATACTGGCCCATCTTGCGAACATGATCGCGCACGCCGCGTGATACGCAGATCCCGCCAGCCTCGGCCAGCGATTCGAGGCGCGCGGCGATGTTGACGCCGTCGCCGAAGATGTCGCCGTCCTTCACCATGACGTCGCCGACATTGATGCCGATGCGGAACAGCAGCCGCTGCTCGACGGGCGTGCTGTCGCTCGCGCCGGCGAGGGCTGCCTGCATCTTCACGGCGCAATCGAGCGCGTCGACGACGCTGTTGAACTCCGCCAGCACGCTGTCGCCGGCGGTGCCGGTGATCCGGCCATTATGGGAGGCGATCAGCTCGTCGACGATCAGGCGATGGCTGGACAGGGTCGCAAGCGTTGCCGCCTCGTCGCGCTCCATATGCCGGCTATAGCCTTCGACATCGGCAGCGAGGATGGCGATCAGCTTGCGTTCCAGTCGCGGCGCTTCCAATCCGCCTCCTCCGACTTTTTGAGCCGATCCGGTCAGCAGCCCTGTCCTTGACACAGAAGCAGAACGGAAGCGAGCGGGGTAGGGTTGCCCGATCGGACGCACTGACCGCGGATGAGCGCGACAATCGAGTACCTCAAGACATTGTAGTTGGCTCGATAGACCACCTGCCGTCTTGTGCTAGGCTTTCGCCGCCGGTCCGGAGGGTCTCCTCATGCGTTGGTTGGTCATGCCCGCCGTGGGCTCCTGTCAGTCACTGCCCGTGCTGTCCTCCGGCTTCACCGGGCCGGTCGCGATCAACGCGCCGGTCGGCCGTGGACCGCTTGCCCGCAACCAGGCCGATGACGTCCGCACCATCCAGGACGCCTTGAACCAGGTGACGCTGGCCGGCGCCGCCGGCGGGCCGATCCCGTTCCTGGCGGTCGACGGCATCTGCGGCCCGCGAACCAACGCCGCGATCGCCCGCTTCCAGCAGGTCCAGCTGCAGATCTTCGACGGCGTGATCGAGCCCAACAAAAACACCATCGTGCGGCTGAACGAGATCATCGATCCGGTGTCCGACGATGATCTCCGGGTCAAGGTCCGCCAGGCGCTGCCGATCGTGGGCCTGGCACTCACGGCGGCCGTGCGCGACCTGCAGGCGGTCATCACCAGCGGGCCCACGCCGAGCGGCCCGGCGGCCACCGCGACCGACCGGCTCAACCGGCATTTCGGGCTGGCGACGCTCTCGGCAGCGGAGCAGAGCGCGGCCCATGTCGACCTGTTCGGTTCCTACACGCGCTTCAGCACGGTCATCTTGAATCCGGAGCTGTTCAACATCGACACCGTCGACGAGTTCGACCTCGACCGCCACAACCCGCGGATCGCGCTCACGCAGCCGCAGGGCTTCTTCGAGGAGGGCCGCGAGGACGAGGACACGCACCGGCGGCTCGACCGCATCCATCTCGGGCTCGGCTTTTTCGCCCCGTCCGTCGGCGCCGAATTCGCGGCTTTCATCATTCTTCACGAGCTGTCGCATTTCGTCGGCCGCTCGAATTGCCAGAACATCGGCGATTTCGGGCGCGGCTGGTTCGACGACCGCTTCATGCGGCCGCTGTCGGCCAACCAGCGCCTTGCCAATGCCGACAGCTACGCCGGTTTTGCCCACGAGTGCCGTACCGGCAGCCCGGCCAAGCCGCCCTTCGTCCGCACGGCGCCGGGCGGCCTGGGCGGCGCGCGCTGAGCCGGGAGGGGAGCGGCGCCATGCGCAAGGTCTGGATCGAAGTGGCGTTGAACGGCGCCTGGAGCCGCGCGCTGCAACCGGGCATCCCCGACACGGTCGAGGCGATCATTGCCGAGGGTGTCGCCTGTGCGCGCGCCGGTGCCGCCATCGTCCACACGCACGCCTACACCGACGGCGGGGCGCAGACCTTCGACTGGCAGGTCTACGCCCGCATCATCGAGGGCATCCGGGCCGAGGTCGACGTTCCGGTCTATCCGTCCTACCCGGCGATCCCCGGGACCGCCATCGATGGCGAGGCCGCGCAGCGCTTCGCCCACATCGAGGCGCTTGCCGCGCGCGGCCTGCTCGAATTTGCCGTGATCGATCCGGGCAGCGTGAATTTCAGCCTGGCGGCCACGCGGGCGGGGGCCAAGCCCGCTTTCACCTACCTGAACCCCGAAGCCCATGTCCGCCATGCGCTCGACTTCGCCGCGCGCAACGGCTTTCACCCGGCCTTCGCCATCTACGAACCGGGCTTCACCCGGGCCGGTGCGGCCCTTGCCCGCGCCGCCGGCGTCAAGCCGCCGGTCTACCGCTTCATGTTCTCCGAGAAATTCGCCTTCGGTTTCCCGCCCAAGCCCTATGGCCTCGCGGCCCATCTCGCCTTGCTCGAGGAGGAAGCGGCGGGCGCACCCTGGATGATCGCCGGCGTGTCCGCCGATGTCCGTCCGCTGATCGGCGAGACCGTCGCCCGCGGCGGCCACGTGCGCGTCGGTCTCGAGGATGCGCCCTTGGGCACGCCGCTCGGCAATCTCGCCTGGGTCGAGGAGGCGGCGCGCCTCGTCCGCGAAAACGGTGCGGAGCCGGCCTCGGGCGCCGATGTCCGGCAGGCGCTTGGGTCACTCGCCACCACCTGACAATCGTTCTGACGACCTGCTTGCCGTTGGTTGCCGGCCTCAAAGGCTTCGACGACGGTGCCATGCGCGCTTGCCGCGTCGGCCGCGTCGCTTGTAGGCTCGGCAAAAGGCAAAGGGCAGGAGACGGGCAATGGAGGTCAGGCCCCTGACCGACAATACCGGCGCCGAGGTTCGGGGCATCGATCTCGCGCGTCCGGTCGGCGACGAGGACAAGGCCGCCCTCAATCGCGCCTTCGTCTCGCACAGCGTGCTGGTCATCCGCGAGCAGTCGCTCGCGCCCACCCAGGTGCTGGGCGCGGTCGAGCTGTTCGGGCGGGTCTTCATGCAGCACAACACGCGCTTCGCGCTGCCCGAGTGCCCGCAGATTCATTATCTCTCCAACCAGGATCGCTTTCCCGACGGTCGCCGTTATATTCCCGGCGAAGGCTGGCACACCGACCACTCCAACGACGCCCGGCCGCCCAAGGCCACGGTCCTGCACGCCGTCACCCTGCCGGATCACGGCGGCGATACGCAGTTCGCGAACATGGCCGCAGCCCATGCCGCGCTGCCCCCGGCCGTGCAGGATCGGATCGCGGACCTGGTGGCGGTCCACGTCTACCAGAGCAGCCACAGCGCGCGAAAACTGATGACCCTGTCGGAGGCGAACAAGGAGCGTGTGCCGAACGCCGTCCTCCATCCGGTCGTGCGCACGCATCCGGAGAATGGTCGCAAGTCGATCTACATCAACCCGATCCGCATCGAAGGCATCCTCGGCCTGGACCACAAGGAGGCCTTGCCGCTGCTGCACGAGCTGCTGCAGCACGCTACTGCCGAACGATTCCAATACCGTCACCGTTGGCGGCCCGGCGATCTGATGATCTGGGACAACCGCTGCCTGCTGCACAAGGCCAACGGCGACTACGACATGGACCAGACGCGGTATCTCTATCGCGTCATGCTGGAAGGCGACTTGCCGCGCTAGCGGTCAAGCGCGACGGCAGTGTCCGTTGGATCTGAACGTCGTGCTCATCCTGCTATCCATGAACTGTCAACGAGGTGCGGATCGCGCTGTCTTTGTCTTCGATCGATCGGCGGCGGACCGCGCTTTGCTCGCCTCCGGTTCAAGCGCAGGCTCGCCACGGAAGTTCACCTCGGGAAGCCCGGAAAGACCGGTGATTTGCGCCAGCGCGACTCGCCTGTCCTTGTCGTTCCAATAGGCAACTGTGGCGAACAGGACCGAGCCGTTGCTGTCCTTGACTTCGATTGAGTAGCGGCGGGCGCGAGACTTGGTCATTGGTCCTTGTTTGGTCACCGCCGGAAAGCTAACCCGACCATTGGTCACCACCTAGCTACACCACACATATTCTCAGTCTGTATGATGTCTGGGAACAGACCCCGCTGCAACGACGTGCGACGGACCGGCGTTCCGCCGAAATATTGCACTCGCTCAGGTTTTTGCAGTGAAGAGTCTTCAAAGGGTGGGAGCTGCCCGATTGGAGGGCAAAAAATGGCTCAGTTAATCGTTTCTTGGCTTGTCGGTGGTGGCAGGTTTCGCATCCACGCCATCAACGCTGTTGGTCGGCGTAGGGGTCGAATAATCGAGGTCGAAGAGGTCGACACGGGCGAGCGGTTCCACGGCTCGAGGCGAAGACTGGAGCGATTGGTGCAGACGCTTCGACGCGCCAGTGGCGAACTCGATCAGGCTTCGCACTGGAAACCGGACACAACGTCCTGAAGCCTCACCGCCATTCGTGCGGGTTGCGACTCATACTCAGAGCACTCGCGTAACGTCGCGACGCCGTTTTCTCCGCGACGAGGCTGCTGCTGTCACAATGTGGTCACCCGCAAAAGCTGTATCCCTGGGTTACTCTCGCCGTAGGGAAGGGCTCGCGATGCGCGAACGGCAGGGGTGTCGTTCGATAGCGCACTCGGGGCAACGCGGGAGACGTGGGTGGCAGACTTCTATGGGCTTGCGCAGGCGGCGCGTCGACCGGTGCGCAGTCACGAGAGTTTTTCGGGCGACTTCATTGCCTCCGCTGCGACGACGGCCAGCTTTGTCGGGCGCTTCGGCGCCGGTCGGTCTGGTCGATCCGCCAAATCACGCTCGGCACCGACCGATCGCGAACTCCCCCCTCGCAGATTGACGATCCGATTCGTGCCGAGGAGGGCTGACTTCAAATGACGTCCGTTGTCGAACAAGATGTCGCGATCTTGGATGCAGGCGTCCCCACACTGCTCGCCTCCGTTGGCGAGGCGGACGCCATTCGCGTCCTTCTCATCGAGGACGGCAGGGTCGATCGCGGATCCATGACCGACGAGTTGTCCAAGCAAGGCTTTGCCATCCGAACACTCTCGGACGGCGCATCACTGCTCGATGAACCTGATACTTTCCTCGATACCGACATCATCGTCCTCCATTGCGACTGGCCAAAGATTTCCGGCGTCGCGTTGTTGGCCAAGCTGCACGGGCAGGGCGTCAATGTCCCCGTCGTGGTGCTGACCGGCCCGGCACTCCCGTCCCATGAATGCCTGGCTCTCGACAATGGTGCGGTTGACGTCATCTGCAAGTCGCGGGGTTCGGAGGTCCTGGGGAGGCGCCTCAAGTGCGTGGTCAAGGCTTCCCGACATACGGACCAGCCGCGGTCCCGCGGGTCCGTGATCTGCGGCAAGCTGCTTCTGCGCACCGATGTCAGGCGAGCCCTTTGGAATGACTTTGACCTCGACCTCACGCTCGGTGAATACAACATCGTCCACCTGCTGGCATCGAGCGCGGGTCGGTTCCTGACCTACCGGGCGATTTATGACCGGCTGCGCTATGAAGGTTTCATCGCTGGAAGCGGGACCGACGGCTATCGGGGAAATGTGCGGTCCGCGATCAAACGCATTCGGAACAAATTTCGCAGCTTCGACCCTGGCTTCGACATGATCGAAAACTATGCCAGCTTCGGGTATTGCTGGAAAAGGATGCCAGACTGAAGATTGGGGATGGCAACTATATTGCGGCTGACGCCTTGATTGGCGCCCCCGAGCACCTAACATGACGCCGGTTGGCTGGGTCCGACAGGGGTGCTCGATCGTGAAGAACATTCGTTGGCTTGCGGTGATCGCCGCCCTGATCATCGTGGCGCCGTCATTGGCCGACGCGCGTGCCGGCGCGGGCTCGAGTTCCGGCAGTCGTGGCAGCAGGACCAACCAGGCGCCGGCCCCGACCCAGACCGCCCCCACCGCGAAGCCCGTGGAACGGAGCACGACGCCGCAACAGCCGGCTCAGAACCCTGCAATGGCGGCGGCGCCCGCCGCGCCGCGTCCCGGCTTCATGGCGCGCAATCCGTTCCTCTCCGGCCTGATGGGCGGCATCCTCGGTGCCGGCCTATTCGGCATGATGTTCGGCGGTGGCTTCGGCGGCGGTGCCGGAATCGTCGGCTTGCTGGTGCAGGTTCTGCTGATCGGCGGCGTGGCCTACCTGGCCCTCCGCCTGTTCCGCGGCTGGAGCGCCGCGCGGGTTCAGCCGGCAGGTCCGGCCCAGGCTTACATGGCTCCGCCCGCCCTGACGGAGGCGCCGATGGCCCGGTCGGCCGGCCCGCTCCTGGTGGGCGGCGCGGCGGCCCAGCTCGCCATCACCACCGAAGATTACACGGCCTTCGAATCCCTCCTTTCCCAGGTCCAGGCCGCGTACAGCAAGGGCGACCTCGCCACCCTGCGGGGCATCGCGACGCCGGAGATGCTGGGCTACTTCTCGGAACAGCTGTCCGGCAACGCGAGCCGCGGCGTCGAGAACAAGGTCGAGGCGGTGAAGCTCGAGCAGGGCGACCTCGCGGAAGCCTGGAGCGAGGCGGGGCTCGACTATGCGACGGTCGCCATGCGCTTCAGCATGATCGACGTCACCCGCAACCTTGCCGATGGCCGCATCGTCGAGGGCAGCGACCACCAGCGGACCGAGGCGACGGAGGTCTGGACCTTCCTGCGGAGCCGCGGCGGCAAGTGGATCCTGTCGGCCATCCAGCAGACCTGACGACCGGACCTACTGACCGTCGAAGCTTGAGCAGTCTCGAGCCGCACCCAAGCAGCCGCTTTCTTCTCATGCTCCTCTCCCCCTTGGGGGAGAGGCTGGGTGAGGGGGTGATGCAGGGGGCGACCTGCGAGTTGAACCCCCTCACCTAACCTCTCCCCAAGGGGGAGAGGAAACTGAGGAAGGCGGCAGCGTAAAATGGATCAGCAGTGGGCCCAGGCGATCTACACTGCTTCGACCTGGGTCGTGCCGGTCATCCTGGCGATCACGCTCCACGAGGCGGCGCACGGTTTCGTGGCGCACTGGTTCGGCGACGACACGGCGTGGCGCCTCGGCCGGGTCAGCCTCAATCCCCTGAAGCATGTCGATCCGTTCGGCACGATCGTGCTGCCGGGGTTGCTCCTGTTGATGCGGGCGCCCTTCCTGTTCGGCTACGCCAAGCCGGTGCCGGTGAACTTCGGGGCTCTCAAGCGTCCGCGCCGCGACATGGTGTGGGTCGCGGCGGCGGGGCCGGCCGTGAATCTCCTGCTGGCAACGGCGGCCGCCCTGATGGTTCACCTGGTTGGATTCCTGCCGCCGGGTGGCCAGGCGTGGTTCCTGGAGAATCTCCAGAACGCGATCCTCATCAATGTGATGCTGGCCGTCTTCAACATGATCCCATTGCCGCCGCTCGATGGTGGCCGTGTTGCCGTGGGGCTGTTGCCGCCCGGGCTCGCCGCGCCGTTCGCCCGGCTGGAGCGCCACGGCATGCTGATCGTCATCGGCCTGCTGTTCGTTCTGCCGATCGTGGGCGCGCAGCTCGGCGTCAATCTGGACGTCCTGGGATCGCTGCTGGGGCGGGCGGTCGACGCCGTCATCGGCGTCATCCTGAGGGTCGCCGGCATCGGCTGAGCGCGGGCGAATTTTTTCGGCGGCGGCGTATCCGGACAGGCCCCTCGGGCGTTCCTCGCGCGTAATCAGAGGAGTGTGCAATGGCTTATCTGGAACTCGCCCCGGCAATCACCGCCCTTCGTTCCCGGCCCGAAGAATTCGAATTCTCCAACGACACCCTTCATCACATGAAAAGCAGGCACAGGTTCCGTTTCCTCAGCGAGGATGACATGGAGATCCATGCCGAGTGCGACTGCTCCTTCCTGCGGGCCTCGCGGGAGCAGACCAAGGCCTTTCATGCGGCGTATCGGCAATGGCACGCATCCTATTGGCAGCCTTTGGAAATCAACCGGGAGTTCGCAGCGCACTTCGCGCCGCCCCCGGTGTGGCGGCGGCTGGCCATCTGGCTGCTCCGGCGTCTGGTGTCCTGGCCGGAGCCGGCCCGCTCGCCGTCGCTGCAAACCGCCTTGCCCCTGCAGCCGATCGGCTGATGCTTCGCCGCTGATCGTCGACTGCGAAAGGCTCGGGCGGATCGGTCGCGCGACGCTGCCGCGCGACATCGCGGATTTGTGTTTGCCGGGGTGGCGGAAGTCACAGTCGCCAGGGTGATCAAGGCTCACCATGGCGGACGAGACCTCCGACGTCTGCCCATCGGTTTGCCATCCCAGCGCGCAGATGCCCGAGGCGGGAGGGCGCGACCAATGGCCGAAACTCTGAGGCAGGGCAGCCGCGGGGCAGAAGTCCGACGGCTGCAGAAGAACCTGAATGCCGCCATAGGCTGCCGACACGGCATGATCGCGGTGGACGGAATCTTCGGACCCCGGACAAAACGGGCGGTCGAGGACTATCAGCGCGACTTCCAGCTCAAGCTGGTCGACGGAATCGTCGGGCCGGAGACTCGCACCGCCTTGGCGACTCGGGTTCTGATCATTCAGGGCAACATGTCCCGTTCAAGTTCCCCACCGTCCGGCTCGACATCGTCGCCGCCGCGAAGCCCGACGTCGCCGCCTCCACCGATGCCGCCGCCGGCCAACGCTCCCGTGACCGCTCCGACTCCGGTCGGTCCTCAGCAGCCCGCGTCACCTCCCGCATCGCCTTTCCTGGTTCAGCTGCAGCCTGCCTTCGGCCTGACACCGCCGCCTTTTGCGACGCGCAGTCCGGCACCGACTCCGCCTGGCCCGGCGCCGTCCACCTTGGTCGCCGGCCAGCTCGCCGTCGGCATCGTCTACCGGACGGCGTCGGATGGTCCGCACTGGGAGTTCGGCGGCGCCTTCCAGCCGTCCTTCAACAGTCGCAATCAGCCGACCGATCCGCGCTACACCTTGCAACTGCAGGGCAGCGTCGCCTACGCCGACCCGTGGAGCGCCGGTCGCTTCCATACGTCGCTATTTGCCCAGGTTGTCGGCCTGCAGAACCTCGCGCCTTCCAGCACGATCCTGGGCTTGCAGCTCGGCGGCCAGATCTCGGTCGACATCATCGCCGATCGATGGAGCCTGTTCACGCAGGCCGCGGTTGCCGGCCAGTGGACGTTGCACGACAGCGGCGGCCCGCCCGGCCTGTTGCAGTTCGGGCCTCAATTCACCGTCCTGGGCACGACGATCCAATGGGGCCTGTGAAGGCCGCCGACTGACGCGTCTCGTGCCGGTCTTCAGACTCCGCCCGGCCGCTCGCCCGAATTGCCCACCGAGAAATGGGCGTGGATCACGCGCCACTGCCCGGCCTCCTTGTGGAACACCATGGTCGAGCGACTGAGGAAATCCTGGCCATGGTAGTGGATGTCGCGCGGCGGCGCGGCCGCCGTACCGACCCAGTTGCGCTGCGAGTTGCGGTGGCACCAGATCACGGCCATGTCGCCCTTGATCTCGCCGCCGATGTCGAAGGGCGTCCAGTACGAGCCCTTCACGTTCTTGATGTAGAACGCCCACAGCCGGCTCCAGTGTTCGGCGCCGTTGTAAGTGTGGCCGTTGAGATTGAAGAAGGTCGCGTGCGGCTCCTCGCTCCAGATGTGCTTGATGCCGGGCCAGTCGAACTTGCCGTTGGCGACCAGGTACTCTTCGTGCAGCTCCAAAAGCCTCGTGCGGTCGGCCTCGCTGCCGCCGACGATCTTCGCGTCCGTCATCTGAAACCCTTCAATCCGCCTTGGCGCCGGACTTTAGCACCACCTCGCGCCACTTCACCGTCTCCTGCTTCACGAAGGCGCGCGCCTCGTCGACCGTGCCGCCCGCCGCCTCGGCGCCGGCCTCGGACACGCGTGCGCGAAAGGCGGGATCGGCCGTGAGCTTGCTGATGGTGTTGGCCATGCGGTCGAGGATCGGCCGCGGCGTGCCGGTCGGCGCGGCCACCATTTGCCACGAGATGGCGGCGTAACCCGGCAGGCCCGCCTCGGCGATGGTCGGCAGGTCGGGCAGCTGCGGCACGCGCTTGTCGGTGCTGATGGCGAGCGCCCGCAACGCGCCGCTTTTGATGTGCGGCAGGATCGCCGGCAGGTTGTCGATGGTGAGCTGGACCTGGCCCGCCAGAAGGTCGACCAGTGAGGGGCCGGTGCCGCGATACGGCACGTGCTGCCAGTCCAGCCCGGCCATGGTCTTGAACAGCTCGCCCGCGACGTGCGAGGTCGAGCCGACGCCGCCCGAGGCATAGTTCAGCGTGCGCGGATGGGCCTTGGCATAGGCGATCAGCTCGGCCACGCTTTTCACCGGCAGCGCGGGATTGACCACCAGCACGTTGGGCTGGAAGGCATAGAGGCAGATCGGATCGAGATCCTTGTCGGGATCGAAGCTCATCTCGCGATAGAGGATCTTGTTGTAGGCGAGCACACCCGGCGCCGACACCAGGAAGGTGTAGCCGTCGGCCGGCGCGGCGGCGACCGCGGCGCCGCCCAGATTGCCGCCGGCGCCGCCCTTGTTTTCGACCACGCAGGGCGTCTTGAGCTCGACGGTGAGCTGCTCGCACAACAGCCGCGTCAGCACATCGGTGGAACCGCCCGCCGCAAAAGGCACGATGAAATGGAGGGGCTTGCTGGGCCACTCCTGGGCGGGTGCCTGGTTGATGCCGGCTGCAAGGGCAGCGATGGCGACAAGAAGACGCTTCAAAACTCTCATGCCGCCGATTTAAGCGAAAAGCGCGCCATGTCGCGCACGGGATCGGACCCGACGAACGTCAGCACCAAGTCGGTGACACCCGCCGCGGCGTAGGCCGCGATCCGTGCGCGGCAGTCGTCGATCGTGCCGGCGACGGCGAAGGCGTCGACGAAGCGTTCGTCGAGTGCCGTCGCGGGCCCGCCGACGGCGGCGGCGAACTCGGCTTCGGGAATGCCGCTATGGTCGACCAGGCTCGCCTTTGCCGCCGGCACTTTTTGCCCGAGCGCCCAGAACGTCTTCAGCAGGCCGGCCAGCACGGGCTTGATCGCCGCCATCGCCGTCGGCCGATCGTCCGCGACGACACACGGCGCGTATTGCACGAGCCGCGCCGGCCGCGCGATCGCCGCCGCCCAGCGCGCGAAGCCCGGCGGGCACATGTTGGAGATCATCAGGCCGTCGGCGATGTGCGCGGCAAGCGCGAGCGTCTTGGGGCCGCGCGCCGCCACAAGGATCGGCAGATCCGGCCGGCGCGGCTTGTAGACGAGCTTCGCGTCTTCGATTTCGAAGACCTTGCCCCTGTAGGTGACTGTCTCGCCGGCCAGCAGCCCGCGCACGATGGCGAACGTGTCCTCGAGGGCGGCCAACGTCTTCCCATTGTCGATTCCCAGCCGCCTGATCGGGGCGGCGAGGCCTGCGCCGATGCCGAGCGTCAGGCGGCCCTCGGCCAGCTCGTCGAGCGCGCTTGCGTCCATGGCGATCTGCGCCGGATGGCGCAGGAAGGGATTCCAGACGCCGATGCCGAGCTCGATCCGGCGGGTTGCCGCCGCGCAGGCGGCGAGCGCCGGCAAGGCGCCACGCTCGAGTGGATTCTCGGCGAACCAAGCTGAGGCGAAGCCGTGGGCTTCGGCGGCGACGGCCAGTTCGACGCAACGCTGCGGCGTCAGGCCGCCATGCAGCCGGATGCCCAGCCGTGGCCCATCCTCCGCGCCGGACTGCTTTGTCCCGGTTGGCTTTGTCCCGGTTGGCTTTGTCATAGCCTGATCTGCCGCCCGACCTCGAGGAATTGCTCCGGCGGCAAGTCGAAGCGATCGGCCGCGCGCACGGCGTTGCGGTACATGAAGGCGAACAGCATGCGCTGCCACGGCCAAAGGCTGGAACGGTCCTGACCGCGGACCACATCGTCGCGCCCCCCGAAGTATACCGCGTCGTCCAGATGGACCGGACAGCCCAGCTCCTTGGCGCGCCTCAGCGCCGTCACCAGGTTCGGGATCTCGACGAAGCCGAAACGCACGATCACATGCCAGATTCCGTCGGTCATGGCTTGAACCTCGGCGCGGCTTGCTTCGTCAACCCGCGGCGTTTCCTCGAAGATGACGGTCACGGTCACGACCGTTTCCGGAAGCGTCTTGATCTGGGCGACGTGACGGAGCAGCAGCGTCGGAATTCGGCCGG
Source organism: uncultured Alphaproteobacteria bacterium (assembly GCA_963765385.1). Classification (GTDB taxonomy): domain Bacteria; phylum Pseudomonadota; class Alphaproteobacteria; order Reyranellales; family Reyranellaceae; genus Reyranella. The sequence continues at coordinate 641,631 of CAVXWG010000014.1, read as the reverse complement.
CGGTTCGGGTAAAGAACACAGCCGTCCCCGGCACGCGCGCAACGCGGCCGCTCCTGAGCTCGGCGAAGAAGGCGTCCGGATCTCCCTCGTTTTCCGCGAGCCTGAGGGCGATGGCGCGCACGCCTCTGTGCCAGGTCGTCATGACGGTGAAGATGACGAGGCCGAACAGCAGCGGAATCCAGCCGCCGTCGGGCACCTTGAGCAGGTTGGCCGCAAAAAACGCGGCGTCGACAGACAGGAAGAGCCCGCTCACCGCCAGCGCCGCGGGCAGGGGCCAGCGCCAGATGTCGCGCATGGCGTTGTAGAGCAAGCCCGTGGTGAGAAGCATGGTGGTCGAGACGGCGACCCCATAGGCGCCCGCCAACCGCTCGGAGCTGCCAAAGCCCCAGGTCAGGGCAAGCGTGCACAGCATCATGGCCCAGTTCACGAAGGGCACGTAGATCTGGCCGTACTCGTCGGCCGAGGTCTGATGGATGTGCACGCCGGGAAACCAGCCGAGCTGCATCGCCTGCCGGGTGAGCGAAAACGCGCCGGTGATGATGGCCTGGCTGGCGATGATGGTGGCGAGCGTCGCCAGGACCACCAGCGGAATGACAGCCCAGTCCGGCGCCAGCTTGAAGAACGGATTGCCGGTGAAGGTCGGATCGTCGATCAGCAGGGCGGTCTGTCCGGCGTAGCTCAGCAGCAACGCGGGCAGCACCATGAAGTACCAGGCGGCGCGGATCGGATCGCGCCCGAAGTGGCCCATATCGGCATAGAGCGCCTCGGCGCCGGTGACCGCCAGGAACACGCCGCCCAGCACGACGAAACTGTGCCAGCGCTCGTGCGCGAGGAAGTCGATGGCGCAGCGTGGGTCGATGGCTAGGACGACCTCGGGGTGCCGCACGACGCCCGACAGGCCGAGGACGGCGATGGTCATGAACCACAGCAGCATGATCGGCCCGAAGACCCGGCCGATGCGGGCCGTGCCGCGCGCCTGCGCGCCGAACAGGGCGAGCAGGACAACCAGCGCGGCGGGCACGGTGCAGGGCTTGAAGGCGTCGGTCAGGACGTTGACGCCTTCGAGCGCGCTCAGGACCGAGATGGCCGGCGTGATGATGCCGTCGCCGTAGATCAACGCCGCCCCGAACAAGCCCATGATCACCAGCGCGAGCGCGCTCGACCGGCGGCGGGGGATGGTCCGGCTCGTGACCAGGGACATCAGGGCCAGGATGCCGCCTTCGCCGTGGTTGTCGGCCCGCATGACGAACAGGCAGTACTTCAGCGAGACCGTCAGGATGAGCGCCCAGACGACAAGCGACAGCAGCCCCATGGCGACCGGGAGCGTCGCCTTTCCGCCGACCGCGGTCACGATGGTCTGGTAGGTGTAGAGCGGGCTGGTTCCGAGATCGCCGAAGACGATGCCGAGGGCCGCGAGCGCGGTCGAGGCCGTCGTGCGCGGGTTGGCGCGCGCGGCGACGCCGCCAGCGGGCAAGGACACGACGCTCTTCATGCCGGAACCTCCGAAAGCGCTTCGACATGTCCAAGCGCCGGCACATCGCCGGCGTTCTCTCCGCCGCTTCGCAATCGTTATAGAATCAGTAGGCAGACCCGTCATGCAACTTGGACTTCCATCGCCCGCCGGAAGGGCATTGGCATCGCGATTGACTTTATTCCGTCATCTTGCGCGTAGCTGGGACGCCGAGGGGTCTCCTTCGTCCACCAGCCGGCGCGAACAAGGCAGTCGATTACGGCGGTCCGCTGAGACTGAGGAGCGGATCAGGCGATACCCGGCGGGGAGCGCGCCGCTTCCATCGCGCAATCCTTCTTTTCTCAGCGCGGGGGGTGCTCCGCGCAGAGCAGGCGCCCACATCGATCAAGGCACGATGGTGACCACGCAGGGGGCGAGGCTGGCCAGCTTCAGGGACACGCTGCCGAGCAACAGGCCGGTGAGCCGTCCGCGCCCCCGCCGTCCCACCACGACCAGGTCGACCTGCTCGTGCACAATCGCGTCGATGACGGTTTCGGCCGCATCTCCCCACGCCGCCCGGGTTTCCACCTCGATCGGTCCTGCGGAGAGCGCGCGCTCTTTCGCCGTGGACAGGAGATGCGCAGCATGGGCATCGAGCACATCGCCCACCATCCGGGGCGCCATTTTTTCGGCGTCGCTCACAATGTCGTCTTGTCCTCCGACATAGACGATCAGGAGAGAAGCGCCGGTCGCCCGCGCGAGCTCAGCCGCCACGCTCACGGCGCGGGCCGCCGGCTCCGATCCATCCGTTGCCGCCATGATGCGTTCCACGATGAACCCCCTTGGCCCCCGCTCGAATTGTCAGGGCTTAAGTCGACCGCCGCCCCGCCGGTCCCCCTCGATGACGGCAGCCCATTCCCTCGGAGCGACGGACACGATTCGATGGACGCCGCCGGTGGTCGAGAGCGCAGGCAGATGCAGCAGCGTCGCCGTGCGACGGAACGCGAAGCGCGAGCCGGGGATCTCTTCTTCCTCGGTCACCAGACGGTAGCGGCCGGGCGGCTGCTCCGTCTCCAGATCGGCAAGCGCGAAGGGATGCAGAAAAGTGATCGTGGACTTGGTCGTGCGCATTGCGGCCACCCTACGCGCTTTCGCAGGTCACGCGGGTTCGCCAATCAGCGCAGCGCACGGTCGACGACGATCACTCTTGTCCGCATTCGGGCCAGTCGTCTTTCGGCGTCGGTTTCGATGGCCGATCCTTTGCCTCTTCTTCGGCAAGCAATCGGAGGAGCAATTCACGTTGCGCTTTGTCCGGCGTCCCGGCGAGAAGCTTGCGATAATGATCGAGGTTCTTGCGATGAACGAAGTCCTGCACGGGGCTGACCAGGGCCACTGGCCCGGCACAGCCATGGGCCTTCAACGAGGGTGTGTCGAGTCTCGATTCCCGACACCAGCGCGCCCGAGGGCAGCGCATAAGCCGGGCAACACGGTCGCCTCGAACACGCGGTCGTCCGCACAAAGACTGCAGCCGCGCGCATGGCCTACGCCTGTCCGGCAGGGCGTCGAGCAGGTGTCCCCGCATGCGCTCCGCAGCGATGTGAGCGTTGGCGGCGAGAGCATGAGGCAACGGCGCCGTCACGATCGGTCCTGTTCGGGAAATCCGATATGGCCGGTTACCTTATCGATGCGGATGCGAAAGAATATGCCCTTCAACGGACGTTCCTTCCCATTGATCATCGTCTTCGAGTAGCCCGGCTCCCACCACGCGGGGCGCCTTTGCAGAAGGGCGTGGGCGTATGCGCGCTCTTCATCCGTGGTGAGCTCCTGATATTCGCCCATGACGATGACGGTGGCCCAGTTCTTATGGCTCACCACCTCGTCGACTTCGACGCAAACGCGCGGATTGGTCCGCATCCAGTCGATTTTCTGGCCGATCGTCGAGAAGGCGTAGAGCCAGTTTCCATCCCGGGTCACCGACATCGGAGTGACGTAGGGCTGTCCCTCATGGACGCAGGCCACTCTCCCCATCCTTGCCCGGGCCAGCATTTCCAGGCTGGATTGATTGGTCATTTCCTGGATCAACATGGCTGGTGCTCCTTCCAAGACCTGGGCGCTGGGGCATCGTGCAAATAGCCACCTTTTTGCCTCGCCCCTTTTGATCTGGATCATCCCGCGGCAAAAGCGTGCGGCTCGCGGCAAGACGCAAGCTCGGTGGTTGATGCAAATCAAGGCATGGAGGCGCAGCCGTCTGCAATCTCGCGCACCCTGAACGATTGGGCATATGCCATGAAGACGATTCTGGTCCTGGCGGGCGGACGCGAGGCCGACGCATCGGTATTTGACGCCGCGCTTGCAATCGCGAAACCCCTGCAGGCCCATCTCGAGTTCCTCCACGTGAGGATCAGCGCGGGAGAAGCAGCCGCCTATACGCCACATGTCGATTTTGCCCGCGGCGCCGGTCTGCGGTCGGCTCTTGCCAGGCTTGAAGATCGCGCGGTGGCCGACTCGCGGGCCGCGCTCGATCGTTTCGAGGAGCTCCGCGAGAAAGGACTGATCGAGGTCGCCATCGGCCCCCGTGACGCCAAAGGCGACGCTGTGGCGGCGAGCTGGGGCGAGGAGTGCGATGACGCGGTGGCTCGAATGACGCATTGCGCCCGGCACAACGATCTCGTTGTGGTCGGCCGGCCGTCGCGCAGCAATGGCTTGCCGTCCGATTTCGTCGAGCAACTCCTGGTGAGCAGCGGCCGTCCCATTCTTCTGGCCCCCCATCGGGCGCGGAAGCACCGGACGGGCGTCGCGGTCGTTTGCTGGAAGGAAACGGCGGAGTTGGCCCGGGCGCTGGCGGCCGCGACCCCGCTGCTGTTGCTGAGCGAGCGGGTGGTTCTGGTGAGCGTCGCGGAAGGCGGGGGCGATTCCCTCGATTGCCTCGATCACCTTGCCCGGCGCCTCCAATGGGATGGCATCAAGGCTGAGACGATGTGGGTGGCGGCGACGGATATCTCGGCTGCCGAGCGGCTGGAAACGATTGCGACCGACCTCGATGCCGATCTCGTGGTCATGGGCGGCTATGGCCACGGCAGGACGCGAGAAATGGTGTTCGGCGGCTGCACCCAGCGCTTTCTGGAAAGGGGCGATCGGCCCATCCTGATGATGCACTGACGGCGGTCATGAGTCGCTTTCCGCCGTCGCCGACGGGGCGGAGGGTCACCGCTATGGCCAGCGCAAAGGCGCAATGCTCGTTGGCATCTCGAGGCCGGAGGAATTGATCCATTCGTAGAAGTTGGCCGTAGCGCCGCGCACATCGCCTATTTCGGGTGCCCCCGGAAATTGCGAGGAGCGGCGGCGCACTTCTCACCTTTGGGTTCCAGTGCGACGGCACGGCAGCGTTCCACCACTGCGTGCCAGGAAGCCGAACGCCGCCGTTTGCCGAGCTTGCGAAGAAGCGAGACCTCGTTGGCGACCTTCGTCATGGATGGATGGAGATGCCGCTGGATGGCCATAGGCCGTTAACGCGCCAAAGGGAGAAAGGAACGTCGGCCTCGGGCGTCTGTCCGATTTCGAACACGGCCCGATCGTGATCCGTCCGGGCCAGGTCGCGTATAATGGCAGACAAGCGTCCCGGACGCGCATCAACAGGCATGCAGGCCCCGGCCTGCTGGAGATCTCATGACAATCAGAAACAAGGCACTGGCACTCTTCGCCGCTCTCGGCGTCATCCCGGCGTCGGCTTCGGCCGCGGTCATCGGCGGCACTTTCTATGCGCCGCAGTACGACTTCGCCGAGTTCTTCGCCGCGACCGACCACCGGAATTTTCAGGTCGTGCTGGCCGGCAATCCGTTGCCGGGCAGCGATCCCCAACAGGTCGCGCGCGACCTGCTGCCGGTGATGCAGGCCGCCAAGCCGCGGCCGGCGCTCACTTTCACCTACGACGCCCCGGTCGAGCGGCCTCGGCCTGACTACCGCCTCGTTCTGGTCTTCGATCCTGCCAACGACCTCAATTCAAGTGCGGTCTGCAACGGCGCCATCCGCCTCAAGCAGGGCCGGCCGGCCATCTTCAACGTCTATGCCGTCTACTGCCGCAACGACCAGGTGATGTCGGAGACGACGGCCTGGACGCCGGCGAGCGGTCCGACCGACCCGCGCATCGATGGTCTGTTTCGCCAGTTGTTCCAGGTCGTCTTCAGCGATTCGCCCGCGCTGAGGCCCAATCTGGGTGGCGGTGGCAACCGGCGTTAGGACTTGGTCGGGTCCCGGGCGGCGAAGCCCAACCGTGAGAATTTTGCGTCTTCGTATGAAATCATACGGTCATCGTTCTTCGGTCACCGATTGAGACGGCGGGCGTTCTGTCCTCGGGCAGCGCGCTCCCCCACGCTGCTCCGCCCGTCCGACTTGGCGGGAAAGGCCCGCACCGGTTGCTTCCCCGGTGCGGGCCTTTCACCTTGAGCCGCGGCAGCCCGTGCGCGATATGCCCTGGCTGTATGCAGGCCCCCTGCACACGCCCCAAATCGCGGCCGGGGAGCAGCGGCAGGCAGCGTTCTGTCCTTGTCGGGCGTTGGAAGGATGAACTCGCTGCATTTTGATTCGGCACATGGGCATTGGTAATCCGCTTTTGCCGGCGGCCGCTCGGGCGAGAGGAGACCCATGAACGATCTCAATCCTCGCAACCGCCTGCTGGCGAACCTGTCGTCCGCCGACCTTCACCTCTTGAGGCCCTTTTTCGAAGACGTCGAACTGCCCTCGCGGCGGATCCTTGACGCGCCGCGTGCGCCCATAACGCATGTCTATTTCGTTCAGGCGGGCTTGCTCTCCGTCGTCGGCATGGCCAGCCGCGATCGTCGCATCGAGGTGGGCATGGTGGGCTGCGAAGGCATGACCGGGCCAGACGCCGTGCTCGGCGGCGATTCCTCGCCCAACGAGACCTTGGTTCAATCTCCAGCAACGGCCTTGCGCATCTCCACCGTCGCGCTGCGGCGGATCATGAGGGAAAGCGAGAGCATCACCGCCTTGTTGCTGCGCTACGTGCGCGTTCTCCTCGTCCAGACCAGTCAGACGGCGCTCGCCAACGGGCGCGGCAAGCTCGACGAACGGCTCGCCCGCTGGTTGTTGATGTGGGACGATCGTGTTTCCGACCCCTCCGCCTCCATAACCCATGACTTCGTCGCGCTTCTGCTGGGCGTCACCCGGCCAGGCGTCACCGTTGCCCTGCACATGCTCGAAGGCAAAGGCTTGATCCGCTCCACGCGTGGCCGCGTGCGCATCGTGGACCGTGACGGGCTGCGAGCCGCGGCGAACGGCTACTATGGTGTGGCCGAAGAAGAGTACGAGCTTTCGATCGGCCGGCCGCCCGACCGCTCCGCCCGCGGCAATCCCCAAACTCCCCCTCGACCGGCCGCGGGAGACCTGTCTCATCGTTGAGTTGGGTGACAACGAACCGACGACGGCCGAGCGATGCCCTGCCGCCCTTGTTTCGCCTGGGTCTAGTTATGGGAGATCAAACGCGGAACGATCCACATCATCTGGACGCGCGTAAAGCGTTGATCCTGCTGCAACGAATCGATCTGCCCACCATTGAGTCTCCGCTCGAGAGGGGTTCGGAAGGGGATTTTCAGCATGGCCGCACGTCCGTCGTGGGAGGGACATCTACGCCTGTCGCTCGTGACCTGTCCGGTCGCGCTGTGGGCGGCGACGAGCGAAGCGGAAACCGTCCGCTTCAACCTGATCAACCCCAAGACAAACAACCGCATCCGCATGCAGACGGTCGATGCCGGCACCGGCGAACAAGTCTCGCGCGGTGAGCTGGTGAAGGGCTTCCAGGTCGCCAAGGGCGAATATGTCCTGTTCGACAAGGAGGAGCTCGACGCGGTGAAGCTCGAATCGACCCGCATCATCGACATCGAGAAGTTCGTGCCGCGCGCCTCGATCGACCGTCTCTATTGGGACACGCCCTACCACCTCGTGCCCGCGGGCAAGACCGGCATCGAGGCCTACGCCGTGATCCGCGCCGCCATGGCGAAGCAGAACATGGTGGCGATCGGCCGGCTGGTGATGAGCACGCGCGAGCGCGTCTGCGCCATCGAGATCGAGGAGGGTGCGTTGGTCCTCACCACCCTGCGCACGGCCGAGGAAGTCCGCGCCATCGGCGAGGTCGGGCTGCCCGAGCTGCCCAAGCCCGATCCCAAAATGCTGCAGATCGCCGAGCAGATCGTGGCGCAGCAGTCCGGCGCCTTCGAGCCCAGCGAATTCACCGACCGCTACGAGGATGCCCTGCACGCGCTGATCGAGGAAAAGCGCAAGGGCAATCCGGTCAAGCCGGCGAAACCCGCGAACGACGACACCAAGGTCATTGACCTCATGGCTGCGCTCCGCAAGAGCCTCGAAAGCGGCGACGGCCGGCGCCAGCGCGCCGGGCGCGCCGGGACCGACAAGGCCAAGGCGCGGAAGGCCGGCGGCCGCACGCGGGCGGCATGACATGGTCTCGCTTGTCCAGGAACTCGAAACGGCCATGCGCAAGGTGATCGTCGCGCGCGACCGGCTGGAGGCGGCGTCGCCCAATTCCCCCGACTACCAGGATGCCCGGATCGAATACCTCGAAGCGACCGTCCATCATCTGGCCGTGCTCGCCATCGCCCAGTCGCGCCAGTACGAGGACTTGTCCGAGGAAATGAGCGAGCTGCGCGCCCGCGTGAACAGCCAGCGGCCGATGGTGCATTGATGGGCAGCCAGCATCCGCTGCCGGCGAGAGCGCCGCGGACTTTCGAGAGCCCTTACGATCCGCGCGAGCGGCTGGAACAGCTCCACGCCGATCGGCGCGAAGCGAAGGCGCAACTGCGCGAAGTCCTGGAGCGCCTGGCCGAGCGCCACGGCATTTCCCAGAAGGATATCAACTACGCGATCGACGGCTATGCCGACGACATGCTCTCGGATCTCGTTTATTCGGTCGAGCGCGACCTCGAGCAGCAGAGCGAAGAAGGAAGTCCGCTCTGACGGGTTGCCGTCGCGCCCTGCCGTAACCGACCTCAGGTGCTGCGCCGCGCGGGCCGCGTTTCGCCCTGGACCCTGGAGATCAGGAAGGCGGGCGGTTTTGCTGGCCGTGGCGGCGCCCGCTGGTGGCCGTGCGGTGAGACCCCGCGATGGGCGCCCGGCCGGCAACCCGGCTTGTCGCGCCGTCGTTACCGGCCCAAGCAGAGTTGCGCGAGCGCGCTGCAAGCCGGGAGGACGACGCCGTGAACGCCAGCGACGAACGCACGAGATCCCTGTGGATGCGCATCGACGTGCTTCCCGATGCCGCCAGCCTCGAGGGCAGCCTAAAGGCAGACACGCTGATCGTGGGCTCCGGCATCGCCGGTCTTTCCGCGGCCTATGAGCTGTCCCAGGCCGGTCAGAAGGTGATCGTGGTGGATCGCGGCGCCATCGCGGGCGGGATGACGTCGCGCACGACGGCCCATCTGGCGCCGATCTGCGACGACGGCCTCAGCACCCTGGTCGGCCTGCGCGGCCTCGAGACGGCGAAGCTCTTCCAGCAAAGCCAGGCCTCCGCCGTCGATCGCATCGAGGCGATCATCGACCGGCACGCCATCCACTGCGACTTTCGCCGGCTCGACGGCTACCTGTTTCCCGCCATGGACATGGACCGTGACGAGGCCCGCAAGGAGCAAGCCAAGGAGGTCGACGCCGCCCACAAGGTCGGTGCGGCCGTGGAGCACGCCCACGGCGTGCCGCTCAAAGGCTTCAAGACCGCCCCGGCCCTGCGCTATCCCGCCCAGGCGACGTTCCACCCGCTGAAGTATCTGCGGGCGGTCGCCCAGGCCATCCTCGACGCCGGCGGACAGATCTTCGCCAATAGCGCCGTCACCGCGATCGAGGAGATGAAAGGCGGTGTGCGCGTCGTCACGGAGGGCGGCGCCAGGGTGACCGCCGAGCGGGCGATCTTCGCCACCAACGCGCCGATCAACGACCGGCTCGAGATCCACAGCAAGATGGCGCCCTATCGCACCTACGCGATGGGCTTCACCGTCGCGCGCGACACCCTGCCCGACGCGCTCTACTGGGACATGGCGGACCCCTATCACTACATCCGGCTGCAACCCGGGCAGGGAAAGTCGGACTACCTGATCGTGGGCGGCGAAGACCACAAATCGGGCGAAGCCGATGACGGCGACAAGCGCTTCGACGCCATCGAGAGCTGGATCCGCAAGCTGGTTCCCGCGCTCGGCAAGGAAGTGCACCGCTGGTCGGGCCAGGTGATGAGCACCATCGACCATTGCGCTTTCATCGGCCGCAATCCGGGTAGCGACCGCGTCTTCGTCGCGACCGGCGATTCCGGCCAGGGCATCACCCATGGCGCGCTGGCGGGGATGCTCCTGAAGGACCTGATCGTTCACCGATCGAGCCCTTGGGAGAAAACCTACGATCCGTCGCGCAAGACCGCGAAGGGCATCGTGAACTATGTCAGCGAGAATGTGACGGCGCTCAAGAACTTCGCTGAAAACTTCCTGCCGGGCGATCTCGATTTCGAGTCCATCGATCGACTGCGGCCGGGACAGGGTGGCATCCTGCATGCCGGCACGCACCGGCTGGCGGCCTGCCGCGACAAGGAAGGCACGCTGCACGTCCGGTCGGGCGTGTGCACGCATCTCGGCTGCCATGTGAACTGGAACTCGACGGAGCAGTGCTGGGACTGCCCGTGCCACGGCTCGCAATTCGCCCCGGACGGCGCCGTGCTCAACGGACCGGCGCTGGCGCCCCTCGCCGAAGCCAAAGCCCCGGCCGCGAAGCGGCGTGCCTGACGGCACGCTCCGGCCGATTCGTGTTCTTTCGAATCGTCATGGCTGGAACCGAGCCTGGCCCCTTCGGTCTCCCTCGATGATGGCAGCCGATTTTCTTGGAGCGACAGATACGACCTGATGGCCGGGGACAGGCCTACTGATCTTCTGCTTGTTCAATGCCTTCTTCCTCAACGCGAGGTTCTTCAACGCCTTCCCCTTCACGACCTGCTTCCTCGATCTCTGCAGGTTCGTCCTCCACTTGTTCGATGCCTACATCTGTCTTTCGTTTTGCCACGGCGACGCCCCTCCGATTGCAAACACGATATCGAAGGTGGGTATGGCTGGCTTGACGCAGATCAAGCACCGGGAGGGCACCGGAACGCACCCCCGGCGCCTTTTCGAGTCCCTAGCGGAGGACCGCGGAACGCGCCGCGCCGCCCGGCGGCTCGGAACCTGCAATAATGACCATTCACAAGAGATGGCAGGCGGCGAAATGACCAGGCGCCACCTCGCGATAGGGCACGGGCTCGGCGCAGACCGGCTGGGCGAGCGGGCAGCGCGTTCGCAGGCGGCAGCCGGCAGGAATGTCGATCGGGCTCGGGATCTCGCCGGAGAGTGAGAACGGATCGCGCTTCGCCTCCGGATCTGGCTCGGGCACGGCGGCCAGCAGGGCGCGGGTGTAGGGATGGGCCGGCCGGTCGAACAGCTCCGCGGCCTCCGCTTCCTCGACGATGACGCCGAGATACATGACCGCCACCCGCGAGGCGAGGTAGCGCACCGACGCGAGATCGTGGCTGATGAACAGGTAGGAGAGGCCGTGGCGCTGGCGCAGCTCCTAGAGCAGCAGGATCACGCGCGCGCGCAGCGACACGTCGAGCGCCGAGGTCGGCTCGTCGAGCACGATCAGCCGCGGGTTGGTGACCAGGGCGCGGGCGATGTTCACCCGCTGGCACTGGCCGCCCGACAGCTCGTGCGGGTAGCGATCGGCGAGCTCGATGCCGAGGCCGACCTCCTCCAGCACCGCCTCGGCCCGCGCACGGCGCTGGGCGGCGTCGAGAGTCTGTGCAGCTTGAGCGGCCCCTCGACCATGCGCCGCACCGCCAGGCGCGGGTTGAGCGAGGCGGCCGGATCCTGGAACACCATCTGCAGATGGGGACGGACCTTGTTGTAGGCCTCGTCACTCAACCCCGTGAGCTCGGCGCCCTCGAACGTGATCCTGCCGCCGGTCGGCTGCACCAGCCGCACCAGGCTGCGCGCCACCGTGGACTTGCCGCAGCCCGATTCGCCCACCAGCCCCAGCGTCTCGCCGGAATCGACATGGAACGACACGCCGTCGACGGCCCGCACGACCGAGGGATGGCCGTCCTTCAGCGCGCGCAGCCACGCCGCCGTACCGCGCAGCAGGAAATGGACCTTGAGGTCTTCGAGCTCACATAGGCGCGGCACGTCCGTCCTCCACGGCGAAGCAGGCGACGAAATGGTCGGGCGCGATCTCCGTCATGCCGTGCTTCTCGTGGCGGCAGCGGTCCTCGACCCACGGGCAGCGGCCGGCATAGCGGCAGCCCGGCGCGACGTTCAGCAGCGAGGGCACGGCGCCCGGGATCGGCTCCATCGCGATGGCGCGGTCGGTGCGCGGGATCGAATGCACCAGCGCGCGGGTATAGGGATGGGCGGGATGGGCGAACAGGGCGCGCACCGGCGCCACCTCGACCACCTGACCGGCATGCATGACGGCGACGCGATGGCAGGTCTGGGCGACGACGCCGAGATCGTGTGTGATCAGCAGGATCGAGGCGCCGGTCCTGCCGCCGAGCTCGCGTAGCAGGTCGAGGATGCGCGCCGCGGTCGAGACGTCGAGGCCGGTCGTCGGCTCGTCGGCGATCAGCAGCCGCGGCGAGGTGGCAAGCGCCATGGCGATCATCACGCGCTGGCACATACCGCCGGAGAACTGATGGGCGTACTGGCGGGCCCGCCGCTCGGGTTCGGGAATGCCGACCAGCGCCAGCATCCCGATGGCGCGTTTCCGCGCCTCGGCCTTGCCGAGGCCGGCGTGGATCGTGAAAAGCCGCGCCACCAGCCGGCCGACGGTGATCAGCGGGTTGAGTGCGGTGCGCGGCGTCTGGGAGATCATCGCGATCTCGACGCCGCTGATCTTCTGCAGCGCAAGAAGGGCACGCTGAAAAGCGGCAAAGGCGGCACGGTGAAGAGCCGCAAGCAGGCGATCGCCATCGGCCTCTCGGAAGCCCGCGCCAAGGGCAAGAAGGTGCCGAAGCGCCGCACGGCGCGGAAGAAGCGCTAGGGCCTGTCCTGACGGCGCCTTCGCTTGATGACGTACTCGCGTGGGCCGGAAGATGCCTCCTCCATTACCCGCTGGTCCTTCCGGTCACGTCCGGGGAGGCACCGTATTCCGCCAGCGAAATTCGTTGCCCGGCTATCGAAGATGGGCCGTGCGGCTCCGCGAGGGCTCCGGCTCGCAACCGACATCCGCGTTGTCCGTTCCCGCGGTGACGTCGATCGTCCATGCGGCGTAGGGAGTACGTCATGCAGCCAGCAGGCAAACGACCGAAAAATAGGGAGGTTGAGGAAGAGATGATCCGGCCTCCGACAAAACCGGGAGGACCGCCAAGGCCCGCGACCGAGCCGGCAAGATCGCAGGGCAGGTCGGGCAAGAAGGATGAGCCCGGAAGGCGAAAAGGATGATCCAGCTTTCGCGCTGGTTTGTCTTCTTGGGATCTCTTCCCTGTGCAGGCCGACGAAGTTCGTCCGATGCCGGACAGAGTATTCTGTCCCTGTACCAATCCCCGCCATAAGCGTTTTAAAACCGCCTCAAGGTAGTCTGGGGCACGCGCTCTCCCTCGCACGCTCCGGCTACGGCCCGCTCGGTGTTGGAGTTTGTCTTGGGAACGTGTCCCAATTCCGAGCGGGCTTCTTCAGGTTGCAAGCTACGGCTGACCGCCACCGCCCGCCGAGCCATACACTTGCCCGGTCGCGTAGCTCGCATCCTCTGCGGCGAGCTGCACATAGATCGACGCCAGCTCGACGGGCTGGCCGGGACGCCCGAGCGGCGTCTGGCCGCCAAACTTCTCGAGTTTCTCCATCGTCGCGCCGCCGCTCACCTGCAGCGGCGTCCAGATCGGGCCGGGCGCGACGCCATTCACCCGGATCCCCTTGGGTCCAAGCTGCTTGGCCAGCGACTTGACGTAGTTCATCGTCGCCGCCTTGGTCTGCGCATAGTCGTACAGTTCCGGCGACGGATCGTAGGCCTGCTCGGACGTGGTGCCGATGATCGCCGAGCCGGGCTTGAGGTGCGGGAGCGCCGCCTTGATGATCCAGAACGGCGCGTAGATGTTCGTCTTCATCGTCCAGTCGAACTGCTCGGTCGAAATGTCGAGGATGGACGCATGGGTCTGCTGGCGGCCGGCATTGTTGACGACGATGTCGAGGCCGCCCAGGCCGTTCACCGCCTTCTCCACGAGCTCCTTGCAAAACGCCTCGTCCCGCAGGTCGCCGGGAAGGGCGAGGCCAATGCGTTCTTCCGCCTTGATCAGCGCAATGACCTCGGCGGCATCGGGCTCTTCGGTGGGGAAGTAGTTGATCGCCACATCGGCGCCTTCGCGCGCGTAAGCGATCGCGGCGGCGCGGCCCATGCCCGAATCGCCGCCCGTGATCAGGGCCTTGCGACCCGCGAGCCGCCCCGAGCCGCGGTAGCTCGTCTCACCGTGATCGGGCTTGGGATCCATCTTGCTGGCGAGGCCTGGCCAGGGTTGAGACTGCCGGGCGAAGGGCGGCTTGGGATATTTCGATGTCGGGTCGGTCACTTCGGTCTCCGGGGACGGGGGTGTACTTGGGTCGCTGCGCGCGGCGGCAGCGGTCGCGGTGAGCGGACTCAAGGCCACGGCAATGCCGGCAACGAGAGTGCGTCGCCCAAGGGAATCGGCTGGTGCGCTCATTTGGCGACCAAACGCCGCCCACCGGGGATTGTTGCCTCTGGAAGGCGCAGCCTTGTCAGGAAGAGCGCGTCCGACACTGGGCCTGCCGCGACCAAGTTGCACGACGCCGGCAACGGGTCATAGCCCCTTTGCACCGGCCTTGGTCCTCACGGGCAGCACGGGGTGTTACCGACGCCGCGATGTGTTGGCCCATCGACGCAAAGGGGATGTCATCGATGTGCAACCCGTACACCGATGCTTCGTTCATCTTACCCGCCGGCGCCAGCAGAGCGGCTGGAGCGGACGTGTCACCGTCGCAAAGCGTACACCCGGCCTTCGATATCTCGGTTGCTGACAGGGAGTTTCAGGAGTTTTTCAAAAGCAGCGCCAATGTCCAGACAGTCCTGGCATCTCTTCGAGACCCGTTGGCCGCAAGCCCATCTGGTCATCGCCGCCATCGACCACGCCAAGGCGGGTCCAGGTGCCAAACACGCGCGGCTGGTACTCGAGCGTCTTGTGAGGCGGCACGCGAGGCGCCTATGCCAGCACCATCGTGAGAGAAGCCGGGCAGCCGGAAATCTTCCTCGCTTTTCAGGAGGAAAGCGCCGCCCGCACTCTGGGCGACGCGCTGCAGGCCGAAGAAACCCCCGGCGTCCCGGGATGGGTGACGCGACGGGTGGCCCAGCTGGACGGTGCGGCGATCGCCGCGATTGCCGCCTCGCCGTCAGCCCCTCGGCTTCGGCTCAAGGAATCCGCTGTCAGATCCAGAAGAACGGCGATCCGGCGTGCAGCGAGGGCGCCGACTTCGCGTCTCGAATAGGCGGGGGTGAGCGGCCATGACGACGATCGAGCTGTTGCAGGCGATCTTGATGTACGGGGTCGTGCCGCTGTGGGCCGCCGCGGGGACGGCCGATTATCTCTGCCATCGGGCATCCCGCATCGAGGAGACCAGCGGACCCAAGGAATCGATGATGCATCTCCTCGAACTGATTGAGGCGGGCGGCCCGTTGCTGGCGGTCCTTTTCCTGGAGGTCAACGCCGGCGTCCTGCTGTTCATGATGCTGGGCCTTGTCGTGCACCAGGCGACGGCCGTTTGGGACGTCCGGTACGCCAACCAGACCCGCGAGGTCTCGCCGGCCGAGCAGCATGTACACGGCATCATGGAAATGCTGCCGCTGATGGCGGTCGTCATCGTGGCGGTCATTCACTGGCCGGCGATGCTCTCGCTGTTGGGCCATGGCTCCGCCAGCTATGCGATCGAGCTGAAAGAACGGCCGCTCCCCACCTGGTACCTTGCGAGCGTGCTAGCGGCAGCAGTGGGGATGGGAAGTCTCTACGTCGAAGAACTTGCCCGGACGTTGCACGCCCGGCGCAGGCGGTGGGCGTGATGCCGGCGCCCCCGCGGCAGTTCCGCGCTCCATTAGCTGAATGCAGGGCCTCTGAAAAATGGGTCTATGCGCTTGGCGATAGTTCGCCCCAGGCTTGCTGGGCATCCAGTACGAGCCGTCAGTATCTCGTGCGTAAGATCACCTCCGTCCGAATCCGGACGCTGGGCGCTTCCGCTGAAACCAGGCATTGGGGTAATGAGTTTCTACCGCAGAGCGTAGGCACACGCTCTGACCTGCGCCCCGCGGGTCGGGCCCGCCCCGGTTGCCCCCCTGTTTCCGGTGCGGGCCTTTCCCCGCGAGGCCGGTGAACACCATCCGTACCGGCCCGGCGGCATCCTGATCGAGGATGCGGCCCAGAAGGTATTGAATAGAGAGCCCGTGGACCGACCTATGCCGGGACGTTCTTTGACCACAAAGACGCCATGCGCGCGGCGCGAGGGTCAACGCCGCCGGCTTATGAGCGCCGAATGGCTATCGGAACTGGTTCTGATCGAGGACGAGGACAGGCAGGATATCTTCGCCGTCATGGAGTTTGGGGCGGACGCACGTGGGTCCTCAGGGCACATCGGAAATGCAGGGTCCCTGACTCTCTTTTTGGAGAAAATCCAAAAGCGCGCTTGACGTTCCTGAGCAATGTTGTGGCGTAGGTGTGCCGACACTCACCCGTAATGGCCGCGGCACGGCAGCGGTCGGCGCTTGGTCGCGTGGTGCGAGGCTGGAGTTTCCATCGCGGCGCCGGCTACGTGGCGGCAGGTTAAGTCGGGGATGGACCGGACGGGTGTTCGTCGCCGGCCCGGCTGGTGGATCTCGGCCGCTCGATCCCGGCAGTCAGTTCCGTATCCCCGACCTCGTGCAGCTGGCCAGCCGGATCATGGAGGCGGCCAACGGCTACAATCCCGATGCGATCTTCGTCGACGGCACCGGCATCGGCTGGGGCGTCGTCGACCGGCTGAACCAGATGGGCTGCCGCAACGTCGTGGGTGTCGATTTCGGCACCAAGGCCGACCGCACCGACGCCGCGGCACGCTACGCCAACAAGCGCGCGGAGATGTGGGGCTTCATGAAAGAGTGGCTGAAGGTCGGCAGCCTGCCCGACGACCCCGAGCTTCTAGCCGACCTGAAGGCGGTCGATTACGGCTACGACGCCTCTGACGCCATCCTGCTCGAGCGCAAGGACGACATGCGGAGGAGGGGCCTCGCCTCGCCTCGCCCGACGACGGCGACGCGCTGGCGCTCACCTTCGCCTATCCGGTCGCCAAGAAGGACTGGGCCGAGGAGCGGCGGTTCGAGGAAGGGATCCAGAGGCTCAAGCGATTGGTGGGATGATGCCAATTCAACGCGCTAGCGCGGCCCGTCTCTCTTGCGGCCGGGCACTTCGCCTCGCGCTTCATCGACCCTGGGTCGGCGGCTGTCAGGGATGTCGCGAAGGTTCTCGGACGTTGGCACGGGAGGAGGCTTCAAGATCCATTCTGCCGACAAGGGAAGGCGGTTCCTTGCCTGGTCCCGGGTCAGCACTTTGAGAAGGAAGAAGTATTCCGCCTTCGCCCGCTCCAGAGCCAGTAGCTCGCGATAGTTCTTCAGCCCCTTTGTTGGAATGAATTCCCGCATCTTCGAGCTCCCGTGCCACTTTGGCCGATGCCGTCGGGCATCAATGTGCGCTGCGCGATTGGTGTTCAAGGTCAAGCGAGACGAGCGAGCAGCGGTCGACGTGAAGGAGAAGATCACGGGTCACGCCGCCCAGCGCCCATTCGCGCAATCGGCTATTTCCATAAGGTCACGGCGCCACAGCGGTCAGCGAGCGGCGCAAAGGCACACCCGGACGACGCGATCGAATCCTCGAGCAGGCGTTCGATCTCCCGACGGATGCCTTCGAGGGGCGGTCGCGCCATCGGGGTGGACACGAAAGCCGGATGTTCGAATTTGCTCACTGATTTGAACCGTGTCTGGTTGGAACCTGCGCATATGACCCGCCGTCTCGTGTCTGCGCGTTGATCTGGATCAAACCAGACATGGCGCAGGGTTCGGCCGTGACGTCATGATGTTGAAGCCAATCGACCTGACGAAAAACGTCATTGCGTCCGGGCGGGAAAGGTCCAGTTGCAAGACAGATCTACGTTTCACGCAGAAAGTCGAGACCGCCATGACCAGGCCCGCAAGAGACGTCGCCCTCCATATTCTCCTGGTCGAGGACAGCCCGGGGGATGTCCGCCTGACGCAGGAGGCGTTCCGCGACGCCGATCCCTCCGTTCATTTGCACGTGGCCACTGACGGCGTGGAGGCGATGTCGTTCCTCAGACACACCGGCAATTACGGCCGAACTCCCCGCCCGGATCTCATTCTGCTGGATCTCAATCTCCCAGGAATGGATGGTCGCGAGGTTCTGGCTCGCATCAAGAAGGATGACGACCTGAAGACCATCCCGACCATTGTCCTGAGCATGTCTGGGGCAGAGGTGGACTTCGTCAAGAGCTACCAGCTCCAGCCGAACTGCTGCCTCCACAAGCCCGCGGAACTCGAAGCGTTCGAGGACGTGGTGAAGAGCATCAATGATTTCTGGCTGTTCAAGGCACAGCTGCCGCCGGCGGCCAAATAGACGGCGTTCCATTCCGGCGGCTGAGACCGACAGACCTTCGCGATACGACGCCGCCGCCACCGGTGCCGGGCGGGATTGGAGGCCGTAGCTTCGGCTACTGCTGGGGTGGGTACGTTGGTTTCGCCAAGTCTGCAGCACTTTCGGCGCGGCCGGCGGCTCACGCCGGGTCCGAGGCCCCGTTGGAGGACGGATCCGCTCGCGCCCTCCCGTTCTGATCGCGCCCGTTCTGATCGCGCCCGTTCTAATCGCGATCGTGGGCCAGCAGCGCGTCGATATCGTGCAGCAGCAACGCCCGGATCTTTTCGCGATGCTCCGCCACGACGCCCAGTCCCATCGCGAACAGCTTCAGGCGAGCGCCGGAATCGACATGATTTCTTGCGGGCATCGTCAGCGCGACGTCGCGGGTGGCCTCCACGGTTGCCACGACCACGGCCGCAAAATGCAAGTCGGAGAGATCGGGATAACCACGGCGCAATTCGTGGGCCAGTCTGCCCCAACTCCCGTTGGCAGACTGCTCCAGGCCGGAGGCCATGCTGGCGAGCGTCGGAAGCGGCAGCGCCAAACGCGCGATATGTGAAGCAATGGTCGCGACGTTGCGTTCGAAGTGATCCGGCCCATCGTGCCACGTGTGATCAGGGCTCGGAGCTGCTATCAAGCCCGCAGCGAATTCCAGCACGTGGTCAGCCGCAGATATCAGCCTTTCGGGGCTGCTTTCGAACGCGTC
Source organism: uncultured Alphaproteobacteria bacterium (assembly GCA_963765385.1). GTDB lineage: Bacteria > Pseudomonadota > Alphaproteobacteria > Reyranellales > Reyranellaceae > Reyranella. The sequence goes on along the minus strand of CAVXWG010000014.1, from coordinate 622,782 downwards.
GTCCATAAACCTATGCACCCCATTGCGACCCCACCACGTAACGGAGAGGCATCGCTTTAGTTCCCGATTGCCTCTCGACCCAGGTCACAATCTTCACACGGAGTGGTCGCGTGGGTCGTGCGTTTGTAACGCGTGGGTCGTGAGTGTAATTTCACCGCACCCCGGTGTGGGCCCCCGCGGCAGGCTCCGCGTCGGTTGTCTCCCATAGCCGACGCGGAGCCACTTGCTTTTGCTGAAGCCAACCATCTTGGGCCGGAGTCGGACCGAGTTATGTCTCCCCTGTCACCGGTTCCCACCGCAAGCGTTTGAATGTTGAAGCTGGTCTGGAGCTGCATTCCCCCGCACGCTCCGGCCAAGGCCCGCTCGGTGTTGGAGCTTTTCTGGGACGTGTTCCCAATTCCGAGCGGGCCTCCATCTTTACGGCACGGGGACGTTCGCTTGACGCAGGAGGCATTCCGCAACGCCGGTCCCTCCATTTTCCTGCACGTGACCCCGGATGGCGTGGAGGCGATGGCTTACCGCAAACGCACCGGCGACAACGGCGAAGCCCCCGCTCTCTGACTCGCTTTGGTATGCGGCTATAACCGGCTCGACGCGCGACCACTTCCAGTCCCGCATCATTGACACTGATGAGACCCGGTACGCCCTTGACCTGACGGCCTTGGGGGTTGTTGTCGGCGGCATTTGCCGCCTTCCTGGCGAGTCTTGCCAGGATCGGCGTGGTGCCGGTGCTCGTCGAACGACAAACGGTCCACGATCGCCTGGGTGCAACAAGCGTTGAAGTCGATGACCGTACATCAGTCGCCTGCGATTTTTGGCTGGGGAAGGAGCGAGCGTCGGGCGCCTGGGCGATAGGCGGCTCCGATCACCCGGCCAGTTCATGGAAAGCGCGGGACAACGCATCGAAATTGTAGGGCTTGGCGATGAAACGACCGCCGTCAGGCAGGTCCTTCGCCGCGACATCGCAACGGCCGGAGGTGACGATCAGCTCGACAGGGGGCCAGCGCTCGTGAACGGCGTGCGCCAGACCGAGCCCATCCATCGACCCCGGCATCTGAACGTCCGTGAACACCAGGCGGACGTCGTCGGCGCGCGCTTCGAGAATGGAAAGGGCCTCGTCTGCATTCGCTGCCTCGAGTGCCTCGAACCCGGCCGCCTCCACGATGCCGAGGGCCGTCAGGCGGAGAATTGCATCGTCCTCGACCACGAGAATGGCCCGATTCGCGCCTGACATGTTGCCGGAACTCCAGTTCCAAGGACGCCCGCCAACAGCGGCGGGCGCGCGCTCCGTCGGGCCCCGGAAGCGCTTCACCATACGAATGATCCAATTCTAGCTCTTCAAAAGAGCGCGGACTGTCCGGAATCGAACAGGTCGGTTGAATGGATCGGGCGGTGGGCCGTGTGAGCCCGCGCGTGCCCTTAGTCGATCACGGCGTCGTGCGGGAGGCTCGGCCCCTCCAAGCATTACAGCCCGTCTCGATCAGACCGATGGTCCAGCAGACGGGACACCCGCGCAACGCGACCAGCGCGCCGGCGCCGGCGGCCAGGGCTTCGAGAGGATGTACCTCCTGGCGCGCGATCGCCCAGCCAAACAGGATGACGGCCACGCCGCCGCGCAGCAGATGTCCAATGAGGGTTTCGCTGGCAAAGAAGCCGGAGGCGCTGCGGCCCAGAAAGTTCATGGCGAGTATCCGCCGTCTGCGGACGAGGGACCGATCAGATACTCGCGCACCAGCAGCCTCGCCCGGTGCAGGCGGCTCTTGGCGGCTTCCCGGCCGATGCCGAGCCGGGCCGCGATCTCCGAAATCGTCAGCTGCTCGAGATCACGCAGCACGACGATCTCACGATAACCTGGAGGCAGGGATTCGAGGGCGTGCACCAGATCGATGCGCAGGTCTTCCACGGGTGTCGTCGCGAAGGGGCGACTCTCCGTCACCGCCGTCAGGCTCTCGACGCCGCGCATCAGCGCGAGCGCAGGCAGCATGCAGAGACGCGCCACGATCCGGAAAGCCCAGCTCCCCATCGCCGCAGCGCTTCGCACCGTTCCGACCCGGCGATACACGATGATCAGCGCTTCCTGTACGACGTCCTCGATGGCCGAACCGCGGTGGCACTGGCTCCGCGCATAACGCCGGATGTCCGGCTGTACCACACGGAGCAAGGCGTCGAGTGCCCGTGGATCTCCGGCCTGGGCCGCCACGAACATCTCATTGGCGACCTTCACTGCCGAAGCTCCACTCGTTCGACCGGTTTGCGTCCGACCATGGCGCAGGCGGGGCAGAAGCCGATCAGCCCTGTCGCGATGGTTACAACGCCCGTACCGGCGAGGAGCAGACCGAGCGGCGCCAGTTGAAGGCCGACCACTCCGCAAAGGATCATGATCGTGCCCCCGACAGTCCGGACGATGCGCTCCTTCGATCCGACATTCTTCGCGTAAAACATGGCAGTTTTCCCTTCAGCGGGCGACGCGAGATGCGTCCCTGCCGGAGAGAGAGCCGGTAGAGGCGCAAGGGTTCGCCTTCACGAAAATAAATCTGCTGATTTGGCGATTCCCCGACGGCTGGCTCGACGGCTGGTTGCCGATATCGAGGGTCGGCGCTCGGCCGGATCAAGAATCAAGCTAGCCGTTTCTCTCTTGGCAACGTACCCAAACTTGTCACACGCCAAGAGCGCCTAGGGATGATCGTATGCAACCGGAGCCCCGCTTCTCCCCGCTGCTGTGCTCCGATTGACCTGACCGCGGATGTACCGGCAGGTCGAAGGCCCGTCCGGGTCAAGTTCCTGGGCGGGCCTTTCATTTGTTGGCGGGGCTCTAATGCGCCGCGGTCGGTCGATCTGCTGCTTGCCCGAACAGATCCGGAGCTCGACACAAACTTTACATTGGCCCGCGCCTGGCAAGGCGCGGCCAAATCGCCCGATGGAGCCAGTACGCGGGGAAACTGCGCCCGACAGGCGAAGGATGCACGGTGCGTTAGCGGCCAAGCGGGCCGCAGACACCTATGCGCTTGCTTTGCTTCCGACCATTCGGACGCTTATGGCGGCAGGCTTCGTTTCTCAACGTGGCCTGGCGAATGAATTGAACCGCAGGGGGATACCGGGCGCCGCTGGCGGGAGGTGGCATAACGCCTCCGTGGCACGGATGCTTGCGCGTCTGGACCTGCTCATGTCGGAACGGGGCGGGACCAATGGTGAACTGAAAAGGCGGGTCGCCGACGTGCGCGCTGAGGCCCTTCGCCCAACAATCCGTGAACTTCTGGAAGCGGGCTTTGTCTCGACCACGGCCATTACGCGCGAGTTGAACGAGCGAGGGATACCAACGGCGCGAAGCGGCAAATGGCGCGTGACCACCGTTACCCGACTGCTGGAGCGCCTCGAAAGACTAGAGGCTTTCAGGCGCAATCGCGCCACTCCGACGAGTGACGCTGAGCCGAAGTAGCTCAAGCAGCCGACATCATCGCGAGGGCCGTTTTTCTGCCCATGGAATCGATATGGCCCGCGACTGGATGTACTACCGGCCCGTCAAAACGCTCCAGTGAGTCCAGATCTTGACTCTGGCGGGCCCCTCCAATCTGCATGCTGCCTGGGACACCTGCCTCGTACAAGATTGGACTCGCGCACTCAGCCTGGGCCGCAGTAGGAGTCACACGGGGACGGGGATCCTAGCCGCGCTTCGATACGGAGCACGGACTATGAAAGCGAGCAGTGCGCGCCGGCTATTGCCGTTCAAGACTTTCGGCGAGGCCGCGGCCTTCGACCTCGAGGTTGAGGTCTCCTGCCGATGCGGCCGCCGCGTTGTGGTTGACGGCATGGCGCCAGCCTTCCGGGACCGGCGTATCATGGGCGCGCGGTTCCGCTGCACCACGATCCTGCCCCACGGCATGGCGTGCGCCGGTTCGCCTTCGATCTGCATTCGTAAACGCGGGCGTGGTCACTGGACCATGGCCGATCATTCGCGCGCCGTCCGGGCGCGCCAGGCGGCAGCGCCGATCGATGCAAGGCCCGGGACCTTCGCCGCAATCGTGAAACGCTGCGAGGTCGCTTTCCTCTACGACCGGGAGTGCGTGCCGCCTTACACTGTCGCCATGATCGAATTCGATGAGCCGCCGTGGGATCGCTTCCTCGACAAGCCATGGGGCCGGTTCAATTGCCCAGGATGTGGCCAGGCGCTCGACATGCACGTCAGCTACGGACCTGGTACGCCGGGGACGGAACGTTTTCGGGAAGACCTATGACAGCAACTTCCAGCGGAGAGCGGCATTGTCAGCCCATGAACCCGACGGGCACCTTCGACCCATTGAAGCCCGCGATGGTGCACGACCGCCTAAACGACCGGACCTTCGAATGGACGCCCGAGACAATGCAAGCCAACTATGAGCAGTACGCGGAGCCGTTCGCATCGGAAATAATCGGTTCGGACGGCTGTTCTTCGTCGGCTGGTCCCGATATCCATGGTCAGCGCTCGTTCAAGCGAGAGATCAGTCTGATGCTGTGCAACTGGTCCCGCCACGGTTGCGGGACGACTCTTTCTTATTCTTGTTGCAACATCAGGCCTACTAAAGAAGCAGCCGCTTGCCCCAGCGCAAAGTTGAAGCCGTGAGCGGACCGAGGCAGTACGTCCACTTGAAAGAGAGCTCTCCCTCGCAAAGCGGTGATACCCACCTCGCCTTTCGGTGTTGAAATAAAGAAGGTCTTCTTATCGCCCGTATCAGGCAATTCGCTGAATGCTACTCGCGCCTTCGCTATTGCGGCTTTCGATTTGTAGAAGGTAATTGCATCGGTCACTGATGATAGTCTCGTGATTGTGGTTGTGACGAGCAAAGAACTCGTGCCAACCGCGCCGTTGGGTTCTCCTAATTCGAACGTGCATTCGATCACCCCATGAAGATCGGTGTCGGTCTGGTGTACGAGAATTAGTTTAAATCCTGGCTCGATTTTTGGAGCTATTTTGGCACAGTATCTTTGCGACGCTTCCGATGATGAAGGTGGCGTTTGTGCGGGGGCGGCGCTGGCGACTGCGCAAAATGAAAGACACATCAGCGTGGAAAGTCTAAGCATGGTCTGCAATCCCCTGCTTCAGCGATTCCAAGGCATCCGGTATCGCGACCGCAATTCTCGCTACCGAACCCGGAACTGAAACGTTTCGTCGGTGCGGGGCTTCGCCGGCCTTGCGCAAGCCTCTGACAATGGCGGCCTCGACGCGATGTCCATTGCACCCGTAGGGCGCTTTCGGAAATTGGCCATATATGCTCCATTGCTTTCGTGGGAACGACAGCTCGGCCGCCGAAATGGGTCAAACCGCAACTCACGCGCCTCGTTGACGATGCGCCGACGGGCCAGGAATGGTTGCACGAAATCAAGTATGACGGCTACCGCATGCACGCCCGCATCGACGGCGGCGAGATCAGGTTGCTGACCCGCACGGGCCTGGACTGGTCCCGCCGCTATGGGCGAACGATTGAGGCGCTGGGCGCGCTGCCCGTGAAGACGGCCTATCTCGACGGCGAGCTTTGCGCCCTCGATGACAAGGGTGCGCCGGCGTTCAGCCGGCTCCAGGCGGCGATGGACGAAGGCCGCACGGACCAGCTTGTCTTTTTCGCCTTCGACCTGCTGCACCTGAATGGCGAAAGCACCGCGGCCCTGCCGCTGACCGAGCGCAAGAAACGCCTGCAGCGCCTGTTCAGGAAGCCGGTTGCGGGGCTGCGCTACAGCGAACACGTTGCCGGCAGTGGTCCGCGCTTCCGGGAGCAGGCCTGCAAGCTCGGCCTCGAAGGCGTCATCTCCAAGCTGGCCGATCGTCCCTACGCGCCCGGCAACCGCGGCCTTTGGGTCAAGTCGAAGTGCCTCAACCGTGAGGAATTCGTGGTCGTCGGCTGGACCGACCCCGAGGGCAGCCGTGCCCACCTCGGCGCCCTTCTGCTCGGTTACTACACGCAGGACGGACGGCTGCACTACGCAGGGCGCGCCGGAACGGGCTTCAATGACAAGGAATTGGAGCGTCTGGCCGGCGTGCTGAAGCCGCTGCAGGTGGCACGGATGCCGCTGGCGGAGCCCCCGCCGCGCGATAACCGCTTTGGTTCACCGCTCAAGCTGTCTCGTGTGCATTGGGTCCGGCCGGCGGTGGTCGTCGAGGTGACGTACTTGACCTGGACGGAGGGCGGCCTTTTACGGGCGGTCTCGTATCAGGGGCAGCGGGAGGATAAACCGGCAAAACTGGTAGTGCGCGCGGTGCCCAATCCGCCTCGGCCGAGCGAGTAATAGTCCCCCCGGTCAACGTCGATCGGGTTCCCCAGCCGAGGGTTCCCCAGCCGAGCTTGTCGCAATTGGTGAGCAATCAATCGTCATTCTTCGATCGGGAAGGCGTAGACGATCGTTTGGTCACCGCAGCGCGACTCCACTTCCAGTTTGATCTCCTCCTCCATGAAGCTGATGCGCCGAAGTTGCCGCGCGCCAATGCGAAAATGCGCACAGGTTTCTTCGATGATCTCCAGAACGGTGGCCAGATCGGGATAGCCGGCGACGTGCGCCTTTTTGCTGGTGAGCACCTCCATCTTGTCGCCATTCGCATCGAATTCAATCGCAATCAGCTCACGCGAACTGGTTCCGTCCGCGACCAGCCGAGCGCAGAGAGCTTCCAGAAACTCCGCCGCATCCAGGTTCATCACACCTCCCAACCGCCGGAGGTAATGCACGCGGGGCGAATGGCGTTCCGCCGGAGCTTGGCTGACGTGGATTTCCAGGGGAGCGAGGACCATGTGTCGCTCGCGGAGATCCGCGACATAAAAAGGACACCGGTATTCGGCGTCCCTGAATCAGTCGAGCGCGCGTTGGTAGGGGCGTCAATGGGATATCTGGAGAAGCCCATATGGTGGGATTCTCCCACGTCCATCGGCAGCTGTATTTCCTCCACTTCGACAGCGGTGGAGAAGCCGTTGCGGGCCGTACCCGGACCGGACTGGAACTGCTCGACCGTGTCCTGATATGCCTTTTCCTGCTCGGCCTCTATACGAACTACACCATCCAGATCTCCACGAAAGTGCCGTTCCCGTCCTTGCCGGCCGGCATTGCTGGAATCCTTCTCCTGTGGCGGCGCCGCGATCTGATCAGGTCGGCTCATGTGGCCGGTCTTCTGGGCATTCTGGCGCTGTATCTGATCTCCATGCTCTGCGCTACGAACATCGAGTTCCTGCCCCGCCGGACCAACGGACTGATCCAGCTCACGTACTCGATCACGATCGGCTACGCGCTTTTCCTGACGGTGACGCAGGGGACTCGGGAGCAGATCGGCCGATTGTTTCTGATCTTTGCCGTGGTGATCCTGATCGGCTGCCTGCTCGAGACGTATGGCGGCCTGCGGCCGGTGAGCGATGCGGTTCGCAGCGTTCTCTACAGGAGAGGGCTATACGAGAACGATCTGCGCGACGTGCTGTTCTACAATCGCGTCCGGCCCAAGTTCTTCGCATCGGAACCGGCCAGCGTAACCTTCTGCTATACGCTCTTCACGTTCATCTGGATGGTGGTGAGCCGGTGGCGCTGGAAGCTGCCCGCCTATGTCGGCCTGATGGCGCTCGGCCTGTTCGCCATGCCGGGGCCGACGCTCCTGCTGATGCTGCTGCTGATGCTGCCCTACATGCTCTTCCTGGCGAGCCGCCGGGGGGGCCGGCTGGACACCGGTCGCTTCCTGGCCGTCGCCTGCGTCGCCATCCTGTTCGTCGGCATCTTTGCAGTGCTTGCCCAGTCGTTGTTTCCGGTGCGGCTCGAAGAGATCACGTCGGGCAACGATCCCAGCTTCTTCTACAGGGTGCGCGGACCGGCCGAGGCCGGCGTGCACATCATGGAGCACTACCCCTTCGCGGGCGCCGGCCTCACGGGTGAGCCTTTCATCGAGGCCGAAGTGACGAACCTCTATGTGCGTTCGTCGGGCTATTCGGCCGGCTGGCAGGTCGTCTCGCCGGCCACCGAGTTGCTGATCAATTACTTCTGGCTGCACTGGATCTATCTCGGAATGGTTTGGGGCCTGATCATCGCCGCCGCGCTGACGATCTGGCTGCGCGTGCTCGGCGTGCCGAGTGCTGCCTTCTGCTGGATGGTATGGGCCATCCTGGGGCAGGCGTCGGGCGCCTATGTCGGCCCAACCTGCTGGGCGGTGATGTTCCTGGCCGGCGCCGCCGCCGTACTGCATGAGCGGCCCGAGGCACAAGACCCTGCCCACGTCCGGACTGCCCCGCCTGGCCTGGGCACCCGTCGTCTGTCGTGAACCGCAACCTGGAGGATGCCACGCGCGAGATTGACGCCAGTTGCGACCGGATGTCGTTCGCCCCACATCCCGGCCATGCCTTTGGCGACGCCCCTCACGACGTTCGGCGACCTGGCGCGCGACCACCTGGAAATCGAGGTGACCTGCGGCAACTGCAGCCATCGACGAACCATCGACGCGACGTCGCCCCGGCTGCGCAACCGCAGGATCGCCGGAGCGAAGCTGGTAGCCTGCCCTAATCTACTAACCGGTTGTATCGGCGCGGTTAGGGGCCACAAAGGGTACTTTCCGAGAGGTCTGTAGCAACGTGCGTTACTTTCACCAAAGAGCCGAGGAGATTTGCCTACATCCGGTCTCGCGGGCTGACCGTGAGGAAGTTCGATAACACCAGCGCGTCTCCATCACCTGCGATAGACGTGTCGATCGTCGAAGAGGTGCTCAAGAGGTCGGAGACGCTTTGGGGAGGATCACTCCCTTACTACCTTCGGATTTCGAAGGCTGACGAAGGCGATGTTCTATCGCTCAAGGATGGCGTCTCAAAAGTCGAGACCATGTCCTCCGAGGATGAGTTTATTGTCGTGCCGTATCCCGACGGCGGCCTCATTTCTGTGTCCGGCGTTGAGTTGCCATTCCAGAGAGGCGCGCACTTCGCGAATTGGTGGGGCCTCGACGGTCGGTGATCGCTCGCTTGGAAGTCGACGAACTGCGCGCGCGGGTGAAAAGCCTGCGGCCGAGGATGCATTGATGGGCAGCCAGCGTCGTGAACGAGGCCGTGCGCATGGCCATCGCCTCGGGCCACGGCATCGGCAAGTCGGCGCTGGTCGCCTGGATCATCCTGTGGGCGATGTCGACCTTGCGCGACACGCGCGGCGTGGTCAGTGCCAACACCGAAGGCCAGCTCCGCACCAAGACCTGGCCGGAGCTCGCCAAGTGGCACGGCATGAGCCGCGTCAGGGAATGGTTCACCTACACCGCGACGGCGCTCCATTCGGCGGAGCCCGGCCATGACAAGACCTGGCGGGTCGACGCCATCACCTGGTCGGAGCAGAACACCGAGGCCATTGCCGGCCTGCACAACAAGGGCCGCCGCGCCTTCGCCCTGCTCGACGAAGCCTCGTCCATCCCCGATCCGGTATGGGACACCATCGAGGGCGCGCTGACCGACGCCGGCACCGAGCTTGTCTGGGCGGTGTTCGGCAATCCGACGCGCACCACCGGCCGCTTCCGCGAGTGTTTCGCCGGCGGTCGCTTCGCGCACCGCTGGAGCCCGCAGCAGATCGATTCGCGCTCGGTCGCCATGACCAACAAGGTGCAGATCGCGACCTGGGTGAAGGATCACGGCGAGGATTCCGATTTCATCCGTGTCCGCGTACGCGGCGTCTTCCCGCGCGCCGGCTCGATGCAGTTCATCGACGGCCAGCGGGTCGACGAGGCGGTGGCGCGCGCGCTCACCGAGGATCCGACGGCGGAGCTGACCATGGGCGTGGATATCGCCCGCCAGGGCGGGGACCAGACCGTCATCCGCTTCCGCCGCGGCCTCGATGCCCGCTCGATCCCGGCGGTCAAGTTCCGCATCCCCGACCTCATGCAGGTGGCCAGCCGGATCATGGAGGCGGCCAACAGCTACAATCCCGATGCGATCTTCGTCGACGGCACCGGCATCGGCTGGGGCGTCGTCGACCGGCTGAACCAGATGGGCTGCCGCAACGTGACGGGCGTCGATTTCGGCACCAGGGCCGACCGCACCGACGCCCGCGACGCCGCGGCGCGCTACGCCAACAAGCGCGCCGAGATGTGGGGCTTCATGAAGGAGTGGCTGAAGGTCGGCAGCCTGCCCGACGACCCCGAGCTTCTGGCCGACCTGAAGGCGGTCGATTACGGCTACGACGCCTCCGACGCCATCCTGCTCGAGCGCAAGGACGACATGCGGAGGAGGGGCCTCGCGTCGCCCGACGACGGCGACGCGCTGGCGCTCACCTTCGCCTACCCGGTCGCCAAGAAGGACTGGGCCGAGGAGCGGCGGTTCGAGGAAGGGCTGCAGAGGCTGAAGAGGTGGGTCCGGTGATGGCCGAGGCCGCACCCTTCCTCATGTTCCTCTCCCCCTTGGGGGAGAGGCTAGGTGAGGGGGTCAACCCGAAGACTCCTGCATCACCGCCTCACCCAACCTCTCCCCCCAAGGGAGAGAGCACGAGGAAGAGGTCGGCGACGCGCCGGGAGCGCGGCCGTCCAGTGGCGCAATGTTTCCTGCTAGCGGGCGAAGATGCGGCTGATGTTATTTCAAGCCGTTCAATCGAAGACATTCGCACCCTGACCAAAAACGTCGTTGCTTTCCGGCCTGGAAGGGGTTCAGTTGCAAGACCTTCCGCTTTTCGCGCAACGGTGACGATCATGACCAGGCCCCGGGATGCCGTTACTCATGTTCTCCTGGTCGAGGACAGTGCGGGAGATGTCCGCCTGACGCAGGAGGCGTTCCGCGACGCCGACCCCTCGGTTACTTTGCACGTGGCCATGGATGGCGTGGAGGCCATCTCGTTCCTGAGACGTACCGGCACCAACGGCGAGGTCCCCCGCCCGGATCTCATTCTCCTCGATCTCAACCTTCCCGGAATGGATGGCCGCGAGGTCCTTGCATGCATCAAGGCGGATGACGACTTGAAAACCATCCCGACCATCATCCTGACCACGTCCGAGGCCGAGGCGGACATCGTCAAGAGCTACCGGCTCCAGGCGAACTGCTACCTCAACAAACCCGTGCAACTCGATGCATTCGAGGCCCTGGTGAAGAGCATCGACGATTTCTGGCTGACCAAGGCGCAGTTGCCGCTCCCGACGGCCGAATAGCGGGCTGCTGTGACGAGGTGGCGCGCGGGTCGGGTTCATCACCAAGGTGCGCGGCTGATTGCCTTCAGGTCTTTGGCGCTGTGTCGTGCGCTGACAGATACGCCTCCACGGCAGCGGCTGCTTCTGCGCACAGGTCTTCCGCAACCCTGCGGACAGTAGCGTCGGGAACCAGCCGCTTGATCGTAGCCAACCGGCGGCGGGCCTCGTGCAGGGTTCTCTCCAGACGAAGCAACTCAAGATCGGAATGCATCAATCAGCGTGCTGCAATCAGGGGACCCCGGTCTGTTCAATTTGGCACATCGACTCCCCAGCTCTCATATTCCTCTCCCCCTTGGGGGAGAGGCTAGGTGAGGGGGTCAACCCGAAGATTGCCTCCTGCATCATCCCTCACCCTAACCCAAGGGGGGAGAGGAGCATGAGGGAAGAGGTCAGCGTCGGCGACGCGCCTCTTGGCTTTGCCGGGAGCGCGCCCCTCCACTCCAACCGCCGGCGCCTGCTTTTTCGCGCGGGTCTCGCTCTGTGTCAGCGGAACTACTTGTGGTGCCAAACCTTGATCGCCGACACGATCAGAATCGCGGCCAAGGCTGGAAGGATAACCGAGGAGGGGACCCATCCAAGCAGTTGGCCGCCAACGAAGCTCCCCAGGATCGAGCCTGCCGCCATGACCAGAACAAACCGCAGGTCTTCGCGGAGGACGATGAAGCTGCGATCCCGGCTGTAGCGGGCGAAGCCGACAATCATCGTCGGCAGACTCTACGGCCAGTGACAGGCTGCCGGCAAGCTTGATGTCGACCCCGAAGAGCAGAATGAGTGTCGGGATCAGCAGTTCGCCGCCCGCGACACCCATCAAGGCGGCAACAATCCCGATCAGGAAACCGGCAAGAACCCCCGTGACGGCCTGCGCGACGCCGGTCAACAGAGCGCCGGCCGCGGCGGTGTCGTGACCAAACAGAAGAACGGCTGCAATGAGCAGCAGCAGGGCGGCGAGGACGCGATAAAGCGTGTGCGACGCAAGGCGGGTCGCCCATCCTGCTCCCAGCCACGCGCCAAGAAGACTGCCGGCGAGAAGATTGGCGATGATCGGCCACTGTGCCGCCACATCGGCGAACGGCACGGCGGCGGCCCTGAAGGGCAACGCGACAGCGACGACGACCAGGCTCATCGCCTTGTTGAGGATCACCGCCTGGAGGGCGGCAAACCGAAATGTTCCCATGAGCAGCGGCAACCGGAATTCGGCGCCACCCAGGCCGATCAATCCGCCGAGCGCGCCGATTGCGGCACCGCCGCCCAAAGCGGCTGGCATGCTCCGCTGTTTGGCACCCTCGGGCGCATGGCCCGTTGTCGCGGTGCCGGTCATGCCGCTGCCGACACGCGAGCCAGGGCGAGCCCGCTTCGAACGCCTTCGGCGATCCGCGTGGGCGCGAATGCCATACCGCGACGCGTGGTCGATGGCGCTGACTCGTCGTGCAGCCCCACGCCATAGCCCGCGCGGACCAGCAAGACGGCCACGGCCGACGCGATATCGCCCGTTCCCCGTATCAGCACTGTGGCGAGCAACCGATCGGCCATGATGCCTCGCTATGTCTATTTTGACATAGCGCATTTCACTTGAGGGCGTCGCCCCTGTCCAGCTCGTTTTAGACTTTAGGTCCGGCGTCTTTGCGGGCGCGGGCTTTCAAGGCGGCCAAATCGGTGGCTGCCATGGCCGCGGCCTTGCGCAAGATGCGACGGTAACGCTTGAGAACCTCGACCCCAAAGGGTGTCAGCCTCGCGCCACCACCGCCCGCACCGCCGGGGGCGGAAATGACGACGGGCTCGGTGAACGTCTGATTGACACTGTCGAGCAGGAGCCAGGCGCGCTTGTAGGTCATCCCCATGCTCCGGGCGGCCGCCGATATGGATCCGGTGTCCCGAATGCTTTCCAGCAGGGCTATCTTGCCGGGGCCGATGCGCGCGCCGGATTCAAAAAAGATCGAAAGTTTGATTTCGGCCATGTTCCGCTTCGGACTATGGACGCTGGGAACGATCCCTTCTAGCGGTGGCTCGCGCGCGATCAGACAGATCTGCTCGGACGACGATCCATCCTCGCGTTTTTCGGAGGCGATTTTCCGCTTCCATCCTCTCCAGCACTTTCAGAACGAACGCGCGCTCCGTGTCCGATCGCTCCTTGGCAAGGAGCTCACGATAGTCATTCGGCTCTTGCTTCTGCATCCCAAGCCTCATTCATTGGCGGCGTGGCAAGATCTGACTGTCCTTGGCTCCCGTCTGTTCGAAACTGATCGGCACGCCGGTTATCACTTTATAAACACCAGCGAATGCGGGGCCGGTCGACCAGCAGGACGGTCGTGCGTTTCCCCCAGGGGCCGCGCGCGCCCGCGCGCTTCTAGGACCTTGGCTTGCGCCAGCTGTATCCGACGCCGGTGTAGGTCTCGATCTCCTCGAAGGTGGGGTCGAGTCCGCGGAACTTGTTGCGAATGCGCTTGATCGCCGAGCGCACGTTCCCCCGGTAGCCGTCGGGGCCCGTCCCGGCGATGAAGCCTTCGTAGGTCAGTCGGTCGTAGACCGCGCGATAGGTCATGAAAGAGCCGGCGTTCGACGCCAGCGAATGGACGATGTTGTATTCCCCGAGGGTGAGGCCGACATCGACGCGGTCCCAGCAGACGCGGCTGCTTTCCGGCTTCAGAAGGAGCTTGCCGCACGCCAATAGCTCCTCGACCGTGACATTGGCCGCGGGCTTCGCGAGTTCGATCACGCTCCTCAGCCGTCTGACGAGGACTTTCCGGTCCCGTGACTTGGCGACGAAGTCGACGGCGCCCTGGTCGAAGGCCATGCATTCGTAGGCGTTAAGGGCCTCCCGCGAGGCGAGCAGCACTTGTTCGTACTGTTCGCCAGCCACGATCTTTCCGGCCAGGAACACGACGGGCAGGTTGAAGCCCTGACGGCGGAGCTGAGCCAGCAACGTAATGCCGGGCATTTCCGGCAGGTCCCAATCGAGCACGGCAAGGTCGGCATCGGCTGCGGTGGCGAGCGAGCCAAGCAGCGCCGCGCCATCGGCGAAGGCGTGAACGAGAAAGCCCTGGCTCAACAGCTCGAAGGTCAAGACCTCGCGATAGTATTGGTCACTTTCGACGAGAACGACGCGGCGAGGCTCGTCATTGATGGCAGCCTGTGCGGCGGACCGGGACGGTGAGAGCCGGTCACTTGCCCTGCGATTGAACAATCCGTCCCCCTCGGACGGCGCCAGCATGACTGGCCGTGGATCCAACTTCCCAACAGAGCGGTAGTTACGCCCGAGACGCGCCTCGACTCGACCCATTCACCCATCCTCCGATTTGTCCCGAAGGCTCGCCGAACGATACCCCTACCGTTCAGACATCGGGCCTTCCACACACAGAACCAAAAGCACCACGACTACGGTTAAATGATGTGTTGTGGATCACGTCTTCGACGCTTCGGCTCTGATTGGGCCAAGATGCCGCAGTGAACTGTTTCCTATTCAACAGGTGATTGAGAAGCAGCGACTTCGTTGGTGATCTTCGCTGAAGCGGGTTCGTTTAAAGGTGGACGAAGCCTCGGCCATCCCCGATCCGGTATGGGACACCATCGGGCGCGCTGACCGACGCCGGCCCGAGCTTGTCTGGGCGGTGTTCGGCAACCCGACGCGCGGCACCGGCCGCTTCCGCGAGTGTTTTGCCGGTGGCCGCTTCGCCCATCGCTGGAGCCCGAAACAGATCGATTCGCGGTCGGTCGCCATGACCAACAAGGCGCAGATCGCCGCCTGGGTGAAGGACCACGGCGAGGATTCGGACTTCGTCCGCGTCCGTGTGCGCGGCGTCTTCCCGCGCGCCGGCTCGATGCAGTTCATCGACGGCCAGAGGGTCGACGAGGCGGTGCTGCGCGCGCTCACCGAGGATCCGACGGCGGAGCTGACCATGGGCGTGGATATCGCCCGCCAGGGCGGAGACCAGACCGTCATCCGCTTCCGCCGCGGCCTCGATGCCCGCTCGATCCCGGCGGTGAAGTTCCGCATCCCCGACCTCATGCAGGTGGCCAGCCGGATCATGGAGGCGGCCAACAGCTACAATCCCGATGCGATATTCGTCGACGGCACCGGCATCGGCTGGGGCGTCGTCGACCGGCTGAACCAGATGGGCTGCCGCAACGTGACGGGCGTCGATTTCGGCACCAGGGCCGACCGCACCGACGCCCGCGACGCCGCGGCGCGCTACGCCAACAAGCGCGCCGAGATGTGGGGCTTCATGAAGGAATGGCTGAAGGTCGGCAGCCTGCCCGACGACCCCGAGCTTCTGGCCGACCTGAAGGCGGTCGATTACGGCTACGACGCCTCGGACGCCATCCTGCTCGAGCGCAAGGACGACATGCGGAGGAGGGGCCTCGCCTCGCCCGACGACGGCGACGCGCTGGCGCTCACCTTCGCCTACCCGGTCGCCAAGAAGGACTGGGCCGAGGAGCGGCGGTTCGAGGAAGGGCTGCAGAGGCTGAAGAGGTGGATCGTGTGATTCCGCGCTTGGCCGTGTGCCTGTCCTGAGCGTCGTCGAAGGGCCCGCCCGGAGCGGAATCGAAGGGCCGGCGCCCATTGCCCAAGACCGACACGAAGCGGGTAGGATCAGCGGCCAAAGTGTTATATTCACCAATTCATAACGCTGGGTTATATTTAATCGCCCATGACCCTGCCGCCCCCGGGCAGCGCGGAACGCTCAGGCCGGCTTCGCTGGTGGCGCGATCATGGGCGCGCCTGGCGGCCTAACAATCTCATCCCCACGAAAGGCCTCCGTTGTCGAAACCAACGACCTCCGAATACATACGTGGTTCGCTATACGGGCTTGCGGCCGTGAGCATCTGGGCGGGATGGATCGTGGCCGTGCGGCTTGGGATCCGGACAAGCCT
The DNA here is from genome assembly GCA_963765385.1 of uncultured Alphaproteobacteria bacterium. Classification (GTDB taxonomy): domain Bacteria; phylum Pseudomonadota; class Alphaproteobacteria; order Reyranellales; family Reyranellaceae; genus Reyranella. The sequence continues at coordinate 606,779 of CAVXWG010000014.1, read as the reverse complement.
CGCCCCTTGGGACATCGTGGCCATTCGTTTCGCTGTCGCCGGATTAATCCTGCTGCCGTATCTGCTGAAAAAGGGCCTTGCCGTCGATCGCCTGGGATGGGCCGGACTTGCGGCGATTATGTTGGGCGGTGGGGCACCGATGGTGTTGATTTCCTATGGCGGTCTCCTGTTCGCACCGGCGGCACACGCGGCATCTCTTTATACCGCCCTGATACCCCTGTATGTTGCGATCGTGGCCGCTGTCGTGCTTGGCGAGGCCTTCACCCTTGCGAAAAGGATCGGGCTCGTCCTGATCGTTGCTGGGGTCCTCGGCATTGTCTGGGGCGCAGGTGGTGCGCTCGGAACGCGGCAGAACATTGGCCACGCCATGTTCATCGGCGCAGGCATGTTGTGGGCCTGCTATGTCGTGGCTATGCGGAAAGCACGACTGGAAGGGCTTCACGCCGCTGCTATCGCCGCGGTCGGGTCATTGATCGCGTTCGTGCCGGTGTACGCCAGTATGTTCGGGACCGCTCTGTTAAACGCGCCTTGGCATGACCTTGCCTTGCAAGCATTTGTCCATGGATTTCTGGTGGCCGTGATTTCGTTCGTGTTTATCGGACGCGCGGTCGGTGTTCTTGGCGCGTCGAACGGCTCAGCATTCGCGGCCCTGGCCCCGGCGATAACCGCGATCCTGGCCATACCGGTTCTCGGCGAGTGGCCAGCGACAAGTGACTGGATGGCAATGCTTCTAATTTCGGGCGGTGTTTACATTGCAAGTGGAGGCCCGCTGCCGGCCCGACACGTCGAACAATGGCTTCGTAACAGCCTGCGTTGGCACGCGCGCCTTAAAGACACGTGGCCACTGCACCAGTTGACGCTTGGTCTGAATGGTATGCGCCCTATATCGGCGATCGCGGATGAGCGCGCCACCAAAGGCCCGAACCGGGAAGGATCAATCATGTCGATCCGCACGCTCGCCGACGCGATCACCCATTACGGCCGCGAGGCCTATCTGCTGACGGTCGCGAAAGATGCTCCGCACACCAGTCATGTGACGATCGAGCTTCGCGGCGCCAGCATCGGCTGCGCCGTGGGTGCGTCCGCCGCCGAAAACATCGCGCGCAAGCCAAACGTGTCGTTGTTCTGGCCACCTACGGAGCCGGGCGGCTATGCCTTGATCGTTAATGGCGCGGCCGAGGGCGAGCGCTTGCCGACGGGCGTGACAATGGCGGAGATTACACTCACGAAATCCGTGCTGCATCGTCCGGGCCCCAGGTCCGAAGACAGCGATGGACCCTGTGCCGCCGACTGCCGCCGCCTGAACGCGGTGACATAAGGTACGGCAGTCCCCATCGAAAATCCTAGCCGTATCTCGGCATCGCCAATCCTGCCCGATGTCCGGAAATGGCACGAACCGGATTCTTCCAGCATGTCCGCTCTGCTATAGTTCGCAAGGCAGATATGGGATCCACGACCCCGAGCTTCACGGCGGTCGATTACGGCCCCAACGGCTCCGACGCCATTCTGCTCGAATGCAAGGACGACATGCGGAGGAGGGGACTCGCGTCACCCGATGACGGCGACGCGCTGGCGCTCACCTTCGCCCACCCGGTCGCCAAGAAGGACTGGGCAGAGGAGCGGCGGTTCGAGGAGGGGCTGCAGAGGCTGAAGGAGTGGGTCAGGTGATCCGGTGCGTGCCCTCTCCGGACGGGTCCGTGGAAGAAGCGGGGATGACTATCGGGTTTGTTGCATGCGGGCTTGCCATTTCCACGGAGCCAGGCAGGCGTGCGCATGCATGCCGCGATGCGCTGCGCGCGCGGCATCCTCCTGCGAAATGTAGCGTGCCGAGTTGGGAACGAAGGCGAAGGCGTACCCGCCTGTCACCATCGCCGCGCTGAGATCGACGCCGTCGGCCCGGCAGAGCGCCACCGTTTCGCCCTTGCGATCGCCGCTCGTCGGCTCGCAGTCCACCTGCCGGCCCTCGGTCAGCCGGGCGAGATACGCCTCGGCGGCATATCCGGCGGGCCAGCCGTCGGCACAGATTTGCGCCGGATCGGGCGCATCGATTCCGTGCAGGCGGTAGGTCGTGCCGTTCAGCACAAGCGAATCGCCGTCGACGACGTGCTGCGCGGCGGCGGGCAGGCCGAGGAGCACGAGCGCGGTAGCGGTCGCTGCGAGAGCGCATCGCAGGCGGCGTCTTTGTCCAGCTGCACAAGATAGTGCCTTCATCGATATCCTCCGTTATTGGCCGCGTTGTGGTTTGCGACCCGAGGTGAAGCGACGACCACCCATGCGGCGTGAGGGTTACTCCGCTGGGCATTGCAGGAGCGATCATCCCGATTTTCATCGGGCAGCGAGTCTCGCGAGCAGATGCGGCCTGCGATGGATTTTCCGCAGGCCGCCCTGATCATCTCCGCGTCCCATTCTGCGGCACTCGGCTGCGAAAGGGTAGGACGGAAGCCTCCCAAATGATCGCGCTGAATGTCTCATCGCGTCGCAGCGCGTGCAAGGCACGCCCACACGCCTCCCGGGCGCGATGGCTCACGCCTATGCCTGCCCATCCGCCCCGCCAAGGTACGCCGAGCTGCAGCCGGCGAGAGGGTCGCCGATCGTTGCGGCTCGACATCGCACAATGTCTGCGGCATGCTTCAACGATTGCCCGAAGAGGCAAATAGGGAGGCGTCTGGAGCGAACCCGCCATTGGGCGACCCTGATGCCAGCGACGACTCTCCGGCCGTTGGAGGCCTGGAGAGGATGGCACTTCGGAAGTTGGCAGCGCGAGCTGCCAAGCGGGGGAGCGTGTGCAAAGTGTCGGTCCGTGCAAAGCCTGTACTTGGGGGCCCCATCCTGAGTTGACGCCGATCGGCGAGGAGGTGCTCAAGCCGGAGGCATTTGCCCCTGGCTACGAGCGAACCAGGTTTCGATTTGCGCAGTGCAGGGCCTGCGGCTCGGTTTGGATGACCTACACCGAGATCGGCCCCGGACGTCAGGACTCGGTCAACGTCCGCTTGACGAGGGGCATCATTTGAACGCCGCCCGGCGCGCCGGTGATCTTCCATTTACATTCTCGCTCTCCATCGCGTGCGCGCGGCTTTGGGGCTTTGGCGGGCTTAGCGATGGTGGTGCCCGGTGGGATCGAACTCGCCCTTGGCCATCGCGAGATGATGGGGCTGGTGGTGAGCCCCGCTCGCCAGCAGGCCGATGAAACCGAGGCCGCGAACGTGAGCGACTTCCTTGTCGTCAGCCGTTGTGACCGTGAGCGTTTCGCCGTCCGGCCGCAGCGCCACCTTGGTCGTCCAGCCCTTGTAGCCGTTCATCGTCGCAGCCCACGCCGGGACCATGCGCTGGATGGCGACCAGGGTGCGACCGCTGCCGGTGATGGCGATCTCCACGCCGCCTTCGACTGATTTGGCCACGGCGTCGGCTTTCAGGGTCACTTCGTTCATATCGATCAGATGCTGGCGCAATGCTTCGAGGTTGACCTTGGACCAATCGGTGTTGGGGTCAGCCTCCAGAATGCCGACGATCTCCTGCACGGCGCCGAACGCGTCTTGGCCCGGCAGGGCGGGCGCGGCCATGCTGCCCATGCCGCCATGGCCTTGCATCTGCAACATTTTCTGATGATCCGCCGGCAATTCTTCCGATGTCTTGTCCTGCATCTTGTCCATTGGGGCCACCTGCTGAGCAGAGGCGCCGCCTATCGCTACGGCGAGTACGGCGGCTGACAGCAAGACGTCGGCACTTCGCCTGTTCCGAAACGTTGTCATGGGGGCTCCACGGTTTGCAATTGTTCGGATCAAGCGGACATGCGGCTAGACCATTTGCACCGGGATGCGCAGATAAGTCACGCCATTGGCGTCAGGCGGTGGCAGGTGCCCCGCACGAATATTCACCTGAATCGACGGCAGCAGTAGCACCGGTGCCGCGAGGGTGGCGTCGCGCTGGCGGCGCATGGCGACGAAGTCTGCCTCGGTCGTACCATCCATCACATGAATATTGTGGGCCCGTTCGTCAGCCACTGTCGTCTCCCAGGCAAACTGATCGCGGCCTGGCGCTTTGTAGTCATGGCACATGAATAGACGCGTCGCGGGCGTCAGCGCCAGCAAGCGACCGATCGAGCGGTAGAGCTGAACGGCATCGCCGCCGGGGAAATCGGCCCGCGCCGTGCCGTAATCCGGCATGAAGATCGTGTCGCCCACGAAGACTGCGTCGCCGATGCGATAGGCGACATCCGCGGGGGTGTGACCAGGAACCTTAAGCACCTCGATCTCGAGGCCGCCGAGCGGCAGCTTTTCGCCATCGCGCACCAGGCGGTCGAACTCACTGCCGTTGCCGCTCACATCAGCCGCATTGAAGAGCGTCGCGAAGATCTTCTGCACGGCGCCAATTTGCTCGCCGATCACGACCTTGGCCCCGGTGGCGGCCTTGACGTGCTGCGCCGCCGTCAGGTGGTCGGCATGCGCGTGAGTTTCCAGCACCCAGTCGACCTTGAGGCCGCGTTCGCGGGCTTTCGCCAGGACTTTGTCCGCGGAGACGGTGGAGGCCTTGCCGGACCGATGATCGTAGTCGAGCACGGGATCGACGATCGCCGCGCTCCGGGACGCCGGGTCGCTCACCAGATAGGTCACGGTGAAAGTGGCCTCGTCGAAAAAGGCGTCGATCGTGGGCTTGTCGGGCATCGATAAATCCTCCGCTTGGATCTTGACGTATATATTAGCATTCACTAATTTAGCAATAGCTGATATAATAACCAACCATGAAGACCAAGCTCCCTCGTCTCGATCCCCGCGCCATGCAGGCCAAAGCCGGCCAGGTTGCCGACCTGCTGCGCGCGCTCGCCAATGACCGGCGGCTTCTCATCCTGTGCACGCTGGTGGAAGTGGGCGAGGCAACCGTCGGGACGCTCGCCGAGGAGGTCGGCCTGTCGCAGTCGGCGCTATCCCAGCATCTCGCGCGCATGCGCGAGGAGGGCATCGTCGCCTTTCGGCGCGAGGCGCAATCGATCTGGTACCGAATTGCCGATCCCAAGGTCGAAACGCTCTTCGCCACTTTGCACCGTCTCTATTGCACCTGATCTGGAGGACACCATGACTCTCAAGACGATCGATCCTATGGAGGCCAAGCGCCTGATCGACCAGGGCGCGCTGCTGGTCGACATCCGCGAGGCGGACGAGCATGCCCGCGAACGCGTCCCTGGCGCGCGCAACAAGCCCCTGTCCCGCCTCGGCTCCCTGCCTGCAGGTCAAGCAAATCCGGTCATCTTCCACTGTCGCTCGGGCGCACGGACCGCGGCGAATGCGCCGCGCCTTGCAGCCGCAACAGACTGCCAAGCCTACATTCTCGAAGGCGGCATCGACGCTTGGAGGAAAGCAGGACTGCCCGTCCTCGCCGACCGCAGTCAGCCGATCGAAATCATGCGCCAAGTCCAGATCACAGCCGGGTCGCTGGTCGTGCTGGGCATCGTCCTCGGGCTCTGGGTCGTGCCAGCGTTTCTTGCTCTCTCTGCCTTCGTCGGCTGCGGTCTCGTGTTTGCCGGTACGACCGGCTGGTGTGGCATGGCTAAGCTGCTGGCACTGATGCCGTGGAACCGCCGCAGTCTGAAGCCGGCCACGATTTGATGTCAGGCGCGCTATCGGCCGGGCTGGCGGTGGGGTCCGGTGGACTGATCGGCCTCGTGCTGGGCCTAATCGGCGGTGGTGGATCGATCCTCGCCGTGCCGCTGCTGGTCTATGCCGTCGGGGTCGGTTCTCCCCACATCGCGATCGGTACCGCCGCGCTCGCCGTGGCGATAAACGCCTCAGCCGGACTCGCCCTGCACGCGCGGCGAGTCAAAATCCGCTGGCCCTGCGCCGTTGTCTTCAGCATCGCCGGTGTTGCCGGCGCACTGGGCGGCGCCGCCCTCGGCAAGGCTATGGACGGCCAGAAGTTGCTCGCCCTGTTCGGCCTCTTAATGACCTTGGTCGGTGGGTTGATGTTGCGTCCAAAGTCACGGGGCGATGAGCCATCGCCATGGCTGTCACGAGAGAATGCCAGCCACCTCCTGCCTCGTTTGACGGTACTGGGCGGCGGCGTCGGCGCGCTTTCCGGCTTCTTCGGCATCGGCGGAGGATTCCTTATTGTGCCCGGCCTGATGCTCGGCGCACGCATGTCCATGAGCGAAGCGGCAAGTGCATCGCTGATTGCGGTAATGGCCTTTGGTCTTGCTTCAGCGAGCAGTTACGCTTGGGCTGGCCTTGTCGACTGGCCAATCGCGCTTCTATTGATCGCTGGAGGCGCGGCGGGTTCGCTTGCGGGTGCCCGGCTGAACGCCTTGGTTGCCCAACGTAAAGACCTGCTCAGCCGGATCTTCGCGTGTTTTGTCATCGTCGCTGGTATCTACGTGACCATCCGGGGAGGAGCCGCGCTGCTCGACTGAGCATCGCGTCCGGGACGGCTCGCGGGTCTTTGTTTCCGCTTCCGGCCCATCTCTGACGAACTGCTCCGCGTGAAGGACTGGGCCGAGGAACGGTCGCCAAGAAGGACTGGGCCGAGGAGCGGCGCTTCGAGGAAGGGCTGCAGAGGCTGAAGAGGTGGGTCAGGTGATACTTTGCTGGGCGCAATCTTTTCTTTGCTGCAGGGACGTCCGCTTCTGGGGGTACGGCGGACATGACGGGAATTGTCTCTGACTTCGGCTTCTGACCCACAACGGACGTCCGATCAGGGCGCGGCGGCCCGCATCGTCGGGTCTGGAATGTTCGCGTTTCCCGATCTGTTCCGACCGGCGCTTTGGTACTGGCCTGTCTCGACCCCTAGCGGCCCAGTTGATTTTTGCAGCGTCCTAATTTCAATCCGCTCGCGGGGCGCGAAGCTGCCTTGTGGACTCAAGCGTTAAGGCCTCTAATCGCGCAAAATAAACTGGTTCCGGGGAGGTACGAATGAACAGGCGAGTGCTGATGAGGGTTGCCGCGGCCGTGGGCGTCTTGATGGTGTTCGCGACGGTTGGTCACGCGGCTGAGCTTAAAGTGTTTACGTCGGTCGCGCTCAAGCAAGCGCTCAACGAGCTTTCGCCGATTTTCGAGCAGAAGACCGGTAATAAGCTCTCCATCAGTTATGACCTGGCGGCGGTCCAGAAGAAGCGCATCCTCGACGGCGAGCACGCCGATGTGATCATCTTGACGCGGGCGATGATGGAGGAGCTGATCAAGCAGAACAAGCTGGCGACCGCCAACATCGTGAATGTTGCCGGAACCCCGGTCGCGCTCGCGGCTCGTGCCGGGGCGGCGAAGCCGGATATCTCGACCGCCGACGCATTCAAGCAGACGCTGCTGTCAGCCAAATCGATCTCCTACGCCGATCCGGCCAAGGGCGGCCTGAGCGGCGTGGTTGCAGGCAAAGCCATCGAGCGTCTCGGAATCGCCGAGCAGATGAAGGCAAAGACCACGCTTGTGCCGGGCGCCGAAGCACCGGATCTGGTGGCGAAAGGTGAGGTGGAATTGGGCATCGCGCAGGCCTCGGAAATCGTGCCGGTCGCGGGAGTGCAACTGGTTGGTCCGCTACCGGGAGAGCTTGGCAGCATGACGCTGTTCACGGGTGGCGTTGGCGCGGGAACGGCATCGGCGGATGCGGCAAAGGCGCTGGTCGAGTTTTTGTCAGGAAAAGACGCGGCGCCGCACTTCAAGTCGAAGGGATTTGAGACGGGACTTCTAGCTCTAGTGCGGCAACTTCAGCGTCAGTGCCGCCAACCGCGACGATCGTGGGATCGTCTTTGCCGACGAGCGGCTTCAACTGGGGAATGGCGAAGGCTTCGCTCCGGCGCAACGTTGTGAACGAACGCACACGCAAGAGTGACCTTCCGTCCAATCACTTCAAGCCTGCAATGTCGCCTGCTGGCACTACTCGCACTTGGCCGGATGTCCGTTGCGTGTCCGACATCGAATGAAAAGCGGACCTCTAGCAAGTCGCGTTCAACCAGACGCGCGGTAAGCGGAGCCCAGCCGCGAAATGCAGGGTACATGACTCTCTTTCTGGGAAAAGCCGAAGAGGACGCTTGACGTTCCTGAGCAATGTTGTGGCGTATGTGTGCCGACTCTCACCAAGAGGTTCGGCATCATGGCCCAAACTCCCCGGCATCCGGCAATCTGAACAGCAACAACGGGTCCGCGCGCGCCGGCTCGGCAGACATGGCCGAGGCCATAACGAAGGCCGCCAGCTTTCTATACTACGTTCCCGAAGAGCGCTCCGACGCCCGTCGTTACTCCCATCGCGAGGGCCCCCCAAAACGTAACGCGTGTTGCGCCTCGCAGCACATTTGCTCCGCCGACGCGTGCAGCCAGCAGGCCCAGGCATGCAAGGAAGACCAGGGAAGTGCCTGCCACGACCAAAATCAAATCCGCCGCAGGTACGACAGCGCTGACCAAAAGGGGCATGGCTGCGCCAAAAGCGAAACTACCCGCCGAGGCGAGCGCAGCCTGAACAGGTCTTGCCCTGAATGGCTCGGAGATTCCGAGTTCGTCGCGAGCATGCGCGCCCAAGGCGTCATGGGCCATGAGTTGGCTGGCCACCTGCCGTGCAAGCGAAGGATCCAGGCCACGGCCTTCGTAAATCGCCGTCAGCTCACTATGCTCGGCGTCATTGTCGGTCCTGAGCTCCGCGCGCTCCTGCTCAAGGTCAGCCCGTTCGGTGTCTACCTGCGAGTGCACGGAGACATACTCACCTGCCGCCATCGACATAGCTCCTGCGACTAGCCCGGCGACTCCGGCGACAAGGACATTGTTATGTGTTCCATCTGCGGCAGCAACCCCCAGCACCAAACTCGCCGTCGACACGATGCCATCGTTCGCGCCCAAGACCGCCGCGCGCAACCACCCAATGTGTTCTGTACGATGACGTTCTCTATGGCGTGAAAACATTTGTCATGTCTCCTGGAGCGTGGTGCGAGGGCGCGCAAGGTGCCTCGCCTGTCGCGCCGATCTCAGAACGCTCGCCCGATGATCATCTTCGTGACGATGGCGTCCGAGCCGCTGGTCAGGCCGAAGCCCATCCCGAGATTCACGTCCAACCCGAACACCTTGAAGTCGACGACCCCGAAGAGGGTATGCTGCTGCTGGTCCGCGGGCGGGATGGCGCCGATCGGGCTGTAGTTCGAATAGTATTCGACGCCGACCCAGGTATCGCCGCTGACGTTGCGGGCCAGCCTGGCGGCAGGAGCGAATGCCGGAGCGCCGTCGGGCGCGAAGCTGAAGTCGACGATCGGATTGACGATGAATTCCCAGCCGAGATCGCGCACGCCAAGAATTGGGCGGATTTCCAGGCCGATGGCACTTTGAGAGAAGCGGGGCGATTGATAGCTCAGCTCGAAATTGACCCCGTAGAAGAACGTATGCTCTTCCGCATGAGGCGACACGAAAAGCTGTCGGACCTTGAAGCCGCCTGGCAGGAAAGTGCCGCTGTTGTCGAAGGCGAACGGCAGGTAGAGGCCCAGTTCGTACCAGTCCGTCACACCGTAGGCCAACTCAGGCGTGCCGTTGAGCGTCCGGTTGGAGGCGAAGCCGCCGGGAAAGTCCGGGGTCGTGCTGCCGCTCCACACGTAGTTCAGATGTTGCTGAAGAGTGAACGTTCCCGGCGCGGCAATGTCGGCGTTGTAGACTTGGATCTCATCGACCGCGTAAGCCGGGGTAGCAGCGTAATGAAAGGCAATCGCAGCTCCGGCGAGGCCCTTGAGGATCATCACGACAAATGACCCAAACGTGCCGCGACGTCCGTTGGACATGTGATCCTGGAGACCCGGAAGAAAGCTCGACGCTCCGCAAGATTGCGGTGCACGATGAAGTTTGCCAACGCGACCGAATTGCTCACCGTCCCGTCAACGTAGCGCTTCTCATTCTCAGTCGATCGTTCCGCAGCGTCACCGAAGCTGGATCTCAATCTCCCGAAAATGGACGGTCGCGAGGTTCTGACTTACATCAAGGAAGACGCCGGAAGCGCCTACGCAGCTATCCTGAACGGCTGCGACCACCCTCTATGATCTCAAGATTTTGCGATTCAATGAGATAGGAAAAGGCCAGTGGGCGGGTGTGTCAGCATGCTCTTGGTCGCCCCGCCGAGGATGAACTCCCGAAGGCGAGACCGACCGTAGGCTCCCATGACGATCAGGTCGATTTCGTGGACCTTCGCCTGCTCATGGAAGACCTCGCCAATCGTTCGGCCTCCGGCGTTGACTTCGTCGACGATGAAATTGACGCCACGCAGAGCCAGATGCCGCGCGAATTCCGCGCCCGATTGTTCGGGGTTGATCGACTTTTCGCCAACCACCGTCAGGAGACGAACGTGCTTCGCCTTCTGCAGAATCCGCGTTGCGTCCGAGATTGCCCTTGCCGAGGACCGGCTCTTGTCCCAAGCCACAATCACCCTATCCAGCGCGACGGGTCCACCGCCCTTGCGCTCCTGCGGCAGGACGATAGTGGGATGTCCCGATCCGAAGATAATCGTTTCCGCGTACCATTGGGCATCAAACTGAGAAACGTAGTCTCCCTCTGGCATCGGCATGATCGTAAGGTCATGAAGGCGTGACTGGCCGGCCAATACCTCTGCCGCTTCGAACGACTGGCAGGTCTTCAAGATTTGCTCGCCAAGAACACCCTGGCTCTTTGCCACGGCTTCCTTAAACTTCCTGAGAAGTCTTTGGGCATCGGTCGTGCTCTTCGTCCGTTCACCGGCAACCATCGCCGAAACGTCGAGCAAAGCATTGCCCAGGATGCTTCGCGGAATTTTGGGTGTGATCGCACAAGCTATCGCCGAAGTCTGTGCTCCCAGAACGACCGCGATCGCAACGGCATAATCCACCGCTGAATCGGGCGTTGCTGCGGGATATGGCCTGAGAACGACGAGAAGATCTCGAAACGACATATACACCTCCGCCGTCCTCTGTTTGGACCGGATCGACGACGCGTTGCGGGCATCGCTCGATGGGTGCTCTTGATAATAAGGGTGACGTTTGGAGCTATGATGCAGATCAATTGATCCGGCAGCCACGTACAGCATTTACTGCTTCCCGCGTCTTGCGCGGCCACGTGCCCGCCCTGGTTCAATCTTCGGTAGCGAACTATGACTTGGCACGGCCATGCTGGGCGTCATCGTCCTGGCCGCTCAATCCTTGGCCGTTCCGGAATAAAATCGTTTGCCTTTGCTTTGGGTCAAAGCGCGATTCCGTCGGCGGCTATCTGAATTGAGCAACCTGACCGTCGGTCGCGAACGATTGGAGCGAGGCTTGGATAGAGACTCCCCGCCGATAGTGGGCTTGACGCAAGAAGAGGCGCAGTCGCGCCTGCATACTGAAGGCTTCAACGACCTGCCAAGTACCGGTCATCGGTCGATCCCGCGAATTGTCGCCGAGGTTCTGCGCGAGCCGATGTTTGCCCTGCTGTTGGGCGCCGGCGCCATCTACCTTGTGCTCGGCGACCATACCGAAGCGCTCGTGCTGTTGGCCTTCGCGGTCATTTCGATCTCGATTACCGTGGTGCAGGAAACGCGCAGCGAGCGTGTGCTCGATGCCCTGCGCGACATGACCAGCCCGCGTGCCCTGGTGATCCGCGATGGAGCGCGAAAGCGCATTCCCGGCCGCGAAGTGGTCCGCGGCGACGCCGTGATCGTCCTGGAGGGCGACCGCGTCCCGGCCGATTGTGTGGTGGCCGTCACCAACAATCTGCTGGTCGACGAATTGCTGCTGACGGGCGAATTGGTGCCGGTGCGCAAGACAAAGGCGGACCCTGCAGCCGGCCAGGCGATCGGCCGTCCTGGCGGCGAGGACCTGCCTTTCGTCTTCTCCGGTACGCTCGTGGTGCGCGGCGACGGCATGGCAATCGTGCACTCGACCGGTGCGCGCACCGAGATCGGCCGCATTGGCCGGGCGCTGGAGAAGATCGTGCCCGAGCCGCCGCGACTGCAACAGCAGACGCGCCGACTGGTCCGCAATTTCGCGGCGGTCGGACTCTCAACCAGCCTGCTTGCGGTCCTGCTCTACGGCTTCCTGCGCGGAGACTGGCTGCAGGCGCTGCTGGGCGGCATCGCGCTCGGCATGTCGATGCTGCCGGAGGAGTTTCCCCTGGTCCTGACGGCCTTCATGGTGATGGGCGCCTGGCGGCTGTCCCGGGCCCGCGTGCTGACCCGCCGCGCGGCGGCGATCGAAATCCTGGGATCGGCGACCCTGCTCTGCACCGACAAGACCGGGACATTGACAGAGAACCGTATGACCGTGGCCGAGCTGCGCACCGAAGGACAGGGCGACTCCTCGGGCCTCCTCGAAGCGGCGTTGCTGGCCAGCGCGCGCGAAGCGCATGACCCGATGGAACGGGCCATTGTCGAACGGGCGGCTGCAGCGCCGGGCGGCACCGACGCGATCTACAGCGGCCTGGAACCGATGCGCCAGTACGGGCTCCGGCCGGAGCTTCTCGCCATGACGAATGTCTGGCGTCGCGGCGGCGAGGGGCAGGCGCTGGCCTGCGCCAAGGGCGCTCCCGAGACGATCGGCGCGCTCTGCCGGCTCGAGGGCGCCCAGCGCGCGTGGCTCGCCGCGACTGTCGACGAGATGGCGCGGCAGGGCGAACGCGTGCTGGGCGTCGCCCGCGCCACGGTGGCCGCGGACGCGCTTCCCGAAACGCAGCACGGGTTCGCCTTCGCGTTTCTCGGTCTGGTCGGCTTCGCCGATCCGCTGCGGGCCAACGTCCCCGATGCGGTGCGCGAATGCCGGTCGGCCGGCATACGGGTCGTGATGATCACGGGCGACTATCCGGCGACCGCGGAGGCGATCGCGGCGCGGGCCGGTCTGGACACCGGCAGCGCCATAAGCGGCGACGAGCTGGCGCGGCTCGACGATGCGACGCTGGCCGCGCGGCTGCGCACCGCCAACGTCTTTGCCCGCATCGCGCCCGAGCAGAAGCTGCGGATCGTCGATGCGCTGAAGGCCGACGGCGAGGTCGTCGCCATGACCGGCGATGGGGTCAACGATGCGCCGGCACTCAAGTCGGCCCATATCGGCATCGCCATGGGCGGCCGCGGCACCGACGTCGCCCGCGAGGCGTCGTCGATCGTCCTTCTGGATGACGATTTCGCCTCGATCGTGCGGACCGTCCGGCTGGGCCGTCGGATCTACGACAATTTGCGCAAGGCGATGTCCTATATCGTGGCCGTGCACGTGCCGATCGCAGGCCTCGCGCTGCTGCCGCTTCTCTTCGGCTTTCCCCTGCTGCTGACGCCGATCCATATCGCCTTCCTCGAAATGGTGATCGATCCGGCGTGCTCGATCGTCTTCGAGGCAGAACCGGACGAGGCCGACCTGATGACGCGTCCGCCGCGCAGCACGGACAGTCAGATCGTCACACCCCGGATGGCGGCCTGGAGCCTCCTCCAGGGCGCGTTGTCGTTCGGCGCCCTGGTCGGCGTGTTTGCCAGCGGACTTGCCCGGGAAATGCCGGAAAACGAACTGCGCGCACTGGTCTTCGTTTCCCTGGTGCTGATCAATGCCAGCCTGATCCTGGTCAACCGCTCGTTCAGCGGTTCGCTGCTGACGGCGCTCCTCCGGCGGAATGTCTCGCTGTGGGTCCTGCTGGGAGGTGTGGCAGCGGTTCTTTGCATTGTCCTCAGCTGGCCGCCAGCGATGGAACTGTTCCGTTTCGGGCCGCTGCATCTGGACGATCTCAGCGTGTCGGTGCTGGCAGGCGTCGGCATCCTCGTGCTGCTCGAGGGCGTCAAGCCCTACTGGCGGGCGGCCTTCAGATCGTAGGCCCAAATCCAGTCGAAAAGGCATAATCCCGATGTTCGAATCGATTCTCGTCCCTATCGACGTCCTGCACAAAAGCAGCTGGCAGAAGGCGATTCCGGAAAGCGGTCGCAATGACCAGCACTGCTCGCGGCAATCTCGTGGTCATGACGGTGGTGCGCGAAACGACGGCGATGCTTTGCGCCGTGCGTGCGCGCCTTGAGAGCGCGCCGCTGCGCGCGGAGTAACCTCCGCGCTCCTGGCGCATCTTCGTCGGCAGCGAGGAAAGACTGCGCTACTGGAGTGGAGAGCTGCTTTTCCCGAAAGCGCGGTCATGGCAGCTTCCTTCACGCGTTGGTGCCGCCGTCGACCGTAAGGCTGGCGCCCGTGATGTATGCCGCCTCCGGGCCGGCGACGAACGACACCATGGCGGCAATCTCCTCGACCTTGCCGTACCGCTTCAGGGCGGTGTTGGCGATCTGCGGTGCCGCCCAGTCGCCGGTGGCCGGGTTGAGCTCGGTATCGATCGGGCCCGGCTGGATGTTGTTGACCGTGATGCGGCGCGGGCCGACCTCCCTGGACAATCCCTGCGCGAACATTTTCACGGCGCCCTTGGTGGCAGCGTAGGCCACGAGGCCCGGCGTCATCATCCGCTCGCCCACGCACGAGCCTATGGTAATGATGCGGCCGCCATCCTGCATCTGCTTGAGGGCGGCCTGGGTGGCGATCAACACGCCGCGCAGGTTGAGATCGATCATCTGATCCATCTCGTCCGGCGTGGTCTCTTCGAACGGCTTGGGAATGGCGGTGCCGGCATTGTTCACCAGCGCGCGTCGGAAAGACCGTGGCGACCACATCGAGCCGGCCGAACGCATCGGTGGCGTCCGCCCTGATGGCGATCGCCTTGCCGCCCGCGCGTTGGATGTCGGCCACCACCTTGGCGGCCGCCTCGGCGCCCCTGGTGTAGCTGATCGCCACGCTCGCGCCATCGGCCGCCAGCCGCTTGGCAATCGCGGCACCGATGCCGCGCGAGGCGCCGGTGACCAGGGCGGTCTTGCCTGTGAGAGTGGTCATGGTCGTGTTCCTTTGGGGCTGGGGACGGCGTCAGGCGTCGAGGAAGAGCGTCGCGTGTTTCAGGAACAGCGCGGGGTATTGGTAGAAGGAGCCGTGATTGGCGTCCGGGTAGAGGATGAGCTGCGCGTTCGGCAGCTTCTGCTGCAGGACGTACGAGTTGATCGTCGGGATGATGACGTCGTTGCTGCCCTGCACGATCAGCGTCGGCAGGCGGATATCCCGCAGATGATCCTGGACGGCCTCGCCGCCGGCGATGTAGTCGCCGATCGCCTCGCGCTGTCGGGCGGCGGCGCCTTCGCTGACCTCGGGGTCGCGATCCTTGCGGCGAAGCTTGCGCTCGAGAAAGGCGAGCCCCGCCGCGCGGCCCGCGGGGGACGGCGAGAAGTGCACGGCGAGCCACAGATGCTCCGGCGGGTCGTATAGGCCCGCGAAGATCTCCGCCGACCGGCTGGTCGACATGTCGGCGCCGCGCGGCCCGGTGCCGACCAGGATCAGCTTGCGGGCGAGCTCGGGCGCCTGCCGCGCGATCTCCTGGGCGACCATGCCGCCGATCGAGAAGCCCAGCACATCGACGCTGGACAGGCCGAGGGCCCGGATGAACGCGATCGCGTTCGCGCCCATCCGGGGGAAACTGGCAGGCACGTCGCCGGAACTCGATGCGACCCCGGCATTGTCGAACAGGATGACCTCCCGGGTCCTGGCCAGGCCGTCGGTCACGGCCGGGTCCCAATAATCCATCGTCCCTTTGAAGTGCTGGTTGAGGACAATCGGCGCGCCTTGGGGATTGCCGAAGCGGCGATAGCCGAAGCGGACGCCGTTGGCCTCCACGAACCGGGTCGGCACGGTGTCATGAGTATAGCCGCTCATCTCACGCGTCCTGCGCATGGCATGCCCACAAGGCATAGGTAGAAAATAAGGGTCGCTCTCCACAGCTATCTAGATCGTCATTGCTGAAGGAGAAAAGACTTTGTAGGTTGGCATACCATGCCTCTGGAGCATGGCCTTTCCGGATGGAACTGAGGCACCTTCGCTACTTCGTCGCCGTCGCCGAGGAGGGCAGCGTGACGCTTGCCGCCGAGAAGCGGCTGCACACGGCGCAGCCCTCGCTCAGCCGCCAGATCCGTGCGCTCGAGGAGGAGGTCGGCGTCCCGCTGATGACCCGCGGCGTGCGGGGGATCGTCCTGACCGCGGCGGGCCACGCGTTCCTCGAGCACGCGAAGCTGATCCTGGCACAAACCCAACTGGCCACCGAGGTGGCGCGCAAGGCGGCCTCTCCGCCCAAGCCCAGTCTCGCCGTCGGCGTCCTGGTCGGGCATGAGACCGGCTGGCTGCCGCGCTCGACGGGCCTGCTTCGCGATCAGCTGCTCAATGCCGAGATCAGGGTTTCGAGCGGCTTCTCGACGACCCTGGCGAACGATCTGCAACGCGGGACGCTGGATGTCGCTTTCCTGCGGCATGAGCCGGATACCGGGCTGGCCTTCAGGCTGGTGGAGACCGAACCGCTGGTCGCCATCCTGCCGGGCGATCACCCGCTGGCCGCGAAGGACGTCCTGCATCCGCGCGATTTCGCGGCCGAGACATTCATCGGCATATCCGCAACACCGCGCGTGCTGCGGGCTGCGGTCAACGGCTACCTGCGCCGATCCGGCGTAGAGATCGTGCCGCATCTGGAGATCGACAACTTCGCCATGGCGACCTCGCTGGTGGCATCGACGCGCGGCGTGGCGCTGCTGCCCGCCTCCATCGACGATGTCCTGCCGCCGACCGTGGTCAGCCGGCCGCTCGGCGGCGAGCAACCGACGGTCGACCTGATGGTCGGCTACCGGCGGGACAACGACTCGCCGATCCTCCGCGTCTTTCTCAGCCGGCTCGAGGAACTGCTCCGCGCTGGTGCGCCGTGAAGGCAATCCTGCAGCCTTCGTCACCATGCATCATGGAAAAGCCGCGAATTGGCTACGGGTGATCGCGACTCGGGTCCAGCAGGACGTCGATATCGTGCAGCACCAACGCCCGGATCTTTTCGCGGTCCTCCGAAGCCACGCCCAATCCCATCGCGAAGAGCTTGAGGCGGGCGCAGGAATTGACATGGTTTCTTGCGGGTATCGTGAGCGCGATGTCGCGGATGGCCTCGAGGGTTGCGAGGATCACGGCCGCGAAATGCAAATCGGAGAGATCGGGATAATCCCCGCGCAATTCGTCGGCCAGCCTGCCCCAACGGCCGTTGGCGGACTGCTCCAGCCCGGAGGCGATCCTGGCGAGCGTTGGAAGCGGCAGCGCCAGAAGCGCGATTCGCCAGGTGATGGTCGCCACGTGTTGTTCGAAGCAATCCGGCTCGTCCCACGCGCCATCGGGGCTCGGGGCTGCCACCACGCCGGCCGCGAACGACAGCATGCAGTCAGTCGCCAATATCAGCCTTACGTGGCTGATTTCGAATGTGTCTTCGATCAGTTGCCCCATCGGGAACCTACAGCACGGTTCATGCAGGGAACGGGCGGCATTGCCCATGGTTCCATTGTCCGGCGCGTCGGGAGCCGCACGAATCCAGCCTCGCCCTATCGAGCACGGATCGGACGCGCACGACATGATATTTGTCATGCGCGACCGATATTGCTGCCGACCGGCAACGTGCTGCATGCCGCAAAACCGCGCCCTTGCCGCTGACCGAGCGCAAGCAGCGCGTGCCTCCTGCGGCAAGCAGGACGGTCGTGCGTTTCCCCAAGGGGCCGCGCGCGCCCGCGCGCTTCTAGGACCTTGGCTTGCGCCAGCTGTATCCGACGCCGGTGTAGGTCTCGATCTCCTCGAAGGTGGGGTCGAGCCCGCGGAACTTGTTGCGAATGCGCTTCATCGCCGAGCGCACGTTTCCCCGGTAGCCGTCGGGCCCCGTCCCGGCGATGAAGCCTTCGTAGGTCAATCGGTCGTAGACCGCGCGATAGGTCATGAAAGAGCCGGCGTTCGACGCCAGCGAATGGACAATGTTGTATTCCCCGAGCGTGAGGCCGACATCGACGCGGTTCCAGCAGGCGCGGCTGCTTTCCCGCTTCAGAAGGAGCTTGCCGCACGCCAACAGCTCCTCGACCGCGACATTGGCCGTGGGCTTCGCGTGTTCGATCACGCTCTTCAGCCGTCTCACGAGGACTTTCCTGTCCCGTGACTTGGCGACAAAGTCGACGGCGCCCTGGTCGAACGCCATGTATTCGTAGGTGTTCAGGGCCTCCCGCGAGGCGAGCAGCACTCGCTCGTGCTGTTCGCCGGCCACGATCTTTCCGGCCAGGAACACGACGGGGAGGTTGACGCCCTGGCGGCGGAGCTGAGCCATCAACGCAATGCCGGGCATCGCCGGCAGGTCCCAATCGAGCACGGCAAGGTCGGCACCGGCTGCGGTGGCGAGCGAACCAAGCAGCGCCGCGCCATCGGCGAAGGCGTGAACGAGAAAGCCCTGGCTCGACAGCTCCAAGGTCAAGACCTCGCGATAGTATTGGTCACTTTCGACGAGAACGACGCGGCGAGGTTCATCATTGATGGCGGCCTGCGCGGCCGACCGGGATGGCGAGAGCGGGTCACTTTCCTTGTGATTGAAAAATCCGTCCCCCTCGAACGGAGCCGGCGTGGCTGGCCGTGGATCCAACTTCCCAACAGAACGGTAGTTGCGCCCGGGACGCGCCTCGACTCGACCCATCACCCATCCTCCGATTTGTCCCAACGCTCGTCGAACGATACCGCTACCGTTCGGACATCCGGCCTTCCGCATACGGAACCAATACCACCGCGACTGTGTTGTGGATCACTTCGGCTCCTGATTTGGCCAAGACGCCGCAGGGAAGTGTTCCCTATTTAACAGGTGCTGGAGGAGGAGCGACTTCGGTGGGTGATCTTCGCTAAAGCGGGTTCGTTTAAAGGTGGACGAAGCCTCGGCCATCCCCGACCCCGTCTGGGACACCATCGAGGGCGCGCTGACCCACGCCGGCGCCGAGCTTGTCTGGGCGGTGTTCCGCAATCCCACGCGCAGGGAGGGGGTCGAGACCGCCGAAGAAGCGGCCGACGAGGAAATTTCGAGGCGACTAGGCTACGCGCTTTCGCTTCGGCGCCCGCTCGTTAGCGGGCCGATTCCTTGCCGGTCCCAACGGCAGACTGTGCGGCTTTAGCCGGCTTGCCTTCACTTCGGTCAGCGTGGCCTTGGCGACCGCGACGCGATAAGCCACGCCACGCTTGACCGTCGCGGGATCGACGTGAAGCACCTTGTGAGTCTTGGCATCGCAGCCGTCTCGAGTAGCGTGCGCCAGGGCGACTCTCGCCAGTTCGTCTCTCTCTGGCAGCTTCACGCCTTCTACAGCGGCGAAATAGTGGGTGCCGAAGATTGCGCCCGTCCGATGATGGTAGAGGATGACGGCCGCCGCCGGCTGCAGAGGGCCACTGCCCTGGGGCAGTTCTTCGGGCGTTGCTGATGTCGTCGACATGTTTGGTCCCTTAGAAGAAGAACATGTTGCATTGCGCGTAGCCTTCGGCGGCACGTGTCGACAAGCCGTAGGTGACGGCAATCACCTGTTGGCCGAAGAACGAGTTGACCGCGAAGTCATGGAACTCCGCCGGCGGTCCGAAGGGTGGCGTCACGCTTCGGATCCAGGCGCCGCCGCCGTAGCTGTTGAGCGTCGTGAGGTAATTCAATGAGACGGTCGCCATGACGGCGCGGCCGTTCGGCGGATTGTTCGTGAAGATCGTGTAGTAGGCCTGGCTCGGCGTATTGGCGTCCGGCGAGTAGGCATACAGCCATGCGGTACTCATGCTCTGGATCATTATCCCTCCCGGACTGGCGACGTTGCTGTCGATAATCGCAGACCGGGCTTGCCGCAGCATGTGGCAATCCTCACAGAAGCGCTGAAGGTGAACGACAACACTCGGTGAGATCAACGCAGACAGACAAGGCCTTCGCGGAACGACCTGGGCAAGGTCCGGGACGAAGTTGTCGGATCAAGGGACACTCTCCCGCGAGCGGCGGAAGGATGGGGCGTGAAATGAGATCTTTCCGTTTTTTCAAAGAGCCTCAGCTGGTAAAGGTGGAAAAGGGCAAACTATTGCTCAAGAAGGGCACGCACGGCCCGGGTGTCGCCCAGCTGCAGCTCGTTCTCAACTATCTCGGCAACGACATGCCTCGCTCCTTCAGGCATCGCAAGCCTGACGGAATTTTCGGGTCGGAAACCGAAGGCGTCGTGAAGCGATTTCAGCAGGACAACGAACTCAAGGCCGACGGAATCGTCGGGCCGCACACCTTGGCCAAGATGGATGCCTTGCTGGTGGCGCAGCCCTATCTCAACTCTGCCTCACCGACGGAATACGGCGCCCGCATTCGCGCGAACAGCGCGGGGCGGCCGAGCTTGCGCCCCGTCTTCTATACCTGAGGGAAGCCCGATGGCTCCGCGTCCAAACCCCGTCATCATCCCCGGCAACGTCCATCTCGACGTCGCGGCGACAAAGTCGCTCGCCGGCAGGGACGGCGTCAAACGCACTCCGGGCGCAAACCGGAGAGAGCCGGACACGATCAGGTACGCCTTCAATTTTCCCGCCAGCGACGCCATCACGCTGGCCGCCGACATCCAGGTCGGCTTGCATGCCAAATCGGACCGCGCGCTTTGCGATCTGCAGTTGATGCAGTTCGTTACGCCGAAGGAAATGGAAGTCGTCTACGTCGGGATAAAGGGTGGCAATACCCGCGTCACTTGGTCGAACGAAATACAGGACAAGCTCTTTCTCGACGGGCATTCGCAAAAGGGCGAACTTGTCCAGAACAACGCGCCGTGGATGACGCAGCCGGGCGCCCCGGCGCGCGCCGACTTGTTCGCCCCCAATACCCAGGACGGTCATTTCAAGAATTTGGCTCTGGATACGCCAGGAGGTCGCGACCCCAGCTGGATCGTCGTCTCTCACCCCGATCCGACGTTCAACGGCGAAAAACACTTCATATGGCGGATCGTGCGACGCGACGAGTTCATGACTTTTGCGGTTTTCATCCACCCGAGCGGCGAACGGCAGCCGATTGCACTGGCGCGGTGGACCTGCAGTCACAATTACCGCTTTTTCTGGCGGAAACCGAAAAGCGGCGACGAAGCTCCGGACGTGCGATTTGGACGCAGCGCCATCACGATGAACGGTCCCGTCACGACCCAGCCGGCCGACCTCGCGCCCCACGTCGCAAAGATCAAATCGCCTCCCGACTGGATTCATCTTCATGCCAATCCGCAGCTGATCGATTTGTTTGCCGCGTTTGGCGCGACGTCGACCACGCGTTCGAGTTCTCCGCTCGATCCTCCTGATTTGGAGGCCGACTTTTTTGTTGCGGAGAATTGACGGCCTCACCTGATCCTTGCTCCGATGAGGAGACGAGCGATGGCCACCGCTCCCGCTGCCGATCTCATCTTGTCGAACCTCGACAGGCTGCTGCCCGATCTGCGGGGCCGACGGCGCGATGGCGCTCGACGAACCCTGCAAGGACACCGGGATGGAGGATTACCGTCTCGATCAGCGCGTGGATCCCAAGCACCACCCGGCTGCGGTCAGGCGAATGACCGAACGGGAGCGCCGATCGTATCGCCCCGGCGGCGGCGAGCTGCCCGGCCGCAAGATCGATGGCAGGCGCTAGCCGTGAGGCCTGTTCCGGAATTCAAGCCCAGGGGCTGGCGACCGACCGAGGAGGGCGGCTGGCTGGCCCTCGTGGACTGCGACCGGGAACGGAACCGCGACGATCCTGGCCTCGTCGGTCCGGTGAACGTCGCCGGGAAGGTCTACGAGTGCATTCGCGTCGAGCGAACCCTGTCCCCCCGGCCTGTGATCCATGCCGGCGAGACCATAGGCCTGCTGCTGAAGGATGCGCCGCAACGGCCGCCGGCCGATCGCATTGGCAGTCCATGAACCCGATGAGCACCTTCGGCGCCGGCTACCCGCCAAGGCTATCCGGCTCGGGCACCTCTCTCCGCGGCTTGTCGCTAGACAACGAGTTGTCATCCGGCAGGCCGGCCAGCCGCATGATCTGGGCGACGGCGGTCAGCCGCTCTTCGTCGGTCCAGTCGACGGCCGTGAACAGCACAGGCTTGTTGTCGGGGTCCTTGATCTCGATGGAGTAGCGACGCGTCTTCGGGCTCGGCATGCCGGAACAACCTCGCCTTGAAAGATGCCGGTCCGGAGCGGCGAAGCAGCGGACGGGCTTGAGGTGAACACCGCCGGGGGAGACGGCGGTTACGCACGTCACAAGCGAAACGCCACGCTACGCAATTCCTCACGCCGATTGCGTAGCACTTGCCGTGCCATGCCGTTGGTCGCGCCTCTCCGAACGCGCGGCGATCGGGCGGCGTGAACTCGGCTGTTGATGCCTTTCATCACTGGGCGCTCGACCCTTGTAATCTTGGGCTGGCCCTCCAAATACCATCTGTATGGATGGTGTAGGGATGGTAAAATGGTTGAAAAGCCACTGCTGCGGGTCGTGGACAGCGAAAAGCTCACGATCAACATGGGATTCGTCGATCTCGGCCACATCGATCTGCTGGTCCGGGAGGGCTTCTATTCCAACCGCTCCGACTTCATCCGGACGGCGATCCGCACCCAGCTCGATCGTCATGCCGATGCGATGAAGCAGTCCGTGGCGCGACGCCAGCTCGATCTTGGTTTGCGGCAGTACAGCCGTTCCGATCTCGAGGCGATCCGTGCGGCTGGAGAGTCGCTTCATATTCAGGTCCTCGGCCTGGCGATCATCGCGCCCGATGTTTCCGCCGACCTCGCGCGGGCAACGATCGCGTCCATCCAGGTGCTTGGCGCTCTTCAGGCCAGTCCTGAAGTGAAGGCGGCGCTGAGCGATCGCATCCGCTGACCGTCCGCTCTGCGCCGTCGCCCCGCGACGGTCGCTCCTTCAGTGCACCGAATTTTCAGGAGATGAACCATGATGATACGCCCGGGCGTCGACATGATGAAGGCCCTGCGACTGACGCGCGAAGGTCGGCTGGAAGAGGCGATGGCCGTGCTGCGCGGCGGCGCGGCGCCCGTCGGTGAAGGATCCGTCAAACGGGAAGCGGACAACCGGACGGTGCCGGTGCTCGACATGGTGCCTCCCTCCGTGGAGACCGGAAGCGCCTGGACGGCGCCGCCAACGCGCCCAGCCTCCGAAGCGACGCAACGCGAAGACGACGGTTCGCGGTCAACATCGACGCCCGGCGGATTTCTGGATCGCCTGCGCAGGTTCGACCTTCCGGGCGGATGGGAGCGTGCAGCCGGTGCGCCGAAGCCGGCGAAGGTTGCTGTTCCCGCGGGGGCGACGTTCGCAACCTGTGACTTTGCCAACGAGGCCGGCAGCCGGCGGTACAAGCTCTATGTGCCGAGCTGCTACAAGGGCCAGGCGATGCCGCTGGTGGTGATGCTGCACGGCTGCAGACAGTCGCCCGATGACTTTGCTGCCGGCACGAGGATGAACGAGCGCGCGGAGGAGCAAGGGCTCTTCGTTGCCTACCCGGCGCAACCCAGCTCGGCCAACCCCTCCAGATGCTGGAACTGGTTCGAGAGCAGCGAGCAACGGCGCGGCCACGGAGAGCCCTCGCTGATCGCAGGAATCACGCGCCAGATCGTTCGGGATTTTCTGGTCGATGCCGGGCGCGTCTATGTGGCCGGTCTCTCCGCCGGCGGTGCGGCGGCGGCCATCATGGGAGCGACCTACCCAGATCTCTATGCAGCCGTTGGCGTGCACTCCGGGCTGGCGTGCGGCGCCGCGCACGACATGGCGTCCGCCTTTGCAGCCATGCGCAACGGAGGTGGCGCAGCTGTACCGTCAGCCCGCGGCAGCAGGACGATGGTGCCGACCATCGTGTTTCATGGCGATGGGGACAGGACGGTCAATAAGGTGAATGGAGAGCAGGTCATCGCGCAGGCGACGCTCAGGACGGATCTCGAGACGACCGTCGTTCCCGGCCGGTCTGCGGGCGGCATGAGCTTCCTTCGCACAATTCAAAGCGACGAGAGTGGACGATCGATGCTGGAGCACTGGGTCCTGCAAGGCGCTGGCCACGCCTGGTCCGGTGGCAGCCCCTGCGGCTCGTACACCGATCCGCGCGGACCAGATGCCAGCCGGGAAATGATCCGCTTCTTCCTTCTGCATTCGACGAGGAATTGAGGAGTGCATTGACTGGTGGTCTTTATAGGCGTCGGTTGTGATGCAATGAAGTTGCAATTTGGGGAGAAACAAACAATCAACGTCTGCTGAAGCGCCCGCCCACCGGGCGAAGCCATCAGTCGACGAAGTCATCAGCCAGCGAGCTGCTAACGAGCGCGCCGAGATGTGGGGCTTTATGAAGGAATGGCTGAAGGTCGGCAGCCTGCCCGACGACCCCGAGCTTCTGGCCGACCTGAAGGCAGTCGATTACGGCTACGACGCCTCCGACGCCATCCTGCTCGAGCGCAAGGACGACATGCGGCGGAGGGGCCTCGCCTCGCCCGGCGACGGCGACGCGCTCGCGCTCACCTTCGCCTATCCGGAGCGGCGGTTCGAGGAAGGGCTGCAAAGGCTCAAGCGATGGGTGAGATGACGGCCGAGACTGCGCCCTTCCTCATGTTCCGCTCCCCAACTCTCATGTTCCTCTCCTCCTTGGGGGAGAGGCTAGGTGAGGGGGTTCAACTCGAAGACTTCCTCCCGGATCACCCCCTCACCCAACCTCTCCCCCAAAGGGGAGAGGAGCATGAAGGATGGTCAGCCTCGGCGACGCGCCTCTTGCCTTTGCTGCGAGCGCGCCCCTCCACTCGTGCCGCCGTCGCCTGCTCTCACTCCGTTCCCCGAGAGCTCATGCGCTCGACGATATGATTCTCTGGGGCATGTACTCATAAATCCTAATTCAGGAGCCGCGCCTTGCTGATGTCCCCCCAATGGGACCATGGCCGATCGAACGGCGCTGTCGCGGAGATAAAAGTTTTCGCAGCCGATTGACAGTTCCCGTAGCTGCACCGCATATTTTTTTTAGGTAGATACAGCCTGCTGCTTGCGCCCCTCCCGGGGTACGGTGAATGTATCGAGCCGCTTCCTGGCTCCCTTTGCCCGAGCGAACGGGTCAGCAATGCAAGCCCCTGACGTTTTCCGTTCGCTTATGCAGAGGATCATCCCATGCGCGATTACCGCGACGCCAAGGCTATGGCGCAAACGCTACGCCAAGTTCTAGACGCCAAATCGGTTTCCCTCACCCACAGCGAGAGCCAAGAGCTGATTGCCAAGGTCCTTGGCTTTCGGGACTGGAATGTATTGGCCGCAAGGATTCAGGCGAGCCAGCCGACCGCCACCGAGTCCGGGGCGTCGGTGCGCGCTGCCGTTCTGCCTTCCAATTCAGCCGGAGCGGGCATCCCGGTCATCGCCATGCGCGATCTCGTGGTGTTTCCGCAGATGACCTTGTCGATCTTCGTGGGGCGTCCCGACACTCAACGCGCCGTGGAGTTCACCATGGCCGGCGACCGCCGCGTCCTCATGGTCGCCCAGCGAGATGACGTCGACAATGATCCCAACACTCTTGAATCCCTTTATCGAGTGGGTGTCACGGCCAGCGTTATAAATCGCCAGACACAAGTGGACGGAATTCTCAAGGTCTCCATCACCGGCCTTCAGCGAACGGCGATCGTTCGCCTGATCAATGACGATTTCCTGACCGCAGAGGTCGCGCCGATCAAAGAGGGGCGCGGCCAGTCGGCGGAGGCGGTCACTCTGTCGCGCGCGGTTCTCGATGCGTACCAGATATACGCCAACGTCGATTTTTCCTCCCTCCCACCGGGGCCCAGGGCCCGTCACAGCCTGCCTTCGATCGGGGATCCTAGTCTGTTGGCCGACACAGTCGCTCCGTTGCTGTCGATCGGCATCGAAAAGAAGCAGCAACTATTGGAAAGCAGCGACGTGGTCACTCGGCTCGAAACAATTCTCAATCTGTTGAACGCCGGCCGACCTACGGACTAGACCAACACGGCGCAGCAATACTCAACGGGCGCTGATCATTCATGGACGATCAGCGTCCTGGTCGTCCTCGTGGCCTTCTAGTTCGTGGTGCCGCGGTTGGCGCGGCACGCCGCGCCGTTCGCCCCCGCGACGCCGATCCAGCCCGGAATGCGATGATGCCGTTGTACCTGCTCGATCGCGACGGCGTGGTGATCGTGAACCGGTCCACCAAGGTCAAGGCTCCCGACGATCTCGAACTGCTGCCCGGCGTCGCGCAGTAACCAAACCGCTCAAGCGCCCTGAGCCGTCACCTGTAACCAGGCGACGAGTCAAGAGCCTGCGAGGATATTCAAGGCTGAGTGCCCTGAAGCACCCGCTTCAGCCATATTCTTGGCGATTCAGCGACCACCTTGCTTCGGTTGCCCGACCAACTGACGAAAACTTAGGCGACGGCCTGCTCGACCGCGGGTTTGGTACGACCGATTTTATCGAAGTCGTCGTGGCTATTGCAGGCACTGCATGCACTCGTGCGCCACCCCACGCGGTGCACAAAAACTATCTGCGCGCCCGAAGTGCAGCCAGCGCGCACGACTTGTCCTTGACGTTCCTGAGCAATGTTGTGGCGTATATCTGCCGAGTGCCCCCGAGACAGGATCGGCATCATGCCCGCTCGCCTCGATAATCTCCCGCCGCGCCATCGCTCGAAGACACGCGCGGCCGTGTCTGACGTCGATTTCCGGTGGGCAAGGATTCCCGCTAGCTACGATTCGTGCTCGCGCAATTCTCCGTCCCACGCCAAGCCCCCGGCCAATGGCCTATCGCTTGCGGAAATTGCGGGAACTACAAGATCCGGACAGGGGCCGGAGCGCGTTGGGCCTCGCGATTGGCATAACGCTTGCGGAAATTGCGCAAAGTCCCGCCATGGCCCACCCGGGCGATACCGCGACAGAATCGAGGGCAGGGCGGAAAGGGCGGAAAGGTCCGAAACCTGTTTTTCGCGCCCTATAGCGGTACGAAAGCATTCCGGGGAGGGCCACTGGGTGCAAAAGTGGCACGACCATCGCCCGGCTCGACAGCTCGTTGGCCGTTTGCGCGCCAACGGGATTGGCGGGCGCGAGTTCTCGGGTGCCGGCTTGCGCAGCAGGCCGTGGCGAAGCCCCGCAAGTCTTCAGAAAATTCCCAATCTTTTCAATGCGGGAAAGCCGCAAACCCCGGCCAATGGTGCTTACTTATTCCGGCCTTCTGCGTCCCAAAGTTCTGATCGTGACGCGCAAGTCGGACTGTTCGAGAGTGAAGGTCTCGCTCGAAGGCATGCGCGACAGCTTCACCCGGCACACGAGCGAGACGGTGACTCTGACGGTGCGCACGCGCGTTGCGGTGGGGGTGACGGCGCCCGAGATGCCCGGTTGATTCGGGGGCCCCGAGGTCCATATTTGACGGTAATCCCCCTATGAACCCTTTGTTTCATCCTGCCGTCACGGCGTGGTTCGAGGATCGCTTCGTCGGCGCCACGACGGGGCAGGCCGACGCCTGGCCGCTGATCAAGGCCGGCCGCGATACGCTGATCGCCGCCCCCACCGGCTCGGGCAAGACCCTGGCCGCCTTCATGGCCGCGATCGACGATCTGGTGCGGCTGGGCATCGCGGGCGAGCTCCGGGACGAGACCCAGATCGTCTATGTCTCGCCGCTCAAGGCACTCTCCAACGACATCCAGCGCAATCTCGAAGTGCCATTGGCGGGCATCCGCCAAGAGCTCCACCGGCGCGGCCTGCCCGACGTCGACATCCGGACCTGGGTGCGCACCGGCGACACCCCGGCCGGCGAACGGCAGCGCATGGGCCGCCGGCCGCCGCATATCGTCGTCACCACCCCCGAATCCCTCTACACGCTGCTGGGCTCGGTATCCGGCCGCAAGATGCTGGCGACCACCCGGACCGTGATCGTCGACGAGATCCATGCCATCGCGCCCAACAAGCGCGGCAGCCATCTCGCGCTGTCGCTCGAGCGTCTCGCTGCCCTCTGCGGCCATCCCCTGCTGCGCATCGGCCTGTCGGCGACGCAGAATCCCATAGAAGAGGTCGGGCGCTTCCTGGTCGGGGCGGCAGGATCCGACTGCGCCATCGTCGATTCGGGCCATCGTCGCGCGCGCGACCTCGCGCTCGAGATGCCGAACTCGCCGCTCGAAGCGGTGATGTCGGCCGAGGTGTGGGAGCAGGTCTATCGCCGCCTCGCGGGCTTGGTCGAACAGCACCGCACCACCTTGATCTTCGTCAACACGCGGCGG
Source organism: uncultured Alphaproteobacteria bacterium (assembly GCA_963765385.1). Classification (GTDB taxonomy): domain Bacteria; phylum Pseudomonadota; class Alphaproteobacteria; order Reyranellales; family Reyranellaceae; genus Reyranella. The sequence continues at coordinate 578,771 of CAVXWG010000014.1, read as the reverse complement.
CTGGCGGAGCGCGTGACGCGCCGGCTTTCCGAGCTGCTGGGCGAGGCCAACGTGACGGCTCATCACGGCAGCCTGGCCAAGGAGCAGCGGCTCGATGCCGAGCAGCGGCTGAAGCACGGCAAGCTGAAGGCGCTGGTCGCCACCGCCTCGCTCGAGCTCGGCATCGACATCGGCGACGTCGATCTGGTGTGCCAGCTGGGCTCGCCGCGCTCGATCGCAAGCTTCCTGCAGCGCATCGGCCGCTCGGGCCACGCCATCGACGGCACGCCCAAGGGACGGTTGTTCCCGCTGTCGCGCGACGAGCTGGTGGAATGCGCGGCGCTGCTCGACAGCGTCCGTCGTGGCGAGCTCGATCGTCTTTCGATTCCGTCGCAGCCGCTGGACGTGCTGGCGCAGCAGATCGTGGCCGATGTCGCCGCGCGCGACTGGAGCGAGGACGACCTCTTCGCCCTGGTGCGCCGCGCCTGGCCCTATCGCGCGCTCAGGCGCGAGGACTTCGACGCCATCGTCGCCATGCTGGCCGACGGCTTCAACACCCGCCGCGGCCGGCGGGGGGCGCTGGTTCATCATGACGCCGTCAACCGCCAGCTGCGCGGCCGGCGCGGCGCACGGCTGACCGCGCTCACGTCGGGCGGCACGATCCCCGACAATGCCGACTACAAGGTGCTGCTCGAGCCGGAGAACCACATCGTCGGCACCGTCAATGAGGATTTCGCCGTCGAGAGCCTGACCGGCGACGTCTTCCAGCTCGGCAACAAGAGCTACAAGATCCAGAGGGTCGAGCGCGGCGTCGTGCGGGTCGAGGACGCCCACGGCATGGCGCCCAGCATTCCGTTCTGGCTGGGCGAGGCGCCCGGCCGCAGCGACGAGCTCTCGGTCTCGGTCTCGCGCCTGCGCGCCGACTTGGCCGAGCGCCTGCGCCAGGATCCGACGGGCCAATCGGTGCTGCGCTGGCTGGCCGATGACCTCGCCATCCTCCCGGTGGCGGCCGAGCAGCTCGCCGATTATCTCCGCGCCGGCCATGCCGCGCTGGAGTGCCTGCCGACCCAGGCCACGATCGTGCTCGAACGTTTCTTCGACGAGGCGGGCGGCACGCAGCTCGTCGTGCATTCGCCCTATGGCAGCCGCCTCAACCGCGCCTGGGGACTGGCGCTGCGCAAGCGCTTCTGCGGAAAGTTCAATTTCGAGATCCAGGCGGCCGCCACCGAGGATAATATCGTGATCTCGCTCACCGAAGCGCACAGCTTCGCCCTGGGCGACGTCGCGCACTATCTCCACTCGGCCACGGTGCGCACGGTGCTCACCCAGGCGATCCTCGATTCGCCGATGTTCACCACGCGCTGGCGCTGGGTCGCGGGCGTTTCGCTCGCTTTGCCGCGCTTCCGCTCCGGCAAGAAGGTGCCGCCACAGCTCGCGCGCATGGGCGCCGAGGATCTGATCGGCTCGGTGTTTCCCGACCAAATTGCCTGCGCCGAGAACCTGCCGGGCGAGCGTGAGATCCCCGAGCATCCGCTGGTCCAGCAGGCGATCGGCGATTGCCTCACCGAGGCGATGGATCTAGCCGGCCTCGAACGGCTGCTGAAGGCGATCGAATCGGGCGCGGTGCAGGTGGTGACGCGCGACCTCACCCAACCTTCGCCGCTTGCCCTCGAAGTGCTGACGGCGCGCCCCTATGCCTATCTCGACGACGCGCCGCTGGAAGAGCGCCGCACCCAGGCGGTGATGGCGCGGCGCTGGCTGGCGCCGGAGCAGGCGTCAGGCCTGGGACGACTCGATGAGGCGGCGATCGCGCGGGTCAAGGGCGAGGCATGGCCCGATGCCGCGAGCGCCGACGAGCTTCATGACGCGCTGGTCTGGCTAGGCTTCCTGACCGAAGGCGAAGTGCAGGCGGGACCCGAATGGCGCGACTTGTTGGGCGAGCTCGTGGCGCAGAAGCGCGCCGCGCGCGTGCAGGTCGCGGGCGCGACCTTGTGGATCGCGGTCGAGCGCCTGTCACTCTTCCGCTCGCTATGGCCGGAGCTCAGGACCGAGCCGCCGCTCTCCCCGCCACCGGGCTACGACAAGACATCTGACGGCGATGTAGCCCTGGTCGAGCTCCTGCGCGGGCGGCTCGAAGGCCTTGGACCGGTGACGGCGGAGGCGCTCGCCGCGCCGCTCGGCTTGCAGGCCGGCGAGATCGCGGCGGGATTGGCGGCGCTCGAAGCCCAGGGCTTCGCCATGTGCGGCCGCTTCACGCCGGGTGCCGCGACCGACGAATGGTGCGAGCGCCGGCTGCTCGCCCGCATCCACCACTATACGATCAAGCGGCTGCGCGCCGAGATCGAGCCCGTGGCGGCGCGCGACTTCCTGCGCTTTCTCTTCAAGTGGCAGCGCGTGTCGCCGGACGCGCAGGTCGAGGGACCGAAGACCCTCGACGCCGTCATCGCCCAGCTCGAAGGCTTCGGCGCGCCCGCCGGTGCATGGGAAAGCGAGATCCTGCCGGCCCGGCTGACCGACTACCGGCCGGCCTGGCTCGATGCGCGTTGCCTGGCGGGCCACGCCACCTGGATCCGCCTGGCGCCGCGCAACGGCCGCGCCGCCGGCAGCGATGGCCGGCCGGCGCCGGTGCGCACGACCCCGATCACCGTGGTCGCCCGTCGCCACGCGGCGTTCTGGCGCTCGACCGCGCCGCCGGCCGAGCCGCCGCGCCCCGGCCCGCGCGCCCAGGCCGTCGTCGATTTCATGACTGCCAACGGCGCCTCGTTCTTCGACGAACTGCTGCAGCATTGCGGCCTGCTGCGATCGCAGCTCGAGGAGGCGCTGGCCGAATTGGTGGCGCTGGGTCTGGTGACGTCCGACAGCTTCGACGGCCTGCGCGCGCTGCTGGTGCCGTCGGGCGAGCGCAAGCCGATCGCGAGCGGCCGGCGGCGCCGCCGCACGGCCTCGTCGGGCCTGGAGGAATCGGGCCGCTGGTCGCTGATCCGCCAGCCCACCGGCGCGGCCGATCGCAAGCTTGATCCGGCCGCGGTCGAGCATGTGGCGCGCGCGCTGCTGCGGCGCTACGGCGTGGTGTTCTGGCGCATGCTGGAGCGTGAATCGACCGGCTTGCCGCCGTGGCGCGAGCTGCTGCGCGTCTATCGGCGACTCGAGAGCAGCGGCGAGATCCGCGGCGGCCGCTTCGTCGCCGGCTTCACCGGCGAGCAGTTCGCCTTGCCCGAGGCGATCGGCATGCTGCGCGAGATCCGCCGCCGGCCCACGATGGATGAATGGACCGCGGTATCGGGCGTCGATCCGCTCAACCTCGCCGGCATCCTGACGCCGGGGCCGAGGCTTGCCGCGCTGGCCGGCAATCGATTGCTCTATCGCGACGGCGTGCCGGCCGCGACCTTGTCGGGTGGCGAGGTCCGCTTCGTCGATACCCTCGATCCCGCGACCGAGTGGTTCGCGCGGAAGGCGCTGCTGCGCGGCACGCGGCGCGAGCCGTTCAGGGGCGTCGAGCCAGCCGATCCGCGCGACGCCGAGCAACCCGATTTCGAATCCGCAGGCTCGTAGGCGGCTTCAGGTCCCGCGGCCCCGTCCATCAAACCAGGTCACCCTCGAACTGGAGGATGTCGAGCCCGGCATTGGGATCCGTCAGGTACATGAGCCCGTTGCGATCGACATAGCAGTCGCAGGACTGGATCACCTGCGGCCGGTTCGGGCGCGGGTCCATCATGCGCGCCGGATTGGATGGCACGTAGAATCCCACCTCGCGCGGCCGGAACGGGTTCTCGATGTCGTAGGCGCGCACGCCGGCGTTGTAGTAGGTGGCGAAGACCAGGCGCGAGCTCTGGAAGGCGCCGGGCCGGTTTTCGTGCAGGTTGTGCGGCCCGAAGCTGCCGCCCTTGGCGCAGTAGTCCGCCTCCGCGGGCTCGGGGAACGTGGCGATGCTGACGGGATTGGCGGGCTCGCGGATGTCGAACATCCAGATGTAGCGCCGCCCGTCGACGCAGTTGGCCGAGGTCGGTTCGTCGGCGAGGACGAGCAGGTTGCGGTCGGGCAGCGGCAAGGGCGAGTGCGTGCCGCCGCCGAACGGCGGGTCGGTGTTGCGATGCGCGACGAGCCGGGGCCGGGTCGGATCGGCGACGTCGAGCACGGTGAGCCCGCCGTCGCGCCACGCGGCATAGACGAGCGTGCCGGCTAGAAGTCCGTGATGCAGGGCGTAGCGCTTGCCGGTGGGCCAGTTGGGCGTCTCGCCGCCGGCGCGCCACATGCCGGGCAGCCACCAGCGGCCCACGACCTCAGGCTTGGTCGGGTCGGCGAGGTCGATGACCGCAAAGATGTGGTCGGTGAAATCGGCAAAGTGGATCGAGGCGTAGGCGTACCGCCCGCCGGTGTACCAGAGCCGATGAGGCCCCAGCCCGTCGACCGGCATGAAGCCGATCTCCTTGGGCTTTTCGGGACGCGAGATGTCGTAGACCCGGATGCCCGCGGTGAACCGTGTCCGGTCCTTCAGGCTGTCGGCCGGCGAGCCGCCGAAATAGGCCTTGTCGTTCTGGAATTCCTGCATGGTCCACACGCTGGGCGCGTTCACCGCCAGGAGGAGGTCGTCGTGCGTCTGTAGGTGAAAGGCGCGCGTGCCCGGTGGGCAGGCGATGAAGTCCACCACCGTGGGGTTCCTGGCATCGCGCACGTCGACCGTCGTGATGCCGTTGGAGAACCCGTGGCCGACATAGGCATAGCCGCGATGCACCATGATCTGCACGCCGTCGCCGCGTCCGCCGAGGTCCGAATGGCTGACGAACTTGATATTGCGCGAGGCAACTGCAGTCATGGTCTCTTTCCGCGCGCTCCCTTTGCGGCCGGGGTCGTGGCGCGAGTAGTATTCGACGATCGCCTGCGAGGTGCAACAAGGGGCGCAACAAGCGGCGGCGAGCCGCTCTCGAACCGTCGGCAACGACCGAAGCAGGGGAGGAACCTTGTCATGCATCGGCGATCGCTGATCCGCTCCGCCGCGGCCGCCGGCCTTCTGCCGGTCGTCGCCCGGGCGCAGTCGTTTCCGTCGAAGCAGCTCCGGCTGCTGGTCGGCGCGGCGGCGGGCGGCGGCGCCGACATCGTGGCCCGCATCCTGGCGCAGGAGCTGACTAAAAGCGGCGGACTGTCGGTCATCGTCGACAACAAGCCCGGCGCCGGCGGCACGGTGGCGACGCGCGAAGCGCTGCGCGCACCGGCCGACGGCTACACGCTCCTGGTGGCCAATGTCGGCGTGCTGGCGGTCCTTCCCTATGCGACCAAGGATGCGGGCTACGACCCGCGTGTCGACATCGCAGCCGTGTGCATGGCGGTCGATTTTCCCAACGTGCTCGTGGTCCATCCCGCCGTGCCGGCCACGACGCTGGCCGAGTATCTTGCGCTGGCGCGGCGGCCGGAGGGCATGGATTACGGCACGGCAGGCGTTGGCACCGCCGGCCATCTCGCCGGCGAGCTCTTGAAGGCGCGGAGCAGCGCGCGGCTGAACCATGTGCCGTTTCGCGGCGGCGGCCCGGCGATGAACGACCTGCTGGGCGGCCACGTGCCGTCGCTGTTCGCGAGCGCCCCCACCGCGACCGGCGTCATGCGCGAGGGGCGCATCCGCGCGCTGGCCGTCACCAGCGCCAAACGCTCGCCGTTCGATCCCGACATTCCGACCGTGGCCGAGCAGGGCTTCCCCGGCTACGCCGCCACCAACTGGTATGCCCTGGTGGTGTCGTCGAAGGTGCCGTCCGAGATCGTCACCACGCTCAACACGATCCTGACCAGGGCGCTCAACGCCTCCGAGGTCCGGGCGGCGTACGGCCAGCAGGGCATGGAAACCATCGCCGGCACCGCGGCCGAGGCCGCCAGCCAGACCGCCCGCGAAACCGAAATCTGGAAGAAGGTCATCGCCGATGCCGACATCCGCCTCGAGTAGGCCGTCCGCGAACCAAGTCCCTTGCGATTCTGTTGCGCTCGTCCTCGGGTGCCGCGCGATCAAGCGGTGATCGCGCGTGCCAGTGACCTTGCGCCGATCCCCAGGCCCACCACCCGTCGGACTCCCAATCTGGCTTGATCCTCTTCAGTGTCGCGTGAGGAACACCGGCGAGGGTTCGACCTCGATCAGAAGGGCGTCATCGGCGAGGCTCGGCACCCCGATCCAGGTCGAGCACGGCGGCTGGTCGCCGAATATCGCCTTGAGGGCGGCAGTGATGGCCCTGCCTTCGTGCATGTGGCTTTGCTTGATGTAGAGGCGCGGGGCGCCGACCTGATCGAGCGTCGCGCCCGCCGATTCCAGCGCGGTCGCGAGATTTTCGAGGCTCTTCTCGAGCTGTCGGCCGATGTCGCCCGCGCCGACGATAGTCTGGTCCGTGTCCCAGGCGACCTGGCCGGACACATGGATGGCAGTTCCGAAGGGTGTCGGCACGACCGCGACCTGCGCGAAGCCGTAGGGCCGACTGTCAAAAATCCCGGCCGGAACATGGGTCGATCGACTCATGGCGACTTCTCCCCTCCAACCCCGAGGTCAGGCGGTCGCGATCTTGCCCCAGATCGGCCGGACCGCGCCATCGGGGTCGGCCACGACCTGGCATTGATCGTTGAACACCATGGTGACGCGCTTGCACCGGCTATCGGCCAGGGCATCCGGCGATCGACAGCGCGTACAGTCGCCTGAAAGGGTTGGCGAGCGAAGATGGGTCACGGGCCAGGAGCCGGCTCGTGCACAGTACGGCCCATCAGGGCATCGCAGGGTTCGGCCGCGGCTTGAGCCGCGGCCGACCCTCCTCTTGCCCTGTCAGGCGACCCGAACGAGCCGGGGCGGGGCGCCCTTGCCCCGCACTTCGGCTTCCTCGAACTCGGCGGCGGCAATCGCCCGGTCGAGCGCGGCGCTGCAGCGCCTTTGCCGTCTCCAGGCTGAGCTCGACCCCGGCCCGCGCCCCGGCATCGAGGCCGGTGTTCATGAAGTCGAGGGTGATGACGTCGCCCAGCGGCGCATGGCGCGCATGGTCGTAGGCCACCACGGCCTGCGAGAGCGGGAACCAGTCGTCGCCACGCTTGGCCATGCCCTCGGCGCGGGCGATCTCGATGATGGATGTGCACATCTTCGCCTCCTACTTCGCCAGGTGCTTGCCGAAGAAGGCGAACACCTTGCCCCAGGCATCCATGCACTGCTCGGGCCGGTAGAGCGGCCGGTGCCAGTAGAAGAAGCCGTGGCCGGCGCCGTCGTAGCGGTGGAACTCGTAGTTCTTGCCGAGCTTCTTGAGCTCGGCCTCGTGCTGGTTCACCTGCTCGGGGCTGGGCGCGCGGTCGTCGTTGCCGAAGATGCCGATCAGCGGGCAGGCGAGGTCCTTGGTCATGTCGATCGGCGCCACCGGCGTCTTGGCGTTGAGCTCCTCCTTGCCCATCACCACCCGGCCGCCCCACAGTTCGGCGCAGGCATCGACGTCCTTCTTCTGGCAGGCATAGATGAAGGCGTGCCGGCCGCCCGAGCAGGAGCCGAACAGGCCGACCTTGCCGTTGAGGTTGGGCTGCGCGCGCATCCACTGCACGGCGGCCGCGGTGTCGCCGACCATCTGCGAATCGGCGATGCCGCCGTCGGCACGCACCTTGGCGGCGACGTCGTCGGGGTTGCCGTCGCTGCCGCCGCCCTCGCGCTCATAGAGGTTGGCGCAGATCGCCATATAGCCATGATGGGCGAAGCGCCGTGTCGTCTCGATGTAGAGCTCGCTCCAGCCCGGCAGATGGTGGATCAGCACCACGCCGGGAAAGGGGCCGGCGCCGGCCGGCTTGGCCACGTAAGCGGTGATCGGCGTTCCCTTGTCGCCTTTGAGCGTCACGTTCTCGCAGGTCATGCCTCGGTAGAATGACATCGATCTTCCTCCATGCGCGTCAGTTTGGTCGTCCGTCGGTGCATCGCGGCCCCGCGGCGTCATCGTTAGGCGGGTCGCGCCCGCTTTGCCGCCGGGATCGTCGCACGGCTAGTATTCGATGATCGAATAGCGGGCGCAACAAGAGGCCGTCGGGCCGTCGTCAAAGCGTCGGGAATGACGCAGGAACGTCTTCGCGTATCAGCGATCGCTGATCGGGTCCGCCGCCGCGGCCGGAATGCGGCGTCATTTTCCCGTAAAGATGTTGCGCGAATGCAACTATCAGTATAATAACTATGGAGACTTTCGGGGGAGAGTCGCTGTCAAATGCTGCGCTCAATCGACATTCTGACTCGGGCGATCGCCGGTTGCGCGCCCGTATTGGTCCGCAGGTATCCCCGATGCTCGACAGGACAAGGATGACAACAGGCACCGGAAGCAGCTTCGGGTTGCGCTGGCTTCCCTTGCTGTCCTGACGGCACGCGGAGGCGGAGCGGGGGAGCGGCATGATGCGGGGCGGGAGGGGCTTGGCGCTTTGCACGGTGCTCGTGCTTTCGGGCTGCGCACCGTCCGATCGGCTAGATCCCGGAGCCGCCAACATTCGCGGCGTCCAGCCGACACTCGAGCAACTGGGCATTTCGAAGGATTCGCGACTCCAGGACCAGCTGCTGGACCGACTCGTTTCCACGGCGGGCTATCCGTCTGGTTCGCTCGGCCCGGGCGACACGCGCTGGTCGATGGTCTTCGAGGCGGGCGTGTACGAGGTTGGTCGGCAGTGCGATCAGTATCTCGATGCGCTGTCCCGCTTCAATCGACAGCCGCAAGCCAATCGGCAGGGATTGATCGCCGTCGCCGTGGCCAGCGGGGCGATCCTGGGCCCCGCGGGCGTCACGACAACCGCCATCGCCATCACGGCGGTTGCCTTCGGCCTGTCGGCCAGCCTGTTCGATGCCAGCGCGAGCTCTGCGCTTTTCACCCTCGAGGCGTCGGCGCTGCGCAACATCGTCCAGCGCGGACAGGAGCTCTATCTCGCCAGGATTGCAAAGGACAAGATCGCCATCAATTCGCGGCCGCGCCTGATGACCGCCCTTCAGGGGTATCTCCGCGAGTGCTCGCCGGCGGCCATAGAGGCCAGCCTCAACGGCGCGGCCGACCCCGGCGCCGCACCCGCGCTTGCCACCATGACAGCGCTGGCCGTCATCAATGGCGACGTCGTGACGGCCGCGCCACCGCCGCCGTCCAGCAGCCAGCCGGTGGACAGGCTGCCCCAGGAAGCCGCGCTCACGCTCGAGGTCAAGCGGGTGCAGAAGGCGTTGGGTGTTGCGGGGAACGGGACCTACGGCGCCAAAACGCGTGACGCGATCCGGGAATTCCAGACGGCCATGTACCGCCGCAATCCGCTGGAGTGGCCGTTGTCCGAAGCGAACGGCAGCCTGACGGGCAGGTCCGGTCGCATTCTGCCCAGCCTGACGCCCATGCCGCCCGTCTTCCTGTCGCCGTTCGAGCGCGCCTATCTCGGCACCGACGGCGGCTTCTTCACCGCCGATCCCCTGTCGGCCGTCGATCCGGCGCGGCTCGACGGATTGCTGGCCTTCCTGGGCGCGCCGCCGGCCCAGGTCTCCGCGGCCACTACGCCGGAGGCCCGGATGGAACTCCTGAGACGCAGGATCGAGGCGCTGCGCACGGGCTTCAAGCTGCCCACGGACAAGGGCGCCGTCCTCGATGCGGCTCTCTACAAGCTCGTCTGGAAGGATTCGCCACTCAACGTCGATCATACCGAGTGACGCCAGGTCGCACGAACCGAGGAATGGACGATGACCAGCTACACCGTCACCCAGCGGACCCCGCTTTTCCAGGCCGCGAACATGGCCTCGCCAAGGCTCGGCATCGCCGAGGCGGGCGTCGACATCGAAGGCGCGGTGGACACTGGCGGCTTCGTGAAAACCCGCATCGATTCGGTGGCGGTCGGAGACGGTTTCATCTCCATCCTGGCCCTGGCTGACAGGCCGACGCTGCCGCAGCCGATCCCGGATGACTTGGTCGGCGTCTTCATTGCCCTGGTGACGCGCATGGCGCGCGATCTCGCGACCGATCGCGACTATCTTCTTGCCGTCGCCTACGCGGGCACCAACAACCTGAAAGCGCTGGGCGGCGCGGCCGATGCGCGCCTCGGCCCCTTCCAGTACACGGAGAAGGAGTGGAAGGACGCGATCACCGCCGGCCCGGCGCGGGAGCAGGGTTTTGCGGCCGACGATCGCTATCGCTGGAGCAGCCAGGCCGAGGTCGCGGCCCGCCTCACCGCCGACGCCACAAAACGTTTCAAGGATGCGCTCGGCCGATTGCCCAAGTTCGCCGAACTCTATTTCACGCAGCTCCTGGGCGAGACGGCATTCGATCTCCTGAAGGGCGATCCAAACGCCAAATGCAGCGTCGTCATCAAGGAACCGCCGGCGGGATCGTTCGCCGCCGGGCTCGCTGCCGGGGTCGACACGATCGCCAGCGCGCTAGACAAGCTGAAGCAGCGCCTGCTGGCAGCCTACCTCGTGGCGCGCGTCGAGATCGACAAGCAGCCGCCCGAAATCCGCTTCTTCCGCCCCGGCGAGGGCGCGGTCGCGGGCGAGCCGCCGTGGGTCACCGTCGCCCGGGCGGAGATGGCGCGCGGCGTCTCGGAGACGCCGGAAAACAAGAACAGCGATGACATCAAGGTCTATCTCAGGACGACCAACCTGCCCGACCTCGACGGCGTCACCCCCTGGTGCGGCGCGTTCCTGGCCTTCTGCATGAAGACCTGCGGCCTCAAGGACGTCGCCGACCTCATCAAGCCAGGCGCGGCGGCAGTGTCGTGGTGGGAAACGCACTGGGGCCAGCCCGTGGCACCGCCCTATCCGGTGGGCACGGTGGTCATCCTGAACAACGCCGCCGGCGCGGCCGGTCATGTCGGCCTGATTGTCGGAACCGACGCCACGACGATCCAGGTGCTGGGCGGCAACCAGGGCGGCCACGGCGGCCCGGACAAGGTCTCGATCGTGCCTTTTCCCCTGACCGCGATCCGCGCGACGCGCATCATGGCCGTGCCTGTCCCTGCACCCGTCGCGGGCATCACCATCGACCTCAAGGCGCTGATGAATGTCGGCGCATCGGCCAGGCCTGAAGACGCGACGTTCATCGCCAAGGCGCCGGGCATCATGCGCAACCTGATGCGCGACCTGCCCGGCCTTACCGCGGCGCAGACCGGCGGAGTCCTGGGCAACCTCGGGCACGAGTGCGCGGGCTTCCGGGCGCTGCACCAGATCGGCATGCCCGAAGGGCAGGGCGGCTACGGCTGGGCGCAGTGGGATGGCGCGCGCCGCGAGGCCTTCTTCCAGTGGGCCAGGGACCACGGGCTGCAATGGCCGTCCGACGATGCCAACTACAGCTACCTGCTGCATGAGCTCCAGACCAGCGAGCGCGGTTCGCTCCAGGAACTCCTGCTCCAGACATCCGTCGAGGCCGCCGTCGTGAGCTTCGACAGCCGCTTCGAACGGTCGGGTGTGAAGGCCATGGACAGCCGCATCCGTTACGCACGCCTGGCGATGGTCGCCTTTGGAGGATGAAGATGAACAAGCTCTTAGCCGCCTGCGCGGCCTTCCTGCTATTGGCGGGCGTATCGACTGCCGCCGGGGCCGCCGAACCTCCTGCGGCAATGGGCTTCAGCGGCGCGGTGTACGAGCAGTCGGCCCGCGCTCTCTTCTTTCTGTTCGTTCTCGCCGTCATTCTCGAGTCGGGACTGGCCATCCTCTTCAACTGGAAGCCGTTCGTCGAATACATGGTGCCGCGGGCGGTGCGGCCGGTGATCGCTCTGATCGGCGCCATCATCTTCGTCAAGTTGCTCGATCTCGACGTCGTCACGAACCTCGCCAACGCGCTGAACGATACGCACCTGCCGGTGTCGATGCCGGGACAGGTTCTCACGGCAATGGTGATTGCCGGAGGCAGCGCCGGCGTCAACACCATGCTGGTCGCGCTCGGCTTTCGCAGCGTTCAGACTCCTGCGACCGCCACCCCCAAGCCGCCGCCGGACAAGGCGTGGCTTGCCGTGCGCGCCCTCAAGGGCGACGCCGTGGGCGACCTTCTCGTATTCGCGGGCCCGCCGACGGGCAGCCCGGCCCTGATCGGGATCATCAAGGGCCGATCGAAACCCCGCAGCCTTTCGTCCTTTTTCCTGAGCGACTCCGGCCGCTTGCCGAGCTACGGCGGCCACACGGTGCAGCCCGATCAGGACTATGTCGTCGAGGTGCGCGGCAAGAACGCGGCGGGCGTGCCGCTCCCTCCGGTGATCTTCGGCCCCTTGCAGTTTGCCAAGGGCGCCATCGTCGACCTCGATGTGACGCTTTAGGGCGCGTCATGAGTCCTCCCCTTCGCGGAATCCGCGAAGGGGAGGTGGCCCGAAGGGCCGGAGGGGTCATGAGCACCATACTGACGCTCATGACCCCTCCGTCGGCGTAAGACGCCGCCACCTCCCCAGCGCAGCTGGGGAGGAGATTAGGGGCAGGCGCCCATACCGGCCTGCCGCCGATCTTGCGGCTTTCCCCGTTAATAACCGTCTGGTAAGTTATTAAGATGGCCTTGACCGCGATCGACGTCCCCTCCACGCGCTGGCGTCGGCGCAAGGACGCGCGCCCGGGCGAGATCGTGGCTGCAGCTCTCGCCTGCTTCGCCGAGCGCGGGTTCGCCGCGACCCGCCTGGACGACGTCGCGCGGCGCGCCGGCGTCACCAAGGGCACGCTCTACCTCTACTTCCCGAACAAGGAAGAGCTCTTCAAGGCCGTGGTCCGCCAGGCCGTCGTGCCCAACATCGCCTTCGGCGAAGCGCTCGTCGATCGATCGGCGGAGCCGGCATCCGTCCTGCTGCAGCAGCTGATCGACCGCCTGTCGACGGCGATGATGGCGCCCGCGAGCGCCATCCCGAAGATCGTCATCGCCGAAGCCGGCAATTTTCCCGACATCGCCCGCTTCTATCTCGAGGAAGTCATCCAGCGCGGCCTCGCCGTGTTCTGCCGGCTGCTCGAGCGCGGCGTCGCGCGCGGTGAATTCCATCCGATGGATGTCGAGAGCACCGCTTATTGCATCGTGGCGCCGATGGTGCTCGGCATGATGTGGCGACACTCCTTCGCGCGCCACGAGGACCGTCCCTTCGATGCCGCCGCCTTGTGCCGGGCCCATCTGCAGCTCCTGTCGCGCGGCCTGGCCGCGCCCGGCAAGGACCGCAAAGAGGATTCCCGGAAAGCCGATCGCCCCGCCGGCGTCCGGCCGCGCCGCACGCGAAACGGGGTGGCGCGATGAGCCCCGACCAACCCGTCATCGGCGAGCAGCCGCTGACGCCCGGCTCCGCACCTCAACCGGCGCCACAACTCGCGCCACATCCGGCGCCGCCGCAACCCGCGCCGGTCGTCGCGCGCCTGCCGCGCCGTCGGCGACGGATCCTGCCGCGGATCGTGATCGCTCTCGCGGGCCTCGCCGCGATCGGCATAGGCGTCGTGTGGTTCCTCGACGCCCGCGACTATGAATTGACCGACGATGCCTTCATCGACGCCCACATGGTGCGCGTCGCGTCCCAGGTCGCGGGGCGGGTGGCGCAGGTGCCGGTCGACGACAACCAGGCGGTGGCGGCGGGCCAGCTCCTGGTCAAGATCGACCCAGCGCCGCTCCGCGCCAAGCTCGACCAGGCCGAGGCCAACCATGCCAATGCCGCGGGTCTCCTCGCCCAGGCCCAGGCGCAGCGCGCCGTGGTCCAGGCCAACGCGCACCAGGCGCGCGCCCAGGTGGGCGTCGCCGAAGCCAATGCGACCAACGCGCTGGCCCAGCTCAAGCGCAGCGAGACCCTGATTGCCAAGCTGGCGGTCTCCCAGTCGGCGCTCGACGACGCCACCGCGGCCGCCCGGCGGACCGCGGCGGCGCTGGTCGCGGCGCAGCGCGGCCTCGAGGCGGCCGAGGCGCAGTTCGCCGTGACGCGGAGCCAGATCGACACGGCGGAAGCCGCCCTCAGGAGCGCGGCGGCGCAGGCCGAGCAGGCGCGGCTCGATCTCTCCTACACCGAGGTCGCGGCCTCGGAGGCAGGCACGATCGCCCGCCGCAACGTCTCGCCCGGCGACTATGTGCAGGTCGGCCAGAACCTGATCGCACTGGTGCCGGTCAAGATCTGGATCACCGCCAACTTCAAGGAGACGCAGCTCGAGCTGATGCGCGCCGGCCAGCCGGTCGACATCCGGATCGACGCCTATCCCGGCCAGGCCTTCCACGGCCATGTCGACAGCTTCCAGCGCGGCAGCGGCCCCGCTTTCAGCCTGCTGCCGCCGGAGAACGCCACCGGCAACTTCGTCAAGGTGGTGCAGCGCGTACCGGTCAAGATCGTGTTCGACGATCCGCCCGACCCCAGCCGTCCGCTTGGCCCCGGCATGTCAGCCGTACCGCGCGTGAAGGTGCGGTAGGCGTATGGAACGCCCGCTTCATATTCACATTCCTCCCCTTCGCGGAATCCGCGAAGGGAAGGTGTTGCCGTCATACGGCGACGGAGGGGTCATGAGCATCAGTCGTGATGCCCATGACCCCTCCGTCGGCGTGAGACGCCGACACCTCCCCAGCTTCGCTGGGGAGGAAATCGCAAATCGTCTCTAGAGATGTCGAGCCTCGACGGCGCCCTGGACGGTGCATTGCCGGCCGCCCCAAAGCCCGTCGCACGGCCTTGGCTCGTGGCGCCCACCGTCGGCCTGGCGGCCTTCATGGAGGTGCTCGATATCTCCATCGCCAACGTGGCGCTGCAGCACATCGCCGGCGACCTTGCCGCCAGCGCCGAGGAATCGACCTGGGTGCTCACCTCCTACCTGGTGGCCAACGCCATCGTGCTGCCGATGAGCGGCTGGCTTGCCTCGGCGATCGGCCGTCGCAAGTATTTCCTGGGCTGCATCATCGGCTTCAGCGCCACCTCGCTGCTGTGCGGCCTGGCGCCCAGCCTGCCGCTCCTGATCGCGGCGCGCGCCCTGCAGGGCGTCACCGGCGGCGGCCTGCAACCCAATGCGCAGGCGATCCTCGCCGACGCGTTTCCGCCGCACAAGCGCGGCCAGGCCTTCGCCGTCTACGGCATCGCCGTCGTCTTCGCGCCGGCCATCGGCCCCACCCTGGGCGGCTGGATCACCGACAACCTCTCCTGGCGTTGGGTCTTCCTGCTGAACGTGCCGGTCGGCATCCTGCTGTCGCTGCTGGCGGCGCGGGTGATCGTCGAGCCGCCCGACCGCGTGGCCGCGCTCAAGACGCGCTTCAGGCACGGGCTGCGCTTCGACTACATCGGCTTCGCCTTCCTGGTCATGGGCATGTGCGCGCTGCAGGTCGTGCTCGACAAGGGACAGGAGGACGACTGGTGGTCGTCCAATTTCATCACCGGCCTCTCGATCACCGCGGTGCTGGCCTTGGGCGCCTTCGTCGTCTGGGAGCTGCGCCGCGCCGATCCGATCGTCGACCTGCGCCTGTTCAAGAACCGCAATTTCGCCGTCGGCAACATCCTGATGTTCATGGTGGGCTTTGTCCTGCTCAGCAGCACGGTACTGCTGCCGCTGTTCGTGCAGAGCCAGCTCGGCTACACCGCGACCGAAGCGGGGATGGTGATCTCGCCGGGCGGCTTCGCCGTCATGGCGATGATGCCCGTCGTCGGCATCCTGGTCGGCCGCACCGACGCGCGCTGGCTGATCGCCTTCGGCCTGGTCGCCACGGCGCTCGCGCTGTTCAACATGACGCGCTTCGACACCAACGTCGATTACGCCACCGTGGTGTGGGCGCGCATCTACCAGTCGGTCGGCCTCGCCTTCCTGTTCATCCCGGTCAACACCATCGCCTTCCTCGGCCTGCCGCCCGGCAAGAACAACGACGCCTCGGCCATCATCAACATGATGCGCAACCTGGGCGGCAGCTTCGGCATCGCCATCGCCACGACGGTGCTGGCGCGCCGCCAGCAGGTCCACCAGAACGTGCTGGTTGGCCACGTCACGCCTTGGAGCCCCCAGTACGACAGCACGATCCTGGCGCTGCAGAAGGCCTACCTCGCCGGCACCGCCAGCACCGCCGACGCGCTCCACCAGGCGCAGGCCCAGCTCTACGCCATGGTGCAGCGGCAGGCGGCCATGCTGTCCTACATCGACGCCTTCCTGCTGCTGGCCGTCATCTTCACCGCGCTGGTGCCGCTGGTTTTCCTGCTGCGGAAGCCGGACCATCCTTCGGGTGCCCCGCCGGCGCATTGAGCGCAGTCCTCGACGCCGCTGTACGCATCTGCTGCGCGGCAGGGTCACCCTCTTAGACTGGAAGGTACAGACCAAAAGGACCTAGGTTGCGGAGGCCGAGCGTAGATAGGCATATCGAGCGTGATAGGCATATGCAGTGTGATACAGATCACATCGAGACTGATGAAACTTCGCTACCAGTTGCTCGGGTGACGCTCATCGAGCTCAACAGCAGACGAGAGCCTAGGGTGTCGTGGCGACATGGCACTGCGCGGCCGCAGCGTCGCTGACGATTGGCCTCCGCGCGTTCACCCGTGTGTGGACACGAGCTTGGGGGCCGGATGGAATCCCGTGAAGAATGTCTGAAGGAAGCGGCGGAATGCGACCGGTTGGCCGGGCTCGCCAATACCGAGACCATCCGCAGGATGATGCTGGCGATCGCATTCAAATGGCGCAAGCTGGCGGAAAAGGCAACGGACCGGGAAACGGCCTACACGGGCTCAGTGACTGAAGCGATACAATCGCCTTGGTGACGCCGATATGGCAGAATCTCGTACCCGGCGTCGTTTTCTTATCGAGATCAGGGATGCCAAAGGCGCCCTCACGTTTCGGTCGGTCGCTTACTGGAACGAAAAAGACACACGCATCGCCATCGCACGAGTGACGCAGCTTGCCGGGTTGCCCGATGTCGCCATCCGGCCGAGACCGCAGCGCGAGCCGAAGCCCGGTAAACAATAACGGCGCCTGAGGAATTCGCATCACCGGTGATATTATTGTGACCTGCCGTCGAGAAGCGAAAGAGCGCTCCCAAACTTTGGCCAGCTATGCGAAGGCCACATCTCTGGACACACGAGGGCGTGGTATTGTGCTTTGGAGTTCGCTTGGAGCGGGCGAAACAAAGTGCCGTTTCGCAGGCTTGGAGGCACGTTGATATGGCCGTACGGGCTGGCGATTTCGGGGCCCACAGTCTCCTGTCCGGATTACCGCGCGAGTACTCGTCGCGCTTGTTGGCACGGGCACCGACAGTATCGCTTGAAAAGGGACAGACACTTTTCGAGATCGGTGCGGAGGGCGATGGCTGCTATTGGCTCGAAGAGGGCGTGCTCAAGGTGACCATCGCCTCGCCGCAGGGCGCGGAGCGGATCCTCGCTGTCCTTGGACCGGGATCGATCGTCGGTGAACTCGCAATGCTTGACGGACTGCCAAGGTCCGCCACGGTTCAGGCGCTCAGGGACAGTAGGTTGACCTTTGTGGCGCGCAGCAATTTCCTCGAATGTCTGCGTGACTATCCTCAGATCTACAGTCACCTGGTCACCACGCTCGTCGAGCGTCTGCGGCAAGCCGATGACGAAGTGGCGGCGGCGAGCTTTCTTTCCCTCAACGCACGCGTCGCACGCGCTCTGCTGCAATTTGCCAAGCACGTGGGAGAACCTACCGCGACGCCGGGCCAGGTCCTCGTCCGACACAGGATTCGCCATGATGACTTGGCCGCCTTGGCTCATGTGGCGCGCGAGAACGTCAGCCGGATCCTGAGCGGATGGAGAAAACGCAAGATCATCGAGCAATCCTCACCGTCCGTTTATGTGATTCATAAAGCAAGACTGGAACGCGAGGGCGGGATTTCCGATTAGGTGGGCGACGCGTCGAGCTGGCTTTGGCGAAGGCAACGGTCAGTGTTGGTTGGGCGGACCGGTGAGGACGTATCCTTTTTGCATTCCGAGTCGAGGATTGGCGGACCTGGCGATGGCGATCTTGCTTCGCGCACAAGCTTGACGCTCACCGGTAAGGTCGCATTCTTGACACATCGGTCAGTTTTCCAGTTGGGCTAACGTCTGCCCCTAACAGATGCGCGCGACCAGGGTCGGGCGTCATTGATCGATGCAGGCGAGGATAATGCCACGTGCGCCGCGACGCCCGAAGCGGCGTCAAGGAAAGCAACAATCCCGGTCGCGCTCCGGGCAGCCGTTGCCACAGCAGGGGTTGAGTCAACAGGTCGAAGCGGGAAAGCGTCTGTCGTCCGGCACGCGCGCGAGCGGTATGGCCGAGACCATCGCCCGTCGCTACTCGATAGAGATCAAGGATGCCGAGACCGGCAAATCGCTGATCCTCATCGCCGCCGAATGGACCATCGCGCAAAAGGGCGCGGGAATAGCCCTGATTTCGCGGCTCAGCAGCCTGTACGAGAGCGAATGCTGCCTTGACGACGAGAGCAAGCCCTCGCGCGGCGAGCCCCGCCACGACTGAACGCGTCGCGTGCCGTTTGGTGTCGGCGCTCGCTGTCTTTTCTCGCGCTCTACTTTTCAAACCTCCGTAGGGCCGCGAATTATCCTGCCATATCCGTCTGGATGTCCTCTTCGCAAGGCAACTCCCAGTTGCGACCGATTTGCGCAGTTTCCACAAAAGCCGACGGGATGTGATGCCCATCAAAGTGGCGGCACTGGAACTTCGCTACTTTTGGCGGGAAAGACACCTGATTCTCAGATGGCAGTGTAGTGTCCGATGAGCATCATCGAAAATCGCGGGAGCGGTTGATGAGCCGACCTGATCCAGGCCTTGAGCATGAATTTTCGTCTGCCGGGGGCTTGGACCGTTCTCAGGTCACGCCGGCGCCGCCCGAGAGCGACGGGACGCTCAATCGCAGGCAAAGCGACAAGGCCGGAGCGGCAGCGCCGGATGCCATGAGCAAGGCTGCGCCTCGCCGCGTCGTTCTCGTCGAAAGCGACCAATATTATCGCGAAACCCTGACCCTCGAAATGCTGCGCCAAGGTTTTATCGTTCACACTTTCACCGATGGCGTGTCGCTGCTTGGCTCAGTTGCCACGGCGATCAATGCCGACCTCGCCGTGCTCGATTGGGACTTGCCAAGCATGTCGGGAATAAAGCTGCTGGCCGAACTGCGTGGGCAGGGAGTCAATCTGCCCGTCGTGTTCCTGACCGGCAGGTTCATTCGTGACAGCGAGCATGAGCGGTTGCTGCTCGCCCCACGGGAGGCCTTGAATGCCTACGAATACATGGCGTTCGACCAGGGCGCCGTCGACTTCGTCTCCAAATCACGTGACATGCAAGTCCTCGTCAGGCGGCTGAGGAATGCGATCGAACTCGTCAAGTACAAGGTCGAGGTTGCGCCTGAGGAGTGCGTGACGTGCGACGAGCTGGTGCTGAAGCCGGAGACCAGCCGCGCCTATTGGAACCAGGTCGATGTCGGCCTTACCCTCGGGGAATACAAAATCGTCCATCTGTTGGTGTCGAACGCCGGCTCCTACGTCACCTATCGTGCTGCCTACGATCGCCTGCGTTACGAAGGCTTCATCGCCGGGATCGGCGATGACGGCTTCCGGGCGAACGTCCGGTCGGCGATCAAGCGAATCCGCAACAAGTTCCGCGCCTGCGACCCCAACTTCGACAAGATCGAAAACTACACCGGCTTCGGCTACTGCTGGAGAAAGACTCCCGGCTGAAGTCTGGGCTGGCCAAGATCGACTTTGAACCTGCCGCCCGGTGGTCGTCGGCCGGTACCGCGCCTTCGGCAAGGAGGTCGCTTTCGGATTGAACAATCCGGACGTCGCCGTGCGCATTTATGGGAAGCGATATCCGCCGAGCAAGGCGCACGTCAGTGACGGCCCACTTTCGCCGGCTGCGCTCCACCCGGCGCAGGTCTACGTCATGTCGCAGCTCCAGGCGGCATGCTGTCCTGCATCGACGCCTTCCTGCTGCTGGCCGTCATCTTCACCGGCCTGATGCCGCTGGTTTTTCTCTGAGGAAGCCGGACCATGCTTCCGGCGACTGCGCGCGTTTGAGAGTGGTCGCGCGGCAGCGGCAAGGGCCGCAGGCTCGCACCGGCCCCGGCAAGAGAGCGGTCATGACCGTGCATGTCGGATCGATGAACTTCAAAAAATCTTGGGTTGCACGGCTCGGCCAGGCATTCCACATCAGGAGAAATCGACCGGTTGGAATCGCCCATGACAGATCGGAAATCTGCGTCCCCGGTGACGTTCACGGTGAACGGGACACGTCATGCCCTCGCTCTCGACCCGCGCTCGACGCTGCTCGATGTGCTGCGCGACCATCTCGACCTGACCGGCACGAAGAAGGGCTGTGACCAGGGGCAGTGCGGCGCCTGCACCGTGCTGGTCGACGGCCGCCGCGTTCTCTCGTGCCTCACCCTGGCGGTCATGAAGGACGGCGCGGCCATCACCACGGTCGAGGGGCTGGCGAAGGAGGGGACGCCTCATCCCGTGCAGCAGGCGTTCATCGATCATGACGCCTTCCAGTGCGGCTACTGCACGCCCGGCCAGCTCTGTTCCGCCGTCGGCCTGATCGCCGAAGGCAAGGCCCGGACCGCCGACGAAATCCGCGAGCTGATGAGCGGCAACATCTGTCGGTGCGGGGCCTATCCCAACATTGTCGCGGCGATCCAGCAGGCGATGGGCCAGCAGGCGGTGGGCCAGCAGGCGATGGGCCAGCAGGCGATGGGGCAGTCATGATCGGCTTCGAGTATGCGCGTGCCGCAAGCGTTGACGATGCGCTCAGCCAGATGGCGGTGAGCCCGGGCGCGAAATTCATCGCCGGCGGCACCAACCTCGTCGATCTGATGAAGATGGATGTCGAACGGCCGGCCAAGCTGATCGACGTCTCCAAGCTGCCGCTCGACCAGGTCGAGGAAACGGCCGGCGGCGGCCTGCGCATCGGCGCGCTCGTGGCCAACTCCGATTTGGCCTATCACCCGCTGGTCGAGCAGCGCTATCCGATGCTGTCCAGCGCGCTCCTGGCCGGCGCGTCGCCGCAACTGCGCAACATGGCCTCGGTGGGCGGCAACCTCCTGCAGCGCACGCGCTGTCCCTATTTCTACGACCTCGTGACACCTTGCAACAAACGCACGCCGGGCTCGGGCTGCTCGGCGATCGATGGCCTCAACCGCATGAATGCGATCCTCGGCACGAGCGAGAGCTGCATCGCGGTGCATCCCTCCGACATGTGCGTGGCGCTGGCCGTGCTGGAGGCGACGGTCCATGTGGCGGGCCCGCGCGGCGAGCGCGTCATCGCCTTTGCGGATTTTCACCGGCTTCCCGGCGACACGCCGCAGCGCGACACCAACCTCGAGGCCGACGAGCTCATCACGTCGGTCGAGCTGCCGGCGCGCGGATTTGCGGCCAACTACACCTACCTCAAGATCCGCGACCGCCTGTCCTATGCCTTCGCGCTGGTGTCCGTTGCGGTCGGCCTCGAGCTCGAAGGCGGCACGATCAAGGAGGCGCGTTTCGCGCTGGGCGGCGTCGCGCACAAGCCGTGGCGCAACGCGGAGGCCGAAGCCGCCCTCCGGGGCCGCCCTCCCGACGCGGCGGCGTTTGCCGCGGCGGCCGATCTCCTGCTGCGCGAGGCCCGCGGCTTCGGGCACAACACGTTCAAGATCGACCTCGCGCGCCGGGCCATCGTCCGCGCGCTGTCGCAGGCGGCGCGCGGCACGCCGCAGTCTCAATCCAACAAGAAGATCGCGTGAGCAGCTCATGGCCCCTTACATCGGAAGCGCCACCTCCCGCGTCGACGGCCTCGCCAAGGTCACCGGCGCCGCCAAGTATGCCGCCGACCACAACGTCGCCGGCCTCGTCCATGGCAGCGTCGTCGGCTCGACGATCGCCAAGGGCCGCATCACGCGCCTCGACACCGGCGCGGCCCTGGCCGTGCCCGGCGTGATCGACGGTGCTGACGCACGACAATCGCCCGCCGCTCCCCGACAACGACCAGGCCTACAAGGACGAGGTGGCCCCCGCGGGCTCGCCGTTCCGGCCGCTGTACGACGACAGGATCCTGTTCAACGGCCAGCCGATCGCGCTGGTCGTCGCCGAAACGCCGGAGATCGCCCGCTATGCGCGCGTCGCTGGTCCGGGTGGATTACGATCGCCAGGAGCCACGTCACCGACCTCGAGGCCCGGCGCGATCAGCGCCGTGCCGCCGCCGCCCGCGACCAACCCGGGGGAGGCCGTCTTCCTGCCGCCCAAGCCGCGCGGCACGCCCGACCAGGCGCTGGCGGCGGCCGCCGTGCGTCACGAGGCCGAATATCACGTGCCGATCGAGCATCACAATCCGATGGAGCTCTATGCCTCGACGGCGATCGTGGAAAGCGACGGCACGCTCACGGTCCACGACAAGACCCAGGGCGTGCAGAACGTGCAGAAGTATCTCTGCAGCGTGTTCGGCCTCAAGCCGGACGATGTGCGCGTCCTGTCGCCCTTCATGGGCGGCGGCTTCGGCTCGGGACTGCGCCCGCAGTACCAGGTGGTGCTGGCGGTGCTCGCGGCGCGCGCCTTGCGGCGCCCGGTGCGCGTCGTGCTGACGCGGCCGCAGATGTATGGGCTGGGCTATCGGCCGGCCATGATCCAGCGCATCGCGCTCGGCGCAAAGCGCGACGGAACGCTCGACGCGATCACCCACGACGCGATCACGGTGACGTCGCAATACGAGGACTTCTTCCGGCAGGAGACCGCCTGGTCGGGCCTGCTCTACAAGAGCGACAACGCCAAGTACGCGCACCGGCTCGCCCGCCTCGATCTCGCGACCTCGTGCGACATGCGCGCGCCCAGCGCCGCCACCGCCGTCTATGCGCTCGAAGCGGCGATGGACGAGCTCGCGGTTGCGCTCGCGCTCGACCCGCTCGAGCTTCGCCTGCGCTGCTATTCGGAGCGCGATCAGCACGAGGATCGGCCCTACAGCAGCAAGGCGCTGCGCGAATGCTACCGCCAGGGCGCCGAGGCGTTCGGCTGGGCCAAGCGCAACCCCGCGCCGCGGTCGATGCGCGACGGCAGCGACCTCGTCGGCTGGGGCATGGCGACGGGCGTGTGGGAGGCGCTGCAGGTGCCGATCACGGTGCGCATCGTGCTGGGCGCCAATGGCCATGCCGAGGTGGCGTGCGCCACCTCCGACATCGGCACCGGCACCTACACCATCATGGCGCAGGTCGCCGCCGACGCGCTCGGCCTGCCGATCGAGAACATCAGCGTGAAGCTGGGCGATTCGAGCCTGCCGCAATCGCCTGTCGAGGGCGGATCGTGGATTGCCGCCTCGGTCTCGAACGGCATCGTGACGACGGCCGGGGCGATCCGCGACGAGCTGCTGGGCCTCGCCCGGCGGATGCCGAATTCGCCGCTGGCGGACGCGGCGGCCGACGAGGTGGTTCTGTCGGACGGCCGGCTGGTGAGCAAGCGCGACGAGAAGCGGGCGGTATCGATCGCGGATGTCCTGCGGCAGGGCGGGGTCGACCGCGTCGACGCAGGAGAAGACCACCGAGCCCAGGCAGGACGCCACGCGGGCGAACAACACCCACTCGGCGGTCTTTGCCGAGGTCAAGGTGGACGAGCAGCTCGGTGTCGTCCGCGTGACGCGCATCGTGAGCGCCGTCGCGGCCGGGCGCATCCTCAACACCAAGACCGCGGGCAGCCAGATCCTGGGCGGCGTGGTCTGGGGCATCGGCATGGCGCTGCACGAGGAGACGCAGATCGACCACCGGTTCGGCCGCATCATGAACGCCAACATCGCCGAGTATCATGTGCCGGTGAATGCCGACGTGCATGACATCAAGGTGATCTTCGTCGACGAAGCCGACGACAGCAATCCGCTCGGCATCAAGGGCGTGGGCGAAATCGGCATCGTCGGCGTCGCCGCGGCCATCGCCAACGCCGTCCATCACGCGACGGGAAAGCGCGTCCGCGACCTGCCGATCACGCTGGACAAGCTGCAGCGCTGACGCCGAAGGCCGGGCGTCGGCGCGGGTCGTCTTTCGGTGTCGGGGCGCGCTCGGGCCGCAGGCCGGCGCGGTTCACTTCCGACCGGAAGACGCAGGCGATCGTGTCCTCTTCAGCACCATCGTGTCGAGGTTGCCGGTGAGCTACCGCTTGGCGACGAACCGCAACATGATGACATGACGGTTATAGTTCTGACTGGTGTTCGGATCCGGTCCGTTGGCGGCTGAGAATTCGTAGAGCGGGCCGATCTGGTACTGGGGCTGGATGGCATACATCAATCCAAGCGTAACACGGTAGAAATTGTCCGTGTGCTGGAAGGCACCCACTGCGCCGGGGACGGGGGTGTAGTCCAGCAGGCTGAACGAGGCACCGGCATTGACCTGCCAGTCGCTTTGGATTGTGTAGTTGAACTCGGCGCCGAGGGTCGTCGACACATAGTCCTGATAGTTCGTGTACACCGTCTCGTTGATCGATCGAACGACGAAGGGACGGACGGTCAGGGGTGGAATGCCGTTCCAGCTGCCGCTCAGGCCGAAAATGACGGCTCCCGTGGTGACGCCCGCGCTGAAGTAGTTCTGCTGCGCGTAGCCGACGAAGCCTTCGAGCTTGCTGACGCCGCCCAGATCGAGCGTCGACCCGCCCGTGACCGTCCAGCCGTCGGAATCGCGCTGCTGGCCGGCGACGTTCACGTTCTGCAGGTAGCGGCGCTGATTGATGGCGCCCTGCACCCAGACATCGAAGCCCTCGCGAAGTTCATAGCCGCCCCGCAATGACTCGCCGAATATATTGCGGTCGCGGCTGCCGCCCGGCAGCGAGTTCGTGTTGAGCTGGCTGTAATCGGAATAGCGCAAGCCTGTGGCGCTGAGGGTGGCCTGGTAGAACAGCCGGCTGAAACGCTGGAACATTCCGAGGCTGAGCGGCACGGCATAAACGACCGTTGGCGCCTGGACCTGAGACACGTCGGGCGAGCCCGCCGCTTCGGTCGTGCCGGTGAAGGCCGCGCTCATGAACACGTTCCAGTCCCGGTAGATGTCGAGCCTGCCGTCCGTGCTGAAGCCGAAGTTCTGATAGTTCTGCGACGTGGCATTGTTGTAGAAGCCGAAGGCGCCATAGGCGCCGAAATTCAGCATGTGGTTGTTCCAGTCCGACTTGACATCCACCGAGGGACGGATGGCTTCGTAGGCGGAGCCGACTGGCTGGGTCTGCGTGGCAAAGACATTGCTGTCGTAACCGACGCGAAGATCCAGGGTCGGGAAAAGGCGGAACGACCCCAGGGGAATGCCCAATTCGCTGTCGGCCGGCACATTCTCGGGCGCAGTTTCAGGGGGCGGCGCAGGCGACACGACGGGGCTGGTGACAGGCTGGGGATCTCGCTGTGCGAACGACGGCGTGCTCCATCCGGCCCAGCCGAGAAACGTCCCCACGACCAAAACGGCAAACGGAAAAAGCCGCGCCGTCTTCCCTGCATCTTTCATTGCTTCGCCCCCGCATTCGCCAGTCGAAGAGATGGCTGTTGTTTCATTCCCGCTGGTGGTTCAACCGGCTCCGGATCGTCTCCCCGTTGTCTTTCGTGCAACGGGCCGACAGCAATCGCGCTGACGGTCACGATCGAGCCTGCGCCAGGGCGCCGCCGGGCAAAGCCGGCATCACATTTCGTTCTGTTTGCACACACGCTATTCATGGGCCCTGAGCGGCAAAAACATACCGCAAGTAGAGCGCTTGGATTCGTCCGAGGGCGGTTTTCGGTGCGCATCACTGAAAGAACACAGAGCGGGCGAGGCCTTAGACCGCAAAATCGCCGTCACCCGCCGGAATGGGCGGGAGCGGGGCTTCAGTCTGCGACGCGCACTTCTCATTCTGCTGACTGCAACTGCAATTGCAGCATCCCCGGCCTGGTCGCAGCAACTCGGCGACCGCGTGGATGCCAGCTGTTCGTCCGGTCCAGGCGACACTATAGACGACGGCGCGGTCGCCGTCCTCTGCGGCCTGCCGCCCGAGCAGGTCGCAGGGCTGGTGAAGCTTGCCGCATCGCCCTCTGCCGGCGACCGCGCCGTATTGTATGTCCGGTTGCACGAGATCGTGCCCCCCGACAGCCGCTTTCCGGTCGAGGCCGTCGCCCGGTTCCTCGAAGTTCTGCACGAGCAGCCGATCGACGAGTCGAAGCTTGCCGATCGCTTTGCCCGGATCGCGCGGGAGCATGTGCGCCTGGTGCCGGAGATCCGCGCCCTGCCGGCCGCCGACCCGGAGGTGCGGGCGTTGCGTGACGCCGCCGCCGCCGCCCTGCAGGGCGCACCCGATCACGACCGGGCGCGGACCGACCTGGAGGAGGCACGCAATCTGGTGCGGGCGAGACGTGCGGACGGCATTCCGGCCGATCAGGCGCACGAGGAGGCGGACCTGGTGCGTGCAGAGGCCAGGATCGAGACGGCGCGCCTGCGCTTCGCCGAGGCGGCGCGGCTTCATGAACAGGCGGCCGGGCTGCTGCCGGCGGACGATCGCGCGGGCCGCGCGGCCGATTGGGAATCCGCGGGCCTCAGATGGACCGACCAGGGCCGCGGCTTCGGCGACGATCCGGCACTGGTCAATGCCATCGCCGCCTTTCAGGCGGCGCTGGACGAGAAGACCCGCGCGCAGGCGCCGCTGCAATGGGCGCGTACGCAGCTCAATCTCGCCAACGCGTCCTATTTCCTGGGCGAGCGCGAGCCGGGGACGGCCCGCCTGGAGGCCGCCGTGGTGGCCTATCGTCAGGCGCTGCAGGAGACGGCCCGCGAACGGATGCCGCGCGACTGGGCCTCCATCCAGACGAACCTCGGTGTCGCGCTGGCGGCGCTGGGCGAACGCGAATCGGGGACGGGTCGCCTGGAGGAGTCGGCGGCTTCCTACCGGCTGGCGCTGCAGGAAAGAACCCGCGAGCGGGCGCCGCTGGACTGGGCGAGCACGCAGGTGAACCTGGCGAGCGTGCTCGTGATGCTGGGCGAGCGCGAATCTCGGACCGATCGTCTGGAGGAGGCGGTGGCCGCCTACCGTCTGGCGCTCGAGGAGATGACCCGCGAGCGGATGCCGTTCGACTGGGCGCGCGGGCGCGGCGGCCTTGCCACGGCGTTCATGCTGCTGGGCGCGCGCGAAGCGGGGACGGCGCGTCTCGAGGCGGCGGTGGCGGAATACCGGCTGGCGCTCGAGGAGATGACGCGCGCGCGGGCGCCGGTCGAGTGGGGTCAGCTCCAGATGAATCTCGGTGGAACGCTCCTGGCGCTGGCCGAGCGCGCGACGGGGACGGCGCGTCTCGAGGAGGCGGTGTCGGCCTTCGGGCTGGCCCAGCAGGTGCTGACGCGCGAGCGGACGCCGCTCGAATGGGCGCGGACGCAGTGGGGTCTCGGCACGGCGCTCATGGTGCTGGGCGAGCGCGAGGAGGGACCGGGGCGTCTCGAGCAGGCGGTGTCGGCGTTCCAGCTGGCGCTGCAGGAGATCACGCGCGAGCGCATGCCGCTGCAGTGGGCGGAGACGCAGATGAACCTCGGCAACGCGCTGTCGACGCTGGGCGCGCGCGGCACGGGGACGGCCCAACTCGAGGAGGCGGCGTCGGCCTTCCGGCAGGCGCTGCAGGAGCTCACGCGCGAACGCGCGCCGCTCCAGTGGGCGGAGGCGCAGATGAACCTGGGCAACGCCCTGGCGCGGCTCGGCGAACGCGAGCCCGCGACGGCGCCTCTCGAGGAGGCGGTGTCGTCCTTCCGGCTGGCGCTGCAGGAATGGACGCGCGAGCGCGTGCCGCTGCAGTGGGCGCAGACCCAGATGAGCCTCGGCATCGTGCTGTCCGTGCTGGGCGAGCGCGAGGCGGGCACGGCGCGCCTGTCGGAGGCGGTAGCGGCCTGGGACCTCTGCCTTACGGTGGGCGACTCGGGCTGGCCACAGGAGCGGGCTGGCCTTGTCCGCGATGCCCGCGACCAGGCCCGGGCCGAGATCGCGCGGCGGCAGTCGCAGTCGTCAGGCTCTCGCTGAAATCCATGCCGCTGCCCGGTGATCGATCTTGTCGAAAGCGGTCGGTCGTTTCCGCAGCGGCTATTTCCGGGTCAGCCTGAACTCGAACTTGCAATAGCCGTCGAGCAGGATGCGGGCTTCCTTGTCGTTGATCGTGCCGCTCACGTCCATCAATTCGCCGTTGCCGACCACCGCCTTGGTCTTGAGGGCGCCACCCGCGCCCAGCGCCGCCTCGAAGCCGCGATCGGGCCGGCCCTGCTGCTTCAGGTGACCCTTGACCGCACTGCCCTCGACCGTGATTTCCAGGTCCATCCTGTAGGTCGCGCACTTCCCGGCGCCGACACCCATCGAGTTGCCGGTGTAGAGCATCTGCTGCGCCTGGGCCGGCAGGCTCAGGAAGAGAGGCGCAAGAGCTACTGCCGCCAACGCCCTGAACATCGCCTGGTCTCCCCGCAAGGAACTCGATGGCGAAGCCTAGCCCAGGCGCGCGGTCCGGTACATGGCGCGCGCCCTGGCTGCCGCGGCTTGGCCGCGAACGTCCGGATCAGCCCCTAGCGGATCACCACCGGCTGCACCTTGGTGATGTCGACGCCGCGGAAGGCGTAGGCCTCGTCGAGCGCCTTCTGCACGAAGCCCGAGTAGGCGAGGTAGCCGAACGACGTCGTGAGGAAGTTGCGCCAGCGCGGATCGAGCTCCTGGCGGATGGCGGCGGTCGCCGGAAACAGCGCCGGCGGGCTGGGCATGGCGACGATGGTGTTGGGCATGCGCCCGCTCGACAGGGTCATGCCGGTGAGCGACCCGGCGATCGCCTCGACCCGTCCCGACTGGAAGGCCGCGATCATGTCGTTGATGTTCGGGAATTGGGTGAGCTCGACCGCCGGCGCGCGCCGCGTGGTTTCGCTTTCCATCGTCGTGCCGACCGGCACGCCGATCTTGAGCTTTTTGTCGTTGATCGCCTTCCAGGTCGCGATGTCGGCGCCGGCATGGGCGAGGATGGCGGTGCCGTACATGAAGATCGGCTGCGGCACGAAATCGACCGCGACGGCGCGCTTCACCGTGCCGTCGAGGGCGAAGATCAGGTCGAACTTGTCGGCCTGCAGGCCGATCACCGCGTTGCCGTAGGTGGTCTCGACGAGCTCGAGCTCCGCCCCCAGCGCGTCGGCCATTTCCTTGCCGCAGTTGACCGACACGCCGCGCCACGTCGAGCCGCCGGCCTTCACCGCGCCCGGCTTGTCGCTGCCCTCGAGGTCCTTGAAGGCGAACGGCTCGGAGATCGCCACCCCCAGCCGCATCTTCTTGGTCCCGGTGACCACCTCCCAGGTCGATTTGCCCGAGTTGGCCGCAGCGGGGCGCGCGCCGCTCGCCAGCGCAATCGCCGCCGCCCCGACCGCCGCGCCCACCGCCAGCCCGCGCCGCGATGTGCCCCGTGATGTGCTCCGTGATGCCCCGTCCGTTGGTTCGCTCATGTCCCCCTCCTTGTATGACCTCAATGAAGCTTCGCTCTCATGTTGCTCTCCCTCATATCCCCTTCTCCCCTCATATTCCTCTCCCCTCTCATGTTCCTCTCCCCCTTGGGGGAGAGGCTAGGTGAGGGGGTGCAACAGGAGAGGGTCTTCGACCCCCTCACCTAACCTCTCCCCCAAGGGGGAGAGGAACATGAAAGAGAGGCATGAGGCGAGGGGCGAGGGTGCGAGCCGCAAGCTCCCCACGCACACTCTATGCCGAAGCCCCTCCCGGATCCGCGACGCGATCGCGGAAGCTGTAATAGCGCACCGCCGACTCGACGATGATCCCGCGCAGCGCATAGTAGGGCAGCGTACGGAAGCTCGAGGCCGGCATCGCCAGCTCGTCGATGCCCGCCTCGCCGGCCGCCCAGCGCGCCAGCTCGGCGCCTAAAATGGTCGCCGTGCAGATGCCGCGGCCGCTATAGCCCAGCGCCGCGCCGATGCCGGGCGCCAGCTCGAACAGGCGCGGATAGCGGTCGGGCGTCATGGCCATGAAGCCGCTCCAGCGATACTGCCACTCGAGCTCGCCGAGATGCGGATAGAGCAGCCGCGCCTGCCGCGCGAGCGGCGCGTAGAGCGCGTCGGTGTCCGCCCCGGCGGTGCCGTTGCCGCCGCCCAGATGCAGGCGGCCGTCGTCATGCATGCGCACGCCCACCGTGAGGTAGCGCGTGTCGGACATGATCTGCCCGCCGGGCAGGATCGACTTGGCGACGTTGTCGCGCAGCGGCCGGCTCACCAGCTGCGGCGTGCGCGAGGGCAGGAAGGTCTTCCTGAGGCCGGGCCAGAAGGCGCCGGTATAGGCGTTGGTGCCGATGATCACGTGCTCGGCGTCGACATGCCCGCGCGCCGTCCGCACGCGCCACCGCGCGCCGCCTGGCGCCCCGCCCCCTTGGTGCGCACCTCCGCGCTCGATCGACGTCACCTCGGCCTTCTGCCGGATCGCGCCGCCCCGCCCGATCACCGCGCGCGCCAGCCCGCGCGCATAGCCCAGCGGGTTGATCGCCCCGCCGCGCGGATCGAGGCAGCCGCCGGGATAGAAGCCGGTGCCGCTCGCCGCCTCCATCTCGTCGCGCGACAGCAGCCGCAGCGGCGCGCCGCGCGCGTTCCAGATCTCGACCCGGCGCTTGAGGTCGGCGAGGCTCGCGGCCGAATGCGCCGCCGTCAGGATGCCCGAGCGCCGCGCCGCGCACGCCATGCCGTAGCGCGCGATCAGCCCCAGCACCAGGTCGGGCCCGCCGCCGATCGCCTCGATCAGCGCCGCCCCGCGCTCCTTGCCGAAGCGCTCCTCGATCTCGTGCGGCTCATGCTTCAGCGCCGCCACGACCTGCCCGTTGTTCCGCCCCGACGCCCCCCAGCCCGGCTCGTGCGCGTCGAGCACCAGCACCGAGCGGCCCCGCTCGGCCAGATGCAGCGCCGCCGAGAGCCCGGTGTAGCCCGCGCCGATCACGACCGTCTCCGCCGTCTCGCTGCCGTCGAACTCCGGCACCGCCGGCCCGGCCTCCGCCGTCGCCGCCCAATAGGAATCAGGCATGCCCGGCGGATCGGCCAGCGGTACGGCGGCCCTCATGCCAACGACCCGAGCGAGGCGAGGGCTATCCGACGCCTCTCCTGTCATCCTGAGCGCAGCGAAGGATCTCATTGCGATTGCCACCCGCGTGCTCGCTCCAATGCCATGAGATCCTTCGCTACGCTCAGGATGACAGGAGAGGCGAAGGTGGCCCCGCTCCAGCCTACGATCCGCGAAGCAAAGACGAGCTCCGCTCCCGCCCCCTCTCGTCATCCTGAGCGCAGCGCCTGCCCTGAGCGTAGTCGAAGGGAAGGATCTCATTGCGATTGCCACCCGCGTGCTCGCTCCAATGCCACGAGGTCCCTCCCGGCGCTTCGCTCAGGACGACGCCGGACGAAGCGCATTCGCCTTCTCCAACCGCCGCTCCTCAATCGCATCCCGCAGCCTGTAATACTTGATCAGCCCCGTCACCAGCGGCCGCGCCACCGGATGCAGCCACAGCCGCTTGGGCACCGACGGCGGCAGCACGAACTCGCTCGCCGCCACGCCCGCGGCATGGCGCGCCAGCTCGCGGCCCCACAGCGTGGCCAGCACGACGCCGCGGCCGTTGCAGCCCAGCATCGCCATCAGCCCGGGCGCGAGCTCATGGATGTGCCAGGAATTGTCGGCGTTGAAGGCCATGAAGCCCGACCACCAGAAGTCGGCCTCGAGCTCGCCCAGCTGCGGGAAGAGGCGCTGCAGGCGGGCGCGCGCCGCCCGCCAGTGCGGCTCGCCCTGCGGCCCGAAGGCGGGCCCCAGGCCGCCGAACTGCAGGCGGCCGTCGCCGTGATGCATGCGGATGCCCGACAGCAGGCGGCGCGAATCCGTCATCGGCTGGCCGCCGGGCAGGATCGACTTGGCGACATTGTCGCGCAGCGGCCGGCTGGCGAACTGGTAGGCGCGCACCGGCACGATGGTGGCGCGCAGCCCGGGCCACAGATTGTCGGTGTAGGCGTTGGTGCACAGGAAGACGCGGTCGGCCTCGACCTCGCCGTGCGGCGGTCGTGAGCTTCCACCGGCCGCCGTCGCGCGCGAGCCCGGTGGCGCGCGTGCCTTCGTGCAGCACTGCGCCCGCCTTGATCGCCGCGCGGGCGAGGCCGCGCACATAGGCCAGCGGATTGATCTTGCCGCCGCGCCGGTCGATCGCCGCGCCGAGATAGTAGTCGCTGCCGATCATGTCGGCGGCCTGCCGGCGGTCCAGAAGCTCGACCGGCCGGCCGCGCGCCTGCCAGTAGTCGACGCGTTTGGCATGGGCGCGCAGCGCCTGCTCGGTGTGGGCCGCCATGATGATGCCGGGCAGGGCATAGCCGCAGTCGATGCCGTGCCGCTTGATCAGCTCGGCCAGGACCACGGGGCCCTGCTCGGCGGCATCGATCAGCCGCTGGCCGGCGGCGGCGCCGTAGCGGGCGATGATCTCGTCGGGATCGTGCTTGGTGGCGGGCGGCAGATGGCCGGCATTGCGGCTGGAGGCGCCCCAGCCGATCTCGTTGGCCTCGACCAGCACGACCCGCGCGCCGGCCTCGGCGGCATGGAGCGCGGCCGAGCATCCGGCGATGCCGCCGCCCACGATCGCCACGTCGGCGCGCTGGTGGCCGGCGAGGGGGCGGAGCGCGAGCGGTGTTCCGGCGCCGGCGCTGTAGGTCGTGTGGGGCGGGCGGGAATCGTCGTGCAGGGGAAGGTGCATGGTCCGGCGACTGTGCGCCATTTTCAGGCCTGCCGCACGGCTCGGCCGCGTTGCCAACACCGGCACGCCCTTTCACGGCGCCGTCATGTCCGCCTTTTTCCCAACCCTTGTGTGTAGGCATCGTTTTCTAGTCTGATCCGCGGATCGAAGGAGGCGGACGAAGATGCGTATCGCTTGGGCGCGTTTGGCGGTGTCGGCGCCGATGTCCTTCTCGTAGACGTCGCCGCGCTGGTTGACGATAAAGGTCATCACGCCGGTCTTGCCGTAGTCGTCCGCCGGCCAGGCGATGACCGCGAAGCCGGCGATCATGGGGCCCTTGATCAGGTAGTCGTGGGCGCCGCTATGCGCCGCCGGTCCCTGTCCGTAGAGCAAGGGAATACGGCCATGTCATCCTTGATCTCGCTGTCGGCCTCTGTCGTCGTCATCCTACCCGACGAAGGCAAGGGCGGCGCGCCGTTGGAAAAGCGATTCGTGTTGACTTCGGGAGAATGTCAGTCATCACAGCGCCAACCTCCCCTACACGGTCCGACCTCTTGCTGGCTTCCGCAGCAGTACTCGACACCGTCAAAACACCTTGATCCGTCCGGGCATTGCTTGGTCGGTGTGCCTACCGGAAGAGCGCTGTACGCATTTCGGTCTACAATATTCGAACGAATGTACTGGCTTCCTGGTCGTATAAAGACTCATCTCCGGTGTGCCATGCCCACCCGGTCTACAGTTGATCGGACGCCGTCAGTTGCAGGGTTTCGGCGCCGTCGTTAACTTGATACACGCGCATAAGCTAAGATTGGTCCACGTTCTCCTCCGCCAAGACGTCCTCCTCCGCCAGGACGCCGCGCTCACCACCCTGTGATCCCCCGCGACTCATCCGCCACCCCGCCTGCTACAGTACCAGTGTCATGCGCCGCACCTGGACCTGGACCTTCGACCTGCCGCCGGACGAGCTCTGGCCGGTGCTGGCCGACACCAACCGCTTCAACGAGGCGATGGGCCTGCCGACCTATGTGCTGGAGGAGACGCCGCAGGCCAACGGCACGATCCTGCGCCGCGGCCGCGGCAAGGCGGCGGGCTTTACGCTCGAATGGGAGGAGAAGCCCTACGAGTGGATCGTGGGCCGCCACTTCCGCCAGGCCCGCGTCTTCACCAAGGGACCGTTTCGCCGCTTCGGGCCGGTGTTCGATCTCGAGCCGGTCGAGCTTCCGGGCGGCGCCGTCGGCTCCAAGGTGACCTACGCCCTCGACTGGGAGCCGCTCACCCTGATGGGCCGCCTGTTCGGCGCGCGGCTGGCGCGCCAGGCGGGCGAGGTGGTGGGCAAGCGCATCCTCGAAGCCGTCGCCTTCGCCAAGGGCGCGCGCGCGACCCATTTCGATCTCGCCCCGCCCGAGCTGCCCCAGGGCGCGCGCGAGCGGGCGGCGGCGCTCGCCGCCGAGATCGACCGCAGCCCCTACGGCAACGGCCTCGGCCGGCCGCTCGCCGACCGCGTGCTGACCGCCATGGCGACCGATCTTCTGCCGCATCAAGCCCAAGCCCCTGGCGCGCGAGCTCGATGTCCCGCAGCGCGCCGCGATCGAGGGCTGCCTCGCCGGCGTGCGGGCCGGGCTTCTCACCATGAAGTGGGACCTGCTCTGCACCAACTGCCGCGGCGCCAAGGTGAGCACGCAGCGTGCTCGCGCGAGCTGCCGCGCGGCGCGCATTGCCCGTCCTGCAACATCGACTACGACCGCGACTTCGAGAAGAACGTCGAGCTCTCCTTCGCGCCCGCGCCCACCGTGCGGCCGCTGCTCGGCCGGCGGCTTCTGCCTCTCGCGGCCCGATGGCGACGCCGCACGTCGCCGTGCAGCTCCTGCTGGCGCCGGGCGAGACGCGCGAGGTCGACGCTCGACCTGCCGCCCGGCAGCTACCGCCTGCGCACGCTCGCATCCCGGCGATCATGTCGACGTCGATCACGATGCGCAGGCGGTGCCTTCCCCGGCCTGCGCATCACGGCGAGCGGCGTCGAGGCGATGCCGCCAGGCGACGGCGCGGCACAGATCGCCTTCGCCAACGACGCCGGCTTCGAGCTCGCCGCCCTGATCGAGGACCGCACCTGGACGCGCGACGCGCTCACCGCGCCGGAGGTGATCTCGCTGCAGGTCTTCCGCGACCTCTTCGCCGAGGCGACCTTGCGGCCCGGCGACGAGGCGGGCGTCAGCCAGGTGGCGCTGCTGTTCTCCGACCTGCAGGGCTCGACGGCGCTCTACGAGCGGGTGGGCGACGCCGTGGCCTTCAACATGGTGCGCGAGCACTTCGCCCTGCTGGCCGTCGATCGTGCGCGACCATGACGGCGCGGTGGTGAAGACCATCGGCGACGCCGTCATGGCCTCGTTCGGCGATCCCGCCGATGCGGTGAAGGCGGCGCTCGCCATGCAGGCCGCGCATCGCCGACCACGACCTGGTGCTGAAGCTCGGCGTCCATGTCGGCGCCGAGCGTGGTCGTGACCTTGAACGACCGGCTCGACTATTTCGGCTCGACCGTGAACATGGCGGCCCGCCTGCAGGGCCAGAGCGAGGGCGGCGACATCGTGCTGAGCCGCGCCGTCGCCGACGACCCCGCCGTGCGGCCCCTGCTGGCCCCGCTCACCGCCCGCGACGAGAGCGTGCCGCTGAAGGGCTTCGCCGACCCGATCAGCTTCGTGCGGCTGCTGCCGGGAACCACCGTCGTCGGCTAACCAACTCCCCCGTCATCCCGACCGGAGCCGAGCGCAGCGAGGCGAAGCGGAGGGACCTGTTCTTGTGATTCAGCGCCAAGAGGAGGTCCCTCGACTACGCCGCCCGTTGGGCGGCTTCGCTCGGGATGACGGGGTTTTGGGTAACGCGCGATGACTTGCTGGGGGCGCGCGACTCCAGTCGCGCGTCTTTGTCGAACCGAGAGAAGACCGCGCCACTGGAGTGGCGCGCCCCCAGCAAGACTCTCGCCAGTGCACCCTTGTCCCGCCCCAAAAACCGCCGCACCATTGCGTCGAGGAGGAAACCAACCATGAGCAACAAAGGCTTTTCCCATATCGGCCTGTCGACCCTCGACCTCGACAAGACGCGCGCCTTCTACGAGGACGTGCTGGGCTTCAAGCCCGTCGTCTCCGATACGCTCGCGCATCGCCGAAGGCGGCCACCTGCGGCATGTCTTCTTCGATGTCGGGCGCGACCAGCTGCTGGCCTTCATGGAGGCCAACGACATGCCGGGCGTGCCGGCCCAGTACGACGCCGGCATCAACCGCGGCCTGGGCGTGCCCGCCGCCTTCTATCACTTCGCCTTCGAGGCGGGCACGGAAGCGGGCCTCGCCGCCAAGCGCGACCAGCTGCGCGCCAAGGGCCTCGAGGTCACCGACATCGTCGACCACGGCTGGGCCAAGTCGATCTACTTCAGCGATCCCAACGGCCTGTCGCTCGAATATTGCTGCCTGGTCCGCGACCTCACCGAGGACGACGCCGTGATGCAGGAGCGCGGCACCATCCCGCTCGCCCGGCTCGGCTTCAAGACGTGGCCGGCGCCGATCTCTCCCGCGTGCCGCCGGCGCGGGGCAAGGTGATGGCCTAAGCTGAGCCGGCATCGCCTCAGCGACACGCTCTGCTCGATGGGTCCTCTCCGCCGCGTAGCGGGGGAGAGGAAGGGACCCATTGCGAAGCAATGGGGAGGAGAGGTGGTGTCCGATAAGCACGTGATGTTTTGGGTGCGAGCACCGCGGCCCACCTCACCCTCCCCGCGCAAGCGCGGGTCCCCTCCCTCTCCCCCCGCGATGACGCGGGCGGAGAGGGCCTCTGAGGCGATGGGAAGGGGAGATGCGGTAAGTCATGGTCACGCCGCCCGCAGCGCGACCAGCTCCACCGGAAGCTTCTTGCCGTGCAGCCGCACCGCCCCCAGCGCCCGCGCGACGATGCCCGGCGGCACGACCAGCTGCTCCAGCAGCGCCGCCGAGGCGATCACCGACTCGCCGGTCTCGCGGCAGGCATCGACCAGGCGGGCCGTCGTGTTCAAGGTGTCGCCGATCAGGGCGATCTCCTTCTTGAACTCGCCCATCTCGCCCACCACGACCGGCCCGCAATGGAGCGCGGCGCGGACCTCGACCCGCTGGCCGAACTCGCGCTCATAGGACGGACCGAGGGCGGCCATGCGCCGCGATGGCGTCGAAGCAGGCCAGCAGGCAGCGCGCCGGCCGGAGGCCCTCGGCCAGCGGCCAGGTCGCGATCAGCTCGTCGCCGACATATTTGTGGATCTCGCCCTTGTGCGCCACGATCGCGCCGCTCAGGTCGCCGATCAGGCGATTGAGCAGGCCGTGGAAGGCCACCTCGCCCAGCCGCTCGGCCGCCGCCGTCGAGTTCTTCATGTCGATGATCAGGAAGACGCGCTGCTCGACCCGCGGCCGGTGGTAGCGCCCGGTGATGAAGTTGACAGCAGCACGTTCTGGCCGAGCAGGGTGTTCACCTCGAGCAGGAAGGTGACCACGAAGGTGACGGCGAAGCTGTACAGGATGTCGTCGCGCGAGATGCCGATCGTGCCCTGGCTGCCGGGACTGGGCAGCAGCCAGTTGCCGGCCGGGATGACCAGCAGGAAGACCACGAGATAGACCAGCGACCGCACCCCGACATTGAGCAGGAACGGCGCGCGCGTCAGCGGCGCCCCCGGCGCCTGCAGGACGAAGGCGTCGAGCGAGCTGATGATGGCGGCGATGAAGGCGCCGCTCAGCGCCCCGCGCGCGAGGCCGGTGACGCTGGCGCCATTCGCCGTGGCATAGCCATAGGCCGCGCCCGCCACGGCGCCGATCACCGTCAGTCGGAGAATGCGCGGCAGGACAAGCCGCAGGCGGTCGTCGCGGGCCATGGCGACCGCACGATATCCCAGATCGCCGGCCGCCGCCTGCGCTGCTGAAACGAATCCCTCGCTGGTGAAAAGAATACGGATGAGCGAGCTGCCCTCTGCGCCTGCCGATCAGACGCCCTCTCCGCCTGCCAATCAGACGCCCTCTCCGCCTGCCAATCAGACGCCCTCTCCGCCTGCCAATCAGGTGCCCTCTCCACCCGCCAATCAGGCGCCCTCTCCGCCCGCGTCATCGCGGGGGGAGAGGGAGGGGACCCGCGCTTGCGCGGGGAGGGAGAGGTGGGCAACGGTGCTCGCACCAGAAACATCTCGTCCCGAACAGCCACCACCTCACCTCCCCATTGCTTCGCAATGGGTCCCTTCCTCTCCCCCGCTGCGCGGCGGAGAGGACCCTGAGCAAATTATCGGATGTTTGAATCCAATGGCGTCTTCGCGGAAGCAAGGGAGGGGGCCCGCGCGGTTGCGCGCGGAGGGAGAAGTGGGTCATGCAGGGTCGCTGCACATCCGGCGCTTGACGTTCCTGAGCAATGTTGTGGCGTATGTCTGCCGACACTCACCGAGAGGATCGGCACCATGTTCAATTTTCGCTCCACCGCGTTGCCCGGCTTCCGTGTCGGCCTGCCGGACGACGAGCCTGGCTTCAAGCTGCCAAACGACGGCTCGACGCCACCCGTTCTCCCCGGCGCCGCCGACGTTCCCGCTGCCGACGACAACTATCCCTTTGGCGCGACGTCGTTCAGTTTCCTCGCGCCGCGCAGCACGGGTCCCAATACGTTTGCTCCTCCCGGCAGCGGATCACCACTGCCCCCGGCGGCCGGTCAAATTGCGCCAGATCCAACGGTGGTGGCCGGCCCCTTGCCGCTTGATCCGCGAGGTTACGGGGACGCCTTCAAGTTTGCCCGGTACGTCCCGGACAATCCGTTCGATCAGGCCGACCCGCTGGCGGAGCCGCCCAACCCTCCGCAGAAGATGTCGGGCGGTACCGATTTCAACCCGATCGGTTCGGCCCAGGCCCAAACGCCGCAAGCACGACAGCCCGGAACATCGTTGGAGATAGACCCGTCGCCGGGCGAAGCCGTGGTCCTGCCGGATGGATCGACCATTCCGGATGCTAAATCGCGAACTGGACAGCTCATGTCGCCAAAAGCGGACTTGAGCGCCGGGACGTACGCCTGCTGGCGTTCGAATAATTCGGACCCAAGCAAGCCTCACTGCCTCAATGCGGACCAGCTCACGTATATCACGGCCGGCTACAAGGCCGGACAGAATGGCATGTTTGGTCGGCCTGACGACACACGCTGAAGTTGTATTATGGATAATTTCTTCTTCAGGCGGCCGCACCGGCCGGATATCGTGTGACCGGACTTCGGGGCCCGGCCGTGCGGGCCCTTCGGCGGGTTCCCTGGTGAATCGAGGTACTCATTGTCGAAGTTCTCTTTCTTTGCCGGGAAGGCCGTCCGCGGGCTGGGCGGCGGCCTGATCGGCCTCGTTGTCGGAATCCACGTGCTGGCCGCAGCACTCATGTTGTTTTGGGCAGCATACTTCATATGGGGGCCCTTCTGGTGCATCACCTTGGTGCAACAACGCCTCTCCGGCGTTGCGGGCTTTGATTTTGAGATCAGCAAGAGGCTCAACTGCGATGAAGCGATAAACGTCGTCGTGTCCAAGGCTGGCGAATCGAAAAAGGCCCTCATCTTCGAGTTCTTCCCGCCCGACAACGGTGACATCCCCACCATCATGCCGATCGGCGATGGTGCTGTTCGAATATCGATACCGAGCGTGCCCTTCATCTATTGCCAAAGCGACAGATGGGAAACGCTCATCGTCAAATACGAGATCGGCGTCGTGGAAAATCATCTCAGCAGGCCAGATCAATGCTAGGGCACGCGATGGCTGCCGGGACGCCTGATCCGAAAGCGTGTGGAGGGCGGGCGCCTGGTTCGCGCTTCGCAACGAACCCGCGCGCGGCCCACACGCCATGACCTCAGCCAAGGCGCTTCCCTGGCCCGGCGACCGAAAGTCGGACGGAGCAGCTGCGCTAACTGCGCTAACTGCGCTAACTGCGCTAACCGGTGTCCGCAGGTCGCTGGAAACTTTGGCAGGGGCCTGGCCGGTGACCAGAGTTTCAGCGCCCAGCGTTTCGCCGCGCCGCCTAGGTGCCGAAATGCGCGCCCAGCACGGCGGCCGCCTCGTCGTTGGCCTTGAGCCCCTGCTGCAGGAAGCGGGTCAGCGAGAAGAAGCCGTGGATCGTACCGGGGTAGTTCACATAGGTCGTCTTGACGCCGGCCTCGATCAGCCGGTCGGCATAGGCGCGGCCCTCGTCGCGCAGCGGGTCGTAGCCCGCGGTCAGCACGAAGGCGGGCGCCAGGCCGGCAAAGTCCTTGGCCAGCAGCGGGCGAGAGCCGGAGGTCGGCCGAGGTCGGTGCCGGCCGGCACATAGGCCTGCCAGAACCAGTCCATCAGCGGCCTGGTGAGGAAGTAGCCCTCGGCGAAGGCCTGGCGCGAGGCGCTTTGTCGGCTGGAATCGGTGGCGGGATAGATCAGCATCTGGAACGCCGGCCCGCCCTTGCCCACCGTCTCGCCGGCATCGCGGCAGGTCTGGCAGACGACGGCCGCGATGGCGCCGCCCGCCGAATCGCCGCCGACGGCGATGCGCGCCGGGTCGACGCCGAACGTCGCGGCGTTGTCGCGGATATGGCGGAAGGCCGCGACGCCGTCGTCGATCGGCGCGGGGAAGGGATGCTCGGGCGACAGGCGGTAGTCGATGGCGATCACCTGGCAGCGGCTCTTGTTGGCGAGCCGCCGGCAGGTCGAATCGTGCGTCTCGAGATTGCCGATCACGAAGCCGCCGCCGTGATAGTAGATCAAGGTCGGGAGCTTGCCGTCGCCGGAGATCATCGGCACGTAGCGGCGAAAACGGATCTCGCCGCCCGGCCCGGCGAAGCTGCCATTGCCGACCTCGCCCACCGCCAGAGGCTCGGCCTCGCTGTCCGCCGACATCTTGTCGACCGCTGTCCGGCCCTCCTTGTAGGGCAGCGTCTCCAGCCTGGGCCGTCCGTCCTGGGCAGCCTTCTCCATCAGGTCGAGCAGCGCGCGGGCTTCGCTATCGAGCATCGGTCACTCCGGGTCGAAAAGATGGCGGTAGGCGAAGAGGGCGGGCGCGCCGCCGGTATGAACGAAGACGACGTCGTCGTCGGCCGACCAGCGGCCGGCGCGGATCAGGGCGATCAGGCCGGCCAGCCCCTTGCCCGAATAGACCGGATCGAGCACCAGCGCCTCCAGCCGCGCCGCCAGCCGGATCGCCTCGATCGTCGCCTGATGCGGCACGCCATAGGCCGGACCGGCATGGCCGGCGACGACCTCGACATCGGCATCGTCGAACGGCTGGTCGAGCAGCCCGGCCGCGGCGCGGCCATAGGCCAGCACGTCGCCCAGCACCCGTTCGGGTTCGGCGTCGATATCGATGCCGACGATGCGTGTCTCGGGCAGGCAGGCGCGCGCGCCCACGACCAGTCCGGCCTGCGTGCCGGCGCTGCCCGAGCAGTGAACGATGGCGCGCGGTCTGACGCCGAGCGCCAGGCATTGCTGGGCGATCTCCGCGACGGTCGGACGCATAGCCCGCCGCGCCCAGCGGGATTGGAGACGCCGTAGGGCACGACATATGTCTTGCGGCCCTCAGCCGCAGCCGGGCCGCGAGGTCGCGGATGGCGCCGTTGCGATCGCCGTTCCACGGCACGTCGTGCAGGGTGGCGCCGAACAGGCGGTTGAGCAGCGCGTTGCCGGTGCGGCCATACTCGGGCGAGGGCGGCGCCAGCCGTCCGTGATAGACGGCCAGGTGGCAGTCGAGCCCGAGCTTCGCCGCCGCGGCCGCGACCTGGCGCTGGCTGTTCGATTGCACGACGCCGCCCGACACCAGCGTGTCGACGCCATCGCGCAGCGCCTCGTGCAGCACATAGTCGAGCTTGCGCAGCTTGTTGCCGCCGAAGCCCGAGCCCGGTGCAGTCCTCGCGCTTGACCCACAGGCGCGGTCCCGCGAGATGGCGGCTCAAGCCGCGTCATCGGCTCGAGCGGCGTCGGCAGGGTGCAGAGCCCGACGCGACCGAAGCGTGCCAGCGCGTCGTTCAGGCGGGCGATCGCCTCGCTGCTCATCGACGTCAGGCGAGGAAGGCGCGCGGCTGAGCGCGGCGACGTCGCTCGCGCGTTCCCAGCTCATGCAGAAGCGGCCGCCCGGCACGATCTCGACTTTCGCCTGCGGGCACTGCGCCTGCAGGAGCGCGCGATGCTTGCCGTAGATGAAATGCTCGCCATAGAGCATCAGCACCGGGCATTTGAGCGCCGCCATGCCGGCCAGCGTGTCGAACTTCGCGAGCGCGCCCATCGCCTGCCAGCGGTCGCGGCCGATCTCGAGCTGCGCGGTGTTGATGCGGTCCATCCACGATTGCGTCGGCTGCATCGGCGCATGCTCGGGGTCGTTCTCGAGCAGGAACTCTATCGAGCGCGGCGCCGGAAACCCCGACTCGTCGCTCGGCCGCACCTTGGCGATGTCGGCGATGTCGCTCTTCGCCGTCTCGGCATCGGTGAAGTAGGGCGTGTTTATCAGCACCGTCTTGTCGATGCGCTGCGGCCAGCGTCCGCCCAGCGCGATCGACACGGCGGCGCCCACCGCCTCGCCCAGCGCCGCCGCGCGCTCGATCTTCAGCGCATCCATCGTCTCGATCACCGCCCGCGCGTAGTCCTCGATGCCGGGCTGCCAGTCGATATGATCGGAATGGCCGTGGCTCGGATAGTCGATGGCCACGGCGCGGAAGTGCGCGCCCAGCGCCTGCAACAGCTCGAGCATCACGGCCGAGCTCTGCTGATTGATGTGGCTCACCATCACCACGGGCGCCTGTCCTCCATCGGGGCCGCAGGCCCGCCAATGAATATGCCCGGCGAAGGTCTTCGCCAGGCCGCGCTCGACCGGAAGCGTCATCTTCTACTCGAGCTTGACGTTGGCGAACTTCACGACCTCGGCCCATTTCGCCCCTTCCTCGCGCAGGAAGGCCACGAGGTCGGCCGACGTGCCGCCGCCCACCACGCCGCCGGCGGCGGCATAGGCGTCGATCACCGCCTGCGTCTTGAGCGCCGCGCTGGCCGCGTCGAAGATCTTCTTGCGCGCCTCGACGGGGGCGGCGGCGGGCGAGACCAGGGCGTACCAGTTGTCGGAATTGACCCTGGGGAAGCCCAACTCGCGCATGGTCGGCACGTCGGGCAGCAGCGGCGGTCGGGTGTCGGAGGTCACGGCCAGGATCTTGATGGCG
Source organism: uncultured Alphaproteobacteria bacterium (assembly GCA_963765385.1). Lineage (GTDB taxonomy): Bacteria > Pseudomonadota > Alphaproteobacteria > Reyranellales > Reyranellaceae > Reyranella. The sequence goes on along the minus strand of CAVXWG010000014.1, from coordinate 536,089 downwards.
CCCGAGCGGACATGCGGCAGCAGCACCGAGATGTCGAGCAGCACCGTGTCGACCGTGCCGGCCAGCAGGTCGTTGGTGGCCGGCGCCGCGCCGCGATAGGGCACGTGCAGCAAATCGATGCCGGTCTCGCGCTTGAACAGCTCGATGGCGAGATGGGTGATGCCGCCGGTGCCGGCCGAGCCGCAGGTGACCTTGCCGGGATTGGCCTTGGCGTAGGCGATGAAGCCCTTGAGGTCGTTGATGCCGAGCTTGCCGCTCACGGCGAACACTTCCTGCACGCGCACCACCAGGATCTGCGGCGCGATGTCCTTGGCCGGATCGAACGGCATCTTGGGCATCAGGCTCTGCATGATGGCGCCGGCCGAGGCGCTCATCAGCCCCATGACATGCGCATCGGTGCCCGCCTTGGCGACGAAGTCGACCCCGGTCACGCCTGCCGCCCCGCTCTTGTTCTCGATCACCACCGTCTGGCCGAGCAACGGCGTCATGGCGAGCCCGAGATTGCGCCCGAAGATGTCGGCCGGGCCGCCGGCCGGGAACGGCACGACCAGGGTGAGGGGCTTGGTGGGAAACGCCTGCTGGGCATTCGCCGGCGTAAAGGGGGCTGCTGCAAAGGGCAGGGCAGCCAGCCCGCCAACGGCGACACGACGCGTAATACGCACGATTTCCTCCGGTTCGTTGCGCCGACTGTGCGCAAGGAGCGGAGGGGAGGCAAGGGGCCTTCGATCGTCGCGAACGTTGCCTTGTGTTTTGCGCACCCTGTCATCCCGAGGGCGAAGCCCGAGGGACCTTTGAGGGCACAGGAAAGGTCCCTCGCTACGCTCGGGATGACAATTTTTTCGTCATCGACGCCGTGCGCGCTAAGACTCGACGTCGAAGGTCCCGCGTGCCTTCTCCGCTTCGTCGGCTGCCCGCCGCCATCGGGGCGGTGCGGCAATCAAGAGGTGATCCGCCCGGCGCGCGACGCGTACACAACGCATGGCCTCTTCCCTGCATCCATGGCTTGCCGTGTCCACCCCGGCACTCCTGGCCTCGCTTCTCGGCGCCTGCGCCGCGCCACCGGCCGCTCCCGTCGCTCCGACGGCACCGCCGCTCGCGCTGGAAGCCTTCTTTCCCGGCCGCACGCGGGGCGACGGCGTCTTCACCAACAGCTGGACGGGGAGCGAACGGCGCTTTCGCGTCGTGATCGACGGCACGTGGGACGGCCGCGTCCTCACCCTGGTCGAGGATTTCGACTACGCCGACGGCGAGAAGGATCGCAAGACCTGGCAGCTCCGTCGCACCGGGCCCGGCACCTTCAGCGGCACGCGCGAGGACGTGGTCGGCGAGGCGCGCGCCTGGACCGACGGCAACGTCGTGCGCCTGGAATATACGGTGAAGCTCGGCGGCTGGACGGTCGACTTTGCCGACGTGCTGGCGCTGCAGGACGACAGCACGCTGGTCAATCGCGCGACCGTCGGCAAATGGGGCCTCAGGGTCGGCCGGGTCGAGCTCGTGCTGAGACGGGCGGACGCGATCTAGAACTCGACGTCCAGCTCCTCGACCTCTTCCGGCTCGCTCTTCGCCGCCAGCGTCCATTCGAGCATTGCCGGGAATTTCAGCATCAGGTCGCGATAGCCGCGCCGACGCGGCATCGAGCTTCACGTCGTAGGTGGCAAAGCGCGTGCAGACCGGCGCGTACATCGCGTCGGCCACCGTCGGCCGTCTTGCCGAACAGGTAGGGCCCGCCATAGCGCTGCAGGCAGTCGCGCCAGATCGCCGTCACGCGGTCGATGTCGGCCTGCGCGCCCGCCCACACCTTGAAGCCGGGATGGACCGCCTTGAGGTTCATCGGCAGCGCCGAGCGCAGGTTGGCGAAGCCCGAATGCATCTCGCCGCAGACCGCCCGGCAATGGGCGCGGGCCGCCGGGTCGGCCGGCCACAGGCCCGCCTCGGGCTTGATCTCGTTCAGGTATTCGGCGATCGCCAGCGTGTCCCAGACCTTGACCTTGTCGTGCTCCAGGCAGGGCACCAGGAAGGAGGGCGACAGCAGCAAAAGCTCGGCCCGTGTGGCCGGATCGTCGATCGGCGCCACCCGCTCTGCGAACGTCGAGCCCGGCCATCCGGCAGAGCAGACAGCCGCGCAGCGACCAAGAGGAATAGTTCTTGCTACTGATGGTGAGCGAAGCCTCGGCCATGACGCCTGGGATGCAATTTCCGAGCCGGTCGCCGTTTATGCTGTATGCGCTTTACCAGACCGCCGCCGACCTGATGCTGCCGGCCCGGGCTTGGGCGACGGCGGCCGGGCAGACCCTGGCGGGGGGCGGCAGCGGGCCGGACAGCTGGCGGGCGGCCGGGGCGTTCTGCGAGATGATGAGCCGGGCCACGCTCACCCACCGCCGGCCGGCCTTCGGCATCGCCGAGATCCAAGTTCGGCAACCAGCGTCGTGCCGGTGCGCGAGGAGGAGGTCTTCGCCACGCCCTTCGGCACCCTGCTGCGCTTTGCCAAGGTAGGCGTGCCGGCGCAGCCCAAGGTCCTGCTGGTGGCGCCGCTCAGCGGCCATTTCGCGACCCTGCTGCGCGACACCGTGCGGGTGCTGCTGCCCGAGCACGACGTGCACATCACCGACTGGGCCAATGCCCGCGATGTCGGGATCTGGCACGGCCGCTTCGGCTTCGACGAATATGTCGAGCACCTGATGTGGTTCCTGCGAGGCCATGGGGCCGGGCGCGCATGTGATCGCCGTCTGCCAACCCTGCGTGCAGGCGCTCGCGGCCGCCGCGCTGATGGCCGAGGACGACCATCCCTGCGCAGCCCGCCAGCCTGACCTTGATGGCGGGACCGATCGACACGCGGGTGAGCCCGACCAAGGTGAACGAGCTCGCCACCGGCAAGCCGATCGGCTGGTTCGAGCGCAACCTGATCGCCCACGTGCCGCTGCGCTATCCCGGCGCGACGCGGCGGGTCTATCCGGGCTTCCTGCAGCTCACCGCCTTCATGAGCATGAACGCCGAGCGCCACATCAAGGCGCAGGTCGACCTCTACAAGGCGATGGCCAACGGGCGACCACGAGCAGGCCAACACCATCAAGGCGTTCTACGACGAATATTTCGCCGTGCTCGACATGACGGCGGAGTTCTATCTCGAGACCGTGCAGTGGGTCTTCCAGGACCACCTTCTGGCCAAGGGCGAGCTCGACTGGCGCGGCCGCCGCGTCAATCCCAAGGCGATCCGCCGCACGGCCTTGTTCACCATCGAGGGCGAGCGCGACGACATCTGCGCCATCGGCCAGACCGTGGCCGCCCACGACCTCTGCACCAGCCTGCGCCCCTACCGCAAGAAGCACTACATGCAGGCCGGCGTCGGCCATTACGGCGTGTTCAGCGGCAGGCGCTGGGCCAGCCAGATCTATCCCCTGGTGCGGAATACCATCCTGGCCAACGAATAGCCGCGCGAGGCCAAAGGCGCCTCAATTCCCGATGGACCGCCTACTTTTTGGGGCAGCGCGCTTCGCATTGGGCACTCTCTTCTTGGCAACGCGCTCCCGGGCCGAACTTCTTTTCTTTGTCACTCTGCGATAGTGCATTGAGGCACGCTTGGGCAGTCTGGGCGCACTGCTGGTAGCATGGCGAGCCGGGCTGAGCGCTCGCACTCGTGGCGAACAACGTGACCAGGGTGGCACCGGCGATGGCAGCATGACTCAGCATTTTCATGGGGAATCTCCAGGCTGATGCCCGCAGTCATAGCACGACCTCGCCCACCACTGCCGCTTCCGTCGGCCAGCCTGGTTGGTGGCGGTTCCCCGGGCCCATGACCGTGGCGCCGGAATGCCGCGGAGACCTCATTTGGACGGCTGGCAAAACCGCTCCTTTGCGTTACATAATTCACCATGGCTGACTTTCCGAAGAAGACCCTGGCCGACTGGGAAAAGGCTGCCGCCAAGGAGCTGCGCGACAAGCCGGTGGCATCGCTCGACTGGACGACGCCCGAAGGCATCGTCGTGAAGCCGCTCTACACCGCGGCCGATCTCGAGAAGCCTCGAGGCGGTGGGCTCGCTGCCCGGCTTCCCGCCCTTCACGCGCGGCGCCCAAGGCCACGATGTATGCCGGCCGCCCGTGGACGATCCGCCAGTATGCCGGCTTCTCGACGGCCGAGGAGAGCAACACGTTCTATCGCGCCAATCTCGCGGCCGGCCAGATGGGCCTGTCGGTGGCGTTCGATCTCGCCACCCACCGCGGCTACGACAGCGATCATCCGCGCGTCGTGGGCGATGTCGGCAAGGCGGGCGTGGCGATCGATTCCGTCGAGGACATGAAGATCCTGTTCGACGGCATCCCGCTCGACAAGATGAGCGTGTCGATGACCATGAACGGCGCCGTGCTGCCGGTGCTGGCGAGCTACATCGTGGCGGCCGAAGAGCAGGGCGTGCCGCAGGACAAGCTGTCGGGCACGATCCAGAACGACATCCTCAAAGAGTTCATGGTGCGCAACACCTACATCTATCCGCCCGGACCCTCGATGCGCATCGTGGCCGACATCATCGAGTACACCGCGCAAGCACATGCCGAAGTTCAACTCGATCTCGATCTCCGGCTATCACATGCAGGAGGCGGGCGCGACGCTCGGTGCAGGAACTCGCCTTCACCCTGGCCGACGGCCTCGAATATGTGCGCGCCGCGATGGCCAAGGGGCTCGACATCGACGCCTTCGCGCCGCGGCTGTCGTTCTTCTTCGGCATCGGCATGAACTTCTTCATGGAAGTGGCGAAGCTGCGCGCCGCGCGCTTCCTGTGGGCCGAGCTGATGAAGCCGTTCGAGCCCAAGAAGGCCGAATTCGCTGTCGCTGCGCACGCACTGCCAGACCTCGGGCGTGTCGCTCACCGAGCAGGACCCGTACAACAACGTCGTCCGCACCGCCTACGAGGCGATGGCGGCGGTGCTGGGCGGCACGCAGTCGCTGCACACCAATTCCTTCGACGAGGCGATCGCGCTGCCGACGCCGACCTCGGCCCGCATCGCGCGCAACACGCAGCTCATCCTGCAGCACGAGACCGGCGTCACCAAGGTCGGTCGATCCGCTGGGCGGCTGCTATTACGTCGAAGCGCTGACCGACAGCCTGATCGCCGAAGCGCGCAAGCTGATCGCCGAGGTCGAGGCGCTGGGCGGCATGACCAAGGCGGTCGAGGCCGGCATGCCCAAGCTGCGCATCGAGGAAGCCGCGGCGCGCCGCCAGGCCCGCATCGACCGCGGCGAGGACGTGATCGTCGGCGTCAACAAGTTCCAGCCCAAGGACGCCACCGCTGTCGAGGTCCTGCGACATCGACAACGACGTCGTGCGCGAAGCGCAGATCGCGCGGCTGACAGGATCCGCAAGAGCCGCGACGAGGCCAAGTGCGTGGCGGCGCTGAAGGCGCTGGGCGAGGCCGCGCGCAGCGGCACCGGCAATCTGCTGGCGCTGGCGATCGAGGCGACGCGCGCGCGCGCCACGGTGGGCGAGATCTCCGCGGCGCTGGAAGGCGTCTTTGGCCGCTACCAGGCCAACATCCGCTCGATCTCCGGCGTCTATGCCGGCGAATGGGAAGGCGACGACGGCTTCGACGCGCATCCGCACCGACATCGACGCCTTCGCCGAGGAGGAGGGCCGCCGGCCGCGCATGCATGGTCGTGAAGATGGGCCAGGACGGCCACGACCGCGGCGCCAAGGTGATCGCCACCGCCTTCGCCGATCTCGGCTTCGACGTCGATATCGGCCCGCTGTTCCAGACGCCGGAGGAAGCGGCACGCGCCGCGATCGAGAACGACGTGCATGTGATCGGCGTGTCGAGCCAGGCGGCCGGCCACAAGACCCTGGTGCCGCAACTGATCGAGGCGCTCGCCAAGCAGGGCGGCTCGGACGTGCTGGTCGTGGTCGGCGGCGTCATCCCGGCGCAGGACTACGACTTCCTGAAGAAGGCCGGCGTCGCCGCCATCTACGGCCCCGGCACCAACATCCCGGCCGCGGCGGCCGAGATCCTCTCCATCCTCCGCCAGCGCAGCCACAAGCGCGCGGCGTAGTCTTCTCTCTGTTCCTCCCCCGTCTTACGGGGGAGGTGCCCCGTAGGGGCGGAGGGGGAAGGCCTCACAGGCGCTCTTCGAAAATTTCAGATCTGAAAATTGCGGGTATCTCGACTGCGGCTCTCCCCTCCGGCCCTGCGGGCCACCTCCCCCGTAGGACGGGGGAGGAAAGAGAAGGGGCACTTGACAGTCCTGAGCAGTCTTATGGCGTATGCCTGTCGACCATGCCCCGCCAGATCGACCCTCTAATGCCGCATCGCCTGGCTTTCTTCCGGCGTCAGCGGACGCTCGCGGAAGAACAGGATCTTGCCGCGGATCGTGGCGAACAGCGTCTGCGCCTCGAGCTTGCCGGGATAGCGGATCGGCGTCTGGTCGAAGCGGGCCAGCCAGATCCTGATCGGCCGCTCGCGTTCGGTCTCGGCTTCCTTGGGCGCCTCGTCGAACTCGCCGGCGACGCGCTTGGTGTAGATCTCGCAGACCAGCACGTCGCCCTGCGCGCCCGGCGATGCCGGTGCTGACGGCGGGCTCCATGCCGATCTTGCGGAAGATGATGTCGATGCGGCGCTTGCCGTCGTTGGTCGGCACCGGCTTGTCGCAGGCCGCGTCGCCGGCGAGGCCGACGCTGAGCGCCGCCGACAGCGGATCGAGCGAGCCCTGCTTGTCGTACTCGGGGATCACCTGCTTCGGCGTGGGCTTCCAGACCGGCGTGAAGGTCTCCTGCAGGATGCCGCTGGCGCCGTACTGCGCCGAGCCAGGTGCGCGGCGTGTCGCCGACCATGATCGAGAGCGAACCGGCCGACGGGCCGCGCGCCCTGGGCCGAGAAGCCGCCCCAGGCGCGGTTGCGGCCGTCATAGTTCATGGTCAGCGCCTTCAGCGCGCCGTCCTTGAAGGTGCTGGCTTTCGACGTCGTAGGTCGTCGCCGTTGAAGCGGGCGGTGAAGTCGATGCGAAAGCCCGTGATGCCCGCGAAGGTGATCTCGTAGCCAAGCTTCGATCTGGCGCGCGTCCTGGGCCATCGCGGGCGCCGGCACGGCCAGGGTCACAGGCAAATGCACTCAAAAGGCCCTACGAAAACTCATGAAATCGCCTCTCGACAGGGGGGCTTACTTCGGCCTTGCCGGCACGATAGAAGGCCCTCGCTCCCCACGCCACTGAACTTGCGCGCCCAATAAAGGCTCTTTTCGTCCATGTCGCCTCCCGCCAACGATCGCGTTCCGAAGCTCAGCCTGGATCGCACGCTCGGGCGGTGCTGGGCGTTCTTGGCCGGCATTTGTGGCCAAAGGGTGAAACGGGACTGCGCACCCGCGTCGTCATTGCACTGGCCATGCTGATCCTGGCCAAGCTCATCAACGTCTACGTGCCGCTCCTCTACAAGCAGACCGTCGACGCCCTGGGCACGGCGGCGGCGCAGGCCGTGGCGGTGCCGGTCGTCGCTCATCCTGGCCTACGGCGCTGGCGCGCGTGCTGGCGCAGGCGGTGGGCGAAATCCGCGATGCGGTCTTCGCGCCGGTGTCGCAGCGCGCGATCCGCAACCTCGCGCTCGAAGTCTTCGGCCATCTCCATGCGCTGTCGCTGCGCTTCCATCTCGAGCGCCAGACCGGCGGCCTCAGCCGGGTCATCGAGCGCGGCACCGACGGGCATGGAGTTCCTGATCCGCTTCACGACCTTCAACATCCTGCCGACCCTGTTCGAGATCGCCCTGGTCGGCGGCATCCTGTGGCACCTCTACGACTGGCGCTTCTCGCGCCGTGACGCTCGCCGTCATCGCCGGCTACATCGTGTTCTCGGTCACCCTGTCGGAATGGCGCATCAAGTTCGTGCGCCGCATGAACGACGCCGACACCGAGGCCAACGCCAAGGCGATCGACAGCCTGCTTGAACTACGAGACGGTGAAGTATTTCGGCAACGAGGAGCACGAGGCGCGCCGCTTCGATGTCGGCCGGCGGCGCTACGAGACGGCGGCGATCCGCTCCAGCCGCACCCTGTCGCTGCTCAATATCGGCCAGGGCGTCATCATCTCGCGTCGGCCTGGCCGCGGTCATGATCATGGCCGGCTACGGCGTCGTGGCCGCACACCATGACGCTGGGCGACTTCGTGGCGGTCAACGCCTTCCTGATCCAGCTCTACATGCCGCTCAACATGCTGGGCTTCGCCTATCGCGAGATCCGCAATGCGCTGGTCGAACATGGAGAAGATGTTCGGCCTGCTCGAGGTCGCGGCCGAGATCGCCGACAAGCCCGGCGCGCCGGCGCTCGTGGTGACGGGCGGCGAGATCGTGTTCGACCATGTCGACTTCCACTACGAGAAGGCGCGCCCGATCCTGCACGATGTGAGCTTCCGCGTGGCGCCGGGCGACACGGTGGCGATCGTGGGCTCGAGCGGCGCCGGCAAGTCGACGGTCTCGCGCATCCTGTTCCGCTTCTACGACGTGGCCGCGGGCAGCGTGCGGATCGACGGCCAGGACATCCGCGACGTCAGCCAGTCGAGCCTGCGCGCGGCGATCGGCGTGGTGCCGCAGGACACCGTGCTGTTCAACGACACGATCTACTACAACATCGCCTACGGCCGGCCCGACGCCAGTCGCGAGGAGGTCGAGCAGGCCGCGCGGCTGGCGCGCATCCACGACTTCATCATTGCCCTGCCGCAGGGCTACGAGGCGACGGTGGGCGAGCGCGGGCTGAAACTGTCGGGCGGCGAGAAGCAGCGCGTGGCGATCGCCCGCACCATCCTCAAGAACCCGCACATCCTGCTGTTCGACGAGGCGACCAGCGCGCTCGACACGCGCACCGAGCAGGAGATCCAGCGCTCGCTGGAGGAGGTGAGCCGCGGCCGCACCACCGTGGTGATCGCGCATCGGCTCTCCACCATCATCAATGCCGACGAGATCGTCGTGCTCGACCGCGGCCGCATCGTCGAGCGCGGCCGCCACGCCGAGCTGCTGGCGCGCCACGGTCTCTATGCCGACATGTGGCGGCGCCAGCAGGAGGCCGCGGCCGAAGCCGAACGCAAGGTCGAGCATCAGGTCGACGAGCCGCCGTCGTTCCGCGCCGAGGGGCATCTCCGTGTCGCCGAGTAGCATCAGCGCCCCAAGCACCTGGCGCCTGCTCCTGCCGGTCTTCGCCGCCTGCGCCGCCATCGGCCTGCAGGTCGGCGTCGCGCTGCCGCTGGTCCCGCTCGCCCTGGAGCGGCAGGGCGCCGACAATCTCACCATCGGCATCGTGGCCGCCGGCTGGGGCATCGGCATGCTGGCCACCGCCTCGCACATCCCCCGGCTGGCGGCGCGCTTCGGCGCGGTGCCGTTCATCCTGGTCTCGGTCGTTGCCGGGTCGGCGCTCACCGTCGCCTACACGCTGACCGAAGGCCCGGTCGCCTGGTTCGTGCTCGACCGTCCTGCACGGCGCGGTCGGCGGCGTGGCGTGGGTGGTGAGCGAGATCTGGATGAACGTCGTCGTCGAGGAGAAGCGGCGCGGCAGGGTCATGGGCATCTATGCCACGATGGTGGCCCTGGGCATGGCGCTGGGCCCGTTCGTGCTCCAGGTCATCGGCGTCTATGGGCCGGCGCCGTTCCTGACCTGCGCCGCGCTCGCCCTTCTGGTGGCGCTGCCGCTGCTGCCCTACTGGCGAAAGGCGCCGCCGATCGAGCATCGCCGCCGACAGCGGCTACATGGCGGTCGTCGTTGCGGCGCCGCTCGCCATGCTGGCGGCGGTCTGCCTGCGGGCTGGGCGAGCAGGTGGCGTTCAGCTTCCTGCCGGTCTATGCCGTGGGCGCCGGCGTCTCGGCGCAGACCGGCGCGCTCTGGCTGTCGGCCTTCGTGATCGGCAACGTCATTCTGCAATGGCCGATCGGCTGGATGGCCGATCACCTCGACCGCCGCGCCGTTCTCGCCGGCTGCACGGCAGTGAGCGCTGGGCTGGTGATGCTGTTGCCGGCCGTCTCGGCGCAGTCGCCGGCGATCATCGGCGTCATCATGCTGTGGGGCGGCATCTCGTTCGCCATCTATCCGGTGGGCCTGGCGTTGCTCGGCCAGCGCTTCAACGGCGGCGACATCGCGCGCGCCAACACCGCGTTCAGCATGATGTACATCCTGGGCGGCCTGATCGGCCGGCCGCTTGCCGGGGCGGCGATGGATGCGGTGGGCGATCCCGGCCTCGGCTGGACGCTGGCGCTTTTCTATTCGATCGCTGCCGTGGCGGCGTTGCTGGCGTATCGCCGCCGTGGCTGATATTTCTGCCAGCCCATGAGCGAAGCGGCCGCCAAGACTGACACGTCAGCCGATCCGCTGCTCGCGGCCCTGCTGGCCGGGGACCGGCGCGCGCTGGCGCAGGCCATCACCCTGATCGAATTGACCCGCGGCGATCATCGCGAGCGCGCCGATGCGCTGCTCGCTGCCGTGTTGCCGCATACCGGCAAATCGGTGCGGCTCGGCATCACCGGCGTGCCGGGCGTCGGCAAGTCGACCTTCATCGAGCGCTTTGGCCTGGCCCTGCTCGAGCGCGGCCGCTCGCTCGCGGTGCTGGCGATCGATCCCTCGTCCAAGCGCGGCGGCGGCTCGATCCTGGGCGACAAGACGCGCATGGAGGAGCTGTCGCGCCAAACCGCGGCCTTCATCCGGCCCTCACCGGCCGGCGCCACCCTGGGCGGCGTGGCGCGGCGCACGCGCGAGGCGATGCTGCTGGTCGAGGCGGCGGGCTTCGACACGGTGATCGTCGAGACGGTGGGCGTCGGCCAATCCGAGACCGCGGTCTCCGACATGGTCGACATGTTCATCGTCCTGCTGCTGCCGGCGGGCGGCGACGACCTGCAGGGCATCAAGCGCGGCGTGATCGAGCTTGCCGACCTGATCGTGGTCAACAAGGCCGACGGCGATCTCTTGCCCAGCGCGAAGCGCGCGGCCGCCGACTATCAGCATGCGCTCCGCATGCTGCGCTCGCCCACCGCCGGCTGGACGCCCGAAGTGGCGACCTGCTCGGCAATTACCGGCGAGGGCGTGGTCGAGGTCTGGCAGACCATCGAGCGGTTCATGCAGGCGGTCGGCGAAAAGGGAATCGCTCCATCGGCGGGCCGAGCAGGCGCGCGCCTGGATGTGGAACGAGGTGGGCGAAACCCTGCTGGCTGAGCTGCGCAAGCATCCGGAAGTCCGCAAGCTGGTGCCCGGCCTGGAGCGCGAGGTCGAGGCCGGCCGAACGACCCCCGCCGCCGCGGCCCGGCATATGCTAAAAGCCTTCCATGGCCGCTAAGTCCTTTGTCAGGCGCGCACGCCGCGCCGCCGCCGCCCAGGAGCTGCCGTTCTGGAAGCGCAAGACGCTCGCCCAGATGTCCAAGCAGGAGTGGGAATCGCTCTGCGACGGCTGCGGCATGTGCTGCGTCAACAAGCTGGAATACGAGGGCACCGGGGAGCTCGCCCAGACCGACACCTGCTGCAAGCTTCTGGACCCCAAGACCGCGCGCTGCCGGGACTACAAGAACCGCAAGAAGATCGTGCCGGACTGCATCCAGCTCACCCCAAAGGTTGTGGAAAAGATGGACTGGCTCCCCAAGACCTGTGCTTACCGGCTGGTCCATCTCAAGCAGGACCTCTACTGGTGGCACCCCCTGGTGTCGGGCGACCCGGAAACCGTGCACGAGGCGGGAATCTCGGCCCGTGGGCGGGTGATTCCGGAGGATCAGGTCGAGGATATCAGCGAGCGGGTGGTGGACTGGTTCGCGTAACCGCGAACTGGTTTGCTTGACGGGGCGCCCCTTCGGCCCGTAAAAAGCCGGCCTTCCCGCCTTCCGGCGGGATCGTTTTTTAGCGGATATCGCCATGCCCCGTCGTTGCGCCCTGTCGGGCAAAGCCGTCCAGTACGGCAACAATGTGAGCCACGCCAACAACAAGACCCGGCGCCGGTTCATGTCCAACCTGCAGGTCGGCTCCGTCCTGTCGGATGCGCTCGGCCATACGGTCCGCCTGCGGCATCACCCCGCGCGGCATGAAGACCATCGAGCACAATGGCGGCATCGACGCCTACCTGCTGGGCACCAACGACAGCAAGCTCAGCCCCGAGATGAAGGTGCTGAAGCGCCGGGTGACCTCGGCCAAGGCCAAGAAGGATGCCAAGGCAAAGGCCGCGTAAGCGGCCTTTACTTCGCCAGCTCGAACAGCAGCAGGATGTTGCGCTGAAGCGGATTGAAGTTGTCGTCCGAGATCAGCCACAGGAGCGTCTCGCCGCGTGATCCCTTGGTCACGGCCAGGCCTTCCAGATTGTCGACCGCATAGGGCGAGGCGAGAAACGCCAGCTCCTGGGCGCGCACCGTGCCGCCGGGCTTGAGCTCGGCCGCGTCGAAGCGCATCACGCGGCAACGCACGCCGCGCAGCAGGTCGAAGGCGCGCTCGATGGTGGCAAACGATCCGTCGGGCAGCCTGGCGATCGCCGTCGGATTGAAGTCCGGGGTCTGGACGTACTCGAAGGTCTGCCACGCGTAGCGACCGCTCGCGGTCGGCTGGCCGATCCAGCCGACCAAGGTGCCGGGCCGCAGGCTGTATTCCTCGCTGATCGCGATGATGCGGCCGTCGGGGAGCGCCGTCAGCGTCTCGATGCCGCCATTGGTCGGGCTGCCGGCCGATATCGGCCGGGCCGTCGAACGGGATCGGCGTCGACGAAAGCGTCGGGTAGCGCCACAGCCGGTGCTGGCGCTCGAAGGAGACCAGCCATGAGCCGTCGGGCAGGCGCGCCATGCCCTCGGCGTCGGCCTCGGCCTTGTCGACGAGCGGCTGGCCGTCGAGGCCGAGCAGCTTGCCGATCTGGCCGCCGCTCAGTCCCGCCAGATTGCCCTTGGCATCGTAGTCGATCGTGGCGGTGAACCAGGCGCCCTGGTCGGAGATCGAGGTGAGGGCTCTGCCCGTCGGGCGTGACGTGCAGATCGGACCAGCCGCCGAAGCTGCGCGAATTGGCCTTCATCGAGAGGCCGCCGCGCCACAGCAGGCGGCCGACGCTGGTGGCGCCGGGCTCGTCGAGCCGGAGGGGCAGGGCGCGGCTGTGGATTTCGAGCGCCTGCTCCTTCGCCCCGGCGGGCGGCAGCGACGCGCCGGTGCAGGCGGCCGCCAGCAGGCAGACAACCAGGAGAGAGCGGGCGGCGGAAAACAAGGTTCGCCCGTCTAGCAGGCGAGCAGGCGAACGGCCATGCGACGCCGCGCTCAGGCGGCGCGTCGGCCCTTGCCGCCGGCGGCCTTGGCGCCGCCCCGGCCGCGGCCGGCGGTCGCCACCTTCTTCTTCTCTTCCTCGTCGAACAGCGAGGCGAGCTGCTCCATCATCGTGCCGCCCAGCTGGTCGGCGTCGACGATGGTGACGGCGCGGCGATAGTAGCGCGTGACGTCATGGCCGATGCCGATGGCGATCAGCTCGATCGGCGAGCGCGTCTCGATCCAGTCGATGACGTCGCGCAGGTGGCGCTCGAGGTAGTTGCCGGGGTTGACCGACAAGGTCGAATCGTCGACCGGCGCGCCGTCGGAGATCACCATCAGGATCTTGCGCTCCTCGGTGCGCGACAGCAGGCGGGTGTGCGCCCACAACAGCGCCTCGCCGTCGATGTTCTCCTTGAGGATGCCCTCGCGCAGCATCAGGCCGAGATTCTTGCGCGCCCGCCGCCACGGCGCGTCGGCCGGCTTGTAGATGATGTGGCGCAGATCGTTGAGGCGGCCGGGATTGGCGGGCTTGCCGGCGGCAAGCCACTGCTCGCGGCTCTGGCCGCCCTTCCAGGCGCGCGTCGTGAAGCCCAGGATCTCGACCTTGACGCCGCAGCGCTCGAGCGTGCGGGCGAGGATGTCGGCGCTCATCGCCGCCACCGTGATCGGCCGGCCGCGCATCGAGCCGGAATTGTCGATCAGCAGCGACACCACGGTGTCGCGGAAGTTGGTGTCCTTCTCCTTCTTGAAGGAGAGCGCGTGCATCGGATTGGCGACGATGCGCGCCAGGCGCGCGGCGTCGAGCGTGCCTTCGTCGAGGTCGAAGTCCCACGAGCGGTTCTGCTGCGCCATCAGGCGGCGCTGCAGGCGGTTGGCGAGCTTGCCGATCACGCCCTGCAGATGGGAGAGCTGCTGGTCGAGATGATTGCGCAGGCGGCCGAGTTCCTCGGCGTCGCACAGCTGATCGGCCTCGACGATCTCGTCGAACTTCACGGTGTAGGCGTGATACTGCTGGCCCAGCGGCTCGTTGGAGAGCGCGCCGGGCGGCAGCCACGGACGCTCGGCGCGGCCCGGCTCTTCCTCGTCGCCCGAGCCCATCTGCATCTCGGTCTGCGCCTGGTCGGCCACCGTCTCGGAGGCGTCTTCCTGCTCCGACGCGTCCTCGGTCTCCTCGCCCTGAGCGCCGTAGCCGTGGGTCTCGCTCGAATCGCTCTGGTCGTCGCCGGTCTCGTTGGACTGGCCGTCGGCGTTCTCCTGGTCCTGCGAATCGTCCTGGTCGTCGTCCTGCAGGTCGGCCGATTCGTCGCCCAGCTTGAGGTCGCGGATCAGCTGGCGGGCGGCGCGGGCGAAGGTTTCCTGGTTGCCGAGCGATTCGCGCAGCTTCTGGAAGTCGCGGCCGGCGGCGGATTCGACGTCGGCGCGCCACATGTCGACCATCGCCTTGGCCGACTCGGGCGGTGCCGCGCCCAAGAGCTGCTCGCGCGCGATCAGGCCGATCACGTCGGCGATCGGCGCATCGTCCTTGGACTTGATGCGGGCGTGGCCGCGCTGGTCGGAGCGCTGGCGCCACAGGGCCGAGAGATTGTCGGCGACGCCGGCCATCCGCTTGGCGCCCAGCGCCTCGACGCGGACCTGCTCGACGGCCTCGAAGATCGCGCGCGCCGTCTCGCCGCGCGGCACGCGGCGCAGATGGGTCTTGCGATCGTGGTGGCGCAGCTTCAGCGCCATCGAATTGGCCTCGCCGCGCACGCGGCTCACATCCTCGACCGGCAGGTCGCGCGCCGGCACGGTGATGCGCGCCTCGCTGCCCAGCAGCGAGCCGCCGTCGGGCACGAACGAGACATTCACTTCCTTGCGCGACACCGCCCGCATGGTGGTGGCGGTGACGCGGCGGAACTCCTCGAGGGGCGTCGTATCCTTGGCCATCGAGGCCCTCTCTAGTGGAGCTTGCCGCCCTTGCCGCTCGACGCCGGAAGTTCCTTGCCGAAGCAGCGCTGATAGTACTCGGCCAGCGTGCTGCGCTCGACCTCGTCGCACTTGTTGAGGAAGGTGAGACGGAAGGCAAAGCCGATGTCGTTGTTGAAGATGCGCGCGTTCTCGGCCCAGGTGATGACCGTGCGCGGCGACATCACGGTCGAGATATCGCCGGCGATGAAGCCGGCCCGCGTGAGATCGGCCAGCGCCACCATGGCGGAGACGAGCTTGCGACCCTCGTCGGTGTCGTAGCTCGGCGTCTTGGCGACGACGATGTTCACTTCCTGGTCATGCGGCAGGTAGTTGAGCGTGGTCACGATCGACCAGCGGTCCATCTGGCCCTGGTTGATCTGCTGCGTGCCGTGATAGAGGCCGGTCGTGTCGCCCAGACCCACCGTGTTGGCGGTCGAGAACAGGCGGAAGGACGGGTGCGGACGGATCACCTTGTTCTGGTCGAGCAATGTGAGCTTGCCGTCGACCTCGAGCACGCGCTGGATCACGAACATGACGTCGGCGCGGCCGGCATCGTATTCGTCGAACACCAGCGCCGTCGGGTTCTGCAGCGCCCACGGCAGGATGCCTTCGCGGAATTCGGTGATCTGCTTGCCGTCGCGCAGCACGATCGCGTCCTTGCCGATCAGGTCGATACGGCTGATGTGGCTGTCGAGATTGACGCGCAGGCAGGGCCAGTTGAGGCGCGCCGCAACCTGCTCGATATGGGTCGACTTGCCGGTGCCGTGATAGCCCTGGACCATGACCCGTCGGTTGTGGGCGAAGCCCGCAAGGATGGCCATCGTCGTGTCGGAGTCGAACAGGTAGGCATCGTCGACCTCCGGGACATGCTCGGTCGCCTGGCTGAAAGCCGGGACTTCCATGTCGGTGTCGATGCCGAACAGTTGCCGAGCGGAAACCTTGATATCCGGCATGCCCGAAACGTTTTCCCGGGCCGCGGTCGTCGTGGAAGCCATCACATGTCCTACAAAACAAAGCCCGCCAAATTGCGGGTCGAATTCATAGTCGCAGGCCGATTTGTGCACCGCAAGCGGCCAATTGGCGGGGCTGCCCTGAGAAGGGCTAATCACTCGGTCGGCAGGTGCTCGGAGGCCCGCAGAGTGGAATAGGCGGCGTTGATCTGTTTGAGCTTTTCCTCGGCATCCCGCGCCCCGCCATTGGCGTCAGGATGATGCAATTTGACCAGTTCCTTGTAACGAGATTTCACGGCAGCCCTGGTCAACGGCCATGAAAGTTCAAGGACGTCCAGTGCGTTGCGCTCGGCCGGGGTCAGTTGCTCGCTGCCATCGTAGTGCGGCGCCGGCTTTTCACCCAGCCCGGCATCGTCGGCCAAGCCGAACGGATCGATGATGTGGGCATAGGAGCCGCCGCTGCTGCGCCCGCCGAGCGGCCAGACCGGCCGCCGCCAGGTCGTATCGGCCCGGATGTGGGCCTCGATTTCGTCGGCGTCGAGCCCGGCGAAATAGTCCCATTTCTTGTTGTATTCGCGGATGTGCTCGAGGCAGAACCAGCGATGTTCGTTCAACCGGTCGCGCGCGCGGGGCGCCCGATATTCGCCCCACAGCCGGCAGCCCGGAGACTTCGCAGACCCGCTGATGGGTCTGTGCGCCGTCTGTCGCCTGCAATGGGTTCGCTCGCCGTCGGGCCATTCAGCTAATATGTGTTCAAGAGTTTCACCGGGCAAGAGAGGCGAGTGATGGGCAAGGTCGCGATGGCGATTGACAACAAGCTCAGGAATGAGCTCGCGCCGGCACGCCTCGCCATCGAGGACGAGTCGTCGCGGCATCACGGCCATGCCGGCTGGCGCGAGGGCGGCGAGACCCACTTCCGGGTGGAGATCGTGTCGGCGGCGTTCGAAGGGCAGAGCCGGGTGGCGCGCCAGCGGCTGGTCTACGCCGCCTTGAAGGACGAGTTCGCCGCCGGCCTGCACGCGCTCGCGCTCACCACGCTGACGCCGGCGGAGGACAAGAAATCTTGACGGTCGAGGCCCGCGCACGATCTTGGGAGCGCGGACCTCCAGGTCCGCTCATGATTTTGATGCGGACCTGGAGGTCCGCGCTCCAGATGAGCGGGCCTGAAAGACGTCAGCCGTCGAACTCGATGTCCTTGCCGGCCGCCGCGGCGCGCACGGCTTCGGCGTCGGGGCCTTCATAGAAATGCGGCGCCCAGCGTTTGACGACCGGACCGTCGGCCGCCCAGGCGTGGCAATTGTCGATGACATAGGGCTTCTGCTTGGGCGCATCGGGATCGATGGGCTTGGGCGGTTTGCCGATCTTGGTGCGATGCGCGAGGGTGAGCTCGCGCGCCTTGCCCGAGCCCACGGTCTGGAATGCCGTGGTCGCCACCGGCCCAAGCAGCTCGACGATGTGCGTGCAGCCGTGCACGCCGCCCAGCCGCTCGCGGACCTGGCGATGGAAGCCGCCGCCGATGCGCAGCCCGATCAGTTTCCTGAAGTCGGGCGCGATGTTGCCGCAAACCTGGTACGGCGACTTGTCGGTCACCGCCTCGACATCGACGATGGTGAATCGGTGATCGAGCGTCAGCCGGATCGACATGTCGTGCACGAAGTCGCCGGCCTTGAGCGGCCCGCGCCATTCGTTGGCGTGCTCGTAGCTCTTCTCGTCGGTGATGTGGCCTTCGATGTCCCAGAGCCCGTCCTCGCGGAAAAAACCCTGGCAGGTGACGCGACGCGTGTGCAGATGCTGTCGCCCGACCGGCGGCGAAAGCGGCATGGCAGAACCTCTCGACTGGATGCTTCGGCTGGTACAGCCCTCATATAGCGGCTTCTATGGCGGCCGGCGGCACGATGCGCAACTCGGCGATGCGGGTGCCCTCGCGCTTCAGAATTTCGAATCGAAATCCGTAAAATGCGTAGGTCTGGCCGACCTCGGGGATGCGCCGGGCCTCGTGCAGCACCAGGCCGGCGATGGTGATGGCCACGTCCTCCGGCAGGCCCCAGCCGAATTCGCGGTTGAGGTCGCGGATCGGCACGTCGCCCTGGCAGATCAGGCTGCCGTCCTCGCGCTTGATGACGCCGCGCTTGATGGCGTCGTGCTCGTCCTCGATGTCGCCGGTGATCTCCTCGATGATGTCCTCGAGCGTCACGATGCCGCGCAGGGCGCCGTATTCGTCGACGACGATGGCGAAATGCTCGTGGCGGGCGCGGAACGCCTGGAGCTGGTCGAACAGCACGGTCGATTCGGGAATGAACCAGGGCGGCGTCATGACGTCCTCGAGCTTGACCGCTTCCGGACTGCCGGCGGCCTTGACCGCGCGGAACAGGTCCTTGGCATGAATCACGCCCACGATGTTGTCGGGCTCGCCGCGCTGCACCGGGATGCGCGTGTAGGGCGCCGCCAGCATCTGCGTCGACGATCGTATCCATGGGCTGGTCGCCGTCGATCAGGACGACGTTGCCGCGATGGGTCATGACGTCGCCCACCGTGCGGTCGCCGAGGTCGAGCACCGAGCGCAGCATCGCCTTCTCGGCCGGCACCGTCTCGTCGAACTGGCCCTCGCCATGCAGCTCGATGGCGCCGCGCAGGACGTCGGCATGCTCGTCGATCTCGGGCCCGCGGTCGACATGCACGCCGATCACCCGCAGGAAGAGGCGCGAGATCCAGGCGACGCCGCGCGCCATCGGTCCCAGGATCGCCAGGGTCACCACGATCGACGGCGCCAGGATCAGCGCGACCCGGTCGGCGCGCAGCAGCGCCCAGGTCTTGGGCATCACTTCGGCGAAGATCACCACCATGATGCCGACGATGATCGTGGCGTAGACGACGCCGGCGGCGCCGAAGATCGCGGTCAGGACCGCCGTGGTGAGCGAGGCCGAGAGGATATTGACCACGCTGTTGCCCAGCAGCACGGCGCTCACCGCTTCGTCCTTGCGATCGAGCAGGCCGTTGATCAGGACGGCGCGCTTGTTGCCCTGCTGGGCGAGGCGGTGCATGCGCGGCCGCGAGGCGCCGGTGATCGCCGTCTCGGCCGCCGACATGTAGGCGCCCAGCATCAGGCAGATCACGACCAGCGGGCAGGCAATCTCCAGCGGCAGGTCGAAATGAAGGTCGGTTTCCATGCCGGCGTCAGGCGGCGATGGCGTCGTCGAGCAGGCCGCGCAAGGCTTTCTCGTCGACCTCGCGGCTCACGAAGGTCTTGCCGATGCCGCGGGCCAGGATGAAGGCGAGCTTGCCGCCCTCGGCCTTCTTGTCGCCGCGCATGTGATCGATCAGGCGCGTGGCGTCCCACTGCCGCCGGTTGTCGCCGCCGATCGAGCGCAGGCGCACCGGCAGGCCGACCGCGCCGAGATGACGGCGCACCCGCTGGGCGTCGTCGGCCGGACAGAGGCCGAGGCGGGCGGAGAGATCGAACGCCATCGCCATGCCCGCTCCCGACCGCCTCGCCGTGCAGCAGGTCCGGGCCGAAGCCGGTCTCGGCCTCCAGCGCGTGGCCGAACGTATGGCCGAGATTGAGGAGCGCGCGCAGGTCGGTCGTCTCGCGCTCGTCGGCCGCCACGATGCGCGCCTTGGCGAGGCAGCTCTGCTCGATGGCATAGCTGCGCTTGGCGGCGTCGCCCGACAGCACGGCGCCGCCATTCTTCTCGCACCAGGCGAAGAATTCCGGTGCGTCGATCAGCCCGTACTTGGCGACCTCGGCGTAGCCCGCCAGCAATTCGCGCTTGGGCAGCGTGTCGAGCACGTCGGTATCGGCCAGCACCAGGCGCGGCTGGTAGAAGGCGCCCACCAGGTTCTTGCCGTGGCGCGTGTTGATGCCGGTCTTGCCGCCGACCGAGGAGTCGACCTGGGCAAGCAGCGTCGTCGGCACCTGGATGAAGTCGACGCCGCGCAGCAGGACCGCAGCGGCAAAGCCTACAAGGTCGCCCACCACGCCGCCGCCCAGCGCCACCAGCGTCGTCTTGCGGTCGGGCCGACGGTCGAGCAGGTCGTTCATCAACCGGCCGAAAGCACCGAATTCCTTGCTGCTCTCGCCCGCCGGCACGGTGATCGACGTGGCTGCGCACGCCCGCTTTGTCGAACGAGGCGGCAAGCCTTGCGCCGTAGAGCGGCGCCACCGTCTCGTCGCTGACGACAATGACGCGCGGCGCGGCGCAGCAGCGGCCGGGCGAGCTCGCCGGCCCGATCGATCAGGCCGGGGCCGATGGCGATGTCGTAGCCGCGGCCGGCGAGATCGACCCGGATGGTGCGTGCCTGGGTGCCCGCTTGGGCGTTCATGCCCGCACCTTCGCTTTCTCGGCGATCAGGAAGGCCCGCAGGGCATCGATCACCTGCTCGGTCGTGCGATCGGCCGGCTGGGCGGTCGAGTCGACGATGATGTCGGCCTCGGCATAGATCGGATAGCGCTGGGTCATCAGGCGGCCGAGCACCTCCTTGGGGTCGCCGTTGCGCAGCAGCGGACGATGGCCGCGGCGCCTCACCCGGTCGAACAGCACGTCGAGCTCGGCGCGCAGCCACACCGTCACCGCCTTGGCGCGCATCAGGGCCCGCGTGTCGGCATCGATATAGGCGCCGCCGCCGGTCGACAGGACATGCGGCGGCTCGTCGAGCAGGCGGGCGATCACGCGGCGCTCGCCGGCGCGGAAATCCGATTCGCCGTATTTCTCGAAGAACTCGGCGATCGAGCAGCCGGCAGCGCGCTCGATCTCGTCGTCGGCGTCGACGAACGACAAGCCGAGCCGCATCGCCAGGCGCTTGCCGATGGCGCTTTTGCCTGCGCCCATCAGGCCCACGAGGGCCACCGTGCGCGACAGCGATAAGGATGAAAGGGCGTCCATGGCGAACTGCAGCATGGATGTCGCCCATTCCGCCCGCGGTTTCAAGCGACAGCCGCCAAGTCCCTGCGGCGATTGCCGCTTCACGGCCATGACCTTCGGCAATTGCCGCTCAGGCGGAGGCCGGGTAGGTTGCCCGCGCCGTGGCCATGTTCCGTTCCAGACATCGATTTACCGTGCCCACCCTGAAGATTGGGCCGGTGATCGTCGTCGTCGTCGTTTGCCTGCTGGTGGCGGGCCTGGTGGCCCTTGCTGTCGTCGAGCCGCGACCGCCGGTGCGCCATTTCGAGGTTCCGGTCCCCAATGAGCGCTTTGCGCGCTAGGTCTTTGCGCATAGGCGCTGACTTACACACGAACCTCACCCTGAGGAGCAACGCGGAGCGGTGCGTCTCGAAGGGTGGGCAACCGAGCAGGTGCTGCGAACCCGCCTTTTCGATGATTTCGTCTGTGGCCCATCCTTCGAGACGGCCGCTGCGCGGCCTCCTCAGGATGAGGTTGTCGTTTGAAATATCGGCAAAGTTGGCGCCTATGAGTGGCGCTCTCCCAGCCAGGAAGGCCGCTTTGACGTGTGCCTTGGGCCTCGTCCTTGCCCTGGCAACCTCAGCGTTTGCCCAGGCTCCGAATTTCGATGACAAGACCACCGGCTTCCTGACGGCGAATATCGGCGGCATGCCGGCCGACGCCTGGAACGGCACGTCGCTCGGCACGGCCAAGCACCTGGTCTCGGCGCTGCCGGCGGCGCCGCGCAGCCGCGCGTTGCGCGACCTGCAGTTCACGGTGCTGGTGAGCGCGCTTGCGCCGCCCGCGCGCGACGGCAGCCCGCCGCCCGGCTTGTTCGCGCGCAAGGTCGAGAAGCTGGCGGCGATGGGCGAGGGCGAGAGCCTGAACGAAATGGTGCGCAGCGCCGGCGGCTATCTCGACCCGGCGGCCGCCACCACCGTGGCCAACGCCATGATGATGGCCGGTGAGCGTGAGAGCGCCTGTTCGATCGCCCGCAACTGGCAGCTCACCGAGCCCTTCGGACGGCGCGCCAACGCCGCCTGCGACTACGCGGCCGGCGAAAAGACCGGCGCGGCGGGCGTCGTCCTGCCGGCCGGCCAGATCGACGGGCCGTCGATGATGGTGCTCGATCTCACGCGCGCCCAGCCGCCGGCTGGACTGCTGCGCGCCACCCAGCCGCCGATCATCCGCGCCCTGGTCGCCCTCAGGGCCCTGCCGATCGCCACGCGGCTCGAAATCGCCGAGCGCGGCGAGGCGCTGGCCGTCATCGAGGCGACTCGGCTGGGCGATCTCTATGTCGAGGCGGTGCGCGACGGCGCGGCGCTGCCGCCGGCGATGGCGGCGCGCGCGCAGCTCGTCGCGGCCGCACGCAGCGCCTCGAACCCCGCCGAGATCATGAATTCCATCGCGGCGGTCTATACCGAGGCCCGCGGCAGTCCACTGTTCCCGACCATTGCACGCGCCAGCGCCGCCGGTCTGCTCCGCCTGCCGGCCCGGCCGCAATTTGCCAGCGTGGCGCAGGAAGCGATGGTGGGTTTCCTGCTGCTGGGCGACAAGCAGCAGACCAGGGCGTGGACGCAGCTTGCGCTCAACGCCGCGCGCAACGATGCGGGAGCGCTGACCTCGCTCGATCGGCTGATGCCGCTGGTCGCGGTGGCCGGCATCGACGATCCCAAGCGCCTGCCGCCGAGCGAGGTCAATCGCTGGTACGACGCGATCCGCCGCGACGATCCCGCCCGCGCGCCGCTGCGCGGCTATCTGCTGCTCGAACTGTTCCGCGCCACCGGCATCGACGTGCCGCCGCAGTCGACCAACCTGCCCGAGGCGCCGCCGGCCGGCGCGCGCCTGGTCACGCCGCCGGCGGCAACGCTTCAGGCCCTGCAGTCCGCCGCCGCGGGGCGCCGCCGCGCCGAAACGGCGTTGCTGGCGTCGGTCGCCGCCGGCGAGACGCCGCTCAGCGAGCTTCATCCCGCCGCGGTGGCCGCGATCGTGAGCGCGCTACGCCAGGTCGGCGAGGACCACGCCGGACGGCTGTTCGCGATCGAAACGGCGATCGCCTACGGCCTCTGAACCGGCCGTGAAGAAGAAGCAACTCGCCGCGCCCTTGTCGCGTGAAGCCGAGGCCTTCATCGAGATGCTAGCCGCCGAGCGCGGCGCGTCGAAGAACACCGAGGCGGCCTACCGCGCCGATCTCAGGAACCTCGAAGTTTTCCTGGCGCGGCGCAAGCAGAAGCCGGTGACGGCCAATGCCGATGCCCTGCGCGCCTACCTGAAGTCGCTCGACTATCTCGGCATGACGCCGAGCACGGTGGCGCGGCGGCTGTCGGTGATGCGTCAATTCTTCCGCTTCCTGCTCGCCGAACGTCTGCGCGAGGACGATCCCGCGAGCGCGCTCGATTCGCCGAGGCTCGGCCGGCCTCTGCCGAAGATTCTGTCGCGCGTCGAAGTCGACCGCTTGATCGAAGCCGCGCAGGCCAAGGGCGGCGACGATGGCGGCCGCATGGAAACGCTGCTCGAGATCCTCTATGGCACGGGCCTGCGCGTCTCGGAACTGGTGACCTTGCCGCTTGCCGCGGCCGAGCGCGATCCGACCATGCTGGTGGTGCGTGGCAAGGGCGACAAGGATCGGCTGGTGCCGCTCTCCGATCCGGCGCGTGCAGCGATAGCCAAGTGGCTGCATGTGCGCGCCGCCGCGCTCGCCGCAGACGAGCCCTCGCGCTATCTGTTTCCCTCGCGCGGCCGCACCGGCCATCTCACGCGTCAGCGTTTCGCCCAGCTCCTGAAAGAGTCGGCGCTGGCGGCCGGCATCGATCCGGCGCGCGTCTCGCCGCACGTGTTGCGCCACGCTTTCGCCAGCCATTTGCTGGAAGCCGGCGCTGATCTCCGCAGCGTGCAGCTCATGTTGGGTCATGCCGACATCGCCACGACCCAGATCTACACCCACGTCATCCCCGAAAAGCTGCGATCCCTGGTTGAGGACAAGCACCCACTGGCCCGCCGGCGACGCCGGCCTCCGGGCTAAGTGGCCCGGTTGACAGGATTCCAACGCCGGGCGACATCTGGAAATCAATGACCACATATCTCGACTTCGAGAAGCCGATCGCGGAGCTCGAAAGCAAGATTGCCGAGCTCAGGCACCTACCGAACTCGGGCGATGTCGATATCGCCGAGGAAGTCATGCGCCTGCAGGACAAAGCGCAGAAGCAGCTGCGCGCGACCTACGCCAAGCTGACGCCGTGGCAGCGGGTCCAGGTGGCGCGCCATGCCGAGCGGCCGCACGCCCAGCGTTACATCGACCGGCTGATCACCGACTACATGCCGCTGTCGGGGGACCGCACCTTCGGCGAAGACGCAGCCGTAGTGGGCGGTGTCGGGCGGCTGGGCGGCCGCAGCATCGTCGTGCTCGGCCAGGAGAAGGGCGACGATACCGACTCCCGCATCAAGCACAATTTCGGCATGGCGCGGCCCGAGGGCTACCGCAAGGCGCAGCGCCTGATGAAGCTCGCCGACCGCTTCGGCTTGCCGGTGCTGACCTTGGTCGACACCTCCGGCGCCTATCCCGGCATCGATGCCGAGGCGCGCGGCCAGGCCGAGGCGGTGGCGACCTCGATCGACACCTGTCTTTCGCTCGGCGTGCCGCTGGTCAGCGTGGTGATCGGCGAGGGCGGCTCGGGCGGCGCGCTCGCCATCGCCTCGGCCGACCGCGTCTACATGCTGGAGAATGCCGTCTATTCGGTGATTTCGCCCGAGGGCTGCGCCTCGATCCTGTGGCGCAACAGCGCCAACGCCCAGGACGCCGCCGAGGCGATGAAAGTGACGGCGGCAGACCTCAAGAAGCTTGAGGTGATCGACGAAGTGATCCCCGAGCCGATGGGCGGCGCCCACCGTGCGCCGGACGAGACCATCGATCTCGTGGGCAAGGTCGTATCCGAAGCGCTGGGCGAACTCTCCCAGTTCGACCCTGACACCCTGCGAAAGAACCGTCAGGAGAAGTTTCTCGCCATGGGCAAGAAGGGGCTTTAGTTCCTTTTGAAACACAGCCTGGAAGCGAAAGACTTATTCTTCTCTTCCATCCGCCTTTTCTGCATTGTGGCGCCCGGGATCGGACGCGGCGGCGTTCGATGGGTGTGGTGTGGTTCGTGGTGCATCGGTGGATTGGGCGACGGTCCTGACGTCGGCACTCGACGAGGTCGGGTACGGCATCGTTCTATTGGACAAGGATATGCGGGCGCGGTTCATCAACCGCGCCTTTCATCGCATGTGGGCGCTGCCGCCGGCGCCACCCGGCACGAAATACGATTTCACCGACCTGATGGAGCATGGCCGCAAGACCGGGGCCTACGAGATCGCGCCCGAGGCGATGGCCGACTACGTTCGCAAGCGCATCGCCCTGGTTCGTTCCGGCAGCCAGCCGCCGGTGCAGCTTCGGCTGAGCGACGGGCGAATCCTGAAATTCGAGTGCATCGCCGTGCCGCAAGGCGGCCGCATGCTCACCTATGCCGACATCTCCGAGCTGGTGCAGACCGCAGATCAGTTGCGCGAGCTCGCGACCATCGACGACCTGACCAAGCTTCTGAACCGGCGCCAGTTCCTCGCGTCGTTCGAGGACGAGTTCAGCCGGGCGCTGCGCCATGACCGGCCGCTGTCGGTGCTGATGATCGATGCCGACAATTTCAAGCCGATCAACGATCGCCATGGCCATTCGGTCGGTGACGACGTCCTGCGCGTCATTGCCGACAGGTTTCGCGGCAGCGTGCGGAAGGGCGACATCCTCGGTCGCGTCGGGGGCGAGGAATTCGCCGCCGCGCTCACCGAGATCGACATGTCGGGCGCACTCAAGACCGCCGAACGACTGTGCCGCGAGGTGGCCGCCGAGCCGTTCGAGGTGGGCGACGAGAGCCTCACCATAACGGTGAGCGTCGGCGTGGCCGCGCGCCGCGCGCAGGATACCGATCCCGGCGAATTGCTGCGCCTCGCCGACCGCGCCCTCTATGTCGCCAAGGCCGCCGGTCGCAATTGCGTCTCTGCCGATCTGGGCGGCCCGTAAGGAGTCGCTGAGGGCGCGATCATGCTCTTCCGGACCGCGAGCGTCCCGCTCGCTCATGATCTTGAGCGAGCGGGAGGCTCGCGGTCCGGAAGTCCATGAGGAGACGCGCCACGGGGTGGCGCGCCCCCAGCATCTCAAGGCAGCTCAATCGGCATGCGATAGAACCGGACCGCATTGCCCGCAAAGAACTTGCCCAACGTCTCCGGCGTCTCCCCCGCCAGGCCCTGGCGCATGACCTCGACGATCCCGCCGAACGTCGTGCTGAGGCTGGCCACCGGCAGGTTGCTGGCGAACGGGATGCGGTCGGGGCCGAAGATCGCGGCGGCCTCGCGCACCACGCGGATGTTGCTGGGCACGTCCCATGTGCCGTGCTTCAGGCCGAGCTCCGAGATCTTGATGACCACGTTGGGGTACTCGGCCAGCGCCGCCAACCCGCTGCGCCAGATCGCGAGCCCCTCCTCCGAGCGGTCGAGCGGCAGGCCGGTATGGTTGACCACCATGGGGATGCCCGGGAAGGAGCGCGCCACCTCCGCGCCTTCCGCCAGGTGCCAGTAGGGGATGCGCATGTCCCACGACATGCCGTGCTTCTGCAGCAGCGCGAAGTTTCGCCGCCAGTGCTCGTCCTGCATCGTGCCCGGTGCGCCCGCCACCGACTCCCCGGGCCCGGGCGAGGTGATGGGCCGCGAGCGGATGCCGCGCATCAGGGCTGAGCGCGCGTGGCCCTCCAGGATCGCCGCGCAATCGGGCTGGATGAACGAGACGTGGCCAACCACGACGTCGGGCACGCCGGATTGCGCGTGCATGGTCTCCAGCCACTCGGTCTCGGCCACCTGCTCGTCGATCGCGCGACCGGCCTGGATATGGACGCTGCCGACGACGTTGAAGCCCTTCAGCGCGTCGACATAGTCGGCCGGCATGTAGTCGCGGCAGATCTTGCGGTAGTCGCCGAGGAAGAAGTTGGGGTCGTACTGGTCCTGCTTGCTGGGGTAATGGCCCGCGCGCAGGTCCCAGAGATGGTGGTGCGCATCGACGATCGGCAGCGCGAAATCAGGCGGTGCCGCCAGCGTACTGAAGAGTTTCATTCATTCCGCCCGGTCTTTCACTGGCTCGATGAAGCCGGCGGGGCCGATTGATGTCAACACGGGTGGCCCTATGGGCGGCACCGCGGCGATTTTCGCTTCGCCAGGACAAGGCGCGCCTGACAGACTGGCTCACCGGGAGCCGACCCACCGGCGACTTGTTCTGAAGGATTGGATATGGCCGGCTCGTTGCGTTGTTGCGGCAGCACACCCGCTTTCGGGAGGACCGTCCTGCTCGCGGCCTGTGCGGTGATGATGGCCGCCTGCGCAAGCACTTCCTACCAGGAAGCGGCAATGGCAGCCTCCGAAGCCGGCGACCAGAAAGCGGCGACCAGCCTCGCCAAGAAAGAGGTCGCGCAATTCGCCGAGTGCTCGCGCACCACCACCCTCAACTGCGGGACGCTGGCGCTGGCTTACGGTACGCTGGCGAGCTACCAGATCCTGGACGGCGACAGAACAGCCGGAGAGGGCAGCTTCAGGAGTGCCAAGAAGGCGTTGAGCCTGACGGACCCCGCCTACAGGGCAAGCGCCACCGCCGTGGTCTATCGCGACGTCTCCGAGGCGTTCTGGAAAATGGGCGCTCGGGGCCGCGCCATCGAGGTCTTCAAGGAAGGTCGGAACGCCGGCGCAGACGAGTATCTGTTCATGTCCTCCGCCGCCCGGGCGGCCGAGCCGCCATCGACCGATCGACATTCGACGGACGAGCAATCGACGGATTCACGATCGACTGAACCAGAACGCTAGCGCGCGATCCGTGCAGCGGACTCATGTCTTGCCGGAGCGCGGACCTCGATCGGGACACGCCCTAGCCTTTCTGCTTGCCCGCCGTCGCATCCCACAGGGGTGCGGCCATGGTCTCGCTGAAATTCCTGAACATGAGGTTGAACGAGATGCTGATGCGCTCGCTCTGGCCGTCATTGGCGGGCACGGTGTGCTTGAGCCACGCCGGAAAGATCACGAGCCGGCCTTCCTTGCTTTGCGCGTTGGCGCCGTTGGCGGTGAACTTGGTGTATTGCCGCGGCTTGGGCATGATCATCGAGGCCTGCCCGCGCGGATCCTGGAAGATGATCTGCGAGCCCGGCGACGGGATGGCGACGTAGTAGACGCCGCTCAGGTAGTTGTTGGGATGATGGTGCATCGGGTGATAGGCGCCGGGCGGATTGATGTTGGCCCAGCAGCCGGTGATGTCCATCGGATACTGGTCGACCTGCAGGAAGCGGGCGACGCCACGCGCCGCGGTCTCGACCAGCTTGGCGAACTCGGCGAAGGCGGGCTTGGTGTGCAGATCCTGCGGCGTCTGCCAGTTGCTGCCGGCCGGGATCTTGGGACGGGGCGCGATCAGTCGCTCGATCTCGGCCTTGAGCGCGGCATTCAGCAGCGCCGCCGCGGCAGGCTGCAGGTCCACGATCCAGAGCGGCGTGGGGAAGATTTCCTGGACTTCCTGCTTTTCGATCATGCCTCAGTATAGCGGAATTCGGGGCAAGCTGGACCGTCGAAGCATTTGCAGGGCCGGCCGTTCGGTGTTCCAATTACCGTCAAACGCGAGTGGAGGACCCCCAGGAGGAACCCGTGGCCATCACCGTCCAGCCGATCACGCCAGATTTCGCCGCCGAAGTGGGCGATGTTGCCCTTGGCGGGCCACTCGCGGCCGAGGACCTGGCCGCGATCCGTGCCGCCTTCACAAAGTACGCGGTGCTGGTTTTTCCCGACCAGGTGTTCGACGACGAAAGCCAGCTCGACTTCGCACGGCATTTCGGTCCGCTCGAGACCACCGTCTTCAAGGCGCGCAAGGACCACAAGCTGCGCCTGCACGAGAACTTGGCCGACGTCAGCAATCTCGACGGCGAGAACCGCATCCTCGACGCCGACGACCGCCAGCGGCTCTACAATCTCGGCAACCGCCTGTGGCACACCGATTCGTCGTTCAAGCGCCTGCCGGCCTATTGCTCGATGCTGCATGCCCGCTCGATCCCGCCGATCGGCGGCCAGACCGAGTTCGCCGACATGCGTGCCGCCTACGACGCTCTGCCGGAGGCGACCAAGCGGCGCATCGCGGGCCTCGTGGCCGAGCATTCGATCATGACCTCGCGCGCCAGGCTCGGATTCAGCGACTTCGACGAGAGCGAGCGCGAGGCTTTCAGGCCGGTGCCGCAGGTGCTGGTGCGCCGGCTGCAGGATTCCGGCCGCATGAGTCTCTATATCGCGAGCCACGCCGGCGCGATCCGCGGCATGGCCGATGAAGAAGCGAAAAAGCTGCTCGAGGAGCTGACCGAGCACGCCACGCAGCGCCAGTTCGTCTACTCGCATCGCTGGCGGGTGAAGGACCTGGTGATCTGGGACGACCGCTGCACCATGCATCGCGGCATGGACTTCGACGACCAGCGCTACCAGCGCGACATGCGCCGCGCGACCGTGTCGGACGTGGCGCCGACCTGCGAGCAGATGGGGCTGGCCGTCGCCGCCGAGTAAGGCGGGCGGGTCGGGCGCTGCATGATGGTCCGCCGCCACGGCGGATGGCCGTGTCTGTTCTCGATCATGAACTGCAGGCGAAAGGCGCGTGGCCATTGTCCGCGCAAGAGGGCGGTGAAGCCGCGGCGCGCGTAGAACGGTGCGTTCCACGGAACGTCGAGATAAGTCGAAAGATGGAGCGGGTCGAAGCCGAGCGCCCGCGCGTGCCCGGCGGCACGGTCGATGAGGGCGGAGCCAAGGCCATGTCCTTGCCAGCGGTCGAGGACCGAAAGCTGGTCCAGCCAGGCGGAGCCGCCCGGAAATTTAATCAGGGCAAAGCCCACGACGCGGCCGGCGGGCGAGACCGCGACCCATAGCCTGCCGTCGTGGCGGGCCCGTTCGAGCGACGCCAGGCTGGCCGGCGGCATGGCGAGGACCTGTCGCAAGCCCACCCGGGCGAAGCGTTCGTCGGCGGCGTTTTCGATCTGCGGCAGCAGCTTGATTTCGTTGGGTTGGGGGCGGCGAATCA
Organism: uncultured Alphaproteobacteria bacterium; assembly: GCA_963765385.1. GTDB lineage: Bacteria > Pseudomonadota > Alphaproteobacteria > Reyranellales > Reyranellaceae > Reyranella. The sequence goes on along the minus strand of CAVXWG010000014.1, from coordinate 506,013 downwards.
TGACGGGCGATTGAGTACGCTTTGCCGGATCCGGGAGGAAGCGCCATGACCATCGACATCGAACCGCTCAGGAAGGAACTCGGCCGCAAGATCGAGGATGAGGACGTCGTCACCCAGGCGCCGCTCAAGGCGATGATCGCCACCTTCGACCGTGCGGACAAAGTGCCGGCGGAAGGCGAGGCGATCGCGCCGGGCTGGCATCTCTGCTTCCTGCACTCCTACGCCCGGCGCGCTTCGCTGGGAAAGGACGGCGCCGCCGCCGAGGGCGGGGTGCTGCCGCGCATCCCGATGCCGCGGCGCATGTATGCCGGCTCGACCTTCACCTTCGACGGCGACATCCGCGTCGGCGACAAGCTCCGGCGCGAGCTCGAATTCACCGACATCCAGCTGCGCCAGGGCAGCACAGGGACCCTGGTCGTGACGACGCAGACCCGCCGCATCTTCACGCCGCGCGGCCTCGCGCTCACCGAGGCCGCCAGCACGGTGTTCCGCGAGGAAGTGAAGGCAGGCGAGAAGAGCGGCGTTCCCGTGCGCGACGCCGCGCCGACCGACGTGCCGTGGCGGCGCACCATGACGCCCGATCCGGTGATGCTGTTCCGCTACTCGGCGATCACCTTCAACCCGCACCGCATCCACTACGACCGCACCTATTGCCTCGAGACCGAGGGCTATCCCGGCCTGGTGGTGCACGGCCCGTTTGCCCAGCAATGCCTGTTCGACCTGCTGCGCAATTCGATGCCGGGTCGGACGATCAAGACCTTCGCCGTGCGCGCCCGCGCGCCGCTGTTCGACACCGCGCCATTCGACGTGATCGGGCGGCCGAGCGCCGATGGCAAAGGGGCGGAGCTCTGGACGGTGACGCCCAAGGGCACGATCGCGGCGCAGGCGACGGCGACGCTCGCCTGACCGTCAGATAACGTCGCCGGGCAGCGCCGCCGTGAAGCGGCCGAGCAGGCTGGAGAGAATCTCGATCTCCTTGGCGCTCCAGCGATCGCGGAAGAGGGCGGCGGCCGATCGTTCGAGCGTCGCGCGCGCGTCGGCGACGCGTTGGCGGCCGGCCTTCGTCAGCACGACATAGCCCACCCGGGCGTCGCGTGGATCGGCCTCCCGCTTCACGAAGCCCAGCTTCTCGAGCGGCAAAGCCATGCGCGTGACCGTCGACTGGCTGACGTTCAGCCGATTCGCCAGGTCGACCCGCCGCAAGCGGTTGAGGGGCGCCTGGTCGAGCTGCATCAGGAACATGAATTCGCGCAGCGACAGGCCGTGAACGGCGCCCAGGCCGGGATCGACCCGCGCTTCGACAAAGGACTGGGCCCGCATGAGCCGCAAGATTGCCGGGAGGGAGGGATCTGACATCCGAAGAATATAGTCCAAATACTTCCGTATACAAGTACTATGGAAGTTATCTGGAAATATCGACTCAATCGTTGGCCGCGCCGAAGCGCAGCGGCCGGAAGAACGCTCGGACATCCTCGACCAGCAGCTCGGGTTCCTCCAGCGCCGCGAAATGCCCGCCCTTGGGCATCAGCGTGTGGTGGCGCAAATTGAAGGAGCGCTCGATCCATTCCCTGGGCGGAGGTTGGGCGAGATCGGCCGGGAAGGCTGCGAAGCCGGTCGGCGTTTCGACGCGCTTGCCTTCGGGCAGGGCGCGGTTCTGCTGCTGGGTGACGCCGCGATAGAGCCAGGTCGCCGTGCCGGCCGTGCCGGTCAGCCAATAGACCATGATGTTGTCGAGCAGCAGGTCGAAGGAAAAGCGATTGCGCGGATCGCCGGCGCAGTCGCTCCACGCCTGGAACTTCTCGACGATCCAGGCGGCCAGGCCGACCGGCGAATCGGTGAGCGCGACGCCCAGGGTCTGCGGCCGCGTCGCCTGGATGCGCTGATAGGCGGTCTTCTCGTCGCGCTCGGCCTGGACCTTGGCGAGCCAGGCCTTTTCGTTGGCACTGAACGTCGTCTTGCCGAGATCGATGCCGGGCCGCAGCCCGATCATGTTGAGGTGCAGGCCGAGCACGCCCGACTTCCACTCGTCCTTTTCTTCCGTCACCGGATGGTCGAAGGCCGCCCACGACGAAACGACAGCCCCCCAATCGCCGCCCTGCACGCCGTAGGGCCGGCGATAATTGAGCTTCTCGTGGACAAGGGTGTGCCAGAGGCCCGCGATGGCGCGCGGGCCGATCGGGCCGGTGCTGCCGTCGTCGCGGATCGGCGGGCCCGAAAAGCCGTAGCCGGGCAGGGAGGGCGCGATGACGTCGAAGGCATCGAGCGGATCGCCGCCATGGTTCTCGGGATGGGCCAGCGCGTCGATGATGTGCAGGAACTCGACGATCGAGCCCGGCCAGCCGTGCGTGATCACCAGCGGCAGCGGCCGCGGCGCATCCTCGACCTCGGTGCCGGGCTCGCGGATGAAGTGCAGGCGCTGAGGGCCGATATCGACCAGGTAGTTGGGCCAGCGGTTGATCGCCTCCTGGCAGCGCTGCCAGTCGTAGCCGTGCCGCCAGTAGTCGACCAGCTCGGCCAGGAAAGTGGGATCGGTGCCCGACGCCCATGAGCCGTTGTCGGCGATCGCGACCGGTGGCCGCCAGCGGCGCAGGCGTTCGTCGAGATCGATCAATGCCCGTTCAGGGATATCGACCTTGAACGGCTCGGGAGTGTCGTAGCGCGTGTCGGCCATGCGACAGGCGTAGCGCGGAACCTAGCGCTCCAGCAAATCCGCCTTGAGCCGCTCGCGTGCGGCGGCGTCGAGGCCGAGCGCCTGCTCGGCGAAGGCCTCGGGTCCGCCGAAATCGGCCCGCACCACCTCGAACGCCGCCTCGAGATAGGGCGTGCGCGCCTCGACGATGGCGGCGCGGGTGTCGATGTCGAGCTCCGGGTAGCGGCCGACATGGCCGGTCCACAGGTCGTTGGTGCGGAGATAGTCCTCCATGACCGATTCCCACGGCACGCCCAGCAGGCTGAGCAGCAGCGCCGAGGCGAAACCCGTGCGGTCCTTGCCGGCGGTGCAGTGGAACACCAGCGGCCGGTGCGTGCCGTCGCTCAAGGTCGCGAACAGGGTGCGAAAGCCCGGCGCGCAGCGGCGCGGGTAGTCGCGGTAGTGATCGGTCAGGAACTGCATCATCAGATGCGGGTTGGCGCTGCCGTCGGCGACGGCGCCCCGGATCCGCTCGCCCACGCCGGGCTCGATATGGGCGCCGACGATACGGCATTCCACGCCGTCGACGCGATGCGGCGTCTCGGCCGCTTCGTTGACACCGCGCAGGTCGACGATGGTGCGCACGCCGAGACGCGCCAGGGCGCTGCGGTCCTCGTCGGTCAGGTTGCCGAGATGGGCCGAGCGGAACACCGCGCCGCGGCGAACCAGTTGACCGTCCGCGGTGCGATAACCGCCGAGGTCACGGAAATTGGAGCCGCCTTCCAGCGGCACGACATGGGGGAGCGAGGTATCGAGCATGCCGAGCCTTTACCACGTCCGGCGCTGCCGAATCATGTCGGTTCTGGGTCATAATTCTTGCCTCCGCCGTGCGATGTCACGGAGCCGCCGCGAGCTCGGCCATTCCCGCCGCGAAATCCACGCGTGGCCGCCACTGGAGTTCGTCGCGCAGGCGGGAGGAATCGGCCGTGATGTGGCGGACGTCGCCCAGCCGATACCGTCCGGTCACCACCGGCGCGGGTCCCCTCAGGGTCTCAGCCAGCGCTTGCGCCATTTCGCCCACCGTTCGCGGCGTGCCCGACCCGACATTGTAGGCACGCACCCCTGCCGGATGCTTCTCGCAGGCGAGCACGGTGGCCGCGGCGACATCCCGGACATGCACGAAATCGCGGCGCTGCCGTCCGTCCTCGAAGACCGACGGCGCCTCGCCGCGGCGGAGCGCCGAGATGAAGATCGCGGCGACGCCGGCATAGGGCGTGTCGCGCGGCATGCCCGGGCCATAGACATTGTGATAGCGCATGGCGGCCACCGAGCCGCCGGTCGCCCGCGCCCAGTTGCTGCCGTAGAACTCCTGCGCGACCTTGCTGCTGGCGTAGGCGTTGCGCGGATCGAACGGCGCGCTTTCGCTCACCAGGTCGGTGGCCAACGGCTGGCCGCACACCGGGCACGGCGGCTCGAACCGACCCGCCGCCAGATCGCTTTCCTTCCGGGGCGCCGGCCTCACCGCGCCGTGTTGCGCGCAGTGTCCGAACCCTTCGCCATAGACCACCATCGAACTCGCCAGGGTCAGGCGCGAGATGCCGGCGCGCGCCATGCCGGCCAGCAGCTCGGCCGTGCCCAGGTCGTTCGACGAGGCATAGTCCGGCAGGTCGCCGACATCCACGCCCAGGCCGACCTTTGCCGCGAGGTGGATCACCGCGTCGACGCCCGCGAGGGCGCGGTCCACGGCGGCCGCGGCGCGCACATCGTCGACCTGCAGCTCGACGCCCGCCGGTGGCTTCCAGCGCCGGTCCGCATGGACGTCGGCGCGCAGCGAATCCAGCACGCGAACGTCGTGGCCGCGCGCCACGAGCTCATGAACGACGTGTTGGCCGATGAAACCGGCGCCGCCGGTCACCAGGGTCCTCATTTCGGCAACCCGCCGGCGGCCATCTGCGGCGGCCTGGCCCGCAGCGAGAGGGCCAGACGCAGAAAGGTCGCGGCGATCGTCCAGGCGGCCTTGATGCCGGCTGCGAAGTTGCCCGACACCTTGGAAACGCCGCCGCGCCGCCGCCGATGGTCGACCGGGATCTCGAAGATCCGCCAGCCGGCCGCGGCGACGCGCATCTGCATTTCCAGGTTCCAGCCGAAGGTCTGCTCGCTCATGCCGAGCGCGCGCAGGCGGTCGAGGCGGATGGCGCGAAACGGCGACATGTCCGTGAAGCGCGCGCCGTAGGCCACGCGCAGCAGGACGCCCGAGAGCCAACCGGCGACGATCTGCTGCGGTGTCATGCTGCCTGGTTCACGTCGGCCGCGCAGCCGCGAGCCCATCACGAAATCGGCGGTGCCGGCCGCCACGGGCGACACGACGGCCGGCAGAAAGGCCGGCACGTCGCTGCCGTCGCCATCGAGGAAGCAGACGATTTCGGTTTGGGGCGGAAGCGATGCCACGCCGGCGGCGCAGGCGCGCCCGTAGCCGCGTCGGGGCTCGCTCACCACCCTTGCCCCCGCCGCCGCGGCTTCGCTGGCGGTGCCGTCGGTCGAGCCGTTATCCACGACGACGACGTCGTCCACGCCCTGGCTCAGGATCTCGCGGACGACACCTGCGATCGGCTCGGCTTCGTTGAGGCAGGGAACGACCACCGCAACATGTCGATTTCCGGTCGGCAGCAGCATCGATGACATCCCCGATTCACGCCGCTGGACCGGCCAGAGACATTTGACGTTCGCGCAGGAAGCGCCGGGTCGATGGTGCGTCGGCGCCGGCAATGCGCGAGAAGCCCGGCGCCCGGCCCGCCAGTTCGTCCTCGAGCATGCCAAGCGAGGCCGCATCGTCGACATCGTACCACGGCGCCACGTCGACCACCGGCAGCCCGATCTCGCGCGCACGGTCCAGGGTTCGCCCGTACACCGTGCTGGTGCTCCAGCGAATGTCCTCGAACAGCCGGCGATGCGGCTTCGACAGGCCGATCAGGGTATAGCCGCCGTCGAGCGCGGGGCTCAGGACGACATTGTCGGCCCGCCGAACGGCATCGACGGCCGCGCGCAGGATCGCCCGCGGCAAGGTCGGGCTGTCGGAGTTGACCAGCAGGACGCCATCGTGGTTGGCGTTCAGCAGATCCTCGACGCCCCGGAGCAGGCGCTCGCCGAAATCGCCGTCGACCTGCGGCATCAGCCTGAAGCCGGCCGGCAGCAGCCGTCGCAGGCTTTCCTCCGATCCGACGGGCGTATAGACGGCGTAGCCCGCGACGTCGCCGTCTTCGGCCAGCCGGGCGATGGTTTGCGAGAGATCGCGAATGAAGCACGCCGACAGTCCCGCGCACTCTTCCGGACGCAGCGGCGGCGACAGCCGGGTCTTCGATTTTCCCGGCGCCGGTGTCTTGCACATGATGCCGACGGCAACGCTTTCCATGGCGCTCCCTCCCTACCGTCCCAGGGCCTGGGCGAGATCGAGGAACAGGTCGTCGACATCCTCGAGGCCCACCGAAAGGCGCAGCAGGTCCGAGGGACAGGGCGTTCCTGCGCCCTCGATCGACGCACGATGCTCGATCAGGCTTTCAACGCCGCCGAGCGAGGTCGCGCGCTTCCATAGCCTGACTTGGGCCGCGGCGGCGACGGCCGCGGGCTCGCCACCCTTCACACGAATCGACATCATGCCGCCGAACCCGCCGATCATCTGGCGGATCGCAACGTGATGGCCGGCATGGCTCCGGAGGCCGGGATAGAGTACGGCGCCGAGCGCCGGATGCCCCACCAGACGGGATGCCAGCGTCGCCGCCGTCTCGGCCTGCGCCTTCACCCGGACATGCAGCGTGCGCACGCCGCGCATCAGCAACCAGGCTTCGAACGGGCCGAGCGTGGCGCCGATCTGGGTGCGGACCTTGCGGATGCGCTCCCAGATGCCGCTGCGTTCCGCCGTCGCCAGGACGCCCGCCACCACGTCGGAATGGCCGTTGAGATATTTGGTGGCGGAGTGCACGACGATGTCGGCTCCGAAGGAAATCGGCCGGGTGAAGATCGGCGTCGACACGGTCGAGTCCACGCAGAGCACGGCGCCGACGGAATGCGCAATGTCGGCGATCGCGGCGATGTCGGTGATCGTCCACAGCGGATTGCTGGGGGTCTCGATCCAGAACAAGCCGGTCTCGCCGGGGCGTACCGCTTGGCGAACCGCATCGAGATCGGAGCTGTCGACGAAGGTGACGGAATGGCCGTGGCCGATATCGCCGAGCCAGGTGCGCAGGCCCCAGTACATGACGCGCGAGGCGATGATGTGGGTCGGCCGGTCGAGCGCCTGGAAAATCGAGCTCGCGGCGGCCATGCCCGAGCCGAACAGGAACGCCTCTTCGGCGCCTTCGAGGGCGGCCAGCAGGCTTTCGGCCTGCTGCACCGAGGGATTGTCGGTGGCGCCATAGACGCGCCCGCCGCTGTAGCCGTTGTCGGCGTCGCGCAGATAGGTCGTCGACATGTGGATCGGCGAGACCAGGGCCCGGGTGACGGGCTCGGCCAGGCCGAGGCCCTGGGCCACGAGGGTCCGCGTCTTCAACGGCGAGGGTGTCTCATGGTCCATGAAAATCGGTCCCGGAAAGCAATCCCGATCCTCGAGATTGGTTCCCTGTCGCGTGCCCTTTCATCGCCGTCCCAGCGCGATCTTGATCATTTCGTCGGGTCCGAGGGTGGTGTTCCGCCCCGCCTCGTAGGTCGGCGCCTTGTCGAACTGCTCGCGCGACATCTCGAGTGCATCGACCTGCCGGGCGAGGATCGCCACGTTTTCGATCGGCACGCCGACCGGCCTGCGGTCCCAGTCGAAAGGCCCGCCGGTCCTGATCCAGCCGAACCAGTGACCATAGGGAACGACCAGCTGGATCTTTCCCGCGGGAGTCCGCACGACCTCGCGGATGTAGCCGATCGTCGAATCCTGATCGTCGAGCACCGGCAGGCCGATCAGGTCGCCCACGCGGACCGGCTGGGGGAAGCGTCGGGCCATCGTTTCTTCCGGCGACAATTTGCGCGGCTCGACGGCTTTTGGTGTCTCGGGTGCAGGTGTCTGGGCGGGCGCGGCAAGCCACACGCTCTGCAGGATCAAGAACAAGACAGCAAACAACACAGCCATCGATCTGCCCCTACCAAACGGTCGAGCGGCCAATCCGGGTCGCGGCGCAGGGCCGCACTCTGCCGGTCCCTTCCAGACATTCGCTCGAAGTTGCGAAATCTTACGGTCTTCGACAAAAAAATAAGCCATTCCTCCCCACGAAGTGGGGAGGTGGCCGCAGGCCGGAGGGGTCATAAGCAACGCACCAGCGGCTCATCACCCCTCCGCCCGCGGCGCGGGCACCTCTCCAGCAAAGCTGGGGAGGCAAGTGAATAACGGCGCGCTACCAGCGCAGCCAGCGGTCGGCCGCCAGCGCACCGACGAACGTAACGGTCAGAACCGCCGGAACGTGCCACGACGCCACGAACAACAGCGAATCCTCGGGGCAATGCAGCGTATAGAGCGCGGCGGCGATGCCGCCGGCCAGCAGCCCTGCCATGGCGCCGCAGAGCCGCGGATGGGTCGGAGCGCTGTCGCGCAGGGCGACCAGCACCGCGGCGAGGATCGGCAGCGACAGCGCGGTCACGCAGAGGAAACAGGCCCCGGGCGAATTGCCCCACAGGTGGGCCATCCAGCTCGAGCTCGGTGTATGGGACATCTCCAGGGCGAGCCCGAGCAGGAGAATCCCGAGCGGCACGAACAGCCACCACAGGCCCAGCCGGCCTTCCGGATAGCTGAGCTTGAGCGTTGCCCAAAAGGCGCCGGCCGCCAGGACGGCGCCTGCCAATGCCGAAAAGACGATCGTGGGCCCAGGGCCGTGCGCGAGATGCGGGCTGGGCGAGAGCCACAGCAGGATCGCGGCAAGGCTCGCCAGTGACGCCAGCGCCGTCGGCACGGCCAGGCGCGTCCATCCGGGGCGCGCGTGGCTCGGGCCCGAACTCGCCTGGAGGTCCGACGCCAGCGAATGAATGAGCTGCTGGGTGTTCATGAGCGGTCCCGCTCGAACCGGGCGCTGAGCGCCGCCAGGCCGCGATGGAAGGCGACATACACCGCGCCGCGGGACATTTTCAGCTTCATCGCCGTGTCGGCCACGCTGGCGCCGCCCAAGCCCAGCTCTTCGACGACCTCGCGCTGCCGGCGCGGCAGAGCGCCCAGCAGGCGACGTATTGGCACCGAAAAGCTCGGTTCGACCGGCGCCACGGGGTGGATATCCGGGAAATCCTCCAACGGCAGCTCACCGCGGCGGTGGCGGCGACGGGCGAAATCGACAAGCTTGTGCCGGATGATGGCGCGCAACCACGGCGCAAACGGATGGTCGGGTCGCCAGGTGTGCCGCTTGAGGTGAATGGCCAGAAGGATATCTTGCAGCACGTCCTCGACGTCGGACGATTGCAGGCCGAAGCGCCTGAGGTCGAGCGCAGCGAATTGCCGGAACGAGGTGGACACCGATTCGAGCAGGCGGATATAGGCTTCACCCGAGCCGGCTTGCGCCGCCCGCATGTCCGTCGCCCATTGTGGTTCGCGATCCTGCATGTCGATGATGTGACTAGAGCACACTTGTCTCCGGGCGAACTGACTTTGTCTTCACAAGGCTGTGAGGACCGTAAGAAACAGGAGCAACCAACGAAAACTCTCGTGGAAAGGTGCGGACTCAATGACCACAGGATTGTCATCTGCAGGGCGCAAGCTGCTGCATCCGCTGCCGGTGCGCATCATGCACTGGATCAACGCGCTGGCGATGATCCTCATGATCGGCAGCGGGTGGAAGATCTACAACGACGAGGTGCTGTTCGGCTGGCTGCACTTCCCCGAATGGATCACCGTCGGCGGCGAGGCGCAGGGTGCGTTGCAATGGCATTTCTTCGCCATGTGGGTCCTGATGGCGAACGGCCTGGTCTACATCGCATACGGACTCATCACGGGCCGCTTCCGCCGCAAGCTCTTTCCGATTCGCCCGCGCGAAGTGCTCGCCGAGATCGGTGAGGCTTTGCGCTTTCGCCTCTCGCATCAGGACATAACGCGCTACAACGCCGTGCAGAGGCTGCTCTATGCCGGCATCATCCTGGTGATCGTCGTGCAGGTTCTGTCCGGCTGGGCGGTGTGGAAGCCGGTCCAACTTTCCGAGCTGTCCGCGCTGTTCTTCGGCTTCCAGGGCTCGCGGCTGGTCCACTTCATCGGCATGGCCGCCATCGTCGGCTTCATCGTCGTCCATGTCGCCCTGGCGCTGATCGTGCCCAAGACCATCGGCGCCATGATCACCGGCGGCCCGCGCGTCGACGCGACGCCCAATGGACCGCCGGGCGCGGCGCCCCCCGAAACCGCGCATTGAGCGGAGGAAGCATGTCTGTCCGCAGCCCATCACCGTCGCAATTCCGGCCCCAGGCAGGAATCGATCAAAGCGTTCTCGAGAACAACAAGGCGCTTCTGGCCGGCGTCGACCGCCGCAGGTTCCTGCGCGGCTCGCTCAGCGTGGGGGCGCTTGCCATGCTGACCGGCTGCGACGTGACCAGCCAGGACTCGGTTCAGGCGGCGCTGCGCGCAGTGTCGTCCTTCAACGACCGCGTCCAGGCGCTGATGTTCCGGCCGAATCATCTCGCACCGACCTACAGCGAGGCCGAGGTCGTGAAGCCGCCGCGTTTCAACGCCTACTATGGCGTCGAGGATGTCGACCGGGTCGATGGCGCCAAATGGAAGCTCGAGCTGGCCGGCCGGATCGCCGACAAGCAGCCGTGGACGGTCGAGCGATTCTACACCCTGCCGGAAGAGGAATGGATCATCCGGCATATTTGCGTCGAGGGCTGGGACTATATCGGGCAATGGTCCGGCGTGAATCTGCGGCACTTCCTGGAGCGGGTCGGCGCCGACCTCAAGGCGAAGTACGTCGCCTTCAAGTGTGCCGACGACTACAGCGGCAGCATCGACATGGCGACGGCGCTCCATCCGCAGACCATCCTGGCGACCAAATATGCCCGCCAGCCGATCGCCGATCCGTTCGGCTTTCCGCTGCGCCTGCGCACGGCGACCAAGCTCGGCTTCAAGAATCCGAAATGGATCACCGCCATCGAGGTGACCAACACCTATCCCGGCGGCTACTGGGAAGACCGCGGCTTCAACTGGTTCGCCGGCATCTGAGCCCATAGGCGCTGACTGAGACGAGCGCGGGGGTTACCCCGCGCGACGCCAGGGCTGTCGCATGTGACTAAAAAAAACTCCGTCATCCCGAGCGGAGCCGAGCGCAGCGAGGCGTAGTGGAGGGACCTTTTCAGTTGCCTCGGCGACGAGAGGAGGTCCCTCGACTACGCCGCCCGTTGGGCGGCTTCGCTCGGGATGACGGAGTTTTTTTTAGTCACATGCGATAGCCCTGCGCGCGACGCGGCCGACTCCTCAGGGTGACGTTCGCCTATGGCATCTGAGCCCGTGTCAGGGCGATGTCTTCCGCCGGTAAATGCGCCAGCGACCCGGCTCCTCCTCCACGAGCCGATAGAGGTCGCTCGCGGCGAACGGGTCGCGCGTCCAGGCGCCGTCCTCGGGCGTGACCACGACCACGTCGCAGCCGTAGCGCTCCGCCAGCGCCCGGATGTCGCCGGCGGCCGGCTCGCCGGCGAAGACGCGCACGAAGCGCGCCTCGGTGGCGAAACGCGCGGCCGCCGGGATCGGCGCGAACGGAACGGCAAGCTCGTTGCCGGCATAGCAGGAGCGCCGGTCGCCCATCAGCGCCCAAGAGATATTGATGGGCCACGGCGTCATGTCGGCCAGGAACCGCGGATTGTTGGCGATCCGCTCGCCTGGTCCCGCCTGCCGTCGCACCGCCTGCCAGAGCGACGGCGTTTGCGCGAACAGCCGTTCGGAGGGCGTGCGCGACGCGAAGAAGTCCTCGCGCAGGAACTGCAGCGTGTCCGGCAGCGTCAAGGCGACGCCCACGGCCGCGAGGACGCCTGAAAGGCGCGCCCCTCGCCGCGGCCAACGCGCGATCGCCGCCGCGGCGAAGACGATCAGAAGCAGCAGTCCCGGCAGGATCGCGCGCCAGCCGAGATCGTTGTTGATGGCGACGACGCTGCGCAGCAGCCAGGCCGCGACAAGGCTGGTGGCCAACAGGAGAGCGAGCGGCCGAAGCGTCCGTCGGCTGGGTGAATCGACGCCGCGATCGCTCAGCAGGAAATAGAGTCCCACCAGGCCCGCGGGATAGACGGCGGCAAACTCGACCGGCAGGTAAAGCAGCCAATAGGCGGGAAGGTCGAGAAGGCGCCGCAGGGAATCGGGAAAAGCGGTGCCCAGGACGGCGACCGGTTCAATCACGATCGGGGGACCGTCGCCCCGCGACGCGGCGAGGGCGAGCTGGTCGCGAATGAAGGGAAAGCTGATCGCGAGCGCCACCGCCGCGGCGGCGAGAACCCGCAGCACGAAGTCCAGGCGCCTCTCCGGTGCAACGCTCCAGAGAAGATAGAGTGCGATCACCGTGGCGCCGAGCGCGAAGGTGACGCCACCGACCCAGATCGAGCATTGGAAGCCGGCCGCCGCCAGGAGACCCAGGATCGGCGGCGCGAACCAGTCCTTCCGATCGGCCAGCCTGGCCAGCAGAATAGAGGCAAGCACCACGCAGGTGGCCGATGCCAGGTGCTGGGGGGCCCAGGCCATCTGGAACAGCCAGCCGCCCAGACCCGACGCGTTGGCCAGGAAGGCATCGGTCACATCCGGCGCGGTCCATTCCAGCAGGGCGCGGACCGAGGCGGCCGCGGCCAGCACGACCACGATCAATCCCGCCGTCATTTTTCCGCTGAGCCGTGCGGCGAGGCCGATCATCGTCAGGAGGGACGCAAAGGCGGTGAACCAGACCAGCGCCGCGTCGGCCTCCCAGCCGGTCGCTCCCGTCATGACGGCAATGGCGGCCGCGCTGAAATGCCAAAGGTAATAGTAGGCGACGCCGTCGGGCACGCCGGTTTCGCTGAAGAACGGATTCGTGGGCGGAACGCCCGCTCGGATCATCTCGTCGACCAGTGCGATCTTGGAGTGATCGAAGATGGAGGCGGCCAAGGTCACGCCCTCGGGCGTGGCCTTCGGCAGCACCGCGGCGGCCGGCGCGAGCGCCAGCAGGGAAGCAGCGGCCACGACGGCCGCAATCGGCAGGAGCGACCGGCGGAGCGCAACCGGCGGCCGTTGCAGGAAGCAGGCTAAAAGACCCGCGATGGCGAAGACGGCGCTCGCCACGAACACCGTGGCCCGGCCCATGCCGATCCAGCCCAGGAGCGGCAGGGCGATCACACTGTAGACCGCCCATCCCAGCGCCGGCGCCCACAGCCAGCAGGTCGGCGGCTCCGCCAGCCTGAGCGCGATCGGCGCTCCGACCAAGGTCCAGAGCGCCACCATGACGGCGGCGCACAGGAAGGCGTTCTCGACATGAGCCATATTCAAGGAGTGTAGCGTGCCTCGGCCACGCGGTCGCCCAACGCGATGGGCCACTCGATCGTCAGCTAGAGCGGGATGATCTTAAGGTTGGTGAGCACACACGCCTCACCCTGAGGAGCATCGCGCAGCGATGCGTCTCGAAGGGCCGGCAACATCGAGCTGGTTCCCACCCTTCGAGACGCGGCCTACGGCCGCTCCTCAGGGTGAGGTCGATTCGATTTTAACGCATATTGCCCTAGTGTCCCCATTCCGAAGTTCGTGGGACTTGCACTTGGCGCTTGATCCCGCACGCTGTCGCGTTTGGGCGGTACAGCCTCTTGATTGATCGGTCGAACTTCAAAACCAGGACACTAGGCGCACATCGCCCGGGCCGGCCTCCTCGGGCGGGCGGCGTTCACCGCTGGTGGTCTAGCCGGGGCGCAACACACAGTCGTACAGGGCACTTCTGGATGCCACGCTGTGATAGCTCACATTTTCCATTCGATCGAAATGGGCCGTCTTGCCAAGAGCATGGCAATATTGTTCGGCGAACGGCAGCGCCTCCGGCTCACTCGCCACGTTGGTTATTCTGACCGACAGCCCATGGCCGATTGTGCGCTCTTGATTTGAACTGTGGAAAACATTCTTTTCCGCAGGCGTGCACGCCCCGAGCCAAACGGCCGTCAGTCCGATCATCAAAGGTGCGATGGATCGCATTTCAACGTTCTTTCCGCGTCGACAATACCACGAGATTTGGCAGGGCGGCAGCGAGGCAAGGTCACGCCTTTTTGCGCATCGATGAGGCATCGCTCAAAGCCCCGGTCAGTTTCCGGGCTGCCTATTTAACGGTGGTGAGCGGAACGCTGCCCAATTTGCCGCCGCGTCCCGAAGCCTGCAGCGCACGGCCCATCGACAGGAAGGTCAGTAGCTCGAAGGCGAAGGCGTCGAGCTTGGCGGTCAGCACGCGATTGGAGCGGGTCAGCCAGTTGTAGCCCATGACCGCCGGCAGGGCGACGGCCAGGCCAATGCCGGTCATGATCAGCGCCTCGCCGACCGGGCCCGCCACCTTGTCGAGCATGCCCGAGCCCGACATGCCGATCGCCACCAGCGCGTGATAGACGCCCCACACCGTGCCGAACAGGCCGACGAACGGCGCGGTGGCGCCGATGGTGGCCAGCATGGTGAGGCCGTTCTCGAGCGACGTCGTCTCCTCGTCGAGCACCTTCTTGATGGTGCGCGTCAGGAACTCCTGCTCGCTGCCGGTCTCCTCGAGCTTGGCGGCGCCGAACTTGGCGTGGTGCGCCAGGGCATGCAGCGAATGGGCCGTCAGGCGGCCGAACGGCTCGCGCACGCCCTGCACGGTGAGTTCGTTCTGCACCTCCTCCAACGACGTAGCGCTCCAGAAGAAGGCCACGAACTTCCGGCTACGCTTCTGGCGGATGACCAGGCTGATGCCCTTGTAGACGATCAGGTACCAGGAGATCGTCGACATGACGGTCAGAACGACCAGCAGAGTCTTGGTCACAATGTCGGACTGCTGGAGGAAATGGCCGAAGCCCAGGGATGACGCGTCGCCCATGACTCACGCTCGATTCAGTTGCATGGTGCTGTCCTCACATCATGGTTGCGGTGGTTGCGCCCATCGCTTCGACCTTGAACTGGATATCGCTCACCCGGGTCGCCATCGTCCGCTCAGTCTTTTCGAGGATCGCGACGCGCACGACGGAGCACCACACATCGCTCGGCTACAACCGCTCCTCGCAACTGGCGGCTTTCGACAATTGAATGTAAATTAACGCTATAACGTTGCTCATCTAGAGGGAAGTGAGTCAAGATGAGCTCATGAAGACGGGTACAATCGCCTGGCAAAGTCATGACGGACGCGATTTGCTTGCAATCTTACGCCTGTTGCCGGGAGTCAGTGGCCGGTATTGCGGCCTGTCAGGCTTCCTCATCCGACGTCAAGCCTAGAAGTGCCTCCGCTTCCTCCCGACTTGCCTCCAGCGACGCTGGAAGTTTTCTATTCGCCGACCTGCACACCGTGCCGCCTCGAATTGCCGGCGGTGGCCGAGATCGCGGGCCGGGACGGTGCGCGCGTGCGCATCGTCATTCTCGACGATGAAGAGCGCGCGCGGGCAGAACTGCGTGCCGTGTCCGTTCGTCTGGAAGCCGTCGCCGAAAGCAAGGTCGGGGAAGCGCCGAATGCCATCCTGCGCCACGCTGGCAACGACACCGGCATCCTTCCCTATGCGCGCAGCGTCACGACAAAGGGCGCCGTCTGCGCCAAATGGTCTGGCCGGCTCACCGTCGCCCGGGCGGCCAACCTGCTGGCCGCGTGCGCGCGCCTTATTGCCCCACCTGGGCGTTCTCGATCTTGAAGAAGAGCGCCTTCTCGCCGTCGTTGATGAGGCTGAGCTTGCCCGTCACCGTCGTGATCTTGTCGGTCCATTCGATGGCCTTTGGTGACAGCACCTCGATGACCTCGTTGGGCTGACCCGGCGGACAGTACATGCAGACCGGCGTGTTGCGGCTGATCAGGAAATGCTTTGTGCGGTCCGAGCCGTCCATCGGCAGGACGAAGCCGCGCACCGTGACCGTCTGCCCATCGAGCGCCTTGACCTCGGGGGTGACCTGAATGCTGTAGACGTCTTTCTTGTCGTCGTAGGTCACCTCGCACTTGATGAGCTTTGACCAAAGCGGGTCGCGGACCTTGGGCAGCAATTTTTGCGCCGCGGTTTCGAAGGCGGGCTGGCTGGTCGGCTGGACCGCCTGGGCCGGCAATAGCGCCGCTGCCAGGATAAGGAACGGCGCCGCAAGCACGACGATGACTTTAGGATTCATGACTGCAAGAGCTCCTCTATCTGGGTGTGGATGGCCCGGAGAGCGGGAAACGCAGCAGCCACGATGGTAACCAATATCGCGCCGAGCAGCAGCATCGCGATTTGATCCCAGCCGAGCTCCGGCTGCAGGAGCAATCCTGTCGTGTCGGCCAGAACGTTGCGGCCGACCAACAAGAGACCAGCCGTCACGGCGCTGCCCAGGACGAGAGCGGCGGCCATGATCATCGACGCTTCGGCAAAGGCCACCATGGCGACCTTGCCCCGACTTGCGCCGAGCGCCCGCAACAAGGCGAGGTCGCGGGTTCGCGCATTCATCGTCGCCAGCAGGCCGATGGCGGCGCCGCTGGCGGCGATGACCACGAGCAGCAGGCCGAGGCCGGTCACGGCGACCGTCAGGGGGCGGACATATCCTATGAGGCGCGCAATCTCGAGCGTCGGGCTCGCGGCCGAAAGATTGTCCGTCGCGTCGATCTGGCGGGGCATGAACGCCGCCGCGGTCGGTACGCGATACGCCGCGACGACCGCGGTCGCCCCATGGGGAAGATCGGCGACGTTCTCCTCGTCGGTCGAGCCCTTCTCGGCGATTTCGGCCTTGGCCTGCTCGACGTGCACATAGCGCACTGTTTCGATGTCGGTGAGCACGAGGCGGTCGAGCGCCGACCCGGTGGGTGCCAGGATGCCGACGACCTTGTAGGGAAACTTTTCGTGCAACTCGCCGCCCGCCGCCAGGCCGTGCGCGCCGACGAAACTGTCGCCGAGCTTGAAATTCAGCGCCCGTGCGGCGCTGGCGCCGAGCACGGCCTGGAGCTTGTCCGTCCACATCTGCCCGCTGGCGATCTTGGCGCGGTAGACGCCGAGAATGGCGGGCGTGCTGCCCATGATGCGCCAGCCGTCGACGTTGTCGCCCAGTGCGATGGGGGCGGCCGCGCGGATCATCGGGTTGGCGACGGCGTCCATCGCCGCCTTCATCGGAACCAGCCCGCGCGGTTCGGAGACGTGCAGCACACAACAGAGCACGAGGTCGAGCGCCGACCCCTTGGGACCGACGACGAGATCGACGCCGCCCCACGCGCGCCGCGCCGCTTGCGGCAGGGCGTCGAAGCCAACGATGGCCGTCGCCACCGCCGCGATCCCGAGGGCTCCGACGAAAATCGACAGGAGGGCCTGGCCCCAGCGCCGGCGCAGATAGGCGAAGGCGAGGGCGACGAAGCTCATGGGACGGACCGCAGCTCGATGGTCTCGTCGACGGCGTCGATGACCCGCCGGTCGTGGGTGGCGATGACGAGGCCTGCCCCTTCGACCGCCGCGGCTTCCCTCAGCAATGTCAGCATGCGCATCGTGGATGCATCGTCGAGAGCCGATGTCGGCTCGTCGGCGAACACGACGGCCGGCTTGTTGAAAAGCGCGCGCGCGATGGCCACGCGCTGCGCCTGGCCGTGACTGATGTGATCCGCCCGACGGCGCCGAAGCTCGGCGATCTGCAGCGTCTCCAACAGCTGCTCCAGGCGGCCGCTGTCCGGCGGCAGGCCGGCACAGCGCGCCGCGAGCGCCAGGTTGGTGGCGACGCTCACGGCGTCGATGAGATGGAAAGATTGGAAGACGAGGCCGATCCGCCGGCCGCGGAAGAGGTCGCGCTGAGCGGCGGACAATCCCCAGAGCGCCGTGTCCTCGATGACGATCTCGCCGCTTGCGGGCGCGCGAATGCCGGCAAGCGCCATCAGCGCCGTCGTCTTGCCCGAGCCGGAGGCGCCGACGATGGCGACCGACCGTCCGCGCGGGATCGCGAGGTCGGGCAGGGCGGCGAACGCCCGGCCGCCACGCGCCAGAACGACGCCCCGCGTCGCCAGGACGATCGAGGGCGAACGATCACTTTCCACGAGACCCTGCGATGCAGCTTCTTTCATACGAGCCGATTCGGGCGTTTCGATCAGAATTTTTGCGCGAGCCCCAGCAGGAACGTCCGCCGCTGGCCGAACTGCGGTGCACCCACGCCGACCCCCGCGCCGTCACGAATCTGGTAGCTGTTGTCGAACAGGTTGATCGCGTCGAAGCGGATCTGCGTGCCCTTGCCGAGGCCGATCGGGATCTTCTGCACCAGCGAGGCGTTGACGACGGCGTAGCCGGGCAGCGACAGGTCGTTGGGCGTGACGACGGTGGTGCGCAGCCCGCTGCCGTACAGCATGTCGGCGGAGACCTTGGTCGCCCAGTCCTTGTCGCTGTTGAAGGTGTAGGCGGCGCCGCTCGACATCGTCCAGCCCTGGCTGTGGTCGAGGGTGATGTAGTGGTTGGCGATGTAGGCCAGCTCGTCCGCGCCGAAATTGAACTGGGCGGAGTTGATGTTGGTGCCGATGCCGTTGCCGAAGGCGCCGTTGAAGTAGACCGACCACGGGCCTTCGTCGTAGCTGGCGGCGAACTCGACGCCCTTGACGATGGCATTGGTGTAATTGAACGAAGTAAGCGAGATGGGCGCGCCGAACTGCCCCTCGTCTAAAAGGTTCTGGGCGATCTTGTAGTAGGCGCTGAGGCCGACGGTCAGGCCGCGCAGCGGCTTGGCGGTGACGCCGACATCGAAATAGTCGGCCCGCTCGGCTTTCACCGGATCGTTCTGGGTCACTTCCGGGAAGGCGACCGTGCCGGCCAGGGCCGAGATCGAGTTGGTGCTCACCTGGATGAGCGGCGGCGGCGTGAAGTAGCGCGAATAGCCGGCGCGGAAGGTGAACGTCTCGTCGGGCTGCCACACGACGTTGATGCGCGGGCTGAACTGGTTCTCCTGGGTCTGCGCGTTGATGGCGTCGAAACGCAGGCCGAAATTCACCGTGACGGTGGGCACGAGCCGCCATTCGTCCTGCAGGTAGACGCTGTAGGTCCAGCCGGTGAGGTCGGAGCTGTCGGTGACGCCGAAGGGTTGGTCGGACGGAACCAGATCGCTCGTCGGGTCGTCGGGATCGCTCAGGACCTGCAGCAGGGTATTGCCCTGGGTGTTGGCGGTGGCGCGCTCGCGCTGCACCAGGAAGCCGCCGCGCAGGGTGTGCTTGTCGAGGACCTTCCAGGAGCCGTCGCCCTGCACGCCGGTGGCGAAGCTCGTTCGCTGGGTCCACGGCGCGATGCCGTTGAACGCCAGGTCGCCGAATTGATCGGGCTGGTAGGACAGCTTGGAATAGCGGGCGAAGCCCGAGAGCTGGAAGTTCAGGTCCTGGTAGCTCTTCTGCAGCGAGGCGATCGCGAAGTAGCTCTGTTCCCATTGGCGCTGGTCGAGAATCGCGCTGTTGAAGTCGGTCTGGCCGTTGACGGCGAAGTTCGCCGTCTGGTTGGGCGAGTTGGGGATCTGGAAGGCCGAGCTCGCGCCGCCGGCGATGAAGGCGAGCCGCGTGTTGTCGTCGACGATGCCGGTGATCTTGGCCAGCCCGTACCATTGGTCGGTGTCGTCGTGGATCGGCGAGAACGACGAAGTCGGATTCTCGATGCCGAGGCCGTTGTGGATGTACTGGCCGGCGGCGAAATAGTCGATCGCGCCGGTGCGGCCGCCGTAGGAGAAGGCGGGTTGCGAATAGTCGCGCGAGCCACCGGTGACCGAGACCTCGGCGCCGGGGTTGGTCGTGCCCGACTTCACGGTGATGTCGACGATGCCCGCGGTATGCAGGCCGTACTGGGCGGGCAGGGCGCCGGTCAGCAGCGACATCTGGTCGGCGTAGCGCGTGGCCAGGATGTTGTTGAACAGCGACAGGCCCTCGGGCAGCTGCACGCCATCGAGCCGATACTGGAGGTTGCCGTGATCGCCGCGCACGTGGATCTGGCCGAAACTGTCCTGCACCACGCCGGGCGCGCGCAGCAGCACCTGGTTCAGGGGCGCATTCTCGCCCTGCGGGACGTTACCGATGGTGCGCTGGCTGAAGTCGTAGGTCGTGGCGCCGAGGCTGGGCTGGATGGAGCTACGTGCCTCGTCGAGCCGCGTCGCCGTGACGGTGATGCCGAGCGCCGGATCTGCGAACGGCGGCAGCGGCTGCGGCGGCGTTTGCGTGGTGGCGGCTGGCGCGAGCGGCGACGGAGCGGGCGGCGGCGTTTGCGCGGCGACCGGTGCTGCCGCCGCGATCAGGCCCGAAACCAACGTCAAACTGCCGACACGCCGCCGCATGGCTTCCCCCACGATCTGCCTTCGAAGAGAGGACGCTATAATATAACATTAAGTTCGGTCAATGCCGATACGCCCATCGCCGGCGGGTGATGGCGAAATGGACTCCGCGCGGCGCGATTGAGAAGGGCCTCAATAGGCGCCAGCCATTGCCCGGCGACTCTTTCTGCGTCATCTCGCGTGATGTGGAGGGCGGCGCGGCAAGCCCTACTTGAGGGCGGCGACGCCCGCCTGGGACACGGTATCGTCCTGCGCGCCGGAGCCGCCGCTGACGCCGATGGCGCCGACGATCTTGCCGCCCACCATCAGGGGATTGCCTCCGCGCGAGGCGATCACGTCGTCGAGCGTCGTCAGATAGTTGAAGTACGGGCCCTTGCCGATCAGATTCTCGAAGGCCAGCGTCGGCCGGCGGAAGCGCGCCGCCGTGCGCGCCTTGTGCTGGGCGATCGTGATCGACGCATACTGGCAATTGTCCATTTTCTCGAAATAGACCAGATCGCCGGACGGCCCGACGACGGCGACGCAGAAGCCGTCCCATTTGCGCTTCGCCGCCTCGGCGGCGGCGCCGGCGGCGACCTTCTTGGCGGTCTCGAGATTGATCGTCTCGCCGTAAGGCGTCGGCGTCAACGTGTCCGCCACCGTGTCGTTCGGGTTGTTCGGGTTGGGCGCCATTTGCGCCAGGACCGCCGAGCTTGTCACCAGCGCTGCACCCAAGGCGCAGGCCATCACAGTAAAACGTCTCATTCTTTCCTCCCTCAATTCCCGCCGGCATTGGTTGTAAG
Source organism: uncultured Alphaproteobacteria bacterium (assembly GCA_963765385.1). Taxonomy (GTDB): domain Bacteria; phylum Pseudomonadota; class Alphaproteobacteria; order Reyranellales; family Reyranellaceae; genus Reyranella. Next base: position 485,222 of record CAVXWG010000014.1, on the reverse strand, counting down.
GCTGCGCCGGCGCGGTCTCTTTGAGAGGCGGAGCTTATCGAAGGACAAGCGGCCTGGAGAACTGACGGTTTGGTTACCGGGCGTCGGCCCCCCACGGCACGCCAAGCCAGTGGGGTGGCCGTCTCGGCGGCCAAGCCGTCTAAGTGTCCCGGCTAATGGCGGCCTGAAGGCTGGAACGACAGCCTTTCGCACTTTCGCAGAAGCCTTGCTTCTTTAATCCCTCGCATTGCTGTCTGCAGTTCACTTCACGGTTCGACGCACCTTGTCCAGGTCGGCCCGGCAGGTCAGGCTGAACTTCAGAAACGGATCAGGCTCGGGGTTCTGGGTCAGCGCCTGCGTCGCGAGCTGACCCAGCTCGACGCTGGGCTTCAACGAGATCTCGACGATCGCCCGCATCACCGCCTCCGCGCCGACGACGACGTCCGGCGGCGCGAAGAGCCTCATGCGGTTGATCAGCCCGATCAGGTGCTGCTCGTCGACGTCCAGCACGATGCCGTCACGCGTGTAGGCTTTCAGCAGCAGATTCGACGCGCTCTCCAGGAAGTCGCTATAGACCGTCTCCCGCTTGGCAATCTCGTTGGCCGCCCGCTGAAGACGTTCTTCGGAACGCTGGTTGTAGACGGCGACGGCGAGCGAGGCGCCGCCGCCGATCAGGGCTCCCAGAAGGCCGGATGCCTGGCTCAGGAGGGCAGCAGGATCGACGGACATGTCGCCTCCGATGTGTGACTTCGCGCGCGGCCGCTCGACGCGGAACCAGATGACGTAGAGCGCCGGCAGGAAAACCAGGGTGAGCACGGTCGCGACCGCGAGGCCGCCCATGATCGCGTAGGCCATGGGCCCCCAGAAGATGGTTGGCGCGATGGGGATCATGCCGAGAATCGCCGCGGCCGCGGTGAGCAGGATCGGGCGGAAGCGATGCATGGTGGCCTCGACGACGGCTTCCCACGCCTCGCGTCCGTGGGCCCTCTCGTGCTCGATCTGGTCGATCAGGATCACCGAATTGCGGGCGATCATGCCGACCAGCGCCAGCACGCCCAGCAGCGCCACGAACCCCAGCGGCTTGTCGGCAATCAGGAGAGCGGCCACGACTCCGATGAGACCGAGCGGCGCCACGCTCAGCACCAGGAACAGGCGGCTGAAGGACTGCAGCTGGATCATCAGCACCGTGAGCATGAGGACCAGCATCAAGGGCACGACCGCCGCGACCGACACCTGCCCCTTGTCGCTCTCCTCGACGGTGCCGCCGAGGTCGATACGGTAGCCGTACGGCAGGCCGGCGTTCAGCGCATCGATCTTGGGCGCCACCGCCTGCACGACCGTGGCGGCCTGTATGCCGGGCACGAGGTCGGCCTGCACCGTCACGGTGGGCCTGCGGTCGCGCCGCCACACGATGGGATACTCCTGGTCGTATTCGACCGAAGCGATCTGGCCCAGCGGCACGGTCTTGCCGTTGGGCAGCGGCACCTGCAGGGTGCGGATCGTCGCGAGCGACATGCGCTGCTCGGCCGAGGCGCGCACCACCACGTCGACGAGATGGATGCCGCTGCGCAGCTCGGTGGCCGTGACGCCGGACACGACCGTGTTGAGCGACTGGGCGAGATCCTGTGAGCTCAGGCCCAGCAGGCGCGCCTCGTCCTGGTCGACCCGGATGCGGACCGTGCGCGCCGGCTCCATCCAGTTGTAGTTGACGTTCCATGCATCGGGATCGGCACCGAGAATCCCGGCGACCTTGAAGGCGATGTCGCGGACCTGGATGGCCTGCGGGCCGCTCACCCGGTACTGCAGCGGCCAGCCCACCGGCGGGCCGAGCTCCAGCGGGTAGACGCGCCCGATGACGCTCGGGAACTCGTTCGCCAGCGCCTTTTCCAGCCTGGCCTTCACGCGCTCGCGCTCGGCCAGCCCCTTGGTGACGACGACGGCCTGGGCGAAGAAGTCGTTGGGCAGCTGCACGTTGAGCGGCAGATAGAAGCGCACGGCGCCCTGCCCGACATAGGTGCTCCAGTGCTCGACGTCGGGATCGCCCTTGAGCAGCGAATCGAAGCGGGCCGAGACGTCGCGGGTGGCGTAGATCGAGGCGTTCTCCGGCAGCTGCAGGTCGACCAGCAGCTCGGGCCGGTCGGAGGACGGGAAGAACTGCTGCGGCACGAGGCGCATGCCGGCCACCGACAGGCCGCACAGGGCGAGCGTGACGCAAAGCGTGATCCAGCGCCAGCGCAGCGCCAGCTCGAGGAAGCGGCGAAAGGCGCGCAGGATCGGGCCGGGCTCCTCGGAGTGTGCGGCCTTGGGCTTCTTCAGGATCCAGACGCCGAGCAGCGGCGAGAACACCACGGCGACGACCCACGAGGCGAGCAGGGCGATGGCGACCACCGCGAAGATCGAGAAGGTGTACTCGCCCGCCGCGCTGTGCGCGAAGCCGATCGGCACGAAGCCGGCGACCGTGACCAGCGTGCCGGTGAGCATCGGGAAGGCGGTCGAGGTGTAGGCGAAGCTCGCGGCATGTTCCTTGTCGTCGCCGCGCTCGAGCCGCGTCACCATCGATTCGACGGTGATCATCGCGTCGTCGACCAGCAGGCCGAGCGCGATGATCAGCGCGCCGAGCGAGATGCGCTGCAGGTCGATGCCGGTGAAGCTCATGACCGTGAACACCGCGGCCAGCACCAGGGGGATGGACAGCGCCACCACCGCGCCGGCGCGCACGCCCAGGCTCAGCAGGCTGACGCCGAGCACGATGGCGATCGCCTCCCACAGGGCCTCCATGAAATCGTCGACTGCATGCTCCACGGTCACCGTCTGGTTGGCGACCAGCATGGGCTCGATGCCGACCGGCAGGTTCTCGGTGATCCGCGCCATCGCCTCGGCCACGTTGTGCCCGAGCGCCATGACGTCGCCGCCCTTGCGCATGGCGATGGCGATGCCGATGCCCTGCTGGCCGTTGACGCGGAACATCGGCTGCGCCGGGTCGGCCGGGCCGCGCGTGACCCGGGCGATGTCGCCCAGGCGGATCATGCGGCCGCCGGCGACGAAGTTGATGGCGAGAACGTCCTGCTCGGAGCGGAAGGCGCCGGAGACGCGCACCAGGATCTTCTCGTCCCCGGTCTGCACCACGCCCGCCGGCGTGACGGCGTTCTGGCTCTTGAGCGCAGCGATCAGCGCGGAGCGGTCGATGCCCAGCCCGGCGAGCTTCTCGTTCGAGAACTCGACGTATACGCGCTCGTCCTGGGCGCCCAGGATGTCGATCTTGGATATGTCCGGCAGCTCGAGGAGCTGCTTGCGGATCTCGTGGACCCGGTCGTGCAGCTCGCGCTCGGTGAAGCCGTTGGCCGTGAAGCCGTAGACGATGCCGTAGGTGTCGCCGAACTCGTCGTTGAAGTCGGGGCCGATGACGCCCTGCGGCAGCGTGCCCGCGATGTCGTGCACCTTCTTGCGAACCTGGTACCAGATGTCCGGCACGTCGGCTGGCGGCGTCGAGTCCTTCAGGTTGACGAAGATGGTGGCGCGGCCGGCGCTGGTGAAGCTCTTCACGTAGTCGAGGCTCGGCGTCTCCTGCAGCTTGCGCTCCAGGCGGTCGGTGATCTGCTCGAGCGTGTCCTCGACCGTGGCGCCGGGCCAGGTCGCGCCCACCACCATGGTCTTGACGGTGAAGTCGGGATCCTCGCTGCGGCCGAGCTTGAAGTAGTCGGCGATGCCGGCGACCACGATCATCAGCATGAAGAAGGTCACGAGCGAGCGGTGCCGCAGGGCCCATCCTGAAAGGTTGAAGCTTTTCATCAGCCGTCTCCCAGCAGGCGGACCTTCTGGCCCGGCCGCAGCATCTGCACCCCGGCGGTGACCACCAGGTCACCCTTCTCGAGGCCGTGCGAAATGACGATGCTCGCGGGGTCGTAGCGCCCGACGTCGACCGGCCGCAGGGACACCGTCTGGTCCTGGCGATCGACCACCCAGACGGCCGGACCGCCGTTGCCCTCGGTGAGCGCGCTCGCCGGCACCTCGACGCCCTCGGGCGCGGGGAGCTTGAGGCGCCCGGTCACCGTCGAGCCGAGCCTCATGCCCTCCGGCGGATCGTTGATGGCGACCTTGACCTGGAAGGTGCGGGTCGCGGAATCGGCCTGCGGCGCAACCTGGCGCACATGCCCCGTGGCCCGCACCTGCGGGTCGTCGCTGAGCGCCAGGCCGACGACCGGGTCGCGCGGACCGGTCCGGATGAGCTGCTCGGGTATGTCGAAGACGGCGTCGAGCTGGCCCTGTCCGGCCAGCTGCACGATCATCTGGCCGGCCTTCACCACCTCGCCCGCATCGGCACCGGTCGCCGTCACGGCGCCGGTGCTGTCAGCGCGCAGGATGGTGTAGCCCAGCCGATCCCGGGCGATGCGCACCTGCGCCTCGGCCGACTCGACCTGCGCTTCCGCCGTGCGCAGCGCCTCCTGGGCATCGTCGAATTTGGCACGGGACGTCCAGCCATTCTTCAGCAGCTCCTGCTGCCGGCCAAAGGCCAGCCGCGCCTGGGTGAGGGCGGCCTGCGCCGCCGCGAGGCTGGCCTCGGCGGAGCGCAGCGCGTTCTGTTCGTTCTGGGAATCGAGGCTGGCGACGACCTGGCCGGCCGCGATGACGTCGCCGACACTGGCGTGCCGCTCGATCATGCGTCCGTCGAGACGGAAGGCGAGGTTGACCTGGTCCTTGGCGCGGATCTGGCCGGTGAAGGAAACCGTCTCGCCGTCGGCGCGCGAGTCGACGGTGACGGTGCGCACCGGCCTTGGGTCGGGCGTGCGCGCGACCTTCTTGCTGCAGCCCGCGACGCTCGCGGCGATCAGGATCACGGTGGCGGCCGCCATCACCGCCCGGAAGCGGTCGCCGCCCCGGGAGGCCTGCGCGAAGTTGATGGTCATGGGGTTCCTCCTCAGGAAAGCGCGCCGGCCGGCGCGTCGGCGCGGCGCGCAAAGGCGTCGGCATGGCGCGCCGCTTGATCGGCGCGCGCGGCCGCTTCGCGCGGCGGGCAACCCACGGCGCGCAGGATGGCGCGGACGATGTCGGGAATCGCTTTTTCGTCGATACGCTCTTCGCCGAGCTCGCGGGCGGCCAGCTCGCAAAGCGCCGTCACGACACGCGCGGCGAGATCGACCGAGCGCAGGGCCAGCAGGCCGGCGGCGCTCACCTCGGCGAGATCCTCCCGCAGGTGGGCCTGCACGGCGCCGCCGACGGGTACCGCGCTGACGACCCGCCCGACCAGCCGCGCCCGCGCCGGCGCGCGCGCGAGGTCGCGCAGCAGGATGGTGGCCGCCGTGGCCAGGCGCGTCAGCGGATGATCCGCCGCGCGGCGCGTCGGCTGCAGGCTCTCGTCCAGCTCCTCGATCAGGGCCCCGCCCAGCTCGGCCTCGAGCGCCGCAAGGTCTTGAAAGTGCACATAGAAGGTGCCCTTCGCCAGGCCGGCGGCCTGCATCACCGAGTCGACCGTCACCGGCGCTGCCGTCTCGGCCGCGTAGCAAGTGCGCGCTGCCTGCAGAATGACGGCGCGGGTGCGGGTACGCTTTGCCAAGCCGATTTCCGCCCGTCGCTCCAGATTGACTCGTGCCATGTGAGGCTCCTGTGACTTGTTTGTCAAAACGACTATATAGTCGAAATGAATATAAAGTCAATATGAATAGTGCAAACTATTGCATCGACCAGCCGTGGCTCACCACCACCGACTGGCCGGTCAGGGCGTTGGAGCCGAACGAGGCCAGAAAGAGCGCGGTTTGCGCCACGTCCTCGACGGTCGTGAACTCGCCGTCGACGGTTTCCTTGAGCATGACGTTGCGCACCACGTCCTGCTCGGAAATGCCGAGTTCCCTGGCCTGCTCCGGGATCTGCCTGTCGACCAGGGGCGTGCGCACGAATCCGGGGCAAATGACATTGGCGCGCACCCCATGCTGGGCGCCTTCCTTGGCGACGACCTTGGCGAGCCCGATCAGGCCATGCTTGGCGGTGACATAGGGCGCCTTGAGCACCGATGCTTCCTTGGAGTGCACCGAACCCATGTAGATGATGCTGCCGCCGCGACCGCGCGCCGACATGTGCCGCAGCGCCGCCCGCGTCGTCAGGAACGCGCCGTCGAGGTGGACGGCCAGCAGTTGCCGCCATTTGCCGAAGTCGAACTGTTCGATCGGCGCCACCGACTGGATGCCGGCATTGGAAATCAGGATGTCGACCTGGCCCAGCACGGCGACGGTCTTGGCAAAGCAGGCCTCGACCTCGGCCTCGTCGGCAACGTCGACCGCAATGCCGATGGCGCGTTCGTTCCCCAGTTCCCGGGCGACCTCGTCGGCGTGCGCCTGGTTGTGGTCGGCGATCACGACCTTGGCGCCTTCGCAGGCAAAGAGCCTGGCGATTTCCTTGCCGATTCCGCTTCCGGCGCCGGTTACGACGGCAACTTTGTTCTCGAGGCGCATGACAGTCTCTCCTTGATGGTTGTGTCAGGGGTCGTCGCCGGCTATTCGCGGCCATGCCGGGCGACATCGAAGATGAACACGCCGTCGGGGGCGGCGGGGCGCTGCAGCACCTCGGGATGGCGGAGCGTGCGCACGGTGTCGTGGTAGCCGGCGCGCCAGCGCTCCGCGATGCTGCGGCGCGAGAACTCGTAGTCCTTGGAATCGCCCTCGTAGTCCTTGGAGTGGTAGATCAGCTGGATCAGGTTCCCGACCTTGCGCTCGCAGAGGGGGCGCAGGCGCGCTGCCTCCGGGCTCCCGGCCAGATCGGGCGGCAGCCTGGCCAGCAGCTGGGCCACCTGGTTCTTGAAGCGCTGCAGGTCCTTGAAGCGGTTCGACTCGGCGCGGGTGCGGCTGGAGTACTGGATCTCCTTCTGGCGCGTCGCCACGCGCGCCATGTTGCGCGGGAACTGTCCGCCGGCCGGCCACAGATCGACTTGGAAGACCAGCGTGTCCTTCGGCGGCCCGGCATCCACCATCCAGCCGAGCGGCGTGTTCGAGACCAGGCCGCCATCCCAGTAGTGCTGGCCGTCGATCTCGACGGCCGGAAAGCCGGGCGGCAAGGCGCCGCTCGCCAGGATGTGGCGAGGTCCGATGCGGTGCGTCGTCGTGTCGAAGTAGACGAAGTCTCCCGTCCGCACGTTGACGGCGCCGACACTGAGGCGCATCGGCCCGTCGTTGATGCGATCGAAATCCACCAAGCGCTCGAGCGTCTGCTCGAGCGGCCGCGTGTCGTAATAGCTGGTGGCCTCCATCGAGCCGTCGGGGCAGAGCCAGGGCGAAACGGTTCGCGGTGTGAAAAACCCCGCGGCGCCCAGGCAGGCGACCGACGTTGCCGACCACTGGTTGAACAGCGACCGCGCGAGGTCGCCGCCCGGGAACGGGCCGACGGCCGGCGGCTCGTCTCGTGCGCCAGTGCCATCGGGCACCAGGACCGAATGGCCCAGCCCCGGCATCCATGGCGCGCTCACGCGTTCCCAGAATTCGCGAAGCCTGTCGACGCGGGACTCCGGTGGATTTCCCGCGATGATCGCGGCGTTGATGGCGCCGATCGAGATGCCGGCGACCCAGTCGGGGTGAAGATCCGCCTCGGCAAGGGCCTGGTAGACGCCGGCCTGGTAGGCGCCCAGCGCGCCGCCGCCCTGGAGCGCCAAGGCGATGCGCTCGAAGGGCGGGCGCGGCCTGCCTCGGGGAGCAGGGAATGCGGCGCTCAGGGGTTCCAGGGCGGGGAGTGGCGCGGTGGCAATCCGGGATTCGAACATGACAGCAGCCTTTTCCAGAACAATCGGACATGACTATATGGTCAAGACGACTATTAGGTCGATTTGACTTATACGTCAATTCGATAAATGTCTGGCAAGGTGCGACATGGCGACCGGAGGTCGCCGGGGGCGGGGGGCGGGGGTATGGGATGGCCGGCAGGCATGGCGATGGGCGCCGTCGCGCTCCATCGAGCGCGCGTGCTGCGGGCGTCGCAGGGTACCGCTAGGTCAGTGCCGGCTGATCGGGGCGGAACGCCTGCAGCCGGTAATGGGCCCGGGCGAAGAGAGCCGTCGCCCGGGCCCGCCGCCGGTCACGCCGCGAGAGCTTCCTTCGTCAGTGCCCAGGCCTGCTTCAGCTTGGCCGAGCGGGTCGCGTACTCGGCGCGGATCGCCGCGACACGCTGCCTGATCTTTTCCTTCGCGTCGGCTCTCGCCTGGCCGACCTGGCCCTCGAGCGCCGCGATCTTGGCCTGCATCCTCTTTGGGTCATTCACGTCGCTTTTGTGATGTTCGCATTGAGTTCCGTTGGCAGGCAATGTTGGGCAGTTCGGCCTCAGTCGACGGCCCGTGCCGGCCTGATGGGCTGGAACTATCGACCAGCCCGGCCATTGTCGTTCATGTCGAACAGCGTTTTGCGGGCTGGCCACCAACAGGCGGCCGATAGTTCCGGGCATGGCTCCGAAAAATCCGACACTCCCGATGGGGGACCCGACGCACGGCCCAGGGCCACGCGGGCAAGATGGCAGCAGCGGCTGCAGCGCGGGCTTTTCAAGGTCTGGATCGGATGCTCGGTGCTGTGGATCGGCTGCATCCTGGCGATCCTCGGCCAGTGCGTGTACGGGCCGTGGATCGGGTGGCAGCAGCCACAGTGCGACGGCCCGTCGGCCAACTCCGTCGAGACATATCTCGCCGATATCGTCCTCGCACTGGGGCCTCCTGCCGCTGTGATGGTGCTGCACCGCATCGTGATGTGGTGGTCGCGGCGCGTCCGCCGCAGCCGATAATCGTTCCCGGCCATCGTATGTTTTCGTCTCTCGGCAGGTCCCCCTGTCGCGCCATCGGCCATTGCCCTCGCAAACGGGAGCGGGCCATCGCATCGCAGTCGAATGGGGCCTCGGTCGAGATGGCGACATGCGACGCTTTTCCGTCGCTCGACCGGAGCGCCCCTCGAATACCTCGAGCGCTACATGGAGGGGCGACTTCGGCATTTCTCCGTGCGATTGCGAAATCAGGGCTGCCATCCACTGCACCGGCAATGCCACCTATAGTTCGTCACGGTGATGTCTTCCGTAACGGCGACGTCTCCCGACTTTTCGCCCAACTGCGCTTCTACCGGGTGAACGTCAGATAGAGTGTCGGCATCGACGCAGCGGAATCTTTTTCACAGTGAGCGCGGAGTGGGAGGATCATCTGCCAGCGGCGGTTGCCAGGAGGTGCCACGAGGTTGCTGGCCGGCCGCGGGGGGACTCGATCGCGCTCGCTTGACGGTCGTGTCGCAGAAGCGATCAAGCCCGCGCCGCAGGCTGGAACCGGCCCCCTTGCCGGGCCCTGATGTTGGTGAATTCGGCGCCCAACAAGACAATCTGCGCAGAGTAGTAGACCCAGATCAGCACAACGACGATGGACGCTGACGCGCCGTAGGTCGATTCCAGGCCCTGCTTGCCGATGTAGAATCCGATGAGGAACTTGCCGATTTCGAACAGGGCCGCGGTCGCGATGGCGCCCAGCCAGACATCGCGCCATGCCACTTGAGCGTCCGGAAGCCACTTGAACATCATGGCAAAAAGCACGCTGATCACGGCGAACGACAAGGCAAAACTCGCCGCTTGGGCGAAAGCCTCTGGAACGACGTCGCCCATGCTCTTGCTGAAGGCCGCAAGGCCCGCCGTCAGCACCGTCGAAACCAGCAGCAGAAATCCGATGGCGAGCACGCCTGCGAAAGAGAAAACGTAGGCGCGAACGAAGCCCCACAGACCCTTGCCCGGTGGTTTCTTGACGTCCCAGACGGCGTTCAGCGCCCCCTTGAGCTGCACGACCACGCCAATAGCGGCGAAAACCAGCGCAATCGTGCCGATGATGGAGGCAAAGAGGCCTTCGCTTGGCTTGCCGGCGCTCGTCAGCATTCCACTCACGACGTCGGCGCCCTTGTCGCCCAGCAGTCCCTTGATCTCCGTGGCGACCTCCGCCTGCATGCCCTGGCGTGAGAACACCAGGCTGGCGACGGATATCGCCACGGCAATCAGGGGTCCGATCGAGAAGATCGAATAGTATGCGAGGGCGGCCCCGGCCTGGGCGTCCTTGTGTTCCAGCCACTGCAAGGCGGCCCCCTTCAACGCATTCGACAGGCCACCAGGTATGCGCTCGTCTTCATTTGTGTCCATTGCGAGCGCCATGATGGATCCTTACCGGGCTGATTGCGCCGCTGGTTTGCTTCACGTCCCGTCCAACGTGGCGAACGGCACACAGTTGCTCGCCGGTGGGTCATCCAGGCAGGAGCCGCGGGCCGGCGAAGGCTTCGGGGGAAAGCCGTCGCGCCGCGTCGATGAACCATTGGCCGGCCTCGGCCAAGCGGTCGCGTGAAAGCTGCGTCTCGGCGCGGCGATCGTTCATCACGTCGGCTATCCAGAGCCGGATGCCTGCGTCGATGAAGGTCTCGCATCCGCAATTGATTTTGCGCCGGAAGAGCTCGGCAATGGCTTCGTCTATCGTCATGGCGTTCCTCCTCACGAGGCTGCAGAACTTGAGGCTGCAGATTCCCGCGACCTGCACCACGGGCAGGCTACGCCCTACGCCCCCCCGCCGCACGTGTCCGCCACGGTGTCGTTCGGATTGTTGGGATTCGGCGCCACCTGGGTCACGACCGCCGAGCTTGTCACCAGCGCTGCACCAGCACGCCTCCATCAACGTAAAACGTCTCATTCTTTCCTCCCTCAATTCCCGCCGGCATTGGTTGTACGGCTGCGCCGACGCAGTCTCTTTGAGAGGCCGAGCTTATCGGACGACAAGCGCCTTGGAGACCTGGTTACTGGGCCAGTCCGCCGTCGAGCGAGTAGCGCAGGGCAGCCGTAGCCTGCCGCCGCACCATATCGATCATTCAGGGCGACGCCGGTCTGTCATCCACCCGCGGCACGCCGTACTCTGCGAGGATGCGATCGACCTCGGCGCGATGGCGGCGGAGAGCAGCGTCAAGATCGGCGCGCAAGGATCCGTTGCCGCGCGCGACGCCGATCGAAATGTCGAACACCATGGGCAGGCGCGGCCCATCGAGCCACGGCGTGATGGGCGCCCATGTCAGCGGCACAGGTTCGTGGGCGGCGAAATAGGCCGCCTGCGGCCCCCACGCTGCCGCAACGTCGATCTCGCCTCTTGCAACGGCGTCTATGATCGGCGCCGTGGGCGCGGCGCTCCTGTAGTCGCCATAGATCATGTAGCCGTGAACCTTGGCGGTGATGCCACGCCGCGCCAATGCATGGGCGGGTGGCGTGTTGGAGCCGTCGTCTCCGATCAGCTGCACGCCGATGCGCAGGCTCTTCAGCCGGGGATCGTCGAGCGAGGTGATGGCGGGCCCGTCGGCCGTCCGCGTCACGAACACATAGGTCGAGCGATAATAGGGATGCGTCGTCTGCAGCATCTCGAAGCTGGCGGGAACGCCCATGACGACGTCGCACAGACCCGCCTTGATGGTATTGCGCACGAAGCCGCGTCGCTGGGCCCACCAGGTGTATTCGAGCTCGGCATGGAGGTCCTCGGCCAGGATGACGGCAATTCGGTTCTCGAAGCCTTTGCCCTGCTGGTTTGAAAACGGCAGATTGTTGGGATCGGCGCAGACCCGCAGGCTTTCCGCGGCGCTCGGCGCCGCGGCAAGCGAGAGCGCTGACAGGGCGAGAACAGCGGCCCTGATCATCACGCTGTCCCGGCCCGTTGCCGTCGCAGGATGCGGCCGCTGTCATAGCGCCACGCCGCCAGGCCCATGACGACGAGGCCGACGGCGACGGTGACTTCGAGCGACCCCTTTTCGACCTGGCCGTAGAAGGCGAAGCGCACCAGCTCGACGGCATGGCTGAAAGGATTGAGCCACGCCACGGTCGCGAGGATCGGACTGGCGTCGTTAAGGCGCCACAGCGGATAGAGCGCCGTCGAGGCGAAGAACATCGGAAAGATCACGAAGTTCATGACTCCGGCGAAATTCTCGAGCTGCTCGACCACCGAGGATACCAGCAGGCCGATGGCGCCCAGCATCAGGCCGGCGAGGACGATGGCGGGGGCCACATAAAGGTAGCCGGCGGCCGGCGGTCGAACGCCCCACAGCCAGGCGCAGGCCAGGAAAGCGTAGACCTGCGGCACCGCCACGATGACGCCCGCGAGCAGGCGGCAGGTCAGCAAGTACCAGCGCGGCAGCGGGCTCACCAGCAGCACCTTCATGCTGCCCATCTCGCGGTCGAACACCATGGAGAGCGCCGTCTGCATGCCGTTGAACAGCAGGATCAGGCCGACAAGGCCTGGCACGATGTATTCCTCGTAGAGGACATACGTCTCGTAAGGAGGAATGCGCGACAGGCCGAGAACGGAATGAAAGCCCGTGGCGAAGATGATCAACCAGACCAGGGGCCTTACCAGGGACGCGAAGAACCGCGCACGCTGTCGCAGGAAGCGCAGGAACTCCCGGTCGAGGATACCCGCGAAGCAGCGCAGCCAGAGCGGGTTCACGCGGCCTCCGTGCCCGTCAGGCGGGCGAAGCGCGTCGGCAAGGCGTCGATCTTGCCAATGCGGCGGTCTTCGACGATGCGTCCGCCATGGATCACGACCGTGCGATCCTGCTCTGCGACCTCGTCGAGCAGATGAGTGGCCCACAGCACGGTCACGCCGTCGTCGCGGCACTGCGAGCGCACCCGTTCGATGATTGCCCGCCGGCTCGGCACATCGAGCCCCACCGTGGGCTCGTCGAGCAGCAGGAGCCGCGGCCGATGCAGCAGGCAGCGAGCGATCTCGACCCTTCGGCGCTGGCCGCCCGAGAGCCTGCGCACGAGGTCACCGCGACGCGCCAGCAGTCCGAAACGCGTCAGTTCCTCGTCGATGCGCGCTCGCGCGTCGTGGCGGGAGAGGCCATGCAGGGCGGCGTGATATCGCAGCGTCTGGCCCACCGTCAGGTCGAGATCGAGCGCCGGCTCCTGGAAAACAAAGCCGCTTCCTGCCAGCGCACCCTTGCGTTCGTGCGGCAGGCAGTGTCCGAGGATCGCGATCGAGCCGGCCTGAAGGGTCAGCAATCCCGCGATCAGCGAAAACAGCGTGGTCTTGCCCGCGCCATTGAGCCCCAGGAGCACGACGAACTCGCCACAAGCGGCCGACAGGGTCACGTCGTCCAGAGCCTTGCTGCGATAGACATGGCTGACCTTGTCGATTTCGAGCGCCATCATGGCACGGCCACCACGCCCCACGGCGAACGGCCGACGCCCAGCGACTTGACGACCCGGTCGCTCGCCAGATCGATCACGGAAATATCGTTGCTGTTGCCATTGGTGCTGTACAGGCGGCTTTCGTCGGGCGAGAAGGCGAGATTCCACACCCGCTGGCCGACGAGGTGATAGCGCAGGACCTTGTAGCTGCGCGCATCGACCTCGGCGACGCGCGCCGAGGGGCCGAGCGCCACGAACGCGCGCGTGCCGTCGCGGCTCAGCATGACGCCGACCGCCTGGATGAGTTCCTGCGGCACCCCGGGAACCGCGAACTCGATATGCGCCGCCACCGAACGCGAGACGGCGTCGAGCACCGTCACCGAGCCGCGCAGCTCCGAGGACACCCAGAGCAATCTGCCGTCGTGCGTGAACCGCGCGACCCGCGGCCGCGAATCGACCAGCACGTTGTCGACCAGCTCGGCCTTCGCCGGATCGATGAAATGCGCCATGCTGGTGGTCTCCGAGGTGCAGACCACGAGCCCGCCGTCGGGCGACACGGCCATGCCCTCGGGCTCGATGCCGACCTGGATCTCGTCGACGATCTTCCTGGCGGCGATGTCCATGACGCTGACGACGTTGTCATTCTCGTTGGCGATGTAGAGCCGCCGGCCGTCCGGCGAGACGGCGAAGCGCTCCGGATCGGGGCCCGACGGCAGCGTGTCGACGACCTTGCGCGACGCCACGTCGATCACGTCGAAGCGGTCGTCGTCACCCAGGGCGACGTAGATCCTCTTGCCATCGGCGCTGGCCTCTATGCCTCTCGGCCGGCGACCGACCGGAATGGTCGCGACGACCTCGAGGCCGGCGCCGTCGACCACAGAGACCGTGTCATCCTGCTCGTTGCTCACGAAGACGGTCTCGGCCCTGCCGCCGACGGTCGACAGCTGCAGGCCCACCAGGACCCAAGCCGCGAGGCCGGCTGCCCTCATGGGTGCTTGCACCTGGATTCGGCGGCGTCGGGGCCAAGGGAATCGAGCGGCGACCCTTCATGCAGGAACTCCGGCTGGGGCGATACGGACACGAGCACGCGCGGCCCGGCGACCAGCATCGGCTGGCGCAACTGGCCATCCCAGGGCCGGAAGCTGAACGGCACGCCCTTGAAGCCACCGAGACGGAACTCCGGGCCGGCCATGAAGCGGCGGATCGTCTGCGGATCGTCGCTTCGGGTCCGTGTCGCGGCCTCGCCGACGGCGCGCACGGCCAGCCATGCGGTGTAGTCGCGCAGGCCCATGCGGCGCTGCGCCTGCCGAGCGAAGCGGCTCTGAAGCTGCAGCGCACCCCACTGCTCCAGCACCGGGCTCCAGGCCGTGGCGACCAGCCCCTGCGTGCCGGCGACCGGCCGCGGCAGGGCCGTGCGGTAAGGAAGGTATTCGCCGAACTCGCCGCGCTCGTCGGCGACGATCAGCACGTCATGATCGGGACCGCGCGTGAACGGCGGGATTTCCGCCTGCAGGCTGACGTGCCCGCTGTCGGCGTGGGGATTGCCCGGCTCGAAGGCCCATGGCTTCTCACCGACGATTTTCCCACCGAAGCGCTTCGCCGCCGAGCGGATCGCCGCGGCATAGAGGGCGTCCTCGGGATGCCTGCCCACGATCAGGAACCATCGCGGCCAGCGCATCACGACAAGATATTGCGCCAACGCGTCCGCCGCCATGGCCCGGCTGGGGACCACATGCAGCACGGACGGACGGCACGCCTCGTTGCGCAGGGAATCGTCGGGCGCGCGGGCGTTGAGCAAGGTGGTCCCGGGCGAGATGGCATCCGAGGCCGCGGTGAGAGGCTCGGCCTCGAGATCCGCCACGATGAAACGCGCGCCGGCAGTTTCAAGGCGATGGACAGCCGGCGCAACGCCGGCACGGTCGGCCGCCTTCTCGACCACGAGGGTAAACCGCTGGCCCGTGAAGCGCCCGGTCGTCGCATCGTCCTCGACGGCGAGGCGGGCGCCTTGCAGGCCGAGGTCCGAGGCGTCGATCGCCATGGGGCTCGCCGGCTCCAATGCCCGATCGCCGGCCGTGAGGAAGCCAATGGAGATAGATTGCTCGGGCACCGGCGCCCCGGGCGCCGTCCCGGCATCGATCAGGACAAAGGCAGAGCAAATTACTGCCGCGACGGCCGGGCGCAGGACCATCAGCGGGCGCCCAGCAGTTCCGGCGCCGGCATCAGCGCGTCCCGGTCCGTCAGCAGATAGTTCGGTCTGAATTCGACGAGCTTCATCAATTTTTCCGTCTGTTGGAGCTCGCAACCTTCCTTCGAAACCTTGAGGAAACCGCGCTCGCGCAGGGTCTTGAAGATCCGGTTGACGTAGGGTGCGGTGAGGCCGGTGCTGTCGGCGATCTCGAGCTGCGTCAGGGGCAAGGGCACCGTCGTTTCGCCCCGGGTCAAGCCCGCGCGCAGGCCGAGCTCGAGGAGGAGATGCGCGACGCGACAAAATGCCGACCGGCGGCCCAGGCTGACGATGCGCTCACGCATGATCAGGCCGTTACGGCAGGCCAGCATCGTCAGTGTTGCCAGGCCGCCGGGAAAGATGTCCTCGGCCTCGATGCTGCCGCGGGCCAATCGCGAAATCCGGCAAGAGGTTATCGTCGCGACGGAGTAGGGAGCGGCAGCGAAGGCCAGGAGCTCCACTCCCGCGATCTCGCCGGGCAGCCAGAAATTGAAGATCTGGCGGCCTCCGTCCGGAAGCTGACGGAAGGCCATCAGCCATCCGGCATGGACCATGAAGAGGTCGCCACACGGCCGGCCCTCCTGCACAAGCTTGCGACGGGGCGGGACGGTCAACGCAACCAAGGGGCCGGCAAAGGCCGGAGCCTTTGTCGGCACCGATGAAAGGACAATCGGCTCTCCCGGCAAGGCCCTTCTCTCTCTCGCTCTTACGGGCGACGCACGATGTCGCCCGTCGGATAATGTCGATGCCGCGAAAAAGTTGCGCGGCGGTGTCATTAACTGGTTTGCATACCCCGCTATTGAGCCGAGTTCCCGAGGGGAGGAGCATCGGCAACATCAAACCTCCTAATCGCCGCGCGTTGCGCTGTCAGGGGCGTTGTGTGAGAACCGAGATCAAAGCGACGGCAATCCTGACGGCAGCAATTGTGGGTTGCCAGGCCGGTGCCAATGCGGGCACGCCGATGAGCGTGCTTCGTGCGGCCAGCGACAAGGCGCGCTCGGTCCTTGATCTGAGCTGGGGCCTCATCGCCATCTGCCTCATCGTGGTCGTTGCGATCGGCGGGCTCATCCTCGTCGGCCTGGCACGCCAGCCGCGCCATTGGTTCGGGCCCGGCGGCCCGGGAATCTGGCCGGTCGCCCGGCCGCCCGGTGGCGTCAGCTGGATCTATGCCGGCATCGGCCTGACGTCGGTGACGCTTCTGGGCTCGCTGGTCTGGAGCATGGTGGTGCTGGCGCATGTCGCCTCGCCGCCGGCCAAGCCCGGCGTCACCATCGACATCACCGCCCACCAGTGGTGGTGGCAGGTCCACTACGACCACGCCATGCCGTGGCGCCAGTTCACCACCGCCAACGAGATCCACATACCGGTGGGGGTTCCGGTCCGCATCCGGCTGCACAGCGCGGACGTCATCCACTCGTTCTGGGTCCCGGCGCTTTCCGGCAAGACCGACGTCATTCCGGGGCAAGTGAATGAAACCTGGATCGAGTCCAACGAGCCCGGCACCTATCGCGGGCAGTGCGCTGAATATTGCGGCGTCCAGCACGCCCACATGGCGTTCTCCGTCGTCGCCGATCCGCCGGATGCCTTCCAGCGCTGGTGGGACGCGCAGCTCCTCGTCTCGCCACCCCCGGTGAGCGAACAGGCGCGGAATGGCGAGGTGGCGTTCGTTCGCCGCTGCGCCTCCTGCCACACCGTGCGCGGCACGCGAGCCGGCGGTGTCTTGGGCCCCGACCTCACGCATCTGGCGGAGCGCGCGTCGCTGGCCGCCAACACCCTGCCGAACACGCCCGGCCACCTCGCGGCGTGGATCGCCGATCCGCAGGGCATCAAGCCCGGCAACCAGATGCCGGCGCTGGGGCTTCCCGGAAACGAGCTCGCGCCCATCCAGGCCTACCTGGCCACGCTCAAATAGGGAGGCCGAGAGTGACCGTCGCGGACTACAGCCGGGTACCCGAAATCGCCGCCCAGCCCTACAATTCACCGCTGGCGCGCCGCCTGCAGGCGCTCTGGGAGACCAAGCCCGGCCTGATCGGATGGCTGTCCACCGTCGACCACAAGGAAATCGGCGTCCGCTACCTGGTGACCGCCTTCGCGTTCCTGATCCTGGGCGGCATCGAGGCGCTGATCGTGCGGCTGCAGCTTGCCCAGCCCAACAGCAGCGTGGTCACGCCCGGCCAGTACAACCAGCTGTTCTCGATGCACGGCGTGACGATGATCTTCCTCTACGCCCTGCCGGTGTTGTCGGGTTTCAGCAACTACCTGTGGCCGCTGATCCTGGGCTCGCGCGACATGGCCCTGCCGCGCCTCAACGCCTTCTCCTATTGGACGTACCTGTTCTCGGGACTTTTTCTCTACGCGGGCTTCGCCATCGGCGCCGGCCCCAACGACGGCTGGTTCAACTACGTGCCCTACGCGACCAAGCCGTACAATCCGGGGCCCAGCCAGGATTTCTACGCCCTCGGATTCATCTTCTTCGGCCTGTCGGTGACCGTGGGCGGCATCAATTTCCTGGTGACGGCGTTGCGGACGCGCGCGCCCGGCATGTCGATCAACCGCTTTCCCATGATGATCTGGGGAACCCTCACCGCGTCGGCCGGCAACCTTCTGGCGATTCCGTCGGTCAGCATTGCCTTCTTCATGCTGTGGACGGACCGCCAGTTCGGCACCCACTTCTTCAGCGTCGAGGCCGGCGGCCAGCCGCTCCTGTGGCAGCACCTGTTCTGGATGTTCGGCCATCCGTGGGTCTACGCCATCGTCCTGCCGGCGATGAGCATGGTATCGGACGGCCTGCCGGTGTTCTGCCGCCGGCCGCTGGTCGGACATACCGCCGTCGCCCTTGCCACCGTGGTCACGATGATCATCGGCTTCGGCGTCTGGGTGCATCACATGTTCGCCACCGGCCTGCCGAACCTCGCCATGTCATTCTTCAACGCGGCGTCGTTCATCATCGTCATCCCGAGCGCGGTGTCGGTGTTCGCCTGGGTCGCGACGATCTGGACGGGGCGCTTCATCTACGCCACCGCCTCGCTGTTCTTCGTGAGCTTCATCTTTCTGTTCGTGGTCGGCGGCGTGTCGGGTTTCCTGACCGGCTCGGTGCCGGTCGACTGGCAGCTCACCGACACATATTTCGTGGTCGGGCACATTCACTACGTGCTGATCGGGATCAATGTCTTTCCGGTCGTGGGCGCCCTCTATTTCTGGTTTCCCAAGATGACCGGCCGGCTGCTCAACGAGACTTCTCGGACGCTGGAACTTCTGGACCATGTTCGCGGGCTTCAATCTCGGATTCTTTCCCATGCACATCGCCGGCCTGATGGGCATGCCCCGGCGCGTCTACACCTACCCGGCCGACATCGGCTGGAACACGGTCAATCTCGTGACCACGATCGGCGCCTTCCTTTTCGCCGTCGGCGTCCTGCTGCTGCTGATCAACGTCGCGATCAGCCGCAAGCATGGCCGGATCGCCGGGCCCAATCCGTGGGACGGGGCCAGCCTCGAATGGTCGACGCCTTCGCCTCCGCCGCCCTACAACTTCGTCGTGCTGCCGACGGTCGCCAGCCGCCACCCGCTCTGGGAGGACAGGCTGGACGAAATCGAAGGCCGCTCCTCGGTCGGCGAGGGCGCCGTGCTCGACGCCGACAAGGAGACGCTGGGCGTGAGCGCGCTCGATGCCATACCCGACGTCATCCTCAAGATGCCGCACGATTCGGCCATGCCGTTCTTCCTCGCGCTCTGCCTGGCGGCATTCTTTACCGCCCTCCTGATCCAGTCATGGTGGCTCCTGGGCGCGAGCCTCGGTCTCGGACTGGCGGCCAGCCTGTTCTGGCTGTGGCCGCGTGCCAGCCTCGGCCAGACGACGCGGCTCGTGGCATGACCGATCTCAGCCTCGAGCAGCGGCTTCTGCCGGTCGGCAGCGCCGGCAAGCGATCCACCGGCTGGTGGGCGATGCTGTGCATCATCGCGACCGAGGGCTCGATCTTCGCCTTCCTGCAGTTCAGCTACTACTACATCGCGGTGCAGCAGCCGCCGGGGACCTGGCCGCCGGGCGGCCGGCCGGAGATCGGCCTGTCGGCCGCGAATACACTGGTCCTGCTCTCCAGCAGCGTCGCCGTGTGGTGGGGCGAGCGCGCGATCGGACGCGGCAACCGCCTGATGTTGTCCGTGGGCCTGGCGGTCGGGCTCGTGCTGGGCGGCGCCTTCGTCGGCATCCAGGTCATCGAGTGGTCGCACAAGAGCTTCACCTTCGCGAGCCATACCTACGGCTCGCTGTATTTCACCATCACCGCCCTTCATATCGCCCACGTCGTCGTCGGATTGATCGTGCTCGCGGCGCTGCTTGCCTGGTCGCTGCTCGGCTATTTCAACGGGCCCCGCCATGCCGCCATTTCGACCGGCGCGATCTATTGGCATTTCGTCGACGCCGTCTGGATCACGATCTTTTTCACCTTCTACGTGCTGCCCTATCTCCAATAGCGGAAGCGCCCCATGCCCGCCCATGCTCCTCCCCACCCTTCGCCCCATCGGCATCGTGTGCCGGTCGTTTTGGTGTTCGCGGGTTTCCTCACCGGACCGATCGCCTGGGCGCTCGCGATGATGGCGAGCTACGGCTTCGCAAGTCATTGGTGTTTCCCGGGATCGCAACGGCTGACCGGCCCGATGGTGGGGTGGGGCGGGGTGTCGGTTCTCATTCCGGTTCTCTACATCGCGGCCATCGTCGTCACGGCGGCCGCCGCGGCGATCTCCTACCGCACGTGGTCGATGACGCGGACCGAGGCCGCCGGACACGCGCTCGACATCGGCGAGGGCCGCACGCGGTTCCTGGCCGCCTGGGGATTGATGACGAGCGCAACGTTCATCGTCCTGCTGGGCTTCAACCTCATCAACACATTCCTGGTGCCGCCATGCGCCACCTGACGGTCGTCCCCTGGCTCGCGGCGCTGATGCTCGCCTCGACGGCGGCAGGGGCCTTGGCGCACGACGGCGTGCATCACGGCCTCGCATGGTCGTGGGAACCGGGTGTGCTGATGCCCCTGGCGGTTGCGGCGGCCTGGTACGCGCGAGGGCTCGCGTCGCTGTCGCGCGCGGGCCGCGTTGACCAGGTCGCCGGGCATTTCCGGATCGCGCTCTTCGTCGCGGCGATGACGATCATGCTGCTGGCGTTGGAATCCCCGCTCGATGCCCTGAGCGACAGGCTGTTCTCGGCGCATATGGTCCAGCACCTGCTGCTGAGCGTCGTTGTCGCGCCGCTGCTCGCCTGCAGCCGGCAGGGCGCGGTGTTCCTGTGGGGCCTGTCGCCGCGCTGGCGGCACGGCCTGTTGCGATCATGGCGCCGCGGGCGGCTCGGTGCGGTTGGGCGCGCCTTGCTCCACCCCGTCGTCGTCTGGACGGCCTTTTGTGCGACTTTCGTGTTCTGGCACATCCCTGGCCCCTATCGCTGGGCGCTCGACAACCCGTTGGTTCACGCGATCGAGCATCTTTGCTTCCTTGTGGCGCCGCTCGCCTTCTGGACGCTCGTGTTCGACACCTCGCCGCGACGCCGGATGGATCATGGCGCCAGCCTGGTCTTCATCGTCACCGCCGCCATCCTGAGCGACCTTCCCGGCGCCTTGATGCTGCTGGCGCCGCGTCCGCTGTTTGCCGCCAGCGCCGCCGAAGCCGGTTCGTGGGGCCTGACGCGTCTGCAGGATCAGCAGCTGGCCGGGGTGATCATGTGGGTGCCGATGGGCTTTCTGTTCGTCGCCGCCGGCGCCTGGGTGTTCGTCCGCTGGATGGAGGCGGCGGGGCAGCCGAAGGCGCGTCGGCCACGGCGCGCGCAGGCGGCCGCTGCGATCGCCCTGCTTGTGATCGTGCCCGGCGTGCTGCTGGTCGGCGCCCAGGCCGACGTGGCGGCCGCGCCGCTGCCGCGCAGTGACGGCGATTTCGAACCGGGGCGCCGAGCTGATCGGCCGGCTCGGCTGCGGCTATTGCCATACGATTCCGGGCATCGACAACGCCAACGGCCGGGTGGGGCCGCCGCTGACCGGTTTCGGCGACCGGCTCTACGTGGCCGGCATGCTGCCCAACACGCCGGAGAACCTGATGGCGTGGATCGAGGATCCGCAGCGCGTCGTGCCGGGCAACGTGATGCCGGTGCTCGGCATCGGCGACCACGATGCGCGCGACATCGCAGCCTACCTCTACACGCTGCGTTAGGCGGGAGCCATGACGGCCGTGTTCCCTCCCATCGCTCCCCCGATCCGGGCGGCGCTGCGCCATCGGACGGCGGTAGGCCTGGTCGTCTGCGTCGGCGGCTGGTCGACGCTCTGGATGCAGGCCCTGATCGGCTTCTTCGTCGTTCCGTCCGAGCTTGCCGCCGCGGCATTCCTTGCCGGGCTCGCCATCGGTGCTCGCCCAATGCGGGCGGCAGGCAGCCCCCGCAACCGTCGTCGTTCCCCGGGAGAAGTGCAATGAAAGCCGGCCCCCTCATCCTTGGACTGATGCTGGCGCTCGTGGCGTCCGTCGCTCGGGCGCAGGACCTGGTGAACCTGACCAGGGACGACAAGCAATGGGTCATGGCGGCCAAGGACTACGCCAGCACCCGTTACAGCGGTCTCGACCAGATCAATACCGGCAATGTCGGCCAGCTCAAGCTCGCCTGGACTTTCTCGCTGGGCAGCGCGCACGGCCAGGAAGCAGCTCCCCTCATCGTCGCCGGAACGATGTACGTGGTCGGTCCCTACCCCAACAACGTCTTTGCGCTGGATGCGACGACCGGCGACCTCAAGTGGAGCTACCGGCCCGGCACCTCGCCGTCGGCGCAGGGCGTGGCCTGCTGCGACGTGGTGGCGCGCGGGCTGGGCTACGACAACGGAAAGATCTTCCTGGCCACGCTCGACAATCACGCCGTCGCCCTCGATGCCGGCACGGGCAAGGAACTGTGGGTGACGACGCTCGGCGACATATCGACCGGCGAGACCATCACCATGGCGCCGCTGGTCGTGAAGGGGAAGGTGCTGATCGGCGACAGCGGCGGCGAGATGGGCGTGCACGGCTGGGTGACGGCCTTGAACGAGGAAGACGGCAAGATCGCCTGGCGCGCCTATGCCACGGGTCCGGATTCGGACGTGCTCATCGGGCCCGATTTCAAGCCCTTCTATGAAGAGCTCAAGGGCAAGGACCTTGGCGTCAAGAGCTGGCCGGCAGACGCCTGGAAACATGGCGGCGGCACGATGTGGGGCTGGATCTCCTACGATCCGGACATGAATCTCATCTACTACGGTTCGGGCAATCCCGGTCCGTGGAATTCGTCGCAACGGCCCGGCGACAATTTGTGGACCACCTCGATCTTCGCGCGCGATCCGGCCACCGGCGCGGCGAAGTGGGCGTTGCCCCTCAACCCGCACGATGTCTTCGATCACGACGAGATCAACGAAAGCATCCTGCTGGACCTCACCATCGACGGCAAGCCGCGCAAGGTCATGGTGCATGTCGGACGCGACGGCTACATGTGGATGATCGACCGTGCCACCGGCGAGGCCCTGTCGGTCGAACCCTACGACTTTCTCAATGCCTACAAGGGCTTCGACTACAAGCGCGGCCGGCTCATTCTCAACGAAGAGAAGGAGCCGACGCCGAACAAGACGGTGCATTATATCTGCCCGACTGCGCCCGGCGCCAAGGACTGGCAGCCTTCGGCCTGGTCGCCGCGCACCAAGCTGATCTACGTGCCGCACCAGCATCTCTGCATGGACTGGAAGTCGTCGGAGGTGGGCTACATCGCCGGCACGCCGTTCGTCGGCGCCACGGTCGACATGTATGCCGGTCCCGGCGGCTATCGCGGCGAATTCATGGCCTGGGACCCGGTCGCCAGGAAGCGGGTCTGGGAAATCCACGAGAACTTCCCGGTGTGGAGCGGCACGGTCGTCACCGCGGGCGACGTCGCGTTCTACGGTACGATGGATCGCTGGTTCAAGGCGGTCGATGCGACCAACGGCAAGCCACTGTGGCAGTTCCATGCCGGTTCGGGAATCATCGGCCAGCCGGTGACGTACCAGGGCAGCGACGGCGCACAGTACGTCGCCGTCCTGGCGGGTGTCGGCGGCTGGGCCGGCGCCGTCGCCAATGCCGAGCTCGATCCGCGGGCGCGCAATGGCGCGCTGGGCTTCACCGGCGCAATGCAGGATCTGCCGGCAGTCACCGGCGCAGGCAGCGAATTGCTCGTGTTCGCGTTGCCCAAGACAACCGCTCCGACCGCGCCCGGAGGAAAGTGAATGTGCAAGCCAGCTTCCTTCGCCGCCTCGCCGCTGGGACGTGGCCTGGCCTGTGTCCTTCTCAGCGCCGCCGCCGCGCTCGGCACGTGGAGTGCCTGGGCCCAGTCGCGACCGGGCACCGCCGGCGCCGGCGAGCTGCCCACTTACGGCAACCGCACCGAGGCGCTGCTCGCGGTGCCCGTGACCGGCATCCGGCCAGGCGCGCTGCCGCCGCCGGAAGACGTCCGCAATCCGTTCGATCACGATCCTGGCGCCATCGAGCGCGGCATGAAGGATTTCATCGCCTTCAATTGCGTCGGCTGCCATGCGCCCAACGGTGCGGGTGGCATGGGCCCCGCCCTCAGCAATGGCAAGTGGCTGCACGGCAGCAGCGCCGCCAACATCTATCTCTCCATCTATCAGGGGAGGAGCAACGGCATGCCTGCCTGGGGGACGACCCTGCCATCGAACGTCATCTGGGAACTGGTGAGCTACCTCCAAAGCATCAGCCAGGACCCCGACAAGCATTTCGGCAAGACCATCTCGCTCAGCCCGCGCTCGCCCGATATCGAGCAGGTGCCGGCGCAGCAGATCGAGACCGCGACCCCGTGGAAGTACACGCAACCGATCAACAGCGGCCACAAGCCGTAGAAGGGAGCCGCCATGGATATGAGAATGCTGGCAAGCGGCCTCGGTCTGGTGCTGCTCATGGCGGCAGCGCAGGCACGCGCGGCCGACTGTCCGGTCACGCACGACCAGCTCGCCGAGGCGTTGAAGCAGAGCGTCAAGCCGAGCGGCGGGCCTGGCAACGGCGGGCTCGACAACAACGAATGGGCGGCCGTCGTGGCGCGTGACGGCACGGTCTGCGCCGTTGCCTTCAGCGGCGCCAAGCCCGACGACCAATGGCTGGGCAGCCGCGGCATCGCCGCCGAGAAAGCCAACACGGCCAATGCGCTCAGCCTGCAGAAGTTCGCTCTGTCGACGGCCAACCTCTATGCCGCGACGCAGCCCGGCGGGCCGCTGTACGGTCTCGAGGCCAGCAATCCGGTGGCGACCGATGTGCTCTATGCCGGCGACGCCCAGCAATTCGGCAGCGTCAACGACCCCATGATCGGCAAGCATCTGGGCGGAGTCATCGTCTTCGGCGGCGGCCTCGCGCTCTATGACGGCCGCGACGTCGTGGGCGGCTTGGGCGCCAGCGGCGACACCGCTTGCGCCGACCATAACATCGCCTGGCGACTGCGTCAGAAGCTGAAGCTCGATCAGGTGCCCGGTGGCGTTTCGCCCGACCACAACGACGCCATCCTCTACGACATCAAGCCCGACAAGACGAGCGTATCGGGCTATGGCCATCCGCTGTGCGGCGGCCAGGAGGACAAGGTCGCGGTCGACATCCATAGCGGCGTCATTCCGACCTGGAAGAAAGCGATGCAGTAGCATGACCCGGCGGGCCGCGTTTGGCATTGCTGCCTTGGCAATCCTGCGCGCCGCCGAGGTCCGCGCAGCTACAGCCCGGCCGCCCCGCTCACTGTCTATGGCGGCGTGCGGGTGACGTTCTAGCGACATCGGTCTGTTCTGCCGCCGTCGCCGTCCTTGCCAAGGCTAAAAAGTAAACAGAACAGCGAAGTAGAAAGAGAACTGGTTGGTCTGATTGGCATTCTGGACGCCGCGATTGACGTAGCCCAGTAGATGGTAGGTTTGGTTGAGGTCGTAGGTGGCGCCGAGGCCAACGCTGGTGCTGGCGAGCGTGCCGTTGGCGTCAGCGGTCTGGTGGAACAGCTCCACGCCGAGCTGCAGGTTCGAAACGAACTGGTGGGTCACGACGGCTCCCGCCAGGCAAAAGTCCTGCGCCGCGAAAGTGCTGAGTACGCAGCCACCGCCGCCGAACAAAGACCAGCTGCCATCCCAATCCTTTTGCAGCCAGACCGGCAGCAGAATTGAGACGTGATTGTCACTCACGGAACTCGACCCTGTTGGCACGAACAGCCGCGGAAAGATGCTCACGTCCAGGCCGAAGGCGCTTTGGTGAAGGAAGCGGTACTTGGCGCCGAGCTCGATATTGCCGAAGCCAACATTCGCCTGGTCATCCGCCGGCGCGGCAAAGCCGATCGGCAGTGTGGCCGTGAGCTGCAGGTCGGGCGCAGCGCCGTAGTTGAAGTCGATGCCGGCTGCGCCGTCCGTCCCGTCATGCGTCCTGGTACCGCTGCCGAAGGCGTAGATCTCGAAGTGCCGGTAGGGCGTCGGCTCGGGATCGTCGGAGAGGTAGGGAGGCCCGGCGAACGCTGGCTGCACGAGCGCGAGGGACAAGAGACAGGCCAGCCAGCGTGCGCGCGGGAGGCCAAGACGGGGAACATGTTCGGCTCGGAAAACGTTGTTCGCAGTGGAAATGGCTAAAGAGGTCGGCCTTACATTGCGCATCTACGTAGTATATGCTACGCCGATCCTGAATCGAGTGTCATTTGCTACTATCCGGAGCCTCAATGAGTGCGACGTCGCTGCAGATCGGTCACGATTTCGACCAACTCCTGCGTCGGGCGCACGAAGGGCTCGGCGCAGCCGGACATCGCGTGCTGAAGTTCATCGGCGAAAATCGCGAGATTGTTCTCGCGAGCTCTGCGGCAACGCTGGGCAGCTACGCAGGCACGTCCGACGCCACCGTGGTTCGCACCGTCCAGGCGCTGGGCTTCGCTGGCCTCACCGACCTCAAGCGTGCCATCCTCAATTCGATCGGCACGGCCTCGACGCCGGCCGACGAGATGCGCCGCACGCTGGGCGAGCTGAAGAAGAGCACCGGCCGGGCGGTCGACAGCGTCCTGCGCGCGCACGCCGAGGGGCTCTCCGTCCTCCGGTCGGACGCCTGTCGCGCCCAGATCGCCGTGGGCGTCCATGCACTCGATTCATCGAACCGGATCGCGGTCTTCGGCATCGGCCCCTCTGCGGCACTTGCCACCTATGTATCGACGTTGCTCACCCGTTGCGGCCGATCGAGCCGGACTCTCAATGCGAGCGGTTCAATGCTCGCCGATCAGCTTCTCGATCTGAGGCAGGGCGATGCGCTGCTGATCCTGGCTTACGGACGGCGCTATAAAGAGGTGGCCGCGGTGTTTGCCGAAGCGAAACGTCTGTCGCTCACAACCGTTCTGGTGACCGAGCTGACTGACACGGCGCTGGCCAAGCTCGCCGATGTCGTGATCGCGATCCCGCGCGGACGCCCTGGCCACGTAGCATTACACGGCGCCACCTTGGTCGGCCTGGAGGCCCTGGTCCTTTCGCTCGCGGCAGCCAAACCCAATGACGCGCTCGGTTCGCTCGAGGATCTCAATCGGCTACGTCGGATGATCGATACCCCCGAGAAGCGAAGAGGGTGACCGCCTCCATGAAGAGTACCGTCGAAGTGGGACTCGGCAAGGTCCCGGAAGTCACGCTCGGCTTCTGGCTCATCAAGATCCTTGCGACGACATTGGGAGAGACGGGCGGCGACGCTGTTTCCATGTCGATGAATCTCGGATATGCCGTCAGCAGCGTTATTTTCATCGCTATCTTCGCCGCCGCCGTGGCGGCCCAGATTCGCGCCAAGGCATTCCATCCCTTCCTCTACTGGTTCGTGATCGTGGCCACCACGACGGCGGGGACGACCATGGCGGATTTTGCCGACCGCTCACTTGGCATCGGGTATCCCGGCGGTTCGGCAATCCTGTTCCTGCTTCTGATGACGGCGCTTGCCGTCTGGTACTGGGCGGAAGGCGACATCTCCGTTGACACGGTGACATCGCCGCGCGTCGAGACATTCTACTGGAGCGCGATCCTCTTCTCGCAGACTCTGGGCACGGCGCTCGGTGACTGGATGGCCGACACCAACGGGCTGGGCTATGAACGCGGCGCGCTCGTCTTCGGCGCCGGGCTCGTGGTGATCGCCGGCCTCTACTTCTTCACCAGTGTCTCGAGAACGGCGCTGTTTTGGGCTGCCTTTATCCTGACGCGGCCGCTTGGCGCGACCATCGGCGACCTGTTGGACAAACCGATCGCCAATGGCGGCCTGAACGTCGATCGCTTCCTTGCCACAGCCATCCTTGCAGTATTGATCATCGTTTGCATTCTCACCCTTCCGCAAAGAGCCGGCGGGAACGTGTTGCAGAGCAGCACGCGGCGCTAGATATGCCTCCTTCCCGACGAAGCATATTGTCTATCTCTCTCACCTGTTGTGCCCGGTCTTACAGCGTCGGCGCGGAAACTCCGGATCCCCAGCCGCCGTGCGGCGGGACGACTTTCCCAGACTACAGCCCGGTCGGGCGCACTCCGGCCGTAGCAGTATGGCGGACGAATGAGCTAACCCGGACGGGCTGGAAGCCACCGGTTCGTCTGGGCTGGTCCAGCACCACCCAAAGTGCCGCAGTCCTGGCCGCTCGGTTCCGCTTTACCCAAACCGGATGGGCGTCGCGCTCATCACCGGCGGCGCGCTCCTTGTCCCTTACAAAGGCTAAGCCCTTAGCGCTTTCCTCGAAGCTCTCGACATAAGAAGGAACGCTTTCAGCATGCATGCACGGCATTTGCCCGGTTTGGGACCGAGGTTCTGGGTCGCTCTTTGTCTGGCCAGCGTCTTCGGGGCCAACATGGGAGACTTCTTTGCGCACGATCTTGGACTGGGCCACGTTGCGGGTCTGCCGTTCCTGGCGATCGGATTCGCCTTGATCCTCATCGCTGAGCGCTACGATGTGAGCACTCGCGAGCTCTACTACTGGCTTGCGATCATCGTCGTTCGCACCGCCGCCACCAACATCGCCGACTACCTCGCCGGCGATTTGAAATTGCCAAGAGTTTGGATCATCGCATGTCTGGCTCTGCTGTTGGCCATCGCCGTTGCAATGGTTTGGGCGGCGCGACGACCGACGACATCAGCCAATCGTAATCGAGGGTTGCTTCGTGCCGATGCCATGTACTGGGCTAGCATGCTGGTCGCAGGCACGCTCGGTACCGTAATTGGCGACTATGTCTCGCATAATTTGCGGCTGGGCGACGGCCTTGCGTCGATGGCGCTCGGCTTGCCGCTCGGGGTTCTCTTCCTCATTGGGAGCAGAGGGCCGATCTGGTCGCTGCCATTCTATTGGGCGACAATCGTGATGGTGCGGGCTGCAGGTACGGCTGTTGGCGATTTTCTCGCCGGTCGCGGCATGCTCGGTCTACCTCTAAGTACGGTCAGCACCGGACTGGCATTTACCGTGCTCCTGCTTTTGTGGAATGGTCAGCGGCAGTCCCCCATACCGGCTATAAAAGCCCTGGAAGCCGAGGAATAAATCTACCTGCTCCCTGAGCCACTCGGCCGGGTCATTCGCGCGGAATATGGGTTAGGAAAGTACCGCAGCTCGATGTGACGAAAGTATCGGCGCGCCGACCAGAATGTGGCCTATCGCTATGTCGCGGAGATGCTGGCCGACGCCTCCAAGGCGGGGCTGAGCAAGATCTCCTTCGTCAGCAAGCCGGCAAGGTAGGCGCCGACAAATCGCCAAGCCGGTGCCACCTCGCGTCTGCGCCGCGCGTCAGATCCGTCATTTCGCAGCATACTGATCGATCGTCTGGAGAAGGTCGACGAGGGATTGCTTGCAGGCGCCCGCATCGGGTGCCTTTGCCCGCAAGGCCGCCAGCGCGCGGTCGATGGCCTTGTCGATGACATGCCAATCGGCCGCCGCGCGCGGCTTCAGCGCGGCCTCCGCCTCGTCCCACGATGTTTCCAGATCCTTGATGCGCGCCTTTGCGGTGGCGAGGTCGCCCTTGTCGACCAGGGCCATGGTGTCGACGACGATGGCACGGAAGGGTGAAAGATCACCGATCTTCGAGGCTGGCGCCGCTGCCGCACGGGCGATCAACGGCATATCGTCGATGACGAGGTGGGCCGCTGCGAGCGGGAGACTGATGGCCGCCAGGGCAATCAGGGTACGGCATGTGTTGCGCACTTTACGCTCTCCTTTGCTGGGTGGGGGAAGTCGCTAGAGGGTGGCGTCAGTTCATGCCTCGTCTTCCACGGCAAAGTCGCGCTGTGGCCTGCCGATGCTGAGCAACGCGACCAGAACGACGATGAGGGCAAGGAAGGCGAGGCTTGTGTAGACGGTGCCGAATCCCAGGCCGCCATAAGTCTTCGCCTGGGAAAGCAGGTCGCCGAGCGAGGCGCCAAGCGGGCGCGTGAGGATATAGGCGAGCCAGAAGGCCAGAACGGCATTCGCGCCGAGGAACCAGGCGAGGCCGATCAGCGCGATCAGAACGCTGAACACCAAGACGCCCCATTGGAAGCCAAGGCCAAGCGCTTCGGTCGCGAGGTCGCCAGCCGCCGTGCCGAGGGCGAAGGTGAAAAGAACCGCCGCCCAATAAAAGAGTTCGCGGCGGGCCGTCGTGATGGTCTGGATGGAAAGTGTTCGCTCCGTCGCATACCAGAGCGCGAAGATCGCGGCCAAAGCCATCCCGAAGGCTAGCGTGCTCACATAGAGGCTGACGCCCAGCCCATCGGTGAGCGCGTCCGTGATCTGGGTGCCGACCACGCTCACGAGGACCACGGTCAGCCAGTAGAGCCACGGCACGTAGCGTCCCGATCTGAACTGCCCGACCAGCACGACGATCAGCAAGGCGACCATGATGGCGCCGGTGACTGCCGTGCCAAGCCCAACATGCACGGCAAGATAATCCGCCCCGGTTTCGCCGACGGTCGTCGACATGATCTTGATTGCCCAGAACGTAAGCGTGACCTGGGGGACCTTGTTGAGCAGGGCGGGGCGTGCGCTTGCGGAGCGATTCAAGACGTTACTCCTCTCGGCGTTATGGCTCGGACCCACCTTGTCCATGTCGCCTTAGCGCCGGCTTAGGAAACGTCGGCCACTTGGCCGCACCCGCCGCCGGGTCCGCTAAGGCGGGCCTAAGCCTGCGGGCTGATAAACAGCCGGCTTTAACCCCAAGGAGACACTGACATGCATCGCAAATGGATCATCTTCGGTATTGCTGCCTTTGCGGCGGCAGTTGGTACCGCCTGCGCCGACAGTGCGAGGAGGCCGGGAAACGACGCGGCGGCGATTGCAAACGCTCGGATATCGTTGGTCACCGCGGTGACGACCGCCGAGCAGCATGTCCAGGGCAAGGCCGTGCGCGCGGAATACGAGCAGCGAAAGGACGGACAGTGGGTCTATGAGATCGAAGTCGCGGCCCCATCCGGCGTTTTCGACGTGAAGATCGACGCCGACAAGGGCACAGTCATCGCGTCGACGGCCGACAAAGTCGATGCCGACGACGACAAGGACGACTGACGCGGCCGAGGACAAATCACACGGCGAGTCGGCTACATTTGCCAAGTAGCCGACGCGGCGGCTCGAGAATCGGACGAGGGATGCGCATTCTGCTTGTCGAAGACGATCGCATGATCGGGGCGGCGGTCGCCGAGGCCCTCAAGGATGCCGCCTATGCGGTCGATTGGGTGACCGATGGCCAGGCTGCGACCGACGCGACCGAGGTCCAGCCCTATGATCTGGTGCTGCTCGATCTCGGGTTGCCAAAGCCGGACGGGCTCGACGTGCTGCGGCGCCTGCGCAAACGCCGTCAGCCACTCCCGGTAATCATCGTGACCGCGCGCGACGGCATCGAGGACCGCGTCGACGGCCTCGATCTCGGCGCCGACGACTATCTGGTAAAGCCCTTTGAGATGCGCGAATTGCTGGCGCGGATGCGGGCCATCCTGCGGCGTCAGGGCAGCGGCAGTCCCGCGATATTGAGCAACGGCTCCGTCAGCCTCGACCCGGCGACACGTCAGGCAAGTCACGCCGGAGCGGTGATCCAACTCACGGCGCGCGAGTTCGCCCTGCTTCAAACGTTGTTGTCACGTCCCGGTACGATCTTTTCGCGCCAGGATCTCGAACAGCGGATCTATGGCTGGAACGAGGAGGTCGAGAGCAACGCCGTCGAATTCCTGATCCACGCCGTGCGCAAGAAGATCGGGGCTGCCGCCATCCGCAATGTGCGGGGCGTCGGTTGGATGGTGGATCGGCTGTCGTAGTGGCCTCGCTTCGCGGTCGCCTGCTTGTCGGAATTGGCGCCGTCGTCTTTGCGACCGGCCTGGCGGCGGGCGGCGTCGCCTTCAAATCGAGTTTTGACGAGGCCATTGAACTTCAGGACTCGATGCTCGTCCAGATCGGCGCTCTGGTGGCCGCCTATGGCGTCCGGCCGCCGGCCCCGGCGGGAGAGGCCGTCGACGCGGAAGCACGCATCGCCATCGAGGAATTGGGTGATGCGGCTAAGAATGCCGAAGGCACGCGAGCGCTTCCCTACCTGCCGGCAAGCCTTCCGGACGGTCTGCAGACCATCGCGCGTGGTGGTGAAGACTGGCGGCTAGTCGTGCGCACGCGGGCCGACGGCAGCCGGGTGGCCGTGGGCCAGCCGACGGCCATTCGCGACGAATCCGCTACTAATAGCGCCCTGCACACCGTTCTGCCTCTGGCGGCACTCATTCCTTGCCTTACGCTGCTCGTGGCGATCGTCATCAATCGAACTCTGCGGCCGGTGCTGCGTCTGGCGGACCGTCTCGACGCCGAGCGCTCCGACAATTTCGAGAAGCTGCCGCTCGATGGCATGCCGGCCGAGCTTCGGCCCTTCATCGCTTCGTTAAACCGACTGCTCGCACGCGTGAGCACAATGGTCGACCAGAATAAACGCTTCATCGCTGACGCCGCGCATGAGTTGCGCACGCCGATCACAGCGTTGGGCATCCAGGCCGAAAATCTCGACCGGGCCGATCTTCCGGCGGAAGGCCGCGCGCGACTTGGCGTGCTCATCGGGGGAATCCGCCGGATCGCGCACTTGCTGGAACAGCTCCTTGATCACGCGCGCTATGATACCGGGCCTGTGGCAGAGGCTCCGGTGACGGCTTTCGACCATGTCGCAAGGGAAAGCGTCGCGGATCTTCTGCCGATCGCCGCGGCTCGCAACGTCGATCTGGGGTTTGGGCGCCTGGAGGCGGTATTTGTTCGCGGAGAGGCGACGGCTCTTGCCGTCATGTTGCGCAATTTGCTCGATAACGCACTTCGTCACACACCGGCGGGAGGCCGCGTCGACTTGTACCTCTATCGCGACGGCAATAGTGCTGTGGTTCGCATAGAGGATACGGGCCCTGGCATCGTGCCCGCCGATCTTGAGCGTGTGTTCGAGCCGTTCTTTCGCGGCGGCCGGCCGACCGATGAGGGGACAGGCCTCGGGCTGTCCATCGTGCGCCGCATCGTCGACGGCTTCGACGGGAGGATCACCATCGAGAACATCGCCGTGCCGGAGCAATCCGGCCTCCGCGTCACCGTGACTTTGCCAGCGGCGCCCCGGCTGTCGCATGCATGAAGCGCATTCCGGCCGCGCCTACATGTGAACAATGGATTGGGACGCCTTCGATCTCAACTGCTGATCGTTTTCGATGGAACCGCATCGGGTTGAGCCAGCCTGCGGTGAAGCCCTCAACCGGCTGTGTTATATATGCTCAGGGACGAGCTGTTCGTACGCACGCATGACGGCATGGTACCGACACCGCGTGCCGAAATCCTCGCCCAGCAGCTGCGCAACGCACTGCGCGAGATGCAGCTTGCGCTAGAACCAACGGCATTCGACCCCGCGGCATCGGACCGGCAGTTCACCCAGGCGGTCAACAACGATCCCGCGATCGTGCTTGTCCCACCCCTGGCGGCGGGGATCTCTTCTGTCGCCCGCCGTTGCCCATGACATTGGGGCAGAAATTGGGCTGCCTGGCGATGTCGCAAAATTCCGGGAATCGGCCGAGAATTTGCAGGCAACGATTTAAGACCGCGTGTCGTTTGAGGTTTGCGTTCCACTCAACAACGCCAAGGAGGCTTCAAATGTTCAAGCACGTCGTAATAGCCGGCCTGTTGACCTTCGGCTCCGTCGCAGCCTATGCGCAGACTCAGCAAGCCACGAAGTCCCCCAGGGCAGGCGACGCCGGTCTCGTTTCGCAGCCCACCGGTGCCGATGCCGACAAGCTTATCGGCCGCAGCATCAAGAACGCGCAGGACGAGACGATCGGCGAGGTCGATTCCGTGTACATCGACAAGGATGGCAAGGTCGACAGCGTGATCGTCGGCGTCGGCGGGTTCTTGGGATTGGGCGAGCGCGAGGTCAGGCTTGCCTGGAAGGACCTGAAGATCAGTCAGGGCGGCGAGAAGGTCACGGTCAACATGACCAAGGACCAGCTCAAGGCAATGGCGCCCTACAAATACAGCGATACCAAGTGGCGCGGTCACGTGTTTAATGACGCGGGCATCTATGGTCCGGGTGCCAATCATATGGCGGCCACAACGCCGCCGGCAGATCGCAACGGGGCGCCCCATCAGATGGCATCGACCTCGACGGTATCGACCGGCGATTTCAACGCGAACGGCCAAATGGCAGGCAGCGCGTTGATCGGTGCGAAGGTCCATAACACGAACAACGACACGATTGGCTCGGTCGAGGACATCTACATCGACAACAACGGCGCGATCCAGGCCGTCGTGGTGTCGGTCGGCGGTTTCCTCGGTATGGGAACCAAGGACGTTGCCGTGAAATGGTCCGACATCAAATATGGCCATGACGGCAAATCCCTGATGCTGACCACCAACTGGACCAAGGACAGCCTGAAAGCGATGCCGGACTACAAGTACGAGCGTCGCCAGCCCGTGACCAAGACGGGCGGTTGACCCCGGGTTCCACGCCTCGGATGAAGCGGGCGCCTTCGGGCGCCCGCCACTGTCTGTCGCCTGTCGTCCGATGAGCGATTTCAGCCTGTTCGATGCCACCGCGGCGCTGATCCTGTGCGCCGCCGTTTTCGGATGGCTCAATCACCGTTTTCTGCGCCTGCCGCCGACCACGGGGCTAACCGTCATGGGCGCCTTGGCGTCGGTCGGCGTTGTCGTCGTCGACAGTCTCATGCCCGGCAGCCACGCCCTGCGTCACTTCATCGAGGACATCGACTTCCGGACCACTCTCATGGAGTGCATGCTGTCGTTTCTGCTGTTCGCGGGGGCGCTGCATGTCGATCTGCAGGAAATGCGCCGGTCGAAATGGACCACAGCGGTCATCACGATCTTCGGCGTTGCGGCCTCGACCGCGCTGGTCGGCGGCGGGGCGTGGATGGTCGCCTCGCTCTTCGGCATCGATTTTCCCCTCCTGTGGTGCCTGTTGTTCGGTGCGCTGATCAGCCCGACCGATCCGGTCGCTGTGCTGGGCATCCTGAAATCGGCGGATGTCCCGCCCGCGCTCGAAGCGATCGTGGCCGGGGAGAGTTCTGTTCAACGATGGGGTCGGCATCGTGGCGTTCTCGATCCTGCTGGGATTGGCGACGAGCGGGGCGGACATCACGTTCGGTGACGTGGGCCGGTTGTTCCTCGCCCAGGCGGTGGGCGGTGTCTGTCTTGGCGCGGCGGCGGGTGGCCTCGCGTTCTTTGCCATGCGCTCGATCGACGAACACAATCTCGAGGTCATGATCACCCTCGCCCTGGTCATGGCGGGGTACGCGCTGGCTCACGGAATTGGAGTCAACGGGCCCATCGCCATGGCGGTCGCCGGCCTGATCATTGGCAATCACGGGCGCGCGCTGGCGATGAGCGACGTCACGCGCGATTACATCACCAAGTTCTGGTCGCTGATCGACGAGATCCTGAACGCCGTGCTGTTCCTGCTGATCGGGCTCGAGATAATCCTTGTTCTCAAAGAGCCCTGGCTCATGCCGTTCGGCATTGCGGCCATTCCACTCGTCGTGGCGGCGCGGGCCGTTTCCGTGGGTCTTCCCATGCTGGCGCTGCATCCTTTGTCGCCGCTTCCCCACGGCTCCTATGCCATCCTGGTGCTGGGAGGCGTGCGTGGCGGGATCTCGATCGCGCTGGCGCTGTCGGTGCCGGAGGGGCCCTATAAGCCCGTGATCGTCGCCTCCACCTACGCAGTGGTGCTGTTCTCGGTGTTGCTGCAGGCGCCCGCCGTCGGGATGGCCGCCCGACGACTTTTCGCCGACAAGCCGGCGTAATTGCGCGCGGCTCGACCTGGCGCGTCAGACCGTTGGTGCTACGCCTGTGTGTGTATCCATCTTCATTGCCGCCACATCGAACAGCCTATGGGCTCGATTTTCACCGAGGATGGCGTCTCGCAGTTGGCTCAGTTTCTTGCGGCCGTCCGGGCGCGCCGCCCCGATGACGCGTGAAAGGGCCGTGGCAAGCCCGGCCACGACGTCGGGGTCAGTCGATCCGTAGCGCGCCACCGCGGCGAAGGCGCCGCAGGATATATCCTCCAACGACACCTCGGCAGCCAGGACACGCGGCCGACCTTCGTCATCGAAGCGCTCGGCCGAAGGGATCTCGCGCTCGGCGACTCTGGCTAAGGCTTCGCCCAGCCGGTCGATGCAGTAGAGAGCCGTCGTCGGATCGTTGATGCCGGGCGATAGCGCGCGCTGGGCGATCTCCACGATGCGGCGGATCGAAAAGGCGAGGTCCTGTCCCGGGGTCCGCTCATCGCCGACGACGATCACGCCGGTCAGCGCCACGACCAAGTCCTCATTCACACGATCGTGCGACCTGACTGTCATCAGCGTGTCGACTGGTGTGACGAAAGCGCCCGGCGCGACGGCGATTTGGACGACAAGATTGTGCTCGGTGGCGAGGTCCATCAGCGCGTCGCCGTCGACCGATTGGACATAGCCACTCCTCGCAGCGGTGATCGGACGGTTGGCGCTGCCCTGCTCGGACGGCCACGGCTGCCGCACAATTCCATCGGCCGGTGGCCCTTGCCCCAGCCTGTCCGGATAGAGCCGGTCGATCGTATCACGCGTCTCGGCCGCCAGGGCGGCGAGCTGCGTTTCGATGCGGATCGAGTGGGCCGTGTGATGGATGAAGTAGATCAGCACCGCCAGGCTGGCGATGGCGAGGAGCACGCCGACGGCGACCGAGACATGCGGCACGAAGCTCGAACCTTCGACGCCCTTGACGGTGCGCAGTACCAGCAGGCAGTAGACGAAGGTGCTGATGAAGGTGCCGAGCACGAGCTGATAGCCGCGATCACGCATGAAGTTGCGCAATAGCCGCGGCCCGAATTGGGAAGATGCCAGCTGAAGCGTCAGCATCGTGATCGAAAAAGTGAGGCCGGCGACCGTGATCATCGAGCTGGCGATGGCCGACAGGATGGCCCGGGCGCCCTCCGGGCCGAACAGATAGACCCAGGAGAGACGACGGTAGACGTTGTCCTCGATCGCCGCGTCCATTCGCGTGAGGCCAATCGAGAGCACGATGGCGCTCAACGCCATGACCGTCGGCAAGAACCAGAAGCTGGCCCGCAAATGATCCCAAAACGCCAGCAGACGGATGGTCGAAAGAGCGGAGCGCAGGTGGGCGGACAGTGCCATCGGAGGTTAACGCTTGGACTTGCCAACGGCTCCCCGCTTGCGGTCACGGGGCGCAGGCCGGCTACGGCCCTACGCGAGCTGCCTCGGAGGGCACCCTCGAGGCGGCCGGTCGCAACAAGGCTGCAGGGGACTGCGCGAACTGCGGAAAATAGCCCCGCCCTCGAAGGCGAGCTCAACCGTCCGCAACAATCTTGCGAACTTAAGTGATGCCCGAAGTTTCACTTGACGTTCCTGAGCAATGTTGTGGCGTATGTCAGCCGTTCCAACCGAAGGACCGGCCGATGCCCCTCACCGAAATCAACGTCACCAACCCGCCACCCGTCTTCCGCAACGCCTGGGCGGAGCGCGATGCCAGGCGGGCCGCCAAGCCGCCGCCGCCGCCCTGGCCCGCGGTCGATCCCGGCCTTCTGGAGGAGGGCCGTCCCAAGCTGCCGGTCTTTCCCCTGCAGGTCTTCCCCGCCCAATGGCGCGAGTGGGTGAAGGACGCCGCGCAGTGGGCGGGCTCGTCGGAGGACTACATCGCGCAGGCCCTTTTAGCGTCCGTCGCCGGCCTGTGCGGCCAGGGCGTGTCGGCGCGCATCACCGAGGCGTGGAGCGAGCCCGTGATCCTGTGGCAGGCGCTGGTCGGCGGCCCGTCGAGCGGCAAGACGCCGGCGCTCGAATGGCTGCGCCGTCCGCTCGGCACGGTCGAGCGCGTGATGGCGCGCGAGGGCGGGGCGCCGGTGGTCGTCGTCCGATGCCGCGTTGCCGGCGCTGGAGAAGGCCGTGGCCAAGCGGCGGCAGGGCGTGCTGCTGTGGCGCGACGAGCCGACCGCCTGGCTGGCCGGGCTGGGCCGCAAGAGCCGGCGCGACGAGAGCAAGCGCGGTCCCTTTTTGGACACCTGGGGCGCGATCGGCCTGCCGTGGGGCCGCGACAAAACGGCGGTCAGCATCGTGGGCTCGCTCGATCCGGAGCGGCTGGACGCGGCCCTGGAGGGCACCGGCGACGGCCTGGCCGCGCGCTTCCTCTATGCCTGGCCCGGCCCCGCGCCCTACCGCTCGCTGCGCGCCCTGAAGCCCACGCGCGAGGACGAGGCGGTGAACGCGCTGCAGCGCATCGCCCGCGCGGTCGGCACGCCGGAGAAGCCGCTGGTGCTCTCCTTCGAGGATCGCGCCGTGACGGCGTTCGACAGGAGTCTCGAACTCCTGCACCCCGAGACGCTGCGGGCGGAAGGATTTATGGCCGGCTGGCTGGGCAAGGGGCGGGGCACGGTGGCGCGGCTGGCCGCCGTGCTGGCGTTGCTCGACTGGACGGCGAATCGGCCGAACAATGCGCCGCCGCCCACCGTCATCACGACCCAGCATCTGTGCGATGCCTGGGATCTGTGGGAGCGCTACTACCGGCCGCATGCCCAGGCGGTGTTCGACCGCGCCGGGCCGGCGGACGGCGACCGCCAGGGCAAGCACAAGGCGCGACAGCACGCGCGGCGGGTGATCGGCTGGATCCGCACGCGCAAAGCGACGGAGGTCTCGCGCGAGGAGGTGCGGCGCGAGGCGCTCAGCCAGCGCGTGAACGCCGCCGGCGCCGACGAGGTGATCCTGGCGCTGGAGCAGGCCGGCGTGTTGCGCGAAGTCGAGGTCGACGAGGAGGACTTTCCCGCCCGCGGCCGCCCGGCGCGTCGCTGGCAGGTCAATCCGGCCCTGCTCGCAAAACCGGCTGCGCAAATTGCGGAAAGTCCCAGCCTCCCCAGCGCAGCTGGGGCGGTGTCGCCGTCACACGACGCCTGCCCTGAACCAAGTCGAAGGGACGGAGGGATCGGAAGCCTCGGGTCGAGTCCCCCCGCAGAATCGTTTGCGGGAATTGCGGAAAAGAAAACCGCTCCGGACTCTAAAGAAGCGGGAGAGGCAGGCTGGCCAAAATGATCAAGCGTCTCGCCGGAGCGCGGACCTCCAGGTCCGCATCTTCGTCGTCGATACGTGGACATGAGCGGACCTGGAGGTCCGCGCTCCCAGGTGAGTCATGCTCATCGGAGCGCGGGCGTCCCGCCCGCTCGGATTCATGAGCGGGCGGGACGCCCGCGCTCCAATGACAAGACGCGCCACCGGAGTGGCGCGCCCCCAGCGGAGAGGGGGCGGGAATTGCGGGAATTGGGTTTGAGCGGGGAAGTCGTTTCAGCTGCGGCCGCGAACCGGGGCGAGCTCCTCGGACGCTCGTCAGACCCGGCCGTGGCAGTGCTTGAACTTCTTGCCCGAGCCGCAGGGGCAGGGCGCGTTGCGGGCGACCTTGCCCCAGGTCGCGGGATCGTTGGGATCGAGCGCGGCCTTGGCGGCGCGCGGGCGGTGCAACGTGGCCACGCCGCCGCCGTCGGGATCGGCCGGATCGAAGGCGGGATCGTCGCTGAGCTGGGCGGCGAGCGCCGGATCCTCGTGGACCTCGTGCATCTGCGCCGCCATGTCGGGCATCGGCGGCGGCGGCTCCATGCGGAGCTGCAGGGTGGCGAGCAGGCTCACCACCTGCTCGCGCAGGCCGCTCAGCAGGTCGTTGAAGAGGTTGAACGCCTCGCGTTTGTACTCGTTCAGCGGATCCTTCTGGCCGTAGGCCCGAAGCCCGATGCCCTGGCGCAGATGGTCGAGATGGAGCAGATGGTCCTTCCAGCTCTGGTCGAAGAGCTGCATCAGCACGCTCTTCTCGACCTGGCGCCAGACGTCGGGGCCGTGCTGCGCCGCCCGCTGGGCGAACAGCCGCTCGACCGCATCGTTCAGCCGCGTCTTGATCTCCTCGTCGGCGATGCCTTCTTCCTTGGCCCAGGCTTCGACCGGCAGGTCGAGCCCGAACAGGCGCTGCACCTCTTCCTTGAGCTCGGCCGTCTTCCATTGCTCGGCATAGACATCCTGCGGGATGGTCCGCGTCACCAGGGCGTCGACCACGTCGGCGCGCATGCCGGCCACGGTTTCCGAGACGTCCTCGGTCGCCATCAGCTCGACGCGCTCCTTGTAGATCTCCTTGCGCTGGCTGTT
This sequence comes from uncultured Alphaproteobacteria bacterium, assembly GCA_963765385.1. GTDB lineage: Bacteria > Pseudomonadota > Alphaproteobacteria > Reyranellales > Reyranellaceae > Reyranella. The sequence goes on along the minus strand of CAVXWG010000014.1, from coordinate 445,270 downwards.
CATGACGTCGTCGAAGCGCAGCAGGTTCTTGCGGATCTCGAAGTTGCGCGCCTCGACCTTGCCCTGCGCCGTCTCCAGCGCCTTGTTGAGCCAGCGGTGGGTCAGCGCCTCGTCGTCGGCCATGCCCTTCTTCTGGACCCAGTCGAGCACCTTGTTGTTGCCGAAGATGCGCATCAGGTCGTCTTCCAGCGACAGGAAGAACTTCGACGCACCGGGATCGCCCTGGCGGCCCGAGCGGCCGCGCAGCTGGTTGTCGATGCGCCGGCTCTCGTGGCGCTCGGTGCCGACCACGTAGAGGCCGCCCGCCGCCAGCACGATCTCGCGGTTGCGCAGGACCTCGGCCTTGATCTCCGCCGCCACGCGCTCGAGCTCGGCCTTGCGCGCCGCCTCGTCGGGGAACTTGGCGGCGATCGCGGCTTCGGACTGGCGCACCAGCATGTCGGCGTTGCCGCCCAGCTGGATGTCGGTGCCGCGGCCGGCCATGTTGGTGGCGATGGTGATGGCGCCCGGCCGGCCGGCCTGGGCCACGATCTCCGCCTCCTGGTCGTGGAAGCGCGCATTGAGCACGTTGTGCGGGATCTTGGCCTTCTTCAGCTCCTCCGACAGCGCCTCCGACTTTTCGATCGACACCGTGCCGACCAGCATCGGCTGCTGGCGGGCGCGGCAGTCCTCGATCAGCTTGACGATGGCGCGCGTCTTGTCGGAGAGCGTGCGGTAGATCTCGTCGTCGGCGTCCTTGCGGGCGACCGGCACGTTGGTCGGGATCTCGACCACCTCGAGCCGGTAGATCTCGCCGAACTCGCCGGCTTCCGTCATCGCCGTGCCGGTCATGCCGGCCAGCTTGGGATACATGCGGAACAGGTTCTGGAAGGTGATCGAGGCCAGCGTCTGGTTTTCGCGCTGGATCTCGACCTGCTCCTTGGCCTCGAGCGCCTGGTGCAGGCCCTCGGAATAGCGCCGGCCGGCCATCATGCGGCCGGTGAACTCGTCGATGATGACGACCTGGCCGTCCTTGACGATGTAATCGACGTCGCGGGCGAACAGCTTGTGGGCCCTGAGCGCCTGCGTCACGTGATGCAGCACCGAGACCTGGGTCGGCGCGTAGAGGCTGATGCCCTCGGGCAGCAGGCCGTCGCCGCGCAGGATGTCCTCGACCGCCTCGACGCCGGCGTCGGTCAGGACGACCGTGCGGTTCTTCTCGTCCTTCTCGAAGTGGTCGGCCTTGAGGCGCGGGATCACGGTGTCGGCGCGGCGGTAGAGTTCCGAGGAATCCTCGGCCGGGCCGGAGATGATGAGCGGCGTGCGCGCCTCGTCGATCAGGATCGAATCGACCTCGTCGACGATGGCGTAGTTGAAGGGCCGCTGGGCCATGGCGTCCAGCCGGTACTTCATGTTGTCGCGCAGGTAGTCGAAGCCCAGCTCGTTGTTGGTGCCGTAGGTGACGTCGCAGGCGTAGGCCACCTTGCGCTCCTCGTCGCTCAGCTCATGCACGATGACGCCGACGGTGAGGCCGAGGAACTTGTAGATCTGGCCCATCCATTCGGAATCGCGCTTGGCCAGGTAGTCGTTCACCGTGACGACATGCACGCCCTTGCCTTCGAGGGCGTTGAGATAGACCGGCAGGGTGGCGACCAGCGTCTTGCCTTCGCCGGTCTTCATCTCGGCGATCTTGCCCTGGTGGAGCACCATGCCGCCCTTGAGCTGGACGTCGAAGTGGCGCTGGCCGAGCGTGCGCTTGGCCGCCTCGCGCACCACGGCGAAGGCTTCGACCAGCAGGTCGTCCAGGGTTTCGCCCTTGGCCAGGCGTTCGCGGAATTCGACGGTCTTGGCGCGCAGTTGTTCGTCGGAGAGCTTGATGAGCTCCGGCTCAAGGGCATTGATCTTCGCCACCGGCTTGTCGAAGCCTTTGACGACGCGATCATTGGCTGTGCCGAACAGGCCTCGGGCGAGCGCCCCCAGCATGAAAACCTCTATATTGTAACGACTTAGGCGGGCACCTCGGCCCGCCGTCCCAATGAGAGATAGAGAGCGCGTCCGCCAGTGTCAACGCGTGGCCGAACGCCCGGGCCGCGTCAATCCACCGGCGGGTCACGGCCGCACCGTCGACACCGTGCTCACGAAAAAGTGCCGCAATCCACTGGCATCCCGCGTTCTGCCGGGGAGGCAAAGCTTGCTTGGCCCGAGCGGGCCTGTGTAAACCGAGTGCGTTGCTTCCTTCCCCCCGAATTCCTCTCAAGCCCAAGTTTCCGGAGCGTGTCATGAGCCTTCGCTTGCGCCCCCTGCGCCCGATCGTCCTGTTCTGCGCAGCCGCCGCGATGGCAGGCCCGGTCGCCGCCCAGCAGCCCGCGACGCCGCCGCCCGCCGCCCAGGCGCCCGCGCCCAAGCCCGCCGCCAAGCCGCCAACGACGGCTGCGGCGCCGGCGGCACCCGCCGCGCCGGCCGCCGCCCAGCCGCTCAAGGATCCGGTGGTCGCCCTGGTCAACGGCCAGCCGATCCGGTTGTCGGAGCTCGAGATCGCCCAGCAGGCGCTGCCGCAACAATATCGCAACATGCCGCTGCAGGCGGTGTTCCCGGCGCTGCTCGATCGCATCGTCGACAGCAAGCTCGTGGTCCAGGAAGGCAAGAAGAGCAAGGTGACCGACGATCCCGCATTCAAGAAGCGCATGGCCTTCGTCGAGGACCAGGTGCTGCAGGATTTCTGGATCCAGCGCGAGGTCGCCCGCAAGGTGACGGCCGAGAAGCTCCAGCAGCGTTACGAGGAGCGGCTGAAGTCGATGCCCGCCGAGGAAGAAGTGCACGCGCGGCACATCCTGGTGTCGACCGAGGATGAGGCCAAGGCGATCATCGCCGATCTCAAGAAGGGTGCTGCCTTCGAGAAGCTCGCCAAGGAGAAGTCGACCGACAAGGCCTCCGGCGCCGAGGGCGGCGATCTCGGCTGGTTCAAGAAGTCCGACATGGTGAAGGAATTCGCCGACGCAGCCTTCGCCCTGAAGAAGGGCGAGCTCACCGAGACGCCGGTCAAGACCCAGTTCGGCTACCACGTCATCAAGGTCGAGGACCGTCGCAAGGCGCCGCCGCCCGCGTTCGAGGAGCTTGCCGACCAGCTTAAAGAAGAAATGTCGCGCGAGGCCGTGACGGCGCAGCTCGACCAGCTGCGGTCGGGCGCCAAGATCGAGAAGTTCAACATGGACGGCAGCAAGGTCGAGGCGGCGCCGGCAAAGCCCGCCGCACCGGCAGCGCCTGCCCGTCCGCCCGCCGCCGCGCCGGCCACGCCGCCGGCCGCGCCTAAGTAAAACTCCCGTTTTTGGGCGTTTCTGGTGTAGGCTCCGCCGTTCGGAGCGGCCGGGTACATCCCGGCCGCCCGCAAGGGGAGTCCTATGAACGTCAAGCCCGCCCAATCGCCGCTCGCGCCTAAGATGACGCCGACGCTGCCGCGTGTCGCCGGCGTCAAGCTCGGGGCGGCGCGATCCGGCGTGCGCTACAACGACCGCGACGACATCATGCTGGCGGTGGTGCCGGCCGGCGCCACCATCGCGGGCGTCCTGACGCGCTCCAAGACGTCGTCGGCGCCGGTCGACTGGTGCCGCAAGAACCTGGCGCGCGGCAAGGTGCGCGCCATCGTCGTAAATGCCGGCAACGCCAACGCTTTCACCGGCAAGGCCGGCGACAAGGCGGTCGAGGAGAGCACGCGCGCCATCGCCCAGGCGCTGGGCTGTCCGCGCAACGAAGTGTTCATGGCCTCGACCGGCGTCATCGGCCAGCCGCTCGAGTGGGAGAAGATCGCCGCGGTCGTGCCCGCGCTCATCAAGGCGGGCCGCGAGGACGGCTGGGCCGCCGCCGCCGGCGCGATCATGACCACCGACACCTTCCCCAAGCTTGCCACGCGCCAGGCCAAGATCGGCGAGCGGACCGTCACCATCAACGGCTTCCTCAAGGGCTCGGGCATGATCGCGCCCGACATGGCGACCATGCTGGGCTTCGTCTTCACCGACGCCAAGGTGCCGAGCGGCGTGCTGCAGAAGCTCGTCGCGGATGCCGCCGACAAGTCGTTGAACTGCGTGACCGTCGACGGCGACACCTCGACCAGCGACACGCTGCTGATGGTGGCCACCGGCGCGGCCCGCCACGCGCCGATCGAGGAAGCCGACGATCCCGTCCTGGTCGACTTCAAGCGCGCGCTCGACGAGGTGCTGGTCGAGCTGGCGCAGCTTCTGGCGCGCGACGGCGAGGGAGCCACCAAGTTCGTGACCATCAATGTCGGCGGTGCCTCGTCGAACGGTGCTGCCCGCAAGATCGGGCTCTCGGTCGCCAACTCGCCGCTGGTCAAGACCGCGATTGCCGGCGAGGATGCCAACTGGGGCCGCATCGTCATGGCGGTCGGCAAGTCGGGCGAGCGCGCCGACCGCGACAAGCTCAGGATCTCGATCGGCGGCATCCGCATCACCGACGGCGGCCAGGTCGTGCCCAACTACGACGAGACGCCGGTCGTCAAGCACATCAAGGGCACCGACATCGTGATCGACATCGATCTCGGCATCGGCCGCGGCCGCGCCACGGTCTGGACCTGCGATCTCACGCACGGCTACATCGACATCAACGGCAGCTATCGTTCTTGAGTCCCGCCTTCGACGACGAGTGCCCGGGGAGCCCGCCGCCGCTCGGCGACCGGCCGCTCGTTCTGGTCGCGGCGGTGGCCCTGGTCGATGCCGACGGACGCGTCCTGATCGCCCAGCGGCCGGCCGGCAAGTCGATGGCCGGGCTGTGGGAATTTCCCGGCGGCAAGGTCGATCCCGGCGAAACCCCGGAACAGGCGCTGGTGCGCGAGCTTGAGGAAGAGCTCGGCATCGAGACCGCAGCGAGCTGCCTGGCGCCGATCGCGTTTGCCAGCCACGGCTACGAGAAGTTCCATCTGCTGATGCCGGTCTTCGCCTGCCGCAAGTGGGCCGGCCTGCCGCGGCCGCGCGAAGGCCAGGCGCTGAAATGGGTGATGCCGGGCGAGCTTGGGCGTTTCCCCATGCCGCCGGCCGACCTGCCCTTGGTCGGGATGCTGCGCGACCTTCTATGACGGCGGGCTATGATGGGGGCGTGGGCAGGGTGCTGCCTTCGCGCCAGGCGAGCAGCCGGCGGAAGATGACGGCCTGAACGGTGCCCGCGAGAGCGGCGGCGCCGTAGGAGACCAGGATTCCCACCGTGAAGGTGATGATCACCGCGGCTTCCTGGGCACCCAGCACGCCGCGCGCCAGGGCAAGCACGAGCAGCGTTGAAATGGCGGTGACGATGGCGCCCACCAGGAACGCGAGGAAGAGCGTGCCGATGATGGTCCAGGCATTGCCGCGGCCATAGGCCCAGGCGAGGCGCGGCGAGAACGGAACGTCCACGGCGGTGGCGGCGAGGCCATAGCAGACGCGCAAGGCCAGCAGCATCGACACGATGAAGCCGATGATCAGCGGCGCCGCCGTCGCCTGGCGGCGCACCAGCTCGGGATCGAGGGGCGCGCCGACGCCGATCGTGCCGGGATCGAGCGAGCCCATGGTGAGCATGAGGGCCGACACCAGCACGAAGGTGATGCCGAAGACCTTGATCAGGTGCACGAGGTAGGCCGTCTCGCGCGGCGTCCAGCGCAAGCCCGGCAAGTGGTCTCCGGGACGGGGGCCCAGCAGGACGATCCTCTGCCAACCCACCAGAAACATCACGGTCGGGATCACGTCGGCGAGCTTTTCCACCAGCATCGAGACCAGGGAATCCTCGCCGATCATCGCTCCCGTGATGCGGATGGCGAGCGAGATGATCCAGGGAATGGTGACGATATGGAAGAACAGGCGAAGGTTGGCGAAGAAGAAGCCGAAGCTCTCCGTCAGCACCTCGCTGAACTGCAATTTCACGACCGGCACGATCTAGCTCCGCTCCACCTTCTCGCCGGCACTCTGCTCGGCGGTGCCCAGCGCATCGGCCAGCCGGCGGGCGGCACTGCCGGGCTTGAGCGGTTTGGGCTGCGAGGCATGCGGCGCCCAGCCGTGCAGGAAGAGCACCTCGAAGCTCGCCGCGACCCGGCCCGACGGAAGCGCGAAGCGTTCGCCATAGATCTCCGCGGCGCGCAGCAACGTCGCGCGGCGAGAGAGCCCGCGGCGGCGCTCGACGACGAGGTTGCTCTCGCCCATGGCGCCCAGGTCGCGCATCAGGGCGAGCGCGCTCTCGTATTCGACCTCGATCGTCTCACTGTCGGCGACTGGCAAGGCAAAGCCCGCGCGCTGCAGCAGGCCCGCGGCGTCGCGCAGATCGGCGAAGGGCGAGACGCGCGGGCTGAGCCCGCCCTCGATCTCGCTTTCCGCCGCGGCCAGGGCCTGGCGCAACTGCCACAGGGTCGCCCCGCCCAGCATGGCGCCCAGCAACAGCCCGTCGGGCTTCAGGATGCGGCCGATCTGGATCAAGGTGCCGGGCAGGTCGTTGACCCAATGCAGGTCCATCGCGCTCAGCACCAGGTCGAAGCTCTCTGCCGCGAACGGCAGGAACTCCTCGTCGGCCACCACCGCCGGGCCGCGCGCGCGCTGGGCGAAGCCTTCGCCCAAATCGGCGCGCACCAGGCGGGCCACGGTCTTGCGCTCGCCCAGCGCCGCGGCGATTTCGTCGCCGTGCGAGCCGAGGTCGAGGGCCAGGGGAAAGCTCCGGCGCACGTCATCCAGGCGCTCGACCAGGCGTTGGGCGATCTCGCGCTTGAGGAACGCCTGAGCGCTCCAGTCGCGCGCCGCACGCTCGCGCCGCCGGCGCAGCAGGACGCGGTCGAAAACCAGCAGGGAGTCGGGGGCCGTCACAGCCTCGTATGTAGGGCGAAAGCACGAGGGCCGGTAGTAGGGGCCGGCAGCAGGTTCCAGCAGCAAGTCCCGGTAGCGGAGGCGCCATCCTGTCGGCGCATTTTGACGGTCGGATGCCGCCATGTTGCCCACCGGATTGAGCCCCGCTCGACTTGGCCAGGCCTGTGCGCGTGCCGGCCGCCTGATGCTCGATTCCGTGCTGCCGCCGCTCTGCCTGGGCTGCAACGAAATCGTCGAAACGCCGGGCACGCTGTGCGCGGCGTGCTGGCAGGGCTTCGCCTTCGTGGCGCCGCCCTATTGCGCGCGTTGCGCCGCACCCTTCGCCCACGACCCCGGACAGGGCGCGCTCTGCGGCGCCTGCCTCGCCCGGCCACCGCGCTATCGCCGGGCCCGCGCCGCGCTGATCTACGACGCGCGGAGCCGCCGTCTGCTGCTGCCGTTCAAGCACGGCGACCGCACCGACATCGCCCGAGCCTGCGGCCGCTGGATGGCACGCGCCGGCACCGAGCTTTTGGCCGACGCCGACCTGGTGGCACCGGTGCCGCTCCATTGGCGCCGGCTGTTCACGCGCCGCTACAATCAGGCCCAGTTGCTGGCGCGCGTCGCCGTGGGTGAGGCTGCCGTCGGCATCCGGCCGCGGCTGGCCCCCGATTTGCTTCGCCGGCGGCGATGGACGGGTTCACAGAGCGGGCTTCGCGCCCAGGAACGGCGGAGCAATGTCCGGCAGGCCTTCGATATCCATCCGCGCTGGTTGGCCGAGGTCGCCGGCAAGACTGTTCTGCTGGTCGACGATGTGCTCACGACCGGGGCGACGGTCGAGGCCTGCACCCGTGTTTTGCAGCGCGGCGGGGCTCGCCACGTTGATGTGCTGACGCTGGCGCGGGTCGTCCGGCCGGCGGTATAGTTCCGCGAAGAGGTTCACCTATGGCCAAGATCGAGATGTACACCACGCCCTTCTGCGGCTACTGCGCGCGGGCCAAGAGCCTGCTCGAGAAGAAGGGCGCGGCCTACGTGGAAGTGGATGTGATGATGGACGACAAGAAGCGGACCGAGATGCGCGAGCGCGCCAAGCGCTCGACGGTGCCGCAGATCTTCATCAACGGCCAGCATATCGGCGGTTCCGACGAGCTGTCAGCCCTCGAGCAGGCGGGCAAGCTCGACGCCATGCTGGCCCAGCCGGGCTGAGAGGGCTCCCCATGACGACTCCGTTCAAGGCTGGCCTGATCCAGACCAATGTCAGCAACGAGATGGCGGAGAACGTGGCGTTCGTGCGCGAGCAGGCGCGGCTCGCCCGCGCGGCCGGCGCCGACTTCGTCATGACGCCGGAGAATACCGGCCTGATCGGCGCCAACCGCACCGAGACCCTGGAGAAGGCGCAGACCGAAGAGAGCCACGCGCATGCTGGCCGCCTGTCGCGCCAGCGCCCGCGAGACCGGCGCCTGGTTCCTGCTGGGCTCCATCCATGTCCGCGTGCCGGGCGAGGAGCAGATCCGCAATCGCTCCTACCTGATCGATTCCGCCGGCGGCATCGTGGCGAGCTACGACAAGATCCACATGTTCGACGTCCAGCTGGCGGGCGGCGAGAGCTACCGCGAATCCTCGACCTTCAAGCCGGGCGAGACGTCCGTGCTGGCCGAAACGCCGTGGGGCGTGCTCGGCATGACGATCTGCTACGACCTGCGCTTTCCCTATCTTTACCGCGACCTGGCGCATGCCGGCGCCACGATGCTGTCGATCCCGTCGTCCTTCACGGTGCCGACCGGGCAGGCGCATTGGCATGTGCTGATGCGCGCCCGCGCCATCGAGACCGGCTGCTTCGTGTTCGCGCCGGCGCAGGTCGGCACGCACAAGGGCTCCAACCGCAAGACCTACGGCCATTCGGTCGTCGTGGCGCCGTGGGGCGAGGTGCTGGCCGATGCCGGCGGCGAGACGGCGGGCTTCGTCGTGGCCGAGATCGACCCGGGCAAGATCGCCGAAGCCCGCAAGATGGTGCCGTCGCTGACGCACGACCGGAAGTACGCCGAGCCGGTGTTGCACAAGCCGACCGTTGCCAAGGCCGCCGAGTAGCGGATCAGGTCACTCATCAGTCATGTTCCTCTCCCCCTTGGGGGAGAGGTTAGGTGAGGGGGTCAACGCGGAGATTGCCTCCTGCATCACCCCCTCACCCAGCCTCTCCCCCAAGGGGGAGAGGAGCTTGAGGTCGTCTTTGCTGGAGCGGGCCTGGATCCTTCGGCTTCGCTCAGGACAGGGACTCGCGGTTCGATGACCCTGAATCGAAAAGGTGCTAGCCCGGCCGTCGCGCGGCGATGCGCTGCACCATCGCCATCCTGGGCTCGCTGATCATCCGCGCTTCATAGGCCGTCACCGACAGGCGGCCGCGTACCAGGTCGAGCAGTTCGCCGTCCTTCAGCAGGAAGCCGGGCCGGCTGGGGGCGCCGAAGCGCTCGTTGCCTTCCATGAAAGTCTCGTAGAGCAGCACGCCGCCTGGCGCGAGAGCGCCCAGCAGCACGGGGAAGAGCGGGCGATAGAGGTAGTTCGTCACGATGACCGCGCCGAACGTGCACCCGGGAAGCGGCCACGGCGATCCATCTTCGAGGTCGGCCTGGACGGCTTCGATGCCGGCATGGGCTGCGAGCCGGCCGGTGTCACGATCGAGTGCCGTCACCCTGTGTCCGCGATCGGCGAAGAACCGGCTGTGACGGCCGCCACCAGCCGCGACATCAAGGACGGGGGCTTCGGGCGGGATGAGGCCCGCCCATTGCACGATCCACGGCGATGGTCCGCCCCTTGCGTCAGCCACAATCACACCCCATCATCTCTGGCACTCCCCTGTCGGGAGTGCCAACAGCGGAATTTCCCGTAATTTCATGATCCTATATCGACTGCGCTGCTCCAAAGGCCACGAGTTCGAGAGCTGGTTCAAGGACAGCAAGACCTACGAACGCCAGGAAAAGAAGTCTCTGGTCGGCTGTGCCGTGTGCGGCGACGGCAAGGTCGCTCGGGCGCCGATGGCGCCGCACCTCGGCAAGGGAAGCAAGAAGGCGGATGTCGAAATGCCGGCTGCTCCCGCGGCGCCTCCGCCCGCTCCGTCGCCGGAGCAGCAGCAGATGGCGGCCATGGCCCGCCACATGCCGAAGGAGCTGCGCGATGCGCTGCTCAAGGTGCGCGCCGAGGTCGAGAAGAACTGCGAGCATGTCGGCAACAAGTTCGCCGAGGAGGCGCGCAAGATCCACTACGGCGAGAGCGACAAGCGCGGCATCTATGGCGAGACCAGCGACGAGGAAGCCGAAGCGCTGGCCGACGAAGGCATCGAGTTCGGCCGCTTGCCGTGGATTCCACGGGGGAACTGAGCCCGCACTATCATTTCCCTCCCCCGTCTTACCGGGGAGGTGGCCCGCGGGGCGGGAGGGGGAAAGCCCCAGTCAAGATACCTGCAAGTTTCAGATCTGAAATTTTCCAAGAATCGCCTGCGTGGCTTTCCCCCTCCGCCCCCTTCGGGGCACCTCCCCGTAAAACGGGGGAGGCAAGGAAGATCGCGCTAGCGCCGCGTGCCATACAGCATGTAGTTCACGTCGAGGTCGCTCTTGTTGAGCGACCAGGCGCGGCTGAGCGGGCTGTAGACCACGCCGACGATCTCCTGTGCGTCGATGCCCGCCGCGCCGAGGCCGTTCACGACCTCCGAAGGTTTCAGGAACTTTTTCCAGTCGTGCGTGCCGCGCGGCAGCCAGCGCAGGATATATTCGCCGCCGGCGATGGCCAGCGCCCAGGCCTTCGCGGTGCGGTTGAGCGTCGACAGGAACAGCAGGCCGCCCGGCTTCACCATGCGCCCGCAGGATCTCAGGAACAGCGGAACGTCGGCCACGTGTTCAACGATCTCCAGCGCCAGCACGATGTCGAACCGGCTGCCCGCTTCGGCCAGCGCCTCGGCGGTGCCCTGGCGGTAGTCGATCTCCAGCCCCTGCTTGCCGGCATGCAGCGCCGCGACTCCGACGTTGCGCGCCGCCGCATCGACTCCGGTCACGCGGGCGCCCAGGCGCGCCATCGGCTCGCTGAGCAGGCCGCCGCCGCAGCCGATGTCGAGCAGGCTGAGGCCCTGCAGCGGCGCGCCTGACAGAGGATCGCGCTGCCAGTGCTGCGCGGCGCGGTCGCGGATGTAGCCGATGCGCAGCGGGTTCAGCCGGTGCAGCGGCCCGAACTTGCCGGTCGGGTCCCACCACTCGCCGGCGATGCGCGAAAAGCGCTCGATCTCGGCCGGATCGACGGTGGTATGCGCTGAATCGGCCATGGCTGCCCTTGACCCCTGCGGTGCTCACGGTGTCTATACCCCGCTTTCGAGCAGGTCCATGGCGCGCATCGTTCTCAAATTCGGCGGTACCTCGGTCGGCGACATCGACCGCATCCGGAATGCCGCGCGCAAGGTCAAGGCCGAGGTCGATCGCGGCAACGAGGTCGCCGTGGTGACGTCGGCCATGTCGGGCGCCACCAACCAGCTGGTTAAATGGGTCAACGAGATCGCGCCCCTGCACGATGCCCGCGAATACGACGTCGTGGTGGCGACCGGCGAGCAGGTGACGATCGGCCTGCTGGCGATGGCGCTGCAACAGCAGGGCGTGAAGGCGCGCTCCTGGATGTCGTGGCAGATCCCCATCCGCACCGATGCGGCCCACACCAAGGCGCGCATCGTCGACATCGAGACGGCCGACATGGTGCGCGCCATGGCCGCGGGCGAGGTGCCGATCGTGCCGGGCTTCCAGGGCCTGTCGCCCGAGGGTCATGTGACGACCTTGGGCCGCGGCGGCTCCGACACCTCTGCGGTGGCGCTGGCAGCAGCGCTCAAGGCCGACCGCTGCGACATCTATACCGACGTCGACGGCGTCTACACGACCGATCCCCGGATCGTCGAGAAGGCGCGCAAGATCGACCAGGTGACCTACGAGGAAATGCTCGAGATGGCGTCGCAGGGCTCCAAGGTGCTGCAGACGCGCTCGGTCGAGCTGGCGATGAATCATCACGTGCGCGTGCAGGTGCTGTCGTCGTTCGACGCAGCGCTGGGCAGCGACCTGCCCGGCACGATGGTTGTGGACGAGGACGAGATCATGGCCCAGGGGCTCGAGAAATCCGTCGTGAGCGGCATCGCCTTCTCCAAGGACGAGGCCAAGATCACGGTGACGCGCGTTCCGGATCGGCCGGGCGTGGCGGCAGCGATCTTCGGACCGCTGGCCGACGCCAACATCAACGTCGACATGATCGTGCAGAACGTGTCGCTCGACGGCAGCTCGACCGACATCACCTTCACCGTGCCGCGCGCCGACCTCGCACGCGCCGTCGAGCGGCTGGAGCGGGCCAAGGCCGACCTCAAGTTCGCCGAGATCAAGTCCGACATCAACGTCGCCAAGGTCTCGGTGATCGGCGTCGGCATGCGCAGCCACACCGGCGTGGCGCTGAAGATGTTCGAGACCCTGGCCGCCAAGGGGATAAACATCCAGGTGATCTCCACCTCCGAGATCAAGATCAGTGTCCTGGTGGCCGCCGAGTACACCGAGCTCGCCGTCCGCGCCTTGCATACGGCTTACGAGCTGGACGCTGCATGACGGCGCGGTTTTCTTCTCGCTTGTGCGAAGAAGGTGCTGTGCGAACAAGCTGGTAGGCAGTTCGGCGCGGGTCTTGCTATAAGCACGCCATGCGCGCCGACAAGCTCCATTTGGCCTGCCAAAATGCCCGCCTGACCGCCCGTTCGAGGCAATGGTCAGCGACGGCATGGCGCGTCTGCGCATGCGTAATCGACCGTAGCTTTGTCGTCATCCGACTCAAGCATCTAGCGGTCTGACCATGGAGAGATCGACTCCTCTGGCCGGACCGCGAATGCTCCTCAAGCGGCTCCGGGACACGATGGCGCGTGCCGACTCCGTCGAGGACACGCTGGGCGAGGTCGTGCGCCTGGTCGCCAACGAGATGGTGGCCGAGGTCTGCTCGATCTACCTGCTGCGCGCCGGCGAGGTGCTCGAGCTGTTCGCCACCCAGGGTCTCAACCCGTCGGCGGTGCATCGCACGCGCCTGCGCGTCGGCGAGGGCCTGGTCGGCGACATAGCGGCCCATGCCCGGCCGTTGGCGCTCGACGACGCGCAGAGCCATCCGCAATTCGCCTATCGCCCGGAAACCGGCGAGGAGATCTATCATTCGCTGGCCGGCGTGCCGATCGTGCGCGCCGGTCGCATGCTGGGCGTGGTGGTCGTGCAGAACCGGACCCGTCGCCAGTACGACGAGGAAGAGATCGAGACGCTGCAGACCATCGCCATGGTGCTGGCGGAGCTGATCGCGGCCGGTCACTTCGTCAGTCCCAACGAAATGCAGCAGGTCGACGGGCTGGGCTTGCTGCCGCTGCGCGTCGATGGTGTGCAGCTGACGCCGGGCGTCGCCATCGGCCACGCCGTTCTGCACGAGCCACGCATCGTCATCCACAAGGTGGTGGCCGAGGACATCGGTCAGGAGCTGGCGCGCTTCGAGGACGCCGCGCACGGCGTGCGTGAGGATGTCGACCGCATGCTCGAGGCGCACGACATGCAGTCGGGCGAGCAGCGCGAGATCCTCGAAACGTTCCGCATGTTCGTCGACGATCGCGGCTGGCTCGAGCGCGTGCGCGAGGCGGTGGGCTCCGGCCTCACCGCCGAGGCGGGCGTGCAGCGCGCCTTCGACGACGTGCGCACGCGCCTGCGCCAGTCGAGCGATCCCTACATACGCGAGCGGCTGAGCGATCTGCAGGATCTCACCAACCGTCTGCTGCTGCGCCTGTCGGGCCGCGTCGCCGCCGATCCCAGTTCGCTGCCCGACGACATGATCGTCATCGCCCGCGACATGGGCCCGGCGGAGCTGCTCGACTACGACCGCACGCGGCTGCGCGGCGTGGTGCTCGAGGAGGGCTCGGCGCTGAGCCACGTGGCGATCGTGGCACGCGCGCTCGACATCCCCGTCGTCGGCCGCGCGCCCGACGTGCTGGCGCGCATCGAGCCGGGCGATGCGATCGTGGTCGACGGCGACAATGCCCAGGTGCTGGTGCGGCCGGCCGACGACATCCTGCAGACCGTCTATGCCGCGATCGACGCGCGCGACGAGCGCCGGCGCAAGTACGCAGCGTTGCGCGACCTGCCGCCCACGACGCGCGATCAGGCGCGCATCTCGCTGCACATGAATGCCGGCCTGCTGATCGACATGCAGCATCTCGACGATACCGGCGCCGACGGCGTCGGCCTCTATCGGACCGAGATCCCGTTCATGGTGCGTTCGGAATTTCCCGATGTCGACGCGCAGGCCTGGCTTTACAGCCGCGTGCTCGACATGGCCGACGGTCGGCCGGTCACTTTTCGCACGCTCGATGTCGGCGGCGACAAGGTGCTGCCCTATGTCGGCGCGCTGGGCGACGACAATCCCGCCATGGGCTGGCGTGCCATCCGCATCGGCCTCGACCGGCCGGCGATGTTGCGCCGGCAGCTGCGCGCTCTGATTTTGGCCGCCAACGGCCGGCCCCTGTCGATCATGTTCCCGATGATCGCCGAAGTGAGCGAGCTTTTGAGCGCCCGCCGGCTGCTCGACCTCGAATTGGAACGCTGCAAGCGGCGCGGGCAGGCGATGCCCGAGCGACTGCGTGTTGGCGTTATGTTCGAAGTGCCGGCGCTGGCCTGGCAGCTCGACAGCCTTTTGCCCGCGGTCGATTTCATTTCTGTGGGTACGAACGATCTCGTGCAGTTCCTGTATGCCGCCGATCGCGGCAACAGCCGCGTGGCCGCTCGCTACGACAGCTTGTCTCCTGCTCTGCTTAGACTGCTACATTTTGTGGTTGAGAAGGTTCGACCGGCAGGCGTGGACCTTGCCGTGTGTGGCGAGATGGCGGGTCGACCGGTCGAAGCGCTGGCCCTTCTGGCGATTGGCGTGCGCACCTTGTCGATGGCGCCCGGTTCCATCGGACCGGTGAAGGCGATGATCCGCACACTCGATCTCCATGAAGCAACAGGCTTCATGAACGCTGCGCTTTCACAACCGGATCGTCCTCTGCGCGAGACTCTCCGACTGTTCGCTTGTGATCACTCCATCGAAATTTAGCCACAAGAGTCGAATCGGTTTTGCCCTGTCATGAGGGCTCTGCTAAAAATCACTGAAGAGGGGACAAGCAGGGTTCATCATGCCTGATCAGGTCGATTGGCGTGCGCTGGAGCGCGAGGCCTCACCGGGCCGCGCGGTTGGTCGTCTGCTGCGCGACCAGCGTGAAGCGCGAGGCCTCGCTCTGTCCGAGGTCGAGAAAAGCCTGCGCATTCGTCATCAGCATCTCGAAGCGATAGAAGAAGGTCGCTTCGAGAAGCTGCCCGGCGCTGCCTACATACCGGCCTTCCTGCGCGCCTATGCGGCGCATGTCGGTCTCGACGCCGAGAAGGTGATGACGGCCTATCATCTTTCCGGTCCGGTTCCGATCAAGCGTCCGCTGACCTTGCCCGCGGACTTCCCGATCGTCGAGAAGCGCGCGCCGCTCGGGTTGGCGGTGCTGACCGTGCTCCTGGTGGTCGGCGCGGGTTACGCCGCCTGGCACTATCTGCCGCGCGAGCAGTCGGTCGTCGCCGAGAAGGTGCCGCCGGTGCCCGATCGCCTGCTGGCGTCGCGTCCGGCGACCCCTTCGGCCACCGATACCGCCGCGCCTGCATCAACCGCACCGGCGCCTTCGGCCCCGACGTCCGCCGCATCTGGCCCGACCGCCTCGGAAGTCCGCAGCGCCCCTCCCGTCCTGCCTGCCGAAGCCTGGCCGGCGCGGCGCGACAGCGTGGCGCCGCCGACGCAGCCGCAAACCCAGGGCGCGCCGCTGGCGCCGCCGGTCGTCGTCGCCGTTCCGCCACCGCCACCGCCACCAGCGGTCATTGCCGTTCCCGCGCCGCCGCCGCCGCCGGTCATCTCGACGCCGGCCATCGGCCAGGCCCAGGCTGCCCAGCCGCCGGCGCCTGTCGAACAGCCGCGCGTCGCGCCGGCGCCTGCTCCCGTCGAAGAGGCAGTGGCGCGCACCCCGGCAGCCGAAGCGGCCGCCGCCAACCTCCCGGTGAAGGTCGATACGCCGGTCCGGGTGTGGAGAAACAGCTGGGTCGAGCTGCGGGCGCCCGATGGCGACGTCCTCGCCCAGACCTATGTCCGGGCCGGTGAAAGCTATGTCGTGCCGGCGGGCATCGCCTACCGCGTCATCGACGCCCGCTAGAGCCATTCGCGCACACGGGAGATCGTGGGCCCAGAATGGGTCCGGCTGAATCCCGCCGGACCCATTATGCTCCAGGGACCGTCTCGGCCGCGTCATAGTTGCGCGCTAGAGACCGTCCGGCGGACCGGTCGCGTCGGCTGGATAAGCCGTCGTCAAGCGACTACATTGGTGGACATGAGCATCAGGCCCTATCGCGACATCATGCGCCGCAAATCGCGGCGGATCATGGTTGGTTCCGTGCCGGTCGGCGGCGATTCGCCGATCACGGTCCAGACCATGACCAATACGCTGACGGCCGACGCCGAAGCGACCATTGCGCAGATCCGCCTGGCCGAAGCGGCGGGCGTCGATATCGTGCGGGTCTCCTGCCCCGACGAGGACTCGACCGCCGCGCTCGCGACCATCGTCAAGGCCATCAAGGTGCCGATCGTCGCCGATATCCATTTTCACTACAAACGGGCCATCGAAGCCGCCGAGGCGGGGGCGGCGTGCCTGCGCATCAATCCCGGCAACATCGGCAGCGCCGAGCGGGTGCGCGAGGTCGTCAAGGCGGCCCGGGACCACGGTTGCTCCATGCGCATCGGCGTCAATGCCGGCTCGCTGGAGAAGGACCTGCTCGAGAAGTACGGCGAGCCCTGCCCGGAGGCGATGGTCGAGAGCGCGCTGGATCACGCGCGTATCCTGCAGGATCACGACTTCCACGAGTTCAAGATCAGCGTGAAGGCGTCCGACGTCTTCCTGGCGGTCGCCGCCTATCAGCAGCTCGCGGATGCCTGCGACTATCCGCTGCATATCGGCATCACCGAGGCGGGCGCGCTCGCGGACCGGGACGGTGAAATCGTCGATTGGCCTCGGTTCGCTCCTGTGGGCGGGGATCGGCGACACGGTTCGCGTCTCGCTGTCGGCCGAGCCCGAGGAAGAGGTGCGGGTCGGCTTCGAGCATCCTGAAGGCCCTCAACCTCGGCACCGCGGCGTCAACCTGATCTCCTGCCCGTCCTGCGCCCGCCAGCAGTACGACGTCATCCGCACCGTCGAGGCGCTGGAGAAGCGCATCGCCCATATCACCACGCCCATGACCGTGTCGGTCATCGGCTGCGTGGTGAACGGCCCGGGCGAGGCGCGCGAGACCGACATCGGCTTCACCGGCGGCGGCAACGGCACGCACCAGGTCTATCTCGCCGGCGTGCCGCATCATCGTTTGAAGGACGCCAACATCGTCGACCATCTCGTCGGGCTGATCGAGAAGAAGGCGGCGGAGATCGAAGCCGCGAAGGCGGCAGCGGCGACCGAGGCCGAGCGACATCAGGTCGCCGCGGAGTAGCGGTTCGGCCTCTTCCTTCGGCGATCGGTTCAAGGCGACTTCTCGTGAGCAAAATGCAGCCCGTGCGTGGCACGCACGACCTTCTTCCCGACGAGTATCGGCGCTTCGCGCACGTGATCGACGCGGCGCGCGACGTGGCGCGGCTCTACGGCTATCGCGAGATGGCGACGCCGATCTTCGAATTCACCGAGCTGTTCGCTCGCGGCATCGGCGAGACGACCGACGTGGTCTCCAAGGAGATGTACACGTTCCAGGATCGCGGCGGCGAGTCGCTCACCCTGCGGCCGGAATATACCGCCGGCATCTGCCGCGCCTTCGTGTCCAACGGCGAGCTTTCGCAGCAACTGCCGTTGAAGCTCTTCGCCGCCGGACCGATGTTCCGCTACGAGCGGCCGCAGAAGGGCCGGCAGCGCCAGTTCCACCAGATCGACCTCGAAGTGCTGGGCGCGCCCGAGCCCGGCGCCGACATCGAGGTGATCTCGGTGGCGGCCGACATCCTGGAGCGACTGGGCATCCTCGATCGCTGCGTGCTGAAGCTCAATTCGTTGGGCGACCCCGAGAGCCGCACCGCCTATCGCAAGGAGCTGGTCGGTTATTATTCCGGCCAGGTCGCGAAGCTTTCGGAGGACTCGCGCGATCGCTTGCAGCGCAATCCGCTCCGCATCCTCGACAGCAAGGACGAGGGCGACAAGGCGATCAACGCCAATGCGCCCTCCTTTGCCGACCACTTGAATCAGGCCAGCAAGGACTTCTTTGCGTCAGTGAAGGACGGGCTTTCAGCAGCCGGCATCCCGTTCGAGGTCGATGCCGGGCTGGTGCGCGGCCTCGACTACTACACTCACACCGCCTTCGAGTTCGTGACCACGCACATCGGCGCCCAGGGCACGGTGCTGGGCGGCGGCCGCTATGACGGGCTGATCGCCGAGCTGGGCGGCCCGCCGACGGCCGGCATCGGCTGGGCGGGCGGCATCGAACGCCTGATGATGCTCTGCAACGAGCCGGCGGCGCTGCCGCGGCCGATCGTGATCGCGCCGCTCGGCGCGGCGGCCGAGGCCAAGGCGCTCGGCATCGCCCGCGCGCTGCGCCGCCAGGGCATCGCCGTCGAGCAGGACTATCGCGGCACCATGAAGCGTCGCCTGCAGCGCGCCAACAAGCTCAACGCCCGCGCCGTCCTGATCATCGGCGACGACGAACTCGCCAAGGGCGTCGCGCAGCTCAAGGACCTCGACAGCGGCGAACAGCGCGAGGTAGCGCTGGACGCGCTGGCAGATGCATTGAAGGTCTGATCTTCAAGACGTTCATCCAAAGATAACCTCATGCTGAGGAGCGCGCGTCTCGAAGCATGGGCTACGAACACCATGCTCGTTGCCCACCCTTCGAGACGGCCCTTCGGGCCTCCTCAGGGTGAGGTCTCTTTGAAGCGAGACGCATGAAGGCGCGCATGAGACAGACATTTGCACCCTGCGGCGGATTTGTGTAACGAGCGCTGTCCCATGTCTCTCCTGCAAAAACTCGATCAGATCTCCGCTCGCCACGCCGAGCTTCAGGCCAGCCTGTCGGCCGGAACGCTCGATTCCCAGAAGTTCGTCGCGGCTTCGAAGGAATATTCCGATCTCGGCCCGTTGGTCGAAGCCATCGGCGAATGGCGCAAGGCCGAGCGCGAGCTCAAGGATGCCGAGGCCATGGCAGCCGACCCCGACATGAAGGCGATGGCCGAGGAAGAGGCCGCTTCCCTCCGGAAGCGCCTGCCCGAGCTCGAGCGCGCGGTGAAGCGCATGCTGTTGCCCAAGGACGCGGCCGACGAGAAGAACGCCATCCTCGAGATCCGCGCCGGCACCGGCGGCGACGAGGCGGCGCTGTTCGCCGCCGATCTCTTCCGCATGTACCAGCGCTACGCCGCCGAGCATGGCTGGCGCTTCGAGATCCTGGAGCTCTCCGACACCGGCATCGGCGGCTACAAGGAGGCGATCGCCACGGTCTCGGGCCGCGGCGTGTTCGCCCGGCTGAAATTCGAATCGGGGGTGCACCGCGTGCAGCGTGTGCCGGCGACCGAGGGATCGGGCCGTATCCACACCTCGGCGGCGACCGTCGCGGTGCTGCCCGAGGCCGAGGAAGTCGACGTCAAGATCGACGACAAGGACCTGCGCATCGACGTTTTCCGCGCCTCGGGGCCGGGCGGCCAGTCGGTCAATACGACCGACTCGGCGGTGCGCATCACCCACATCCCGACCAACACCGTGGTCGTCCAGCAGGACGAGAAAAGCCAGCACAAGAACAAGGCCAAGGCGATGAAGATCCTGCGCGCCCGTCTGTACGATGTCGAGCGCCAGCGCCGTGACGATGCGCGCGCCGCCGACCGCAAGGGCCAGGTCGGCAGCGGCGATCGCAGCGAACGCATCCGGACCTACAACTTCCCGCAAAGCCGCGTCACCGACCATCGCATCAACCTCACGCTCTACAAGCTGGACGAGGTGCTGGAGGGACGGGGGCTCGACGAGCTGATCGACGCCCTGATCGCCGACGACGAGGCGGGCCGGCTGGCGGAGCTCGCGGCCTGACCGCCGCTCCTGCCGCGACCTTCGACGCGCTGCTGCGCGATACGGCGGTGGCGCTCGCCGCGGCCGGCATCGACAATGTCCGCTTCGAGGCCCGTATTCTCCTCGCGCATGCGGCCGGCCTGTCGGCCGAGCAATTGATTGCGCGCGGCACCGAGCCC
This sequence comes from uncultured Alphaproteobacteria bacterium, assembly GCA_963765385.1. Classification (GTDB taxonomy): domain Bacteria; phylum Pseudomonadota; class Alphaproteobacteria; order Reyranellales; family Reyranellaceae; genus Reyranella. Next base: position 425,198 of record CAVXWG010000014.1, on the reverse strand, counting down.
GCGCCCGCCGCCGTGGCGGAGCGCCTGCGCGTACTTGCGGCCCGGCGCATCCTGCGCGAGCCCATGGCCTATATCCTGGGCGAGCGTGAGTTCTGGGGCCTTCCGTTCAAGGTGTCGCCGGCCGTGCTGGTGCCGCGGCCCGACAGCGAAACGCTGATCGAGGCGGCACTGGCCCTGCTCCCGGACCGCCAGCGACCGTGGCGCATTCTCGATCTCGGCCTGGGCTCGGGCTGCCTGCTGCTCACCTTGTTGCGCGAATATCCGACCGCGAGCGGCGTTGGCTTCGAGATCTCGCAGGAGGCGTTGGCGGTCGCCGAGGCCAACGCCCAGGCCTTGGGCGTGGCGGCGCGCGCGCGGCTTGTCTCCGGCGACTGGCGGCAGCCCGGGTGGCAGCAGCGGCTGGGCGGGCCGTTCGATTTGCTGGTGTCCAATCCGCCCTACATCGAGGCCGCGACGATCGAGCGGCTGATGCCGGAGGTCGCTCGGTTCGAGCCGCGGCTGGCGCTGGATGGCGGGTCGGACGGGCTTGTCGCTTACCGGACCATTGCCGCAGCGGCGCCCGTGTTGGTGGTCCCGGGCGGTCGCCTGCTGGTCGAAGCCGGAGAGGGGCAAGTGGTTGAAATATCGAAGATTTTTGCCTCTGCGGGCCTCACGATGGAGGCGCCCTGGAAGGACCTGGCCGGCATCGACCGGGTAGTGTCGGGGATGCATTTGAAGCATTAAAGAGTTGGCAAAGGTTGGGAATGATACTAGGTTCCGAATGCCCCTTGGGGGGGCTTGGTCCGGGCCGATTGGCATCGGGCGTTTAATCCCTCTGAATATTGGCCGTGACGGCGCCCGGGAAGGGCAGAGGGTCACTAACAACAACACCCGTCCGGCAGACAACTGGCCCTAGGTTAATGAGACCAAACAATCGTCAGCGATCGCGCGGCGGTCGCAATGGTGGCGGCGGCGGTGGCGGCGGCGGCCACCATAACAAGCCGCAGCATCACAATCCCAATCGTCCGCCCAATCGAAACCAGCTCTTCGACAGCAGCGGACCCGACGTCCGGGTGCGCGGCAATGCCCACCAGGTGTTCGACAAGTATCAGGCGCTGGCCCGCGAGGCGGCGACATCGGGCGACCGCATCCTGGCGGAGGCCTACTGGCAATATGCCGACCACTATTTCCGCATGATCCAGACGATGGGCGGCTTCGGCCAGCGCAACAACCAGGGTTGGGGCGATGGCGGCGAGGAAGGCCAGGCGCCTCCGCAGCAACAACAGGGTCAGGGCGGCCAACCCAACAATCAGGCCAACGCCAACGGGCATGCCGAGGGCGACCAACAGCGGCCGGGCGGCGGTCGCGACGAACGTCGCGAGCAGCAGAATGGCGAGGCCGAGCCCGGTCTGGGCGGCGTCGCCTTCCTCCAGGGCGGCCGCAGCGCGCCCTCCGACAACGATCCGGCGGCCGACGAGCAGCCCGAGATCCCGGAGTTCACGCCCGGGAGCGGCCGCCGCGGCAGCTGAACCGGCGACCCCGGCCTCCGAACCCTCTTCGAGATCACGCCCGACGGCAGCCCGTCGGGCGTTTTTCGTGGTCGTAGTGCGTATCCCAATTGGACGCACACCCCAACTTTGCTGAGCGCGCGCTGCTTCCCGTGACGCGCCAGAGGCTCTTCCGGAGCGCGGGCGTCCCGCCCGCTCATGATCATGAGCGGGCGAGGACGCCCGCGCTCCGGAAGAGCTGAAATGACGCGCCACGGCGAGTAGTGCGCCCAGCAACGACAGGATTCCGATCGATCGACGCGTGATCTAGAGGTGGACCAGAGTTGGCGCGAAGAAGCCCAGGAAGCGTGAAGGCCGCGCCGATGAGGCCGAGGCCGCCCGAGACGAAGGCGAGCCAGGCCACGGCGGTGAGCGCCGACGCGCCGGCGAGCACGATGGCGAGCTGGAACGCCGCCGATCCGTATTCGAACAAATGATAGGCCGCGCGCGCTTCCTCGCACCTGGCCTCGTACACCTTGGCCCGCGCCATCAGTTCCTTGCGGCCCTCGTTGGTCTCCGGCTCGGTGTCGTAGCGCCGCGCCGTCTTGCGCCATTGCTCGATCTGGGCCTTGACCGCCGCCGGCGCGTCGGCGGCGTCCTTGTACTGGGCGTCGAGCCCCTCCGCCGCCGTCCGCACGACGGTCTGGCGGACCGTCTTGGCCTGGAAGAGCGTCCACATGTTCGTGGCTTCGACGTGCTGCGTCAAAACCTCGGTCTGCGAGCTTTTGGCGCCTGTTTCCGAGACGGCCAGGAAGCGGCGAGGACGGCAACCAGCAGGGCAATCTTCTTGTTTGAACCCTCGATGTGACCGTGCCCACCTGTCATGAAATTCTCTCTGTTTGTTTGATTTATATCCTGTTGACGATCGTCATGGCGCGGCAAGCTTCTCTCGAATAGCCGTACCTGCGGTCTGGTCTTGCAAGGCTCGGATCCCTCCCCATATCGGCATCAGGATGCCTCTGGAGAGGGTCCGCTCTTTCGCCCGCCGCATGACGGGGGCGCGAATGAAAGGGTAGTGAGATGAACCAAGAGAAATACACCGAGCGCATGCGGGGCTTCCTGCAGAGCGCCCAGATGCTGGCGTTGCGCGAAGGCCACCAGCGCTTTGTGCCTGACCATCTGTTGAAAGTGCTGCTCGACGATCCGGAGGGCCTTGCGGCCAACCTGATCAGCTCGGCCGGCGGCGATTCGCGTGCGGTCCACCGCGCGGTCGAGGCCGCCCTGGCCAAGCTGCCCAAGGTCGAGGGCCAGGGCGCGGGCCAGGTCTACATGGCGCCCGAGACCGCGCGCGTCTTCGACCAGGCCGAAGCCATCGCCGAAAAGGCCGGCGATTCCTTCGTCACCGTCGAGCGCATGCTGATGGCGCTGGTGCTCGCCAAGGGCACCGACGCAGCCGACGCGCTGGCCAAGGCCGGCGTCAAGCCGCAGGCGCTCGAGAAGGCGATCGCCGAATCTGCGCAAGGGCCGCACCGCCGATTCGGCGTCGGCCGAGGGCAGCTACGATGCGCTGAAGAAATACGCCCGCGACCTCACGCAGGCGGCACGCGAAGGCAAGCTCGATCCGGTGATCGGCCGCGACGAGGAAATCCGCCGCACCATCCAGGTGCTGAGCCGGCGCACCAAGAACAACCCCGTGCTGATCGGCGAACCCGGCGTCGGCAAGACCGCCATCGCCGAGGGCCTGGCGCTGCGCATCGTCAACGACGACGTGCCGGAATCGCTCAAGGGCAAGAAGCTGATGGCGCTCGATCTCGGCGCCATGGTGGCCGGCGCCAAGTATCGCGGCGAGTTCGAGGAGCGCCTCAAGGCCGTGCTGTCGGAGATCTCCGCCGCCGAGGGCGACATCATCGTCTTCATCGATGAGTTGCACACCCTGATCGGCGCCGGCAAGGCCGACGGCGCGATGGACGCCTCCAACATGCTGAAGCCCGCGCTGGCGCGCGGCGAGCTGCATTGCGTGGGCGCCACGACGCTCGACGAGTACCGCAAGCACATCGAGAAGGACGCCGCACTCGCGCGCCGGTTTCAGCCGGTTTTCGTCGCCGAGCCCTCGGTCGAGGACACGATCTCGATCCTGCGCGGCCTCAAGGAGAAGTACGAGCTGCATCACGGCGTGCGCATCGCCGATGCCGCGATCGTCGCTGCCGCGACGCTCTCCAACCGCTACATCGCCGACCGCTTCCTGCCCGACAAGGCGATCGACTTGATGGACGAGGCGGCGAGCCGCATCCGCATGCAGGTCGACAGCAAGCCCGAGGAGCTCGACGAGCTCGACCGCCGCATCATACAGCTCAAGATCGAGAAGGAAGCGCTCAAGAAGGAGAGCGACAACGCCTCGCGCGACCGGCTGGAGCGCCTCGAGAAGGAGCTCGCGGAGCTCGAGCAGAAGTCGGCGGCGCTGACGGCGCAGTGGAAGTCGGCCAAGGACAAGCTGTCCGACTCGCAGAAGATCAAGGAGCAGCTCGACAAGGCGCGCTCCGAGCTCGAGATCGCCCAACGCCGGGGTGAGCTCGCGCGGGCGGGTGAGCTCGCCTATGGCGTGATCCCCGACCTCGAGCGCAAGCTCAAGGAATCCGAGGGCCATGAGGTGCAGGGCGGCAAGGGCGTGAAGGAAGAGGTCATGCCCGAGGACATCGCCGCCGTGGTGTCGCGCTGGACCGGCGTGCCGGTCGACAAGATGCTGGAAGGCGAGCGCGCCAAGCTGCTGCGCATGGAAGACCAGCTGCACAAGCGGGTGATCGGCCAGGACGAGGCGGTGCGGGCGGTGTCCGATGCCGTGCGGCGCGCGCGCGCCGGCCTGCAGGACCCCAACCGGCCCATCGGGTCGTTCCTGTTCCTGGGGCCGACCGGCGTCGGCAAGACCGAGCTCACCAAGGCGATCGCCCAGTTCCTGTTCGACGACGACCAGGCGATGGTGCGCATCGACATGAGCGAGTTCATGGAGAAGCACTCCGTGAGCCGTCTGATCGGCGCGCCGCCGGGCTATGTCGGCTACGACGAGGGCGGCGTGCTCACCGAGGCGGTGCGCCGCCGGCCGTACCAGGTGATCCTGTTCGACGAGGTCGAGAAGGCGCATCCCGACGTGTTCAACGTCCTGCTGCAGGTGCTCGACGACGGTCGCCTGACCGACGGCCAGGGCCGCACGGTCGACTTCAAGAACACGCTGATCGTGCTGACGTCGAACCTCGGCAGCGCGCACTTGGCGGCGCTGCGCGAGGGCGAATCGACCGAGACCGTGCGCGAGCAGGTGATGGAGGAGGTGCGCCGCGCCTTCCGGCCGGAGTTCCTGAACCGGCTCGACGAGATCCTGCTGTTCAACCGGCTGAGCCGGGCGCACATGACGGACATCGTCGACATCCAGCTCGGCCACCTGCGCAAGCTCCTGGCCGATCGCAAGATCAGCCTCGACGTCGACAGCAAGGCGCTGCAGTGGCTGGCCAACCGCGGCTACGATCCGGTCTACGGCGCCCGGCCGCTCAAGCGGGTGATCCAGCGCAGCCTGCAGAACCCGCTGGCGAGCCTGATCCTCGAAGGCCGCATCAAGGAAGGCGAGACCGTCAAGGTCACCGTCGAGAAGGGCGAGCTGGTCGTCGGCGGCCAGCGCGTCCTGAGCGAAGCGGCGGACTGAACCGGCACCGAACAAGCTGCCCGATCGGGCAGCTTGTTCACGCGCCGCTTTCTGATCGATTGAAGTAAGTCGCTCTTTGCCTGACCGGCCAACTCTATTTCAAAGTCTTGGGAAATAACGGTTGCCAATTCCCGTCGTCTCGACCGAGGGCCCCCCTCGACTTCGCTCGGGGCAGGCTCCGTCCCGAGCAGTGAGACCTTGTTTCAACGATATGCATCTAATCGGGGAGAGAAGCTCTCTCGACGTAGCCCTTCGAGCCTTGCCCGAGACGACGGAGATTTTGCATCCACTCCGTGGCGAGGGCTTCAGGCGTGCCACCGCAACGATCTGCGTGCGTTGGAACCGTGTCAGTGTCGGTTCTCGCGGCTGGTTTCCTGTCACGCGCGCAGGTCGCGCATGTCGACGATCAGCGCCGGCACATGCGAAAAGCCGACGGCAATCGAAGCGTGAAAGCGATGAAAGCCATGATAGAGCCGGTGAGTGAAGCGGTCTTCATTCGCGTCATCGACTTCGACCTCAATCGGAGGGAGAGTTCTGATCGTGGCGAATGGCGTCGAGTACACTTAGCATCCGATCTCTGTCGAAGTTGGGAACACCCGGACCTCGGCAAAAGAGTTTGATCGTGTCGGCGGGGAGTAGGCGTGTCACCAACGTAGGATGCGGGCTCGCGCGATAGGCAGAGCGTCGGGGCGCAAAGTTCGGTATCCCTGCGGCGGACCACCACTCGTCGGGTATCTCAACCTCGCGCCGCCCATTGGCCTGAGGATCATCCGTGTCCGCGATTTCTTTGCCGGTTGGCGCGGTAGACGGTCACCTCATGGCTTCGTGGGTTCACCATGAATCTTAGAGGTTCATGGAACGGATCGGGGCATTGGCCTCCGCCAAATGGTCGAAAGTGAAGGTCTCGCTCCAAGGCACGCGCGTTTCGGCCGTGCGGTCAGTCGCCCTTGGCGATCTGCGGCGCGGCCGGCTCTTTGGGCTTGGCCGGCTTGGCATCCGCCACGACCGGCGCGTTCTTCATCTGCGCGAGGTACTGCCTGGCCAGCCCCTGGAAGCGCGCGGCATCCTTGCCGCCGACCGCGGCGCGCATGGCGAACTTCTGCGCCAGCGGATTGACCTGCCTGCCGCCGCGCAGGAATTCATAGTGCAGGTGCGGTCCGGTCGACAGGCCGGTCGTGCCGACGAAGCCGATGACCTGGCCCTGGCGCACGCTGACGCCGGGCTTGATGCCCGGTCCGATCCTCGACATGTGCGCGTAAGCCGTGCCGACGTCGCTGGTGTGTTGCAACCTCACGTAGTTGCCGTAGCCGCCGTTGGGACCGGCCATCACAACCTTGCCGTTGCCGGCCGCCAGGATCGGCGTGCCGCTCGGTGCTGCGAAGTCGACGCCGGCGTGCAGCGCGCTGAAGCCCAGGATAGGATGCTCGCGCATGCCGAAGTGGGACGTGATCTTGGAGGCATCCATGGGCGTGCGCAGGAAGGACCGCACGACGCTTTCGCCTTGGGGGCTATAAAATCCCTCGGCGCCGCCCTGAGGCCGGAAGCGGATCACCGTTACCGTTCGTTTCAGCAGGCGCAGCTCTCCGGCCAGCAGGCGTCCGGGATGGGTGACGCGGCCGTCGCTGGTGACGAGCTGCTCGAGCAGCACGGTGAATTTCTGGCCCTGCTTCAACTCACGCTGGAAGTCGACGTCGTAGGAGAGCGCGCGGACGAATTCGGTCATCGCCGGCGATGGCGCGCCCGCCCGCATGCCGCTCTGCTCGAGCGAGCCGTTGCGCTCGCCTTCGACCCGCACGATGCGCGGGCTCACCTTGTAGATCTTCTCCTCGGCGGCATAGCTCCCATCGTCCTGCCGCGTGATGATGAACTCGCGTTCCGGTTGCGGCCGCACCGAGAGCGACAGCACGCGCGGCGCGTCCGGCTGATCGGGCACCGTCTGCATCAGAAGCTCGATGGTCTCGCCCGTGGCCAGCTTCCTTTTCTTGAGAAGCCCCTGCAGCTTCTCCGCGATCTGCTTGCGATCGGCTTCGGGCACGTCGATGTCGGCCAGCATCTTCTCGATCGTGTCGCCGCGCTCGAGACGCAGGGTGAGCTCGTAGCGATCGCTCGCCGGCGGCTCGGGCTCGGCAACCTGGTCCGCGGGCTTCATCTGGAAGCCCTTGAGCTCGGCCGAGGAAACCGGCGGCGCCGGCTCGGGATCGGCCAGGGCGACGGGCGGTGGTACGGCGGGCGGGGACGAGGCGGGCGGCGGGGGCTCCGGCGGCGCTGTCGGCAGGGCCGCGATCTCGGGATTCAAGCGGTGCGTCAGCACCAGGCCGCCCAGGGCGAGGGCTGATGGCGCCGATGGCGAGCAGGACAGGACGAAACAGCCCAAAAGCCGTGCTTTTGGCAGTTTTCGACCGGCCCGACGGAGAGGGGAAATCCGTCATGACCATTGACCTATATGGGCCCGGTAGATCCGGGCCTCGGCTTGGGTTGGCCGCCGTTCCGGGGATTTTGTCCCCAGCGGTGGGTTATTGAGGATAGCTACATATTGATGCCGGA
>CAVXWG010000014.1:0-415000 GCA_963765385.1 uncultured Alphaproteobacteria bacterium | reverse complement strand
CGATATGACGATCGCAAGATCGTCGTTTCGCTGACAAAACGTGAGATCAAGCACAATAAGGGCGTTTGGCGGATGCCTTGGCACTGAGAGGCGATGAAGGACGTGGCAGGCTGCGATAAGCTTCGGGGAGTTGCCAGCACACTTTGATCCGAAGATTTCCGAATGGGGAAACCCCATCCATCAGGATGATCGTCGACTGAATCCATAGGTCGACGAGGCGAACCCAGGGAACTGAAACATCTCAGTACCTGGAGGAAAGGACATCAACAGAGACTCCGCTAGTAGTGGCGAGCGAACGCGGATTAGGCCAGTGACACGATCGTAAGAACCGGAACACTCTGGAAAGGGTGGCCATAGCGGGTGATAGCCCCGTACGGGTAGAAAGCGGTCGGGTCCTCGAGTAGGGCGGGACACGTGTAATCCTGTCTGAACACGGGGGGATCACCCTCCAAGCCTAAGTACTCCTCAGTGACCGATAGTGAACAAGTACCGTGAGGGAAAGGTGAAAAGCACCCCGACAAGGGGAGTGAAATAGACCTGAAACCGAACGCCTACAAACAGTCGGAGGCCGCAAGGCTAACGGCGTACCTTTTGTATAATGGGTCAGCGACTTACTCTGTGCAGCAAGCTTAAGCCGATAGGTGTAGGCGTAGCGAAAGCGAGTCTGAATAGGGCGCCTAGTTGCACGGAGTAGACCCGAAACCGGGTGATCTAGTCATGGGCAGGTTGAAGGTGTGGTAACACGCACTGGAGGACCGAACCGGTTACCGTTGCAAAGGTATCGGATGACCTGTGATTAGGGGTGAAAGGCCAACCAAACTCGGAAATAGCTGGTTCTCCGCGAAAACTATTTAGGTAGTGCGTCGTGTGATTACCGTCGGGGGTAGAGCACTGGATGGGCTAGGGGGATCCAAAGTCTTACCAAACCTAACCAAACTCCGAATACCGACGAGTACAGCGCGGCAGACAGACGGCGGGTGCTAAGGTCCGTCGTCGAGAGGGAAACAGCCCAGACCGCCAGCTAAGGTCCCTAAGTCATGGCTAAGTGGGAAAGGATGTGGGAAGGCCAAAACAACCAGGAGGTTGGCTTAGAAGCAGCCATCCTTTAAAGAAAGCGTAATAGCTCACTGGTCTAAATAAGCCAGCCTGCGCCGAAGATGTACCGGGGCTCAAGCCATGCACCGAAGCTGCGGACTCGAAAGAGTGGTAGCGGAGCGTTCCGTAAGCCTGCGAAGGGAGACTCGTGAGAGCTCCTGGAGGTATCGGAAGTGAGAATGCTGACATGAGTAGCGATAAGAAGCGTGAGAGACGCTTCCGCCGTAAGTCCAAGGGTTCCTGCGCAAGGTCAATCCGCGCAGGGTTAGCCGGCCCCTAAGGTGAGGGCGACAGCCGTAGCCGATGGGAACCACGTCAATATTCGTGGGCCTGCTGGAAGTGACGGATCCGAAAAGTGGCTCTAGCTCGTTGGCGAATGCTAGGGCGGCCCAAGGGTTCCAGGAAATAACTCCAGCGTATAGACCGTACCCTAAACCGACACAGGTGGACTGGTAGAGTATACCAAGGCGCTTGAGGGAACTGTGTTGAAGGAACTAGGCAATTTACCCCCGTAACTTCGGGATAAGGGGGCCTCCATCGGTCTCGATGGAGGGGCACAGACTAGGGGGTGGCGACTGTTTAACAAAAACACAGGGCTCTGCTAAGCCGTGAGGCGAAGTATAGGGTCTGACGCCTGCCCGGTGCCGGAAGGTTAAGAGGAGAGGTTCACGCCTTGAATTGAAGCCCCGGTAAACGGCGGCCGTAACTATAACGGTCCTAAGGTAGCGAAATTCCTTGTCGGGTAAGTTCCGACCTGCACGAATGGCGTAACGACTTCCCCGCTGTCTCCAACACAGGCTCGGCGAAATTGAATTCCCCGTGAAGATGCGGGGTACCCGCAGTTAGACGGAAAGACCCCGTGCACCTTTACTACAACTTTGCAGTGGCATTAGAGAATGGATGTGTAGGATAGGCGGGAGCCTTTGAAACATTGGCGCTAGCTAGTGTGGAGGCAACCTTGAAATACCGCCCTTTTGTTCTTTGATGTCTAACCGCGGTCGGTTATCCCGATCCGGGACCCTGCATGGTGGGTAGTTTGACTGGGGCGGTCGCCTCCCAAAGAGTAACGGAGGCGCGCGATGGTGGGCTCAGGCCGGTCGGAAATCGGCAGCTGAGTGCAATGGCACAAGCCCGCCTGACTGCGAGACTGACAAGTCGAGCAGGGACGAAAGTCGGTCATAGTGATCCGGTGGTTCCGCGTGAGTGGGCCATCGCTCAACGGATAAAAGGTACGCCGGGGATAACAGGCTGATACCACCCAAGCGTCCACAGCGACGGTGGTGTTTGGCACCTCGATGTCAACTCATCACATCCTGGGGCTGGAGCAGGTCCCAAGGGTTCGGCTGTTCGCCGATTAAAGTGGTACGTGAGTTGGGTTCAAAACGTCGTGAGACAGTTTGGTCCCTATCTGCTGTGGGTGTTCGAGACTTGAGAGGAGCCGTCCTTAGTACGAGAGGACCGGGATGGACTTACCTCTGGTGTACCGGTTGTGACGCCAGTCGCAGCGCCGGGTAGCTATGTAGTGAAGGGATAAACGCTGAAAGCATCTAAGCGTGAAACCCGCCTCAAAACTAGGTCTCGCTGAGAGTCGTGGTAGACCACCACGTTGATAGGCCGCATGTGCAAGTGCAGTGATGCATTCAGCTTAGCGGTACTAATAGCTCGATCGGCTTGATTTCATTCGTTCCGTGCAGCGGTCGACATCCGCTGCCGGCCTTCGTGCCCTTCGATGGGCAATGCCCGGACCTAGACCTCTTCCTTTGCGCTTCGACGACCTGGTGGCTCTAGCGAGGGGTGAACACCTGATCCCATTCCGAACTCGGCCGTGAAAACCCTCAGCGCCGATGGTACTGTGTCTCAAGGCACGGGAGAGTAGGTCGCTGCCAGGTCTTCCAAGCGCAAAGGAGCCTCTTCCGATAAAGGGCGAAGCAAGCTTCGCCCGACACGATCAATGAAACGCGCATGGATTTGACGCGGGGTGGAGCAGCCCGGTAGCTCGTCAGGCTCATAACCTGAAGGTCGTAGGTTCAAATCCTGCCCCCGCAACCAATTCGCAAAAAGCCGCCCAGTCCGGGCGGCTTTTTTGTTGCCTGGATCTCAGGCTCACGCCTCCGTGAGGCACGTTAGCCGAGGCCGTTAAGTGGCGCGTAATTCATCGATGTTGGTTGTCTGAAGCCGTGTTGTCAGTTCATCGGGGCGAGGCACGTCAGCGTCTTCGGGGATTCCAAGGAATGCCATTGCTGGTGGGTAGAGAGAGGCATCATCGGGCGCGGCGTCGAGTGCCTTTAAAAGGATTGGTCGCGCACTTGGATCTCTTCTCTTCGCAAGACCACAGAGCGCTTCGTAGCGGGTACCCTCGTCCGGGTCGTCTAGGCGCCGTTTCAATGCTTCGCGTACTTCAGCCGTGTCGACTTCTCCAAGTTGGCCGATGCCAAATGTCGCCCAGTCTCGCACGTTGCTGTCCTCGTCGGTCGTCAGCTTGATCAGGGCTGCAACGGCTGTCGGATCCGGGCGGCCACCCAGGGCGAACGCAACCGCGTGTCTGACTTCGGGGCTAGGGTTGTCAACCAGCGACGCGAGTGAATTGGTCCCTCGAAAATCACCGAGATGGCCGAGGGCAACGGCGGCAGCCTGCAGGACGAATGGATCGCTATCCAACGTGATCAGTCCGATTGCTGCGCTCAAGGATTCCTCGGGGTAGCTTCGGCCGGGAGAGCCAAGCTGGCCGAAGATGTCAGCCCCTCTGGCCCTGCAGCGAGGATCACTCGAACCAACGAGTTCCAGAGCCTTTTCCAGCACTTCCTTCGTTCCAATGCGCTGGAGCGCGACGACTGCGTCCCAGTCCCCTTCGCCCTCTTGTCGAGACCAATCCGTTGCCGCCGCGAGCAACTCCGGAATGGGGCGAGGGTCGACATTCTTCGCGTCCAACATCGGGCCGACCCGGTTGCGGTTCGCGGGCCGTCTGCCACGGCTAGGAGATGAGCGCCACACTGCGGATGGCATTCTCGGCGAGATCGTTGTCGATCGCCAGCCTGCCGCCGGCGAGGAACCGCGACAGCGGCCCGGCGCCGCGTGTCGAGCTCGGTGATGGTGCACCGAGCATCTGCAGAGCATTGCGCGAACGGCGCGGCCTCGAGCGCAGCCTCTGCGCCCGGCCCTCGCGACTGTCGCGAACCCCGCATCTGGCAAGCTTCAAGTTTGGAGGCGCCGTGGAAAAGCTGTGACCGCCAAGCCATCTCGCCCCTCCGTTGGCTCGCCCTGTTGCTTTCTGGTCACACTGGAACCGAGCTCGCAATGAACAGGCCGAACACCTGAAGCCAATTCCTCGTGCCCCGTGTAAAATCGCACTGGGGCTGATTCGAGGAGGTACGGAGATGAGAAAGGCTTTGTGCGTCGCGGGTGCGCTGATGTTGCTGCCCGCGATGGGTCACGCGCAGGAATTTGCGCCGCTGCCCGGCTTCTATATCGGCGCCGGCGCGGGCGGGGCCTGGTACCTCCCCAGCTCGACGACCATCGGCGGAACGTTTTCCGGAACGACGGGCATGCTGGCCGACGTCGTGGCCGGCTATGACTTCGTCGGTCCGCGCGTCGAGCTCGAAGTCGGCTTCGGCTTCATACCCTTCACCGCCAGTCTCGCCAACACCGCGGCGCAATCGAATTTCAGCGGCAGCGCCCATCAGCTGCAGGTCATGGGCAAGGCGCTCTATGATTTCATCCCGGCTTCGACGATCACGCCCTATATCGGCGCGGGCGCGGGCATTGCCTTCGTCGACAGCAACTCCTTCCTCGGCAACACGACGTTCGCCTACGAGGGCATCGTCGGCCTGGGCTACAACATCGACAGCCAATGGCGCGTCGCCCTCGAAGGCCGCTTCCTGGGCACGACGACCGCGAACGTCATCATCAACGGCGTGAACGTGGGCGTGAACAACGCCAACATCATCGCGATGCTGTACGGCCAGTACAAGTTCGCCCCGCCGGTCGCCTCGGCGCCGCCGCCGCCGCCGCCCTCCACCGCCCCGCCATCCTTCATGGTGTTCTTCGACTGGGACAGCTCGCGGCTGTCGGAGGCGTCGCTGAACGTGGTGCGACAGGCCTCGGCGGCGTTCAAGAGCAAGGGCAGCGCCCGCATCCGGGCGACCGGGCACACCGATACGTCGGGGCCTGAATCCTACAACATGGCGCTGTCGCTGCGTCGTGCGAATGCGGTCAAGGACGCGCTGGTCCGCGACGGCGTGCCGGCCGCCGCGATCACGGTCATCGGCCGCGGCGAGGCCGGCCTGCTGGTCCAGACCGCCGACGGCGTGCGCGAGCCGCAGAACCGTCGAGTCGAGATCGTCATCGATTAGCGTTCCGACGGCTCGGCGGCCGTCGCTCGAAGATCGCGGCGCCTCGGGTGATCTTCCCGGGGCGCCTAGCCTCTCACCTGGACGGCATCGGCGATGAACTGCAGCTCGCTGCTGGGGATGGGCGATGCCGATTCGCGGCAGAAGGCGGCCCCCAGGATCCAGTTGATCTGCCCGCCGACCGCGGGCCCGTTGCGCACGAAGGCGATGCACTGCCGCTGGGCCTTCTGGAACGCCACGTAGTGATCGCCCGCCTGGCTGCCGTTCAAGGTCCAGCCGCTTCCGCCGGCGGTGACGTTCTTGAGTGCATCGGCAGTTCGCAGCCACTCGATGGCCGTCGAGCCCGAAACGGCGCTCATCCCGCCGACACCATGGGCCTCGACGAGCCGATAGAGGCCGATGGCGACTTCGCTTTTCGAATCGGTGTAGGTGAGCCGCCAGCTCTGCACGTTGCCCACCCGAAACGTCCGCACATTCGACGCCCAGCACTGGGTGAAGGGCACGCCAAAAACCGGAGCGGTGGCGCAGGGTATCTCATTGGCGAAATTCCAGGAGTCCTGCGCAAGGGCTGTCCTGGACGCGCCTGTCACGACGAGAAGTGTCAGAATTGCCGTCAGCGACTTCAGGGAACCGATGAGTATGCCAAGCGTCGTCGACGAAGCGTGTGGCCTCGCGCCCGACTCGCACTTCCGTTGGCAGCCAGATTCTTTTCGCCTCAAGTCGACAGGCTCCCAACCGATCCGCGCGCAGAAAAACATCCCATAGATCTCCGCCAAACTCAACGCGCCGGCGCCAGACCATAAGGGCAGGAGCTGGCGCCGGGAAACTCGATGCGCCGTCCCGACGCATCCTGGCACGAAACGCCGCCACCTGAACTCCTTGGATAGCTCGGCGGCGAGTAGGGCGCCGGCGCAGGGGACGCCGCGGCCCGCGCCCTCGCGGCCGCCTCTTCCTTGCGGCGCGCTTCCTCGGCTTTCTTCTGATCGTCATCGTACTTCGAAAGCGCCGGAGCGGCTTCGCTCAGCAGCGCCTGTTGCTGTGCCGCGATCAGGAAGCCCGTGGTCGGCTGGCTGCGGGCGCGCTGCCAGTCCGTGATCATCTCACGCGAACGTGGACCAAAAACGCCGTCGGCGCCGTGCGTGTCGAAGCCGAGCGACGTCAACGCCACCTGGATCCGCTGGCGGTCGACGGTCGAGAGGTGCAGCGCGGTTTCGGCAGCCTCTGCTGCCTTTTGAGCGGCGGCGTCGGCCGCAGCCTTCTGCTGTGCCTCGGCAGCGGCCTTCTGTTGGGCTTCGGCGGCGGCCTTGGCCTCCGCCGCCTTTTGAGCCGCGGCCTCGGCAGCCGCCTTCTGCTGGGCTTCGACAGCGGCCTTGGCTTCTGCCGCCTTTTGGGCGGCAGCCTCGGCGGCGGCCTTTTGCTGGGCTTCAGCAGCAGCCTTCTGCTGCCCCTCGGCGGCGGCTTTCTGCTGTGCTTCGGCGGCCGCCTTCTGCTGGGCTTCGGCAGCAGCTTTTTGCTGTGCTTCAGCAGTGGCCTTCTGTTGCGCCTCGGCAGCGGCCCTGGCCTCCGCCGCCTTTTGAGCGGCAGCTTCGGCGGCGGCCTTTTGCTGAGCCTCGGCCGCTGCCTTCTGCTGGGCTTCGGCAGCAGCTTTCTGCTGAGCTTCGGCAGCAGCCTTCTGTTGCGCTTCGGCAGCCGCTTTGGCCTCCGCTGCCTTTTTAGCCGCTGCCTCGGCGGTGGCTTTTTGCTGAGCCTCGTTGGCTGCCTTCTGCTCGGCTTCAGCAGCAGCCTTTCGCTGTGCCTCTGCGGCGGCTTTCTGCTGGGCCCCAGCGGCCGTCTTCCGCTGGGCTTCGGCTGCCGCCTTCTGTTGAGCCTCGGCGTCGGCTTTTTGCTTGGCCGCCTGCTCGGCCCGCTGTCGCTCCGCCTGCGCCTTGGCGGCCGCGTCGCGACCGTCGACCTTCTGATCGCCGAACGGCGCCGGCGAAGGGGCGGGCTTGGTCGCGAACAGCAGATACCCACCCACTGCCAGGACGAGGATCGCCACCATCACGCCGCCCAGCAGCTTGAGGCGGTTTTTGCCGGCGATGGCCAACATCCGCGAGGGTTCGCTGCTGGCCGATGGCGGGGACGGAGGGGCTATCGCTTTGGGCGCAGGCTCGGGCGTCTTGGGTGCCGGTACGGGCGACTTCGGCAAGGTGCCGGGCTTCACGCGCTTGACGACGGTCGCATCGCTGTCCGATGCCTCCACCGCCGACAGAACGTCACGCCAGACGGCGATCGACTGCGGGCGGTCTTTTGCGCGCAGGGCCAGGCCAGCATCCAGCCCTGGCAGCGTGCCGGCCGAAAAGCCCGCCAGCGAAAGACCGGCCAGGGGCTCGTAGGTATCGTTCAGGGCGCGCTCCAGGGAGCTGGGCGGCGCGTGTCCCGTGATCGAGTGATAAAGCGTCGCCGAGACGCTGTAGATGTCCGTCCACGGTCCTTGCTTGTCCGATGTGAGCTGCTCGGCGGCGGCATAGCGCGGCGTGAAGATCGCCGTCATCGCCGCCGTGCGATCGGCCATGGCCGCCCGCGAAGCGCCGAAGTCGATCAGCGTCGGATTGTCCTTGGCATCGAGGATGATGTTGGCCGGCTTGACATCGCGATGCAGAAAGCCCGCCTTGTGAACCTCCTCGAGTCCGCCAAGCAACCGCTCGAGGATGCGCTCGATGACGGCCGGCGGCAGCTGCTTGTCGCGCTTCAATCGCTGATCCAGCGTCTCGCCGCGCGCCAGGCCCATCACCATGTAGGCCGTTCCGTTGGCCTCGAGGTAGTCGTAGACCCGCACGATCGAGGGCACGCCTTCGAGCGTCGCCAGAATGCGCGCCTCCTCGAGAAAGCGCTCGCGCCCCCAGATGAAATCCTCGGCAAGCTGGGTCGATCGGGGCACGACCGTCGTGCCGTTTTCGCGCAGCGCCAGGGACGTCGGCAGGTATTCCTTGACGGCGACTTCGCGACCGAGCGTGGTGTCGCGTGCGTAGTAGGTGATGCCGAAGCCGCCGTGGCCCAGCACCGACATCAGCTCATAGTTCCGCAGCCGCGTCCCCGCCGGGAGCGTGCCGCGAAGTTCTTCCGGCTTGGCGTCTGCCTTGGTACCGACCGCCATTCCCTGTCCTCGGACATCGAGGTTACGCCGTCGGCGACTTTACCTTATGGTCTCATTTCATAAAGCGTCAAGATTGGGCCGCCGGCCGACCGCGGCCTCAAGCTATCCTAGGTACAAGCACCCATAAAGACATCACCGGGTACCTAGCGGCGCTCCGTGTACACCGTTTGCAAGTGTCTTCAAGGTGACGAAACGCACTGACCGTCAGCGCTATGAGAATATTCTCTTGTCCAATCGATGGAGGGTGCACGATAGTCGGTGCGCCGCTCCTTCGCCGGGAGAGATGTCCTTGGAGGAAACGAGGAACAGGTGCGCGCGATAGAGCTGAAACCACTGATCGGACGTCTGAACGATGTCTGCCGCCGCGCCCTCGAAGCGGCGGCTGGCGCTACGGCTCTGCGTACCCATTACAACGTCGAGATCGAACATCTGCTGATCGGCCTGCTCGATCGCACCGACAGCGACTTCGCCGCGATCCTGCGCAAGTGGGACGTCGAGCCGGCACGCCTGCTGGCGGACGTCAATCGCTCGCTCGACCGGATGAAGACCGGCAACGCGCGCGCGCCTGCGCTCTCGCCCGATATCGTCGAGATGGTGAAGCAGGGCTGGCTGTTGGCCTCCGTCGAACAGGGCGCGAATCGCGTGCGCTCGGGCCATCTGCTGTGGGCGTTGATCGCCGACGAAATGCTGGCGCGCCATGCCCGCGAGATCTCGGCCCAGTTCGCGCAGATCCCGCCGGACACGCTCAAGAGCGAGTACCAGGCGATCTGCGCCAACACGGCCGAGGCAGCGCAGGCGACCAGCCAGGCCGTCGGCTCCGAAGCGGCCGGCACCGGGTCGGGCGAGGCGCGGCCGGGCGGATCCGCGGCCCTCGATCAGTTCACGATCGATCTCACGGCGCAGGCCAAGGCCGGCAAGATCGACCCGATCCTGGGACGTGACTCCGAAATCCGGCAGATGGTCGACATCCTGACGCGGCGCCGGCAGAACAACCCGATCCTCACCGGCGAAGCCGGCGTCGGCAAGACCGCCGTCGTCGAAGGCCTGGCGCTGCGCATCGCGGCGGGCGATGTGCCGCCGGCGCTGCGCGACGTCACCTTGCGCACGCTCGATCTCGGCCTGCTGCAGGCCGGCGCCGGCGTGAAGGGCGAATTCGAGAATCGCCTCAAGTCGGTGATCGAAGAGACCAAGGCCAGTCCCAAACCGATCATCCTGTTCATCGACGAGGCCCATACGCTGATCGGCGCCGGCGGCGCGGCGGGCCAGAACGATGCGGCCAATCTCTTGAAGCCGGCGCTCGCGCGTGGCGAGCTGCGCACGATCGCGGCGACGACATGGGCCGAATACAAGAAATATTTCGAGAAGGATGCGGCTCTCACCCGTCGCTTCCAGACGGTGAAGGTCGAGGAGCCGAGCGAAAAGGTGGCGACCGCCATGATCCGCGGCCTCGTCTCCATCCTCGAGCTGCATCACAAGGTACGCATCCTCGACGAAGCCGTGAGCGAGGCCGTGCGCCTGTCGGCCCGCTACATCCCCGCCCGCCAGCTGCCGGACAAGGCGGTCAGCCTGATAGACACCGCCTGTGCTCGCGTGGCGATGAGCCAGAACGCCATCCCGGCGCCGATCGACGATCGCCAGCGCCGCATCGGCCTGATCGATACCGAGCTCAAGATCATCGAGCGCGAAATGTCGTCGGGCGCCGATCATGCGGCGCGGCGGGACGAGCTCACCGCCGAGCGCCAGCGCGCCAGTGAAGAGCTGGCCGGCCTGCAGAAGCAGTGGGAGGCCGAACGCGCCATCGTGACCGAGATCGATGCGGTGCGCGGCAGCATCGAAGCGGCGCTGGCGGCCAAGACCGGCTCGGGCGACGGTGCCGCAAACGGCGCCGCAAGCAGCGATGGCCACGCTGATCGCGCCAAGCTCGCGGAGCTTTCGACGCGCCTGCGGGCGCTGCAGGGCGAACAGCCGCTCATCTTTCCCGTGGTCGACGGCCAGGCGATTGCCGAGATCGTCGAGGGCTGGACCGGTATTCCGGCCCGCCGCATGCAGTCGGACGAGATCCGCACCGTGCTCAATCTGCGCGAATCCATGGAGCGCCGTGTCATCGGCCAAAGCCACGCCATGGAAGCCGTCGCGCAAGCCATCCGCACCAGCCGGGCTGGCCTCACCGATCCACGCCGGCCGATCGGCGTCTTCCTGCTGGTGGGCACGTCGGGCGTCGGCAAGACGGAGACAGCGCTCAGTCTGGCGCAGCTGCTCTATGGCGGCGAGCAGAACGTCACGACGATCAACATGTCGGAGTTCAAGGAAGAGCACAAAGTGAGCCTGCTGATGGGCAGCCCGCCTGGATATGTCGGCTATGGCGAAGGCGGCGTGCTGACCGAGGCCGTGCGGCGCAGGCCGTACAGCGTGGTGCTCCTCGACGAGATGGAGAAGGCCCATCCCGGCGTGCAGGACGTGTTCTTCTCGGTGTTCGACAAGGGCAACATGAAGGACGGCGAAGGCCGCGACATCGATTTCAAGAACACCGTCATCATCATGACGAGCAACGCCGGCACGGACCTGATCACCAAGCTGTTCGCCGATCCGGAGACCGCGCCGGATGCCGCGGGACTCGCGGAGGCGTTGCGGCCCGAGCTGGCGAAATTTTTCAAGCCGGCCTTTCTCGGTCGCGTGACCTTGGTGCCATACTTCCCGCTTTCCGATGCGATCATCCGCCAGATCGTGGTGATGCAGCTCGAACGGATTCGCGCGCGCGTGCTCGAGAGCTATCGCGCGACGTTCGACTGGACACCGGAATTGGTCGAGATGATCGCCGCGCGTTGCACAGAAAGCAGTTCGGGCGCGCGCAACGTCGAGAATATTCTGACGCGCACGCTGCTGCCCGAACTCTCGGGCGATGTGCTCGCGCGCTTGGCCGACGGCGAGACGATCCGCAGCGTGCACGCCGGCATCAAATCGGATGGGTTGTTATTCTTCGCCATTAACAAACCATAAAGTGTTGGTAGTTTTTTCAACTCGTGATCATGGAGGTCGACTGTGGCAATCTACATGGACTTCGACGGCGTCAAAGGCGATGTGACCACCGCAGACTACAAGGGTTGGATCGAGCTGAATTCATTTCAGTTCGGTGTTTCCCGAGCGGTCAGCAGCGGTGCCGGCGGTGCGACACGCGAGAGTTCCACACCCAGCATCAGCGAGATCGTCGTCAGCAAATATCTCGATGCGTCATCCCCAAAGCTTTACAACGACTCCTTGGCCGGCAACTTCGATACGAAGGTTACGATCAAGATGACCGCGACGACCAAGAACAAGGTCGAGACTTTCCTGACCTATGAACTGACGGATTGCGGCGTCAGCAGCTATTCGCAAAGTTCAGGCGGCGACGCTCCGGTCGAAAGTCTCTCGCTGAACTTCACGAAGATCATGATGACGCCCACGCCGCTCGACAAGTCGGGCCAGGTGAAGAAGGGTGACGTCGTCACCTATGATCTGCTCGAAATGAAGACGCAGTAGCCGACGATCGATTTTACCTCGGCTGCACCAGGCCGGGGCAAGTCGCACCTGATGTCGTTGCACCTGAAACCATCGGTGGCCGTCGCGGAGTTACTGCTCCGCGACGGGCCGCTTCATCCCCGCGCTCGTCAGCAACGTCTGAAGCGCGGTCTCGTCGGAGATGAGCTCTGCGACGAGTTCCGGCCAGGACAGTCGAGCCCGCCGCGCCGCCTCGTCCAGAGTAAATCCGATGGGCGAGTTGGGCTCGTTGCGCTTGAACCACTCGGCGACCTCGGCGAGTCGGCGCAACGCCTGCTCGCGCCCGGTCAGGGTGCCTGCTGCCGTCGGGGCATCCGACACGTCGCCGGCGCCGGCCTCGTCACCGCCTACTGCCGCGTCCGGCGCGCTTTGCGGTGCAAACCGGCTGCTGATGTCCAACATGAGTTCCAGCACCTCCCGCACACGATTGCCCGAGGGACTTGCCGGACCCGCTTTCGCATCGAGCGTGCTCTCCATTCCCTTCCAGGCGGTGAGGACCTCCACGAGCAAGTCGCGTTGCGCCGACCAGTAGGGGCCGCCCGCCAGGCGCGCTTCCTTCTCGACCTCCTCGAAAGGCAGGACACCCGCAGCGATCCGCTGGGCGCGCCGCTCAGGATCGGAGATGCCGGACAGTTCCAGCGCCGCCTGGTACTGCCAGAGGCTGAACGGGGTGCCGTCCGGCCGGCGGAACACGACGGATTTCCGCAAGGGCTGCATCAGCGTGCCGTCGGCGCCCTGGCCGGAGAGCCCGGCCACGGCGGCCACCCGTGTCTCCATGCCGTGCTCGTCGGGCAGGGGAAACACGCCGTCCCAGTATCGCTCCACGAGCCCGCCAATGACCGTGGCGCCCGCCATCAGGCCGCGCAGCCCGGCAATGCGGACCAACGCTTCGGTCAGCCAGGTCGCAACCTCGAGATCCTTGGAATTCACCTTCAAGGCGCTGATCGCCAGCGTGGCAACCGGGCGCCAGAGCGCCGGCAGGCCCTCGTCGCCGCCGTCGGTTTCGGCCTGCCGCTCGGCGTCGCGCGCGCCGGCGCGGGCGTCACGAAGACGGAAGTAGATCGAGTTCGGCGCGTAGTCTTCGCGAAGATCGGCCCCGGTCGGCTGCTCGCCGGCAAGCGGTGCCAGGATCGCTTCGAGGTCGGCTGTCTCAAGTTCCGGAATCATTGTGAAGGCCCCCGCAGACTGGTCGGTTATGATACAATTCATGCCGTCGCGTTGAAGGGCCAAACGCGGCAGGGCTTGCTTTTGTCAGGATATCGGCAAAGGCCAGTCCGCGCACGGGCAGAGGCGCTGGAGGATAATGCCGACGTGGTGTACGATTCCACTTGGGCGCCGAGTCTATCTGGCGCGAACCGGATAAGCGAGCGACTTTGCAGCCACAAGTTGCAAAGCCTGGCCGTGGACTGTACTTGCCGTCCAGAGTAGTCTTTTAATAGGAGGGTCTGTGCGATGAGCTCCAGTATCCACGATAAGTTGAATCGTGTGCGCAAGCCCCGAGTGCACATCACCTATGACGTCGAGACGGAAGGCGCGCAAATCGAGCGCGAGCTGCCCTTCGTGGTCGGCGTGATGGGCGATTTTTCGGGCGACCCCACGACTCCGCTGAAGCCTTTGGCGGATCGCAAATTCACGCAAATCGACCGCGACAACTTCAATGACGTGATGGCCAACATGGCGCCGGGTCTGAAGCTGAAGGTCGACAACAAGCTTGCCGACGACGGCACCCAGATGGCCGTCGACCTCAAATTCAGCTCGATTGAAGATTTCGAACCGGCGAGGGTCGTCGCCCAGGTTCCGGCGCTCGCCGCCCTGCTTGAGACCCGCGAGAAGCTGCGCGATCTGATGAGCAAGGCCGACCGCTCCCAGGAGCTCGAAACATTGCTCGAGCAGGTGTTGCGTTCGCAGGACGACCTCAAGTCGCTGTCAGGCGAACTCGGTAGCAAAAAGACGGAGGGCTAAGAGATGGCTGAGAGCGCCCGCCAGCCAGGTGCGGCCCCGTCGACCGAAACGGCGGCGCCTGGGCTGCTTGAACAGATCATCACCAACACGAAGCAGACGGAGCCCGATCGCGCCCAGGATCTTGTCAAGAACCTTGTCGAGCAGGCTTTGGCCGGCACGGTCACGTTCGATCGCAATCTTACCCGCACCTTTGACAAGGCGGTCGCGGCGATCGACGCCAAGATGTCGGCGCAGCTCAACGCCATCATGCACGACCCCAAGTTCCTCAAGCTGGAGGGCAGCTGGCGGGGGCTGCATTACCTGGTGCAGAATTCCGAGACCGGCACCTCGCTCAAGCTCCGGGTCCTGAACATCAGCAAGCGCGATCTGGGCCGTGACCTGAGCCGGGCCATCGAGTTCGACCAGAGCCAGCTCTTCAAGAAGATCTATGAGAACGAGTTCGGCACGCCGGGCGGCGAGCCCTACGGCGCGATTATCGGCGACTACGAATGGACAAACCATCCGGATGATCTCGAGACGTTGCGACTGATGTCCAACATCTCCGCCGGTGCCTTCGCGCCCTTCATCACGGCGGCGGGAGCCGGCATGTTCGGCTTCGACTCGTGGACGGAATTGTCCAAGCCGCGCGACCTCGCCAAGATCTTCGATACGGTGGAGTTCACGAAGTGGCGCAGCTTCCGCGACAGCGAGGACGCGCGCTTCGTCAACCTCGTCATGCCGCGCGTCATCGCCCGCCTCCCCTACGGCAAGGCGACGAAGCCGATCGACGAGTTCGAGTATGAAGAAGCGCCGATGGACAAGCGCGGCAAGGCGCAGGCGATGGATCATGAAGCCTATTGCTGGTCCAACGCGGCCTACGTGATGGGAGCGCGGCTGACCGATGCCTTCGCCAAGAACGGCTTTTGCACGGCCATCCGCGGCGCCGAGGGCGGTGGCAAGGTCGAGAACCTGCCGACCCATATCTTCACCTCGGACGACGGCGACATCGACACGAAATGCCCGACCGAGATCGGCATCACCGACCGGCGTGAGTTCGAATTGTCGAACCAGGGCTTCCTGCCGCTTTGTCACTACAAGAACACGGACTACGCGGTGTTCTTCGGCGGCCAGACGGTGCAGAAGCCGAAGAAATACGATCGCCCCGAAGCCACGGCGAACGCCGCCATATCGGCGCGGCTGCCCTACATCATGGCCAGCAGCCGTTTCGCCCACTACCTGAAAGTGATGGCGCGCGACAAGATCGGCAGCTTCATGGAGGCGAGCAACGTCGAGACGTGGCTCAATCGCTGGATCCAGAACTACGTCAACCCCAACGTCGATGCCGGGCAGGACATGAAAGCCCGCTTCCCGTTGCGCGAGGCGAAGGTCGAGGTGAAGGAAATTCCAGGCAAGCCGGGCTCCTACAACGCCGTTGCCTATCTGCGGCCCTGGCTGCAGATGGAGGAGCTGACCACGAGCCTGCGGATGGTGGCGAGCATACCTCAGATGGCCTGACCGCACGGAGCACTTGGCTTGCACCCGCCGCCGTCACAAGGCGGGACCGGCGACACCATGGGTAACGAAGTGACGATAGCAGTTGCCTCCGCGACGGCGGTCGAACAGAGCGCTGCGGCAGCCGAGCCGGCCTGGTCCCTGCGGGACCAGGTTCTGGCCGGCCAGTTCTTCGGTGAGCGGCACGCCGCTGAGGCCGCCGAATTGGCGGCGTTCCTGCACGGCGGCCTCGACGCCGTAAGCGCGCTGCAGGCGTGGTTCGGCGAAGCCCTTGCAGGTCTTCTCGCCAACGGCGGGCTGCGGGCGGCGCTTGACCGCGACATCGCCGATATCGATGCAGCCATGAGCGAGCAACTCGACGCCGTGCTGCACGCGCCGCGATTTCTCAACCTCGAGGGCCGCTGGCGGGGCCTCGCCTGGCTGATCTCCGGCATCGAGCCGGGTCGCCGCATCAAGGTGCGGTTGCTGCCGATCTCCTGGGTCGAGCTTTGTCGCGACCTCGAGCGGGCCCTCGAGTTCGACCAGAGCGTGACCTTCCGGCGGATCTACGAGGACGAGTTTGGCATGCCGGGCGGCGAGCCCTATGGGCTGATGATCATCGATCGTGCCGTCCGCCATCGCGCGGCACCCGGGGCGACGACCGACGATGTGGGTGCCATGGCCCAGCTCTCCGCTGTCGCCGCGGCCGCCTTCATGCCGGTCGTCCTGTCGCTCGATCCCCGAGCCCTCGAAGTCGACGAATTCTCCGATCTTGAAGGCGTGCGGGACGTCACCGCGGCGATGCGCGGTCCCGAGCATATGCGCTGGCGTGGCCTCGCCGGCCGTGCCGACATGCGCTTTGTGGCGGTCACCCTGCCGCGCCTGCTGGCGCGCCATCCGTGGGCGGATGATCCCAGTCGCGTCGACGGCTTTCGCTACAGCGAACATGCTCCCGACGCGGGCAGCCGCGTGTGGATGAGCGCGGCCTACGCATTCGCCGCCTGTGCTGTCCGCGCGTTCGCCGAAAACAACTGGCCGGCCGATGTGCGCGGCGTCGAGATCGACAGGGTCGGCGGCGGCCTCATCACCAACCTTGCCGCTGAGCCGTTCGCCAGCGGACCTCCCAATGTCTGGCCGCGCCGCGCGGTCGAATACCAGTTCAGCCATCGCCAGGAACATGCGCTGGTGGAGGTCGGCATGATGCCGGTCGGCGCCCTGCCGTTCGGACCTGACATGGTGTTCGGCGCGTCGCGCAGCATGCAGGCGCCGGCCAGCTATTCGGGCGCCTCCGCCGCTGCGGCGGAGGCCAATGCCCGGCTTTCCGCGCAGCTCAATTCGATGCTGTGCGCCGCCCGTTTCGCCCATCTCCTCAAGGTGATGGGCCGGGACATGGTGGGATCCTTCCGCACCGCCGACGAGATCGAGCGACAGCTCAATCGATGGCTCCAGGACTACGTCAATACCAACATCAACAGCACGAGCGAATCGCGCGCGCGCTTCCCGCTGGTCGAAGGGAATGTGCAGGTCCGCGAGCGGCCGGGAAAGCCGGGCTCGTTCGGCTGCACCATTCACCTGCGGCCGCACTACCAGCTCGACGACGTCGCCGCCGCCTTCCACGTGGTGACCGAACTCGCGGCACCCGGCGGCGCATAGAGGAGGATCGATGTCACCTTCGTCCCCAAGCCCTGGCGAAGCCGGCCGTCTGTTCCGCGAAGGCAATCTGGCCGATGCGCTGACCGCGGCCAATGCCGCCGTGCGCAAGACGCCGACCGATATCGGCGCGCGGGTCCTGCTGGCCGAGTTGCTGGTCTTCGCCGGCAACATCGAACGTGCCGATGTCGTCCTCGATGCCTGTGCCGATCTCGACCCGACGGCTGCCCTCGTGGTGGCGGAGTTCCGCCAACTGCTGCGCGGCGAGACGGCCCGGCGGCAATTGTTCGGCGAGGGACGGGTGCCGGAATTTCTCGGCGAACCCACCGCTGCCCAGCGCCTCGCACTGGCCGCCGTGGTGGCGTTGCGCGGCGGCGACACGCAGGAAGCCGGAAAGCTCGCCGCCCAGGCGGAAGACGTGCGCGGTCACGCCACTGGCACCGTGCGCGGCCAGACGTTCGACGATATGCGCGACGGCGACGATCTGCTGGCGTCGTGCTTCGAGGTCATCACCACGACGGGCAAGTATTTCTGGATCCCGCCGCAACGGGTGATGCTGATTGAATTTCACCCCATGAAGCGGCCGCGCGACCTCTACTGGCGCCGCGCCTCCATGCAGGTCGCCGGCGGTCCCGATGGCGACGTCTACCTGCCTATGATCTACCCGCCAATCAACGTCCAACCAGGGGCGAGCGCGGCCGCCGCGCTGACGGACGCCTTGCGGCTGGGCCGCGCCACCGACTGGAGCCAGGCCGGCGAAGGCGGCCCGACGCGCGGTCTTGGCGCCGTGACGCTCCTGGTCGGCGAGGAAACCCTGACCTGGGCCGAGATGGACAAGGTCAGCTTCCAGGTAGCGGGATGAGCGACGGTCGAAGCCGCATCGCCCCGGAGAGCACGGGTCTCACGCGGGCCGGGCGGGCACAGCTTCCGCTGCTCGATCGGCTGATGGATGCCGATCCCACGGAACCCTCGGATCGACCTCTCTCCGCGGCGGCCGCGATGGATGCGCTGCGGGCCAGCATCTGCAGCGACCTCGAGGAATTGCTGAACACCCGCCGACGGTGGCGTTCCTGGGACCCGCATCTGGCGGAGCTCGAGCGCTCCCTGGTCGGCTTTGGTCTGCCCGATTTCGCCTCCGGCGCCTTCAGCGATCCGCGCCGCCGCGAGGAGCTGCGACTGCTCATCGAAGCTTGCATCGGCCGCTTCGAGCCGCGCATCGTCAGCCTCAAGGTCACGCTGATCGAGGCCACCGACAAGGTGAGCGGCACGCTCAGGCTGCGTGTCGATGCGCTGCTCCGGGCGGACCCGGCGCCCGAACCGATCGCCTTCGACACCGTCGTCGATCTCGTCACCAAGAACGTGACGATCCTCGAAAAGGAAGCTTAGCCGGTGTCCTCCGATTCCTTGCTCGCCTATTTCAACCGCGAACTCGAAGCTCTGCGCGGGCTGGCCGGCGAATTCGCGGAACGCCACCCCAAGATCGCCGGCCGCCTGCGGCTGACGAAGGATACCGTCGACGATCCGCACGTCGGCCGTCTGCTCGAAGGTGTCGCCTTTC
Source organism: uncultured Alphaproteobacteria bacterium (assembly GCA_963765385.1). GTDB lineage: Bacteria > Pseudomonadota > Alphaproteobacteria > Reyranellales > Reyranellaceae > Reyranella. Next base: position 396,249 of record CAVXWG010000014.1, on the reverse strand, counting down.
TGGGCGCCCGCGTGCAGCACCGGCTCGACGACGAATTCCCCGAGCTCACCGACGGCCTGCTCTCGGTGCTCTACCCGCACTATCTGGCGCCCATGCCCTCGGTGGCGATCACCCGGTTTGCGGCCGACCCGGGATTGCCGGGCCCCGCCCATCTGCCAGTCGGCCTTGCAATCGAAACCGAACCAGTCGGCGGCGAGGCCTGCCTGTTTCGCACGGCCTATCCCCTGACGCTCTGGCCGGTGGAAATAGACGCGGTCCGGCTTTCCGGCATGCCGCTGCCGGCGCCGCCGAATCCGGCGGCCGCGGGCGCGGTCTCGTGCCTGCGCATCAGCCTGCGGTGCGCCAATCCCGCCATGACGTTCACTCAGCTTGGCCTCGACCGGCTGCGCTTCTTCCTCGGCGGCGAACGGGGCTCGGCGCTGCTGGAGCTTCTGCTGGCCCATACCCTCTCGGTCGCTCTGGCCGACGACCAGGCGGATGCCCACCCGGTCATCCTGCCGCCGGACGCCCTGCAGGCCGTTGGTTTTGCGCCCGAAGAGGCGCTTTTCCCCTGGCCGGCCCGGTCATTCTCGGGCTTTCGCCTGCTCAGCGAGTATTTTTCCGCGCGCGAGAAGTTCCTGTTCATCGATTTCTGCCGGCTCGACGCCAAGACGCTCGTCTCGGCCGGCAACCGCATGGACATTTTCGTCTACCTGGACCGTGCGATGCCGGAACTCGAACGGTCCGTTCAGGCGAGCAGCCTCGCCCTCGGCTGCACGCCCATCGTCAACCTCTTCGAGCAACGGTGCGAGCCGATCCCGCTCGATCACACGCGCATCGAGTATCGTGTCGAACCCGACGTGCGCCGTCCCGCAAGCCTGGAAGTCTGGTCCGTCGAACGGGTGCGCGAGAGCCTGCCGGGCGGTGAGTTCCGCACCTGGGAGCCGTTCCACCGCCTGACGCGCAGCCACGCTGGCGAGACGGCGAACGGCTCGATGGGCGGGTTCTACGGCACCACCCGCCGCGAGACCACGGGCGGCATGCGCGGCACCGAAGTCTTTCTGTTGCCACACGATGCGGACTTCGATCCGGATCGGGACAGCGGCGGCGTCCTGTCGATCGACGCACTGTGTTGTAACCGCGATCTGCCGGCCGCGCTGCCGTTCGGCGGCGGCCGTCCGGTGCTTCGGCTCGTGGAAGGCGCCGCTGCCGTCACCGGTCTTGCCTGCCTGACGGCGCCGACACCGACGCTGCGCCTGCCTTTGCAGGAGCGTGGATTCTGGCGGCTCATCTCGCATCTCTCGCTCGGGCACCTGAGCGTCGTGGGCGGCGAGACGGCGGCCGAAGCCTTGCGCGAGGTGCTGCGGCTCTATGACTGCCGCGACTCCTCCGAATCGCGCGCCGCTATCCGCGCCCTGCTTGGTGTCACGTCCCGACCGGGCGCCGCGCGCATTCCGGGCTTGCGCGGTCCGGGTGCGCGCACCGGCGGGTTCTGTCGAGGCCTCGATGTAACCTTGACCTTCGATGAGCAGGTTTGGACGACGGGTGGCTTGTACGTTCTCGCGTCGGTGCTCGATCGCTTTCTGGCCTTGCATGCCACCGTGAATTCGTTCGTGCGCACAAGGGTGGTCCTTCGTGGCCGCACCGAGGCCGCCGCCAGCTGGCCCGCGCGGGCTGGCAGCCAAGTGCTCCTGTGATCAGGACCCGATCCTCCGATCGACGCCGCGGCACCCCGATGGCGCGGCTGGCGGCAGAGCCGCAGCGCTTCACGTTTGATGCGATGGTGAGGCTCCTGACTTTTCATCGTCGCCGGGCTGACCCGGTGGGTGCCGCGCGCTTCACGAGCGTTGCAGGATCTTCATACCCTGGCGCGGAAGTCACCAACGTGCAGGTCGCTGGCGACACGTCTCCGCCGCGGGTGACGGTCGGACTTATCGGCCTGACCGGGCCGGTCGGCGTGCTGCCGCGACGTTATTCCGATGCGGTTGTCGCCGATCAGCGATCACGTTCGTTCTCGCTCACCGACTTTCTCGATCTGATCTCGCATCGCATGATTGCGGCCTTCGCGGCTGCCGGCGCAAAATACCGGCCTCATCGCGCCGCCGATGCCGGAGTACTGACACCGGCCCGGCAGCGCGCCGATCCGGTGGCCGAGGTACTGCTGGCATTGACCGGGTACGCGACGCCGGGCCTTGCCGAACGCCTTCGTGCCGGTGCGGCGCCGCTGCGCCACTACGCCGGCTTTTTCTCGGCCCATCCGCGTTCGGCCGATCGTCTGGAAGCGCTGGCCTCCGACTGGCTGGGACGGCCGGTGAAAGTCGAGCAATTCGCCGGTGCCTGGATGGCTTTGCCGCTCGATCAGCGGACGCGGCTGCCGCTTGGCGTGTCTCCCGGTGCGTTCGGCCAACTGGGCATTGATGCGGCGGCGGGAGTGCGCGCCTGGGATCAGCAGGCGCGGATCGTGCTCCGCATCGGGCCGCTCGACCTTGCTTATTTCGAACGGCTCCTGCCGGACCGACCGCTGCTGCGCGACCTGGTCTCGCTGGTTCGGGCCTTTGTCGGCTTCGAAGTGGGCTTCGCCGTCAATCCTGTGCTGGCCCGCGACGCTGTCCCGCCGCTCGGCATGCCTGGTCCAGGCGAACCGGGTGCAGCCGGGGCGGGGCCTCTCCTGGGCTGGAACACGTGGCTGCCGACATCCGCGGTCACACCCCGGCGAACCGACGCCAGCGACGCGCTTTTCGAGGCTGAGATTGTTGAAGGACGTACATGAGCCAGTCGTGGACCAGCGGCTACGTCGCCGACATCGCCTATATCGAAGGTTTCTACGTCCAGCAGTCGCCGGCACGCATGGCGCTTGCCTGCCTGAGCGGCAACGTCGCGGTCGATCTGCCGGAGCCGGACGATCCCGCCTGTTATCTGGAGCTCGGTTGCGGCGTCGGCATCGGCGCGCTCCTGACCGCCGCGTCGAACCCGGGATGGCAGGTTACGGCCATCGACTACAATCCGGCTCATATCGCCATGGGCACGAGCCTCGCCCGGAAAGCGCGGCTCGACAATATCCGTTTCCTGGAAGCGGACCTCTCGCAGCTGGCCGGAACCGCCGAGGCCGAGACGATTCCGGCGGCGGATTTCGTCACCATGCACGGCATGTGGTCATGGGTCAGCGGCGAGGTGCGGGCCGGCATTGTCCGGTTGCTGGCCACCAAGACGCGTCCAGGCGGCATGGTGCATCTGAGCTACAACGCCCTGCCGGCCTGGCAGGGCGCCATCGGGATGCAAAGACTCATCTACGAGGCCGGCATCCGCTCCGCCGGCCGCAGCGACCTGCAAGCCCAGGCAGGACTGGGCCTGACGCGTGAAGTCAAGGCGGTCGGCGGCAAATATCTCACCGAGAGTTCCTTCGTCAGCGACCTCATCGACAGCACCACCGATATGTCGCGGCAATACCTGTCGCACGAATATATGAGCGCGCATTGGGCGCCGGCCTTCCATGCCGACGTCGCCGCGGCAATGGCGCAGGCCAAGCTGGACTGGGTGGCGTCCGCCAATCCGCTGGAGAATTTTCCCGAATTGATGCTCACACCGGAGCAGCGCGCATTGATGGATCGCTACAAGGATCCGACGATGCGCGAGCTGATCAAGGACACCTGCCAGCCGCGCCAGTTGCGCCACGACGTTTTCGTCCGCGGCGCGCGGCGCCTCAATAATGGCGAACGCGACGCGGCGCTCGCGCGCCTGGCCGTGGTGCCGGTGGTCACTCCCGGCGAACTGCAGACGGAGATACGGGTGCCGGCAGGCCTGGCGGACGTCGGCGAACCCCTGAAGAGGATGATGGCCGCCGCCATGCGCGGCCCGACGACGATCGCCGATCTGCTCGCTCTCGAGCAGGGGCGAAGCAACCCGGCGGAGCTTGTGAGCATGCTGGTGGGTTCAAGTCAGTGCCAGATCGCGACGAGACCGCACGGCGCGCAGCCCGATTCCGCCAACCGTCTCAACCGCGTGTTCGGCGGGCGCGTGCGGACGATTGCCGAGGCCACGACTTCCGGCGGCCTCGCATCCGGACGGCTCGGCACCGGCCTCTCGACGCCGCCGCTGGTGCAGTTCATCGCCGCCCGCCTTCTCAGCGGCGAACGCGAAGACGCCGCCGACGCCTGGATAGAAGCGCTGAGCGCGGACATCGTGCCGGAGAAGCATGACAAGGTGCGATCGGTGGTGCACGCGGCCATCGAGCAGCGTGTTCCCATCCTGCGCCAGCTGCAGATGGTGCCTGCTTAGGACGAGCTCTACTTAAAATAGAATAATCCTTACAAAGTACATCCTTCCGACAAAATTGCCCGGTAACAGACATGGAAACGCTCAGCAGGCTGGGTTACCGTTGCAGCCTGCAGGAGAAACCGATCGTGACTTGGCTTCTGGGGCATCATACCGAACGCTGCGCGGCACCCCATGCCCAGTGAAAAGAAGGCGTTGCTCGACCTCACGTCCACGGCCGAACACGAGCTGTCGCCGGTTCGACTGGTGGCGCATGAGACGATCAGCGAACTGTTCCGCTTCGACATCGAAGCGGTCGCGACCGGCACGATCGACGCGCGGGCGATGCTCAACAAGCCGGCTTGCCTCAGCGTCAACCATGGCGACAAGGCGACACGGTATTTCCATGGCATCGTTGCCGAGTTCGGTCCCATCGAAACGAGCGGCGCCGTGGACTCGCTCTATCGCATGGTCCTCGTGCCACAGCTTGCCCAGGCGAACATCCGCAGCGATTGCCGGCTGTTCTTCAACAAGACCGCCGAGGATATTCTCAAGACGATCTTCAACGATGCCGGCGTAACCAAGATCGCATTTCGTCTTTATTCACAGCCTGCGCCGCGCAAGGCCACGGCGCAATACAACGAGACATCTCTGCATTTCGTAACCCGGCTGATGGAAGAAGAAGGATGGTTCTACTTCTTCGAACATGCTTCCGACGGCCATACTCTGGTGGTAACCAATGACAACAACGGCTTCACCACCATCCCCGGAGCCACGGTTCATCTCGGCGTCGGCTTTGTAGCAGACCAGTTGACCGAATTCCGCAAGAGCGAGGCTTTCGCGCCCGGCAAGGTCAGCCTGCGCGACTACGATCACGACGCGCCCAGCAAGAATCTCAAGGTCGACCAGAATACGATCCTCAAACATGGCGGCACGGGCAATCGCGGCGTGTTCCACTGGCCGGCGCTGACCCGCGAGACCTCGCAGGCCAAGGATCGCGCCAAGTGGCGGATGGAAGCGGCCGAAGCAGCAGTGTCCCTGGTCGGCGCCGGCGGTGACATAGCGAGCCTGGTCGCCGGCGGGAAGTTCAAGCTGCGCGACAAGGCGGGTGCGGAGACGCTCCACGTGGTCCGGGAAATCACCCATTTCGCCGAGGATGACAGCGGCTCGCGGCGCGGTGGCAGCGCCAGCACCTATTCGAACAGTTTCACGGCGTTTGCCAGCACGGTGCCCTGGCGGCAGCCGATGGCCACCGCGCGGCCCCGCATGGAAGGGCTGCATACGGCCATCGTCCTGGGGCCATCGGGCGAGGAGATCCACACCGACGACCAGGGCCGCATAAAAATCCGCTTCTTCTGGGACTGGCGCGAGGACGCGACGGCCGACAGCAGCGATTGGGTGCGCGTGGTGCAGCCCTGGGCCGGCAACCAGTGGGGCGGCCAGTTCATCCCGCGGGTCGGCACCGAGGTCGCCGTCGCCTTCATGGATGCCGATCCCGACCGTCCCATCGTCGTCGGCGGCTTCTATAACGGCAACGACAAGCCGATCTTCCCGGTGGCCGAGAAGACCAAGTTGGGCTTCCGCTCGCGATCCGTGACCAAGGGCGGCACCGACGACTTCAACGAATTCTCGTTCGACGACAAGAAGGGCAGTGAAGTGGTCTTTCTGCACGCGCAGAAAGACATGAAGACCGAGGTCGAGAACGATCAGACCCTCAAGGTCGACCACGACCGCACCGTCACCATCAAGGGCAACGAGAAGGTGACGATAGAGCAGGGCAATCAGAGCACGGAGGTGAAGCTTGGCGATATCTCGGTGAAGGTCGATGTCGGTTCCATCACCATGGAGGCGATGCAGTCGATCACGCTCAAGGTCGGCCAGAGCTCGGTAAAGATCGACCAGATGGGCGTCACGATAAGCGGCATGATGATCAAGATCGAGGGGCAGGTCATGACGACGGTGCAGGGCACGATGACGACCGTGAAAGGTGACGCCATGCTGACGCTCTCGGGCGGCATCACCATGATCGGATGAGGCCATTCCAACCATGTCTCCCCAAGCCTCCAGCAAGACGAACAAACTGAGCGGCGAATTCTCGCGCGCGCTCCCGCACCTGCAGCTCGATGCCGAAACCACGGCCAAGCTTGGCGGCAGCGCCGATGCCCTCGAGGCGCTGGCCCGGCTCGAACAGGCGGGATTTCTGATCGAGGCGACGCGGCTGGTCGCCCATGCCATGCCGGCGCGCGAGGCGGTGTGGTGGGCATGCGCCTGTTCGCGCCACACCGCGCCGTCCGGCGCGAACCCGGCGGCCGAGACGGCGGTGCGGGACGCCGCCGAGGAATGGGTGCGCCGGCCGACCGACGAACATCGGCGCGCGGCGATGAAGCAGGCGGAGACGTCGGGGTTCGGCAGTCCCGAGGCCTGGGCCGCCGTCGCCGCCTTCTGGAGCGGCGATTCCATGGCCCCGCCGGAAGCCCCGAAAGTGCCGCCGCAGCCCCATTTCACCGGGCTTGCGGTCGCGGGCGCCGTCGCCCTGGCGGCCGCGCGCGGTCCGGCAACGCGGCGCGAGGCCAGGCTCCAGCGCTTCCTCGCCTCGGCCAAGGATATCGCTGCCGGCGGCGTGGGCCGCATCGACGCGGAGCCGGACTGATGGGCATGCCCGCCGCACGCCTGGGCGACATGCATGTCTGCCCGATGGTCACGGTCCTCGTCCCCCATGTCGGCGGCCCGATTGCCGGTCCCGGCTGCCCGACCGTGCTGATCGGCGGCATGCCGGCGGCCCGCGTCGGCGACATGCTTGTCTGCGTCGGACCACCCGACGTGATCGCGATGGGCTCGTTCACGGTGCTGATCGGCGGCATGCCGGCGGCACAACTGGGGAGCCTGTGCGCCCATGGCGGCACCGTCGTCGTCGGCTGTCCGACGGTGCTAATCAGTTGATGGGTGGACCTGTACCGTAGCCTCGGTCGAGGCCGCGGCAGGAGCACCCGCCGTCCTTGCTTCCACGACCGCCGATCCGTCAGCGGCGCTGAAAGCGATCGTGACCGCGGTGATGTTGTCGGTCCCTTGGGCCGATAGGGCGGCCATCACCAGCCGTGCGGCGCCGCCGGCCTCGTCGCCGGAAAGCAGCTCCGCAAGCCGCTCTTCGGGAAGGGTCTTGCTCAGGCCGTCGCTGCACAGCAGCAGGCGGTCGCCGGCCATCAGCTGCCCGGTCCGCTTTTCCAGCTCGAGGACATCGCTGTCGGCGCCCACGGCGCGCGTGATGACATTGGCTTGCGGATGGCCGATCGCTTCGGCTTCGCTGATGGTGCCGCTTTCGACCAGCGCCTGCACCAGGCTGTGGTCGCGCGTGATCTTGGTGAGGGTGTGATCGCGCAGCAGGTAAGCGCGGGAATCACCGGCCCACAGGCAGGCGAAATGGTCGTCGCGCGCCAGCAGGACGACCACGGTCGTCGCCACCATCGCGCCGTCGCCGTGCCGTGATGCCTCGGCGTGCAGGCGCGTATGCGCTGCCTCGAGACGGGACCTCACCTCCACGAGCATCTCAGCTGCCGAGAGGCCGGAGTCGATGGTCTGCAGCAGGCCCGCGACCTCGGCCGATGCGATTTCACCGGATTCGTGGCCGCCGGCGCCGTCGGCCACCGCCCAAAGACCGAGATCCGGCCGGTTGACATAGGCATCCTCGTTGAGCCGGTTCGCCGCGCCGGCATGCGTTGCCGCGCCGGAGCGGAAGCTGCCAGAGCGGGCGGTGTTCTGATCGAGGCCGTTGTCGGACATCACGAAGGATCCGTGCGGGCAATCGCCAGCTCGGCCGGCGGAGCGGCCGGGACCCACGCGTCGTCGATGAGGGCAGCGAAGCGGCTGGCCACCGGCAGGGCGGTTCCGGTTTCCAGGCGCGGGGCGACGCGGGGCCCGCCCTCGGTCCACCAGGCTGCCCGGCCTGGCGCGAGATCCGGCGCCGGAGCCGCGGCGTCGGCGGCGACAAAATCATGCTGGATGCGCTCCAGAAGCTCGGTGGGGGCGAGATCATGTTCGAGCGCATCGCGGCCCGCATCTTCCGCTGCCACCAGGAACGGCATCATCGCGCCCACCGACGGCGCCCAATCGCCCGGCGTCGTGGCGGCGATCGTCAGCGGAGAATAGCGTCCCGCCTTGTCGACGCTGGGCAGCCAGATTCCGAGCACGCCATTTCTGCCGCACAGGCCGGGCGGCAGCACGAAGCGCCAGACCGGGGCCTCGAGCCAGGCGGCGATCCACTCGTCGCGCGGCCGATGCTGCGTTTCCGCCAGACCGCGCTGCCACCAGTCGTCCCAGCCATCCGTAAAGTCACGCGGCAGGTTCTCGCGCACGAAATCACCGCGTGCCGGCAACTTGCCGAACAGGCCCGCGCGCGCGTCGGAGGCAAGGGCTGGCATGGCCTGCCTAGTCACGCACCGACGGGCATCGGAAGTCCTGCAAGACACCCGGCGCAAACGGATTCATGACCGACCCCGCGCGAAGTTCGAAGGTGGCACTGCGGCCGCCGAGCGAGAAGGACAGCGTGTAGCGTTCCGGCGAACCGGCCTGCTGGAGCGATCCCTGCCCGAAGAGGCGGAACATCGCCCACGGGCCGGTCTGCGCCAGTACGCCGGTGCCGCCGGGCGGCGGCGGATCGAAGACCAGCCGGACATTCGTCATGTGGTTCGGCCCGGGCCAGGTGATCTGGGTCGACCGTGCCGGCCCGTGCGCGTAGGTGACCGACGTGCCGTCGAATTCGAGGCTGACCTGGGACGCCCCCGCGTCGAGGTCGACCGGCATGATGTCGAAGCGCACGGCGATCGTCGTGGACCCCGGCGCAAAGAACAGGTCGCGAATGACGGCGGCGCGCTGGAACTGGGCGATGTCTGCCTGGGAGACCGGCGCCGCCACGCCATCGACCGACTGCGGTTTCCAGACCTTGCCGGTCGTGTCGACATAGGGTCGCAGCTGGGTGTTGAAGAAGCCGTCTATGAGGCCGCCCGGGGCGAACAGCTTGGCAAAGTCGTCGAGCGGTGTTTCGAGCGAACTGCCCGGCACGAAGGGAAAGCGTCCGTTCACGGCGAGCGGACAAAGCGCCGCCGGGCCGCCCGAACCGTTATAGGCGGCAATCACCTGCTGGCGGGCGCCGCCGCCGCGCAATGCGGTGCTCGATTCGGACATGGCAGCCAGCCAGCGGCCCAGCGGTTGCGGCTGCCGCTGCGACTCCGCCCTGAGCGCGAGCGAGGGATCGGTGCCGACCAGTGCGACGGCCGCACCGGCACCGGCAGCGTTCATCTTAGCGAGCTGCTGCTGCAGGTCGTTGAGGAGTTTCAGCACCTGGTCGATCGGCGCGCCGCCGGCAGCGGCGACGAGGTCGCGCAGTTGCTTGTAGCGTTCGTCGATTTCATGGCCGGGCGGCTGCACGGGCGCGGCACCCGGCTGGCCGCCGAGGATCGATGAAAGGGCTGCGGTGCCTCTGGTCGCTGAGGGCGCGGCGGCGGCCACTGCTTTCTTTGCCGCCGCTTCCGCCGCCTCCGCGGCCGTGGGCTTCGGCGGTTCGGACAGCGTGACCTGGCGAGCGATCGCCGTCAGCAGGTCCTTCAGCGGCGATTGCGGCGACGCCAGGACATACAGGTCCTGAGCCGCCTGCGGCAGGCTGCGCAACGGCACGATCTCGAGGTCCTGCAGCAGGCTGTCCCACGCCTTGGCGTAGTCGTCGAGGTAGAGCTTGACCACGCTGTTGGCGAGTTCGGTCTGCTGGGCGTTGTCGAGACTGACCGGCACCTTCTGGCCCATCACCCAGCTTTCCGAAGCGACCTCGCGCGTTGCCGCCGGCAATGCCGGCAGCAGCACCTTGTGAAAGCCATCGACGGTGAAGAAGCCCGGTACGCCGTCGCTCAGCTTCTTGCCCGACGCTCGTGTGAAGACACGCACGCCCGCCGGCCCCAGCACATCGCTCGGTTTCCAGGGCGGCAGGCTCTGCGCGGCCGCGGAAGGCTTGATGCGGGAGTAGGCGCGGGAGGCCAATGAGACGCGGCTGAAGGTGGTGCGCGCCTGCGCCACAAGCGCATCGTCAAGCGGCACCGCCGGCAAGGGTTGTGCCAGGAGCGCGTCGAGATGCTCCTGCAGCGCGGCCACCACTGCGAGGTTGGCGGCGCCGGAATACTGCGTCTGCCAGTCGTACGTCATCCATTCCTTGACCAAGGACGCATCGAGCGGCCCCTGGCCGCCCAGCATCAGGTAGACGCGTGTCGCTTCGTAAAGAAAGTCGGGCTGGGTGAAGTAGCCGCGCATCTGGGCTTCCAGCCGCCATACGAGACGCGGCAGCAGCGCATAGCCCAGGGCATGGCGATAGACTGTGTCCGCGCCGGCGCGCAGCTTGGCGGCCTGCGAGAGGTCGAAGCCTGCGAGGATTCCACCGCGTGAGCCGGCCGCCTGCCGCAGGTTCCGCGCGGCATCGAGCAACGGCAGCAGCCGGGGAAGATCGGAATCGTTCACCGGGTCGAAGGTCGTGTCCTTGGCGATGGCCTCATAGGCGGCAAACGCCGACGACATGTCCGCGATCTCGCGCTGACCGGACGAATGGCCGGCGACGAGCCAGCCCGCGGCGCCCAGGGTCAGCAGGCCGACGGCGGCATACGAAGCCGCCCGAAGCGCGATGCGGCGCGCCCGCGCGGCCGGCGGTTCGCTCACCAGCATGGCCTCGCCCAGGATCACCCGGGAGACGAGCCGCCCGAGGAAATAGCTGCGGCCCTGCTGCGGCCGCAGCGCGGCGGCGCGCCGCTGGTCGAGGCCGAAGGCGCGCGCCATGACGCCGGTCAGCCGATCGATCGGAGTGCCTTCCTGCGTGCCCGAGGTGAAATAGACGCCGCGCAGCAGGGGCGCCGGGTCGAGGCGGGAGCCGCCGAAGGCCTCGGTGAGGAAGCTCTGCAGGGGTTGCGCGAGGGTGGCGATCTGCGTCGGAAATCCGGCGATCAGGACGCGACGCTCCGGGCTTTGCTCGGCCTGCAGGCGGTCGAACAGGCGATCGTTGAGGCTGTCGACCAGGAGCTGCAGCTCCTCGGGGAATTGGCCCACGGGACCGGCGTCGGCCTTGACCAGCGGGAAGGTGACGCCCCATACCTGATTGCGCCGCTCGCGGTCGAGATCGTCGAAGAATTCGGTGAAGCCCGAGATCAGATCCGACTTGGTGAACAGCGCATAGACCGGAATGCGAATGCCCAGGCGAGTTTCGAGCTCCTTGATGCGTCGCCGGATCGCCGCGGCATGGGCCGCTCGTTCGGCTGGCGGGGCGTCGGCGATGTCGCTGAGCGCGATCGCCACGATGACGCCGTTCAGGGGCTGGCGCGGCCGCGTCCGGCGCAGCAGGTCGAGGAACGAATCCCATCCCGCGCGATCGACGGCGGCGTTGGAATCCTGGGTGGTATAGCGACCGGCGGTGTCGATCAGCACGGCGTTCTCGGTGAACCACCAGTCGCACAGCCGGGTGCCGCCGACGCCCGCCACGGCGCCCTGGCCCATCTCGGCGGCCAGCGGGAATTTCAGGCCGCTGTTCAGCAGCGCCGTCGTCTTGCCGGCGCCCGGCGGTCCGATGATGGCGTACCAGGGCTGCTCGTAGAGGTAGCCGCGCGTGCCTCGCGCCTTCTTGAGCAAGGCCAGGGCCGTGGACATCCGTTCCCTGAGGGCAGCCGCTTCTTCGCCCGTGCCGTCATCGGCCTTCGCCGGTATCTTCTCGGCCACGCCGCTTTCCAGCTTCTGCTCGCGGCGACGGTGAAAGAGGTCGAGCGAGAGGTTCGACGTCGCCCAGACCAGCAGCAGACCGATCACGACGGCCAGACGCGGCACCCAGTCTTCGAACGAAGGCAGCAGAGGCCCGAACAGCCAGACCAGCACCGCCAGGATGGCGATGCCGACGAAGCTCAGCACCCAACGGGAGAGCAGGAATCGCAATGCTTGCATGACTAGGCGCCTTGCCGGTTGAGCACGACTTCGATGCGCCGGTTGCGTTCGCGGCCCTCCGGCGTGGAGTTGGTCGCGATCGGGTCGGCATCCGCCCGGCCCTCCGCGGTGATCCGGGCGGGATCGCCAGCGCTCTTGCCGATGATCGCGCTGGCTTCCTTGGCCCGCGCTGTCGAGAGCTGGAAATTCGACGGGAAGGCGATGGTGCGGATCGGCTGATCGTCGGTATAGCCGATCACCCGGACCGTCCCGGGTTCCTCTTTCAGCGCCAGGCCGATGCGATCCAGCAGCGGCTTGAAGCTGGGGTTCACCGTGGCGCTGCCCGACGGAAACATGCCGCGGCCGGTGATGCGCACGAGCGGCTGGCCCACTGTGCCGGTCACCTCGACGAGACCCTGGTCGATCTCCGGCTGAAGGAATTTACGCAGCCGGTCGAGCACCGTCGGCTCCGGCGGCAAGGGCGGCGTCGGCGCCGGCTGCGCCTCGACGACTGGGGTGCGCGTGATGGTCGGCATGTGCGACGGCGGCGCGGTCTGCAGGCGCGCATAGAGATCGTCGGACGTCGCATTGAGGCCGATCGAGAACCAGAGAAACAGGCCCGCGACGATCCCCAGCCCGGCGCTGGCAGCGACCCACAGCGGCAGGCGGAAGCGCGCCGGCCGGTAGGGCGCGTCGATACCCTTGGTATGCGGCGCGAGGTCCGGCTCCGCCGCCTTCTGCTGGCGGACGATGACGGCATAGGTCTCTTCGCGAATTCGGTTGATGTCGCCGACGCCGCGGCGCGACAGGCGGTACTGGCCGATGAAGCCCAGCGACATGCAGAGGTACATCAGCTTGATGACCGGCAGGTACTTGCCCGGATTGGCGCACATCTGCTTCAGGACGTCGAAGAAGCGCTCGCCGCTGCGCACCTCCTGGTGGAAGGTCGAGACCAACGAGTGCTCGCTCCAGGTTCCGCTGCTGCCCCACGGCGTGTTCAGCACCACGTCGTCGAGGCTGGCGCACAGCGCATAGTGGGCCGGGCGAAGCTGCTCCAGCGGCACTTCCTTGTCGCGCGCCTCCTGCTCGAAAATCCTGACCTGGCGCACCGTCCGCTCGCGCAAGTCGCCCGAATCGGGCGGATTTGCCGTGTTGCGCAGCCGCGCCATGAGCTGGAGAAGCGGGGCGGCGGCGGCCGTGAGGGCGTCCTCGCCGATCGCGGTGTTCTCCGTCCCTTCGGCCATCGCCACCGGTCGCGCGGCTGGCGGGTCCTGCCGCGGCGGCTGTCCGGCGCCTGGCTCGGCCGGCGGCACGGCCGGTTGCGATCGGCGCCTGCCGGGCGTCGGCCGAATGACGGTCCGATTGTCGTCTTCGGGTTCGGCGAAGGGGTTGTCGCTCATATCGCCTCAGTTCTGCGCCGCTAGCCGCGAATCGCCCACAGTTCGATATTGAGGTTGGGGAAATCGCCGGAGACATGCACGGCAAAGCCACCGGAGGATTGAAGCTCTTTCCAATGAGTCGAGTTGCGGTCGAGCTCGAAGTAGGTCGCGCCCGCATAGAACGGCAGCTGCCGCGGGGCGACCGGCAACGGCCGCACGGCGATTCCCGGCAACGCGACGTTGACCAGTTCGCGGATATGCTCGACCGCGCCGATCTTGACCTGCGAGGGGAACAGCCGCCGCAATGTTTCGGTCGGCACGTCGGCCTGGACCGCCAGCACGAAGCTCGACGAACGCAGGATCCCGCGATCGACGATGGGGCCGACCTGCACGCCGTAGGCACGCTTCTGCAACGGGATCTGGATGGCGGTCTGCTCGATGACGGCGGACAGCGACCGGCGCAGATCGGCGACGACCGGCGCGAAGCTGCGCTGGAGGTCGGCGTGCCGGTACGGCGGGTAGTCCGACGGACGGCGGCTCGCTTCGGTAAAGGTCGCGAAGTCCCCCGCCATCTGCACGAGGGCGGCGTAGAGATCGACGGGATGGACGCTGCCGTCGCTCGCCCAGTGGGCCAGGAGCTTCTGCGCGCGGTTGACGGATTGCAGCAGCAGGAAGTCCGAGACGTCGGCCACGCCGCGCGAACCCGGCGCGGTCAGGCGTGCCGCCAGCGCCTCGCCGCGCTGGTTCAGCATGCCGGCGAGCTCGGCGAGCAGGCCGGTGAGCGGCGGCGCCGCGGCACAGGCGAGGGCCGGGGGAATCCACTGATCGTCGAGGACCACGCGGCGGTCGGCCCCGACCTCGACGACGCGGGCGAGGCCGATGCCGTGATAGCCCGCGCGATTGTCGGTCTCCAGCATGTAGCGCAATCGCAGCCTGCCGACCTGCACGTCGGCGGGCTGCGGCGAGCCGGAATGGGTGTCGTAGGCTTCGAAGCCGCGCTGCTCGTAGCGGCCTTCGGAGGAGCCGTTGGCCGCGACCTCCACCGATCCGGCCTGCCGCATCGGCAGCACCAGATAGACGATGGCGTTGCGGGTCGTCTCGGGCAGGTCGAGCGGTACCGGCTGGTCGGTCTCGCCGGGCAGGGCGAAGGGCGTGCCGTCCTCGAACACGCCGCTGCCGCTTGCCAGGGCGAACTGGCCGGCGGCCAGCAGGTTGCGGTTGATGGCGGCTTCCGTCAGCCCCCAGCCATGCGGCCGCAGCGACGCCGTGCGGTCCCGCACGAGCGCTTCGAGCCAGCGATCCTGTTGCTGGAAATGCTGCGCGCGCAGAAACATTCCTTCCAGCCAGACGACTCGATTGGACCAGGTCATGCCGCTTCCAGTTCCGCCTTGCTGCTGCCGATGGCGAGCACAAGCCGCGTTGTGCCGCTCGCCGCGATCGGAGCGATCGCCCTCCATTGCGCGCGGTCGATATCGTGAAACAGCACGGCGACGCCGAGATAGCGCACGCCGGGCTTCGGCGTCAGCGTGACCTTGCGGGTCTCGCCGGGACGCACCACCAATTCCTGCGACCCCGCCCGTTCGTCGCCGAGCACCGCATTCTCGCGGTCCATCAGACCGTAGGCATCGGCGGTCGAGAACCGTCCCCTGTCATTCAGCGAGTAAAGACGGACGGCAACCGAAAGCGGCGTACCCGCCTGGTTCCGGTTGAGATCCGGGCTCGCCTTGATGGTGAGGTCGACGACGGCCGGTGGCGGCGGACCACAGCTCGTGAGCAGCGCGACAGCCGGCGCCGCCAGCAGCAGGCGGCGGGCAATCATGACGATGACCCGTCGTTGCTGAGCTTGTCGATCGCCTGCTCGTAGGCACGGGCGAAGGCCTTGCCGAACACGCTGTCGAAATCGTCCGAAAGGGCTTGCGTGACGTGGCCGTGGAGCTGCACGAAGGCGTCCCACGCCCTGGCCTTCTTCTGGGCGGGGTGAATCTGCAAGGCGCTGCTCCCGACCTTGCGTTCGACGGAGTCAGGCTCGAATTGGGCGAGCAGGACGCGCACCGCCTCTTGCATCGCCGATACGGTCGCGAGCTCGTGCAGCCGCAAGTCGTTGAAGGCCTCGGCAATCGCCTCCTCCGGCCCCATCCCGCTGCGCCGGCCCGTCCCGAGAAGGGTCGCCAGGGCGTCGTCGTCGTCGAGCGAGAACTTAAGCGGGTTGTTGCCGCTCGCACGAATCATCGTCTGCTCGATACGGAACTCATCCTTGATGCTGGCGCGCGCCATCAGCGTCTGGCGAAGACCGGTCACGGTCGCCCGCATGGCGGCGCCGATCCGCTCCAGTGTCTTCTCCGGGTCCGTGAGGTTTGCCTCGCTGAGGCCGACGCCGCGCAGAAAGGCGGCCGCCAGCCCGCTGTCGGACGCCGCCGGCGGAAGCGGTGCAGGCTGCGGTCGGGGCGGCGCGGGCGCCGCGACTTCCTGCGGCATCGGCGCATGCAGCGGCCGCGCCGTGGGCGGCCGCGGGGCGGCCGGCGTGTCGATATCCCAGTCGTCGGGAATGATCGCCACCGGCTGGGGTGGGCGAAAGGCGCTCTCGAGCGCGGGAGCATGGTCGGATTGCGTGCCCGCGAAGGGCTCCTGGTTGGGCGCCAGGGGATCGAAATCCGCCGGCAGGATCGGCGAATTGGAGACGTCCAGCAGCGAACCGGACGGCGGCATCCGGGCATCGTTGCCGCCGTCATTGTAGTGACGAATGTCGGATCGCGCCGGCAAGGGTTCGCGCATGGCGACATCGTCGGGACGAAGGCTTGCCAGCGACCTGCCGCGGTCGGGCGCGGCGCCTTCCGCATCCTCGTCGATCGTGACTTCGATCTCGTACAGGCCGAACTTTATGCGGTCGCCGTTGCGCAGCTTCTCCGCCGAGCCCTGGCCTAGCGGGTC
This sequence comes from uncultured Alphaproteobacteria bacterium, assembly GCA_963765385.1. Lineage (GTDB taxonomy): Bacteria > Pseudomonadota > Alphaproteobacteria > Reyranellales > Reyranellaceae > Reyranella. Next base: position 379,777 of record CAVXWG010000014.1, on the reverse strand, counting down.
GCTGGCGCCATTCAGAAACGTGCCGTTGGCGCTGAGATCATGCAATTCCCAGTCGCCGACACTGTAGACGAGGCGGCAATGCCGCTTCGACAGGTGGCGCTCGGGATCGGGGATGACCCATTCATTGTCGCGGCCCCGGCCGATGGAAAATTCGCCGCCACGCACCTCGCGCCGCTCGGGCGCCACGTTGTCGGGACAGCGGATCATGACAAGCTTCAGGGTCACGTGAGGGCGCACTCCTGTGAGGGGAGGCGAACGGCAGCGGGGACCATCCCGACATCACCGTCCGACCGGCAGGCCCCGATCATTGAAGAGTCTAGTCGGGGAACCCTCGGGAGGGCAATCGTATTTGGATTTGTTGGCGATTGGGCCATACTCCTGCGAATCCACTGGAAGCGGCTCTCATCCATATCAAAGGTTGTATATTTGTGCCACGACACAATTTTCATCGATCCGTTGTCGATGCCTTAAATCGGCCCGGTTGACGGTCCGGAGGACGCCGGCCATCCTGTCCGAAAGTCACTCGACGTTCGAAAGAATCAGTCGCCATGTGCCTTGCCCCGTCACCGACCATCCTGAGCACGGATGAGGTCGGCAGCGTCGCGCCGCCTATCTTTACCTCCGTCGGACAGGACGCCGTCAATGGTCCGGGTGATGTGTTCGTCATCCAGTCGCTGCTGAACAAGAGGCTGCCCCAGCCGCACACCGACGTCGCCGTCACGGGCGTCATGGATCCGGGCACAATTCTGGCGATCAAGGCGTTCCAGGCGGTGATGATGAACATGAATCCGCCGAGTGGCCAGGTGGCGCCTGGGAGCCCGACCTACTACGCCTTGGCGGCTCGTCCGCTGGTGAACCGCACGCCGCCGCCGCCGACACCCTTTGGCCATATCGGAATCGTTCCGCCGGAGGTGATCGAAGCCGCCAAGGCCTCGCAGCGGCAATGGGGCGTCCCCGCCTCGGTCACGCTCGCGCAATGGATCGTCGAGAGCGCCTGGGGATCGGCGATGCCGCCCGACAGCAACAATCCCTTCGGCATCAAGGCGCTCGAGACGCAGCCGGCCGTGGAGAGCGAGACGCGCGAAGTGATCGACGGAAAGGTGATCACTACGACGGCGCGGTTCCGGCGCTTCGACAGCCTGTCCCAAGCCTTCGAATCGCACGGCAAGCTGCTATCGACAGGGGCGCCGTATCGGCCGGCCATGGAGCTTGTAAAAGATCCCGATCAATTTGCCGACGCGCTTACCGGCGTCTACGCGACCGACCCGCAATACGGCACCACCCTCAAGTGGGTGATGGATAACTATCAGCTGAAACAATACGACACTAAGGCTTGAACTCTTCCGGCAGCGAGAAGACGCTTTCGCGTAGTTTCTTTTCCAGCTCCGGAATGGAAGCCGCGGTGTTGCCCTCGCTGCAATCGTCAAGTGCCACCGACGCCTCGACGTCGAGCCGCTTGCCGGGCCCGTTTTGCACTAGCGGCGATACATGGCGGAAAGCTGGGCGCAGCAGGCCTTGTCGTCGCCTTGCGCGGCTTCGGTCGCATCCGGCAGCGCGGCGAGGAGCGCCAAAAGGAAAAGAATGCGTTCCACGGCGCCTTCCTGGGCCGCGGGCAGGCGGTCGCGCAAGCCGCGGCTCGTTGCTGTGCCAAGGCAATTTCTTCAGCCTTGATCGGAAGTCTTGGTGGGGGAACAGGACGCGGTATTTGCCGCCGCCCCGCTCGCTCCTAGATGAATACTCTTTGCTGCAAGACCTGCGGAAAGGGCTCTCGATCGGGTGCAACCGCTACCTGGTCGCGGCCGAGGGCTTTGGCCTGGTAGAGCGCATCGTCGGCTTTGCGGATCGCCGCGCGGAGGTCGCCTTGCTGCAGAGGAGCGACCCCGATGCTGACCGTGATCCTGAGCATTTGGCCACGAACCTCGATCGCCATCCCGGCGAGCGCCGAGCGGATCCGCTCCGCCGCACGCCCGCCTTCGCGGACATCGGCGCCAGGCAGGACGGCCGAGAACTCCTCCCCGCCATAGCGTGCGACGAGATCTCCCGGCCGCATCGCATTGCGCAGAAGATTGGCAAAAGCCAGCAGCGCCTGGTCGCCGCCGGCGTGGCCGAACCGTTCATTGACGTTCGAGAAGAAATCAAGATCCATCATCAGGACGCATGCCGCCGCGTCGTTCATCTGAGCGCGCCGGACGAGCCGGTCGCCCTGTTCGAGGAACGAACGGCGGTTCGGCAATTCCGTCAATTCGTCGGTGAGCGCGAGCTTTGCGTAGCGGTTTCGCAGGCGCTCGGTCGCCATCATCAGCAAACCAAGCGTAATGCCGATCAGGCAAATGGTGGTGATGAACAGAGCGATGCCAAGCGTCGGATCATCGTCCTCTACGCCGTGCGTCGACGGCGCATGGTAAAGCGACAGCCCGGCACGGATGATCATCGCCGATCCCAGGACGGCAAAGGCCAGGGCTGTCGGAAATCGGCCCTGCAGGGGCTCCTCGCGATTGCCCTTGAAGATCTCCAGGCTGGCCATCAAAGCCAGGCCGCCGGTGAGAAGCGAGACCATGATGTTGCGATCTTGCAGTTCGGCACCGGCGAGCCACGCTACGGTGAAGAGCGCCGTGAAAAAAAGCACGGACATCATCACGCGCCGCGCGTCGAAGCTGTCGTCATTGAAGCGCCGGATGCTCAGCCACACGGTCGAATAACCGGCCACGACCAATGCATCGGCAACGATGGTCATCGCAGCGGGGACCGGTTGGGTGTGCCTGACGACGAGCAGCCAGCCCAGCCCACACAAGGTCAACCCGACCGACCAGCCGCGCAATCCGTGGATTCGTGGCTGATAAGACCACACCAGATAGGTTACACCCGACGTGACGAACGCGATGACGATGTTGACCCAAATCAGCGTGTTGGCATCCAAGTCCATTGCAAGACCACCTGCGCAAAGCCACGACGTCCCGCAGCGGTTGCCCGCGTGGGTCGTCCCACAACGCAAACCTGGAGTGCCGGCGGTCGGCAACCGACGACATTCCAACGTGACGCTCAACAGCAGATTTGAAACCGGCTCTGGCCCAAAGGCCGTCTTCCCAACCGAGCCCGCTTCCCCACACCGCTATCGCTGCACACCGCTATCGCTGCGGCGGAAGCTATGCTACCACGCCGTGCCGCGCAATAGGATTTCTGAACAGGTAACGCAATTTATCTTTGCAAAGTGATTCAGAATTTTATCGTGTAAATTCATATGGTTATATTGGGCCGCTTGGAAGCGAGTGCGTGGGGCGGAAAATGTCATCGCTTCAGCAAATATCTGTCCGCAGGTCAGCAAGGCAGCAGCGGGGGCATCCTACGGCGTTGCATCCCTGTGGGCGAATGCGCAGTGGTGGAGGGCCCTCCGTTGTCGGTGGACATCCCCTTTGTACCGCACGTCGACCCTCAGTGTTGCGTATGCTGAGATGACGGAACGCGATAGGTAGTGTACATCTGAGACACAGGCGGAGTGACCTGGCATGCCAATCAAGAACAACGACGATGTCGCGCATCTCCTCGAGGCAACAGGGCGCGCTGGCTCATCCTATCGGGAATTCGAAAGTCCGACCGATCAGATGTCGGCGCCGCTGATTGATGCGGTTTTCGCCAGCGGTCCGGCCGGTCCGGTCCCAGTGGAGGACCGCCCCGTGGAGGGAGCGGCCAAGAAAAATGACTTGCTGAGTGACGTCTTTGATCGTCCCGCGGAAAGGAGTCGTCCAGACTTGGGCGGTCCCGTCGGAGCATCGGCGGCCGGGCGAGCCGAGATCGCGCCGCGAGTGTCCATCCCCGTTGCGTCTGGTCCGGATACGCCACCCGGACGATCTCTCAAAGACATTCGACGGATCATCAGCCAACCTTCTGCCGAGACCGCCCAAGCGCCACCGACCGATAGCCTCCATGGGCTTTTTGACCGTTTGGCTGGTTAATGTCGCTTGTCTGCTTTTGCTCGCCCAAAGGTGGAGTGGGCAAAACATCGCTCAGTGTTAACGTTGCAGGCGTGCTCGCGCGTGCTGGCCTGCGCGTCCTGGTGGTCGATCTCGACGTTCAAAATTCGCTGAGATTGCATCTCGGCGTGCAGTTGGGCGATGACCGCGGCCTTGCGCCGTGCCTGGTCAACGGACGGTCGATCCGCGAGGCCGTGATTGCGGCGGCCGGCAATCTTCTTGTCATGCCCTTTGGCCAGGTGACGCCGGCAGGGCTGCACGCCGTGTCGGATCATTTCGCCCGCAACGCCAATTGGCTGAAGGATACGGTCGCCCCTTTCCTGGAGCGGGGGTTCGTGGTCGTGGTCGACACGCCCCCGGGCCCGTCGGTCTATCTCGACCAGACTAGGACGGCCTCTACGCTCGATATCGTTATTCTGCAGGCCGACGCGACCTCCATCTCCCTCTTGCCGACCGTCGAAAGCGAGAATTTTCTTGGCCATCCGCCCGATGGCAGTCCGCGGTTGGTGCGATATGTTTTCAATCTCGTCGATCTGCGGCGTAGATTGACGCGCGACGTGGTCACGTTGCTGCGCCGGCGGCTGGGAAAGACTATGATCGGCATCGTCAATTACGACGACAGCTTCGGCGATGCCGTGGCCCACCAGCAGCTGGTGATCGATCGGGCACCGACGAGCAAGGCGGCATCCGACGTTCGCAGCCTCGCCGCAGCCATACGCGAGTTGCTACCCCCGAATCCGGAACCCGGAACGCGATGACAACTCTTGAGAACAGCATCGTCGAACGGCAGCCCGCCGCCTTCTCGATCGGCGCCAAGCTTCTCTATCTACTGCTTGCTGCGGTCGGAGCGGTCCTTTCTGCGTTCGTCATCATCACGCCGTTCGATCTTCAGACGCAGGCAGCTTTCGGCATCTTCTGCGCTGTCGTGTTCTTTTTCGTCAATCACTTCAAGACCCGCAAGGCCACGCTGATTATTGTCATGTTGTCGGTCCTGGTATCGACCCGGTACCTGTGGTGGCGGACGACCGAGACGCTTGGTTTCGTCGATCCGTTCGACATGATGTTCGGCTACGGCCTCTACGCGGCCGAGGTCTATGCCTGGATCGTGCTGATGATCGGCTATTTCCAAGTGATTTGGCCCCTGGAACGCCGGCCGGTCCCATTGCCCGCGTCGACCAGGGAATGGCCGATCGTCGATGTCTACGTTCCGACCTACAATGAAGCCCTCGACGTCGTGAAGCCTACCGTGCTGGCGGCAATGGCGATGGATTATCCGGCCGACAAGTTCAAGGTCTACATCCTTGACGACGGCCGGCGGCCCGAATTCGCCCGCTTCGCCGAAGCGGCTGGCTGCGGCTACCTCATCCGGCCGAACAACGACCACGCGAAGGCAGGCAATATCAATCATGCCCTCTCCGTCACCAAGGGTGAGTTGATCGCGATCTTCGATTGCGATCACATCCCGACGCGCGCCTTCCTGCAGATGACGCTCGGCTGGTTCCTGCAGGATCGTAAGCTCGGCATGCTGCAAACTCCGCACCATTTCTATTCGCCCGATCCCTTTGAACGCAATCTCGGCACCTACGGCCGCGTGCCCAACGAAGGCCAGTTGTTCTACGGCCTGATCCAGCCCGGCAACGATTTTTGGAACGCGACATTCTTCTGCGGTTCCTGTGCGGTGCTGAACCGCAAGGCGTTGGATGAAGTCGGCGGCATTGCCGTCGAAACCGTGACGGAAGATGCGCACACATCGCTGCGGATGCATCGCAAGGGCTGGAACACAGCCTACCTGCGCTGGCCGCTCGCTGCCGGCCTGGCAACGGAACGTCTGTCTGTTCACATCGGTCAGCGCATGCGCTGGGCGCGCGGCATGATCCAGATTTTCCGTACCGACAATCCGCTGTTCGGGCGTGGTCTGAAGTTCGGTCAGCGCATCTGCTACCTGAACGCGATGATGTACTTCCTGTTCCCGGTGCCACGCTTCGTGTTCCTGACCGCGCCCATCGCCTATCTGCTGACCTCGCAGAATATCATCGTCGCCAGCGCGCTAATGGTCATGGTCTATGCCGGTCCGCACCTGTTTCACACGCTTTCCACGCAGTCGCGGCTCGATGGGAAGTTCCGTTATTCATTCTGGGGAGAAATTTACGACAACGTCCTGCTCTTCCACATCATGATTCCGACGTTGTTGGCGCTCATCAATCCCAAGGCCGGCAGCTTCAACGTCACCAGCAAGGGCGGCATTCTCGAGAGTGAACTTTACGATACCCGGGTCATGCGACCGCTCATGATTCTGATCATGCTTCTGCTCGGTGCGGTCGGCGTCGGAATCTATCGTCTCAACTTCACCGAGTTGTTCCCCGGCGATGCCAACGTGTTGTTGATGAACCTGTTCTGGTGTTGCTACAGCGCCTTCACGGTGGGGGCCGCCCTGGCGGTTGGCCGGGAACGGCGTCAAGTCAGGACGGCGCCACGCATCCGCGTCCGGCAGCCCGTCGCCCTCTATTTCGACGGCAGGCGATCGTTGATGGGCCGCACGGAAGACCTCTCGCTCGGCGGAGGAATGCTGCGCATGGACGACGTCGCGGCGGATTTGATGGCCGACGAGGAAGTGTTCATCAACTTCGAGCAGATCGAGGGCATTTCCGGCGTGCCGGCCCGCATTATTGCGGTCAAGGGGCGGGAAGTGCGTATCGAGTTCCAGCCGACGTCACTCGATGAGGAACGGACGATCGTCAGCGCGGTGTTCGGACGCGCCGATGCGTGGCTCAACTGGGATGATCGGCCGCCCAATTCGCTCGGCAAGGCGATAGCTGATCTGGCGAGAGCCATTCGGACCTTGGCCGAAATGGCCAGCCGCCGCCGCTTGAGGTCGCCGCCGGCGGAACGTGGGACGCCGTCGCCTGCGCCCGCGCCAGTGAGGCTGACATGAGGCTGGCGGGCATCTGCGCTGCTGCGACCGGCCTCTTGGCAGGATTCATCACGGCGGCGGATGCCCAGCAATCACCTGACGCCCAGCCCGGGACGACGCAGTTGCCGATGATATTTTCAACGGCGCCTCAGTCTGCCGGGGTCAGCGTTCAGGCGACACCGAAGTTCGAACTTCCGGCGACCCTGCCGGCAATTCCATCGGGTGTGGCGATTATTCCGCCAGCCGACCCTCAGGGGCAGCGCCCGCAGGGGCAACCGGCGGCAAGCCCGCCTGCAGCTCCGCCCTACGCTCCTCTGCCGACAACCACCCCGCTGCCTCCGGCCGACGTGGCCACGCCTCTCGTGCCGCCGACCATTCCCCCCCGACAAGCCGCCCAGCCGACCCAGCTGCCGTCGCCGCTCCCTTCGGCGCAGTCCTCTCAGCCTTCCCCACCGGCCCAACCGCCCCCGCCAGCGGAGCCACCTCAATTGGGGCAGACCTCAGCACCGTCGGCAGCTGCACCCGCACCGCTGCAACCTCGCCAGTCAGCACCGCCAGCGGCGTCCCCAAAGACTGCGCCTGCGCCGCCGCAACCGGCAGCTCGCCCCGACCTTCCGGCAGCACCGCCCGCCGTACAGCCATCACCGGTGACCTATCCGACTTTCACGGGCACCGCGGATAGCCAGTCACAAGTCATCCGCATCCTCGATATGGGGCGCGCCGATGGCGTGCACCTCGAAGGCACGTGGTCCGAGGTGAGCATTTCGTTCACGACCCGCCAGGACGATGCCTTCGTCGGTTCGCGTATCAGTCTTATGTTCAGCTATTCCGCCGCCGTCGCCCGCGATGATGGTGAGCTCACCATCTACCTAAACAACGAGCCCATAGGCTCGGTGCTGCTCGGCAAGAACAGAGGCAGCAGGTCGCGCGCCGAATTCACCTTCAGCCCGGCCTTGCTAACCACCGACAACCGCCTGATGTTCAAGTTCGCCCTCAAGGGGCAGGGGGCGAATGCCTGCAAGATCGCCCGCGACCGGGCCTTCTGGGTGAACATCGAACCGGCCTCCTTCGTGTATATCAGCGCAAGCAGGCTGCCGCTCGCCGACGAACTAGCGCTCCTGCCGCGGCCCTTCGTCGATCCCAAGGATCCCCTCGCGCTCTCTTTGCCCTTCGTGCTGCCTCCCAGCCCGGAACCCGCGGTGGTGCAGGCAGCCGGCATCGTCGCCGGATATTTCGGTCTTCTTGCCCAGTACAGAGGGGCTACTTTCCCGGTCGTGTTCACGGGGTTGCCGGCGGGCAATGCCGTCGTCCTGGTCGAGGGCGATCGGTATCCGCCGGGAGTTGCTTCGATTCCGGGCGAAGGGCCGCGCGTGGCGGTCATCACCAATCCCGCGCAAGTCGACAGCAAGCTTCTGCTGATTATTGGCGCCAATGCAGCGGAACTACAAACGGCAGCAGCAACATTAGCGCTACAGCCATCCAGCCTGTCTGGGGGCTGGTCGGTGGCGCGCGCGCCCCCGCCGCCCCTGCGCAAGCCCTACGATGCTCCGAAGTGGATTTCGACCGACCACGCCGTGCGGCTCGGCGACATCGTAAATCCTGTGTCTCTGAACGGCCGCCGTATCTCCGATGCGCCGCAGGTCTTCTTCCGGACAGCGCCCGATCTGTTCTTCGGCGCTCTTTCCGGCGGCACTCTGTATCTCCGCCTCCATCGCGCCGAAGATACCTGGATCGATGCTGGCAATTCCCGCGTCTTTATCGATCTCAACGGGAAGGTGGTCGGCGAAGTGCCGATGGAACCCAAGCTGAAGGTACTTTCGCGCTTGAAGGAATGGCTGTTCCCGGGCAACGCGGACGATCGCGTAAGTCCGGTTCTTCTTCCCGGTTATCAGCTTTTCAGCGCCAATCGGCTCGATTTCAAATTCGATCTGCGGGCAAATCAGGGGGCCGATTGCGACACGCTTGACTGGAGCGACCGTACGGGCATCGATCCTGATTCGCTGATCGACCTGACGCGCGTGGCGCATTTTGCCGCTTTCCCGAATCTGGCGTTGTTCGCCAATTCTGGATTCCCCTTTACCCGACTTGCCGATCTGTCCGACACCGCCTTCGTCCTTTCGGAGACTCCGTCGACGGATGAGGTGCAGGCATTCCTGAACCTATTGGGTCAAATTGCCGACGCGACCGGCGTGCCGGCGACTCGCTATGTCGTGGTCAGCCCTGAGCACGTCGACAAGGTGGCGGATCACAATCTCATCGTTCTTGGACTCAATTCCTCCCAGCCGTTGCTGCACCAGTGGGAGGCCTACAACTCCGTTCACGTCACCAGCACCGCGGTCACCACGACGCCCAAGCTTAACTTCCTACAACGTGTCATTCAGCCCTTCGATCCGCGAGCGCCCTACTATCGCGGAAGCGCCGTTGAACTCGCCCAAGCCTATCTCGGCAAACCTTATGCTTATATGTCGAGTTTCTGGTCGCCGCTTAATGCCAATCGTATCGTCGTTGCGATCGGCGCCACGCACGGGCCTGGCTTGGTGGATTTGACCAAGCAAATGGAGAACCCGGAGTTTGCCGCCAAGATCCAGGGGGATTTTTTCTTCTCGACGGAAGGTAAGGGCGAATTTTACACCTCAGGAAGGAGGAAATTCGTCGGTGAATTGCCAATTTGGTGGAAAATTCAATGGCTTGCGGGATCTTTTGGACTTGCAGCATTCGCTTGCGTTATTTGTGCTATAATAATGTTCGCGGCAGCCATTCAGCGGTTTGCCGCGAACCGGGCCAGGCGGCTTCTTGTTCGCAGGATGTCGAATAGAGCGGCGTAAGTCGACAGGATTGGAGCGTATGAAGCAGACGGCGTGCTCGGGAAAAACCGGGGCGATTGCCAGCGTCCTTGCTGGTGCCGTCGTTGCTTTGTCACTGCCACATAATGCCCATGCGATTCCGACGTCCGAGTCGTCGGCCGTCTATGGCCTGCTCTTCGAGCAAGCCGCGATGTGGCGCGAGCGCAACCGCTTCGACCTCGCCGCGCAATCTTTGCGCAAGATATTGGAAAGCCAACCTGATAACGCCGAAGCGCTGTTCCAACTCGGTTCCATAGAACTGCAGAACCAGAATTTCGATCAGGTTCGGGCGACGATTGCTAGATTGAAGCAAGTTGACCCGTCGGACCCGCGAGCGGCCGAACTCGAGCGGGCGATGGCCGTCGGGCAAACCGACGAAGTGGCCCTCGCCGAGGCGCGCCGCCTCGCGGCCGCCGAAGTCTACGACCGTGCCATTGCCGCCTATCAGCGCGCTTTTCGCGGCGGGCCGCCGCCCTTCGATCTCGCCGTCGAATATTACGAAACCTTGGCGGGCAGCGGCGGCGGCTGGGAAGAAGCGCGGCTTCGCCTCAAAGCGCTGGCCGAGCGAAGTTTCGCCACGTCCCGGGTGAAATTCGCCTACGCACGGGTTCTTACCTACAACGAACAAACCCGTCGAGAAGGCATCGCCTTGCTGGGCAACCTGGCGAGCGATCCTGCTGTCGGTCAGGCCGCCTTCGAAGCCATGCGGCAAGCCATGCTGTGGCTTTCGATCGGCCCGCAGGATCGGCCGTTCTTCGAATCATACCTGCGCCGCTTTCCGGGCGACACGGTGGTGCGGGACAAGTTGGCCGGCATGCTTAAGCCGGGCAAGCAGGACCCGCTGTCGGCAGCCATTACTGAAGCCTATCGACTGTCTGATCAAGGGCTCAACGATCAGGCGGTCGCACGTTTCGAAGCCGTTCTGCAGTCCGACCCCAACAATGTCGACGCGATCGCCGGCATCGGCATCGTTCGTTTGCGCCAGGAGCGCTTTGTCGATGCGCGCGACCAGCTGATGAAGGCGATGAGGCTGGCGCCTGATCGTCAATCGGAATGGGTGCAGGCCCTGGATACCGCAAACTTCTGGTCTTCTTATCGCGAGGCCGTGGTATTGCGCGATCGCGGCGATCTCGCACAGGCGGAGAAAATCGTTCGTCCGCTGGCCGATCGGACCGGGACCGGGGCAGAGCGGGCGGTGGCCCAGGCATTCCTGGCTGACCTGCTGCGCCGTCAGGGAAAGCAGCGCGAGGCTGAAGGCTACTATCGCGACGCCTTGAGCCGCGATCCAACGAACAAGGAAGCGTTGGCCGGTCTCTATCAGGTTGTGAGCGCCCAAGGCCGCGATGTACGCAGCGAACCGCTGCTGGCAAATATCGACGCGACGACGCGCAACCGCATTCAGTCCGACACCGCTCAGCAGACCGCCGAGCGACTGCGTGTGCAAGCCAAAGGGCTCGAAAATTCCGCGCCTGATCGAGCCGAGGCGCTTTACCGTCAGGCTCTGCAGGCTGACCCGTCGAGCCCGTGGCTGCGCTACGACCTCGCCAAGCAACTGGCCCGCATGGGCAGGGTCGCCGAGGCGCAGCCGCTGATCGACGAGCTCGTCGCCAGCGGACGCCCGGAGAAGTCTTTACGCCGCCGCTGTCTATTATTCCGAACAGCAGCGAACCGGCGAGGCGGTCGCCCTGATTGACCAGATCCCCGCAAACCAGCGCTCGGCGCGGATGAATACTTTGCGCAACGACCTCAAAAACGCCGGCGACACCGACCAGCTCATCGCGGCGGCCAAGTCGGGCGACGCCATGGCGCGCGCGACGATCATCTCGCGAGCGAACGCACCCCAGGCGACACCCCTGCAGTTGGCAAATTCCGCCTTGGCGCTCGCCAAGATCGGGGAAAAGACCCAGGCCATGGCGATCGTCCGCCGCCTCATGGCCCGGAGCGACCTCTCGCCAGACGTGCTTCGCCTGATGTTCTATGCCAGCCTCGAGGCGGGCCAGGACGCCGAGGCGAACAACGTGCTCGCCCGCATGTCGCGCGGCACGGCCAGCCGCGACGTCGGCAGTCTTCAGGAGTCGCTGGCGATACGGCAGGCCGACCGGCTGCGCGAGCAACGCGATCTCACCGCGGCCTACGATGTGCTGAAGCCATTCGTGACGGTCGCGTCGCCCAGCATCGCCGCCCGACTGGCGCTGGCCCGCATCTACAAGGATTCGAATTTCAGCGAAGAAGCCATTCAGGTTCTCGACGGCATCATGGTGTCGCATCCGGCGGATGCCGACACGCTCCAGGAGGCCGTCAATATCGCCATCGATCTCAAGAGGTACGAACGCGCCGAAGTCTGGTTGACGGAAGCGATGCGCCTGCAGCCGCAGAATCCGCGCCTCTACATGGTGCAGGCGCGCCTGCTGCGCGCCCGCGGGGACAATGCCGGCGCACGCCGCGCCCTGGAGACCGCGCAACAGCTCAACCGTGGCTCGCGACAAAGCGAGGGCGCGTCCGTCCCCTCCGTGCCGCGCGAAGCGGTTGGCCAGCAAGCCAGTGCTGCCGAAGCGCCCGACTACGCCGTCCGAAGCGCCGCGCCCGGCCGCGGCAATGCCGGTGTTTCTTCGCTGCGGCCCGATGCCCGGACGGCCGATGCCGATGTGATGGCTGACTTCGACAAACGGATCGCGGCCGGCTCCGCCGCCAAAGCGGACGCGCCTGCGCGCTTGGAAACCGTGTCTCTCGACCGCCGCCCGTCCTTGGCGGTACCTGCTGTCCTGATGGCGGACGCACCGGCGGAGCGTCCCGTGCAGATCGCCCAGAACCCGATGGTCCCCTTGCGACGGCCGGGCGACAGCGGGTCGGGCAGCAGCAGCGTACCGGCCCCCACCGGCGGGCCCAGTCCCATCGGCGGGCCGAGCAGCGCCGTCCCGCCGGGCACCTATGGCGGCCCCGCCTACGGCGGTCCCGCCGGCGGTGCGGCCTCGCTCACGCCGGCGCCGCTGCCGGCGCCCCCCGCCGGCCCGTCATCATCGGCTGGCGATGCAGACCCGCTCAGCCGGGAGATCAACCGCGAGCTGGCGGCCCTGAAGCGGGATACCGCAACGGTGGTCGAGGCCGGTCTCGGCTTCCGCGGTCGCTCGGGTGAATCAGGCTTTGGCCGGCTGAATGAGGTGACGGTGCCGTTGAAGGGCCGCATCCCCATCGGCAACGGCGCCATGACCGCCCTGGTGATGCCGGTTGGACTCGATGCGGGATCCATCGCCACTGATTCCGGCACGCTCGGCCGCTACGGTTCGAACGCCTTGTTGCCGCTCGCCAATGTCGTTCCCCCGGGCGCCCTGCGCGCGACGGGTGTGGCGGTCGGCCTGGGGTTCGAATGGGGGCGTCTCAGCGCCGATGTCGGCAGCACGCCGCTGGGCTTTCCAGTCGCCAACGTCGTGGGCGGTGTGACGTGGAACCAGCCCTTGGGCACGACGATGAACCTGAAGTTCGAGGCGTCGCGTCGTCCGGTGACCAATTCGCTCCTTTCCTACGCAGGTGTCACGGATCCAGCGAGCGGAGCGGTGTGGGGTGGCGTCATCCGCAGTGGTGGTGAAAGCATCGTCAGCTATGACGACGGCGATCTGGGTATCTTCGCCAAGTTCGCCTATGGCTACTATACCGGCACGAATGTCGCGACCAACCAGTCCTACGAATTGACCACCGGCGCCTACTTCCGGCCCTACAAGGATGAAAAATCGGAACTGAAAGTCGGCATTGCCGGTACGTACCTGTCGTACAATCAGAACCTCAACGGATACACGTTCGGCCAGGGCGGCTACTTCAGCCCGCAGAGCTTCTACAGCCTGATCTTCCCGGTCGACTGGACGGAGACGAACGGCAGGTTCAAGTATGCCGCCGGTGGCGCCATCGGGGTGCAGGCCAGCCAGCAGAACGCTTCACCCTTCTTCCCCACCAGCTACACCCTGCAGAATGCCGCCAACATCGCCGCGACGGCCAATGCGACGCAGCAGCCGGTTTATCTATCGACGTCGAACACGGGGCTGGCTTTCGGGCTGCATTTGGGCTTCGAATACGCCGTGACGGACCGCACCTCCATCGGCGGCAAGGCCAACTTCGACAATTCATATCAGTACGACCAGGCCACCATTCTGCTGTTCCTGCGCAGTGCGATAAACTAGCAACGATTTCAGATCGGACTTTCGATGACCGTCCGTGCGGCGAGCAATCCCTTTGAAGGAACGACCCTCGATGTCGCCGCCAAGCGGTCGTGCGCGCCGCAATGGCGCGCTTTCATGGAGGCGCTGTCGACGACGCTTTCCGAGGTCACCGGCGATGAGCTGGCGCTTCGCATCCTCGGCGGTGTCGGTGGCGCCATCGCCAAGCAACAACCCATCCCGGCCTGCACGTCGTTGGCAGACCTGAAGACGGCCTTGAATACCGCTCTTGGTTCGCTCGACTGGGGTCAGCTCGACATCAAGGAGGCGGACAAGGCACTCGAGTTCATCGTCATCGGCTATCCCTATTTCGAAAGCGTCGATGCGCAGGCGGCGTTCGCCGCTACCCTGGAGGCCCTGCTCGATGCCTGGTTGACCACGCAGGCGACGCGGCCGGGCCTGACGATGCGGCTTGTCGACCGCGGCAGGGGTGCCTATCCGCCACTTGTCTTTCGCTACGAACGCATTAACTCCCCCTGACGATGAATGTTTCCGACAGGCGTTCCAACGCAGGCTTGCGCCGCGAGTTCTTGAAGGCAGGCGCCGCCGTTGCCACGCTGATCCTCGGATCGCGCATCGCGCTGGCGGATGATCAGAATTGGCCGACGTTCAAACGCAGATTCATCCAGAACGACGAGCGGGTCGTCGACACCGGCAACAATGACGTCAGCCACTCCGAAAGCCAGGGTTGGGGGATGTTGTTCGCCGAGAGCAATGGCGACAAGGATGCCTTCCAGAAGCTGTGGCAGTGGACGTCGGCCACGCTTCAGCGCGGTGATGGGTTGTTCTCCTGGCGCTGGTCGCCCAAGGCCGCCGAGCCGGTCGCCGACAAGAACAATGCCGCCGACGGCGACATGCTGATTGCCTGGGCGCTCGCGCGCGCGGCCAAGAGATGGGACGAGCCGCGCTGGGCGGCAAACGCGCAGACGATCACAACCGCCATCCTCGATCAGCTCGCGATCGAATTCGAAGGCCGTTTGATCCTGCTGCCGGCTGCCCTAGGCTTCATCCGCAAAGAGCGTCGTATCGTCAACTTGTCCTACTATGTGTGGCCGGCAATTCACGATTTCGCCCAGGCGGGCGGCGACCAGGCACGGTGGCGTCGGCTCGAAGCGGACGGGCTTGCACTGCTCGACAGTGCCGCCTTCGGCACCTACCGCCTGCCTCCCGACTGGCTTTCGATCGGCAGCCAGGAGCCCAGGATCGCCGACGGCTGGCCGCCTTATTTCGGGTTCGACGCCGTCCGGATTCCGCTCTATCTGGCATGGCGCAACGAGCAGGCCCGCCTTGGCCGGTTCCTGTCTGCATGGCAGACGCCACAATTCGGCGGAAAGCCGCCGGCATGGATCAACCTGAAGGACGGAGCGGTCGCGCCATTCCCTTCTTCGGGCGGCTACGAGGCCGTGCTGGCCCTGACCCAGTTCGTCTCCGACGGCTTCCAGACCAAGCCGCCCTTTGCCGCCTTGGCAGACGCCGACGACTACTACTCGGCAAGCCTCAAGCTGCTGTCCAACATTGCGGTGGGAGAGGCCCCGCTGGCGAAGCGCACGTAACCCGCACAAAGTTTGGCGTCGAAAGCCTGCGAATACTCAATGACTTCGCAGAAGGCGTCCGGTAGCTTTCGGGGGGTCTGGCTTGGGGATGTCTGCGTGGCCAGAATCGTGTAGGCCTCGCCGATGCCGGACAAGTTTCGCTGCCTCGTCGTCAGCAACGACGATGACTTTCGGGAAGAACTGGTCGAAAGGGCCGTCAGCCTCAACTTCTCGGTACGGTCGATTCGGGCGCCGGGCGAGTTGCCGCGCCTGTTGCACGGGCAGGGCTTCGACTGGCTCATCCTCGATCTCGGACTGGGGGAAGATGCCTGCCTCCAGATCGTCGACACATTCGGCGGCAGCCGGGAGCAGCCCCGGACCATCCTGATCGGTGGCGGCGATAGAGCGGTTCTCGAGGCGGTGCGAAAGAGCGTTGCCCAGCGCAAGCTGGAAATTGTTGGCGTTTTGACCAGGCCCCTTTCCTTTTCGGCGGTCAGCGATCTTCTGGAGAGTCGACCGATAGACGCCACCGAGCCACCAGCACCAGATCCGATTTCTCTTCAGCTTGAAGCGATTCCGAATGATGAGATCGTGGTTCACTACCAGCCCATGATCTCGATGGCGGATCGCACAATTCGCCGCGTCGAGGCGCTTGTGCGCTGGCGGCATCCTCAGTTGGGACTTCTGCGGCCAGCCCGCTTCATTGCCCATGCGGAGCGTTCGGGCGCGATCGTTCCCCTGACCTGGGAAGTTCTCAGGCGCGCGGTCGAACAGCATGCCACATGGAAAAACGAGGGCATGCTGCTCTCCGTTTCGGTCAACATCTCGGCGCTGTTTCTCGAATCGCTGCAGCGGGCCGACGAGATCCTGGCATTGCTGCAGAGCCGGAACGTCGATCCACGCCATCTCATTCTGGAGATCACGGAGACCGAGGCTGCCCAGAATCCGCCGATCGCGCGGGCGCTCCTGACGAGATTGCGCGAGGCCGGGGTGGAAATCTCGATGGACGATTATGGCGTTGGTTTCTCCAATCTCGAGCGTCTGCGCTATTACCCGTTCAGTGACCTCAAGGTCGACCGCTGGCTCGTCGCCAAGCTGGATCGCAGTCGTGAAGCTCATGACATCGTCAAAACGCTGGCTTCCCTGGCCGTCAGGGAAAAGTTCAGTTTGACGGGTGAAGGAATCGAAACCGAACAACAGTGGGAAATTCTGGAGAAGCTCGGTTGCGATTTCGCCCAAGGCTTCCTGATCGCCCGCCCGATGCCCGGCGATCGGGTTCGAAGATGGGTCGGCAAGATGACGGAAATCGGCCGCTATCGGACAGTATCACCCGGCTAGGGCAGTTCCGATCGAGTGTCTTGCCGGACCGCGGACCTCCTCAGGTCGGGGTTTATCCCGACCGAGTCCGCATCTTCGCCTGCGATACGATGACATGAGCGGGCCTGGAGGCCCGCGCTCCGGCAAGACGTGAGTCTGCCTTATCGGAATTCGCTCTAGAAACGCGCGCCCCGAAGCCCGGGCATGTCTCGGTGGTTCAGCCAGGAAAAAAACGAGACGGCCGCCGTCACCAACGCCACGACAATGTTCAGCAGGTAAAGCGTCTTGACGTCGAGGTGCATCGGATTGCCGAGTTATTCGATTTGGTATCGATGACGCGGTACTGAGTGCACCACCCCACAAGCCGTGCATAAAGCAGCGCGGCATGGACCCCTTCGTACGACCGCGCGCTCTTTCCGTTGGGCGTCGCTTGCCCCGTGTTACTTGACGTTCCTGCCGGCAAATGGTTGCTCTCTGTCGATATGCTGACTGCCATGGCCCTGGCCGTGCGCCACCGCTTTGGCACCGCTCGATCATCGCAGTAGTGTGACGGCCGATCGATGCGACCGCCTCTTCTTCCCCGTCTCCTCGTCCCCCGCCTGCCATTCTTCTACGGATGGGTCGTGCTGGGCTGCATTTGCCTGGCCGGCTTCGCGCGCCAGGGCCCGGCAGTGGCCGTCTTGTCGGTTTTCGTCGTGCCGATGACCGATGCGTTCGGCTGGTCGCGCATGGAGATCGCGGGCGCAGTGTCGCTGGGCAGCGTGCTGGCGGCCTTCGTATCGCCTGCGCTGGGACGGGTCCTCGATCGCCGCGGCTCGCGGCTTATCCTGTGCGCGGCCGTGCTGGGCACCGGATTCGCGACCATGGCGCTGTCGCTCACGCAGTCGCTGGCGATGTTCTACCTGCTGTTCTGCTTCGCGCGCATGAACTGGGCGGGGCCGTTCGATCTTGGACTCTACGGCGCGCTGAACAGCTGGTTCGTGGCACGCCGCGCGCTTGCCACGTCGATCGCTACCCTGGCCCAGATGTCGGGACTCGTCGCCATGCCGCTCATCGCCCAGCTCGCCATGCGCGACGGCGGCTGGCGCAGCGGCTGGGTGGCGATCGGCGCCACCGTGCTGATCGTGGGCTTCGTGCCGGTCTGGCTGTTCCTGGTGCGGCGGCCGGAGGATGTCGGGCTGGTGCCGGATCGCATCGTCGCCGGCGCCAGCCCTGCCGCACCCGAGCCGCGCTTCAGCCGCGCCGAAGCAATGCGGACGCGGGCCTTCTGGCTGCTTTCGCTCTATACGGTCCTGCTCTATCCCGTTCAGGCGGGTGTCAGCCTCCATCAGGCGCCGCATCTGATCGAGCGGGGAATCTCGCCGATCGTCGCTGCCACAGTGATCAGCTTCTTTTCCGCGGCTTCTGCCGTGGCGAGCTTCGGTGTCGGCTTCCTGCCGCGGCGCTGGCCGTTGCGCTACATCTTGCTGGCCTCGGCCCTGCTGATGAGCACCGGCTCCATCGGTTTGATCGCCATTGCCTCGGCAGCGGACGCCTACCTGGCCGCCGGTGTGTTCGGCCTCGGCCTGGGCGGCATCATGACGCTGCTGCCGGTGGCGTGGGCCGACTATTTCGGTCGCGAGAGCTACGGCGCAATTCGCGGCGTGGTGCTCTCGCTTCAGGTGATGGCGCAGGCCGTGGGTCCGTTGCTTTCCGGCGTGTTGCGCGACTGGAGCGGCAACTACACCAATTCACTGCTTGTGTTCGGCGTCCTGGCGGCCCTGGCGGCCGTGACGGCGCTTGCGGCAAGGCGTCCCCTCTCGTAGGATTTTCGCGGCCCGCAAGAGGCTGCGCCCGCTGGACAAGAAGAAAACGGCGACAGCGCTTCGAGGAAACAGGCTTCGCGTTCGAGACCATACCGTCGGCAATGCCTTCACAGGGCGTGAGCAGCCCGTGGAAGGCCGCGCTCACGGGCGAGTAAACAGGGCCACGGAGAGACCGCATGCCGCCGTTGCTGGAGGTGAGGGGGCTCCATACCGAGTTCAGGACCGGGGCTGGACTCGTGCGCGCGGTCGACGGGATCTCCTACACCGTGGAGCAGGGCGAGACCGTGGCCATCGTCGGCGAAAGCGGCTCGGGCAAGTCGGTGGGGGCGCTCTCGATCCTGCGCCTCATCCCCGACCCGCCGGGCCGCATCACGTCCGGCGAGATCCTGTTCGATGGCCGCGACCTGCGCGGCCTCGGCGCGGCAGAGATGCGCCGGGTGCGCGGCCGCGACATCGGCATGGTGTTCCAGGAGCCGATGACCTCGCTCAATCCCGTGCTCACCATCGGGCGGCAGATTACCGAGGTGCTGGAAGAGCATCAGGGTGCGGACGGCCCGACGGCGCAGCAACGCGCGCTCGAGCTCCTCGATATGGTCGGCATCGCCGACGTCAGGCGGCGGCTGAAGCAGTATCCGCATCAGCTTTCGGGCGGCATGCGGCAGCGGGTGATGATCGCCATCGCGCTCGCCTGCAATCCGAAGCTGATCATCGCCGATGAGCCCACGACGGCCTTGGATGTCACGATCCAGGCGCAGATCCTGGAACTGATGAAATCACTGACGGTCCGCCTCAATGTCGCGCTGATCGTCATCACCCATAACCTCGGCGTGGTCGCCCGCTATGCCAGCCGAGTGAACGTGATGTATGCCGGACGCATCGTCGAGGCCGGCAGCGCCGACGCCATCTATCACAGCCCACGGCATCCCTACACGATGGCGTTGCTGCGATCCGTGCCGAGGCTCGATCAACCACGGCGGGCGCGCCTCGATCCGGTCGACGGGCAGCCGCCCGACCTCACCAGGCTCGACGGTGGCTGTGCCTTCCGTCCGCGGTGCCGCTTCGCCATCGACAAATGCGGCGAGGCCCGCCCGCCGCTCCAACGGGTCGACGAGGCGAACCATTCCGCCGCCTGCTTCAGGAGCGCCGAGTTCCCCGCGTCGCAGGACGTCGCCGCATGAACGCCGGCGAGCCCGCAGCACCGCTCCTCGAAGTGCGCGGCCTTGCCATGCATTTCCCCATCTCCGAGGGGATCGTTCTGGCGCGCAAGATCGGTAACGTGAAGGCGGTGGATGGCGTCGACTTCACCATCAAGCGCGGCGAAACCCTGGGCCTCGTCGGTGAAAGCGGCTGCGGCAAGACCACCACCGGCCGCTGCATCCTGCGGCTGGAGCGTCCGACGGCCGGACAGATCCTGTTCGACGGCCGCGACATCAGCCGCCTCGAACCCAAGGAGATGGTCGCCCTGCGCCGGCGCATGCAGGTGATCTTCCAGGATCCCTACAGCTCGCTCAATCCGCGCATGAAGGTGGGCGACATCGTCGGTGAGCCGATCAAGGTCCATGGCGTCGAACCCGATGCCGGCCGACGCCGCGCGCGGGTGCGCGAGCTGCTGTCGGTGTGCGGCCTCGATCCCAAGTTCACCGATCGCTACCCGCATGAGATGTCGGGGGGCCAGCGGCAGCGGGTCGGGATCGCGCGCGCGCTGGCACTCGATCCGGAGTTCATCGTCTGCGACGAGGCGGTGTCGGCCCTCGACGTGTCGATCCAGGCCCAGGTCGTCAACCTGCTGGAGGATCTGCGCGAGCGCTTCGGGCTCACCTACCTGTTCATCGCCCACGACCTGTCGGTGGTGCGTCATCTCTGCCAGCGCGTCGCGGTCATGTATCTCGGACGCATCGTGGAGATGGCCGAGTGCGACGAGTTGTTCGACAATCCGCTGCATCCTTACACCCAGGCACTGCTCTCGGCGGTCCCGGTGCCCGATCCGCGCATCGAATCGACGCGCAGGTTCCGCCCGGCCAAGGGCGAGGTGCCGAGCCCGATCAATCCACCGTCCGGCTGCGTCTTTCACCCGCGCTGTCCGATTGCGGTCGAGAGTTGCAGCGCTGCAAGACCCACGTTGAGGGAACTGCGGCCCAGCCACTGGGTGGCCTGCAGCGAAGTGCATTAGCGAGGAGCGTAAGCGTCGCCAATCCAAAGAAAAAACGACTCGAACAGGAGGAGGCAATGTACGTTCGAACGGGACTATGGGCTGCGGCCCTCTGCCTGGCAGCGGCAGTCGCTGCCTGCCCAGCCGGAGCGCAAACGCCGAAGCGGGGTGGAACGCTCACTTACCTCATACCGGCAGACGCGCCGCCGAGCTTCGACGGCCATCGCGAGACGACCTATGCCACGGTCCATGCGGCGGCGCCCTACTACAGCGTGCTCATCCGCGTCCCGCCCGACAACCCGGCCTCGACCACCGAGTTCGTCTGCGACCTCTGCACCGAGATGCCCAAGCCGACCGACGGCGGCAAGACCTATACCTTCAAGATCCGCGAAGGCGTGAAGTTTCACGACGGATCGAAGCTCACGGCCCAGGACGTGGCCACAAGCTGGAACTACATCGTGTTCCCGCCCAAGGGCGTGACCAGCGCCCGCGTGAGCTATCTACGAGATGGTCGATAAGGTCGAGGCTCCGGACGACACGACCGTGGTGTTTCACCTGAAGCGCGCCACCAACGCATTTCTGCCGGCGCTCGCCGACCCCTACACATGGATCTACAAGAAGGAGATTCTCGAAAAGGATCCGCACTGGTTCGAGAAGAACATCATGGGCTCCGGCCCCTTCAAATTCGTCGCCTACGAAGTCGGCCAGTCGATCAAGGGCGTACGCAACCCCGACTACTATCACGAGGGCCAACCGTACCTCGACGCCATCATCGGCATTTTCGCCGACAAGCAGTCGGTTCGCGTCGACGCGTTGCGCGCCGACCGGGCCGCCATCGAGTTTCGCGGCCTGCCGCCGTCGGCGCGCGACCAGCTCGTCAAGGAGGCAGGCGCCGATATCGTGGTGCAGGACAGTGACTGGAACTGCGGCAACATCCTGACGCCCAACCACAAGAAGAAACCGTTCGACGACGTGCGCGTGCGCCGGGCGCTGGCGCTCGCCATCGACCAGTGGCATGGCGCGCCGGCGCTGGCCAAGATCGCCAATGTCCGGACGGTGGGCG
The DNA here is from genome assembly GCA_963765385.1 of uncultured Alphaproteobacteria bacterium. Taxonomy (GTDB): domain Bacteria; phylum Pseudomonadota; class Alphaproteobacteria; order Reyranellales; family Reyranellaceae; genus Reyranella. Next base: position 357,984 of record CAVXWG010000014.1, on the reverse strand, counting down.
GCATCGTCTTCCCGGGCTCGCCGCTGGCGGCGACCAAGGAGGAGTTGCAGCAGATGCCCGGCTACTGGCCGGACATCGAGAAGTCGCGCGCCGAGGCCAGGCGTCTGCTGAAGGAGGCCGGCGCGGAGGGGCTGAAGTTCGAACTGCTGAACCGCAACGTCGATCAGCCCTACAAGTTCGTCGGCACCTGGGCGATCGGCGAATGGAAGAAGATCGGTCTCAATGTCGAGCAGAAGGTCGTGCCGACCGGCCCGTGGTTCTCGAACATGCGGGCGGGTACCTTCGACGTCGTGCTCGAAGCCAACTGCGCGAGCGTGGTCAACCCGCTGCTCGACACGGGCAAGTACCTCCCGGCCAAGGTCTATCCGGAAAACTACGGCCAGTTCGACGACGACAAATCGGTCGAGCTCTACGAGAAGATGCAGATCGAGACAGACCCCAAGAAGCAGCGCGACGACATGCGCGCCTTCGAGAAGCACACGCTCGACACGATGGTGCACGCGATCGTCCTGCCGTACTGGTACCGCATCGTTCTGGCGCGATCCTACGTCAAGGGCTGGAAGATCAGTCCCAGCCACTACCTCAACCAGGATCTCGCCAACATCTGGCTGGACAAGTAGCCGCCGGAAGAGGAGCGGGCGGATGTATCGCTATATCGTCAAACGGCTCCTGCTGGCGGTTCCCACGCTGGTGGGAGCCGCCGCGCTGGTCTTCATCCTGATGCGCCTGATCCCCGGCGACGTGTGCGTGATCCGGATGGGCGCGGGCGGCAGCCATGTCGATGCGGCGGCCGTCGCTCTCTGCCACGAGCAGCTCGGCCTGGATAATTCCCTGTTCGTGCAATTCCTCGATTTCCTGTGGAGCTACCTCACCTTCGACTTCGGTAATTCCATGTGGTCGGGCAATCCCGTGGCGCAGGAGATTGCGCTCCGCCTGCCGGTGTCGCTGGAGGTCGCCGTCCTGGCGACGGTGATCGCCATCCTGATCGCCATACCGCTCGGCACCATATCGGCGCTGAAGGAAAATACCTGGCTCGACCATGTCGTGCGCGTGGCGGCGATCGCCGGCATCGCCACGCCCTCGTTCTGGCTCGGCATCATGTCGATCATCCTGGTGCTCAACGTCACGGCGATGATAACCGGCAAGCCGTGGCTGCCGCCCATCGACTACGTGCCGCTCTGGCAGGATCCGATCCGCAATCTCTCGATCGTCCTCCTGCCGGCGATCACGGTCGGCTACCGCTATTCGGCGGTGACCATGCGGCTCACGCGCTCGGCCATGCTCGAAGTGCTGCGCGAGGACTACATCCGCACCGCGCGGGCCAAGGGCCTCCTCGAACAGATCATCGTCAACCGTCATGCGCTCAAGAACGCGCTCCTGCCGGTGGTGACTCTGATCGGCATCGAATTCGCATTCCTGATCGGCGGGCTGGTGATAACCGAGCAGGTCTTCAACCTGAACGGCATCGGCCGGCTGCTCGTGCAGGCGGTGCAGAACCAGGACAACGTCCTTGCCCAGGCCCTGGTGATGCTGGTTGTCGCCATCTTCGTCGTCACCAACCTCGTGATCGACGTGCTGTACGCCTGGCTCGATCCGCGCATCCGCTTCTCGTGATGGACCCAGGATGACCGCCCTAGCCCCCGATCCGGACGCACTCAGCGACGATACGCTGTCGCGCAAGCGCACGCCCTTGCGCCTTGCGCTCAACTTCTGCCGGCGCAAGCCGCTCGGCGCCATCGGTCTGGTGGTCGTGCTGGTCATCATCGCGGCCGGCGTGTGTGCCGACTGGATCGCGCCCTTCGACCCCGAGGAAAACGACTTCAGTGCGATGATGCAGGCACCGAGCTTCGTGCATCTGTTCGGCACCGACCAGTTCGGCCGTGACATCTTCTCGCGCCTGGTGTTCGGGGCGCGCACCGCCATGCTGGTCGGCTTCGGAGCCGCCGTCGGCGGCGGTTTGATCGGCCTGGTGCTGGGCGTCGCCAGCGCCTACTTCGGCGGCTGGTTCGACCTCGTCTTCCAGCGCGTGCTCGATGTGCTGATGGCGTTTCCCCTGATCATCCTGGCGTTGGCGGTCGTGTCGGTGTTCGGCACCGGCGTCTTCCACGTCATGATCGCCATCACCATACCGCTCATTCCCCGCTGCGGCCGTGTGGTGCGGGCGAGCGCGCTGGCCGTCCGCGAAGTGCCCTATGTCGATGCCGCCCGCGCCCTGGGCTTCAGCCATTCCCGCATCATCCTGCGCCACATGGTGCCCAACGTCGTGGCGCCGTTCCTGATCCTGCTCTCGGCCTTCGTCGGCCAGGCGATCCTGGCCGAGGCTGGACTGTCCTATCTCGGGCTCGGCGTGCAGGAACCGGTCGCCGCCTGGGGCCTGATGCTGCAGGGCAGCGCCGAGGACTACGCGACCACGGCGCCCTGGATCGCCATCTTTCCCGGCCTCGCCATCGTGCTGACGGTGCTCGGCATCAGCCTGTTCGGCGACGCACTGCGCGACGCCATCGATCCCAAGCTGCGGGACAGGTAGTTTGCCGACCGGCTGGCAAGCAAGGCGGACAATCGATGGCGCTAGCCCGGACCCGGGCTGGCTGGCTTGAAGGTGCCGTGCAGCGAGAACGGCACGTGATGCTGGAGCGGCGCCACGAAGAGCGGTCGCGCCGCGAGGTCGCGCGCGTCGAGGCCCACGATATCGGTCCGCTGGCGCCCGGCGTCGAAGACCAGGCTCACCACCACGCCGTCATCCTCGGCCCCGCGCGGATCGGTGGCGATGAACAAAGGCTCGCCGGGATAGCCGCCCGGACGGAAGTCGTGTCGCGTCACGGCGCCGGTCTCGAGATCGACCTTGGCAAGCTGCTGCTGCAGGCCAATCTTCCGGTCGGACGGGTTGCAGGCGATATAGGCATAGCGCTGGCGCATGCCGGAATAGGCCGGGTTGATGCAAGGGAACTCGTTGGCCGTGCCGCTGTCGTACGTCCGGTTCTCGACCTTGCCGGTCGCCAGGTCGACCCGCATCCGGGTAAGGGCCGCCATGCCCTCACTCGGCCATGTCGACCGCCAGTAATTGCGCAGCGCTTCGCCGATCGTGTGGTAGTCGGGATAGCGCGCCAGATCGAGAACCAGCGCGCCGTCTTCCTCATAGCCGTTGGCGAAGTGGAACTGGAAGAAGGCGTCGGTTTCGATGATCCGCGTCTTGCCGCTTCCGTCGCGCGGCACGAGCAGGATCAATGTCGGCATCCTGCCATCCCAGAACAGCGCACGGTCGAAGCTTCTCTGCCCCAGCACGAAGGGACGCATCCACACGATGATCGGCCCGAGGCAGAACACCAGGTAGCGGGTCGTGAGCACGAAGTCATGGTTCATGAACGCATGAGGCAGCGTCACCGGCGGCAGGCGCGTCACGACTCCCTTGGCGATGCGATAGGGGGTGAGCGTCGTCCTGGCGCCGTAGTCGATGCCGAAATTGAACAGTTCGCCGGTGTCGGGATCGATCTTGGGATGAGCCGAGAAGGCCTTCACCGTGCCGCCGAAGGTTTCGATGCCGCGCGTGTCGAGCGTGACCGGGTCGAGGGCAAAGGGCGGGCCGCCTTCCCACAGCGACAGCAGCCGGTCGCCCTGCATGACGACGGAGGTGTTGGAGACGTTGGCGGGCTGGCGGAAAGCATTGCCCAGCATGCCGTGCGGCCGCTGCTTGCCGAAGCCGCGGTTGACGATGTGGCCGGCGTGCGTCTCGTCGCGGTAGTTCTCGGTGGCGACGTAGCGGTTGCGGTAGTGGATGCCGCGATCGTCGAAACGGATCGCCGAGATCATGCCGTCGCCGTCGAACCAGTGGGGAAACCACTCGCCGGCAAGGTCGTTGCGGCCCGAGCCGTTGCGATACAGCGTGCCGCGCAGGCCCGGCGGAATCTGGCCCTTGATGTCGTCGATCCGATAGTCGTGTTCCTCGCCGAGCGTGCGAAAACCGCCGCTCCACGGATACGCATCTCCCTCTACTTTGCTCACGCACCAGCCTTTCCCAATGACCAACGCAGCCTATCACACCTTCACGCGCAAATGGCCGGCACCATCGAAGCGGCGAAGGCTTTGAGGTCGGCGGCCTTGGCGCCGAGCCGGGCGCGGATGGCGATGGCGTACAGGATGGCGCCGGCCATGTGCGCGCGGGCCGCGGGCGAGGGCTTCCTCGGCAGCTCGCTCGCGGCGAAGCCGCGCTCCAGGCTCTTCTCGATCGCCGCCAGAAGCTCGTTGGCGACGGCGGCGATCTTGGGATGGCTGGGCGCTTCGACGGCCGCGGTGCCGACGATCATGCAGCCCGGCCGGTGCGGCGGCGCCGTGTAGAGATCGATCGCGGCCTTGTAGACCTTGCCGAGGCGCTGCTCGATCGTGCCGGGTCCGTTCAGGATCGCCTCGAGGCCTCCGACGCTGCGGGTGCCATAGAAGCGCAGGGTGGCGATATAGAGCTGCTCCTTGTCGCCGAACGCAGCGTAGAGGCTCGGCCGGTTGAGGCCCGAGGCCGCGGCCAGCTCGTCGAGCGAGGCGGCGGCGAAGCCCTTTTCCATGAACACCGTGCGCACGCGGTCAAGTACCTCCGAGGGAATGAAGGCGCGCGGCCGGCCGCGTGATCGTTTGGTTAATTCTGTACTGATTCGCATAATTATCCTTGACCCACCCGGCCCTTTGGATTTCTGTACCGTATCGCACAAAAACACGGAGGACGTTATGGAACTCTTCGCCTCACCGATGGCCTGCTCGCTCGCCTCGCATATCACGGCGCTCGAGGCCGGCCTGCCGGTCAAGATCCGCTTCGTCGAGAACAAGAAGACCGACGACGGCGGCGACTACTACACGATCTCGGCCAAGGGCTACGTGCCGGCGCTCCGGCTCGACGACGGCCAGGTGCTGAACGAGGGGCCGTCGGTGCTGCAGTACCTGGCCGACCAGAAGCCCGAATCGCGGCTGGCGCCGGCCTGGGGCAGCCTCGAACGCTACCAGCTCATCGACATGCTGAACTATCTCTCCACCGAACTGCACAAGCGCATCTTCTACAACGTCTTCAACCCCAACGCGGCGGAACCCACGAAAGCGGCCGCCCGGGCGCTGTTCGAGCCCACCTTCGACCATCTCGCGAACAAGCTCGCCGACCGCGACACGCTCGTGGGCATCAGCTTCACCGTGGCCGATGCCTACCTCGTCACGATGCTGAACTGGGCCGTGTTCCTGAAGGTCGACCTCGCCAAGTGGCCGACCCTCGCCGCCTACCACCAGAAGCACCTCAAGCGCCCGTCCGTCGTCCAGGCGATGGGGGTCGAGATGGCCGAGCGCCAGCGCCGCGCGGCGTAGCTTTCCTCCCCACGTTTGCGTGGGGAGGTGCCCCGGAGGGGCGGAGGGGTCAAGACTCATGACCCCTCCGTCCGCTGCGCGGACACCTCCCCGCGCTGCGCGCGGGGAGGCTATGCATTCTTCTTGTTCAGCACCGCGAAGCGGTCCTTGGGGGCCTTTTCGCGGGCCTTGGGGCCGTAGGTGCCCATCTCGATACGGTGCGGGATGGTCAGCATGTAGTTCTTGAAGGCGTTCTCCATCGCCTGCCGAAAGCCCTGGGCGTCGAGGGTCTCGTTTACGGATGCCTTGGCGAGCTTCAGCGCGTAGGGATCGCGCTCGGCGATCTCCTGGGCGAGCGCCATCGTCTCTTCCTCGAGTTTTGCCCGCGGCACCACGCGGTTCACCAGGCCGGCGCGTTCGGCCTCCACCGCGCCGATGAACCGCCCGGTGAAGAGATACTCCTTGGTCTTGCGCGGCCCGAAGTCCCACGGCATCGAGAAATACTGCACATGGGCGCCGCCCCACTTCACGGCGCGGTCGGCGAACTGCGCATCGTCGCTGGCGATGATGAGGTCGCAGGCCGACGCGATCATCATGCCGCCCATGATGCAGTAGCCCTGGACCTGGGCAATGGTGGGCTTGGGCAGGTCGCGCCAGCGCATGGTGTTCTCGAAGAAGCGCTCCCACAGCCTGCGATGCTCGCCCTTGAAGCCGGGCTCGAGCGGCGTCTTCTTCTGGTCCTCCATTTCCTGCGGGCTGCCGAGATCGTGGCCGGCCGAGAAATGCTTGCCGGCGCCGGCCAGGATGATCACCCGCACCGCCTCGTCGTCGACCGCACGCCGGAAGGCATCGTCGAGCTCCTCGAGCAGGATGCGGCTCTGCGCGTTCAGGACCTCGGGCCGGTTGGTCGTGATCGTGAGCACCGGTCCGGTGCGCTCCGTAAGCAGCGTCGTGTACCGGCTCATGCTGCGGCCCTCAGCTCGGGCGCCAGCCCCGCGCCCATCAGGTCGACGAAATTGTCGCAATAGAAGCCCTGCTTCTGCCGCTCGCTGGTACCGGCCGCCGCCATCGAGGCCTCGAAACGCTTGATCGGATTGCGCCCGCCCTCGACGTGCGGATAGTCGGACGAGAACAGGCAGACCTCGTCAGCCGAATTGGCGATGATCCAGCCGGCATCCTCGTGCGGGTAGGGCGTGACCCTGACCTGGCGGGCCACGAACGCGCTGGGCTTCATCGACATCTTCTGCAGCCGCTCCTCGTTCTTGTAGAAGGCGGTGTGCGCCGAATCCATGTTGCGCATCCAGCCCGGCACCCACGAGGCGCCCTGTTCGATGACGCCGAACTTCAGGCGCGGAAAGCGGTCGAGCACGCGGTCGACGATCAGCGCCGTCAGCGCCTTCATCGGCGGATAGGCGATCGCCATGTAGTCGATCGACTTGAAATTGTCGTCGCCGCCATGGAAGTCCGGCACCGGCGGCAGGCCGTTGTTGAAGTAGGCCTCTTCCAGGAGCTTGCCGCCGCCGCCGACGTGAAACACGATCGGCAGGCCGGCCTCCTGGGCGGCAGCCCATAGCGGATCGAAGCCGATATGGCTGGGCGAATGGCCGTCGGGGCAGCGCGACGGGATCAGCAGCGCCTTGGCGCCGAGCGCGATGGCCTCGCGCGCCGCCCGCGCGGTGCGCTCGAAATCGGCCAGCGGCACGTAGCCGGTCGGCAGCAGCCGCTTGTCGACCGAGCAGAACTCGACCATGTGGCGGGTATGGCCGCGGGCCACGGCATAGATGAGATCGACGTCACCTTTGCCTTCGAGCAGCGAGGAGAAATTGAGCAGCGCCGTGGTGAACATGAGCTGGCTGGCGAAGCCTAGCAGGTCGAGTGAATGCGGCCGGTCATGCCTGGTGTAGGAGCCGAGCGCGTCCCAGTTCTTGCGCAGCATGATCTGCGATTCGTCGAAGTCCACGGTGTTGTCTGCGCCGGCCTTACGCGCCTCGGGGCGGAGACGATGCAGGCCACGCCCGCGGTCGTCCGGAAAGAGCACGCTGTCGCTCACGTCGGCACGGTATTTCGCCTCGAGATGCTCCTCGAGGAAGCCAGGCACTTCCATGATATGCGCATCGGCGTCATGAATGACGCGCCCGCTGGCATAGGGCATTGTCCCTCCGGTTCTTCTGTCGTTTGTGGAAAGCTTAGCATGACCGTCGATATTTCCCACGCCGTGCAGAGCCTGCTCGAGGCGCGCCGTTCCGGCATACAGGTCGCACCACCGTTCGCGTTGCCCGACCGCGATGCGGTCTATGCCATCCAGGACGGCGTGGCGCGCGCCACCGGGCCGGTCGCCGGCTGGAAGGTGGGCGCCCGCACGCCCACGGCCGAGCCCAATCCGGCGCCGCTGCTGGCCGGTGCGCTGGTGACGTCGCCGGCGCGTTTCGACGGCAGGACGATGCACATGATCGGCGTCGAGATCGAGATCTCCTTCCACATCGCGCACGATATCGCGGCGCGCGATACGCCCGTGAGCCGCGAGGAGGCCCTGGCCGCCGTGGGCGACGCCTTCGTCGGCATGGAGGTGGTCGACACCCGGCTGGCCGATTTCAAGCACGCCGATCCGGAATGGCTGCTGGCCGACAACCAGATGAACCATGCGCTGGTCATGGGCGATCCCGTGAAGGACTGGGCGCGGCTCGACTGGCCGGACCTGCAGGTGAGGCTGGTCATCGACGGCAACATCGTCGTCGATCAGCGCGGCGGGCTGGGCGCCGTCGATCCGGTGCGTCCGCTCGCCTGGATGATCGACCACGCGGTGCGCCGGCGGGGCGGTCTCGCCAAAGGCCAGGCCATCACCACCGGCTCGTGGACGGGCCTGCGCTATTTCCCGCCGGGCACACAGGCGCGCGGCGAATTCTCGGGTCTCGGCGCGGTCGAAGCGACGTTCTAAAGGCTGGATGGGCATAAGGGCATTTCCTCCCCCGTCATACGGGCAGGGCTATCGCATGTGGTGCTTCTCCGTCGTCTCGACCGGAACGCCCCTCGACTTCGCTCGGGGTAAACTAAGCGCGGAGCGGAGAGACCTTCCCTCCACAATAAGCAGCTTATGGTGGAGAGAAGGTCTCTCCACTCGGCCCTACGGGCCTCGGTCGAGACGACGGGATCCCTGGTCATACGGAGGAGGCGCCCCGTAGGGGGTGGAGGGGGAAAGCCGCGGTCGGCATACCTGCCAAAGTACTTGGAGGGAATTTCCGCAATTTCCGCTAGCGATGTGCCAGTCGCGGGGTGGACTGCACCCCGTGGGTGAGACAGCAAAACTGCGGACTGCAGTTTCTCGATCGGAGTTCCTGCCAGGGGTTTCCGCCAATTTCCGCCAATTTCCGCCGCTTCGCGCCATCGTCGGAAAGGCCTCCATTTCCTAACGATTCGAGGTTTCCGGCATTTCCGGTATTTCCGCCGCTCGTTTTGCTGTCTCACCCGAAGGGCGGGCTCCAGCAGACCGAAATTGGTGGCGCCGAGCGCGCGGCGGTAGCGGGTGCGCTCGGGTTTGTAGAGCGGTAGGCGTCCGCGACCGGACATGGCTGATGCTCCCGACGAAGGACTGGGAGCGTACCTAAGTATCACTTTGTCGACCGTCAAGTAAAACTTTTAATCTACTTAAGGCGGTTGATCGAATTTTCGGGCGCCATAGTGACCGAAAATGCCCCTTCCGGCGCCCGACGCGTGGACATGCGTGTCGGGGATGGGAATTAAGTAAGCATCATTTCCCGACCGATCGCGCGGGCATCACACGATGGCTCCACGCCTTGTCCGTTCGTCGGAGGGGCGAATGAATGCGCGCAGACGCTCACGCGATCCAGCCGTGACCCGCGGCGCTGGTGAAGTCGAGCTGCACGACCAGGTCGTTGTAGTCGCGGTCGCCGCCGCCGAAAGTGTCTTCCCAGCCCCAGGTGTTCAGCCCGTAGTTCCACAGATGGGCGACATGCTGGCCGCTGACCGTCTCGTTGGCCTGGGCGAAGGCCGAATAGGTATTGCCGTGGCTGTTGTTGGTGAGCTGCATGGCAATGAGGTCGCCGGCATTGACGTGCATCAGGTCGCCCTGTTCGAAGTTGCCGTAGCCCGGACCGCCCAGCGAGGTTGCGCCCGAGCTCAGCTGATAGGCCCGGCTTTGCACGACCGCCTGATAGCCGGCGTCGCCGGGATGCAGGCCGTTGATCGTGCCCGAGAGATCGTCGACGCGATAGAAGGTAAGCGACAGGGTGTCCTGGCCGTCCTGGCGCACGCGCACGATGGCGGTCTGGTCGTTGTGGGCGTCGGCCGTCTCCGCCACGGCGACCGGCCGCGCGACGCGCACCGCCGTATCGCCCGAGAGGAAGTCGGCAAAGCCGAACGGGCTACTGAGGTCCGCCTGGATTGCCGCGGCCGGCGCTGCGCCGACCGACACCGCCAGCGCTTCACCCGACGTCACGTGCGCCTCTGCCAGCCCACCCTGTCCCTGCTTGTCGAACATGATCACCAGGGCCGGATCGAAGTCAGCCTGCAGCGATTGCTCGGCCATCCGGCTGGTCCAGGCGAAGCTGTCGGCGGCCGCACTGAAGAAGCCGAAGGCGTCCGGGCCGAGATGCAAGCCGACATCGATGCCGGCGGACGATGCGGTCTGCAGCAGCAGGCTCTGGTCGGCGCCGCTGGTCCAGCCGCCATGGCCGTCCGCATCGATCACATGCGAATTCGAACTGAACCACATCTCGGAATGGGCGATGTCGGTGAGCACCCGCGCCAGCAGCAGGCCATTGGGCGAACCCACACCGGTCGTGAGGTCATAGCCCGGACCCGCCTGGTAGCCGTAGCCGGTCGGCGTGATCGCGGTGCCGGTCTGGGCATCGCTGTAGGCACCGCCCAGCGCAAAGGACGACACGTTGTTGCCCAGGGTCACGTCGTTGAACGAGCCCGGCGCGATCGCCGCGGCGATGTAGAGCAGGTCGTTCATGTAGCCCAGCTTGGGCAGGCCCTGATCATGGAAGATCGCGTTGAACTGCGAGATCAGCGCCGCCCAGAGCGGCGCCGCCGCGCTCGTGCCGCCACCGCCATGCAGGCCGTCCATCGCGGCTTGCGGCACGTTATAGAAGAGGTTGCCGCCGGCATTGGCGGAAATGTCCGGCACGCCGCGGCCCACCAGCGCCGCCGGGTCGGCGGTCGTCGGCATCAGGCCGAAATCGCTCTGGTAGATCGGCACGGCATGGGTGGAATCCGCTCCGCCGGCACCGGCGAGATTCCCGAGATATCCGTTCTTGGTGAAGATCGATCCGTCGAGCGCGTAGGTGTTCCAGACGGCTTCGACGAAATGCGAAGCGGGACCTGAAGAAGCCGGCAGGGCGGTGAGGCCGCCGGCGACGAGGTCCCAGATCGTCACCGGATCGCCCGCCATTGCCAGGGTCAGGATGTCGGCCAGGGTCGGGTCGGTGCCCGCCGCCCCCAGGGTGCTGAGCGACGTGCCGCCCACCATCAGGTCGTAGGGGCTGCCGCGGGTGCTCACGACATTGGTGAGGCCGTCGCCGGTCCAGCCGCCGGACCCGCCGTCGCCGGCGGAAGTCAGGACGGTGACGCCGCGCAGCGCTGCATCGACGAACAGCTGATCGACCGCGAACAGGAACGGCGAGCCAGGTGCTGCCATGGTCGGGTGGAAGCGATAGGACGAGGAGACGACGTCGGGGTCGTTCACCGTATCCCAGATCGCCGCCTGGTAGGCCGTATAGGCATCCGCGTTGGCGTTCGCGCTGGAACCGGAGCCGGCATAGAGGACGAGCGGGCTCTGCGGGTCGATCGCCGTCACCACGCCGACATCGAGCGAGCGTTCGCCGGCGTCGGACGTCACCTGCTGCCCACCGGGCGCATGGGTCGTCACCTGGCCAGACGTACTGATGCCCATGGCCTGCCGATAGGCATCCAGCAGCGCCTGGAATATGCCCGCCGGCGTCTCCGGCCCGAGCGCGCTGCCGATCGCGGGTTCGAGCAGGCCGATCGTGCCGGTGCCGACGGCATGGCCGGACGACGGGTCCCACAGCGCGCCCGACAGCGGAAAATTGTAGAAGTCCTGGGCGATGTCCTGCGGATCGAGGATGACGCTGCCGCGGGGCGCGCTGTTGCCGATGCCTTGTGCGCCCTGCGGCAGCGCCGCCGCCGCTTCGCCGCCCGAGGGCGCTAGCACCGTGCCGAACATGTCGGTGTCGAACCACAGGCCCTTGACGCCCAAAACCGCCAGCGGCTGCGGCAGCGACAGGTCGCCCTGCCAGTAGGCCACCGCATTGCCCGCCTGGTCGTGGCCCGCCAGCAGCGGCGTGCCGAACAGCGTCGCGAAATTGCTCTGGTCGACCTGCACCCAGATCGTGCGCGATTCGGCCGAAGACACATAGCCGTTCACGGGATCGATCTGGTCGACGGTGTGGATGCCGAGCCCGGCCAGCTGGGCGAGGACCTGGTTGTAGGCCGCCGGATTGGCGCCGTAGGTCGACCACAGCGCGCCGTTGTCGGTCAGGCTCTCGAGCTGCTGCTGGCGTGAGCCCCAATCGGAATTCAGCAGCGCCGTCGGGTCGTTCGCCCGATCGAGCACCAGCGCCACGTTGAAGGTGAAATTGCCGAGCGCTCCGGCGCCGGTCGGGTAGGCTGCGTCGCTGCGGTAGCTGTCGTAATCGAGGTACGTCGAGTTCGGAAGAGGCGTGTACTGGGACGGCACTGGACAGACCCCCGGTGCGCGATGCTAGGCCCGGCGGCTGGCCGATTGCCAGCCCGTCAAATGCATATGACTGTCTCTTTTGTTGCCCAACCGGGTGTGCAAGGCCGGACCAGTATTCGGGAAGGAGGCTGCCTCTCGCGGTCGCCATGCGTTGGCATCGATGGCGCAGATGAACAAGTCACCGCGCCGTCGAAGACATGTCGTCGTCCAACGGCTTCGGCGCACCATGAAATGGTGCGGGGCGGGGACTGTAAATACCGGGCCGCGTGGGGCAACATGCGGGCCGACAGCGGGGAGCAGCGTTTTCAATGGATTTCGATCTTGTGTTGCGTGACGTGCGGCTGGCCGATGCGAAAGCCGATCAGCCGGCGACCGACATCGGCGTGAAGGACGGCCGCATCGCCGCGATCGCGCCGCAGCTCGGCGGCGGCGCCGCGGAACAGGTGCAGGGCGGCGGCCGGCTGGTTTCAGCCGGCTTCGTCGAGACCCATATCCATCTCGACAAGTCGTGCATCCTGGCGCGCTGCGATTGCGAGACCAAGCGCTTCCCGCATCTCGCCATGGAGCGGGTCTCGGCCGTCAAGCACACTTTCACGGTCGAGGACGTGACCGAGCGCGCCGCAGGCACGATCGAGAAGTGCATCGGCCACGGCGCCACCCGCATGCGCACCCATGTCGAGGTCGATCCCAAGATCGGGCTGCGCGGGATGGAAGGCGTCAAGGCGCTGATCGACCGCTACCGCTGGGCGATCGACCTCGAGATCTGCGTCATGCCGCAGGAGGGGCTTTTGAACAATCCCGGCACCGACGAGCTGATGGTCGCGGCCCTCAAGGCGGGCGCGACCGTGGTCGGCGCGGCGCCCAACTACGACACCGACCGGGCCGGGCAGATCCGTCGCGTCTTCGAGATGGCGCGCGAATTCGACGTCGACATCGACATGCATCTCGACAGCGGCGCCTCGGCCGAGGAGCTCGACACGCTGCTGGTCTGCGACCTCACCGAGAAGTACGGCTGGGGCGGGCGGGTCGCCATCGGGCACGTCTCCAAGCTCGCCTCCATGCGCCCGCCGGACATGGACAAGGTGGCGCGCCGGCTGGCCGATTCGGGCGTGGCGCTCACGGTGCTGACGGCGACCGACCTCTATCTCGGCGGCCGCCACACCGACCACAACGTGCCGCGCAACGTGGTCGACCTCAATCACTTCAGCGAGCAGGGCGTGGTCTGCTCCGTCGCCTCCAACAACATCCTCAATCCCTTCACGCCGTTCGGCGACGGCCAGCTGCTGCGCCAGGTCAACATGCAGGCGATCGTCACCCAGCGCGGCAACGACGACGAGGTGCGCGCCCTGTGGGACATGACCACGACCCAGGCGGCGAAGCTGATGCGCCTGAAGGACTACGGCGTCGCCGTGGGCGCGCCCGCGGACCTGGTGATGCTGGACGCGCCCGACGCCGTCACGGCGCTGCGCACCGTGGCACCGGTGCTGGCCGCCTTCAAGCGCGGCCGGCGCACCGTGACCCGCGATCCGGTGCGGCTGCACAGGCCGTGACGCGATCGACAGAAATCCGTCGCGCTGGTACTTGAATAATTTTCTCTTCACGAAGGCCACGCTATCGCGTTTGGCTATTTATACCGTCATCCCGAGCGAAGCCGCCCAAAGGGCGGCGTAGTCGAGGGACCTCTTCTTGTAATGGAGCGACAGAACAGGTCCCTCCACTGCGCCTTCCTTCGGCTTCGCTCAGGGCAGGCGCTTCGCTCGGCTCCGGTCGGGATGACGGAAGAGGTTGGCTATCAGGACCAGGACCGCGCAGGACGACTGCAATCCCAAGAATCTGGTCCAGCCTCCCGACATACAATTGCTCCCAATCAAAGCCGGCGCTTCCATGAGAGGCGCAAGGGTCACGCTTTCAGTTGCCGTCCGATGAATTCCTTGACGACTTCGCGCGCCTTGTCCGTCTGCGGACCCGGCTCGGCGACCCATTCGTGCACCGAGTTCTCGAACAGGTGATAGTCGCACTGCGCCGCCCGCGGCCCTGTAGGTCTTCGACGAACTTTTCCTGAACCTCCGGCAGCACGTTGTCGTCGAGCGCGCCCTGCATGATGAGGAGCGGGACCAGGGTGGGCTTTTCCCCGCGCTCGAGAATCTCCTGCGGATTTCCTTCGTGGATCGTCTGCCACGGCGAGAAGAACACCGTGTTGTTCTTCACCATCGCCTCGTTGTGGCGACGCTCGGCGTTCTCGTAGCGGGCAAAGGTGTCGCTGATCGGCGATCGCAGTGCTGCCCAGGCGACGGTGGCGTCGACGTCCGGCGCGGCAGCAAGAGGGATCGAGCCGTAGCGCGGATCGTGCGGCCGCATCGCCAGAAGCTCCGCGACGTGACCGCCGCTGGACGACCCGTAGAGGCCGATCTTCGAGGTATCGCCGTTCCAGGTGGCGGCCTTCGCCTTGAGCCAGCGCACGGCGTAGTTGGCGTCCTGCACGCAGGCCGGATAGGGCGCTTGGGGTGCCAGCGTCAGGTCGACGGCAACGACCAGCAGTCCGCTGGCCGCCAGCGCGCGATCCATCGGCTCTTCGGCCAGGCGATCTTTCCTGTTCCAGGCCCCGCCATGCAGGTCGAGAACGGTCGGGAAGGGGCCCGTTCCCTTGGGCTGGTAGATCCTGGCCATCAGCATCCGGCCGGCGGGGTTGCGCCGAAGCTCGACGTCGCTCACGGCAACATCGAAGCGGGCGCCCGGATCATAGGCGGGCGCGCCGGCCGCTTCAGCGCCGCGCCACGCGGTGCCGGCGGCGGGCAGGCCGATCGCGCCTGCGGCGGCCATTCGTTTGAGAACGTCACGGCGGGCCGAAGTTCCCTTGTCCATAGCCGCCTCCTCTCAAAACGATTCGGGACGCGCCATCACATCGCGCGCATGAGCGCGGCGCCCTTGTCGAGCAGGGGCAGGACCTTGTCCTTGGCCTCGGGCGGCACGCCGAACACGACGCGATCGACGCCGGCATCGCGGGCGGCTTTCAGCGCGTCGCCCGACATGCCGACGCCGAACAGCGTGACCGGCACGTCGGACTCGGCGCGACCGGCTGCCTTCAGCATCTCGCGGAACGGCGGCAGCATCGCCAGCGTGTCGCCGCCGCGGCCGCCGATCGGCATCCAGCCATCGGCGTAGGCGACGGCGCGGCGCGCGCCCTGCGGGAAGCCGCCGCCGACGATGATCGGCGGATGCGGCTTCTGCACCGGCTTGGGCCACTGCATCATCTCGTCGAACTTCACGAGCTCGCCGGCATATTTCGGCTTCGAATGGGCCCAGATCTCCTTCATCGCCTCGATGCGCTCGCGCATCAGCTTGAAACGTGTCTTGAAGGCGGTGCCGTGGTCTTCCATCTCCTCGGCGTTCCAGCCGCCGCCGATACCGAACAAGACGCGGCCCCCGGACAGCCGGTCGACGGTCGCGACCTCCTTGGCGGTGTGGATGGGATCGCGCTGCACCACCA
The DNA here is from genome assembly GCA_963765385.1 of uncultured Alphaproteobacteria bacterium. Classification (GTDB taxonomy): domain Bacteria; phylum Pseudomonadota; class Alphaproteobacteria; order Reyranellales; family Reyranellaceae; genus Reyranella. The sequence goes on along the minus strand of CAVXWG010000014.1, from coordinate 342,469 downwards.
GGCAGACGCCGGTGCCGAGCTTGATCGTCTTGGTAACGACCGCGGCGGCGCCCATCGCCACGAACGGATCGTAGGTGTCGTGGTACCATTTCGGCAGGTCGGGGCCGCCCGGCCAGGGCGACTTGCGGCTGGTCGGGATGTGGCTGTGTTCGGGAAACCACACCGATTCGAAGCCGCGCGACTCGGCCTCGAGGGCAAGCTCGTGCGGCGGGATCGCGTAATCCGTCGAAAACATCGTGACGCCGATCCGCATGCTCGTCTCCCCGCAGTCGTTTGCGCCAGTCTACACAACTGAGCCACCAAAGGAACACAGGCCCGCGCCATGTTGCGGCCTACTCTGCGGGTCCCTCTGAAACGGAAAGTACCGGCCCATGAAGCCTGCCGCCCTTTTCCTGGGAGTGATCCTGGCCGTCGCCGGCTGCGCCCAGTTCGCGCCGCAGGAAACCGCCCTGTCCACGCCGATGGCGCCCTCCGAGGTCGACTGGGCGCGCAGCAGCGGTACGAACACCGTGAGCGGAATCGCCTCCATCAAGGCGGGCGGCACGAATCACACCTGCGCCGGACAGTCGGCGATCCTCATTCCCGACAGTGCCTATGCCCGCGCGCGCATGACCGCGATCTTCGGCAACGCGACCAAGGGCATGCGCGCCGCCAGCCTGGGGCCGGCCAAGTTCGAGCGCGACGATCCGCTCTATGTCGCGTCCCTGCGCACGGTGCGCTGCGACGCGATGGGCAGTTTCTCCTTTCCGCGTGTGCCCGACGGTGTCTGGTACGTCACGAGCAGCGTGAAGTGGCAGGACGCCTCGCAGGCCGAGGGCGGCTCGGTCATGCAGCGGGTCGATCTGCATGGCGGACGGCTGGTGAAGGTCATGCTGCCCTGAGTTCGAACGCGCGCGGTATCGGCGACGTGCTAGCCTGCCGTCGAAACGATGCCGGGAGGAAGGATGTCGAAGGTCGTAACGCGCCGCCATGCCTTGGCGCTGGGACTGGCTGCGCCCTTGGCCGCGCCGCTGATCGCGACGCGCGCCGCCGCGCAGGCGCCGTGGCCGTCCAGGCCCGTCCGCATCATCGTGCCGTTTCCGCCCGGGCAGGCGGCGGACATCTTCGCGCGGCTGATGGCGGAGCGCCTGACGGAGACCTGGAAGCAGCAGGTCCTGGTCGACAACAAGGGCGGGGGCGGCGGCATTCCGGGCACCGAGGCCGGCAAGGCGGCGGCACCCGACGGCTACACGCTGCTGGTCGCCACCAGCGGCACCTTCGGCGTCAATCCCAGCCTCTACCCCGACCTGCCCTACAGGCCGCTGGTCGACTTCAAGCCGATCACCAACATCCTGCGCGGTCCGCTGGTGATCGTGGCCCATCCCAGCTTTCCCGCCAGCACGGTGGGCGAGCTGATCGAGTTCGCCCGCAAAGAGCCGGGCAAGCTTTCCTACGCCTCGGCCGGGCCCGGCACGGCGCAGCATCTCAGCATGGAGCTGTTCAAGCTCCAGGCGAAGATCGACATCATGCACGTCCCCTACAAGGGCTCCGGTCCGGCGATGGCCGACCTGCTGGGCGGCCACGTCAAGCTGATGATGGACAGCACTGCCTCGGCGCTGAGTGCGATCCGCGACGGCCGCATCAAGGCGCTGGGCGTGACGACGGCGCGCCGCCTGCCGGCGCCGCTCGACCAGGTGCCGTCGATCGGCGAGACCGTCGCGGGCTACGATTTCGGCCGGCTGGTCCGGGCTGGTGGCGCCGGCGAAGACGCCGGACGAGATCGTGAACAAGGAGAATGCCGATCTCACGGCCGTGCTGCGCGATCCGGCGATGCTACGCCAGTTCGAGGAGCGGGCAACGCTGGCGGCGCCGACGACACCCGCCGAGTTTTCCGCCTTCATCGCCAAGGACATGGCGACCTGGGCCGGGGTGGTGAAGGCCACCGAGACCAAGCCGGGCAACTAGTGCCAACTTTCATAGAATGCTGATTTACAAACGACCTCATCCTGAGGAGCATCGCCCCTCGAATACCTCGGGGTAAACTCCGCGATGCGTCTCGAAGGATGGGCAACACCGATAGGTGTATCCCACCCTTCGAGACGGCCCTGCGGGCCTCCTCAGGGTGAGGCTGGGGCTGTGTCAGCAGTCTATGAAAGGGGGTACTAGCATGGCAGCACGAGTTGCCTCTTTCGCCGGCCTGGCCGCGCTTGTCCTCGCTGGGCTGATCGCGTCGGTCCCGTCGCTTTGGGGCGCCGAGGGAAGCGGCACGTTCGTCGTCATGTCCGATCTGCATTTCAATCCGTTCGACCCGCCGGCGCTCGCCACGTCTCTGGCGATGTCGGCTCCGGCAGCTTGGAAGGCGACCTTGGCCGTCGCCCAGGATCAGCCGATGTCGCGGCTGGGGGAGGATACCAACCATGCCCTGCTGGCCGCGAGTTTCGTTCCCTTCGCGAAGGCCATGGCCGGCGCGGATTTCGCCATCGTGCCGGGCGATTTTCTCGTTCACGAATTCGATGCAAAGGCAGCCAAGGCGCTGGGCGTCGCCCCGATGTCGCAAGGCGCCGGCGACGTGGCGGTGAAGACGACGCTGCTGGTGGGCGATGCGCTGGCCGATGCGCTCGCCGGCAAGCCCGCCATCGTGGCTCTCGGCAACGTCGATTCGAGCTGCGGCGACTACCGGATCGAGCCGGGCGGGCGTTACCTCGCCGAGACGCGGGAGATGGTTCGGCGCCTCGTCGGGGCCGAGCGGCTGGAGCCCGACTTCGACCGGACCTATGCGGCCGGCGGCTACTATGCGGCGCGCCATCCGACCCTCGCGAACGGGCTGATCGTGGTCCTGAACGACGTGCTGTGGTCGACAAAGTATCGCGACGCCTGCGGGACGGACGGGCTCGCCGCCGCTCAGGCGATGCTGGATTGGTTCCGCGACCGGCTGGCGCGCCAACGCGCGACCGGCGGGCTGGTCTGGCTGGTGCATCACATCCCCTGGGGAATCGATCCCTATTCCACGATCGTCAATACCCAGGCTTCGACCTGTCCGGCGAAGGTCGTTCCGTTCCTGCGCGAACCGTTCGCTTCCGATTTCCTCGCGCTTCTCGACCGATACCACGAGGTGCTCCAGGCGAGCTTTTCGGGTCATACCCACTTCGACGATTACCGGCTGCTGATCGACGGACACGGCACGGCGGTTGCGATGGACAAGCTCTCACCGGGCATCAGCCCTATTTTCGGACAGAATCCGGGCTTCCAGGTGTTCACCTATGACAGGCGGTCCGGCGTGCCGGCCGATTTCTCGACCTGGTATCTCGCCAATCCCGGCGCGGCGCCCGGCGCCGCCGACTGGCGGTTCGAATACACCTTCACCACCGCCTATCGGCAGCAGCACTACGCGCCCGCTGCGGTGAAGTCCGTATGGCAGGTGCTGGCGACCGACGGCGCGGTGCGCGACACGTATCGGCGGCTCTACAATGTCGGGCGCGGCGCGCTTGCCGGTCCGCTAAAAGCCTATGTCTGCGCGATCGGTCACCTCGACCGCCCGTCCTTTACCGCTTGCTATTGTCAGTAGCTCGTCCGCGTTGAGGACGGTGTCGGGTGCCGGGCGAGTCGAGGGCCTTCGATCACCAGGACGCGCTACTCGACACCTGCCCGTGATTTCGCGGCTTGAGCCCGTCGCCGCGCCTCGCCGGCTTTCGCCAACGCTTCCCGGTTATCGTCGCCCACCCACATATATCGTTCGCGCCATCGTTCGTCGTCGGCGCCTTCCGCCCAGGTCTCCGGTCGCTGCACCGTCGTGCGCGGCAGCCAGGCACGTTCCAGAAGGTCCAGCGCGCCGCCCACGATGTTGTATTGCATCGCCACGTCCCAGGGCTTGCCGCAGGGATTGCCGAGGGGAAAATCCACGAACAGGAAGCGCGGCACGCCGCACTCCTCGACGATATCCCGGGCGGAGCCGACGATGACCGTCGGAATGCCGGCGGCCTCGAGATGTCGTGCGGCCGAGACTCACGGTCTGGTGGCAGACGGGTCAAAGGGGGACGAGGAGGGCAGCATCGACGCCATCCTCCCGCATCCAGGCTTCGACCTGGGGAGCGTCCTGCTCGAGCGTCAGCCGCTGGCTGTAGTCCGTCGGGACTCCGTAGAACCTCGGGCTGAGCGAAGCCACATGCCCGGCATCGACATGTTCGGCGAGGCGCGCCAGCGGCAGATAAGTCTCCGGGTCGTCGGTGTGGGTGGCCTCGCGGTCCCACGACTTCTCGGTAAAAAGCCGGCCACTCTCGCCATTCGGTGCGGCGAACAGCTTGGTGGCGCGCGGGGCTGCGCCCGGCGCGCGGTCCGCCGTCGTCACCACCCCGATACGGCATTGGGAGAGCGGTTTGGCGAGCCGCGAGAAGGGTACGTCCTCGTAATGTGCCCAGCGATAGGGTCGTTCGTAGCCGGAGGCCCGGTAGTAATTGCGGCTCTTGTCGATGTAGCTGACATAGCTTCGGTGACTTATGCCTTGTGCCATCGGATGGGCCCCCTCATCTCAAGGTTGATCGACCTGCGCCGGCAAGGCGGGGTCGCTCGCAAACCAGCCGCGCTTGCGCGGGCATCGTATCAGTCGCGTACGCGTTCGGCGCCGAGGGCGGGCAGCTTGTGCTCTTCGGCGAAGACGTGGGAATAGAGGTTCGCCACCCACAGCTGGCCCTCCTGCGTCATGCGAAGGTTGGTAAGCGCCTCGTCGATGTAGGCAGTCACCGTCGACCAGAAGAACTTCGGATAGGCGGCCCGCAGATCCGCCGAGCTGGTGTAGCCGAGCTTCTCGTTCATCCCGGTTTCTTCGAATTCATTGAACAGCGCCGAGATCTTGCGCATGTAGTTGGGATCGGCGAGCTGGCCGATGAGGTCGGAAGCGCGCAGCAGCGCCGGGTAGTCGGTCGCAGCTTCGCGCTCGTTCTCGATCGGCACCGGGAAACGCGTGTATTCAATGTTGGCGCACAGCACTTCGACCGCGATGTGCCGGTTCTTGGCGAAGCGTTCGCGCACGAACAACTTGCCGCGCTCGATGTGATAGGGTGTCAGCGCCGCATCGGTGGCGCCCTCGGGCAGCTCCACAGTCTCCTTGCCGTTGCCGGTCACGTAATGCCCCGGCCTGTCGTCCCGGCAGACGCCGCGCACATAGCCGATGTCGTGGCACAGCAGCGAAATGATGAAGTGCAGCCAGTCGCGTGGACTGACCCCGCCCTCGCGCAGATGCTTGCCCTTCAGCACTTCCTGGCCGAGCAGCGTCACGCAGATCGTGTGGCCGAGGTCGTGATAGGGCGCATCGCTGTTGGCGATGAGCTCGAGCGCCATGTGGCCGACATAGTCGATGATACCGGGATAGTCGGGCTCGAGACTGGTGTAGGTGCTGACGTAGCCCTTGTGGAGCTCATCGACGAATGCGTCAATCACCACGGCGGTAGGGTTGAACATGGTCCCCTCGTCCCTGTTGGCCCCCGGCTTAAGGTGCCTCTACATTAGCCGCAATCCGGCTCTTGAGGGGAGGCTTTGTTGGGCCAAAAGTGTTCGCCCCGTGTCGGTTTCTACGGGGTGCGGTCGCCTGTGTCAGCCTGGCACGTTCCGCTTGACCGAATCACGATCCTTTCCGGAAGCGCACCACTGATGGGCGCTTTGACGATATTCCAGTCAACAACCTCATCCTGAGGAGGCCGCCCCGCGACTGCGCTCGGGACAGGCTCCGCGGCCGTCTCGAATCGCGCGGAGTAAACTCCGCGCTGTGGTGGGCCACGCACGGAATCGTGGAAAAGGCGGTTCGCAGCACCTGCTCTGTTGCCCGCCCGTCGAGACACGGCAAAGCGCGGGGGGTACCCCCCGCGACGCGGGCCGCTCCTCAGGGTGAGGTTCGTAGTAAGCTAGCGCCTATGAGCGCACCACTCCGCTCGCGCTCGTGCGGTGTCCGCAAGAAAAGATGCGCAACTCAGGCGCAGGTTGCTGCGCCATGGTTGCGCAATCCGAGCAATGAGCGCGCCGACGCTTCTTCCCACCCGGTGTCATCCCGAGCGCAGCGAGGGAACTTTGATCGGCGCTCGCTGCGCGGGATGACACCTCGGTCGTGCGATGCAGCCTGTTCAATGATCCGATGAACTTCAAATTCGGGACACTAGCGGACGGGCGTGATCTCGAACGCCGAGCGCTCGCTGAAGACCATGGTGACCATGTCACCCGGCTTGAACTTGGCGAGCTCCGCCTGTCCCTCCGGTGTCTTGATCCACGGCGAGCGGACGATTTCGCCGCTGTTGGGATCGACGATCTCGACCTTCTTGGCCGCCATGTCGGTGCGCACTACCATGCCTGACAGCGACCACAGCCTGGCCCGCATCTGGGTGCCCGGCAGGCCGGGCGCCCGGGCGGGATCGCTCAGGATCGATCGCGCCATCTCCGTCATCTCGGGCGTGGTCTTGGCGACGAGGTAGTCGGTGACGCGATAGTAGCGCAGGTCGACACGCTGACCGACCTTCAGGGAATCGAAACCGGTGACACGATCGATCGCCTTGAAGGTGAGCGTATCACGCTCGGGACTCTCGACCACGAGCGTGCGGTTGGCACGATTGATGGCAAGGATGGTGCCGCGGATGGCGATTTCGTCGACCTTGCCGAGTTCGGGAAACGGCTCGGAGCGGGCGCTGCCTGCTCCCGCGACGGCCGACAGGACGACGGCGAAGGCCAGAGCCGACCGGAGCAAAGTGCTTCTGAACATGATACCTCACACCGTGTGGGTCGATAGGAATGCAAACGCGCCCGCTCTCCTGGCTGAAATTCCAGTGCCACGCAGGAGCGGACCTTGAGCTGGATCAAGAAATCAGGAGCCAAGCAGACATTGAACAGGCGGCGGCCAGCAAGCTCTATTTACGTTCCACGCCCGGCTTCTTCTTGAAGAACTGCCAGTGCGGGCGTGCTCGCGCGCGATGGGATGATGTCGCTTTGGGTCCGAGCGCAGTTCATGACGCGCCGGCCATCAAGATTGACATGTGGATCACCGCGCGGCCAAGTCGATATGAAGCGCGGGCCGTGCTCGCGTCTTGTGATCGGCCTAACGGGCCTGATGCCTCCGTCTGTTGGCGGCCTGGCAGCGATCGAGAGCGGCCATCGTTTAGGAGTCCGGCAAACCGTTCAGTCGCGAGGGGGCTGCAACCGCAAGGGCGTCAGACTATTCCGATAAGCTGGGCCACACTCAACAGCATGACCAGCCAGACCATCGCGGCCATCCCGGCGCCAAAGATTGGCACTAGCATCGCGACCGGCTTCAACCACCGTCGCCTCGAGCGAACCACTGACTTGTACAGCCATGTGAACACCGTGACGGGAAAAAAAAAGACACCCAGCGAACGGCTCAGCCACTCTTGCCTGGTGTCGTAGGCCGTCCAGTGTCGATGCTGTTGAGTGTACCGCGTGTGGTACTCCCAGATCGGCCTCTCTCTTGACCCGTGAGACCCCCTCGGGCTCGATTTGTTTCTCTGCGGTCGAGCTTGCGCGGGTCGAGGTTGCGGCGTCTGCACGGGGTCGTGCGAAGGAGCAAGCAACTCGGCCCACGTCATCTGGTGCCTGCGCAGCAACGCATTCGAACGGCGAATCGCGCCAAGCGCTTCCGCGTCGTAGTCGCTGCCCGTCAAATTGAGCAGCTTGATCAGTTGCTGCCGGTCCAGTTTCATCGTCCCTCATTGCGCTGCCAAGCGCATCTGGCTTGGCTGTACGCATTCCATTGCAGAAGCATAGGTTACGTACTCGGCCCGTAGGTCACTGTTCGGTGCTTTTTGTGTGCTTTAATTGTGTCCGGCCCGATCGCCTCGCATCTGCGTTTTGCCAGTGCCTCGCGAACGGCGCCACGCGCCGCCCACAGCTCGGTCCGCTCCGTGCTGGCCCGTGACGTTCGCGTGATTAACCCGCGCGCCCCAAAAGTGACACGCTACCGCTTATTTGCGAACAGCGTTTTAGCCGTAGAAGACGCGAGGCAATCCCAGCGGAGGTAGTATCAAGTTATGCATTACGAAAGAGCCGGGACAGTCAGCGCGGTACGCCAACCCCTTGGCCCCGATGCGACATCAACACGCCAAGTCGTTGACGGCGGTCCCGCGGACGCACATGTCGTCGACGCGTTCTGGGAGTCAATTTCGCTTCAGGCTGCGGCTAGGACGGCCAGACGCGGAACGGGCGCACCAGCAATCAGCAAAGAAGCGGCGGCCGCATTGCATACCATCGGCGCCCAACAGGAAAAGCGAGATCTTGCTCCATCCTTCAATCTGGTGATGGCGTCGACGATTGGCGTCATAGTCTTTGCCTGCTTCGCATACTTCATAACTGGCGGGGCTCTGCTGCTGCGACAGTGACGCGACCTGGGCTGGCCAGGCGAAGCAGAAGGGACAGCTCGGCGGCGGGACAATCGTACTTCGACGCCTGGTTCCCGATATCGGCCATGGCCGACAGCAGATCAACCGACGCGGCAGCCCCTTCGTTCTTCCCCTTCCGGGCAAGGGCACGCATAGCCGAGCCGGTTCCGGGCCGCTTGGACCATCGCTGTCGTTTCAATATGCCGGCGGATCCAATTCAACGGGCGGCGCGGGCGGACTGCGGCGGCGGCCACAGCCACAGCATCTCGCAAGAACACTGGCAAGCGGCGGAGTCACGACCGCCGCGAGCCAGGGCGCGTACTATTTCTTGCTCGGATCGTCGGCAGGATTCACGTACGTGATGGCGAAGGGGCCCTGACCGTGGACCTGCACGACGGTCTCGCCCGACGTCCAGGCATAATGGTTCATCTTGGCCGCCGCCTCGGCAAAGCCGCCGGGCCGCAACGCCATGCCCTTTTGCTCGTCGAGCTTGTCGCCCATGCCGATGTTGAACGCGCCCGACATCACTGTGACGTATTCGGTCGTCGGATGATTGTGCGCCGGGATCTTGTAGCCCGCGGGCATCTTCAACCTGACGACATAGAGGCCTTCCTTGAACGGGTCGCCAGAGACGACGGCGATTTGAGCGCCGGGCGGAAAGACATTGGGCACCGGCCCCCATTTCAAACCATCGGCGTTCATTGGCATCGGCATTTGTTGTGCGACCGCTATCGTCCCGCTCAAGAGCAGGGCCGTGAAACTCAGCAACGTCTTGTGCATGTCAAATCTCCCATGATTCAGATCACCAACTCGCGCCAGGCCTCTCGTCGGTGGCGAATCTCTATCACTTCGACCCAGGGTTGAGATCTTGCCGCTATCCACTTCCGGCCAGAATCACCTGCCCAAGACGATGATCAAATTTCAGCAAGTGCACCCAGTCGAGGTAAGGGCGCATCGCCCATCGACGATGCGTGCGAGCGACCGAAAGTGGATGGAACGTTCGACAGGCATTGCCATGACGATCCTGTCGCCGCATCGGTCGGCTTTGCGCGGGCGTCAGCCGGGTTTGATGTTGGCGGCCTGGATCACCTTGCCCCATTTTTCGGTTTCTGCGGCGAGGAAGCGGCCGAACTCGGCGGGCGTCATCGGCATCGGCACGCCGCCGAGATCGATGATGCGGGCCACGAGCTTCGGATCGGCAAGGGCGGTGGCGACGGCCGCGTTGAGCTTGTCGACGATCGCGCGCGACACGCCCGCCGGCGCGCCGAGGCCGGCGAACGCGCTGGTCTCGAAGCCCGGCAGGAATTCGCCGATCGGCGGAACGTCGGGCAGCAGGTCCAGCGACGCCGGGGTCGATACCCCGAGCGCGCGCAGGCGGCCCGCGCGGATGTGATCGATCGACGACGGGAGGTTGTCGAACATGACTTGTACCTGACCGCTCAGCAGGTCGGCGAGCGCGAGCGGCGCGCCGCGATAGGGCACGTGCTGCATGTCGATTCCGGCCATCATCTTGAACCACTCGCCCGTGACGTGCGCCACCGAACCGGTACCGGCCGAGCCGAAGTTGATCTTTCCCGGATGGGCCTTGGCGTAGGCGATGAACTCGGGAACGGTCCGCGCCGGAAAGGCCGGATTGACCTCCATCACCTGGTAGACGCGATAGATGCCGGCGACCGGCGCGAAGTCGCGCAGCAGGTCGAAGCCCAGTTTGTCGTACAGTGTCGTGTTGATCGGATTGTTGGCGCCGATCACCAGAAGCGTGTAGCCGTCGGCCGGCGCCCGCGCGACGGACTCGGCCGCTATGTTGCCGCCGGCGCCCGGCTTGTTGTCGACGATGAATTGTTGGGAGAACTGCTCCGTCAACGATTGCGCGATCAGTCGGGCCAGGATGTCGATTGCCTGACCGGCCGCAAAGCCGACCACCATATGCACCGGCTGCGCCGGATAGGCTTGCGCCGCGGCGACCCTCGAGACAGCGGGCAGCGCGAGCGCGCCGGCGGCCAATTGCTGGAATCGCCTGCGTCGAAGCTTCACCGTTCCTCCCATCGCCGGCATGTGCCTGCCGGTCGACACGACTGTACCGTGCCCCTTCGCGCCTTGTCACTTTGCGCGGCAAGGCGGCAACGCCCTGCGCTTGCCAAGCATCCGGCTACGGACGCCACCGCGGGCGCGAAGACCGGTGAAATGCTAGAAGTCTCGTCAGCCACGGTTCACACGGAAAGTGCAGGTCCACGCCCTATGCTGAATCATTCCACGGAAAGGCGGGACCGATTCCAGACGGCGTTGCTGGCCATCATCCTTCTGCCGGCCATGCTCATCGGGGTCGCCGCTGCCGGCCAGACACGCGAGGCCACCGTTCGCGGGATCGCTGCGCCAATCGATATCGCCATCGATCGCTGGGGCGTTCCGCACATCTCCGCCGCCAGCGTGAACGACGCCTTCTTTGGCCAAGGCTATGCCGCCGCGACGTTGCGGCTGTGGCAGCTCGACATCCTCCGGCGCCGCCAGCTTGGCCGGCTTGCCGAGGTGTTTGGCCCGAGCTTCGTTCCCTTCGACCAGGCTGCGCGGCTTTTCCTCTATCGCGGTCCGCTCGACGCGGAATGGAAGAGCCTGGACCCGCGGGTCGAGGGCATCGCCCGCGCCTTCGTTGCCGGCGTCAACGCGCGCATCAAGGAAGTGCGGGACGATCGCTCCCTCCTGCCGCCGGAGTTCGTTGCCCTCGACATGCTTCCCGACTTCTGGCGCGCGGAAGACCTGGTGCGGGCGCGTCTGGTGCTGTCGCCGAACATTCGCGGGGAAGTGCGTCGGGCCGAACTTGCCTGCAAGAACGTCCTCGAGGCGGACGAACTCCTCCAGCCGCTCGAGCCGGCCTGGAAACTTGCCGTGCCCCAGGGACTCGATCCCTGCGACGTCAAGCGCGCCGACCTCCGCCTTTACGATCTGCTCACCCAGCCTTTGCCTTATGCCAGCGTGCCGATGCGCGTGCAGAAGGGCGACGCGGCCCCGCCGATCGATCTCGGCAAGGACGTGGACGCGCACGAAGGCAGCAACGCCTGGGTCGTCGCGCCCTCGCACACGACGACCGGTCGGCCGATCCTGGCCAACGACCCGCACCTGCCATTCAGCATTCCCAGTCCGCGCATGATCACGCACCTGTCGGCGCCAGGCTTCAACCTCGTGGGCGCGGGACCGGCGTGGCTGCCCGGCGTGCAGTTCGGTCATACCGATCGCATCGCCTTCGGTCGGACCGATTTTCAGATCGATCAGCAGGATCTTTACGTTCTCGAGGTGAGCGAGGACGGCAAGACCTGGCGGGGACCGCATGGTCCCGAGCCCATCGAGCGCACCGTCGAGAGCATCGATGTCCGCGACCAGGAGCCGGTGAAGGTCGAACTCGTCTTCACCTCGCTGGGCCCGGTGATCTCCGAGACACGCGAGAAGCGGCGTGCGGTCGTGGTGCGCTCCGAGTCCCTGGAGCCCGGCGCCGTGATCGGCCTCGAGTACGTTCCCAAGGTCCTGGCGCGCAATTGGGACGAATTCCGGAAGGCGATCAGATACGCGGTCTGGGGCACCAACTACATGTATGCCGATGTCGACGGCCATATCGGCTGGCAGGCCGCGGGCCGCGTTCCGGTCCGGGTCGGCTATGACGGCCTGATGCCGGTGCCGGCGTCCGGAGACTACGCCTGGAAAGGCATTCTGCCGCTCGACGAGATGCCGGGCGAATTCAATCCGGAGCGCGGCTGGATCGCCAGCTCCAACCAGATGCCGTTTCCGCCGGATTGGCCCGTTGCCGCCCGCCGCATCAGCTTCGAGTGGATCGCGCCTGACCGCTATCGGCGCCTTGTCGAACGCCTGCCGCAGCTCATGCCGCATGCGCCGGCCGACAGCTGGGCGCTGCAGCAGGATGTTCATTCGGCGCGGGCCACGCGGCTCGTGGCACTGCTCGCAAAGCTGCCAGCCGATTCCGGGAACGAGGCACTGGCGCTGATGCTGGGCTGGAATGGCAACATCGATGCCGGCAGCCAGGCCGCCGCCCTCTACGAATTGTGGACGGTCGAGCTGCAGAAGGAGATCCGGCCTTTGATCGTTCCGGAAGCCGCGAGCGCCTTGCTGCCTTTCGTCTACGGGTTGACGTTGATCGACCTCCTCGAAAGGCCCGACCCGCGGTTCGGCAGCGAACCCGAGAAGGCGCGCGATGCACTGTTGTTGCGCGCGCTTGCCGCCGCGGCGAGGGGCCTCAAGTCGCGCGCCAAGCCAGGCGAGACATTCCCGACCTGGGGCGAGCTGCACGAGGTGATGCTGCAGTCTGCCGTGGAGGCGCGGCTGCCCGCCAATCTCGCGAAGCAAGCCGGGGTGAGCGGACGTGGCACGTCGGGTGACAGCACGACCGTCTTTGCCCGCTGGTGGGCGCCGCCCAAGACCAACGCGACCGGCGGGGCGAGCTTCCGGGCCGTGGTCGATGTCGGCAACTGGGACGCGGCGCGGGCGACGATGGGGCCGGGGCAGGCCGGCTCGCCCGGCGACCCGCACTTCCGCGACCTCTATCCGCTGTGGCTCGACAACGAGAGCTTTCCGCTCGCCTTCAGCCCCGAGCAGGTGGCGCGCGTGGCCCAGTCCCGTGTCAGGCTTCTACCCGCCGCGCCCTGAAGGACGCCATTCAGGGCGCCGTCCAACCGCACTTCTTCTTGAGCTGCTCGAACAGGATCTCGCTGGGCTCGCCGGTTTCGGTCTCGCCGGCCGCGAGCTGGAACTTGCGGATCGCCTCGCGCGTCGCCGGACCGAGCGTCCCGTAGGTGGTACCGCCGTACAGGCCGAGATCGCGCAGGAGAATCTGGATGGCCTTGGCCTGGTCCGTTTTGTCGGTGGGCCAGGGGCCGACATCGACCGTACAGATGGCCTTGCGCGGCTCGGGCTTTTCCGCCGCCGCGGCTGCGGCGTCGGTGTTGCTCGCCTCGTTGGGCGGCGATGACACCGCTGGCTCCTGCTTGATCGGCGCCGTCGCCTCGCCTTCCGCCCGACGCGGCGGCAGCTTCAGGCCTTGGGCGGCCGGCGCCGGCTCGGTCGGCGCCGCCTTTGGCAGTGCCGGAGGGGCTCGCTCGCTTCCGGGCACCCCTCGAGGGCCGCCCCTTGCCGCCCACAAGGCGACGCCGGCCCCGGCGAGCAACACCAGGACAACCGCGTAGGCCACGAAAGGCATGACGGGCCTGCCCGTGCCCTTTCCATTGCCGGAAGCCGTCGCCATGAGACTGTTTTCTCTTTCGTCCGATCCCTGCTGCAAGAATTGCCGCTTCCGAAACCAGCAACATCCGCCGACCGGTGCTGAAGACGGCGGCGACGCCGCAGTCTACAACAATTGGGCCGCGGAGCCGATGGTTCGTGTTATTTGCAGCCGGCGCTTCAGCCCATCCACCAGGGTTATGCGATGCCGTCGCTCCAATGATCGGACGAATTTCAGATTCGGAACTTTAGACCGTGACCACGATCTTGCCGCCGGCTCCGCTCGTCTCCATCAGGCGATGGCCCGCCTGGATCTGGTCGAAGCGCAGGACCTGCGCGGGCTTTGCCTTGTAGGCGCCGGCGGCGACGCGCTCGACGATCGTCTGGAACGGGATCTCCGACAGTGGAAAGTCGGGCGTGCCGGTGACGAGCGCGCTGGCGAAGACGCTGAGGTGGCGGCCGCTCGGGATCTGGAAGATGGGTTCCAGAGCGAGCGGACCGCCGCCGCCGAGAAAGCCTATGAGGCAGGCATGGCCGCCGCGGCGCAGGAGGGCGAGGGAGTCCAGGATCGTTGTATTGCCGACGATGTCGAGCACGGCATCGATGCCCTGTGGCATGCGCTCGCGGAGCTTGGTCGCGAGGTCCGGCGCTTCCAGGAGAACCTCCCGGGCGCCGAGCGACGCCAGCATCGCCGTGCGCGAAGCGTTGCGCGTTGTCGCAATAACCCGCGCGCCGGCTCCGGCCGCGATGTTCACCGCGGCCTGGCCCAGCGCCGACGTGGCGCCGCGGATGACCACTGTCTGGTCCGGGGCGAGGGCCAGGATGCCGATCAGGGCGGTCCACGCGGTGGCATAGGATTCCGGGATCGCCGCCAGCGCTTCCCATGGCAGATCGCTCGCGATGGCGGCGACGTTGCTGGCCGGCACGCGGACCAGTTCGGCATAGCTGCCGTTCAGGCTCCGGCCCATGCCGCCCACGATCGCCATGACCTTCTGGGCTGGTGCGAATCGTCCGTCCGGATCGCTTCGCACCAGCCCGACGCATTCGATGCCGCTGATCTCCGCCACGTCGCCCCAGGCGCCTTGCCGGAAATAGACCTCGGCGTGATTGAGCCCGAAGGCCTTCACCTCGATCACGACATGGCCCGCCTTCGGCTCGGGATCGGGGCGTTCCTCGATCGCCAGCACGTCGGGGCCGCCATACTGCTTGATCACGATGGCACGCATCACAAACCTCCTCGGTGGGTTCGTACGCTGGTTAAGCCATCGCCTTATTGATAAATAGAATGAAGTATCGATCGACTTAATAGAGAAATCCTATGAAGGATGTGACGGTCCACCAGCTGCTGTGCTTCGACGCCGTCGTCAGCGAGGGCAGCTTCCAGGCGGCCGCGGCCAGGATGCGGCGTGCCCAGCCCTCGGTTTCCCTGGCGGTGAAGAACCTCGAAAGCCAGTTGGGCCTGAGCCTGCTCGATCGCAGCGGCTATCGCGTCAGCCTGACCGAGGCCGGGCGATCGTTCCACGAACGCACGCGGGTGCTGCTGCAGGAATTGCAGGCGCTCAAGACGCACGCCACGCAACTCGCGATGGGCGAGGAGAGCGAGCTCAGCGTCGTGGTCGGCGATCTCTGCCCGCTGCCGGAAACGCTGGCGCTGCTGCGCCGCTTCTTCGACGGCTGCCCGGGCACGCGGCTCCATCTCCATTTCGAGGCGCTGTCCGGACCCTGGGAACGACTGTTCGACGACGAGGCGGATCTCATCCTGCATCACATCGACAAGAGCGACCCGCGCTTCGAATACGTCGATCTGTTCGGCGTGCGGCTGGTGCCGGTGGTGGCGCCCGGCTTCCTGAGGTTTCCGGTCTCCCGCTCGATCACGCCGGAGCGGATGCGCGACTACGTGCAATGCGTGATCCGCGACACGGCGCGTCGCGGAGCGCCGCACGACTATTTCCTGGTCGAGGGCGCCCGCAGCTGGACCGTGAGCGATCAGCTCATGAAGAAGGAGCTGATCCTGCAGGGCATGGGCTGGGGACACCTGCCGCACTATCTCATCGAGCGGGAACTGCGCGAGAAGAGGCTGTTGTCCATCGCGGGGAGATATTTCAAAGGCGGGCAGGCCGAGATCGTCGCCGCGCGGCGCCGCAATGCCCCGCACGGCCCGATCGCCCATCGCCTGTGGCACTTCATCGGCTCGGCCGGATTGACGGTCTCAAGCAGACAGCGGGCCTCCTAGGGCCCGCTGTCGACGTCGCTCGATCGAACGGCTGCTAGTAGTAGTACCAGCCCATCGGGTAGCCGCCCCACGGGCCCCAATCCCAGTCGTTCATCTCCATCGTCTCGGCGGTCATCGCCTGCTCGTCGGCGAGGTTCTGCTGGAACACGTTCTTGCGGTAGGTGGCGTAGGCGTTCTGGTCGCCGACATACAGGCAGACGCACACGGTGGGGTCGGGATAGACGTAGAAGACGCGGCCGTCCCTGATCTGGCGGGAGAATTTGTGCGGCGGCAGGCGCTGGAACGCGGCCTGGCGCTGCGGCGTGTTGGCGGCCAGGAACTTGAAGCCGGCGGCCGTCATCATGTCTTCTTTTCCGGCGACCTTCTGCTGCGGGTTCTGGCAGCCGGCGAGGGCAACGCACAGTCCCAGCGCGGCCAGAGTTGTCCCAAAACGAACCATCAAATCCTCCTGTTAATCCTTGGCGGGCTCATGTCCCGGTCCATTTCGGCGCCCGCTTGCCCAGAAAGGCAGCCATGCCCTCGCGGAAATCGGCGCTACCGTAGGCCAATCCAATGAGATCGTCGATATTCTCGTCGCCCAGCCGGGCCTGTAGCCGGCGCAGCGCCTCCTTGGTGACCTTGAGCGTGATCGGGGCATGGCCGGCTGCGGTCTGGGCCAGTTCCGCGGCCCGCGCGTGCAGGGCCGCGACGTCGGGCAGGAGCTCGCTCACCAGGCCTACGTCACGCGCCGTCGGACCGTCGATCATCTTGGCCAGCAGCAGCATCTCCTTGACCCGCTGCGGGCCGACCAGCGCGGCCAGCCGCGCATAGTTGGCCATCGACAGGCAGTTGCCCAGGGTGCGGGCGATCGGGAAGCCGAACTGGGCGTTGGCGGCGGCGATCCGGATGTCGCAGACCGCGGCGATGGCCGCCCCGCCGCCGGTGCAGAAGCCCGCGATGGCGGCGATGGTCGGCACGGCACAGCGCTCGATCGTATCGAGGGTCCGATCCATCTTGCGCTCGTAGGCGACGCCGTCGTCGGGGCCCTTGAAGTCGAGGAACTGCGCGATGTCGGTGCCGGCGGCGAAGGCCCTGTCGCCGGCGCCGGTGACGACCAGCGCCTTCACCTCGCCGGTGTGGGCGATTCGGCCGCAGATCTCGGCCAGACCTTCATACATCGCGAAAGTAAGGGCATTGCGCTGGGCCGGGCGGTTGAAGGTGATCCAGCCGACATCGCCGCGCTTGTCGTAGAGGAGTTCTTGGGTCATTTCACTTTCATGGCGTTGGAACGACTTCTGAAGGGCTTCGCCGATTTCCGGCTGGGCTATTACCGCGAGCATCTCGACCTCTTCGAGAAGCTCGTGACCGAGGGGCAGTCGCCCCGGATCCTCATCATTGCCTGTGCCGATGCCCGCGTCGATCCGGGGATTCTGACGCAGACCAGGCCCGGCGACATTTTCACCGTGCGCAATGTGGCGGCGATGGTGCCGCCGGCCCAGATCCCGCCCGACACCCGCCATCACGGCACTTCGTCGGCCATCGAGTTCGCGGTGCGCGGGCTGGAGGTCGAGCATGTCGTCGTATTGGGCCATGCGCTGTGCGGCGGCATCGGCGCTTTGGTCGACGGCCGCGACAGCATCTACGCCGACTACGACTATCTTTCGACCTGGACGTCGATCGCCCAGGACGTGCGCGAGCTTGCCGTGCGCGAGCTCAAGGGAAAGTCGCGCGAGGAGATCACGCGCGCCGTCGAGCAGGCCGCCGTCCTCAACAGCATTCAGAACCTGATGGGCTTTCGCTGGATCGCCGAGAAGGTCGCCGCCGGCACGCTCCGCCTGCACGCCTGGTGGTTCAACATGACCGAAGGCCAGCTCTATGCCTTCAACCCCGCGACCGCCACGTTCGAGGCCGTCGAGGGGCTCGAGGTCACGCCGACGGTCATGAAGGGCACTGCGCTGTCCTCGATCAAGCCCGAACGCCTGCTCGCTGCGGTGGCGGGCAAGAAGCCGGCGTTTTGAGGCTCTTTTCCTCCCCCGTCATACGGGTCGGCGTTTTGGCCGCTCCGCGGCCAAAAGCGCCCAGGTGGCCGAAGGCCGGAGGGGGATGGCCCCAGTCGGGATCAGGCTGATTTCAGATCTGAAACTGTCGAGATCGTCGGTGTTTCTTTCCCCCTCCCTGCCTCCCCCGTATGACGGGGGAGGTGAATGAGGAAAACTACTTCACCCACAATTCGAGCGGCACCGCCGGTCGGCCGGGACATTCGAGCTTGCCGGTATAGGACTCCGACAGGTTGGCGCGGTAGGCGCACTCGACGCCGTCCACCGACACCGTCGCCTTCAGGCGCGACGACAGGGTCGATATCTGAAGGCGTATTTCACCGGTCTTTTCTTCCGGACCCTCCTGCGTGCACCAGCCGACATGCTTCATGGTCAGGGTTCCGGCATATTCCCGGGTTCGCTGCGATGCCTTCGCGGCGGCGACCGTAGCCGTCAACTCCCACTCACCCAGCACGCCGGCATAGCCGGTCACCTCGAGCGCTTCGCCCTGACGCGTTTCGCCTCGCGCCGGAGTGGCGAGCGCACCGAGCGCGATCAGGAGCAGGACGGCTCTCAAGACTTCTTTGCCAGGAACACCCGCGCGTCGTTGACGTCGGCCCGGGTCTGATCGGCATTGCTGGCGATGGTGACGACCTTTTCGTAATACGCCCGCGCCTTGGCCGGATCGCCGGACTTCTCGGCGGCTCTTGCCGCACCGACATAGGCGTCGAGCCGGTTGGGCTCCTTCTTCAGCGTCGCTTCGTAGGCAACGAGCGCTTCCTTGGCCATGCCGCTCTCGAGCAGCATGTCGCCATAGAACTCCCGCGCGGGCTTGGGCACGCCCGGCGTCACGGGATGCTTCTCGGTCTTGTCCTCGGCGTCAGCGGCGGCGCTCATGGCTGAAAGCGCCTCGTCGCGCTTGCCGTCGGCGGAGAGCACCCAGGCGGCGGCGATCTGCCTCTCGATATCGACCTGTCCGGCCCAGTAGGCGTCCTTGGCCTGGACGAGCTTGTCCTGCAGTTCGGCGAGCTTGGCGATGTCGGCCTTGGCCGCCTCCGGATCGCCGGAGCGGGCAGCGCCCACGGCGCGGGCGAAGTGGGTGATGGCCTGGGCCTGCGGCAGCGGGCTGGGGCGGACTTCGAGCGCCGCCGCTGCCTTCCAGTCGCCGCGCTCCACCGCGTAGCGCGCCGGCGACGCGGCCCGCGCATACGGACCGGCAATGAAAGCCTCGCTGAAGCCGGTGACCGTATTCATCGCGTCGACGACGTCCTTGGCCTTCTTGTCCTGTCCGAGCTGCAGATAGGCATAGACCAGGTAGTCCATGGCGTGGAGCTCTTCGTTGAAATCGCCGGCTGCCTGCGCCGAACGCCCCGAAGCGATGTTGGAATCGATCAACTCCTGCCAATAGCCGACGCGGGTGAAGATGTGCGACGGCATGTGCAGCGCATGGGGCGCGTCGGGCGCGATCTTGGCATAGCGCCGGGCGGCTTCGATGCCTTTGTCGGCGATCGGCGGATAGTCGTAGAGGTGGATCAGGTAGTGCGCCACGCCGGGATGCTGCGGCTGGCGCTTGGCGATCTCCTCCAGGATGGCCGCGCCCTTGAGCTGGCTGGCGTAGGTCTTGTCGTTGGGCGGCGCGGAGGTGTTGAGCGCGAGCGCATAATGGATCTGCGCCTCGTCGTCGTTCGGATACGTTGCGGCCAGCGCTTCCATGGCCTTGGCGTAGGCCAGCAGGCGCGTGCGGTGATCGACCTTGTCGAAGTCGGCGTACATGGCGCCCAGCGCCGCGAGGTAGTCGCGCTCGCGCTCGGTCTTGGTGCCGACGCTCTTGGCTTTCTCCAGCGCGGCGGCGCCCTCGGCGAGGTTCTTCGCCGACGGCGTGCTATGGGGATTCCACAGCAGGCTGAGCGCGATGCCCCAATAGGCGATCGCGCACTGGGGATCGGTCTTCAGCACCTCCTCGAAGGTCTTTTGCGAGGCGCGATACCAGAACGAATGCTGGTAGAGCATGCCGCGATCGAACAGCTTCTGCGCTTCCGGCGTGCACGATGTCTCGAAATGCACCTTGCCCAGCTTGTTGTCGTCGGTCTGCCCGAGGGCGGCCGTCAGGGCGAGCGAAACGCCGGTCGCTGCAAGGGCGGCTACCGCCAATGACGTCTTGTTCATGGTCCTGCTCCTGGTTGGCATCCAACCGAACTCGGCGCGGTCATCGCTCGGGCGGCGTTCGAGGGCTGACGATACGCTACGCTGGCGGAGCGAATGTGGTACTTGCCACATTCATAGGCGCTTTCCGGCGGCAATGGGAGCCCCCGGCGGACGGCGGGCGTCATGAAGACCTCACCCTTAGGAGCGGTCCGCGTCTCGAAGGGTGGGAGCCAGCCTTGATGTTGCCCATCCTTCGAGACGCCGCGCTGGGCGCGGCTCCTCAGGATGAGGTTTTTTCGGGCGTCTGTTCTTAGTTCGCCAGCGACTTGATCGCGGCGTCGACACCGCCGGGCGCGAAGGGCACGCCGGCGGTCTTCATCGCGAGCTCGGTGGTGGCGAGGCAGCCCAGCAGCATGGGCTCGTTGAGGTCGCCCAGGTGGCCGATGCGGAAGACCTTGCCCATCAGCGGGCCGAGGCCACCGCCCAGCGAGAGATTGTAGCGGTCGATCGCGACCTTGCGCATCGGATCGGAGCTCACGCCCTCGGGCATCATCACGGTCGTCACCGAATCGGAGAGCCGGTCCGGTGTCTGGCCGTAGAGCGTCGGGCCCTTGCCGTCGGCGCCCCAGGCGCGCACCGCTTCGCGCGTCGCCTCGCCCAGGCGGGTGTGGCGCTGGAATACCGCGTCGAGGCCTTCCTCTTCGATCATCTTCAGCGATTCGTGCAGGCCAAAGAACATATGCACCGGCGCGGTGCCGATGAATTTCTGCGGCGCGCGGCCGTTCATCAGCTCCCAGTTCCAATAGTGGCGCGGCGCCTTGTTCTTGCGCGACACGTCGATCGCCTTCTTGCTGACGCCGGTCAGCGACATGCCGGTCGGCAGCATCAGGCCCTTCTGGCTGCCGCCCACGGTGACGTCGACGCCCCAGGCATCCATCTTGTAGTCGATGCTGGCGAGCGAGGAGATCGTGTCGGAGAGCAGCAGAGCGGGGTGCTTGGCCTCGTCGATGGCGCGGCGGATCTCGGCCACCGGCAGGACCATGCCGGTCGCGGTCTCGTTGTGGACGGTGAGCACGGCCTTGATCTCGTGCGCCTTGTCCTTGGCCAGACGCTCGGCGAGCTTGCTGATGTCGGCGCCCTTGCGCCAGTCGGCGGACAGGGTCTCGACCTTGATGCCGAGATTGACCGCCATCTCCGCCCAGCTCTCCGAGAAGTAGCCGGTCTCGACGATCAGCACGGTGTCGCCGGCGGAGAACAGGTTGGCGAGGGCCGCCTCCCACGCGCCATGACCGCTCGCATTGTACATATAGAGTGTCTGGTCGGTCTTCAGGACCCGCTTCACGCCGGCATGGCAGGCGTGCTGGATGGCCAGGAACTCGTCCGACATGAAGTCGAGCACCGGCCGGTCCATCGCCCGCAGCACGCGGTCGGGAATGTTGGTCGGGCCGGGATTGTTGAAGAACTGGCGTCCGCGGGGCTTGGCATTCACGTTTTGGGCTCCGGTCTGCGAAAAGTGCCGGAACTTAGGGGCCTGCCCTTGGCGAAGCAAGCGAGGCTTGCGATGGTGGGTCATTAGTTAGGTGAGGGCTTGCATGACCATTCCGAAAACCGATTCCGCCACGAATTCCGCCACCAATTCGACAATCGTGGCCGATTACAGAGCCCGCACCCCCGGCTCCGGTGCGCTGTTCGAGCGCGCCCGCAAGGTCCTGCCCAGCGGCATTACGCACGATGCGCGCTATCTCGATCCCTATTCGATTCACGTCGCCCGCGCCAAGGGCCCGCGCAAGTGGGACGTCGACGGCAATGAATATGTTGATTATTTCGGCGGCCACGGCGCCATGCTGCTGGGCCATTCCCATCCCGCCGTGATCGAGGCGGTGAAACGCCAGATGGATCTCGGCACGCATTACGGTTCCAGCCACGAGCTGGAAGTGCGCTGGGCCGAGCTGGTGTGCGAGCTGATCCCGTCGGCCGAGAAGGTGCGCTTCACCGCGTCGGGCACCGAGGCCTCGCACATGGCGATCCGCCTGGCGCGCGCCCATACCGGCAAGGACAAGATCGTGCGCTTCGTCGGCCACTTCCATGGCTGGCACGACGCCGTCGCCGCCGGCGCCACCTCGCACTACGACGGCTCCTCGCCGCCGGGCGTCGTGCAGGGCGTCACCGATCTCTCGATCCTGATGCCGACCGACGATGTCGGCGCGGTGGTGAAGCTGATCGAAAGCCGCGACGACATCGCCGTCGTGATGTTCGAGCCGTCGGGCGCGTCGTGGGGCCAGGTGCCATTGCCGCCGGGCTTCGTGCAGGCGATCCGCGACGTCACCGCGAAACGCGGCGTCGTGATGCTGATGGACGAGGTCATCACCGGCTTCCGCTGGTCGTCGGGCGGCGCGCAGAAGGCGCTGGGCATCACGCCTGACCTCTGCATCCTGGCCAAGATCGTGGCCGGCGGCTTGCCGGGCGGCGCGGTCGCCGGCAAGCGCGAGATTCTTGACCAGATCGACTTTGCGGTGTCGGCGGCGAAAAAACGGGACAAGATTTCTCATCCCGGCACCTACAACGCCAACCCGCTGTCGGCCGCCGCGGCGGTGACGGCGCTGTCGCTGGTGCGCGACGAGGACCTGGCCGAGAAGGCCAACCGCACCGCAGCCGAGCTGCGCGCGGCGCTGCGCCAGGTGCTGGTCGAGGAGAGCGTGCCGTGGGGCATCTACGGCCAGTCCTCGACCTTCCTGATCTATCCCAACCCGACCGGCGAGGACGTCGATCCCGCGACCTTCGATCCGCTGAAGCTGGGCTTCGCCAAGCTGAAGGGCGCGCGCTCGGGTCCGCTGACCGGCAAGATCCGCATGGGCCTAATGAGCCACGGTGTCGACGTCATGGGCGCCCCCGGCGGCTTCGTCTCGGCGACGCACGGCGGCGCGGAGATCGAGAAGACCGTCCACGCCCTCCGCCAGACCGTCCGCGCGCTCAAGGCCGAACGCGAAGTGAAGGCGGCTTAGTCGGATCACAAACCGCGCTCAAGCTCGCTCTCCGCCGCGCCATGTTGTCGGATACACACATCGAAAGACTCGCTCATGGTTCTCTCCGCCGCGCAGCGGGGGAGAGGAAGGGACCCATTGCGAAGCAATGGGTAGGTGAGGTGGTGGCTGACAAGCAGGCGATGGTTCTGATGCGGGCGGCGTGGCCCACCTCACCCTCCCCGCGCTGGCGCGCGGGTCCCCTCCCTCTCCCCCCGCGATGACGCGGGCGGAGAGGGCCGCTTGAGACGAATGCTGGCCGCACTTCCGTGTGATGATGCCGGTAGGCGGAAGCCGATGGCGTGACGGCCTTCCGCGCGGATGCTTGCGAGGTCTAAGGTTCTCTCAACAAGAGTAGGGAGAGACAACCGATGATCACGCGCCGGCACACGCTTGCTGTCCTTGCCGCCGGCTCCGTTGCGGCGCCCGCGGTGCTGCGCGCGCAGGCGCCGACGACCTGGATCGTCTACACCTACGTGCCGGCCGCGACCTTGGCGCCGGCGCGCGTGTTCCAGGAGATCGTCGAGCGGGTCGCCAAGGAGACCAACGGCCAGCTGCTGCTGAAATATCATCTCGGTGGCGCGCTCACCATCAAGGGCACCGACATCACGACGGCGGTCGGCGACAACATCATCCAGATCGGCGACGACGGCATGCAGCAGGGCAACGTGCCGATTACCGGAATCCTGCGCCTGCCGATGCTGATCACCAGCACGCAGGAACTCGACAAGGCGCTCGCCGTCATGAAGCCGTATATCGACAAGGCCTACGACAAGCGCGGGTCGACAGTGCTCGCGACCTATTACTTCCCGCTGCAATTCGCCTGGTCGAGCAAGAAGCTTACCTCGCTCGACGATTTCAAGGGCCAGAAGATCCGCGCCACCTCGCCCGAGCAGATCGAGTTTTTGAAGCGCTTCGGCGCCAACGGCCTCACGG
This sequence comes from uncultured Alphaproteobacteria bacterium, assembly GCA_963765385.1. GTDB lineage: Bacteria > Pseudomonadota > Alphaproteobacteria > Reyranellales > Reyranellaceae > Reyranella. Next base: position 318,555 of record CAVXWG010000014.1, on the reverse strand, counting down.
TGAGCGGCGCCGAGGTGCCCTCGGCGCTCGAACGCGGCGTGGTCGACGGCGTGCTGACCGCGCAATCGGGCGGCGGCAAGGTCTGGCATGACCTGCTCAAGTACAATTTCGACCTCGGCATCAACTTCTTCGAAGCCAACATCGCGGTGAACAAGGAGGCCTACGCCAAGCTGCCGGCCGACCAGCGCGAGGTGCTGACCAAGGCGATCGTCGAGCTCGCGCCCAAGATGACCAAGCTGCTGTTCGAGGAAGAGAACCAGGAGAAGGCCAAGCGCCAGGCCGAGGGCATGATCCAGACCGCCGCCACGGCCGAGGATTACAAGCGCGGCGCCGAGCGCATGACGAGCTACTGGGAGGAATGGGCCAAGCCCAAGGGCGCGGAGACCCAGGAGGCGCTCAAGAAGGTGCGCGAGGCGCTGGGCCGCTGATGGCATCTCCTGCCGTCGTGCGGCCGTTCACCCTGATCGAACGGATAAGCCTCTGGCTGTCGGCCTTTTGCATGATCGGCATGGTCGTGCTCATCCTGGCCGAGGTCGTGCTGCGCGGCGCCTTCAACAGCACGACCGAACACTCCGACGAGCTGGTGGGCTACCTGCTGGTCGGCGTGTCGTTCCTGAGCCTGGCGCTCTGCCAGGGCACCGGCGCCTTCCACAAGGTCGACATGGTGCAGATGCGGCTGGGCCCGCGCGGCAAGGCGGTCTCGGCGCTCGTCTTCGACCTGCTGTCGTTCGGCTATATCGCGCTCACCAACTGGTATTTTGTCCAGTTCGTCCTGAGCTCGTACCGGCGCGAGGCGCAGGCCAGCACGCTGCTGGCCACGCCGCTCTGGATCCCGGAGACGGTGATGGTCGTGGGCGCCACGATGCTGCTCATCGTGCTGGGCAAGGCCGTGATCGACGACACGAGGAAGCTTCTGACGTGAGCGAGAGTTTCGAGGTCGTCGTCGTCCTGGTCATCTTCCTCGGCCTGCTGGCCGCGGGCATGGCCATTCCCTTCGCCATCGGCGTGCCGGCCATCGCCTATCTCCTGCTGCATGGCGGCGTGCCGGCGTTGAAGGGCATCGGGCTGATGAGCTGGGGCTCGATGAACAACCGGTCGCTGAGCGCCATTCCGCTGTTCATCCTGATGGCCGAGATCATGCAGCGATCCGGCCTCAGCTTCCGGATCTATCGCGGCCTCGCCAAGCTGGTGAGCGTGATCCCGGGCGGCCTGTTGCAGACCAATATCGCCGGCTGCGCGATGTTCGCGGCCATTTCCGGCTCGTCGGTGGCGACCGCGGCGGCCATCGGCACTGTGGCGCTGCCGCAGCTCACCCAGCGCGGCTATCACCGTCGCCTGGCGGCGGGCTCGCTGGCGGCGGGCGGTACGCTCGGCATCCTGGTGCCGCCCTCGATCGCCCTGATCGTCTACGGCACCTTCACCGAAACCTCCGTCTCCAAGCTGTTCATGGCCGGCATCGTGCCGGGCATCCTGCTGACGGCGATGTTCATGGCCTATATCTGCGTGCACGCCCTGCTCAGGCCCGAGATCGCGCCGCGCGAGCGCGGGCCGCAGACCGTGGGCGAGTTCGTGACGGCGCTGGGCGACCTGTTCCCGTTCGTGATCGTGATCGGCGGCACCCTGGGCAGCCTCTATACCGGCTGGGCGACGCCGACCGAGGCCGCCGCCATCGGCTGCGTGACGGCCACCGTCGTTTCCGCGATCTGGGGCAGCGTCACCTTCGCCGGCTTGCGCGAGGCCATGATCGCGGCGGTCAAGGTGAGCGGCAACATCCTGCTGATCGTCTACACCGCCTTCGTCTTCTCCTATGCCATCAGCGTGGCGGGCGTGGGCGAATCCCTCACGACCTGGCTGGTCGGGCTGAAGCTGGCGCGGCTCGAATTCTTCTTCGCCCTGTTCATCCTCTACACGGTCCTGGGGTGCCTGGTTGAAAGCCTGGGCATGATCGTGATCACCGTGCCGCTGCTCTATCCGGTGCTGCTGAAATACGGCATCGATCCGGTGTGGTTCGGCATCATCCTGGTGATGTTCATCGAGCTCGGCCAGATTTCGCCGCCCATCGGCATCAACCTGTTCGTCATCCAGAGCATCTGGGATGGCAAGATCGGCGACATCGTGCTGGGCACGATCCCGTTCCATCTCATCATGTTCGTCCTGCTGGCGATGCTCGTTCTCTGGCCGGACATCGCCCTCTGGCTGCCACACCATACGGGGTCCGCATGACAGACCGCCACGCTGCCTATCCGACCGGGCTGAAGGACACCCCGAGCCGCCATCGCGCGCTGCGCCGGCGCATGGAGGCGCCCGGCATCGTCGTGGCGCCCGGTGCCTACGACTGCATCACCGCGCGCCTGGTCGAGGTCTCGGGCTTCGATGCCTGCTACATCACGGGCTCGGGGGTCTCGATGAGCGCGCTCGGCGCGCCCGACATGGGCGCCTTGAGCTTCGGCGAGATCTTGGACCGCGTGCGCCGCATCTGCGATTCGATTTCCATCCCGGTGATCGCCGACGCCGACACCGGCTACGGCGGGCCGCTCAATGTCATCCGCACCATGCGCGAGTTCGAGCGCGCCGGGGTGAGCGCGGTCCAGCTCGAGGACCAGGAATGGCCCAAGAAATGCGGGCACGAGCCCGGCCGCAGGGTGGCGTCGTCGCAGGAGATGGAGCAGCGCATCAAGGCCGCAGCCGACGCCCGCGTCGATGCCGATGTCATGATCGTGGCGCGCACCGACGCGATCGCCTCGGAAGGCTTCGAGGCCGCCCTCGACCGGGCGGCGCGCTACCGCGAGGCGGGCGCCGACATCCTGTTTGTCGAGGCGCCGCCCAGCGAGGCCGACCTCGCCCAAGTGCCGAAGCGCCTGGGCGCGCCGTGCCTTGCCAACATGGTCGAAGGCGGCCGCACGCCAGTGCTGCCGTTCCCGGAGCTCGAGCAGCTCGGCTTCAAGCTCGCGATCTATCCCAATTCGCTGACGCGCCTGTTCGCCCGCGTCGGCCAGGACTTGCTGGGCTCGCTCAAGACCACGGGCAACACGGCCGCCATGGCCAACCAGATGCTTGACCACGGCCAGCTCTGGTCGCTGTTCGAGAACGAACGCTGGCAGGCGCTGGAGAAACGTTTCCAGGGCTAGCTGCTTTCAGCCTCCCCCGTCATACGGGGGAGGTGCCCGAAGGGCGGAGGGGGAAAGCCTCAGTCGAGACCACTCCCGATTCCAGATCGTCGCATGTCGAAGATCGTCTGTGCGGCTTGCCCCCTCCCTACCCTCCCCCGTCTGACGGGGGAAAGAGGGACTCTAGCGCTGGCCCTTGCCGATATGGGCAATCGCCTCGATCTCGACTAGGATCTCGGGCGCGGCGAGTGCGCTCACCTCGACCAGGGTGGAGGCCGGGAAGTTGCCGGTGAAGAATTCCCGGCGCGCCGCCCACACCTTGGTGTTGTTCTTGATGTCGGTCACGTAGATCGTGACCTTGACCACATCGGCCATGACGCCGCCGGCTGCCTCGACCATGCCCTTGATCTTGCCGAAGATCTGCTTGGCCTGCTCGTATTCGTCCATGCCGGCCAGCACCTTGGGATCGGTGCCGCGTGCGGTCATGCCCGACACATAGGCGATGCCGTCGGACACCAGGCAGTTCGACCAGCGCTCGGGCGGCGGCTCGGGCACGGCGGGCGATGTGACACGGCGGATCGTCATTGGCGTCTCCTCGTTTCGGTTGGCCGAAGTATACTCGCCGGATGAACGACCTTTTTCACGCCTTGTTTCAGCCCTTGTTCGAACCCCGCCGCATCGCCCTGATCGGCGCCTCGGCCGACGAGAAGAAGACCACGGCGCGGCCGCAGCGTTTCCTCCGCAAGCACGGCTTTGCCGGCGAGATCCTGCCGGTCAATCCCGGGCGCAGCGAGATCATGGGCGACAAGGCCTACAAGACCCTCGACGCCATCCCGGGCGAGATCGATCACGCCTACATCCTGCTGAACGGCAAGGCTGCGGTCGCCGCACTCGCGGCCTGCGGCAAGCGCGGCGTCAAGGTGGTGTCGATCCTGGCTGGCGGCTTCGCCGATGCAGGCGCCGCGGGCGCCTCGCTGCAGGACGATCTGGTACGCATCGTGCGCGAGACCGGAATCCGGCTGGTCGGGCCCAACAGCATCGGCACCGTGAGCACCGATCCGCCGATGGCGCTCACCGCCAATGCCGCTTTCGCCGTCGACAAATTGCGCGCCGGCAACTGGGGGCTGGTGAGCCAGAGCGGCAGCCTGATCGGCGCCCTGCTGTCGCGTGCCGACGCCCGCGGCATCGGCTTCTCGCGCCTGATCTCGGTCGGCAACGAGGTCGACCTCGCGGTCGGTGAGATCGCCGACCTGCTGGTCGATGATCCCAAGACCCGCGCCATCCTGTTGTTCATGGAGACCCTGCGCGACGGAGATCGCCTGGCGCACGCGGCGCGACGCGCCCATGCGGCGGGCAAGCCGGTGATCGCCTACAAGCTCGGCCGCTCCGCGATCGGCCAGGAGCTGGCGAAGTCCCACACCGGCGCCATCGCCGGGTCCGACGCCACCTTCGACGCCTTCTGCCGCCGCCACGGCATCGCCCGGGTGTCGATGTTCGAATCGCTGATCGATGTGCCGGCGCTGCTGGTCGATCGTCCTCCGGCGCGCGGCAAGCGGGTCGCCGTCGCCACCACGACCGGCGGCGGCGCGGCCATGGTCGTCGACAACATGGCGATGGCCGGCCTCGACATTGCGGGCCCGCCCCAGGCGCTGGTCGACTGGCTGAAACCGCTCGGCATCGCGTCGGGCGACGGCAAGCTGGTCGATCTTACTTTGGCCGGCGCCAAGCCCGAGATCGTGGCCGGAACGATCGAGCGGCTGCTGGCGGACGACGGCAACGATGCCGCGATCTTCGTCGTCGGCTCCTCGGCGCAATTCAATCCCGAGCTCGCGGTCGAGCCGCTGCTGAAGTTCGCCAAATCAGCCAAGCCGTTTGCCGTGTCATTGACGCCGTCGGCCGAGAAATCGCTGGCCTTGCTGACGGCCGCCGGTGTGCCGGCTTTCCGCCATCCCGAATCCTGCGCCGAGGCCATGGCGCTCTGCCTGCTGCGTCCGTCGCCGCAGCCGGTGCCGGCGCTCGCCCCGCCGACTCGGGCCGCGCTCGATGCGCTGGCGGCGGGGCGGGGCTCGGGCTTCGATGAACGCCGCGCGGCCGATCTCTTTGCCGCGCTGGGCGTGCCCATGGCCAAGGCGATGGCCGTGCCTGACGCCAAGCGCATCGCGGCCGCCGTCGCCGAAATCGGCGGGCCGGTGGCGCTGAAGATCCTGTCGGCCGACATCGCTCACAAGACCGAGGCGGGCGGCGTGGCGCTCGGCCTGCCGGACGGCCAGACGGCGGCGGTCGCCGCGCGCGAAATCGAGAAGCGTGTGAAGGCGCATATGCCCAACGCCAGGCTCGAAGGCTTCCTGGTGCAGAAGATGGAGCGCGGCCTGGCCGAGGTGATCCTGGGCTTCCGCAGAGACCCGCTGGTCGGGCCCACCGTCACCGTGGGCCTGGGCGGCGTTCTGGCCGAGATCTACAAGGATGCCGCGACGCGGCTCGCACCGGTCGACGAGGCCGAGGCGCGGCAGATGATCGAGGAGGTAAAGGGCTTGGCCACGATCCTCGGCTATCGCAACCTGCCGCGCGGGGATGTCGATGCGCTCGCCAGGACGATCGCGGCGTTCTCGGCTTTGGCGCATGAAGCCTTCGACGATGTGGCGGAAGCCGAGATCAATCCGCTGCTCGTCAAGGCCGACGGCCAAGGGGTCGTAGCGGTCGATGGCCTGGTGATCCTTGACTGAGCGGGGAGGGGTCGGATGAAAGACAGTGCAGAGAATGTCGCGAGCCTGCTTGCCGGCCTTGCCCGCGGCGAAAGCCTGCCGGCGCGGTGGTACACCGATCCGGCGATCACAGAGCGTGAGATCCACCAGATCTTCCGCAAGACCTGGAACTACATCGGTCCGCTGAACGAGCTTCAGAAGATCGGCGACTACATCACGGGCTATGTCGGCGAGATTCCCGTCGTTGTCCTGCGCAACAAGAGCGGCCTTGCGGCGCTGGTCAATGTCTGCCGGCATCGCCGCCACGAGGTCATGAAAGGTCGCGGCAACGCCCGCATGATGCAGTGCGGCTATCACGCCTGGACCTACGATCTGAGCGGTTGCCTGAAGAGTGCGCCGCGCACGGCGCGGGAGCCGGGCTTCCGACTGGACGATTATCCGCTGCTGCCTTTACGCGTCGACACGCTGGGACCGTGGGTGTTCGTCAATGCCGATCGCGATGCCGAACCGCTCGCCCGGCACTATGGCGGGGTGCTCGACATCATCGCCGCGAGCGGGCTCAAGCTGGACACATTGGAGCTTCAGTCGCGTACATCGTGGGACGGCAACGCCAACTGGAAGACGATGCTGGAGAACTTCCTGGAGTGCTATCACTGCGCCATCGCCCATCCGGGCTTCAGCGCCGCGATCGACGTTCGGCCGGACAAGTATGATCTCAGCGTGCATGGCTGGTTCTGCAGCCAGGTCGGCCAGGTGCGGCCGTCGGCGCTGGAGGGAAAGAGCAAGGTAAAGATCTACGATGCGCGCGGCGAGGTCGCCCAGGCGCAGTATCACCTGCTGTTCCCCAACATGACGATCAACATCAATCCCGGCTTCCCGAATCTGTCGATCGATGTCTGGACGCCGAACGGACCTGACACGACGAAGGGCTTCACGGAGCAGTATTTCGGACCGGGAGTCAGCCAGGAATTCGTCGAGGAGCTGATCGAATTCAACCGTCAGGTGGGCGCGGAAGACGATGCGTTGACCGATTCGGTTCAGCGCGGGCTGCGGGCGGGGATTCCTGAAAAAGGACGCTTCCTCGCCGGCGCCGAGCATCTGGTCGGCCACTTCCAGAGAATGGTCGCGAGCGCTCTCCTGGGCGATGCCGCCCAAGTGAAAGCGGCCGCCGAGCACCAAAACGGCGTCGCGCGCAGCGTTTCCGTGGAGCCGACGGACTCCGCCTGATCAGCTACGCCAGGCGCGTCTGCGCCGCCTCGAAGAGCTGGTGGAAATCCTCGAGCACGAAATAGGTGTTCTGCAGCTTGTCGATTTCGTAGGGCCGCAGCATGACCGAGATCGCCTCGAACGGCAGCCGCTTGACGTCCTTGTCCTCGAGCGCGTGCTTGATTTCGGCGGCCGAGGACAGGATGCCCGCGCCGTAGGCTTTCAGGCCCTTGGGCGTGCGGATCAGGCCGAACTCGACCGTGTACCAGTAGAGCCGCGCCAGCAGGTCGATCTTCGAACCGGCCTCGACGCCGCGCTGGCCGTAGGCCTGCATGTAGTCGGCGAACACAGGATCGCTGAGCAGCGGCACATGGCCGAAAAAATCATGGAACAGGTCGGGCTCGACCAGGTAGTCGAGCTCGGCGCGGCTGCGGATCCATACCGTCACCGGGAATCGACGGTGCGCCAGATGATCGTAGAAGACCGCGTCGGGAATCAGACCCGGCACGCCCACGATGTGCCAGCCGGTCAACGGCATCAGCCGCGCGTTGACCGACTCGAAGTCAGGAATGCTGTCGCCGATGCCGAGCGTGCGAAGCCCCTGCAGGAATTCCTCGCAGGCGTGCTTGCGGGCGAGGCCGCTCTGGCGCTCGAGCAGCAGCCGCCACACCGCCTGGTCTTCATCGGAATAGAGGTCGATGTGCTGGGCGACCGTCCAGTCCGGCGCCATGCCGGCGTAATCGCCGCGCAGGTTTTCGAGAGGGGCTTTGTTCATGGATCGAATATGGCAACGGGAGGCGTAGGGAATCCCGGCGAAGTTGGACTGTTGCACGGTCCAGTTTAGCGTTATTCTCTGCGTACAGTGATAAAATTGGCGAAAAACACCATGACCGACCTCGACGACATAGACAGGCGCATTGTTGCCGCCCTTCAAGCCGACGGGCGCCTGCCCATCGTCGATCTCGCCGAAAAGGTCGGGCTCTCGCCCACGCCCTGCCAACGCCGTGTGAAGCGGCTGGAAGAGGAAGGGGTCATCACGCGCTACGCCGCCCTGGTGTCGCCACCGGCGGTGGGACTCGGCTTGCAGGCGCTGGTGCAGGTCACGCTCGACGATCATTCGGAGAAGACCGTGGAGGCGTTCGAATCGGCGATCCGCGCCCGACCCGAGGTCGTGGCCTGCTATGCCGTGACCGGCGACATGGATTTCCTGCTGCACATTCTGGCGACCGATCTCGCGAGCTTCAGCGACTTCGCCCTGAAGGCGCTGCTGCGCATGCCCGGAGTCCGCGGCACGCGGTCGTCCTTCATCATGCAGGCGGTGAAGAGCGATCTGGCCTGGGCGCCGGTTCCCCAAGCGCCGGCGCCTCAGGCTCCCGCGAGAGTGCGCAGATAGAGCGGCCGGTCGATGTTGCCGCCGCTCAGGATTAGCCCGACCCGCTTGCCCGCCAACCGCTCGCGCTCCTGCAGCAGCGCGGCGAGGGAAGCGGCACCGGCGCCTTCCGTGAGCTGGTGCGTGTCCTCGTAGTAGGCGCGCATGGCGGTGGCGATCTCGGGGTCGCTCACCTGAACGATGCGGTCGGCGCCTTTCAGGATGACGGCGAGCGCTTCGGCGTCAGGTCCGCGTACGGCCATGCCGTCGGCCATGGTGTCGGCGCTGTTGGTGGCCAAAACCTTGCCGGCGGCGAAGGAGAGTGCGTAGGCCGGCGCCTCGGTCGAGACCACGCCCACCACCTTGGTCGCGGGGCTGAGCGCGTCGCGCATGGCGATCACGCCGCAAATGCCGGAGCCCAGCCCGATCGGCACATAGACCGTGTCGAGCGGCGGGGCGACGCGAAACAGTTCCAGGGCGTAGGTCGCCACGCCGCGCACCAGGTCGCGGTGGAACGAGGGCACCATGGCCAGCCCGCGTTCGCCGGCAAGCCTGACGGCGGTCTCGCGCGCGGCGTCGAAATCGTGGCCCGCTTCGACGAGCTCCGCACCGAACGCCCGCATGGCTGCATTCTTCTCCACGGAATTGCCCTGGGGCACGACGATGGTGGCGGCGATGCCGGCCTTGGCGGCGGCGAGCGCGATGCTCTGGCCGTGATTGCCCCGCGTGGCGCTGACCACGCCCTTCACACGGCCGGGCGCCCGGCTGAGCTGTTCCATATAGACCAGCCCGCCGCGCACCTTGAAGGCGCCGATCGGCGTGTGGTTCTCGTGCTTCACCCAGACTTCGCACCCGGTGCGCCTGGCGAGCAGCGGCCAGGCGTATTGCGGGGTGGGCGGCATGGCGGCGTACACAATGGCGGCCGCGTCTTCGACATCCTGCAGAGACAACATCGTGTTACTGTGGGCTAAGATGCGTGACGTTCCAACCGGAGTACCAGATGCCTGTTCTGCCTCGTGCGCTTGAAATCCAGGGCGAGATTGCCGCCATCCGTCGTGACATCCACGCTCATCCGGAGCTGGCCTACGAGGAAAACCGGACGTCAGACATCGTCGCGGCCAAGCTCGCGGAGTGGGGCCTCGAAGTGACGCGCGGCCTGGGCAAGACCGGCCTGGTGGGAACTTTGCGCAAGGGAAATTCGTTGAAGTCGATTGGATTGCGCGCCGACATGGACTGCCTGCCGATGGACGAAACCAACGATTTCGAGCACCGCTCGCAGAACCCCGGCCGCATGCATGCCTGCGGCCATGACGGCCACACCGCCATGCTGCTGGGCGCCGCCAAGGTCTTGAGCGAAAAGCGCGACTTCGAGGGCGCCGTGCACTTCATCTTCCAGCCGGCCGAGGAGGGCGGCGGCGGGGCGGCCGAGATGATCAAGGACGGCCTGTTCGACAAATTTCCCTGCGATGCGGTGTTCGCCATCCACAACAAGCCCGGTATCCCGCTCGGCCACATCGTCACCAAGGGCGGTCCGCTGCTGGCCGCCGCCGACCGCTGGGACATCCGCATCACCGGCAAGGGCGGCCATGCCGCGCACCCGCATCTCACCATCGACCCGATGGTGGCCGGCGCCAATATCGTGATGGGGCTGCAGACCATCGTCAGCCGCAACATCGACCCGATTGACGCGACGGTCGTGACGGTCGGCTTCTTCAAGGCGGGCTCCGCCTACAATGTCATTCCGAGCGACGTGCATATCGGCGGCACGACGCGCACCACGACGCCGGAGAATCGCGCCCTGGTGAAGCGCCGCATCGAGGAGATCTGCCGCGGCGCCGAGCAGATGCATGGCGTCAAGATCGAGATCGAGCACAAGCCGGGCTATCCGCCGACGGTGAACGATGTCGAGCGCGCGCGCTTTGCGATCGATGTGGCGGCCGGCGTCTGCGGCGAGCATGCGGTGTCCGACAAGACGCGGCCCAGCATGGGCGCGGAGGACTTCTCCTACATGCTGGAGCGCGTGCCGGGCGCCATGGTGTGGCTCGGCAACGGCGGCGGCGCCGACGCGGTCAGCCTGCACAACTCGCGCTACGACTTCAACGACATGGCCATCCCGTTTGGCGTCAGCTTCTTCGTGCGCACCGTCGAACGCTTCCTCGACGAGTGAAGGCAATGGCTGTCATCCAGAGCGCAGCGAAGGATCTCATGGCGCGGCAAGCGGCGATGAGATCCTTCGCTTGCGCTCAGGATGACATGATTCGTCGGCTTCGCTGACAGGATCGAATGGAATTCTTCCGCGTCTACGGTCGGGTCATCGGGTTGCTGCGCGCCGAGCGCGGGCTTGCGATCATGCTGGCGCTCACCAACGTCGCCGTGGCCGCGCTGCAGTTCTACGAGCCCGTGCTGTTCGGCAAGGTGGTGGATCTCCTGGCCACCGCGAAGGACAAGACGACCGAGATGTTGTGGAGCGACGCCCGCCACCTGCTCGGGCTGTGGGCGGTCGTCGGCATCGGCGGCATCGTTGCCAACATCGTGGTTTCCCTGCAGGCCGACCGCATGGCCCATCGGCGGCGGCTGGGGGCGATGGCGAACTTCTTCGAGCACGTCCTGCTGCTGCCCTTCTCGTTCCACAGCTCGCAGCATTCCGGCCGGTTGATCAAAGTCATGCTGACCGGCGTCGACGATCTGTTCGCGCATCTGGCTGTCGTTCTTCCGCGAGAACCTCGCCACCTTCGTCGCCCTGTTCATCATGCTGCCGCTCAGCCTGCTCATGAACTGGCGGCTGGGCGTGCTGCTGGTGGTCCTGATCCTGTTCTTCGCGGCCGCCAACATCTTCGTGGTGAGCCGCACCGACCGCCTCCAGCACGAGGTCGAGGACCTGCGCAGCGAGCTCGCCAGCCGCGCCGGCGATGCGCTGGGCAACATCAATCTCATCCAGAGCTTCGTGCGGCTGACGCACGAAACCCGCGAGATGCACAGCATCATGAGCCAGACCCTGGCCGCGCAGTTCCCGGTGCTGAACTGGTGGGCGCTGCTGTCGGTCATGACGCGCGCCGCCTCGACCATCACGGTGATCATGATCTTCGTGCTCGGCACCTGGCTCTACACCAGGGGCGAGGCGACCGTCGGCGAGATCGTGAGCTTCATGGGCTTCGCGACCATGCTGATCAGCCGCATGGACCAGGCTTCGGGCTTCGTGAGCCGCGTCTTCTTCCAGATGCCGGTCCTGGCGGATTTCTTCCGCGTCCTCGATTCGCAGTCGACGGTGCCGGACAATCCGCACGGCAAGGATATCGGCCGCGCCCGGGGCGACGTCGAGTTCGACGACATCAACTTCTCCTACGACGGCAGGCGTCCGGCGCTGGTGCATTTCTCGCTGAAGGTGCCCGCCGGAACCAAGGTGGCTTTCGTCGGCCCGACCGGCGCCGGCAAGAGCACGGCGCTGTCGCTGCTGCACCGCATGTGGGATGCGCAGTCCGGCGTCATCCGCGTCGACGGCATCGACCACCGCGACATCAAGCTCGAATCGCTGCGTCGCAACATCGGCGTGGTGTTCCAGGACAGCACGATGTTCTACCGCTCGATCGCCGACAATCTGCGCATCGGCAAGCCCGACGCGACGCAGGCCGAGCTCGAGGAGGCGGCCAAGCTCGCCGAGGCGCACGACTTCATCCTGCGCCAGCCGCAAGGCTACGAAACGCTGGTGGGCGAGCGTGGCATGACGCTGTCGGGCGGCGAGCGCCAGCGCCTGGCGATCGCCCGCGCCCTTCTGAAGAATCCGCCGATCCTGATCCTCGACGAGGCGACCAGCGCGCTCGATTCGGTGACCGAAGCGCGCATCCAGAAGGCGCTCAAGACGCTGATGCAGGGCCGCACCACCTTCGTGATCGCCCACCGGCTGTCGACCATCCGCGACGCCGACCAGGTCGTCGTGTTCGAGCACGGCCGGATCGCCGAGCAGGGCGCCTACCAGGAGCTGGTGGGCCGCGGCGGCGCCTTCACCCGCCTCGTCGCCACGCAACAGGCAGGCATTGAAGCTGCGTAGCGCAGTCTGGTCGGTTTTCAGATGATGATCTTGAGCGCGGCAGAAGTTTGCTGCTGCTGCGCCCTTGCGATGAAGCGGTCAAACAGGCTGGCATAGAAACTGCCTGATATCCCCTTGGCGGATGGGTGCCGTCCGCCTAAGAGTTGCCGAACGGGGATCTTCACGAGGGGCAAGACGAAGATGAGCAAATTCGCCAAATGGCTGGGCGGCGCGGCCGCTGTCGCGCTGGCGCTGGGTGCGCTGCCTGCGCAGGCGCAGACACCGATCAAATTCACCCTCGACTGGGTGTTCCAGGGTCCGACGGCGCCGTTCCTGGTGGCGCTGGAGAAGGGCTACTACAAGGCCGAGGGTCTCGACGTCACGATGGATCCGGGCCAGGGCTCGGCCGGCGCGGTCCAGCGGGTCGCCACCGGCGCCTACCAGATCGGCTTCGCCGACGTGAACTCGACCATCGAATACAACGCCAAGAACCCGGGCAAGGAAGTCCTCTGCGTCTTCATGGCCTACGATTTCGCGCCGTTCGGCGTCTATGCCCTGAAGAAGAGCGGCATCAAGGTGCCGAAGGATCTCGAGGGCAAGAAGCTGGGCGCGCCGGTGTTCGACGCCTCGTTCCGCCTGTTCCCGGCCTTCGCCAAGATGAACGGCATCTCCAAGTGGGAGCACGTCAACCTCACGCCGCAGCTGCAGCGAGCAGAGCCTGGTGCAGGGCACGGTCGACTTCATCTCGGGCCATTACTTTTCGTCGATGCTCGACCTCAAGGCGCGCGGCGTTAAGTTCGACGACATCGTGGCCATGCGCTACGTCGACTTCGGCATGGACGTCTACGCCAACGGCATCGTCGTCTCGCCGGAGATGGCCAAGGACGAGAAGGCGGTGAAGGGCTTCATTGCCGCCACGATCAAGGGCTGGAAGGACGTCATCGCCGACAACAAGCTCGGCATCGCCGCCGCCAAGAAACGCGACCCGCTGATCGACGAGGCGCTCGAGCTGGAGCGCCTGCAGATCTCGCTGCAGACCAACGTGCTCACGCCCTACGTCAAGGCCAACGGCATGGGCGACGTCGATCCGGAGCGCTTCGCGCGCTCGGTCAAGCTGGTGTCCGAAGCCTTCGGCCTGCCGGCGGCGCCGTCGCCGGACAAGGTCTTCACCAACAAGTACCTGCCGCCCAAGGCCGACCGGATGGTCGCGCCGTGAGTTCTCTGTCCTCCTCTCATGTTCCTCTCCCCCGCTAGGGGGAGAGGCTAGGTGAGGGGGCATCCAAGATCGTGCGCAACCCCCTCACCCAACCTCTCCCCCTAACGGGGGAGAGGAGCCTGACATCACCCTAAATGCCCTTCGTCGACCTGAAAGGCGTCAACCTCACCTACCGTCTCGGCAAGGAAACGACGCTCGCCCTCGCCGACGCCACCTTCGGCATCGACAAGGGCGAGTTCATCGCCGTCGTCGGCCCCTCGGGTTGCGGCAAGTCGACCATCCTGAAGCTCGTCACCGGCCTGCTGCCCGCCTCGGGCGGCGAGGTGCGGGTGGCGGGCCAAAAGGTGACGGGGCCGATCAAGGGCGTCGGCATGGCGTTCCAGAACCCGACCCTGATGCCGTGGCGTACCACCCTGGACAACATCCTGCTGCCCATGGAGGTGGTCGAGCCGCACAAGCGCCGCTTCCGCCGGCATCGCGCCGAATACGAGGCGCGCGCGATGAAGCTTCTGGACACGGTGGGGCTCGCCGATTTTGCCAAACGATATCCCTGGCAGCTCTCGGGCGGCATGCAGCAGCGCTCCAACCTCTGCCGCGCCCTGATCCATGAGCCTGAGCTGCTGATGCTCGACGAGCCGTTCGGCGCGCTCGACGCCTTCACGCGCGAGGAGCTGTGGGGCGTCATGCAGGCGCTGTGGCTGGAGAAGCGTTTCACCGGCGTGCTGGTGACGCACGATCTGCGCGAGGCGGTGTTTCTCGCCGACACGGTCTATGTCATGAGCCGCCGCCCGGGGCGTATCGTGCAGAGCCGCAAGATCGACATTTCCCGGCCGCGTACGCTCGCCACGACCTTCGAGCCGCATTTCGTCGAGATCGTCCACGAGCTGCGCGACCGCATCCACCAGGAGCATGCGCCGTGACCGCCGATTTCAGGCGCGAAGCGCTGCGCATCGCCATGCCGTGGCTCGCTTTGGCGATCCTGCTGGTCGTCTGGGAGATTTCCTGCATCGTCTTCGACATCCCGGAGATCATCCTGCCACGGCCGACCAAGGTCTTCGCGGTGTTCGTGGCCCGCTTCGATATCCTGATGGCGTTCTGCTGGGACACGCTATGGACGACGGTGATCGGCTTCCTGCTGGCGATCGCCGGCGGCCTGCTGCTGGGCCTGGCGATCGGCGCCTCGACCTTCGTCTATTCCGGCCTCTATCCCCTGCTGATCGCCTTCAACGCTGTCCCGAAGGTGGCGATCGTGCCCATCCTGATGATCTGGGTCGGCGTCGGCGCCCTGCCGGCCGTCATCACCGCCTTCGCCATCAGCTTCTTTCCCATCGTGGTCAATGTCGCCACCGGCCTCGCCACCATCGAGCCCGAGATGCGCGACGTGCTGCGCAGCCTGGGCGCCACGCGCACCGAGATCCTGACCAAGGTCGGCATCCCGCGCGCCATGCCCTACCTGTTCGCCAGCCTGAAGGTGGCGATCACGCTCGCCTTCATCGGCTCGGTGATCGCCGAGACCGTGGGCGGCAACCGCGGCATCGGCTTCCTGATGCTGTCGGCCGGCGCGCGCAACGATGCGCCCACCACCTTCGCCGGCCTGTTCGCCATCGCCATCATGGGCGTGCTGATGTACGCCGTCTGCGCCCTGGTCGAGAAGCGCATGACCCGCTGGGCGTTCCGCGGCGAGATCGTGAGCTAGGAAGTTCCTCCCTGCGCGCAGCGCGGGGAGGTGCCCGCGCAGCGGGCGGAGGGGTCATGAGCAGCAGCGACTCTGATGCTCACGACCCCTCCGTCGCCGTAAGACGGAGGCTTACAAGACCGCTTCAGCCGCGACGCGGAGCGAATCGACGGTGGCGCCGCTCAGCAGCATTGAGCCGACCGCATGCGTCTTACCGGCTGCCTTCCAGGCTTGCAGGCGATCCCTGATGCGCTCGGGGCTGCCGACCAGAGAGACTTCGTCGACCAGCGCATCGGGAACGGCTGCGACGGCCTCGGCGCGCTGACCGGAGAGAAAGGCGTCCTGGATCTTCACGGCGGCTTCCTCGTAGCCGAGATGCTTGGTGAAGTCGTTGTAGAAGTTCTTGGTTCGCGCGCCCATGCCGCCGATGTAGAGGGCGAGCTCGGGTTTCAGCGCATCGCGGCAGGCCTGCAGGTCCGGGCCCATCTTGACGCGGACGTAAGGCGCCACGTCGAAGTCCGCGAGGCTCCTGCCGGCGGGTCCCTTGGCGATGCCGGCCAGCAGCGGTTCGATCACCATCTTCGTCTTCTCCGGCGACATGAAGATGGGCAGCACGCCGTCGGCCACCTCGCCGGCGGTCCTGAGCCCGATCGGCGTGATCGAGGCGGCATAGATCGGCATGCGCGGATCGCCGTGCAGGATGCTCTTCAAGGGCTTGCCGAGACCGGTCGCCCCGGCTCCCTTGTAGGGGATCTGGTAGAGCTCGCCGTCATGCTGAAGCGCCGCCTCACGCTTCAGGATCTTGCGCAGGATCTCGATATATTCGCGGGTGCGCGCCATCGGCTTGCCGAACGGTACGCCATGCCAGCCTTCGACCACCTGCGGCCCGGAGGCGCCGATGCCCAGCAGGAACCGGTTGTTCGACAGCGCCTGCAAAGTGAGCGCCGTCATCGCCGTGCAAGCCGGCGTGCGTGCCTGCATCTGCATGATGCCGGTGCCGGCGCGGATCCGCGTCGTGCGGGCCAGGATCCAGGCCGTCGGCGTCACGGCGTCGGTGCCATAGGCCTCGCCGCTCCACACCGAATCGTAGCCCAGGCGTTCGGCCTCGAGCACCTCCGTCATCCTGAGGCCGTCGGGCTTGCCCGAATAGTTCAGAAGCATACCGAGCCGCATGGTCGTGTCCTTCAGGCTGTGCCGATTATTGCCCGCGCAGGTCCGCCAGCAATGGCAGCGCGTCGCGCGCAAAGCGTTCGATCTCCGTGAAGCGCTCCTCGTACGGGCCGACGAAGTCGAGGATGAGGTGGCGAACGCCCACCGCGTGGAAACGGCGGATGGTGTCGACGACCTCGGCCGGCGGACCGAGCGCGCAGTAGCGCTGGGCGGCCTTGCGGAAGTCCATCGCATAGCGCTTGCTGAGGGAGAGGGTCGCCGCATCGAGCGCCTTTTCGTAGGTGTCGTCGACCCGTGTGAACAGCAGGTGAGACGTGCCGAAGCCGCGGTCGAAGACCCGTCCGCAATCGCTCGCCGCCGCGGCGATCTTTGCCAGCCCGTCGCGGAACATGTCGGGGGTCACGACGTAGGACATCCAGCCGTCGGTCAGCCGTGCGATCCGCCGCAACGCGGCGTCCGACCGCCCGCCGCACCAGATCGGCGGGCCGCCGGCCTGGCGGGGCGGCGGCTGCATCGCCACCTCCTCGAACTGGAAGAAGCGGCCCTTGTATGAAGCAGGCTTGCCGCTCCACAGCGCGCGCAGCACCGCGAGGCTCTCGGACAGGCGTGCCCCGCGCTCGCCGATCGGCACGCCGCAGGCCTCGTACTCCTTGGGAAACTCCCCGCCGACGCCGACGCCGAAGATGAACCTTCCCTCGGTCAGGTGGTCGAGGGTCGACACCTGCTTGGCCACCGGCGTGGGATGACGAAGCGGCAAAAGGTAGACCGCCGTGCCGAGCTGCAGGCGGCGGCTCACGACCGCGGCCTGGGCGAGCTGGAGCAGGGGATCGAAGATGGAGAGCGGGAAGGAGATGTGGTCGCCCACCCACAGCGAATCGTAGCCGCTGCGGTCGATCAGCTCGACCAAGGTGCACATCTCGTCGATCGTCGGCAGCCACGGACCGACCGCCGGCTCGGTGCGCCGATGGATGGTTTGCACGCCGATGCGCAGGCGATCGTCCAAAGGCAGGTCCATCTCGCCACCCTTTCATTCGGAAGCTGCTAACGCCGCGCAGAGTACTGCAGTTCAGTCGGCGGCGGAGTCGAAGAAGTCCTCGGCGTCGTCGATTTCGACCAGCCGTCCCTTGCGGATCTCCAGGAACCGGTTGGCCACGGTGCGGGTGAAGAAGCGGTCGTGGCTGACGAACAGGCACGACACCTCGCTTTGCTCGAGCTGCTCCTCGAGATCCTCCTGGCCTTCGATGTCGAGATGGTTGGTGGGCTCGTCGAGCAGGTAGATGTTGGGCCGCAGCAGTTTCATCTTGAGGAACACCAGCCGCGCGCGCTCGCCGTGGCTCAGCACCCCGATCGGCTCGTCGATCTTGGCGAAGGGAAAGCCGGCCGGCGCCAGATAGCGGACGGCGTCCTTCTCGCCGATGCCCGGCACGTCGACGATGTAGTCCAGGATCGACTGGTCGAGCGGCAGGTCGCGCATGGACTGGTCGAAGTAGACCAGCCGGCAGGCCGGGTTGAAGCGCACGGGCGACAGGCTGTCGTAATGCTCGAGCGCCGGGTCGAAGGCGCCGGCCAGCGCCGACAGGAGGGTCGACTTGCCGGCGCCATTGGCGCCCAAGAGGGCGATGCGGTCACCGGCCGCGATCGGCGAGCCGGTCGATGGCCAAGAGCTTGCGGTCGCTGCCCGGTGCGGTGACGACCAGCCCGGCGATGCGCAGCGCCACCTTGGCGTCGATGTCGCCGTCGCTGAGCTCGAGCCGCCGCTCGCGCGCCACGTAGGTCTGCGTGCGCTCCTTCTCGATCCGTGCGATGCGCGTCTCGACCGCGTTCTTGCGCTTGTTGAGGTCGGGGTTCTTGACCGCCCAGACCTTGTAGCGCGCCGCGGCCTGCTCGAGCCGGCGGATCTCCTTGTCCTCCAGCCGTGCGCGCACGGCCGCGGCGGCGTCGCGGCGCAGCAGCTCCTCGCGCGCGTGGCTGAAGCGGGTCTTGAAGGCATGCATGCCGTCGCTGCGCAGGAACAGGGTGCGGTCGGTCACGCGGTCGAGGAATTCGCGGTCGTGGCTCACGATCAGCATCGGCACGGTGAACTCGACGGTGAGCCAGCGTTCCAGGGTGTTGATGTTGGCGAGGTCGAGATGGTTGGTCGGCTCGTCGAGGATCAGGATGTCGGGCTCCTCCAGCCGCGCGGCCGCCGCGATCAGCAGCAGCCGCTGCCAGCCGCCCGACAGCGTGCCGAAAGGCTTGTCCAGGATCTCCGGTTCGACGCCGATCTCGTCCAGCAGCACGTCGATGCGCCAGTCGTCGTCGCCCAGCCCGACCTTGACCAGGGCGTCGTGCAGGACGTCGCGCACCGGCCGATCGGCCAGGCCGGACGGCACGTCCTGCGGCACGCTGCCGAGCCGCAGCCCGCGCGAGCGGATCACCTGGCCGCCATTCAGCTCGAGCTCGCCCGTGAGGCATTTCAGCAAGGTCGACTTGCCGGCGCCGTTCTCGCCGACCAGCGCCGTCCGCGCGTCGTCGAGCAGGAACGACACGCCGCCGAAGACGCGGGCCGAGCCGTAGAAGAAGCTGGCCCGCTCCATCCCGAGCACGGCCTGACGCGACGCCATTGTCGATCCCCAAAATTCAGGGGACCAGTACGCCATCCCTGGCGACAATGCGACCGGCTTTGATCACCAATTTGCGCTGGGGCCGCGTCGCGACCGCCTCGGCGAGCGAGCCCGCTTCGACGACCACGAAATCGGCCGGGCCGCCGACGGCGATGCCATAGGGCATGATACCCAAGACCCGCGCGGCGGCCGCGGTCACCATCTCGAAAGCGAACGCCAGCTCCTCGTCGTGCCGGAAATTGGCCCGGTAGCCGATCATCATGGCGCGCTCCAGCATGTCGCCGTTGCCGAAGGGCGACCAGGCATCGCGGATATTGTCGGAACCGCCGAACACTTCGACGCCATGATCGTGCAGGAGCTTCAGTGGCGGAATGTGGGCGCCGCCCGGGCCGTGGCTCATGATGGCGACGCCGGCCTCTGCCAGGAGGTCGGCGGTGCGTTCGGCGAGGTCGGTCGGCACGGAGCCCAGCGCGAAGGCATGGCTCACCGCGACCCGGCCGTTCAGGCCGGCCGCTTCGGTGCGGTGCGCGATCGCCGTCAACTGATGAATGCCGCTTTCGCCGCTGTCGTGCAGATGGATATCGACGCCGACGCCGCGGCGCTCGGCGATGCCGAAGATCGCATCGAGATGGCCGGCGAGATCGCCGTCGATGCCGACGGGATCGAGGCCGCCCAAAAGGTCGGCGCCCTCGGCGATGGCGGCGTCCAGGAGCGCGGCGGTGCCCGGCGAGCGCAGAATGCCGCTTTGCGGGAAGGCCACGATCTGGATCGTGACCAGGCCGCGGAAGCGCTCGCGCACTTTCAGGATCTCGTGGAGATTTTTGAGCCCGAGCTGATTGTCGATGTCGACGTGGCTGCGCATATGCAGCGTGCCGCTGGCCACCACCTGGCGCACCAGGTTGGCGCCGGTCTCGGCTTCCGGGACGGTGCGTGTCGCGCGCACCTTGCGCTCGGCCTCGATGCGGTCGGCAACGCGATTGCCCGCCGCCTGGTTGGGCACCCAGGGCAGGCCGAGCAGGGCCTTGTCGAGATGAATATGGCCGTCGATCAGCGGCGGCAGGACCAGGGCGCCGCCGAGGTCGAGCGTGTCCGCGCGTGTCGTGGGATCGCCCGACGCCGGCAGGAGGGCGGCGATCCGCCCTCCCTGGACGTCGATGTCGTGCCGACTGCCGTCGGCCAGCATGGCGTTGGCGAGAAGCACGTCGTTACTGCGCGGCGATGGCGCCCGCTTCCTTGCGGGTCTGGGCGACCGCGGTGCGTGCCGCCATGGCCATCAGGCCGCTGTCGTTGGCGATGGTGACGAAGTGGAAGCCCATGCCGATGGCGCGCGCGGCATAGCTCGCGGTGCCGTTGTGGATGCCGGCGAACAGGCCGCGCTTCTTGGTGGCGGCGGTGAGCTTGTCGTAGATCTGGAGGACCTGGGGCTCCTCGCGATCGAGCTTGGGTACCAGGCCGAGCGAGAGGCCGAGGTCGCTGGGGCCGACATAGATGCCGCTGATGCCGGGCACGTCGAGGATGGCGTCGATATTGTCGATCGCTTCCTGGGTCTCGATCATCGGGATGATCAGCACCTCGTCGTTGGCCGTCGCCTGGTAGGGTGTCGCCGAGCCATAGGCACCGGCGCGGATCGGGCCGTTGCTGCGCTTGCCCTTGGGCGGATAGAGCGCATAGGAGACCAGCGCCTTGGCCTCGGCGACGTTGTTCACCATCGGGCAGATCACGCCCCAGGCGCCGCCGTCCAGCACCTTGCCGATGATGCCGGGCTCGTTCCACGGCACGCGCACCAGCGGCGTCACCGGATGCTTGTCCATGGCCTGGAAGCAGGCGACCATCGAATGGTAATCCTGCACGCCGTGCTGAATGTCGACGGTGACGCTGTCCCAGCCGCATTGCGCCATGACCTCGGCCGAGAAGCCGCTGGGGATCGCGAGCCAGGCGTTGACGCAGGCCTTGCCCTCCTTGAGGCGCTTTTTCAGCATGTTCGTCGACATCGGCGTTCCCCTTTTTCTAAGCGTGATCGAAGTAGCCGGATCATAGGCAGGCCGGCCGCGTCTCGCCATGGCGCCCTGTCGCAGTGCGGGTGGGTCAAAGGAAGCCAGTCTTCGGAGTCGTGTCGACCCACGTGCCTCACCCTCAGGAGCGGTCCTCAGGACCGCGTCTCGAAGGGTGGGATACAACGCCGTTGTTGCCCATCCTTCGAGACGCCGCGCTGCGCGCGGCTCCTCAGGATGAGGTTGGGGTTTGGTGCGGTCGAAGGATGCCCATCAACCCTTCACGGCGCCGGCCGCCAATCCTTCGACGATGTATTTCTGCAGCAGCGCCACCAGGATCACGGTGGGGGCGAGCGCCAGCAGGCAGATCGCCATCATCAGATTGAAGAAGACATGGACGTCGCCCACTAGGCTCGCGATCACCACCGGCAGGGTCATGAAATCGGGCCGGGCATTCAGGATCAGCGGGATCAGAAGCTCGTGCCAGGAAATGATGAAGATGATGACGCCGCACGCCGCTAGGGCCGGTGTCGCGAGCGGCAGGACGATCTTGATGAAGGCGCCGAGGCGCGTGCAGCCGTCGATGCGGGCGGCTTCCTCGAGATCGGCCGGAATGGTGTCGAAGTAGGGCGCCAGGATCAGGATCGCGTAGGGCAGGAGAAAGCCCGTCTCGGCGATGATGACGCCGCTCAGCGAATTGAGCTGGCCGAACGAGCGCATGACGATGTAGAGCGGGATCATCAGCACGATCACCGGCACGAAGCGCGCGACGATGTTGGCCTGCAGCAGGAACAGCGTCCATCGGAAGCGCTGACGGGCGATCGTGTAGGCCGACAGCGACCCGAACAGCAGCGTCAGGGCCGTCACCGAGATGGCCACGATCGCCGAGTTGGCGAAGGCGGTGTAGAAGCTCTTGATGTTGTCGGGCAGATACGTGACCTGCTCGAAGATGCGGCCCTTCTGCTCGCCCTTGGTGAGAATGACGGTGAAATTGTCGAGGCTGAATTCGAGCGGCAGCAGGCGGCGCGTGTCGGCCTGCAGCGCCTTCTCCGATTGGATGCTGCCGATGAACACCGCCGCCACCGGCAACAGGATGAAGAAGATCA
This sequence comes from uncultured Alphaproteobacteria bacterium, assembly GCA_963765385.1. Lineage (GTDB taxonomy): Bacteria > Pseudomonadota > Alphaproteobacteria > Reyranellales > Reyranellaceae > Reyranella. Next base: position 296,386 of record CAVXWG010000014.1, on the reverse strand, counting down.
CCGTGAGGTTGGCGACGTGCAGCATGAGCTTCGTCGTGCGCGACGTGGCGAACATCAGAGCGTCACCCGCCGGTAGACGAAGCGCATGTAGACCAGCGCGATCGCGCCGATCATCAGGGCGAGGATGTAGGCCGACGCCGAGCCCATGCCGAAATTGTTGGGCGGCGCGAAAGTGATCTTGTAGCTGTACCAGGCGGCGACCCAGGTGGCGTCACCCGGCCCGCCCTGGGTGATGGCGAGGATCTCCTCGAACACGGCAAAGGCGAACGCCGTGCGCAGGATCAGGATGATGGCGATGATCTGGCGCAGCATCGGCAGGGTGATGTGCCGGAAGCGATGCCAGGCGTTGGCGCCGTCGATCGACGCCTGCTCGTAGAGCTCGCGCGGGATGCCCTGCAGGGCAGCATGCACCAGGATGATGGCGAAGGGCAGCGTGCGCCAGACATACGGCACCGCCACGGCGTAAAGCGCCGTATGGGGATTGCCGGCCCAGTTGACCGGCTCGCCGATCAGCCCGGCGGTGAACAGGATCCTGTTCAAGAAGCCGAACTGGAAGCTGTAGAGGAACGCCCAGATCAGGCCGTTGGCGATCGGCGGAATGGCATAGGGCAGCAGGATCAGGAAGCGCGTCAGCCGCGAGGTCCAGACGCTGGTCTGGTTGATCAGCAGCGCAATCAGCACCGCCAGCACGATTTCGCTGCTGACTGTGATGGCCGTGAAGATCAGCGTGTTCTTGAGCGCGACCCAGAACAGCGGGTCTTCCAGCACCCGGCCGTAATTCTCCCAGCCGTTGAACGGGAACTCGCCGCGCCGCAACTGCGCGAGGCCCACGCGATGGACCGAGAGGTAGGCCGCGTAGACCACCGGATAGGCCAGCACCAGGCCGAGACAGACCAGCGTCGGCAAATTCATGAAAAAGGCGAAGTGCGACGCCCGCATCTCGCGCCGGAACCAGGGCACGCGGATCCGGCGCGCGACGGCGAACTCCTGGACGTCGGTGGTCAGGGCGTCAGACCTTGCGCTTGGCGTCGGCGATGCCCTTGATCAGGTTGTCGCAGCATTGGTCGGCGGTGATCTGGCCGGTCAGGCAGTTCTGGACTTCGATGTTGAGCTGATCGGTCCACGGGAAATGCCACGGCTGATAGACCGACGAGCAGGCCTCGCCGATATAGGACGCCTGATCCCAGATTTTCAGCAAGGTCGGCACGTCGCCCCACGGCGCCCAGCCGAGCTTGATGGCGTCGCTGTTCATCACCGAGCTGTAGCCCGAGCCCAGCATGGCGTCCTTCGCCAGGCCGACGGCCTGGGTGTAGTTGCCGTCCTTGGTCTTGCCGCCGAGATACTGCAGCAGCTTCCACGCCCACTCCTTGTCGCGGTTGGCCGACGACAGGAAATAGACATGGGTGACGCCGATCGTCTTGCCGTCGCCCGGCGAGCCCAGCGCCTTGACCTTGCCGGCGATCGGCGACTGCGCCGGATCGTTGCAGATGTTGAGGCCGTAATGGTGGTTCGGCCCGCGATAGAGGTTCTTGCCGGCGCCGAACGCCTTGGCGCCGCTGGTGAACTGCACTTTCAACGATTCGGGATCGGCGATGTCGAGGCCTTTCTCGAAAGTATTGGCCCACCATTTCAGCGTCTCGCGAGCGACCGAGCCGTCGCCCAGCATGTGGTTGCCCTGCTTGTCGAAGAAGGTGCCGCCGCGGTTGAAGGTCATCTGGTACCAGGTGCCCGGCAGCTGCTCGAGGCCGACGCCGGCGATCCACAACACCGGATAGCGCGACACGCCGTCCTTCTTGGCCTTCACGCAATGCTCGATGAATTCGTCGTAGCTCGCGAACGGCTTGTCGATCTTGAGCTTCTCCAGCATGTCGGCGTAGTAGTTCCAGATCCACACCGCGGAGAAGTAGGGCAGGCCCATGGTCTTGCCGCCGACCGTCGCCACCTGCTTGGTGAAGGGCGTGAAATCCTTGATGTAATCGGCGGCGCCCGGCAGGTCGTCGAGTGGCTCGGCCAGGCCCTGGTTGACGAAGTTGGGGAAGGAGAAGGGCGAGGATTGCGAGACGTCGATCTTCTCGCCGGCCGCGAACATGGTCGCGAGCTTGGTCGGGTGATCGTTGAAGGAGGAGATCGTCGAATCGACCTTGACGCCCCAGTCGGTCTCGAACTGCTTGGCGATGCGCGTGTAGATGTCGCCGTAGGTCCAGACGACGAAGTTGAGGCGATCGACCTTGCTCTTGGGCGCCACGCTCCACGGACCGCCCTGCTGGCCGAAAGCGCCGCCCGACAGTCCGGCGAGGCCGAGACCCGCGGCCGCGCCGAGAACGCGCCGCCGGCTCAACTCCCACTTGCGCATCAGATCGTCGCTCATGTCGTGCCCCCGTCTGCCCCGTTGATGACCAAGCCTATCATTAGCCTCTTGCCGGACGTAGCGCGGATCGAGCAAAAAGCAGGCCATGGATTACCTGCTCGGATGCGGGTAGAGGCGGTGGCATGAAACTCCTGTCCTTGCGCTCCGGCCGGCTGGGCCTGGATCTCGCTCCGGAGGCCGGCGGATCGATCGCCCGCTTCACGGCCGATGGTTCCATCGACCTCCTGCGCCCCACGACTCCGGAAGCCGTCGCCTCGGGACGAGGCAATGAATCGTCCCTATATCCACTGGTGCCGTTCTCCGGCCGCATCGCCAACGGCCGGTTCGTCTTCGACGGCACCGAGATCGTGCTCAAGCCCAACTGGCCCGGCGTGCGCCATCCCATGCATGGCGATGGCTGGGCCAAGCCGTGGACCGTTGCGCGCAGCGACGACCGTTCCGCCGAGATCGTCTACGAGCATGACCCCCGCGAAGGCTGGCCCTTTCGCTACCGCGCCCGCCAGACCTATCGTCTCGACGGCGACACGCTGTCGATCGGCATCAGCATCGAGAACCTGGAAAGGCGGCCTGTGCCGGCGGGCCTCGGGCTGCATCCGTTCTTCGTGCGCGACGCCGATGTCGAGCTTTCCTGCCGCACCGGCCATGTCTGGCTGACCGACGCTGAGGTGCTGCCGATCGAGCGCACGGCCGTGCCGCCGAAGTGGGATTTCTCCAAATCGCGCAAGGTCGACGACGTCACGGCCGACAACGCTTTCGAGGGCTGGGACGGTCACGCCACGATCGTGCGGCCCAAGGTCGGGATTCGTCTTGAAATGGAAGCGACGGTGCCGTTCCGTGACGCTGTCATCTACATACCGCCCGGTCGTCCTTATTTCTGCGTCGAACCGGTGAGCCATGTCCCGGGCCAAATCGGTTCGACCCGTCTCGAGGCCGGTGCCACGCTGGCCGGCAGTGCTGTCATCCGTCTCTCCAACCTTTAGAGGCTGCCATGTCGGGCTTCGCTTCCTACCCAAGCCTTCGCGATCGCGTCGTCTTCATCTCGGGCGGCGGCTCGGGCATCGGCGCCGCGATCGTCGAGCATTTCGCCGAGCAGGGTTCGAAGACCGCCTTCGTCGATATCGACGATGCAGCTTCGACGGCGCTGGTGCAGAAAATCTCAGCCGCCGGTCACCCTGCGCCAATCTACCGCAAGTGCGACGTCCGCGACGTGAAGGCCTATCAGGCGGTGATCACCGAGGTCGGCGGCAGCCTGGGCGCCATCACCGTGCTGGTCAACAACGCCGCGCGCGACGACCGCCATACGCTGGAGGAGGTGACACCGGCCTACTGGGACGAGCGTATCGCGGTGAACCTGCGCCACCAGTTCTTCGCTATCCAGACGATCGCGCCGGGCATGAAGAAGGCGGGCGGCGGCTCCATCGTCAATTTCAGCTCGGTCAGCTACCACACCATGACGGCCGATCTCGCCGTCTACCAGGCGGCGAAGGCGGCAGTGATCGGCATGACGCGCGGCCTGGCGCGCGATCTCGGCCCCGACCACATCCGGCTGAACTCGATCACGCCGGGCTGGATCATGACCCAGCGCCAGATCGATCTCTGGCTGACGCCGCAGGCCGAGGCCGGGCTGATGCAGGCGCAATGTCTCAAGGAGAAGCTCTATCCGCCGGATATCGCGCGCATGGCGCTGTGGCTTGCTGCCGACGACAGCCGGCTGGTGACGGCGCAGAACTTCGTGGTCGACGGGGGCCGCATGTGAGCTTGCCGGCGCGGGCTGGCCGTGCGGCTTTGCACGTGCTCCGGCACATGCTGCCGCCGACGCTCTATTTCTTCATCGCCTTCAACCTGATCGTCTTCACCACCAATCTGTTCGTCCACGAATACTGGTTCCGGCTGTCGGGTTTCCTGGTCGCGACCACGACGGCCCTGGTCGTGGGCAAGTCCGTGCTGGTTGCCAACAGCTTGAGGCTGATCGACCGCTTTCGCGGTGCGCCGCTGATCCAACCGATCCTCTACAAGACGATCTTCTATACCGTGATCGTCCTGGTCGTTCGCATTCTCGAGCGATTCGTCCATTTGGCGATCGACGACATAGGCTTCACGCTGGCCTTCGGCGCGGCTGTCGACGAGTTTTCCTGGCGGCGCTTCGCTGCCATCCAGATCTGGCTCTTCACCTGCTTCCTGATCTACGTCACGGCGACCGAGGTGAGCGCGCTGCTGGGCGAAGGCCAGCTGTTCCGCCTGTTCTTCCGTCATCGCTCCAGCGAGCACCGCCTGACTCGCCGCCAGCATGTGCGCGCCTTGATGGAGCTGAGCCGGCTCGCCGAGACGACGCCGCGCGACAAGCTGCTCGACCCGGCGACGCCGCAAGGCAATCGGCTGGTCACCATCGTAGACGCCCTGCGCCAGCGGCCAGGCTGAGCCTGCCCGTGCAAGTTCCTGGCAAACTCCTGACTGGTACGGTCCGTGCATTACTTTTCTTGATATCATTGCACGGAAGAAGAATGTGATTTCAACGCGCCAAGCGGCGACAATACATTCTCTTTTCCAGCCGTGACGCCTCTGCAACGCTCGCCGCCCGTTTGTCGGAATCACATCTCGCGAGGTCTCCATGTCCGCAGCCACCCGTCGTTTCAGTTTTGGCGCCGCTGCCGCTTTTCTCCTGGCGGCCATTGTTCCCGCCGGCGCCCAGACCGGACCGGCGAAGGGCGAGCCCATCTATCTCGGCGTCAGCGGCCCGCTGACCGGCCCGAACGCGCAATATGGCGCCCAATGGAAGCAGGGCTTCGATCTGGCGCTCGATGAAATCAACGGCGCTGGCGGTATCAACGGCCGGCCGCTGGCCTACATTTTCGAGGACACGCAGAGCGATCCCCGGCAGTCCGTCGCGGTGGCCCAGAAATTCGTCAACGATCCGCGCATCGTGGCCGAGCTCGGCGACTTCTCGAGCCCGGCCTCGATGGCGGCATCGCCGATCTACCAGAAGGCCAAGCTCGTGCAGTTCGGCTTCACCAATTCGCACCCCGACTTCACCAAGGGCGGCGACTACATGTGGAGCAACTCGGTCAGCCAGGCCGACGAGCAGCCGCTCAGCGCCGCCTATGCCGTCAAGCGGCTGGGGCTGAAGCGCATCGCCGTCCTTCATCTCAACACCGACTGGGGCCGCACCAGCAAGGACATCTTCGTCAAGGCGGCCAAGGACATGGGCGCCAAGGTCGTGGCCGTCGAGGGCTACATGGCCGACGAGAAGGACTTCCGCTCGACCTTGGTGCGCGTGCGCGACGCCAAGCCGGACGGCCTGATGCTGATCTCCTACTACTCCGATGCCGCCCTGATCGCCCGCCAGGTGAAGCAGTCGGGCCTTAATCTGCCGATGGTCGCGGCAAGCTCGGTCTATTCGCCCAAGTTCGTCGAGCTGGGCGGCGATGCCGTCGAGGGGATCTACACGGCGTCGCGCTATTTCCCCGAGGATCCGCGTCCGCAGGTGCGCAACTTCATCACCAAGTTCAAGGCCAAGTACGACAAGGAGCCCGACGCCTTCAACGCCTATGCCTACGACACGATGATCCTGATGGCGCAGGTCATGCGCGAGTTCGGCATCGATCGCAAGTCGATCCATGACGGGCTGGCCAAGGTGAAGGATGTCCCGAGCGTGATCTTCGGCAAGGCGACGTTCGATCCGGCGACCCGTCGCGTCTCCGGCGCCATGAATGTCGAGCTGGTCGTCAAGGATGGCCGTTTCACCGTGTGGGAGGGTGGCACGGCGACGCGATGAACCGACGGGTTCGCGTGCTTTCATCGTGCCTCCCCTTCGCGGAGTACAGCGAACGCCTCGGACGTTTTCGGTCGCTCCGCCGGGCCAAAAGCGCGACCAGGCTGCCCTCGGAGTAAGCGGGCTGAGGGGTCGTGGAGCGCAATGACTCTACGCTAATGACCCCGCCGTCGGTCGTAAGACGCCGACACCATGATCCCTGCCTCCGCTGGGGAGGAAATGACTGACGCTGTGCCGGATCGCGTTCTAGTGGCCTCCTGGCTCGACTACACCGTCAACGGCGTCATCATCGGCAACATCTACGCGTTGCTGGCGGTAGGTCTCGCCCTGATCTTCGGTGTGAGCCGGCTGATCAACTTCGCCCACGGCTCGGTCTATGTCGTGGGCGCCTATGCCGGCTTCCTGGCGGTGACCCATCTCGGCACGCCGTTGCCGCTGACCATCGTCATCGTCGTGGCCGTCGGCGCGCTGCTCGGCCTCGGCATCGAGCGCTTCGGCCTGCGTCCGCTGCAGGGCCAGCCGCACATCGCGCCGCTGTTGGCCACGATCGGCCTCAGTTTCGTGCTCGACCAGCTCGTCCAGCTCGCTTTCTCGCCCGATCCGCGCGCCCTGCCCAGCGCGTTGCTGGATTATCGCTTCAAGATCGGTTCGGGCACGATCGGCGCGCTCGACCTCGTGATCGCCTTCATCGGCATCGCCAGCGCCGGATTGCTGTTCTTTTTCCTGCGCTTCACGCGGCTGGGCTGGGCGGTTCGCGCGACGGCGCAGGACCGCGATGCGGCGCAGCAGATGGGCGTCGACGTCAACGCCGTGAACCGCACGGTGTTTGCCATCGCGTCGGGCCTGGGCGCGGTGAGCGGCCTGCTGGTCGGCATGTATTACAACTACATCGACCCGGCGATGAGCTTCCAGGCGACGCTGAAGGGCGTCGTCGCCCAGGTCGTGGGCGGCGTGGGCAACGTGCCCGGCGCCATCGCGGGCGGCGTCCTGCTGGGCCTCGTCGAGAGCTACGGCATCGCCCTGTTCGGCACGAGCTATCGCAACCTTTTCGCCTTCGTCCTGCTGGTCGTCATCCTGGTCCTGCGGCCCAACGGATTGTTCGCCGGCAAGCGCCAGGCGCCGCCCGAGCCGATGACAGGGACCTTCATCGCGCCCAGCAAGCCGTTCAACGTGCCCGCCCGCGCGCTGCTCGCGGTGGCGATCGCGCTTGCCCTGCTTCCGCTTGTCCTGCCGAATCCCTATGTCCTGCAGATCCTCACCAACTCCTGGCTCTACGCCCTGCTGGGCCTCAGCCTGACGTTGGTGGCGGGCACCGTCGGCCTTGTGTCGCTGGGCCACGCCGCGTTGCTCGCCATCGGCGGCTATGCCTCGGCGCTGCTATCCATCGATCTCGGTATGCCGGTCACTCTCTCGATCCTCTCCGCGGGCGTCATCACGGCGGCATTGGGCACGATCCTGGTCTTTCCGTCATTCCGCCTGCGCGGTCACTATCTCTCGATCGCGACCTTGGCGATCGGCGAGATCGTGGGCCTGGTCATCCTCAACTGGGAGAGCCTGACGCGGGGGCCGATCGGCATTTCGGGCATCCCGTCGCTGTCGCTCTTCGGCTTCGAGCTCGAGTCCAACCGGTCGGTCTACTGGTTCACCCTGGGCGTCGTGGTCGTGCTGGCGGCGCTGCAGTTCCGCTTGTTGGGCTCCCATCTCGGCCGCGTGCTGCGGGCGGTGCGCGACGATGACGTCGCCGCGCGCTCCTATGGCATCCGGCTCGACCGCTACAAGGCGCTGGCCTTCACCGTGGGCGGCTTCGCGGCGGGCGTGAGCGGCGGCATCACCGCGCACATCTACTCCTACATCAACCACGAGACGTTCAACTCGCAGCTTTCCATATTGGCGCTCACCATCGTCATCCTGGGCGGCATGGGCAACGTGACCGGCGCCATCGTGGGCTCGGTGCTGCTGGTCGGCCTGCCCGAGGTCTTCCGCGTCGCCGCCGAATACCGCGTGCTGATCTACGGCCTCGTCCTGCTGCTGCTCGTGCGTTTCCGCCCGCAGGGCCTGATGGGCACGATATGACGGCAACAGTGCCCCTGCTCGAGGTGCGCGGCCTGACGCGCCGGTTCGGCGGCTTGACGGCCGTCGACAATGTCGATCTCGATGTCGCCCAGGGCGAGTTCGTCAGCATCATCGGCCCCAACGGCGCCGGCAAGACGACGTTGTTCAACCTCGTGACCGGCCTCGACGAGCCCCACGCCGGCACGGCGCGGCTGGATGGGCGTGACATCACCCGCCTGGCCGCCGAAAAGCTGGCCACGCTCGGCATGGCGCGCACCTTCCAGCACGGCCGAGTCTTCGCCAATCTCAGCGTGCTCGACAACGTCCTGGTGGGCGCCCATGTGCGCTTCAAGGCCGTGCGGCCGTCCTGGCCCGGTCCGCTCGTTCTCCTCGAACCCCTGGCGGAACTGGCGCTCGCTTTGGTTCGTCCGGGCGCCGTCGCCGCGGAAGAAAAGCGCCTGCGCGACGAAGCACTGAAAATCCTCGGCCGTTTCGGCGACCGCCTGCTGCCGCGCAAGGACAATCCGGCCTACAGCCTGTCCTACGCCAATCGCCGAAGGGTCGAGATCGCCCGGGCGCTGGCGCTCGGTCCCCGCCTGCTGCTGCTCGACGAGCCGACCGCCGGCATGAACCAGACCGAGACGGCGGAGATGCAGGCGCTGATCGGCGAGCTCAAGCAGTCGGGCCTGACGATCCTCCTGATCGAGCACAAGCTCGACATGGTGATGCAGCTTTCCGACCGCGTCGTCGTCATGGACGAGGGCGCGGTGATCGCCAACGGCAAGCCTGCCGAGGTGCGCAACGACCCGGCGGTCATCGAGGCCTATCTCGGCCATCGCCGCGGCGGTCCCGCGGGCGCGACCTCCGTCGTCGAGGCGGCCCAATGAGCGACCCGACGCCTGCCCCTGATCCGCTGCTGTCCGTCGAAGGCGTCAATACCTTCTACGGTCCCGTGCAGGTGCATTTCGACCTCACCTTCGCGGTGGGACGCGGCCAGATCGTCTGCCTGCTGGGCGGCAACGCCAGCGGCAAGTCGACGACCATGAAGATCATTCTCGGGCTGGTGAAGCCGGCCTCCGGCATCGTGCGTTTCGCCGGCGAGCCGATCACGGGGCTCACGACGCCGCAGATCGTGCGCCGCGGCGTCGGCTCGGTCCCCGAGGCGCGCCGGCTGTTCGGCGACATGAGCGTGCGCGAGAACCTGCTGATGGGCGCGTTCAGCCGCAAGGATCACCGCGCCATCGCCCAGGATCTCAATCGTGTGCTGACGCAGTTCCCCAAGCTCGCCGAGCGCCTGATGCAGCGCGCCGGAACGCTTTCCGGCGGCGAGCAGCAGATGGTCGCCATGGCGCGCGCACTGATGGGCCGGCCGAAGCTGATCTGCATGGACGAGCCGACCATGGGCCTGTCGCCGCTCTGGGTCGACCGCGTGCTCGATCTCATCGCAGCCATCAATCGCGAAGGAACCACGGTCTTCATGGTCGAACAGAACGCCAGCCTGGCGCTCGAGATCGCCCATCACGCCTATGTGCTGCAGACCGGCCGCATCATCCTCGACGGACCGGCCGCCGACCTCCGCTCCGATCCGCGCATCCGCGATGCCTACCTGGGCGGTCAGGAAGCCGCTTAGGGTCTTCCGCCGAGACGACAAAACACCTCACCCTCTCATGTCCGTGGATTCAAGGGATAGGGCGAGTTTTTTCGTCGCGCCGCTGGGCTGCGGTGCGTGATGAGGAGGTGAACGGCGCTGCATGGGTCTGGGGGCAGGCATTGCTGCGACGGTTGATCGATCTCTCATGCTTGGGTTGGTTACCAGCTGACCAAGGTTCGTCGCGGGGCTGTCTCCCACTGAGGTCGAGTATGGGCCGAAGCCACTGCTGGGTGAGGACGAGGATCCCCCTGACCTGCAGCCTCCCCCCAGGCCGATGCAGCGTCGAAGATGAGCGTGAGTTGTCCTTTGCTGGCGGGGTGTCAGCTCTGTAGGGGACGCGGCGCAGCGGTGTGAGCGATGGCCCAGATGAAGCCGAGCGACTCGCGGGCAACGGCTGCGATGGCGACCTGCTTGAGCTTGCCGCGCTTCACCAGGTGGCGGTAGCGACGCGACAGTCGATGGCGGGCCTTGTCGGCGATCTGCTGGACGGCAGCCGGCAGGCGGGCGGCGGCCGGCTTGCTTGTGGTGGCGGCCGGCCGACTGTAGGTCCAGGCCGCCTCGATCAGCGTTTTGCGCGCCCGCTTGTTGCCGGTTTTGGTCAGGCGACCGCGTCGTACCGTCTCGCCACTGGAGGCCTCGCTGACGTTGAGGCCGACAAAGCCCATGAGCTGGCGCGGCTTGTCGAAGCGCCGCGGATCGCCCAGTTCGGCCACCATGACGGCGGCATTGATCAGGTCGTAGCCGCGCAACGCCTGCAGCGCCTCCACCAGCCAGGCCAGCGACCAGGTCGGCACCAGCTCGCGGATATGGTCGGTCAGCCGGTCGCGGCGTGCTTGCGTCTGATCGAGCGCCGACAGCAGCTCGACGAGCAACCGCCGGTGCGCCGCATGCTCGACCTTCAGCATGCCCAACCAGGCCCGATGCTTGTTGGTCCAGGGCTTGCCGATGTAGGCGATACCCTGCCGCAACAGGAAGCTGCTGATGTGCTGACGGCAGCGCGTGAGGTCCGACACCACGCTTGCGCGAGCGCGCACCAGATCGCGCATCGCCTCGTGCGCGGCATCCGGCACCCATACCTCCGTCAGCTCCTCGGCGCGCAGCAGCTTGGCCAGCTTCAATGCATCGCGCCGGTTCGTCTTGACCCGATCGCCAGGCCGCTGCGGCGTCATCGACGGCGCTACAACCAGGCATCTCACACCGCGCTTGCCCGTCAGCTGGCGGTACAGGCCGTAGCCGCACGGCCCTGCCTCGTAGCACACCACGAGTTCGCGCCCGCCCTGGCCCAGCTTCTTGACCAGCCGGTCGACCGATGCCGGCGTGTTCGCCGTTCGACCCCAGTAGCGAACTTCGCCGCGTGGCAACGGCTCCGCCACCGCCACGTCGATGTGCTTCTTGTCTGTGTCCAATCCTACGAAAAGCGTATCCTTCTTCATGACCGGTCCCCCATGCTTGAGGCTCGGCGCCGGCCCATCCGGCGCAACCCTCGTTGTCGCATGCCGTGGGACCGGTCACCCTACCGGACATGTAGACTGAGGAGGCCGCGAAGCGGCCGTCTCGAAGGGTGGGCAACGCGCACGTGTCTGTGATCCATCCTTCGAGACGCATCGCTGCGCGATGCTCCTCAGGATGAGGTCGTGGCTGTTTCTCCCGCCTCAGGGAATCTCGTAGACCGCCACTTCCGACGTGATGCCGCGCAGCGCGTGGCTCTGCGCCACCGGCTTTTGGCCCTGGCTGCCCAGCAGGCTCGCGCTTTTCGGGTTGTCGACAACCGGCGCCGTCGCCAGGATCGAGCGCGACGTCGCCAGCCCCTGCACGCGTGAGGCGATGTTCACGGTCTGCCCGAAATAGTCCTGCCGCTCGTTCAGGCTCACCGCGAGGCACGGCCCTTCGTGGATCCCGATCTTGAGCAGCAGATCCTCGTTGCCATGCGCCTCGTTCAGCGGCCGCATCGCCTCGCGCATGCGCAGCGCCGCAGACAGCGCATGGTCGGGCGTGAGGAAGGTCGCCATCACCGCATCGCCGATGGTCTTGACCACCGCGCCGCCCTCGGCCGCGACGATCTCGTGCAGGGCACGGAAATGCTCGCGCACCAGGTCGAAGGCGACCAGGTCGCCGACCCGCTCGTAGAGCTCGGTCGATCCCTTGAGGTCGGTGAACAGGAAGGTGAGGCTGGTGATCTTGAGCCGCTGGTCGACGTCGAGCGTGTCGGTGCGATAGATGTCGCGGAAGGTCTGGTTCGACAGCAGGCGCTTGGCGGTGAGGTAGGGCCGCCGCTTGCCGGCAACGGCATTCATGGCCTCATTGACGACCCAGATGCCCGGCAGCACGCGCCCGTTCGTCCGATTGTCGAGTGACAGCCGGAGCGGGCCCGGCCGCAGCTCTACCGTGGTCGTCGGGGCGTGCACGTTGTGATAGGCGAGCGACAGGGTCTGCCGCTCCTGGGCCGGTTCGCCCTTCACCTCGATGAACTGCGCGGCATGCGTCACCGGCTCGAGCACGATGATGAACTCGGCCGGAATCTGCAATGACAGGATCGCCTTGTCGCCCGCCGGCAGTTCGACGGCGTCGAGCGTGATCTGCTGCATCGCCGCGTCAAGATCATCCTCGGGCAGGTCGACGCCGGTGCCCCAGAAGATCTGGCGATGATATTCCCAGATCGACAGCTGATCGGGATCATGCGCCGCGATCCGGCGCACGCGCGGGCTCACGGTGAAGCTCACCTCGACCATGTCATCGAGGGCAGGCTCGTTGTTGAGGTTGCAGAACGCACAATAGTATTCGCCTGAGTGCACGCTTTTCAGCGTGGCGTTGGCGTCCAGCACGCCGCTGCAGCTCGGGCACAGCACATTCCACGACATGTCGAACAGGCCGATCTGCGCCGCATGAAGGAACGCAGCGATCGTCCGCTCTTCATCGAGGCCTTCGCGCCGGGCGAAGTCGAGCACGTTGATGCGGCTGAGTTTCCGGTCCGGCGCCTCCCGGACCAGCCGCTCGAGGGCGGCCACGCAGTCGGCGTCGGCCGACTGCTGCAGGACGGCGAACAGGGGTTGCGCTTCGCTCATGGTCAAACGTTACGCCCAATGGTGGAGGGAGGATACGGCCGTCGAGTTTGCCGGAAAACTTGACTAATTTGTGTCAGTGGCAATGTGACGTCCGGAGACGCGCGACGTTTCAGGGAATCTCGTAGACCGCGACTTCGGAGCCGACGCCGCGCAGCATGTGGCGCCGCGCGGTCGGCTTCTCGCTGCCGACTAGCAGACTGGTGCTCTGTGGATTGTCGATGACCGGCGCCGTGGCCAGGATCGATTGCGATGTAGCGAGCCCCTGTACTCGGGAGGCAATATTGACCGTCTGGCCGAAGTAATCCTGCCGTTCGTTCAGAACTCACGGCCAGGCAAGGCCCTTCATGGATGCCGATCTTCAGCAGAAGGTCCTCACGGCCATGCGCCGCGTTCAAGCTGCGCATTGCCTCACGCATGCGCAGCGCCGCCGCAAGAGCGCGGTCGGGTGTGGGGAAGGTTGCCATAACAGCATCGCCGATCGTCTTGACCACGGCACCGCCTTCGGCGGCCACGCTCTCGTGCAAGGCGCGGAAATGCTCGCGCACTATGTCGAAGGCGACCAGGTCGCCAACCCGGTCGTAGAGTTCGGTCGATCCCTTGAGATCGGTGAACAGGAAGGTGAGGCTGGTGATCTTCAGCCGCTGATCGACGTCGAGCGTGTCGGTGCGATAGATGTCGCGAAAGGTCTGGTTGGACAGCAGGCGTTTGGCCGTCAGGAAAGGCCGGCGCTTGCCGAGGAAGTCGTGCATCGCATCGTTGGCTATCCAGATGCCGGGCAGGATTCGGCGATCGGTCCGGTTCTCCAGCGACAGGCGCAGGGGTCCGGGCCGAAGCTCCATGGTGCCGGTGGGCGCGCGGAGATTCGTGTAGACGAGGGTAAGGCTCTGCCGCTCGAACGCGGGCTCGCCCTTGACGTCGATGAACTGCGCGGCGTGGATCACCGGCTCGAACACGATGAGGAACTCGGCCGGCAGAATCAGCGACAGATGCGCTTTTTCACCGGGCGGCAACTCGATCGAATCGAAAGTCAACTTCTCGGCGGCCATCGCGAAATCCGCTTCGGGCAAATCGACGCCCGAGCCCCAGAAGACTTGACGGTAATATTCCCAGGCCGGCAGGGTGTGCGGATCATGGGCCGCAATCCGCCGCATGCGCGGGCTGACTGCGAATGTCACCTCTACCATCTCGTCGAGCGTCGCTTCGTAACCCGCCGCGCACAGCGCGCAATTGTACTCGTCGGCGTGCACGCTCTTCAGCGTGGCATTGGCATCGAGCACGCCGCCGCAACCCGGGCACAGTACATTCCACGATAGATCGAACACGCCGATGCGGGCGGCATGCAGGAAAGCGGCGATCGTCTTCTCCTCGTCGAGCCCATGACGGCGCGCGAAAGCCAGAACATTGATGCGGCTGAGTTGATGATCCGGGGCATCGGCGACCAGTCGCTCGATGGCGGCCGCACAATCGATATCCGCCGATTGCCGCAGAACTGAAAACAGTGCCGGCGCTTCGCTCATGAACCGAGGCTAGGCACAAAAGCGCACGGTGCACCAGTCTACAACCTGTGACCTCTGATCCAGTTGGCGAGGAGAGCCGCCAGCTCATGCGGCCGTTCCAGCGGCGCCATGTGACCGCAATCCTCAATCACACTGAAACTTGAATGCGGCAGACACTGCGCCATGCGTTCGCTCTCGGCCACGCTGCGCAGCCGATCTTGGCGACAGGCCACGACCAGGGAAGGACAGGCAATGCGCGCGAGGTCGGCATAGCCGTCGCGCCGCACCAGCGCCGCCTGGCGTACGCGCACCTCGCGCCCCAGCCGCTGCTGCATGCCGCGCAGGCGCGCGATCAGCACGGGATCGTGATCGCGGTCGGGATGCAGGCCCGGCGCGCCCGAGGCCGCGCGCGGCGGCCGGCCGAGCGGCCCATAGCCCTTTTTGCGCTGCTCGGTTTCCGCCTCGGAATAGCCGCGCGCCGAGGAGGCGACGAAGGCCACGCCGGTCACCCTCTCGGGCGCCATCAGGCAGAGCACGCGCGCCACGAAGCCGCCCATCGAGAAGCCCACCAGCACGAAGCGCTCAGGCGAGGAATCGAGGACGCGACGCGCCATGCCCTCGAGCGTGGAATCCTCGTAGACATTGCCGTAATGCAGCGTGCCCAGTTTTCGCAGATCCGGAACCATGTCGGTCCATAGATCCGGGTCGCACATGAAGCCGGGCAGCAGGACGAGATCGCGCAAGCGCTTGGTTACTTCTTCAGAGCCTTCAGGATCTTCCCTGAGTCGGTGACGAAGCCGAAGCACTTCTTGACGTTCCACACCGAAGCCGCGGTGCAGAAGTCGGGCGACGTGGTGGCGCAGCAATCCTCGACCATGACGCAACCATAGCCCAGGAAGTTGGCGTCGGTCAGCGAATGCATCACGCACTGGTCGGTGTTGACGCCGGCGAACAGCACGGTGCGTGTGCCGAGATTGCGCAGGATGGAATCGAGCGGCGTGTCCCAGAATCCGCTGATGCGGTACTTGTCGACCTTGATGTCCTCGGGCTCCTGCACCAGCTCGTCGACCACCGCCGCCGGCCAGCTATCCTTCTGTAGCACCGGCTCGCCCTTGCCGGGCACCGGATCGCCCAGCCCGACTCCGCTGCCGGTGGGCTTGTAGAGATGCATCTGGTTGGGCGGCATATTGGCAAGGTCGGGACGGCAGCCCCAGTTGACCCAGATCACCGGCACGCCCGCCTCGCGCAGGGCCGGCAGCAGCTTCTGAAGCGGCTTGATGGGCTTGCGGTCGGGTGTGTAGTCGACGCCGAGCGAATCGACCCAGCCTCCCTCGGTGCAGAAATCGTTCTGCATGTCGATCACGACCATGGCGCTGCGCTTGAGGTCGATGGTGACGTTCTGCGGCGCGGCAACGATCCTGAGCGGGACCGGCTTGGCCAACGGCATCGTCATGTCGACTTCACGGCCGCTTGCGGTCCACGCGTAGCCCGCCCGCGCCGCGCCCAACGGATACATTTTTGGGGCCATCGGTCTCTCCCTAAGTCTTCTTGCTCGCTTACCATCCTCGAAAGCAAGTATCACGCCGCTTTGCGCGCGCGACAGTAGCGATTTGCAATCGTCGAAAAGCACGACGACCAGCTGCCATGAAGATTGCATGAATGTCGCAGCATCCAAATCCTCTGTGATTGCATTGTCATGAGCAGGGCCTACATCGAAGACGACACATCAACACAGGAGGATTGCGATGGCCGAGAACGTGCCCAAAGCTGTGACGCCTGCTGCACTCACGCCGTTTGGCGGTGACTTCGATCAGATGTTCAATCGCATGCTGCGGGGTTGGCCGTTCGGCTGGCTCGAGCCGATGGCCAATGGCCAGCCGCGGACGATGCGCCCCCTCGAACATGCGCCCAAGGTCGAGGTCAAGGAACACGTCAAGAGCTACACGATTGCCGTCGAGCTGCCGGGCCTCGACCAGAAGGACGTGAAGGTCCTTGTCGAGGACGATACGGTGACCATCTCCGGCGAAAAGCACGTCGAACGCAACGATGAGAAAACCCACTACTCGGAGCGCAGCTATGGCAGCTTCGCGCGGGCTTTCACCCTGCCGTCGGATGCCGACCGGGACGGCATCGAGGCCCATTTCGCCAAGGGCGTGCTGACCCTCGAAATTCCCAAGTCGGCCAACGGCCACGACCGCGCCAAGGAAATCGAGATCAAAGGGCCCGAGCCGCGGACCTCAGAATCGGATCGGACCGGCGACGAACGCGCCAACCCAGGCGCCTACAACGAGCAGCACTAGGCCCGGGATGACATAGAGGGCGAAAGCCCGCCCACCGGCGCTCACGGCGAAGATCATCTTGCTGATGGTATTCGTCGTGATCGCGGCCAGGATCGGGACGACGGACAGCGGCGCCGCGATTCGCTGTTCCTTGACCAGCGCGGCCACGGCGACGGCTGCCGAGTGCGTGTCGGCGAATCCGGCGCTGGCGGCCGCCACCAGGACGCCGGCCTCGCCGAACCAGTCCTGCGCCGCGGCGGCGACCAGCAGGACGACCGCGAGGATCGCGGCGAAGGCGAGCGCTGTGCGGACGCTGAAGGCGCTGCCCGGCGGCTCGTGATCCTCGGCCGTGTGTCGCAGAGCCCACAGCGTGAAGACACCGCCATAGAGCAATGCCGCCGCGCCCGAAAAGATCAGCGGCAGGTAGAAGACCCTCAGCGTCTCCAGGCTGGTGGCGGCAATCAGGATGGCGAGCTGCACGGTGGTGGCGATCGACGACAGCACGGCGCCGGCGACCGCCGGCAGCAGGAGCTGAGGGTCCTTGCGCGCCCGCGCGCCCATCGAACCGATGGTCGCGATGCTCGAGATGAAGCCTGCGGCCAGGCCGGTCAGCGGCAGGCCGTAGCGCGCGCCGAGCAGCCGTACGGCGACGTAGCCCAGCGCGCTCACACCCATTACCAGGATCACCACGATCCAGATCGTGTGCAGGTTGAGCGCGCCGTAGGGTCCGATCGCATGGTTGGGCAGCAGGGGCAGCACCACCAGGGTGGCGGCGGCGAAGACCAGGAGGCTGCGGACCTCCTGGTCGGTCAGCCCCGAGAGCACGAAGCGGTGCAGCGCTGAACGGGCGGCGAGCAACACGGCGACGACGACGCCCAATGCCGCCGCGAATGCGGGCTCTCGGATCGCCAGCCCGCCCAGCAGGGTTACGAGCACCAGAGCCGTCTCGGTGGTGAGGCCCGGATCGCTGTCCCGTGCGCGCCAGTAGGACAGGCCGGCGAACGCCACGACCCCGAGCACGACGGCCGCAAGCAGCAGCTCGCCGCCCGTGACCATGGCGACGGCGCCCAGCAGCGCCGCGAGCGTGAACGTCCGCAGGCCCGCGGCGTGACGAGCCGGACCTTCGCCCTTCTTGCGCTCGCGATCGATGCCGATCAGCAGCCCGACGCCGAGCGCCACCAGGAAGCCGAGGACGAGGGGATGAAGGGGAAACATGGACGGCCATTATCCCCGTTGTCCCGGGCGCCGTCACGCAACCGTAGCCAATCTGTAACATGACTTTGTTCCATGCTACCTAAGCAGCGCCGGAGGTGAGCATGAGTTTGGCCGGCGCGACCGGGATTTACGATAGCGTCCAGCGTAGCAGTGCGATGGCGGCATCGGCCCGGCGGCGGCGGATCCGCTTGCTGCCCTATGTCCTGCTGGCGCCCTCGCTGCTGTTCCTCGGCCTCTTTACCTATCTGCCGGTCGCGCGAGTCTCTGATCGAATCGCTCTACGACAAGCCGCACGGCACGGGCGCCGCCACCAGCTTCGTCGGGCTGGGCAACTATGCCCGGGTGCTGTCCGATTCCGCCTTCCACAAGGCCGCGCTCAACAACCTCGTCTATGCCGTGGGCGTGCTGGTGCCGACCCTGGTGCTGGCGCTTGCCTTCGCGCTCGCCGTCCAGCGCTCGACCCGCTTCTCGGCCGTCCTGCGCACGGTGTTCTTCTTCCCCTCGCTGGTGCCGCTGGTCGCCGCGGCCTCGCTGTTCTTCTTCATTTTCCTGCCGGGCGTCGGTCTGCTGGACTACTACCTCGCCAAGATCGGGCTGCACGGGCCCAACTGGCTGGGCGATTCCGACGTGGCGCTGTGGTCGATCATCGGCCTCACCGTGTGGAAGAATGCAGGCTACTACATGCTCTTCTATATCGCGGGCCTGCAAAACGTGCCGCGCGATACGATCGAGGCGGCGATGATCGACGGCGCAAACGCCTGGCAGCGCCTGCGCTTCGTCATCCTGCCGGCGCTGGCGCCCACCACCGCCTTCGTGACGGTGATCGCCCTGATCCAGCTCCTGACCAGCGTCGACCACGTGATCGTGCTGACGCGCGGCGGGCCGTCCAACGCCACCAATCTGCTGCTCTATTACATCTTCCAGTCGGCGCACGAGAACTTCGAATACGGCAAGGCCGCCGCCGCGACCCTGATCAGCGTGGCGGTCCTGCTCGCCATCTCGTTCGGCTCGCTCCGGATCATGGAACGCGGAGCGCGCGGCAATGGGTAGGACGTCTTCATTGCTGGGAGCGCGCCACTCCATTGGCGCATCTTTCCGCGCCGATCAACGATGGATGAGCGCCACTGGAGTGGCGCGCTCCCAGCCATGACCCGCGCTCGCAAGCATCTCCCGGCAGCCTTGCTGGCCGCGCTGCTCTCGGCCATTGCCTTCCTGTGGGCGACACCGTTCCTGTGGACGCTCGTCGCGTCGTTCCGCCCCGAGAGCGCGGGCAGCGCCGACATGGCCTCGCTGTTGCCCGACCTGCATCCGACCCTGGAGAATTTCCGCAACGCCTTCGAGAGCGGGACGTTCGGCATCTACTACATCAACACCATCATCGTGGTCGTGGGCCTGCTCGTCGTGCAGTGCGTGACGGTGAGCCTGGCCGGCTACGCCTTTGCCCGCCTGCGCTTTCCCGGCCGCGACTTCCTGTTCTACGCCTTCCTGCTGCAGCTCATGCTGGTGCCGCCGGCGCTGATCGTGCCCAACCTGCGCACCGTGGTCGATCTCGGCCTCTACGACACCTTGCCGGGCGTGATGGCGCCGTACTTCGCCTCGGCCTTCGGCACCTTCCTGATGCGCCAGACCTTCCTCGCCCTGCCGCGCGACTTCGAGGAAGCCGCGGCCATCGACGGCGCGCCGTGGTGGGCGATCATCTGGTACGTGCTGCTGCCCATGGCCAAGCCCGGCCTGCTGGCCTTCGCCATCGTCTCGATCACCGCGCACTGGAACGAGTTCCTGTGGCCGCTGATGGTGATCAACAGCCCGATCAATCAGACGCTGACCATCGGCCTTGCCTCGTTCGCGATGGGCGCCGAGGGCGGCAAGGAATGGGGCGTGCTGGCCGCCGGCACGCTCCTCGTCATGGCGCCGCTGGCGGTGGCATTCGTCGCCTTCCAGCGCCGTTTCGTCGACAGCTTCGTTTTCAGTGGAGTGAAAGGCTAGGAGGTCTTCATGACGATCGTTACACGTTTGGGGTTGGGGGCGTTGGCGCTCACCTTCGCCACGGCCGCGTTGCCGGCCTGGGCGCAGACCAAGATAGAATTCTTCTTCCCGGTGCCGGTCGAGGGCAAGCTCGCGCGCGAGATGACCCGGCTCACCAAGCTCTACAATGAGAGCCAGAAGGAGGTCGAGGTCACCGCCGTCTATACCGGCGGCTATGACGACACCAAGCTCAAGGCACAGGCCGCCGCCAAGGCGGGCAAGCCGCCGTCGGTGGTGCTGATGAGCGCCAACTTCCTCGTCGATCTAAAACTTTCCGGCGACATCCTTCCGCTCGACCCCCTGCTCAAGGCCGACGAGACGACACGCGACGACTACCTGAAGGACTTCTGGCCGGCGCTGCACGCCAACGCCGTGGTCGACGGCGAGCTCTACGGCGTGCCGTTCCACAACTCCACGCCGCTGCTCTACTACAACGTCGACCATTTCAAGGAGGCGGGCCTCGATCCG
This sequence comes from uncultured Alphaproteobacteria bacterium, assembly GCA_963765385.1. GTDB lineage: Bacteria > Pseudomonadota > Alphaproteobacteria > Reyranellales > Reyranellaceae > Reyranella. The sequence continues at coordinate 276,001 of CAVXWG010000014.1, read as the reverse complement.
GCCAAGCCGCCGCGCACCTGGGCCGAGCTGGTCGATGCCGCCAAGAAGCTCACCAAGGGCGACCGCTACGGTTTCCTGATGCCGGCGGGATACGACTATCTGGGCTGGCTGATGGAAGCGCTCTCGATGTCGAACGGCGGCCGCTACTTCAACGAGGAGTATGGCGGCGAGGTCTATTACGACCAGCCCTCGATGCTGGGCGCGGCGCGCTTCGTCGAGGACCTGATCTTCAAGCACAAGGTCATGCCGCAGGGCGTCACCGAAGCGGGCGGCGTGTCGACGCAGTTCTTCGCCGGCAAGGCCTCGATGGTGCTGCTGTCGACGGGCTCGCTCTCCTTCATTCGCGAGAACATGAAGCAGGCCTATGACGTGGCCTTCGTGCCGATGAACGTGCGCAACGCCGTGCCGATCGGCGGCGCTTCGCTGGTCATGTTCGCGGGCCAGAGCGAGGACAACAAGAAGGCCGGCTGGAAGTTCATCAAGTGGCTGACGACGCCCGAGACCCTGGGTGGCTGGAGCCGCTTCACCGGCTACTTCGCGCCGCGCAAGTCGTCCTACGACAAGCCGGAAATGAAGGAATTCATCGCCAAGAACCCGGACGCCAAGGTGGCGCTCGACCAGCTGCCCTACGCCAAGCCGTGGTTCGCGACCTACCAGACCGTGGCCGTGCGCAAGGCGCTGGAGGACGAGATCCAGGCCATGATGAACGGCAAGAAGAAGGCCGACCAGGCGGTCAAGGACGCCCAGAAGAAGGCCGACGAGCTGATGCGGCCCTATGTCGAGCAGACGTCGCTGAAGTTGCCGTAAGACGAGTGGTTGTACGCTTCATGTCATCCTGAGCGTAGCGAAGGATCTCATGCCGGTTGCAAGCGGCGATGAGGTCCTTCGCTTACGCTCAGGACGACAGAATGGAGTGCGCCGCAGTCGATATTTTGCAAGGAGAGCCACACCATGATGATCGCCCAGATCACCGACATGCATATCCGGCCGCGCGGCAAGATCGCCTACGGGCGGGTCGACACCAACGCCATGCTCGAGGCGGCGGTGGCGACGCTCGAAGGCCTGCCGCGCAAGCCCGACCTGGTGATCGCTTCGGGCGACCTCACCGACTGCGGGCTGGCCGAGGAATACAAGGTGCTGCGCGACATCCTCGCGCCGCTTTCCATGCCGGTCTACCTCGTGCCCGGCAACCATGACCGCCGCGCCGAGCTTTTCGCCGAGTTCGGCCCGGACGGCTACATGAAGAACGATGACGGATTCCTGCACTACACGATCGAAGGCCACGAGATGCGGCTGATCGGGCTCGACACGGTGGTGCCGGGGGAGGGCCATGGCGAGATGTGCGCGCAACGGCTGGCCTGGCTCGAGGGCCGGTTGGCGGAACGGCGCGACCAGCCGACGCTGGTCTTCATGCACCATCCGCCATTCAGCACCGGCCTCGCCGACATGGACCGCATCAACTGCCGAAACGGCCAGGCGATGTCGGGCGTGCTGCGCCGCGTCGACAATATCGAGCGCGTGGTCTGTGGCCACCATCATCGCCCGGTCACCGTGCGCTGGGGCGGCACGGTCGGCTCGGTGGCGCCCAGCACCGCCCACCAGGTGACACTCGACCTGGTCCCGCACAACAGCACGACCTTCGTGATGGAGCCGCCCGGCTTCCAACTCCATCTCTGGTCGAAGCAGGCAGGGCTGGTGACCCACACGGTGCCGATCGGCGAGTTCGGGGCGTCGTTCCCGCCCGTGCTCGATGCCGACTATCCGGGAAACAAGGCCAAGGCGGCCTAGCGCATCAGCCGCGCCGCCACACGGGCGGGCGCTTGGCGAGAAAAGCATCGACACCCTCGGCGAAGTCCGGCGTATCCGCGAGGCCGGCCACCGTCTCGAGCTCGAGCGTCATGCCGTCCTCGAAAGTCATGCCGCCGCCCAGGGGCACGGTGCGCCGGATGGCGGCGAGTGCCGTCGGCGACTTCGCCGCCAGTTCCTCGGCGTAGGCCTGCACCTTCGCGCGCAGTTCCGCGGGCTCGACGAGCTCGTCGACCAGACTCCATGTCAGCGCTTCAGCCGCTGTCACCAAGTTGCCGTCGTAGAGATAGCGGATGGCGCGCGGCCGGCCGATCAGGCGGGCCAGCGCCTGGGTGGTGGCGATCGGCGGGATGAAGCCGATGCGGATCTCGGGCTGGCCGAACCGCGCGTCGGTGGCGGCAAAGCGCAGGTCGCAATGCAACGTGATCTCCAGGCCGCCGCCCACCGCCGTGCCGTGGATGGCGGCCAGCAGTGGCTTGGGTGAGGCGCGCAGCAGGCGGACGATGTCGTGGCAGCGGGTGGCCCATCCACGCATGCCCTCCGCCTTCAGGCCCCTGAAGCCGTTGATATCGGCGCCGGCGCTGAAATAGGCGGGGACGGCGCTGCCCATCACGAGGACCCGCACCGCCGGATCGCCGAGCGCGGCGGCGATGGCATCGTACAGCTCGTCCAGCATGTCGCGCGTGAAGGCATTGACCGGAGGACGGTCATATTCCAGCCAGCCGACATGGCGCTCGATCGTGAAGCGAAGGCACGACATGTCTGCCATTGTCTTGCGGACCGTCATGCTATTTCCCGAACACCGTGCGCAATGCCGCGACCGTTTCCGCCCAGGCCGCACGGTCGGCGGCCTCGTTGTATTCGAGGTGATGGCTCAAATAGGTTTTCGCGCTGTCACGCAACATGGCGGCGTCGAACGCATGATAGGCGTTCGGGTAGACCACAAGCCGGATCGGCGCGCCCTCGCCGCCGCGCCGCGCCATCATTTTTTGGCAGGCGGTGGCTGGCGTCCAGTCGTCAAGCTCGCCGATCAGGATTACGGTCGACACCGAGACTGTGCCGTTGAATGCGGCGCACATCGGATAGTAGGCGATGACCGCGCGGAAATGCCGGGCGAACAGGGTTTCATCGCCGCCGGGCGTGACTGTCGAGAGCGCCACGTCGGCACCTTGGGAATGGCCGACCACGGCGATGCGGTCGGGATCGACGAAAGACAATCGCGTGAGATAGATGAGCGCGCCGAAGGCATCCCCCACCCGGTCCACCGGCTTGTACCAGTAGTCGGGGCTGCAGCCGTTGGTGACGCCCCGCGGGCCAAAACTGTCGACGATCAGCAGTACATATCCCAGGGCAGTGAAACGCGCGCCGATGGCGTCCTTGCTGTTCTTGGATCCGAGTCCGCCGCAGCCATGCAGGGAGACCACGGCCGGGAACGGACCGTCGCCGGATGGACGATAGAGTTCGCCCGAAAGTTCGATGCCTGGCGGCTGAGCGACGGGCTGGCCACGCTCGTGCGCGAGGCGAAGCTGCAGCGGAGTCGGCGGCGTGGTGGCGCCGGGAAAATGGACCGTCTCGGACGCGGCCGGCAGGGCCGGCAGAAGCAGTGCCACGATGGCAGCCAGAAGGGGTGTGATCCGCGGCCTCATGGCGCAACGCTCCCTTTCTTCGTCGGCTGGGTCAAGGCTATGGTGAGCAGAACCACCAACGGAATGAAGACTCCATGAGCGCACCGCTTTTTTTCATGATCCCCGGCGCGCCGACTCCGGTCGCGCCGTTCAGCCATGCCGTCGAGGTCGACGGCTGGTGCTTCGTCACCGGCCAGATGCCGACTCATCCCGACGACGACGGGAAGCCGCTGGCGCCCGATATCGAGGGCCAGACGGTGCGGGTGATGGAGAACCTCAAGATCGTGCTGGCCGGCCTCAAGCTCGGCCTCGAGCACGTGGTCTCAGCGCGCATCTACATCACTCATTTCGAGGCCAACTACGCGCGCATGAACACCGTCTATGCGGGCTATTTCCCGCCCGACCGGCGGCCGGCGCGAACCTGCATCGGCGTCACCGGCCTGGCGCGCGGCGCCATGGTCGAGATCGACCTCTTGGCCAAGCGCTGACCCGCCGGTGCTTCTCAACGCACCGTGCTCAACGCACCGTGCGCGCTAGGCGGGCCAGCAGGATCATGGCGATCAGCGAGGCGGTACCGGCGACGAAGGTGAGCCAGAGCGCGCCGGTGGCGCCGAAGTAGCTCAGCACGGCGGCGACCACCGGCGGGGCCGCCGCCGAGACGATGCCCTGCGGCAAGGCAAGCCGGCCCATATACGCGCCGAACTGGCTGCGGCCGAACAGGGCGAGCGGCAGGGTGGCGCGCTGCACCGCCTTCAGGCCGTTGGAGGTGCCATAGGCCATGATGCAGACCACCGCCACGGCGAAGTTGCCGCCGGCCAGCAGCGCCAGCCCCAGGGCGAAGGGCAGCATCGCCGAGCCGACCACGGCGGAATTCATGATCGAGTAGCGATGCCCGAACAGCAATTCGAACAGGCGGATGGTGACCTGGGCCGGGCCGATCAGCGAGGCCAGCAGCACGGCTGAGGCGGCGGGATGGCCCAGGCCGCGGAAGATCTCGATCATGTGCACCATGGCGCCGGTGAAGACGAAAGCGCCGGTCGAGAGCGTGAGCGACAGCAGCAGGAAGGCGCGCGAGCGGACTTCGGTCGGCACGCCGGTCGGCGCGGGCGCGGCGGCGGTCGAGAGATGATGGGTGGGCGGCCGCCTCGGCAATACCAGGAGATGGATCGGCGCGCAGGCGAACAGGTGGATGGCGGCATAGACCAGGAGCGTGCCGCGCCAGCCCACGACGACGTCGAGCGCGCCCGACAGCGGCCAGAACACCGTCGAGGCGAAGCCGCCGATGATGGCCAGCATGCCGATCGCCCGCCGCGCCGCCGGTCCGGCGACCTGGGCGATGGCGATGCTGGACGGCGTGCTGAGCGCCAGGGTCGAGGCCACGCCGAGGCCCGCCCAGCACAGCAGGTAGGTGACGAGGCCCTGCGAGAAGGCAAGCGCGGCAAGCGACAGCGCGTAGACCACCGAGCCCGACGCCATGATATAGCGCGCGCCGGTGCGGTCGATCAGGCGGCCGACGCGGGGCGCCGAGATCGCGCCCACGGCGAACATCACGGTGATGCCGCTGAAGACGATCTCGCTCGGGATGCCGAGCGAGTCCTCCATGTGGCGGCCCAGCACCGAGGGCATCAGGAAAGTAGTGCCCCACCCCACGATCTGAGTGAAGCCGAGGCCCGCGGTCGCCAGACTTGTGACTTTGGCGGCCGGCGAGACGCTCACGCCGCCCGCGATTGTTCGGGATAGAGCGACAGGAGTCCGGCTTCGCTCGCCGCGCACACGCCGCGTTCGGTGATCAGCGCCGTGACCAGCCGCGCTGGCGTCACGTCAAAGGCAGGGTTGGCGGCCGGGCTGCCCTCGGGCAGCACGTCGACCGTCACGATCTCGCCCGTGGTGGTCCGCCCGGTGATGCGCGAGACCTCGTCGGCATGGCGCTCCTCGATCGGGATGTCGCGATGGCCGTCGGCGATCGTCCAGTCGATGCTGGGATAGGGCAGGCCGACATAGAACGGCACGCCGTTGTCGCGCGCGGCCAGCGCCTTCAGGTAGGTGCCGATCTTGTTGCAGACGTCGCCGCGCCTGCGTCGTGCGGTCGGTGCCGGTGATGCAGAAATCGACGCGACCATGCTGCATCAGGTGGCCGCCGGCATTGTCGGCGATCACGGTGTGCGGCACGCCGTGCTTGGCGAGCTCCCAGGCCGTGAGGCTGGCGCCCTGGTTGCGCGGCCGCGTCTCGTCGACCCAGACATGGATCGGGAAGGCCGGCGTCGTGCGCCTGGTAGATCGGCGCCAGAGCCGTGCCCCAGTCGACCGTGGCGAGCCAGCCGGCGTTGCAATGGGTGAGGGCCTGGAGGCGATCGCCGCGCGGTTTCAGCCGGCGGATCTCGCCCAGGCCGTGCGCGCCGATCGCGCCGGCAGATCTCGGCGTCCTCGTCGCAGATCTCGGCGGCGCGCCGGTAGGCGGCCTCGCGCCGCCGGGCCGGCGGCAGCGGCCGGAGCAGGGCGCTGCAGATCGTCGAGCGCCCAGCGGAGGTTCACCGCCGTGGGCCGCGCTGCCAGCAGCACCTGGTGGGCGCGCGCCAGCATGGCGTCCGACGTATCGGCCGCCATGGCGAGCGCCATGCCGTAGGCGGCTGCGGCCCCGATCAGCGGCGCGCCGCGCACGATCATGGTGCGGATGGCGCGTTCGGCATCCTCCATGGTCGTGAAGTCGCGCACGACGAAGGCATGCGGCAACAGGGTCTGGTCGATGGCCTGCACGGTCGTGCCGTCGGCGCCGAGCCAGATGGTGCGGTAGGGTTTGCCGTCGACCTTCACGTTAGCGTCTCACTTCCCTGTCTCGCGCCGCAAGGCGCGTGCCGCGTCGTTCGCCGCCTTGATGTCGGCGAAGCCCTGTCCTTCTACCATGAAGGCGCGGGCAAGCCGGAGCGCCTGCTTCTCGCATTCGGCGCGCAGGTCGGGCTGGGCGATGCTCTCGAGGTCCTCGACATGGGCCAGTCCCAGGATGCGCCGGGTCATCTTGCAGCCGGCGAAGCCCAGCGAGTCTGCAAACAAGCGGCGCATATAGGCGTCCTGCGCCTCTTTCAGCGCGGCCGGTCCGGCGCCGTCGGCGAACAGGCCGGGCGCGAAGGTTTCGCTGCCGTGCCGGCTGTTCCACAGCGCGCGAAAACGCCGGTCGAAGAGCGTCCAGATCTGCTCGACGGTGGACAGGATCCAGCCGCGGTAATCGTCGCGCGCTCCGGCCCTGGCCTCGTGGCCGCTCTGAGCGAAGAAGGCGAGGTAGAGGTTGCCCAGCAGCGCGCCCACGTCGAAGCCCATCGGGCCGTAGAAGGCGAACTCCGGATCGATGGCATAGGTTTCGGCCTCGGTCACCATGATCGAGCCGGAATGCAGGTCGCCATGGATCAGCGCCTGCGCCTCGCCGAGGAACTTCAGCTTGTACTCCTGCGCCGCCCGCTTCCACGGCCCGTCGGCGCGCACCGCTGCGGCCGTGGCGTCGAGCTGCGGGCTGGTCCAGCGGTTGGCTTCCGCCACGCGCCACGGATCGGTGAAGACCAGGTCCTCGGTGATCCGGCACAGCTCGGTGTTGTCGCAGAACAACGCCATGCCTTTCTTCTTGGCGGCGGCGGGCTGGCCGAGGTCGGAGGTCGCGAACAGCGTCTCGGCCATGAAGGTCGCCATGTGGTCGGCCAACCGGGGATAGACCGTGCCGCGGATCAGCCCCTTGCGCAGGATGATGTGCGGCGTGAGGTAGGCCATCACGGTGAGCGCCAGGGTTTCGTCGAAATGGAAAACCTTCGGCACGTGCGCCGGCACCACCGAGCGCTGGGCGCTGAGCGCCTGATGCTCGAAGAAGGCGCGGCGCACCGGCAGCGGCCAGCTCTCGCCGACCAGCCGGACATAGGGCAGTGCCTGCTTCAGCACCACGCCGCTTTTCGGCCCTTCGACGACGAAGACCAGGTTGAGATTGCCGTCGCCCACTTCGCGGACCTTCCAGTCCGCAAGCTTGCCGCCGAGATTCGCCGCAACAGCCGGAACGTCCGCCAGATAGGCGGCAACGTCGGCTTCCTTGAGGGCCCGGTAGCCGGGCGGAATGTCGAGCGCCATGGCCGCGAACGTCGAGCCTCGCGCGGGAGAGGTCAAGGGATCAGGCAGGCGGTGCTTCCTTCAGATTCCCACTCCGCCGTCTCGCGTCAGAGGCCCTCTCCGCCCGCGTCATCGCGGGGGGAGAGGGAGGGGACCCGCGCTTACGCGGGGAGGGAGAGGTGGGCCGCGATGTCGCGACCGAAAAATCGGGCGCCCATTTACTTGCCACGCCCACCTGAAAGCGATGGATTGGGGCCATCAAATCGAGGCTGCACGGGCGGCCGAAGTAGACAAGGGCAAGTGGGAGTGGCCATGTCTTGGCGCACTTGGGCAATTGTAACGGTCGCCATGATTGTCGGCGCATTGGCTCTTGGTGCTTATCCGCGCCAAGGCGCTCGTCTCAACTATGGATTCGGCGCCGAATGGGCATGCCAAACCATACCGGGGGCCGACCCGATTTGCCTAAAGAAGGACCCTGCTCCGGCTCAGTCCACGACCACTTATGTAAAGCCGGCGCGCCCTTAGACGTCGCTGGGTGTCCGAACGATACAATCGCGGAAGAACCTCGTTTGGACGAACGACCACCTCACCCTCCCATTGCTTCGCAATGGCCCCCGCCCTCTCCCCCGCTGCGCGGCGGAGAGGGAGTCTGAGCGGTAAGGATGCTACAGAAGAATTAGCCGATCGACCGCGCCACCGCGTCGACGATCGCGGCAGCATCGAGCTTGTAGGTGCGATAGAGGTCGGGGATGTCGCCGGATTGGCCGAAGTTCTCGATGCCGAGCGGCACGACGCGCTGGCCGCGCACCGAGCCCAGCCAGGAGAGCGCCAGCGGGTGGCCGTCGAGGACCGTGACCAGCCGCGCGTCGCGCGATAGCGGCGCCAGCAGGCGTTCGACCGGGCTTGCCGTGTTGTCGACGCGGCCCACGGTACGGCCGCGGTTGCGCTGGGCGGCAAGCCAGTCGGCATGCAGGCGGTCGGGTGAGGTCAGAACCAGTAAACCGGCGCCGGCGAAATCACGCGCGACGCTTTCATGGGCGACGATCGCCTCGGGCGTGACCGCGCCCATGGCGATGATGGCGACATCGGCGCCCGCTTCGGGTGCTGCGTACCAGTAGCCGCCCGACACGATGTCGGCTTCTTGCGCGGGCGTGAGCGCGCGCTGGGGCTGCGGCAGGCTTCGCGTCGAGAGCCGCAGATAGACCGAGCCGCCCTTGTCCCGCTGCATGTAGTCCAGCCCGTGGCGCATCAGCACCGCGAGCTCGTCGACATAGGCCGGCTCGTAGGAGAGCAGCCCGGGCTGGCCGATGCCGATCAGCGGCGTGTGGATGCTCTGATGCGCGCCGCCCTCGGGCGCCAAGGTCACGCCCGACGGTGTGGCCACGATCATGAAGCGCGCATCCTGGTAGCAGGCGTAGTTCAGCGCATCCAAACCGCGGTTGATGAAGGGATCGTACAGCGTGCCGATCGGCAGCAGGCGTGCGCCGAACAGCTGGTGGCTGAGGCCCATGGCGGCCAGCTGGATGAACAAGTTGTTCTCGGCGATGCCGAGCTCGATGTGCTGGCCGCGCGGCGTCTTGCGCCAGAGCTGGGCCGACACGACCTTGAGCTCGCGGAACACGTCCTCGGCCTCGGTGTGGGCCCACAGGCCGCGGCGATTGACCCACGGTCCGAGATTGGTCGAGACCGTGACGTCGGGCGAGGTGGTGACGATGCGCCGCGAGAGCTCGCTGTCCTCGGCGGCGATGGCGTTCAGGATCTTGCCGAAGCCTTCCTGGGTGCTCGACTTCTTGTCGGTCGGACGCGGCAGCGCGGCCGGGATCGCCACCACGGGCGCGTCGGTGCGGCGCCGTCCCGTGGTGTTGAACGGCGCCTCGGCGATGAAGGCCTGTAGCTCGTCGGGCTTGGCGGACAGCCCGGCGAACTTGTCCCACTCCTGGCCGTCGGCGATCGTCATGCCCTTCTTGAAGCTCGCCATCTGGTCGAGCGTCATCAGGCCGGAATGGTTGTCCTTGTGGCCGGCGAAGGGCAGGCCCTGGCCCTTGATGGTGTAGGCGATGAAGCAGGTCGGCTGGTCGTCCGCGACGCCTTCGAAGGCATCGAGCACGGCCTGCATGTCGTTGCCGGCGAGGTTGGTCATCAGCCGGTGCAGGGCGGCATCGTCGTGCTGCTCGAGGATGCGGCGGATGCCGGGATACTGGTTGAGGTCGCGCGTCAGCGCCTCGCGCCAGCCCGCGCCGCCCTTGAACACCAGCGCCGAATAGAGCGAGTTGGGACAGTCGTCGATCCATTGCCGCAGGTGATCGCCGTCGGGCTGGATGAAGGCCGTCTCCAGGAGCTTGCCGTATTTCAGCGTGACCACCCGCCAGCCGACCAGCTCGAACATCTCGCCGATGCGGCCGAACAGGCGGTCGTTGACGACGCCGTCGAGGCTCTGGCGGTTGTAGTCGATCACCCACCACAGGTTCCGCACGTCGTGCTTCCAGCCTTCGAGCAACGCCTCGAAGATGTTGCCCTCGTCGAGCTCGGCGTCGCCGACCAGCGCCACCATGCGACCGGTCGGCCGCTGCCCGTCGCCGAGATTCTTCAGCCGCACATAGTCCTGCACCAGCGAGGCGAACAGCGTCATGGCGACACCCAGCCCGACCGAGCCGGTCGAGAAATCGACGTCGTCGACGTCCTTGGTGCGCGACGGATAGGACTGCGCGCCGCCCAGGGCGCGGAAGCGCTCGAGCTTGTCCTGCGTCTGGTTGCCGAACAGGTACTGGATGGCGTGGAACACCGGCGAGGCGTGCGGCTTCACCGCCACGCGATCCTCCGGCCGCAGCACCGAGAAATAGAGCGCCGTCATCACCGTCGCCAGCGAGGCGCATGACGCCTGGTGGCCGCCCACCTTGAGCCCGTCGCGGTTGGGCCGGATATGGTTGGCGTGGTGGACGGTCCAGGCGCTCAGCCACAGGACCTTGCGCTCCAGCTCGCGGAGCAGCCGCAGACGTTGCCCTGGACGGGGGCGATCGTGGTCATGCTGCTGGGATACGCTCCTGTATCTGGAAGGTCCTTGCGTTTGGACGGAAAAATGGGCTGTATAGGGTAGATTCTATCCTGATTATGGCAATTTGACGCAATGATCTCCCTCGATGCCATCGATCGACGCATTCTCGAGCGGCTGCAGCGCGACGGCCGGCTGAGCAACGCCGACCTCGCGGAACAGGTGGGCCTGTCGCTCCTCGCCGTGCTGGCGGCGGGTCAAGGCGCTCGAGGAGGCGGGCGTGATCAAGGGCTATGCCGCCCAGCTCGACGCCCGGTCGGTCGGGCTCTCGGTCAACGTCTTCATGAGCGTCTCGCTCACCACCCAGGTCGAGAAGGCACTGCAGGCCTTCGAGCGCGCCGCCGCGGCGCGGCCCGAGGTCATGGAGTGCTACCTGATGACCGGCGACAGCGACTACCTGCTCCGGGTCGTGGTGCCCGACCTCGAAGCCTACGAGCGCTTCGTCATGGACTTCACCAAGATCGCCGGCATCGCCCAGATCCGAAGCTCCTTCGCCCTGCGCCCGGTGAAGCAGGCGACGGCCTTGCCGCTGGCGTAGTCATGTTCCTCTCCCCCTTGGGGGAGAGGTTAGGTGAGGGGGGCAACCCGGAGATCGTCTCCTGCACCACCCCCTCACCCAGCCTCTCCCCCAAGGGGGAGAGGAGTATGAGAAAGACGGCGTGATCGAAGAGCGCCCGTTGTCTGATAGGCTCCGGACGCCGGGAGGAAACAACGCCATGCCGACACCGATCGCCTTCGATCCCGCCATCGGACAACAGTTCGTCAAGTATGCCCATCGCGTCGCCGGCCGCGGCTACGTCCACAACACCCTGGGCAACATGGTGATGCGCGCCCCGCATCCGGATTTCCCGCACGGGCTCGCCTACACCAAGCATGCCGAGATCTCGCTCGAGGAGATGGAGCTCGAGAACATCGTCATCACGGACGTGCCGACCAGCCGCATCGTGTGGGGCGAGCGCATGACGAGCGTCGGGCACAATCTCAGCCGTGAGATCCTGCGGCTGCGGCCCGACATCCATGCGACCATCCACGTCCACGACGACGCCATCATCGCGCTGCTGGGCGCCCTCGGAAATTCCGGTGCACCACCCGAGTTCAACGTGCTGTCGCTCGATCCGCCCTTCGTGCTGGGCAAGCCGGTGCATTTCGTGCCCGCCCATGTCGATGTCGAGGCCGACGTGAGCTCGGTCGCGAGCTTCATCCAGGACACCAACGCGGTCGTGCTGGTCGGCCATGGCGTCACCACGCTCGGCCGCACGATCTCGGAGGCCTATCACCGCCTGAACACGCTCACCGCCGAGGTGCGCCGCTGCATCGAGGCCGAGCAGATTGCCGCGCTGAGGGGGACCCGGCCCGCCTACCGCTCGCGCGAGGAGATCGAGCAAATGTACCGCTTCGCCGAGCGCATCATCTATCCGACCCGCGCCGACAATGTGATGCGCGAGGAAGCGGCCGAGTAGAGCCAGGCGATGACCGACGACACCGCCAAGCGCGCACCCGTCGGCACCGCGGTCCTGCTGGTGCTGCCGCCGCTGTTCGGGCTCTATGCCCTGTGGGCGCGCCTGCCCGCGCTGCACGCCACCTTTCGCGCCGGCACGACGAGCCTGGTGTTTGCCGGCGCCATCGCCGTGCTCGCGGTGACGCCGCTGCTGACCGCGACGCGCGCCGCGCTGCCCGACCCGGCGCGCGACGCCCGCCTCGCCGAGGCCGGCAGGGTGCAGGAGGAGCGAATGGCGAGGGAGCAGCAGGCCACCCTCGATCGCCAGGAGGCTGAGTTCGCGAGCCTCGGCCCGGAGTCGCCGCTGGCGGATTACCTCGTCTATCTGTCGAGCATGGCCTACGGCGAGCGGGCACTGGCCGGCATCCGCCGGGTGACGAACCGGCAGGCCGAGGCGGTGCTGCTGCTGCTGCAGCAGGGCCGCCTCGCCGATCTGCGCGAGCTCTCGCATTTCGACGTGGCACCCACGGCGGAGCTTTGCCAAGCCTATGGCGCCGCCCTCGCCGCCGCCGCGGGCAGGGTCACCAAGGCGCGGTCCGACTATCTCATCGCCGCCATCGACCTCGAGCTGCAACTAACCAACATCAAGTGGCTGGTCGCCAACCGCTGCGATCTCGGCCAGCCCCTCGGCCTGCTCGAGACAAACCTGCGCGTCGTCGCCGATTCTGACCGCATCACCCAGTTCGCCGACAAGCTGGCGGCGCTGCGCCCGGCCAGGCCCTGAACCCCAGGCCCTGACCGATAACTCCGTCGGGCACGCGCCCGACAAAGTCCGCCGTGCATCACGCAGGAGCTTGACCCGCCTGATCCGTTGTTTCCTCCGTCATGGAGGCAGGGCTATCGCATGTGACCAAATTCCGTCATCCCGAGCGAAGCCGCCCGAAGGGCGGCGTAGTCGAGGGACCTCGTCATCTGCGTCTATGAAGAAGAGGTCCCTCCGCTGCGCCTCGCGGAGCCTGTCCCGAGCGAAGTCGAGGGGCTCGGCTCCGGTCGGGATGACGGAGGTTTTTCAGTCACATGCGACAGCCCGGGTCACGAGCCCCAGTCACGGAGGGGACCTCCGGAATCGCCAGCACGCGATACCGACTTACCGTGGAGACGACGAGTATACGCCGCGTAACATCGCGTAATTTTTGCATGTGATGTTTAGTTCTATTCTCTCGTCGAAGACAGGCGCGCACCCAACTCAATACCTACTGTCCAAAACAGGGTGCAGCCAAATGACGACGACGTACTCTCTGCCAACGCCAAAGCTGGCCGCCTCGCGGTCGAGCTTCCTCCCCCTCGCGGCGATACTCTCGGGCGCGATCCTTGCCATGGGTTATGCCGGGCCCGCGTCGGCGGATCCGCTTACTCCCGACACCAAGACGAACGCGACCGTCAATTCGACTCCGGCCGAGCGCACGGCTCCCGCACAGGCAGCCGGCGAGGACACGATGGCCCGCTGCCAGCAGCTTTTCGGCCTGCTGTCGCGCCACAACTCGGACGGTTATGCCCGGCCGCTGGACACCAGGATGGCGATGGAAGACTGCCAGAAAGGCAATTATGCCTCCGGCGTCGCCACCCTGAAGCGCGCTCTTGACCGCGCGCAGATCCCTGTTCCGCCGGCGGAGACGGCAGCTGCCGAGCCTCCGGCTCCCCTCAAGCCTCATGGTGAGAAGCGGCACCAGTCGCAGTAGAAGATTGTCTTGCGGCCGGGCGGCGGCTTGCTGGCTTCCGCCCACCGCAAGACTTGCGCCTCCGAGCAGCCGGTCGCTTCTCGCAGGCCCTGCCGCCCGATGAGGCCGCGATAACCGTCGATGCTGTCCCGAGGCGAGGACCAGCGTGCCGGCTCAGGAGTTGCCGTTCTCCCTGCCGCGCTCTGCTTGTTGGTGCGGGCGGGAAGGGGGACGGGAGAGGAGTGCCGCCACGACCGCTGCGGCATCCAGCAACAACCATTTGGATTCGGCCTCCAGCTCGGCGGCCCGTCTCATCACGCGGTTTCGATCCGTGCAAAGCCAGAGCGTCCGCGCGATGCGGCGCATCTCTTCGGCCGCGGCGCGCTTCTGGTCTGCCAATCTGCAGAGATCTCCCTGAGGCACGGAGCGAACAATAGCGCACAGAGGCTGAAAGTGCCAAGCATCTGCAATTCCCCGGACAACGGCCAGGCTTTGGCGACGAGTTCGGACTTCTGTTTTCACGCCCCGGTCAGGTGAGGCCTCACGTGAGGTCGATCGTGCCGTTCATCATCGGGACGCAGCGCCCGCCGATATAGGTCGCGACGACCGTGCCGGCCTTCTTCTCGGCCGACGCCAGCAGGATGCTGGGCCGGCCCATGTCGAAGCCCTGGCCGATGGTCTTGGCCAAGGTGAGGTCCGCTTCGGGCCGGTGATGGGCCAGAAGTCCGATCAGCGCCACGTTGGCGCCGCCGGTCGCCGGATCCTCGGGGATGCCATGCAGCGGCGCGAACATGCGGCACTGGATGTCGACCGCGCCTTCCTGCGCCTGCACATAGAGATGGATGCCGACCGCGCGCTCGCGCGGCAGGTCGCGGACGAACACGTCGCCGCGCGGCGCCGCCGACCTGAGCGCTGCGCGCGAGCCGAGTTCGGCAAACACCAGCGGCGCGCCGCACGATGCGATGCAGGGACGATGCCCGCTCAGCTTGATGTCGGACGGCTTCAGCGAGCAGGCGTCGGCAATGAAATCGGCCGAAAATTCCTCGCCGATGCTGAGCGGCAGCGGGGCGGCCAGGCGCGTGGCTGTGACGACGCCCGCCTCGCGGGTGAGCTCCATGCGGACTAGGCCGGCTTTCTCCTCGAACACCAGCCGGTCGCCGGTGATGGGCCGGCCATAACTCTGCCCGGCGCGCGCCAGCACGAAGGCCGTTCCGACATTGGGATGGCCGGCGAACGGCATCTCGGCCTTGGGCGTGAAGATCCGCACTTCGGCCGTGTGCGCAGGATCCTTGGGCGGCAGCACGAAGGTCGTCTCGGCGAGGTTGAATTCGGCCGCGATCGACTGCATCTGCTCGGTCGACAGGCCCTGGGCGTTGGTGACGACGGCCAGCGGATTGCCGCCGAACGGCCGGTCGGTGAAGACGTCGACGGTGGTGAAGTCGTATTTCATGTAGCGGACCCTAGCGGCTTGGCGGGCCGCGCCTTGCGCGAGATTAATTGAGGGGCGGCGGGCCTCCCGCTAATGTCGCGCCCCATGACCCAGATCTCCTACGACCACGGCGTGTCGGCCAAAAAACTGATCGGCGAGACCATCGGCGCCTTCTTCGACCGCGCGGTCGAGACCTGGCGCGACCGCGAGGCGCTGGTGGTGCGCCAGCAGAACGTGCGCTGGAGCTGGGGCGAGCTCGGCCGCCGCGTCGACGATCTCGCGGCCGGGCTGCTGGCGCTCGGGCTGGAGCGCGGCGACCGGGTCGGCATCTGGGCGCCCAACCGGTCGGAATGGACCCTGGCCCAGTTCGCCACCGCCAAGGCGGGGCTGATCCTGGTCAACGTCAACCCGGCCTACCGCCGCTCCGAGCTTGAGTACGCGATGAACAAGGTCGAGTGCAAGGCGCTGATCCTGGCGCCGGCGCTCAAGACCTCGAACTACCTCGAGATCACCGACGATCTCGTGAAGGCGAACAAGCTGCCGCATCTCAAGCACATCGTGCGGCTGGGCAGCGAAAAGACGCCGGGCATGCTGAACTTCGACGATGTCGCCACGGCCGGCGGCAACGCCGAGCGGATGAAGCTGGCCGACCTCGCGCCGAAGCTGCAGTTCGACGACGCCATCAACATCCAGTTCACCTCGGGCACGACCGGACATCCCAAGGGCGCGACGCTCAGCCACCACAACATCCTGAACAACGGCTACTTCGTCGCCGAAGGGCTGAAGCTCACGCCGGCCGACCGGCTGTGCATCCCCGTGCCGCTCTATCACTGCTTCGGCATGGTGATGGGCAATCTCGGCTGCCTGACGCACGGCGCCACCATGGTCTATCCCGCCGAGGCCTTCGATCCCCTGGCGACCCTGCAGGCCATAGCCGAGGAGCGCTGCACGGCGCTCTACGGCGTGCCCACCATGTTCATCGCCCAGCTCGACCATCCCGAGTTCGCGAAGTTCGACCTCAAGAGCCTGCGCACCGGCATCATGGCGGGCTCGCCGTGCCCCATCGAGGTGATGAAGAAGGTGCAGAGCCAGATGCACATGGGCGAGGTCACCATCGCCTACGGCATGACCGAGACCTCGCCGGTCTCGACGCAATGCGCCACCGACGATCCGGTTGAGCGCCGCGTCTCGACGGTGGGCCAAGTGCTGCCGCACATCGAGATCAAGATCGTCGATCCCGAGGGAAAAGCAGTCGCGCGCGGCGAAACAGGCGAGTTCTGCACCCGCGGCTATTCGGTGATGAAGGGCTACTGGAACGACGCCGAGAAGACCAGGGACGCGATCGACGAGGCGGGCTGGATGCGCACCGGCGACCTCGCGACCATGGACGAGCAGGGCTATGTGAATATCGTCGGCCGCCTCAAGGACATGGTGATCCGGGGCGGCGAGAACGTCTATCCGCGCGAGATCGAGGAGTTCCTCTACAGCCATCCCAAGATCCAGGACGTCCAGGTGATCGGCGTGCCCGATCCGCGCTACGGCGAGGAGATCTGCGCCTGGATCAAGCTCAAGGCCGGCCAGACCGCCACGCCCGAGGAGATCCGCGAGTTCTGCAAGGGCCAGATCGCCCACTACAAGATCCCGCGCTACATCGAGTTCGTGCCCGAATTCCCGATGACCATCACCGGCAAGATCCAGAAGTTCGTGATGCGCGAGCAGACGATCGAGAAGCTCGGGCTGAAGGCGGAGAAGACGGCTTAGCGCCGTCTCTTGTCGGAGCGCGGACCTCCAGGTCCGGTCTCGGTGGCCTGCCGGGCCGCCACATCGACGGACACCGCCAGGCCGCGTTCTTCCCGCCAGTCCGGATCGCAATTCGTATCATGACACGGCTGGCTCGCCTACGCGGCGGACTTGCCCGGCCGGCCGTGCGGAGTGAAGTGGAGCTGCAAGGCAGCACTCCGTCGCCCTGGAGGAAGGGAGACCGGTCATGACCCCGAAAACCAAAGCGTTGGTCGCTTGTTTCGTACTCGGCTTGCCGTCCACGGCGTTCGCCCAATCGGCTGACGCAAAGTATTGTCAGGCGCTGGCCGACGTCTATCGAAAGACCGTCGCGCATGACACCACCCCGAACGCTGCCGTCCCTACGGCCATCGCGCAGTGCCAGGCCGGTGATATGTCCGGCATTCCGGTCATCGAGCGGGCGCTAAAGGACGCCAAGGTTGACCTTCCGCCACGCCCCTGAGGGAGAGCGCCTCCCGACATCATCCGCCTGACGCAACGGGCGTTCGCGCCCGGGCGTTATAGGCAGTATGTCAGGAGGGCCTCGATGAAGGCTATTCTCACCTGTATTGCATTCGCCGCCATGGCGGGCGCCGCCGTGGCGCAGACGGAGCAGCGGCCGGCGGACGACCCGCTTGCCGTCAAGCCCATCGCCTCGCAAGCGCAGACGACCGACACCGACGTGATCCGATCGAAGATCGAACGGATGGGTTATACCGACGTGGTCGACTTGTCGCGCGACAGCATGGGCGTCTGGCACGCCAGGGCCAGGAAGGGAACCGAAACCCTCGACGTCATCGTCGACAAGGGCGGCCGCATCAAGCCTGGACCGTAACAGGACGCGAGCAGACCATCACCAAGCCCGACCGCAAGGCGAGAAGACGGCTCAGCAATCTGTCTTGCCCTTGAGCGCCGATCATCATTGCTCTCCTGTTCGCGTCGAATTGCTCGTGACGCTACGCGAGTGCCGGGTAGACCTGCCGGTGGGGTTTCTTACGGGTGATGGCTTCACGGCCCAGGAAAACCTGGCGTTCGAGACGGGCGCCGTCGATTTCATCGACACGGCTCGGGGCGTTGAAATCTTGGCCAGGCGACTACGGCGTCTGTTCAAAGGGCAGAAACCGGTGGCTGGTCCGCCTCCGGCCGATCTCATGGTCTGCGGCAAGCTCGTCCTAAACCCGAATGTCAGCCGCGCCTATTGGGCCGACAGGGACGTGGGCCTCACCCTGGGCGAGTACAACATCGTCCATTTTTTGGCATCGAATGCGGGCCGCTGGGTGACCTATCGGGCGATCGACGATCGGATCCACCATGAAGGCTTCATCGGGGGCACCGGCGAAGACGGTTATCAGATAAATGTTCGAGGAATTATCAAGCGCATCCGCAAGAGGTTCCTTCAATGGGATCAAAGCTTCGCCGAAATCGAGGACTTCATGGGCCTCGGCTACCGCTGGGCCAGTCCGACGGGCACCGGCTGAGCGTGACTTCGTGCTCCTAGTCCCGTTGGATGTGTAGTCCGGCCAGGCCTGCTTCGGCGCCGTGTGTAGGGGGTTCGTGCGAAGGAATTGGGAGCCGGGCCCCTGTCG
The DNA here is from genome assembly GCA_963765385.1 of uncultured Alphaproteobacteria bacterium. Taxonomy (GTDB): domain Bacteria; phylum Pseudomonadota; class Alphaproteobacteria; order Reyranellales; family Reyranellaceae; genus Reyranella. Next base: position 257,491 of record CAVXWG010000014.1, on the reverse strand, counting down.
ATCCAGGACTTCAGATCAGTGCACTAAGGCGGTCCCAACGACGCCTTGTCGGCTGGCTAGAGACATCGTCCAGGCTATCTGCGTAGTGGGTTGGTGAACACGAGCCAATTGCGCCAGCACTGCCCCGTCGATCAGGCTGGCGTCGGAGACTAGGATGTCCACCGCGATTTTCTTCAGCACCGTGACCGCCTCGCCTGTGTCCGCGGCTTCAAATACCTCGAAACCCTGGCGCCGAAGAAGCGCCGCCTTGGACATCCGTTCGAGGATGTCATTTTCCACGAGCAGGACGGCTGCTGATGGACAGTACGGAAGTTGCTCCGACATCAGATCCTCCGCTGCTGATAGGTGGAAAGCCTCACGACCGGTGTTCGGCTGCACTTGGGAGGTCAGGGAGAACGCTCCTCAAGAGATGTTCGACGTCGTTGTTTGCGTAGGGCTTGCGCAGGAAAGAAGCGAATTCCTTGGCGCCGCCTAACCCACCCGCCGTCCTCGACGTCAGTACTATTCTTGTATCAACCCGACTCCGGTGCACCCATTGGGCAAGTGCAAGACCGTCCGTTGTGCCGGGCGTGTCTAACGCGGAAAACAAGACATCGACCGGGATATTATTCAGAAGCCGGAATGCCTCAGCGCAATTGGCTGCCTCAATGACCTCAAAACCCGCGTCTCGCAGATTGGTCGCCGTCACCAGGCGCAATAAAACGTCGCTTTCGACAATTAGCACAACCGGCGTGGCAGACGATTGCCCTTGCTGCATGCGCTTCCATGGCGTCTTTGGTTACGCAACCTGCATAGCGATTGAAAGAAAGTGGTTCAATCTGCGGTTTTGCATAACTGCAGCATGAATGAGGACACTATAGTCGGCCCTAAAGGTCGCGCACGGCCTCATTTGAGAAGATCAAGCGCGCAGCCTGATCGGGAGAAACGTTTCGTTCCCTGCACCAGGCCGCAAATGGAAGTGGACGAATCCAGATCCTGGCAACGCCGAAACCTGCCCTGCTGAATTGTCGCTCAATCCCTTCGGCGCGCTGAAGCCATGCATCGTAGGTTGCCGGCAACTTGTCGGGGTCGCTGAACAGTTCCAACAGAGTTGGATAATCGCGTCGGTCATACCACGGCAGTGCGGCGACAGGCGGTGATGCCGCCATCGATCCTCCCAGGAAACGCCAGCCAAGACCGAAGTCCTGATTGTTTCATCGAGGGTGGTTAACCGCTGACGGTACAACTGTCCCGTGTGAAGAAAGTGGGCAGGAAGGGGTAAAGTTGGGCGCATTATCCGGCAGCAAGTTCAGGGCCCATGCTTGCCGGAATGTGAAAAGATGCGGCCAGACTTTGGATCCCGAGCAGCCACGAAACTTGCAGGGGCGCCCCGCGCTCGCGCCACGCGCCTCGTTCTTTCTTATTCGAGCGCGGATCTCCAGGTCGGCCCGTGCTCTTGAGGCGGCCTGCAAGTCCAACTCGTTAAAGGCCTTGCGGACTCGGCGAAATTCGAGTGTTCGATGCTCGGCAAGTCCTTGATCTGAAGCGCCCCCGTGAAAAGTCCCGACGGAGCTTCGAGCGGCGCCCTCTCAGTTTGCCTTGGCCGACCGCTGCGCTAGGTGGGCAGCGCTCCACGCGCGCCCCGCGTCAGTGAGGCGAATGCTATGCGCCGGGTTACCCGCCGCGATCAGCCAACCCCGCGCGACGGCGCAGGCAATCGCCATATCGGCCGTTGCTACATCCTTGCCGAGAGCCGGCCCGATCAGTCTCACCATCCGCCATTGCAACGGCGTGGCGCCTGTCACGCGCGCCAGCTCGAGACAGAGTGCAAGGGCCGCATCGTCCGGTTCGTCCCGTGCCTGCATGGCTGGCATTGAGTCCAGGGTCGCGCCGACAGCGGAGCATCGTCGCCCGAGGCGCGCATCAAGATGGCCCATCACCCATTCTCCCATCTATCCTCGATGCTGGTCGGACGAGACCCCTCCCGTCCGCACATCAAGGCCTTTCGCATACGCATCTAATAGCACCGAAACTGCAATAAGATGTGATGCAGATCACATTTCCGAAGCTTCGTTTCCAAGACGGCCAAGATGTCGCAAGCCAGCCAGATACGTGCGCGCGGGCGGATGCGGGAAAAGCTGAAGGCATTTTGTTGTCATCGCGCGGTGCTACGCATGGCGTGCGGCCGACGCCTGGCGCGCTCCCGCCCTTCAGGCCGGCTTTGGCAACGCAGTATTGGCCTTCCCAGCGCGACGTTGCGAAGAGTCACGGCAAACATCGTGTACCTACGTCGCACGCCGTCCAAAACGTCAGCGAGGTTTGTCGGGCCGCTTTGTCAGTCCGCTGTTGAGTTTAGGTCAGCCCGCAGTGCCCTTGCTCGCGCGTCGGCCCGCGGCGGCAGCCGGCGAAGACTTCGCAAAAGGAAGGATTGGCCGTTCTGGATGCGCTCGTGTTCTTCAGCCTCGCGCGCCATTCGCTCGAGCCGTGCGGGATCAGTCGAACACGGAATCTGGGCGCGCAGTTGAGCGGCAAGCGCCGCGCCTGAGGTGGACGCGCGCACAGGCGCCCGGCGGTGCCGCAAGAGGCGGCACTTCATGTGGTCTCCATGGATCGGCGCAGCGCTTTGGGTGTCGGTCAGGTCTGCAGCGAAGTCGGACTCGGATTGAGGGGCGGGGTGCTACCTGCTGAGCTCACCTCCGTATGTGATACCCGACACAGGGCGGCAACGCGCCGCACTTCGTGTGCGTCGTCTGGATTCCAGGTAGCCGGCAACCCATCCGGTCAAAAGACAAAGAACGCCTCTCGAGAGCACCGACCACGGAGACCAGACCGCTTTGAACGTCGGCGATCGGCTTGCCTGCCCGATGCGTCCGGAAGCGAAAAATTGACGCGGCCCACGTCGGGCGAACGCTCCGAGCGTTCGGCGTTATGCAGACAGCAGGTCCGAGGCTCGCGCCTCTGCTCGATGTCGCCTTGTGCAAGTAGCGACATCGAGGGGGCAAGGTCCGGGCGACAGGAAGGTGCGGATTGGATATGCACCGACCGAATGTTGGCCAGCACCAGACTATACATCGGTGAGTCTGCCGCACTCCGGAGCATCGCATCTAAGCGTTATTGCGGTGATGCCCACGTTTGGATCCAGCCATAGCTTGATCAAATTGAGCGTGCCCCGATCGCACCATGAGCAGATTGGTCGGCCATCGCGGAGCGGCAGCGCGGCTGCCGTATCAACGAATTCTAGCGGCACGTCTATTGATGTTTCCGATCCGGGTCAGTTCGAAAAGTGCGCCGCGAAGCCCATCGACGGTAAGCCGCGCGGGCGGAGTCCAAGGGTGCTGCTGTCGGGAATTGGCATGCTGGCACCGGGCGATCCATTGCTCGGCCGAACGCTCGTCGCCGCTTGCCATTGCGCCGAGTGCGCTGAAAAGACATCCCGCTTCCTGCGGTGTGGGTTCGCGATTGGCCGCAGCGATGCGGTCGAGGGCAGCCAAATAGGCCTTCTTGCTTCGCGCACTGAATTGCGTAACGCAGGACATGGCGCCCTCTTGGACAACCTAACACCACACGCGTTGTCTTCGTTTACCAGCGATTGCCCGGCGCAGCCGGTGTCAACGTTGTAACCACCCGCGTGCGCTGGCCGCTGCGTGCCCTGCCAGCGCGATCAAATGTTGAGTCGTCCTTGACGGCCGGCAGGCTGCATCCACCGAGTCGCTGAAATTCCTGGTCCGGTCATCGGATCGCAGGCTTTGTCTGCAGCCAGTCCATCGCACGCGAATTTGAACCCATGCGTGATGCAACCGTACAAGGCGAGGTGCGACCTCGATGCCGGCCCCCAAGTGGTGTCAACAACGTGACCTGCGGCTTGACAAAGCCACGTCACAATTTCCCCTCGTGCGGCCTGCGCATTTATGCCGATACGATCGAGCAAGCCATTCGCTGCGCTTCCCCCCAGGTTGCGGCATCGACTGGTCAGGCCCCACACCGGCGAGAGTCTGTGCGGGGCCGCCGAAATTTTAGTCTGGCGACTCGTCGGGCTCTTCGCCGTCCCACTCTCGGGGTTTCGAGAGCATGAGCGGACCTGGAGGTCAGCGCTCCGTCGATCATGGCCCGCCCAAGCGACCGCTCCGCCGCTCGCCCGATCGCCGGCGGATTGCCCGAGACGGGCATCGTGCTAAGTTGCCGCCGATGGTGACGAATCGCTCCTCCGCCGGCGGCATCATGCGCAATGAGTGATCCGCCAGCGGCATCAGACGCAACCGCGGGTGCAAAGCCGGGTGCCCCGATGATGGGTGGGCGCTCCGCCGTTGGCGTGGCGTCGCTGCTCTTCCTGGCGATCTTCGCGGCCTGCCTGGTCGTTCCGCTGGTTCAGACCCTGGTGCCGGTGTTCCCCAACCTGGTTGCTCCGCTCGAGGAGCGCCGCCAGCCCTTGCCGTTTCCGTCGCCGAGACTGCTGCTCCAGGCCAACGGCAATTTTGCCGACGGACTGAATGCCTGGTTCGACGATCGCGTGGGGTTTCGCGATCTGTTCATCCGCACCAAGAACCAGATCGACTACAGCCTGTTTGCAACGTCACGCAAGGTCTATGTCGGCAAGGACGGCTGGCTGTTCGACCGCGATCCGGTCGATCCCCTCGCTGAACTCACGCCCGCCAAGATGACGGCCCTCAAGCAGAGCTTCCTCACACTCGCCGAGATGCTCGCCCGTCGCGGGATTCGTCTGGTCGTCGTCGGACACCCGGACAAGGTGAGGATCTATCCGGAAATGGCGCCGCCCGGCATGCCGCTTCCTCTGCCCAACGATAATGTCAGCCAGTTCCGGCAATTCCTCGCCAGCCAACCATCGCTCATCTTTATCGACGCTGAGGCGATCCTCAGGAAAGAAAAATCGAGGACCAGCGAACATCTATTCGCCAAGACCGATTTGCACGAGACCGAGGTCGGCGCGCTGCCGGTAGTCATGGAAATCATCGCCCGCATAGCTGAAGCCGAGGGCCGCCCGGAGATTCACTGGAATGAAGATTTCAAGCTGGCGCACGAGATATGGGGGCCGGGAAACGAAGGACGGTTCTTGGCGCCCCTGGTCTCGATCACGGAAGCCAACTTCCCCCATTATGTCGGACGCTATACGTTCGGAACGGAGCAGGCGGATGGATCGTGGCATGGGCCTGCTCTGGATGCCCTGAATCGCGCCGACGACGGCGTCAGTCGCGCGTACGACTTCGGCTTCGACTTCCGTCCGGACCTCTGCCCGCAACGACTGCCGGGCATGGTGCTGTTCGGCAATTCGTTCAGCGACCTTTACTGGGCTATGGGGCTGCATCGCTATTTTTGCGCTTCCCGGCGCGCCCGCAGTCCGATCAGTCGCTTCAAGCTCTTCTACGATACGATCCCTGAAGGGACCAAGTATTTCATCTTCCAATACTATGTCCCCTGGTTGTTTTATGACGCGCCACCGGTCGATCAGCTTGCAACCCAGCACTAGGCCATGGTCTTCAGTTCACAGTTGTTTCTCTACGCCTTCGTACCCGTATTCTTTTCTCTCTATTTCCTGATCTCCGACCGATACAAGAACTGGCTGATCCTCATCGCCAGTCTCGGCTTCTACGCCGTCGGTGCGGGCAGCACGGTGCTGGTGCTGATCGTCTCGATCTGGATCAACCAGTTCCTGGCCGTTCGCATGGCGCCGGCGCCGCCGCGCCGCCGCAAGGCCCTGCTGATGGCGGGCGTCGCGGTCAACCTGCTGGGCCTCGCCTATTACAAATACGGCACCTTCGTCTGGACCCTGAGCGGCGAGGCCGCGGATCTCCTCGGCTTTCCCCCGTTGCCTGCCGCGCCGCTGATCCCGCTGCCGGTCGGAATTTCGTTCTTCACGTTTCAAGCGGTCTCCTACCTCATCGACGTCTATCGACGCGAGATCGAGCCGGCCGGCAGCTACGGCGAATTCGCGACCTACCATTCGCTGTTTCCGCAGCTCGTCGCCGGTCCGATCGTCCGCTACCGCGAGATCCAGTCGGAAATGCTGAACCGACGCATCGATCGCGTGATGCTGACCGAAGGCGCCTATCGCTTCTGCCTCGGCCTGGGCAAGAAGATCGTGATCGCCGACAACCTGGCGATCGTGGTCGATGCGATGTTCAAGCTGCCGCCGAACGAGCTTGGCGTCGCACAGGCCTGGCTTGGCATCCTGTGTTACTCGCTGCAGATATATTTCGACTTCTCCGGCTATTCCGACATGGCGATCGGGCTCGGCCGTATGCTCGGTTTCCACTTTCCCGAGAATTTCGATCAGCCTTATCGCTCGGCCAATATCACCGAGTTCTGGCGGCGCTGGCACATGACGCTGTCACGCTGGTTCCGCGACTATCTCTACATACCGCTCGGCGGCAACCGCCACGGCAGCCTGCGCACCTTCGCCAATCTGTGGATCGTGTTCTTCCTGTGCGGGCTGTGGCACGGCGCCGGCCTGACGTTCGTCGTCTGGGGCCTCTATCACGGCTTGTTGCTGATTCTGGAGCGCTTTGCCGCCACGGAGTTCCATTGGCGCCCGTCAGGGTGGCCCGGCGTCGTCCTCAGCTTCGTGCTGGTGACGATCGGCTGGGTTTTCTTCCGCGCCCCGACCCTGGCCGATGCCTGGCAATATCTATCCGCGATGTTCTATTTCGGAGCGGGCAGTGACCCCGATCCGCTGGCGGTGTATCTGACCCCCGACATCGCGGTTTATCTCGCGATCGGATTGTTCTTTGCTTTCGTGCCGTTCGAAAGACTGTCGCGGCTGCGTTTCGATCGTCCGCTGATGATGATGCAGCAGCTTGCCCTGTCGATCGCGAGCCTCATCTATTCCTCGCTGCTGCTCGCCGCCAACAGTTTCAACCCCTTCATCTATTTCCGCTTTTGACGGCCCCATCGCGAACATATCCCGATAAGACGGCCCCGTGTCTTATCGGAGCGCGGACCTCCAGGTCCGCGTCTTTATCGTTGATACGACGACATGAGCGAGCCGGGAAGCCCGCGCTCCGGCAAGATCGTTGATCGGAACATGCACGAGCGCGGATGGGTAGCCTCGCTACTCGGCCGCTCCCGCCGAGCAGCGCCAGTTCGAGGGATCGGTGATCTCTCCCGTCCCCTGATAGTGCGCCTGCTGCGGGTAAGGGCAGAGCGGCAGCCGGTGCTGCACCGGGCTTTCCGGCCGGGTGCTCGCCTGGATCACCTCCGGCGCCTTGCCGTGCTCGACCCACGCCTCGAGGGCGGACAGCGTGTCGAACCGGTCGGGCGCGGGTCCGCCGCTGCAATGGTGCATGCCCGGCACGAGGAACAGCCGCACGTTCTGCTGCGTGCGCTCGATGCCTTGCTGCTGCCCGGCAAGCTCGCGGTAGAACGCGATTGATTGCGACGCCGGGATCGAGGGATCGCTGGCACCGTGATAGAGGATCATCTTGCGGCCCTGCGCGATGAACGGCTTCAGCATCGCCGGGTCGCGCGTGTTGCCCTCGGCGTAGGTTGCTTCCATCATCGCCATCATCTTGTCGCCCACCGTGTTGGTGGCCGGATCGACATCGATGTCGGCGACCGTCGCGCCGGGTCCGAGGCCCAGCCAATAGGTCAACGCCTCCGCCACCAGCGCCCACGACCGCGGCGCCGCCTTGGTGTCGGCCTTCCACGGCGCGGCAAGATCGGCGAGGTCCGGCGCCGCCCGCCCGGTCACGTTGAAGGCAAGACCTTGCGGCCCCGCGAGGTCGGTGATCGCCCATGGGCCGAACACGATCCTTCCCTGCGTGTCGCGGAACGGCGAGGTGTAGCTCTTCAGCACACGCACCTGGTCCGCATTCAGGCAGGCCTCCGTCTCGCCCGTACGGCACAGCAGGTCCTCGGCATGGACCGGGCAGGACGAGGGCGCCTGGACGAGGCCGTCCTTCACGCCATCGATCGCATCGCAGCGTCCTGTCACCCGCGCGTCGATCGCCGCAATCGTGGCTTCGGGTATGTAGGCGGCGGGAGAGGCGAGGGCTGCCTTCTGCACGACGGCGCGGGCCGCGTAGGTCTGGAAACTCATCATCGGATCGCCGGCGATCACCCCTTCATAGTCCTCGGGGTAGCGCCCGGCCTCCATCATCGCCATGCGCCCTCCGGTCGAGCAGCCGTCGAAATAGGCGTGCTCGACCTTCGCGGCGTAATAGGCCGCGGCGAAGGCCTTGCCGGCGACGGTGACGCCGTGCGCCGCGCGATGGAAGAAATCGATCCTCTTCGCGGTGTCGAGCTTGCCGTCCGGCAGGCGCGTCCACTTGGCGCTGGTGCCGTCGCCGACATGGCCGGTGTCGGTCAGGATGGTCGCATAGCCCTTGCCCAGCGCCAGAGCGCGGTCCGTGGCGTTGGCCGAGGGCACCAGGTTGCCGGCGTTGCCGCCGACGCCCAGGAACAAGAAGCGCTTCTGCCAGGCCTCGGGCAGTTGCAGGGCGAAGCGCGCGAGTCCGTCGGCGGCGCCCGCGCCCTTGGTGACGACCGTGCCTTGCACGTCACAGTAGGCAGGCGCCGTTCCAGCCGCCGCTACCGGCTTGGCATCGGTCACGCTGACATCGGGCACGTGCAGCGCGTTCAGCGCCTCGACACTGCACGACGGCGCGGCCTGGACCGATGCGGCGGCCCCGACGACACCGACCATCGCGCCGAAAGCGGCAAGACCGGTGCGCATGGTTCTTCCTCCCCTTTGGCGGCATCTTGCACAAATCGTCTCGCGGCAACCAGCAGCAGCTTGCCCCCGCGGGCCCTCGATGCGACGCTGTTGGACGATTGCGACGAGCACGGACCGACGAGCACGGACCTATGTCCAGCCGCACCAACAGACCGGTCCGAATGCGAATTGCGGCCGCGGTATCGACCCTGGCCATTGCGCTGTCCTGCACGGTCATGCCGGCGGCCCAGGCACAGCCCCAGGCACAGCAAGAAATCCCGCCCGATATCGCCCCCCTCCTGGAACGTGAACAATGGCTGAATGACAAGTGCCGCGGCGGTTCGGCAGACGATCCCGCGACGGCCGACTATTGCGCCGTGCGCGACAGAGCCGCGGAGCAACTGCAGGCAAAGGGCTGGTGCTGGGGGCAGCCGGAGCAGATCGAGGCCCTCAAGAAATGGCAGCGCTGCAAGGTTGCGACTGGAGCGGCTGCGTGCATCGCCAGCATCGATCGGCATCAGCGCGCCGTCGCCATCGCCTTTGTCGCAACGATCTGTCAGCTCCGGAGCGACCGGTACCTGGCACAGTTCAAGCAGGCGCGCGACAGCGCCTACTTTTCCGCACCTGCCTGCGCTCGCTTGCCCGACGCCGAAAGCGCGCAAGTCGATGCGGAGATGGCGCGCATCTTCGTCGACGAGCAATCGAAGATCGGCCTCGTGGACGGCGAGCTCTCGCGGACATTTGCCCAGGCGTGCCAGACTTTGCGGGAGGGCCGCTCCCTGGTCGACCTCGATCGGGAGGCACGATCCCCTACAGGGAAGTAGCATCGGCACATTCCCGCGCTGAAGCGGCTCAGTCGATCCGAGGCGCCAAGCCTATGGCCGGCGATCGCCGTGATCGGCGCGACCGCCGTCGCCGTGATCGCGTTGCTTGTCAAGCAGAGGGGCCAGTACGGCCGCGACCTGCTCGGCGATCAACCTGGTGCCGACCGGGCCGGGATGGTGCGTCAAATAGAGGGCGTGAAGCCCGCTTGCGGCAATGGCCTTGTCGTAGGCGGCAAAGCTGTCGACCGTGGCCAGGCCGGCATCGGTCGCGCATTTCAGGACGACGGCTGCGATGCGCCGCTGCTCTTCACGGAACGCTGCATCCTGCCACGAATAGGGATCGTACTGGGCCACGATCAAGGCCGGCACTTGGGCGCTGCGCGCCAGTCCCGCCAGGCGCTGCATCAGCGCGCAGGCAATCCGCTCGCCTTCGCCGCGCGGCAGGACGCGCTCATGGTCGACCGCCCATTCGTATTGCCAGCCCTTGTGCCGCAGCACGGTGTCGACTGCCACCGAGTAACCGAAGATCCACTGCGCCCCGTCAAGCGTGTCCCGCGGCGCCGGCGACGGCGGGACCGGCACGTCGTGCAGCTTCAGCGCGCTGCCCTCGAGCGTGAAGTATGGCTTCTCCGTCCCCCAGACGCGGCGCATCTCGGCGCGGCGCAGGTCGTCGGGAATGAACCCGATGACCATCGCCGCCGGTTTCAGCCCGGCCACGGCGCTTTCGGCGCGCAGAACTGTCTGGTCGATGCCGTAGCCCGTGACACCGGCATTGACCACCGGCCGGCGCAGGATCTTCTGCAGTTGCGCGGGCCAGCTCTCGCCGTCGGCGACCTCGTCGCCATAGGTGTAGGAATTGCCCAGGGCCACGACCGGCGGCTTGGCCGCCTCGTCCTGCGACAGCGGCGGCCCGATCCGGTAGCCGAGCGCGTCGTGGTTGATATCGGCTGACCTGAAGTTGGGCGTCGGGATGAAGCCGAGCTCGGCGTCATAGGCGAAGCGGCCGTTGCGCGTGTCCGCGGTAGTGCGCTCCACGAGCACGAGATTCTGCCACGTCCAAAACCATTCCGGCCCGCGCATCAGTCGGGCGCCCAGTTCCACGACAAGGAGCGTGAAGAGCATCGAGCCGATCACCAGCGCAAAACGCCCAAGCATCAGTGCAACATTCCGCCAGTCCTCGAAGCGACCGCCCGCCGGTCAGGCGATTGTGACACAGTCCATCGTGGCACGCTGTTGGCCCACCTCTTAATCAGGCAGCTCCGACCTCTCGGCCATCGAGAGCCTCACGCCGTCTTTCGGATGGCCAAGTGCTTGCGTTGATTGATGAGAAGCGGAAAGCCCTCAGGGCAGAGCGCAAGAGGGCGGGCCGCGACGTGCTGCTGAGAGCGGCCATCAACTTTGGTCTGTCGCGAAAAGTGGTCCTCGATATCTGGAACAAGGCGCCCCGTGACCACAAAGGTGGACGCCCGAAGAAAGCAGGAAAATCTCTCACTGAGGCGTCGATCGTCAAAAGAGAGAGGTAGAACAAGCTTCCAAACAGGGCGCCCAGCCTTATGCCTGGAGAACCCCAAGGGGCACGGCTCTCCGTTTGCTATGTCGACGCAACCGACGTGACCATCAAGTCGTTGTCAAAAGCGTCGCAGTACGCGGGCTGCAGTCTTGTTCTCGCCGTGCTACGACTCGATCTTCACATTCGGGAGCCGGCGGCATGGCGGACGACACCGACAATCCCGACGATCCCGTTCCCAACATATTCAACACGCCGAAGGGCGGCCTGTTCGGCGGCCCGTTCGACCCGTCGGGGCTCGACGCCAATGTGCGCGCCGAGATCATGGACTGGCGGTGGACGACGGTTTTGGGCGGCTCGCAGGCGGCGACCAAGATCCCCTACGCCTTTCCCACCGAGGCTTCCGACTATACTTCCGTCACCGGCTATCCGGCCACGGCCGAGATTGCCACGTTCGAGCCGCTGGGCGACATCCAGAAGGCCGCCGTACGCACCACCTTCAACCTGGTCGCCTCCTACACCGACCTGACCTTCGTCGAGGTCGGCTCCGGCCTGGCAAGCGCCGCCACCTTCCGCTTCGCCCAGTACGACAAGCCCGACCTGTCCGAATCGCGTTTCCCGTCCAATCCCGGCCCCTACGACGGCGGCAGCGACAGTCGCGATGCCGGCGACACATTCCTGGGCGGCAACGGCGATCCGCCGGCCGCCTATTTCGGCACCGACGACTTCGCCACCATCGTGCACGAGATGGGCCACGCCTTCGGCCTCAAGCATGGCCACGATGCAAGCTTCAACGGCGCGCTGGCGCCGCAGTTCAACGACAGCGAATTCTCGGTGATGACCTACGCCAGCTACTTTGGCGCGAACACGGCAGGGGCCACCGCGCCGATCCCGGGCTCGGCGCCGCAAAGCTTCATGATGTTCGACATCGCCGCCCTCCAGGCCCTCTACGGCGCCAACTTCAGCAAGGCCGGCACCGCCGCGCTCTATACCTGGGATCCGGTGACCGGCCAGGAATCGATCAACGGCCGGCCCGCCCCCGACACCGGGGCGAGCGCGACCGGCAAGATCTTCTCGACCGTATGGACGATGGGCGCCGTCACCACCTACGACCTGAGCGGCTTCGGCGGCAACCAGACCGACGACCTCAGGCCCGGCCACTGGCTGACCTTTTCGCAGGGCCAACTCGCCGACCTCAACAGCCAGGCGCCGCCCGGCACGCCGCAGTTCCAGGCGCAGGGCAACATCTACAACGCGCTGCTCTACCACCACGACCTGCGCTCCGAAGTGGACAACCTGATCACCGCCGGCGGCAACGACACGATCTGGGGCAACGACGTCGACAACGTGCTGAAGGCCGGCGCCGGCCACGACACCATCCACGCCGGCACCGGCGACGACACGATCAGCGGCGGCCCCGACCCGGACACGGTCTATTTCGGCCCGGGACACGACATCCTGCGCGATCCCGCGGTCGACCTGAACGGCGACGTGGTGTTCGACTTCAACGGCTCGGTCGATGTCACGGGCGTGCGGTTCGGCGCGGAAGGCCTCCATGTCGCCGGCACGCACGCGGCCACGATCACCACCGGTGGGGCGACCGTCCAGCTGAACGGCGACTTCTCCCATGGCGATTTCATGATCGCCGAGCGCGGCAGCGGCGGCGACGCGCATACCACGGTGACTTTCGTGCCGTTCCTGCCCAAGCTCGCGGAAGCGGTGAGCGTCAGTCCGGCAACGGTCAACGGCATCGCCAACCAGCCCTTCCTGACGGGCGACGGACAGGTCCACTTCTCGCTCGACTTCAAGTCCGCCGTCTCGGCGTTCCACAACGAGTTGGGCTTCTACGAGGTCGATCCTGACGGGACGATCCACGGCGTGCACATCCTGTTCGACAACACGCTGGGCGTGACGCCCGCCCAGCAGACCGTCGATCTTGGCACGCCGGGCAACAACGAGCGCCTCGGATTCTTCCTGATCCAGGACGGCTTCGACATCTACGGCAAACTGCCCGACAACCTCAGCTTCGTGGCCCTGGACGGCGCCGGCCCGGCCGACGTGGACAACGGCCTGTCAGTCCTGCTGCGTAGCGCGACGCTCGGCAACCTGACCGCGGCGCAGATCTTCCACAGCTTCGCCAGCCTCAATCCGAACCATGCGGACCAGGTGCTGTCCGGCCTCACGCCGGACGGCCATGTGCTGACGATCGGCTTCGAGGATCTGCAGCGGGCGACGGGCGACAACGACTTCCAGGACGTCGTGGTCGCCATTCACGTCACGCCGGACGACAACCGGATCATGTAGGCCTTGCCGGACCGCTGGCCGGAGCCGTCCAAGTCGCACGGCCGAGTCTGCAGGTGGACCTTATTTCGTCTGTCCGGCGTCGGACTTGTAGCCTCGGCCGGCCATGCAATCACTGTAGGCCCGATCATGCCACGCACTCGGGTTGGCGCCGGCCATCGTGCGCGTCTGTTTGCGGCAATCGGCGGCGTCGCGAGTCGTCTTTTCAGTCACCCCCTCGGGAGCCTGGTCGTCATCCGGGATCGCCGTTGGCGAGCAGCCAGTTGCGACAACGAGCGTCAGTACCAGCAGCAGAATCACTTTGACGGTGCACAGGGCTCTGGCGCCGCCCGCCCGAATCCGAAGCTCGGCTACGTTAGCCAGTCGCGCTGCCATCTCGCGGTCTCCCGCCGAGCTCCACACGGTCCACCGCGGCAGGCGGATCATAGATCGGCGGGCGCGGCGCATTAATATCATGCTCCTCTCCCCCTTGGGGGAGAGGCTGGGTGAGGGGGTGATGCAGGAGGAAACCTTCGTGTTGACCCCCTCACCTAACCTCTCCCCCAAGGGGGAGAGGAACATGATCTACCCGATCCCCAAACGGACGCGCCTTCAGTCGGCCGCCGCCCTCTGCTCCATCGCCGCCACGGCCGGCCTGTTGGCCTTCAGGAACGTCCTGATGTGGCGAACCGCCAACGGGATCTTCTCCGGCACGTCCTTCCACGGGTACATGCTGACCTGCGAGTTGGGCGCCAGCATCGCCACCTCCATCGCCACCGCGTAGGGATGCGGCGGGACGTCGTCGGGCAGCACCAGGATCGGAATCTGGCAGGCGCGCACGAAATCGCGCGTCACGGTGAACACGAAGTCGGCGTTGGCGCGATACATCTTGGTGAGGAACTGGCTCACCTGCTCGATGGTGATGTCGGGCCGGCGCGCGACCAGGGCCGGACCCCAGTTGGCGATGTTGTTCTGGTAGAATTGGTCGGGCAGCTCGGGGCGATGGCCGCTCGGCTGGGTCAGCACGGCGGCGACCACGCGCTTGGGCGCGCGCTTGATCAGGTTCCAGATGAACGGCTGGCCGATGCAGTAGCCCAGCACCATGAATTTATCGATGCCGAGATGGTCCATCAGGCCGATATGGTCGTCGGTATAGGAGTCCCATGGGCGGTCGACCTCGAGCGGGCCGGAGGACTGGCCGGCATTGGCGTTGCGCAGGTCCGCGCCGATGCAACGGAAGCCGTCCTTGGCGAATTCCTTCATGGCGTTGAAGGGGTGGCTGGTGTCCAGCCCGGCGATCGTCGAGTTAAGCCCGCCGCCCGGAATGACCAGCAGCGGAAAGCCCGAACCCATTTCTTCGTAATGGATGCGGACGGGGCCTCTTTCATAGATCGGCATGGCAGGTCCTCCTTTTGAGGAACGGTGCCACGCCCTCGCGCACGGCTCAACCCGCGATATCGGAGGGGAAGTCGGGCTGCGGGCCGGCGCGAGTTTCTGCGCAGCATGGTGCGCAGAAACTCGAAACGTTAAGTCGGTTAAAAGTATTACTTGTAATTTACCGTAGTGATGCTATATCGGCCAAGGAAGGACCTGGAAACCTGCGGAGATGATCATGCATAGCTGGCTTCGATGGAACGCACCCTTTGGGTGAGACAAGATCAGGAGGGGGCGGAAAGAGCGAAAACTCCTGGAGCAGCCGGTTTTGCCGCCCGGCGCGGCAGCTACGCCGACAAATACTCGGCGCGAGAACCCGTGCGCATTCTTTCCGTCTCAGCCAACCCGTGCACCCCGTCGCTGATTGGCGAATCACTAGCGGAAATTGCGGAAATTGCGGAAATTGCCGAAAGTGCCACTTAGTCTTTCCGGTCGCCCGTCTCTATCGTGCCGTGCCCGTCAGCCGTCGCACCACGTCGAGCTGGATGGCCGCGGCCTCGACCATCTGGGCGATCGGCACCGATTCGTTGGCGGCATGGCCCTGCGCGCCCGAGCCGGGCCCGAAATTGATGATCTCGATGCCGTCGTCGGCGTAGTAGCGCCCGTCGCTGACCCCGGTGGCGTTGAGGAATTTTACCGTGCGGCCGGTCTCGGCCTTCACCGCGGCCTCGAAGGCGCCGACGGCGGCGCCGTTCTCGGGCGCGAAGAAGCCGTTGGTGCCGGTCAGGAACTCGACCGCGTACGTGCCCTTCGGTTCGCCCGCGCCGTCGACCACGCGCTTCAGCTCCTTGAAGGCGTCCTTCACCTTTTCGTCGGGCAGCAGGCGGCGGTCGATCTCGACGGTGCAGGCCGAGGGCACGACGTTGGTGTTGTGGCCGCCATGGAACATGCCGATGTTCACCGTCGACTTCATGGCGCCCTTCACCCGCTTGGGCAGCGCCTTGTCGTAATGCGACTGCAGCGCGCCCACCAGGCGCATCATGCGCAGGATGGCGTTGTCGCCGGCCGACGGGTTTCCGGCATGGGCCGCCTTGCCCTTGGTGGTGATCCTGGCCCACATCACGCCGCGCTCGGCCACGATCAGGTTGTTCTCGGTCTGCGCCCCCAGGATCACCGCATCGGGCCGCACCTTGCCGCTCTTGCGCAGGAATTCCATGCCGTCGGGTCCGAGATTCTCCTCGTCGGCCACGAAGGTGAACAGAAGCTCGCCCCGGGCCGGCCCGCCGCGGCGCGCGATCTCTTCGGCGAGCCAGATCTGCACCGCCATGCTGCCCTTGCAGTTGCCCGCGCCCAGCCCATGGACCAGCCCACCTTTGACCAGCGCCTTGAAGGGATCGCTCTTCCAGTTGGCCCGCTCGCCCACGCCCACCGTGTCGACATGGGCGTTGAAGGCGATGGTCGGGCCGCGGGCCTTGCCCTTCATCCGGGCGACGACATTGTCGACGCCCTTGGTCTTCGTCGCGATCTCGACCTTGTAGCCCGCCTTCTTGAGGCGCTTGGCCGCATAGGCGCAGATCTCGACCGAGGTGCCGGGCGGGTAGGGGCTGGGCAGCGCGATCAGGTCGGAGAGGATGGCGACGAGGTCGGAGTCGATTTTCTTGGGCACGGTGTTTCCTTACAATGTCGGTGTTGGCCCGAAAAGTATTGCTGTCATCCCGATGGCAGCGAGGGACCTTTGATGTCGCCTGAAAGGCCCCTCGCTGCGCTCGGGGTGACAGCAATTGGTCGGTGACAGCAGTGGCCTCAACGATTCGCCAGCTCCACCAGCACCTCGACCAGCACGCGCGCGCCGGCGGCGAGGTCGGCGGGGGTGGCGTTCTCGATCTCGTTGTGGCTGATGCCGTGCTCGCAGGGCACGAAGATCATGCCGGCGGGGCAGAGCGTGGCGATGTGCATGGCGTCGTGGCCGGCGCCCGACGGCATGTCCATGTTGCTGAGCCCCAGTACATCGGCCTTGGCGCGCACCAGGTCGATCACCTGCAGGTCGAAGTCGGTCGGCGCCACCGCCGTCACGCGATCGATGCGCGCCGTGCAGGGCGCGGCGCGCGCCGCCACGATGGCCAGCAGCGTCTTCTCGTGCGCCTCCAGCACGTCGTTCGAGGGATGGCGCATGTCGACCGTGAAGCTCGCTCTGCCCGGCACGGTGTTGGGCGAGCCGGGATAGACCTCGACCCGGCCGATGGTGAAGCGCAACGTGTCCTCGGCATCGGTCGTGGCCTCGTACATCGCCGAGGTGATGCGTGTGGCGGCGGCGAAGGCGTCCTTGCGGGCGGCGCGCGGCGTCGTGCCGGCATGCGCTTCCTCGCCCAAGATCTCGACGATGTAGCGCCGGCTGCCCTGGATTCCGGTGACGACGCCGATGGTCTTGCGCGCAGTCTCCAGCCGCGGGCCCTGTTCGATATGGACTTCGACGTAGCCGTCCAGCGCAAAGCCCGGCGGGCCCTCGCGCATCGGCGCCGGCGCAGCCTGCAAGCGTCTCGGCCAGCGCCTCCCTGAGCACGACGCCCTTCCAGTCCTTGACCGCGAGCATGTCGTCGAGCCTGTTGCGGCCGGCGAACACCGCCGAGCCCATGGCGCCGGGCTGGAAGCGCGAGCCTTCCTCGTTGGTCCAGGCGACGGCGATCAGCGGCCGCCGGGTCCTGAGGCCGGCATCCTCGAGCGCTTCCAGCGCCTCGAAGGCCGACAGCACGCCATACATGCCGTCGAAGCGCCCGCCGGTCGGCTGGCTGTCCATGTGCGAGCCGCTCATCACCGGCAGCGCTTGGGGATCGCTGCCTTCGCGCCGCACGAAGAGATTGCCGATGGCGTCGGTGAAGATCGAGAAGCCGCGCGCCTTGGCCCATGACCCGAGAAGGTTGCGCGCCGCCGCATCCTCGGGCGACAGCGCCTGGCGGTTGACGCCGCCCTTCGGCGTGCCGCCCAGCTTCGCCATGTCGGCGTGCCGTTGCCACAGACGGTCCTCGCGCACCGCGCTCGCGACGCTCATGTCTCCTCCCCGATCTTGTCGCGCGAGCTATAGCGGCGGCATAGTCGCTCTTCAATCGTCGGCATTCTCGGGGGACCGCTGCCATGCACAATCATCTCGACCGCAACCTCGTCGGCTACGGCGCCGAGACGCCCGATCCCGCAATGGCCGGGCGAGGCCCGCATCGCCGTCAGCTTCGTGCTGAACTACGAGGAGGGCGGCGAGAACACCATCCTGAACGGCGACCCCGCGTCCGAGGTCTTCCTGTGCGAGACGCCCGGCGGCACGCCGATCCAGGGCGGCCGCGACCTCTCGATCGAATCGCAGTTCGAGTATGGCAGCCGCGCCGGCTTCTGGCGGATCCTGCGGATCTTCGGCGAGCGCAACATGCGTTTCACCTCTTGGGCGGTCGGCCGCGCGCTGGAACTGAACCCCGCCGCCGGCAAGGCGATGGCCGAGGGCGGCCACGAGGTGGCGAGCCACGGCTGGCGCTGGATCAACTACAAGGATTTCACGCTCGAGCAGGAGCTCGACCACATCAGGAAGACGGTGGCAGTGATCAAGGAGACTGCCGGCAAGCCGCCGGTCGGCTGGTACACCGGCCGCTTCGGCATGCACACGCTGTCGGCCGTCCTCAAGCATGGCGGCTTCCTGTATTCGAGCGATTCCTACAACGACGACCTGCCCTACTGGGTGCGGGTCGACGGCGCGCCGCACCTGATCATTCCCTACACATTGGAAGTGAACGACATGAAATTCGGCGTGGCGCCGGGCTACACCGCGGGCGACGGCTGGCTGCAGGCGATGAAGGACAGTTTCGACGTGCTCTATGCCGAGGGCGCGCGCAGCCCGAAGATGATGTCGATCGGCCTGCACTGCCGCCTGGTCGGCCGGCCGAGCCGCGCCGCCACCCTGGCGCGCTTCCTCGACTACGTCGCCTCCAAGCCCAAGGTCTGGGTGGCCACCCGCGAGGAGATCGCCCGCCACTGGATGAAGGTCCATCCGGCGGCGTAGCGGCTCATCTCTACTCAAACACCCTCTCCGCCCGCGTCATCGCGGGGGGAGAGGGAGGGGCCCGCGCGAAGCGCGGGAGGGTGAGGTGGGCTACGGCGCTCGCCCCGGAAACATCGCCTGCTTATCAGCCACCACCTCACCTCCCCATTGCTTCGCAATGGGTCCCTTCCTCTCCCCCGCTACGCGGCGGAGAGGACCCTGAGCAGTCTCCAATGAGCTCTTACCGCAGTGCCTGCTGCACCCAGTTCTCGATGCCGGCCGCGTTCATCGCGCCGGACTGGCGGGCCACTTCCTTGCCGTGCCTGAACAGGACCATGGTCGGAATCGCCCGGATGCCGAACCGGCCGGCCAGCACCTGTTCGTCCTCGGTGTTGACCTTGGCCAGCCGCACCGTGGGCTCGAGCGCGCCGGCGGCCTTCTCGAACTGCGGCGCCATGGCCTTGCACGGCCCGCACCATGGCGCCCAGAAGTCGACGACCAGGGGGATGTCGCTCTTGGCCGCATGCGTCTCGAAGCTCTGGGCGTTCAGCGCCACCGGATGGCCGCCGAACAGCGGCGATCCGCAGTTGCCGCACTTGCCGCTGGCGCCCGCCACCAGCTTTTCGCGCGGGGCGCGGTTCAGGGTGTTGCACTTGGGGCAGGCGACTAAAAGGCTTTCGGCCATGGCGAACCTCGATGTTGCCCTTAAGGTGGTTTGGCGCCCATCAAAGGCAAGCCCGTCAGCGCATTTTGTGCTCAGCGACGCGGAAGGCGAAGTAGGCCCCCAGCGTCAGGGCGAACAGGGCAATGGCGAACAGGATGGGCAGGAAGGGATCGTGGCTGCGGTCGAAGAGCCAGCCGGCGACGGCGGGCGCCGGCGCCGTCACCACGAAGTAGGCGCTGAAGAAGATTCCCATGCCGAAGGCCCTTTTATGCGGCGCCATGGCCGCACCCGTCAGCGCCATGATGAGGCCCGCCGGCGCCATGCCTACAAGGCCGAACAGCAGGCTGAGCGGGATCGCCCAGGCGACATGCGACAGCAGCGCGAGGGCCGCCATCGCCACGCCGAGGCAGACCGACAGGATGAGGGCGGAGCGGCCGGTGCGATCGGCGAGCTGCCCGCAGGCGGCGCCCGAGAAGATCATCACCCAGCTTGCGAGACTGATGATCGAGGCCGCCTCGACCATGCCCAGGCCGCCCGCGACCAGCACGCGCGGCGCGAAGCTCAGATAGACGATGTAGGCCGCGTTGAAGGCCGCCCAGACGAGCGAGGCGATCAGGGTGAGCGTCCATTCGCGCGCCGTGAGCCCGACCGACGCCGCCGCCGGTATCGAGGTCGCAGCCGGTGGCGGACGATAGGCGAGGGCCAGCAGCACGGCGCCCGCCAGGCAATAGAGCGACGCTGCGATGAATGGCACCCGCCAGCCGTAGGCGGCGGCGAGCCAGCTATGGCCGACCTGTCCCATGGCGATGCCGAAGGGCCAGCTCATGACCAGCACCGCCATCGCCGTGGCGAGTTCGCGGCCGGCGAACCAGTCGACCACCATCTTGGTGAAGAAGATCGTGGTGACCACGAAGCCCACGCCGCACAGCACGCGGCCCAGCGCCAGCCCGTCGAAGCCGTCGGCCGCGGCCGCCACGCCGCCGCCCAGCGCCAGCGCGACCAGCCCCGCGGCGACCAGCGTGCGGTCCGCGGCATAGCGGCCGGCAAATCCCAGCGGAATGGCGAGCACCAGGCCCGGCATCATGAACAGGCCGATCAGGGTCCCGATCTGGGTGAAGCTGAGACCGAGGCTCGTGGCCAGCGGATCGGCCACCGATCCAAGCGTCTGGAACTGCAGCCCAAGGCCAACGCGGGTGGCAAACAGCAGCGCCAGGATCGCCCATCGCCGGCCGAAACCGGCTTCGTTCAGCGCTGCCTGCACCATCGCGTCATCATTCCATGGGCCGACCGCCATGACAAAGGTAAGCTGGTCGTGGAGGAAACACGATGAACGCCGCGATCACCGAAGCGCCCACCGGCACGACCATGATCCTGCGCGCCCTGGCGCGCTTTCCCGATCGCCAGGCGTTCGTGTGGGACGATGGCAGCCTCACCTATCGCGCGACCTTTGGCCTGATCGGCCGCCTGCAGGCCGCGATGGTGGCGGCCGGGCTCGCCAAGGGCCAGACGGTGGCGTTCCTGAGCGCCAACAGCGCCGAGACCTGGTGCGCCGGCGTGGCGGCGTCGGGCCTCGGCCTGGTCACGACCTGGCTGCATCCGATGGGCGCGCTGGCCGATCATCTCGACGTCATCGAGGATGCCGGCGCGAGCGCGCTCATCGTCGATCCCCGGACGCATGCCCAGAGGGGCGGCGAGCTCGCCGCGCAGGCGGCCGATCGGCTGGCCGTCGTGCTTACCATGGGCCGCGCCGATTTTGGCCGCGATGTGATGGAGGCTGCCGACAGAATCGGCACGGCCGTGCCGGTCGACCTCACCCATCCCGACGACTTCGCGACCATCAATTACACCGGGGGCACGACCGGCAAGTCCAAGGGCGCGATCCGCCGCCATCGCTCGACGGCGGCCATGACGGTGGCGGTCGCCGCCGACTTCGAGTTTCCCACCGTCCCGCGCTACCTGGCGGCGGCGCCCATCACTCATGTTGCCGGCACCAAGGTCGTGCCCACCCTGCTGCGCGGCGGCACGGTGCATCTGATGAAGGGCTTCGAGCCGGAGAAATTCCTGGCCACGATCGAGCGCGAGAGGATCAACTTCACCCTCGTGGTGCCGACCATGATCTACGT
Organism: uncultured Alphaproteobacteria bacterium; assembly: GCA_963765385.1. Lineage (GTDB taxonomy): Bacteria > Pseudomonadota > Alphaproteobacteria > Reyranellales > Reyranellaceae > Reyranella. The sequence goes on along the minus strand of CAVXWG010000014.1, from coordinate 236,057 downwards.
GCTGCTGGATCATCCACGGCTCGACAGGACCGATCTCAGCTCGCTCGAGCTCATCCTCTACGGCGCCTCGCCGATGTCGCCGACGCGGCTGGTCGAGGGACTGGAGCGCATCGGCCCGGTCTTCAGTCAGCTCTACGGCCAGACCGAGTGCTATCCGGTGAGCGTGCTGCGCAAGGAAGACCACGATGCCCGGCGCCCCGAGCTGTTCGCCTCCTGCGGCTTTCCCATCGCCTCGTGCAGCGTGAGCCTGCGCGGCGACGACAACAACGAGGTGCAGCCGGGCGAGGCGGGCGAGATCTGCGTGCGCGCGCCCCACGCCATGGAGCAGTACTGGAAGCGGCCCGAGCAGACCGCCGAGACCTTCAAGGGCGGCTGGCTGCACACCGGCGACGTCGCGCGCGCCGACGAGCGCGGCTACCTCTATATCGTCGATCGCAAGAAGGACATGATCGTGAGCGGCGGCTTCAACATCTTTCCGCGCGAAGTCGAGGACGTGCTGTCGTCCCATCCCGACGTCGCCATGGCCGCCGTGATCGGCGTGCCGCACGAGAAGTGGGGCGAGGCCGTCGCCGCGCTGATCGTCGCCAAGGCCGGCACCAATCCTTCCGCCAAGTCGCTGATGCAGCTCGTGAAGGACCGCAAGGGCGGCCCGCACGCGCCCAAGCAGGTCGAGTTCGTCGACGCTCTGCCGCTCACCGCCGTCGGCAAGGTCGACAAGAAGATCCTGCGTGCAAAATATTGGGTGGGACACACGCGACAAGTCGGATGAGCTGCTGTTTCTTTTGTCATCCTGAGCGCAGCGAAGGATCTCATCGCCGTTCGCCGCGGGCACGAGATCCTTCGCTACGCTCAGGATGACAGAGGAGGGCTCCGCATTTCTTTCGCTGCGTGTGGATACTTTTCAGCCAGCGGTTCCGCATCGCCCGAACTCGACATCGGGGCGACTGCCGGCCAGAAATCTGCGCCGCTGGCCGATCACGCGCGCTGTGCGGAGGGTGTTGCCGGAGGATGAAGAACTGCACGTGCTCGCGTGCCGTGAGATCGCGACCGATGAGCACCTTGTCCCGCGAACTGTCGCGCGCTTGAGGACCTGCAGCTCCAACGGGTCACCACGATAATACCAATATAGCTGGTCGTTATGGATGCGATGCACCCCCATCGATGGTGCGCGGCGTCATCAGAAAATAAATTTAGACGCCAATGGATCGCTGTTCTCTTGCCGACCTCTGCTCACTGTCGTCGTTCACGCGCTCGAAGCAGCACGCCTGCTTCGTCGCGCGCTTCAAGAGTCCGTACACGCGGTCGGCGAGAGTTCGCCATCCGGAAGTTCATGACGCGTTCCTGATTCAGTCACGGTGCACGTTCCATGCGTGCGCGCGCATTTGCGGGGTTTACCTTGGCGACGGAATCATGTGAACAATGGCTGGTCGTGACCGTTCTCCGCTTCTCTCTTCGCCCCAGCCTCATGGCCACCGCCTTTCTCGTCGGCGGATGCCAGGTCGGCACGCAACCGCCGCAGACGGCGGCGATCGCGCCGACGGTCGATCTGCGCCAGAAAGAGATCGAAGAGCGCAAGGATGAGATGATCCGTCAGCTCGCCCATTGCGAAAGCGGCGGCTCGGGTCCGTCGGAGCGGCCGATCTATGGCGGTCGCGGCGCCTTCGTCGGCCGGCTGCAATTCTCGGTGCAGACCGTGATGAGCTATCAGCGCAAGCGCGACGGCACGGTGCTGAGCCGCCAGGAAGCGCTCGACCTCGCGCACGACTACGACCGTGCCGCGGCGCTCGCCAAGTACATGATCTTCGAGCTCGAGGAGCCGTTCCATTGGCCGCTCTGCTCGCGCAAGATCGGCTTGCGCAACGAGATGGCCAACATCAAGGAAATGACCAACCAGGCAGCGCTCGCGCGCTGACTTGGCCGGAGCTTTCGCGCACCACGCAACCTCACTCTGAGGAGCATCGCGTAGCGATGCGTCTCGAAGGGTGAGCCACTGTCTTTCCCGTTGCCTACCCTTCGAGACGTGCACTGCGCTGCGCTCCTCAGGGTGAGGCGTTTCTGTCGAAACGGAACTCGCTCTACTTGAGCTCGCTGCAGAACTCCTGGATGCGCCGGCAGCCCTCGCGCAGGCTCGCCATGTCGGTGGCATAGGAAATGCGGAAGTAGGGGCTCATGCCGTAGGCGGCGCCCTGCACGGTGGCGACGTGCTTCTCCTCGAGAAGCGCCGTCACGAAATCGGTGTCGGTGCCGATCTTGCGGCCTTCCTTTGTCGTCTTGCCGATGCATCCCGCGATGTTGGGGAAGACATAGAACGCGCCTTCGGGCTTGTGGCAGGTGATGCCCTTGGCCTCGCGCAGCATGGCCACGACCTCGTCGCGCCGCTTCTGGTAGTCGGCCGCGCGCTCCTGCAAGAGGTCCTGCGGCCCGTTGAGCGCAGCGGTCGCGGCCGCCTGGCTGATCGTCGAGATGCCCGAGCCGATCTGGCCCTGCATGTTGGTCATGGCGGCGATCATCGGCCGCGGACCGCCCGCGAAGCCCACCCGCCAGCCGGTCATGGCATAGGCCTTCGACGCGCCGTTCACCGTGAGCGTGCGCTCCTTCAGCCGCGGCTCGACCTCGGCGATGGTGCAGAAGCCGAAGCCGTCATAGGTCAGATGCTCGTAGACGTCGTCGGCCATCACCAGCACGTGCGGATAGGCCAGCACGACGTCGGCGATCGCGCGCATCTCGGCGCGCGAGCACACCGCGCCGGTCGGGTTGTTGGGGAAGTTCAGCACCACCCACTTGGTCTTGGCCGTGATCGCGGCCTCGAGGTCGGCGCGCGCGCAGCTTGAACTGGTTGTTCTCCGGGCACGACACCAGCACCGGCTTGGCGCCGGCGATCGTCGCCTGGTCGGCATAGGAGATCCAGCCCGGCGCGGGAATGATCACCTCGTCGCCGTCGTTCACGCTCGCCATCAGCGCGTCGTACATGATCTGCTTGCTGCCGTTCGAGACCATGATCTCCTCGAGCGCGTAGTCGAGGTTGTTGTCGCGCTTGAATTTGCGCTGGATCGCCTCCTTCAAGGGCTTCACGCCGTCCTGCGGCGGATACTTGGTGTCGCCGGCCAGCGCTGCCTTGTTGGCCGCTTCGATGGCGTGCAGCGGCGTCGGGAAGTCGGGCTCGCCCGACGACAGGCCCGACGATCTTGACGCCCTGCGCGCGCAGCTCGCGCACCTTGCGGGTCATGGCGGCGGAGGCAGATATCTTGACGTTCCTGAGACGGTCGGCGACTTCGAACATGATCTTCCTTCACTTCTTCCGGTTTATCGTGAGCGCGATGCCGCCCAGGATGGCCGCCGACGCCAGCAGCAGCCGCGCGGTGATCGGCTCGGCGAGTAGCACTGCGCCGCCTATCGCGGCAATGGCGGGAACGCTGAGCTGGATTGTCGCCGCCGAGGTTGCACTGAGCGCCGGCAGGGCGGCGTACCACAGCACGTAGCCCAGGCCCGAGGTCACAGCGCCCGACAGCACGGCATAGAAAGCGCCCAGGCGGTCGACCGTTTCGGGGCTGCCTTTCGTGGCCAGGGACGCCAGCAGCAGGGCGGCGGCGAAGGGAACGGTGCGCAAAAAATTGCCGGCGGTCGCCGCCGTCGCATCGCCGGCGCGGCGGCCGAGCAGCGAATAGATGCCCCACGCCGCGCCCGCGCCCAGCATCAGCGCGGCGGCCATCGGCGGCGGCGCGGCGAGGCCCGGCAGCAGCAAGCCGACAAGGCCGGCCAGCGCGATGACGAGGCCCGCGAGGCTGAGGCCGCGGATGCGTTCGCCCGTCCACAGCCCGTAGCCCGTCATGGTGAGCTGCACGGCGCCGAACAGCAGCAGCGCGCCGGTCGCGGCGGTGAGGTCGCGATAGGCGAAGGAGAAGAACACCGCATAGCCGAACAGCATCACCGCCATCGGCCAGCTGCCGCCCGCCGTCGGGCGGACGCCGCGCGTGCGCAGCAGCAGCGCCAGGATCAGGGCGCCCGAGACGAGGCGGATCGCGGTGAAGCTCGCGGCATCGATCGCCGTGTCCCTGAGCGCCACGCGGCAGAGCAGCGAATTGCTGGCGAAGGCCAGCATGGCGAAAGACGTGAGGAGGGCGGTGCGCAGGCCGGGACTGAGGGCGGACATGTCGTCGCTTCCATATCACGGGCCGGCCGGCCGTGCCGCCCGCAACGCAAGACCAACCTCATCCTGAGGAGCCGCGCAGCGCGGCGTCTCGAAGGATGGGCACAGGCACGTGCGTGTTGCCCACCCTTCGAGGCGGCGCTTCGCGCCTCCTCAGGGTGAGGTCTTTCGTGATCTGAGTCCGGCGATCAGTTGCCCAGCCGATAGAGCTTCATCGCATTGTCGCGCGTGAGCTTGCGGCGCGCTTCTGCGTTCACGCCGGAAAGCTCGCGGTCGAGGAACTCCTGTGAGTCGGGCCAGATTCCGTCGGGATGCGGATAGTCCGAGCCCCACATCACGTTGTCCTCGCCCAGTATGTCGAGCAGTCGGATGCCGACCGGATCGGTCTGGTAGGTGGCGTAGCACTGCCGATGCCAGTACTCGCTGGGCCTCATCTTGAGGTCGAGGTCCTTGAACTGGTCCTCCCACTCGAGGTCCATGTGCTGCAGCACGTAGGGGATCCAGCCCAGGCCCGCCTCGCCGATCACGATCTTGAGGTTGGGAAAACGCTCGAGCGCGCCGCTGAAGATCAGCGACATCAGCATGTAGCCCATGTGCATCTGGAAGCTGGTGATGTGCGTGGCCTGCACGCGGCGCACGACATACTCCGGCATCTTCGAGTAGTCCGGCGAGCGCCCGCCGATCGTGTGGAAGTGCACGGGAATGCCGGTCTCGTGGGCGCACTGCCACAGCGGCTCCCAGAACGGATCCCACAGCGGCGTCATGTCCGGCCGGTTGGCGACATCGAAGCCGCGCACGCCACGCTTGGCGTTGCGCATCATCTCGGCCACCGACTCTTCCATGTTGTAGTTGGGAATGTTCGACAGCCCGACCAGCCGGTCGGGCGCGGCGCGGCAGAAATCGTGCAGCCAGTCATTGTAGATGCGCAGCATCTCGAGGGCGGCCTCGGGATCGTTGAGCCGGCCGCTCGAGCCCAGCACGCCGTACAGCACCTCGGCCTGCACGCCGTCGCGCTCCTGGTCCTTCAGCCGCAGATCGACCTCGGTGAGGCGGCGGATGCCTTTCTTGCCGTCGTCGTAGAGACCGGTCGAGGCCATGCGGTCGGAACGGTGGATGACGCCCGGTACGTATTCGCGGCCGGCCGAGCCCATGCCGTTCACGAGGCCGAACTTGGCGCCCTTGGCGCTCACCCATTCGGGTCCCTTCGGCCCCTCGATGACATGGGGCATGCGGTCCTTGAGGCCGGCGGACGCGTTGCGGGTGAAAAGGTCAGGCGGCAGCCAGATCAGGTCGACATGGCCATCGGCGGAGATGACGTCGTATTTCATGGGCGGGCTCCTTCAGAAGGTGATCATCCCTCCGACCAAGCTGCCTTGCCAGCCCTTCCTTGCGCTTAGCGATATGTCCGCGCGCGGCCCCCGGGGCCGTCCGGCCGTGATAGCATCGGGGCCGCGAGGGCGCTTTGAGAGGGGAGAGCCGGTGGGCCGGCTGCGTAATATGGAAATGGGGAGAGCCGCAAACGCATGATCGCCGCCATCGTCCGCACCGCTTCGCTTCTGGCCGTCCTGTTCCTGGCGGGCTGTTCGTTATATCTGGCCGAGCCCAGGGTGCCGAAGACCGACTTGCGGGCCGACCTCAACGGCTCCAACGAAGTGCCGCCGACTCAAAGCCGCGGCAGCGGATACTTCGCGGCTGTCTACCGTCCCTCGACCAAGGTGCTGGAATATCGCCTGAACCTGGTGGGCCTGTCGGGTCCGATCACGATGGGCTATATGCATGGACCCGCCGCGCCCGGCGAGAACGCCCAGCAGATCGCGCCCATCAACATCCCGATCTACGACAACACGATCTGGGACGGCGTCACCCTCACCGAGGACCAGGCGGCCGAAGTCATCGCCGGCCGCTGGTACGTCGAGGTCAGGACGATCCAATATCCCGACGGCGAGATCCGCGGCCAGATCCTACCGACGCGGAGATAGCTCCTGGACGCTTCAGGGCCGGGAGCGCGCGACTCCAGTGGCGCATCATGATCTTCCGGACCGCGGGCGTCTCGCCCGCATCATGAGTGGGCGGGACGCCCGCGGTCCGCATGAGAAGAAGTGCCACTCGAGTGGCGCGCTCCCAGCAAGGGCTCAGTCGAACTTGTAGTTCCAGCCGATCCACTTGGCCAAGCCGCGGCCCATGACCTTCTCGAGGTCCTGGCCCTTCAGCCACGGCAGCTCCTCGGTGAACATGGTCACGCACTGGCGATAGGTGCAGGGCATCCGCGTGATGTCGGTGCCCCAGAAGAAACGGTCGGGCCCGTAGGCGTCGAAGATGCGCTGCAGGCCGTCATGCAGGTTCTTGAAGGGGTAAGGCTGCGTGGAGTATCCCGGCGCGCCGGTCGCCTTGACGGCGACGTTGGGCAGCTTGGCGAGCGCGCAAAGCTCGTCGAGACTGCCGAAAGCCGCCGCATCCTTCTCCAGCCGCAGCAGGCCGCAATGGTCGATGATCAGCTTTAGCCGCGGATGCGCCTCGGCGATCTTCCTGAAGGTCGGCAGGAACAGGCCGGCCATGGTGGCGACCGGAATGCCTTCCTTCTCCGCGGCGGGCCACACCCAGTCGAGCTTGCCCTCGTGCAGGTCCTTCTGCTGATCGGGATAGAGCAGCGCCCAGCGCAGGCCCATCATGCCGGGTTGGTTGCGCCAGCCATGGATGCGCTTGCGGCTTTCCGGATCGTCGAGCGGGAACTGGCCCATCACCGCGAAGCGGTCGGGATATTTCTTCGCCGCCTCGATGGCCAGCTGCGTTGGAAGTCGGGATCCCAGCTATAGGGCGGATGGATCAGAGCGGCATCGACGCCGGCCTCGTCCATCTCCTTCAGCGCCTCCTCGGCGGTGAATTTCGACGACCTTGCGGTGCAGGCCGCTGGGCGGCGTCACGGTCTGTGACCAGATATGGATCTGCGCGTCGATGATCTTCATGGCGTTCCTCCTCCGGTGATACTATCAGGCATGCGCGCCGCTGATGGAGCAACCCCGATGGTGGCGACCGACAAAGTCTTCGCCGGATCGATCCCCGAAATCTACGATCGCTTCCTGGTTCCGCTGATCTTCGAGCCCTACGCGGTCGATCTTGCCGGCAGGGCCGCCGCGATCCGGCCGCGCGACGTGCTGGAAACGGCCGCCGGCACCGGCGTGCTGTCGCGAGCCCTCGCATCGCAGCTGGCGCCGTCCGTGCGTCTCGTCGCGACCGATCTCAACCAGCCGATGCTCGACCAGGCCTCGCGGCGACAGGCCGGGGGCCGCACCGAATGGCAGCAGGCCGACGCGCTGGCGCTGCCGTTCAGCGATGCGGGCTTCGATGTCGTGGCTTGCCAGTTCGGCGTGATGTTCTTTCCCGACAAGGTCCAGGGATACCGGGAGGCGCGGCGGGTGCTGAAGCCGGGCGGTCGTTTCCTGTTCAGCGTGTGGGACCGCATCGAGGCGAACGACTTCGCCCACGTGGTGACGGAGGCGCTGGCAGGTGTGTTCCCCGACGATCCGCCGCGCTTCATGGCGCGCACGCCGCACGGCCACCATGACGTCGGCCGGATCCGACAGGATCTCCAGGCCGCTGGCTTTACCGACATTTCCGTAGATGCCGTCGACGCCACGAGCACGGCCGCCTCGCCCCGCCATGCGGCGGTGGCCTTCTGCCAGGGCACGCCGCTGCGCAACGAGATCGAGGCGCGCGATGCGTCGCGTCTCGAAGCGGCTACCGACCAGGCGGCCGACGTGCTGGCAAAGCGCTTCGGGACCGGAACCATCGAAGGCCGCATCCGGGCGCTCGTGATCGCCGCCGCATGAGCCAACCTCACCCTGGAGGAGGCGCGCAGCGCCGTCTCGAAGGGTGGGCCATAGGGACGTGCTGGAGTCCATCCTTCGAAACGCACGCCTTCGGCGTGCTCCTCAGGATGAGGTCTTTGTCGTGCGTCCTCCTTCGGGGATTCCGCCTTTTCGCAATCCGCTCTAATTCGGCGTCGGCGCTTTCGGGATCGAGCAGCTTCTCGCGCTTGAGCTCGCTCCACAGCTCGACCGGGATCTTGGCCGACAGGCGGCCGACGTTCTGCTTCACCTCGGTGACGCTGAGCGCGCCCGGGATCACCGCACAGAGCGCGGGATGGAACAGCGGGAACTGCATGGCCGCCGCGCCCAGCTCGACGCCGTGGCGCTGGCACACCGCCTCGATCTTCTGCGCCTTTTCGATCAGGGGCGCGGGCGCCGCGGCATAGTCGTGCGTGGCGCCGGGCTTCACGCCGCCGGTCAGGATGCCGGAGTTGTACGGGCCGCCCAGGATCACCGAGACGTTGCGCTTGAGGCACTCGGGCAGGAATTCGTCGAGCCCGCCCTGTTCCAGCAGCGTGTAGCGGCCGGCCAGCAGCATGCAGTCGAAGTCGCCGGCCTTGACGAAGCGCAGGCTGGTGTCCGATTCGTTGATGCCGACGCCGATGGCGCCGATCACGCCCGCCTTGCGCAACTCGTCGAGCGCCTTGTAGCCGCGAATCCATCACCGTCTTGAAGCGCTCCTCCAGGACGGCGCGGTCCTTGGTGGTCCAGAAATCGACGTCGTGGATCAGCGCGATGTCGATCTTCGCCAGCCCGAGCCGCATGTGCGAGTGCTCGAGCGAGCGCATGACGCCGTCATAGGTGTAATCGAACACCGGCGCGAAACCCGGCAGGCCGTTCTCGCGGAAGTCGGCGGGCTTCTTCTCGCCCGGCTTCAGCGGATGGAGGATGCGCCCGATCTTGGTCGACAGCACGAACTCGTCACGCGGCTTCTCGCGCAGCGCGGCGCCCATGCGCAGCTCGCTCCGGCCGTAGCCGTAGAACGGCGAGGTGTCGAAGTAGCGTACGCCGCCGTCCCAGGCGGCATCGGTCAGCGCCATCGCCTCGGCGTCGGAGATGGTGGCGCGAAAGCCGCCCATCGGCGCGCCGCCGAGACCGAGCGTCGTCACTTCGAGCTTGGTCTTGCCGACGCGGCGTTTGGGAAGAACGGTCATGCCGCCTCCTGCGCGACCGTCGGGCCGTCGCTTCTGGTGGTGGTGCGGCGCATGTCGCGCACGGTGGCGAGGTCGTCGAAGCGGCGCACCCGGTGCATGGTTGCGCGATTGTCCCAGATCACGAGGTCGTGCTGCGTCCATTGGTGGGAGTAGACGAATTCGGGCTGGGTGGCGTGCTCCGTCAGGTCGCGGATGAAGGCCATCGCCTCGGGCTGCGGCCAGCCCAGGATGGTGCCGATATGGGCCGACAGGAAGAGTGACTTGCGGCCCGAGCCGGGATGCGTGCGCACCAGCCGGTGCCGCACGGGCTTCATTGCCACGCGCTCGTCGGGCAGGAATTCCGTGAAGCCGAGCTGGCCGCGCGAATAGATCAGCGAATGCTCGCACACCAGAGTCTTCGATCTCGGTCTTGGTCGCGGCGTCGAGCGCATCGTAGGCCGCGCGCATGTCGGCGAACTCGGTGTTGCCGCCGTCGGTGGTAACGATGCGCCCGCTCAGGATCGAATACTTGGCGGGTACGGCGCGGAACGAGGCGTCGGAGTGCCACAGCCGGTTGCCCAGCGCCGCCATGCGCCGCTTGTTGTCGCGCGCGAGCTTGCGGCCGTCCTTGTCGAGGTTGGAGACGTCGGCGAAGGCGGGGTCCAGGCGCAGCTCCGAACTGCGCACCGTCGAATTGGCGCCTTCCTCGAGCGGGCCGAAATTCTTCGTGAAGGCGAGCTGCTGCTCGTCGCTGATGTCCTGGCCGGGCAGCACGAGGACGGCGTAACGGTCCATGCCGGCGTCGATCGCGTCGACCTCGGCGGCGGTGAGCGGCTTGCGTGCATCGATGCCGGTCATGCGGCCGCCGATGTGCGGCGTGAGGGGGTGGGTTTCGATGGGCATGCACCCATCATAGCCCTCCCCCGTCGTACGGGGGAGGTGCCCCCGAAGGGGGCGGAGGGGGAAGGCCGCACAGCAGATCTCTGAAAATTTCAGATCTGAAATCAATACGAGTCTTGACTGGGGGCTCTCCCCCTCCGGCCCTGCGGGCCACCTCTCCGTGTGACGGGGGAGGGCCATGATTTCATCAGCGCAGCGCCGCCGCGATGTTGCCGCCGTCGACGGTGACCACCGCGCCGGTGGTCTTGGATGCCTTGGCCAGCGACACGAAGGCCTGCGCCACGTCGTCGGCCGTCACTTCGACGCCCAGAAGATTGCCGCCCATGTAGTCGGCTTCGCTCAGGCCCCGCGCCTTGGAGCGCTGGGCGATCATCTCGTCGGTCAGGAGGCCCGTGCGGATGCGGTCGGCATTGACGGCGTTGGCGCGGATGCCGTCGGCGCCGTGGTCGAGCGTGTACTGGCGCATCAGGAACAGCGTCGCGGCCTTCGGGCAGTCCGTAGGGCCCGAAGTCCGGTCCCGGATTGACCGCCTGCTTCGACGTGTTGAACAGCAGGCAGCCGCCCAGGCCCTGCGCCCGCATGACGCGCACGGCGTTCTGCGCCACGCTCTGATGCGCCCAGAAATTGAGCTCGAAGCTCTTGCGCAGGATCGCCTCGTCGACATCGCCGATCTTGCCCTGCCAGGCGGCGCCGGCATTGGAGACGACGATATCGACGCCGCCATAGGTCGCGGCGATCTTGTCGAAGGCCGCGCGAACCTGCGCAGGATCGGTGACGTCGCAGGCGATCGCGAAGCCCTTGACCTTGGCGACCTCGCGATCGAGCACCACGACCTCGGCGCCTTCGCGCGCAAAGGCCTGCGCGGTGGCGGCACCGATGCCCGAGCCGCCGCCGGTGACGACGACGATGCGGCGCGCCAGCGGTTTCTCCGCCGCGGCGCCGAGCTTGGCCTGTTCGAGCGACCAGTACTCGATGTCGAAGATGTCGGGCTCGGGAATGCACTCGTAGGTGCCGAGCCGTTCGGCGTCGGCCACCACCGCGACCGTGGTCTCGGCGAGGTCGGCGGCGATCTTGGCGTCCTTCGAGCTGTTGCCGAGTCCGAACAGGCCGAGTCCCGGCACCAGCACGACCCGCGGCATGGGGTCGAGCTCGGTCTTGGAGGGCATCTGTCGCACATTGTGGCGCGCGAAGTAGGCGTGGTAGTCGGCGACAAAGGCGTCGAGCGCCGTCTTCGCGTCCTGCTTGAACGCGTCGAGCCTGCCCGCCTCCGGCGCCGGCAGCGACGAGCGGCACTCCCTTGGTGCGGATGGCGTGATCGGGCGTCACCGGCCCTTGCTGGCTGTAGCGAGTCGATCTCCTGCCGGCGACATAGGCCAGGATCTCCGGCCTGCTGCGGAACTCGAACACGAAGCGCTGCGCCGCCTCGCGGCCGCCCGACTTTGCCGGCAGCGACAGGAGCCCGCGCAGGATCGGCGCCACCTCGGCTGCCGTCGCGATCTCGCTTGGGCAAGGCGGCGCCGGCGAAGATCTTGCGCGTCGCCTTGGCGAGGCGCTTCTCGGCCAGGGTCACCAGATCGATCATTCGGACGTAGGCTTCCTCCGCCGTTGCCCCCATCGAGAAGATGCCATGCTTCAGCAGGACCAGCCCTTCGACATCGGGATTTGCGCGCGACGACCTCGCTGGCTTTCTTGGCGAGCGCGAAGCCCGGCATGATGTAGGGCACCAGCGCCGCGCGCTTGCCGAACACGTCGCGCGCCAGATCCTCGCCGTCGGGCTGGTCGGTGAGCGACAGCACGGCGTTGGAATGCGTATGGTCGATGAACTTGTGCGGCAGGAAGGCGTGCAGCAGGGTCTCGACCGACGGATTGGGTGACTTGGCGTCGAGCAGATTGCAGCGCTGGACGTTGACCATGTCCTCGTCGGACAGCGCCTGCAGCCCGACCAGCTCGCGCAGCGGCGCCAGGCGCACCGCGGGCAGGCCGGGCGCCTCGATGGTGCCCATATCCCAGCCGCTGCCCTTCACGCACAGCACCTCGACAGGCTGGCCGGTGATGTCGGCCACCTGTGTCTTCACCGACGTATTGCCGCCGCCATGCAGCACCAGCCTGGGCTCGCCGCCCAGCAGACGCGTCGTGTAGACGCGCAGCGCCAGGTCCTCGCCGATGCCCTTGGCGGCGTGGCTGGGCGATCGCGGTCTTGGCGTCTTGGTCGGACCACAGGTTTTGCATCACATGCTGCCTTTCAACTCGACGATGGTCTTCGCCATGACCGCTTCCTGATCCCAGGGAAACAGGATCCAGGTGTCCTGGCTCACTTCGGTGATGTAGCTGTCGACCGTCGGCCGGCCGGCCGGCTTGGCGTAGACGGTGGCGAAATGCGCCTCGGGCAGCATCGCGCGCACGGCGCGTGCGGTGACTCCGGTATCGACCAGGTCGTCGACGATCAGCCAGCCCTTGCCCTTCTCCTGCTCGGCCGCACAGCCCTTCAGAAGCTCGACCTTGGCGCCGCGTTCCATGCGGTCGTAGGTCGAGCAGCACACCGTGTCGATCAGGCGAAGATTGAGCTCGCGCGCGATGATGGCGGCGGGGACCAGGCCGCCGCGCGTGATGGCGACAAGCCCCTTGAACGGTCCGAGATCGGCCAGGCGCCAGGCCAGCGCGCGCGCATCGCGGTGCAACTCCGTCCACGACACGGGAAACATCTTGTTGTAGCCGGCGCCACTCGCCATGCGGTCTCTCCTCACGAGGGCTCGGCCCAGGGGCTCGGATAGTACCCGCGGCGCCCTCCGGCAAGCGACCGGTTTCGGGGTTTACAGGGTCGGATGGCTGGCTATGTTGCCGCCGGGCGGGCGTCGAAGTCGTGCGTCCGTGGGGAGAATTAATGCATTTCGTCATGCCGCATCTGGCGACCGCCGCGTTCTGGGTGGCGCTTTGGAAGATCATGATCGCCAACGTCATCCTGTCGGGCGACAACGCGGTGGTCATCGCCATGGCGGCCCGCAATCTTACCGAAAAGCACCGTCGGGCGGCGATCATCTTCGGCGGCGCCGGCGCCATCCTCCTGCTGATCATCTTCTGCGGCCTGCTGGGCGTGTTGCTCGATGTGCCGTACCTCAAGCTGGTCGGCGGCTTCCTGCTGCTGTGGATCGGCATCAAGCTGGTGGGCGACGAGGAGGACGGCGGCGACGTCAAGGCGCACGAGCAGCTTTGGCCGGCCATCTGGAGCATCGCCTTCGCCAACACGGTCATGAGCCTCGACAACGCCATCGCCATCACCGCCGCCGCCAACGGCGACTTCTTCCTGATGTGCATGGGCCTGATCATCAGCGTCCCCATCATCATCGCCGGCGCCGCCGTCATTTCCGGCCTGCTCGCCCGCTTCCCCTGGCTCGCTCTGGTCGGCGCCGGGCTGATCGGCTGGATCGCGGGCGAAGTCATCGCCGGCGAGGGCCGCCATGAGGAGCTTCAGCCGGACGGCTCCTTGGTCGAGGTCGTGCAACCTGGCTCGGTTGCCGCCTGGCTCGACGGTCATATTCCGCATGCGGAGCTGGTGGCTTCGGCGGTCGGTGCGATGCTCGTGCTGGCCATCGGCATGATCATCGGCCGCATCCGACAGCGTCGATCCAAGTCGTCCTGATCGCTGCGAATCTTGAAATGACTGCCACGCTCGCCATATCGGCTGAAAACGGGGAGACAGATGGAGACGACTGAAGTCGAGGCCGGCGTTCTTGGCCTGATGCCGCTGCTCGAATTTGTGCTGATCGACTTCGCCGTGTCGGAGATGTGGACGGTCGCCTTCTGGAGCGCGCTCTGGAAGATCATCGTCGCCAACATCGTGCTGTCGGGCGACAACGCCGTGGTCATCGCCATGGCGTGCCGCAATCTGTCGGACAAGTACCGCAACCGCGCGATCTTCCTGGGCAGCGCCGGCGCCGTCGTGCTGCGCATACTGTTCTGTGCCGTGATCGGCCTGCTGCTTGGCGTGCCCTACCTCAAGCTGGCCGGCGGCGCGCTGCTGCTGTGGATCGGCGTCAAGCTGGTCGCCGAGGAAGAAGGCGAAGCCGACATCAAGGCGCACGAGAACCTGTGGGCCGCGATCTGGACCATCGTCGTGGCCGATGCCGTGATGAGCCTCGACAATGCCATCGCCATCGCCGCGGCGGCCAAGGGCAACTTCACCCTGATCGTCATCGGCCTGGTCATTTCCATTCCGATCATCGTCTTCGGCGCCACCCTGATCTCGAGGCTGCTCGACCGCTTTCACTGGTTGGGCATGGTGGGCGCGGCGCTGATCGGCTGGATCGCGGGCGAAGTGATGGCGGGCGACGGCCGGCGCGATGTCATGGGCACCGACGGCAAGCTCGTCGAGACGATCGATCCCGGCACGATCGCGGCCTGGCTGGACGCCCATCTGCCGCATGCCGAGCTGGTCTCCGCCTTGGTCGGCGCCCTTTTCGTTCTGGGGCTCGGCCTCTTCCTGGCGCGCCGCAAGGCGCGTCGCCACCGCAAGGGCTGATCGCGAGACGGCGCATGCCCCGCGAGGTTGTTGCCGCTCCGCGGAAGGCGTAAAACCGCGCCGCCGCGGCTTTCCAGCGGCGACGGAGGTTGATTGGCCGACGAGATGTGGCGACACCAGGCGCTCGCGCCCTATGCCACCTTGCCGTGGGCGAGCCGCGGCCGGCTGCACCGCGAATCCGAAATCGCCGACGCGCAGCCCGTTCCAGCGCGACCGCGACCGCATCATCCATTCGACGGCGTTCCGACGGCTGAAGCACAAGACGCAGGTCTTCGTCTATCACGAGGGCGATCACTACCGCACGCGCCTCACCCATTCGCTGGAAGTGGCGCAGATCGCCCGCACCATCTGCCGCACGCTGCGCCTCGACGAGGATCTCGGCGAGGCCGTGGCGCTCGCCCACGATCTCGGCCACACGCCGTTCGGCCATGCCGGCGAGGAGGCGCTGCACGCCGCGATGAAGCCCTATGGCGGCTTCGACCACAACGCCCAGACCTTGCGCATCCTCACCAAGCTCGAGGAACGCTATGCCGAGTTCAACGGGCTTGAACCTCACCTGGGAGACGCTCGAGGGCGCGGTCAAGCACAACGGCCCGCTGCTCAAGGATGGCCGGACGCTCAAGGACCTGCCGGCCGCGATCGTCGAGTACTGCCAGGACCACGATCTCGAGCTCGACGGCTACGCCGGGCCGGAGGCTCAGATCGCCGCCCTGAGCGACGACATCGCCTACAACAACCACGACATCGACGACGGCCTGCGCGCCGGCCTGTTCGAGGTCGCCGACCTGATGGAGCTGCCGCTGGTCGGCGAGATGTTCGCGGTCGTGACGAAGCAATATCCCGGCATCGGTCATGCGCGGCTGATCCACGAGGCGGTGCGCCGCGTGATCAACGCCATGGTCGAGGACGTGCTGGCCGAGACGCGGCGCCGGCTGGCGGAAGCCGCGCCCAGGTCGGTCGCCGATATCCGCGGGCTCGGCCGGCCCGTGGTGGCCTTCTCGCCCGCACATGACGGCGACCGACCGCACGGTGAAGGCCTTCCTCTACAAGCGCATGTACGAGCACTGGAAGCTCAACCGCTCGCACTCCAAGGCGCGCCGCGTCGTGAGCGACCTGTTCGGCCTGCTGTTCACCGAGCCCAACTGCCTGCCGCCGCCGTGGCGTGAGCGCGCCGAGCAGGCCGGCACGCCAGGCCCGTGCCCGCCTCGTCGCCGACTACATCGCCGGCATGACCGACCGCTTCGCCCTCGACGAGCACCGGCGGCTGTTCGATTTGTATGAGTGAGTCTTTTCCTCCCCCGTCACACGGGGGAGGGCAGGGAGGGGGAAAGCCCCACGGGCGATGTCCGAAAATGAGCCGATCTGAAATCAGAAGCACCTCGACTGGAGCTTTCCCCCTCCGCCCCTTCGGGGCACCTCCCCCGTAAGACGGGGGAGGTAATGGGGTGCGGGTGACAAAATTCCCTGAATAGGCAATACCCCGCGCATGAACCCCTACCGCCATTTCATCGGCGAGATCGAAGGCGCCCTCAAATCCATGCAGGCGGCGCGGCGAATTGCCGGAAAAGCTCGATTTCTCCGCCATCACCGCCGAGCCGCCGCGCGATCCCGCGCACGGCGACATCGCCACCAACGCCGCCATGGTGCTAGCCAAGGCCGCGGGCAAGAAGCCGCGCGACATCGCCGAGCCGCTGCTGGCGCGCCTCAAGGCCAACCCCGATGTGGTCGACGGTGCGGTCGCCGGGCCCGGCTTCATCAACCTCAAGATCACCGATTCCTTCTGGCGCGAGCGGCTGCGCGAGTGCCTGAAGCAGGGGATCGCCTATGGCGATTCGCAGGTCGGCGCCGGCGCGAAGGTCAATGTCGAGTATGTCTCGGCCAATCCGACCGGTCCGCTGCACGTGGCGCACGCCCGCGGCGCGGTGGTGGGCGATGCGCTCGCCAATCTTTTGGCCAAGGCGGGCTACGCCGTCACCAAGGAGTATTACATCAACGACGCCGGCGCGCAGGTCGACAAGCTCGGACAGTCGACCTACCTGCGCTATCGCGAGGCGCTGGGCGATCACATCGAGCAAGATTCCCGAAGGCCTCTATCCCGGCGAGTATCTGAAAGAGGTCGGCGCCGCGATCGCCAAGCGCGACGGCGCGCGCTGGATCGACAAGCCCGAGGCCGACTGGCTGCCCGAGATGCGCGCCTTCGCCATCTCCACCCTGATGGCCGAGATCAAGACCGACCTCGAGACGCTTGGGCGTGCATATCGACGTCTATTCCTCCGAGCGCGCGCTGGTCGAACTCGGGCGCCGTCGATCGCGCCTTCCAGGAACTCGCGCGCCAGGACCTGATCTATCAGGGCCGGCTCGAGCCGCCCAAGGGCAAGACGCCCGACGACTGGGAGGATCGCGAGCAGACGCTGTTCAGGGCAACGAAGTTCGGCGACGAGGTCGACCGCCCGCTCAAGAAGTCGGACGGCAGCTGGACCTACTTCGCCAACGACATCGCCTACCACCACGACAAGTACCGTCGCGGCTTCGCCGACATGATCGACATCTGGGGCGCCGACCATGGCGGTTACGTGAAGCGCATGAAGGCGGCGGTCCGCGCCATCACCGAGGGCAAGGGCGAACTCGACGTCAAGCTCTGCCAGCTGGTGCGCGTGATGAAGAACGGCGAGCTGGTGCGCATGTCCAAGCGCGCCGGCAGCTTCGTCACCCTGCGCGATCTCCTGGACGAGGTCGGTCCCGACGTCGTGCGCTTCACCATGCTGACGCGCAAGAACGACGCGTCCTTCGACTTCGACCTGGTAAAGGCCACAGAACAGTCACGCGATAACCCGGTGTGGTACGTGCAGTACGGCCATGCGCGCACCCGCTCGGTGATGCGCCAGGCGGCGGCGCCGGCATCGCCACCGACGGGTTGGCCAGCGGCGCCGCTCGATCGCCTGGCCGATCCCGGCGAACTGGCGCTGATCCGGCTGATCGCGCAATGGCCGCGCCAGGTCGAGGCCGCGGCATCGGCGCACGAGCCGCACCGCATCGCCTTCTATCTCTACGACCTTGCCGCCGCCTTCCATGCCCACTGGAACCGCGGGCCGCGAGGAGCCGGGCCTGCGCTTCGTCATCGAGGGCGAGGATCGAGCTGACGCCGGGCGCGTCTCGCATTGGTACAGGGAATCGGTTTTGTGATAGGATCGGGATTAAAGGTCTTCGGCGTAACACCCGTCGAAGAAATGAGATAAAAAATGCACATCCGCCGGTCCCCCTCCGGCGACGGTCCTACGATCTACCGGCCGAATGAGTCGGCTGCCATGCGGCTCGATCCGCCGCCCAGGCCCGTCGCGAACGAACCCGATTCGATTCCCCCGCCGCCGCGGGACTCGCTCCTCATGCGCGTCAACCGACGGCGCAGTCAGATCCTGACCTTCATGGTCTCGGTCGCCGCCATCGCGAGCTTCGGCTCGGTCGTGTGGTGGGCCCATAGCCAGGACGTCAAGGCGGGCGGCAAGGGCCTCGAGCCGCTGGTCGTCCAGGCGCCGACGACGCCCTCCCGGATCAAGCCGGAGAATGCCGGCGGCATGGTGCCGCCCAACCAGGACAAGGAAGTCTATAACCGCATCGCCCCGGGCGCGGTGCCGATCCAGCCCGAGAAGCTGCTGCCGGCATCGACCAATCCCAAGCTGCCGGCCAACGGCCTGCCGAACCCGGCCCCGCCCAAGACGCCGGATGTCGACGCCTCCAAGACTCCGACGCCGTTGCAGCCCGCCACGCCGGCCGCGCCCGCGGGCAGCGGTCCCACGCCGCCACCGGCCAGCGCCACGACGCCGGCGACGCCGACCACGCCCGCCACCACCGACGTCAAGCCCGGCACGACGGAGACCGGCCCCAGCATCGCCAGCCTGATCGACAACATCTCCGGCCCGACCGGCGGCTGGCGGGTGCAGGTCGCTTCGGTCAAGAACGAGGACGTCGCCAAGTCGACCTGGGCGCGCCTGCAAAGCGCGCACGGCGACGTGATGGCAAACCTCAAGCATGCAAGCGGTGCGCGTCGATCTCGGCGACAAGGGCGTGTGGTATCGCGTCCAGGCGGGCCCGCTCGACGAGAAGCAGGCCCATACCGTCTGCAGCACGCTCAAGAGCCGCAAGACCGACTGCGTCGCGGTGCCGCCGGCGCGTTAGAGCTTTCTGTCGACTCAAACTCATGTTCCTCTCCCCCTTGGGGGAGAGGTTAGGTGAGGGGGTCAACCCGAAGATTGCCTTCTGTATCACCCCCTCACCCAACCTCTTCCCCAAGGGGGAGAGGAGCATGAAAGAGCGGGAACGGGAGCGTGTGTCCTGTGAGGCCATGACGATGAGTATCCGATGACCGCCCCCCGCGCCGTCATCTTCGGTTGCGCCGGCCCCGACCTCACGGCCGACGAACGCGCCTTCTTCCGCGAGGCCGATCCGCTGGGCTTCATCCTGTTCGCGCGCAACGTCGACACGCCCGAGCGCACGTACCGGCTGGCCGAGGAGCTGCGCTCGTCGGTGGCGCGCGCCGAAGCGCCGGTGCTGATCGACCAGGAAGGCGGTCGGGTGGCGCGGCTCCGGCCGCCGCACTGGCGCAAGGCGCCGCCCGCCCGCCTGCTGGGCGAGCTCTATGCCCGCGATCCCGAGCTTGGCCTGGAAGCCACGCGGCTCAATTCGCGCCTGCTGGCGGCGGATGTGGCGTCGGTCGGCGCTGACGTCGATTGCCTGCCCGTGCTCGACCTCGGTCTGCCCGAGACCCATGCCGCGATCGGCGATCGCGCCTATGCCGACCGGCCCGAACCGGTGGCAGCGCTGGGCCGCGCCGCCGCCGAGGGGCTCTTGGCCGAAGGCGTCATGCCGGTGATCAAGCACATGCCCGGCCACGGTCGCGCCACCGTCGACAGCCACGCTTCGCTCCCGCGGGTGACCGCCGCGCGCGACCTGCTGGAGCGCACCGACTTCCTGCCCTTCCGGCTGCTCGCCGACCTGCCCTGGGGCATGACCGGCCACCTGCTGTTCGAGGCGGTCGATCCCGACGCGGCCATCACGGTATCGGCACGCGGCGTGAAGGAGATCATCCGCGGCCATATCGGCTTCGACGGCCTGCTGCTGACCGACGACCTCTCCATGCAGGCGCTGGGCGGCTCCCTGGGCGAGCGCGCCAACCGGGCCCTGGCCGCCGGCTGCGACGTGGCGCTCCACTGCAACGGCACTATGGCGGAGATGCTCGATATTGCTGGCCGCACCGGCCCGCTCAGCGCGGCAGCGGGGCGGCGATTCGACGCCGGGCGGAGCTTTCTGGCGCGCCACCGAGCGCCAGCGGGCAAAGCGGGCCTCGCCGAAGCGGCCCACAGGCTTGCGGCGCTTCTGCCGGAATGGGGATAAGGCCGGCCCAAATCATGTGGCGGTGTGCGCCAGCGCTGGATAAACCGAAGCTGTACATGGACCAACCTGACCAGCCCACCAATCGAGACGGCTTCAACGCCGACGGCCCCGACGTGATCGCGCCGGGCGAGGGCGAGCTGATCGTCAATCTCGAAGGCTTCGAGGGCCCGCTCGACCTGCTGCTGAGCCTGGCGCGCGACCAGAAGGTCGATCTGCGCCGCATCTCCATGGTGGCGTTGGTCGACCAGTATCTGGCGCACGTGGCGCAGGCCCGGCGGCTCCGGCTCGAGCTCGCCGCCGACTATCTCGTGATGGCGGCGTGGCTTGCGTACCTGAAGTCGCGCCTGCTGCTGCCCGAGCCGCCGGCCGGCGAGGAGCCGACCGGCCAGGAGATGGCCGACGCGCTGCAATGGCAGCTGCGCCGCCTCGAGGCGATGCAGGAAGCGGGCGTGCGGCTGATGGCCCGTCCGCAGCTCGGCAAGGACATCTTTTCCCGCGGCCAGCCCGAAGGCGTGGTCGTCGTGCGCCGCGCCGTGTGGGACGTGAAGCTCTACGACCTGCTCGCCGCCTACGGCCATCCGCTGAAGCCCAAGGGCGCCGACACCTATCAGATCGAGCCCATGCAGTTCTTCTCGGTCGAGGAAGCGGCCGAGCGGCTGGGCCGCATGCTGGGCATCGCCATCGACTGGCAGTCGCTCGAAGCCTTCCTGCCGGCCGGCCTCACCGATCCGACGCGCCGCCGCTCGGCCCTGGCCGCGACCTTCGTGGCGGGCCTGCAGCTTGCCAAGGACGGTTCGGTCGAACTCCGCCAGGCCGAGCGCTTCGGCCCGATCTATTTGCGTAAACGGTCCGAGCAACGGTAGTGAAATGTCCGAAGCCGATTCAGAAAACGTGACCCCGCAAAACGTGCCCTCAGGCAACGTCACCGACGTCGTCTCGCCCGATCATGCGCAGCATCTCCGGCTGCTCGAGGCGCTGGTCTTCGCTGGCACCCAGGCGCTCGACGAAAAGGAACTGGCCGACCGGCTGCCCAACGACGCCGACGTCCAGCGCCTGCTGGCCGACCTGGCGGAGATGTATGCCGGCCGCGGCGTCAATCTCGTGCAGGTGGCGGGCGGCTACGCCTTCCGCACCGCGTCGGACCTTTCGGAGAAGCTCAAGATCGAGCGGCCGGTGACGCGCAAACTGTCGCGGGCCTCGGTCGAGACGCTCGCCATCATCGCCTATCACCAGCCGGTGACGCGCGCCGAGATCGAAGCAGGTGCGCGGCGTCGGCCTCAGCAAGGGCACGCTCGACCTCTTGTTCGAGCAGAACTGGATCAAGCCGATGGGGCGCCGCCGCGCGCCCGGCAAGCCCGTCACCTGGGGCACGACCGAATTCTTCCTTGAGCATTTCGGGCTGCCGAGCCTCGACGATCTGCCGGGCCAGGAGGAATTGAAGGCCGCGGGCCTCTTGGACCCGCGCGCCCAGCCCCCCATATTCCGTCCAGAAGAGCCCGATCTGCCGCTCGAAGCGGGCGACGACGAGGCCGACGAACCGCTCGCCGCCGAAGAAGTTGTCGACGAAACGGGGCGTTGAGCCCAAATACCGCCTTATTCGACGGGTTGCCGGGCCTTCTCACGCGGTGCCATAATCAGGCTCACGCCGATCGCAATCGTTTTAGGAGCATTTTCACATGGGTAGCTTCAGCGTATGGCACTGGCTCATCGTGCTGGCCGTCGTGCTGCTGCTGTTCGGCGGTCGCGGCAAGATCTCGTCGCTCATGGGTGACTTCGGCAAGGGCCTCTCGGCCTTCAAGAAGGGCGTGGGCGCACAAGAGGAGCCCCCGCCGGCGCAGGCCGGACAGCCGGGCGACACGGCCAAGCCGATCTCGGCCCAGGCCACGACCACACCGCCAGGCAGCCAGGTCCACCAGGACAGCGCGGCCAAGGTCTGACGGACCGGCCGCAGGTCTTAGGCGGGCGAGGCTGATCGCCGATGTTCGGTATCGACAGCTCCGAGTTCCTGTTGATCGCGATCGTGGCGCTGGTCGTCATCGGTCCGAAGGAACTGCCGGGCCTGTTGCGCACCTGGGGCAAATGGATGGCCCAGATGCGCGGCATGGCCTCGGAGTTCCGCGGCCATGTCGACGAGATGGTGCGCCAGTCCGATCTCGACGAGGTGAAGAAGCAGCTCACGGCGTCGTCCGGTCTCGACCTGCAGTCGCTCGATCCCACCAAGGAGATCCGGAGCCACATCGAGGCCGGCATGGCCGAGGGCGAGAAGGCCATCGCCGAAGGCAAGAGCGTGTTCGACAATCCGCTGGCCGAGCCCGAATCGGCGCCGCAGATCGCCGTCGAGACGCCCGCGGAGACACCCCTCGAGAGCGCCGCCGAAACGGCACCGACGGTGCCGGAAGCGCCGGCGGTCGCCACGGCCGAAGCGGTGCCAGAACCGGTACGCCGTGCCGGCGGCGGAGCCGGTGCCGGAAAAGCCCGCCAAGGCCGCCGCCGAATAGGCGCCAATTAGCGCTTTGAATTGCGGCGCAAAGGGCGGCATAACGCGCCACTCACATGCCGCGAACCCACCCTTGACCCAAGCGCACGACGGACCCGAAGACGACAAGCCGATGCCGCTGCTCGATCACCTGATCGAGCTGCGCAAACGCCTGATCTATGCCCTGCTGGGCTTCTTCGCCGTGTTCTTCGTCACCTTCTATTTCGCCAAGCCGATCTTCTCGTTCCTGATCCAGCCGGCCGTCGCAGGACGGCTACAAGGTCAGCGTCTTCGACATCTTCGAGTTCTTCTTCGTCACGGTGAAGCTCTCGGCCTTCGTCTCGCTGATCGTCGGCTTCCCGCTGATCGCGGTGCAGATCTGGCTGTTCGTGGCGCCCGGCCTCTACCGCAAGGAGAAGCGCGCCTTCCTGCCGTTCCTGATCGCCACGCCGTTCATGTTCTATGCCGGCTGCGCGGTCATGTACTACGTCGTGCTGCCCTACGTGATCAACCTGATGCTGGCGCACTATGTGCCGGCCGATATCGAAAAGACGCTGCGCTCCTCGGATTACCTGTCGCGCATCCTGCAGCTCGTCTTCGCCTTCGGCTTCGCCTTCGAGGTGCCGGTGCTGCTGACCCTGCTGGTGCGGGTCGGCATCGTGACGACCGACGGTCTGCGCTCCAAGCGCCGCTTCGCCATCGTCTTCGCCTTCATCATCGCCGCGGTGCTGACGCCGCCCGACGTGGTGAGCCAGCTCGCGCTCGCCGTGCCGCTGCTCGCTTTCTACGAGATCAGCATCCTGATCGGCAGCTGGATCGAGAAGAAACAGGCCGAGGAAGACAAGAAAGCCGAGGAAGCCGAGAACACGCCCGCCGAAACGCCCGGCAGCTAGCCATGCATGACATCCGTTTCATCCGCGAGCATCCCGAGGCTTTCGACGCCGGCCTGAAGAAGCGCAACCTGCCGCCCATCGCGGCCGAGCTGCTCGACATCGACAAGCGCCGGCGCGCCGCCATCTCGGAGAGCGAGGCGGCGCAGGCCAGGCGCAAGGCGCTCAGCCGCCAGATCGGCATCGCCAAGAGCAAGGGCGAGCCGGCCGAGGCGCTGATGGCGGAGGTCGCTGCCCTCGAGGAGGGCCTGAAGAAGGGCGAGGCCGAGGCGCAGCGTCTCGACGAGGAGCTGACGCGCCGCCTCGAAGTGCTGCCCAACCTGCCGTTCGACGATGTGCCGGACGGCACCGACGAGACCGGCAATGTCGAGATCCGCCGCGTCGGCAACCAGCGCAATTTCGCCTTTCAGCCCAAGGATCACGTGGCGCTGGGCGAGGCCACGGGCGAGATGGACTTCGCCGCCGCCAGCAAGATCTCGGGCGCCCGCTTCGTCTTCCTCAAGGGCCGGCTGGCCAGGCTCGAGCGCGCGATCGCGCAGTTCATGCTCGACCTGCATACCAGCGAGGAGGGCGGCTACACCGAGGTCAACCCGCCGTTCCTGGTGCGCGACAACGCGGTCTATGGCGTGGGCCAGCTGCCGCGCTTCGCCGAGGACATGTTCCATACCGACAACGGCTTCTGGCTCATCCCGACCGCCGAGGTGCCGCTCACCAACCTGGTGAACGACACGGTGCTGGACGAGAAGGACCTGCCGCTGCGCTTCACCGCCTGGACGCCGTGCTTTCGTTCCGAGGCGGGCGCCGCCGGCAAGGACACGCGCGGCATGATCCGCCAGCACCAGTTCCCCAAGGTCGAGCTGGTGAGCATCACGACGCCCGAACAGTCGGACGCCGAGCACGAGCGCATGACCGGCCGCGCCGAGGAGGTGCTGAAGCGCCTCGGCATCGCCTATCGCACGATCGTGCTGTGCGGCGGCGACATGGGCCCGGCCTCGCGCAAGACCTACGACATCGAGGTCTGGCTGCCCGGGCAGAACGCCTATCGCGAGATTTCCAGCTGCTCCAACTGCGGCGACTACCAGGCCCGCCGCATGGGCGCGCGCTACCGGCCGAAGGAAGGCAAGGGGACCCGCTTCGTGCACACGCTGAACGGCTCGGGCCTGGCCGTCGGCCGCACGCTGATCGCGGTGCTGGAGAACTATCAGAACGAGGACGGCTCGGTGACGGTCCCCGACGCGCTGCGGCCCTACATGGGCGGCCTCGCGACGATCCCCGGTCCCGTGGCAGCGCAAGTGAAGCCGGCCGACCTCGCCCGCGCGCGCATCCTCGTCACCAACGACGACGGCATCCATGCGCCGGGCCTCGAGGCGCTGATCGAGATCGCCACCCAGCTGTCGAGCGACGTCTGGGTGGTGGCGCCCGAGGTCAACCAGAGCGGCGCCGGCCATTCGCTGTCGCTGTCGCGGCCGATCCGCTGCCGCGAGGTGAGCGAGGCCAAGTTCGCCCTCGAAGGCACGCCGACCGACTGCGTGCTGTTTGCCGTGAAGCACCTGCTGAAGGACCGCAAGCCCGACATCGTGCTGTCGGGCGTCAACCGCGGCACCAACATCGCCGACGACGTCACCTATTCGGGCACCGTCGCCGCCGCCATGGAAGGCTGCCTGCTCGGCCTGCCCTCGATCGCCTTCAGCCAGGCCTATAATCGCGACCATCCGGTGAAGTGGGGCACGGCCATCCATCACGGCGCCACCGTGGTGCGTCGCGTGTTCGACACGGACTGGCCCAAGAACGTGCTGATCAACATCAACTTCCCCGACGTGGTGGCGGGCTCGGTCAAAGGCGTTCGGGTCACACACCAGGGCATGCGCGGCTTCGGCGGCTACATCATCGAACGGATCGACCCGCGTGGCGGCACCTACTACTGGATCGGCTACCAGCCGCAGGAGAGCGAGATCGACGAGGCGAGCGACATCGCCGCCGTCCGCTCCGGCCACATCTCGGTGACGCCGCTGCATCTCGACCTCACCCATGAGGGCATGCGCCGCAAGCTCGGCGCCCAGTTCGAGACGGCCCCCCTCGAGAGCGAGTGAGGCGGGGCGGCCGTGAACCTCCCGGCCCTGCAACGCCTGCTCGCCGAGCTGCGCAGCTCGGGCATTGCCGACGAGAAGGTTTTGGGCGCCATCGCCGCGGTCGATCGCGAGCGTTTCGTGTCGCCCACCTTCGCCGAGCGCGCCTGGGACAACACGGCGCTGCCCATCGCCTTCGGCCAGACCATCAGCCAGCCGCTGGTCGTGGCCGCCATGACCGAGGCGCTGAGGGTCGGCCCGCGCATGAAGGTGCTCGAGATCGGCACCGGCTCGGGCTACCAGGCGGCCGTGCTGGCCAAGCTGGCGCGCCGCGTCTACACGATCGAGCGCTACAAGCCGCTCTCCAAGGAGGCCGAGCGGCTCTTGATCGCGCTCGGCATCTTCAACGTCGTGTTCGATGTCGGCGATGGCAGCAAGGGCTGGCCGGGCCAGGCGCCGTTCGACCGCATCATCGTCACCGCCGCCGCCGACGAGCGCCCGCAGGCGCTGATCGACCAGCTCGCCCTGGGCGGCATCCTGATCGTGCCGGTCGGCCGCGACCCCACCGCGCAGGTCGTCGAGCGCATCGTCAAGAGCGAGAGCGGCCTCAAGCGCGACACCCTGATGCCGGTCCGCTTCGTGCCGCTCGTGACCGGCGCGCTGCCGGTGCTGGGGCAGGGCTGATCGGCTCATGATCATGTTCCTCTCCCCCTTGGGGGAGAGGTTAGGTGAGGGGGTCAACGCGAAGGTTGCCTCCTGCAGCACCCCCTCACCCAGCCTCTCCCCCAAGGGGGAGAGGAGCATGAGCCGGGAGCGCGCCATTCCGCGCTCCGAACGACGAAGATGCGCCCCCGGAGTGGCGCGCTCCCAGCCATGAGCCGGCCCCCGGAAATCGTCCTTGGCCCGATTCCCGCCGGAATCGTCCTGCAGTAGAATGGGTTCATGAAAAGAGCCCTTCGCTACCCCTCGCGATGGGCGGGCTGCTGGCGCACGCTGGGTATAACCGCGGTGCTATCGGTCGCGCTCGGCGCTTGCTCGAACTTCTATGGCGCCCGCGACGGCACCATCGAATATCCCGGCTCCGGCGCCGGCCCGGCCGCCGCCGCCGTCTATGTCGTGAAGGAAAAGGACACCGTCGAAAGCGTGTCCCAGCGCTACGGCGTGCCGGTCCAGACCATCATCGATCGCAACCGGCTGATCCCGCCCTACACGCTGCGACCCGGCCAGTCGCTGGAATTGCCGAGCGCCCGCTTCGTGCCCGACGCCACGGGCGCCCCGACCACCGCCACGGCGCCCGCGCCGGGGCCGGTCAGGCGCGAGACCCTGCCGCCGCCCGGACAAAGCGAGGCGCCCCGCTCGGCCGCCCCGCCGCCAGCGTCCGGCCAGCCGACGCCGCTCAGCCCGGCCGCGGCCGAAGCGAGCCCGAGCGTCACGGTGCCGGCAACGCCGCCGCCGCGCATGGCCTGGCCGATCAAGGGCAAGATCCTGGCGCCCTACGGCGCGGCTGCCGGCGGGCAGAAGAACGACGGCATCGACATCCAGGCCGAGCCCGGCGCGCCGGTGAAGGCAGCCGATGGCGGCACCGTCGTCTATGTCGGCAGCGAAGTGGCCCATCTCGGCAACCTCGTGCTGGTCCAGCATCC
Organism: uncultured Alphaproteobacteria bacterium; assembly: GCA_963765385.1. Classification (GTDB taxonomy): domain Bacteria; phylum Pseudomonadota; class Alphaproteobacteria; order Reyranellales; family Reyranellaceae; genus Reyranella. The sequence goes on along the minus strand of CAVXWG010000014.1, from coordinate 209,032 downwards.
CGGCGGCTACATCACGGCCTACGGCAACAACGAGGCCGTGCTGGTCAAGAAGGGCGACGCGGTCAAGAAGGGCGAGACCATCGCCAAGGCCGGCAACTCGGGCGGCGCCGCCAGCCCGCGGGTCCACTTCGAGGTGAGGCGCGGCGGCAGCCGCACCATCGACCCGACGACGGTCCTGCCGGCGCAGTAGACGGTCGCACTCACTCTCATATTCATATTCCTCTCCCCCTTGGGGGAGAGGTTAGGTGAGGGGGTCGACGACCGTCTCCCGTGTCACCCCCTCACCCAGCCTCTCCCCCAAGGGGGGGAGGAGCATGAGTTGAGCAGCCCAGCTAAACCACCTTCCCATCCAGCTTGTAGACGCCCTTGCGGTCCTCGATCTCGAGCACCCAGAGATCGGGATCGCGCGCGACCTGGCGGGCGATGTAGGCGTCGGCGTCGGCCTCCGCGACCGGCGTGGGCCCGGTGCCGCGGCTCCAGGCCGGTTCGTCGTCGAGCGTGCTGGCCTGCGTGTAGACGGTGACGCCGTCCTCGAAGCGGTTGAGCTTCACCAGCACCGTGCCGGCATCGGGATCGCCGCGCCGCACCACCGTGGCCGGAATGAACGCGATGTCGCACAGCCGCACCTGCGCGCTCACCCATAGCCCGGTGTTGAGACCCATCACCATCTGACTACAAACCTCTCTCTCATGCTCCTCTCCCCCTTGGGGGAGAGGTCGCGCGAAGTAACCTTCGCGCTGGGTGAGGGGGATACGCGCACACTGTCACTGCGGCACCCCCTCACCTAACCTCTCCCCCAAGGGGGAGAGGAACAAGAGGGGAGTGGAACATCAGCGCTTCCCTCATCCCAACGCATCGTCCAATCCCTCGAACACCGCCCGCGCGCCGCGCCAGCGGAAGCGCACGCAGGCAAACGGCAGCGCCTGCAGGGCGGCATCGTCACGGTCGGAGAGCGACGCGGGCGCCACCAGGATCGGCCGCACGTCCGGGCCGCCGCGCGCCGAGGCGAGCGACAGCGAGCCGACCGCCATCACCAGCTCCTCCGGCCGCCCGTCGGCCACCAGCGCGAACAGCGGCTGCGGGCGCTCGCCGCGCAGCGAGAACAGATCGTCGGCGCCGCCGAACAGGCCGCGCCTGGCAAGCTCCTCGTGCAGCGCCCCGTCGACCAGCCGGCGGTCGCACGCCGCCGACGCCGAATCGACCAGCGCCGGCTCGACGCAGAGGCCGGTCCGCGCCGTCGGCGGATCGCCCGCCTTGAAATGGCGCACCGCATCGACGAACTGGCCGAGCAGGCGCGTGAGTCGGGGACTGTCGAGCGGCGCCACGATCAAGGCCTCGGTCTCCTCGCCATCGGGCCAGGTGAGGCGACGCCACACGCCGTCGGCCAGGAACTCGCGGAAGCCCGACTTGCGCTGGCCGAGCCGCGTGCCGCCCATGCGGCCGGAATGGGCGAGATAGAGCGCGCCCGCATCGTCGGCCGCGATGATGCCCGCCACCTTGCGGTCGGCGACACGCGGCAGGTTGATCTCGCAGGTGATGCTCTCGCGCCTGGTCGGCGCATGGGGTGCGTGGCCCAGCAGCAGCGCCTGCCTCGCCGTCCTGGGCTCGAAGGCCCACCAGAAGGAATCGTCGCGCGCCCAGTGGATCGTCGTGCGCAATTCGCCGCCGCGCCAGGTCAGCCGCACGCCGCGCGCAGGAACGCCCTTCAGCGCGCCTTGCAGGCGCCGGATGGCGCGATCGATCCGCCTCGGGTCCCCCACGGGCCGCAGCATGGGCGATAGTAGCGCCACTTGTTGCCCTTGCCGTTGTGGACAGGTTCGGTCATGAACCGCGTCCCCACCTGAAGAGACCATGGCTGAACCGCCCCTGCTCGCCCTTTCCGGCATCCGCTTTCATCTCGGCGACCAGACGATCCTGGACGGCGTGGCCTTGGCCATCGCGCCGGGCGAGCGGCTGTCGCTGGTCGGCCGCAACGGGGCCGGCAAATCGACCCTGCTGCGCATCCTGGCGGGCGAGCCGATCGCCGACAGCGGCGAGCGTTTCGCCCAGCCCGGCATCACCATTGCCACCTTGCCGCAGGAGCCGGATTTCAGCGGCCATGCCAGCGTCGCCGACTATGTCGCCTCCGTGCTGACCGATTCGCTGGGCCCGTCCGATTACCGCGTCGCCGCCATCCTCGAGGAGATGAAGCTCGATGGCGACCGCCTGCCGGGCGAACTGTCGGGCGGCGAGGCGCGGCGGGCGGCGCTGGCGCGCGCGCTGGTCGGCGAGCCCGACATCATGCTGCTCGACGAGCCGACCAACCATCTCGACCTGCCGACCATCGAATGGCTGGAGGAGAAACTGTCGCGCTGGCGCGGCGCCTATGTGCTGGTGAGCCACGACCGGCGCTTCCTGACGACGCTGTCGCGCGCCGTGCTGTGGCTCGACCGCGGCATCGTCCGCCGACTCGACAAGGGCTACGGCGAATTCGAGAGCTGGTCGAACGACATCATCGAGCGCGAGGCGACGGAACGGCACAAGCTCGACCGGCTGATCGAACGCGAGACCGAGTGGGCAGGCAAGAGCATCCGCGCCCGGCGCACGCGCAACGAGGGCCGCCTGCGGGCGCTGAAGGCGCTGCGCGAGCAGCGCCGCCAGCAGATCGGGCCGGTCGGCCGCGCCACCATCGAAGCGGGCCAGGCGGAAGCCTCAGGCGCGCTCGTCGTGACCGCGCGCAACATCACCAAGCGCTGGGGCGACAAGGTGATCGTCGAGGATTTCTCGACGCGCATCTTCCGCAAGAACCGCATCGGCCTGATCGGCCCCAACGGCGCGGGCAAGACGACCCTGCTCAGGATGCTGATCGGCGAACTCGAGCCTGACAGCGGCACGGTCAAGCTCGGCGCCAACCTGATGCCGGTGGTGATCGACCAGCGGCGGATCGGCCTCGATCCCGACAAGACGCCGTGGGAAACGCTGGCCGACCGCAACGACCACGTCCTGGTGCGCGGCCGTTCCACCCACGTCATGACCTACCTGCGCGAATATCTGTTCCGTGACGAGCAGGCGCGCCAGCCCGTGCGCACGCTGTCGGGCGGAGAGCGCAACCGGCTGCTGCTCGCCAAGGCGCTGGCGGCGCCCTCCAACATGATCGTGCTCGACGAGCCGACCAACGATCTCGACGCGGACACGCTCGACCTGCTGCAGGAGGCGCTCGACGACTACGACGGCACCGTCCTGCTGGTGAGCCACGACCGCGACTTCCTCGACCGGCTGGTGACCTCGACCATCGCCCTCGAGGGCGACGGCACCGCCATCGAGTATGCCGGCGGCTACAGCGACTATGTGAGCCAGCGCGGGCCGCGCGTGGAGCCCACCGGTGTCACGCCGTCGCGCAAGGAGAAGGCCGCCCCGTCGCGCGAAGCCGGGCAGGGCAGGCGCCTGGGCTACAAGCGCGAGCGGGCGCTGACCGAATTGCCCAAGCAGATGGCGGCCTTGCAGGCGGAGATGGCGCGGCTCAACGCCGATCTTGCTGACGCAACTCTCTACAGCCGCGACGCCAAGGCCTTCGCCGCCAAGAGCGCGCGGCTGGCCGCCGCGCAGGCCGAGCTCGAAAGCGCGGAGACGCAATGGCTCGAGCTCGAGATGCTGCGCGAGGAACTCAACGGCTGAGCCGGGCGATCGGCTCGCTACGCCGCCAGGCGATGATCGAAGTCAGCGTCGTAGAAGGTCTCGTAATCATCGACCGAAAGATCGTCGATCGAGAGATCATCGATCAGGGGATCGGCCGGTGCACTGGCTGTGGGTGCGGCGGTCGCGAAGGCCGCCCTCTTGAGCGTGCTGGCCAGGCTGTCGCGGTTGACCAGCGCCATCGCCTTCGATTCCTCGTAGATCTCCAGCAGGGCGCGGGCCAGCGATGCGTCGAGGCCGCATCGCTCGAGCTCGCGAACGTGGAAACGCTGGAGCAGCAGGGCCTCTTGGCACGCCACGATGCGCGCCGAAGCGTTGCGAAGATTATGTTCCAGGGCAAAGCGATCCATGACCAAAGCTCCGATTCCGGTGCCATAATGCGGTGTCGTTCAACACCTTCTGCCGACCAACGCCCCTGAAAGGTGAGCGTTGCGCGCCAAGGCACGGGAATCACTCTCGGATGCCACCTGGGCGCTTTTTTCGTCGGCATTTGGGCATTTTCGCTTCAATCGAAACGCACTGTGCAGCGCTCGTGGCCGAATTGCGGCGAAACAGCGGCGGCCTTTCCGGTGGCTCTTAAGGAGCCGTCGGCGGCCTCTCGACGCGGCCTCCAGGCGCGCGACGCATGCAGAGAGTACACACGGCCGAGACCGAATGCCTGGACTTCTTGCCGGACCGCGGGCCTCCAGGCCCGCCTCATGCGCTTGATGGTACGCGAATGAGCGGGCCTGGAGGCCCGCGGTCCGGCAAGACGCCGAAGCGCAGCATGCTCTGGAATCGTTTCCGGCCGACACGGAGTCGCTTTATCCGGAGGAGGCGATCCTCGCCTTCCGGAGCGGGATGATCTTAGGTTGGCTTGACCACACACGCCTCATCCTGAGGAGCATCGCGCAGCGATGCGTCTCGATTTGCGCGGAGTAACCTCCGCGCCTTGGTCGGCAACATCGAGGTGCTTCCCGCCCTTCGAGACGCGGCAAAGCGCGGGCGTTACCCCGCGCGACGCGGCCGCTCCTCAGGGTGAGGCGATTCGATTTGCATCCATATTGTTCCAGCGCTCCCTCGAATTGAATTGCGTTCCGGCATTTCGATTGAGCATGATCGCTTCAGGAAGCCCGTGGCGATCGCGGATATCGTCCGCGACCTTCCGGGATCGCGCTCTGATCTTTTGAACGTCATGCGGCGGTTGGTGAAATTCCTGCACACGATGGGAGCCATCGGATTCATGGGCGCGATGGCCTGCCTGCTCGTGCTGCTGGGCGTCCTGCCGGCGCCGACGTCGCTTCCGGAGTATGCACGCGTGCGCGCTGCGATGGGGGGCATCGCCGCCTGGATCTTTTTGCCGTCGCTCGCGCTCACGCTGATCGCAGGCCTGTTGGCGCTCGCCGTCAACCGCGCCTACCAGAGCGCCGGCTGGGCCTGGGCGAAGCTGGCCACGGGCATCCTGGTTTTCGAATGGGGCTTCTCGGCCATCCAGGGCCCGATGCAGCAGGAAGCGGAACTCAGCGCCCGCGCCCTGGCCGGGGAGGTCGACGCCGCGACGCTCGCCGGATCGCTGGGCGCCGAGGGCGGTTCGCTCTGGGTGATGCTCGCCGTGGCGACGGCAAACGTCGTGCTCGGCGTATGGCGGCCGCGCTTCCTCCGGCTTTCGGACTGACGTCGGGGATGGATGGCATGCCTGCGCGGAGCTTGACGCTCTATATCGACTACAAGAGCCCCTACGCCTATCTGGCCAAGGATGCGGCCTGTCGGCTGGAGCGCGAGACCGGGGTCGAGATCGACTGGCTTCCCTACATCCTCGACATTCCCGCCTATCTCGGCAGCGCCAGGGTCGACGCCGACGGGCGCGTCCTGGAGCAGGACCGCAACGCCCATCAGTGGCGCCGGGTGAGGTACAGCTACAGGGACGTGCGGCGCGAGGCCAATCGGGTCGGGCTCACCATCCGCGGCACGCGCAAGATCTGGAACTCTTCGCTGGCCGGCATCGGCCTGCTGTACGCCAAGCGCCAGGGCGTCTTCCGCGCCTACAACGACGCGGTCTTCCAGCGGTTCTGGCAGCACGATCTGGACATCGAGAATCCCGCCGCCCTGGCCGATGTGCTGCAGCGCGCCGGCGCCGACGCGGCGGGCTTCGCTTGTTTCGTGGAGGGCGACGGCCCGCGCGAGCTGAAGGCGGTGCAGGATGCCGCCGAGGCCAAGGGCGTGTTCGGCGTGCCGAGCTTCCTCTTTCCCGACGGCGAGCTCTACTGGGGACGCGAGCATCTGCCGCGTATCCGCGAGATCCTGATGGCCCCGTAGCGCGTCCCGACAGTCAACGGGCGCGCGGTTCACGCCTTGCCCGGCGCGTCATCCGTGAGGCGTCAGGAGATCCTCGAGCTTGATCGGAAACCGGCGCGCCCGCACGCCGGTGGCATGCCATACGGCATTGGCGACGGCGCCCGCCGTTCCGGTGACGCCGATCTCGCCGACGCCTTTGATCCCGAGCGCGTTCACATGCGGATCGTCCTCGTGAACGAGCAGCGCTTCGAGCGAAACGATGTCGGCGTTTACCGGGATATGATACTCGGCGAGATCGGCGTTCATGATGCGGCCGGAGCGTCGATCGACGATCGCCTCCTCGTTGAGCGCGAAGGACACGCCCCAGATCATGCCGCCGTAATACTGGCTGCGGACCAGCCGCGGATTGATGACGCGGCCGGCCGCGAAGGCGCCGACCAGGCGCGTCGTGCGGATCTGGCCGAGATCGGGATCGACCTTCACCTCGGCGAACACCGCGCCGTGCGCATGCAGGGCGAAGCGCTCCTGCGCGGCCGGATCGGCGGCGCTGCTGCCGCTGCCCTCGATCTCGGCCAGGCCGGCCCGCGCCAGGATGTCGGCGTAGCTTTCGCTCCGCGCCTCGTCGTCGCGCCGGTGCAGGCGGCCCTGTTGCGCGATCACGCCTTCATTGCCGGCGCCGTAGAGCGGCGAACGCCGGTCTGTCGTGGCGATCTCCGCCAGCCTGGCGATCGCCTCGCCGCCCGCGCTGTGGATCGCCATGCCCGCCGTGGCGGTGTGGCCCGAGCCGCCGGCGATGCCGGCATCGGGCAGGTCGGAGCTGCCCGCCCGGAACTCGACCTGGTCGAGGTCGAGCCCCAGACCGTCGGCCGCGATCTGGGCCAGCGCCGTCCAGGCGCCTTGTCCCATGTCATGGGCGCCGGTCTCGACCAGTCCGCTGCCGTCTCGCTTGATGACGGCGCGCGCCTTGGCCTGGAACATGATCGCGGGGAATGTCGCGGTGCCCACGCCCCAGCCGACCAGCAGGCCGTCCGCGTCGCGCATCTGACGCGGCTTGAGCGGCCGGCCCGCCCAGCCGAAGCGGGCGGCGCCTTGCGCGTAGCATTCGCGCAGGGCCTTCGAGGAGAACGGCTTGCCCGACATCGGCTCGACCTCGGCGTAGTTCCTGAGCCGGAAGTCGAGCGGATCCATGCCGCAGGCCGCCGCCGCCTCGTCGATCGCGCTTTCGAGCGCGATCGATCCGGTGGCCTCGCCCGGTGCGCGCATGAACATCGGCGTCCCGGTGTCGGTGCGCACGGCAACGTGCGACGTGGCGATGGCCGGGCTGGCATAGAGCGTGTGCGAGGCGTCGGCCGCGGGCTCGAAGAAATCGTCGAACGTGCTCGACGTCGTCCGCGCGTGATGGTCGAGCGCGGTGAGCGCGCCGTCGCGCGCCATGCCCAGGCGCAGCCTCTGGCGCGTCGGCGGACGATGCCCGACCGGCCCGTACATCTGGTCGCGGCGCAGCACCAGCTTCACCGGGCGCCCGACCAGCCGGGCGGCGAGGATGCCCAGCACCAGCGGCCCGGCGATCAAGCCCTTCGAGCCGAAGCCGCCGCCCAGGAAGGGGCTGCGGATGTGGATCTTCTCCGGCGCGAGGCCGAACAGCCCGGCGATGCGGCCGCGCGCCATCTCCAGGCCCTGGCTCGGCATGTCGATCGACAAGGCATCGCCGTCCCACGCCACCACGATGGCGTGCGGCTCCATCGCATTGTGATATTGCGCCGGCGTCTCGTAGGTCGCGTCGATCGTCGTGGCGGCCGACCCGAGGCCCGCTTCGACGTCGCCCTTGCGGCTTTCGGCGGGCGATCCGATGCCGACGGCGGGCGGCACGAAGCTTTCGTTCCCGTCGAGCCCGACGCGCGCCGGCTGGGCTTCGTATCCTGGGTCGAGCAGCGCGGCGCCTTCCGTCGCCGCCTCCAGGCTTTCGGCGATCACCACCGCGATCGCCTGGTTGGCGTAGCGCACCCGGTCGTTCTGCAGGAGATCGAGCCGGAACATGAACGGGTTGCTCTTCTCGTCGGGGTCCTGCGCCAGCGCCGGCCGGTTGGCGGGCGTCATCACCTCGACCACGCCCTTGTGGCCCTTGGCCGATTCGACGTTCAACGATGTCACGCGGCCGCGCGCGATGCTGCTGGTCGCCACGACGGCGTACAGCATGCCCGGCGGGTGATTGTCGGCGGCGAACCGTGCCTTGCCGGTGACCTTCAGCACGCCGTCGCGGCGGGTGAGCGGCTGGCCGATGCTCGAGCCGTGCCGAAGATGCGGAGTGGTCTCAAGCGTCATGACGGACTCCCGGAACTGAAGAGAAGGGCGAGCCGGGCAGGGCGGGCAGGCGCTGTGGCGTCCCTGCGGCGGCCAGCGACAGGGCGCGCACGATGATCCGTCGTGCCAGCTCGATCTTGAAGCCGTTGTCGCCGGACGGCCGGGCGTCGGCGAGTGCTGCCTCCGCGGCGCGCCGGAAAGAAGCCGCATCGGCGGCGCCGCCGGCCAGGCTCTGCTCGGCGGCACGGGCGCGCCACGGCTTGGCCGCGACGCCGCCCAGCGCCAGGCGTGCCTGCCTGATCCTGCCGTTCGCCATGTCGAGGCCTGCCGCCGCCGAGACGACGGCGAAGGCATAGGACGTTCGTTCGCGCAGCTTGAGATAGCGCGCGTGGCCGGCGAAGGCGGCGGCTTGCGCCGGCAGGCGCAGGGCGGTGATCAGGTCGCCGGGCTCCAGTGCGGTCTCGCGCTCCGGCGCGTCGCCAGGCAGGCGATGCAGCGCCTCGAGCGCAATCTCGCGCCGGCCGCCGCGGCCTTCGATCTCGACCGCGGCATCGAGCGCCACCAGCGGCACGCAGAAGTCGGACGGATGGACGGCGATGCAGGAAGGGCTCCAGCCCAGCACGGCATGCAGGCGGTTCTCGCCCTGCAGGGCGTCGCAGCCCGATCCCGGCGCACGCCTGTTGCAGGCGCTCGCCGGGTCCTGGAAGTACGCGCAGCGCGTCTGCTGCAGCAGGTTGCCGCCGGCTGTCGCGGCGTTGCGCAGCTGCGCCGACGCGCCCGGACAGCAGCGCCTCGGCGACGGCCGGATAGGACCGCGACGAAGGCAGCGTCGTGGGCGAGATCGGCATTGCGCACCAGCGCGCCGATGCGCATGCCGCCGTCGGCCAGTCGCTCGATGCGGTCGAGTCCGTCGATGTGCGTGATGTCGATCAGACGATCGGGTCGCGCCACGCCCACCTTCATGAGATCGAGCAGATTGGTGCCCGACGCGAGATAGGCCGAGCCGGGGAGCGCCGAGGCCGCGACGGCGTCGGACGACCGTGGCGGGCCGGACATAGTCGAACTTCTTCACGCGGCGTCCCTCCGCTGGGTTTCGGTCAGGTTTTTCTGCGCCTCCAGCACGGCTTCGACGATCCCGGCATAGGCCGAGCATCGGCAGAGATTGCCGCTCATCGCCTCGCGGATGCGCTCGGGGTCGCCGCCCGTCTGTCCTTCCTCGATCAGCCCGAGCGCGCTCATGATCTGGCCGGGCGTGCAGAAGCCGCATTGAAAGCCGTCATGCGCGATGAAGGCGGCCTGCACCGGATGGAGCTCCTCGCCGCGCGCGACCCCTTCGATGGTCGTGATCGCGGCCTCGTCGTGCGAGACCGCGAGCGCAAGGCAGGAATTGATCCGCCTGCCGTCGACCAGGACCGTGCAGGCGCCGCACTGGCCGCGATCGCAGCCCTTCTTGGTGCCGGGCAGGTCGAGGCGTTCGCGCAGCAGATCGAGGAGCGTGACGCGCGGATCGTCGAGCTCGACGTTCCGCTTCACGCCATTCACCGTTAAGCTGATGGAGAATGACACGCTGGAGCTCCAATCGTGTTGTTGTCGAGGGAGTTGCGGCCCGGGACGGCCCGACGATGGGAATATGCGGAGGGTCCCTCCGTTTTCAAGAGGGGAGTGACCATCTAAATTTCATGGCCGGCCGTTCAGCAAACATTGCGCGCAAGCCGCGCGCCGATTCGGTCCGCAATCGCGAGCGGCTGCTCAAGGCGGCTGCCCGGGTTTTGGGCACCGGCGGCGCGGGCGCCAGCCTGGAGGCCGTCGCCCGGCGGGCCGGCGTCGGCATCGGCACGCTCTACCGCCACTTCCCGACGCGCGAGGCCCTGTTCGAGGCCGTCTATCGCCGCGAGGTCGACGAGCTCGCCCAGCTTGCCGGGCAAATGGGGCAGGAACCGTCCGCGGTCGACGCCTTGCGGCAATGGCTCCGCGCCATCGTGCGGCTGGTTGCCACCAAGAAGGGAATGCTGGCGGCGCTGGCGCTCGCCGCCGACGGTCGTTCGGACCTTTATGCCTACTCGTCGGAGCGCCTGACCAAGGGCGTCGGCACCCTGCTCGGTCGTGCAGTCGCGGCCGGCCAGGTCCGCGCCGACGTCACGCCCGGGGATCTGCTGCATGCCCTGATCGGCCTTTGCTATTCCAACGATCGACCGGACTGGCAGGAGGCGGTGACGCGACTGGTCGATGTTTTCGTCGACGGGCTCGTCCTGAAGCGGTGATCGCTTGGGGGAGGACACCATGGCCGAGATCATGGACGGCACGACCATCGGCGCTGCTTTCGCGGCGGCCGTCTCCGCCCACGGCGATCGCCCGTTCCTGGCCGTGCCCGCCAATGACGGCCGCGCCTACCTGCCGTCGGGCTTCGAGATGTCGTACGGCGAGGCCGGCCAGCGCATCGGAGAACTGGCGGCACTCTACCGGCAGGCGGGCTACGGCATGGGCCACCGCGTCGCGACCCTGCTGGAGAATCGTCCCGAGCATGTTCTTCACACGCTGGCGCTCAACAGCATCGGCGTCTGCTCAGTGCCGATCAACCCGGACTACCGAGCGGCGGAGATCGCTTACCTTGTCGACCACAGCGAGCCCGACCTGATTCTGACGCTCGGCGGGCGCGAGGCCTCGATCGGCGAGGCGCTGGCGCAAAGCGCACACCGGCCGCCGGTGGTCGTCGCGGAATCGTTCGCGGGACCGTTGGACAAGGCCGCGCGACCGGCGAACGATGCACGACCCCTTCCCGAGACGCCGGCCAGCATCCTGTACACGTCCGGCACGACCGGGCGGCCCAAGGGCTGTGTGCTGTCACACGGCTACGAGATCGCAGTGGGCGCCTGGTACGCCGCGCTGGGCGGCGTGGCCGGCCTGCGCACGGCTGCAGGACCGCATCTACAATCCGCTGCCGCTCTATCATGCGAACGCCGGCGTCGTGTCGCTGATGGGGGCGATCCTGACGGGCAACTGCCAGATCCAGCCCGATCGTTTCCATGCGCAGCGCTGGTGGCGCGAGGTCGCCGAGACCGGCGCAACCATCGTGCACTATCTCGGCGTGATCGCGCCGGTGCTGCTCAAGTTGCCGCGCGGCGAGCACGAACGGCGCCACAGGGTGCGCTTCGGCATCGGCGCCGGCATCGAGCCCGAGCTGCACGCCGCGTTCGAGAAGCGCTTCGGCTTTCCCATGGTCGAGCTCTGGGGCATGACCGAGATGGTGCGCGTGCTGGGCGACACGGTCGAGCCGCGCCAGGTCGGCACCCGCGCCTTCGGCCGCGCCATGCCGGGAGTCGACGTCCGCGTCGTCGATGACGAAGACCGTGATGTGCCCGGCGAGATGCCCGGGGAGTTGCTCGTGCGCCATTCGGCGGCGACACCGCGCCGCGGCTGCTTCTCGGGCTATCTCAAGGACGAGGCCGCCACCGAAGCCGCCTGGCAGGGCGGCTGGTTCCACACCGGCGACGTGGTGTGGCGCGGATCCGACGGCATGCTGCATTTCGTCGAGCGCAAGAAGAACATCATCCGCCGCTCCGGCGAGAACATCGCGGCGGCCGAGGTCGAGGCGGTCTTGCTGACACATCCCGACGTGCAGCAGGCGGCGGTGATGGCGGTGAAGGACGAATTGCGCGACGAGGAGGTGCTGGCCTGCGTGGTGCTGAAGCGGGCGCGGGCGGACAAGGAGGCGGCGACGGCGCTGTTCCAGCATTGCAACGAGCGTCTCGCCTACTACAAGGCGCCGGGCTGGATCCACATCGTGCCGAGCCTGCCGACGACGGGCACGCAGAAGATCCAGAAGCACAGCATCTATCCCGCCGGCAGCGATCCGCGCGGCCTCCCCGACATCATCGACATGCGCGCCCTGAAGCGTCGCCAGCACGCGTAAGGGCGCGCAGGACGGTGATCCTGAACATAGTTGATAGGCGACAGCAGCCTTATCGGTGGCGCCAGATCAAGGCGATCATCGAACCGACGTGGCACGACAACTCGGTGCGCGACAGCGACCAGGCGGAGGTCGTGCATGACGTTCTTGATTACAATGAGCGAGAGGGGCTTTCCGTGGCGGACGCCGTCCGGTGGGCTTCTGCCTTTTCCTTCGGCGTAACGCTTTATCTTTACGACTTGGAGCGCCCTGCCGCGCCGCCGCCGGAGTCAAATTGACCGGCTACCGCAGGGCGGTTGACGGCGCACGGCGCGTCCGGTACGCCCTCGCTCCTTCTTAGGTCCCGCGCAAAAGTGCCCGATTCCGCTATTTCCCTTGCATCCGACGCCCGTCTGGCCGGCCATCCCGCCGGCCTGCGACGCACGTTCGCGATCATCTCCCATCCCGACGCCGGCAAGACGACGCTTGACCGAAAAGCTGCTGCTGTTCGGCGGCGCCATCCATGTCGCGGGCGCCGTCAAGGCGCGCGGCGATGCCAGGCGCGCACGTTCGGACTGGATGAAGATCGAGCAGCAGCGCGGCATCTCGGTCACCACCTCGGTGATGCATTTCGAGTATGGCGGCGCGGTGTTCAACCTGCTCGACACGCCGGGCCACGAGGATTTCAGCGAGGACACCTACCGCACCCTGACCGCGGTCGATTCGGCGGTCATGGTGATCGACGCCGCCAAGGGCATCGAGGCGCGCACCCGCAAGCTGTTCGAGATCTGCCGCCTGCGCGACGTGCCGATCATCACCTTCATCAACAAGATGGACCGCGAGAGCCGCGACCCGATCGAACTTCTGGACGAGATCGCCTCGACCCTGGCGCTCGACGTCACGCCGATGACCTGGCCGGCCGGTTCCGGCCAGAACTTCAAGGGGACCTACGATCTCGCCCGCAATCGCATGCTGGTGTTCGATTCGACCGATCGCACGCGCATCGGCCAGGTGATCGAGAATTATACGATCTCCGATCCGGCGCTGGCCGAGGAAGTCGAGCTGGTGCGCGGCGCCTATCCCGGCTTCGACATGGAGTCCTACCGTGCCGGCCATCTGACGCCGGTGTTCTTCGGCAGCGCCTACAACAATTTCGGCGTGCGCGAGCTTTTGGATGCGCTGGCCGCCTGGGCGCCGCCGCCGCGCCCGCAGCCGGCCGAGCCGCGGCCGATCGAGCCCACCGAACCCAAGGTCGCGGGCTTCGTCTTCAAGGTCCAGGCCAACATGGACCCCAACCACCGCGACCGCGTCGCCTTCCTGCGCCTGTGCAGCGGCAAGTTCCGCCGCGGCATGAAGCTCACGCAGATGGGCACCGGCAAGGTCCTGTCGGTCAACTCGCCGATCCTGTTCTTTGCCCGCGAGCGCGAGATCGTCGACGAGGCGTGGCCCGGCGACATCATCGGCATCCCCAACCACGGCGTGCTCCGGGTCGGCGACACGCTGACCGAGGGCGAGACGGTCAAGATCACCGGCATCCCCAACTTCGCGCCGGAAATCCTGCGCCGCGTGCGGCTGGAAGACCCGATGAAGTCCAAGCAGCTCAAGCGCGCCCTGGAGGATCTCGCCGAGGAGGGCGTCACCCAGGTGTTCCGCCGCGTGATCGGCGGCGATCACATCGTGGGCGTGGTCGGCGAGCTGCAGCTCGACGTGCTGAAGACACGCGTCGAGGCGGAGTACCAGGTCAAGATCGACCTCGAGCCGGCGCCGTTCGAAACCGCGCGCTGGATCTCGGCCGACAGCAAGGCCGACCTTGAAGCCTTCATGGCCGCCAACCGCGGCGGCATGTCTGAGGACCGCGACGGCGCGCCGGTGTTCCTGGCGCGCAACGCGTGGGAATTGAGCTACGTCGCCGAACGCTCGCCCAAGATAAAGTTCGCCGACATCCGCGAGCGCTCATAGCTGGGACCGCGCCACGCTTCTCATGCTCCTTCTCTCATGCTCCTCTCCCCCTTGGGGGAGAGGCTGGGTGAGGGGGTGATGCAGGAGACAATTTTCGCGTTGCACCCCCTCACCTAACCTCTCCCCCAAGGGGGAGAGGAACATGAATCGTGAGCACGTAATGGGGCTTTGCCGGACCGCGTGCCCCAGGCGCGCTCCCAGCAAAGACAAAGCTCATGCTCCTCTCCCCCTTGGGGGAGAGGCTGGGTGAGGGGGTGATGCAGGAGACGGCCTCCGCGTTGCACCCCCTCACCTAACCTCTCCCCCAAGGGGGAGAGGAACATGAATTGTGAGGCTAGCCCTTCCGTAGAGTGGCGCACTCCCAGCAAGTACAAAGCTCATGCTCCTCTCCCCCTTGGGTGAGGGGGCGATGCAGGAGGCAGTCTTCGCGTTGAACCCCCTCACCTAACCTCTCCCCCAAGGGGGAGAGGAACATGAACCATGAGCGGGGCCTGGAGGCCCGCGGTCCGGCAAGATTAGGCCTTCCGCTCCGTCACGGGCTCGGTGACGCGGTCGGCGCGCAATTTCGCCAACTCTGCCGCCTTCAGCCCGAGCAGCTCTGCCAGCACCTTCTCGGTGTGCTGGCCAAGCGTCGGGGCGGGGCTGCGGATTTCCGGCGTGCCGCCGGTATGGAGCCTGATCGGCGAGATCGGCACGCGCGTGCGGCCGCGGCGCGGATGGTCGATGTCGACCCAGAAGCCGCGCGCCTCGAGATGCGGATCGTATGCCACCTCGCGCGCCGTCTTGACCGGCGCGCAGGGCACGTGCGCCTCGTTCAGGAGCCGCACCACCTCGTCCTTGGTGCGCGTGATCGTCCAGGCGCCGACGATGTCGTCGATCTCCGTCATGTTCTTCGCCCGCGCCACCGTGCTCGCATAGTCGGGATGGGTGGCGAGGTCGGGCCGGTTCAGCATCCGGCACATCGACTGCCAGTGCCGCTCGGCCGCGGTGAAGATCGCGACATAGCCGTCGCTGCAGGGATAGGTGTTGTAGGGCGCCATGGCGAGCGCGGGATGGCGGTTGCCGGTGCGGTCGGGAACGCTGGTGTCGCCGTCCATCACCGCGCCCATCGCCGAGGCGAGCGCGATCACGGCCGCCTCGTGCATGGCGACCTCGACCCTCTGGCCCTGGCCGGTGCGCTCGCGCTGGACCAGCGCGCCCAGGATGCCGGCGCAGAGATGGATGCCCGCGAGGAAGTCGCAGACGGCGGCGCCCGCTTTGGTCGGCGGCCCGTCAGCGTGGCCGGTCGCGTTGGTGATGCCGCTCATCGCCTGGACGGTGACGTCCATGGCGGCGAGGTCGCGATACGGGCCGTCGAGCCCGAAGCCCGAGCTGCCGCCATAGACCAGCCGCGGATTGATCTTGCTGAGCACGTCCCAGCCGATGCCGAGGCGATCCATGACGCCCACGGCAAAATTCTCGATCAGCACGTCGGCCTTGGCGACCAGCTCGAGGAAGATCTCCTTGCCGCGCGGCTGCTTGAGGTCGAGCACCACCGACTCCTTGTTGGAGTTCAGCATGACCAGCGGCCACGGCTCGACCTCGCGCTTGCGGCGGCGCACGACATCGCCCTCCGGCGGCTCGATCTTGAGCACGCGCGCGCCCATGAAGCCCAGGGTCAGCCCGGCGTAGGGGCCGTTGTAGATCTGCCCGAGATCGAGGACGAGCATGCCGTCGAGGGGGCGGCGAATGGCCATGGTTGTTCTTCCTTCTCCATCAGACCGTTCATGCTCCTCTCCCCCTTGGGGGAGAGGCTGGGTGAGGGGGTGATGCAGGCGGCAGTCTTCGCGTTGACCCCCTCACCTAACCTCTCCCCCAAGGGGGAGAGGAATATGATCGTCCCTCTCGAGGAGCGACCTTAGCGCGAACCGGCAGGCCGTGGGCGCAAGAAGCTCTTGCCAGAGCCGTGCTGCGAAGCGGAAGTTCGTTCCGTAGAGTCAATGGAAGGAGAGACCATGACCGACGTCCGCCGCATCGATCCCGGCCCGCGGCTGAGCGAGGCCAGCGTGTGCGGCGATCGCATGTATCTTTCGGGCATGATCCCCGAGGACACCTCGCTCGACATCACCGGCCAGGTGAAGCAGGCGCTGGCCGAGATCGACGCCCTGCTGGCGAAGGGCGGCAGCGACAAGACCAGGATCCTGTCGGCGGTGATCTGGCTCAGCGACATCGCCGACTTCGCGGCCATGAACGCGGTGTGGGATGCCTGGGTCGTGCCCGGCCAGACGCCGGCCCGCGCCACCGTGCAGGCAAGGCTCAACGACCCGCAAATGAAGGTCGAAATCATGGTCGTCGCGGCGATCTGAGCGCACACGGGACCGCGGGCCTCCGGCCCGCTCATACTCTTTGCTGGGAGCGGTTTCACCTTGATGGAATCTGCTCTAAGGTCGCCGCCGTTTTGGAGTTTCACAAGGAGGAGAGACACTATGAGCGTCCAGCGCATCAACGCCGGTCCCCGCATGTCGAGCGCGGTGGTCCATGGCAACACGGTCTATCTCGCCGGCCTCACCGCCGACGACGCTAAGGCCGACGTCAAGGGCCAGACCAAGCAGATCCTCGACAAGATCGACAAGTTTCTCAAGGAAGCCGGCACCGACAAGTCGAAGATCCTGTCGGCCAACATCTGGCTGACCGACATCGGCACCTGGGGCCAGATGAACGAAGTGTGGGACGCCTGGGTGGCGCCCGGCAACACGCCGGCCCGCGCCACGGTCGAAGCCAAGCTCGCCAATCCGGCGCTCAAGGTCGAGATCATGATCCAGGCGGCCAAGTGACGCGCTGAAGGCAAGTCATCTCGAAAGACGTGCCTGCTCTGAGCGAAGGCGAGGGGACAGTTTTTTCAGGAAGGGCCGGCAATTCGCCGGCCCTTTTTGCGGGGCTCAGGGGCTTCGCATGGCCGACACGTATCGGCGGATCACTTCGAGCTTGTCTTCCGCCAGACCGGTCAGCCGTCCTTCGTCCAGCTTGCCGTCGAGGATGAGTTGCCCGAAGACGATCAGCAACTGCGAGTAGCGATAGTCGAAGGTCTCGTCGATCTCCCGCCGTCGCTCCCGTAAGAAGCCCTCGACGGACCACATGTCCTCGGGCGTCACGGCCGCTGCGGCCTTCGCCTTGAATTCCGCCATGCTCTCGGCCAATGCCGTATCGAGTGCCGTCTCGAAGGCGTGGCGGGCGATCTTTTTCTCTGCACCGGACCATTCGTGATCGCGCATGGGTCGGGCTCCCATAGCAGTTTCAGAAATTGCGCTTGCGCTTGCGGCGCTCCTTGAGATCGGTCCCATAATTTGCCGACTCGGCGGCCCTTCGCAAGCCAGCCATTTGCCTGGCCGTCGAACGGCGCGCCCGGCGCGTAGGCTGCGAGCGCCTTGGCGGGATTGCTGCCATGCTGGCGTCGGCGGGGGTCTGCGGCAGCGCCGCCATGCCACCGTGTCTTCCCAGGTCGACCGGGATTGCAGAATGGAATGGGCCTTCCTACCTGATCCTCAGATCAGCCGAGGAGTGGGCGATGACGGAATCCGGCAAGCCGCGCGTCGTGGGCTTCAACCATGTGGCGCTGGAGGTGGGCGACATCGAGGAGGCGCTGGCGTTCTACGGCCGGCTCTTCGCATTCGAGTTGCGCGGCAAGAGCGACACGATGGCCTTCATCGATCTGGGCGACCAGTTCATCGCCCTTCAGAAAGGGCGCAAGCAGGCGCCCGACGATGGCCGCCATTTCGGTCTCGTGGTCGACGACAAGGAGGCGGCGCGACGCGCCTTGCAGGCGGCAGGCGTCGTCCTGCTCGACGGTCCCTTCCTCGATTTCCTCGATCCCTGGGGCAACCGCATCGAGATCGTCGGCTACGACAACATCCAGTTCACCAAGGCGCCCAACGTGCTGCGCGGCATGGGACTTGAGCATCTGGCCAAGAACGAGAGCGCGAAGAAGGAGTTGGCGAAGAAGGGCATGGCGGTCGGTTAGGGGCCGCGCAGCGTCAGCTGCCGCTCGACCGATCGTCGGCGGCAGATCGCTGGCGCGAATTGCCGAAGCATTGCGTGGTCGCCGGGCAAGGAAGTTACATTTGTGGGTTCCATGGCGCCCACTTATTCGGGGAGGCCGTGGCGGCACCCCGCGGGTCACCAGAAAAATTCCCTGTGATTTCAATGCGGGAAAGGCACAAACCCCGCCGACTGGTGCTTACTTATTCCGGCCGCCGCGTGCCAAAGTAATGCTTGAAATTGACTTAAGTGTCTATTATATCAGTGGTGCTGATCGCCAGTCTTGGCTGGCTTCTAAAACCGCGACTTAAGTCCCTTGTCCCTATGACGCTTCCGCTTTCGCGCCAGCCGCTGCCCGACCAGCAAATCCGCTCCGCGGGCGCATGGAGTCGCGCGCCGTCCCGGCGCGCCAGCAGCGGAATCGGATCTGTCGAAAACGACTGCCGGAAATACCGAAAATACCGGAAATTCACGCCATCCGCCCACGGCCTGCGCAAAGATCAAACGAGATCAGTTGATCGGCCCCAGGATCTTGCCCGGGTTCATGATGTTGTCCGGGTCGAGCGCCTTCTTGATGGCGCGCATCAGCGACATCGCCTCGCCATGCTCCTCGTACAGGAACTTGATCTTGCCCATGCCGACGCCGTGCTCGCCGGTGCAGGTGCCGCCCAGCGCCAGAGCGCGCGCCACCATGCGATCGTTGAGCGCCTCGGCGCGCGGCAGGTAGGTCGGATCGTCGGGATTGACCATCATGGTGAGATGGAAGTTGCCGTCGCCGACATGGCCGACGATCGGCGCATAGAGACCGTTGGCGACGATGTCCTTCTGCGTCTCCAGGATGCATTCGGCCAGCCGCGAGATCGGCACGCAGACGTCGGTCGCCCACATGCCCCAGCCGGGCCGCGATGCCTTGGCCGCCCACGCCGCGTCGTGGCGCGCCTGCCACATCTTGCTGCGCTCCTCGGCCTGGCCGGTCCAGGCGAAGTCGCCGCCGCCGTTCTCCTCGGCAAGCGCCTGCACCATCTCGGCCTGCTCCTTGGTGCCGGCCTCGGTGCCGTGGAACTCCAGCATCAACGTGCTCTTCAGCGGCAGGGTGAGCTTCGAGTACTTGTTCACCGTGTCGACGGTCTCGGTATCCAACAGCTCAATGCGCGCCACCGGGATGCCCGACTGGATGGTCTGGATCACGGTGTTGACCGCGCCCTCCAGGGAATCGAAGGCGCAGGTCGCCGACACCATCGACTCGGGCATGCCATAGAGGCGGAGCGTGATCTCGGTGATGATGCCGAGCGTCCCCTCGGAGCCCACGAACAGCTTCACGAGATCGTAGCCCGCCGAGGACTTGCGCGAGCGCCGGCCCAGCCGCATCAGCCGGCCGTCGGCGGTGACGACCTGCAACGCCAGCACGTTCTCGCGCATGGTGCCGTAGCGCACCGCGTTGGTGCCCGAGGCGCGCGTGCTCGCCATGCCACCCAGCGAGGCGTCGGCGCCGGGATCGATCGGGAAGAAGAGCCCGGTGTCGCGGATGTACTCGTTGAGCTGCTTGCGCGTGACGCCGGGCTGCACGACGACGTCGAGGTCGGCCTCGTTCACCTGCAGCACCTTGTTCATCCGGCTGAGGTCGAGCGAGATGCCGCCGTTGGGCGCGCTGATATGGCCCTCCAGCGAGGTGCCGGTGCCGAAGGCGATGATCGGCGTCTTGTGGCGGGCGCAGAGCTGCACGATCTGCTGCACCTCCTCCGCCGATTCGGCGAACACCACGGCATCGGGCAGATGGGCCTCGTGGAAGGAGATGTCCTTGCCATGCTGCTCGCGCACGGCATGCGCCGTGCTCAGCCGTTCGCCGTAGAGCCGCCGGAGCTCGGCGATGGTGGCGTCGACTTCGGGGGCTCTTGCCTGTGCCTGTACGGGGGCCATTGCGGCCAGTGTCGGTTCTCCTAATCCCCGTCGCTCCCGTGGAGCTTTGGGGGCATACGCTTACATCATCACCTTTGCCTCGGCCACCCCAAATTGCGAAGAGTGGCTGGAACAGGCCGTTTGGATACGCTCAAATGCCGTGAAAGCCAACCAGCGGGAAACGGCCCAAAGGAACCACGGGGCGCGACGGTACTTGCCGCCGGAGAAGCCCACGCCGGCGTTAGGGACAGCGCGGGCTTTCACCGAGGGCGGCGGCTTCCCAAGATACTCCTTCGAGCAGGGCAGCGCGGCCGCCGCAGTGGTGATTCTGCGGCGGAATTGAATGTAATCGCGTTGATCGTATACCGGGATGCGGATCTGGCTCTTCGATGACCGTCGAAGGCTTCCTGATGGCCTTCAGGCAGTGCGGCCCCCCAGGGTGTTCGGCGGAATTTATCCCGTTGCTCGTTACCGGCAAGCGGTATACTGGCTCTTGATGATCAGGTCGTTCGGTGACCGCAAGACGCGGGCGCTCTTCGAAGACGAAATGGTCCGCGCTTTTCACGGTTTTGGATGATCGGCGGATATCCGTACGTCACCTACACGTCAATTCTGAAGCCCGTGTCGAACGAACTTACTTTCACTTGGCGTATGCACGCGCCATTGCGTGACTTGAGGAATTTAGGAAAGTGGAAGTGGACGCGAGGAGATTCAGGAGCGTGTTAGATTTCACGTTCGACCGAATGTTCGAGCCCAACAGTCTGGCATGGACGATATGTTCACATCCAATGCTGGGGAGGCCGATCGCGTCGCTTGACGGAGCGTCGGCAAGTAAATCGTGGCAGAGCCCGAGCTGACGTAGAATCATTTATCTCGCTCAAAAGCAGATTCGCCACCCACGAAGCTTGGGCGGTAGCAATGGAAACGCCTTTGGTGACAATCAAAGATGCGAAGAGAATACTCATCGAGCTAGTGAAAGCGGGTCGAATAAATGTCGACCTTAGAGAGATGCAGCGTGTTCCGAGTGCCGACACCATTGTACGAGTTGTCAGGCAGACATGGCGAAGAATCAGTACGCACCCGTAACGCCCGGCGACATGCTGAAGCAGGAGTTTCTCACCGAATACGGCCTGTCACAGAACGCATTGGCCCACGCAATCGGTGTCTCGCCCAATCGTGTTGCCGAGATCGTCAACAATCGTCGCCGCATCACCGCCGATACTGCAGTCCGGCTCGCATTGTTCTTTGGCAACAGCGCCGAGTTCTGGATGAACCTCCAGAGTTGGTACGATCTCAAGATGGCAGCGAAGGACTTGTCGCCCGCCCAGCGCCGCAAAATCATTGCTGCGCGTGCCGCCTGAGTGCGCCGGGCACGGCGAGACTATTCTCAGAGGGTTGAAACAGGCCGAGCGAGAACAAACATGGAGCTCGCGGTCCCGAAACCAAACGACAAGACTTCGGGGGAGAACGGGGAATGACAATCCGCTTCGACAATCGCGTCGCCATCGTGACCGGCGCCGGCAACGGGCTCGGCCGCGCGCATGCGCTGCTGCTGGCCAGCCGCGGCGCCAAGGTTGTGGTGAACGATCCGGGCGGCGCGGTCGACGGCCGGCCTCTGAATAGTGGGGGCGGCGACCATGCCGCCGCCGACAAGGTGGTCGCCGAGATCAAGGCGGCGGGCGGCCAGGCCGTGCCGAACTACGATTCGGTGGCCGATCCGAAGACCGCGGCCAACATCGTCAAGACCGCAGTGGATTCCTTCGGCACGATCGACATCGTGGTCAACAATGCGGGCGTGCTGCGCGACAAAACCTTCCACAACATGACGGTCGAGGATTTCGACTTCGTGGTGAAGGTGCATTTCCTCGGCACCGCCTATGTCACGCACGCCGCCTGGCCGATCATGCGCGCCAAGGCCTATGGCCGGGTCGTGGTGACCTCGTCGAATTCGGGCATCTACGGCAATTTCGGCCAGGCGAACTATGGCGGCGCCAAGCTGGCCGTCGTAGGCTTCATGAATGCGCTCCGTCTCGAAGGCCAGAAGTACAACGTGCTGGTCAATGCGCTGGCCCCGGTCGCCGGCACGCGCATGACCGAGAGCCTGATGACGCCCGAGATGCTGGAGAAGATCAAACCGGAATTCGTCTCGCCCATGGTTGCCTATCTCTGCAGCGAGCAGTGCCAGCGCACCGGCGACATATGGAGCGCCGGCGCCGGCTACTTCGCGCGCATCGAGTATCGCGAGGCGCCCGGCCTGCGCATCGAGGGCCGTGCGCCCACCGTCGAGGACGTGGCCGACAATATCGACAGGATCGCCGATCTTTCGACCAGCAGGGTCTTCCGGACCTCGTCGGAAGAGGTGGCGGCGGTGGTGGGCTCCTGAACGCGGGAATCTCCGCCGGCGATCGCCTGGCGCCCGTCGCCGAGTGGCTGGCGCATGAGGGCCGCCTCGTGCCCGCGCCGGCGGTCTTCGTCGAACGCTTGATGAACCAGGTGCTGAAGACCGGCATTCCGCTGTGGCGGGTCTATATCGGCCTGCAGCTCATCCATCCGCAGCTCACGGCGATGGGTTACATGTGGCGGCGCGGCGAGAAGGTGCAGGCGATCGCCCGCGCCTACGGCATCCAGTTCACCCCGTCCTATATCGGCAGCCCGATGCAGGAGGCGCGGGAGCAGGGCCGTGCGGTGCGCTATCGCCT
Organism: uncultured Alphaproteobacteria bacterium; assembly: GCA_963765385.1. Lineage (GTDB taxonomy): Bacteria > Pseudomonadota > Alphaproteobacteria > Reyranellales > Reyranellaceae > Reyranella. Next base: position 186,331 of record CAVXWG010000014.1, on the reverse strand, counting down.
GAAGGACGTGGGCGAGGACCATCACGTGACGCTGCGCGATGTGAAGGCTGACGGTGGCACCGATTATTTCGCGACGCCGATGCGCATCCGCCGTGACGGGCCGGTGCCCGTCGTCACCTTCGCCACCGACAGCCGTACGGGCTTCTCAGACGAGGACATCGCCGACCTCACGCGCCTCGTCGACATGATGGGCGCGGTGATCGAGATGCATATCGAGCGCAGCGTCGCCGAGACGGTGGCCAACACGTATCTTGGGCCGCAGATCGGCCAGCGCGTGCTGAATGGCGCCATTCGCCGCGGCGAGGGCGAGGAGATCCGCGCCGTCCTGTGGTTCTCCGACCTGCGCGACTTCACCGGCATGAACGAGCGCCTGGCCCCGTCCGAGGTCCTCGAGTTGCTGAACAACTACCTGCAGCTCGTGGGCGATGCGCTGGGCGCCCATGGCGGGGAAATCCTGAAGTTCATCGGCGACGGCGTGATGGGCTATTTCCCGGCCGAGGATGCGCTCTTCCTGCCCATGGTCACCGGTGCGGCGCTCAACGCCGCGCGCCGGCTGATCGGCGACATCGAGGCCGCCAACGAGGCGCGCGCCGCCGGCGGCAGCGAGCCGCTGCGCTTCGGGATCGGTCTGCATCTCGGTCCGGTGACGTTCGGCAATGTCGGCACCGAGGACCGCCTCGACTTCACGGTCATCGGCTCGGCCGTCAACCGGGCGGCGCGCCTGGAAAGCCTGACCAAGGAGCTGGGCGTTCCCGTCTGCGCGTCGGCGGAGTTCAACGAGGTCTGCCTGACGGCGATGCGTCCGCTCGGCAAGCACGTCCTGCGCGGCATTCCCGAGCCGGTCGAGATCTTCACCCTGCCCGACTGAGTGCGGTCAGACGAGGCTCTTCCAGCCTTCGACCCAGGTGAGCGCCTCTTCGTCGGGCAGCGGCTGACTCGAAGCGTCGACCTCGAGCCGCTCGCCCAGCCGCCGGGCGCCGCACAGCTCGAAGACCTTGTCGACCTTCTTGCCGCCGCCGCAGAACGTGTCCTGGTAGGTCATGTCGCCCAGCGCGATGATGCCGTAGCGATGGCCGGACAGGTCGGGCCGTTCGCGCTCCAGCGTCTCGGCTAAGGGCAGGATATTGGTCGGGATGTCGCCCGAACCGTGCGTGGCGCAGACCACGAGCATCACGTCATGCGCTACGAGGTCGGCCGCGCTTGCCGCCGTATCGCTGACATCGACGGCGTGACCGGCGCCCTCGAGCACGGGCTTCAGCGCATCGGCGACCATCTGGGCGTTGCCCGATTCGGTGCCGACCAGGATCAGGATCTTGGACATCGCGTCCCGAGATAAGCGAGCGCGTGCCGCGATGCGACGCGACCGGATGGCGCGGGGAGAGTGGCGGCGAGGGGGCCTCCCGTGCCAGTCTCCGGCGCCATGGACAAAACACCCGTCATCGCCGCACGCGAAAGCGGCGTTCTCACCCTCATGCTGAACCGGCCGCAACGGCTCAACGCCATGAGCCCCGGCCTGATCGAGGCGATGAACCACGAGCTGGCGACGCGCCCGCGACGACAAGGATATCCGCGCCGTCCTGCTGACCGGCATCGGCCGCGGCTTCTGCGCCGGCGCTGACCTCGCGGGCGGCGGCCCCGGCGATCCCGATGCGGCAGGCCAGCCCGATCTCGGCGCCGCGATGGACCGCCTGTTCAACCCGATGATCCGCGCCATGCGCGCGCTGCCCAAGCCGATCGTGGCGGCGCGTGAACGGCGTGGCGGCGGGCGGCGGCGCCAACCTGGCGCTCGCCTGCGACATCGTACTGGCCGCGCGCTCGGCCCGTTTCGACCAGGCCTTCGTGCGCATCTCGCTGATCCCCGACCTGGGCGGCACCTGGTTCCTGCCGCACATTGTGGGCGATGCGCGCGCCCGGGCGCTTGCCATGCTGGGCAGCTCGGTGCCGGCCGAGGAGGCCGAGCGCATGGGCATGGTCTGGCAGGTGCTCGACGATTCCGCGCTGATGGAGGAGGCGAAGAAGCTTGCGCATCGCCTCGCCGCCGGTCCGACGCTGTCCTATGCCGCGATCAAGCAGGCGATCGATGCGGCCGCCACCAACACCCTCGACCAGCAGCTCGATCTCGAGCGCGACAGCCAGCGCGCGCTGGGCCGCAGCGCCGATTGCAAGGAAGGGCGTCGCGGCCTTCCTCGCCAAGCGGCCCGCGCAACTTCACGGGACGCTGAGGCGATGACCTACGAGAAGATCATGGTCGCCAAGGACGATGGCCTGGCGACGCTCACCCTCAACGCGCCCGAGCGGCTGAACGCCGTGTCGCGCAAGATGATCGCCGAGATCAAGCTTTGCTGGGAGGATCTGGCGGCGGACCCTCGGTGCGCGCCGTGCTGCTGACCGGGTCGGGCCGCGGCTTCTGCGCCGGCGCCGATCTCGCCGATCCCGACCGCGAATCGAGCGCCACCGCCGATTCCGGCGCCGCCCTCGAAAAGTACTTCAATCCGGTGATCCGCCTCATGCGCGCCCTGCCCAAGCCGATCGTGTCGGCGGTGAACGGCGTGGCAGCGGGCGTCGGCATGAGCTTCGTGCTCGCCTCCGACATCGCCATCGCGGGCAAGTCCGCGTCCTTCCTGCAGGCCTTTGCCCGCATCGGCCTGCTGCCCGACGGCGGCAGCACCTGGTTCCTGCCGCGGCTGGTGGGCGAGCAGCGGGCGCGCGCGCTCGCCATGCTGGCGCCGCAGATTCCGGCCGAGCAGGCCAAGGAATGGGGCCTGATCTGGGATGTGGTCGAGGACGCCGCGCTGATGAAGACGGCGACCGAGCTCGCCCGCCGGCTGGCCGAGGGACCGGCCCTGTCGCTCGCCCGCATCAAGGAAGCGATGAACCGCGCGAGCGGTAATGACCTCGGCCAGCAGCTCGACGTCGAGCGCGACTTCCAGCGTGAGCTCGGCCGCAGCGAGGATTTCAAGGAAGGCGTCGCGGCCTTCCTCGCCAAGCGCAAGCCCGCCTTCAAGGGCAAGTAAAGGAGAGAGACGACCATGACGACGCCGCACAAGGAGATCACCTCCGGCCTGAAATTCCCGGAAGGGCCCGTCGCCATGCCCGACGGCTCGGTGATCCTGGTCGAGATCGCGCGCCAGACGCTGACCCGCGTCATGCCCGACGGCAAGCAGCACGTCATCGCCAAGCTGGGCGGCGGACCGAACGGCGCGGCCATGGGGCCCAAGGGCAAGATCTACGTGACCAACAACGGCGGCTTCAACTGGATCGAGCGGCCCGACGGACGGCTGTTCCCGGGCACGGTGCCGGCCGACTACAAGGGCGGCTCGATCCAGGTGGTCGATCCCGAGACCGGCAAGTTCGAGACGCTCTACGATTCCTGCGGCGGGCGGAAGCTTAACGGTCCCAACGACCTGGTGTTCGACGATGCCGGCGGCTTCTGGTTCACCGATCTCGGCAAGACGCGCGAGCGCGACAACGACCGCGGCGCCGTCTACTACGCGAAGGCTGACGGCTCGAAGATCGAGGAGAAGGTCTTCCCGCTGGAGCGGCCCAACGGCTGCGGCCTCTCGCCCGACGGCAAGACGCTTTACGTGGTCGAGACCCCGACCGCGCGCTGCTGGGCCTTCGAGCTCTCCGCGCCCGGCGTCATCAAGGACGCCAATGGTCCCTATCGTGGCGAGAAGGGCCGCGTGATCGCAGGCCTCGGCGGCTACCAGATGTTCGATTCGCTGGCCGTCGATTCGGCGGGCCACATCTGCGTCGCCACGCTCATCACCGGCGCGGTGAGCGACATCTCGCCCGACGGCAAGTCGGTCGTGCAATACAAGCTGCCCGACCCGATGGTCACCAACGTCTGCTTCGGCGGCAAGGACCTGCGCACCGCCTTCGCCACGCTTTCCATGACCGGCAAGCTGGTGAGCTTCGAATGGCCGCGGCCGGGGCTGAAGCTCGAGTACTTGAACAAGTAAAACAAACCTCATCCTGAGGAGCGCGCGCAGCGCGCGTCTCGAAGGATGGGCAACCTACAAGTTTGTGGCCCACCCTTCGAGACGCGGCAAAGCGCGGGGGTTACCCCGCGCGACGCGGGCCGCTCCTCAGGGTGAGGTGGTGGTGTGCGATCGACCCGATCACCCCTTCGCCTGCGCCCGCACCTCGCGGCTGGCGACGATCTTGCCCGAGGCGTAGGCCTCGTGGTTGGCGTCGACGTCGCCCAGCTTGTAGCGGTAGTTCACCATCATGGCGTACGACTGCTTGAGGCCGTTGGCGCTGGTGTCGGCCAGCCAGTTCAGCCGCTCGACCACCGCGCCGTTGCCGAGATGGAAGTGCGCGACCCGGTCGAGCGCGCGACCGTTCTCGTCGGCGGTGAGATAGCGCGCCGCCAGCCGGGTCAGGATCGGCTTCAGCGCCTTGTTGATCGCCGGCACCTCCCACCAGGTCGGCCGGTCGAGGAGCTGGCGTACCGCGGCGGCGCCCGCGGCCTCGTCGGTCACCGGCACCAGCGAGGCGATCTCGGCCGCGGTCAATGCCGCGTCGCCCTCGTTCTTCAGCCGTCCGTCGATGTGGTGGCGCAGGCCCGGGATGGGCGAGAGCGTCGCGAAGTCCTTGATGTTGGGCAGGTCCCGGGCAAGCTGGTCGGCCACCCGCTTGATCAGGAAGTTGCCGAAGCTGATGCCGGCCAGACCCTGCTGACAGTTGTTGATCGAATAGAAGATCGCCGTGTTGGCCTGCTTGGCGTCGTGCGTCTCGGCGCGCGCGTCGAGCAGGCGCTGCACGTTGCCCGCCATGCCGTTCACCAGCGCCACCTCGACGAAGATCAGCGGCTCGTCGGGCATGCGCGGATGGAAGAAGGCGAAGCAGCGGCGGTCCGAATCGAGGCGGTTCTTGAGGTCGCGCCACGAGCGGATGGCGTGCACGGCCTCGTAGGTCACCAGCTTCTCGAGCAGCGCCGCCGAGGACCGCCAGTCGATGCGCACCAGATCGAGGAAGCCGACGTCGAACCACGCGCCGAGCAGCGGACGCAGATCCTCGCTCAGCATGCGCGCCGCGGCGTCGGTGCGGCCCAGGACCATCAGCTCGGCCCGCAGGTCGACCACGAACTTCACGCCCTGCGGCACGCCAACGAATTCATGCAGCAGGCGGACGGCGGGCGATTCGAGCGCCTTGCGCAGGGCGCGCGGCGGCTCCTTGGACGCGCGCCAGCGCTCGACGATCGCCATCGCTGCCTCGCGCGGCAGGCCGTAATCGTGGGCGAGCGTCAGCAGAAATTTCTTGCGGCCGGCCGGCGACAGCGAGAGGTAGGCCTGACCGAGCTCGGCGGCACGGCCGCGCCGCGCGGTCTCGCCGCCCTTGCCCGCCAGGCAGGCAGCGATCCGGCTCTTGAGACGCGGGATGTCGTCATCGGGCAGATCGGGCCGCAACGGCGCGCCCACGACCTCGCGCGCGCCGCGGGCGGTTTCGACAAAGGCAGTGCGCAGGCGTTCGAGCGTGCGGTCTACGGTGTTGGAGAAGGGAAGAGCCATGCGCCGATTATGTCATGGCGAGCGTGTCACTCCAGTGGCGTGCGTGAATGCGGCGCGGCTTCATCGGCCTGCGACGTTAGGCCTGTTCAACGTCTGCCACAGATACCAGCTCGCCACCGTGCGATAGGGCCGCCATTTCTCGCCGGCCTTCTGCAGCGCCTCGCGTGACGGCAGCGCGCGTTTCCGGAAGGCCGTCGCGTAGGCCTTGCGCAGGCTGTAGTCATCGAGTGGCAGCACGTCGGGCCGGCCGAGATAGAACATCAGGAACATCTCTGCGCTCCACGGCCCGATGCCATGGACGGCGACCAGCCGCTCGACGATCTCGTCGTCTCCCATGCGGCGTGCGGCGGCGAGGGTGGGCACCTCACCGGCGGCGGTGCGGCGCGCGAGGTCGCGCAGCGACTTGAGCTTGGGACGCGATATGCCGGCGCCGCGGATCCTGGCGTCGGACAGCGCCAACAGCCGCTCGGGTGTCAGGCCGGTCGATCCGCGGGGAAAATGCGCGCACAGGCGGCCGAAGATCGTGGCGGCCGCCTTGTTGGAGAGCTGCTGATAGACGATCGCCTCGGCGAGGGCGGCGAACACGCTGCGCGCCTTCTTGAGTTCCATGGCGAAGGGGCCGGCCTGGTCCAAGATCGGCGCCAGCGCCGGGTCCGACTGGCGCAGATGCGCGACGGCCGCGGCGCGGTCGAAGCCGAATTCGGCCATCGTTATTTCAGCCGCTCGAACAGCGGCCCTGCGCCGACCGCCGACGCGCCTTCGATCTCCAGGATGCGCCGCTTGGTGGCGACGCCGCCATTGGCCGAGAAGCCGCCCATCTTGCCGTCGGCGCCCAGCACGCGATGGCAGGGCACGATGATGGCGACGGGATTGCGACCCAGTGCGTGGCCGACCTCGCGCAATTCGTGCGGCACGCCGAGCTTCCTGGCGATCTCGCCGTAGGTCATGGTCTGGCCGGGCGGGATGGTGCGCGCCACCGCGTAGACCTTGCGATGGAAGTCGGGCGCCGCCTCGAGGTCGAGCGCAATGTCGCCGAGATCGACCGCCTCGCCCGCGAGCAAGGTCAGGACGCGGTCGATGGCACGTTGCACGCCAGCCGGCGGCGCTGTTTCCATGGCGCCGGGCCAACGCCGCTGCAGGCGAGTCCGCGTTGCCTGGGCGCTGGATTCAGGGAGCTGCAGGCCGGTGATGCCTTGCGGGCCCCAGGCGATGCCGCAGGCGCCAATGGGCGTCTCGAAAATGGCGAAGCCGGTCGGTGCGGTCATGACGGCGCTACGGTCCGCCTAACCGGACATGCCGTCAAGTGGGCAGTATCACGCCGCCTGCTGCAGCCGCGCCAGTTCGCTTTCCATCAGCGCTCGATAGGGGCCGTCCCGACGCAGCAGCTCTTCCGGCGCACCGTCCTGGATCACGTGCCCGCGATCGAGCACGATGATGCGGTCGAAGCTGCGCAGGGTCGAGAGGCGATGGGCGATGGCGATCACGGTGCGATCCCGCATCAGCCGGTCGAGCGCCTGGCGGATCAATTCTTCCAATTCGCCGTCGAGCGATGAGGTTGCTTCGTCGAGCAGGACGATGGGCGAATCCTTGAGGAGCGCGCGGGCGATGGCGATGCGCTGGCGCTGGCCGCCCGACAATCGCGTGCCGCGTTCGCCGACGACGGTGGCGAAACCCTTGGGCAGCGCCTCGATGAAGTCGCGGCAGCGCGCGGCTTCGGCCGCCGCCACCACCTCGGCATCCGATGCCTCGGGCCGGCCGTAGCGGATATTGTCCAGGATGGAGCGGTGCAGCAGGGAAATGTCCTGCGGCACGAAGGAGATGGCGCGCCGCAGACTGTCCTGGGTGATGTGCGCGATGTTCTGGCCGTCGATCAGGATGCGTCCGCGATCGACGTCGCGGAAGCGTTGCAGCATCGCCAGCACGGTCGACTTGCCGCCGCCCGATGGACCGACCAGGCCGGTGCGGCAGCCGGCGGCGATCCGCAGGCTGAAATCCTCGAACACCTTGTGGCCGCCCGGATAGGCAAAGGAGACGGTCTCGAACACGACGCCCTCGAACGCCACGCCGCCTGGCCGCGGCACCAGCGGCACCGCCTCGGGATGCTCGCGCAAGTCGTGCGGCTGCAGCAGGGTTGAGATCGCCTCGGCGAGCCGCGCCATATGTTGTGTGACGTCGACCAGCGCGACCGCAAGGTCGCGTGTGGCGTGCAGCACGGTGAAGCCCAAGGTGCAGACCAGCACGACGTCGCCGGCGCTCGCCTGGCCGCGTTGCCACAGCACGATCGCCCAGGCCAGGATCGCCACCGTCAGCACGATGGTGAGGGCCGCGTGTAGCAAGCGGAGCCCTTCGAGGTATTGCAGGCTGCGGCGGCGGGCGTTCATCTCGCTATCGACGGTACGGTCGAAGCGGCTGTGCTCGCGGCCGATGGCGCCAAAAGTCCGGACCAGCGGCATGTTGCCGATGACGTCGGCAAGCTCGCCCTCGACCCGCGCGGCCCGGTCGGCGAAGCCGTGATGGAGCGGCGTGCCGCGCGCGGCCAGTCGGAACAGCAGAAGCATGACGAAGGTGGCGATCGCCAGCAGCGCCGTCGCCATCGGCAGGCTGACCGCAGCCAGATAGGCGATGGCGCCGAAGGTCGCGGCGCAAGCCGGCAGGATATTCCAGATGAAGAGATTCTCGACCGCGAAGGCGGCGTTCGACGTCGCGGTGACGCGGCCGGTCAGCGTGCCTGACAGGCGCTGGGCAAAATAGCTCGGCGCATGGCCTGTGAGATGACGAAACAGTTCGCTGCGCAGGTCGCCGGTGACGCCGACAAAGGCGTGGCTAGCGATCCAGCCGGCGATTCGCCACAACAGATTGTCGGCGGCGATCAATGACACGAGAACTGCGAAGGCCAACCACACGGCATTGCCGCGCGGTCCGGCGGAGAGGGTATCGACCAGAAATTTCACACCGTATTGTGTGCTTACCGAGCAAGCGACCGCGCCCAGCACCGCCGCAAAAATCGCGGCATGCGCAAGCTTCCGCCGGCGCACATAGCGCAGCAGAAATGCAATGGGCCGTTCGGCGTAGCTGCTGAGACCATCCATCCGGAAAACTTGCAACGCGCAAGCCTCCAAAACCGTTACAATCATATCCGGAGATTTGCTGTGACAAATAGATGGTTGCCGCTCATCTGCTGCATTTCACCCCCATCGAAATTGCTCACCTGCCGAACCCCGGTCGTCGCCGGGGTTCGCTAGCGTCTGGCTGCCGCACCGTTCGCGTTCAAAGGAGACAGCTCTCATGCGTATTGCTCAGATTGCACCGTTGACCGAGGCGATTCCCCCAAAACTGTACGGCGGCACCGAACGCGTGGTTTCGTGGCTTACCGAGGAACTGGTGGCGCTCGGCCACGACGTCACATTGTTTGCCAGTGGCGATTCGCAGACCACGGCGAAGCTCGAACCGATGTGGCCACGCGCATTGCGGCTGGACAATTCAGTGCGCGATCCGATGGCGCTGCACATGGCGATGCTGGAGCGGGTGCGCCAGCGTGCCGGCGAATTCGACATCCTGCATTTCCATCTCGATTATTTCCCGTTCTCGGTTTTCTCGCGCCAGGCCACGCCCTTCATCACCACTATGCACGGCCGGCTCGACTTGCCCGAGCACCAGACGGTGTTCAATGCCTTCGCCTCGGTGCCGGTCATCTCGATTTCCGAGTCCCAACGCCGGCCATTGCCGCAGGCGCGCTGGCTCAGGACCGTTCATCACGGCCTGCCGGCCGATTTGCTCCAACCACGCGCGGCGAAGCCCGGCTATCTCGCCTTTCTCGGCCGCATCGCGCCGGAGAAGGCGGTCGACCGGGCGATCCGCATCGCCCAGCGCTGCAAGCTGCCGCTCAAGATAGCGGCCAAAGTCGACCACGCCGATCGCGACTATTTCGAACGAGAGATCCGCCCGCTGCTCGATCTACCCGGCATCGACTACATCGGCGAGATCGGCGACGAGGAAAAGTCGGCGTTCCTGAGCGGGGCGATGGCGCTGCTCATGCCGATCGACTGGCCTGAGCCGTTCGGCCTGGTGATGATCGAGGCGATGGCGTGCGGCACGCCGGTGATCGCCTATGGCAGCGGCTCGGTGCCCGAGGTCGTCGAGCACGGGCTGACCGGATTCATCGTCGACAGTGAAGCCGCTGCCGCCGCGATCATCGACAATCAACTCTCCCACTTGTCGCGCGACAGGATCCGCGCACGTTTCGAGGAGCGCTTCACCGCCCGGCGCATGGCGGGCGACTACGTCGAGATCTATCGCGGGCTGATCGCCGGCGGCAAACGACCGCTGAGGACAGTCAATGGCTCGGCGAAATCCAACGCCCGTCCCCAGGACGGCCGTCATCAAAGTGGCATGGATGGTGAGCTATATATGGGGGATTGACGTGATTCTGTGAGGTTTAGTGGTCGATCCGCGGGCCGAGAGCCATGTCCGCCTGAAAGAGGCGGTCCGGCGCAATCGCGTTTTCTCCCGTGAAGGCCTGCTGGAGCGGGTGTTCGAACGGCTGTTCCGTGGCCTGGTCTACACCCAGATCTGGGAGGATCCCGAGATCGACCTCGAGGCGCTGGCGCTCGAGCCGGACTCTCATGTCGTGGCCATCGCCTCGGGCGGCTGCAATGTGCTCTCCTACCTGACGGCCGGCCCTGCGCGCATCACCGCCGTCGATCTCAGCCGGGCGCACGTGGCGTTGAACCGACTGAAACTGGTGGCGGCCACCCGGCTGCCGTCCTGGCAGGCCTTCTACGGCTTTTTCGGCACGGCCGACGATCCGGCGAACGTCGCGGCCTATCATCGGCTGATCGCGCCCCATCTCGACCCGCAGAGCCGCGCCTACTGGGAGAGCCGCGGCCTGCAGCATCTCGGTCGCCGGCGGATCTCGATCTTTGCCCGCAACGCCTATCACCATGGCGTGCTGGGCCGCTTCATCGGCCTTGCCCATGCCGCCGCGCGGATCTACGGCGTCGACCTGCGCGACCTCTTGAGCGCGCAATCGCTGGACGAGCAGCGTCTCTTCTTCGAGACCATGCTGGTCGCCGCTGTTCGACAAGCCCGCGGTGCGCTGGGCGACGGCCAACCGGCTGTCGCTCTATGGACTCGGCATTCCGCCGGCGCAGTACGAGGCGCTGGCCGGCGGCCGCGACATGGGCACGGTCCTGCGCTCCCGCGTGGAGCGCCTGGCCTGCGGCTTCAGCCTCGACGACAACTACTTCGCCTGGCAAGCATTCGGCCGCCGCTACAGCCGTGATGCCGAAGGTCCATTGCCGCCTTACCTGCGGCGCGAGCAGTTCGACGCGGTTCGGGCGCGGGTCGATCGGGTCGAGGTGCTGAACCGTTCGGTCACCGAATATCTTGCCGGCTGTCCCGACGCCTCGCGCGACCGCTACGTCCTGCTCGACGCCCAGGACTGGATGACCGACGCCCAGCTCGACGCGCTGTGGGCCGAGATCACGCGCACGGCGCGGCCCGGCGCACGGGTGATCTTCCGCACCGCCGCCGAACCTTCCCTGTTGCCCGGGCGGGTCGACCCCGCGCTGCTGGCGCGCTGGCGCTACGAAGCGGCGTTGTCGCGCACGCTCACCGAGCGCGATCGCTCGGCGATCTATGGCGGCTTCCATCTCTACATCTTCGAAGGCTGACGTGAGCCAAGTCGCCGGTGCGGCCCTCATGGACCGCCTCTATCGCCGGCAGCGGCATTTCTACGACCTGACGCGCAAGCACTATCTGCTGGGGCGCGACCGCCTGATCGACGGCCTTGCGCCGCCGGCCGGCAGCCGGGTGCTGGAGATTGGCTGCGGCACGGCGCGCAATCTGGTGGCGGCCGCCCGCGCCTGGCCGGAGGCCCAGTTCTTCGGCATCGATATCTCGGCCGAGATGCTCGACACGGCCCGCCGGGTCGTCGGCCGGGCGGGGCTCGCGTCCCGCATCGAGCTCGCCCGCGGCGATGCCACCACGTTCGATCCGGCGTGGCTGTTCGGCGTACCCTGCTTCTCGCGCATTTTCTTCTCCTACAGCCTGTCGATGATTCCCGAATGGCGCACGGCACTCGCCCAGGCTCTGATCTGGCTGCCGGCCGGCGGCGAACTGCACATCGTCGATTTCGGGGGCCAGGAGCGGCTGCCGTCGTGGTTTCGCTTCGGTCTGCGGCAATGGCTGGCGCGCTTCCACGTGAGCCCGCGGGACGAGCTTGGCGCCGAGCTGGCGGCCCTCGACGGCCACGCCGGTACGCTGCAGCGCCTGGAGCGTCCGCATGGCGGCTACGCCCAATACGCCGTATTTCACCGCAGCCTCGCAGGATGATGACCGGCGCATGGCCCCTCTGCCTGTAAGGCATTGGCAAGCCTGAGGCGCGATGCTACCCCGGCAACACCATCTGTGTCGGGAGTACCCACGATGACCGAAGCCTTCATCTGCGACGCCGTCCGCACGCCCGTCGGCCGCTACAACGGCGGGCTCGCCTCGGTGCGCGTCGACGACCTCGCCGCCCATCCCATCAAGGCGCTGATGCAAACGCAATACGGGCGTCGACTGGGGCGGGGTCGACGATGTGATCTATGGCTGCGTCAATCAGGCGGGCGAGGACAATCGCAACGTGGCGCGCATGGCGGGCCTTTTAGCCGGCCTGCCGGTCGAGGTGGCGGGCGCCACCGTCAATCGTCTGTGCGGCTCGGGCCTGGAAGCAGCCGGACATGCCGCACGCGCCGTGAAGTTCGGCGAAGCCGACATGATGATTGCCGGCGGCGTCGAGGGCATGACGCGCTCGCCCTACGTCATGGGCAAGGCCGAGGGTCCGTTCGACCGCTCGATGAAGCTCGAGGACACGGTGCTGGGCTGGCGCTTCATCAATCCGCGCATGAAGGCGGCCTACGGCGTCGACGCCATGGGCCAGACCGCCGAGAACGTCGCGGGCGAGCATCAGATCAGCCGCACCGACCAGGATGCCTTCGCCTATCGCAGCCAGCGCCGCTGCAAGGCGGCCCAGGAACGCGGCTTCTTCGACCGGGAAATCGTCAAGGTCTGCGTCAAGAAGGGCAAGACCGAGGCCATCGTCGAGCGGGACGAGCATCCGCGCGGCGATACCACGATGGAAATCCTCGCCAAGCTGCCGGCGGCATTCCGCGACGGCGGCTCGGTGACGGCGGGCAACTCGTCGGGCATCAACGACGCCGCCTGCGCCATGATCATCGCCTCCGAAGCCGCCGCCAAGGCCAACGGCCTGACGCCGCGCGCGCGCATCCTGGCCACCGTCTCGGCCGGCGTGCCGCCCCGCGTCATGGGCATCGGCCCGGTGCCCGCCACCCAGAAGCTTCTGGCCAAGCTCGGCATGACGGTGCGCGACTTCGACGTGATCGAGCTCAACGAGGCGTTCGCGGCGCAGGCGCTGGCCGTGCTGCGCCAGCTCGGCCTGCCGGACGACGCCGAGAACGTCAATCCAAACGGCGGCGCCATCGCGCTCGGCCATCCTCTGGGCGCCTCGGGCGGCCGGCTGATGATCACGGCGCTGAACCAGCTCGAGGCGACCGGCGGCAAGCGCGCCCTCTGCACCATGTGCATCGGCGTCGGGCAGGGCATCGCGCTGGCGCTCGAGCGGGTCTGAGGATCGCACGTTTGAAGCCCGCGGGCGTGGCGCAGCTCATGTCATCGCGGGCGGGGTAACCCCCGCCCTGAAGCGTAGCGAAGGATCTCATGCCGTTTGCAAGCGGCGATGAGGTCCTTCGCTTCGCTCAGGACGACAGCTACGCTGTCGCGTTGAGCTTGATGCCGGCCTGACGCATCTCGGTCAGCATGCGCTTCTTGCTGCCGTCGAGGTCGATGGCGGCGGTGGCCTCCTGCACGACGGCGACGTCGAAGCCTGCCTGGCGGGCGTCGATCGCCGACCAGGCGACGCAGAAGTCGAGCGCCAGGCCGCAGAACACCAGCCGGGTGAAGCCACGCGCCTTCAGATAGCCGTCGAGGCCGGTGCGCGTCATGCGGTCGTTCTCGCGGAACGCCGAGTAGGAATCGATGCCGGCATGGAAGCCCTTGCGCACGATCATCTGCGCCTTGTCGATGTCGAGCTGGGAATGAAACGCGGCCCCCGATGTGCCCTGGACGCAATGGTCCGGCCACAGGGTCTGCGGCCCGTAGGAGAATTGCACGGTGCCAAACGCCTCTCCGCCCGGCCAGGCGCTGGCGAACGAGGCATGGCCCGGCGGATGCCAGTCCTGGGTGAGCACGACATGCTCGTGACGGCCGATCAGGCGGTTGACCACCGGCACGATCGCGTTGGCGCCGGGAACGGCCAGCGCGCCGCCGTCGCAGAAATCGTTCTGCATGTCGACCACGATCAACGCCTCGTTGGGCATACGCTACGCTCCGTCTGATGGCGGAATGTCTCCGCGCTGTTGTTCGGCCTCGAACGCGGCGCTCCAGGCCTCGAGCGAACCCGTCTCGATGGCGCCGCGCAAGCCGCGCATGATGTCCTGGTAGTATTGCAGATTGTGCCACGTGAGCAGCATGGCCGCGAGAATCTCCTCGGCGCGGACGAGGTGATGCAGGTAGGCCCGGCTGTGGTGGCGGCAGGCGGGACAGGCACACTCGGCGTCGATCGGCCTCGGATCGTCGCGGTGGCGCGCATTGCGCAGGTTGAGCTCACCGCGCCGCGTGAAGGCCTGGGCAGTGCGCCCGCCGCGCGTGGGCAGCACGCAGTCGAACATGTCGATGCCGCGCTTGACGGCGCCGACGATGTCGGCGGGCCGGCCGACCCCCATCAGATAGCGCGGCCGGCCGGCCGGCAGCATGGGCAGCGTGATGTCGAGCGTGTCGAACATCGCCGCCTGGCCCTCGCCGACGGCGAGGCCACCCACCGCATAGCCGTCGAAGCCGATGTTGGTGAGTGCCGCCGCGCTCTCGGCGCGCAGGTTGGCGAAGGTGCTGCCCTGCACGATGCCGAACAGGCCGTAGCCCGGCCGCTCGCTGAACGCGCGCTTGCCGCGTTCGGCCCATTTCATCGACAGCCGCATGGAAGCCGCTGCCGCCGGCTCCTCGACCGGCCAGCTCGTGCATTCGTCGAACGACATGGTGATGTCGGCGTCCAGAAGCTTCTGGATCTCGATCGAGCGTTCCGGCGTCAGCCGGTGCTGCGAGCCGTCGATCGGCGAGCGGAAAGTGACGCCGTCGGCATCGATCTTGCGCAGCTCCTTGAGCGACATCACCTGGAAGCCGCCCGAATCGGTCAGGATCGGCCGCGGCCAGTTCATGAACTTGTGCAGGCCGCCCAGCGCCGCCACGCGCTCGGCACCCGGCCGCAGCATCAGATGAAAGGTGTTGCCGAGCACGATCTCTGCTCCGGTCTCGGCGACCGACTGCGGCAGCATCGCCTTGATCGTGCCCGCCGTGCCGAGCGGCATGAAGGCCGGAGTCTCGACCGTGCCGTGGGCGGTAGTGATGCGGCCGCGACGCGCGGCGCCGTCGCCGGCCAGAAGCTCGAAGGAAAGACTCATCGTCGCAACAAACAACAATCGCCGTAGGAATAGAAGCGGTATCGCTCGCGTATGGCGTGCGCGTAGGCCTGCTTCATGCGCTCCAGCCCGGCGAAGGCCGCGACCAGCATGAAGAGCGTCGACCGCGGCAAATGGAAATTGGTCAGCAGCAGGTCGACGGCGCGGAAGCGAAAGCCCGGCACGATGAAGATGTCGGTCTCGCCGGTCCACGCCTTGATCGCGCCATCGTGGGCGCGCGCCACCGATTCGAGCAGGCGCAGGGAGGTCGTGCCGATCGAGACGATCCGGCCGCCGGCCGCGCGTGCCGCCTCGACGGCGCGCGCCGTTTCCTCCGGCACCTCGCCCCATTCGGCATGCATGGTATGGGCGTCGGTATCGTCGACCCGCACCGGCTGGAAGGTCCCGGCGCCGACATGGAGGGTGACACCGGCCGTCGTGATGCCGGCTTCGGCCAGCGCGGTCATGAGGCCTGGCGTGAAATGCAGTCCGGCGGTCGGTGCGGCCACCGAGCCGTCGTGCCGGGCGAACAGAGTCTGGTAATCGGCGCGGTCCTGCGCGTCGGCCACGCCGCCGCGAATATAGGGCGGCAGCGGCACGGCGCCGCCCGTATCGAGCGCTGCCAGGAAAGCAGGGCCGACCGTGTCGAAGGCCAGCACGATCGAGCCGTCCTCGTTCTTGGCCTCGACCTTGGCCGTCAGGCCGCCGGTAAAGGCGAGCGCGTCGCCTGGCCGCAACCGCTTGGTGGGCCTGGCGAAGGACAGCCAATGCCCATCGCCCAGATCGCGAATGAGCAGCGCCTCGACCGCCACGTCCTGGCGGCCGGACGTCGCCGCCGCGCACGCCCTTCAATCTCGCCGGGATCACCTTGGTGTCGTTGAAGACCAGCAGGTCGCCGCGACGCAGCAAGGAGGGGAGGTCTCGCACGCTGCGGTCATGCAGGCCATCGGCTGCCACGTCGAGCAGGCGCGCGCGAATCTCGCGGCGCCGCGGGGCGCTGGGCGATGAGATCGTCAGGAAGGTGGAAGTCGAAGAGGTCGACGCGCATGAGGGGCGGGTTCTACTATGAAGCGATGGCGAAGCGCTTCCGATGCCGGCGGGCGACGCTGGACGATGCTGGCGGCATCGCAGCGGTGTTCTCCTCGTCCTTCCGGCTGCTCACGTTCCTGCCAGTGCTCCATACGGTGGAAGAGGATCGCCGATTGATCGAGAACGTCATCCTGAAGGAATGCGAGGTCATGGTGGCCGAGGGTGATGCGGGCATTGTCTCGTTTCTGGCGCGCCATGGGGAGGAAATTCGGCTGCTCTATAGCCATCCCGACTTAGTCGGATCGGGCGTGGGAAGCCTGCTGCTCGATGCGGTGAAGAATTCCGGGGTCGTCGCCCTCGAGCTCTGGTGCTTCCAGGCCAACGAACGAGCGCGCCGGTTCTACGAGGAACGCGGGTTCCGGGCCGTGCGTTTCACCGACGGGCGGGACAACGAGGAAAAGGCGCCGGACGTACGCTACCGCTGGGAGCGCGGGGCAGGTTAGGTCTGCGCCGATATCCATGACCTCGGAATCCGAATCGTCGGCCGGCGGCTGGGCATTGGCGTCGACCAAAGCGACGAAGCGGTGCACGCCGTCGACCACGACCCGCTTCACCCGCGCGCGCGTCTCCAGGCAATGGAGATGCGCCAGGGTCTCGCCGAAGGCGAAGACGATCTGGTTGTTGTCGAGATGGCGCGGAAACAGCACCGGCACCATGTCCCAGCCGGTGGCACCCTCGGCGCCGCGGCGGGCGATGGCGGTCGTCATGTCGTTCAGCCGCGCATCGTGATGGGAGACCAGCTGGTCGAGCCGGGTGTGCAGGCCGATGAAGGGAAAGCCATGGCTCGGCAGCACCAGCGCGTCGGCCGGCAGGCGGCGGAAGCGCGAGAAGCCGTCGAGGAACCAGGTGAGCGCATCGGCCATCGGCTCGTTGGGCCAAACGCCGACATTGGTGCTGATCTTGGGCAGCACCTGATCGCCCGCGATCAGCACGTTGAGCTCGGGACACCACAGCGAGGCATGCTCGGGGGCGTGGCCGCGGCCGACGATGACGTCCCAGCGATGGCCGCCCAAGGTGAGCGGATGGGCGTGGATCATGCGCTGGAAGGCCGTGGGCAGCGGCACAACGCCCTTGGCGAAGCCGCCCTTGTGGCGGTGGAACAGGGCGATGCGATCGGCCGGCACGCCGTTCCGCGCCAGATGGGCGGCGCGGACCTCCTCGTTCTCGATGAAGTCGTTGCGCGCGGCGATGGCGCTCATGTATTCGCCCAGGGTCATCCAGAGCGGGGCGTTCCAGCGTTCGCACAGCCAGCCGGCCAGCCCGACATGATCGGGATGCAGATGGGTGGCGATGACGCGCGTTACCGGCTTGCCTGCAGAGCTTTTCGTTGAAGATCTTTTCCCAGAGTTCGCGCGTGTCCTGCGTATTGATCCCGCAGTCGACGATGGTCCAGCCGTCCTTGTCCTCGACCAGCCACAGATTGATGTGGTTGAGCTGGAAGGGCAGCGGCATGCGCAGCCAGTAGATGCCGGGCGCGACGTTCTTGATGTCGCCAGGTTCCGGCACGTCGCCGCAGGGGAAGCGCAGTTGCGCCAGCAGGCGCTGGGAAAGATCAGGCGAATCGGGCATGGCCGACCCTAGCCTCGGAGGCGGGAGGCTGTCACTTCTGCCTGCCGACTGCCCGCCATGCGATATCGCGCCGGCAAAAGCCCTCTGGCCAGTCGATCAGGTCGACAGCGCGATAGGCCCGCGCCCGCGCCTCCTCGACGGTGGGCGCCATGGCGCTCACGTTCAGCACCCGCCCGCCATTGGCCAGCACGCGCTTGCCGTCGGGTTTCGTGCCGGCATGGAAGATCTGCACGCCCTCGACCCTGGCCGCCGCGTCGAGCCCGCGGATCTCGCTGCCTTTCTGGTAGGCATCGGGATAGCCCTTGGCCGCCATCACCACGGTCAGCGCCGTGTCGTTCGACCAGCGCAGGTCGAAGTGCCTCAGTCCACCGTCGGCCGAGGCGATCAGCGCCGGCACGATGTCGGACTTGAGCCGCATCATCAGCACCTGGCACTCCGGATCGCCGAAGCGGCAGTTGTATTCGAAGATCTTCGGGCCCTGCGGCCCGATCATCAGCCCGGCATAGAGCACGCCCTTGAAGGGCGTGCCGGCCTCGGCCATGGCGCGCACCGTGGGCAGGATGATCTCGTCCATGGTGCGCTGCTGCATGGCGGCGTCGAATATCGGCGCCGGCGAATAGGCGCCCATGCCCCCGGTGTTGGGTCCGGTGTCGCCGTCGAAGGCGCGCTTGTGGTCCTGCGCGCCGACCAGGGGCAGCGCGTGCTCGCCGTCGCACAGGGCGAAGAAGCTCGCCTCCTCACCGACCAGGAATTCCTCGATCACCACCGAGGCGCCGGCGGCACCGAAGCGGTTGCCCGACAGCATGTCGCGCGCCGCCGCG
The DNA here is from genome assembly GCA_963765385.1 of uncultured Alphaproteobacteria bacterium. Classification (GTDB taxonomy): domain Bacteria; phylum Pseudomonadota; class Alphaproteobacteria; order Reyranellales; family Reyranellaceae; genus Reyranella. The sequence goes on along the minus strand of CAVXWG010000014.1, from coordinate 167,827 downwards.
ATCGCCTGCTCTACCGTCTCGGCCACCACGACGCCCTTGCCGGCGGCGAGCCCGTCGGCCTTGACCACGATCGGCGCGCCCTGCGCCTTGATGTAGGAAACGGCCTTTTCGAAGTCGGTGAAGCGCTCATAGGCGCCGGTCGGGATGTTGTGGCGCCGGCAGAGTTCCTTGGTGAAGCCCTTCGAGCTTTCGAGCTGCGCCGCCTTGGCCGACGGTCCGAAGACTTTTATGCCGGCCTCGGCCAGGCGGTCGGCCAGGCCCGCGGCCAGCGGCACCTCGGGTCCGACCACGACGAAGTCGATCTTTTCGCGCGTGGCGAGCGCCACCTGTCCTGCGATGTCCTCGGCCGCCACGTCGATGCAGTCGGCCACCTGGGCAATGCCGGCATTGCCGGGGGCGCAGTAGAGCTTGGTGCAGAGCGGGGAGGCCGAAATCGCCCAGCAGAGCGCATGTTCGCGGCCGCCGCCGCCCACCACCAGGATTCGCATGGCGAGGCTTTGACCATAGTTTGCGCTCCCCGCACAAGCGGCTAGAGCGGTTTCCGATGAGATGGAACCGCTCGCGGTTCCATCTCGTCGGAAACGCGCGCACCGGAAATCCTGGTTGCACAAGGCATATTCCGTCCGGCTGATTCCAGCCGGACGGAATATGCTCTAGGCTGCGCCGCCCATGGATAACATCGACAACGCCGCCGGTCCCAGCAACATCCCGGAATTCACCGTTTCCGAACTCTCCTTTGCGCTGAAAAGGGAGATCGAGACGGGCTTTCCGCGGGTGCGCGTGCGCGGCGAGATCAGCCAGCCTTCGTTCCCCCGCTCGGGCCACTGTTATTTCCGCCTGAAGGACGAGAACGCCGTCCTCGACGCGGTGTGCTGGAAGGGCACCATGCCGCGCCTCGGCCTCAAGATCGAGGAGGGCATGGAGGTCATCGCCACCGGCAAGCTCACGACCTATGCCGGCTCGTCGCGCTACCAGATCATCATCGACCGCGTCGAGCTCGCGGGCGAGGGCGCGCTGCTGAAGCTCCTGGAGGACCGGCGCAAGCGGTTGCAGGCCGAGGGCCTGTTCGACGCGGACCGCAAGCGGCCGCTGCCTTTCCTGCCCGTCGTGGTGGGCGTGGTGACCTCGCCCAGCGGCGCCGTGATCCGCGATATCCTGCACAGGCTCTCCGACCGCTTCCCGCGCCATGTATTGGTCTGGCCGGTGGCGGTCCAGGGCGACAGGGCGGCAGCCGAGGTGGCCGCCGCCATCGCCGGCTTCAACCGCCTACCTGAGCAAGGGCCGGTGCCGCGGCCCGATATCTTGATCGTGGCGCGCGGTGGCGGCAGCCTGGAGGATCTCTGGGCCTTCAACGAGGAGATCGTGGTGCGCGCCGCGGCGGCGTCGACCATCCCTCTGATCTCGGCGGTGGGCCATGAGACCGATACGACGCTGATTGATTTCGTTTCCGATCGCCGTGCGCCCACGCCCTCGGCGGCGGCCGAGATGGCCGTACCGGTACGCGCCGACCTGATGGCGCAGACGCTGGATTTCGGCAAGCGCACCATGGCTTGCATGAACCGCGTGCTGCGCGAGGCCGGCCTTGCCGTGAGCGGCCTGGCGCGCGGCCTGGGCGATCCGCTGCGCTTGATCGAGGAGCGCCAGCAGCGGCTCGATGTCAGCGGCGAGCGGCTGGCGCTGGCGACTCGCCAGCTCGTCGAGCGGCGCGATCACGCCCTGGCAGCGGCCCGGCTGGTGAGTCCCATCGCCGTGCTGCTCGCCAAGCAGCAGGCGCTCTCCTCCGAGGTGCGCGTGCTCGAGGGCGCCATGCGCCGCTATGTCGGCGATACGCGGCAGAAGATCGAGCGAACCACTGACCGGATCGAGCAATATGGCGAGCGGCTGCAGCGCTGCGGCACCGAACTGCTGGCGCAGGGCGAGCGCCAGGTCGAGCAACTCGGCAAGCTTCTGGAAAGCTATTCCTTCCACTCCGTGCTGACCCGCGGCTTCGCCCTGGTGCGCGACCAGGACGGCCATCCGGTCATGACGGCGTCGGAAACGCGCGCCGGCGACACGATCGCCATCGAATTCGCCGATGGCCGGGTGGGCGCGCGGGTGACCGACGGACTGGCGCCTGCGCCACGCGCCGCTCCTCCACAGCCGCGCCGCCGCGACGGCGGCAGCGGGGGGCAAGGCTCGTTGTTGTAACGCACCAACGTCGATGAACGAAAAGTTGTCATCCCGGGCGCAGCGAGGGACCCTTGCGGATCAGCAATGGTCCCTCGGGCTTCGCCCTCGGGATGACAGGGAAATTGGGGAAGCACCATGAGCAGTGAGCCGCTGTCGGCCGAGACCATCAAGAACTTCCTGTATGCGAGCACGGCCACCGTCTCGATGCAGATGCTGAAGCGGGGCTTTCGCAACAGCGCCATCAACGGCGTGCGTCCGCTCAATCCCAGGGCGACGCGCCTCGTCGGGCCGGCCTTCACCCTGCGCTACATCCCGGGCCGCGAGGATCTCGACAAGCCGCCGACGCCCAGCGATCCGCCGAGCGCCCAGCGCGAGGCGATCGAGGGCACGCCGGCGGGCCATGTGCTGGTGATCGGCACCGAGGGCACGACCCGCGCCGGCACCTTGGGCGACATCCTGGCGCTGCGCCTGAAGGTGCGCGGCGTGGCGGGCGTGCTCTCCGACGGCGCCATTCGCGACACGCCGGTGATCGGCAAGATGGATTTCCCGGTCTACTGCGCCGCTGCGGCCGCGCCGCCCAGCATGAACAGCCTGCACCCCGTCGAGACGCAGACGCCTGTCGGCATCTGTGGCGTGCCGGTCTATCCCGGCGACATCATCGTGGCCGACGACGACGGCGCCATCGTCGTGCCGCGCCATCTCGCCGACGAAGTGGCGCGCGATTCCTTCGAGCAGGAGCGGCTGGAGAAATTCGTCGCCATCCGGGTCGGCAAAGGCATCCCGATCACCGGCACCTATCCGCCCAACGACGAGACCAAGGTGCTCTACCAGGCCTGGATCAAGGCCGGCGAGCCGCCCGCTGGGTAGAGCAATATGCGTTAACGTCGAATCGACCTCACCCTGAGGAGCGGCCGCAGGCCGCGTCTCGAAGGGTGGGAACCATCTCGATGTTGCCGACCAAGGCGCGGAGGTTACTCCGCGCTAATCGAGACGCATCGCTGCGCGATGCTCCTCAGGGTGAGGCGTGTGTGTTCAAGCCAACATAAGATCCCTGCTCTAGGCCCGCCGCGGATCGAGGTGGCCAAGCGGCAGCGGCGCGCCGGCTTTCAGGGTCTGGATGGCGATGTTGCTGCGCACTTCGCGGACGATCGGAAGATCCAGAAGCTTGTCGACCAGGAACCGCCGGTAGTGGTCGAGATCGGGCACGACGATTTCGAGGAAGTAGTCGGCCTCGCCCGAGACGAGATGACAGGCGACGACCTCGGGCAAGGCGACGACAGCCTTCTCGAAGCCGAGCGCCCGTTGGTTGGCGTGGCCATCGATCTTGACCCCGACGAATACGGAAAAGCCCAGGCCGACACGGTCGCGCTGTAGAACGGCGCGATAGGCCTCGATGTAGCCGTCGCGTTCCAATCGCTTCACGCGGCGCAGGCATGGCGAGGGCGACAGGCCGACCTTGTCGGCGAGGTCGACGTTGGCCAGCCGACCGTCGGCCTGAAGCGCGGCGACGATCCGGCGGTCGATGGCGTCCAGGTCATATTTTGGCATGAGTGCGCATCCTGAGACCAAAGAGGGGCATAAGATTGCGGACGATGCTTCATTCTTGGCGCAGTTCGCAAGGATTCGCTTCCATGCCGTCTGACATGGTGCGCCCGCGTTAGGGCATTTCAACCCCAGGACCTCTTCATGACCAACCCCTCCCAAACGGCGCACGCCGGCGTCGACGAACTGACCCAGGCGGTAAAGCGCTATTTCGACCTGATGTACGATTCCGACGTGTCGCGCTTCGATCGCGTCTTTCGGTCGACGGCCCAGCTGCATGGCATTCGCCATGGCGCGATGCGGCTGCTGACCGCGCCGGCCTACCGGGATGCGCTCGATCGCACGCCATCGCCGCGGTCGCAGAACGCTCCTCGTCATGAGGAGATTCTTCTGATGGATGTCGCTTCCGAGAACCAGGCACTCGTGAAAGTGCGCGTCAGGATCAACGCCATCCTTTACGTCGATTATCTCAGCTACCACCGCGTCGATGGCGACTGGCTGATCACAGCCAAGGCTTTCCACGTCGAACATGAAAACCTCTCGTCGTGATCTTTGTCGGAAGCAATACGCCGTGCCACAGTCCGGTCGTCGCGCCCGCAGGCGACGAACGGGAGGATGGATGCGCCAGGGATTCTTGGCGGGGATGACGCTCTTGCTGGCCGGTTGCGGCGCGGCGCAGGTGGCGATGGCGCCGTCGGGCCAGGATACCGCCGGAAAGCAGTTCGACCCGCCGCCGCCGGGCATGGCGGCCGTCTATTTCTACGATCCCGTCAACAGTGGACCGGTCATCAATGTCATGCAGGGCGCCCTGGTCATCGGCCGGCTGGCGCCGCTCACCTGGATACGCATCGAAACCAGCCCGGGTTGGTACACGATGCGCTGTGCCACGTGGAGTTCGGCCAATCTCTCGTCGATCACGTTGGCGGCCGGCGACCTGCGTTTTGTCGAAGTAGAGATGCCGTCTGGCGCTGCGACCTGCACCATGCAGGAGACCGGCCCGGATGTCGGCCGCAGCGGCGTGCTGGCGGGCGGCCGCGCGCTGCAGCCGCAATAGCTGCTGATGTCTCAGCCCGGCAGTTCGCCGTAGGGCTTGGTGATCAGCTCGAGCAGGTGGCCGTTGGGATCCTCGAAGTAGACGCCGCGGCCGCCCCAGTGGTGGTTGATCTCGCCCGGCCCTTCCTTGTGGGGACCGGCGAAGTAGGCGAGTCCGGCATCCTTCACCCGGGCAAACGAAGCGTCGAACTCGGCGTCGTCGACCAGGAAGGCGTAGTGCTGGGTGCGCACGTCCTTGGAATCGACGAAGTCGAGGGTGACGCCGTTGCTGGTCTGGACCGGCCGGAACGGTCCCCATTGCGGCCGGGCCTTCACGCCCAGAATGTCGGCCAGGAACTCGGCCGAGGCGTCCTTGTCCTTGGCCGGGACGATGATGTGGTTGAGGGCTGGCATCGGGACTCCGCTGGCTTTCGCCAGAGGTAGGTGCCCGCGAACGGGAGTTCAACGGGCCTAGGAGGCCGCCGCGTCGGGAACCGCGCGGCGCTTCATCGGCTGCCAGACACTGCGCGGGATGGGGCGCAAGGTGTCGAGGAACTGCTCGGCGCAGCGGGCCCAGGTGAAGGTCTCGGCATGCGCGCCGACAGGCCGCGGCGTCGCCCTGCACCGCGGCGAGGCAGGCTGCGCGCAGGTCTTCGTCGACCGCACCGACACCGGGCACCGTCACGACGTCGAGCGGGCCGGGCACCGGGTAGCCCGCGACCGGCACGCCGGAGGCCAGGGCCTCGACCATCACCAGGCCGAACGTGTCGGTGCGGCTGGGAAACACGAAGCAGTCGGCCTCGGCGTAACGTCGCGACAGTTCCTCGGTGTCGACCGAGCCGAAGAAGTGCGCGTCCTGGTAGTGGCGCTTCAATTCCTTGAGCTGCGGCCCGCCGCCCACCACCCATTTGGTGCCCGGCAGGTCGAGATCGAGGAAGGCCTTGATGTTCTTCTCGATCGCCACCCGGCCGGCATAGAGCCAGATCGGCCGCGCCGCTTCCGTCTCGGTGCGCGGACGCGGATGGAAGGCTGCGATGTCGACGCCGCGCGACCATGGCGCCAGGTTGCGAAAGCCGCGCTGGGTGAGCTCGTCGCGGATCGACTGCGCCACCACCAGCACGGCCGCCGAGGGGGCGTGGAAACGGCGCACGAAGGCGTAGCTCCAGGAGACCGGCACGCGGATGCGGGCGCGCACATATTCGGGAAAGCGCGTGTGGTAGGCCGTCGTGAAGGGAATATCGCGTCGCCGGCAGAAAGCGCGGGCGGCCCAGCCGAGCGGGCCCTCGGTCACGAGATGGATCGCATCGGGTGCGAACATCTTCAGCATGTGGGAAAGACGTGCCGCCGGGAACAACGACAGGCGGATCTCGGGGTAGGTCGGGCAGGGAAGAGTACGGAATCGGTCGGGGCCGAACACCTCGACGTCGTGGCCCTCGGCGCGCAGCAGCTGCGACACCGTCTCGATCGTGCGTACCACGCCGTTTATCTGCGGCCGCCAGGCGTCGGAGACGATGGCGATGCGCAACCGGGTCTACTCCGCCGCCAGTTGCGTGGAGGTGAGACGCGGCATCGCCGCCTCGCGTCGCGCATGCTCCTGGGCCCAATGGACGATGCGCAGGCGACCGTCGAAATCCTCGACCAGGGCCGTGCAGCTCTCGACCCAGTCGCCGTCGTTGCAATAGAGCACGCCGTCGATGGTGCGGATCTCGGCGTGATGGATGTGGCCGCACACCACGCCGTCGACGCCGCGGCGGCGCGCTTCGCTCGCTACCGCGTGCTCGTAGTTGTCGATGAACTGAACCGCGTTCTTGACCTTGTGCTTCAGATAGGCCGACAGCGACCAGTAGGGCAGGCCGAGCTTGCGGCGGCCCCAGTTGTACGTCGTGTTCACGCGGAGCGCCGCGGAGTAGGCCCAGTCGCCCAGGATGGCGAGCCAGCGCGCGTAGCGCACGATGCCGTCGAACTGGTCGCCATGGATGACCAGGAGCCTGCGGCCGTCCGGCAGCGTGTGGATCGCGTCTTCCTGCACGTGCACCTCGCCGAAGGTGAGCTGGCAATATTGCCGCGCCGCTTCGTCGTGGTTGCCGGGTATGTAGACGACGTTGGTGCCCTTGCGCGCCTTGCGCATGATCTTCTGGACCACGTCGTTGTGGGCCTGCGGCCAGTACCACCAGCGCTTCAGCCGCCAGCCGTCGACGATGTCGCCCACGAGATAGAGATGCTCGCTCTCGTTTCTCTTCAGGAAATCGAGCAGCAGCTCGGCCTGGCAGCCGCGCGTGCCGAGATGGATGTCCGACAGGAAGATCGTGCGGTGGCGCGCGGGCTGGTGACGCTCGATCACGGTCATGTGGATAAGAACTCGATCGACACTAAATCTGTCGTGCGCGATTGCACGTGACGCAGCAGATTGTGTATGGGAGGCGTTGCGTGCCCGTGAATTGGTTGTGACGGTTCGATGACATTCGACACTTCCAAGACAATGCTGCTGATCCTCAATCCGATGGCAGGCCGTCGCCGCCGCGGGCTGGTGGATGCCGTCGTGCGCCAGGTGCGGGCCGAGGGCTGGACGGTCGACGTCGTCGAAACGGCGGCGGCCGGCGATGCGCGGCGGCTGGCCGAGAATTGCGATGTCGCGCGCCATGCCGTGATCGCCGTGGCCGGCGGCGACGGCACGATCAACGAGGTGGTGAACGGTCTTGCCCGGCGCGGCGCGGCGGCGCCGGCACTGGGCATCGTGCCGCTCGGCACCGCCAACGTCCTGGCGCACGAACTCGGCCTCGGTTTCTCGGCTGCGCTGATCGCCAAGACGATCATCGCTGGCCACGAACTGCTGGTGCGGCCCGGCGAGGCGGCCAACAGCGCCGGCGTCCCGCGCTGCTTCTCGCTGATGGCGGGCGCGGGCTTCGACGCCAAGGTCGTGGCCGGCGTCAGTGCGCCGTTCAAGCGGCGCTGGGGCCGCGCCGCCTATGTCTGGCGCTCGCTGGTCGAGGCGCGGCGCTATCGGCCGGTGCGCTACGGCGTCGAGATCGACGGCGTGCGGCACGAGGCGTCATCGGTGATCGTGACGCACGCCCGCCACTATGCCGGCCCCTATGTCGTGGCGCCCGATGCGGCACTCGGCAAGCCGCTGCTGCATGTCTGCCTGTTCGAGCGCTGGGGGCGCTCGCACACGCTGCGCTTCGGGCTCGCCTTGCTGCTGGGCTGGCTGCCGCGCACCGCCGGGTACCGCGTGATCGCCGGCCGCGACGTGCGCATCTCGGTGCTGAGCGACGCCGGCGAGGCCGGCCGTCAGCCGGTGCAGATCGACGGCGACGACGCCCTCACCTTGCCGGTGTCGATCGGCCTCGCCGCCGGCGCGGTGCGCCTGCTGATGCCGGCCTAGAGGTCGCCGTTCCAAAGGTCGGGGTGCGCGGCTACGGCTTGTAGAGGGCGGCAAGCTCGTCCGACGACAATCCGAGCTTGCTGCCGATGCGCTCGATTTCGTCGTCGGTGAATGCGGTGATGGAAACGCTTGCGTCCATTTCGGCGAACAATATGTCTTCTGCCGGCACGAACTTCCAGGACTGTGGCTTGGCCGTTTTCGACTTCGCGCGCGCGGGTCGGCTGGAAACCAGCTTGAGCGCGCGCCCGCGCGCCGCATCGACGTTGGCGGCCGCCATCAGATCAAGAACAGTCGGTTGAAGTTTCTTCGTCATGGAAGAAGTCCTATCCGCTTCAAATATATAAGCGCTGAGGACCGGTCAGAAAAGTCCAATTCGCCGTCCCAGCGCTCTCCCAGCAAGAGATGCTTGCCGAGAGTCGTCTTGGCGACCGGCGTGACGGCGGCGGCGACGGCGCGAAGGGCGAAGCGATCCGACGACCACAGGATCTGTTTGATGGCTTGGGCCTGCAACGGAGGCAGCGGGAGCGCATCGAGCTTGGCCCGCAGCCGGGCCGCCAATTGCAGCCATTTTGCGTCGGTCTCGGGCAGGAAACCATGCATGGCCCACACGTAGCCGCCATGGGACAGCCCGGCATGGAGCGTGACGCGGGTGACGCCGCAGTCCCGTTCGATCAGGAGAAGGTTCTGCAATAAAGGCTTCGAGACGAGACCTCCCCGGGCGGTGGGGGCCAGGACGATCCAACTGAGGTGCGCCTGGTGGGTTCGCGGGGCCAGGCGGAAAGCCAGCGTTGCCACCGGCGTCGGACCCTGGAAGATCCGGGCCCGGACAAACAGCCGATCGCCGGAGACGACCCGCAACAGGACAAAAGCCGCATCGAACCGCGCGGTCAGCGTCTGGGCGAGATGAAGAGCGTCCCTGCCGAAGTTGGCGCCGCACCACCTGTTCACGTCGGCGATGGTCGTTCCAGCGAAGCCGTGTCGACCATCGTTGTTGCTGAGGACGATGAACGCCGTCACCTTGGCATGCTCGACGACTACCGTGCTGCCTGCTGCAGGCGCCTCACGACGTCGGGCGTGGGATGGCCGTCGGCCGGCAGGCCGACCTGCTTCTGGAACAGCCGCACCGCCGAGCGCGTTTTGGGCCCCAAGCAGCCCATCGGCCTCGTCGGAGTAGAGCCCGAGCCTGGCCAGCCGTGACTGCAGGTCGACGATGGTGTTGTGGGACAGCGGCTCGTCGTCGGCCGGCGCCGACTGCATGACCGGCGGGCCGCCCACGATCTGTTGCGCCAGGATGCCGACGGCCAGCGCGTAGAGCGTCGAGCGGTTCCAGTTCATCACCGCCTTGAAGTTGGGATAGAGGATGAAGGCGGGGCCGCGCCAGCCGGCGGGCAGGGTGATCGAGGCGGGATCGTCGACGTTGGGCAGCGGCGCATTGCCCGCGCGCTTGACGCCCATCGCCGCCCAGGCGCGCACCGGCTTTTCGATCGTGGTGTCGGCCTGGTCGAGCGGGAAGCCCTGCGGCAGGAACACCTCCTCGCTCGACGGCAGGCCGGGCCTGAAGCCGACACCGCGCAGGTAGTTGGCGGCCGAGGCGAAGGAATCGGGCAGGCTGGTCCAGAGGTCGATCTTGCCGTTGCCGTCGCGGTCGACACCCCATTTCATGAAGGTCGAGGGCATGAACTGCATGTTGCCCATGGCGCCCGCCCACGAACCGCGCAGCTGCTCGCGGGTCATGTGGTCCAGGACCAAGATGCGCAGCGCCTGCACCGTCTCGTTGCTGAAGAAGGCGGTGCGCTTGGTCATGCAGCCAAGCGTCGCCACCGAGCGCACGACCTGGAAGTCGCCCATGTAGCTGCCGTAGTTCGTCTCGAGGCCCCAGAAGGCCATGATGTATTGCGGCGGCACGCCGTACTCGCCCTGGATGGCATCGAGCAGGGCGCGGTTCTGCGCCAGCTTCTGCTGGCCCTTGGCGATGCGCTCGGCGCGACACCGAGGAGCCGACATACTTGGCGTAGGTGAGCGAGAATTCCGGCTGGCGCGAATCGAGGTCGATCACCTTCTGGTCGGGCGTCAGGCCCTGGAAGGCCCGGTCGACGACTTCGGCCGGCACGCCCTGGCGCACCGCGTCGGCCTTGATGGTCTGCAGGCAGGCCTGGAAGTCGCCGCTTTGAGCGTTCGCCGGCACCAAGGCCGAGCCCGCGAATAACGCCGTCATTGCGGCGAGGAGAGGCATTCTTGCAGAGGGGGGTCATGTCGCCGATTCTATCACGAGCCGGCGACGGTCATCCCTTCGATTCGCACCGTCGGCGCATTGATGGCGCCCTTGAACTGCAGGTCGTTGGCCGGCGTCATGTTCAGGAACATGTCCTTGAGATTGCCCGCCACCGTGATGCCGCTTACCGGCCAGCCGAGCTTGCCGTTCTCGATCCAGAAGCCCGATGCGCCGCGGCTGTAGTCGCCGGTGACGCCGTTGACGCCAAAGCCGATCAGGTCGGTGATGAAGAGGCCGCTCTTGATGTCGCCGATCAGCTCGTCGACCGAGAGCTTGCCCTTCTCGAGGTAGAAGTTCGAGGTGGTCGGGCGAGGGCGGGCCCGACGTGCCGCGCGAGGCGTGGCCCGTCGGCTTCAGCTTGAGCTGGCGGGCCGCCGCCAGGTCGAGCAGCCAGGTGGTGAGCATGACCATCGTCGATCACGGCGTAGCGCTTGGTCGGCAGGCCCTCGGCGTCGAACGGCCGGCTGCCCAGGCCGCGCTGGCGCCGCGGATTGTCGAGGATGCGGATGCCGTCGGCGAAGATCTTTTCGCCCATCCTGTCCTTCAGGAAGGACGTGCCGCGCGCCACGGCGCGGCCGTTGATGGCGCTCGCCAGGTGGCCGATCAGGCCGCCCGAAACGCGGCGGTCGTAGACCACCGGCACGCGGGCGCTCTGCGCCTTGCGCGGGTTGAGGCGACGCACGACGAACTTGCCGGCATTGCGGCCGACCTTGGCCGGCGCCATCAGGTCTTCGAAATGGACGGCGCTCGACCACTCATAGTCGCGCTCCATGCCCGTTCCCTCGCCACCCAGCACCGAGCAGGACAGCGAAAAGCCGCTACGCCGATAACCGCCGGAGAAGCCATTGCTGGCGGCCAGCGCCACCGAGGTGCGGCCCCAGCTTGCCTCGGCGCCCTCGGAGTTGGTCACGCCCTTGACGGCGCGCGCGGCATCCTCGGCTTCCGCCGCCATCGCCAGCAGCGAGCGGGCCGAAGGCCGCCGCTTGTCGTCGAGATCGAGGTCGGGCCAGCTGCGGGCCAGCAGTTCCTCCGGCGCGATGCCGCATACCGGATCCTCGGGCACCGCGCGCGCCATATCGACGGCGCGTTGTGCAAGCGTGCGCAGCGCGGCGGGCGCGAAGTCGGTCGAGGAGACGAAGGCCTGGCGCTGGCCCACGAACACGCGCAGCCCGAGATCGCGGCCTTCGCTGCTCTCGAGCTTCTCGCGTTCGCCCATGCGCTGGGCGACCGAGATCGACTCGCCGTTGACGTAGAGCGCGTCGGCTGCATCGGCGCCGGCGGCCTTCGCCCATTTCAGCAGGTCGACGAGCAGGTTGGCGTCCGGCGCGCTCGCCGGACGCTTCTTGGAGGGAGATTTGCGCGGGGATTTCTTTTTCGCTTTGGCCATGACGGCCGTTCTACGCGCTAACGGCCCGTGTCGTCGAGGTCTCCCCGCAAACGCCCGGCGTCAGGGCCCGGCGTAGGCGATGCCTGCCTTGGTCTCGCCGATCGCCGAATCGAGAAAGCCGAGGGCGCGCTCGCGATGGCCGCCCTTGTTGGGCGTGGCGCGCACCAGCTCGGCGCGCGCTGCCTGCATGGAGCCCAGCGCCGCCTGCATGTTGGGCTGGGCCGCCATCGCGACGCAGGCGCCGACGATTGCGCCGGCGGTGCCGCCGACAAGCAGGAGAGCGACAGGCGACTTGGGAAAGAAGCGGGCCATCGAGGCGATCCTCCAGACGTTGAACGGGCGGCAATTCCGCCCGCTCGCGAGTTTAGAACCGGTCGTGCGACGACGGTATCGCTATTTGGGTTCAGCCGAGATGAAGCGAGAGCCGGTCAATCGGCATCGCGTCAGTTGCCGGCGTAGGCAATGCCTGCTTCGGTTTCATTGATTGCCTGGCTGACCAGGTTAATCGCCCGCTCGCGATGGCCACCCTTGTTGGGTGTCGACTGCACGAGATAGGAACGCGCCTGCTGCAGGGAGCCCAGGGCGGCCTGCATGTTGGGCTGGTCGGCGCCCGCCGCGCAGGCGCCGGCAAGACCGCCGATGGCGATGCCGATGAGCACGTAGACGGTCGGCGAGAGACTGGACTCGGACATGGACTGTACTCTCCAAACGTTGAACGGGCGGGGATTTTGGCCCGCCCGTTCACAATCGTAGAGAACGCCGCTATGCGATGAAACCGCCATTTGGCGGCGACCGCGCGGGCCGCCGACGTCACGCCTTTGAGCGATGCCGTCACGATGTCGGAGTCCCAACGAAGATAAAGTCATGCTCCTCTCCCCCTGGGGGAGAGGTTGGGTGAGGGGGTGACGATCTTCGGGTTGACCCCTCACCTAGCCTCTCCCCCAAGGGGGCGAGGAATATGAATCATGAGCGCCACCGAAGTGGTGCGCTCCATGCCGCCGCCTTACGGCACGCGACGATGGCGTGTTTCGGCCTGGATGAATCGGTGTGCATCAGTCGCCGGCGTATCTGATGCCGCGCTCGGTCTCGTTGATCGCTTCTTCGGTACGTGTGATCGCGCGCGCGCGATAGCCGCCCTTGTCCGGTGCGGCCTGTACCAGCTCTGCCCGGGCCGCCTGCAGCGAGTTCAAGGCCGCCTGCATGTGGGGCTGATTGGCGCCGGCGGCGCAGGCGCAGCCGGCAGCACCGATGGCGATGCCGACGAGCAGGTAAGCGAAGGGTTTCTTGGGGCGGAAGACGGACATGGGCTGTACCTCCAGATGTAGAACGGGCGGGCATCTCGCCCGCCCGTGATCGTAGAGAACGCCGTCGTGCAACGATATCGCTATCCGGCGGCGACCGCGCGGTTGGCGGCCGACGTCACCGCCTTGAGCGACGCCGTAACGATGTTGGAATCCATGCCGACTCCCCAGAGGACGCGCCCGTCGCTGGTCTCCGCTTCGATGAAGCTGACGGCCTGCGCATCCGATCCCGCGCCGGTGGCATGCTGGTGGTAGTCGCGCACCCTGATGCCGACGCCGCAGTTCTTGCCGAGCGCGTCGACATAGCCCGCGATCGGGCCGTTGCCGCGGCCGCTGATCTTCTGCTCCCGGCCGTTGAACATCACCTTGGCGTCGAGAAGACGCACGTCGGGATGATCCGGGCTCGGGTACCGTGGTGTGGCTGATGAAGTCGACGGGCTTGGTATTCTCGAGATATTCGTTGCGGAACGTGTCCCAGATCAGCGCCGGCATGATCTCCTTGCCGGTCTCGTCGGCGATCTGCTGGATCCGCTTGGAGAACTCGACCTGGAGGAGACGCGGCATGTCGATGCCGTAGTCGCTCTTCAGGATGTAGGCGATGCCGCCTTTGCCCGACTGGCTGTTGATGCGGATGATCGCCTCGTAGCTGCGGCCGAGATCGGCCGGGTCGATCGGCAGGTAGGGCACTTCCCAGACCTTGCTGTTCGAGCTCTGCAGCGCCTTGAAGCCCTTGTTGATGGCGTCCTGGTGCGAGCCCGAGAAGGCGGTGAACACCAGGTCGCCGCCATAGGGATGGCGCGGATGGACCGGCAGCTGGTTGCAGTATTCGACCGTCTGGCGGATCTCGTTGATGTTGGAGAAGTCGATCTCGGGATCGACGCCCTGGGTGTACATGTTGAGCCCCAGGGTCACGAGATCGACGTTGCCGGTGCGCTCGCCGTTGCCGAACAGGCAGCCCTCGATGCGGTCGGCGCCGGCCATGTAGCCGAGCTCGGCCGCCGCCACGCCGGTGCCGCGGTCGTTGTGCGGATGCAGGCTCAGCATGATCGAATCGCGGTACTTGAAGTTGCGGTGGCACCATTCGATCTGGTCGGCATAGATGTTGGCCGAGGCCATCTCGACGGTCGCCGGCAGGTTGATGATCATCTTCTTGTGCGGGCGTCGGCTGGTAGACGTCGCCGACCGCGGCGCAGATGTCGCGCGCGAACTCGAGCTCGGTGCCGGTGAAGCTCTCCGGCGAATACTCGTACACCCACTCCGTGTTGGGGTCGGCGTCGGCCAGCTGCTTGACCAGCTTGGCGCCCGACACGGCGATGTCGATGATGCCGCTGTAGTCCATGCCGAACACGACCCGCCGCTGCAGGGTCGAGGTCGAGTTGTAGAGATGGACGATGGCGCGCCTGGCGCCGCGGCAGGCCTCGAAGGTGCGCTCGATCAGCTCCGGGCGGCTCTGCGTCAGCACCTGGATGGTGACGTCGTCGGGGATCATCTTCTTCTCGATGAGCTCGCGCACGAAGTCGAAATCGGTCTCCGACGCCGCCGGAAAGCCGACCTCGATCTCCTTGAAGCCCATGTCGCACGAGCAGCTTGAACATCCGCGTCTTGCGGTCGGAATCCATGGGCTCGATCAGGGCCTGGTTGCCGTCGCGCAGGTCGACCGCGCACCAGACCGGCGGCTTGGTGATGACCTTGGAGGGCCACTGTCGGTCGGGCAGGGGGATGGGCTTGAAGGCAACGTACTTCTCGCCCGCGGTTGGCATCATGGGTTTCTGGGGTGACATCGATAGACTCCTCGCGCCGCGCACGGCCAAAAGGCACTAAGCGAACACTGCGATGGACCGAAACGGGGTGGCGGCGACTGTTGGAAGGATAGAGACGAACGACAAGCGATCCGCAGGGCCCCCTCCCAGATCCCGGGCAGGGGGCGGCGGATCAGCCAATAAGTCGAAGCGTCGTCAGTCGCAGCATGGGGGCCAGAATAAGGCCCTGCCGGCAGGAGTCAACCCGCCGGGCGAAGGTCCGCCCGGCGGGGCCTCAAGGCGATATCAGTGCAGCGGCACGGTGAAGTTGAAGTTCAGGCTGGGCTCGGCCGGCGGCGCATAGACCGGAGCCGGCGCCATCATGACCGGTGGCGGGGCCACGATGATCGGCTGGCGTTCGTAAACCGGGCGCTCGTAGACGACGCGGCGCGGCGGGTCATGGCGCCAGTGCTCGTGCTCTTCGACGTACTGGCGGTGCTCGCGGCGCCAGTGCTCGTCACGCCAGTGATCGTCGTCGTGGGCCTGGGCACCCACCGCAAGGAAGATACTGGAACCCGCGATCGCGGTGGCCAGGATGGTCTTCCGCACAAGTCCACGCATTACAGCCTCCTGTGACAACACGGGATGACATCTGCCTGTCGTCCCAACGAAGGGGGATACGTGCCGGATTGTGACGGCAAAGAGGAGTTTGTAGGTTCCTTGCAAGGACAACGGCCGGCATCTCGTGACCGATCCGTGATCGGGTGGGGCACATCCCGCCTGGCTGCCCAAGCCTATCGCATAAGCGAAGTCGAGGGGGGCCTCGGCCGAGACGACGGAATCGCCATATGCGATAGCCCGGTACCTGGCTGCCGGCGGCGGGATGGAATGCGCCCGTCAAACCACCGTCTCCGGTGCGTGCGTTCCGAGCTTAGCGGCCCCGTCACTCCAGTCGCCACAGCGGCGGCGAAGCACGCTCCCCAACAGACCGCACTTCGCGGCTCGTTCCCCTGTTCGAGCACCCTTCGTCGTTGGCGACCGCGAGGTCTGCGGAAATTGCTTTTGCATGGCGGCGGCTAGCGGAAAGCTTGCCAGTCACCTTTCCCGCACACGCGTGACCAACTTGTGGTAGTCGGGAAGAAAGCATTGGGAGGTACTGTCGATGGCGGGTCCGTTGGACGGCGTCAGGATTCTCGACTGCACGACGGTCGTGCTGGGACCGTGGGCGGCCCAGCAGCTGGGCGATCTCGGCGCCGACGTGATCAAGATCGAGCCGCCCGAGGGCGATACCACGCGCCAGCTCGGGCCGGCGCGCAATCCGGGCATGGCCGCCTTCTATCTGGGCTGCAATCGCTCCAAGCGCTCGATCGTGCTCGACCTCAAGCAGGATTCCGGCCGCAAGGCGCTGTTCAAGCTGGCCGAGACCGCCGACGTGCTGATGCACAATTATCGCCCCGACCCGGCCCGCCGGTTGGGGGTGGAGTACGAGGCGTTCGAGAAGATCAATCCGCGCCTCGTCTACCTCGCCACCTACGGCTACCGCGCGGCCGGGCCGATGGGCCCGAAGGCCGCCTACGACGACATCATCCAGGCGGGATCGGGCCTGGCGTCATTGCAGACCGTGGTCGCGGGCCAGCCGCGATTCCTGCCGACCATCGTGGCCGACAAGACCAGCTCCAACGGCGTGGTCTCGGCGCTCCTGGCTGCGCTGTTCGCGCGCGAGCGCACAGGCAAGGGCCAGGCGGTCGAGGTGCCGATGTACGAAACCCTGGTCTCCTTCGTCATGGTCGAGCATCTTTACGGCGAGACGTTCCGGCCGGCGATCGAGACGGCGGGCTACAAGCGCGTGCTCAACAAGGAGCGGCGGCCCTATCCCTCCAAGGACGGCTACTTCGCCTTGCTGCCCTACACCGACGGGCACTGGAAGGAATTCTGCACCCTGATCGGCCGCGACGATCTGGCGAAGGACCCGCGTTTCACCTCGCTCGCCTTTCGCCTCAAGAACGTCGAGCACTATTACGCGACCCTGGCCGAGATCTGCGCCACGCGGACCAATGCCGAGTGGATCGCTCTGCTCAAGAACTCCAACGTGCCGCACGGGCCGGTCAACACGCTGGACGACCTGTTCGTCGACCCGCAGCTGCAGGCCACCGGCTTCTGGAAGGAAGTCGAGCATCCGACCGAAGGCCGGCTGCGCATGCCCGACATCCCGCCGCGCTTCAGCAAGACCAAGCCCGAGGTCAGGCGCCTGCAGCCCCGGCTGGGCGAGCACAGCGTCGAGGTGCTGCGCGAGGCGGGCTACACGGCGGCGGAGATCGACGCCATGCTGGCGTCGGGGGCGACCAAGACGGCTTAGGCCTCAATCGATCACTCGACCGTCGCGCTCAAAGGCTTGCCGCGCGTCTTGCTGATATAGAAGCCAGCCACTGGCTCGAGGCTGTCGCCGACCTTCTTGTAGGCCGCGAACAAGTAGTCTGGCACCTTTCTCCAACCGATGGCGCCGTGCCCAACGCGGCCAAGATAGGTCTCGCCGCCAACGACGATCGGCAGAAAGACCGAGTCCTCTGCAAAACCATTGTAGTTGCCGAACAGGCCGTGAATTTGACCGCCGAAGGTCGGCAATTGAACGTCCGGTGGGCTATCGTCCGCCAGTTTCTTCATGGCCTTGAATTTATCGCCCTGGTCGTTGGCGTCATCCGACGCGGCTTGTGGGCTTTGGTCGACCTTCCTGGTGATGGCCAGCGCCTGGTCCGCCAGTCCGTTGCAGTCCACGCCCTTGCAAAACCGGTCGGTCATCTCGAAGACATCGCTGAAGCTGATGCCGACCTTGCACTGCCCTTGCCAACCGCTATCGCGCCGGGGCGTGAAGGACAGATCGACCGTGCTGTCCTGATCGGTCTCGACGACGAAGGCCGGAACACCCGAGACCTCTCCCGCATAGCCCGTTGTCTTGACGCAGAACGTGAAGGGTTCGGCGTTCTGGACGATCGGCGGTGCGGTCACGGCATGTGCCGCGCCGGCAGGCGGCGCATCGAAGAAGATGAAGTTCTGGCAGCGTGCCGTGCCACCGACGGTCTCGGCCAGATTGAGGGAACTGCTGCCAAATCGGTGAAGTGTAGATGTGTCGCCGCCGTCCATCAGTTCTCCGACCGCCGCCATGAGGCTGGGCGCCGCTCGATACTTGTCGCGCAGCCTGTCCAGCGCTTCTGCCTTGGTCTTGGCGCGCCACCCCTCGGCATCGATGCTGACGACGCCGTGCGAGGCTTTTGCGAGGACGCTGAGCGGCTGTTGCCAGGCACTGCGCCAGCTACTCGAAGGCTTGGCGGCGAGAACGATCTGGGCGACGGTGCTGCAAACCGCCTGATCCGGTCGCGGATCCCCCGGCGATTGCGCGTGGGCTGCGCATGGTTGGAGGAATGCAAGCGCGATGGCCATCGCCCGCGCGCTCCGACGGCTGTGCAAGATCATCATCGCCGGCTCCCGATCGGTGGAGAGCCACACTATAACAAACTCAGGCGACCCTTTGCGCGAGGAGCGACCGCTCGTCGGGGCTCACGGCGAGCTCGAAGCCCGGCTCGGCGATATGCACGGCGATCTCCGGGAAGCGTGTGCGGATCGCGGCGGCGAAGGCGGGCCACGGTTCGGAGACGGCGCCCATCATGGCGTGGAACCTGTCGTGCGGCGGATAGAGGATCACGACCCTGGGCCTGAGTGCCGCCACGCCGCGCACGACGTCGTCGATGAAATTGAGCTGCATGCCGGCCAGCAGGACGTCGGTGCGATGGCGCCGGCCGAGATCGCCGATCTCGGCGTCGGTCATCTTGGTGTTGAAGCCCTCATTGTAGTTCAGGATCGTGAGGCCGTCGGGCAGCCCGACATGGAAGCCGGTGTAGGGCGCATAGAACGGTGCGCGGGTGGCGCTGCTCCACGCCCACGAAAGCTGCGTGGCGTTGCCGTGGAACACTGCCTTGGTCATCGCCTTGGTAAGGTTGATGTCGCGGTGCTTCCATTTGAAGGCCGACAGCGCGAAGCCCGGCACCGCAACCGAACCGAAGGTCGCGGGGTCGATGACCAGGAGCTTGTCCGCCGGAATGCCGCGTCGTCTCTTGAGGAACGAGCAGACCGCGGGCGAGCCGATGACGGTGGCGCCGGTGGCGAGGGCGATCACCGGCACGTCGAGGAAATGCTCCTCATGCCCGTGGGTCACGCAGATGTATCTGGCGTGCTTGAAATCCTCGAGGTGGAACCACTCCGCCCCGCAATAGGGGCGGAAGAACGGATCGAAGAACAGCGCCCCGTCGGCGGTCTCGATCGAGAGGGCGGACCAGCCGAAATAGCGGATCCTGGTCGGCTGCGGCATCGTTCTCTCCCGGGCGTTTCCCTGATCTCTTTGCTTGGGGTTCTTTCTAGCACGTCATTTGAGCAGCGGCTGGTCCTTGGTTTCATGGGCGAACAACGTGGCGATGAGGGTGAGCAGGGCGAGCAGGATCAGCATCACCGACACGCCCGCGGTGCCGCCCATGTAGGCGGCCAGCGCGGTGGCGATGATCGGGGCGAAGCCGCCGCCGATCGCCGCCGAGGCCTGGAAGCCGAACGAGGCGCCGCTGTAGCGCACCCGGGCGCCGAACAGTTCGGGGAAGTAGGCCGATTCGGGCGCGAACATCAGCCCGTGGCCGAAATTGAGGGCGACGATCACCGCCGTCATGACGATCCACGGCGTCTTCATGTCCAGCAGCCAGAACAGCGGGAAGGCGAAGGCAATGGTGAAGATCACGCCGGCGAAGTAGAACGGCCGGCGGCCGATCCTGTCGCTCAGGTAGCCGAACAGCGGGATGGTCGCGACCTCGATCACGGCGGCCCAGAAGATCGCGTCGAGCAGCAGGGTGCGCGGCAGAGCGAGCTTGGTCGTGGCGTAGACCACGACGAACACTGTCAGCATGTAGACCCACGACACTTCGGAGAGCTTCAGCCCCAGTGCCACGAAGAAGGCGCGCGGGCTCTTGAACACCGCCTCGAAGAAGGGATTGCTCGAGAGATCCTGCTTCGCCTTGAGCGCCTCGAAGACCGGCGTCTCGGGAATGCGGGCGCGGATGAAGGCGCCCAGCGCCACCAGCACGATGCTGATGAGGAAGGGAATGCGCCAGCCCCAGGCCAGGAACTGGTCTTCGGGCAGCAGGGTGACGATGGCGAAGACCCCCGA
Source organism: uncultured Alphaproteobacteria bacterium (assembly GCA_963765385.1). Lineage (GTDB taxonomy): Bacteria > Pseudomonadota > Alphaproteobacteria > Reyranellales > Reyranellaceae > Reyranella. Next base: position 147,803 of record CAVXWG010000014.1, on the reverse strand, counting down.
GGAGGTGACCAGCCCCAGCGGAAACCCCACCTGCACCAGGCTGCCGTAGAAGCCGCGACGGTCGGCCGGGGCGTGCTCCAGCACCATCAGCGAGGCGCCGCCCCATTCGCCGCCCAGCCCGATGCCCTGGATGAAGCGCAGCACGACCAGCAGGGCGGGCGCCCAGATGCCGATCTGGCCATAAGTCGGCAGCAGGCCGATCAGGAACGTGCCCAGCCCCATCACGAACATGGTGAGCATCAGCATCGACTTGCGCCCGATGCGGTCGCCGTAATAGCCGAACAGCGCGCCGCCGACCGGCCGCGCCACGAAGCCCACCGCATAGGTCGCCAGGGCCGCCAGGGTGCCGGCGAGCGGCGTGACGGTGGGAAAGAACAGCTTGTTGAACACCAGCGCGGCGGCGGTGCCGTAGATCAGGAAGTCGTACCATTCGATGATGGTGCCCAAGGTGCCAGCAAAGGCGATCGCACCCATGTTCGGGGTGGCGGGGCTGGCCTGCCCGATAGCGGCAGTCGTCGAAGCCATGGCAGTGTTCCTTTTCGAGACGATCGACCTTCGAAAGGCGGGCCGTTTGCCCGGAAAATCGGCATTCGCCGGGGCCGGCACACCGTTCGCCGCAAACTCCGCATGTTTCATGCCATTCAACATTTCGGCGCAAAAGTTGCCTATTGGGATCACCGGTCGGAAAGGAACGCAGGCATGAAATTCGGCATCTTCATCTATGACCGCGTCGAGCCGATCGACCTGGCGACATTCGGCGTCCTGTCGATGGCGCGTCGCATCCGTCCCGACATCGAGATCTGCACCTTGGCGCCGGCGGCCGGCACCGTGAGGCTGTCGAACGGCCTGGTGGTGATGGCCGATCACGCGCTCGAAGCGGCGCCTCCGCAGGACGTGATCGTGGTCACCGGCGGGCCGGGCTGGGAGAGCGAAAGCCGGCGGCCGGAGACGCTGGCGGCGCTGCGCCGGTGCGCGGCGGACACGCTGCTGGTGTCGGTGTGCACCGGCGGCATGATCCTGGGTGCGAGCGGCGTGCTCGACGGCAAGCGGGCGACCACCAAGCGCGAGGTCGTGCCGCCCGAGGTGCCGCCGATCCGGCGGATGCGCGACCTGCATCCCCTGATCGACGTGCGCGAGGCAAGCCTGGTCGACGAGGATCGTGTAATAACGGCAGGAGGCGTGTCGCTCTGCATCGACGCCATGCTGTATCTCCTGAAGAGGCTTTACGGTGCCGAGGTAGCCGACGAAACCGCCCGTATCCTGGAATACAATCGAGCATGGTCGGCAAATCTCGCACAATTCCCGCCGCTCGAAGCCGCAAGCTAGGCAGACGCGTGGCGTCGGCGAAGCTCCGGGCGGCGGCGGCGTCGGGGCCGACCGAGGTCGAGCTCCTGCTGGGCCGGCGGATATCCGCCCTCCGTGCGGGGGTGGGCTTCACGCAGGACGTGCTGGCCGCCAAGGCGGGTTTCACCAAGGGCTATCTCTCGAAGATCGAGAATTCCAAGGTCATCCCGCCGATCGGCACGCTGGTGAAGATCGCCCAGGTCCTCGACACCGACCTCGCCGACCTGTTTGAGGCAGCACCTGCCCAGGCGGCCAATGATGCCATCAGCATCGTACGGTCGTGGGAGCGCGAGACGGCGATCCGCGGCGGCAGTTCGTTCGGCTACGATTACGTGGCGCTTGCCCACAAGCGCCATCACAAGCAGATGGAGCCCTTCGTGATGGTGTTTCCCTCGCGGGTCGACAAGGACATCCGCTTCGAGCACCAGGGCGAGGAGTTCATGTTCATCCTCACTGGCAAGGTCGAGTTCGAGGCCACGATCGAGGGCCGCAACAGGACCTGGATCCTGCAGCCGGGCGACAGCGCCTACTTCGACGCGGAGATCCCCCATCGCGGCCGCAGCCTGCGCGGCGAATCGCGGGCGCTGGTCGTGATCTACCGGTCGAAGGACCCCGTGTGAGGACAGGGCTATCGCGTTTGGTAAATACAAAGAATTCCGTCGTCTCGACCAAGGCCCGAAGGGCCGCGCGGAGAGACCTTCCGTCCCCAATTAGCTGCTTATCGTTGAAGCGAGGTCTCTCCACTCGGGCCTGCGGCCCTCGGTCGAGACGACGGCAATTGGCACATGCGATAGCCTTCGGTGTGAGGGGCGCCTCATAGTCTTCCGGACCGCGCGAGCGTCTCGCTCGCTCATGATCATGAGCGAGCGAGACGCTCGCGGTCCGCATGATATGACCAGAATGTGCTCTACCGCCGCGCCGCGTCGAGCACCGCGGCCGCCTCCGGCCCGGCTTCGCGCTTCCACGTCTCGATGGCGCTGGACGCAGCGTGGGCCAGCTCGGCGCGTAATGCCGGAGTCACCGCGTCGTTGGCCACGATCGTGACCTTGTTGCCCTCGAGCCGTGCATGATTCTCCTCGATGCGACGCGTCAGCAGCTCCCACAGCCAGGTCTGCGTGGCTTGGGCGCTGCCATCGACGATGGCGCGCAGGTCGGCCGGCAGCCCGTCATAGAGCGGCTGGCCGAGCGTTGCGAAGGAGAGCGGCATGGCGTAGCCGATCTCGGTGAAGAAGGGCAGGTAGTCCCATAATTTCCGGCCCGCACCGCCATCGCCTGACGACAGCACCGCCTCGATCGACCCGTCGACGATGCGCGGCATGACGTCGGCGAAGGAGAGGTTCGCCGGCCGTGCGCCGGCCGCGGCGAACAAGGCAAGGCCGGTAGAATCGTAGACGCGCAGCGGCAGGCCGGCGAGATCGGCTGGCGTCACGATCGGCTTCTTGGCCCATAGCCCGCTGGCCGGCCACGGCGTCGCATAGAGCAGGCGCTGCTTTTCGCGGGCGAAGCGGCTGGCGTAGAGGCCGCGCGCCGCGTCGAGCAGGCGGTGCGCCTCGGCCGGGCCGATCGCCACAAACGGCAGCGAGGAGAGCGCGAACAGCGGGTCGATGCGGCCGAGCGCACCGGAGAAGGAATCGCCCGCCGCGAGTCGGCCGTCGCGGATGGCGGCAACGATGTCGGCGGACTTCAATCCGCCCGGCGCATCGTAGGACGGCGTGATCGCGAGCCGGCCGGAACTTTCTTTCGTCAGCCGGTCGGCGAAGAAGGCGATACCTTCACCCGACACGGTCGTCGCCGGATATTCCGTCGCCATCGACCAGGCTGTGCCTTGCGCGACGGTGCGCCGGGCGGCCACTGCCATCGGCGCGGCAGCGAGGAGCCGCACCACGGTGCGGCGCGAGAGCGCGAGGGAAGACCTGGCCATCGCGCCACTATACCCATGGAACGAAGTTGTGATGTGCGCGTTATTATCAATTAGATGTTTGCATTCGATTCGGTACGCGGGATAAAATAAAATTACAACAACTCCAAGTGGCATTGGCGTGGACGCGCCCATCGAAGGATAAAGGACCCCTCGTTCATGGCCCTCGACGTCTATGTCGGGTCGCTCGCCCGGTACTATTCCGGCGAGTGGGAAAACATTGCAGAGAAGACGGCCCGCGAGCGTGGCGCGCAATATCAGATCGGACGCCCGGGCGGGTCGGCCGAGCGCCTCAAGGATCCCGAGAGGATTCCTCCCGCGGTCGTGGCGTGGCGCTCGAGCCTGAGCGAGTCGCTGGGCAGCAAGATCATGCTGCCGCTCGACTGGGAGGAGAACCTGGAGGCGCCCTATTTCACCGGACGGCCGGGCTGGGACGGTTTCGGCTCGCTGGTTCTGTGGGCGGCCTATGCCGAGCATCCGGCGCTGCGTCAGCCGGCCACGCTGCCCGAGGAGTGGGACAACGATCCCGCCTTGATGCGCAGCAACGTCGCGGGTTTCCGCTCGCGCTACTCGCATCTCGTGCGCAATGTCGAGTTGTGGCTGCCCAGTCCCTTCGAATTCACTTTCGAAGGCGAGGATATCGACGGCAGGCGGGTGGTTGTCGGCTCGACCACCACCTTGCGGCGCCAGCTCGAGGCGCTGAACGCGGCGACCTGGAAGGCGGACAGCGATGCCGTGGCGGAATGGAGCCGGCAGCCGCTGGTCGAGGAGGCGCCGCTCGAGCTCTGCGCGCGCTATGCGTTTGCGGTGCTACTCGACCTCGCCCGGCAGGCGGTCGAGCAAAGATTGCCGATGAAACTGGATTACTGACGCACGAACCCCTCCCGGCTCTCGCCGGGAGGGGTCGTGGGCTGCGTCGATCTCAGGCGCTGGGAGACGCGGCGGGCGGCGGCTCCGTGGCGGGCGGCCGATTGCGCCGCTCGTTCATGAACTGGTCGAACTCGGAGCGATCCTTGGCGGCGCGCAGCCGGTCGAGGAAGTCGCGGAATTCGCGCTGCTCCTCGTCGAGCTTGCGCAGGGTCTCCTCGCGGTATTCGTCGAAGGCGACGTTGCCGCTGCCGGCGCCCCAGCGGGCACGGCGCTTCCAGGCGCGCCATTCCTCACGGGCTTCACGGCGCTCGCTGCGGCCGTCGGGTCCGGACCAGTGGCCGTAGCGGCCGTGTCTCGAGCAAAACATGCGTCCACTCCATTTCAGGTAGATGAGCAGGGCGAGGCCGATTGGCCAGAACACGATGAAGCTCACGACCACCAGGGCGATCCAGGCGGGCCGGGGTATGTCGTCCAGTCTTTCCATCAGGCCCGTCATGGGGGGCTCCCTCGTCAGCGTTAACGATGTAAATGTTAACGACATTTACATTGGGCATTCCGCCGGAGGGAGTCAAGGGCCCCTCAGGCTTTTTGGGGAAAACCCAGACCCTGAAGGTAAATGAGCATTTCCGATTCGAGCAGCTCCTCGGCCGTCATGGGCAGGCTCCGTCGCCCGGCATCGCCGCGGCCGAACAGCGAGGCGATGCCGTGCGCCATCGACCAGACATGCAGGCTCATCATCAGGGCGGGCGGCCGCTTGCCGGCGGGCAGCATGGCCACCAGGGCGTCGGCCGCGGTGCGCAGCACGCCGAAGGCGCGGTCGGCCGCGGCCCGCAGATCGGTGTTGAGGTCGGGCGGCAGGCCCGATTCGAACATGGCGGCGTAGTAGGCGGGCTCGGCGCGGGCGAAGGCGAGATAGGCACGACCGACATTGTTGAAAGCGGTGAGCGGATCGGGCTTGCCGGCGGCCCAGCCGGTCGAGAGCATGGCCTCGAAGCGCTGGAAGCCCTCACGCGCCACGTCGGCCAGAAGCGCCTCGCGATCGCGGAAGTGGCGGTACGGCGCCGCCGCGCTGACGCCCGCCGAACGCGCGGCGTCGGCGAAGGTGAAACCCGCCGGGCCCTTCTCCTTGATCAGCTCGCGCGCCGCCTGGATCAGCGCTTCGCGCAGATTGCCGTGATGATACGCACCCTCGGCCCGACGTTTCCAACTCATGTTAAGGGAGTTTACATCGCGGGTGCCGAGTTCGCAGCCGGAATTCGTGCCAGTCTCGGCGGAAGATCCAGGGGAGGCAGACCGTGCAATTGTGGACCACCGGCGTGGCATCGGCACGCAGCAGCGCGCGTACCGCGCAGGAAATCGAAGCGGCCGGCTGGGACGGCATGCTGGTGGTCGATTCGCAGAACCTCTCCGGCGATCCCTATGTCTCGCTGGCCCTGGCGGGCGCCGCCACGGCGCGGATCGGGCTGGGCACCGGCGTGACCAACTCCGTCACTCGCCACGCGGCAGCGACTGCGACGGCGATCACCAGCGTCAATCGCGTCTCGAACGGCCGTGCCGTGCTCGGCATCGGCCGCGGCGATTCAGCCCTTGCCCATCTCGGCCGCGCGCCGGCTCGGCTGGCGCAGTTCGAGCGTTACCTGCGCCAGCTGCAGACCTATCTCCGCGGCGAATCGGTGAGCTTCGACGAGATCGATATCCCGCCTGACGTGGCGCCGCCGATGTCGGCGCTCGAACTCCACGACGCCCCGCCCGCGAGCCGCATCGCGTGGATCGCCGGCGGCGCCAAGGTGCCGGTCGAAGTCGCTGCCAGCGGCCCCAAGGTGATCGCCCTGGCGGCGTTGCACGCCGAGCGGGTGATGTTCACGTTGGGCGCCGACGTCGAGCGGTTGGCGTGGGGGATCGCGCTCGCACGGCAGACCCGCAAGGCGGCGGGCCTCGATCCCGACGGCATCGCCTTCGGCGCCTACGTCAACATGGGCTGCCACAGCGACCTGGCGGCGGCGCGCGGCCTGGTGCGCGGCGGGCTCACGACCTTCGCGCGCTTCTCCGTGATGCACGGCAAGGCCAACGGGCCGGTCTCGACGGGCGACCGGGCCGTGCTCGAGGCGCTGCGCAGCAACTACGACATGCGCGCCCACACGCGGGGCGATTCCCGCCAGGCCGGCACGCTGACCGACGATTTCGTCGACCGCTTCGCGATCGTCGGGCCGCCGGAGCGCTGCATCGAGCGCCTTCGGTCGCTTGAGGAACTCGGCCTCGACAAAGTGGCGATCAGCGGGGGCATGCGCGGCGCTGCGGCGGATGATATCGCGGTGGCGAAGGATCTCGTCGCCCGGCATGTGCTGCCGGCAATGCGTTGAGGCCGCGTGTCCAAGGCGAGCGGCTTGAAGGAAAGTCTTCTACCCATGTGCTCCGCAGAGCTGCCCAGAGTTTACGAACTCGTCGCCAGTCTGAAAGATGCGCCGAGATCCTATTTCAAGAATTTCGTCACCTCTATCCGCGACAATCCGCTCAAACGGAAACATTTCATAGACATCGAAGCGGAGCTGGCAAGGCTGGATGCCGTCGCTTGGGATCATCTGAGGACGAAAGTCGGACCGCTATTCATGAAAAAGGAAAAGGTCCGGGGTTGGCAAGGGGCTTTCAGTGAGCTGAATGAGGCCAAGGCCTACAATTTCCTCATACGTCGAGGCTGCACTTCCGTCGAGTTCATCCCGCGTCGCAGCGATAGCAAAACGCCAGACCTGCGCGCCAAGTTGCGAAGCGTCGACGTATTGTGCGAGGCCAAGACGATCAATAGATCAGAGCGCGAAGTTGTTGCTCGGACCCGAAATGGCGTGAGCTCTGTCGCAAATCGTTTACCGACCGAGTTCTTTACCAAGCTCACTTCAACGATTAGGCGCGCCGATCAACAGATGGCGGCATCTTCTTCCGCTCCCGACATCAAGAGAATTGTTTATCTCGTGATCAATTTCGACGACTCCCTTCACGAATACGTCGACGATTACCTGGCTCAAATTCAGCAGCGCAAGGAAGAGTTCGTGGTGCCCGGACTGGAAATTGTCCTGGATGTGAAGCCGAAATTCTATTCGGCGAGTTTGGCTTCCGCGACCTCGCTAACGCTCCATTTTATGCCTGCCGCGCCTTGGCTCCCCCCGAGCTCTGACTAGCGCCAGATCTTTTTGCCGCTGCCCGGCAAGCCGAGTTCGCCCCACATCGCGTCGACTTTGTCGACGACCGCCTGGTCCATGCGGATCTCGCGTCCCCATTCGCGATTGGTTTCACCCGGCCACTTGTCGGTCGCGTCGAGACCGATCTTCGAGCCCAGCCCCGACACCGGTGAGGCGAAGTCGAGATAGTCGATCGGCGTGTTCTCGATCACGGTGATGTCGCGCGCCGGGTCCATGCGCGTGGAGAGCGCCCACATCACGTCCTTCCAGTTGCGCGCGTCGATGTCGTCATCCACCACGATCACCCACTTGGTGTACATGAACTGCCGCAGGTAGCTCCACACGCCCATCATCACCCGCTTGGCGTGGCCGGCGTAGGCCTTCTTCATCGACACCACGGCGATGCGGTAGCTGCAGCCCTCGGGCGGCAGCCAGAAATCGACGATCTCCGGGAACTGCTGCTGGAAGAGGGGAATGAACACCTCGTTCAGCGCCTCGCCCAGCACCGACGGCTCGTCGGGCGGCCGGCCGGTGAAGGTCGAGAGATAGATCGGGTCGCGCCGCATGGTGATGGCGCTCAAGCGTGAACACCGGGAACTTCTCGACGCTGTTGTAGTAGCCGGTGTGGTCGCCGTAGGGACCCTCGTCGCCGTAGTCGTCGAGGCTGACATGGCCCTCGAGGACGATCTCGGCCTCGGCCGGCACCTTCAGCGGCACGGTCTTGCAGTCGACCAGCTCGACCTTCTTGCCGCGCAACAGGCCGGCGAACTGGTATTCCGAGAGCGTGTCAGGCACCGGCGTGACGGCCGCCAGGATCGTGCCCGGGTCGGCGCCGATCACGGCGGCCACGGGCAGCGGCTCGCGCTTGCCCGCGCCCTTCCAGCGCTGGTGATGCTGCGCGCCGCCGCGATGCTTCAGCCAGCGCATCAGGGTCGTGTTCCGCCCCGTCACCTGCAGGCGGTAGATGCCGAGATTGAAGCTGTCCTGCCTGTCGCCCTTCGGGTTGGGTCCTTGGTGACGATCAGCGGCCAGGTGATGAGCGGCGCCGGCTCGCCCGGCCAGCAGGTCTGGATCGGCAGCTTGCCGAGATCGATCTCGTCGCCCGTCAGCACGATCTCCTGGCAGGGCGCGCTGCCCACCGTTTTGGGCTTCATCGCCATCACGGTGCGCAGCATGGGCAGCATGTCGAGCGCCTCGCGCCAGCCGCCCGGCGGCTCGGGCTGGCGCAGGAAGGCCAGCGTTTCGCCGACGTCGCGCAGCTGGCCGCGGCTCGCGATCCATGCCCCAGGCCACGCGCTCGACCGTGCCGAACAGGTTGACCAGCACCGGGATAGCCGAGCGCGTGCCGTCGGCGCGCACGACGTTCTCGAACAGCACCGCAGGGCCCTTTTCGGCCAGCAGCCGGGTCTGGATCTCGGTCATCTCGAGATGCGGCGAGACAGGCGCCGTCACCCGCACCAGCCGGCCGCTTTGTTCCAGCCGGGCCATGAAATCTCGGAGCGAGGCGTATGGCATCCTGGGGTTGTCCTTTAGAGTGGGCGGCGCATGAGATCAAACGCGATCCCCGCCGAATTCGAGGATCTGCTGAGCGCCTCCGGCAAGCGGGTGCTGGCCGGCACGCATGCGCTGTGCGGCGCGCTCGCCAATCCGCGGACACGCTTTCTCGCGCGCGCCGATCTCCTGGACCGCCCCAAGGCCGAACGCGTGCGGCGGGTGCTGGAAGCCTCTTTGGCCGACAAGCTCGAGCTCATGGAACGGCCGATTCCGCCCGAGACCATCTCCGACATGCGGCACGACTACGGCGAGCGGCTGCCCAAGACCAGCCGCGCGCGTACGATCTATTTCGAAAGCCGGCGCGAGCCCGGCGTGAAAGCGGCGGAGCGGATCGGACTGGTAAGGCTCATGCGCTCGGCGTCGTACCGCGCCTTCGCCGAGGCGCTGGCCGGCCGCAAGCTGGCGGCGGGCTGGGGCCTGCAGGTGTTGCGCTACGGTCCGGGCGACTATGCCGGGCCGCACAACGACCATCATCCCGAGAACAAGGCCGCGCGCGGCGGCTATATCGACCTGCATGTCAGCCTGTGCTCGCCCGGCGTGGCGCATCAATGGCTGGTGTACAGCCGTGCCGGCCATTTCAGCGAGATCGTGTCGGTCGCCGGGCCCGCATCGGTGACGGCCTATCGCCTGCCGTTCTGGCACTACACCACCCCACTTGCCGCCAAGCTCGGCCGCGTCGACGCCGCGCGCTGGGTGCTGCTGGGGACGTTCCTTTACCGTTGACGCTATTTCACGGCGAGCGGCACGACGCTGATCGAATTGCGCGGACTGCCTTCGATGATGCGATCGGTGTAGACGAGATAGACCAGGGCGCGGCGCTTGGTGTCCAGGAAGCGTGTTACCTGGGTTGTCTTGAAGATCAGCGAAGCCCGTTCGCTGAACACCTCGTGCGGGCTTTTCAGGGTCGCGATCTTGGCCTCGTCGATCGGTCCCACCTGTCGGCAGGCGATCGAGGCCTCGCCCGGGTCCTCGGCCAGCCCCATGGCGCCCTTTATGCCGCCGGTGCGCGCGTGCGACATGTAGCAGGTGACGCCGGGCACGTCGGGATCGTCGAACGCTTCCACCACGATCTTGTCGTTGGGCCCCAGCCACTTGAAGCGATAGCCGACCGAGCCGATCTCGTCGGCGAGAGCCGGCAGCGTCAGCAGCGACAGAAGCAAAGCGAGAATCGAGCGGCGCATGAATGGCTCCCTTGGAAGGCGAGGAGCTCAGGTGGCGCGCAGTCCTTCCTTGGGGACTTCGCCACCGGCTTCCTTGATGGCCGCACGATACTCCTTTTCCGAGGAGAAGGGCGCGACCTTGGGGAAGTCCTTCCTGCGGCCGGGGCGGATCGCACCGGTCGAGGGCTCGACGATCAGGAGTTCGCCCTGGCGGCCGAGCAGCGGGATCTGGCGCTTCCACCGCGAATAGACGCGGCGCGCCGAGGCCGAGAACTCGACGTAGGTCGTGAACTCGCTCTTGTCCTTCACGAACAACGCCTCGTAGGTGGCGATGAACTGCTCGACGAAGGCGCGGTCGACGATCTCGAGATTCGACATCATCCAGCAGCGATCCTCGAACACCCAGTAGGTGCCGATGCCGACGAACTGCCGCTCACGCGTGAGGTAGGGATAGAACGGGAAACCGCGGCAGGCGATGGTGCGGTTGTCGCGCTCGCAATGGCGCGCGCCCTTGCAGTGGATGGCCATGCAGTCGCTGGTGAGCTCGGCCACGATCTGCTTGGTGGCATAGTCGTAGGGCTTGAACTTCGACCACAGGTCGGTGCGGGTCTTCAGCAGGTCGTACTCGACCTTGTGGACAACCGGCACGGCGTTCTGGGTCGAGCAGCACACCGGCTCGCCGCCGTTCAGCGGCGCGCACTTGCGGCCGCAATCGAAGCGCGACACCGGGGCGTTGAAGCCGTCGTAGAGGGTGGCGAAGTCCTCGGGCTTGATGGTTGCCTTGGGCATGCAGCGGCCATTTACCCGAATTCAATATGAAAGAACAGTGAAGGAATTATAACGCCTGCCTAAGGATAGGGCAGCACCCGCCATACCACCGTTTCACGCATACCTCGATTCTCCAGCTGGAGTGATGTCGGGATGTCATAGCGCGCGCGTTCTTCCAGACCCTGGGCGCTGAAATAGTTGCGGCCAGGGTCGCCCAGCAGCACCAGCCGGCCCAGGCGCGCGTGGCCCCGCAGCCAGGCGAGCGCGCGTGTCGACATGTCGCGTTCGTAACAGACGTCGCCGGCAAGGACGATATCGGTGTCGGGAGCGCTCGCGGGACCGGCCAGCCAGTCCTCCCTGCTGAGATCGAAAGCGAGGTCATTGGCCCGGGCGTTGAGACGGGCGGCGACCAGCGAGAGGGCGTCGATGTCGTTGGCCACCACCGAAGCCGCGCCTGCGCGAGCTGCCGCCAGGGAAGACACGCCGGAGCCGGCGGCAAAATCGATCACCCTTTGGCCTTCGACCAGGGCCGGGTTGTCGAGCAGATAGCGCGCGATCGCCTGGCCGCCCGGCCAGCAGAAGGCCCAGTAGGGCGGGTCGACGTTCTGCTCCTCCAGCCACGTCTCCGTGGCCTGCCAGATCGGCACATACTCGCTGGCCAGCCACAGCCTGAACTCCGGCACCATCGCCGGCGCCTCGAGCGCGGTGTTGGCGCGGATGAAGCGCTCGGGATCGGCGGGCAGGCGGGACATGGGCTAGAAGGACGCGTGGCCGGCGATGACGGCTGCGGTTAGCAGCAGGCCGAGCCAGCCATTGGCCTTGAACTTGGCGAGGCAGTCGGCCTGGTCGTGCGGTTTGAGGAAGGCGATCTGCCAGATGAAGTGCAGCGCGATGACCAGCAGGATCGCGAAATAATAGGGGCCCAGCGACGCCAGGTGGCCGGCCAGCGCCCACGCCGCCACCGCCAGCGCGGCGAACAGCGAGAGCCAGCGCCGGGGTGCTGCGGCGAAGCGACGGGCGGTGGAGCGCACGCCGATCACCGCGTCGTCGCGCTGGTCCTGCATGGCGTAGATCGTGTCGTAGACCATCGTCCAGGCGACGCCGCCGAGGTAGAGCGCGACCGTGGCCCACGACAGCGTGCCGGTGACCGCGGCATAGCCCACCAGGGCGCCCCAGTTGAAGGCAAGGCCCAGCACGACCTGCGGCCACGACGTCAGGCGCTTCATCGTCGGATAGATCGCCACCAGGATCAGCGAGGCGAGCGCTACGCCGCCGGCGAACTTGTTGAACTTGAACAGGATGGCCACACCGACCAGCGACTGCAGCACCATCCAGATGAGCGCGTTGCGCAGGGTCACTTCGCCCGCCGGCAACGGCCGGCCGCGCGTGCGCTCGACCCTGGCATCGACCTTGCGGTCGACAATGTCGTTCCACGTGCAGCCTGCCCCGCGCATGGCGAGTGCCCCCAGCGTGAACAACGCCATCCAGCCCGCCATGTGGCCCCAATCCGGCGCCGCACCCAGCGCCACCGACCACCAGCAGGGCAGCATCAGCAGCCAGATGCCGATCGGCCGGTCCCAGCGCGCCAGCCGGCCGTAGGGCCGCGCCCAGGGCGGCAGGTAGCGCGAGGACCAATGCCGCCGGTCGATATCGGTGAAGCCGGTTGTCCTGTCGGCAGTCATGGCGGCATCATGCAGCGATGGGCCTCAATGATCCAAGGATGAACTCCCCCCAGGCGCCTGCATGAGTGCCTCGCGTCTCTTCGTCGAGTCCGATCTTTCAGCCGGCGGCGAAGCCACGCTGGACGAGGCGCAGGTCCACTACCTGCGTCACGTCATGCGCCGTCCCGACGGTGCGCCGCTCCTGGTGTTCAACGGCCGCGACGGCGAGTGGCGCGCCACCCTCGAGGGCCGCGGCAGGAAGGCGGCCGTGGCCAGGCTGGGCGAGCAGGCGCGCGTACAAGCCGCCGAGCCCGATGTCTGGCTGTGCTTCGCCCCGGTGAAGCGGGCGCGCATCGACTATATCGCCGAAAAGGCGACCGAGCTTGGCGCCGCCGTGCTGCAGCCTGTGCTGACGCAGCACACCAACGTCGAGCGCGTGAACCTGGAGCGCCTGCGTGCCAATGCCATCGAAGCAGCGGAGCAGACCGAGCGCCTCACGGTGCCCGAAGTCCGTGCGCCCGTGGACCTCGCCCGCCTGCTGGGCGACTGGCCGCCGGAGCGGCGGCTGCTGATGTGCGACGAGACAGGAGGCGGGCCGCCGATCGCTGAAGTGCTGTCCAACCTCGATGCGAGCGCACGCGCCGCGCCGTGGGCGATCGTGATCGGGCCGGAGGGTGGCTTCGCGGCGGCCGAGCTTGCCGCACTCCGTCGCATTAAGGATGTCGTGGCAGTGGGGCTCGGCCCGCGCATCCTGCGCGCCGATACGGCGGCGCTTTCAGCACTTGCCTGCTGGCAGGCACTGGTCGGTGACTGGCGCCGGCCGACACCGCGTCTGGCCGCCGATTACCGTGCCTCCAGGGCTCCCGGCTGAGACTTGTCAGAGCGCTTGCGCTCGCCCCCGTCGGCGTGGGAGACGGGAGACTGAACACGATGAACCAGCCGCGTGCTCGCGTGAGAAATGCTCATGCGACCGCGCCGCTCCCAGCCTTCTGTGCTGCGGGGCGACCGAGGGAGTCTAGGTCGTATGTCCGCACCACCGTCGGGCGGCGGCACGCCGATCGAGAATCGGCGGCAGCTGATCGAGTACTTTGCTGCCGGCAACAAGCCGCCCGCCGCATGGCGGATGGGCACCGAGCACGAAAAGTTCGGCTTCCACAAGGCGACGCTGAAGCCGCTGGCCTATGACGGGCCGGACGGCATTCGCGCCATGCTGGACGGCATGATGCGCTTCGGCTGGGAGCCGGTCGTCGAGGGCAACAACACGATCGCGCTGCAGCGCGCCAACGCCAGCATAACGCTCGAGCCGGGCGGCCAGTTCGAACTCTCGGGCGCGCCGCTCGAGACCGTGCACGAGACAGCCGAGGAGAACGAACAGCATCTCGACGAAGTGAAGCAGGTCGCGGGCGAGATCGGCGCGGGCTTCATCGGCCTGGGCTTCGCGCCTGAATGGACCCGCGAGGACATGCACTGGATGCCCAAGGGGCGCTACAAGATCATGCGCGACTACATGCCCAAGAAAGGCAAGCTCGGCATCGACATGATGCTGCGCACCTGTACCGTGCAGACCAACCTCGACTTCGAATCCGAAGCCGACATGGTCAAGAAATTCCGCGTCTCGCTGGCGCTGCAGCCGCTGGCCACCGCCTTGTTCGCCAACTCGCCGTTCAAGGAAGGCAAGGCGGTCGGCTACAAGAGCTACCGCAGCCACATCTGGACCGACACCGATCCCGACCGCTGCGGCATGCTGCCCTTCGTGTTCGAGGACGGCTTCGGCTTCGAGCGCTACGTCGACTACATGCTGGGCGTGCCGATGTACTTCGTCTATCGCGACGGCAAGTACATCGATGCCTCGGGCCAGGATTTCAGGGACTTCCTCAAGGGCAAGCTGCCGGCGCGACCGGGGGAGCTGCCGACGCTGAACGACTGGGCTGACCACATCACCACGGCGTTTCCCGAAGTGCGGCTGAAGCGCTACCTCGAGATGCGCGGCGCCGATTCAGGGCCCCTCCCGGCGCTGAATGCGCTGCCGGCTTTGTGGGTCGGCCTGCTCTACGACCAGACCGCGCTCGACGCCGCCTGGGACCTGGTGAAGGACTGGACGGTCGCCGACCACGACTTCCTGCGCGCCGAGACGCCGAAGAGTGGCCTGTCGACGATCTTCCGCGGACGCAGTCTCACCGAATGGGCGCGCGAGGTGGTCGAGATCGCCCATGCCGGCTTGCGCGCCCGCAAGAGGCTCGATGCGCACGGCAACGACGAGACGGTCTACCTGGCGCCGCTCGACCGCGCGGTGGCGTCGGGCCTGGCGCCGGCCGACGAGCTGCTCGCCAAGTGGCAGGGCGAGTGGAAGGGCTCCTTCGCGCCGCTGTTCCGCGACTACGCCTACTGAGGTATCGTCGGGCCATGCTCGACCGCTGCGATCGCGTGCAGATTGCCGTCCATGACGCCGCCAAGGCGGCGCAGCGTTTCGGCCTGCTGCTGGGAGCGGAGATCGCGCGCCGCGACCACAGCCGCCATCTCGGCGCCAGGCGCACCATCCTGGCCGTGGGCGAGAGCGAGTTCGAGCTGTGCGAGCCCGACGGCGCGGGACTCACCCAGGACTTCCTCGCCAAGCGCGGTGAGGGCCTGATGACCGCGGGCTACTCCAGCTCGGACCTCGACGGCATGGTAAAGCGTTGGGAGGGGCTGGGCGTTCCCTACGGCCGCGACGGCGAGCAGCTCTACCTAGCGCCCGAGACGACCTTCGGCCTGCCCATGGTGATTTCCGAAACCGCCTACCGGCCGCGTGTCGGGCCGGTGTCGAGCCTTTACGAGACGACCAATACGTTGGTGAGCGACTGGCGCCGGGCGGCGGCGTGCTATGCCGGCTTGTTCGGGCTCGATCCCGCGCGCTTCAGCGAGATCGGCAGCGAGCGCTTCGGCTACATCGGCACGCTCACCTTGTTCGATCCGCCGAACCGGCTCGACCGCATCGAGCTCAGCCAGGTGACCGACGACGTCCATTCGATGGGCCGCTTCGCCAAGAAGCACGGCAATTCGCTCTATATGTGCTACGTCGAGGTCCACGACTGGACGGCCGTGCGCGGCCGCCTGCTCGAGGCCAATGCGCGCTACACGCCGCGCGGATCGGATCCCGCGACCGATCCCGACGGCGGCTGGGTGCATCCCAAGGAACTGCACGGCCTGCTGCTCGGTGTCTCGCGCACCGGCCTCGCCTGGGACTGGTCGGGCCGCAAAGACCTCGTGCCGCCGGCATGAAGAGGCGCCTGCTCGTTCTCGCCCTGCTCGCCGCGCCGCTGAACGTGCAGGCGCAACCCGCCGACTGGCAGACGATCGTCGGCCGCGACCTCAAGTTCCGGCTCGAAATGCCGGCGCCCGCCACGGAAACCAAGGCCGCGGAGACGGAGAAGGGTCACGCCAGCGAGCGGGTCGCGTGGGCCTCCAAGCGCGACGACGACATGTTCGACTTCGACTATGTCGACTACCAGCCCGGCTGGTTCTCCACCCACGACAGCAAGGAGATGGCGCGCGACCTCGGCCGCGGCGAGGCCGAGAAGGCCTTCCCGCGCGCCAAGTACAAGTACGTGCGCGACGAGCCCATCACCCTGCAGGGCTGGGACGGCTATGCGCTCGACATCGAGGACGCCCAAGGCGCCATCGTGATGATGCGCACCTACATCGTGAAGGATCGCCTCTACCGCATGCTGGTCACCGCCAAATACGACACGACGACCCGGGCGGCGGCGACCCGCTTCGTCGATTCGCTGCGGCTCTCGGAGACACGGCAGTAGGGATCATTGCTGGGAGCGCGCCACTCATAGGCGCTAACTTTGACGACGTTCCCGTCAACAACCTCATCCTGAGGAGGCCGCGTAGCGGCCGTCTCGAAGGATGGGCCACGCACGAAATCGTGCAAAAGGTCGGTTCGCAGCACCGGCTCTGTTGCCGACCCTTCGAGACGCGGCAAAGCGCGGGGGTTACCCCGCGCGATGCGGGCCGCTCCTCAGGGTGAGGTTCGTATGTAAGCTGGCGCCGAGAGCGCGCCACTCGAGTGGCGCGCTCCCAGCAATGACTCTCTAAGGCTTGATCATCCGATACACGCGCGCGGCGGTGCCGCTGTAGAGGGCCGTCTTCTCGGCCGCCGACGCGCCGGCGGTGATCCGCTTGAAGGCGTTCCACAGCTCGGTGTAGCCGCAGGACTGCTTGTCGGGCGGGAAGTTGCTTTCGAACATGCAGCGGTCGGGCCCGAACGCCTCGATGCAGGTCTCGACGAAGGGCCGCCAGGTGTCGGCCAGCTCCTGCGACGAAGGCGGCGCGTCGCGTTCGTGGAAATCGAAGCCGAACGACGTCATGCCGAGGCCGCCCAGCTTCATGTTCACGTTGGGGCACTGGGCGAGGGCAGCGATGCTCTTCTTCCAGACCGGCATGATCTCCGCCGACTTGCCGGCATATTGGCCCACGCCCAGGACGCCGCCGACATGGTCGACGATGATGGTCTGGTCGGGGAAGGCGCCCGCCAGATCGACGAGGTCGGGAAGCTGCGGATGGAAGTGCCAGGAATCGAAGGTGAGGCCGAGCTTGCCGAGCTCGGCGAAGCCTTCGCGGAACTTCGGATCGAGCAGGCGGTGCGGCGGCATCGTGCGCGAGACGAACCTGCCGGCCACGCCCTCGTCGTAGGACGTGCCGTAGCGAACGCCGCGAAAGCGTCCGCCGCCAGCCTCGATCTCGGCCTCCAGCACGGCGCGCACCCGCGATCCCAGCATCAGGTCGGCCCAGCCGATGATCGCCTCGCAGACGCGGGTCTTGCCGTACTGGCCCGACGCGCTCATGGCCGCGATGCCGTTCACGAACTCGACTTCGCCCACGGGGCGCATCTCCTCCGGCCCGCCGGCGCGGAACATCGACTGGCATTCGAGGAACACCGTCGAGACGATGTTGTGCCCGCCGCCCGTGTCGGCCAGCAGCTCGGGCAGGAGATAAAGCCCGCGCTGCGGCGTGTCCCAGAGATGATGGTGCGGATCGATGATCGGCAGCTCGGGCTCGAGCGCGGCCTCGGACGGGCGCTTTGCGAGCCAAGCCTGCAAATCGGCATTGTTGCGGTAGCTCAGTCCGCGATATTCACCTTTGTTGGCCATTGGTTGTTTCCTCCTCTTTCGGCGGACCAGCCTAGGCAGGATCGGAGAGCGGGGCATGCGGATTTGCGTATTCGGCGCGGGCGCCATCGGCGGAAATTTCGCGGCGCGACTTGCGGCGGCCGGCAACGAGGTTTCCATCGTGGCGCGCGGCGCGCATCTCGAAGCGATTCGCGCGCGCGGTATCACTCTGCTCGCGGGTGACAAGAAGATCGTGGCGCCGGTAAAGGCCTCCGATCGGCCGGCCGATCTCGGGCCGCAGGATGCCGTGCTGGTGACGATGAAGGCCTCGGGCCAGCATGTGCTGGCCGACAGCATCGGGCCGTTGCTCGGTCCCGATACGCCGGTGGCCTTCGTGCAGAACGGCATTCCCTGGTGGTACGGCCACGGTCTCGCCAAGTCGCGCCCGCCGGCGCCGGATCTGTCGCGACTCGACCCGGGTGGCGCCCTCGCCAAGGCGGTCGGCCTGGACCATGTGGTGGGCGCGGTCGTGAGTTCGCCCAACCATGTCGTCGAGCCGGGCGTGGTGCACAACGAAGTGCCGGACCGCAACATCCTCTGGGTCGGCGAGCCGGACGATCGCACCACGCCCCGCATCGAAGCGCTGCGCGCCGCCCTGAAGGCGGCCGGGATCGGCTCGCCGGCGACGACCGACATCCGCTACGAGATCTGGCACAAGCTGATGGCCAATCTCACCGGCTCCACGGTCTGCCTCGTCACGGGACAGTCGGTGAAGGTCCAGGCGACGCCGCTCGCCAACCGCCTGTCGCGGCGCGCCCATGCCGAGGCGCTGGCCGTCGCGGCGGCGCACGGGGTGGTGCTCGACGATCATCCGGACACGCGCTACGGACCCAAGCGCGTCTATACCAGCCATCGTCCGTCGATCCTGCAGGACTACGATCTCGGCCGGCCGATGGAGATCGAATTGATCGTTCGCGCGCCGCTCGCCTTTGCGAGGAGCGCCGGCATCGAGACGCCGACGCTCGATGCCATCGAATCGATCTGTGTCAGCCTTGCGGAGGCCAAGGGTCTCTATGCATCCTAGGCCGCGGCCGTTGC
Source organism: uncultured Alphaproteobacteria bacterium (assembly GCA_963765385.1). Taxonomy (GTDB): domain Bacteria; phylum Pseudomonadota; class Alphaproteobacteria; order Reyranellales; family Reyranellaceae; genus Reyranella. Next base: position 129,167 of record CAVXWG010000014.1, on the reverse strand, counting down.
TCGACCGTCGACCGGCCCGGCGCTAGGATCGGCAAAACGCCATAACCATCGAGGAGACGTCATGAAGCCCAGAATCATGCGCGCCGCTTCCCGCCCGACAGCCAAGGCGGAGCCGGCCAACTTCGTCGGCACGGTCTTGTCGGATCCGGTCTACGCGCCCGAGCAGCCGTCGCGGCTGCGCGCCTCGCGCGTGTCGTTCATGCCGGGCGGCCGCACCAACTGGCACCAGCACGCGGTCGGGCAGATCCTCTACGTGCTGTCGGGTGTCGGCCGCTATCAGCTCGAAGGCGAGCCGGTGCAGGAGATCAAGCCGGGCGACACCGTCGTCATCCCGCCCAACGCGCGCCACTGGCATGGCTCGGCGCCCGACAGGATGATGGTCCATCTCGCCATGTCGGAGACCGACGACAAGGGCCAGGCGACGAGCTGGTTCGAACCGGTGAGCGACGCCGACTACACCAAGGCGCCGGCCAAGGCTTAGGCTCGCATATCACCGACTGAGGCTCCTCTCCCCACTAGGGGGAGAGGTTGGGTGAGGGGGATGCGCACGTCGTTGCCCCCTCACCTAGCCTCTCCCCCTAGCGGGGGAGAGGAACTTGAGTTGTGGCCACGCCGTCGACGCAGCGGGGAGGGAGAACTACGTCGCCGTGCCGCCCACTGTCAGCGCGTCGATGCGGAGCGTCGGCTGGCCGACGCCCACCGGGACGCCCTGGCCGTCCTTGCCGCAGGTGCCGATGCCGGGATCGAGCGCCATGTCGTTGCCGACCATGCCGACCTTGGTGAGCGCCTCGGAGCCCGCGCCGATCAGGGTGGCGCCCTTCACCGGCGCGCCGATCTTGCCGTTCTCGATCAGGTAGCCCTCGGTGATGGTGAACACGAACTTGCCCGACACGATGTCGACCTGGCCGCCGCCGAAGTTGGCGCAGTAGAGGCCCTTCTTCACCGAGCCGATGATCTCCTGCGGGTCCGCGGTCGCCGCCCAGCATGATGGTGTTGGTCATGCGCGGCATCGGTGCGTAGGCGTGGCTCTGGCGCCGGCCGTTGCCGGTCGGCTTCACGCCCATCAGGCGCGCGTTCTGGCGGTCCTGCATCAGCCCGACCAGCCGGCCGTTCGTCGATCAGCACCGTGCGCTGCGTCGGCGTGCCCTCGTCGTCGATGGTGAGCGAGCCGCGGCGGTCGGCCAAGGTGCCGTCATCGACCACGGTGACGCCGGGCGAGGCGATCATGTCGCCCATCATCCGGGTGAAGACCGAGGTCTTCTTGCGATGGAAGTCGCCCTCCAGCCCGTGGCCGACCGCCTCGTGCCACAGCACGCCCGACCAGCCCGGCCCCAGCACGACCGGCATCTCGCCGGCGGGCGCCGGGACCGACTGCAGGTTGACCAGCGCCTGGCGGATCGCCTCGTCGGCCTCGCGCTGCCAATGCTCCGGCTTGAAGAGGTCGCCGTAGGCGGCGCGCTGGCCTCTGCCCGTGCCGCCCGATCTCCATGCGGCTGCCGTCGGCGCAGACCACGCTGACATTGAGGCGCACCAGCGGGCGCACGTCGGCGGCGCGCCAGCCGCCGGCGCGGATGATCTCGACGACCTGCCACGAGGCCGCCATCGAGATCGAGACCTGGCGCGCCTTGGGCTCCTTGTCGCGCACATAGGCGTCGATCGTCTCGAGCAACGCGACCTTCTTGGCGAAGGCCTCGCCGTCGATCGGATTGTCGTCGGCATAGAGCAGATGGTTGGTGCCGCGCGGCGATTCATCGAGCTTGCCGGACTTGCCCGTCCGCACGGCCTTGACCGTGGCGACGGCTCGCTTCAGCGCCGCCTCGTCGAGCGCCGAGGCATGGGCGAAGCCCGTCGCCTCGCCGGCGACCGAGCGCAGGCCGAAGCCCTGGGTGGTGTCGTAGGAGGCGCTCTTCAGCTTGCCGTCGTCGAACGACAGGCTCTCGCTCTGCTCGTATTCGAGGAACAGCTCGCCGTCGTCGCAGCCCGCCAGCGCCTCGTCGACCATCTTGGCGGTGCGGCGCTGATCGAGGCCACCCTTGCCGAAGAACAGGCCGTCGGCGGTGGCGAGATGGTTGATCGACTTGCTCATGAACAGCTCCCTTGCCGCGAACGCTTGCCTCTCCGGAGCGCGGACCTCCAGGTCCGCATCATGAGTTTGAGCGGACCTGGAGGTCCGCGCTCCGGGGTGCCTAAACGACGAGGACGATCTTGCCAAAATGGGCATTGGCCTTCATGTGCGCAAGCGCCTCGGCGGCCTGGGCGAGGGGGTAGGTCTTGTCGATCGGCAGGCTGAGCTTGCCCGCCTCGATGGCCGGCCACAGGTCGGTGCGGGCCGCCTTGACGATGGCGCGCACCTCGTCGGCCGTGCGGGTGCGGAAGGTGACGCCGATATAGTCGATGCGCTTCAGCGCATGCAGGTCGAAGTTGAACTCGCCCTTCATGCCGCCCAGCCGGCCGACATTGACGATGCGGCCCAGCAGCGCGGCGGCTTCCATGTTCTGGTTCATGACGCCGCCCGACACCTGGTCGACGATCAGGTCGACGCCCTTGCCGGCGGTCGCCTCCTTCACCTTGTCGGGCCATTTGGGATCGCGCGTGTCGAGCGCGAGGTCGCAGCCGAACTCCTTCAGCCGCGCGCGGCGAGCGTCATTGGTCGAGGTGCCCATGACGATCGAGGCGCCCAGGTGCTTGGCGATCTGCATGCCTAAAAGGCCGACGCCGGAGCTGGCGCCCTGGATCAGGACCAATTCGCCCTTCTTCAGCCGGCCGGCGCCGACCAGCGCGTTGTGCATGGTCTGCACCGCCACCGCCATGCAGGCGGCCTGCTCGTAGGTCATGTTGTTGGCCGGGATCTTGTGGGCGCGGCCGGCATCGGTGACGGCGTATTCGGCGAAGCTGCCCGCGGCCGAGCTCATCACCCGATCGCCCGGCTTGAAGTCCTTGACGTCGCCGCCCACCGCCTCGACCTCGCCGGCGCATTCCAGGCCGACGATCGTACCGCTGCCGCCCACCGTGCCGTGGCGATGGCCGGAGGCGACCGCGAGATCGGCGCGGTTGAGCGATGCCGCCCGCACCTTGACCAGGATCTCGTGCGGCTTGGGCACGGGCTTGGCGACGTCGCGGATCTCGACGCCATTCTCTCCGACCACGGCTGCTTTCATATTTCCTCCGTTGTGCAGGCATTGCCTGCATGCTTCAGCAATTCCCGCAATTTCCGCAAGCGCTAGCCAATCAGGGGTGAATTCGGCGGTGGCCGAAGGGGGAGGGTTTCCGCAGTTCCCGCAATTTCCGCTAGTGATATGCCAATCAGGACCTGTGGACGCCCGTGGGCCGACGCGCCGGAAAGCTGCGGGGACCAATTTCCGGTATTTGCGGTATTTCCGGTAGTCGTTTCGGCTCGACGGCAGGGGCGGGACCCTTTCCGGCAGGCGCGTGTCCGCGATAGCCGCGCGACGCCGGGTGCGCGCTTCCTGGAAGAATGCGTCGATGCTGGGGGAAATGGGCGAACGACGGAACAGGCTACCGATCCTTCTGAGAGATGGAAAAGATGTAGGCCATTCTTAAGTGATAATCAAGTAGCAAATTATTAATGCTTACGCCTTTGGAATCGCCCGAAACGTGCCGGAAGTAGGTGCGCGCCATGGTGCGCCGTCCCGACCTCATACGATCCTGCTGTCGCGGCCCTGCCAATACCGGTCGCGCAGCAGGCGCTTGTAGAGCTTGCCGGTGGGATGGCGCGGCAGCTCGGCCTCGAAGTCGATGCTACGCGGGCACTTGAGCGCGGAGAGGTGCTGCCGGCAATAGGCCAGCAGCTCATCGGCCAGCGCCGGGCCGGCCTCTTCCATGTGGCGCGGCTGGACGACGGCCTTCACCTCCTCGCCGAAATCGGCGTTGGGCACGCCGAACACGGCGCAGTCCATCACCTTGGATGGTTGATCAGGAGGTTCTCGGCTTCCTGCGGGTAGATGTTGACGCCGCCCGAGATGATCATGAACGCCTTGCGGTCGGTCAGGTGCAGGAAGCCGTCGGCATCGACGTAGCCCACGTCGCCCAGGGTGGTCCAACCCCTGGCGTGGCGCGATTCGGCGGTCTTCCTGGGATCGTTGTGATACTCGAACTTCCGGCCGTCGGCGAAGTAGACCGTGCCCGGCTCGCCCGCCGGCAGCTCGTTGCCGTCCTCGTCGCAGATCCTGAGCGTGCCCACGATGGCGCGGCCGACCGTGCCCTTGTGCGCCATCCATTCCCGGGCGTTGCAGATGGTGAGGCCGTTGCCCTCGGTGCCGCCGTAGTACTCCCAGACGATCGGGCCCCACCAATCGATCATCTTCTCCTTGACCGGGATGGGGCAGGGGGCGGCGGCATGGATGGCGCAGCGCAGCGAGGAGACATCGTATTTCAGCCGCACCGCGTCGGGCAGCTTCAGGAAGCGCACGAACATGGTCGGCACGAGCTGGGTGTGCGTGGCCTTGTATTGGCCGACGAGCCGCAGGAACTGCTCGGCGTCGAAATGCTCCATGATCACCGAGGTGCCGCCCAGCCGCATGACGCTCATGTTGAAGCGCAGCGGCGCTGCGTGATAGAGCGGCGCCGGCGACAGGTAGATCGTGTTCTCGTCCATGCCGTAGAGCTTGCGCGTGATCGCCAGCAGCGGATTGTCGAAATCGATCGGCTGCGGCTCGACCACCGGCAGCACGCCCTTGGGCCGCCCGGTGGTGCCGGAGGAATAGAGCATGTCGTGGCCCGTCGTCTGGTCGGCGATCGGCGTCGCCGGAAAGCGCGCGATCGCTTCCTCCCACGAGTCGTAGCCCGGGATCGTGCCGTCGACCATGTAGCGCTTCTCGACGCCCCCCAGCAGCGGCGCCAGCTCGGCGGCCGGGCCGGCGAGGTGTTTCGAGGTGACGAACAGCCGGGCGCCGCAATCGGTCACGATGTAGTCGACCTCGGCCGCCGTCAGCCGCGAGCTGATGGCGGTGTAGATCAGGCCCGAGCGCTGGGCGCCCCAGCAGATCTCGAAGAACCGCGCATTGTTCTCCAGGAACAGCGCGATGTGGTCGCCGGCCTTGAGGCTCAAGGAGCGGAAAAGCTGCGCGATGCGGTTGGATTGCTGGTCGAGCTGCCGGTAGGTCACCGTCTCGCCGCTGCCGGCCATGATGTAGGCCGGCTTTTCAGGGTTGTTCTGAGCGTGGATGTAGGGGTGCATGGCGGGCGCATATGACCGGACGGACTGGGCCCTCGCAAGCGCTGACCCGGTTCCGCCCATCGGCTTTGCCTGCAGGTGCCGCACCATGGCGGCGCATACAGGCTCGACTGTTCAGAGCCGAGCACGGCAGTCGCCGGAGATCCTGTACCGGGCGACTAACCGCCGCCTCTTGCATATGTACTTACGACATCCATTGAGGGACTGGCTGGCCACTCCAACTCGTTGCACACGAAGGAGGAAAGCTGCGCGTCTACAAACGCGAGAACAGCAGCCAGGCACCGCGTTTGCCCGGCTCAAGCGCCGCGAGAGAAAGTTATAGCTTCTGCTTGCTGACGGCCTTCAGGCGCGGCAGGAGCACCAAGTCGGCCGCTTCCTCGGCATCCCTGAGAAGTGTCTTGCGCGGCGTGCCCATCTGCGCACGCATGGTAAGCCCACGAGCAAAATCCGTGACTTGGATCGCGCGCACGGTTACCGGAAAGTCGAACGGTATTTCGCCCGCGCTGATCGCATCCCGGAAACGACCTTCCACCAGCGCGGCGCCACCGGCGACCGCTTTTTGCAGGAACTGCCTGACCTCAGCGTCGTCCACAACCGGCGCGACGCACACCATAAGGCACCCCCGAGCGGAACCTTTCTCGGTCGCACTTTCGACGGCGTACCTCAGAAAGCCCGCGATCGAGTCGCGAAGACCCTGCGGCGAGAGGAGTGCCTTCGCGGCGCGAGCGCCTTTCTTCTCCGCATAATCCTTGAGGACACGCAAGAATAACGTCCGCTTGTCGCCGAAGACGGCATACAGGCTCGGCCTTCCCACGCCCATCCCGGCGACGAGATCGTCGATCGTCACGCCGTCGTAGCTCTTCTTCCAGAATACCTGGGTCGCCTTTTCCAGCGCGTCCCTCTCGTCGAAGCTGCGCGGCCGCCCACGCGGGTTAGGGGTCTTTTGAACCATTCAGTAAGAAACTCCTTGCAATGCATCTAATATCCCACTTATGATACCAAACAGTTCATAATTAGCAAGCTGGCTCTGGCCTCGCGAGGCCTCACGACTCGGCCTTCACCTTTCACCCTTCACCACGGAGCCGCCCATGGAACATTCGATCGCTCTCGTCACCGGCACCACCTCCGGGCTTGGTCACGCCGCAGCTCGCTTGCTCGCCGCCAAAGGTTGGCACGAGATCATTGTCACCGGCCGCAGCCTGGCCCGAATCCGGGAAACGGCCGCTGAGCTCGCGGCTGAGACCAAGACACAGGTTTTCACGCCGCTGGAGCTGGAGCTGGACACGCCGTCCAGCGTTCAGTCGGCGCTCGCCGAGCTCGTCAAGCGGGGTCGGCGGATCGATTTCCTGCTGCTCAATGCAGGGATGGTTCCTGGCAAGGCGCGCGTGCTCACTGCGGCGGGCGTCGAGGCTTCTCAGGCCCCGCTGATCGGCCATCATCAACTGACTTCCGGCTTGCTTCGCGCCAACCTGCTGAGCCCCAACGCGCGGATTGTTATCGCCGGCGCGGAGCCTGCCCGAGGGGGCGTCCCCATGTTCAGCTACACCGACGTGCCAGCCTTCGCGGCCAAATACCATCAGGGTGACCGAACCGCCGCTGTGGAAGCCCTGATTCGCAACGGGCCGAACGTGAAGTACGTGCCCAACAATGCGTATGCCGACGCGAAGCTCATTATCGCTTGGTGGGTCGCGGCGCTGGCGCGCAGGCTACCCTCCGGCATGGCCGTTTACGCTGTCTCGCCCGGTGGGGCGACCGCCACCAAGGTGGTGCGAAACGCTGGCCCGTTGTTGAAATATCTGTTTATCCCGATCGTGAACCTCATTCCCGGCATGAATCAGACGCCGGAGACCGCGGCCCGTCGGTACCTCCAGGCGTCGGAGTTCGGAACCGACGTCTCAGGGCAATTCTTCGCCTCGGCTCAAGGGAAGTTCTCAGGCCCAATTGAGGCGCAGTCCCACCCACACCTCCACGATCGCGCCAGCCAGGAAGCCGCGTGGCAGGCCGTCGTCAACGTCTCCGGCGTCGACTTGTCTCACCCAGTATCCTTGAGCGCGGTGTCCTGAGGGAGCGCCGGTCGGTGCGCCACCAGAGCTTCGTCGGGCATGCGATCCGAGACCGGAAGACGAAGAACCTGATGCAGGCAACCGCCTGCGACCTCGCATTGCTACTGCGGAATATTCCCACCGCCGAACTCTATGTCCTGCAGACTACGTAGCCCGTATCGACCATCTCCGGGGCACAGGGGCGGCAGTGAAGTTCTTGAGTCTGGAGCCGCTCCTAGGGCCTCTGGAAGGGCTTAACCTCAAGGGCGTCGATTGGCGATTGCCGGCGGCGAGAGCGGGCCAGGAGCGCGTCCTATGCCGATCGAATGGGTACGCTCGATCCGGGATCAGTGTGTCGCCGCGAACGTGGCCTTCCACTTCAAACAGCGGGGCGGCGTCAACAAGAAGCAGACGGGTAGGGTGCTCGACGGGCAGACGTGGGACCAGCTACCGCCGCGCCACACCGAACCATCCTTCGCCTTTGCCGATTGAGCGTCGCGCCGCACTTCTGCTAAAACCCGGCCCGGCCTGACAACCTACAGGCCGATCAGCGAGACCCAGTCGAGACCGGAAAAGGCCACCAGTCTGGAATAACGTTGATTTTCGATGTGCCCCCGTGGCGGAATTGGTAGACGCGCCTGACTCAAAAAGTGGTTTGTCTACCGTGCGACGTTTTGCGCGGACGATTGAAAAGTCGTTTGATTTTCGAGGGTTGAGCGAGTACGGCAGGATGCACTGTTGACCGTGCAGATCGGACTAGGTGCAAAATAGGTGCAGAGCGCGAAGGAGCGCGGTGATGTGGGCGGGTGTGGCGGAACTGGTAGACGCGCCAGACTTAAATGTGGGTCGCTGGTCTGGAAACGGGCCAGTAGCTTGCTGTCAAATTCGGTGAAGGCTTCCGTCTTTTGACGATGCTAACCCCGAGCCAAGCCTGAGTGATCAGGAAGGTGTAGAGACTTAACGGCAGCCACCTAACGGCGAAAGCCTATGGTGAAGATAAAGTCCAGCCCATCAAAGCGCCGATGCTGCAAGGCGAAGGCGTCGTGGCGAAAGCCATAGTGGGATGCAAAATCTGGTTTCCTCACGGAAGTGTCGGTTCGATTCCGACCACCCGCACCACCGCGAACGATACGTATCACCGCCTCAAGGCATCATTCCGAGGCTGGCGTTACCAACCTTGCCAAGGTCGGGGTCGAGGGTTCGAATCCCTTCGCCCGCTCCATTTTTCTTCAAGCAAATCAGCCGCTGAGAAGGGTCCTTCGGGGTCGTCTTCTGCTTCCCCGCCTCTGGCACGAAAGCCGGGGAAGCAGGGGGGAAGCAGCCAAAAGCGAAACGTAGCGGGCTCTCGGCCGCCCTCCCCGGGTGCAGCGGAAATTCCGGCATCATGCCGCAGTTGTCTCTGGCGGATAAGCGAAAGCCTGCCGTCGCGCGATAACCGGGTTGTCGAGATTGAGAATCGGATCGGGAGCGGGGCCCGCCACAATCGGCGCGGGATCACGAAAGAAACTTTGGTCGTGGCTGTCTGCGCCGCAGAACATCAGGACGGTCAGCGCCTCACGCGACATCCCCTTCAACAAGCTGTCGCTCAGCCAGTCCAACGTCCGGCGCCTGAAGGCCGGCGTCTCGATCGAGGATTTGGCCGAGGACATCGCCCGCCGCGGGCTCCTGCAGAGCCTCAATGTCCGGCCGGTCCTCGATGCCGCTGGCGCCGAGACCGGCATGTTCGAGATTCCCGCCGGCGGCCGTCGCTACCGGGCCCTCGAGCGGCTGGTGAAGCAGAAGCGCCTTTCGAAGACGGCGCCAGTTCCTTGCATCGTGCGCGATCCTGCAGTCGCGGTCTCAGCGGAGGAGGATTCGCTCGCGGAAAATGTCCAACGGGTCGCCTTGCACCCGCTGGATCAGTTTCGCGCCTTCAAGGCCCTGTGCGACCAGGGTGCTGGTGAGGAAGAGATTGCCGCTCGCTTCTTCGTCCCGCCGGCCGTGGTCAAGCAGCGGCTGCGCCTGGCCTCGGTCTCGGAGAAGCTGCTCGGGATCTATGCCGAGGACGGCATGACCTTGGAGCAGCTCATGGCCTTCACCGTCACCACTGACCATGCCCGGCAGGAGCAGGTCTGGGAAGCCCTGCAGCACTCGTACGACAAGGAGCCCTACCTTATCCGGCGCCAGCTCACCGAGAGTGCTGTGCGCGCCTCCGACCGCCGCGCGAGGTTCGTGAGCGTCGAGGCCTACGAAGCGGCCGGCGGCGTGGTCCTGCGCGACCTGTTCGAAGATGACGGCGGCGGCTGGCTTCAGGATGTGGCCCTGCTCGATCGGCTCGCGACCGAGAAGCTGGCGGCGGAGACCGAGAAGATCGCCACTGAAGGCTGGAAGTGGATCGAAGTGGCGGTCGCTTTCCGCTACGGGCATGCCTGTCACCTTCGGCGGCTCGACGGCGTGCAGATCGAGCTCACGGCGGACGAGCAAACAACCTTCGATGCTCTGACTTCCGAGCAGGCGAAGCTCGAGAGCGAATACCAAGATGCCGACGAATTGCCGGACGAAGTCGATGCGCGCCTCGGCGAGATCGAGACGACGCTTGCTGCGTTCGAGAACCGTCCGGTCCGCTATGACCCAGCCGAGATTGCGCGTGCCGGCGTGTTCGTCAGCATCGACCCCGACGGACACCTTGCTGTCGAGCGAGGCTATGTCCGGTCAGAGGATCGAGCCGAGGCCAGTCGCCAACGAAGACTCGGTGGAAGACGGGCCCCGCGGTTCTGACGAGACGGCACTTGCAGCTCACGCGGCCCAGCGCACCGTCATCACCGTCGGTGGAGAGAAGCCGGATGACGACGGCGATGATGACGCCATCAAGCCGCTGCCGGAGCGGCTCGTAGGCGAGCTGACTGCGCACCGCACCCTGGCACTGCGTGACGCGGTGGCGGACAACCCGCACGTCGCCATGACGGCGCTGCTGCACAAGCTCTGCCTCGACACTTTCCAGCACTGCGCGCCAGGCGCGTGCCTTGAGGTTTCGGTGCGCCATGTGTTCTTCCCCGTTCAGGCGCCCGACTTGAAGGACAGCCTCTCTGCCAGGGCGGTCGCGGAGCGCCAGAAGGCTTGGGAGGCGGAACTGCCCAAGGACGGTGACGCGCTTTGGGACTGGCTCGCCGATCTCGACGACGACCGGCGTGCGGCCTTGCTCGCGCATTGCGTCTCGTTCGGCGTGAACGCCCTCTACGAGAAGGGCGACCGCTATGGTGGCCCGGGCGTTTCGGTGCATGGCGTCCAACAGCGCCTTGCCCAAGCGGACCGGCTCGCTCGCGCGGTCGGCCTCGACATGGTAGCGGCGGGCTGGCGGCCGACGGTCGACAACTACCTCAGCCGCGTCACCAAGCCCCGCATTCTCGAAGCGGTCCGCGAGGCCAAGGGCGACCATGCCGCGCAGCTCCTGGACCACCTCAAGAAAGGGGAGATGGCACAGGAGGCCGAGCGGCTGCTCGACGGTACTGGCTGGCTGCCAGAGCCGCTCCGTCTGACGGAGGGTGTGCCCTCGTCCGAGCTGCCGGCGGGCGTGGTGAGGACCCTTCCAGCATTTCTTACCGATGGCGACGACGCTCAATCTCAGCAGGCCGCCGAATAGAACGATCCGGCGAGCCGCTACTTCGGATCTGCCGTTCGTGAAGCTTCACCCGAAGGCCCGACCAGGTGTCGGGCCTTCGTTTTTGAGCGCACGGGCTTCTCGCCGCTCACGGGCAATGGGCCGTGCCGCCCTGCTGCCGCTGTCGGACATCAAGTGTCCGCGGCCGGGGTGACTACGTCGGAGAGAGGAAGAGGACGGCCGGGACGGGTTTGAGCCGATGGGGCCCCAGAGAGCGCCCCGCGGTTCGACCCGTTCTCGCTCTCTGAGGTCTCTCCATGAAGATCGATTCCGCTCCCGCGGCTGCAGAGGCGCCGCTGCTCGCCCTCGCTTGCCCCAAGGCCGGCGCGCCGCATAGCCTCGCTGACGCCGCACGTCTTCTTCTGCCTCATCTCGAGCGCGGCCAGCGAATCGACGCAGTCGCACTGCGCAATGCCATGGAGCGCGCTTTCCGCGGCTCCGATGCAGCCGGCGCCTGGGATTGGAAGGCAGCGTACGACGCCTGTGAGGCCGCGACCGTCCTGTTCCTCCGCAAGTTCGGTCCAGCCATCCGCGCCCAAGCCGCGTCGCCTGCAGGCGCACTGCAGATGCTGGGCAAGGTGGCTTCTCTTCTGCCCACGCATACGCGCCGATCCCAGGAGAGCCAGGCACTGCAGCAGTTCTCCACGCCGATCGAGCTTGCCTTCGCTGCCGCCACGGCGGCCGCAGTCGGACCGGCCGACGTCGTGCTCGAGCCGTCGGCAGGGACCGGGTTGCTCGCGATCTTCGCGGAGCTCGCGGGCAGCCGGCTCGTCTTGAACGAACTGGCCGAGGCTCGCGCTGGGCTGCTGAACCAGCTCTTTCCCGGTGTCTCGACGACACCGGCACGACGCCGCTCACATCCACGACCATCTCGATGGGGCACTGCGGCCCGAGCGTGGTCCTGATGAACCCGCCATTCTCGGTCGCGGCGCATGTCGACGGCGCCGTAGCGGACGCGGCCCTACGCCATGTCGCGTCTGCGCTCGCCCGCCTTGCCGATGGTGGGCGGCTGGTCGCGATCACGGGCGCCAGCCTCTCTCCCGATCATCCGTCCTGGCGCGACGCCTTTGTCCGCCTCCAGGAACGTGGACGCGTCGTCTTCTCAGCGTGCGATTGAAGGGCGCGTCTATGCCCGACACGGCACGACTGTCGAGACCCGCCTGACGGTCATCGATCGAATGCCCGCATCCGATCCGGAGGTGTTTCCAGCGTCCCCGGGCATGGCGCCCGATGCGGCGACGCTGCTCTCCTGGGTCCTGCAGCACGTTCCAGCGCGCTTGCCTGTCGATGGAGCCAGTCTCGTTCAGGAGGCTGCCAGCGTCATCCCTGTCCGCACCAAGCCCGCTTCTGCACCACGCCCAACGTCAAGCGTGGCGACAGCGTTCGAGCCCGTCGGCACCGAGCTGGCCTATGAGACCGTCGACTGGAAGCCGGCCGAGGACGGCCGCCTCACCGAGGCGCTGTATGAGCCGTACGGCCTGCAGTCGATTCGCATCGAAGGTGCGCGCCCGCATCCGACACGGCTCGTGCAGTCCGCGGCGATGGCTTCGGTCGCACCGCCCAAGCCCACTTATCGGCCACGCCTGCCGGTCCAACGTCGTCACCGATGGCCTGCTGTCCGATGCCCAGCTCGAGAGCGTCATCTATGCCGGCGAGGCCCACCGCGGCCATCTCGCCGGATCGTGGGTGGTGGACGAGACCTTCGATGTCGTCTCGGCGGCACCCGATGATGCCGAGAACGCCGTACGCTTCCGGCGCGGCTGGATGCTGGGCGACGGCACCGGCGCCGGCAAAGGCCGCCAGGTCGCGGGCATTCTTCTCGACAACTGGCTGCAGGGCCGCCGGCGCGCCGTGTGGATCTCGAAGTCCGACAAGCTGATCGAGGATGCCCAGCGCGACTGGTCGGCCCTGGGCATGGAGCGATTGCTGGTGACGCCGCTCGCGCGCTTCCGCCAGGGCACGCCGATCCGCCTGGAGCAGGGCATCCTTTTTGCCACCTACGCCACGCTACGGACCGACGCGCGCGAGGAAAGGGTTTCGCGGGTCCAACAGATCGTCGATTGGCTGGGATCGGACTTCGACGGAGTGATCGTGTTCGACGAAAGCCATGCCATGGCCAATGCCGCCGGCGGCAAGGGCGAGCGCGGCGAGCAGGCGCCCTCGCAGCAGGGCCGTGCCGGCCTGCGCCTGCAGCACGCGCTGCCCAATGCCCGCGTCGTCTACGTCTCCGCCACGGGCGCCACGACGGTGCACAATCTCGCCTACGCCCAGCGGCTCGGCCTCTGGGGCGGCGAGGACTTTCCCTTCGCCACCCGCGCCGAGTTCGTCGCAGGCGATCGAGGCCGGCGGCGTCGCTGCCATGGAGGTGCTGGCCCGCGATCTCAAGGCGCTGGGCCTCTACGCCGCGCGCTCCCTTTCCTACGAGGGCGTGGAGTACGGGCTGGTCGAGCACGCGCTCACACCCGAGCAGATTCGCATCTACGACGCCTATGCCGGCGCCTTCCAGATCATCCATAACAATCTCGACGCCGCGCTGCAGGCCGCCAACGTCACCGGCGAACGTGGCACGCTCAATGCGCAGGCCAAGTCCGCGGCTCGCTCGGCCTTCGAGTCCGCCAAGCAGCGGTTCTTCTCGCACCTGATCACCTCGATGAAGACGCCGACGTTGATCGCGGCGATCGAGCGTGACCTTGAGGCAGGCCATGCCGCCGTCATCCAGATCGTCTCCACCGGCGAGGCGCTGATGGAGCGACGGCTTGCCGACATCCCGACCGAGGAATGGGGTGACGTCCAGGTCGACATCACGCCGCGCGAGTATGTGCTCGACTACTTGGCGCACAGCTTCCCGACGCAGCTCTTCGAGCCCTTCACCGATGGCGAAGGCAACCTCTCCTCGAGGCCGGTCTATCGCGACGGCCAGCCCGTGCAGTGCCGCGATGCCGTGGAGCGCCGCGACCGTCTGATCGAGCGGCTGGCCGCGCTCGCCCCCGTCCAGGGCGCGCTCGACCAGATCGTGCAGCGCTTCGGCACCGACATGGTCGCCGAGGTGACGGGCCGGTCACGGCGGATCGTCCGCAAGGGTGACCGGCTCTGCGTCGAGAACCGTCCTGGTTCCGCCAATCTCGCCGAGGCGCAGGCCTTCATGGATGACGACAAGCGCATCCTGGTGTTCTGCGATGCCGGCGGCACCGGGCCGCTCCTATCACGCCGACCTTTTAGCCCGGAACCAGCGCCTGCGTGTTCACTATCTGCTGGAGGCGGGCTGGAAGGCCGATACGGCCATCCAGGGCCTGGGGCGCAGCAACCGGACCAACCAGGCGCAGCCGCCCTTGTTCCGGCCGATCGCCACCGACGTGAAGGCCGAGAAGCGCTTCCTGTCGACCATCGCCCGCCGGCTCGACACGCTGGGCGCCATCACCAAGGGCCAGCGCCAGACCGGCGGTCAGGGACTGTTCCGAGCCGACGACAATCTCGAAATCGCCCTATGGCCGGGCCGCCTTGCGCCAGCTCTACCTCCTGCTGTTCGCCGGCAAGGTCGAAGGCTGTTCGCTGGCGGCTTTCCAGGCGGCCACCGGGCTGCATCTGACCGATCAGGACGGCAGCTTGCGCGAGGAGCTGCCGCCGATCACGACGTTCCTCAATCGGCTGCTGGCGCTCACCATCGATTTGCAGAACACGCTGTTCGGCGCGTTCGAGGAGCTGCTCCAGGCCAAGATCGAGGGCGCGCGCGCCTCAGGCACCTACGACGTCGGCGTCGAGACGCTGACCGCCGAGAGCCTGGCGGTGACCGATCGGCGCGCGCTCTATGTCCATCCCCAGACCGGTGCGGAGACCCAGGTCTTCACCATCCGCCGGCGCGAGCGCAATCGGCCGTTCAGCCTCGCCGAGGCATTGGATCGCGCGGACGACCCGCGGGCCGCCTTGCTGGTGAACGCGCAGTCCGGCCGCGCCGCCGTTCAGGTCCCGGCGCCCAGCGTCATGCTGGACGACGGCGAGGTCGAACGCCGTGTCCGTCTCCTACGCCCGATGGAGCGGACAGCCCTGTCCGTGGCCGCGCTGGCGCACACCCACTGGGAACGGGCCGATCGTGCCGCCTTCGCCGAGGCCTGGGAGCGGGAACTCGCCGAGATTCCTCCCTTCACCGACAGCGATCTTCACATCGTCACCGGACTGCTGCTGCCGATCTGGAAGCGGCTGCCGGACGAGTTCCATGCGGGTCTACCGCCTGCAGACCGATGCGGGCGAACGCGTCATCGGCCGGCTGGTCTCGCCGGCCTGGGTCGCGCAGGCCGTCAGCGCCGAGGGCGTGAGCATCGCGCCCGCGGATGCCTGGTCGGCCGTTCTCGACGGTCGCACGATCCTCGAATTGCAGGATGGGCTGAGCCTGCGCCGCGCCAAGGTGATGGGCTTGTTCCGGGTCGAGCTCTGCGGCTTCACCGAGGGCATGGTCGATCGCCTGAAGGCGATGGGGCTCATCTCCGAGATCATCACCTGGAAGCTCCGTCTGTTCGTTCCGACCGGCTCCAGCGGTCCGGCGATCCTCGCTGAATTGATGGAGCGCTACCCGGTCGTCCGGGTCGCCGATCGCGCGGCGTGAGGAGGCAGCCATGCCGTCGCACGCCGCGGACCTGGCCCGCCGCCTCGCGCGCAACGCCGAGGCGGTGTGCCGTCACTATCTCTCCAACGGCCATCGGGAGGGCCGCTACTGGCTGGTCGGCGATGTCGCCAACACGCGCGGCCGCAGCCTGTTCGTCCGCTTGAACGGCCCGGACCACGGCAAGGGCGCCGCCGGCAAGTGGACCGACGCCGCGACCGGCGAGCATGGCGACCTTTTAGACCTCATTGCGCTCAGCCGCGGTCTCGACCGGCTGCGCGACACCCTCGAGGAGGCACGCGCGTTCCTTGCCTTGCCTCCTGATCCAGCACGCACGGCAGCACCCCATGCCGGCGCCGCGTGGCTCGCCTAAGTCGGCGCGCCGTCTCTATGCCATGTCCAGGCCGATCGCAGGCACGCTTGCGGAAACCTACCTGCGCGGGCGTGGCATCGTCACCACGGCTGTCGGCGACCCGTTGCGCTTCCATCCGCGCTGCTACTACCGCGCGGATGAGGACAGCCCGACCGAGACCTGGCCGGCCCTGATCGCCGCGGTCACCGATCTTGGTGGCAGGATCACCGGAGCGCATCGCACCTGGCTCGACCGGTCGGGCCAGGACAAGGCACCCATCAATTCGCCGCGACGGGCCATGGGCCATCTCCTGGGGCATGGCGTCCGCTTTGGCGTGGTCGACGACGTGATGGCCGCGGGCGAAGGCATCGAGACCATGCTGTCGCTGCGCACGATCCTGCCGAGCCTTGCCCATGGTCGCTGCTCTCTCTGCCAACCACCTGGCAGCTCTGCTCTTCCCACCGACATTGCGCCGTCTGTACGTCGCACGAGACCGCGACCCGGCGGGCGATGCCGCGATGGCCAGTCTGCATCATCGGGCCACGGCTGCCGGGATCGAGACGCTTGGCCTGTCGCCCAGCTTCGACGATTTCAACGAGGATCTCCGCCGGCTGGGTATCGAAGACTTCCGGGCATCTGTGCGCCAGCAACTCGTCCCGCAGGACGTCATGCGCTTCATGACCTCGGACATGACCGTGACGGGATGACGAGGGCACGGCCAATCGCTTCGTGGTCGGTCGCCTTGATGCCCTTCGGATCGGAATAGGCCTCGCCCCGGCCTTCTAGAGGGCGATCGGACGGCAGGCAGCCCGGTCCCGCAACGGCGGGCCTGCGGCTTTCTTCCCCTGCCGGCTGCGCCGGCATTCCTCGCGAGACAAGAAAGCCTCGGCCCGCCGTCCTCCGCTGCGCTCCGGCCGCGCGCGGTGCAGGACCGGGCTGCCCGCCGTCTGAGTGATCGCCACGAAGGCCGCGGTGGGCGCGGCCGATCCGAGAAAGGACATCACCATGGCGACCAACGACGATCCCGACTTCGAGCCCGTGCACGACACATCCCCGACCGATCACGTCCTCACCGAGCTGCAGCTCTTTGGCCATCGTCCCTTCCAGGACGAACCCGACTCCCGGCCGCTACCCGAAGCCCAGACCATCGCTGGCGCCGTCGTCGACATCTTCGACGCACTCGTCTCGACACTCACGGACACGCGCCTCGAACCCGATCTCGAGGACCTGCTGTGGTCGACCGTCAACCTGTTCCATCGCAGCGTCGAGCGCATCGAACGCGAGCTCGACGACAACGAGCGCGCGCAGCATCGCAGCCAGCGAGAGCAGAACGGCTCGGAGGTCCGCTCGGTCGAACTGGAGCGTCTCATCGCGCAGGGCTGACGCTGATCGAACGCCGCAATGCCATGGAGCTCTTCCGCGACCAGGCCGCCGATCGCTTCGAGGCCCACACCGGGTCTGCCTGGCGGCCGCGCACCGGGTCGATGGTCAATCACCGCGCCCTTACCGCCGCAATGATCGACAGCCGGGAGTTCCTCGCCGCACGACGTCGGGCCGAGACCGAATTGCTTGTCCCGGCCGGACCGAAGATCGCCTTCACCGGTGGTGCCGACTTCAACGATCATCAGCTGATCTGGAGCACGCTCGACAAGGTCCACGCCAAGCATCCCGACATGGTCCTGCTACACGGCGGCTCGCCGACGGGTGCCGAGCGCATTGCCGCCCGCTGGGCCGACACCCGCAAGGTCACGCATATCCCGTTCAAGCCGGACTGGACGCGCCATGCCAAGGCTGCGCCCTTCAAGCGCAACGACCAGATCCTCGAGGTCCTGCCGATCGGTGTCGTCGTCTGTCCCGGGTTCGGGCATCCAGGAGAACCTCGCCGACAAGGCCCGGAAGCTCGGCATACCGGTCTGGCGCCTGGGCACGGGCGGGGAACACTGGCGTTTCTGCTAAGGGCGCGGTCGTATTCCGCTTCCGGCACGCCATAAACCCGTTTGCGGCGAGTTTCAAGCCCTCCCGATTGAGAAGGAGAATTTTGCCACGGTTGGAGCGAAGCAAGCCTCTGCCCTCCAAGTCGTTCATGGTGTCGGTGACGCCTGGCCGTCGCACACCGAGCAGCAGGGCGAGGAATTCACAGGTGACGGTGATAGGCTCGGGGCGGACGCGGTCGTCCCACATCAACAGCCAGCGAGCGAGCCGGTCGTCGAGCCTGCCGCGCCCGTTGGCGAGTGCGGTTTGGCCGCTTTGAATTATGAAGACGTGGGCATAGCGCAGGAGGAGTGAGGCCCGAATTGGCTCTACTTCGACGCGCGGCGCACGAACTCGGCTTGCGCTTTGTCTCGACGACTGCGGACAGCTTGAACCCGCTCGGCAGGCCACGCGGATTCGATCACGGGCAGGCACATGTCCCAAGCCGCCACCGCCTCCTCAAGATTCCGTGTTCCCGTTTCGCGCTCCGCGAGCGCCGAAAGCGCGTTGCCGAGGTACATCTGCGTCTCCGCCCAGTCGAGCGGCACGCGCTCCCGCGTCGCCTCCTCGAGCGCCAGCCGATAAGCTGACACCGCTTCCTCCAGACGCTCCGTCCCTGCTTCGCGTTTCCCAAGCGCCTGAAGCGCGTTGCCAAGGTTCATCTGCGTATCCGCCCAGTCGAGAGGCACCCGTTCGCGAGTTGTCTCCTGAAGCGCCAACCGGAAGTCCGCCACCGCCTCATCCAGTCGCATGGTGCTCGCTTCACGCTCCCCAAGCTTCACAAGAGCTTTGCCGAGGCCCGCCTGAACGTTCGCCCACGTAAGCGCCACTCGCTCGCGCGTCAATTCCTGCATCGCCAGCCGGAAAGCCGCCACTGCCTCTTCCAGTCGCGTAGTGCTCGCCTCGCGCTCGCCAAGCCTCGTCAGCGCAATGCCGAGGTTCATCTGAGAAATCGCCCATTCGAACGGCGTCCCCTCGCGCGTTCTGATCTGCAGCGCCTGACGCTGGGCCGCCACCGCCTCCTCGAGGCGTTTCGTCCCAACCTCGCGCTTGCCAAGCTTGGAAAGTACGATGCCAAGATTCATCTGCGCTCGTGCCCAGTCGAGCGGCGCCTGCTCGCGCGTGATCACCTCTAAACTCAGCCGGTACGCCGACAACGCCTCCTCAAGATGGTCAGTCCCAACTTCGCGTTCCCCCATACTCATAAGCGCGTTGCCGAGGTTCATCTGAGTTGCCGCCCAGTCGAGCGGTGCCTGCTCGCGAGTCCACACCTCCAGCGCCAATCGAAAGGCCGAGACCGCTCCCTCGAGACGGTCCATGCCTACATCGCGCTCGCCAAGCGACAGGAGCGCGTTGCCGAGACTCATCCGAATCATCGCCCATTGTTTCGGCACTCGTTCGCGCGTCATTTCCTGGAGTGCCAGCCGGTAGGCTGCCACCGCTTCCTCCCGGTGGCCGGTGCTGACCTCATGGTCGGCAAGCAGCGAAAGCGTCATGCCAAGGGCCAGTTGTGTCCGCGCCCACTCGAGCGGCACTCGTTCGCGTGTCAGTTCTTGCAGCGCCTGCCGGTACTCCGCCACCGCTTCCTTGAGACGAACCGTTCCGGTCTCACGCTCTCCCAGCGCCGCAAGAGCGATCCCGAGATTCAACTGTGTAGACGCCCATTGGAGCGGCGCCCGCTCCCTTGTCGCCTCCTGCAGCGCCAGCCTGAAAGAGGCCACCGCTTCTTCCAGGCGCTGCGTCCCAGGCTCACGCTCTCCGAGCTTCATGAGCGAGGTGCCGAGGTTGATTTGTGTCAGCGCCCAGTAGAGCGGCGCCCGCTCGCGCGTCCATGCCAGCAGCGCCTGCCGGTAAGCCGCCACTGCCTCCTCCAGACGCCCTGTCCCTGCTTCTTGGTCGTCCAGCTTGGAAAGCGCGTTGCCAAGACCCATCTGCGCCATCGCCCATTGCAGGGGCGCCTGCTCGCGCGTCAGCTCCTGAAGTGCCAACCGGTAGGCCGTCACCGCCTCCTCGAGGTGCCCGGGGCCCGCCTTGCGCCCACTCAGATCAACGAGCGCCGTACCCAGGTTCATCTGCGCCACCGCCCATGCAAGCGGCGCCCGTTCTCGCGTCAGCTCCTGGAGTGCCAGCTGGAAGGCAGCCACTGCCTCATCAAGGCGCGCCGTCCCGGTCTCGCGAGTCCCAAGCATCAGAAGCGCGCTGCCGAGGTCCATCTGCGCAGTTGCCCAATCGAGCGGCTCGCGCTCCCGCTTGCCCTCCTGCAGCGCCAGCCGGAAGGCCTCGACGGCCTCCTCCAGACGCCCCGTTCCCGCCTCGCGCTGCCCAAGCTGCCAGAGCGCTTCGCCCAGCGCCGTCTGCGCCCGCGTCCAATCAAGCGGCGCGACGGCACGGTCGGTGGCACCGACAATGGCCCGCCAGCGATCAATGGCCAGTGCCGCAGCTCTGTTATCTCCCCGCTCGTCGCCTTGCCTGTAGAGCGCCGATGCCTCCTGCACCAGATAGCGCCGACGCTCACTCTGGCGAGCCGCCGGAACGCTGCCGGCCGCATCAGCGAAGTGGTGGGCTGCATCGGCGTATCGCAGCCGCGTCATCGCCAGGTCGCCTCGCTTGCCGTCTGCTTCCGCAACGCGCAGCCACCGTCTCTCCGCAGCCTCTTGCGCGTCCCGCGCCAACTTCTCCGCCTGTCGGGCAGCGGCAGCCTCTTGGTCGCTTGCGCGTGACAGGGCCGTGTCCGCTTCATCGTATTGGCCTGTCTCAATTGCTGCCTTGGCCTGAGCCGCCAGGGCCGCCGTCGCGGGGGCCGCCGTGTCGAGAACCGACCAGCGCTCCATTAAGGCCTGGTGCTTTGCTGCGATCTCCCCGAGTTTGATCCCGATCTGCTCCGGCGGCACGTCTTGCTCGCCTACGATACGGAAGAAGCTGATCACCGCTCCCTGCGTAAATCCGAGCTGAGTTGCCAGCTCTGACGCACGAGCTTCAGCTTTCGCCCGCGCTTCGCTACTAACTGCAATCTGCTGGGAAAACACCTCGACCAGGTGAAGCTGTTCAGCCGGCGGCAGTCCAATGTTGATTGTGCTATCGGTGATCTTGTTCGCCGCCACGCCACCTGGCGCTTCAATCCGGCTCTGTGCCATCGCTCCAATCGGCATGAACGCGACCAGAACCACCAGCAGAAGCCAGCGAAGTGGGCCGCCGATCATGGTCGCTTCGTAGTCGGTGGGTTGACTGTAATGGAGCTCCGGTCGATCCGATCGGCGGCGACCCCACCGGGAGCGCTGATCGTCGTTTGCCCGCCGCCCTCACTCTGTTTCGTCACAAGGTCCGGTGTATAGAGGTAGGTCAGGACGAAGAGGGCCAATGCGCCCCCGGCCCGAACTGTCAGACCACCGGCTGACCAGCCAACCGCCAGAAACCCCGGAATTGTTGCACCGAGTACGGCGGTGCCAAAACTCAGCACCAGGCGCAAGGCGAAGAACAGCCGAGGATCGGCGATTTCCTCGTTGCGAATCAGTAGGAATACCACGAGACCCACAATGATCAGCGCCGCGCAGATTGCGGCGATACGGTCAAACTGCGTGTTCGGCTGTCTGGCGGCCGCCTTGGCCATCGAGCGCTCCCGGTTCAACTTAAACATCATATGCCCAAACGACGCCACAGAACAGGCTCGAACCAAATGGTGCTGATTGCATTCTCATTGTCAGAACAACCGGGCGTGCGAGTGTGTGGGAAACCCCACTGAACTCGCCAAACGAGTTCAGTTACAGAAGACCATTGCATTGTCCCCGTCGCCCTGCGTTGGACCAGCGACCAGCCCCATAACAAAAAATCCTTCCACTTACCCCAAATGGGGGACGACAGCCGTCGGTCACTTTGTAAGAGAAGCCGGAACGTACGTTTTGCAGGTTTTCTATCTGTGCACGGAAAGAGGACAGCCCGTCATGACTGCACCTGCTGAGCTTGCCGAAGCTGCCGCCATGCTGGAGATCACCCCGCACCGTCTCCAGGCAGCTTGTCCAGAATCGAAGCGCGCTTCCACCGACGAGATGGAGAGGCTCGATGATGAAGAACACGTCTTCAACCACGCTTTCGCGCGATGACCGCCGCACATACCGGAAATGGATGCGGAGCGTCCTCGTATTCTACGCTGCCGCCGCGTGTATTCTTGGTGTTGTGGTGGTGGCTTTCACGGGATCCCACAAGGATCAGCTCGACACGAAAACGGCGAAGGCGGCATCGCCTGGCTTCACAGGGGTCGCGGAAACGGTTCGAGCCGCCGGGCGCGCGCCCTAGACGGTCCCTCGTTCATGCACTGCCGATCGTTTGGCCTCGGGTGGAGCAAAATCGACGCGTAAGGCAAAGCCCTGAAGGATTGGCGCCCATGAGCATCTTCGCATTGATTTCGCTTGGTCTGATGGCTGGTGCGGGCGCGGGACTACTGGCGGGCTTGTTGGGCGTGGGAGGCGGGATCGTGATCGTTCCCGTCGTCTACTATGGTCTGGTAAATACCGGCGTGATTCCGAACGAGGCAACGCATATCGCCGTTGCAACGTCGCTCGCCGCCATAGGGCCTGCCGCGGTTACATCTTTTCTGGGCCACTGGCGCGCGGGCAATACCGATTTCGACTTCCTTCGAAAGTGGGGGCCGGGAATCGCCGCAGGCGTCGTCGCCGCTCAATTGGTGGCGCCATATGTCAAAGGCGCGGTGATGAGCGGGACATTCGGGTTGTTTTGCATCGCCTTTGCCGTGCGGTTTGCGGCTCCGGACTATTTTAGGCCGGTGCTTGATCGTCCCCCGGGAGGGCTCTTTCGCATTTTCTCCGGCGTTGGCATCGGAGCGGTTTCGGGGTTTGCCGGGATTGGCGGCGGCATACTGACGAATATCGTCATGACTCTTTCCGGTCTGCCGATGCATAAGAGCATCGGTCGTGCTGCGGCTGCCGGCATTGTTGTCAGCGTACCGGCCACTGTTGCCGCAGCACTTGCCTCTAAGTCGGAACACGCCACGGTGATCGGCAGTATCGACGTGGCAATATGGCTATGCGTAGCGCCCGCCCAAGCGGCTGCAGCATGGTGCGGTGCGAGATTGGCGTCGCACATTCCTGCCGAAAACCTCAGCCGCCTCATGGCTGTCACGTTGGGCGTGACGGGGACAACAATGCTCTACGGGAGCGTTGCCTAGTGCCAAACCTCGGGGACCATTCAAGCGACGCCTGTCTGGCCACTAGGTTGTTCGTTGCGCCCGATCCATCCGTCCCAACGCGCAGGTTGTACGATGGATATCGGTGAGCCATTCGGATACCTCGCCTCGCTGCTTGTCTTTGCCGCTTTCTACACCAAGAGTATGGTTCCGCTGCGCATCGCCGCCATCGCAAGCAACGTGGCCTTCATTGTCTATGGCTGGATCGATGGACTGGCTCCGATCCTCGTCCTCCATAGCGCGTTACTACCCTTGAATGTGCTTCGGCTGGTCGAGCTCCGAAGAATTGCCGTGGGTGTCGAAACGGCGTCGAACGATGAGGCCTCGATAGAAGTGCTGTTTCCGCTGATGACGCGAATGACGATACGCGCCGCCGAGATGATACTCGAAGCCGATAACGAAGCGGACAGGCTCTACTACATCGTTGAAGGCTACCTCTTTGTTCCCGAGGTCCAGAAGGAGCTAGGTCCGGGCTGTTTCCTCGGCGAATTTTCCCAATCTCCGGAGCGAGGCGGCAGGACGAAGGCGGCCGTTGCCAGGACCGACTGCGTTGCCATGGTGCTCACCAGAAAGGCTGCGCTGGCCGCCTTCGTCCAGCATCCACAGCTGGCGCCACACCTCCTGCGTTTCGTCAGCAGGGCGGGGATGCACAATGCCGAATTGTGCAGGCCTGGCCATCCTCCGGCCCGCGATCGGGCGGCATAAAGTGGCGCGGGCCTCGTTGGCTCTTTCGCCGTCTCTGCCGTCTGAGCAGGCTGGTGCGCCACCGCGCTGGCCTGGCACCGGACAACCATCTTGCCAGCCGAGTCAAACAGCGACAATATTTCCTCGAATTGCTTGCGGCCTCCAATGTCGACGGCAACGATCGATCAGTTGATCTCGCAAATTTATGACGGGCTCCTTGACCAAGATGGTTGGGCGAGCGCCGTCAACGCTTTGAACTCACGCCGTCGGCGGAAGCTCGGGGCTGATCTACGTTGCTAATGCACCGAGCGGCGTGGCCGACCAGCTGGCGAGCTTTGGGGCCTATAGCAATTCCGAGCTAGTCTCGAAGTACCTTTCGAATTTCGAGCAGTTGAGCCCTATCGACTCGATCTTTCGCGACAAGCCGGAGGGCTTTCTCTCTGCAGTCGGCGAATTCGCCTTTAGTCCGTCATATCAAAAATCGACCTTCTTCAACGAATGGGCGCGACCCCAGGGCTTCGGAGACCTCATAGGTTGCCATCTGGTGCGCCAGCCCGGCCACTATGCCTGGATCAGCTTTCGCCGCGATCTGAGGCGGGGCGTCTATCCTCGCATCGCCGTAAACAGGGCCCGTAGGGCGGCGCCTCATCTCAGTCGCGCTCTCAAGGTCTGGGCAAGACTCGGAGCTCAATCAAACCTTGAACACACGATCTCGGGGGCGCTCGACGCGATAAATTTTGGCATACTGATCGTCGATTTGAGCGGCAGGATTTTGCGGGCCAACTGTGCCGCCGAGCGTATCCTGGGTATAAGTGACGGCATTCTGAGCATTCGCGGGCGGATCGGTTGTCGATCCCATACCGATACGATCGCCCTGCTTGACGCGATCCGGTGGGCAGCCCGGCCATCGTCGTGTAGCCGCAGCCCGAACACCAGCATTGCCGTCACACGCGGCGATCGACGCCCCTTGATGGTTCATGTCGTCCCACCGGCTTCACGGATGAGAAGCGCTTACGATCTCTCGGCTCACACCGCGGCAGCGCTTTTCATCGTCGATCCTGAGTTGCTTCCGCGACGACCCATCGAGATGTTTTGCAGGCTCCATGGCCTCACCCCGGCGGAATCGCACCTTCTGAAAGAAGTCATTGGTGGTGAAGGACTGGCACATGCGGCCTCCAAGTTGGGCATAGCGGTCTCCACCGCACGTACCCAACTCAAGCAGGTCTTCGCCAAGACCCGAACCTCGCGACAAGCAGAACTCGTTCGGATCTTTCTCGACACGACTTTGCCGGTCGGGCCTGACAATTTCCGATATCGGAGGCAGACATAAGCGCCCGCAGGCGGTCGCTTCGGTTTATGCCTCAGCAGTTTCTCAAATACGGCGATCGCGGCAAAATGCTCGAGTACGATTGATTTCAATTCCGAAAACGAAGGCGGAGAAGACAACAACGTCACGGCCAACCTAAAGGCGGCCGATTACGGGTGCGACGCCTCGGACGTCATCCTGCTCGAGCGCAAGGACGACATGCGGAGGAGGGGGCCTCGCTTCGCCCGACGACGGCGACGCGCTGGCGCTCACCTTCGCCTACCCGGTCGCCAAGCGCGACCGGGCCGAGGATCCGGTGATCCTTTGCCGGCTGTATGCCAGACCCGATTTCCGATCCGTGTAGGCCCTTGGAGGACGACTTCAAAAGGTGGGGGCGTCAGTGAAGTAGGCATGGAAACTGCCGATCCTCGTCTCGCATCGAGCCGCTATGGTGACGGCTTCGCGTGGACTCAGCGGAGCGCGGCTTGGGCGACTTGTTGAAACGGTTCCGGGGCGTCGGCAAAGGCGATGTATCCAATTATTCGGCCAGAACCAGCCGGTCACGCCTGCCGATCTCAGCAAGGTCCTGACACCAGCGCAGCTCGACTTCCTGACGACGTGAGCGGCGAGGAGGGCGGCCTTCCTGGCCGCCGATGTTGTCGGGCACTCCCGCCGTGAGCGGTCATCGCTTCTCTAGTCGGAAGACGATGTAAGCGCGGGTGCCGCTCCAACTGATCAGTTCCTTCCCGCATTCTAGGCAATTTTGGGAACCAACCTCGCTCAGGAGATACTCTCGATAGTCGGCTTCGTGCGCGGCCCCGCAATGCCGACACACAATAGTTTCAGTTCCTTTTTCCCAAATGGCCATAAGGAAAAAATTATAGGCGCTCAAAGCCAGAGGACAATGGCAGCAAGCGCTGGTCGGCAGCCGATCACGACCGGGAGCGTTGCGTGTTGCTGGTCCTGCATCGGCGTCGCCATCAAAACCTGATGGGTGGATGCCTTCTCCTCTGGCTGGTAACGCAACATCGTTAGCGTGGCACAATTCGATGCCGTCAGGCGGGGGCATCTGCACCGAATCCTTGCGGCCTACACCAGCATTTTCAACGAGTTCTGAACGCATTTGTCACTGGATAAAGATTTGCCGCCCCATCGGCCGAATCATCGATATGGCCAGATCGCAAAGGACAACGGTTACAAAAAAAGCATTGGATGCAATCGACATCACAGCATCCCAGCGCTATCGGGGCGGTGTGTGGAAGGCCCTGGTGTCCGAGCGATAGGGGTATCGTTCAGCGGCATCACGGAAAGCTTGGGGGTTTGGGTGATGAGACCGGCTGATGCACGCCTTGGGCGTGGTTATTCATCTGTTGGGGACTTAGGTCGATTGCCAGCCCTGCCGGCGCAGGACGACCCGGGCAGTTTAGCGCCGGCAACCATTGGCCACACTAAGCTTCCCGGCGCCGTTCTTGTCGAAAGTGACCAATACTACCGTGAGTTCCTGACCATCGTGCTGTTAAGCCAAGGCTTTGCCGTTCACGCTTTCACCGATGGCCCATTGCTGCTTCGCTTTCTGCCTACCGTGGCCGATGCCGACCTTGCCGTGCTTGATTGGGACTTGGCAAAGATGCCCGGCACGATCCTACTAGCTGAACTGCGCCGGCACGGCGTCAACCTGCCTGCCGTGTTCCTGGCTGACGAGGTCATAGCGTACGAGGAAGCCGTAGATGCCGAACACACGGCGCTTGGCGCGGTAGACTTCATCGAGAAGTCACGTGACAAACAAGTCCTCATTAGACGGCTGAGACGCGTGGTCGAACTCGCTAGGCCCAAGGCCGAGGTTTCGGGCTAGGGGCGCCTAGTAGAACCAAGGTCGATGCCCCTGAAGCGCGGGGCGTGCGCACGCCTCGCGGCTAAACCACATGGAGGCCCGTTTCACGTGTGGAAGTTGCTGGCCCGTGTAGCGCTCTCCCTCAGAAGTCGGAGACAGAATAGAGAGAGATCATCAATGATAGAGTAGGTCTTACCTGGTTAAATTGGCAATCTCGTTCGTCGACTGCGTCTCCGATTCCGCAAGCTGATTGATTTAGCTCAAATGCAATTCCTCCAGGACCTGCAATTGGTACTGGGAACAATGAGTGGCAGACATGAAAGATGACGACGATTCAAGGCAGAAAGCCCATGCAGCTCTTGAAGCCGCACTCGATCGTGCAGACCTGCTGCGCCGCAAGCTCACCTATTGGGAAGCAGATTGCCTGTCCAAGGCCCTCACGGCAATCCTTCATCGAAAATTCGGATTGGCTCAGAGCATGGTCAACTGCAGTCTACTTCCGCCACTGGCTGACTGGCAGCCACCTGCCGACGCGACCGATTCAGCGCTCGCGACATTGCGCGCAGGGCTTGCCATACTTGGCGGCAATCCAGGATCAATACTCTCACAATCGGTTCGAGATGGTTCGCGCCGACAAAGACATTGACCGATGCGGCTCAGCCTCTGACCGCTGAAAGTCAATCGCGTACGTGGCGCTGTGGATCGAATGCAGCGACGAGGAAGCTCGGGCCATCCTCATCGCCACAAGCGGGAAACCCGCCCGCACGGCATCAGCCTCATCTATGGATGGGGCGAGGAGTGAATGAGTAGCGCGTCGGCGTGACTTGCCGTCGGCTCGGATCTACCCCTGGGCCTTGCGCGAAGATGCAATGGCGCTTGGATTGCCAACACGCTCGAAGGCCGCCTTGGACTTCTTTCGCTGGGGCTTTCGCGACGGCGGAATGCTGACCAGCGACCTCGGCTTTGTCCCGCTTCCGCTAGATGTGGTGTCGCAAATCGAAGTTTATTGGAAGGACCGGTTTGCTGGTCCGGATCGAGAATGACCTAGTCAGTTCCGTGGGGCAGGTGCTCTCGGGAAGCTGCCGGTGATCCTTCGGAAGGCCAAGCTCGGGTTCCTTGGCGCCGTCAGTAAGCCCCATCCAAATATGATCCGACTGACCGGGCGTCTCTCAAGCTCATGCATCAAAGCAACTATTCCCAGAGCCGGGGTAACGGCGGTCTTGCCTTTGGCCGTTTCGGCTCGCTGCACACCAATTCTCGCCGTGCTTGGCTTCGAGTAAGATATTTGTGCCGTCGACCTAAGCCGGTGACCCCGAAGAAAATGGAGGAGGCTTCATCGTGGAACGCGACGATCGCGGACATTGGCTGCCGGGCCGCAGCGCCAATCCGGCGGAAGGCCCGGCGTCCCAGAGGTGATCAGGACTACGCTACGAGAGCTGTCCCCGCGCGCGGTCGAGCGTCTGGGCGAGCTGCTGGACAGCGACGACGAGCGCATCCAGCTTGAGGCGGCGAAGGCGATCCTCGACCGGCATCTGGGCCCACCGGTGATCCAGGCAGATCTCACGCTGAGAGGGGATGCTTCTGCAGCTCATTTCCAGGCGCTGCTCGAGATGGCGCGTAAAAGGAGAGCCGAGCTGATAGACCTGGATGAGCGAGAGGTTCTGGACGTCACGCGTTGCCCGTCAGACCCAAACCAGCCCGACCTGTAAACCACTATCTTGGCGAGGATGCTAGCGCGGCTGTGATGGGCGTAGACCGTTTTGGCGTGGACGCAGACGTGAACGAAGTGGATGAGGCGACGCACACAGGCCTCGAACTTGGCGAACATCCCAGCGAAGACCCCGGGTAGGGGTAAAGGGCGGATGCGGTTGCCCAATGCAGACATTCGGAACGGAAGCGCTTCCGCGACCGGAGCGATGTTGAAAGTTTCAGGCACAATCCTCGCGCCGGGAAGTCTATCGTCAGTACAACGCTGCTGGCCGCGGATTGGGCTCAGCGGATTAACACCAAGGTGATTGCCGGGAAGGCGATGATGAGTGACACCCTGAGGAATTCCGCGATCAAGAAAGGCACGACCCCCTTAAATGTCTCCAACAGTGAGACGTCGCCGGCGATGTTCTGGATGACGTAGACATTGAGCCCGACTGGCGGATGAATCAAGCCGAGCTCGACCACAATCAGGGTGAGGATGCCGAACCAGATTGCGGTGTGCTCCGGCGTTAAGCCGAACTGCAAGCCCATAATCATCGGGAAGAAGATCGGCACGGTGAGCAGGATCATGCTGAGGCTGTCCATGAGGCAGCCCAGCAGAATGTAGATCACCACGATCACCGCCATTACCAGGTAGGGCGAGATGCCAAGGCCCGCCACCCACAGGGCGGCCAACTGCGGCATATGGGTACGGGCCAGGAAAGCGTTGTAGAGCTCCGCACCAAGCAAGATCAGGAAGATCATTCCAGATTGTCCCGCGGTCGCCGCGAGCGATTGCATGACATTACGCCAGGTAAGGCCGCCGACGGTAACCGCGGCGATGGTGGCCAGCATGGCGCCGATGGCTGCTCCCTCGGTCGGCGTGAACAGCGAGCGTCCAACGAAAAAATCGCCATTCATGCCGACGAAAACGATCACAAAGATCGCCAGCACTGGCCAGGTCGCGAGCACTTGCTGCAGGCGGGTGATGATTGGCAGCTTGAATGGGGCGGGAGCGGCCTCTGGATCGAAGAGCAGGTAGGCGCGGATGGCGAGAAAGAATCCAATCACTGCGATGCCGGCCGGGATGAAAGCTGCCAGGAAGAGCTTGGCGATGTTCTGCTCAGTCAGGATGGCATAGACAACGAGCGGGATCGACGGCGGCACCAGAATGCCGAGCGTTCCCCCGGCAGCGAGTGTGCCGGTAGCCAACGCGCCGGAATAACCGTACTTGCGCATTTCCGGCAGCGCTACTTGACCCATGGTGGCCGCTGTGGCGAGCGAAGAGCCGCAGATCGTGCCGAAGGCGGCGCAGGCGCCGACCGCCGCCATCGCCATGCCGCCTCGATAGTGACCGAGCAGTGCATTGGCGCCACGGAACAGCCGCGCCGAAAGGCCAGAGGTCGAGGCGACGTTTCCCATCAGCAGGAACAGCGGAATGACCGAAAAAGAATAGGTGGCGAACGTGTCGAACGGCGCCGTCTTGAGAAAGCTGAACAGCGGTCCCCAGCCCTGGATCCAGGCGAAGCCGCCGCAGCCAACCGCCAGCATGGCAACGCCGATCGGTACTCGGACTGCAAGCAGTGCCAGCAGGATCAGGAAGCTTACCGCGCCGCCGGCGACATCGGACATGGCGCCGGCTCAGTGCTCGCCGGCGGCCGGCGGGCCGATCGGGCGGTCCAGCCGGATCTCGGCGAGGCTCCTCAACACGCTGTAGGCGATGGCCAGGACCAGGAGCCAGCTCGGCAGCAAGGCGGCGGCAAATGGCCAGCCTTCCGGAATCCGAAGCATCATCGAGGTATCGCCATTGCGGAACTTCTCCGCCGTGCCGTAGCCAAGCGCCAACGCCAGCATCGTGGCGAGCGCCAGGTACAGCACGTTGGCTGCGAGGTCAAACATCGCGCGCCGGCGCACTGCCAGATGCCGGGTGAAGATGCCGACCAGCACGTTCGACCGGCGGATCTGGCACAACGGCAAGAAGCAATAGATCGCCACCGCGCAGCCGAGCTGTACAATCTCAACATCGCCAGGCACACCGGTGCCGCGCACGCCCACGAGCTGCGGCAGGCTTCGGCCCAGCACCGACAGGCTCGAGACCAGCACGATGGCCGCCAGGATCACGCTGCCCGCCATCGCCATCGCGGCGCAGAGGCGATCGAGCAGGCGGCCGACC
Organism: uncultured Alphaproteobacteria bacterium; assembly: GCA_963765385.1. Taxonomy (GTDB): domain Bacteria; phylum Pseudomonadota; class Alphaproteobacteria; order Reyranellales; family Reyranellaceae; genus Reyranella. The sequence goes on along the minus strand of CAVXWG010000014.1, from coordinate 98,497 downwards.
GGGCCGTGCGGCAGCGGCGCGGCGACGCTCACTGGTCGTACTTGGCGATGAGCTGTTCCGCCGCCTTGCACAAGGCGGCGCCATCGTCACCGGCCTTGGTGCGCGTCTCGATCCACTGCGCACGCATCGGCTCGGTCGCCTTCTTCCAGGCGTCGAGGTCGGCGCCGTCGATGCGGTGGATCGGCGTGTTGCGCTTCAGGACGGCGGCGCGGCCGATCTGGTCCCACTCGTCCCACTTCTTGCCGAGATCACGCGCCAGAGGCGCCCCGCTATTGTCGTCGATCACCTTCTTCAGCTCAGGCGCCAGGGCGTCATACTTGGCCTTGTTCATGACGAACAGCAGCACACCGGTATAGAAGGTGCGGTTCCCGCCAAACTCGCTCACCCGGTTCGTCAGCTCATCGAGCTTGAAAGGGATCACGGCGTCATAAGGAAACACCACGCCATCGACCACCCCTTTTGCCAGGGCTTCCGGCACGCCTGGCGGCGGGATGCTGAGCGGCTGTGCCCCCAGCATGGCGAATGCGTCGTTGGTCTGCCGATTGGAGGCGCGCAGCTTCAGGCCCTTGCAGTCCTCCGGCTTTTTCAGCACCACGTCCTTGGTAAAAAGGACGCCGCCGCCGAACGCCCAGACCGCGAGCGGCTTCACGTCTTTTAGTTCGTCGCGGGCAAGAGTTTCGAAGTATTCCCAGACCGCAGGCGCGGTCCGCGCGCCTATCTGATTGGACAAGAACGGCAGCTCGAACACCTCGAGCCGTGCGAAGCGACCCGGTGTGGTCCCGGCCACCGTCCAAACGATGTCGACCACGCCGTCCCGGGCCTGATCGTAGAGCTGTGGTTGGCGGCCGCCGAGCTGCATCGACGGATAGATCTCGACCTTGATCTGGCCGCCGGAGGCCTCGTCGAGCTTCTTCGCCCAAGGCTCGAACCAGTACTTCTGCTGGTTCGACTGCGCCGGCACGAAATGATGCAATCTCAGGGTAACCGACTGGGCGCGCGCGATGTGGGGCGCTCCAAGGATCGCCGCAGCCCCGGCCAGGGACTTGGCGAATTGCCGTCTGTTCATGATTACCTCCCCTAGTTCGGTACGCGGACGGCAGCCATCAAGTCGGGCGGTCGAAACTATCGAGGAGTATGCCCGCCATACGTGTCGACGCCTAGGGGTGCTGCAAACTTGACACGGCGGACGCTCGCGGGATCCGCACTTGGCACGCCCGTAACGGCACCGCCGCCGATCGTCACCCGATCCATATGCCGCCGCTGCGGATAGTAGTCATGGACTGCATAGTGCTGGGTCGCGCGGTTGTCCCACATGGCGATCGTGTTGGTCTGCCAATGCAGCCGGAATTGATATTCGGGGACCTGCGCCTGCTGGAACAAGGTGTCGAGCAGGGCGCGGCCTTCCCGTTCGTCCATGCCGTTTATGGCGATCGTGAACTGTGGATTGACGAACAGAACTTTGCGCCCCGATACCGGGTGGACGCGTACCACCGGATGAAGCTGAGGTGGGTATTTGAACTCAAATTCCTGGAGCTTCCTGCGATCCGCCTCGGATGAACCGAAGAGTATCCGGAACGGTTTGATGTCGTGGATTGCCTCGAGCCCGGATATCAGCTGCTGCATGCGTTCGCTTAGTCCGGCGTAAGCTGCGCTCATGCTCGCGAAGACGGTGTCGCCGCCAAGTGCCGGCACTTCCTTGGCGCAAAGCACCGTCGCCATGGGTGGATGGCAGCGGAACGTTTCGTCGGAGTGCCAGACGTCGGTGGCGAAGGGCGGGGTCTTTTCATCGTTGCGGAATGTGATGAGCACCGGAGCGCTGCCGTCGCTCGGCGCGAAAGGATGGACGGTCAGTTCACCAAATCGCCGCCCGAAGGCGATGAGGCCATCAGCAGTGATCTCTTGATTGCGGAAAATCAGGAGCTCATGCCAGGCTAGCGCCTGCGCGATAGCCTCGACTTGCTCTTGTGCCAGGTTTCGGCCGAGGTCAATTCCGGATATTTCGGCACCCAGGGAAGGGCCGAGCCGAGTGATCGTCAGACCCGCGCGGTCGAGAGTCATTGGTTCGGCGTGAGCCGAGTACCGAAGATTCATCTTGGTTCCTCCTTTAGGCGACACCCGGAATGGTGCTACGGAACCCGTTGAGCCGCTTGTGACAGACGTTCAAGGGCACCTGTTCGCTATGAAGACCTAGTATGTCGACAGGATACTCAAGGGCGCGGAGCTTAGTTGCGCATGACGTTTGAGCCGGCGCAAGCCAGGCTCATCGTCGTTCCCCCAGCTGCCTGTGTCTTTGCGGGCGTAGGCCAGCGCGCAGGAGGGTCCGGTCTGCCACTCCTGGAACGCCAGCCGATAGAGCCTGATGGCGATCAGTTCCGTGGTTTCCTGGCTGCTCATGATGAAGGCCAGGTCGAAGGTCTTGAAGGCTTCCATCGTCCGGAAGATGATGGCGATCAGCAGCAGCGGCGCCACCAGCGGCAGCGTGATCCGCGTGAAGGTGAACCAGGGGCCGGCGCGGTCGATCGCCGCCGCCTCGTAGAGGTGCTGCGGAATGGCCGACATCTGTACAAGCAGGTTGTCGGTCAAGGAGCCCCTTTGGGGGTTTAACGCCGCACCCATCCGCGATGAAAACGCGCAGATTAGGGCCCGGGAGGCCGCTGCAGCACGCACGCTGCTACTGCATCGTTGATCGCGACGTCGGCACGATGCGCTGGATGTGCATTTTTTCGCGGTCCAGGCAATCAGGCACGCGCGGCGCAATCTTGGTCTTCCAGTAGTCCGTCTCGTACACCGCCTTGTACTGAGCCTCGCGTTCAACCTCGCTGTGGAAGCGGCGGATCCAAATGTAGGCGGAGTCGTCCGCTTCATCGCGGAAGCTGCCACAGATCACCATGCCCTTGGAGACCTGGAACGGGATGATCTCCTCCTCCATGATCTTCACCCACTCGTCCATCTTGCCGGGCCGCACGAAGTACTGGCGAAGTTCGTAGAAAGCCATGCTGTCATCTCCCCTGGTTTGCCGTTAGAGCATAGATGGCGGCTCGCCACTTGAGAAACGCGCCGCAACGGCGGTTGGGCGCCGTTCAAAGAAGATAGTCTTCGAGATCGAACCTAAGGTTTGCGCTGTCGGCACTTGGCGCGGAGTGCTGCTCTGGCAGGTCTAATCAACGGTGCCACTGCGCAGAACGAGGGCCCGGGCGCCGCCGAGTCTCGATCTCAGCTCGTGACCGGGGAGCGCGCCGCTACTTCCTCGCAGGCGGACTGGGGAAGGGGACCGGCCGCGTCCACGCGCCCGTAGCATTCTGCACATAATCGAGTGGGGTCATGTGCGCGAAGACGATTTCCGAATCGCCGTTCGCCGCCATCTCGAATGCTTTTCGCCGGTTCTTGTAGTAGGCGGCGACCGGATTGAAGTGCGCTCGCACTTTGGACAGCATCTGCGTGAAGCCTGGGTTGTCGTCGCAGAACGTCGCGATCAGATTGAACGCCTTGGTACCCAGAGCAAAGAACCGGTATGACTCCGCCAATGCAGGATCGAGTGGAGAGTGGCTGCCCCAGTCTTCGCGCAGGCCCGTCTTGTAGTCGTTCGTTACGTCGGAGATGAAGATGTTCGTCACCATGATGGCGATGAACTCTTCGATGTTGCCTTGACCCGAGAGAGTCGCGGTCCCCCACAGGTTCCAGCCGCGCATCTTTCCGCTGATCCTGCGCAACGAGTGGACTAGTTCGTGGAAGAGCACCTCGTGAGGCAATGTAGCGGGCCGCTTCTTGCGGATCTCGGCACCGCAGGGGCTGCGCCCACTCGCCGGTGTGAAACGCACTACCGAGTGGTTGTCCTTAGGACTGCTTCCCCACCACCACTCCTGGGCGTTGCCGTCTTGGCCCGGATACGGAATCAGCAGGATTTCCTTCCGGTGGTAACGTAGTGATGCCGCGAGATGCCGACCGGCCTCGGACTTCAGGATCCGTGCTAGATCGGTTCGAACTCCGTGCAGGTAAAGATCTTTGTTGATTGGGGGGCCGCCTGGGTTTGCGCCATCCGACGTTGTCTGCAAGTCGGCATCGATCGCGATATTGAATTGCTTCTCGATCATGGGGGGCCTCCGGGCGCCAACCGTACATCTGAACGAAGTTCAGCGTCGAGCACGATCTGAGTTCGGAATTCGCGCGGTGTACTTTCCGACATCGCGTGCGATCGCGCGATAGTCACTCCGACTCGAAAGCTACATCGAGTACTACTTGGTGTTAAAGATCGCCGATGACGGTAATCTGGATCCGCTGACGTCTCTCATTAGGTCAACTCTCAAGAGGGACCTGGGTGATTGGGAGAGTCCAGCGTCAGCGCCAGGAGACTTTAGGGTTGGGGAAGACAGGAATTTTGGCTCATCGCAAGCGTGCAAAAAAAGAGAGATAGCCCTCGTCTGGTAGGTGGGTGACTCCCGGCATAGGAAAACGCTCCAGCGAGTCAAATGTTGACTCTGGTGAGCCAACTTGAAGGGGTAAACCACACGAGAGGCTTCGGCTATACGCAGACCGTCTTTAACTATGAATTTCGCTTTGCACCGCAGCAAGCGCGAGATCGATCCGCGCTAGGCAGGCTGCGGCCGGCTAGCAGTTCGATCCGACTGCAGAGTGCTTCCGAAGAAAGCGCCCCTTCGCTTTTTCCTCGACTTAACGACCGACGAGCGGATTGCCCGCTTCGGCTCTCCCGCCACAGACGACACGATCCATGCTTGGCGAAGCAGTATCGATCGAATCAATTACTGCGCCGTGAGCCTCGCACAGGGCCACCAAATGCTAGGCTTGGTGGAGCTTTTCGGAGATAAGGCTGGTGGCTGGCAGCGCCCGGAACTAGCGCTGTCTGTTCGCAAGCAAAGGGACACCTCTGCAATTCGCCTTCATTTACTGGAAATCGGCCTCATCGCCGCGCACGCACGCGGGGCGCGCGATGTCTTCGTCGCCGTCAACATACTTGAGACCTGCATGCACGCTATCGTGAGGCAATACGGCGGGAGGTTTGACCAGGAGACAGACACGGCGGTTGTCCCCTGCGATTTCGTTGCGGTTGATGGTGTCAGCTCCTGGGCGCACTGACTAACAGGCAGTACCCCTCAAGAGCTCTCTATCGCTGGGGCAATGGCTTACCGCCTGTCACGAACTGGCGACCCTCGCGGCGGCTCCAGCCATATGGGCTTCCCACAAGAACTCATGACATAGGGCGCCTAGCCCACACAAAGCCGCCGGAACTGCGCCAACGTCACATCGCCAAGAGGTACATGCTCAGGAACAACCATGATACGGCTTCATCCTCTCCTGGCGTTCGTTGTGGCCGTGGCTTTCGCCACCGCATCGTCTGCTGTGGCGCAACTGCAATGGACCGAATACCGAATAGCGGGCGGCGACTTTCGCATCGAGTTTCCGGCCCCTCCAAAGGAAGAGGTGAGGAAGCTTGCCAACGGAAGCCCAACCTACTCTGCGACTCTAACGCCCAACGACGATACCTACTTTTCAGTTCAGGCAACTCCCATCGCGTCATCGATGCTGTTGAAGCCGACTGAAACACTTCTCGACATAGCCCGTAACGCTCAACTTAGAAGCACCAAAGGCACCTTGCACAAGGAAGAACGCCGGCGGCGCGCCGGCTCGACGATTGATCATCAATGCCTCGCGTTTTGTCCTCAATGTATTGTTGGTGGTGAACGGCGATCAGTTTTATCAGGTGCTCTATGTGGCGGCTAGCGGCCATGAGAGCCAAGCCGATATGTTGCACTTCCTCGGTTCATTCGCGGCGCTGTCGAAGTAGCGCGTTCGGGTAGATGAGCTAGGTTTGGACTGACGGCGGCCCGCCATCATGACGGCACGCCCAACGGGGGGTAAAGAAGGCATGCATGCAAGGGTTGGGTCCGCGCGCCTACCCCAGGGGCTGCGGCCGTCCACCGACAAGCAAGGCCCGAACGATCCAGTCTTCAGTCCGTCCCGGCAAATGCCAGGGCAAATCCTCTAAGTTGAAAGACGATCCAACCGCTGCTGCAGCAGTTTCTGATGGGCCATCCGTATGGTTGGCCCTTCCGGCAGGCAAAAAAGATAACTCGCCAGGTCGGGGGGGAGCGGCGAACCTGACCGCTAAGCGGGTGCGGGGAATCCAGGCCAATTTTCGCCACTGCGCCGCGATAGTCGGAAAAATCTCGCGATGTCTTTCGGATGTTGTGCCCCCGGCCAATGCTTCGCAGCTTTCCGCTTCTGGAAGACACTCGGCCGCGCTGCGCAGAAGAGCGTATCTGCTCTTATGTCTGTACGTTGTCCGCGAATTTGCTGCGCCTCCGGGTTTTTCAGCTCGCCATGCAGGCGAAACGTTTGCTAGTTGGCTGGGGAGGTAGGATTCGAACCCACGCCCTGGCGGTAAACGACCGCCTGCTCTACCGCTAAGCTACCCCCCACCAAGGCTTCAGAAGACCAACGATAGGACTTCCTTTACCAGCGATTGCACGCCCGGCGGGTGACAACATTATAACCGCGCGGCCAGCGTTTCAGCGATCGGCCAGCCTAGGACGTGCGCGCGAACTCTTCAGCATACATATAGGGTGTGGGTCGATCTAGCGACCGTCGACTATTCTCCGACAGAATCAGTAACGCACTTCTTGGTAAAGCTAGTCTTCGCGGCGCCCGCCAGCTTCTTGTCACTGGCAGCGGTATCGCACGCCGTACTCGAGTCGGTCTGACACTTCTTCATGAAGCTTGTCAGCGCAGCTCCCGCCAACTTCTTGGTGGTCGCCTCATCATGGCAACTGGGCGTTCGCGGTGTCGTTGCGGGGGTTTGGGCATAAGCGCCCGTAGTCGCCACGCAAACTGCCAGTGCAATCGCAAGACTTCTCATGCGCTTTCTCCCTAGTTCCAGCTCAAACCTTGGCACATCGATTTCCTAAGCGCGAATCGGCCATTCCGGATCGACGCTTGGCTCGAATGCTCTCACGGATCCAGTAGCGACCTCCACGCGCGAGGTCTTGCGGCCGCGGAACCGGCCGATCGTCTAGGCGTGCCTAGTCCATCCAGTGAAGGCTCCCCGATAGGGGGGAGCATCTTGGCTGGGGTCGATCCTTGTTGGCCCTAGTCTCGATTTGGAGGAGGTTCCTCGCCTGACCTACAATCTTGCAGTGCTCTTGTAGCCCAAGGGGGAAGCCGATGTTGGAAAGGTTGCGCAACTACATTCGCAACAACAGGGCGGACCTATTCTACACGCTTTTGCGCTCACTAGTCGTCGTTCTCGTGTTTTCCTTCTCCGAGAGGATTTCGGCATTTGCCACGGATGTCGCTAAGTGGGTCGTTGAGGCAGTTCCTTGGACCATCCTTCGGGCGTTTGCAGAGGAATATGGCATCGCGTTACCGGTGCTGGTGCTAGGGACAATCCTCTACACCATTCGCTGTCGCCTGCCGCGCTTCTATGGCGTTTCGGAAATTGTTGTTGGCGTGGTCGCTGCCTACTACCTATACAACGACGTGTTGCCGCGAGCGCAAGACAGGTGGACCGTTTCAATCTCGATAGCTGGTGCCGTCTACATCATCGTACGCGGGTACGACAATTGGTACCGGGGCATTACGCGCAAAAAGCCGTGGAACTGGCTGATATCTCGTAGAACATGCCGACCTCCATCTGGAGCGCGCCGATTCCGGATGGTGGAATCAGATCGGCACGTGCCCGCGCCTGTTCCTTCGCCTCCCTGAGCGTCTTCAACGGCGTGTATCGACCAGCCGATGATCCGGACTCCGAGTGAATCGTGCACGTGAAGCCGGATGGAACCTTGAAGTATTCGATCAGCATCCCGTGCCGACGTTCAGTCGTGAGTGCGTTGCCCAACCCACGCTACCGGCTGTCGATTGCCGAACCAGTAATGTAGCCCGCGGCGCCGCCGATGAGGCCAGCCCCGATCACCACCGGAAAGCTTGCTCCGGCGACCGCGCCGATGCCGGTGCCGAGCGCCGCGCCCGTCAGGGCGCCCTTCTGGCCTGTCGTCATGTTCTCGCAGCCGCCGAGGAAGCTTGCCGCCAACAACACGCTGAGGATCGAAGATTTCATCATGTCACTCTCCGCTTCTCGTTGATCTCGAACCTACTGCCGCTTCGGCAGCCTGCTCAACTCCGCCTGATCGGGCATCAGCGTAGCCGCAGCCGCGATCGAAGGGCTATGCGCTCGCCGGCAACCTCACCCCTGGTCTGCTGCCGCTGCAACAACCGACAAGCAGTCTCTATCGCTGGGGCAGTGGCTTACGCGCTTGATTGCACTTTGGAGTGAATCAAACGTCACACGATGAACACGCAACACGATTGGATTTCTTGCGTTCCCCAGAGCTTCCACGCGTGCCATTTAGGAGGTTCGCGCGACGGGGGTCCCGCGTTGCGGGCCGTTTTTCCTATGATCGAATACCGGGGTGACGCGCTTGCGCCTCACTACGACATTTCGTTGAGGGCGCATATGATTGAGAATGAACAGAGATATACCGCACCACCGCTGTCATCCCCATCAACAATTGAAAGAGCTATTGCGGTCCTGCACGTCGAAGACGATCCGATTTGTCGCGAGACGATTGCAGATCAACTATCAGAACGCGGCTTTGTTGTGCGTAGCTTTGCCGATGCTACGTCGCTGGCCGATGGGCTAGCCGTCTCTAGTGAGGCAGATATCATCCTACTCGACTGGCACCTTCCAGGCGTCTCGGGCCTCGAGTTGCTCGTCGAGCTGCGGAGCTGCGGTGTGACCCTGCCAGTGGTGTTCCTTACCGGCTATGCTTTCACGGCCCAGGAGGACCTGGCGTTCGAGTCGGGCGCCGTTGATTTCATCGACAAGGCTCGAGGCGTTGAAATCTTGGCCGCGCGCCTGCGGCGTCTGCATAAAGCACCGAAATCAGTTGTCGCTCCTCCCAATGCAAGTCTCGTCTGCGGGAAGCTCGTCCTAAACCCCAGCGTCGGCCGCGCACTTTGGAACGACAGGGACGTGGGCCTCACTTTGGGCGAGTACAACATCGTCCATCTCTTGGCGTCGAATGCGGGGCGCTGGGTGACCTATCGGGCGATCTACGATCGAGTGCACTACGAAGGCTTCATCGGGGGAATTGGCAAAAACGGTTATCGGATAAACGTTCGGGGAATTATTAAGCGCATCCGCAAGAAGTTTCTTCAATGGGATCAGAGCTTCGCCGAAATCGAGAACTTCATGGGCCTCGGCTACCGCTGGGCCAGTCCTAGTGCTGGCTGAGCGCCTATCGAAAATCGCGACCAACGCAGTGGTCGGCACAGGCGCTTTAGTTCAGGGTCTTCTCTCATCGGCTTGGTCTCGGTCTTGCCGTCAATTACAGCGCCAGAACAGGGGGAAGGATGCCGCCTATCCTGCCCTGTCCGAAATAGGACAGAAGCGTTGGGCCGCGTGACTTCATCCGCCTTTAAGTCGAAGTTGGACGGACCACGGACTACTCGGTTGCCGTGGCTGAGAGACGATTAACCTCTCGCCTCGAAGTGTTGAACTCAACAATGCGCGCGGTGCCGACACCCCATGCAGTTATTGGGAGCACCGTCGTGGTTCGAGGTCTACTTGCTCCGCTCAGTCCGCGCGAATTGCGCGAATTGCTTCATCTCTTCCAGGGCAAAGATTTCGAACCTGATCCGGCTGCGTTCAAGCGCTTCGTGATGCTGGGCTTGGTCGATGAGAAGCCCGAAGGGTTTGCACTGACAGAGCTGGGCCGGCAACGCCTGTACGCCGAACAACGACCTCAGCGGTAGATCGGCACGGCAACTTCAGCCTCAAGCCTCCGTTGCAGGGAGGGGGGGGTGGTATCCTGATGAACGGCATCTTCTATTTAGTCGGTATAGTCGTGCTGGCCCTTATCGTCGCTTATGCCCTGGCACTGGCCGACCTGAACCGATCCATTTAAGATATCCACGGCCAGTGGCGAAAAGGTTACGGATGCGTGGCGCGATACTGGCGAACGGCTTCGGCCGCCTTTCGCCACAAGCCTTCTGCCGCGTTCACTACATCATCAGGGTAGCCTTTCAGGCGTTGTAGACGCTCGAAAGCTAATCGCTCAGCGATCAATAACGTCAGCAATTCGGGCGCGACGCATGGCATATTCGGCTAGCACTGCGACTGACGAAGGTTTCGGGCAAGCGGCAGGGGTGTCAAATGCAAGCTTTGTGCCTGGGGCGTCACCAGCGCGGCCCGGGCGTTGACTCGATTGGTTACCCGCCAAGGCTATCGGGCTTGGCCACCTGTCTCCCAGGCTCGTCGCCAGGCGACCATTTTTCAGCCGGCAGACCCGCTAGCCGCATGATCTGGGCAACGGCAATCCGCCGCTCTTCCTCGGTCCAATCGACCGCCGTGAACAACACAGGCTTGTTGTCCGGGTCCTTGATCTCGATTGAATAGCGGCGGGTCTGCTGTGCCATGGCCTCATCCTACGGGCCGTCCAACGCTGCGGCTGAAGCTAGCTGGACGGGCATGATGATCGGTTACCGATCAAGACTTAGCAGCGCGGTCGCCATCTTTGTCTAGTGCCGAGAGTTGAATGGGAGTCAGTCGGCGTAGGGTGGTGGAGCTCTGCTCGCAAAATGCAGCGACTTGTCGACACGTTGCGAGTGTCCAGCGGCGAATTCGGTCATGATGGGATTTGGACGCCCGACACCAGTCGTCAGGTTTCGCTAGTTCCACACCTCATCGGGCATTAATGGCGAAGAACGCTTTTGCCGTTCCGTTGCCTTTTCCGCGAGCTTGCGCCACTGGAATGCAGACAGCTTCATCAGATTGCGGACAGCGAGAGTGCTCGCCAAACCAGCCAATCGATCGCACTCCTCCGCTTCGCGAAGGCAATCTTCACGATAATTCATGAACACTCCCAAAGGACCTCGGAGTTTACGCAGCGGAAGTCGTTTGGATCACTGCATCCACTAAAGTGGTGCGCAGGTTGCAGTCCGCCTCAGCAGATGTGGCCGCTTCAAGTACTCCAAACCCAGCTGCCCGCAGGCGTTCTGCCGCCTCCGAACGGATGAGAGCATTTTCCCCCACGACCAAAACGACCGGCTTTTCCATAACCACGATGACCCGCGTGGACTGTGTCCCAGGTAATCGAAGAAACACGTGGCACCAGTACGACTCACCCTTTGTACGCTAGTGCTCTGATGGCGGATTTCGTGCGGCTTCATTTTACGAAAGAGAGGCGCGCCGCCTGATCGGGAGGCACGTTTCGTTCCTTGCACCAGGCCGCGAAGGGAACGGGGCGAATCCGATTTAGCCCTCAGGCCCACCTTCCTAGCCTCGTGATGCAAAGCTCCAGCTCACCCACGATGACGTCGGAACTGCGTAACACGCTAGGAGAAGTCATGTCCGAAGAAGATCTAAAGGCCGAACTTGAACGGCTCAGAAATGAAAATGCCTCGCTCAAAAAGGGTGCTGCAACCGGCATCAGAATGAAGGTAAGCGAAAAGGGTGCTGTGTCCATCTATGGCATGGGTCGCTTTCCAGTAACTTTGTACAAAGAGCAGTGGCTGAAGTTGTTGGATATGTCGCCCGAAATCCGGAACTTCATTGCGGAGAACGACGCGCATCTAAAGACGAAGGAGTGACTTGAGTGCGTTGCGACGTGTCCCATAGCGAAGCAGCCACCGTAGACCCCAATAGATCGGGCGACAGTCACAAAATGGCGGCGGGGGGATGCCACTTGCCGCCAAGCCTGGTCGGTACCTCTCTTCGGTTCAATTCTTTTGCCAGCGCCGTTTGGGACACGAATGGCGTTGTGCAGATCAAAGTCGAGGTCTCTCCCAATCATGTGCTCTTCCCCCACTGGTAGCGACGCCTGTACCGACAGGGACGAGAGTACGCCCTCTGGGCCGAGATTCGGACGTGGCAGGCTACCGAGGGCAGGGCCAGAATAGCTGCTACAGCTCGCTCACGCTGGGCTGCGTACCGGGCGCTCGGGACGAGAGCGGCGGGGTGCCGGGAGGTGCGCATACGACGGGCTCAATTCGCGAGCGCCAATGTCGCGCAGGTTAGATGGCCTTTAGACCAACAGTGAAAAGTGCCTGAAGTGCAGCAAAGGTGACCAAAAGTGCGATGAGCGTGTACTCGATCGCTCCGCTGCGCTGCCCATTCTTTTTCAAGCGACGAAAAAATCCAAAGGTGGCATTCAAGTTATCGCTCCCGAGACCGGATCTCTGTTCCCTACCGCAGTGCTGAACCTGAAGCTGTGACTTACATCACCTCGCGCTGTCCTTTCCTTATTGTGTGTCGGATCAGCAACACCATTTGAACTTCCGATCCGACAGGTCTTTGTGTGCGGAATCCCACTTCTGCCCGGGAATGGACGCCTAGTGTGGTCGGTAAGCATTAGGCAAAGGAGCGGCCCATGAACGCCCATTCAGTTTTGGCTTACTTTCTCCATCCCGGTTCTAACGGGGCCGATTTCGCGGCTAGCGTTCGTCGGATCGAAGAGGCGGTGCGCCTGGTACCAAGAACGGCGGCGGATGAGCTCCCACCATATCGTGGACAACCGGTGACCCTTGATGGGTGGCAGCGGCGCGAGCGTACAACCAACCTGGCACTGGTTCCCTGGAGCAGGTGGTAAGCCCGTTCCATAGGCCGAATAGCCGGCAGACCGAGAATGCATCAACTGTGCTTCGCCGAATCTTGATTGGCTCTAGGTCTGGCGGCCCGTTCGAGCGGTAGTCGCCCGCACCGACCCCCGGGGATGTGATCAGCCACGGTCTGCCAGCTGTTTGGTCAGCCGGTCCCGATCGGCAACGTGAATGGCCAGTGCCTTCTCCAGGATGCGGAGAAATCTCTTTGCCTTTGCCGTGTCCCGGTCGGCTCGCTCCAAGGCCGCGACGGCTTCACGCTGTCGGTCGAGGCGGCGTCGCGCCCGCTGCAGGCGTAGCTCGGCGTCTTCAAGATGCTGTTTCAGCGTGAGTCTGCGGGCCATCGTGGACCTTAGCAGCCAGATTCGACGCTAGGGCCGTTTTTCTGCCCGTGGAATTGATTTGGCCCTCGGTTGGTGGGTGGGTGACTCCAGATCCCGGAAAACGCTCCAGTGAGTCAGATTTCGAATCTGGCGCAACGTAATAGTCACTGGCCATCGCCTACGAGTAAGTGGCTATTCCCTCCAGGACGCGGAGCGCTGGTGGACCGTCTGACTACCTGGGCACGAAATGGCTTTGAGGCCTTCAATGGGTTGAGCCTCCTGCAGCTATGCTTGGTCGGTGCGCTCGGACTGGGCCTTGGCTACTGGGCCTTAGGGTTAGGTGTCCGGTTCATTCGACTTGCCGCGCTGACAGGCTTGCTGACTATCGCGATTGTTGCCGTGGTTCGGCTTGCCCTTCCGGGAACATTCTGTGCTCTTGGTTGGCCGCACCCGATCTCTGCGTTGTGCTCCAAATAGATCCGCCTAAACGCAGCGACGGTAGGAGCCGCCTAGCCATGCACGTCGCATATAAGCTACTGCCTATTGGCCTTCCCAGCACGACGTCGCAACGAGGTATTTGGCAAGCATCGAGTAATGATCGGGCAGAATGACGCCCTGTGTTGCCAAAGATTCCTGGAGCTGCCGCAGATTGAGATCGACGCGCTGCCATTCCTGGTGGATATCGGCGATTCGCGCTGAGCATTCTTCGGCTGGCTCGTTTGTCAGACAAGCAGGCATTGAGGGCGATTTCAGGCTGCTTTGGTCTGGTCCGAAAACACCTATCGGCGCTGAAGTTCCTTGGACATTGGGTAGGCGACGTTCATCAACCGCTTCATGTCTCCTTCGAGGATGACAGAGGCGGCAACGACATAGCTGTGAATGGCGAATGCCAGGGCAAGCTTCAAGCCGCCTGGGATAGCTGCCTGGTTGCGAAAGCAGTAGGAGCACAAGTGGCCGCCGCTTAGGCGGGTGACTCCCGATCCCGGAAACCGCTCCAGTGAGTCAGCATTAGAGCCCAGAGGCCGGTCTGCAACGGCAGACAGGGCTCTCCGTTGCATCAAATGCTTAAACACTACAGCCAATGGCTAACTAGGCTCGGAGTTGCGACTGCCCGACCGGCGGCATTCCTTGTGTTCGCAGTATACGCCTTGGCATGGCTGATACTGGATCCTACGTCCTTCGACTGGCATTCAGTCGCGACAATGGCAACCTGGTTCATGACTTCTGGTCATCCAACGTGCTGAGCATCGCGACACTCAGGCGTTACACGCAAAGTTGGACGAGTTATTGCGAGCTGACAGAACAGCGCGCACCGAGCTCGTCAATATTGATGACGAGGAGCCGGAAGTTATCGAAGAGCGGCGAGCGGCGGATCAAGCCCGTGACGAATGAGCGACGCAATGCGAAGGCCCTGCACATATGGCGGGCGCTTCGGGCCGTGAGGCTACCGATAGGTACGAACGATGGGCCACCAGTGGCGATACGGGTGAGAGATTTCATGGCCCAGCCCGAAGGCTGGAGCGATTGGTGCGCAGGCTACTTCTTTCGAGTGGCGAGTGAGCCCACACCATACGGGGTCGCCGACCTCTGGTCTGTGACCTGCAACACCCTTTCGCTGACATAATCTGATCACCCCACGCGATGCGTTCGCGCGACTAGCTTGGACGTGGGAAGAGCTCGGGATGGGCGAACGGCAGGGGTGCCGCTCGGCAAGCATCCAGGGCGATACGGGTGTCGTGGGTGAATACGTTTCTGCACGTTGCGCGCTCGGCGCGTGGACGCATGCTGTCGGCATGGTCTCTGGTTACGGCAGGAGATTGCCTGTTCGCCGGACGCCTCGGTGCGCCCTCCTTCCCGGTTCGGAAATAAGCCCAACGAGGGGAAGTGACTGCAAATGACCACCGCTCTTGAACAACATGTCGTGGCCTTGGCGGGCAGCGCGCCCGCGCAGCTTGCCTCCGTGGGCGAGGCGGACCTCTGCATCCTTCTCATCGAGGACGGCGCGACCGATCGCGGCGTCCTGATCGATGAGCTGTCCAGCCATGGCTTTGACGTCCGGACAGTCGCCTCGCTGGACGGCGCATCCGATGCGGCCCGCGAAGTCGACGTCATCGTCCTCCATTGCGACCGGGCGAAGATTTCCAGCATCGAGATCTTGAGTAAACTGCACGGGCTGGGTTTCAACGTGCCTGTCCTGTTGCTGACCGGCGAGGCGACGCCCGCCCATGAATGCCTGGCTCTCGACAAGGGCGCGGACGACGTCATTCGCAGGTCGCGGGGTTCGCAGGTTCTGGCCAGGCGCATCAGGAGCGCGGTCAAGGCTTCCGACCGGCCCAGGCAACCTCGGTCCGGCGGGCCCTTGACCTGCGGCAAGCTGCTTCTGCGTCCCGACGTCAGCCGGGCCTACTGGAACGATGTGGATCTCGACCTCACCTTTGGCGAGTACAACATCATCCACCTGCTGGCCTCGAACGTGGGCCGGTACATGACCTACCGGGCGCTCTACGACCGCTTGCACTATGAAGGTTTCCTGGCCGGAAGCGGGGCCGACGGCTATCGCGCGAATGTGCGGTCCCTGGTCAAGCGCATCCGAAACAAGTTTCGCGACTTCGACCCGACCTTCGACGAGATCGAAAACTACGCCGGCTTCGGATATTGCTGGAAAAAGCCAGACTAGGTCGATTGGTTGTTCGACCGCCGGTCCACGGCTGCCAGTTCGTCGACTAGCTGTCAGGGTAACCTGCGGAGAGCCGGCTGGTGCGCCAAGATGCGGTTCTAGCGCGCATCCTCGCCGTGTCGCTTGAGGTCTCCCACCGATGGCGCCGTTCAGCCGGGCGCTTTGCCCGTTATTTTCGCCTCGCTATTCCTCATCGCGCTAGGGCTGGATTCGCTAAAGTCGTCGTGGACGTCAGGCACTCCATCGAGTCGCAGAACTTGAGTGACTGCAGCACGCCTCTCTTCATCGCTCCAGTCAACGGCGGTGAAGAAGATGGACACGCCCTGGGCGTCCTTTATGTCGATCGAGTAGCGGCGATTGCGTTTCCTCGGCATGCGGACTGCAACGGCTGGCGGCCCACGTGGTTCTGCGGTGATTCGTTGGAAATTCTTCGGCGCAAAGTCGGCAACGGTCACGAGTCGGTGGCAGCGGATCCCTTGAATTGTCACCAGCGCTGTTGCCATCGGAGCAGGCAAGGGCCTTGTTCATGCCTGCTCTTGGCGTGCGCAACAATGGATAAAGAGCCCATGGTTCAGAACGTGGTATCAGACTTATTTTAATGGCCAGTTTCGCGATTCATTTCCCTGAGCCTTTCAACCGCAAGCGTTAGTTGCGCCCCTCTCTATCTTCAGAACTGCAAATGAGGTCACCAGAAAGTCGCATCGTTGAATTCACGAATGCTTTAGGGCAGCCCCTCTTCGGGGGCGGAGGTTGGAATGGCTCAACAGATGGTTTCTTGGTTCATTTCCGATGGCAGATTTCGCGTGCAAGCCATCAATGCGGTGGGCCGGCGCAAAGGCCGGATCATCGAGGTTGAAGAGGTCGATACTGGCGAGCGCTTCTATGGGTCTGCGCACAAAATGCAGCGACTTGTGGAGACGCTACGAGTGTCCAGCGGCGAATTTGGTCATGATGGGATTTGGACGCCGGACACCAATCCTTGATCCGGTTTCGCCGCCTCGCTAGTTCATCCGCACTGCATCCGGCATCAATGGCCAAAAACGCTTTTGCCGTTCGGCTGCCTTCTCCGCCAGCTTGCGCCATTGGAACGAAGCCAAGCTCAGTAAGGCGCGGGTCGCTTGGGTGTTGGCGAATTGGGCAAGCCGATCACACTCCTTCGCTTCGCGCAGGCAATCTTCACGGGATTCCATTTGCCCCCCAGGTGATCAGGGCGATGTCGCCCTTAGCCAACTGACAAAGGTGAGCCGAGGTAGATCCTAATAGACCTGACGGCCGAACGGTCCGTAAGCCCGCTTGATAGACCTAAACTTTTAGAAGCTGGACGACGTTGGATATCAGCGGCGGCGGCTCATTTGCGAGGGCCCGCGCCTGCAGTGCCGTTGCACACACTTTTCTGGCGTCGCGGTAAAGTGTGCAAAGACCATCCGGCAATAGGGATTCAGCATATTTAAGCTCTGAGGTGAACGGGGGAGCTTCGGTCCAGCCGAGCGCCTCGCCGGGACGATGCTCCAACAGGACCTGACCATTTTCCCTCGCCTGGAGTTGCTGATCATCAAGCAAGGGGTTCCAGTCGGTAAGGTTGTGAACGGCGCAATAGATCTCACCATCGAGGCGCCTGGAGGCCCGCTCGTACAAGCAGCGGGTCCCCAGGCTATGAAGGCTCACCAATGCTTGTGATGCTTGATGGTCAGCGGAGAAAACGAATCCGTCCATAACGAAGCAACTCAACAGCCTTGTGGAAGTTCATTCGTGCGGCGCATTTTTGTAACGCCCGCAACCTCAGTGGTGGGCAGCGCCTAACCTGCCGACATGTGGCGGGTGCGGTCCGCACCATGTCACAGTGTTGCTCTGCCAATGCCACAAGAGCCTCTGTATGTAGCCGGGAGCCGTCCGCCACATAAGACTAAGAAGTGCTACGATGAATGACATCGCCTCCTGGCTGCGCGATCAAATCCCGTCATCGACCGACGCGAATCGCCTTGAGCGATTGGCCCGCGAGGCCGAGCGTCAAGCAGTGCTGCGAAGAGGCATTGCGACCATGGTGAAGGAACGAACCCCAAGTAAGCCGCACGGCATCGTGCCTAGGGTCACCAGCGCGGACCGGGCCTCCCAGGGCTGGGAGGCGATGGGACGATCGAGACCGGGCTAATCGCTGGAGTCGGAACGGGCAGATCATCCCGCTGGCTGACGCGCACCGCGACTAAGAAGGCCCCAAGCAGCAAGAGAGACCAGCCGCCCCGTCGCAGGTGCATACCCCCCACCAAGCGCCGCTCAGCCCCCGCGCGGGTGTAGTTGCGCGGGTGTAGAGGAGCAGTGGCCGTCGGCGGTTCATGTGAGGGTCAGTGGGTGAGGGATCAGTGAAGTAGGTGGGAGCATCAGCGGCTCTCGGCTCGGCCAAGAAAAAGCCCGCCACCTGGGAGGCAGCGGCAACGCGACAGGCGCAGTTTAGGGAGGAACGTGACCCCGCCACGCGAGCGGCCGGGACGTAGACTCGCATGCAAGCTTTGTGCCTAGGGCATCACCAGCGCGGACCGGGCCTCGATTGGTTACCCGCCAAGGCTATCGGGCTCGGCTCTCTCCCAGGCTCGTCGCCAGGCGACCATTTTTCAGCCGGCAGACCCGCTAGCCGCATGATCTGGGCAACGGCAATCAGCCGCTCCTCCTCGGTCCAATCGACCGCCGTGAACAACACAGGTTTGTTGTCGGGGTCCTTGATCTCGATCGAGTAACGGCGCGTCTTCGAGCTCGGCATGTTGGATCATCCTCGCCTAACATGCCCGTCCGGAGTAGGAGGGCAGCGCACAGGCCCTAAAGGGATACCGCTGGAGAGATGGCGGTTACGCAGAAGTGAAACGCCAAGCTACGCAATGAAGCCTGCAGATCGCGACGCACTTGCCATGCCAAACGAGGCCGGCTTTTCCTCAACTGTCGCAAGGGCGCTAAGGGCGGCCCGCCAACTGTAGCAAGTGTAGCAACTGTACAGTGGCAGCAGATCCTCTCGCTGTTGCTGCCGCGGTCATCCGCTCCGAATCCGCAGTGTCCATGAGTGGCCTTTGTCATCGGATTTCACATGATAAAGTCGCATCCACCAGACGCCCCCAGGTGCTAGTCCGCAACTCGCCAACATTCCGCCTCAAACGTTCCCACATGCCCCCGCCGGGGAGGGTGGTATTGGGATTTGGCGTAATAGAGCTAGCCCGCAAGCTCGACCTGCGGCCGACGCCATGGGCAGCCGATCTCCAAGGAATTCTAAAGGCACTGGCCGATATCTTCGACCAATCCGGCCGACAGGCTGTTCCCATGGCCGCGACAAAGATCCGGAGACCTATGCGACCGCCTTCGCGCCGGCGTTTCCAAAGCAAATGACACCCAGCGACATCTACACCGACGCGCAGATGGATGGGCTTTGCGATGCGATCAGCGAAAGGCTAGCGAAGGCCGCACGGAACGGGGTCGAGAGGATCCACTAAGTCGCGTTCGCTATTAGCAGGCGGTTCCTCTCGGGCTCGCCCGAGCTCTGGCAGCCCTGTTTGGAACCGCCTGCGCTCTGACCTTCGGCAGCTTCGATGATGTGGGCAGATCGATCGCACGCTGAGAAGACGCTCCACGCCGAGGCTTGGGGTGACACGGCGCGAACGTGGCCTTGACGGTTCGATGGTGATATATTGGCAACCAAGTAAAACAAATTCTCTCGGCTGATGGTTTCCCCCGTAAGCAATCATCATCATTTCTTATCCGGTCGGCTCGGACAGACGAGTGCCCAGGCGCGTCGGTGCAGCCTGGATTATCTTGTGTCATTGCGAGCGAGTGACCTCGGATGAAAAAAACCGCCACACTGCTCCCCGCCGCAATCGTGTCGGTGGCTGCTGGCTTGGGCGTTGCCACAGATAGCAACGCCAAGTCGGCCGCCCGGTCGTCCATGGGCGACCAAGCCTATTGCCAGCTGCTCTCCGATCTTAATCGGGCATCCGACGAGCCAAACATGGATGCCGCCGTGACGGAGGCTATCAACGAGTGCAACAAGGGCAACACGGCCGCCGGCATTCCGGTGCTGGAAAAGGCCCTGACAAACGATACCGCCACGTTGTCGCCGCGCCGCAAGATCGATGGCCTGCGCTAGGTCCTGTCGACGGTCATCGTACCCGCAACGCCATGGCGGCGAACCTACTGCAAATACCGAATGCTCCGGGTGGCAAATGGCACCGAACCAGCGTCAATCGGCTGCCGCACCGTCTGGAAAGGCTGGAGCTTTCGTCCGGTCGCTGCCAGTCTAGAAACAATGCGGGTTCGGCCAGCTTTCTTGAACCGAAAAGACTATCGAGGGAACGCTCTAACTTAGGGGATGACATGTCTACAGAACCATCGACTATCGGCTCACTGCGGCGCAGAGGCCTGTTTTTCGCGATGTTTGCGCTGGCCGCGTGTGACAGTGACCCCACGCCGATCGTCCCGATGGCAGCGGCGGGCGGCGCTAGCTCGGGTGCAGGCGAAGCGGGCACTGGCCGCGATAGTAACAAGCTTGGCCCGAACGACCGTCTGAGAATTACAGTCTTCGGACAACCTACCCTCACTGGGGAGTACACTCTCGATGGCAATGGCGTCCTTGCCTTCCCCTTGATCGGCAACGTCCCGGCCAACGGCTCGACGACCACCGAGTTGCAACAGAAGATTGCGGCCAAGCTCCAGCCGGAGTACCTGGTCAATCCCAATGTCAGCGCCGAAGTCGTGAACCGTCGCCCCTTCTACGTAGTCGGCGAGGTTCAAAAGCCCGGCAATTATCCTTACGTGAGCGACATCACTGCCGTGAACGCCATCGCAATGGCGGGTGGCTTCACTCGACGAGCGAGGAAGAACGACTTCTATATCAGGCGCCTCGACAAGGACGGCAAGATGGTTCGCATTGAAGCAAACTCCGGAACCATTCTTCAGGCAGGTGACACCCTTGAAGTTCGCGAACGGATGTTCTGATGGATCATGCGTAAGACAATTCCTCTTGGCTGGCGCGCTCCATCCACAGCTCGCAACTAGATCTAGCGCTTTTTCGAGGAGAATTCTCTTTCTCTTTCACTACGTAAGTGCTGCCATTTTGGGCCGGCACAGGAATTGTCTCAGCCGGGGGCTTACTACCTTGATAGGAGCCAAAAAAAGCTATTCAATTAGAGCTCACCAGCCATTTGCGCCCAAGCTTTGCACCTACAAGAACAATGGAACATGGAGGTGGCGATGCGGCGAACAGTTGGATTGTCTGCTTTGGCGTTGATTGCTGGCACTGCGTTAGTTGCTGATGGTGGTTGGTTCGCCAATGCCCAACAGCAGACAATCAAGCGTACAGACCTTCTCAAAGTGGATCTGCCGGAGATCGAGGGCAGCCAAATGAATCTTTGGGTTGCAGACATCGCACCTGGTGGGGAAACCGGACGACACACTCATCCGACACCGAGGTTCGTTTATGTTCTGGAAGGCGCCGTTACCCTAGAAATGGATGGCAAGCCTTCGCAGACGTTCCAAGCAGGTCAGGCTTTTGTGGAGATGCCCAACATGGTCCACAACTTCAAAAACGCGAGCACGACCGAGCCGGCCAAAGGTCTGGGCTTCCAATACGCGGCCGAAGGCCAGGCGCTTCAAGTCAACGCCCCTTAGCCCGGGCGGCCGTCAAAGCAGCGCTGACGCCGACTAGGCGTACCGCCAGCGCACCACCCAATTCTTGAGAGAGGGCTACTCGGCTAGCAGTATCGCTGGGGCAGTGGCTTACGCGCCTGTCACGAGCTGGCGACCCTTGCGCCGGGCTAGCTAGGTTGATTCGGCGCTGCGTTCCGGCCGGCTCGCAACGGTCGGGGAGGCTGCCCGGTGGACTGCTTGTTGCTTGAGTTTTAGAGCCCCGACTCACGCGGCAGGCCCGCGTTCCCCGCCACCCAGGGTACGTGGCGCGGGGCCACTCGGCTTCAGGCTCGTAGTGTCAACAACGTGTCCGATGCGTCCATCGCCTATATCACAACATTCGCTCGTGCGGTCTGCGGATGTCTGCCGGTACGGTTCAGGCAGGTCATTTGCTGCGTCCCTCCCCACTCCGCATTGATTGGCCAGGCCCGCATAGACTTCCTCTGTGCGGGCCGACGATTTTTTTTTGGATACGACCGGGCGATTGATCGCTGGCGCGCGTGTCCACCATCCCCCGGCGCCGCGTACTGGTCGCTGCGATCGGCTCGCCTTCGTACTGCGGGCAGACTATTCAGCGAGTTGTTCCCGTTTTCGCTGTCACAAGATTATTTCAGGTAGTTTAGTCGGAAAACCCCAGACGCTTCTTGACTGGCAATGACAGAGTTAACAAAAGCTCGCTATGGTTGAGCTGCTAAGCGTCCCGCGCGTACCGCATAAGAAACGACGTACCCTAGGGAGAAGCTCATGTTGTTCATCACGCGGTGGACTATCCCACATACTTCGCGCAAGGCTGCAATCCAGCGTTTCATGGAAACAGGTGGGGCTCCGCCGGCAGGCGTTAAGATGCTCGCTCGCTATCATTCGACTGATGGCGAATTTGGTTTCGTCGTTTCGGAGTCGGATGATGCCCAGGCGCTCGCCCGGTGGACGAACGCTTGGAATGACCTCCTGGTGATGGATACTCGACCGGCCGTAGATGATCCGGGCTTGGCCGCAGTGTTGCAGTCGCCCTAATTAAAGCTGCGCTCGAAAGGGCCATGCGCTTGCTGGTAACCTCGCCGTGGTCCGCTGCCCCTGCGACACCGACAAGGGCTCTCTATCGCTAGGGCAATGGCTTAGCGCCGTTTTTCTGCCCGTAGAATAGATTTAGCCCTCGTCTGGTAGGTGAGTGACTCCCGGCACTGGAAAACGCTCCAGCGAGTTAAATGTTGACTCTGGTGAGCCAACTTGAAGGGGTAAGCCGCACGAGAGGCTTCGGCTATACGCAGACCGTCTTTAACTATGAATTTCGGTTTAGGCAGCCTGCCTAGCGCGGATCGATCTCGCGCTTGCTGCGGTGCAAAGCGCAGATCTTATTGCCAGATGGATCGCGCAGATAGGCCAGATAAAGTCTTGCCGCGCTGCTCTCACGCCAGCCGGGCGGATCTTCGATGCTCTTCCCACCGCTCGCAACGCCTGCATCGTGGAAGGCTTTAACTTGTTCAGGGCTGTCGCAGGCGAATCCTATTGTGCCGCCATTGGCGTAGGTGGCTGCCTTGCCATCGATCGGCTTGGAAATTCCGAAGGTGCCGGTTGGGGTGAGATAAAAGACCCGGCCCTTGGGATCAGTTTTGCCTTCTGGCACGCCGATGGCACCGAGCACGGCGTCGTAGAACTTCTTCGAAACAGCAACGTCGTCCGCGCCGACAAAGATATGTGAAAACATTCTTTCTACCGTCTCTTTCTTGCTCGATTATTTTGTTGGACCAGCAGCGGGTCGTCGGATGCCGCAATAGGAGTTGTACGACTTGGCCTACGCCTACGCTGCCCAGCAGCGCAGCCCACTGGGCGACCCTGATCTACTCCGCGGCCTCGTTGTGCGCGGGCATCTCTCGTGCCTCCATCTCCTCGGCGAGAGTCCGAAAAAGGCCGGCTGAAAAGAGACATTGCTCACGAGCCCATGCTGCCGTGGCCTTTTGAGCCCTTTGCTCTAGTGCGTCTGCGAGTGCGCGGCATTTGGCTGCTGACCATTTGGGCGGCTGTTGCATGCCCCTTGATAATGCTAGCGGACCGGAAGGTCACGCGCGACAGGCTGCATCGGCCGTGCATTGATGTCACGGCTTCTTAGCTCTCAAGGCCCGCTACGCGAGCGGCGGGTCGATTTCAGAAATGCAGCTGGGGACGCACCAGCACTGAAGGCAAAAAGTTGATTCGCCCCGGACCGCAGCGAGGCTCTAACCTCGCGGCATGGTCGGTCCCTTCCCTGGCGTACCCTACAGCTTCGGCGCGCTGCGCCAGGTCTTCGGGCCTCTCTGGATCCGATGTGATGTCTGCCGACGCTATGCCCGGCTACCTCTCCGCGAGCTGCGCGACGTGGACTACCGGACAAAGACTTTCAGCTGCTCGATTTGCGGCAGTGACGGCGCTTGATGAGCCTTGCAAAGACACCGGGATGGAGGATTACCGCCTCGATCAGCGAGTGGACCCACAGCACCATCGGGCCGCGGTGAAGCGCCTTACGCGGCTGCTTCGGCGCTAGGGCCGGCCCAAGCAGCTACTGAAACGCCTTAGGGAAAAGTCGCGCTGCCTCGTCAACGAGCAACTGTCCCGTGCCAAAGTCGATCCAAGCGGTGATGCCGCCCGCTGGCGGCTCGTTCCGGATGCCGCAACGTGAGGTAGGCATGGGACGAACATACCACCGTTCTGGGCTGGGGCGTTTCCATGAGACGGAGGCTGGCTTCGGTTAGACAGATGAGGCGGACGGCCTGAACATTCCGTCACCTAAGGGCCGGCGTTTCCTGAAGCTATCATTCGTTCTCTAATTTGAACTCTATGTAGTCGCGGGGGCCGTTCCAGCTAATCAGTTCCTTCCCGCACTTCAGGCAGCCCTGCGAGCCGATATTGCTCAGCAAATATTCGCGATAGTCCGCCACGTGCCGTGTCCCGCAGTGCCGACACGTAAGCTCTTCGCTCCCTTTATCCCATAGGGCCATTGAGCCAGTTTATAGTTGCTTGCTATTAACCGCACGAATTTGGATCTCAGCCGAACCGCGATCCAAAACAATTGGCGCCCACTCCGCTGCGCCAATTAAGCCGCCACTCCAAGTTGCTTGCCTTCACTCTCGCGCGTTCTCAACGCCGGAGTTACGACAGCGTCGTAAAGCGTCCGTTGGGCGGGAATAAGCGAGTCATACCCGTCGTGGATGACAAGGCGCGCCACGCGATGCGCATCGGAGTTCTCCTCCAACGCCCCTTCGGCGATCAAAGCCTGGATGGCATTGTGCAGGTCAAAGTCGAAGTCTCTCCCCATCATGTCTCTTCCCCCCTCTGATAGCGGGAGGAATTAGCAACATTGGTGCCGAGGGATGCAAATTACATTTTCGAGAAGACAGCGGGGAGCCCCTAAGGGATGACTTTGTCCTTCGATCGCACATGGTAAAGTCGCAGCATGTCCAATGACCCTGAGACGACCCGTTACTACCTCCGAGCGACCGACCCCACGAACAACGAGCAAATTGCATTCGAGTGCGTGGGGTTGGCGGTTGCCAATGCGAAGGCCGCCGAGCTGCGAATGGGTCGCTATAAGGATGTCGTCCTGTCCTTAGCGGAGTCGTCGGCGGGCGACGACGAGCTGAAGAAAGCTCCGGGCGCCGCCTGAGGCCCAAAAGAAAAGCCCGCCACCAAGGGAGGCAGCGGGCTACGCGACAAGCGCAGTTTAGGGAGGAACGCGACCGCTGCAAACGTGAGCTGCAGGGTCGCGTCTGTTTCCATGCAAGCTTCGTGCCTGCGAGTGTCTACGGTTTGTGCGGTGCCTACAGGCGGGCAGGAGCCGCAGGCCGTCCCTCGTAACGCTGCGCAGTAGTCGCCGTCGCGCGGCCTTTGTCAGTCAAGCAAACACTATCTTGCGGTTCGCCTCCACCGGTCAGCCACCCCTCGTCAACCGCAACGCGAACCGCTTCGGCGACGAAGGTGCGACGGATTTGCAAACGTCGGGCTACCTGTTGCAGTGCTACCCAGCGCGTCGGTCGCCCATCTGTCATCTGCTCAATCTCGGCGATGATACGGCGCGCAAGCGCCTCATGGTGGTCCATGACAGAATTGCTCCCCTTTGGAAATTCAAGAGAGCATTATGCCGGTCATGTCGGAGATCTGAAGTGCGGCCCCGTGACGAACTGGTGTTCGCGGCAAGCACTTGCTGTACGGAACAAGACCTCTCGGCCGACGATGTGATTTCTTCGAAGGCAAAAGTTGATCCGCCGCGCCGCATGACGGCGTTAGGACTTGCTCGGGGACAAGGGGATCCGGCTCGCGGAAAGCGGAGTTGGTCATGGCGAAAAAACAGGGTGGCGGCAAACTTCTCCCGCTACCGTTCACGACGTTTGGCGAAATAGCCGCGCTCGATCTCAAGGCGACGGTCTACTGTTCGCGTTGCTTCCAGCATCGCCCAATTGAGCCCGCTGCCGAGCAGCTTCGCGACCGCTGTTTCGCGACAACCCGATTTCGCTGCTGCGAGGTCCGCTACACTGGCGATGTCTGCGGCTGCCTAGGGTCGGTCGCGATCAAGCCATCCGTGCTGCTGCCATTAGGCGGCAAAGACACGCTGGCCTTCCTGTTCTGCGTCACATGCGAGCCGTCGTGGGAGGTCAACCATGTGCCGATCGACAAACCGCCTTGGTCGGCAGTGAACCGCAGCAGCAACGACCGCTTCAGGTGCCCGCGGTGCGGGAGGGCCGTGGCTTGGCGTATTCACAGGCCGAGCTGGCGGCCGTCCACCGGCAAGCAAGGCCGCGAACGATCCAGTTTTCAGTCCGTCCCGGCAAATGCCAGGGCAAACATCTAAGTTGAAAGACGATCCAACCGCTGCTGCAGCAGTTTCTGATGGGCCATCCGTATGGTCATCTGTCGCGCGAGCGCCGCTTGGTCATCGTCGCTCAACCTCTTGGACTTAAGCGTCGAGGCGTTTGACTGGATCATCTGCCCAAGCAGGTCGATATCACGCTTCAGCTTGCTTCGCGGTGGTAGCTTTGTTTCCAACTGGATAGAGGCAGGCGCCGCGTCCGTCTCTGATATATCGCTCAACAGGAATGACTGCTGGGTCGCCCATCCCGCATAGATCCCGGCAACCTCCGCGTGGACGGCGTGGCCAAATCTTTGGGCTTCAACCTCAAGCTCGAAAGCAAGGTGCACTCCCGAATTAGTGTCGCCCCTCACAATCATCATTGCGTGAATGCCAGTTGGCTTCAATTTCTTAACAAGACGCTCGATCTCGGCGTATGCTTTGTCCAGGTCCACATCGTCCGTCGGCTGCCCGCTCTGCATTACGCCGGCCACCAAATGCGCGCGTGGTCGACTGTTCTTCAAAATATCCCACGGAATGGACATGCACGAACCAACCTTGGTTTGGGCGGATGTAATCCGCGCCTCTGATCGTTGCGGTAAATGGCTCTCCTTTGCGGTAAATGGCTCTCCTTTGTGGTCCCGTCTGTTCAAATTGACACACTCGCGCATTGGGACGTGTGAAGCCACACGTTGGTCATTACCACGTGAGGAAGGCCAGCATTTGTCTGTTATTAATCACGCTGCCCCTTTGAGATATGGGCACCGGCCAGACAATCAATCGGCGCCCCAACTTGCCGCTGCAACGCCGACAAGGGCTCTTATAGTTAGGCCAACAACTTACGCGCTTTTCACGGGCTGGAGACGCTCGCGCCGATCATGTGGCAGCATTCATTGGACGTGGCCTATACTAAGCGCTGCGCTGCCTCGCCACACCACCGCCTTTCGAGCGATTCCTTCGCTTAGTAGATCCGGAACTATGTTTGGTGCAAAGAGTGTCAGCTATCTCTACCATTGTCCGGCGAGGGGCTCGAAGTGCGGGCTTTTCAAGCCCAGCGCCCGATAGGCTTCAAACCTAGATCGGACGATAGTTGGCTCCACATTTCCAAAGTCTCGCTGCTGACTGGTGTACACGCGGACGACTTCGCACATATCGGGACGCGATACGACCATCACACGTAGCTGGCCCAGTGCAATTTGTATCAATCGGCCCCGCTCCGCCATGCGCGTCTGAGGAATGGCAAATAGGTCGACTTCACTCCAGTCTATTATGGCGGGCATAGCGCCTTCTTGGTCGACGATATTGTGGACCGCCTTGTCTTGTTGCTCGAGGTCCTCCGACGTAAACACTCCAATGAAGCGGAGCAGTAGAACTCGTTGGCTGCGTTCGATACCAAGCGCGAACATGGTTGTGCTGGCCTTGAAGGGGCTCTACTGGTGTGGGGCGACCATACGCACTTTTCGATCCCTGCGGCTGTTCATTATAGCCCTAGCGCCCGGTCGTATTCCGCTTCCGGCACGCCATAAAACCGTTCGCGGCGAGTTTCAAGCCTTCCCGCTCGAGGCGGCGATCGGTTTAGATGTCCGGGCTGTCGCCAGCCGGTGGCCTTGGCATATCCACGGCCCGATATGGCGCCCCCGATCGTAGCGTGAGGGTAACACGCGGCGGGAGGCCCCGATGAAAGGCGCTACTCGCGCCGGAAGGTAAGTTCGATATCACCGATCCGGAGTCTGGCGCCTGCTTGGAGTGGCCGCTTCGTGCCGGCATGCACGATAGCCCCGTCCACTGCCGTGCCGTTGGTGGAGCCTAGGTCTTCAATCTGCAGAATATTGTCTGCAAAGACTAGTCGCGCATGTTGTCGCGACACTGATGAATGCGACAGCACACCGTCACACTCGAAGGCGCGGCCGATCACGAGGCCTTCGCGTTTTTCCATCAATTTGTCGAATTTCAGATTGAAGCTAAATTTGGCCCTCTAGGTCGGCGCCCTGAAAACGCAGCGCAGTCGGAGGCGGGACGGATGTCATAGTCTTCGTCGGGGTAACGTGCCGACGGCGCACATGATAAATGTGAAGAATCCGGCTTACATTCTTTACCTGGTGCTCGCCACCATCCACGAAAGCGTAGTCGACCTTCAGCTCGGCAACGTCTCGCAACGCGCGCGATACTGCGATTCCTCCAGGTTCGGCCAGAGTCTGGATGCGTTCCGCGAGGTTCACGCCCATCGCCGAGTATGTCGTGGTGCTCTTCGTCTACGATAACTTCACCTAGATGCATGCTGATGCGAAACAGAAGTCTTTATCCTCATCTAGTGGCTCATTGAATCGCGCCATGCGTTCCTGGACGTCGATCGCCGCCGCGACAGCGGCAACGGCCGATCCAAATTCGGCTAGCAAGGCATCGCCTGTGCTATTGACCAGCGAGCCACCCGCCCCTTCGATGGCCGGTCGCCAAATCTCCCTGCGTACCGAGGTCAGGTGCCTGAAAGTGAGGTCTTCGTCGCCTTCGGTCATGCGCACAGAGCCGGCGACCTGGCGTCTCCACCAGCATCGCGCGCTCGCATGGCGAATCCCTATCCTAACCCTGAAACACGCTTTGGCGCCGGACCGGCTATGCCCATACTCGGCAACTTTGTCTCCCGCCACCCGAGCGACCGACCCCACGAACAACGAGCAAATTGCATTCGAGCATGGGCGCCAACGACGCTCGGTTCATTAGCGCCAGTACAAGTGTCAGAAGGAAAAGGCCGCACCTGCAGCAGGGTTAGCGACCGGGCGGGGCTTTGACCCGCGGGGGGGGGCTGGTCGGAGCGTGAATCTGGAGAATAGCACGCTCCACTAAGTCAACGCTGATTGTTCAGAAAGGTGACTCAGTAATCCGACTCTCGTACGAAGCATGGTCGGCTGGGGCGCTAGTGGCGAAGGCGAGTTCTCAATCACTGCGCACGAACGGGGTCCGTGGACCGCTTCTAATGCGAGGGGCTAGTGGTGTTTCCGTCTGTGCTTTCCTCGGACGCGTCCTTGAAGGTGGAAGTTGGGACTCCAGCTTCCCGAGCCTCGCGCTGTCCAATTCGAACGCCCAATGGCTCGCCCAGCCTGCATAGGCACCAGTGGCTTCAGCTTTCACAGCAGCAGAGAACTTTCGCGCATCGGCCTCACTGTCGAAGGCGAAATACACCTCTGGCGACCCGTTTTCCCTGACCAGCGTTGCCGCGTAATCTCCAGAAGGACTCTGCTTAACCACAAGCCGATTGAGCAGCACTTGGGCTTCCTTCGAATCGTCACTGCCAAGGGGCCCGTCGCCAGGAATTATCGCACCCACGACGAGATGGGCTCGCGGCTGGCGGTCTTCAAATGGGTGCCAGGGCACTCGGGGCATTGACGTGGCCTAAGGTTCCGCACGAGCAAGGGCCTCGCGCTGATCATCTCTCCGAAGAGCATATCTCCCCGGCAGGAAGCTTGGCGGTTTCGTTAGAAAGGCCCGCAACAATTGGCTGCGGTCAAGGCTTCCGACCGCCCCAGGCAACCTCGGTCCGGCGGGCCCTTGACCTGCGGCAAGCTGCTTCTGCGTCCCGACGTCAGCCGGGCCTACTGGAACGATGTGGATCTCGACCTCACCGTCGGCGAATACAACATCATCCACCTGCTGGCCTCGAACGTGGGCCGGTACATGACCTACCGGGCGCTCTACGACCGCCTGCATTATGAAGGTTTCCTGGCCGGAAGCGGGGCCGACGGCTATCGCGCGAATGTACGGTCCTTGGTCAAGCGCATCCGGAACAAGTTCCGCGACTTCGACCCGACCTTCGACGAGATCGAAAACTACGCCGGCTTCGGGTACTGCTGGAAGAAGCCCGCGTAAATCCTGTTGATCCCTAGATGTCTCGCGACGCACTGCGCCGCGCAGGTGCGAGCTTGCCTATCGGCGTCGCCGGAGGAGGTATGCCGGTGCATTCCGTGGGCATGACCGACGAGGGTCTAGGCGTGTTGCGGGCTCGGCGTATATTGATTGGAGCAGCGGCAAGCGCGACTTGATAAAGGGGCGGCCGAAGCCGCCCCCTACGCCACTCTACAACCCCAACAAATGGTCAGCAGCCAGCCTGCTTGCCGTAATAACTGAGCTACGTGCCGGAGAACGTCTCGCAAGCTCACCGGGGGCTGAGCCCTCAACGTCGCCCCGCATCGGGGAGGACGTCGATCACAACGTGGGACGATTAGTCTCTATTTGATCGGTTGTGATGAAGGCGCCATTAGACGGATTCGGGGACTTCCGATTAACGGTGGGCAGCATGCGCCCGATGGCACCCATCCAGACATCGCGCGCTGCCTCGATCGACAGGCCGTGACCTTCGCGCAACCTTCCCCAACTCTCGAAGTCAGTCAGAATGTCTAGGGCAGTAAGCAGTTGGGTGCGCTCCGCGTCAGACAGCGTAGAAAGTTCCGGCCGGTACACCAGCTCCAGCCGCTCGACCATCGCGGCACGAATGCGTTTGATCCGAATTGCCAGCTTTTTCGATTCGCTTTGGTAACGCAGCAGCGCGCGCCACAACGGCAGCCAGCTCTCGCAGAGGGCGGCCCGCGTCTCGACCTGCGACTTGAGACGGATGTGCAGGTCGGCATAAACATTCGGGGCTTCAGCCTGCGCCAATGCCTGCTCAAAGGCATAGTCGGCAGCAGCAACACTGAGCGTAATAAGATCCGAAAAGTTGTTGAAGACTGTACGTATGGCGCAGCCCGTCCGCCTGGCAATTAGGGGCGCTGTTGGTGGTTTCTGCTTTTCACGCAGAAGATCCAGGTAAGCTTTGATGAGCGCCTGCCTGGTGCGCTCGCCCCGCTGTATGCGACCGTCCGAAAGTCGATGATTTGTCACCAGCTCCCTCGCAGCTGTCCTTTCTGATCGGGCGCAGTCCAACGCTGTCGTCCGAAAGGACAAACCGGCGACAAGATGAGACTTATTTCGCCGCAGTGGCTGTGATATCTCCATGGCAATGCAACAGGTATCTGCATTTTCGGCGCTGGAGCATGGGAGCTAGGTCGTCAGCAGCCGCGATAAGACGACCGAAGCGATGGCGAAAAAAGCGGTCGAACTCGCCCCCATGGACGCCAAGGCGCATGCTTCTCTGGCGCTCGTCTACTTGTGGACGAACCGTGTTGACCAGTCGATTTCCGAGTACGAGCACGCGCGTGAGCTCGACCGCAATCTCGCGTTCGCGCACGCCAATGTTGGTGTCGCCAAATATGTCGCCGGTCGTCCGGAGGAGACCGAGGATCATGTCAAACGGGCCATTCAACTCAGCCCTCGCGATACATGGTTGAACACCTGGTGTTGCATGGCCGGAGTGGCGCAGCTCGCGTTGGGTCACGACGGGGACGCGACCCGTTGGCTCCGCCGCGCCATCGAGGCAAATCCCGCTTTGCCGCTTGCGCACTTCTTCCTTGCATCCGCGCTCGCGTTGCAGGGCAAAACCAGTGAAGCGTCAGCCGCGGCAAAGGCAGGACTCGCGCTCGACCCTGCGTTCACGATTCAGCGGTATCGCAGCAACCCTCTATCCGACAACCCGTCGTACTTGGCGTATCGCGACCGGATCGCCAAGGGAATGCTTCTTGCCGGGATACCCGAAGGCAGCCGGCCAAACGGCTGGGTGTAACCGAGGACGCGACCCGGACGCTGCCTCAATAGGTCACCTCATGCTCGGCCGAACGGCAAAAGTCACACTGGCCTCGCTTCCAGAACGCATACGCATCAACGAGGGCCGATCTTTGAGCATGTTACCGGCCTAGTGACAGTCACTGCTGCTGACGTCGAAAGAGATCAACGGCTTCCCGTCGCCGTTCGAATAGATATATGTGGTCTTGGTGATGCTGAGAAACAGCCGCCGGGCATCCGCGTCATTGCATAGCGCTTTCACTGTCTCATCCCGAACGGTCGTCTGCTCTGCTGGCGATGGAACGTGCGATGGACCCGTTATCGTATAGGAGTAGATGAAAGCGCGGCCGTCCCGACTGACTCTATCGAGGCGGACGTTCTCGGCAACTTTCCGGGGAATGCCTTTGTTTGCCTCAGCGACGGCCTTATCCAGTTCGTAGTTCGATTCATTGCCCGGAACATTCCTGGCCATGTTGCCAAGTCCGCTAAGGAAACCAAAGATAGCAAAAATCTGCGCCGCCGTTCCCCAATGTCTAGTGGGGTATTTCCTGCCGTAATTGCGAGCGCTTGCGAAGACGGAACCGAGGACGAAGATCATCCAGGCTAGGATGAGGCCGTCGATGATCAGTATTTGCGGCAGAGTGGTGGCATAAGAGATAAGCCACAGGGCAACTGGTCCGACTACGAGGCCGCCTCCGGAACCCCAAAGCCAATAGGTGACGGGAAGCGATAGTTCACCGTTCCACACGCGGGCGAGAATGAAGCGCTTCGGCGGCGGTGGAAGGCTCTCGATGGCCTGGGGTGGAGGTGGAGCGATGTTTTGGTATCGCAAGGCCGCTGAGCAGGGCGAGGACGGTGCCCAGTTCAACCTCGGCCTCTTGTACGACAACGGTCGCGGCGTGGCGCAAGACTATGTGCAGGCTTACATGTGGTACTACTTGGCAGCGATACACCACGACGTTAGCGCCGCCTCCTTCCGCGACAGCGTTGCAAAGATCGATGGCGTCTGGGATCTGGCGTTATGGCAGGGCCGCTACAAGCGGGCCTTCCTCGCCCGCATCAGGAAGGCGTTCAGCGCGCTCCCGGCGTATTCCAGCCAATATTAGGACATGCCCAAGAACACCCCGACATGGACCTGCTCGGCATGTGGCGAGACCGCGTTTAACCTACCGATGCTCGTCTTCAAGCATCAGCTGTCGCACGTCGCACGTCGGCCGCTGGTTACATCCGTGATGCCGAAGCCGGAGCATGAACAGGATGGCGACCGGTCTCGGAACAATGAGGAAGGGCTGAATTAGAACCAGCGTGCACGCCGATACGTGCTAGTCTCGTGGGATCGCTGGCTTGTCTCTTTGAGCGCCAGCGGCTGAGAGAGCCGATGTTGCACTTCCGCTCGCAAGTCGAGGGAGCGCCACATGACACAAAATGTTCCCCTGACCTTTGTGCAGTTCGTGCTCCTGCAAGTGATAATCTGGCTAACGGTTGGTCGCTTGGCTTGGTTCGTCAACGCATGGCTAGAGCGGTCATACGTATGGCTAGAGCGGTTATAAAGTGAAGCGCTAGGCGACGAAAGGTGAGAAGAAGCACAGGATCAACGTCTTGCGCCGCGCCCGCCGCCGAGTTTGCTTCCGCCCCGATTCCAGACATCGGTGACGTCGAGCGGTTCGTGAGACACTGACCCAGAGCTGACATCACTCACTCAGCCCGATCAAAGCCTGTCTAGGAGTTCACGGCTTAGTTCGAATCCTCTGGTACGCTGCTCGCACGCCTTCATCCCAGGCCACCGATGACACCGAATCAACGTAGCCATCGGAAAAACATGCGCACTTACTTCGTGGCGATCACCGCACTGTGTGGACCAACGAGCGGAATGACGCAGCTCTCAGCGAAGCCCGCCTCTAGTGTCCAGCCCATACAGTCGGCACCAGTATAATCGAAGCCGCCCCGGGTCTCGATCAGCATGTTCAGGCTCATGAGAAGTCCCGGAAGGTGAGTTCGACGCACATCATCAATTAAAAACTCATAGATAATCAGAGAACCACCTTTTTCGAGCGCAGCATGTGCCTTGCTGATCAACATGCGTTTCGCTGGCAGATCCCAGTCGTGCAGAATCATCCCCATCACCAGCACGTCGGCCCGTGGCAGGTCATCAACGAAGAAATCGCCTGCTATAAAGCGCAGCCTGTCCGACAGCCCGTGAGACGCCACATAGCGCGAGAAGATTGGCGCTACAGCGGGAAGATCGAATCCTCCCCCACTGAGGTGCGCGTGCGCGCGGGCGAGTTCGACAGGCACGCAGCCCTGCGCGGTGCCAATATCCACGACTGTTCGTACCGTTTCCCACGGATATACTTGGGCGAGGGTCCGCGCCACCGGCCGCGCCTGTCCCGTCATCGCGCGGAGAAATCCCTCCAGCCGGTCCGGATCGGCATAGAGAGCGGAAAAGAGATCGCCGCCGTGCTTCGCCTCATTTTGTGGCTTCCCGGTTCGCAGCGCCTCGGTGAGCGACCCCCAAAAACCATAGAGGCGTGCGTTAAACATTTCGATGATTCCGGCAATGTATTCCGGGCCGAAGGGGTCAAGGAAGCGATCGGCTTCCTCGCTGTTGCTGTACCGTCCAGCATCATCGCGTCGCAGCAGGCCCAGCGCGACCAAAGCATCAAAGAAATCGCGTGCGGCCCGCTCGTGAAGACCAAGTCGGGCGCGCAATGCATCCGAGTCGAGTGGTCCTTCGGCGAACGCTCCGAAGACGCCGATCTCAACGGCACTTAGCAAGGTCTTGGACGCGGCGAAACCCATTGCGAGTTGCATGATGCGATCGTGCGATACGTCGTCTCTCATCACACTTTCTCCAGTCCCCGCGTGACTTTCGCCACCATGGCATAGTCAAACCCGGGAGACCTGCACGTTCCGGCTCTCGTTTTGCACAAAACGACTGTGTGCGCAGGCATTTGTTCGATGCCACCGTCGTTCCATGGCGTGTTTAACTCCGGCGAGCTCTCCGATAGGCCGCCGGAGTGATCCCGCAGCTGCGCTTGAAAATTCGCGTAAGATGCTCCTGATTTGCAAATCCACAGGCGAATGCGACGGTAACGAGTGGTGTATCGGTCTCGCTCAGCATGCGCTTCGCCCGTTCTATACGAAGGCGCATAAGATATTGGTGCGGTGCGACGCCGAGTGTGGTGCGAAACTGGCGAGCGAAGTGACTCTGGCTAAGGCCTGTCGCACCCGCGATGGCCGAAAGGTTGATTGCGTCCCCGAGATTCGCCTGCATGAAATCGATCGCCTTGCCGAGCTGCCCGCGGCCCAGCCTGACAGGCGAATGATCGACCGGAGAGCACGAGGAGTGCCCGCGGATGAGGCGGGCGGCGATTGCACGACCGAGGTAGTCGACATAGGGCTCTGCCGTGGGGCCGTCATCAAGCAGCGCGTCACGAACACCGAGCATAAGACGTTCAACGAGGGGATCACTGTCACCTATGCGTGGCAGCAGCTCAACCTGTGTAGGATCGCCAGGCCAAATGCTTTGCGTGACTTCCTCAATGAGCGCACGGCGAAGATAGAGATGGAGCGTTAGCAAAGTTCCCTCGAGCCGGACGCCGAAGTCCATGCCGCCCGGTACCATGAACAAACCACCCGGCGGGATAAGGCGACTGCTTTCGCCTTTTCGGACACGTCGATGGACCGTGACCGGCCCATCGAGGTGCAGGATTACCAGCTGATCATCGACAGCTTCGTAGGTATCTTCGAACGGAGACTCTCGTTGCAGAGATGAATACAACGAAGACCAGGCCCAACGATTGCTTGATATTTGGATTTCGGGCGGCACCCGCGCACCGGCGCGCCGATTCGCACC
This sequence comes from uncultured Alphaproteobacteria bacterium, assembly GCA_963765385.1. Classification (GTDB taxonomy): domain Bacteria; phylum Pseudomonadota; class Alphaproteobacteria; order Reyranellales; family Reyranellaceae; genus Reyranella. Next base: position 62,912 of record CAVXWG010000014.1, on the reverse strand, counting down.
ATGCGTCTCGCTCACGGTAAATCCAGTGGAAGCGGGCGGCATCATGTTTCCCTCATGTCGGATAGCCGATTAAACAACTGAAGTACGCGAGTGCAGCACTTTAGGTGTTGGCGCGGGGCATCGTCGCCGTGTTGGTACCCCGAACTGCCGCCTGACCGTTCTCCACAACCTGTTCGCGGCAACAAACTATCATGGGGCAGTCTGGAGGTCTGCGAATTGCTTGCTCAAGAAGGGACTTCCACGGCCCGGTTTGGCAATATCTTTTGTCGATGCCTGCGGCTGTCACGGCCCCTTGTGGCAGATTTTGTTGCAGAAGTCGGCGATTGCAATGGTGAGGCGACGCCGCCAATTCTCTGGAACGGTCTTTCTCAGCCGCCGTGTCTGAGGGGGTGGGCATTGCCCGGTGGATAGTGACATCGTGATTGCCTAGGCAAGGCAGCGATCGACTGTCGGCGGTGGCCTGACGACTAACCGGGCGAGCCGGCGCAGGTTCTGTGCAATGGCGGCCAGCGTGAACTCGTCCTGAGCGCCGCGCGGGCCACGAAGCCGAAGGCGACCCAGCTTGAGAATGCGCTTGAGGTGGGCGAACAGCATCTCGACCCGTTTGCGATCGTGGCGCGATTGCTCGAACGCCTCAGTGCCGGCCAGCGCACGGGCAACATCGCGAGCGTCTTCGTAGATGCTGCGCGGGATTTTGCGCTCGGGTGCCTTCGGGCAGCACCGTGCCTTGAGCGGGCAAGGGCCACAATCGGAGGTCCTGGCACGATAGAGAAGCGTCCTGCCATCATGGATCCGGCCTGTCGTGTGCAGCAGCTTGCCTTGCGGGCAGACATAGACGTTGCGACCGGCGTCGAACGCGAAGTCTTTTCGGCTCAATGAGCCGTCGTCGCGTCTGGACTTGTCAAAGACGGGAATGTGCGGGGCAATCTTCTTGGCGTTGACGATCCAGTCGAGGGTGGCGGCCGATCCATAGGCGGTGTCCGCGGCAAGCCTGGCAGGCTTCAGGCCGAAGCGGTCCTCGGTGCGGTCGATCATCGTCTTGGCCGCACCCACCTCGGCCTGGCGAATGGCGCGCGAGGCCTCGACATCGACGATCACGCCGAACTTCACATCGATGAGATAGTTGTCGGCATAGGCAAAGAACGCCGGGCCCCGCATCGCCCCCGTCCATTGGGCGGCCGGATCGGACGGCGAGATGAACTTCGGCATGACCTCGCTGGCCGCGCCAAAGGCTGCGTCGTCGAGGGTTGCCAGATACTCCTTCACGGCGCGGCTCGCCGTCTTGGGATCATCCGGCATCTGCCATTGTGGGCCCGCTATGGAACGCTGCTTGTTGGCATCCGCCGCGATCAGGCTGGCATCGACGGCAAAGCCTTCACCGCCGACCAGCCCCGCCGCAATGCAATCTTCAACCACCCGCTCGAAGACCTGGCGGAACAGGTTGCTGTCGCGGAACCGTTCATTGCGGGCGCGACAGAACGCTGAATGATCCGGAATCTTGTCCTCGATGCTTAGGCCGCAGAACCAGCGATAGGCCAGGTTGACCTTGACCTCCCGACACAGCGCGCGCTCCGAGCGGATCGCAAACAGGTAGCCGATGAGCAGCATCCGCAACATCAGCACAGGATCGACCGAGGGCCGCCCCATCCTGGGGTAATGAGGCGCCAGCTCCGCATAGACCCACTTCAGATTCAGCACCGCCGCGATCTCGCGGATCGGGTGATCATCCGGAACGGCGTCAGCAAGGCAGAACGAGTAGAAAAGCTGCCCTTGATCCTGGTTGAGCCGACCCATCATTGCCCGTCTCCGCAGAAAATCGTTCCGCAGACACGGAATCACCGTTCATCGTACGCCTCAACAAACTTCTGCAACAAAATCGGCCCATCTCTGACGAACTGGCCAGAGCGTCCAATGCTTGGAATTGGCCCGAAAGCAGATGTAGACGAGCACCATTATGGGGTTCTGCCCTAGGTGCGTCAGCGCCGGAGGATTGATCCTTTGACGACCGCCGACCTCCGCGCCGTTGCGCACCGTATCGTCGAGCGGATGGTGATTTACCACCCCGCCGAGGCCACGGTGCTCGCCAGCCTCGTGCTGTCCGAAATTCTCGCTGTCGGCCTGTTCGGCGGCGATGAGGCTGAGGTCGACGAATTCGTTAGTGCCCTAAACGTCAAGCTCTGCGAGGTCGTCCTGCACCACGGCGCACCCTCGACGTGGCGCCTAGTATCGGCCGAGACGCCGCGAAGGCACTAGGCTCAGCTGCCGGCGCGTCGGTTCTGCGTGCGGAATCTTTTCTCGATCGCGACGCGTAATGCATCGTTGGTCGATTCATCGGCGGCCGGCGCCCGCGGCGTGGCCGCCGCCAGCTCGGCCTCGACGCTTTCGGCCGAGCGGTGATCAAGCAGGCTTGGCACGATCAAATGCGGCTTGTTAGCTGCCAAACAGGCTTGGACGATGCGCACCGCGCCCTCGACGGTGAAGTCAGAGTAACTGTCGATCATGCGTGTGTGCTCTCGATGGTGAGCTGCTAGTCTACACCGCTCGACCGCAAAAGGAGCCGACGAATGATCGATCCCGATCGATGGCTGAGCCTGCTTGCCGCCTATCGCAACTCTGTCGACGCATCGCCAACCCTTCATGTTGCTGCAGGAGGCGCAGTCACGATGGGGGAGAGCGCTCGCCGACCTCGAGGACTTCGAGGCGCGCGGCGCGGTCGGCCAGCGCGACCAGCGGCATCCCAACATGCAGGCGAACTTCGAGCGTGGCGTCGCCGAGCTCACCAGCGCGTCGCGGAGGCCGAGCGCGAGGTCAAGCGGATCGACGCTCTGCAGCGGCAGTCCAGCGCACAGCGCAACACGCATGGCGGGCTGGTGGATGGCGCGAAAGCGTTTGCGATGAAGCACAGCATCAGCCTGCCCGGCGACGACGCCGCTAGGATCACGGGCATAACAGGCTTCGGTACAGCTGCGGTGCCGCATGCCCGAGCCATTGTCGGGCCGCGAGTTCGCGCCGTCCGTCCCTCCGCGGCAGGGTGGCACCTCTGTTCTCGTTACCCGCCGTAGGCCGTAGGCGCTACTCGCAGACCGACGCGCGCAGCCGCAGCTTCGCGAGGCGGAGAAGGGTAGTCGGAGCCCGGGTGTGGCAGTTAATGGCGCCGCCGCGATTCGGGTCCGGATCGCATGCCAGTGATCACTCTGGCAGTCAGCCAAACGTCTACTTCGGTCAAACGTCGATTTCGTGATGTCCGCAATATGTCTGGTCTGCCCCAACAGCAGATCCTTCCGGACCCGGGCAGCACTTCGCATTTGGGCCAAACACGGACATTCAGGCCATTGAGGTCCGTGTCAATGTGGCGGTCGGCTATCGGCTGCAAGATGCTGTGCACCACGTACTCACCGATCTTGCGGCCCATGTCCTGTCCTACCTTGGTAGAGAAGCGATAATGGAATCCCGCGCAAATGCGGGCCTCGGCGACTTCGCGGTAAAAGTCGCTCAGGTTGGTCCATCGATGGGGTATGCCGGGCAGCGTCGGGCTCTCGATCGAGACCTCCGGCAAATTTGCCGAGCTGAATGCCGTTTCGACCACACCGCCGATACTCGCGCTGGAAATGCAGTGCGCGCACGGATACTCCGGATGCGCTGGCGTGGCATCAAACGGCAGCCACGCGGGGTCGCGCTCGGTTGCCGGATTGTCGTCGATGTCGCCGTTGCGGATCGCCGTCACCGGCCGCCAGAAGTTGTAATGGTACTTCGCATCGAACACCGCGATCCCCGCGTCGGTACGAGCGACCGTCGTAAGCGCGAATAGCCGCGCGCTGTCGAGCAGGTTGAGATTGCGTTTGGCTGCAACGGTCTTGACCAAGGGATAGTAGACACGGCCATCGACGGCCAGCCAGAAACGCGCATCCTCGGTTTGCCGAGCCGATCGCTTCACGCTGTTGCGTGACCCCAGTTCCTTTATTTCGTTGTAGTCGTCCGCCCAGACCTGGCGCGTCAGTGCGGGAGGCGGTCCAGGGCGCACCTGGTCCGCACTCCTCAAGGCAAAGGGCTTCACGCCGGGCCAGTGCGGCGTCACGACGGGCGCGGTCGGCACATAAACCCCTGGCAACGTTCGCGGACGCCAGGTATCCGGCGCCTGTGCGCCATCGTCGGCCCGCCACGCCAGCATCTTGGCAGCTACTGCCTCGCCAAGCTCGATGCCATTCTGCTTCGGCTCACCGTCGGGAATGTTCGCAAGGTAGGTCGCAAGGGCGAGTTTCAGTTCCTTTGCGGCCGACGGATCGACGCCGGCCAGAACGCTGGCCGCGGCGGCGGCGGCAGCGGCCTCCTTCGAGGTCGGCACCGTCACCACGAAATCGAAGAGGTAAGGCCGGTAGCCCCGTTCGACCGCGTTCACCGCGTCGAACATGGCCAAGTGGGTCATGGCCAGGAGGCGGTCTTGACCTGGCGGCCCCAAGCCTCGGGTAAGCGAGAACGATATGACCTTCTCGTTCCAGTCGGAGACGATATCGGCGGCGGCCGGCTGATGCAGGACAAATAGCGCGACCAGGCCAAGCACAGGCCGAAAAAAGAGGCTCATCCATACCTCCCCAAGCTGTGGGACAATCACTGAATTGCGAAGGGCGAGCTTGCCGGTCTCCTTGGCAGGAGAACTTTGTTGCATCTCACGTTGGCCGTGGGCGGTTGCGCCGGCGGGCGAGGGGTTGCGCGGGGTTGCGGGGCCCCTGGAACAAAGGCAAAACTGAACTATGACGGCCGGCGATTTCGCTCAGAAGCTCGGCGTGGTGCTCAAGGCGACCAACTTGAGCCGGGGCCGGCTGGCTCAAACCGTTGGGGTAGACAAGTCGGTGGTGAGCCGCTGGGCGTCGGGTGTGCAGGTGCCGTCCGATCACAACCTATCCCTACTGACGGAAGCGATCGCTCGCCACCGGGCGGGCTTCGGCCGGCGCGACTGGGATCTGGACGCTGCGAGCTTTGCGGACAGGCTTGACGCCCTCGGTGCCGGCTTGCCGAATCTCGCCCTGCCGGACAAGCCGTCCATTGCTGTCCTGCCGTTCCAGAATATCGGCGGCGACCCCGAACAGGAGTACTTCACCGACGGCATGACAGAAGACATCATTATTGAGTTGTCTCGCTTTCACCCTCTCTTCGTAATCGCTCGGAACTCGTCTTTCTCCTACAAGCACAAATCGCCCAACATCCAGCAGGTCGGCAAGGAGCTTGGTGTCCGCTACGTGTTGGAAGGCAGCATACGCAAGTCGTCGAACCGGATTCGCGTAACCGGCCAGTTGATCGACACTCTGACCAGCAATCATATCTGGGCGGAGCGCTACGATCGCGTACTGGAGGACATCTTCGCGGTGCAGGAGGAAGTGACGCAATCCATTGTGGCCGCGATCGCGCCACAGATTGAATTGATGGAACGCTCGAAAGCAGCGCGACATCGCCCCGACAATCTCAGCGCCTACGAGATCGCCCTTCGCGCCACGGCCCATGCATACGAGGCTGTAGGTAAGGCGGATCAAGCGCTTGTCGAGCAATCGATTCGGGAAGCCAGGGAGGCGCTGGCAATCGACCCGACAAACGTGCGCGCGCTACTGGCACTTTCACATTCATACGGAACAGCTCTGTTAATTCAAATCGCGATGGACCGGGGGCAGGCTCTTGAGCAGGCCACATGGGCAGCCACGCGGGCGATCGAACTAGATGGCTCGAATGCCCTTGCCTATGCCCGTAGGGCGATAGCAATTCTGAGAGCTTCTGAAAGGAATCGCTATCCCGATGCGCTTGCCGACATCCGCCACGCCTACCACTTAAACCCCAATGATGTAGAAGTGCTGAGAATTCTCGCAGCTTTGGAAACGGGGGTGGGCCAACCCGAAGAAGCGATCGCCCATGCCCGCCAGGTCCTGCGGTTGAACCCGCGCGACCCGTATAGCCATATAACCTTTAATTTACTGGCTTTTGCGGCTTTCGGCGCGAAGCAGTATGCGGAATGCATTGGTTGGGCATCACGGGCCGTCAACAATATGCCCAGCATGATACAGGCGCAGGACTGCAAGGTGGCTGGACATGTCGGCACAGGGGAGATCGACAAGGCAAAGGCTGGTTTTGAGGCATTGCAAAGACTAGCACCCGAATATGTGAAAAGCAGGCTTGATGGCACGTCCCTATATGGCCGGACGGAGGATCGCGTCCGCTTTCAGACGTTCCTGCGCATCGCCGCTGGGCTCGAAAATCCGAGTGCCGCCGAGGCGCTGCGATGACGAGCGCGCCGCTACCATTGTCTTGGCCGATGTAGTCGACTGCTGTGGGTCAAACGCGTGGCTTCGTGATGTCCGCGACATGTTTGGTCTACCCGATGAGCAGTCATCCCGGATGTCCGTCGGCTCGTCTCGACGGTGCCAAAAGCGGACATGCTCGCGAGAAGCGTAATTGGCAACAATGGCTACAAGTATTATTCCTGCCTGATCGGTCGGGACGAGATCGGCGCTCTGTCAGCACTAACGGAACTGCGGTGCGCTGCTAGGTAGAGATTCAGAGGACGATTGCGGACGGCAGTGCGGCCATAGGCTTGGCCGCCGAGCACCCCGGACGTACGGGCGGGTTACTCGCGCCCAATGGCGCGACGGTAATCAGCGAGGATAGTGGCACCATCCGCACCCATGGAATGGGCCCAGCTTTGGATGTCCGGTTCGGCCGCCATGCGCAATGTTTTCAACACATCGGTGGGAGGTTGCGCGGCAACCGATACTCCCCGCGCGGCGATGTCTTGGTGGTTGCGGGTCAGGAGTTCTCTGTTGAATTTCCATAAGGCAAGCTCGGTGTCTCGACCCGTCTCGACAAGCACCTGTCGCTGCGTCTCCGTCAGAGCGTCAAACACCTCACGGCTTGCCGTGAGGAAATTAAGCGGCACCGCAAAAAAGATCTCTATGAGGTATGCGAACTCCCGAGTGAACTTCAAAGTTCGGTCGTAACCGCTGGAAAGCATCAACTCCGCATCAGAAAAGGAAGCGTCGCGTGCGCCTGATCTGATGAAGGTTCTTCCCCAACCCATCCGTTCGGCGAAACGTGATGATACTGCGAATGAAATGCCCTTGAGGTCGGCGTTTGACCGAATGGGAAAGGTGCTCCACAGCGCAGCTGGCTGCCAAGGTTCGGTCGCGAGCAAAATCTGGCCATATCGGGCGAGAGCAGAGCTGTAATATGGCCTCGCGATCCGAAGCAGGGTCTCAGCCTCGTCGAACGTCGCCGTGAGCATGGGTAACGCCGAAAGCCCCAATACTGGTTCGATACTTGAAAACTCCGACACATAATAGTGCGCAAGTGCCGAGGCTTTGCTGATCATCTGAAAAGGCATCGTAAGCGCTGCCACCTCCAGGGAAATCCGGATCGTTCCCGCCGAGTTCTCGGTAACCTTGTCCGCGAAAGGGCGAATTCCCTCTCCAACAAGAGTTGGACCGACAAAGTAGGAAGTCAGCACCAATTCCTTAGGTTGGGCTTCGCTGCGCACGCTGACGAGCGACACTGGAGACGCACCGAGAAAAGCAAGAAACCTGCGGCGCGTTTCTCCCACGTTGCGCTTCATGGTGCTTTCCCCTGGGGGCATGCACTATGAGCAGCAGGCGAATTAATGTCCAATACTTCGCACGGTAGGGCGCGTGAGGTCCTTTTGGGTCATTTGCGACTGGGTCGAGCCAACAGCAAGTGCGGCAATATCCGCTATGACGCCAAAAGCAGAAGTAAATTCAGAGCATTCTCGGAAACGACATAGCCGTTCCGGGTTGATGGCGCCGCCCGAGACATGATTCAAGCTCCAAAGCCGGAGCCAGGTCGAGGCTCAACTCGGCGCCATGGCCTCGGCGTGCTTGATCTCATCCAAGTCGCGCACGATGACGGCGGGAACCAGAGAAAAACCAACGGCGATGGAGGCGGCCAACCGGTGGCGGCCATGGTAGAGGACGTTCGGCGGTACGAAGATGACGACCTGCATCGGATGTCTCCGCACGTAGCGGCGTGGCATGCCTACCGACGGTCGCCGGTCGGTTGCCGCAACAATGCGCAACCCTTCGGACCCGGCGCCACAGTGCCCAGTTTCATCCTCTCCGGCGCCCCACTGTTCTTATGAGGCTCGGCCGGTGTTCGATGCAGAGTAAGCGTTGAGTTTCGCGACCGCCAGCAATCTACTCCTATTTGATAGCTGATAGCCCCATGTTTGGTTCTGAGCGCCAGGAAATAGCCCGACTAGCAATCGAATACAGCCTCGATGATGCTGACCGGCGAAGTGGTCGCGATGATACGCGCCAGAGAGAAGCCGGCCGATTCCAGAAGCGTCCGGTACTCCTGTTCAGTCCGCTCGCGCCCGCCCGAATAGACCAGCATCAACAAGTCGAGCAGCTTGCCGTAGGCCGGCGCATTATCGTCAGGAATGACCATTTCCACGATAAGCAGCCGGGCCGAGTCGGCCATTGCCGCGCGGCAGGCGCGCAGGATGCGGCGGGCGTTCTCGTCGTCCCAGTCATGGATGACCTTGCGAAGCAGGTAGAGGTCGCCGCCAGGCGGGACCTCTTTGAAGAAGTCACCTGCCGCCGCGAGGCTGCGGCTCGTGAGCCCAGCCGACTCCAGGTGCTGCTGCGCCATTGCCGCCACATGGGGAAGGTCGAATAGAATGCCGCGGACTTCGGGGTTGGCGGCAAGGATCGCAGAAAGGAGTCCCCCTTGACCGCCGCCGACATCCACGACAGTTCTAACTTCGGTAAAATCGTATGCGGCGGCCACTGCCGCATCTTGACCGCGTCCTACGCTCTTCAGCCCCTCCGCCCCGACGCGCGCGGCGTCGGGGTGTGCCGCGTAGTAGTCGAACAGCGGGGTGCCGAAGATCTGTTCGAAAGCGGGCGCTCCGTTGCGCAGACTGTGCTCGAGGCCACCGATCGATTGCCAAACCCAGCGCTCGCCGGTCATGACAGCGTAGGCCCGGATCGAGTCAGCGGCGTCGGTGCGCAGCGGACCGGCAAGCGGCGTCAGGCCGAAGCGCCCCTGGTCCTCGGCGAAGATCCCGGCGCCAGCCAGCGCCCGGAGCACACGGTACATTGCGGTCGCCTCGCTGCCAGTAGCTGAGGCGAGCTCGGCCGGGGTTCGCGGCCCCGCGCTCAGCAGGTCGGCCACGCCGAGCTTGGCGATGACCGCGATCGCCTGAGCGAGCCAGGCGCCAGCCAACAAGTGGGTGAGCCGCTGCGCGGGCGGCATCATGCCGCTCATTGCGGCGGCTTGGCGCCGTACATCCGCGCGACCTCCGTCCAGCGCACGCGTTCACGATCGAGCATGGCGGCAAATTCTGCGGTCGAGTCTGCGCGTGGAATATAACCCATGGCGGTCAGGCGCCGCGCAACCTCGGGATCGGCCAAGATGGCGCGCACGTCACCCGCGATGTGGGTGCGCAGCGGTTCGGGCATCTCCTTCGGCGCAAACAGGCCGTGACCACCGAACAGAGACAGGGTCGGAAAGCCGGCTTGGCGTGCGGTCGGCACGTCGGGCGCGAGCGGCGCGCGGTCGTCGCTGGCGATCGCGACCAGCCGCAACTTGCCGGCCTGCGCCGGTCCGATCAGGGGCGCCAAGGGCAGGAAGGCGAGATCGACGCGGCCCTCGGCGAGATCGGGCAACGCGGCGATGGGATTGCGGTAGGGCACGTAGGTGAGATCGAGGCCCTTTTCCTTCAGGAAGGCGGTGAAGGCGAGGAAGGGTACGCTGGGGGCGCATGCCCAGGTAAGCTTTCCGGGCTCTGCCCGCGCCCTGGCCACAAGGTCGGTCAGCGTGACCGCGCCAAGTCCCGGTGTGGCGGCGAGTGCGATAAAGTCCTGGACAACGAAACAGAGCGGAATGAGGTCGCGCACCGGATCGAAGGCGAGCTGCTCGTGCATCAGGGGAAGCGCCGTCCAGACGCCGTTGGGATTGAACAGTAGCGTGTGGTTGCCCTCGCGCGCCGCCAGGAAGGTCTCGATGGAGACGATGCCGTCGCCACCGGGTCGATTGTCGATCACGACCGGTTGCGACCATCGTCGCGACAGCGCGTCGGCCAGCGTCCGGGCCACCCCATCGGTGCCAGCGCCGGGCGCAGCAAGAGTGATGATGCGCACCGTCCTGGTGGGCCAGGCCGGATCGGCGCCCGCGCGGGCGCTGCGCAAGGGAAAGGAGAGCGCAGTGCCCGCTGCCAGTCCTAGCGCCGCCACGAGAAACGCGCGACGCTGCTGCACAGGCCCGGCATCGGACAACGAGCGCACGGCAATCGGCTTCATGTCATCCTCCTTGAGATCAGAAATGGTCAAGCAGTCGCTCGGACGGATTTGCGGGACGCGGACCGGGTGGAAGCCGATCGAATGTGAACGGGTGTGGCCGCACCAGGTGCTCGACGGCGGCCGTTGCCGGGGCGGGCATAGGCCTCGTGCACTTCGACAAGGCGGGTCAGCAGATCAAGGAACATCGTCCGCTCCTTGGGCGCGAGAGGCGCCAGGATGCGTTCCTGTGAGGCACGGGCCGCGGCGCGCAGGCGGTCGTGCAGCGTCTGACCGCGTGCACTCAACCGCAGTGCACGGGCGCGGCGGTCCTGCGGATTGACTCGCCGTTCGACATAGCCCGCTGCGGCGAGGCGATGGACGAGGTGATGAGCGCTCACCGCATCGATACCCAGCCGGGCCGCAAGGCTGCCCTGGTCGGTATCGGGTACTTCTGCGAGCGCAGCGATCACAGCGTACTCGACCGGTGTCAGATCCGCGCGCTCGGTAACCTCTGCCGTGATGCCCAGGCAGACCTGATGGAAGCGTCGCGCCAGATGGGCGGGCACCCGGTGACGCTGTGGAACGCTATTGGATGGCGTGGTCATGACAAGATACTCGCATCTTCCAGTTGATTAGTAAATTAATTAATAGAAGTACACTGATAACGGAACCGGGCTGAAGCCGTCAAAGGCAGGCCATGATGGTCGATGGAACAGGCACACGGGCAAACGTCGTCCCGCATTGAACGGGATACTCGGTGCTTTAGGGGGCCGGCGGGCCGCCGATTCCCGCGCCCGCGCTTAGGCATCTACTCTTCGAGAGCTTTTGGCGGCTGCGCTTGGCGGCAAGTGGCATCGCACCACCGTAGCGAGGATCGATTTAGCCCGCGGTTGGTAGGTGGGGTGACTCACGCTGGCGAGGCAGTTCGTGCAGGGATCAACTCCATTAACCCAGAGCGTCACCCATCATCCCACGCAACAGGACCGACTTAAGCTCCTGCCCGCAGAAATCAAAGAATGCGTTAACCCCGGGACGTTTTCGAATGTCCTTATGCGTGACGAGGAACATCGGATAGTTCAGGTTCGGCAGAGCGCCCAGCAAGTTCACGAGGTCGGTATCGGTGGCGGCATAGACCGTCGGCAGGGGCGCAAGACCTGCTCCGGACTTCACCGCGAGGTGAGCGCTCGGAATGTTTGCGCAGCGTGCAGCAATTGTTGCCTGACCCGCGTGCGACCTCATCCAGCGAACGGCTGGCACCTCTTCCAGTTCATCCACCAACGCGACAATTGGAAAGCGCTTGATGTCGGAAGGCGCCGCGGGACTACCATGTTGGGCTACGAAAGCGCGGCTTGCATAAATACCCCATGGCACTTCCGCAATTTTTCGGCATACCAAGGCGCCTGATCCCGGCTTGCCACCGCGGATGGCAATGTCGGCCTCCCCTTTAGACAGATCCAATATGCGCTGCTCCATCAACAGCTCCACCCTGGTACCGGGGTGTCGCGCGTGAAATGCGTCAAGAAGACCTGACTTGACGATGCGCTGTCCCACTGTGACGAGGCATGTCACCTTCAGGGTGCCGAGGTCTTTGTTGTCAAACGAAGCCACTTTGCGTTGCACCGCATCGACAGCAGCTTCGACGTTTGTGACGCTGGCAATCAGAATTTGACCCTGCGAGGTCAGCCGGTAGCTAGTTCCGTGACGTTCCACGAGTACGCATCCCAGCCCCTTTTCCAGGGCGAGCAAGCGGCGCTGCGTGGTGGACTGGTTCACCTTTAGGGACGTCGCCGCAGCACCGATGCTGCCTTCTCGCGCGATGGCCAGGAAGTGCCGCAGGTCATTCCAGTTAATCACCTTCGCACCCGCATTTTTGCGGAAGCGCTCGGCAAACTCGCGAGTCCAGGCTCTTTGCAGCGCATGTTAGTAGCCTCCGTCCGGGTAAAAGGCTGCACCGATAACGGTACAGGAGGAAATACGATGAAGCGAGCTACCCTGCTTGCCGTTGTAATTGGGTTGTCCGGCTTTGGCCTTGTCACCCAGGCTCAGACCGTGGGCAGTAGTGGCGACGAGGACGCCATTCGGAAAGTCGTCGCCGCGATGACCGAGGGGTTCAATCATCATGACGGGAAGGAAGCTGCTCAAATGTATGAGCCCGACGCTTCCTTCGTGACCGTTCGTGGCGAGGTAATGAACGGGCAGCCTGCGATCGAAAAGGGCCTTACATCGATCTTGAGTACTCGGGCAAAACACTCTTCCCAGCGGACACTCGATGTTGCCGTCAAATTCCTCCGGCCTGACGTTGCGCTAGTCCACGTTACTAACGAGCTGAGTGGGCTCGTCGCGCCTGACGGACAGACGTTGCCCTCGCACCAGGAACTCAGCCTGCGGGTGTTTGTGAAGGAAGCCGGCGCCTGGCGAGTGGCTGCCTTCCAAAACACCATGATCAGACCCTTCAATAATCCCTGATGCCGAGGGAGCGGGAGCAACGCTCACAATGGCTTTTATGTTGCGTTTACCTTCCTGCCTTCATGAGTGTGGGGGAGCGCACAGATGCCGTCGAATCATACTGCTAGCGTGTCGGGTGGGAAGGTAGGAGCGGAATGCTCTTCCAATCGGGAATTTGGTCAGGCTACATGGGCATCGTGGGGGGGCGGCGGTTATGGACTGCATGCTACGCACTCTTTTTTGCCGCTTCCGCTTTGCCTGCGGCGGCTGAAGAATCGACGAACTGGACCGTCCTTACGGTAGCGCGCAATGGCAACTGGGGAATTGCCAGCGCTAGAACGCAGGGCGAGGCCATTGCCGGAGCCGTCTTCAGATGTCAGGCAATGACGGCCGACGAGAGCGACTGCGGCGCCGAGCTCGTTGTGTTCAAGAGCGGTTTAGCAACGGCGCTGCTGTGCGGCGACCATCGTGTCATTGTGACTGCCAACGACCCTGCGGAAGCAGACGGGTTCGCTACAGATCGACTTGTCCTTCTGAGGGAACTTTATGGTCCGAGCTTCCCTTCATGCCAGCATCTGCTGCGGATCGAATCCGGTGGCGCTCTCACTACTTTCAAAGCGAGACGACTTCGCCTTCCAGCTTCTGCGGAATAAGTCGATCCAGCCAAAATTAGCGCGGGAAGCTCGCCACTCCGCTCCGGGTGGAGAAGACGTGAATGAATCCACCACCAAGCTGATGAAAACGATCACGCCGACCAGAATTGCGGGCTGGAACCACGCGAAAGCGATGGAACAAATGAGTCTTTCGCACAAACGGAGTACTGCATTCGACAGGGTGCGTCCTGCGATCATCCATCGGGCAAAGCGAAGATCGACGCGGCCTATGTTGCGGCGGAGGGCCGGGACCACCTGCACGACAAGCCCCTGCAGGCCATGGGCGAGGCGAGATCCCGTCGGCATTTGGCGCCGCCGGTCGTAAAACGTAAAATGGCCGCATCAGGGGGAGGAGCAGATGTCTCGTCCAATCCTCGTGAGTGTCACGGCTGCTGTGGTCGGAGCGCTCTTCGCCGGTGCGGCGCAGGCTCAACCGACGGCGCCTGACACCGGCGCCATCAAGGCCTGTCTCAAGCGGCAGGAGGCAGCGCTCGGCCACGCCTGCATCGGTATCGTCGCCGATCCCTGCACGGACGCAGCCGGGGGAGATACCGCGAAGAGGAAAGCGTGCGCCGACCGCGAGCGCGCCGTCTGGCAGGCTGAACTGGAGGAAGCGCTGCGCGGCGTCCGCAAGGGCGGCTTCAAGGATATCACCGAGTCGGTGACCCAGGCCCAGAAGAGCTGGGAGAGCTCGCTGCGTACACTATGCCCGATCTTCGGCAAGATCGAACCCGGCACGCTGCCGGGTGACGCCGCCACCTGCACCATGATCGAGACCGCGAGCCGAGCGCTGCTTCTACGCCGCCTCGCCTGGGCGGTGAACGAGCATTGAACGGGCGGGGAGCCTCCGGCCTAAGAGTGGATTCGAAACGTGAGTGGGATTATGGCCGCTGGCTACCGCCTCCTATGGGGAATGGACCGCACTACCTGCCTGGCGGGCTTACTTGCACTTGGCGGTGGCTTCGCAAAGTGCCACTAGCGGAAGTGAGAGAGGTCAGAGCCGGCGGCCCCTCGATCCAAGGGGCGCTGGACAGGGACGACACCACGAAGCCCGGTAGGTAAGGTGCGGACCAGCCCCGCTGCATGGCGGCAGGCGCAGCCTTCGGAGAGGTCTCTTGACAGGCGAGCGGGTGGTACGGCGATTGGCGGCAATTTTGGCAGCGGATGTCGCTGGCTATTCGCGTCTTATGGGTCGCGACGAGTATGGCACCCTTGCGCGGCTGAAGGCCCACCGTACCGAACGGCTCGAACCGACGCTGGCCCGCCACGGCGGCCGCCTGGTCAAGCTGATCGGTGACGGCGCTTTGGTTGAGTTCCCCAGCGCCGTGGACGCACTCGGCGCTGCCATCGAGTTCCAGCAGGCCATGGCTGACGCCAACCGACAGCAGCCCCCGGATACCGCCATCGTGTTCCGGGTCGGATTGCACCTCGGCGACTTGATCGTAGATGGCGAGGATCTCTACGGCGATGGCGTGAACGTGGCGGCCCGCCACGAAGTCGAGGCCCCGCCCGGTGGCATCGTCGTCTCGCGCGCCATCCGCGAAGCAGTCGAAGGCCGGCTCAAGGCCAAGCTCCACGCGCTGGGTGAACTTACGCTCAAGAACATCGAGCGGCCGATCCGCGCTTTTCAATCGAATGGAATGCGGCTGACTGGAGGATCATCTCCGTACCCGCAATAGCTGTGCTGTCGAAAACGACATCGTCGCCCACCGACGCGCCGCTAACGTTGCCTGACAAACCGTCGATCGCCGTACTGCCGTTCCAGAACATGTCAGGCGATCCCGAGCAGGAGTATTTTGCAGACGGCATCAGCGAGGAAATCATCACCGAGCTGTCGCGCTTCCACTCGCTCTTCGTGATCTCCCGCAACTCGTCATTCTCCTACAAGGGCAAGTCGCCCGACCTCAGGCAGGTAGGCCGTGAACTCGGCGTCCGCTATGTGCTGGAGGGCAGCATCCGCAAGGCGTCCAATCGCGTTCGTGTGACCGGCCAGCTGGTCGACACGCTGACCGGCAATCACATCTGGGCGGAGCGCTACGACCGCGTGCTGGAAGACATCTTCGCGGTCCAGGAGGAGGTGACACAAGCCATCGTGGCTGCGATCGCGCCACAGATCGCGTCGACGGAGCAATCGAAGGCCAATCGACGCCGGCCCGACAATCTCCGTGCTTACGAAATCGCCCTTCGGGCGTGGGCCCATGCGTCGGAGGGACAGGACAAGGCTGATCGAACGCTTTTCGATCAGTCGATTGGGGAGGCAAAGGAGGCGTTGGCGATCGACCCGAGCAGCGTGCTGGCACTGCATGCACTCGCGATGGCTCAAGGATTCGCTCTGCTCCTTACGACGGGAGCGGATCCGGAACACTCGCTTCGGGAAGCCATGTGGGCGCCCGCTCGTGCGGTCGAACTGGACGGTACGGATCCGCTTGGCTACGCGATGCGAGGGATGGGCGTTTTCCTGGGCGGACAATTGGATCGGTATCCCGATGCACTCGCGGATGCACGCCGCGCCCATGAGATGAACCCCAACAGGAACAGCCACACGCCAGAAACCGCGGTCGGGGTACGTCTCATAGGACCGCCCTCCCGACGCTGATCGCCGGTTGCTACTTTGTCGGCCCAGCCGGCGGTGGAGCGGTCCCCAGGCCCTAGCGCTTGCGCAATTTCCAACCGAATGCCGGTTTTGGATAGCTTCATGACCTGCTCCCTTTCGACTGGGGCAAGAGCACTCGTAGGCGCTTTCGGTGGCTGCAGATGTTCAAATGGCAACACTGCCGTGCGGCGTTGATCTGGAACAAAGCTCAGCGGATTGTGGGGAGATAGCGTTCCAGAATGGACGGGCCATTCATCTTCCGATGTCCGACGACAGGCCTCAACGTTCAGCACATCTTTGATGACGCTACGGCAGGCAGGGAAGACGATCGGGCCTACGTAGGCGTGCGCTGCCTGGCCTGTTCGGGCATCCATCTGGTGAGCCGCACGACTGGCCGCTTGGCTGCGGACAAACGGGGGTGAATAGGCTGGCGCAAGAGGTCGTTAGCGCGGCGGCCTCGACACAATCGGTTCAGGCCGGCCATGATTGCCCAATGGAGCGATACGGGAAAACCTCGTCCCGCAGGCGAGGAATACGCGGTGGAGAAGCGGGCAAGAGAGCCGCAGACTCCCGCGCCCGTGCTTTGCTCCCGACCATTCGCAAGCTTAAGGCGAGGGGCTTCGTGTCGCACCGGGCATTGGCGGAAGAGTTGAACCGAAAGGGGATACCGGCTCCCCGTGGCGGCAGATGGTATCAATTCACCGTCATAAGGGCGCTAACGCGCCTGGGCTTGATCACGGTGGGCGAGGGAAGGACCAACAATAGACTGGCGCTGAAGCGAGGTGCAGATGCACGGGCCAAGGCTCTAGCTTCGACAATTCGAAAGCTTCGGAAAGCTGGCTTCGTATCCATCCGGGCCATCATGCGCGAGTTGAACAAGCGAGAGGTATCGGCACCACGCGGCGGCAAATGGCACTCAGGCACCCTTACCCGATTGCTGCGGCGCCTCGAAAGGCTGGAGCCTAAGTAGGCATCGTCGCTAGGGCCGTTTTCCTGCCCGTGGAATCGAATTAGCCCTCGGCTGGTAGGTGGGTGACTCCCGCCGCTCGAAAACGCTCCGGTGAGTTAGATTTTGACTCTGGCGAGTCCTTCAACGCGGATGGGCGGTTGCGTCGCCGGCTATGGTCATCCCGGGGACAGGGAGGAGGCGTATGTATAGGATCTGGTACTGGGCGATGATCGATCGCGAAACCGACGGTCGATTTATCGCGAGCATCCCCGACCTTGAAGACCTCGCCGCGTATGGTGAAACCGACAAGGACGCTGTGGCTCACGTCACGGTGCTTGCCGCCGATCATGTCCGGGCGGTTGTGGAAGGCGGCCAAGCGGCTCCCCGCGCTCGCCAAGCGGCTGAATTGCCGAGCGCAATTAGGTCAAAGGAAGTCGGCCGATCCCTGATTCCCGTGGAAGTTGGACGGGTAGCCGCAAAGGCAGGGCCGCCATCCCGTGTCAGCGACTAAGCGGCTCGGCCGCTCAGTCCGACCGCGTGCTGCCCTTTGCGCCGGCAGCATGCTCCGTGAACCATCGCTGCATCTGTGGGAATGACTTGAAGGTCTTGCGCAGGTCGGGCTGATCGATGGCGTGCACGTCCCGATATTCGACGCCAGCCTGGCTTGCATGAGCTGCTGGGGAAGGGACGCCGGTATCAACCGAAACCTCTTTGGCCCTAAAGACGGCACGCTCCGAATCCGACGAGACGCGCTTGCCATCGATGTCGTAGTTGGCCCATTCGGTCATCGCTTGCCTCCCTTGTCTGTCAGACCTACCTCGATCAGGCAGCGCAATGCCTCCGGAACAGCTAAGCTTCGGCGGGCGTTTTCAATTCAGCTTCCAGCAGCCGACACACACATGGCATCGGACTTGCTGGACAGCGTTTCCTTGCATGGCGAACTCAACGGCCTGCAGGAGCGCGCGTCCTTGATTTCGATCAAGTAGCGGCGTCAGATTTTGACTTTGGCAGCCCGTCCATCCTAGCCTGCTCGCAACGCACCCGCGCGGCCGAGGCAAGGATCAGTCCGTCCGTGAGGTGAAGGTCTCGGGAGGGACCGTTTGATGCTTCAACAGCTCGCCTTGGCCGGCGCCAGGACCGCAGCGAACTTTCGAGCATCAGCTTCATTGTCGAAAGCGAAATACACCTTGGGGCGAACGCCATCTCTCGCCACGCTTGCGGTGTAGTCTCCGCTTGGCTTTTGGTTACTCACCAATCGCTTCAGCACGTACTGAACAGCCGCTAACTCGTCTCCGTACTCAGAATCTGTGACCTTTACTAACTCGCCCACGACGAGATGGGCTTTCGACTGTCGTTGGAGGAAGTCGGACCACGGCACCCTGGACATCAACTGCTCGCCAAGAAAAAGGCCCGCCCGCAGCAGGGCAACTGGACGGGCCTAGAAGAACCGCTGGGGTGGGGTATCAGCGGCTACGCCATAGAGAATGCCGATGCCGGTCGAAAGCTTGCCCTTCAGCGCAGGTGCGGTGGCGATTTATCTCGGTGAAATGCGTTCAAGTCGCCTGGTAACCACAACGATAGGTTTGGCGTTGATTCGGTAGCTCAACGGAGGGGAACCATGAGAAAACTGCAAATCGGCACTATCCTGCTCGGCGGCATCTTGGTTGCACCGTTGCAAGCGGCGCAGGCGCAGGAGGTGGCCTACGCCTATGAGTCCAGGCCTGGCTACGTCATTTTCTTCACCAACGGTCCCACTCATTTAACGAGTGTTGCGGGTGAAACCATCAAGATGGCGGCGAGCGACGCTGACAGGTCTGCAGGCCTCATTCGCGTTGTCGGTGCCACTGGGTATGCCACCGCGGTGAAGGATGAGCTGGTTCGGGACGGCGTTCCCGCCCGCGCTATTGTTCTTGTGCCGCGAACGGCAAGCCTTCTGCCGACCTCTGACGACGGCATTGCCGAGCCTGCGAGCGTGGAGATCCACTACTAGGCAGACGTGGGAAGGGCGATGTTGGAGTTTTTACACGGGCTCTTCCCCTGTTCTGGTGCAGCGATGGCGTCATCGAGGGTCATTCTTCACCCCATCCATAGATCAAGCTGACTCTGCGCGGCGGGTCTCCCGCACACGCTTGAGGCGAGGGCCCGCAGCTTGGATTGCTTCCTGGGCTTCCTCGACGCTGATACCGAAATGCCTCGCGACGCTGTGCACCATGATCCATTGCGCCGCGTAGGTGCGGGTCTGCCGCTCGGCGGTCAGTTCCTTGATAGCCTCGCAAAACCGATCGGCCGCCCAGCCGCGACCACATCAAGCCTCGATCGAAGGGCTATGCGCTCGCAGGCAACCTCGCCATGGTCTGCTGCCGCTGCAACACTGACAAAGGTTCGCTGTCCTTGGGCCAATGGCTTACGCGCCTCTCACGCGCAGGTGACCCTCGCGCCGATCATGTGGCAGCGTTTCTTGAGAGTGGTTCAACACCTTAGCCCCCGGTCTCACAACCGGGGGTTTTTTTGTTTGTGAGGCATCGCCGTCAACTGCAATATCTGCCGCGTTCACGAGACGTAGCGGATCACGCCGGCCATAGCGTTGGGTGTGCAGGAGGCCGCCATGGCTGAGAAGGTCGTTGATGTCTTCTTGAGGGACAGATTGGTGGCGTCCTTTCCCGTTATTTTGGACAGGCTGGATGTAGCGATATCGGAACAGGATTTCATTGAACTGGCCAGAGATTGCATGCGGGAGAACGGTTATCCCGCAGAGGACATATCGGACGCAAAGTTCAGCGTTAGAGGTGTCCCGGAGTAATGTGAGGATGAAGCAACGCCTTCGCGCTGGCATAGCACTCACTGCCTATGCGCAACGATCGGGGAGGCTGCCCGTTGGACTGCTTGTCGCTTGAGTCTTAGAGCCCCGACTCACGCGGCAGGCCCCGCGTTGCCTGCCACCTAGGTTCGTGGCGCGGGGCCACTCTCGCCATGGGGAGGTTTCACCCTCAAGGGCCGTACACTACAAACACCACGGCACTTTGGGGGACGGCGTAGACGCGCCTGGCTGGATAAATGCACAGAAAAACACGCGACAGCATTCCGGCCTTGGTTCTCGAAGTCATAGCCCGAGTCTACGACCTCGCCGAGCGCCGGACGCAGCCGTGGTACATTGGCCGAGCTGCGCTAGACTTAGGTCACACATCCGAAAGCGTGGATTCTTCGATCTACTACGCCGAGGTCCGCGGATGGCTGGTGGGCGCTGGCGAACCGCCGAAGAGCGTTGCGATAACCGCTGACGGTGTACGGCTACTCGAAGAGTGCGGGTTTATCTGAGGTACGGCCACAGGCGCTCGACCCGCGCTACCGGTCATTACGTGGGCTTTGACACATTGCCTTAAACTTTTTTGTGCTCTCCTTTGGTTACGCGTCGGCCACGGAGAGTAACCAATGTCCCTCCTGCGATCGAACGGGGTATCAGGGAGCAGCGGGAAGGTCTGGTGGATAGTCGCGCCATCGTTGGCGCTCGTGGCGCTTACGGCCAGCTCTCACTCGCAAAGCCTCTCTGAAGTCTCTTTGACGTACCTCCAGCGCCATGGAGTACCTTGCCAGTCAGTAGTCAAGGTCGATAGCACTGACATTATGGATGAGATTGCTATCTGCGAAGATGGGCGGGAATGGGCCATGTTCTGGCTTGAGGATGAAGTTGCGTTCGTTCGACCCGGCTCTCGTCAGTTCTATAGGTGGAGCCCAGACCTCAACAGTTCCTTCCCTTATCTCTACGAGCGTTCGCAGCGCATATCCCAAATTCAAGGCGTGGCGGCAGATGGATCTTCGAGTAGGAAATAAAGCACGTCACATCCCCTTGGCGTTGGTGCTGTTTTTCTCACTCAGCAGCCATGCTTGGGCCTGGGGCGACGAAGGTCACAAGGTCATTTGTGAGATAGCCTTTCGCCTGGCCCAGCCCGACACACGCGCTGAGATCCAACGACTGATCAGGACGGACACCGAGTTCAATCGCTTCTCCGATTCTTGCATATGGCCCGACCACCCGCGCAAACGCGCCCCGGAGCACTTCGTAAACCTCGCGAGGGATTCGCGTGGGCTGAAATCTGACGACACTTGTCCGCGTGCTCAGGAGTGCGTCTTGTCGGCCATCCAGGTGGAACTCGCGTACTTGTCTTCTAGCGGCGTTGACGATGCGGCGAAGCTCGCGGCGTTGAAGTTCCTTGGACATTGGGTGGGCGATGTTCATCAACCGCTACATGTCTCCTTCGTGGATGATCGAGGAGGGAACGGCGTACTAGTGACGGGAGAGTGCGGCACATCCAACCTACATTCCGCTTGGGATACCTGTCTCGTGACCAAGGCGGTTGGGGCAGACGTTGGCCAAGCTGCTACAGACCTGTTGAAGTCGATCACGCCTGCCAATGTCGAGGGATGGACCCAATCGGAACCTAAGGATTGGGCAAATGAATCCTTCGCCATCGCGGAACAGGCGCAGACCAAATACTGCATTCAACAGGGGGCGTCCTGCGGGAAGCCACCAGGGAAAGTGACGATCGACGCGGGGTATGTTGCCGCAAACGCGCCGATCGTCCGGGAGCAATTGCAGAAGGCCGGCGTCAGGCTCGCGCACATGCTCGATGTCGCGTTGAGGAAGTAGCGAGCGCATGGAGAGCGGGGAAGCGGCTGTTTAGGAAGGCAGAATGTCGAAGCGGAAGCGAACAGTTATCGAAATTGTGGTGATTGAACTGTTGCTCGCCGGCGGGTGGGTATGGCTGCACAATCTGGCGATGACTTCACCGCATGCGTCACCCGATAGCACACGAGTAATCGGACAGGTGTTCGGCGGAGCGATGGGAGTACTTTTGGCGCTCTCGCCGCTTCTCTATCTTGTGGCGCGTCGGAAACGACAACCGATAGGCGCAGACGGGCGTGTTGCCAGCACTGAAAGCAAAAAGTTGATTCGCTACGCCGCATGGTCGGCGTTAGCACTCACTCGGGGCCGGCCGAATATGCCCGCGCCTTTGCGAGCATCATCCCTCGGGATGCGGCGACGAGTGATATCTATAGCGATGCCCAGCTAGAGAGGCTGTGCGACGCACTCGCGGCGCGGCTTGCCAAGGCAGCCCGGAACGGGGTCGAGACGATTCACTGAGCGTTGTTGTCGTTTCCGGCTAATGGCCCCATGACATGAAGGACGCCGGTTTTCTCGTAGATCACGACATCTGCCGCCAACATTTCAAACGACGGGCCGCCTGGCCGCGCAAAGGCGCAGGTCTCAGTGTCGAGTTCAATCATGTAGTAGACGCCCTGCGGCAAGTGGCTGCCGCCACCGATTTCCACCCTCCAGCCAGAGGGCAACCCATTAGCCGTTCCGATCCCGTTGTCACCCATGTAGCCTAATGCGAGCCTTCCTCAAATACGCTTGGCTCCGCACCTCGAACACTAGGCAGCGGGGAGCTGCGAGTCTGTCCGCTATTGCTCAATCCCGAATCTTCGAGGCTGTAAGCTAATAAATGGGCTGGTGGTCTATTGGGAACAGCGGCGGGGAACGAAAGGTGCATATGGTCGGTGACGCTCAGTAGAGCGGACCTCCTGAAAGGAGGGCACATGATAGAGCGCGAAAAGATAGAGCACGAAATCCGCCAGTTACGCCAAATCATCAGGGCGATGCTTACGCTATAGCCTCCAAGTCCACACCCATCGCGGACAGGACCAAGCTGCAAAAGCAAATAGCGATCCGCACCACCTTATCGGTTGGCCTGTTGAAACAGCTAAGCGGTGGCGCGAGCCTGGGCACCGCGGAACTCGAGAGGCCCCCGTGCGCAAGCCAGAGCATATCCAGGAAGCAAAGCTTACGAAGGGCCAATTGCCGCAAACTCGCCCAGCCCTGCTAACCCGCATTAAAGAGATCAAACAGGCGCACGCGAAGAAAGCGAAGCTTGCCGTTAACGCCCATGACCGGCGAGGTTAGCGGCCTCCCTGTCGTTTGCGAGAACCGCCTAGCCCCGGGCCGCACGGGAGGTGGCTTGGGCAAATGACGGTTTGTCGCGGGCGTCCTTCGAGGACGGAGAGGAGCCGGAAGCGTACAATGCTGGTTTGGAGGAGCATCTAGGCAGCCATGGCTGGGAAAGCCGAGTCCCCCTTCAATCCAAAAACCTTTCTCGCGACCGTAGGTCCAGGGCACACCGTGTCCGACTTACGTGAGGACGAAGTGGTTTTCGTTCAGGCGACCCCAGCAGACGCGGTGTTCTACATCCAGAAGGGCAAGATCAAGATTGTGGTCGCGTCCGAGCAAGGCAAGGAAGCAGTGGTCGGCATCCTGAGCCCCGGCGAGTTCTTCGGCGAAGGATGCCTGAGCGGCCAGCCCTTACGCCTCGCAACGGCCATAGCCATGACCCAGAGCCAGATCGTGAGAGTAAGCAAGGCCGAGATGGTGCGCGTCCTTCACGCCGAGCCGAGCTTCGCCGAGCTGTTCATGGCGCATCTTCTGACGCGCAATAGCCGGGTCGAGGAGGATCTGGTGGACCAACTTTTCAACTCCAGCGAAAAGCGGCTGGCGCGCACGCTTCTTCTGCTGGCGAATGTCGGCAAGGACGGTGGTCCGCAGCCGATCACCACGCCGATCAGCCAGGAGACTCTGGCCGAAATCATCGGCACGACGCGCCCGCGCGTGAGTCTCTTCATGAACAAATTCAGGAAGTTGGGCTTCATCGATTACAACGGCCACCTGGAGGTCCACAGTTCGCTGTTGAGCGTACTGCTGCGCGAATGATCCGCGATTTGCCGTATCGCGTTTTAGTTTTGCCGATGCCGCCAGCCTCGGACTAAAGGGTCCTAGGGATGTTTTGCGCGATAGTCGCGAACTGCTTTAGTTGCTTCCGTCCATAAGGCCAAAGCCGCCACTTGCTCGGACGCTGGGTAACCCCGAAGTTCCTCGCATCGTTCAAATGCCGCGCGCTCCACCGTGCGAAGCAAGCGAGACTTTCCAGTTCTGACATGGAACGCGCATTCGTGGCCGCCGTTGACATATACGAACCCCTTACCCGGAGGCTGGAATGGCTCGTGCAGGATTGCTGGGGTTCTTGGCTCTTCCTATCCCGATAGTTCTAGTCCTCATATGGGGGCTCGGGTGGCTGCATTAGGCTTCGGCCTAGCCAACGTGCCCAACGCGACAGCACATGAATGGCATCTTCTACCTAGTTGGCTTGGTCGTGCTGGCCCTTATCGTCTTTTATGCCCTGCACGGCCCGACCTGATCCCTAAATCCTTCCCCGGATCCCTCGTGAGGTGCCGGCCGGCGTCAGTTAGCGCGATGTGGGGCGGGAATCGCCTTTTCCCGTAGGTTGGGCAACGCTAGCTAGGAGGCAACCGTGTTACTTGACCCAGTCGTTGGGCTTAGCGTCCATGAACGACGGACTCTCTTTCGGATCGCTAATGGCGACGACCGCTCAGGCATCCATGATCCAACCGATGTGAAAAGACTGCAATTGCTCGCTCTGATCAAAGACGAGGGGCCGTTTATTCACCTGACGGTTCTCGGCAAGCAAAGGGTCGAGCGGCTGGCGGTAACAAGGCGCAAACCATGACCGACAAGACGATCGACCTTGACCAGCGCCGCGGAATGGAAGCC
This sequence comes from uncultured Alphaproteobacteria bacterium, assembly GCA_963765385.1. Lineage (GTDB taxonomy): Bacteria > Pseudomonadota > Alphaproteobacteria > Reyranellales > Reyranellaceae > Reyranella. The sequence goes on along the minus strand of CAVXWG010000014.1, from coordinate 38,383 downwards.
CAGAAGGCAACCGAACTGCGCCGGTTGCTCACCGAGGTGGAAGCCAACGAGCGCACCCTGCGTCTTCGTCAGGAGGAGCTGGAAGCGCACCTCGCTGATGCTCCGGCTGCGAATTGGGAGGAAGCCGCCGAGAAGGCCCCCTATGTTCTCGGCCTCTATGCGGCAACGTTGACCGCCGAGGACACGCGCCGGCGATCCCTGGTCGCGGCCGTGCTCGCGGATCTGGAGCGCCTCGCCAATGCCTAGTGATCCGAGAACGCGACGACCGCTAGGCCGTCCTAGGCCGTGGCTTGGCGTATCCACGGGCCGAGCTGGCGACCGTCAGCCTCGGACTAAAAGCGTCCTACGGATGTTTTGCACGATAGTCGCGGACTGCTGTGGTTGCTTTCGTCCATAAGGCTAATGCCACCTCCTGAACGTTCCCCGGATAGCCCCTGAGCCGGTCGTAACGCTCAAATGCCAATCGCTCCGCCTTCATCAATCGCTCAAGCTCTGGGTCATCGTCTGCCATTAGGCGCGGACCGTCTGCCACCTGGCGCGAATTAACAAGATGCACGCTGGTTGTAGTCCGAATCCGGACGAAACCTGCGGGGACTAGGAGCGACCTACGAATGGGTGGCGCGATATTGCCGAACGGCTTCGGCCGCCTCCCGCCATAAGTCTTCGGCCGCCTTGACCACATCATTGGGGTAGCCCCTAAGAGGACGTTCCAATGTGCGGTGCCAACCACGTTAGATGGCGCGAACCTTCGTGACTGTTCCCAATTGATCGAGCGCTCAAAATCTCCGAGGCAGCGATCTAAGGAGTCTGGGCTGTTCTATTGTGAACAGCGGCGGGGACGTGAGCTGCGGCAAGCTTCGCGCCACGTTAACGGGGATATCGTGTCTGATATCGACGGGCCCAAACCGGAGAGCTGGAGAGACAAGCTGTGGCTGTTCATGACAGCGGCAGGCGTAGTGCTGCTGGTCTGTGCGGCCCTCTCCGTGTGACTGGGAGCGGCCTTGCCCAAAGAAAAGCCCGCCACCCCGAAGGGCAGCGGATTCCATAAACGAGGTACGTACGCGCGGCGTCTCTGAAGCGCCGCATCGCAGGTGTCAGCCAACGACCCCACGATTAAGGCGGCTGTGGCGGCTCTTGTCCACGAACGCTTGCGCCTAACCTGCCAGCATGTGGTGAATGCTGCCGGCATGGTAAGGCTGCCCGGTCGGTTCGAGATGCCCCAGCACCGCCATCTTTGCCGCGAATCGAACGCAGGCTCCGGCGCTTGCCAGTCTTGGCCGACTTACGGGCTAGACGACGAGCCTCGACCACAACGGCCTCGGGGACAGCCTTGCGGCCTTCACACCGACCGGTAGCAGCGGGCTTGCGGTCTCGCGCGCCCTTGAGCTTGGCGACGAGACCGGCCCCGCGGTTGGTGAGGGGGCAGTGAAGTAGGTAGGGGCATCAGCGGCTCGGCCACCTAGGAGGCAGTGGGCGACGCGACAGGCGCAGTTTAGGAAGATACTTGGCCTCGCCGCCAGGCGAGCGGCAGGGTGTCACATGCAAGCTTCGTGCCTCTCGGCGTTACCAGCGCGGATCTCCGCCACGATCCGGCGTGATAGCACTTCGTTGTAATGCAAGAGGGTGCAACGCCGTGATGGTTCAAGCGTGCCGGTACCGCGTCGGTTCGCGAGAGCCTTTACCCCTGCTTGATTTCAGCTTGATCTCTATCATCCAGGGGCAGGTCGAAGTTCTTGCCATTGCGCGTCGCGGACATTGTGCCTTTGAAAATACCGGGAGCGACGCCTATCCCAGCAGCGGCGGCATCGGCAAAAGCTATGGCATCCTTCGTCGTGTCAAACGTGAAGCAGAGAATGTCGTGGTCGATCATCTTCTCGGCAAGCGGCACAGCGGGCTCCTCCGTCTCTGCGAGAGCGTGTGCCGTCGTGCGGTCTTCAAGGGTGCCGCCGTGGGCTGATCCGACCTCTTTGAGCTTTGCCGTGTTCACCTTGTTGACGAGGACAGTAAGTTCGATTTTGTCCATGACATTTCCTTCCAATGCTCATCCTCCCGGTGCCCCCAGTCATTTGTCATTGGCTTCGCTGCTCGTTCACTCGGGTAAATGGTTTGCACCCCCAAACGGCGGAAACGAATGAACGTTCCCCAACGACGGAGCGAATGCACACTCCGCTCAGGTTAGGGACCCAGCGGTGCGCGCTGGCGGGGGAACCTAGGCCGGATCGACTAATCGGCGTTATCGGGATGGCTTACGCCAGCCATAACCGAAGCCAGTGTAATTCTCGATCTCGTCAAAGGCGGCATCGCAGGCACGGAGCTTATTGCGGATACGCTTGATTACCGACCGGACGTTCGCCCGATACCCGTCATTCCCAGTCCCGGCGATGAAGCCTTCGCACCGAAGCCGGTCGTAGAGCGTGCGATAGGTCACGAAAGAGCCGGCTTGTGACGCCAGCATGTGGACGACGTTGTATTCCCCGAGCGTGAGGCCGACATCGACCTGGTTCCAGCAAGCGCGGCTGGTTTCCGTATTCAGCACGAGCTTGCCGGACGTCAGCTGCTCCTCGACCGCTACGTTGGTCTTGGGGTTGGAAAATTCGACCACGCTCCTCAGCCGCCTGACAAGCACCTGCCTGTCACGCGACTTGGAAATGAAATCGACGGCGCCTTGGTCGAATGCCATGCATTCGTAGGCATTCAGGGCATCGCGAGGCGCGAGCACGCAGCGTTCGTCCTGTTTGCCGGCTATGACCTTGCCCGTCAGGAACACGACGGGCAGCTTGACGCCATGCTGGCGCAGTTGGGCCAGTAGCGTAGTACCCGGCGTGCCCGGCAGGTCCCAATCGAGAACGGCAAGGTCGGCGCGGCTGACAGTGGCGAGTGAGCCCAGCAGCGCGGCGCCGTCGGCGAAAGGGTGAACGGCGAAGCCTTGGCGCAACAATTCCTCGGTCAAGACCTCGCGATAGTACTGGTCACTTTCGACGAGAACGACGCGGGGAATTTCACCCTTGAAGCTGGCAGGTCCGCGTCGGAACAGCGGAAGCCTGTCGCTTGCCCGCCGGTTGAACGACCCATCCCAATCGGACGGTGGCACGCCTGGTACCTTATTTAAGACCCCGATAGACGAGGATCCGCGCCCAAGACGCGCGTCAAGCTGGCCCATCACCCATTCTCCCAATTTTGTTCCACCCTGACGCAGTTGAACGATACCCCTACCGTTCGGACATCAAGGCCTTCCACACAGGATGACCCTTAACACTGCGCCAACGCAATGATGTGATGAGGATCACATATCAAAAGATTCACTACCAAAAGGCTAAGACGCCGCATGCGGAACGACGCGAATGCTTAATCCACCCCTGCATTAGTGGAGACAAACTCAAAAATAGAGCCTAGTTTGCGGTTCGAGCCAAAATTCGATGCGTTTTAGGGCCATTGTCCACGTGAATATAATCTGAACGGTTGAGCAACGCATACGTTCAGCCATCGTTGTTCGAGTGGACAACTCGGTCCTCCGTGCCCGTGATGCACGAAGGCTCAGTACAACGGGCGTCTCCTACCTGGTCCCGGGATCAGTCCCTTTCCCAAAATTTGGCGACTTACCGCAGTCGAGGGCGAAGAACCGTCCACGTTCGATTCGCCGGACGCACAGCGCGGCGGAACGGCGCCTGAACGATGCGAGTGAAGGAGCGCTATCATGCGCATGTCCATTCGGTATCTGCTTGCCTTCGCCGTCCTGGGTGTGGGCGGATCGGCAATCGTTGTCTTTGCTGAAAACACAGCCCACACGATCTGGATCACCGTCGTGATCATCATGTGTGCCCTATCGGTCTTGGGCGTTGTCGCCTGGTTCCATATCCGCCGCTTTCCCAATCCTCCCATTCAGAAATTGATGACGGCGCGCTGGCGGGGCGGCGACGGGGCCGCGCGCGCCGGCGGCGCACCCGGCGTCCCCGAGCTCGACCGGTCGGCGACGTCCTTCGACGAGATGGCGGCGGCGGTTGCCGAGCGTGACAAGACGCTCGAGTACCTTGTCGCGCTATCCCGCGCGATTACGCGCTGCGCTGCTGAATTGGTGACCGGCGCGGCCCTCGAAGACGCCATCCCTCGCATCCTGAAGACGATGGGCGGGGCTTTCGACGTCGATCGCATTCCCGTCCTTGAAGTTTCAGCGGGTGGGCATCGTGCGTTGCGCTACGTCTGGCACAGTGCCGACGCTCCCGTCGAACTTGCGCCGGAATACCTGGCGGCGCTGCCGCTCTCAATCCTGCCGGAGATTGAGGCCTGGCTCGCACCGCTTGGTCGTGGCGAGGTATTTGCAACCTCGGCCAAGGATGCACATGGAGTCGTAAAGACGATATTCGATACACATGGGATCATCTCGAATCTCCAGGCGCCGATCCACGTCGACGGCAGCTTGTGGGGCCAGCTCGCCATCGACGATTGTCGCATCGATCGGTCGTGGACGGAGTCGGAGATCGACGCTCTCAAGGTTCTTGCCGATCTGATCGGCGCCTCGATCGCACGGCAACGACGGGACGAGAAATTGGCCAACGCCGACGAAGTGGTCAGAAACAGCCCGGCGATTCTCTTTCGCATCTCCGTTACTTCCGGGTCGCCCCGGATGACCTACATTTCGGACAACGTGGCTTTGCTGGGCTACGGCCCGGCCGCGTTGACCGCCGATCCAACCCTGTTCCTGTCGCTCATTCACACCGACGACCGCGCCATCACCCAGGCCGCCCTCGCGGCGGCAATGAGCGGCACCTCAAGCGGTACATTCGAGGTTCGTATTGTTACGGCGAGCGGCGCCTATCGCTGGATGGAGAACCGCCACACATCGACCCGCGATGAGCTTGGACGCTTGACCGGAGTGGCCGGAGTTCTCCTGGATGTTACCGAACGCCGGAATGCGGAAGACAAGCTTCAGTTCGCCAATACCGTCCTGACGACCCAGTCCGAGACCTCGCCCGATGCCATCATTGTCGTCGACAAGGACAAGCGGTTCACCTCGCTCAATCGTCGCTTTGCCGAGATGTGGCATGTACCTCCCGACGTCATGGCGTCCGGCGAGTACGTCTCGCTCTTCGAACGCGTCGTCGGCGCGCTAAAGAACCCGGAGGCAGCGGGTGCGCGAATCCGCCACTTTTACGACAATCCGATAGAATCCGGCTTTGACGAGCTTGAGACGGTCGATGGCAGATTCATTGACCGGCATACCGCGGCGTTGCGTACGCCGGCCGGCGATAACCTCGGTCGCATCTGGTTCTACCGTGACACGACCGAGCGTAATCGGGCGGAAATAGCGCTCAAGCGGGAGCGGGATCTGTCGGCTGCAATAATCGACAACCTTCCCGGGATCTTCTTTGTCTCCAATGCGCAGGGACGCCTTGTCCATTACAACAAGGGTCTCACATTGGCGACCGCCGAAGCCGGCGCGGACCTTATGGGAACGGACATGCTGGGGAGCGTGAGCGAAGCCGACCGCAAGCTGGCGAGATCGAAATTCCGGGAGACGTTCGAGCGGGGCCATGCAGAAGCCGAGATCGATATCACGAACTATGCCGGCGCCGTCCGGCGGTACCTTTTGACGACCGGACTGCTCCAGCTCGAGGAGGGGCCAGGCATACTTGGCGTCGGCATCGATGTGACCGCCGCGCGCCGCGTCGAAAAGCAGTTGCAGGCAAGCGAGCAGCGATTCCGGACCATCTTCTCGGCGGTCAGAGACGGCATCCTTGTGCGCGACATCGAAACCGGGGTCATCGTCGAAGCCAACCAGAGTGTCTGCGACATGTTTGGCTATACACAGGAAGAAATACTTAAGGTCGACATCGGCAGGCTCTCCTCCGGCGTTGAACCCTACACACGAAGTGCTGCGCTACAGCGGCTAGCCGAGGCGCGGGCCGGCGGCAGCCCGTCATTCGACTGGGAGAGCAAGGCTAAAGATGGGCGCATCTTCAATACCGAAGCCACCCTGCGGCGCCTCGTCTTCGGAGACCGCCATTACACGCTGTCAATGTTGGCCGACGTCACCGAGCGCAAGCAACACGAGGCGATGATCCTGGAGATGGCGAGCGTCGACAGTCTAACCGGCCTGGCCAATCGCCGCGTCTTCGCCGATGGAGTCGAGCAGGCCATCGCCCGGGCGCGTCGCGGCGGCAAGGGCTTTGCCGTGATCTACCTCGACATGGACCACTTCAAGGACGTCAACGATACGCTGGGTCATCCCGTGGGCGACGCCCTGCTGAAGCTGGTCGGCGAACGCCTGAAGGCCAGCGTGCGCGGGATCGACACAGTGGCGCGCTTCGGCGGCGACGAATTTGCCGTCCTCGAGGCCGAGATCGGTGATCCGATGGACGCCGGAGTCCTGGCGGCCGAGCTGATGCGGGTGCTCGCCACGCCATTCTCCATTGGCGAAAACGAAATCCGGAGCGGCGCCAGCATCGGCATCTCCGTCTACGGACCCGAAGCCGCCGATGCCGAGACGCTACTCACCCGTGCCGACGTAGCACTCTACCGGGCGAAAGCGGAAGGACGCGGCACCTACAGGTTCTTCACCGACGCGATGGATGCCGAAGTGCACACCCGGGTCAGCCTCGGCAACGATCTGCGTGCAGCCATGGGTACCGAGCAGCTTTTCCTGCAATACCAACCGCAGGTCGAGGCGGCGACCGGGCGTATCACAGGAGTGGAAGCGCTGGCGCGCTGGCATCACCCAACGCGCGGCATGGTCTCCCCGACCGAGTTCATCGCGACGGCGGAACGCAACGGCCTTATCGTCGCCCTCGGTCACTGGGTTCTGTGGGAAGCATGTCACCAAGGCGCGAAATGGCACGCGGCTGGCATCGCGCCCGCAATTATGTCGGTGAATCTTTCGGCGATGCAGTTCAAGTCTCCGCTCAAGCTCGAGAAGGATATTGCCGGTGCGTTGGCGGCGTCCGGTTTGCCACCCCCCGTGCTCGAGCTTGAGATCACCGAATCCGCCCTCATGGACGCGTCGCGCGACAACAACAACGTCCTGGAGCGCCTGCGTGAGTCCGGCGTGAGGCTGGCGCTTGACGACTTTGGCACCGGCTACTCCTCCCTCGACTATCTGCGCCGCTTCCCTATGGATCGCATAAAAATCGCCCAGAATTTCGTTCTCGATCTCGACCGGCCGGGCAGCGCGGCGGTCGTGAGGGCGACCATCGGACTGGCCCGGGAACTGGGGATCGATGTGATCGCGGAAGGCGTCGAGACGGAGATGCAACTTCGCCTTCTGCAAAGCTGGGGCTGTCTGGAAGTGCAGGGGTACTACTTTGCCAGGCCGCAATTACCCGACGTGCTCGAACCGTTGCTGCGAGCCGGCCGAATCTTTCCGGCGCAGACGTCCTTTAGGCCGGCAGCGTGAGCGATGACAGGTGTAACCGATAATTTGTCCGCCCCGTATCTCTCCAGATGACAGAGAGACGGTCTAGAGGCAGACGCCCAACTGATTCGTCGCGAGGACTATATCTAGACTAGGGAAGCAGTTTGTTCGCGGTCAACGCAACGAACCGAGCAATGGACCACCTGCCGCCGGGCTGACGGACTATATCCATTACCGCTACTTACCTTGCACTGCTTTGCATTCCGCTAGTTCTTTGCGGCGCGCTGCGTCTTCCAATTCATGCTTTCTCGTGTCTGTCCGAGTACACCAGTTCATGTGCTGAATCAGATTTGCATCCCATCGCTCGCCTCGAAAGCTGCAGCTCGACCCCAGAGCCTGCGCAAGCTCAATCTGACTTCGCGCCCTAGATGCATAATCATAACAATTTGGTATGCTGATCACACCGATGTCGCCCCTGCAATTGAGAAGTGCTTTTTGACGCGCACCATTCTCCTCCCCTCGATCGTGAGCCGAAGCGCGTTTGCACCAGTTTATGTGGTCCGCCGAGTTCGAGCTCCATCGCAGGCCGGCAAAATTGCAACCAGTTCCCATCTGGACCTGACTCATCGCTCTCGCGACATAGTCATCGCAGCTCTCAATAGAGGATGAACCAAATACGCTCTGAGCCAAGACAGGGAATGCAGAGATCAGCGAAATGGACGTCATAAGAAGCAAGAGCGTTGAGACTTTCATGATCTTCGCGGACCTCCTATCGTGCCTTTGCCTTCGCCTTGAGAATAGCTGATACATCCAGATCGTGCCCTTTGGCTCCAGTCGGTGCTGGTGAGAAACAGAAGCGTCGCAGCATCGCGGATCTCGACCACGTAACGTTCAGCTGTAGAATTACGCGTGGCATGCATTCGATCATTCCTCGTCGTAACGCCTGATGGGCGCTTGGGGGGCGGGTGGGTATCTCCCTTTGCCCCTTCGAGGCGACGGGAGCGAGGCCTCTAGCGCCCTGAGCTTCGCGCTGTCTAAGTCGGATGCGCGCTGGCTCGCCCAACCTGGATACTTATCAGTAGTGTCAGCCTCCAGGACCGCGGCGAACCTTCGGGCATCGGCTTCATTGTCGAAAGCAAAATACAACTCGGGCCGGCCGCCATCTCCTGCGACGGTCGATCCATAGTCGCGGCGTGTCTTCTGGTTACCTACCAATTGCTTAAGCACGTACTGAGCAATCGCCAACTGGTCTCCGTGCTCAGGTTCTGCGACCTCAACTAACACGCCCACGACGAGATGGGCTCGCGCCCGGCGCTCCTGGAAGACGGGCCACGGCACTCTGGACACTAACTGTTCGCCAATGGGAAAGCCCGCCCGCGAAAGGTTGCTATTCAATGCAGATACCATGGCGATCTGATCGGGTTTGGGTGAAAGCCGATCAAGCCGTCGCTGTAGCAGGTTCTGGTGGTCCATGCGCACGGCCATTTGCCTTTGAAGCGATTGCCGGTCTTCGTTACTCATGACTTTCGAAGCAAGCACCGAAGCGTTCGTGTGGATGGTCTGGCCAAGCAAGCGGATCTCGAGCTGGAGCTTTTTTCGGTCCGTCACGTCACCCTAGCGCCAGTACAAGGCGGTTTCGGCGAGCGGACCAAGTGTCATTTGCGGCGGCGAACAGGAAAGTAATGAAGTCCTCGATTTGAAGGGTTGCTGCGGTCTGGCCAGCCGCATAGCGACGGTCGAAGTCGGTGGTGGTCATGGAACTCTCGTTGTGGGAGAACGTGAACGGAAGTGAAAAGCACGCGCCGGCAGCGAGCGGGGCGGGCCTCAACCCGAGGGGGCGGGTAAGAGCGCGAATCTGGGGATGCTACGCTCTACCAAATAAACGCTCCTTGTTCAGAAAGGTGACATAGTGAAACGCAAGGTCCTCGGAAGCGTGCGCGGCTTTGGCAAGTAGTGACGGGCAGCGGGGAGCTTGCGCAGGTTCAACGCGAGGGAGGGTTTTGGCTTCATTCAGCGTGGATCCAAGTCGCCTCGGCCTCACTGACCCCTCATGGTGCGGGGCAAAGGTCAGCCTATCCCATGACGGCAGCCGGCTACGGCGCCAGAACCACTTTGTTCCGGCCGCCGGCCTTGGCGGCATAGAGGGCAACATCGGAGCGGCGCAGCAATTCTTCCGGAGACTCGCCTGCGGGGACGGCGGCACCGATGCTGACGGTGATGCGGAGAGGTGCGCCGTCCTGGATGGGTATCTGCAGGGCCGCGATCACGACCCGCACGCGTTCGGCGGTTGTCACGGCCTCACCTGCGCCCACTCCTGGCAGCAGGAGCAGAAACTCCTCTCCTCCCCAGCGCGCCACCATGTCAATCACCCGCAGCGTGGACTGGCAGGCCAGAACCAGCGCTCGCAGAACGGTATCGCCGGCGGTGTGGCCGAAACGGTCGTTGATTGCCTTGAAATGGTCGATGTCCAGCAGCAATACCGCGAAGGGTCGCCCGTCGCGCGCTCGCCGGGCAAATTCCGCGAGGAGCAGGACGTCACCCTGCCGGCGATTATAGGCGCCGGTCAGCGAATTGACGGTGGCGAGCAGCTTCAAGTTGTCTTCCGTGCGCTTGCGCTCGGTCATGTCGCGAGACACCACGACGAAGCCGCGCACGGTTCCGTCCCCGTCCGGCAGGGCGGTGATGACCGTGTTCGCCCATAAGCGTGAATTATCGCGGGTGCGCTGCCAACCTTCGGTTTCCACCGAACCGACCCGTTTGGCCTCGGCCAGCAATGCGGAAACGTCGGGACGCGCAGGATCCTCCGGCGGGAAGATCAGGCTGATGCTCTGACCCTGGACATCCGCGGCGCGCCACCCGGCGTAGCGCTCCACCGAGTGGTTCCATTCGTCCATGATGCCGTCCAGGGTTATCGTGTAAATCGCATAGTCCTGCACATATTCGAAGATGGCGCGGAATTTCTGCTGATCGGCGAAAAGCCTTTGTTCCTGTTCGGCCATCTTGGTCACATCTTTCAGCACCGCCATGTAGACATCATCGTTTACGCGCTTGATGGAAAGCGACAGCACGATTGTCTTGCCGCCGGCATGGGCTTCTAGGCGATGCTGATCGATGACGGTGCCGGAGTTTTCGGTGAATTGCGCCACGTGGCGAGGCAAATCGGGCGCCAGCGATACCAGGCTTGCGTAGATGCTGGTCAGCGGTTCGCCCGGCGTCAGCGATAGCAAAAGTGCGGATGCGACCGGGTTTATCAGATCGATCGCGCCGTCCGCTTTGAATTTCACCACCCCGACAGGTGTGAGATAGAGAAACTGAAGCAATTCCTCCATCGATGTTGTTGGCCCGGAGATCATGTCTCAAACGCGTTCAACGACCAGGAACATGCGCTGATGACCTGGCTGGTTCAGCAGCCGGAGGCGTACCGAAGTGGGCCGCATGCGCAGCGTGAATACGTAATCGATGATTATGTCGAGTGTCGGTTCCGTCTCAAACCGATGGGCCACCAAATAGTTGTTGGTGCAGGGAGCGACGTCTGAGAAGAAGTGTCGGCCGATGACACTCGAGGGCGACAGGCCTGAGAGGCGACTTTCGGCGGCGTTGTAGCTGGTAACCTTGCCGTCGATGGCCATGGCGACAACGCCGAAGGGTGCGGTGTCGAGCGTGGCGTCATCCGCAGCTTCTAATTTTGCAAGTAGCCCCGGATCGTTAAAGGCCCACCCCATGTTAGCCTCCATTTAGCCGACGGCGCGATGCTCTCAGATATCTGTGTGCCTCGTCTGTTCAATTTGGCACACGAGCTTGTCCAACCGCTTCCCCTACAAACAACAACGTTCAGCGAGGGTGCTGCATCCGTCTGGACGTGCATCACACAGAAGACATAAGGCGAGCACGTTTGTAGCCGCCCGGGTGAATGGTGTCAGACTAACGAATGACACTCGCTGGCCATCGCAAGTAGCCGCATGGCCCAAAATTCATCGAGCAGTCTGTCGCTCCGAAAAACCTGCAACGAACAGCTGTTTGCAATTTTGACTGCGCTCGACCCATTCGCGCATGTGGTTGTTGGTAATGGGGTACATCACAGAAATGATTTTTGCGTGCCTCACGTCAGAAAACTCTGGATCACTTCCTCATCATTCTTATGGCACTCGACCGAAATGAACGCGGCTTCAACTGTCCATTGCCTCTATTCAAGCAAAGGATTTTTGAATGTTCGCACGCGGACTTCTTGTCATCACGTTTGCTGCACCTATGGCCTTTCTTCCGTTTGCGACCTCGAGCGCGCGAGCGGAAAGCGGCGTCGTGATCCAAAAGATAAAAAGCGGGAAGGTTACAGAGCCCGATTGGAGTTTGCCCCTGCTGCCTCTTGCGCCCTCGGACTTTGGTTCCAACGAATGTAAAGGCGGCGGTGGCTCAGGCGGCGGCGGTTCCGGCGGTGGTTCTGGCGGCGGCGGTTCCGGTGGCGGTTCAGGCGGCGGCGGTTCGGGCGGTGGCTCAGGCGGCGGCGGTTCCGGTGGCGGTTCCGGCGGCGGCGGTTCCGGTGGCGGTTCAGGCGGCGGCGGTTCGGGCGGTGGCTCAGGCGGCGGCGGTTCCGGTGGCGGTTCCGGCGGCGGCGGCTCGGGCGGTGGCTCAGGCGGCGGCGGGTCCGGTGGTGGTTCCGGCGGTGGCGGCTCGGGCGGTGGCTCAGGCGGCGGCGGTTCCGGTGGTGGTTCCGGCGGTGGCGGCTCGGGCGGTGGCTCAGGCGGCGGCGGTTCCGGCGGTGGTTCTGGCGGCGGCGGTTCCGGTGGCGGTTCAGGCGGCGGCGGTTCGGGCGGTGGCTCAGGCGGCGGCGGTTCCGGCGGTGGTTCTGGCGGCGGCGGTTCGGGCGGTGGTTCCGGTGGTGGCGGCTCGGGCGGTGGCTCAGGCGGCGGTTCCGGTGGTGGATCTGGCGGCGGCGGTTCGGGCGGTGGTTCTGGCGGCGGCGGGTCCGGTGGTGGATCTGGCGGCGGCGGTTCGGGCGGTGGTTCTGGCGGCGGCGGGTCCGGTGGTGGCTCCGGCGGTGGCGGCGCGGGCGGTGGCTCAGGCGGCGGCGGTTCCGGTGGTGGCTCAGGCGGCGGCGGTTCGGGCGGTGGCTCAAGCGGCGGCGGGTCCGGTGGTGGATCTGGCGGCGGCGGTTCGGCGGTGGTTCCGGCGGCGGCGGATCCGGCGGTGGTTCCGGCGGCGGCGGATCCGGCGGTGGTTCTGGCGGCGGCGCTGGAGCCGGTGGCGGCGCTGGAGCCGGTGGCGGTGCTGGAGCTGGCGGCGGCGCTGGAGCCGGTGGCGGTGCTGGAGCTGGCGGCGGTGCTGGAGCCGGCGGTGGTGCTGGAGCCGGTGGCGGTGCTGGAGCCGGTGGCGGCGCCGGAGCCGGCGGCGGTGCTGGAGCCGGTGGCGGTGCTGGAGCCGGCGGAAGTGCCGGAGCTGGCGCAAGCGGTGGTGCGGGCGCTGCAGGCGGTGGTGCCGGTGCAGGCGGTGGTGCTGGCGCAAGCGGCGGCAGCGCTGGCGCAAGCAGTGGCGGCGCCGGTCCGTCGGGCGGCCTTTCGGAAAGCGTTGGTGTAAGCACCAATAACGCAGCGGCCGATTGGAAGCCTGCGGGGCCGACGGCCCTCGCAGGGAGTGGCCGTGGCGGAGTCGACGTGGGTCGCTATCGTTCCGAAACCGAGACTTCCGCGACGCTCGAGTTGAGGTCTGCTTTCGATCCGGACGCCTTCGGCAACATTGCCGATTGTTTGACGGCAGCGCATTCGGCGCACGTGCCTCTCGGCGTTTGCAAGTAGCGCCAGGCAGAAGAACACGTTGGGTGCCGGCGGCTCCAGGTCGCCGGCACTGGACGCAGACAGATTATTTTCCTTCCGCCGTTTTGCCCATCGATTTAGGCGGACCCCGGACGACGCTTTGACGTTTTTGGAGAAGGTTATGAGGCCAGTTGTCGTTCTGCTGTTCGCTCTTGTGTTTCCCTTGATGGCTGCCGCACAGGAGGGGCGCTACCAATGGACGGCTTCCGTTGGATTGGAGAAGGGTCTCGCCAGCGTTTGCGGCAGTCAGGAAGCGCGCGTCATCGAGACCGTCGACGGTGTTTTCAAGGGCGCCGACATCCTCGATGGAGGGACGTGGACGCTCCCCCTCCGACGTTTGAACGCCGATGGCTCAGGCCGCATCGTTGCCTACGAGAGCCGATCCAAGGAAGAAACCCTGTTCGATTTCGACGCCGGGATCGGGCCCCGCAAGGTACGACAGACGACCAACCGGGGCGCCTGCGTCTGGGCCTGGACGCCGATGAGCGCGGAAGCGGCGGCGGCTGCCGCCACGGCGGCGCAGAAGGTCACGTGGAAGGCGCACCGGGAAATGATAACCGGTACCGACTGTGGCGCCCCGCGTGAGTTTTCGATGGAAGTCCGCAAGGGCGTCCTGCGCATCATCAACGATCGCGGCGACGTGTTCGCGCTCGGCGATTACAGCACCGGTCTGAAGCCGGATGGCTCGGGCAAGCTGGTCGCCAAGGCGAACTCCGGAGATGTCGTCACGTGGGAGTTCGCGGCAGGCCAGGGGCCCCGCCCGATCAGGATGACGACGAGCGAAACGACATGTGTCTGGCGGTACGTGCCTCGTTGAATGTAATCAAGGTCGAATACGTGGTGGTTGCGATAGCGGCGGTCGAGAGCGTGTCGCAGCGCGACAATGCAGTCTTCTGCAAGAACTCACCTTTACGTCAGCTGCGAAGGCGCGCCCTTGATGAAGCGCCTCGCCCCGAGGCCGGTGGAATCGTTCGCGGTTCCCGTCTGTCCGAGACTAGTGAAGGTCAAGCACCGCTTCGGTGCTACCTCGCTAAACCGCTTTCTTCACGACCTGCAAAAGCTGGGCTTGCATAAAGGGCTTTAACAGCCGCGGTACCCCGCGGGCCATCTCGGCCGGCAACTCGTCGTAAGCTGTTGCAAGTACGATGGCTAGCTCGGGCCACTCCGCCCGCACAGTTTCGATAAGTTCGGCACCGGTCATGCCCGGCATTCCTTGATCGGTGATCAGCAGATCGAACGCCTCGCCAGCCCGCAGAACCTTGAGCGCTTCCCTACCTGAATAGGCCATCGTCACGCGGTGACCCTGGTCGTCTAGCATCGCCGCGGTGTTCATCAGGACTAGGGGGTCGTCGTCAACCACCAGGACGGCGAAGGACTTCGACGGGGCGAAGGCGCCGTCGTGCTGGGCGGTTTCCTTATGGCCGCTGCCTGCCTCGTCCGAGATGACGGGAAGCCACAGGCTGGCCGTCGTGCCGACGCCCGGCTGGCTCTTGAGGATAAAGCGACCGCCCGATTGCTCCGCCAAGCCGTGCACCATCGACAGCCCCAGCCCGGTGCCTTTGCCCACGCCCTTCGTCGTGAAGAAAGGCTCCCTCGCTCGCAGCAAGGTCGTCTCGTCCATGCCCTCGCCGTGATCGGTGATCGACAGCACGGCGAATAGCCCGGAGGACAACGCAAAGGCATTGGTCGAGGCAAGCTCCTGTTCTCGCGCCTCGATGGTGATGACGCCGCCTCTCGGCATGGCGTCGCGTGCATTGACCGCCAGGTTGAGCACCGCCATTTCGAGCTGGTTGCGATCGACCAGTACCGTGCCCATTGAAGGTGGGAATCGCACAGCGATGCTGATATTCGCGCCCAGCGAGCGATCAAGCATTTCGGTCATGCCGTTGATTAGATCGGGGATGGCCACTGCCACCGGGTCGAGGTTCTGCCGGCGGGCGAATGCCAGCATGCGCTGGGTCAGGTTGGCGCCCCGCTGGGCGGCCTGCACGGCGTTGGCGACTAGCGGCGCTATGCTCGGGTCGTCGCCGATGCGCCGCTGCACAAGTTCCAGGCTCCCCAGCACCGCCGTCAGCAGGTTGTTGAAATCGTGTGCGACCCCGCCGGTCAACTGGCCGATTGCGTCCATCTTTTGCGACTGGAAAAGTGCTTCCTGGGCCTCCCGCCGCTCGGTCAAGTCGCGCGTGACCTTGGCGAATCCCAGCAACGCACCGGACGGACTGCGGATGGGATCGATGATGACATGCGCCCAGAAGCGGGAGCCATCCTTGCGTACCCGCCACCCCTCGGCTTCAAACTTGCCGGTGCGCGCGGAAGTCCGGAGCGCGGTAGCTGGAACGCCGCGTTGAATGTCCTCCTCGGTATAGAAAGTCGAGAAGTGCCGGCCCATGATTTCGCTGGCGGCGTAACCCTTGAAGCGCTCGGCACCGGCATTCCAGCTCACGACATTGCCGGAAGCGTTGAGCATATAGATCGCGTAGTCGGTAACGGCGTTGACAAGTAGCTGGAAGCGCTCCCCGTCAGTTAGCGCTTCTTGCTCGGTCTGCCACTTTTCCTTTTGGTCGGCCATGAAACTCCGGGTCGCGCCGCCGGTCACGGAAGGAGGGGCGTCCCGCACCTCCGTCGTCGAAACAGCGGGTTTGCCATAGCACCTCTGTACCGGAGGCAAGAATTCGTAACTGCTGCCCGATGGACGGTATGGGACGCCCGAAGCCGCGAAACGCGGGCCGGCCCTGGGTGGCCTGGGAGTCTGCACGCCGGACGCTCCCACTCCTAAGGCAATTACTTGGTTGCGGCGCTGTGCCTTTGGGAAGTCTCCCCCATCAGCTCGTCTTCGAGCGCGGTGCATTACCATCAGCCGCGCCACGTGGTTGCCTGTGAGCTCCTTTCTAATAGACAGCCATGAATTTAACCGCGCACCAGTCGATGTCCGACGGCGTATAGGGAGCAACCGATCCAACGACTGCTGCAGAACTTCATAGCCTGCGCCTTTGCCTCGTCCGCTGTCCGTCCGGCGATACTGAAGCCGCAATGTCCTTCGGGATTTATCGCAAACGCTTTAGCGTCCGTTCTTGCCGCGAGATAATCGCTGAAGAACGAACTACACAGCGTGTTGAGCTGGGGTACCGTCAAGCTGGGCATTGGAGGTAAATCCACGACCAACTCCGTCGGTAGATTTTGCGAAGCAAGGAAGGCTACGACTGTCGGCCACCACAGATCTATTGGCCCTGTCTCCAACAACAAATGGCCGTCGGCCCCGTAAGGCGGCAGCAGTCTTAACTGCGCAGGCGCACCGCCCTTTGTGTACGCTTCGAACATGCGCTCAGCCAGCGGGACGCTGAAGAAGTGATCGTTCGCCGCGAAGATCCAAAGAGAAGGGGTGCGTGCAGTGACGCCCGACGCCGCAAATGCTTCAACCAGGCGATCCGGGCTGCACACTTCATCTGGGCGGAAAGCACCTCGGCCACCGGCAAAATTGATGACGCCGACCACGCCGGCCGGATTGAGCGCACCAGCCGAAGTCACGGCAAGTCCACCGGAAGAGTAGCCGAGTAACAAGACCCGGCCCGGGTCCGCCCAAGGTTCCCTGCGGAGTGTCGCCACCGTGCCAATGACGTCCTCGGCGGAAATCTTTCCAACTTTGAAGTAATTCATATCATCGCAGGAATCGCCCGCTAATTCGGCATACGGGCCATCGGAACGTCCAAACCCTCGTCGTAATACCGAGACTGCAGCATAACCGTGCTGAGCGAATGCCAAAGCGGCTCTTTCGAGCACTGTTGGCGAAAGTTCCCGGTAGACGTCGAGAAACTTTTTCGGATCGGACCGCGGCGAGCCATGCACCAATATGACCAGCGGAAATTGCCCAGGATGATCAGGCCGAATCACCAAAGCTTCAAGATTGACATGTCGCCCGTCGGGAAGGTCAATCGGAACGACGAGAGCCTCGCGGACGAGCCCCGGCAATACCGTCTCGCTCATCGCCGGGGAGACCAAAAGCATTAGCAGCGCGACAGCACAGCCAATCCTTCGCATTGTCTCACCTCGATTCGCCAGTGAATGCGATTGCTATCTAAGCATGCTCTGACTTTCAACTCGTGATTTGCATTCGCAAGATTCGGCAGCAACGCAGCATGATTGTTCTTCTCACATACTCTTGGACAAGCTCGCACCACCACAATGGGAAAGTTATGATGTTGTCACAGCGCAGAACGATGTTGGGAAAGACTCTGCAAACACCCGAGGCCTATTAGTGCAGGTGTAAAGCTTTGATGAGTGGACGGTAGGGGTATGTCCGCATTGAGCATCAAAGGCAGTCGTGGGACTGGGAGGCAAAAGTGAAGGACCAAATTGCGCGGCCGATGGCGCCGAAGGTAAAGACCGTTACGCTACTCTCTGGTCGATGGCTTGAAATTTCCGTTTGCGTGGTTGCATTGGCCGGCGGCTTGTGGGTCTACAGCCGCGAGGTCACCAAGAATTTCGAAGGGCAGATCAAGCAGGCGCTACAGCAGGAACGTAGCGAGACCGATAAACTGACCCGCGAGCTGGCCACGGACCTGGCCCAGCTCAAACAGACGCAGCAACAGGATCGAAACGAGGCCGACAAAGTCGCCGGTGAACTGATCGAAAACCTGGCACAGTTTAAGCACGCGCTGCAGCAAGAGCACGACAACAGCGAGAAGTTGACTCGCGAGCTGACCGATGATTCGGCGAAGGTTAAGCACGCGCTGCAGGTGGAGATTGAGAAGGCCGACAAGGAGGCCCGCGTGGTGGCCGAGCGTTTGGCGCAGGTCACGCAGGCACTGCAGCAGGAGCGCGGCCGGGCCGACAAGCTGGCGGATGATCTAGCACAGGTCGAGCAGGCCGTACGACAGGATCGCGACAACACCGGCAAGCTGACCAATAACCTGGCACAGGTCGAGCAAGCCCTGCGACAGGATCGTCACGAGACCGACAAGCTGGCCAGCGAATTGACCGTCGATCTCACGCAGGTCAAGCAGGCGCTGCGGCGAATGGAAAGGCCGTCGAAAGTAAACGCGGCGTTACTGGTGGAAGAACGCGCCCGCAACGAGGAGCGCGATGAGACCCAAGCGAAACGCGCGCATACCACGTCGGCCGGTAACTCGACCACGGCGAACCTACCGGAAGCGTCTGGCCCGATTCCGGAGCGGCCAACTGACAGGACAACGGCACTCCTCTCGAATGGCAAGCAAGCGATGCCGGTGGGCGACAAACTAGCAGAAACGGCGGCGCTGGAGGCAATTGTCAATCCAGAAGAAGCACACCTGATGGAGCGCGCCAGCCTGTTGCTGAGTCAAGGCAACATCGGTGCGGCGCGGATAGTGCTCAGCCGTGTCGCCGAGACTGGCAACGCGCAAGCACTGTTCGAGTTGGCGGAAACGTATGACCCGACCATTCTCGCGGCATGGAGAGCCATCGGCACGCAAGGCGATGCAGCCAAGGCACGGGAACTCTACGCCAAGGCATTTTCGGCCGGTGTTTCAGAAGGCAGGCGATCGATTAAGTTCTCTACGTGAATAAAGGCCGCCATGGGCGGCCCGGGCGCGGGCGAAATGCGACCCAACGCACTAAGCGCTCTGACACCATCCTGAACAAGGCAGTTGCGGTAGGACCGATCCCGGAATCGAGTGCTGCAACTGGGACCAGCGCGGTAGCGCAGGATTGTCTTGTCGAGTGCGATCGAGAACGGCCACGAGCTGATGGTTGCGAGTTGCTGAACTAAGTCGATATCAACGCGTCGCGGATCTTGCCGGGGTCTATTCGATCCGTGAGCCGACTGACCTCCGTCCCCGATATTGGACTCTAGTTGGACTAGGCATTCGCTGCCGAACTCTAACTGTTTGATTTCCTTGGCGCTCCCTACGGGAGGCGACGGACACCGGCCGTGATGCCCATTCTATAAGGTTTTTTTGATTCTTTGAAAAGCCGGTTGTAACCGGGATTGTAACCGCGGATTGCACCCCGGAGCGACGACGAATGTGCAGGGATATCGATCTGCGCGAATTTTGTTGACCGCAGTCGGCCAGAAGTCTAGAAGCGCGCCACTCCAACTAAAATTGAAGACGAAGTTACGTCCCACCCGAAAGTCGCGGGACGCGTCATTTCGATTTGTTTGGAGTAGTTCAGTGGAAACGCAAACGTCTCTTGAGGGACATAACCAACCTGGTCCCAACGTCTTTCGGAAAGACGTTATCGATAAAGCGACCAAAGCCATCGCAGAATATTCCAACGTTATCGATGGTGCCTACGCTAACGCCAACCTGGTGTTAAACAGAGCGCTCGCATATACGTACGCGGCGGCAATCGAACTGCTCAGGGACCCGCATTGGATGGCCGATTTCATCGGTAGCCGCGGGCGCGGTCCTAAGTCAGCGAACCCTTTCGTGCCAATCGTGCGCAGCCTGTGGCGCGCGGTGCTGATGCGGGACACAGTCCGGCGTCATGCCTGTTGCTTGGCTATGGCCAACGATCAGAAAATCAAACCCGACGAGTTCGTGACGTGGCTGACCGCGTATAAGGGCGGCATCAAGCAAATCTCAAATGAGTGGTCCAAGCGCCAGCGCAAGCCGGAAGCGAGCGTCCCGCGCGCGCGAGATCAGAAAGCTCAGGTCAACTCGCTTCTATCCCGGTTCGCTCCGGTTCCGCTCCCCGCCGAGATGGCGGCGGGTTACCAAGCGGGCCGGTACTTGGCCGTGATCGATGTGACCTCCGAAGGTCAGGCAAGCGTAACGCGAATTCTACGGCAACCTCTATCACCTGAACGCCGAGGAAGAGCCGGAACTGCCGGACTATCCCGAAGGACCCGGCCTTCCGCGCCAAGTTCGGCCCGCGCGGCGTGATGGACTGCAAGGCCTCGGACAAGGACGATCCGACAATCGATCCGCGCTTCGGCAAGGTCGGCAAGCAGATGTGCAAGGACACCGGTCCGCTGACCAAGAAGCGGATGGAGACGATCGACGACGACATCGCGGCGCGCGCCGTCGACTTCATCCAGCGGCAGAACAAAGCCGGCAAGCCCGCCTTCGTCTGGGTGAACTTCACCCACATGCACTTCCGCACCCACACCAAGCCGGAGAGCCTCGGCCAGGCGGGACCGCTTCCAGAGCCCGTATCACGACACCATGATCGACCACGACAAGAACGTCGGACAGGTCCTCAAGGTGCTCGACGATCTGGGCATCGCCGACAACACCTTCGTCATGTACTCGACCGACAACGGCCCGCACATGAACTCGTGGCCGGACGCCGCCATGACGCCGTTCCGCAACGAGAAGAACTCGAACTGGGAAGGCGCCTACCGGGTGCCGGGCATGGTGCGCTGGCCGGGCAAGATCAAGCCGGGCCAGGTCTCCAACGAAATGGTCTCCCATCTCGACTGGCTGCCGACGCTCCTGGCGATCGGCGGCGACGCCGAGGTGAAGGACAAGCTGCTCAAGGGCTACAAGGTCGGCGACATGACCTACAAGGTCCATCCCGACGGCGACAATCTCGTGCCGTACCTGACGGGACAGACCCCGAAGAGCCCGCGCAAGTCCTTCCTCTACGTCAACGACGACCAGCAACTGACCGGCCTGCGCTACGACAACTGGAAGCTCGTCTTCATGGAGCAGCGCGCGCCGGGCACGCTGCGCGTCTGGGCGGAGCCGTTCATCAACCTGCGGGTGCCCAAGATCTTCAATCTTCGCACCGATCCCTACGAGCGCGCCGACATCACGTCGAACACCTACTACGACTGGCTGCTCGATCACGCCTTCCTGATGGTGCCGGCGCAGGACTACGTCGGCCAGTTCCTGGCGACCTTCAAGGAGTATCCGCAACGCCAGAAGGCCTCCAGCTTCAACATGGATGAAGTCATGTCCAAGCTGGGCGACAGCACGCTGATGGAAAACCAAGGCTTGGGAGCACCGCCGAAGTAGGGCTCCCAGTCCAGGTCAAATCGAGGCCTCGTCATGATCCCCACCCGCACTCTTCTGTCGCTGTTGCTGGCCGCGCTGCTCGTCTTCGGCGCGCCGGCCGTCGCCCAAAGCAATCTCTTGCCCTCGTGGAACGACGGACCGGCGAAACAATCCATCGTCGCCTTTGTCGAAAAGGTCACCACGCCAGGCTCACCGGACTTCGTGCCGCCGGCCGAACGCATCGCCACGTTCGACAACGACGGCACGCTATGGTGCGAGCAGCCGGTGCCCGTCCAGCTCTACTTCGCGCTCGACCGCGTGAAGGCGCTGGCCCCGCAGCATCCGGAATGGAAGACCAAGGAACCGTTCGCCTCGCTGCTCAAGGGCGATGTGAAAGCCGCGCTCGCCGGCGGCGACCGCGCGCTCCTGGAACTCATGATGGCCACCCACGCCGGCATGACCACGGTGGAATTCGAGCAGATCGTGAAGGACTGGATCGCCACCGCGAAGCATCCCAAGACCGGCAAGCTCTTCACCGACATGACCTACCAGCCGATGCTCGAAGCTGCTCGCCTACCTGCGCGCGAACGGCTTCAAGAACTTCATCGTCTCCGGCGGCGGCATCGAGTTCATGCGGCCGTGGGCGGAGAAGGTTTACGGCATCCCGCCGGAGCAGGTCGTCGGCAGCAGCGTCAAGACAAGGTTCGAAATGCGCGACGGCAAGCCCGTTCTCGCTGCGCCTGCCGGAACTGAACTTCAATGACGACAAGGCCGACAAGCCGGTCGGCATCAACCAGCACATCGGCCGGCGGCCCATCGCCGCGTTCGGAAACTCCCGTGGCGACAAGGAGATGCTGGAATACACGCAGGGCGGCAGCGGCGCGCGGTTCATGCTGCTGGTGTTGCACGACGATGCCGCCCGCGAATACGCCTACGGCCCGGCCAAGGGATTGCCGGACACCAAGCTTGGTGCCTTCCCGCAGGCGCTCTACGACCAGGCGAAGAAGGACGGCTGGACCGTCGTCAGCATGAAGGACGACTGGAAGCAGGTCTTCGCGCCCGAGCAAAGCCCGATCACCGCCATCGACATCCTGCTGGAACCGGACGCCACGATGCTCGAGCGTTCCGCCGCCAGCAACGCACGGCTGCGCGCGGTCTTCCCGCAGGGTTTCGCCCTGGATGCGACGCACCGTCCGCACATCACGATGATCCAGCGTTTCGTCCGCACGGCGGACCTCGACAAGGTCTATGCCGCGGTCGAGCACGGTTCTCGCCCGCGCCAATGTGACCGGCATGAAGCTCGAAGCCTTCAAGTACTACTACATCCCGAGCAAGGAGGTTGGGCTTGCCGGGCATCGTCGCCAAGCCGACGCCTGAACTGCTCAAGCTGCAGGAGGACCTGATTGCCGCCGTGGCACCGTTCACGGTGGAGAGCGGAGCCTCGGCCGCATTCGTTACCACGCCCGACGATCCGGTCATCGACCCCGAGTTGATTGCCTACGTTTCGACGTTCGTTCCGAAGGCTTCCGGCGAGCACTTCAATCCGCACGTCACCACCGGTGTCGCGCCCCGCGAGTTACCTCGACAAGATGCTGGCCGAACCGTTCGAGCCGTTCACCTTTTCGCCGGCAGGCGCGGCGGTCTACCAGCTCGGCCAGTTCGGCACGGCGGCGAAGAAGCTCAAGGCATGGGAGCTGAAGCCCTGAGGTAGGCGTGCAGACCGCCGATCTTTAATGTCCGCCGTTGGGCACAAAGCCGACGTTGGACGGATGTCCGTTTCAGGGGAAAAGCGGACGTTACCCGGAAAGGCGCGTTACTGAGCCTATGACACAAACTGGGCTTACCGGGCCATCGAGTGGGCGTCGGACGGGGAAGGGGCCAGCTCGTTGAATTGCACCCTGATGTAGCCGCGAAGCGTCTACCTCGGGGACCATTTCAGGGACACGATCCAGTTCTCTCCTTTGTCCACTCCGGCACGCCAAAACCCGCCGGCGAGGACAAAAGAGAGAACCTTTGTTGATATTCGGAAATCCAAGGCCGACGCCTGACTAGGCGATGTCCGCTTCCGAGCGTAAAACCGACGTGGCGCGGGAGTAACGCAACGTCGGCTGATGACCCAAAGCAGACATGGCGGACCCGCTTACTCAATCAGCTCGTCAGCCAGACCAAGGACGACATTAGGCACGGTCAAGGCGAGCTCCTTGGCAGTTTTCGTATTGATGACGAGTTCGAACTTGGTCGGCTCCTGAATTGGCAGCTCAGCGGGCGTTGCGCCTTTGAGGATGCGATCGACATAGGTTGCCGCCTTTTGAAAAAGTTCCTGGTTATTGACGCCGTACGACATCAGACCTCCCTGCGCGGCGTAATAGCGATAGGGAAATACTGCAGGAAGGTGCAGGCGTTGTGCGTGCGCGACGATCTCCTTGCTATGGCCAGCCAGGAACGGGTCCGGGATGGCAATCAATCCGGCGCCCGGCTTGGCGCCCAACGCGGTCAACACCTGTTCGATGTCCAGCGCGCTGTGGACCTCGGCTCCCGTTGTTGTCACTCCCATGGATGGTCCGGCGGACAAGAAGGGTTTCAGGAACACCTCGCCGCGGCCTGCTGCCGTGTCAGGGTTAAAAATCATGACAGCGTGCTTGGTCGAAGGTGCCACTTCCTTCAGCAACTCAAGCCATTTGGCCGCTAATAACGGCGTCGTATTGGTGAAGCCGGTGATATTACCGCCAGGGTTGGCGAGGCTGGCCGCGAATCCGGAGGCCACCGGATCGGCAACGTGGACGAAAACGATCGGCGTCTTGGGCACGGAATGCTGCAGGGCTTTGATGACGGCTTCAGACTGGCCGAGGATGACATCGGGTTGGAGGGCGACAATTTCGTCAATGACCGTCTGCGTCCTTTGAGGGCTTCCCGCAGACCAGCGCACATCGATGTGAAGGTTCTCATCCTTCTTCCAGCCGCGCGAGCCCAGCATTTGCTCGAACGCAGCCACGCTTGCCGTGTATTCGGGGGTCTGTCCCACGGCGATCAGCAAACCAATGCGCGCCTGCAATTTTTGCGCTCTAACCACAAGCGGCGAAAATGCGGCGCCAGCCGTCGCGATCGCCACGAACTGCCGTCGTCTCATTTCGTTACCTCAAGTGTTGCCGGCTACTGGAGCGCTGTGCAGAGGCTTCAGTGTGACACACCCGGAAGAGAACTAGTGATCACGAAAGTGCGCGCGCCTACAAGCCCAAGACGCCTGAAAGTGGCGTGAAGATGCGCAAGAGGTGGCTCAGTGCCATTGTTGCGAGACCCGTCACTGGGAGACCAAGAAAATGTAAAATGCCGATCGCTGTTACAAGCCATCGCGGGCGCGGTTGCGTGACCGCCAGCGGGCTTGGCGCAGCCAGCTTCCGGTCGGCTGCCGCGCATAGCCGCTATCTCCGGATCGAACCGCAGGGGAACGCCTCTACTTACGCCGGGCTACAACCCGTTTCCGCTGATGGCACTTTTGCGAAGTGCCAACCGGGGCCGGGAATGTCTGATGTTGGGGATAGACCGGAAGTGATGGTCGGAAAGCCAAAACGGCGAGCTTGACCCACATCGGACTTGGCGGGAACTACTCGATCACCTCGTCGGCGCGGCTCAGGATCGACGGCGGAATGGTGAGGCCGAGCGCCTTGGCGGTCTTCAGATTGACGACCAGCTCGAAAATGGTCGGTTGCTGGACCGGCAGGTCGGCGGGCTTGGCGCCCTTGAGGATCCTTCCGGTATAAATGCCGGTCTGCCGATAGGCCGCCGTAAGGCTCGCGCCATAGCTGATCAGGCCGCCGACCGTGGCGTATTCACGGATCCCATAGATCGCCGGAACGGCATGGCGTGCCGCCAGCGCCACGATCTGCTGGCGCCGGCTGTTGATGAATGGTTCGGCGGTGACGACGAGCGCGCCGGCGTGGCCCTGGACGAGGGAGGCGAAGGCGGCGTCTATCTCGCTTTCGCTGCTGGCGTTCAGGATAGAGAGCTGCACCCCCTTCGCGCGCGCCGCTTCCTGCATGTCTAGCACCACGCCCTCAGTCTGCTGCGGACTGTTTGGGTTCACGAGTAGGGCGATTGCTCTGGCCTGCGGAACCAGCTCGGACGTAAGTTCGAGCCGCTTTGACATCAGTTCGCCGCCGAGCCAGCTAACGCCGGTGACGTTGCCCCCCGGCCGGGCGAGACTGTCGACAAGGCCGGACCTGACCGGGTCGCCGCCGATGGTGAAGACGATCGGGATCGTCTGACTTGCCGCTTTCGCCGCGCGTGGCGCAGAACCGCCGGTCGTCACGATCACGTCGACCTTGAGGCCGACGAGATCGGCGGCCAATGCGGGCAGCCGATCATTACGACCCTCGGCATAGCGGTACTCGATCGCCACGTTTTGTCCCTCGACATAGCCTGACTCGCCCAATCCCTGGCGGAACGCGGCCACAAACGGGGCAGATGTGCCGGGCGACCCGGCGCCGAGGTAGCCGATCACCGGTATCGCCTTCTGCTGTGCGCGCAGCGTCGCTGGCGATAGGGCGGCCGCGGCCGTCGAGGCAAGGAGGCCACGTCGTTTCATCAGGTAAGCCTATCACGTAGGCACCGAGGCTCAACCGGAGCACGGATCATGGCGGTGACCGCTCATGGCACTTTTGCGAAGTGCCGGCCGGGGCCCGGAATGTCTGATGTTGGGGATAGACCGGAAATGATGGTCGGAAAGCCAAAACGGCGAGTTTGACCCACGGCAGACATTTCTGCCTCCTCATCGCGTATGCCTGTGTGTCTTTTGTTCAGTAAGGCGCCGGGGTGGGCCGGTAGTATTGCTTCCCGACGGACGCGTAATCGGCAGGACGTCGCGCATATACGCTGCGAGCGCCGCGCAAAAGTTCTGGGCATAGCTAGGCATGGGGCGCCGCTTGTCCCACTGGATGACGTAACGGTCTCGCAGTGGTTTTCGCCGATGAGTGACTCGAGCGACTTTCAGCCTGTAACGGTCGGTCCGCAGCACGGACGGGATGATGGCGATCCCTTGCCCGGCTTCAGCGAGTGCCAGCAATGTGTGCGGCGCGCGGCTCTCGAGCAGAATATTGGGTTCGACGTCGGCAACACGGCAGGCCGCATTGAACAGCCTGCGAACCGAGTAGCCGGAGTCCAGCAGCAGCAAGGGATGGGGGGCGAGCGAAACGATATCGATCATGCCGCCGCGGCCCAGCTGGAGCGAGGGGCGGTACGCGGCCAAAACATCATCCGACGGCAATGAGAGGCTCTCGAACCAGGGGTTCACGCCTTGATCATGCCTGATGCCGATATGAACCTCGCCACGTTCCAGCAGGGGCACTTGGTCCATGCCAAGAGCCTCCGTCAACTTCACGTGCACGTTGGGTAAGCGTTCGGCATATCGCGGCAGGAATCCCGACAAGACGCTCTCAATCGTCTGCGGCGGTGCGGCCACCTTAAGGACGCCGGAGTCTCCACGTTTGAGCAGCTCTATCCGTTCGGCAAGCGATCCCAGCTGACCCAGCACTCCGCGGCAATCTCCGAGCAGCTGCTCGCCTCTGGTCGTCAGGAAAAGGCGGCGACCGATACGGTCAAAAAGCTTGAACCCGCATTCGTATTCGAGATCACTGATCTGCCGCGACAAAGCAGACTGGCTGATACGCAGACGCAACGCTGCCTTGGAAACTGTTCCGAGGTCTGCCACCTCGACGAAGGTCCGCAGGCGCTTCAGGTCCATCCCTGCTTATCTCCAAAGCGCATAAAGAATAGAACAATTATGTATTTGACGCAAAAACGCAGGGCGCTCATAGCCTGCCGTAACTCGCGTCAAATCGACGGTCTCTCTTGCGAAATCCAGGCGGCGGACAGTCCAGGCTTGTGTCGGCTAATCGTCGACGCTCGCAGCGCTGCCCAGGAGGCGAACCATGAAACTACGGTTGCTTACCTTTCTGAGCGCTCTCCCCTTCATGCTTCTCGGAATGACAGCGGGTCTGCAAGCGCAGCAACAGGAGACGGGCGCCGTTGCACGACGGGTTATCATCTTCGTGTGGGATGGTCTTCGAGCCGACGACCTGACTCCGGACATTGCGCCAAACTATTTTGCGCTTGCGCGATCCGGCGTCGTCTTCGCAGACCACCATGCCGTCTATCCGACTTTCACGATGATGAATTCCGCTTCCATCGCCACCGGCACCTATCCGGGCGTGCACGGGTTCTACGGCAACGTGGTGTATGCTCCATCTGCGAAGGGAAGGAACGCGAAGGGAGCCGATATCGATTTTTCCGCGCCGGCATTCATCGAGGATTTCGGCGTGGTCGAAGCCGTGCGCGAACTCATACCAGGGAAGGCTCACGCTGGTTTCGACGATGCTTCAGGCCGCGCAAGCCAAAGGGCTGACGACGGTGGCCATCGGCAAGTTCGGAGCCGCCTTCATCCAGGATTACAAGCGCGGCGGGATCATCCTCGATGAGGATGCCGCGATCCCGCTCGGTTTCGCCAAAGAGCTACAACAGGCCGGATACTCGCTTCCGCGGAACAGCGGCAACGCATATGAGGCAGGTGCGTTGACGCTCGCGAACGACAACGGCGACCCCACCGCTCCAATTCCCATTCAGCGGCTCAAGGATGGACAGACCGGCAATCCGCTGGACTGCAGGGGGGCGCTGTCCCGGCGCGGCTTCGCTTATCTGACCGATGTATTCGTGAATTACATCCTGCCCAGCAAGAAACCTGACTTGACGATCTTCTGGTCGAAGGAGCCTGACGCCACGAATCACGCGTACGGGCCGGG
This sequence comes from uncultured Alphaproteobacteria bacterium, assembly GCA_963765385.1. Classification (GTDB taxonomy): domain Bacteria; phylum Pseudomonadota; class Alphaproteobacteria; order Reyranellales; family Reyranellaceae; genus Reyranella. The sequence goes on along the minus strand of CAVXWG010000014.1, from coordinate 10,524 downwards.
AACGTGCAACTCAATCGACGCGACCAGGATGAACGACGAGATCTTGGGCCGGGCCGTCGAAGAACTGCGCCGGCTCGGCTGGGCAGATTCCACGGACATCATCATTACCCAGGATCACAATCACAGCACAGTGTCCGGTGACGTTGCTTATTATCCATTGCGGGCAATCGTCGATCGCGACATCGGGTCGAATGATCCGCACGGCTACTCGGTTTCAGGCTTCGTGCGGACCGCCGAGTTGCTGACCCGCGACGGGTTGAAGGCTTATGATGGAGCGGGGTGCCGCGACATACCGATCTTGTCCGGCATCATGGCCGACGCCACACACCTTTACCCTGGCAAAGATGACCAGCACGGACAGGTTTGCGGCCGGGCGCAAAAGTACACGTCGCCGAGCTATGTGGTGCCGAAGCCAATTCCCGCGGGGACCGTCGTGGTCGCCGCGAACGCGGGCAGCGACTATTTGTTCGTGCCGGACGGCAACATCGAGACGGTCAAGGCCGCAGTGGAGAGCCTGCAGAGCCGCCTGCAGTTCGGCGCGATCTTCGTGAGCGACAAGTATGGCGAGATCGCGGGGACGCTACCCATGGGCCTCATCAAGACCGAGAACAGCGGAACCGGCCGAGCGCCGGACATCATCGTCAGCTTCAGCTACGATGAAAACGTCGCAGTGGCAGGGAAGTCCGGCGTCAGCTACGCCAGTTCGATCAACCGCAGAGGCGATCACGGCAGCTTCTCACCGACCGATACGCATATCTCACTGATGGCTAGTGGCCCGGACTTCCAGTCCGGCCTTTACGATACGCTGCCTACGTCGAACGTGGACATCGCGCCCACGGTCGCGCGTATCCTCCAGTTCAGTATGCCGGCTGTTCAGGGACGCGTGCTCGAGGAAACGCTGCAGGGCGGCCCGCCAGTCGGCGAGTACGCGGTGCTGAACAAGACACACCGGTCTTCGACCAGGACCGGATTGACCGTGAAGCTGCCGACCGACCTCGATGGCCGGAGTGTCGATCCCACCCTAACCGCCTATTCCGTCGAGCTGAAGATGAAGGTCCTCACTCGCGGTGCGGCGAGCTACACTTACTTCGATCAGGCCAAAGCCGTCCGCGAATGACCTTTCCCTAAGCTCCGTGAGGTTGCTTCGGTCAGCGTGCCTTCCTGGCGAGTGCAGCCGCTGAAAATTCTTTCGCGGGCTCACCCTGGACACGGCGGCAAACAGCCAGCCGATGACGGCTATGGCATGGACAATGAACCTACCGGACATCAAGCCGCTGCCCTGGCTGACGCCGCCCTTTTTACTACGTCGGCGGGGCGCTTCTGGCCTTTGGGTCCAGTGGGCATGCAGGCACTATGACACGACCAGGAGCCGGCCGGGAACGGCGTGCGACAAGCGAGGCAAGCCGCTCAGATTTCAAACTCCGTAGCCGTGCAGAAAAGGGCTAGCTTGTTGCCCAGCGGATCGCGCAGATAACCCACGAAGAAATTCTTACTGTACTGGGCGCGGAAGCCCGGCGCGCCTTCATCCGTGCCACCAGCCGCAACGCCAGCGTGTGCAGGGCGAGAACTTGGGCAGGAGTCGGCACACGAAAGGCGATCATTGAGCCGTTGCCGACCGTGGCCTCCTTCCCGTCGTAAGGCTTCGTGACATACACGGCACCGGGACCGTCGGCGCGGAACATAAACTACATGCGCACGTCTTGGGAGGGCTTCGTCGCTCGTGCTTCTGACTAATCGCTACAACCGGTTGGCTTTGTTCATGGTGGTCGAAAGGCGCTGAGCGATAGTTTCCCGATCATGTCCTTGAAGTGCTGGAAGCGCTCTGCGAAGCGCAGTGGGGACAGGGGCCCTCCTCCGAAAATCGCGTTTTCACGTGCGAGCGGTTGCGCGGTCCGCAGGCTCAACGCGAACATGCCGCCACTTCCGTTATTGGCACCTTTGAGACCTGCCACCGAACTCCGAGGATGTCTGTTCATCGGGGCAGACCGGAAGTCCTCGACGTACCCCCCCAGAACGGTGTGCCTGACCCGAAGCGGCTTGCTGGACAGGCCTACTCAATTACCTCGTCGGCGCGGGCGAGCAACAGCGGTGAAATCGTGATTCCAAGCAGGCGTGCAGTTTTGAGATTGACGATCAGATCGAACTTAGTCGGCTGTTCAATCGGCAAGTCAGCCGGCTTTGCACCCTTAAGGATCTGATCGACATGCCTGGCCGCGTAACGCCAACTCTCAAAAATGCTGGCGCCATACGACATCAGTCCGCCTGAATCGACAAACTCGCGCAAGGCATAGACGGCTGGAATCCGTTTGCCATTGGCGAAGCCAACGATGGCCTGATTGTTTGCGTAGAGTAGCGCATCGGCAACGACGATCAGCACTTGAGGATTAGCCGACGCGATTGAATCCAGGGCGCCGGCCAGTTCCTGGCGGCCAGTAACGCTGTGAAACGTTAGGACCAAGCCGAGTGGGTCGGCAAGCGAGCGGATACTCTGCGCATAAATTGCACTGGCAGAGCTGGATGGGTTCAGTAGTAAAGTAATGCGCGTGGCGTTCGGTACGAGTTCGCGCGCGAACTCAACCCATTTTGCGGCGACTTCCGCGCCGGCTGTGATGGCGACGCCGGTGATGTTGCGTCCTGGTCGCGCCAAGCTAATTGCAAAGCCCGAGCCCACCGGATCGGTCGAGGCAGACACGATCGGCACGGTCCTGGTCGCGTTCATGGCGGCTCGCGTAGCAACAACGCCGGGAGTGACCAGAAGTGCCGGCTTGGCGGCAATCAGCTCCGCGAGAAGAGGAGCCAGACGCGCCTCGTTGCCGTAGGCGTAGCGGTAGTCTATGGAAATGGTTCCGCCATCACTGTAACCCAGCTCCTCGAGTCCCTTCAGAAGCCCTGACTTAGTGGTTTCGTCGCTGCCGGGGGTGCCCAGCCAGAGATAGCCAATGCGCGGGGCTGGCGATTGGCCAGCGGCTTGCCGCCAACGGTTGGACAACGCGAAGGTTAGGATTCCGGTGAGGCTCCGCCGCTTCATTCGATCATCGGCGCACGATGCGCGGCCAGTAAAGTTCGGATCGTGGCGTCAATTGGGTTGCCCCGACAAATCCTAGGGGAGTTCTAGACACTTCCAAAGCGAACATCACGCCTTCGTTTATTCGATCACCTCGTCGGCGCGGGCGAGCAGAACCGGCGGGATGTTGAGGCCGAGTGCTTTTGCCGTCGTCGCATTGATTACCAACTCGAACCGGATCGGTTGCAAGACTGGTAACTCCGAGGGCTTTGTGCCTTTCAAGATCCTCGCAGCATAAGATCCGACCCCGCGATAGCCATCTGTAAGGCTGATGCCATAACTCATCAACCCGCCAGCGACAGCGTACTCGCGGAACTGATAGACGGCCGGTAGGTGTGTATGGTTCGCGAAGGCGATAATCCGGTCGCGCTGCGTGTCAAAAAATGGACTGGACGTCACCACCATCGCATCGGGCCGTTTTTGGGCAAGCTCTCCGAAAGCATGTTCCAGTTCGGCAGTGGCGCCCGCTTTAAGGATGACAAGTTGCTTTCCAAGCCCACGAGCCGCTGTCTTCAATTCCTGCTCTTGGGTTGTCGCCTCCTGGTAGTTCGCGTCAATAAGTGCGCCGATGATGGCGGGCGAAGGCGAAAGATCATTCAACAGTTCTAGTCGCTTGGCCTCCGGTGCCGTCGTCATCAGACTGTAGCCGGTAGCATTTCCGCCTGGCCGGTTGAGAACTCGCGACCAGCCCAATCTTCACCGGGTCGCCGCCCGTGGTAAAAACAATGGGAATTGTCAGGGCTGCTGTCTTGGCCGCCAGGGCAGACGGCTCACCGCCCACCGCCACGAGCAAGGTAATTCCATGGTTCACAAGGTCAGTAGCGAGTGCTGGCAGTTGCTCGTAATGGCCCTGCGCCCACCGATAATCGATCGCAATGTTCTGCCCTTCGACGAACCCGCCTTCGTTCAGCCCTTTGTGAAAGGCAGCAAGCACATAGCGAGAGTTGTCTTCAGACCGGCTGCTGAGAAATCCGATGAGAGGCGTTGCCGCCTGTTGGGCGAGCGCGGCGAGAGGCCGTACGGCTGCCCCACCGCCAAGAAGAGAGACAAAACCTCGCCGCAGCATCGGTTCAAATCCGTGTTGGGGTAGGGGCCCAAGATGAACGCCAAGCATTCCGCCAGACTTCCCGCAAGAGCGGTTCGATCTCCATCGTTAGGGATGCGTGACGTGATTCGATGGTCGTGCACTCCCATGAAACTCACGTCGGAGTCCTGATGAAAAGATGACGGAAAGCTGATTTTGCCCCTAAACTTTGCTCATCAATCGGTGATGGACGCGGTTATGCAGCGGAGAAGTTCGACCGTTGGGTCTTGAAATAAAGCCATTTCTCGTTCGACCTGGCGCGATTGCGGCGATTCGATCAGCGATTTTGGCGATGGCTAAAGTCCGCTCCTGGCACTTCTCGGACGCAAGGCGATGCCCGGATTGAGTCCGCAAAGCGCTGCAAAGCAGACATCAATCAACCCGCGCTCACCGACCTCGATTTATAAATACACGGCCTCGTTGGCCGCCGTTCTAGCTTGAGCCGCAAACATGGCGAACGCCACCTTGCAGGGCTGCTCGGGCGAGTTCACGATGCTTACAGGAGGGATCAATCAGACGACGCCGACTGTCGCTCCAATGCCGCGCCCGCGCGGCTCGGAGCTGGGAGGAAACAACATGAAAATCCAAAACGGGTGTTTCGCGTTGGCAGGCGTAGTGGCTTTGGTGATTGCGACGGCGGATGCCGGTTGGGCGCAGAAAGCCGGCGGCATTCTCAAGATACAGCACAGGGATACGCCGCCCAGCGCCTCGATCCACGAGGAGGCAACCGTCTCGGTGGTGGTCCCGTTCATGGGACTCTTCAACAATTTGGTGATGTTCGACCAGAACGTCGCCCAGAACAGCTTCGACTCGATCGTGCCGGATCTCGCCTCGAGCTGGTCGTGGAGCGACGACGGCAAGCAGCTTGCTTTCAAGCTTCGGCAAGGCGTGCGATGGCACGACGGCAAGCCGTTCACTGCTGCGGACGTGCGCTGCACGTTCGAGTTGCTGCTCAGCCCTGACAAGCTCAGGCGCAATCCGCGCTCGGCCTGGTGGAGCAATGTCGAGAAGGTGACGGCCGACGGCGATTTCGACGCGACGTTCCATCTCAAGCACCGGCAGCCGGCGTTGCTGGCGCTGCTCGCCTCGGGCTACACACCGATCTATCCCTGCCATGTGCCGATCGCGTACATGCGCCGCAAGCCGATCGGAACGGGTCCGTTCAAATTCGTCGAGTTGAAGATGAACGAGGGCATCAAGCTCGCGAAAAACACCGACTACTGGAAGCCGGGGCGGCCGTATCTCGACGGCATCGAATACACGATCATCCCCGACCGCTCGACCCGCATGCTAGCCTTCGCCAGCGGCAAGTTCGACATGACTTTCCCGAACGACGTCACGGTGCCGTTGTTGAAGAACATCCGCCGGGAGGCGCCGCAGGCACAATGCACCATGCGGTCGACCGGCGTCAGTATCAACCTCATCGTCAACCGCGACGTGCCGCCGTTCGACGACCCGGGGATCCGTCGCGCGCTTGCGCTCACACTCGATCGGCAGGCCTTCATCGACATCCTGAGCGAGGGCGAGGACCTGATGGGCGGCGCCATGCTGCCACCACCGGACGGTGTGTGGGGCCTACCGCAGGGCATGCTGAAGACCATCACCGGCTATGGCGATGTCCACAAGAGCCGCGAGGAGGCGCGCGAATTGATGAAGCAGGCGGGGTACAGTCCCGACAAGCGGCTGAAGGTCAAGGTCAGCACCCGCAACATCGCCTTGTGGCGCGATCCGGCGACCATCCTGCTCGACCACCTGCGGCACATCTGGGTCGACGGCGAACTCGAGGTGATCGATACCGCTGTCTACTACAACCGCGTGTTCAAGAAGGACTACGCCGTCGCACTCAACTTCAGCGGCACCGGCGTCGACGACCCCGATGTCGCGTTCTTCGAGGGCTACGCTTGCGGCTCGCTACGCAACTACAACAACTACTGCAATCCCGAGATGACCAAGCTGTTCGAAGCGCAGTCGCAGGAGATCGACCAGAAGAAGCGCCTGAAAATGGTGTGGGAGATCGACCGCCAGCTGCAGGAGGACATCGCCCGCCCGATCATCCTCCACGACAAGGCCGCCGGATGCTGGCAGCCCTACGTCAAGGGCGTGACGATCCACGTCAACAGCATCTACAACGGTTGGCGTTTCGAGGATATCTGGCTCGACCGCTGAGCACAGAGCGTTGCGGCGGCCCGCGGCTGCGAGGAGGCCGGCGCTCGAAGCTCCCGTTGGGGAGTTTGAATTACGCCCTTGCCGACGCTCACAACGCCGAGCTGGCATGTCCGAGATCACCCTCCAAGCGGACATGCTGCAGACATAGCAAAAGCGACGCGAATGACCCGGAGCGGACATGAGCCGAACTTGCAACGCCCTGTCTGAAGTCGGCTTCCGCCCCTTCCAAATGCCCACTGAACCGATACGATGCCGCCTTCCTAAGTTCGAGGTGGCGATGAATCGGCGCGCGTTTTTGGGAGGTCTAGGCGGTGCAGCAGCGCTGCCGCTTGGGGCGCGTGCGCAGCAGCCGGACCGAATGAGGCGCATCGGCTTTCTGCGTGCCGCCGCGCCGCCCGAACGCGAACTCGATGCCTTCATGCGCGCACTGTCTGAGCGTGGGTACGTGCAAGGGCGCAATTTCGTCCTTGTGCCGGAATGGGGCGACGGCAATGTCGCGCGGCTTCCGGAGCTCGCTGTGGCGCTCGTAAATCAAGACGTCGATGTAATTGTGACTGAGGGCACAATTGTCGTACGGGCCGCAGCTGCAGTGACAAGGACCATCCCAATCGTGACTACTTCGGCGGCTGATCCATTTATGGATGGGCTGATAAAGACTTCTCGCCCGCCCGGGCGGAAACATAACCGGCTTCGCTAGCCTGGAAATGGATATCTCCAGCAAGGTCTTCGAGATTCTCAAGGAAATCGTTCCGGGGTTGCATCGAATTGCCGTGCTCGCAACACGCGCGATTTGGGCTCAGTTCGCGCCAGGCCAGGACCAGGCGGCAAAGGCGCTCGGGATCGAATACAGCTACATCGATTTGCCCCAGCCGGAGGCGGCCGATGCGGCAATGCGCCAAGCCATCGCTGGGGAGGCGCAGGGCATTGTGTTACGAGGCAGCCCACTCTTCTCGTCTGCACAAAGACGTCTGATTATCGATATGGCAGCTGAAAATCGCCTGCCTGCTATCTACGAGCGGCGCGATGATGCGGAGCGCGGCGGTTTGGTGAGCTACGCTCCGAATGTCCAAGATCAATACGGGGCCACCGCGGAATACGTCGTCAGAAATCCTCGCCGGTGCAAACCCAGGTGACCTGCCCATCCAGCAGCCAACGAAATTTGAGATGGTCATCAACCTCAAGACGGCAAAGGCACTCGGCCTCACCGTCCCGCCCACGTTACTCGCCCGCGCCGATGAGATGATCGAATAGCGAGCCCGCGACGTCGCCTTGTAATCCGAAGCGAATATTGCTGAACAGTTTGACGATCCCGTAGTTGGCCGGCTTCTTCTCCTATCAACGTACTCGGTGAGCAAAATACAATGCCGTCTGGGCCGGGGGTAGGACATGCAGCGCGCGAGTACTTCGTGCTCTCAGGTGTTGCACCTGTTGCGGTGGCGGCTTGGCCGCCGACGCGCAGACGCCGCCAAAAAACCCCGCGGTCGGTTACATTGGCGCCAGTAGCGCCACGGCAAGTTCGCACAGTGGGAATGTGACCCAAAGCTGCCAGAGTGGACCAACTTACTTGAGCAGGTCGTCGGCGCGTGAAGAGAGAGCTCAATCCACCACCACATCGGCGCGCAGGAGCATCGCTTCGGGCAAACTTAACCCGATCGCGCGTGCCGCGCCGGTGTTGATGGCCAGGGCGAAGGTCGCCGGCTGCTCGATCGGCAGGTCGGTTGGCTTGGCGCCGCGCAATACCTTGCTCACCAGCACCGCGACATGGCGATAGCAGAGCGAGATGCGCGGCCCGTAGCTCACCAGCCCGCCTTCCTCGACGGTCTCCGGCCATTCGTACATCGCCGGCACCTTCATTGCGAGGATCTGCTCGATGAACGTCGAGCGTGTGCCATTGAGGAACGGCGAGGCGAGGAACTGCACGGCCTCGACGGGCCGAGGCAAGGTTCGCCATCGCCGGAGCGATCTGCTCGCGCCTGACCGCATGCTCGATGATCGGCTGCAGCTCGAGCTTGGCCGCGGCCTGCTCGAGCCTCGCGATCTCGCCCTTGAGCGCTTGGTTGTCGTCCATCACCACGCCGATCCGGCGGGCCTGCGGGGCTATCTCGTGCAGCACCTCGAGCCGCTTCACATCAAGCTCATGACCCATGATGCTGAGGCCGGTCGTGTTGCCGCCCGGTCGCGCCATCGAGGACACCAAGCCCACCGCGACCAGGCCGACATGGCGACGATCGGGATCTCGCGCGTGGGTGGCTCGGCGGCCGCGACGCCGGGATTGCCGAAGGCCACCAGCACTCGCGCCGGCCTTGACCAGCTCCGCCGCGTCCGCCGGCAGCCGGTCGGTGTCGCCGTCTGCCCAGAGGTACTGCGTGCGATAGCCGCGGCTTTCCTCCCATCCCAGGCGCGCCATGTCGCGTCTGAAGCCGTCCTCGAACTGCTCGGCGCTCTTGACATTGACGCGCATGACGCCGATCAGCGGCGGCCCCTGCTGCGCATGCGCAACCGCAGGTGACAGCACCGCCCCGGTTCCAGCCAGGAAATCTCGTCGTCTCATCTTCGTCGCAGACGCTAGTCTTTGCGCAACCCACACGCAATCCTCAACGGCTCCGCTCTACAGACGCGCATGGCCTTTAGCCGAAACGACATCCGGTCCCGGTCACAATCTGGCCCCCGGAATGTTTGTAGCTCGGTCGCAAGCAAGAACAGCGGACGTTCGAATACTCTGAGGACGCCAAAAATCCGTCGCGCAGAGGAACGGAGAACGGTGCGGCGTTCCTCCAGCCTCGGCCCGCGCAGATTGGCGACGGGCGCTGGTCGCATCATTCCGCGCAATTGTCGCTCGCCGAGGTCCTCGATTTCCGCGATGTTCTCGACGGCCGATGCGAGGCGCCCGCTGGCCAGGATCTGCCCGTCGCTGGCATCGGCGCAAAGCCGCGAGGCGAGATTGATGACCGCGCCGATCGCGGTGTAGTCGAAGCGATCCTCGAAGCCGATGCGGCCCAGCGTGGCATAGCCCTGGGCTATGCCGATACCGAAGCCCAGGGTGTGTCCGCGCTTGGCCCACGACGGCACCCAGGTTGGCCACGGCATCTCGCATCTCGATAGCGAGCTTGGCGGCGCGATCGGCCGCATCGGGGCAGGGCAACGGATCGTTGAAGAACACCAGCATGCCGTCGCCGGTGAAGCGATCGAGCGTGCCCTCGTGCTTGCGGATCAACGGCCCGACCGCTTCGCCGTGATCTCGGCCAGCAAGGTCATGATATCCTCGGGCTCGGCGGTCTCGGCCGGTGAAGCCGCGCAGGTCGCAGAACAGGGCAGCGATCTCGCGCCGGTCATTCTCCAGGATCTTCTGATCGCCCGCCGCGACGACAGCTTGGGCAAGTTGCGGCGCCAGGAAGCGGCGCAGCCGGCCGACGCGTTCCAGCTCATCGACCTGCGCCTTGACCTTGGCTCTCGAGCCCGGCGATTCAGCGCCTGCACCTCGTCGTGCAGCGCCTTGATGCGCAGCATGGCGCGCACCCGCGCCACCAGCGCCCCGTGATCGATCGGCTTGGTGAGATAGTCGTCGCCGCCGGCATCGAGGCCGGCCACGACGTCCTTGGGCGTGGCCTTGGCGGTCACCAGGATCACCGGGATGAAGGGCAGCGACTTGTCCGCTTTCATGCGGCGCACGACTTCGAGCCCGTCGATCTTGGGCATCATGATGTCGAGCAGGACCAGGTCCGGCGGATCCTCGGCCACCTTGGCCAGCGCCTGCTCGCCGTCGGTCGTCGCTCGACGACCTCGTAGCCGAGCGCGCTCAGGCGCATGCGCAGGATCTCGACGTTGTCGGCGACGTCGTCGACGACGAGGATGCGGGCGGGTTCGCGCATCGGAAGTCTCTTATGCCCAGCCAATACCTCCCGCACCTTGGCCAGCATCTGCCGCGGACTGTAGGGCTTGGCGATATAGCCGTCACAGCCGGCGGCCCGCGTCTTCGCCTCGTCGCCCGACAAAGCGTAGGAGGTCACGGCGATGACCGGAATCCCCTTCAGCGCCGGGTCGGCCTTGATGCGCCGTGTCGCCTCGTAGCCGTCCATCACCGGCATCTGGATATCCATCAGGATCAGGTCCGGCCTGTGCTCCGCAGCTCGCGCCACACCTTCGGCGCCGTCATGCGCCTGGGCCAGTCGTAGCCCGCCATGCCGAGCAGGTCGCGCAGGATCTGGCGATT
>CAVXWG010000013.1:0-162054 GCA_963765385.1 uncultured Alphaproteobacteria bacterium | reverse complement strand
GAATGGATTGGCGCTTCTTCACGGTTTGCGGTCGGCTCGATCTCGAACCAATCGAAGTGGTCACGTCAGATGACATCATGCGATGCAATCCGGACTGCGTGCTGGTCACGCATGAAGTCTCACCCAAGCTTACCGAATTTCTGACACTGGGATTGCACTGGAATCCGCCGGATTTCGTGGCGCCAACCCCTTCTTCCGGGAGGACCGAACGTGCCGGGCTCCATCCGTTCGGCGACCATTGGAAGGCGATCCTGAGCCTCGACGGGCATCTCTGCGGATCGCGGCAGATCGCGGACTGGCTGGACGACTTCTGCACCAGCCACGGCAAGCGGGCCGCCATCCACGATGGCCTCATGCTGCCGTCGACGCCGGACGTCGGCCCGGCCGGCTCGCTGCCGCCGGAGCCGGCAATCATGTATGCCGAAATCCGCTGGGATGGATCGCGTCACGGCGAGGTCTTTCGCGGCCTCGAGGGACGCGTGCCCATGGAGGCTACGGCCCACCGGACGCCTGGGTTGGTCATGACGCCTATTGCGGCCCTTTGCCCTTCGACGGCGTTTCCGTGATCGGAGCGCTCCGGAAGTCGGGGATCGCCCTCTGCCTGCACAAGCATGCCCATCGCCAGGCCAATTGCCCGACGATGAGGCTCTTCGAGGCCGCCGCCGCCGGCGCTCTGATCATCACCGACAACTTCGAGTTTCCGCACTACTGGTTCCGCAACAGCGTCCTGTACGTCGATGCCGAGTTGCCGGCCGAAAGGGTCGTCCGGCAGATCGTCTCCCACGTCGAATGGGCCAGGCTGAACCCGGTGGCCGCAAGCCGCCTGGCCAAGCGGTCGAACGAGCTCTTCAGGCAGCATCTGAGCCTCGAGACCATGCTCCAGTCCCTTCCTGAATTCGTCGACCAGGTCCGGCAGCGTCGCAGCATGGTCCTGGTGAACGGGCCGGAAGAAGAACCGCCGCCGGTCGTCGAATACATTGTTCGCGTCGGGTCGCGCCCGGCCGAGACGGTGGCTCAGGCCCTCGGCAGCCTCGCCGCCCAGACCTACCGGGAGATCGCCGTGCTCCTGGTTCAGTTCCACCCGGTGGCCGGGCTCGAGGCCGTCATCGATCAATTCCAGTCCCGCTTCCGCTGGCTTCGTCGCATCGTCGTTTCCAACAACGGCAATCGGAGCACAGCCTGGTGGGCAGGCCTGAACGCGCTGACCGCCGACTTCTTCGCCGTACTCGACGACGATGATTCGCTTTTCGCCAACCACGTCGCTTCCCTGATGGATCGCCTCGAGGGCCGGCCGGACTGCGGCCTTGCCTACTCCGGCGTCATCAAGCAGGAGGATGAGCCGGGCCACTACGTCAACGCGCCCCACTTCAACGGGCCGGCTGGAAAGGTGATCGAGGAACGACGGGAGATCTACGCTCTGTCCGAGGTGGACTTCGGCAACTTCTCGCCGATCAGCAACGTGGTCTCGCAAAATGCATGGATATGCCGCAGGTCCCTTCTCGACGGCGACCTGCTGGTCGACCCGAAGATCGAATGGGCGGAGGACGTCTATTTCTTGGGCCTGATGGCCGGGCGCACCAGGTTTGCCTTCACCACGATGGCGACCGCCGTCTGGCATTGGCGATCGACGAGCAAGGACAACTGGACCTTCTCCCACTCCGCGGAAACGCGGACGGACTCCCTGGTTCGCTGGCAGGAGCGGCTCCAGCACGTCAAGCTGCCCGCCCACAATCGCGTGGCCACGCCCGAACGCCGCTACGATTTCGATGAAGCCTTCAACAGAGACGCGACTCGGCCCTTACCTGGCGATTTCCTGATCGATGGCCACCTGCGGGATGGGGCCGCCAAGAAGACCGGACATTCGCCCGCGACCGCCCAGGATCCGGCTCGGATCGACCGTGGCGACGGAACACAGTCCCGGCTGGCCGCAATCACGGATGTGATCATCGACACGACGACAGTGCCATTTTGCTACTCCGTGCTGATGAACGCCAATCCCGCGATTGTCCGCGACCTCCAGCCGGGCACCGTCACCGTCGTGGTCGCCATCGAGGTGATATCGGGAAAGGTCGGGATCGCCTGGATCGACAAGCAATACCAGACCCTGGACTCCACGGAGCGTCATGTAGAAGCCGCGCCGGACGTTCAACGTGTCTCTGTTTTGGTTCCCTCGGACAAAGCGCATTCCCTCATCCTCAGGAATGTCGCGGGCGATTTAATGAGCTCGTCGTTCAGATTGTTCGGCTTCAGTGCCTTCGCTATAGAGCGCTCATGAAGAGCGACCGGCAGCGGCTGCTTCCGCCCGAGAAGACCAGAGCATGACAATCCGTATTGCGATTCAACACTCGCTACCCAACCTTCCTTACATCGCAGAGGTTGAATGGATCCAACGCTTTTCCGTGGCGTGCGACAGGCTCGACTTCGAACCAATCGAAGTGGTCACGTCAGATGACATCATGCGATGCAATCCGGACTGCGTGCTGGTCACGCACGAGGTCTCGCCCAAGCTCACGGAATTCCCGACTTTGGGATTGAACTGGAGTCCAACCGACTTCTATGTTCAGGATCCCTGGCGTCGCAAAGCTGTTCTCAGCCTGGACGGGCATCTCTGCGGATCGCGGCAGATCGCGGACTGGCTGGACGACTTCTGCACCAGCCACGGCAAGCGGGCCGCCATCCACGATGGCCTCATGCTGCCGTCGACGCCGGACGTCGGCCCGGCCGGCTCGCTGCCGCCGGAGCCGGCGATCATGTATGCCGGAATCGACTGGGATGGATCGCGTCACGGCGAGGTCTTTCGCGGCCTCGAGGAACGCGTGCCCATGAGGCTTTACGGCCCACCGGACGCCTGGGTTGGTCATGACGCCTATTGCGGCCCTTTGCCCTTCGACGGCGTTTCCGTGATCGGAGCGCTCCGGGAGTTGGGGATCGCCCTCTGCCTGCACAAGCATGCCCATCGCCAGGCCAATTGCCCGACGATGAGGCTCTTCGAGGCCGCCGCCGCCGGCGCTCTGATCATCACCGACAACTTCGAGTTTCCGCACTACTGGTTCCGCAACAGCGTCCTGTACGTCGATGCCGAGTTGCCGGCCGAAAGGGTCGTCCGGCAGATCGTCTCCCACGTCGAATGGGCCAGGCTGAACCCGGTGGCCGCAAGCCGCCTGGCCAAGCGGTCGAACGAGCTCTTCAGGCAGCATCTGAGCCTCGAGACCATGCTCCAGTCCCTTCCTGAATTCGTCGACCAGGTCCGGCAGCGTCGCAGCATGGTCCTGGTGAACGGGCCGGAAGAAGAACCGCCGCCGGTCGTCGAATACATTGTTCGCGTCGGGTCGCGCCCGGCCGAGACGGTGGCTCAGGCCCTCGGCAGCCTCGCCGCCCAGACCTACCGGGAGATCGCCGTGCTCCTGGTTCAGTTCCACCCGGTGGCCGGGCTCGAGGCCGTCATCGATCAATTCCAGTCCCGCTTCCGCTGGCTTCGTCGCATCGTCGTTTCCAACAACGGCAATCGGAGCACAGCCTGGTGGGCAGGCCTGAACGCGCTGACCGCCGACTTCTTCGCCGTACTCGACGACGATGATTCGCTTTTCGCCAACCACGTCGCTTCCCTGATGGATCGCCTCGAGGGCCGGCCGGACTGCGGCCTTGCCTACTCCGGCGTCATCAAGCAGGAGGATGAGCCGGGCCACTACGTCAACGCGCCCCACTTCAACGGGCCGGCTGGAAAGGTGATCGAGGAACGACGGGAGATCTACGCTCTGTCCGAGGTGGACTTCGGCAACTTCTCGCCGATCAGCAACGTGGTCTCGCAAAATGCATGGATATGCCGCAGGTCCCTTCTCGACGGCGACCTGCTGGTCGACCCGAAGATCGAATGGGCGGAGGACGTCTATTTCTTGGGCCTGATGGCCGGGCGCACCAGGTTTGCCTTCACCACGATGGCGACCGCCGTCTGGCATTGGCGATCGACGAGCAAGGACAACTGGACCTTCTCCCACTCCGCGGAAACGCGGACGGACTCCCTGGTTCGCTGGCAGGAGCGGCTCCAGCACGTCAAGCTGCCCGCCCACAATCGCGTGGCCACGCCCGAACGCCACTTCGACGTGAATGAATTGGTGGCGAAAGACCTGCCAAGCGCAATACCCTAGATGATTGAGGGCGATCCATTATCCGGCGATTTCCTGATCGATGGCCACCTGCGGATGGTGCCGCAGAAGACCGGACATTCGCCCGCGACCGCCCAGGATCCGGCTCGGATCGACCGTGGCGACGGAACACAGTCCCGGCTGGCCGCAATCACGGATGTGATCATCGACACGACGACAGTGCCATTTTGCTACTCCGTGCTGATGAACGCCAATCCCGCGATTGTCCGCGACCTCCAGCCGGGCACCGTCACCGTCGTGGTCGCCATCGAGGTGATATCGGGAAAGGTCGGGATCGCCTGGATCGACAAGCAATACCAGACCCTGGACTCCACGGAGCGTCATGTAGAAGCCGCGCCGGACGTTCAACGTGTCTCTGTTTTGGTTCCCTCGGACAAAGCGCATTCCCTCATCCTCAGGCTGCCTCGCCCAGCCTCGGGCTCGCCGCCCAACTGATGGTGTTTGTCCTGCTCCTGACAGGCCTCAAGATCGTTTGCCGCGTGCTCCGCGTTCCCGAGAACGCTCTTCTGAACTTCGTGAGCGGCTTCGCTATATTGTACCACGCGTTGGGCAAGACCCTCGGCGGACCCGCCCTCGCGGCCCGATCGCTAGCGCTGCGGTAGCGGCTGGCTCTCATTTGCGCGGCTACCCTCGCAAGAAGGGCTGCCAAGGCAAGTCGCGAGTGGACCGTGCCGGGCATGGAGATATTGTAGATCATGACTTTCGACAGCTTTTCCGGCGACCACTACCAACGCCACAACAAGCGCCGCCAGGAGCATCTGGCATCTCTCCATCTCGACCTCTCCGGTCGGTCTGTGCTCGAAATTGGCGCCGGTCCAGGCGACCATACGAGCTTCTTTCTGGATCGCGGCTGTCGGGTCACATCGACAGATGGGCGACCGGAGTGTGTTGAGGCGCTGAAGACTTGCTTTCCACAGCTCAAGGTGGTGCGCTTTGACGCCAACCGAGAGCCACCGCCGGAGATCGAGCCGCAGCAAATCGTCTATGCCTATGGGGTGCTCTATCACCTAAGAGAGCCCAGCAAGGCTCTCAGTGTTATGGCGTCCCTCTGCACTGAGTTGCTGCTCCTTGAGACATGCGTGTCAACCGGAAGCGGTGCGCACTTGATTTTGGCCACTGAAGCGAATGAGGCCACACAAGCGCTCGACAGCGTCGGGTGCCGGCCGACCCGCCAGTGGGTCTGGGATCGGCTGCAAGAGCGGTTCGAACACGTCTACCTAACGACGACGCAACCATGGCATGAAGAGTTCCCGGTCGATTGGACAAGGGACTACGCCGGCTTGGTGCGCAGTGTGTTTGTCGCGTCACGAAGGCCGATCGATAATCGACTCCTGAGCCCTACCCTATTAGCCAAGCAAGGCCACTGATTGTTGGACAGTTTCTTGGTCAAGATGGTCAGCCCTTTGTCTGCGTATAAGGTGCCTTACGCACCTGATGGTCCCATGCGCCAGAGCGTGCGGGCGAGGCAGACGACAGAAGGAAAGGCCCAGACGGATCCCGAGTAAAGGGAATTATCCGTCGACCCTCGATTGCCGTCCCGGTCCAGTCGTGGAATGATATTCTGTAACCGATCCAGAATGCATGCACCGAATCTTCCGTGGCAGCGTTGTGGTGAACCGTAGTCAGAGGGCTGCAGAGGGTGGAGATGAGAGCTCTGCGGAATTTTGTTGTCGTCCTTGGCTCCATCGCGGTGACGCTCGTCATACTGGAAGGCGCCAGTCGTTCGATGGGGATTTTGCCGACCCAAGCTGAGGTCCATCCCTCATTTGCGTCGGGTGGATGGGCGGCGACAGATCCAGTGATCGGATGGAAGAACAAACCGGGCAGTCACCAGATCGGTCAAGCGACTATGACGTTCGGGCGCGACGGGGGCCGCGCTACCAGCGGAACGGAAATTGGGGAAGGCAGCACGCCTGATATTGTCATGATCGGATGCAGCTTCACCCAAGGATATGGCCTCAACGATTCGGAGACGATGGCCTGGCGCGTCCAGGCATCACATCCGGATCTGGTCATTGAGAATTTCGGCACTGGCGGCTATGGCGCCTATCAGTCGCTCCTGATGCTGGAAGACATTTTCAAGCGTCCGCAGGTCCCCAAGCTGGTGATCTTTAATTTCTTCTACTGGCATACGGTCCGCGATATTGCGCCATTGCAGTGGGTCACTGTGTTCCAACGCGGATCGAAGCTTCTTATAGCAGTCCTGGACCCTTGGCCAGCCGAAGACGGTCCACAATGGGCGGAATGGCTGCCGCTGATTAGACCCTTCCAGGAGGGCACCCCCGCAGTTCGTCAGTTTCTTGTTGATAGCGCTGCCAAGGGACGATCGGATTTCCTGGAATGTTCCGCAGGCAACTCACTGGACACCCCGCAATTCAAGCTGCCTGATGGACATCCCAACGCCCTCGCCAATGCTAAATGGGCAGACTGCATCAATGAGTGGTTGGAGCACGCCTCAAAGAACTAGGGGCTATCGACCGCGACCGTTGAATGCGCGGGACGTGTTACAGCGGCATCGTCCGCGAGCATTTGTACACCTGCTTCTTCACAATGGCAGCCTCTATCTGCGATCAAGCCCGACATCGTAGTCGGCACAGAGGGGCGGGATTGATGTGCCTCGGCCGTCGACGCATGGGTGCGCAACACCAATTCGAACGTCGCATCGAAAGCCATATCCGCAAAGCCTTGGGCAGGAAGTCGACGACGTACTCGGCGCTAAGTAATCTGGGCGGCGCGGCCTACAATTGGTGGTCTGATATCGATACCCCCCTGCCCCCTACCTTGATAAACTGCAGCTCCGTCATGATTGACGAGCGTCACAGTGAAGATGGCCTCGTCCGACATTGGGGTAAGCGACAGTTGACAGCGGACCCATTTCTTATCCGCCGGACCGACCGCAACACCATCCTCGCTCGTGCTTGCCACGACCCGCCCCTCCCTAAGGTCAAAGGTCGCCCGGGCATATGCGGTGTGCTCCTTGTCGCGGAACTCGATCATAAGCTGATTGCGGCCCCGCGGTCGCGCAACAATGTCCACCGTGTAGCTCTGCTTCGGAACAACCGGAATACCAACCTGCTCAATCCTATGCCTAGAGAAGCTGGCGTCTTCCTCTAGATAAACTGCCTTCGGTTCGAAATGCAGGGACTTCGCCGTCACATTCTCGCAACGTCCAAATTTGACCATCGAACTTTCGTTCAGCTTCTGAGGAACCTGGACGCCTTTTCGAAACTCCGATTGCAGGTCTTCGCTCACTGCTTTATCGAAGTTATAGCGACTGGCAGGCTTCGTCACGCGGTTGTGCGAAGGCAATCTAACGCTTTGAAGTCGTTCTTGCCAACGCGCTAGGGAGGCTTCGACCGTTGCATTGGAGTGCGACAAAGACCAATCGTCTTTTGTCTCGGACCGCCAATGCCAGAGGGCAGTGGCCATTGCAGTGAACGCAAACTGAGCCCGCTCAGCCATTAAGACCGTGAAATATACGTTTTCTCCCCATTCAATCTCCGGATCGACCAACACGTCATTGTCAAGAAGGGACGTGCGACAAATCCACGAATGTTTCCCTATGACGCTATTGTCCGGGGAGATGTTACGGAAGTCCTCTTCCGAAAGAACGAAAATCTGTCGCCGTTCATAGAACTGGAGGGCATCCACATAGTGGCCTGGCTCTTCCTCGTACTTTATGAGGCCAGAGTAAACAAATCCGCACTTCGGATTACGCCTAAAGTGATCCATCAACGATGCAACGTGGTTAGGGAAAAGCGTGTCATCATCGTCGAGCATTGCAAAATAATCTGCGGTCAGGGCTTTCAGAGCCAGCCCACCAGCTGGTGCTTCTGATCCCGTTGTTCGGGACGAAGATGTGGCGAATCCAGCGAAATCGCGACCTGAACTCATCTATTACGGCATCAAGCGCCGGGACCGGATGGAACTGGACCAACACAATAGCAATGTCTTGGTAAGTTTGGGCCGCCAAACTGGCAAGGGCGCGCGCGACCGTTTTTACAGGCCTCAAACCAACTCGAATAATATATTCAACAATGGGTTGGGTCTCATGTTTCGTGGCTTCCACTAACACCATGCTACGGCGTTTGCGAACTTGATCGACAAATTCGGGCAGCGATCTGAGCATCCTTTCGAGGTTCAAATTTTGCCTGAAGAGTTCGTTAGAACGCTTCGCCAATCGATTTGCCGCCTCCGAATTATGCCTAGCCCATTCCAGATGAGAGAGGATCTGCCGAACGACTATATTGGGAGCCGAATTCTGGCGTCACGTAAAGGACACTGTCACGGAACCAGTAGCGAGGAAACTCGAAGTCATCAGTTATGATCAAGGCTCCGGCTGCGGCAGCTTCGAAGAGCCTCATCGTCGGACAGTTGGCTCTACGGTGAGCAGACTTATGCAAACAAAGGGCGATTCCCGCGTCTCTAATCGCTTCGACGATGGAAACACCGTCAAATGGCAATGAGCCCCGGTATGCATGATGATCGGCCCACGTAGCCGGTGGGCCGTAAAGTCTCAAAGAAACGTGTCCATCGAGCGCGCGAAAAATCTCGCCGTGACGTGAACCATCCCAGTGGATACCAGCATAGAAGATTGCTGGCTCCAAGGGGAGCAACCTAGCCGGTCCAGAATCTGGGGTCGACGGGAGCATGAGCCCATCGTGGATCACCGCACGCTTCCCCTGACTGGTTAAAAAGTCGTTTATCCAATCCGCAATCGGCTCGGAGCCGCAAAGATGACCATCCAGGCTAAGCACCGCCTTACAGCGCTCGGGAACTTCTGCAAAGAAATCGGGCGGATTCCAATGCAAGCCGAGCGTCGGAAACTCCGTGAGCTTCGGCGAGACCTCGTGTGTGGCGAGCACACAATCTGGACTGCAGCGCAAAATATCGTCTGACGTAATCACCTCGACTGCTTCGAATCCTAGCCTCTCGCAAGCTGCGCCAAAGCGGCGAAGCCATTCGGCTTCTGCGACCTGAGGAACGTTGGGGAAAGGATTTATGACAGCGATGCGCATCAGTTCTTGGATCCAAAAATTCCGGGTAAAGTGCAACAGCGATAGTTGAACTCTGCCAGAAAATCAGCCGGCTCACACCTCTATAGGCTCCTAAGTCTCCGGCACTTTCTATACCATGAACAGGCATTTACGTTTGACGAGAATGTGCTGACCCTTCCGAACCACACCTATCTTGAGGTTACTGGCAGTGCGAAAGATATTTCATTGATTCTTCAGCCACCATACGGCACGAATTGGCTCCTCCTGATTTCGGTGCCGCAGAGGATGCAGTCGCGATGGATCGAATTCGCAAACCGGACATACGTCTTTCCGCTGGGCGTTGGTTTCATCGATGTCGGAGCATTTCCAAAACCAAAATGCGATGGTGCATCATTCGGCACATTCTGACCTGAAAGCCCGTACTCCGGTGTATGTGCTCGTGCTTCAACAATCCCACTTATCTTGACGATGATGGTCGATCAGTTGATCGGGCTGGTTTTCGCAACGTTGTCGTCGTCGACAACGGTTCGACTTTTCCTCCTATACTGTCGTATTTTGAACGGTTACCGGAATTGTAAGTCTGATCAGACTGCTGCAAAACCGAGGTCCGCGCGATTTGTTCAGCAGACCCCACCAACTATGCTCAGCTGCCAGACTATTTCTGCCTGACCGACCCCGACCTGCAATTCAATCCTGACTGCTCGCTGACTTTCTTGATGATTTGATCGAGGCCACGGAGACCTACCGGATCGGCAAGGCAGGCTTCGGCCTTCAAATCTCCGACCATGAGAATATGCTTCAGCGCAAATTCCCGATCGGGTCACATGAATACTGGATTTGGGAATGGGAGGAGCAATTCTGGAAGACATCCCTCTCCCGGACAAGGAGTGCGATCAGTATTTACCGAGCGGAAATCGATACGACCTTCGCCGTGTACAACAAGAGGTACTTCGATCCGGCCGATTGCCTGAAGGCGGTCAGAATAGCTGACCGGCATACCTGTCGTCACTTGCCGTGGTACCGCGACAACCTTCTTACTCCGGATGAGGAGGACGATTACAGAGCCACCGCAAGGTTTAGCGTTTACGCCAGCGTGCAACAATCGAACTGGCAGAAACCCAATCGTCGCCGACTGTAACTCAAGCCGCACTGTCGGAAACGGCAAGGCTTTCAGCTTGAGCCCTCTGATTTGGCGACTACACTAGCGGCTATCAGCACCTCTTGGAGAATTATTTAAACCATTTCGAGCTATCTCGGACGCCTTGCGGTAAGACTTGTCTATCTCGTCGTCCGCCGTGCGCCCTGAACTATCAAAAAGAAGGTGCGCCAAGTTGATTGCAGAGAAACGCGTAGCCGGATTTTCCAGTAGTGAGTGCTTTCGAAGTGTACCGGGACAAAGCCGTGCATCTCCTGTGACACCCATTGCACGAAGAATTCCTATCCATCGTCAGACATTCCGAATTGGAGCCTGCTCCTCCCCTCCCTCCTGGCTGACTACGCCAGCCTGCGTTGAAGTGATGGAAAAAGAGGTGTCGCTATGGTGAAATCAAAACTAGACTATCCACGATCGTTCAATTGTTGAATTCGAATAGCACCGTGCCCACGCGCGGGACAAGTCAAGTGAGGCGCAATGCAGGCTGTCATCTTGTGCGGAGGTCGCGGAACGCGGCTGCACGAAGAGACGAGTGTTCGGCCCAAGCCCATGGTGCCGATCGGCGATCATCCGATCCTCTGGCATATCATGCGTCACTACCGAGCCTATGGTGTCCGGGACTTCGTCCTCTGTCTTGGCTACAAGGGCGAGGTCATCCGCGACTATTTCCTCAACTTTCGCCACAACAGCGCCGACCTCGAGGTCGATCTTGGCGTCCGGCGACGTGACGCTTCTGTCGAGGGAAGACGTGGACTGGCGGGTCCGGTTGGTCGATACGGGCATGAACACCCATGACAGGCGCCCGCATTCGTCGGATCGCCCACCACATTCAGTCCGATCGCTTCTTCGCCACCTACGGTGATGGGCTGGCCAACATCGATCTGGATGAGCTGCTGCGCTTTCACCGCGAACAGGGCAAGCAGGTGACCGTCACCGCCGTGCGGCCGCCCTCGCGCTTCGGCGAACTGCTGGTCGACGGCGCCCTTGTCCGCAGCTTCCTCGAAAAGCCGCAGACCGGCGCCGGCTGGATCAACGGCGGTTTCTTCGTCTTCGAGCGCTCGGCGCTCGACGCCTTTCCTGACCGCGAGGATCTATCGCTTGAGGCGGACGTGCTCGAAGGACATGGCCGCGCGCGGGGAGCTGGCGGTATACAAGCATGACGGCTTCTGGCAGTGCATGGATACCTACCGGGAAATGCAGCACCTCAACGACCTTTGGGCGAGCGGACATATCCCATGGACGAAGTTCTAAGCTGGCTCATCCGCCTCGCTGGATCCCGGGTTCTGGCGAGGGCGGCGGATATTCCTGACCGGCCACACTGGCTTCATTGGCGGCTGGACGGCAGCGTGCTTCATCACTGCGGCGCCGAACGTACATGGCTATGCCCTTTCGCCGCCGACGACGCCATCCTCTTTCGACCTGGCAGGTCTCGAACACCGACTGGTCAACACCATCGCCGACGTGCGTGATCGTGCCGCGCTCGAAACGCGCCTATGCAGCAGCTCAACCCGATATTCGTCGTCCACCTTGCCGCACAGCCGCTGGTCAGCGTGGGCTACGCCAATCCCGGTGAGACTTTCGAAACCAATGTCATGGGGACGGTCAACCTGCTCGATTGCGTGCGCGAACAGGGTCGCGAGGCAGTCGTCGTGATGACGTCGGACAAGGTCTATGACAACCCGGCTGCAGATAATCGGGAAGACGACCGGCTTGGCGCTCGCGATCCCTATGGCGGTAGCAAGGTCTGCTGCGAAGATCGCCGCCGAGGTCTATGCGCGTTCGTTTCTGGTCAAGGCCGAAGTACCGCTTGCGACGGTGCGCGCCGGCAACGTCGTCGGCGGCGGCGACTGGGCTGATGGACCGGCTGATCCCGGATGCAGTCAGAGCGTTCCATGCGGGCCGGCCTCTGTCAGCTGCGCCGTTCCCTGATGCCGCGCGTCCCTGGCAGCATGTGCTTGATGCTGTTCACGGCATTCTTCTTGTAGCGCAGCGCACCGCCAGTGGTCCGGCCAGCGCCAGCCGCCTGGAATGTCGGTCCTCCGGCCGGCCGGACGATGACTGTTGGCGAGGTCGCGGCACTTGCGGCTTCAGTGTGGGGCGAGGGGGCGCGTGTCGCACACGACGGCGTTCAGAGCTTTCCTGAAACCAAGACCCTGACCCTGGATTCCCGGCGCATCCGGCACGGAACTCGGCTATGTCGAGTCGTGGGACCTGCCGCAAATCATCAGCGCGCACGATGAAGTGGTACCGGAAAGCGCTAGGTGGTGCCGATGCCTGGACGCTCGTCCCGACGCCAAATCGACGATTATTTGGCCGGCGCTGTCTGGCACTCGCGCTTGAAGACTTGTCGCGTGGCCGCTGGCCCAATTCTTCCACAAGGTTGTCCTCGTGCCGCATCTGTGGCCACGTCATCGAGGATGTCCTTGCCTTACGGCGACATGCCGCTGGCCAACGATCTCGCGACCGACGCCGGCTGCGGCCGCCGCGCAGGAACGATTCCCGTTGACCTTGGCGTTCTGTCCGCAATGCGGCCTGGTACAACTGCGCGAAACCGTCGATCCGGAGCGACTGTTTCGCGACTACGTGTATCTGTCTTCGAACTCGGCCAGCTTCGTCGCCCACGCGGGCGCGCTCGACCAAGCGACTTGTGCGGGAGCGTGGTCTTGGTCGCGGCCAAGCCGCGTCGTCGAGATCGCCAGCAACGACGGTTACCTGCTGCAAGCACTATGTGGGGGCCGGCGTTCCCGTCCTGGGCATAGAGCCGGCGCGAAACATTGCCGCGATCGCCCGCGATCGGGGCGTCGAGACAATGGATGAATTCTTTTCCGTCGGCGCTGGCGCGGCGTCTCGCTGCCGACGGCAGAGCCGCCGACGTCATACACGCCAACAACGTACTCGCTCATGTCGCGGACCTGACCGATGTCGTCGCGGGCATTGCCGCGCTGCTCAAGCCGGACGGCATTGCCGTCGTCGAGGTGCCTTACCTGTTCGATTTCCTCGACCGACTCGAATTCGACACGGTCTATCACGAGCATCTCTGCTACTTCGCGCTGACGCCGCTGGTTCGGCTTGTTCGCCGACGCAGGCCTGCAGATATGCAATGTCGAACGCATCCCAGTGCATGGCGGTTCGCTGCGCGTCTTTGCCCGCCATCGCCACGACTATCGCCACCGTCGCCTTCCGTCGTGGCGCTGCTGGACGACGAACGGCGCCGTGGCGTTGCCGACATCGCCACCTACCGGCGCTTCGCCGACAGGTGCGTGCGTTTGCGCCGATCTTTCGCGACTTCGTGGCGGACCTTCGGGCCAAAGGCCATTCTATGGCCGCCTACGGCGCTTCGGCCAAGGGCGCAACGCTCGTCAACTATTGTGGCGTCGGCTCCGACCTTCTCGACTTCGTCGCCGACGTCAGCCCTCTCAAACAAGGGCGAGTGATGCCGGGCGTCGGCATTCCCATTGTCCCGCCGTCGGAATTGCAGGCCCGCCGCCCGGACTATGTCGTGCTGCTGGCCTGGAACTTCGCCGACGAAATCGTGCGACAGCAGGCAGACTATCTGCGCGCCGGCGGTCGATTCGTTGTGCCTGTGCCCGATCCGCATGTCATAGCTGGCGGCTGTGCCATCATGATCTTCACGAAGACCGATCTTCCCGGAGTCTTCATCATCGACATCGAACGCAAGGAGGACCCGCGCGGCTTCTTCGCGCGCGTCGCCTGTGTCGATGAGTTCGCTACTCATGGCTTCTCGTTTCAGCCAGTTCAGGCCAGCATCGTCATGGAACATCCGGCGCGGGCACAGTGCGCGGCCTGCACTACCAGGCGCCGCCGCATGCCGAGGCCAAGATCGTGCGCTGCACGGCGGGAGCAATCTACGACGTCCTGCTCGACATGCGTAAGGTGTCGCCGACCTACGGCTGTTGGATCGGCCTCGAACTCAGTGCCGCCAACAGACGCAGTTTGTTCGTTCCCGAAGGTATTGCACAAGGCTACCAAACGCTGGTGGATGACACCGAGGTCTACTACCAGATGACAACCCGCTACCATCCGGAAGCCGCGAGGGGCGTGCGCTGGGATGATCCGATGCTCGCTATCGACTGGCCGTTGCCCACCATCGCCGTTGTCTCGGATGCCGACAGGGCCCAGCCAACCTTTGCTGCGGCAACTGGCGATTAGTGCCCCAGGCCGCACAACCCTATACCGCGCAACTCGAAGGACGGCCTAAGATTTGCTTGCACCGCGGCATTTACGTATTTTCTCCTTTATGCCGAAGTCCCTTTGGACTGCGTGATACGGGATCAAGTTTTTGCGAATTCTGGTGACAGGTGCCTCGGGTTTCATCGGAAGATGGGCAGTGAAAAGCCTGATCGACCAAGGTGCGCAAGTTCACGCCTTGTCGCTGAGGTCACATGCCTGGATGCCGCAAGTGGTGGCGCATGCAGGAAACCTGCTGGACCCCCGATATGTCCGTCAGCTCGTCGAGGATACGAGGCCCGATACGATCCTCCACGCTGCGTGGAATGTAGAACACGGAAAGTTCTGGACCGCGCCTGAGAATATTGATTGGGCCGGCGCAACGCTCACGTTGGCACGGGCGGCGTTGGATTTGGGCGTCAGGCGCTTCGTCGGCGTCGGGACCTGTTTCGAATATCGCTGGCCAGACGATGCCAATTGCGATGAACTTGGCACCGCGATCGATCCGACCACCCTCTATGCGGTTGCAAAGGACGCTTCGCGTCGGGTGGTGGAAGCACTGGACGGGTTGTCGTTTGCCTGGGCGCGGTTGTTTTATCTGTACGGGCCGTTCGAACATGAGAGACGTTTGGTGGCGTCACTTGCCCGCAGTCTTGCGCGCAATGAGCCCGCGTTGTTAACTCAGGGTTTGGCCATTCGCGATTTCTTGGACGTGCGCGACGCCGGAGATGCTCTTGCTGCCCTTGTCCTTTCCGACGTTTGCGGTCCTGTCAACATAGCCAGCGGAGCCGGCGAAAGCATCGCGTCGATCGCCGACCGATTGGGCAGGATTTCAGGCCGATCACACCTTCTGCGCCCTGGCGCTCTTCCGGACCGGACAGATGAACCACCACGTATCGTTGCCGAGGTCAAACGACTGAAATCGGAAGTTGGGTTCGAGCCTACGAGGTCACTCGAGCGTGGACTTGCCGACGCCTATTCGTGGTGGTGCGCTCGAACAAGCACTTCCCAATAACGCCGGGCATTCCCGCTTTTGGGAAGCCGACATAGTCGATCTTGGCAGGCAGCCGAGGCTACTCTCACTCAACATGGTCTCAGGAAGTCGGAGATCGTTGCCGCGAATCTGCAGTGAGACATTTCCCAGCTCGACCCGTTGCGCTAACGACCGAACAGAGGTAGTCGTCCAACGCAGCTTCGACACGCGCGATCTCCTCGTTGCTGATTGAGATCTCGGACTTTGGCTCGGCGTTGAGAACGGCGTTGCGCCAGATATAGGAGCGCCCAGGTATTGCCGACAAATGCACTGCGTCGTCCGGCTCAATCGTCGGCTTGGGCTGCACGGGCCTTTCCCCCGTAGGAGGGTCCGTGCGGTCGTCGATGAGCAATTCTGCGGCACGATTTATGATTCCCGTGTCTACCTCGCGGCCGAAGTAGCTCCGTGGATAACATCGATAGTGTGTGCGAGTCGGGTCTTGTCCTGTCTCGCACTCGCCTTACCCGCTCAACCGGCAGCAGCAGGCTGACCAATCCGTCGCGGTAGTCGACCGTAGGCGTGAAAAAACGACGCAGAATTCGTCGATGAATGCAGAACAAGGGATGCGCCCCGGTCGGCGGGACAAAGGACGCCTCTTCGCCGAGCAACGTGTGTATCATCGGCAGGCGGGCAAACTTGCCCAGCAAAGCCATCGTGGCGCAGATTGCCAACTCTTGAAACAGTCCACCTTTCGCGGCTTCGGAGGCTTTGCTTGCAAGAATATAGGCGTCGGTGCGGAACACGGCCCAGAAGAAGTTCTGATAGCGCCGCATGAGTTCGTAAAGCCGCTGCAAGGGCGTCGCCTGGGCAATACTGGGTATGAACCAATGCACGCTGTGGATGTCGAGCCGGGTTTCGACGGCGCTATAGCGCAATACATAACCTTGAGCCGCAACGTAGTCGGGATGACGTTGAAGATAGTCGAGACAGGCGTCGATTGTATGCGGAAAGCTGACGTCGTCGTCGGGCACCGTCGCGACATAGCGAGTGGTCACTGAACGTGCAACCGTCGGCGAGCTTTGTGGCCGAGTTCTGTAGTCGGCTCGAAGCGACGGTACTCGGACTCGCCCGGTGCAAGCTTTCCTGAAGTTCTTCGTCGACTACATCGCTTGAGTCGGCCACGATGACGCGATGACGGACGGCAGAGGCCTCGAGGAAGCGAAGCTGCGCCTTGGCCAACTCCGCGCGATTGTGGGTCGGCAGGATGATCGTGAGTTCGGAGCCTTCGACTGCGGAGTGACGATTCGGCGGCAGTATACCGGTCTTGAGTTGAGTGGTGATTTCGCGCCTGTCTGTGACGACATCGCGATAGGGAGTCCAGCCTTTCAAGCGGCATGGCAAAATCTGCGCGCGCGCAAATAGCCGTCTTTGCACGGGATAGCTACGGTCATGGGCGCGCAGGAAGTCCTCAAGGTCGAAAGGTCGCCCCGTGGTTTCGTAGAGGCGATTGGCCGCGGTGAAGTTGTTCACGTAGGCCTCACGCGGATCCTCGATGATCTTGATGTGGCCTGCTCCAGCGAAAAGCCGGGGGATCATCCCGTGGTCGATATTGGCGTAATGCTTGCGCCGATAGCGAGCCAGTCCCGATGCCGTCGTGAACAACGGATGGATGAACACCGAATAAATCTCAAGACCACCTTCGATCGGCCAGAAGACCTCACGCGGATCTTTGCCGAAATCCCGGTTCTCGGCCGCGACCACTTGGGAGGTGAAGTAATGGTGCGCGTGCTTGGCGGCAAGCGTTGCCAGATCCTCGGTCGAGATGGTGATCGGACCTTCAGCGTCGAATATCGCATCGAGCGCCGGGAGGAACGTCTCGGTGTTGGCAACAAGGTTTCCGCCCCCGCAACACTCGTACCCTTCATGACGATAGTTCGCCATGTTGTTGAGCGAGCCCTCCGCAACGATCGAATCGACGGGAATCATGAACAGGTGGCTGGCTGCTCCTTGAGCAAAGAAGATCGAGCAGTGATCCAGCATCCCGTAGAGGACATAAAAGTTGCGCACCAAATGGCCGGCGGACAGGATCCCCATGATTTCGTCCGGGACGATGGTGAACTCGACATCGCCGAGCTCTTCGAGCTTGGGAAACAGCGGATGGCTGCGCATCTGTTGCGCGCCAGCCGCGTCGGTGACGATGCTGAACACCACCGTCCCCTGGGCTCTGAGCGCGGTTAGGTTGCCGGCCGACAGCATCGAGCGGATGTTGTAGCGCAGGAAGTTGCCGACATAGACGTCACCCCAGACGATGCATCCCAGCATGAAGATGTCGCGGTCGGGGTGCTTGGCCCGATAGGCCTCGCCGCGCTGATGGCAAACGCCATACTCGCGTCCGCAAAAGTCGAGGAACGTCTTTACTTCGGCCTTGAGCGGCAAGTCGTACTGCTTGACCAGATGGACGCAGCTCGTCGAACAGACCGAGGCGCAGGAGGTTGATCCACAAGCGGTCCACCGCTCCGACGTCGACGGCTGTTCCCTCGTAGACCATCGTGTTGCTGCGGATGATCTCGCTCAGTTCGGACAGCCGGACTCTCGACCAGCCCGAAGCATCCGTAACGGACTTCCAAGGCCACAAGGGCGTCCGTATGGTTCAACAAGTCGAGAGGAATCGGAGCCGCAGGTAGTGTTGTTCGGGCCTGCGAGCCCTTCTCGAAAAGCAACCGTCTCGTCTTGAGGGGCGGCCGAAGGACCTGAGCAATCTCGCTCAGCCTTTCACGCAAAAAAGGACGTTTCACCAAGTAGCCTTTCGATCCTGGCGCAAAACTGCACAGCCGCCTAGGACCTGTCAAGAAAGCGCCAGAACCTCGCCTGCCACCGTCTCGACGTCGGCCTGGCTCATGTACTGGTTCACCGGCAGCGTCAGGATGCGCTCCGCCTGACGCTCGGTCGCCGGGAAATCGCCCTTCTTGTGGCCCGAGCTCGCGCGCCGCCGGCTGCAGGTGGATCGGGATCGGATAGTGGATCGCCGTCTTGATGCCGCGCTCCCTGAGATATTGCCTGCAGTTCGTCGCGGCGGTCGACCTGCACCACGAAGGTGTGGAAGGTGTTGAACTCCTCGTTACGGCACGGCGGCACGTAGATCCGCTCGTGGCGCAGAAGGCCCTGGTACAGGGCCGCATTGGCCCGCCGCTTGGCGATCACGTCGGGCAGCTTGTCGAGGCGGTAGTCCAGGATCGCCGCCTGCAGCGTGTCCATGCGCGAGACCAGTCCCCATTCCTCGACGGTCTGGCGATCGGCCATGCCATGCGCCCGCAGCCGGCGCATGCGCTGGGCGGCCGCCTTGTCGTTGGTGGTGACGAAGCCGCCGTCGCCCAGGGCATTCAGGTTCTTGAGCGGGTGCGCCGAGAAGCAGCCGAAATGACCGAACGATCCGCTCGACGACGCCCTTGTACATCGACCCGATCGCCTGCGCGGCGTCTTCGATGACGATCAGGCCATGTCGATTGGCGATCTCCATGATCTCGTCCATCCGACAGACGCGCCCGGTGAGATGGACCGGCATGATGGCCTTGGTCCTGGGCGTGATCGCGCGCGCGATCTTCTCGGGGTCGATGTTCTGATCCGACAGCACGTCGGCGAAGACCGGCTTGGCGCCGAGATGGACGATCGCGGCCGTCGAGGCCACGAACGAGTTCGGCGGCGTGATGACCTCGTCGCCGCGGCCGATGCCCGCCACCATCATGGCCAGCATCAGCGCATCCGTGCCGGAGTTGAGCGCAACCGCCTCGGCCGCCCCGCAATACTCGGCAATCCGCTTTTCCAGGGCCGCCAGCTCGTCGTCGGTGCCGACGAACGATCCGCGCAGCAGGACGGACTCGAAGATGCGACGAAGGTCGTCGAGCTGGTCCCGCCCCTGGGCCGGAAGGTTTACGTAGGGAATGTCATGCTTCGGCTTCGCCATCTCACGCCCCCAACTCCGCTTGTAGAACTCTTCGACAGTCTGGACGATATAACGCGAGCTGCTCCTTGGTCAGATGCTCGTGCGCCGGAAAGGAGATCATCGTGTCGGCCTGCCGATCCGTCACGGGAAAATCACCCTTCTTGTAGCCATAGGGGCGCAGGCCTTCCTGAAGGTACAGCGGCACCGGATAGTGCACCTTGGCCTCGATCCCCTGCTTCTTGCAGTGAGCGAGCAGCTCGTCCCGGCGTTCCGCGAACACGATGTACAGGTGGAAGACGAGTTTCCTGTCGTTGAAGCGCCGCGGCAGCCTGATGCCGGGAATCCGGCCGAGGCCTTCGTCGAGATAGGCGGCGTTCTTGATCCGCGTGTCGGTGATGAAGTCGACCTGGTCGATCAGCCAATTGCCGACCACGGCCTGGAGCGAGTCGAGCCGCGAATTGCAGCCCATGATGGCCACGCTGTCGCGATCCTTGAGGCCGTGGTTGCGCAGCTGCCGGAGGTGAGTGGCGAAGTCGTCGTCGTCGGTGACGATCATGCCGCCGTCCGCCCAGACATTCAGGTTCTTGAGCGGATGAAGCGAAAAGCCGCCCGAACGGCCAAAAGTGCCGGACTTCTTGCCGGCGATGTTGCCGAGGATGCACTGGCAGGAATCCTCGATCACCGGCAGATCGTGCTTCTCGGCGATCTTCATGAGGGCCGGCATGTCGGTCATCTGTCCGGCCAGGTGGACCGGCAGGAGCGCCTTGGTGCGCTTCGTGATCTTCGCCTCGACCTGGCTCACATCCATGCAGAAATTGTCCGTGCAATCGACGAAGACCGGACGGGCATAGGTTTCGCCGATCGCCCCCACGGTGGCGATGAAGGTGTTGGCCGTCGTGATGACCTCGTCGCCCGGTCCGACGCCGACGGCCTTGAGCGACAGCTTGAGCGCGTCGGTTCCCGAATTCACGCCGATCGCGTGACGCGTGCCGATCATGGCGGCGAACTTCTGCTCGAACTCGCGCACCGGCTTGCCGAGCGTGAAATCGCCCGTGGGAACGAACTTGCGGAACAGGTCGAGGATCTCCTCGATCTTCTGGGCGCTGAACTGCTTCGGCAAATAGGACCACTGCACCTTGTATCCATTCGGCTGCAACGGCAGGTCGATGCGCGACATTCTCGGACTATCCTTCACTTCTGGCTGGCGATGATTGCACGCCGCGCCTCGGCGAGACTTTCCAGCGTATTGCGAGGCGGAAACAGGCTGACGAAGACAAGACGCGCGTCGATGGCCGCTTCGATCTTGGCCCGGACCTTGAATTCATTCTCGGCTCCCACGCCCAACAGGCAAAGCATCTTGCTGCCAGCCGGCAGGCTGACGTCGGCCAGCGTGCCGACGAAGAGATCCGTTCCCGGCATCAGCCGATGCTGTATGTCCTGTCGATCGTCGACCACGAAGTCGATCATTTCGGCGACCTCGACCGACCGAGACCAGCAGGCAGGACCGCGGCGCCGCCCCGTAAATGAGAACCTTGTAGCCGTTCGACCTCGCCAGCGAAACGACACTCCTGAGCTCGTCCTTCTGCCGTTCCATGCCGCGCGACGAAGCCGCGCAGCAACGCGAGCGTCGCCGAGGGATCGGGCCGCTGGATCGTGCAGGAGACGGGTACGGCCTTCTTCTGGGCGACGAAGGCGATGGAGCCGCCGCCGAACACGTATCTGCGCCGGTCGGAAACATGAAATCCGAAGCGCTCGAGCATGTATTCGGCCAGCGCACGCGTGAAATAGCTGACGTGCTCTTCCCAGAGGATGGCCGGACTGCCGAGCGCAAAGCCCTCCTCCACGTCCGGCAACTCCAGCACCAGGAGACCGTCCGGTCGAAGCAGCATCCTGACCGCCTCGAAGAAGGCGCCGAGATCACTGACATGTTCCACGACATGTCGCAGGTAGACCGTGTCGAACTCGCCGCACTCGGCGATGATCTGGGTCGCCAGATCCTTGGTCAGGTAACTGGTGTAAACCTGATGGCCCTTTTCCCGGGCGATCGCCGCGGCCATCGG
Source organism: uncultured Alphaproteobacteria bacterium (assembly GCA_963765385.1). Classification (GTDB taxonomy): domain Bacteria; phylum Pseudomonadota; class Alphaproteobacteria; order Reyranellales; family Reyranellaceae; genus Reyranella. The sequence goes on along the minus strand of CAVXWG010000013.1, from coordinate 140,580 downwards.
ATTGGGCTCGATGCCGACGACTTTGGCATAGCCCGCCCGGCGAAGAGCTTCCAGAAGGGACCCGTCATTGCACCCGATGTCGATCGCCCTGCCGGGGTCCTGACGGGCGACCGTCGTCGTGATCAGGTCCTCGAGGTGTCGGGGCTGCTGGAATCCGGTTGTATAGGTATCCGCCTCGCCATAGATCAGATCGGCGGGAATCGGGTCGACGATCTGCAACAAGCCGCAGTCCTGGCAATTCTCGAAGCCAACGGAAAATCGCGGATCCGGATCATCCCGCTTCTTTCTGAGAAAGTGGGAGATCGGAAGATCGTTCAAATTGAAAAGGAGGGAGAGGTTTCTCCCTTTGCAAAGGCAACACTGACGTGCGCTGCTCATCCACCGCTCTTGACCAAATGACCGCTTTCAGAAGCAATACCGGCGCGTCGGTTCGCAAGTGCCGCGATACGCCAAACTGGACTGTTCTTTCATATGACAGCTTCATATTGAGCAGGTCAACCATGTTGAAACTCGGCGCCAGATCGGGCCGTTTCCCCGCCTCCTGCTCGAATGCTGCGTCGTGCGGTCCCTCTGCTTCCAGCGGCATTCCGCAGTCCCTCAGCCGCGGCGGTTCGCCAAGCCGGCTCGAAGTCCAGGGCGGAGCCGCCGGCTCGTGGCCGGACGAACCGCCCTCGCGCCTTCTCCACGATCATAGCCGCCACGACTTTCCCGCCTGATGGCTTTCTTCCAACTGCGCCACCTGATTGACGATCGAGTTGACGACGGCGGAGGCGGCCGCCTCCGCGCGCGCCCACTCGTCTCCTGAAGTGGCCGAGCCAAAACGCAGCGGGGACCGAAAGAACGTGCCGCGCAGGCGGCCCCAGTATCCCCACAACCAGAAGGCGACGATCGGCGATCTGAAGAGATGTCCCTCCATGCTCCAGCTGCTCGGGCAGCGCATCATCCTCCAGCGACAGCCCGACGATGCTGGCATCCTGGACGAGGTGGATCCTGTCCATTTCGAGCGAGGAGCGATCGATGAATCGGCTGTCGATTGGATCGATGCGTCAGCTGCAGCGGGTGGGCGAATGCCTTCGGCCGCAGGCAAATCGGATGATAGTGGTTGCCATGGATGAGAATGCCGTCTGGACCGACCCGCCAGCAGATTCTGCAGCCGCGTCCGGGGGAGCTCGCCGGCATCGACAAAATTGTAGTCAGGCAGGTGCTCGACCAGGATTCGCGCGCAATCCTCCGAGGAGATCAGAAGCGCGCCATCGGCGCGGCGAAACCTGCGATCGAGCACACCGCGCAGAACCTTACCGTCCATCTGCAGGCAATTGATCAGAACCGCATCGGCTTCGCCCTCAAGTCGCGCGGCCATCGCTGTCAGGGCTCCGTTATTCAGCATCGTGTCCGCAACCTGGCAACTTACGAGCGCATCGGTCATGCGGCCTGCCGCAAGCGCCACATAGTGTGCGCAGGACATGAGGGCGAACTTGCAATTGCGCGCATAGTAGAAGGCCAGCGAACGCTGGGAGTAGAAGACTTGCTCCTGCCCGTAGTGCGCCTGCATCTGTTTGTTGTAATTTATCTGCTTCTCGGTGTAGCGCACGAAGCGAACCGCCGCGTAGTCCGTGAGACGCGCAAACAGCGGGTCGGCCGCGAGATGATTTTCCGTCTCGACCGTCGTGAAGACCACGATATGGACGGAGTAGCGTTTCGCCAGCTCGGGCAGGTTGTTGGGCGACAGCAGTGCCGCGCAGATATAGTGCGCAAAGTTGTCCGCGAAGGGCTGTCCCCAGACAGGACACGAGATGATGAACGGTCGCCGTCCATCCCTTTGCCGATCGATAGAGGAGACCAGTTCCTCGACCCAGACATCGTAGCTGTCGATCAAGGACGTGACGAATTGCGCGAAAGCGTCATCAGGGTCAGTCGCCAGCACGCTGGCGAAAAAGTCGCCGATATCCGCCGCCGTGCCGTGCCTCAGCAACGTTATCGCCGCATGGTGCCTCACGAGCGGATGTCGCGGATCGATACGAAACGCCTGACGCAGAAGGGTCAGCGCATCTTCGTTCCGATTCACCAGATCGTATGACGTGGCGAGCTGAATGGCGGTCTTCGGATCGCGAGTCAGCGTCCACGCCTGCTCCAATCTCTCGATGTGCTTTTGTATACAGCGGGGATCGGCTGCCCCGACCCGATTCGCCTCGTTCAGCAGCCCTTTTGCGACGAAGTTTCGGGCTCGGCGCCAAAGCCAGCCAAATTTGCCATCGTCTACCCGTGCTGCCGTCTGCTTTGGCAAAAGCGACAACACGCCAGCACGCAAGGACAGCCGTTTGACTTGCCCGCTCATCTAGATTTGGCTACGTAGTGCATAAAATCGCGACCAAGCCTTGCATCTCAAGGGCCGCCTGACACCCTTCGATGCTGGGGCGCGCGCGGGCCTGCGGGCCCAAGCCCAATGAACGGCGACGATATCGCCATAGCCCAGGGGACACAACAGAAGGTGATAGAACTCACTTACGATCCAATGGCAAATCTCACATAACTCAAAGGGTCGTTAATTATTTTGAGACAGTTCAACGTGAACGCCGAGCCATACGTCACTTTCGTCTCCTACTTTCGCAACGACAACTACACCAGTGACTTTGTCTTGCGCGTGAGGCGAGCCACGCGCTTTCTTGTCGGCCAGTTGCAGCGGGCCGGGCTCGAATCCGAAGTGATTCTCGTCGAATGGAATCCGCCGCCGGGCCGCCCGCTGATCGTCGAGTCCCTGGGCGCCCTGCCGCAGGGCGGCAACGTCCGGGTGCGGGCAATCGTGGTCGGCAATGAACATCATCAACCGTTTGTCGGCTCGCAGGAATGGGGCATGAACCCCGCCGCCGCGGCAAACGTCGGGCTCCGCCGGGCCGCCGGTCACTTCGTGTCACCCAAGGCTGGCGATACCTATTTGTCGGATGAGATCATCGCCACCATCGCTCGGCGCGATCTCCATGAAAACGCGGTGTATCGTTGCGATCGTTGCGACGTGGCGCTTTCCGCCCAGGATCTCGAGGAACTGGAAGACCGCTCCCTTCTCGCCCATCTCGAGAGCCTGGACAGCACGCGACACAGCCGGATGCCGCACCCGCCGCAATGGTACATCCGCGACCTCCATACCAACGCCTGCGGCGACTTTCTGCTGATGAGCGGCAGAATGTGGCACACTGTCCGAGGCTTTCCGCTCGACAGCACGGTTTTGTCGCTCGACTGCGATTCGCTGCTCATGCACACGGCGGCAGCACTCGGATCGCACGAGATTTGCCTCCCCCCATCCTGCCGCATCTTCAAGGGGCGCCACGGCCATCTCTTCACGCACCGCATCACGCAGGTGTGGTCTCCCTGGCAGTCCAAGTTCGACCGGCTTCTGGCCAATCTCGGCTGGTGGCGGCTGCAGACGCTCATGCGCAGCCTGTTCGATTACCCCAGGCGCAAGGTGCTCGGCGTCGAAAGCGTTCTCGGCCCGTCGATCGAGCGCAACTTCGTCAAGCCCGCCGAACAGTGGGCCCATGGAACCGTGCCCGAACTCTCGCAGCCTGAAAACTGGGGTTTGGGCGACGAGACGCTGGAGGAGAGAATCCTTTGCCGGGCCGCGTGGGACACCGCGGACGGCACGGCGGTGACGTGAACATCGAGCAGGCTGTTTTTCTGGTCGGCGGCCTGGGCACCCGGTTGCGCGGACTGACGAGCGAACGGGCCAAGCCGATGCTCGACGTCGGTGGCCGGCCGTTCCTCGATTACCTGCTGGACGAAGCCAGCCGCTACGGCATCAAGCGCGCCCTGCTGCTCTGCGGATATCGGGCCGGCGATCTCGCGCCGGTCTACAACGGACGCACCGTTCGTGGCATGCGCATCGATACGGTTGCCGAGGCGAGTCCCGCCGGCACCGCCGGTGCTTTGGCGCTGGCCGCCGACCGCCTTGACGAGGACTTTCTGCTCGTCAACGGCGACTCGCTTTTCGATTTCAACTGGCTGGCCCTCTGTCCGGCGCCGGGAGAAGCATCGTCTAGCCTGGTCCGCATGGCGCTTGCAGCCGGCGTCGCCGGCACGCGTTACGGACGGGTCGTGGTCGATCGCGGCAAGGTACGGACTTTCACCGCCTCAGGCGCCTCGGACCAGCCGATCAACGCCGGCGTCTATCTCATGCGCAAGGCGATCCTGTCGAAGATCGGCGCGGCACCCTGCTCGCTCGAGCGCGATGTCCTGCCGGGGCTGGCCGTCGAGGGCTTGATCGACGGCTGTGTCGTCGAGGGACCTTTCATCGATATCGGCATCCCGGAGGACTTCGAGCGCGCGCAAGCCCTCGTTCCCTCGATCCTGCGGCGCCCGGCCGCTTTTCTTGACCGTGACGGCGTATTGAACGAGGACACGGGCTACGTTCACCGCAGCGACCAGGTCCGCTGGGTTGAGGGCGCTCGCGAAACGGTCCGCTGGCTGAACGATGCGGGCTACTTCGTGTTCATTGTGACCAACCAGGCAGGTGTCGCGCGCGGCCTTTACAGCGAAGACCACGTGAACGACCTCCACGACTGGATGAATTTGGAGCTTCGCGAAAACGGCGCCCATATCGACTGCGTTGAATACTGCCCCTACCATCCGGAAGGCACCGTCGAGCGTTACCGGCGTGTCTCCGACCTGCGCAAGCCCGGGCCAGGCATGCTCAACAAGCTGCTCGCCGAATGGCCGGTCGATGTCTCACGATCGTTTCTGGTCGGCGACCGTTCGACCGATCTCGAGGCAGCCACCGCGGCCGGCATTCGCGGCCACCTCTTCCCTAACGGCGGCAACCTGTTCGACTTCGTCACGAGGCTTGTGCCGCAGCCAAGAAGAATTGCCGATTGCGATTGATCTCGAGGACGGCGGCGACGGCGTCCGTCGGAAGCGCCCCCAATGTGCTGGCGGCCGCATTCTCGCCAGCCTCGGCCGGCGTCAGGATGCCGGGGATCGTGGTCGACACCTCCGCGAAGGCCAGGCAGAAGCGTAGCGCCGCCTGCACACCCACCGGCCCCGGCGCGGCCGATACCGCGTCCAGCAGATCCTTTGCCCCGTCGATCCAATTGGCCAGCTGGGCGCTCGACCAGCCCAGCCGGTGATCGCCGGGCGGGAACTTCGTATCGCGCGTCAGCGTGCCCGAGAGGAAGCCGAAGCAAAGCGGCGTGCGGGCGATGAACCCGGCGTTCCGCTGGCTCACCTCTGCGAACAGGCCACCGGTTACGGCGCGAACATCCATCATGTTGAAATTGGCCTGGATCACCGGCACGTCGCAGGCTCGCAACGCCTCCAGGGCATCAGCCGGTCCCTTGGCCGAGAGGCCCCAGGACCGGATCTTGCCGCTCGCCACCAGGGCCGCCAGCGCCTCGCGCACATCGGATGCCAGCAGCGTGTCGAGGGGAGCATTGTGCAGCAGGAGCAGGTCGACATAGTCCGTGCGCAAACGAGCGAGGCTTCGCTCCGTCGATGCAACGATGGCCGCCGCCGAGAAATCCGGCGGCTGGTCCCACGCCTCGTACCCGGCCTTGGTCGCCACCACCGCATCGTGGCGGACGCTCGCCAGCGCCTCGCCGATCAGTTCCTCACTGTGGCCGTTGCCGTAGGCCGCCGACGTGTCGAAGAAGGTGATCCCGCAATCCTTCGCCCGCGCGAGCGCCGCCAGGGACGTGCGGTCATCGGTGTCGCCGTACGAGGTTTGGCTGACGGTGCGGCCGCCGATGCCCCATGCGCCAAAACCGATCTCCGAAACGACGAGCCCGGTCCGACCGAGGCTACGGTAGTTCATGGAGGATCAATAGTGCCCGGCGAGTTCGGGCGTGATCTCTGCCGCACGCGGCGCGTGAAGATAGGCGCCCTTCTTGTTGCCCCACCAGACGATCTCGCGGCACCATTTCTGGAAGTCGCTGTAGGGCTTGCTCGTGCGGTCGACCTCGACCGCCATCGGCGCTTCGCGCAACAGGGCCTGCTCGCCGCCGCGCACCTTGTGCCAGTAGTCGAGCAGGTCGTGGCGCAGGCGGATCTTCAGGTTCTCCCTGGCGAATGGCTGATGCACCAGCGCGTGATTGAGCCGGATCGCCTCGTCGATGATATCCATCGGCAGCCCCGAATTGCGGGCGCTTACGGTCTGGGCGAGGAGCTTGCCGGCCTCGGCGTAGAAGGCGTCGAATTTGCCCTCGGCCGTCAGCTTGACGAAGATGTACTCGTCAGCCGGCCAGTAGATGCCGAGATAGTCCTTGGAGAAGACGTACTCCGAACCGCCCCGCTGGATCGATTCCGCCTCGCTGTGGAAGAAGGCGTTGATCTCCGCGATCATCGGAAAGCGCGCGGGATCGGCCGCCATGAAGGCTTCGATCATGTCGCGGTACGGGATCCCAGAGATGCCGTGCGCCAGAATGAGCGGGAGCTGGAACAGCTTGTCGAAGTGCAGCAGCGCCGTCATCCAGCAGAACACGCGCGTACGGCGCCAGTCGCCCAGCGGCATCGCCGCCGTGGCGACGACCAGGTCCTGGACTTCCGGCACGTCGTCGTCGAGCTCGACCCTCTCGCCATGGATATTGATGATCTTGGATTCGACCGTGACCATGCCGTACTTGGCCTGGTAGGCCGGGTCGCCCATTTCGGCGTTGGGCAGGATCGACAGGTTGTTGAACTGGATGCGGTTGTGCTGGCCGTTCTCGATCAGCTGGTCGACGCCCTTGACGAACGATTCGTAGGTCTCGCCGGGCAGGCCGAGGATCAGGTCCGAGTAGGTTTCGACCTTGTCGCGCGTGAAGCGGCGCTGCAGCTCCATGTAGGTGCCGAGCGAAATGTTGTCGCGCTTGATGGCCTCCAGGGTCGTCATGTCGACGCTCTGCATGGAGAGCGCCACGCCCTTGTTCAGCCCGGCGTCCGACAGGATCTTCTGCGTCTCGTAGGCCCGCTCGGTCGCGTTCTTGGTGTTCTGCACCGAAAGGGCGACCGGATAGCCGGTATCCTGCTTGATGCCGGCGACATACTTGGCGATGTCGACGTCGCGCTTCTGGATGCCGAAGTTGGCGTCGCAGCAAAAGATGTATTCGATCTTCTTCTCGGCGAACCAGTCGACTTCGCGATACAGGCGCTCCTCGCCGAACTTGGTGACCTTGGCCGCCGTCGCCGATCCCCAGTCGCAGAAGGTGCAGCGGAACGGGCAGCCGCGATTGGTCTCCCACAGGCCGATCCAGCTCTCCTGCGGATTGGCCGCCATGATCGAATCGAACGCCCCTTCCAGGAAGGGCGAAGGAATCTCGTCGAGATCGCGCACGCGGTCGATATTGGGGTTGCGCACGAAGCCGCCGTCCGGCTGGACGAAGCTGACGCCAGGCAGCGCCTGCCAGGCGCCGCGATCCGGGAACGCTTCCAGCAGCTTCAGGAACGTGCGCTCGCCCTCATTGTGGACCGCGAGATCGATCTGGGGGTTGGCGCGGAGGAAGTCCTCCGGCTGGTCAGGCACGTGCGGGCCACCGAAGACGATGACGATGCCGGGCTTTGCCGCCTTCAGGCGGCGGGCGATCTCCAGGGAGATGCGCCCGTTCCACACATAGGTGCTGAAACCGACCAGATCGGCATCCTTCAGCGACTCGACAGCGTCGGCGATGCGCACCCGCTTGTAGAGCGGCGGCAGGAAGGCGTACCGGCCTGGGTTCGCCGACATCTTCTGCACATAGGTCTGCAACAAAGCGACCGAATAGGGCAGATAGTTCTGGCCGGAAAAGGAGTTGTTGATCTGGACCAAGCCCACCGCGACGGGCGCGCGCGGCTGCACGGCCGGGGCTGTCGCGGCGACGGCAGGCATCGGGTCGGGTCGATTGGAGGTCGACATCAGCGTAGAGGTAAGCTGCCCGACCGCTTGATGCAATGCAATAACTGGTCGCAATCCCTTGAGATTGAAGGCGTTATTGTGGTTTTTCACACATAAGGCACGATCGGACCGAGATGGATTTCACAGGCAAGAAGGTTTTAATCGCCGGCGGGGCCGGGTTCATCGGGACCAACTTGGCGCTCGCGCTGGCCGCCCGGAACGCCCTGCTCCGGCTGACGGTTCACGAAAAGCCTCCGCAAGCGGCAATCCCCGGCGCCGAAATCCTGACTCTCGACCTCCGCCAGCCGGAACACTGTGCGCGCGCGGTTGAGGGCATGGATTACGTCTTCCTTGCCGCGGCGCACACATCCGGCGCCGCCGTCATTCGGACGACCCCTCTGGTGCACATCACGCCCAACGTCCTCATCAATACCCTGATGCTCGAGGCCGCCCATCGCGCCAAGGTCGCCAAATTCTGCTTCATCTCCAGCGGCGCTGCCTATCCGCCGACCGCGGACCGGCCGGTGCACGAAGCGGAGATGTTCAACGGCGATCCGCACGAGGTCTATTTCGCGGCGGGCTGGATGAAGCGCTACGCCGAGATCCTGTGCCGCACCTACGCCGAGAAAATCGCCCAGCCCATGCCCACCGTCGTAGTGCGGCCTTCCAACGTCTATGGCCCTTACGACAAGTTCGACTTCAATGTCAGCCACGTCACGGCCGCGCTCATTCGCCGGGTGATCGAGCGCCAAAGTCCGCTGGAGGTCTGGGGCACCGGCGAGGATATTCGCGACCTGATCTACGTCAACGACTTCATCGACGGCCTGCTGGCAGCCTTCGCCACCACCCAGCCGTATCTCGCGATCAACATCTGCAGCGGCACCGGCCACTCCGTGAGACAGATCCTGGAGAAGGTCCTGGTGGCAGACGGCTATGAGGACGCGGATGTTCGCTATGACCCCTCGCGGCCCAGCACGATTCCGGCGCGCCTGATGGATAACGGCGCCGCGCGCCGGCTACTTGGCTTCGAGGCTAGGACTTCGCTCGAAGAAGGGCTGCGCCGCACCATTCAGTGGTACAGGAAGACGGCCAAGGCCGCCTGATCAGAACGGCCCGCGAAAGCGCTTGTAACCCTCGGTCATCGAACGCTCGACAGGCAGCGCGATGCCATGCTTCTCGCCTTTGACCTGGGTCAGGATGGCGTCCACCGTCTCGTGCTGGCTGGGATAGTAGATGTCCTCCAGGCTCTTGGCGGTCGGGCACGGCGCCGGCGCCATGCCGAGCATGGCCGGCGGCTGACGGAGCAGGCGCGGGTCGCGCACGACGAGTTGGCGGCAGACCTCCGCAGCGACGCCGTATTCCAGCCACGACGTGTCGGCGATCACCAGGCGGCCGGTTTTGGCGACACTTGCGGCCACCAGATCCCAGTCCGGATGGCTGATCGAGTTCAGGTCGATGATTTCCGCCGAGATGCCGGCCTCGTCCTGCACATATTGGCCGGCGCGCAACGCCTCGAGCACCATGACCGAGGTGGCGACGACGGTAACGTCGCTTCCCTCGCGCGCCAGGTAGCTGGTGAGCGGCACCCGCTTGTCGGACGGCGATACGGTGAAATCGAGATTGTAGAGCAGCCGGTGCTCGATGCTGATCACCGGTCCGCGGTGGCGATTGATGATCGCCGGATACATGTCCAGGATCGCCTGGCTGCTCGACGGCATGACCACGGTCAATCCCGGATAGTGCGCGAAAGTCGCCTGCGGGCTCTGCGAATGCTGCGCACCCTGGCCCCAGCTGCGGCCGACGACGATGCGAATCAGCATTGGGCAGCTCATGAGGCCGCCGAACATGTAGCGGTACTTGGAAGCCAGATTGATGATCTGGTTCATCGCCAGGAAGGAGAAGTCGGCTCGAATGTGTGTCGTGATCGGGTAATCCCCGACCAGGGCGGCGCCAATCGCGACGCCCGTCATCCCCTCTTCCATCAAAGGCGTATCGAACACTCTTGCAGCGCCATATTTCTCGGCAAGGCCGGTCGTCGAGCCGAAGATGCCCTTAAAGTCGTCGACGCCCTGCCCCATGATGAAAACATTGGGATGGTCCGCCAAAGCGGCGTCCATGGTCTCGAGCAGCGCACCCGCATAGGACAGGACGCGCCCGCCCTGCGACACCTGTTTGGCTGTGGCGACACTCATTTTTCCTGCACTCGCAACACTAGATGACATCGGTCAGCAGCTCGGCCCGGCCCGGTGCCGGGCTGGCTTCAGCGAAGGCAACAGCCGCGGCGATCTCGCGCTCGAGCTCGGGCCGGAGCGCCTCGACAAGCCCGGTGTCGAGAATGAGCGGATCGCGGCCCTTCCAGACATCGACGGCATCCTTCGTGCGGTAGTTGAAGTGGAAATCCTCGCCGACGCCGACATGTTCCTTGTAGCGCGAGGTGACGATCTCCAGCACGAACGGCGCGCCGGCGCGGGCGCGTGCCGCAGCCTCGAGCGTCGCCTGGCGGACGGCCATTGCGTCCCAGCCCTCCTCGAGCCGCCGGCTCGCGATGCCGAACGACGCGGCATGCTCGGCCAGACGATAGGCCTGGCGAACGGGGCGATGGCTGTGGACGGCGAGGCCATTGTCCTCGCAGAGGAACAGCACCGGTACTTTCATGAGCGCGGCGAAATTCAGGCTTTCGTGGTAGACGCCCTCTTCGGTCGCGCCATCGCCGAACACCGCCACGGCGAGACGATCCATGCCGCGCCGCTTGAAACTGAGCGCGGCGCCTACCGCATGCGGGATCGTGCTGGCCACCACGGCCGACGACCCCATTAGCCCGACCTCGGGCGCCGTCAGGTGCATCGAACCCGCCTTGCCACCGGAAATCCCGCCCTTGCGGCCGTACAGCTCGGCGAACATGGCATCCAGCCGCCCGCCCTTGGCGATATAGAAGCCGTGCGAGCGATAGGTCGCGAAAACGAGGTCGTCGGGTCTAAGTCCGTCGCAAACGCCGACCGCGACCGCCTCCTGGCCGATCGACAAATGGACCGGGCTCTGGATCCTGTCGGACGGATAGAGGTCGATGATCCGTTCCTCGACCAGCCTGATCAGCAGCGCCGTCCGGAACAGCCGGCGATAGATCGCTTCATCCTTCACAGACAGATGCTCCCCGGCAGTTGGCCTTGGCGTGGCTGCCGACTGCTAAAGGAGGCCGCGCAATCTGGCAATCGCTCATCGTGCCGCTCAGAAACTGCGACTCTGGCCGCCATCCACCGTGATATTGGCGCCATTCACCAGGCTCGCCTGCGTCGAGCACAGGAACGTCACCACGGCCGCGACCTCTTCCGGCGTGCCCAGCCGGCCCAGCGGATAGTCGGCGTCGATCATGCGCTCGAAGGCCGCCGGATCGCGCCGCTTCTCGTCGTCGAAACCGGTGCCGGCGATCGCGATGCCGCCCGGCGCCACCGAGTTGAACGTGATGCCCTCGCGCACCAGGTAGGTCATGGCGGACAGCGACTTCATCAAGCCGGTCTCGGCGGCCTTGGCCATGGTGAACCAGGGTCGGCCGCCGCCTTCCTTGCCGCCGTAGATCGAGGTGATCGTCACCACGCGTCCCCACTTGTTGCGGCGCATGTGCGGCAGCGCGCGCCGGGTGAAGCGCACCGCTGCCATGGCGTTCTTTTCGTAGACCTCGGTCCAGACAAGAAGGTCGGTCTCTTCAACGCTTTCCTTGCCCCAGCGTCCGCCGCCGCCGACATTGTTGACCAGGATGTGCAGCTCACCCCATTCGCGATCGATGACGTCCATGACTCGATCGGCGGCGTCTCCTTCCAGAACGTCAGCGGCAACGGCCAGCAGTCGAACGCTATAGACTTTCAGCTCCTCCAGCGCCGCGTCCAGGCGATCCTGGGAACGCGAGCAGATGGCGACGTTGCAGCCCTGCGCCGCCAGCTGCTTGGCCGATGCCAGACCGATGCCGTGACTGCCGCCGGTCACCAGGGCGAACTTTCCGGAAAGTCCGAAGTCCATCTCGCGCGCCGGCCTAGAACGGCCCGCGGAAGCGGCGTTCGTGGCTGAAGAAGTCCTCGCCGTCGAGATTGGCGGCTTCCAGCCCGAGCATGTCCTCGACGGCATGCACGATCGACTTGGCGTTGGGATAGAACTCGTTCTCGAGTTCGCGCACCGTCGGACATGGCGTGTCGGCAAAGCCGATGCGCTTGACCGGCGCCTTCAGCCTGCCGAAGCATTTTTCGTTGATGCGCGCCGACAGTTCAGCGCTGAAGCCACTGTTGACCCAGTCGCAGTCGGCAATGATGCAGCGGCCCGTCCGCTTGACCGATTCGATGATCAAATCCTCATCGAGCGGCGCCAGCGTACGCGGATCGACGATCTCGACCGACACGCCGCGCTTTTGCAGGATATCCGCCGCCAGGCGGGCCTCGACGTTCATCCATGACAGGCCGACGACGGTGACGTCCTTGCCCGGCCGCAGGATGCGGCCGACGCCCAGCGGAATCTCGTAAGGCTCCTCGGGCACGTCTTCTTCGGCCCAATAAAGCCAGCGGTGCTCGAAGCAGATGACGGGATTGTCGTCGCGGATCGCCGCTGTCAGCATGCCTTTCATGTCGTACGGCGTCGTCGGCGCAATGACCTTCAGCCCAGGGATGTGGGTGAAGTTCGAGAACAGGCTCTTCGAATGCTGCGCGCCCTGTCCCCAGCCCCGGCCGATCACGGCGCGCACCACCAGCGGCACCTTGAGCTTGCCACCCGTCGAATAGGTGTAGTTCGACACCATGTTGAGGAGCTGGTTGGTCGCCAGAATCATGAAGTCGACGCGAATGTGGACATGGATCGGCCGCAGGCCGCGGATCGCCGCGCCGAGCCCGAAGCCCGTCATCGCATCCTCCGAGATCGGCGTGTCGAAGCAGCGCTCCTTGCCGAACTTCTCGACCAGCCCCTGCGTCGTATTGAAGATCTTGGACCAGGTGGGAACACCGATGCCGTAGACGAAGACGCGGGAGTCGCGCTCCATCTCCTGCGACATCGCCTCCCGGATGGCGCCGCTGTAATCAAGCTTTCTCATGGAATACACCTGCATGGAGCCGGTCCGGCGCGGGGATCGGCGCGGCCATGGCTCGCTGCACGCTCGCGCGGATGGCCTTGTCGATCTCCTCTTCCATCGCCGCGATCGCGCCTTCGCTCATCTGGTGGCTTGCAAGCCTGGCACGCTGCACCTTCAAGGCATCGCGGCTGATCCAGTCGCGCTCGACGGTCGCCTGGTCGCGATAGCCCCAGTTCCAGTCCGTGCCGATGCCGACATGCTCGAGGTATCGGCAGCACTTGATGTTGAGGAATACCGGCCGACGGTCGCGGTGCGCCTTCTCGGCCGCTTCCTTCGCCAGGGAATAGACGATCTCGACATCGCCGCTGTCGTCCTCGTAGGTGTCGGCGCCGAATGCTTTGACGGCCTCCGCAAGCGACCGCGACGCCTGGCGGGCCTCGCGCGGCGTGTCGACCGCATAGCCGTTGTCCTCGCAGACGAACATCACCGGAAGCCGGAACAGGGCGGCGGAATTGATGCTCTCCCAGAAGACGCCGGCATCCGCCGCGCCGTCACCGAAGAAGGCCACCGCCGTGCGCCCTGTCGCCAGCCGGAGATTGGCGAAGGCCGCGCCGACCGCGACGGGAATCTGCGTGGCGACCACGCCGCTCGACAGCATGTGCCCCTGGTCGGGCGCCGCGAGATGCATCGAGCCGCCCTTGCCTTCGCCCGTGCCGGAGGTGCGGCCGTAGAGCTCCGAGAAGAACCGGTCGGTGTCGTGCGTCTGCGCCAGGAACGCGGCGTGGCTCCGGTACGATGCAAAAACATCGGCCTTGCCGTCCAGCGCCGCGCAAACGCCCACGGGCACGAACTCCTGGCCCATCGACATGTGCATCGGGGTCCGCATCTGGTTTTCGGGGTAGTGCTTGACGATGTACTCTTCCGAACGCCGAGCCAGAAGAAGGCTCCTGAACAATTGTATCGCCGTCGTTTTGGGCAGGGGCTCGCGGGCAAGATTTATCGTTGCGATCGTTGTTTCTGAGGTGGTCGGACCATAGAGACCTCCGACTCGCAAGGCAACGGCAAGGTCCGGCGCCCTGCTTTGCAACCAAGGAGTTCAGGTGGCCTTTTTCCTTCGCCTCCACTAAGTAGACCGCGACAGCGGAAGGTAGGACAGACGAAACGATGGCTGCTCGACGCGCCCTCATCACAGGCATCACGGGAATGGTCGGCTCGCACCTTGCCGAGTTCCTGCTTGAGCACACGGACTGGGACGTCGTCGGCATGTGCCGTTGGCGCAGCCCGCTCGACAACCTTGCCAGCATCGCGTGGCGGATCAACGCCGGCGACCGCGTCTCGCTGCTCTATGGCGACTTGCGCGACACGATGTCGATCCAGAACGTCGTGGCCAACGCCAAGCCGGACTACGTCTTCCATCTCGCGGCCCAGAGCTTTCCGCGCACCAGCTTCGACGCACCGCTCGACACGATGGACACCAACGTCCAGGGCACCGTGCGCGTCCTCGACGCGCTGAAGCAGCATGCTCCCCAGGCGATCATCCATGTCTGCGCCTCGTCCGAGGTGTTCGGCCGGGTGCCCCGGGAGAAGCTGCCGATCGACGAGGAGTGCACGTTCCATCCGGCATCGCCCTATGCCATCTCCAAGGTAGGCACCGACCTTGTCGGCCGTTTCTATGCCGAGGCCTATGGCATGACGGTCATGACGACCCGGATGTTCACCCATACCGGCCCGCGGCGCGGCGACGTCTTTGCCGAATTGACCTTCGCCAAGCAGATCGCGATGATCGAGCACAATCACATTCCCCCGGTGGTCAAGGTCGGCAACCTGCAATCGCTGCGCACCGTCGCGGACGTGCGCGACGCCGTACGCGCCTATTACATGCTGGTCACCGTCAATCCGACAGCGGGCGCCTACTACAATATCGGTGGCACGCATTCCTGCACGGTGAAGGACATCCTCGATACGCTGATCTCCTTCTCGCCCTGCAAAGCCGACATCCGAGTCGAGGTGGACCCCGACCGCCTGCGCCCGATCGACGCCGATCTGCAGGTGCCGAATATCGCCAAATTCCAGGCCCACACTGGCTGGAAACCGGAGATCCCATACGACAAGACCTTGCGCGACCTGCTGGACTACTGGCGGGATCGCGTGGCAACGGAGGGGGATCGCTTCCTCACCCGCTGACGAAAATAATCAGAAAGGTTGATGACACTCAGATGCTCATGGCGATTTCACGAACGCCGTACCGCGTCTCGTTCTTCGGTGGTGGCACGGATTATCCGGCGTGGTATCGCCGGCACGGCGGCGCCGTGCTGTCGATGGCCATCGACAAGCACTGCTATATCGGCACCGGCTTCCTGCCACCTTTCTTCGGCATCCGTCATCGCATCATCTGGTCGCATATCGAGGCGGTCGGTGCGATTTCCGAGATCCTGCACCCGGCGGTGCGGGTTGGGCTGCAGACGCTGGGCTTCGACGACACGCAGGGCATCGAGCTGTTTCACCAGGGCGATCTGCCGGCGCGCTCCGGCATAGGCTCGAGCTCGGCCTTCGCCGTCGGTCTGATCAACGTGCTGAACGCGATGCGCGGCACGAGCCTCGATGCCCAGGCCCTCGCCAAGGCCGCGACCGACCTCGAGCAGAACAAGCTCAAGGAAAGCGTCGGCTGCCAGGACCAGATCGCCAGCGCCTACGGCGGCATCAACGTAATCAAGTTCGAGACCGACGACTCGTTCTCGGTCACGCCGCTTGGCCTCAGCGATGTGCGGCGCGGCGATCTCCAGAACTGGCTGATGCTCTTCTATACCGGCAGCAGCCGGATTTCGTCGGATTTCGCCAAGAAGCTGATCAGCAACCTTGACGCCAATGCCGCCCACATGCGCCGCATGCGCGAGATGGTCGAAGTGGCGGTCGAGATGCTTCATGCCGGGCGGCTGGCGGATTTCGGCGAGCTTCTGCACGAAAGCTGGAAGCTGAAGCGGCGGCTCGCCGACGGCACCAGCACGACGACGATCGACCGCATCTACGACGACGCGCGGCGCGCCGGCGCGCTCGGCGGCAAGCTGCTCGGCGCGGGCGGTACGGGCTTCATGGTGTTCGTGGTTCCGCCCGACCGGCAACCGGCCGTTCGCGAGGCGTTGTCGCATCTCATCACTGTTCCCGTTTCCGTCGATTTCACGGGCTCGACGATCGTCTACCGCAAGGAAGAACTGCTCGGCGCGGAGCAGCCAGCGATCCCATCGGAGATATTCGCCAGTGCGCGCAAGCGCGCCGCAAAGGAGTAGCGGTGATGGAAGTATTTCCGACCAAGCTCGAATCGGTGCTGCTGATCAAGCCGCCGACGGTGTTCGAGGACTTCCGCGGCCACTACATCGAGACCTACAATCGCAATGCCTACTTCACCGCCGGCATTCCGATCGATTTCGTCCAGGACGACATCTCGATATCGCACCGTCACGTGCTGCGCGGCATCCACGGCGATACCAAGACCTGGAAGCTGATCTCCTGCCTGCAGGGCAGCTTCTACATGGTCGTGGTGAACAACGATCCGAATTCATCGCAATACCGCGAATGGGTGTCGTTTACGCTGTCCGACACCAACCATCTGCAGGTGCTCGTGCCGCCCAAGTTCGGCAACGGCCATCTCGTCATGAGCGAGCGCGCGATCTTCCACTACAAGCAGAGCACGGAATACGATCGGGCCGGCCAGTTCACGCTGCTGTGGAGTGATCCGACGCTGAACATCTGGTGGCCGATCCAGAATCCCATCGTGTCGCAGCGCGACCAGGGAAATGCCAAGCTCGAACGGGGTCGTCGCGCGTAGCCGGGGTCAGGCCGACGGGCCGGCGGAAGCCGTCGCGAACCGGCCGAGTTCATCGATCGCGCAGACGACGTGGTACAAGGTGCTGGCAGGCATGAACTTGCTGAGGCAGGCGCCGTGTCGGTCCAATCGATCGTGCCAGCCGCCGGGCGGATCGGCGGTCAGGAAGTGAATTTTCAACAAGGCGGCCAGTGAAGCGGCCCTGCCTTCCGCTCCGGGTCGCCCCAGCCGGGCTTCGACCAGGTTGGCTTTGACCGCCTCCGCGACCGGCCAGATCCGACGGGACGGCGCATGGTGCGAGCCGTCGACAAGAAGCTCGTCGACGATCAGTCCGGCACCATCAAATCCATGGCGATCGGCAAAATCGTACAGCGCATCGACATAGCGCTGCACCGGCCGGCCGGTAATTTGTCCGAAGCGTCGGAGCAGCCAGATCCACTCGTAATGATGGCCGGGCTCGACGATGCGACCGGTGACGCCCTCGGCAGGCTGCAGGGCAGCCGTGAAGTACTCACCCAGACTGCCGGACTCCGCACGGAAGAAGCGGGCGGCGAACAAGGCGAAGAGTTCTTCTGCCCGTGTTAGGTAGCGGGCCTCCCGGGAACACTCCCAAAGGGAAAGAAGCCCCTCGAACATGTGCATGTGCGGGTTCTGGCGGCGCAGGCCATCGGAGAGCGGCAGGCCTTCGAGGAAGCCCTCGCCTGCGGCCGCGCGGAGGTGGCGGTCGACGAACGCCAGGGTGGCGTCGGCCAGGGCGAGCGCCTGCTGCTTGCCGGTCGCTTGGACATAGGACGCGATGGCCAGCAGCACGAAGGTGTGGGCGTAGAAATCGCGGCGCGGGTCGGCGACGGCGCCGTCGCGCCGGATCGAGAAGATCCAGCCGTCCTGCCCGTCCCGTCCGCGGAAGTCGCGCACCATCGAGACATAGGCCTGCTCGACCAAATCGGCCGCGCCCGGATACCAGCCGCGCCTGGCCGCCAGCGAATAGGCGTAGATTTGCCGCGCCTGGGAGAGCAGGCGGACCGGAACGGCGGGCATTCGCTCGCCGCGGAGCGTCAGTCGCTCCTCGAACCGTCCATGCTCGACATCGAAGCCGGCCGTTGCCCAAAGGGGAAGTGCCGCATCGGTCGCCCAACCGAGAAGAGCGGCGGCCGCCGGCTTCAGTCGTCCTGGCATTCGCGGGGAAGCCCTTGGACGGGTCAGGCCGCCGTGACCGTGTCGGCGACCCGCTCGCCCGGTATGGCCACGACATTGGCGGAGAGCGGGTGACCGTCGATCGGCCGTTCGAGCAGGCCGGTTACCGGTGAAAAGACGAATATCTCGTAGCGCAGCTCGTCGCGCAGGGTCGCCATGAGGGAATTGGCGCAGTTGCCCTGCGCGCGTAGCGCCTTGTCGTTGACCTCGATCAGCATGAGCGGCCGCATCGTGCTCAGCACCGTGGCCGCGCCGGCGATGACGCTGGCCTCGGCGCCTTCGACGTCGATCTTCACGAAGTCGACCCTGGCCAGGCCGAGCCGGGCGATCACCGCGTCGAGCGGCTCGATGGGCACCCGCTCCAGGCTGGCGCGCACCACGTCGTCATGGGCGAAGCTGCCGAGCGTGTTGTGGCCGGCGTGCACGCCGTGCGCCAAATGGAGGTCGGCCAGCCCGACGGCGGCCCCGATCGCGGCCGGCACGACCGACACGTTGTCGAGGCCGTTGCGTCCGAGATTGCGCTGCAGGTGGGCACGTTCGCGCGAGCTCGGTTCGGCCGCCACCACCCGGCCCGACGGCCCGACGCGGCGGGCGGCGAAAAGCGTGTAATAGCCGTCGTTGGCGCCGACATCGACGAACACCATGCCGGGTCGCAGCACGCGATCCAGGAAGGCGAATTCGTTGGGCTCGAACGAGCCGCACACATAGAGGCAAAGGCTGTTGTCGTTGCCCAGGGTCAGGTCGACCGTGGTGCTGCCGTGCCACCGCACCGTGATCGGCACCGCGAGGTCCTTCTCCCGCGCCGCCTCCCACAAGGCACCGCGTCGGCAGGCGAGCCAGCGGCGCTGCTCATAGTATTCCTGGGCGAACATCCAGCCGGGCCGGGGCTTCAGGCGCGGGATGCCCGGCGCCAGGAACGCCGCGTACGACGATCCGATCGCCGGTGCGTTCACGATCAGCCATCGGCCGAGATTGTCGAGGTGATAGCCCACCCCGGAGCAAATCCGGTCCCATGCGCTGGAGGCGCTGATCGAGCGGCGCGCGGTGGTCATTCTGTGGATCGTTGCCCCCTTTGTGCCGGCGCAGTCTGCCCCGTGTTCGGCTAAACCACCGGGTGACAAGCGTCAAGCGCGCCCGCATCTTGCCATAGTCCGGTACTATCTCGCGCTGTCCGTTGCGGCAAAACTGTCGCGGAATATAATGCCGCCCCCTCCCTCAACTTGCCGGTTCAATGTCCGCGCTGTTCCTCCGCACTCTCCTCGCCATCGTCATCGTGCTGTCGCCGGCACTCGCATCGGCTGAAGGGCTGCGCGTGGTCGCGCGGGTCAACGACGATGCCATCACCGATTTCGACCTGTCACAAAGGGTCTTGTTCGCCATCCGCACCACCGGCCTGCAGGACAGTCCGGATCTGCGCCAGCGCATGGCCGCCCAGATCCTGCGCCAGATGATCGACGAGCGGCTGCAGATCCAGGACGCCAAGCGACTGGGGCTCAAGGCGACAGACGGCGAGCTGCAGCAGCGCTTCAGCGACATCGAACGTTCCGCCGGCATGCCGCACGGCCAATTCAGGGCGTACCTGCAGAGCGTGGGCGTCCCCTTGGAGATCGCGACCCAGCAGATCGAGGCGCAGATCGCCTGGAACAAGATCATCCGCCGCAAGGTCCGGCCCCAGGTCGATGTCTCGGAAGCCGAGGTCGACGATGCGCTGAGCCGGATGCGGACGAACGTCGGCAAGACCGAGTCGCGCGTGGCCGAGATCTTCGTGCCCATCGACCGAGCCGACCTGGCCGACGAGGCCAAGCGCAGCGCCGACCGCATCATCGAGCAGCTGAAGCGCGGCGCGCCATTTGGCGCCGTGGCCCAGCAGTTCTCCCAGGGGGCGACCGCGCAGGCAGGCGGTGAGCTCGGTTGGGTCCTGCCCGGATCGCTCGATGCCTCGCTCGACGCCGCCGTCGAGAAGCTTCCGATCAGGCAGTACTCCGAGCCCATCCGCAGCAGCGCCGGCTGGCATATCCTCTATGTCATCGACCGCCGGCAGTTCGCGGCGACGCGGCCCGAAGACATGCGTCTCAACCTGACGCAGATGACCCTGCCCCTGCCGACCAACGCCTCGCCCGAAGAAGTCGCCAAGGCGACCGCCGATGCCCAGAAGGCACTGGTCGGCGTGCGCAACTGCGCCGACCTCCATGCCAGGTCGCACGAGCTCAAGGGCGCCACCTCGGGCGACCTGCAGGGCATCCGGGTGGGCGATCTCTCGGCCAACCGCCAGATGTTCGAGGAGATCCCCAAGCTGAACGTGGGTGGCACGGCGGGGCCGTTCCGGGTCGCCGAAGGCCTTCAGGTCGTCTCCCTGTGCGGCAAGGTGGGCGGCGGCGCCGGCGACGGCCTGCCGGCACGCGACGCCATTTCCCAGCAGCTCCTTCTGCAGAAACTCGAGGCAGCCGGCCGACGCTACATGCGCGACCTGCGGCGCCAGGCGACCATCGACGTCAAGCAGCCATGACGGCGGCCGCGCCGCTCGCCGTCACGATGGGCGAGCCGGCCGGGATCGGCGGCGAACTCAGCCTCAAGACCTGGTCGATGCGCCAACGCGGCGCCCGGCCTTTCTTTGTCCTCGACGACGCCGCCCGCCTGGCCGCTCTCGCCAAGAGGCTTGGGCTCGCTGTTCCGGTGCGCGAGATCGCGCGGCCGGGCGACGCCCGCGCTGTCTTCGAGACGGCCTTGCCCGTGCTGCCGGTCCGGCTGCGCGGCCCGGTGCGGGCCGGTCATCCCGATCCAGCCAATGCGCCCGCCACCCTGGAAGCGATCGAGCGCGCGGCCCGACTGGGCGATCGCCGGGGAGATCGCCGGCCTGGTGACCAATCCCATCCAGAAGAAGACCCTCCAGGACGCCGGATTCCGGCATCCTGGTCATACCGAATATCTCGCCGAGCTGGCCGGCGGGGTCGAGGTGGCCATGATGCTCGCCTGCCCGGAATTGCGCGTCGTTCCGGTCACCATCCACCTCTCCCTGGCCGAGGCGGTGCGCACCCTTGACGCCGTCAAGATCGTCCGCGCCGGCCGCCTTGCCGCGGCCGGCCTCAAGGCGCTGTTCGGAATCGACCACCCCCGGCTCGCCGTCGCCGGTCTCAACCCGCATGCCGGCGAGCAGGGCTCGATGGGCGACGAAGAAGGTCGCCTGATCGCGCCGGCGATCGAAGAGCTGAAACGGGACGGCATCGATGCGCGCGGGCCCGCCCCGGCCGACACGCTGTTCCACGCCGCCGCCCGGTCGACCTATGACGCGGCCCTCTGCATGTATCACGACCAGGCCCTGATCCCGATCAAGACCGTGGATTTCGCCGGCGGGGTCAACGTGACCCTGGGCCTGCCCTTCGTGCGGACCTCGCCCGACCACGGCACGGCGCTCGACATTGCCGGCACCGGCCGTGCCGATCCGGCGAGCCTCATCGCGGCGCTGCGGATGGCCGATGACATGGCCCGCCGGCGTCACACCTGAACGACCGGCCTGACATGGACGAACTCGCCCGGCTGCCGCCGCTGCGCGAGACCATCGCCGCCCACGGCCTCGATGCGCGCAAGCGCCTCGGCCAGCATTTCCTGCTCGACCTCAACCTGACCCGGCGCATCGCCCGCGCCGCGGCGCCGCTCGCCGGCGGCACCGTGATCGAGATCGGGCCCGGCCCCGGCGGCCTCACGCGCGCCCTCCTGCTGGAAGGAGCCACCCACGTCGTCGCCCTGGAAGTCGACGCCAGGGCCGTCGCGGCCCTCGAGGAGCTGGTCCAGGCGGCCGCCGGGCGGCTGCAGGTCGTCCAAGCCGACGGCCTGCGGGCCGCTCTGGCGGACCTGGGGCCCGTGCCGCGCCGGATCGTCGCTAACCTTCCCTACAACATCTCCACGGCCCTGCTGGTGCGTTGGCTGCACCAGGCGGACCAGGTGAGCGACATGGTGCTGATGTTCCAGAAGGAGGTCGTCGACCGGCTGGTGGCCCTGCCCCGCAGCAAGGATTACGGCCGGCTCTCCGTGCTGGCCCAGCATGTCTGCACCGTCCAGCGCCTGTTCGACGTGGCGCCCTCGGCCTTCGTCCCCCCGCCCAAGGTCACCTCGTCGGTCGTACAGTTGCGACCGCGGCCCGCCGCCGATCGGCTGGCCGACCTGGGGCCGCTGGAGAAGGTCACGGCGGCCGCCTTCGGCCAGCGCCGCAAGATGCTGCGCGGCGCCCTGGGCGGCATCTTCAGCGATCCCACGGCGGTTCTGACGAGGCTGGGGCTGCCGCCCACCGCCCGGGCGGAAGAACTGACGGTGGCGGATTTCGTGCGGCTGAGCGAAGCGCTGCCCTTATCCCCAGCTTAATTTCCGCATCCGGAGCCTTTCGGCCGGGCCCGGCGATGGCATGAGAGAACTCTTGACATTGTGAGTGAGTACTCACTATTATCCTTCCCATGATCCGTTCCTGGGCCTTCAACCTCTTCTTTTACGGCTTCACGCTGCTCACCGCGATCGTCGGCATCATTCTGGTGCCGATCCCGACGCCGGTGCTGCTGCGCGGCCTGCTCCATCACTGGGCCCGCGCCGTCGTCTGGGGCGCCCGCTGGATCGGCGGCATGAAGGTCGAGATCCGCGGCCGCGACAACATCCCCGCCACGGGGCCCGCCCTGCTCGCCAACAAGCACCAGAGCGAGAGCGACGGCATCTTCCTGGCGGCCAACATTCCCGGCATCGCCTTCGTCGCCATGCAGGAGCTGTTCCGCTACCCGGTGATCGGCACCATCCTCTACCGCCTGCAGATGATCCGCGTCGATACCTGCGGCGGCGAACGGGAGCGCGAGCGGCTCGCCGAATTCGCCAAGCGCGCCCATGACAGCGGCCGCCACATCGCGATCTATCCCGAAGGCAACCTGATGGCGCCGGGCGAGCGCGAACGCTATCGCTCGGGCATCTACTACCTCTATCGCGATCTCGGCCTGCCGGTGACGCCGGTCGCGACCTCGCTGGGCCTGCTGTGGAACCGTCGCGACTGGCGCAAGAAGCCGGGACGCGCCGCCATCGAGTTCCTGCCCGCCATCGAGACCGGCCTCGACAAGCACGCCTTCATGCGCCGGCTCGAGGACACGATCGAGACGGCGAGCGACCGGCTGATCGCCGAATTCTCCGGCCGGCCCTACAGAGCGTCGCAGCTCGTCCTGCGCTCGCAAGGCCAGACCGCGAACGGCCAACCGCTCAGCGCCCCTCGCGCAGCGCCTTGACGAAGCCCGACATGCCGACCTGTCGCTCGCGCTTCAACCGCTCCGCGGTCAGGATCGCCTTCAGGTTCGTCAGGCTCGTGCCGATGTCGCTGTTCACCACGACATAGTCGTATTCGGCCCAATGGCTCATCTCGTCGGCGGCCCTCGCCATGCGCTGGGCGACGATCTCCTTGGTGTCCTGGGCACGCGTCAGAAGGCGCTTCTCCAGATCGCGTGTCGACGGCGGCAGGATGAACACCGTGACCAGGTCCGCCCGCCCCTTGTCCCTGAGCTGCTGGGTGCCCTGCCAGTCGATATCGAACAGCATGTCCTTGCCGGTATTCAGCGCGTCGTCGACCGGTCCGCGCGGTGTCCCGTAGTAGTTGCCGAACACCTCGGCATATTCCAGGAACTGCTTGCGCTCGATCATGCCGCGGAAAGTCGCCGTGTCGACGAAGCGATAGTCGATCCCGTCGCGCTCGCCGGGCCGCTTCTGTCGCGTCGTGCACGACACACTCAGTTGAATCTGCTTGTCGTTGTCCAGCAACTGGCGCGACAGGGTGGTCTTGCCGGCGCCCGAGGGCGACGACAGCACCAGCATCAGGCCGCGCCGCTGGATCGCCGAGGCGCCGTTGTCACTCGACATTCTGAACCTGCTCCCGCATGCGCTCGACGGCGCCCTTCAGGTCGATGCCGATCCGCGTCAGCTCGATGTCGGCCGACTTCGAGCACAGCGTATTGGCCTCGCGGTTGAACTCCTGGCAGAGGAAATCGAACTTTCGGCCCACCGGATTATCGGGCCGCGCCTCGGCGAGCAGGGTGCGCGCCTGGGCGATGTGGGCCGCCAGCCGGTCGAGCTCCTCGCGCACGTCGGCCTTGCCGACGAGCAGCGCCACCTCCTGGGCGAAACGCTCCTCCGACAGCGGCGGCGCGCGCTCGAGCAGCTCGGCGAGCTGGCCGTCGAAGCGGGTGCGCAACGTGCCGATCTGCGCCACCGCCCGCTCGGCCGCGCGCTTGCACAGGCCTTCGATCTCGACGATGTGGCCGTCGATCACCCGGGCCAGCGCCTTGCCCTCGGCCGCGCGGGCCGCGCCCAGCGCCTTCAGGACTTCGGCCAGCGTGGTCGAAAGCGCCCGGTCGAGGGCGGCAATCGCCTCCTCGCCCTCGGCGCCCTCGGTCTCCTCCTCGATGACGCCGCGCACGCGCAGCAGGCCATCGGCAGTCGGCGCCGCCGCGCCGGTGCCCTTGCGCACCTCCTCGACCAGCACGGCAAGCTCGGCCAGCAACGCGCGGTTTATGCGCAGCGGCTTGCCCTGCTGCTCGCTGGCGATCGTGAGCGTGAGCGTGACGTTGCCACGCTTCAGATGGCTGCCGACCGCATTGCGCGCCGGGTTTTCCAGACGGTCGAAGCCCGGCGGCACCCGGCAGCGGATCTCGAGGTTGCGCCCGTTGACGCTGCGCGCCTCCCAAACCCAGCGCCGGCGTTCATCCGCTCCCTGCGCCCTTGCGTATCCCGTCATGCTTGCGATCAAAAAATCAACTCCACTGCCGCTCCACTGGCCGCACCGCGGCGGGGCACTCTAGTATCGGCCCCGAGCGCAGACAACGCAGTCGCCGGAAGGTTATCCCATGAAAGACTTCTCAAGCATCGTCATCACCGGCGCCTCAAGCGGCATCGGCGAGGCGCTGGCGATCGACTATGCCCGGCCCGGCGTGGCGCTCGCGCTGACCGGCCGTGACGCGGGCCGCCTCGAGTCCGTCGCCGCCGCGTGTCGCGCCAAGGGCGCCACGGTCGCAGCCGATACGGTGGACGTGGTCGCCCGCGAGACGTTCGCCGCCTGGCTCACCGCCTTCGACGACGCCCATCCGGTCGATCTCGTGATCGCCAACGCCGGCATCTCGATCGACAAGGACAATTCCTCGCTCGACGATTTCTCGGTGATCCGCAAGACCCTCGATGTCAATGTCGGCGGCGTGCTCAACACCGTCGAGCCGCTGCTGCCGCGGCTCATCGCCCGCAAGCACGGCCAGATCGCCATCGTCTCTTCGCTCGCGAGCTTCATCGGCCTGCCCTACTCGGCGTCCTACAACGCCAGCAAGGCCGCTGTCCGCGTCTGGGGCGAGAGCATTCGCTACGTCCTGAAGAAGAATGGAATCGGCGTCAGCGTCGTCTGCCCTGGCTTCGTCGTCAGCCGCATAACCGCCAACGCGCCCTTCCCCATGCCCTTCCTGATGACCGCCGCGCGCGCCTCCGCCATCATCCGGCGCGGTCTGGCGCGCAACCATGCGCGCATCGCCTTCCCCCTCGGCACCAAGGCGGCGGTCTGGTTCGGCCAGGTCCTGCCCGGCGGCTGGACCGCGCGCCTGCTCGGCGCTTGAAGCAAAGTCGACCGGATCTGCGTCGCGGGCCGATCTCGAATCGCCCCATTGCTGCGGCACGCGATTGCGCAGCCAGAAGATGGCGGCCCTGACGTCGGGCGGCGTGTGCACCGTCTGCCGCACAACCACCGGCTCGCCCCGATTGAACACGACCCGGGTGGTCTCGTAGCTGTGGCCGACAGCGCGCGAATAGAGGCCGCGCGCCACCGCGCCATCGGCGAGCGCGCGGCCGCGCCTGACCGACTGGGCGAACTCGGGCTGCTTCTGCAGCCAGTTGTCGATGGTGCTGTGGCCGACCTCGAACGTGTCGGCGAGGTCGCGGTTGGTGGCGCCAGCCAGGCAAAGCTCGAAGGCCTGCTCGGCGAATTCCGGCTTGTAGAGCGAGGGGCGTCCGGGTCCGTTCATGCTTGATCCTCCTTGGTGTGGGAGAGAGGATAGTCATACTTGAGTAAATGTCAAGTACTACTTTTTAATCTACTTAAGTCGCCCGGCTAGCGCCTATAGCGATTTTCGTCGTCTCGACCGGAGCGCGCAGCGCGGAGCGGAGAGACCTTCTCTCTGCGATAGGTGGCCTATCGTCGAAAGAAGGTCTCTCCACGCGGCCCTTCGGGCCTTGGTCGAGACGACGGAAATCATCTTGTCTCGCTGCATGTGCTCCCCGCGAATAAGTGGGCGCCATCCGACCCAAATATCAAACTTTCGGAAAGCGCCGGCGCGTGATCATGGCGTCAGCATCACTTCATCTGGTTGGTCAGCAGCGCCGCGGCGCCGCCCTGTTCCTTGCCGTACTTCAGCAACGCCGAG
This sequence comes from uncultured Alphaproteobacteria bacterium, assembly GCA_963765385.1. Taxonomy (GTDB): domain Bacteria; phylum Pseudomonadota; class Alphaproteobacteria; order Reyranellales; family Reyranellaceae; genus Reyranella. The sequence goes on along the minus strand of CAVXWG010000013.1, from coordinate 114,280 downwards.
CGGCCGCCCGCGGCATAGGCGGCGACCGCGCCCAGGAGCCGCTTGAGCTGATCGGGGCTCGAGCGGTCGAACTTGCAGTAGGCGCCGCGGGTCAGCTTGGCGATCTGCGGAAATACCCGCGACGCCGTGCGGTCTTCACCCTCCTGGAAAACGAACACCGGCAGGCCGAGCAGGCCCAGTTGGCCGGCCTCGTGGCCGATGGCGTCGACATCCTCCTCGCAGCAGTCGCCGACGAAGATCACGGCATCGAGCCGGCCCTCCCGCCGCTGCTCGCCGGCGTAGCGCAGCAGCCGGCCGATCTGGGTGCGGCCAGCCAGGCAGCGCACCGCGCTCATCAGGCGTGCCAGCTCGCGACCGTCGGAGGTCCAGCGACTGACCTTGAATTCGTCGAAGCCGCGATAGAAGCCCAGGCGCACGTCGAGGCCGCCCAGCGCCTGTGCCGCCACGAACATCTCGCCCTGGATGGTGCACGCATGATCCCAGGTCGATTCCCGACTCGCCGTGGCATCCATGCCGAACAGCAGGCGGCCTCTCGTGCCCGGCGCGCGCGGCGACATTTCGCCGAGTTCGCGCACAAAGCGATCGACATCGCCAGAGGCCGACCGCTGCGGCGTCAAATCCGTTTTCCGAGCCACGCGCTTTCCTCCTGTACTCAATATAGGCGGTTTTCGTCTTGTCGGCGGCGAATTCCACCGACAACAATGCCGGCGCATGTCTGACGTCGCTCCCACGACAAAGATCGGCCGATGGCGGGTGAAACGTCGTCGCAAGCTCGCCATCTGGCTCGACGAGTTGGGTCCGCGCCTCCTGGCAGAGCGGCCGTCCTTGGGTCGGCTGTTTGCCCGTTGCCTGGCGGGGCGCAGACCTGCGTTGCAGGCGTTCCCCGGCTGGACCTTTGCCCGCGAATATTTCGTCGAGCACCGCTGGATGGCAACGCGTCGGGGCGTGCTTTGGCGGTACGCGCTCAGGAACAAGCTCAGCGTCCCGCTTGTCCTGCCCTGGCTTGTCGGGACCAGGGTCGAGGTAACGCTGGGCAACGATCTCAGTCTGTGCCTGTACGTCGCCGGCTCCTTCGAGCCCAACGAATTTTCCTTTCTCGATCGGATTCTGCGCCGAGGCATGACCGTCATCGACGTCGGGGCCAATGACGGGCTGTACACCCTGTTCGCGGCTCGCCGCGTCGGCGTGCGCGGACGGGTGGTTTCGGTCGAGCCGAGCTCGCGGGAGCGCCGAAATCTCGAACGCAATGTGGCGCTGAACCGGCTGAAGAACGTGACGGTCGTGCCGGCCGCGCTGGCAGCCGAAGCCGGTCACGCAGAGCTGCAGATCGCGCCGGCACTGCATGGCGGGCACAACACGCTCGGCGGCTTCGCCCACAAGGGCGTCGCGGCCATCGCTTCTGAATTGGTCCCGATCGAGACCCTGGACAGGCTTGCCGAGCGCCTGTCGCTTGGCAAGGTGGATGCCATCAAGATCGACGTCGAAGGCGCCGAAATGAAGGTGCTCACCGGCGGCCGCGAACTCCTGAAGAACTCGCGACCGGCGCTGCTGATCGAAGCCAACGAAGAGGCCTTGCGCAAACAGGCAACGAGCACGGACGAGATGCTCGCGTTGCTGCGTTCACTCGATTACGAGATCTTCGTTTTCTCCGACGCCACCGGCCTCGTCGAGCGGTGGATCGAAGGTGCTCCGCTCTCGGCCAACATCGTCGCCCTGCCCAAGTAGCCTTTGACCCTCTCCGGCCTGTGAAATATCGTGCGCGGCGCGCCTCGCGCCAATGTAAACATGACCGGAAACGCTCCGACCTTCGCCACGCTGCTTCCTGCGGGTCTTCCTGCCGTTCGCGTTCGCCTATTTCCTGTCCTACATCTTCCGCGGCGTGAACGCGGTGATCTTTCCCTACCTCGAACGGGATATCGGCATCACCGCGGGCGACCTCGGCCTGCTGACCTCGGCCTTCTTCCTGTTCTTCGCCGGCTGCCAGCCGGTGCTGGGCGTGGCGCTCGACCGCTACGGCCCGCGCCGCGTGCAGGCGGCTCTTCTGGCCATCGCGGCCGCAGGCTCGGCCTTGTTTGGCCTCAGCCTCTCGCTCGGCGAACTGATCCTGGCCCGCGCCCTGATCGGGCTGGGTTTCGCCGGCGGCCTGATGGCGGCCATCAAGGTCATCACGCTCTGGTATCCGCCGCAACGCTGGGGCGTGATCACCGGCCTGCACATGATGGCCGGCGGACTGGGCTCGATGGCCGCGACCTTGCCCGTGCAATGGTCGCTCTCGGTGATGAGCTGGCAAGGATTGTTCTTCTGGCTGGCCGGCCTCTGCCTCGCCACCGGGGCGATCCTGTTCGTCGTCGTGCCCGAGCGCGCTGCGACCGGCCCGAGGGACACGCTCGGCGAGCAGTTCCGCATCACCGGCATCGTGCTGACCGACGGCTTCTACTGGCGCATCCAGCCGCTGCTCTCCGTCCAGCAGCTCGCCTTCATCGGCTGCATCACGCTGTGGATCGGTCCCTGGCTGCGCGACGTGGGCGGCATCGCCGCCGAGACGCGCGCCGACATCCAGCTCGTCACCACGGCGGTCATGACCCTGGGCTTCGCCCTGAGCGGTGTTATCGGAGGCGCCTTTCGCCGGATCGGCGTCAGCGAATTCGGTACGGCCGGCATCACCAGCTTGCTGTTCGCGCTGGTCTGCGGCTGGCTGGCGTTCCTGCCTGCGTTCCATCCCGAAGTGGCGTGGCCGCTGTTCGGCTTCCTGGGCGCCTGTCCCATCCAGTACATGCCGCTGATGGTCCAGTCGTTTCCCGCCCACTATGCCGGCCGGGTCAGCACCAGCAGCAACCTCGTGGTCTTCAGCGTGATCTTCGCGGGCCAGTGGGCGATCGGCAAGATCGTCGACCTGTGGCCCAAGACCGCCACCGGCTATGCCGCGGACGGCTACACCTGGGCGTTCGGAATCCTGTTCATCCTGCAGCTTGCGGGTCTTCTATGGCTGACGATGTCGCGGGCGCGGCCGATGGCGCGACCGCACCTGGTCGCGGCAGATTGAGCGCGGCCACGAGGTCGCGCACTTCCTGGCGTGCCGCGACGTGGCTCAGCGTCAGCGACGGCCCACCGCTGCCGCGCTTGAGATCGAGCAATGTGAGGCCGTTCAGAAACAGCTCCTTGTAGATCACGCGTTCGCTCAAGCCCGCGGCGATGCGAAAGCCGATGCGTTTGGCCAGCGCCGAGAGGACCGTGCCCATGTCGCGCTTGTTGCGCGCCGCCAGCGACGACAGGCGATTGCGCATCACCACCCAGTCGACCGGCCGGCCGCCCTGCACGGCGCGGAGCTGGCGCTGCTTCCACACCGCCTCGGCATAGATCGAGGGGCGGACGATCTTGAGCGTATCGGGATCGACCCTGGCCAGAAGGTCGAGATCGATGAAGCTGTCGTTGAGCGGCGTCAGCAGCGTGTCGGCCCAGGTGTGGGCGAGCCGCGACAGGTAGGTATCGCTGCCCGGCGTGTCGACGATCACGAAATCGACGGCGCCGATCACCGCCTCCAGCGCCGCTTCGAAGCGCGCCCGTTCGTCGGCTTCGGCGGCCGCGCGGTCCGGCAGGCTCGACCGCGGCACCGCGGCATGCACCGGCATCGCGAGCTCGATGTCTTTGCGTCGGGCATAGGCCGCGCGGTTCTCGACGTAGCGCCCGAGCGTGCCCTGGCGCGCATCGAGGTCGAGCGTGGCCACCTTGGCGCCCTCGCCCAGCAACGCGACGGCGATGTGCAGCGCCGTCGTCGACTTTCCCGAGCCGCCCTTTTCGTTGCCGATCACCAGCAGATGCGCGCGCCCGTCGGTCCGGGCGGCCTGGGTCTGGGCGATGCTCGGGTTGGGTGCGGGTTGGAAGGTGCTGGTCATCGGTTTCTCCTCCCCAGCTTCGCTGGGGCTGCCCGCGAAGCGGGCGGAGGGGTCATGAGCAGCGCGATGAGGCCCATGACCCCTCCGGCGCTGCGCGCCACCTCCCCACTGCGTGGGGAGGTAAATTTGCTGCGAACTCACGCCGCTTTGCGGATCCAGACGGCGGTGTCGTGGAACACCGCGCCGCCGTGCGGCCAGCCGGGATCGGCCGAGGTGAGCGCATTGATGCCCATGCCGGTCTCGAAGTTGCGGTTGGGCCAGATGCCTTCGACAACCACGACGCCCTTCTGCTGGCCGGCCTTGGGCCTGCAGCGGACGATGGTCTTGCCGCGATCGTTGCCGATCTCGAGGCGATCGCCCTCGACGAAACCCAGCGCCGTGCAGTCGTCGGGGTTCATCATCACCGTCGGCCGCACCTCGCGCTTCTGGCTGCTCGGCGTCTCGGTGAAGGTCGAGTTCAGGAAGGTGCGCGCGGGTGCGGCGACCATGCGGAACGGCTTGTCCGCCGTGGCATTGTCGATCACGTCGAAATGGTCGGGCAGCGCGGGCATGTCCTTGCCGCGCGGCCCGTAGGCCGCCCAGTCGGGCTTGAAGCGGAACTTCTTGTCGGGCCAGGCGAAGCCATCGAGGAAGTGCGAGGTCTCGAAGCCCAGGTGGAAATCCTGGCCGCCCTTGCGCCAGTTGGTCTCGGCGTCCCACATGCCCGAGTCCTTCAGCGACTCGTCCATGATCTCCCACGGCGTCATGTCGAAGCCGCGATGCTTTGCCCCCAGACGCCTGGCGAGCTCGGCGATCACGTAGTGGTTCTCGCGGCACTCGCCGGGCGGCTCGATCACCGCCTTGGTCACCTGGAAGAAGGTGTGGCCGCTCGCGGTGTAGAAGTCGTCGTGCTCGAGGAACATCGTGGCGGGCAGCACGATGTCGGCGAAGGACGCCGTCTCGGTCAGGAACTGCTCGTGGACACAGGTGAACAGGTCCTCGCGCGCGAATCCCTTGTGCACCAGCTCGAGCTCCGGGCAGACCATCGCCGGGTTGGTGTTCTGGATCAGCAGCGCCGTGACCGGCGGGCCGTTCTTCAACGCCTCGCGGTCGCCCGTCAGGATCGGCCCGAGCCGCGACTGGTCGAGGTCGCGGATCGAGGGATCGACCATGTCGAGGCCCTCGATCAGCGTCTTCTTGATCGGGTACATGCCGGTGTGGCCATAGAGTGCGCCGCCGCCCCTGTATTTCCACGCCCCGGTCACCGCCGGCAAGGAGGTGACGGCGTGCATGTTGTGCGCACCGTTGCGGCTCCGGCTGAAGCCATGATGGCAGCGGATGAACGAGGCCTTGGCCTGCCCGTAGAGCCGCGCGAAGGCAACGATCTCGTCGACCGAAAGGCCGGTGATCTTCGCGGCCCATTCCGGGGTACGCGTCGCCACGTGCGCGGCCAGCTCGTCCGGCGCGTCGGTATAGCGGCGCATATAATCCCAGTCGGCATAGCCCTCCTTGAAGAGGACATGCATGACCGCGACCGCCAGCGCCGCCGTCGGTGCCGGGACGCACGGCGAGATGCATATCGGCCTGCTCGGCCGTGCCGGTGCGGTAGGGATCGACCACGACCAGCTTGGCGCCGCGCTTCCTGGCGCGCATGGCGTGGGTCATGACGTTGACCTGGGTGTTGACCGGATTGCCGCCCCAGATCACGACCAGGTCGGAATGCTGATCGATCTCGCGCACGTCGGCGCCGCGCTTGGCGCCGACGCCCGCGATCCACCCGGTGTCGGAGAGCGTGACGCAGATGGTCGAGAAATAGCGCGAATACTTCATCGCGTGGCGCAGCCGGTTGATGCCGTCGCGCTGCACCAGCCCCATCGTGCCGGCGTAGTAGTAGGGCCACACCGTCTCGCTGCCGTGCTGGCGCGCCTTGGCGATGAACTGCTCGGCCACGATGTCGAGCGCGTCGACCCAGGAGATCTCGGCGAACTGCCTGGACCCCTTCGGGCCGACCCGGCGCAGCGGCTTCATCAACCGGTCGGGATGATGGATGCGCTCGGCATAGCGGGCGACCTTCTCGCAGATCACGCCCGCGGTGTAGTCGTTGCGCATCGAGCCGCGCACCCGGCCGATTTGCTTGCTGTTCAGCCGCTCGACGTCGAGCGCACAGGTGCTGGTGCAATCGTGCGGGCAGACCGAGGGAACGATGGTGATGCCGGAGTCGGCGGACTTGCCGCGCGCCGGCGGCGCATAGGAATGGTCGTCAGGAGCCATGCTGCAGAATACCTCCGCTGGATGCGCATGGTCCACATGCCATAGAGTGGTCGCGATGATCCCCCACGGCGTCTCCTACGAAGAAGCGATGCGGCAATTTCGCTGGCCCCGGCCGGAGCGGTTCAACATCGGCCGGGCCGTGTGCGAACGCCATCCGTCGCACGCGCTGGCCCTGATCGTCGAGAATGCCGATGGATCGGTGCGCAACTGGACGTTCGGCGAGCTCCTGGCCGCGAGCTCGCGGCTCGCCAATGCGCTCGTCGCGCGCGGCATCCAGAAGGGCGACCGGGTGGGCGTGTTCCTGAGCCAGGGCGCCGAGCTCACGCTCTGCCATCTCGCGGGCTACCGCATGGGCGCCGTCGTGCTGCCGCTGTTCACGCTGTTTGGCGAGGAGGCGCTCGAGTACCGGCTGGCCAATGCCGAGGCCTCGGCGTTGATCACCGACATGAGCCAGCTGCCCAAGGTGCTGGCGGTGCGCGATCGGCTGCCGCATCTCAAGACGGTGATCGTGATCGGCGCCGGCGCCGCACGGCGGCGCCTTTCTCGACTGGGACCGCCTGCTGGCCGCTGCCTCGGACGATTTCGCCACCGTCGACACGGCAGCCGAGGATCCGGCGCTGCTGATCTACACCTCGGGCACCACCGGCCAGCCCAAGGGCGCGCTGCATGCCCATCGCGTGATGCTGGGCTCGGTGCCGCCGGTCGAGCAGTGGCTGAGCCACTGGCCGCGCGGCAACGAGGTGATGTGGACGCCGGCCGAATGGGCGTGGATCGCCGGCCTCTACGACGCGCTGTTCCCGGCCTGGTTCTACGGCACGCCGGTGGTGGCGCATCGCTTCGCCAAGTTCGATCCCGAGCGCGCCTTCGCACTCCTGGAACAGGCACAAGGTGGGCGTCGGCCTTCATCCCGCCGACCGCGCTCAAGATGATGCGGCAGGTCGCCAAGCCGCGCGAGCGCTGGGGCTACGACGTGCGCGCCGTCTGCACCGGCGGCGAGGCGATGGGCGAGGAACTGCTGGCCTGGGGTCGCGACACGTTCGGCACGACCATCTCGGAAGGCTACGGCCAGACCGAGATGAACCTGATGCTGCTGAACTCGCCGGACTGGTTCGAGGTGCGGCCGGGCTCGTGCGGCCGCGCCTGCCCCGGCCGCAAGGTCGCGATCGTCGATGGCGCGGGCAACGTGCTGCCGCCCGGCGAGGAAGGCCAGATCGCCGGCTGGCGCGCACGATCCCATCGTCATGCTGGAATACTGGCGCAACCCCGAGGCCACGGCCGCCAAGTACGCCGGCGACTGGCTGCTGACCGGCGACCTCGGCCGCATCGACGAGGAGGGCTACGTCTTCTTCAAGAGCCGCGACGACGATGTCATCACCTCGGGCGGCTATCGCATCGGCCCCGGCGAGATCGCGTCATTACCTCGGGCGGCTATCGCATCGGCCCCGGCGAGATCGAGGAGTGCCTGATGGGGCATCCTGCCGTCGCCATGGTGGGCGTCGTGGGCGTGCCCGACCCGGTGCGCACCGAGATCGTGAAGGCCTTCGTGCAGCTGCGGCCCGAGATCGCGGGCACCGACGCCCTGAAGGCCGACCTGGCCAGCTATGTGAAGACCCGGCTGGCCGCCCACGAATATCCGCGCGAGGTCGAGTTCGTGGCCGAGCTGCCGCTCACCACGACGGGCAAGATCATGCGCCGGGAATTGCGGCAGCTCGACGCCGAGCGCAAGGTTGCACGGCGCTGAGGCGTTTCTTTGCTGAGCACACAGCTCGGTGGCGTCCATAAGGTGCCGAAACGCCAAGGAGGAGCGCCGCGGATTGGCTCCCTGCGATGAAAGCGGACAGTTGCGCCACCGGTCGCAGTATCAGCGCAGCGGTTGCTTGTGATCTCAATTCATATGACCATCCAAATAGTCAGGAGGATGCGCCATGGATACCGTCGCGCAACGGCTGGTCCCAGCCGGTCCGGCGCTCGGCGTGCCGACGCGGATGCTCGTGTGATCGCAGCGGTCGCCGATGGCCGGTGACTGGACCGACGAGGAAAACGACGCGATCGTCGCGGATTATTTCGCGATGCTGGCCGATGACATCACCGGACGGCCCTATAACAAGGCCCGGCACAACCGCATGCTGCAAACGGTGATCGACCGGCCGCGAACCTCGATCGAATACAAGCATCAGAACATCAGTGCGGTTCTGAAGGGCCTCGGGGAAGACTGGATCGGGGGCTACAAGCCTGCCTTCAACTTCCAGACGTCGCTCGAACATGCCGTGGTGCGTTGGCTGGAGCGCCATCCGGACTGGCTTGCACCGGCCACGCGCCGCGCCCCGAACGCGAGCCCGGCGGCGCTCCTTGAAGAGACCGTCCTGTGGATCGGGCCACCACCGACTCACAGCAACGCGCCACCGCCGAAGGAACTCGAACAGATGACGGCGATCGCGCGGAAGTACGACATCGCCGGCCGTGATGCCCGCAATCGCGCCCTGGGGCGAGCCGGCGAAGAGCGGGTGCTGGCGCACGAATACGCGACACTGGTAGCCGCCGGCCGAACCGACCTCGCCGACTGCATCCGCTGGGTATCGCATCTGGACGGCGATGGGGCCGGCTTCGACATCGAAAGCTTCGACACCGAGGGCGCCAGCCGCCTGATCGAAGTGAAGACTACCAATGGCTGGGAACGCACGCCGTTCCACATCACGCGCAATGAGCTCGCCGTAGCCGAAGCGCGCCGGGAGCACTGGAGGCTCGTGCGGCTCTGGAACTATTGCCGCCAGCCCAGGGCTTTCGAGCTGCAACCGCCGCTCACCGCCCACGTGAGCCTGATGGCAACAAGCTACCAGGCAGACCTGCTGTAACGATCGATTGTTCAGTGACAGAGGCAAGCGGGTGCTCGACTGCCGTAACGCGGGCTAAAGAGCACCCGCCGCGAGACGACCCGCCCTGGATACCTGGACCCACCATGGGACGGCCCGTACCCTTGATCGCAATCGCGAGGTCGACTAAGTTCGATAAACTAAGTCGTATAGGAATTGTCCATGCGTATCGTGAATATGCACCAGGCCAAGACCCAGTTGTCCCGTCTCGTCGCTCGGGCGGCAAAAGGGGAAGGCTTCATCATCGCCAGGGCTGGCAAGCCTCTGGTGAAGGTCGTCGCGCTCGATCCTCAAGAGGCGGCTCTGCCGCGCCGTCTGGGCTTCATGGCGGGCGAGATCGTCGTGCCCGAGGATTTCGATCGCATGGGCCAGGAGGAAGTCGAGCGCCAGTTCGGGATCGATCCTTGATGCTCCTGGTCGACACCCATCTCCTGCTATGGGCCTCTGGCGAGCCTCTACGATTGTCGCCGAAGGCGCGCCGGCTACTGGACGATCGAGACCTCTCAATTGTGGTTCAGCGCGGCGAGCCTTTGGGAGGTCGCCATCAAGCATGGACTCGGTCGGGCGGACTTCCGCGTCGAGCCGCGCCGGCTTCGACGCGGATTGATCGACAACGGCTGGCATGAGCTCGCCATCTCGAGCGAGCACGCGGTGGCTACCCTGGATCTGCCGCCGATCCACAAGGATCCGTTCGACCGCATGCTGGTGGCGCAGGCCCGGGTCGAAGGCCTTGCACTGGTCACGTCCGACGAGGTCGTTGCCCGGTATCCCGGAGACGTACGCAAAGTCTGAGATCGTCCCATGAATCCAATCAGCCTCGCCGATGCCAAAGCCCACCTGAGTGAACTCATCGACCGGGTCGAGGCTGGCGACACCATCGAGATAACCCGGCGCGGCCGGCCGGTTGCGCGCCTCACCGCCGTCGTGAGGCCGCGCAAGCGCATGGATCTGGCCATGTTGGGGGCGCTGACAGCCGCGATGCCGCCCGGTGACGAGGCTACCGCCGACCCCGTGCGATCGATGCGCGACGGCGCCCGCTACTGATGCTCCATGTCGACATGTCTCTGATCGTTGCGGCGATTTGCAACGACGCCTCTTCGGGAAACGCGCCGCGGCGATGAACCGGTGCTGCTCGCCCGGGACCAGGGCGAAGGTGTCGCGCTCGTCACGTCCGACAAGCGCGGCGCCGATATCCTGGAGATATGCACAGCGTGTATCCAGAAGCTTGCTCCGCGCCGACTGCCAGCTTGACGGCGAAGGGGAACAAAGAGAAAACATCTGCAGGGCAGGCGCGGGAGCAGGCACCCTTGCGTACGACGAGCAATTCGGCCGATCTGTTCCGGCATGTCAGTGCCGAGAAGGCAGCATTCTATCGCTGCATCATGGACGTCTTCGCCGCCGCGAAGCGGCAATATCGGCTGCAGTTGCGACCCGACGAGGTCCTCGCCGAAGCCCATTGGCCGGCTGGCCTGCCCGGCATCGAGGATGTGAACGCGGCCCTCGCCCAACTGACGGCGTGGGGCAACCTCGAATCGCATCCCGACATGGCGCGTGTTTCCAGCCTCGGCGATTACTACCGCGCGCGTCTTCTCTACCGACTCTCGCAGGGCGGCGAAGCGGTCGAAACTGCGCTTGCCACCTTTGTACGGACGCTTCAGCGCCGGGCCGAGCTGCAGACGGTGGCTCTCGAGGACATTGCCAGCCGGCTTCAGGCCCTTCATGCGCTCACCGATGAGGAGGACCCCGACGCGGCCAAGCTCCACGAAACGCTGCGCGATCTCGTCCGCGTCTTCGAAGGCCTCGCGGAGAATGCGCAGGCCTTCATGGCCGGCGTGGCCCGCAGCATCGAGCTGCAGCAAGCCGAAGCCAGCGCGGTGGCAAACTACAAGCGGCGGCTGATCGATTATCTCGAACGGTTCATCGGCGATCTCATCCGCCGCTCCGATACCATTGCCCGGCTCATTCTCGCGCTCGAGCCGAGAATCGACGGGCTGCTTGCCCAGGTCGCCGAACGCGAAGCCCGCGACGCCGCCCCGGGCGATGCGCTTGATCACGCCGATGCGCGGCAACGCTACGGGCAATCCTGGCGCGAACGCTGGAAAGGCCTGCGCGGCTGGTTTCTCAGCACCGGCCACGAACCGCCGCAGGCGGAATTGCTGCGCGCCCGGGCGCGCGCGGCGATCCCGCAGCTGCTGGGCGCGATCGCCGCGCTCAACGAGCGGCGCAGCGGACGCAGCGACCGCTCGACCGATTTCCGAATACTGGCCCAATGGTTCGCCGCCTGTGCCGACGATGGCGAGACCCATCGGCTGGCACGGGCGGCCTTCGCGCTCCATCCCGCACGACATTTCTCCCTCAACACCGACGCGGATGCCGAGCTGCCGGCCAGCACGTCGTGGGCCGACGCTCCGCCGCTCAGGATTCATCCCCGACTGCGCGAATATGGCGAGGCCGCACCCCGCGGACCGCTGCCCCGCGTGAGAGATCGCAGCGCGGCCCGTGCCCGTCTGGCGCTCCAGCTGGCCGAACAGACGCGCCAGGTCGAGGCGGCGCGCCGGCGCCTCGCCACCGGCCGACCGATGAAGCTTTCGGATCTGGGGGAGCTCGATATGCATGCGTTCGGCCTGTTCCTCGGCCTGCTCGGGGAGGCGCTCGGCGAGCAGAGTGGACCGGATTATGCCGTGCAGCGGCGGACCGGCGACGGGCTGCTCGACATCAAGCTCGAACCGCTCGATGCCGACAGCCGTGCCAGGATCGTCACGCCACACGGCAGCTTCGCGGGCCGCGATCACCTGATCACCATCACGCCCACGCAGGACAGCGGATGACGGCGGATCGCGACGACGACGAGGGCAGCCGCAGCATCGGCGAGCGCCAGCAGCGGTTCCAGCGCGACGAGCTGCGGGCTGCGCTGCGCGCGTTGCTGATGACGCCGCTGATGGGTGCGGCGCACGAGGACTTCACGGCCGTTCGTCGGCATGCAGAGCGGCTGCGCGAGTGGTTTGCGCGCGAAACTGGATGGACGCTCCAGGTCGAGCGCGACGGTGCACGCCTCTACAAGAGGCCGGCGGACCTGGCGGATGCCACGCGCGGCCTGCCTGGCTACGATCGCCGCCGCTACGTGCTGTTGTGCCTGGCGTGCGCCGTGCTCGAGCGGGCCGATCCGCAGATCACGCTGCGTCTCCTGGGACAACGGTTGCTGGAGCTCGCAGGCGACCCGGCCCTCGCCTCGCTCGGATTCACCTTCACCCTTGGCGCGCAGCACGAACGGCGTGAACTGGTGGCGGTGTGCCGGACCCTGCTCGATCTCGGCGTGCTGCAGCGCGTCGCCGGCGACGAAGAGGCTTTCGTGCAGGCCGGCGGTGGCGAGCAGGCCGATGCGCTGTACGATGTTCAGCGCCGGACGCTTGCCGGCATGACGGCGGCCGTCCGCGGCCCCTCGACCTGGACGACGGAAGATGCGCCCGTCACGCTCGACGAGCGCCAGCGCGCCCTCACCGAGGAGCATGTGGCCGACAGCGAAGAAGGCCGGCGCACGGCGCTGCGCCACCACATCGCGCGCCGGCTGCTCGACGATCCGGTGGTCTACCTCGACACGCTGGCACCGGAGGCACGGAGCTATTTCATCAATCAGCGCGGCGCCATGGCAAGTCGCCTGGGCGAAGCCTCCGGCCTCGTTGCCGAGCAACGTGCCGAAGGGCTCGCGCTGGTCGACGAAGGCGGCCTGCTGACCGATCTCGCCATGCCTTCCGAAGGCACGGACGCCCATGTCACCCTGCTGGTGGCGGAGTATCTCGCCGCCCGCGAAAGGCGACGGCGGCGAGACGGCGGCGACGCGGCGGAGGCTGCCGCTCCGCTCGCCCGCCAACAGGACATCGCCGAGCACCTGCGCGAGGTCAGGGAGCGTTTCGGCCGCTACTGGCGCAAATCGGCGCGCGAACCCGGCGCCGAACGCGAGCTGGCGATCATCGCGATCGAGCGCCTGGAGAAGCTCCAATTGGTCGAGCGAGACGCGGACTTTGTCCGTCCTCGGCCGGCGCTGGCGCGCTTTGCGCTGGGCGAAGCCGAGGTCCGGGAAAGCCCGACATGAACGACAGCCCGATCACGCTCGCGCAGCTGCTCGAAAGGCCGGCGCTGCCCCAGCCGACGCGGCTGCGCTGGCAACCGCTGCGGCTGGGCCTGGTCGAGCTCTTTCACTACGACAGCGAGGAATTCTGGTTCCGCGACGGCCATCTGCTGCTGCGCGGCAACAACGGCACCGGCAAGTCCAAGGTGCTTTCGCTCACGCTGCCCTTCCTGCTCGACGCACAGCTCAAGCCATCGCGCATCGAGCCCGACGGCGACAGCGGCAAGAAGATGGCGTGGAACCTGCTGATGGGCGGCTATGACAGGCGCATCGGCTACGCCTGGATCGAATTCGGCCGGCTGGGCGAGGATGGCACACCGCACTACCTGTCGCTCGGTGCGGGACTGTCGGCAAAGGCCGGCCGCCCGCAGGTGGATAGCTGGTTCTTCGTCGTGGACGACAGCGACGGTGCGCCGCGCATCAACCAGGACCTGTGGCTGACCAGCCCCCAGCGCGTCGTACTCACCAGGGAGCGCCTGCGCGATCTGCTCGAAGGCCGCGGCCAGGTGTTCGACAATGCCGGGCACTATCGTCGCGCCGTGGACGAACGCCTGTTCCATCTCGGTCCCAGGCGCTACGAGGCGCTGCTCGACACGCTGATCCAGTTGCGCCAGCCGCAGCTTTCGAAGAAGCCCGACGAAACCGCCCTGTCGAACGCGCTCACCGAGGCCTTGCCGCCGCTTGGCCCGGAGCTGCTGGGCGATATCGCCGAAGCGCTCGGCCAACTGGAGGAAGATCGCCGCCAGCTCGAGGAGTACCAGGCGCTGGCCAAGGCCGTCGGCCGCTTCGAGCAGCGCTATCGCACCTATTCCGGCACGCAGAGCCGCCGGCAGGCCCGCGCGCTGCGGCAGGCCCAGACGGAGTTCGACAATGCCAGCCGTGCGCGCGGCGGAGCGCTGACCAGGCTCCAGAAAGCGCAGGCCGAGGAGGAAGGTGCCCGCGCGCGGCATGACGAAGCCGAGACTACTGTCGTGCGAGCCCGTTCCCGCCTCGACACGCTGCACGCCGATCCGACGATGCAGGACGCCAACCGCCTCGAAGGCGCAGCAAGAGATGTTTCAGCGCGCCGGAACGCGATGCGAGACTTCTACCGAAGCGGTCGAAGAGGCTGACCGTCGATTGACGCGCAGGATCGAAGAAACCGGGCGTGTCGCGGAGCGCGCCACGCAAGTCGAGCGCAAGGTGAGCGAGCTGCGCCGGGAAAGCGCGGTCCATGCCGATGCCGCGCGCATAGCGGACTCCCATGCCGGCAGCCCGCTTGCCGAACTCGAGATGGCCGCGCTGGTCGGGCGGGCGCAGGTCGACTTCGACCGGGCCTGCACCGATCTCTATGCCGTCGTCCGCAATCGGCGCGAGCAGATCGCCTTGCTGCGTCGCCGCCATGCCGAGCTGGAGCGCGCCGAGGCCGTCCATGGCCAGCACCGACAACTGCAGGACGAGCGGCAGGCCGAGGCCGACACGGCCGCAGAACAGCGCACGCGGGCCGATACGGAGGTGGACCGGGAAGGGCTCGTGCTGGTCGAAGACTGGGAGCGCCACTTCGCCGAGCTGAAGCAGTTGACGATCGAATCCGACGACGGTGCGGCCGCTCTCGCGGCGCTGGCCGACTGGGTCGTGACCATGCAAGGGGACAACCCGGCCCGACGCCTCCTCCAGGCGGCGCAGCAGCGCGCCAGCCAAGCGCCTGGCGGAGCGCGGCGCGGCGCTCGACGGCCGGCGCCGCGCCGCGGACGAGGAACGCCGAGCCCTCGAGGATGAGCGCGACCGTCTCGAGGCCGGCATCGACCGCGCGCCACCGGCGCCCTACACGCGCGGGGCTGATGTCAGGCTCGATCGCCAGGGCGCGCCGCTTTGGCAGCTGCTGGATTTCCGCGATACCGTGCCCGCGCCAGAGCGCGCCGGCCTTGAAGCTGCACTCGAGGCAGCCGGCCTGCTCGATGCCTGGGTCTCCCGCGACGGGCGCCTGCAATCCGTTGACGGAGGCTCGCTGCTGCATGACACGCTGCTGCTGCATCGGCCGCGATCGCCCTTGTCGCTCGCGGAATGGCTGCAGCCCTCGGTGCCCGACGACAGTGCGGTCTCCGTCGACATGGTCGCGCAACTGCTGTCCGGCATCGCCTGCGGCAGCGCAGATGATCCGGAAAACGAGGCCTGGATTTCCCCTGACGGGCGCTTTCGCCTCGGCGCCCTGGCCGGCGCGTGGGCCAAGCCGGCGCCGGCCTATATCGGCCATACGGCGCGCGCCGCGGCACGCAGGCAACGGCTGGCCGAAGTCGCCGGGCGCTTGAAGGAGCTCGCAGCCGAGCTCGCCGCCATAGACGCCGTGGCCGAGCAGATCGAGGGCGACCGTCGCCGCGCCGATGACGAGTGGCGCCTGGCACCCGCCGACGAGGCTTTGCGGACGGCGCATGCCGCGGCGGTCGCCGCCGCTCGCGAGGCGCAGCGCGCCCGCGAAAGACTGGCCGAGGCCGACCTCCGGCGCAGCGAGGCCGAGCAAGCGCTGAAGGCCGCGCGCGAGCGGCTCGCTGTCGACGCAGCAGACCTTCGCCTGCCCGAACCGTTGGCAGAACTGGCTGACGTCGAGGCAGCGCTGGATCGCTATCGCGATCTGCTGGCCCTGCTCATCCAGACCGTCCAGGAACTGCGCCTGGCGCTGCCCGAGCTGGCAGCGGCAGCGCCTTCGCGAACAGGAGGCACGCGAGGACCTCGCCAGAATGCGGAGCGCGGTTCGCAGCGGCGCGCAACGAGGCGGAAGAAGCCGCCGCCCGGCTCGAGGTGCTGCGCGATGCCGTCGGCGCCAAGGTCGAGGAGCTGCAACGGCAAGCTGGCCGATGCCCGTCTTGCCGTCGAAGCGGGAGACGACGGGCTGAAGCGCGCCGCCACGGCGCTCCGCCAGGCGGGCGAAGCGCGCGCCGTTTCCGTCGCAGCAGGCCAAGAGCGCGGACGACGTCCTGCGGCAGCGCACCGAGACGCGCGCGCTAGCGGTCGGGCGACTGCAGCGAATTCTCGCGGCACCGGGCTGCTGTCGTCCGCGCTCCCGCAGCCTGAGCTGCCGGATCTGGCCAGCCCCTGGACGATCGATCCCGCCCTCACGCTGGCGCGCCGGATCGAACAGGCTCTCTCGGAGCTCAAGGACGACGATGACGCGTGGACGCGCGTGCAACGGCAAATCAACGACGAGCTGGCGGAACTGCAGCGCGCGCTCAGCGCCCTCGGCCACCAGGCGCCGGGCGAAACGAGCGACTGGGGTCTCATCGTCCGCATCGTCTATCGCAATCGGCCCGAACGCCCGGACCGGCTGGCAGCGCGCCTTGCCGAGGAGATCGCCCAGCGCGGCGAGCTGCTGACGGCGAAGGAACGGGCCGTGCTGGAAAATCATCTGCAGGCCGAGATCGCCGCCGAGATCCAGCGCCTGCTGCTGGGCGCCGAAAGACAGCTCGATGCCATCAACAAGGAACTGCACAAGCGCCCCACCTCGACCGGCGTACGCTACCGCCTGCTATGGCAGCCACTGGCCGAGGAGGAAGGCGCGCCCCTCGGTCTCGACGTGGCGCGCAAACGCCTGCTGAACACCAGCTCGGATCTCTGGTCGGCCGACGACCGGACGCGTTGTCGGCACCATGCTGCAGCAGCGCATCGCCGCCGAGCGTGACCGTGCCGACGCGGGTGCCGGCACCGACGGTGGCAGCCTGCTCGACCAGCTCGCCCGTGCGCTCGACTATCGCCGCTGGCACCGCTTCCGCGTCGAGCGCTGGCAGGACGGCCAATGGCGCAAGCTGTCCGGCCCGGCCTCCAGCGGCGAACGGGCGCTCGGCCTGACGGTGCCGCTGTTCGCCGCGGTCGCGAGCTTCTACAGCCAGGGCGGCCATGCTCTTGCGCCGCGGATGATACTGCTCGACGAAGCCTTCGCCGGCATCGACGATGCCGCGCGCGCCCACTGCATGGGCCTGATCCGCGAGTTCGATCTCGACTTCGTCATCACCAGCGAACGCGAATGGGCCTGCTACGCCGAGTTGCCCGGCGTCGCCATCTGCCAGCTCCAGCGGCGCGAGGGCATCGACGCGGTCTTCGTCTCGCGATGGACCTGGGACGGCCGTGCAAGGGTGCGCGAAGACGATCCGGACCGCAGGTTCGCGCCGGAATGAGCGGGCCGGTCGATGCCCGGCTCCAGCGCGTGCTCGGCGGCGAGCATCTCGCCGCCCTGCGCAAGCGCCTGCGGCGGCGATTCGAACGCGCACCGCTCGACCGCGTCATCGAGCAGATCCGCATCGACGGGCTCGCCGCGGAAGAGCATGCGGCGCTGGCCTCGCTGCTCGGCCGCCCGCAGCGCTACACGGCCTCGCTGCAAATCGACCTCGGCCGGGTCGATGACACGCTGCGACGCTCGGGCATCGCCCGCTCCCTGCGCGAAGCGCTGGAGCAGCTCGACGGTCCGATCACCCATCTCGCCGCGACGCGCCTTCGGCTCGAATCGCTTTGGCTGGATGTCATCGACGGGTGTCGCCATCGCGACCTGATCGGCCTGCTGCGCACGCCGGAGGGCATCGGCTTGCTCAAGCGCCTCGCCCGGCACGACGCCGCAGCGGCCCGCGAGCTGTGCCGTTCCGCCGAGGCGGTATTGCGCCACCTCCCGGCGAGAGGCCTTGCGCGGTCGCAACTCGCCGCCGACGTGCTGGGGAATGCTCACGCCCTGGACAACGGGCAGCCCGTAGCCGCGCTCGTCCTCGCGATCTGGCGCCGGCTTGGTCCGACCGCGCGCGAAGACGAAGACCGGCCAGCCGAACCGACGCCCGACGGCCAGTCGCAGCAGATCGGCACCGCGGAACGCGCCCGCGACATCTGGGCCAGGGCCGGCGTTCTCGTCAACCAACTGGCACGGCCGGCACTGTTCCTGAACCTTCCGATCAAAGGGTCCGCAGGCGGAGACGGAAATCCCGGAGAGCCGGCCTATCTGTCGCTGCGAGCGCTGCTGCGTTCGCCGCCGCCTTGGGACGTTGCGGGCCGCAGGGTCTTTGTCTGCGAGAACCCCAATCTGCTTGCCATCGCGGCGGACCGCTGGGGCCGCTGGTGTGCTCCGATGGTGTGCACCGACGGCATGCCGGCCGCAGCCCAGCGATGCCTGTTGTGGCAGCTCGCTCAGGCAGAGGCGCGCCTTTGCTACCACGGCGACTTCGATTGGCCAGGCCTGCACATCGGCAATCACGTCATGCGCGAATACGGCGCCGCGTCGTGGCAATTCGATGCGACGGACTATGTTGCAGCCGTCCGGACTGCCCCGAGCCTGACACACCCTCTCGACGGAAGAGCTGTCGAAGCCTCATGGGATAAGGCGCTGGCAGCGGCCATGCGCGGGCACGGCGTCGCTATCGCCGAGGAGGCCGTGGCCGCCGCGTTGTTGCCGGACCTGGATGATCGTTAGGGCGTCCTGCCATGGGCCGAGGCTAATCCTGCTTGGTCCCCCACTGCAGAGGCTCAGCGCGGCGTCAGTCCTTTCAGCCGCTCAATGAATTTGCCCTTGCGCTCATGCCGCTCACGGATTGCCTCGAGACGCCGGGCAAAATCGACGATCGTTCCATCTTGCACCGCGAGCGCCTTGAGGTCGGAAAGAAGGCTCATGGCCGCCTCGTAGCTGCGTGGGCTCCGCCGTTCGATCTCGGCCTCCACATGGCCCCATACGGCAGTTCCGCGCCGCTTCAGGTCCTCCAGCCGGGCGCGCTCGCCCTTTCTCGCTTCCTTCGATTGCCTGCGTTGTTGCGCCGCCTGCTTCTCAGCCTGAATGCGGTCGCGTTGTGCGCGGATGGCGGTGGCGCGGGAGCGAAGAGCGCCGGCCGTGCGCAGGCCGACCGAGGGCGAAAGCGTGGACATCCTGATCTTGCGCTTCAGTTCCGCCCCGGCATGCGGATCCCCGTCGGCAACGCGCAGCAGCAGCTCAGTCTTCTCGTGCTCCGGCATGGCCGTCAGCGCCTCGAGCGCGGCATCTCGGGAGATGCTTCCACAGCCCTCGCCGCGGGTCGCTTCTGCCGCCGCCTCTACAAGATCCGGATCGATCAAAAAGAACTCCGCAGCAGCTTCGAGCGCATCGGTCAATGGCCCGATGCCCGGCAGCGGCTCGATCGCCTCGTCGTCAATACCCTCTCCCTCGATGGCCGAGAGCCAAGGGAGATAAAGCAGCCTCAAGTCTCCCGAAAGCACAGCGGTCCGAAGAGGCGCCAGCGTCGCCAGCCAGTCGGATCCGTCGTCGTCCGAATCAAGGGCACCCTCGACGTCGTCGCGGCAGAGATCGAGGATCAGATTGTCGCCCTTTTCCGAGAGTTCG
The DNA here is from genome assembly GCA_963765385.1 of uncultured Alphaproteobacteria bacterium. Taxonomy (GTDB): domain Bacteria; phylum Pseudomonadota; class Alphaproteobacteria; order Reyranellales; family Reyranellaceae; genus Reyranella. Next base: position 94,825 of record CAVXWG010000013.1, on the reverse strand, counting down.
ACCCAGTCCACGTCGGACAGAAAGGAATTGAGATGCGGCACATCGACAAGTCGCTTTGGCAGCCGGATCATCAGCCGGCGCCCACCCCAATTCGCAAGATAGAGATGCAGATCGAAGTAGCGTTCCATGAGCTTTGTCGGATCACCCTTGAAGTCCCCCCATTCATAATGGTTTGTGAACCGTCTGGCCGTGATCCGCGCCCGCGAGGACAACGCCCGCAATGCCTCCTGCTCAGTGTCGCCGAGCGGCCGGTCGATCGCCTGAAATTCATAGTACTGATATTCGCTCATGTCGGCGCCTGCAGTTGCGGCGATGTCGAAAGACATCACCGTGGCTCAGGATCAAACCGCGTCATTCGCCATTACGGCAAGCAGCGCGCGACATTTGGGCGTGGAAAAGTTGCTGCGGATCAGTCCCGCTCTTGAATGTTTGAGCTCGCTCTCCCAGACGCGAACTCATCTCGCGCACTGTTCGCTACGATCTTGGAGTTCACGCCGCACGGCAACGGAACTGGGTACCTGAGATCAAAGGCCGAGCAGCGTCTGCGCGTTGCCGTCCGGAAGGGCGCCCAAAAGGGCGACGAGGCCGATCAGGGCCGCCGGCCACCAGTCGGCGAGACGGCTGAAGGAATCACGCTGGCGAGCCCGCTGGGAATGAAGCTGGATGAACATGGCGAAGCCTTTGGTGATCAGGAAAAACACGACAGAAATATGGATGAACATCTATGAAATAGAGCACTGATATTCAAGGAAATTTTGGCCTCACCTAATGTATAACATTAAGACAATCCCTATGAACCCTCTTCGAAACCGATTTGCCAATTCTTTCAATGAGTTGGGACTTGATCCCCGCAGACTGAAGCCGAGATACTTCAGCTCGCCGCGGCCGAGAGATTGAACTGCAGCTCGGCCAGGCGGGCATAAAGCCCGTCGCGGCGCACCAGGTCGACATGGCGGCCGACATCGACCACCCGGCCGTGGTCGATCACCACGATCCGGTCGGCCTTCTGCACCGTCGCCAGCCGGTGGGCGATCACCAGGGTGGTGCGCTTGTGCATCAGCCGGTCGAGCGCCTGCTGCACGGCCAGCTCGCTCTCGGCGTCGAGCGCGCTGGTCGCCTCGTCGAGCAGCAGGATGGCGGGGTCGCAGAGCAGCGCGCGGGCGATGGCGATCCGCTGGCGCTGGCCGCCCGACAGGCGCACGCCGCGGGCGCCGAGATGGGTGTCGAAGCCTTGCGGCAGGGTGTCGATGAAGCCCAGCGCCGAGGCCGCCTCCGCGGCGGCGCGGACGTCGGCGTCGGAGGCGTCGGGGCGGCCGTAGCGGATGTTGTCGGCGACCGACGTCGTGAACAGCACCGGCTCCTGCGGCACGATGGCAAGCGCACCGCGCAGGTCGGCAAAACCGAGTTCACGGATGTCGGCGCCGTCGACGCGGATCGTGCCGGCTTCCGGATCGTAGAAGCGCAGCAGCAGATTGAAGACCGTGGTCTTGCCCGCGCCCGACGGGCCGACAATGGCCACCGTCTCGCCCGGCGCGACGCTGAGGTCGAAGCGATCGAGCGCCAGCGAGTCGGGCCGCGTCGGATAGCGGAACGAGACCTCCTCGAAGCGCACGCTGCCCTGCACCGGCTTGGGCAGGGTCTTGGGATTGGCGGTTTCGACGATGACGGCCGGTTCGGCGCCGAGCTCGGCCAGGCGCTCGGCCGCACCGGCGGCGCGCTGCAGGTCGCCGATCGTCTCGCTGATGGCGCCGCCCGAGCTCGCCACCAGCACGGCATAGAACACGAAGGCCGAAAGGTCGCCGGCGCTGATGCGGCCGCTGATCACGTCGTGGCCGCCCATCCACAGCAGGAAGCCGACGGCGGCGAAGACGATGAAGATCACCAGGGTCGTCATGACGGCGCGTCGCGCGACGCGGCGGCGGGCGGCGTCGAAGGCGCGTTCCGTCGCCTCGCCGAAGCGCCGGGCGGCGCGGTCCTCCTGGGCGAAGGCCTGCACGGTGCGCACCGCGTCGAGCGTCTCGCCGCCTTCCGACACCATGTCGGCCATGCGCGCCTGCGCTTCGCGCGACAGCGCGCGGACCTTGCGGCCGAACAGGATGATCGGCGCCACGACAAACGGCACCACGGCCAGCACGAACAGCGCGAGCTTGGGGTTGGTGATCACCAGCATGGCCACGCCGCCGACGCACATCAGCATGTTGCGCAGCGCCACCGAGGCCGATGAGCCGATGACCTGCTCGATCAGCTGCGCGTCGGCCGAGATGCGGCTCATGACGTCGCCCGAGCGCTTGATCTCGAACCAGGCCGGCCCCAGCCGTATGACATGGGCGAACAGGTCGCGGCGCAGGTCGCCCACCACGCGCTCGCCCAGCCAGGAGACCAGATAGAAGCGCGCACCCGAGGCGATCGCCAGCACGACCGCCACGGCGAGCAGCGAAGCCAGCGCATAGTTCAGGACATCGGGCCGGCCCTGGGCGAAGCCGCGGTCGATCAGGGCACGCAGGCAGGCGCCGAACGCCAGCACCGTGCCGGCCGCCACCAGGAGCGACAGCAGGGCAAGGGCCACCCGGCCGCGATAGGGCCTGAGATAGGGGCCAAGAAAATTAAGCCCGCTGAAACGGTTCATTGCGGTTGCCATGTGAGCGGGACACCCAGTTCACCCGACAGATGGGCGATCAGGTCCGGCCCGCCCCGTGTATCCTTCCACTGCCCGGTGCCTGCATCGTAGGCATAGTGACGCGCCCCGCTGTGCGGCGAACTGAGCCAGATCTGCCGGGTGGGTGCATGTTTGTTGATGAGCCAGGTCCCGTCATTGCCCTCGACCGTGAGCACGCCGCCTTGCAACTCGGCATCGGCATGAGCGCCGATGCCCTCCTCGAGGGCGGCAAGCAGGCTGTCGGCCAGGCTTTCGAAGGCTGAATCGCTCATGGGTCCGGCCGGTCTACAGGGCGGTTTGGCCGGGCACAACCCATCGGACTCCCTCTCCGCCGCGCAGCGGGGGAGAGGGTGGGGCCCATTGCGAAGCAATGGGAGGGTGAGGTGGTGTTGGAGACAAAGGCGACGTGCATTGTGAGGTCGAAGACCCACCTCACCCTCCCCGCGCTGCGCGCGGGTCCCCTCCCTCTCCCCCCGCTACGCGGGCGGAGAGGGCCCGAGAACGGGATTGGACGAGGCTTGTCCACGGCCGGCGGGGCTTGTATACCCCCGGCCCTGTCGCGCCGGCCGGTCGGAAATCGGTCCTGAAGCGCTGGAGAAGGCCATGAAAGAGAAGATCCACCCCGACTACCACAAGATCACGGTGGTCATGACCGACGGCACGTCGTTCGAGACCAAGTCGACCTGGGGCAAGGAAGGCGCGTCGCTGCGCCTCGATATCGATCCCAAGACCCATCCGGCCTGGACCGGCGTGCGCCAGAGCATCGACCGCGGCGGCCGCGTGCAGCGCTTCAAGGACCGCTTCGGCGCCGGCGCTGGCACCAAGTCGACCGGCATCAAGCCGGAAGCGACCGCAGCTAAGGGCGCGGCCAAGAAGAAGTAAGGCCGAGGATTTCCAAAGCCTCTGTTACACTCCGTTTTCTGTTTTTGGGGAGACGGTGTGGTGAAGTCCCTTAGAGTCGTCTGTGCGCACGACTGTCCCGACATGTGCTCGCTCATCGCCCATGTCGAGGACGGCAAGGTCGTGCGCATCCAGGGCGACCCCGATCACCCCTACACGGCCGGTTTCGCCTGCGGCAAGGTGAACCGCGACGCCGACCTGGTGAACTCGCCCGAGCGCATCGCCACGCCGCTCAAGCGTACGCGGCCCCAAGGGCTCCGGCGCAGTTCAAGCCGATCACCTGGGACGAGGCGCTCGACGAGATCGCCGCCAAGTGGAAGGCGATCGTCGCGGAAAGCGGCCCGCTCGCCTTGCTGGGCTACGCCTACTCCGCCCATCAGGGGCTGATGAATCGCGGCCTGGTGAACGGGCTCTTCCATGCGCTGGGCACGCTCGCGGCTGCAGGCCGGCACGGTGTGCGACACCTGCTGCGAGACGGCCTGGGACATGACGCTGGGCCCGGTCGGCGGCGCCGATCCCGAAGTCGGTCGTGCATTCCGACCTGATGATCTCGTGGGGCGCCGACCTCGCCGCGACCAACGTGCATTTCTGGGCGCTGGCCGAGGCGCAGAGGAAGCAGCGCGGCATGCCGATCGTGGTGATCGATCCGCGCCGCACGCGCAGCGCCAAGGCAGCCGATCTTTATCTGCCGATCCGCATCGGCACCGATGCCGCGCTGGCGCTCGGCATCATGCACATCCTGGTGCGCGACAAGCTCGCCGACCGCGACTACATCGCCAAGCACACGCTGGGCTTCGACAAGGTCGAGCGCGAAATCCTGCCGAAATTCACACCGGCCCGCACCGCCGAGATCACCGGACTCGCTGTCGCCGACATCGAGAAGTTTGCGGCGATGTACGGCAAGGCCAAGGCGGCGCTGATCCGCCTCGGCGAGGGCATGACCCGGCTCACCCATGGCGGCCAGGCGCTGCGCGCCGTGGCGCTGCTGCCCGGCGTCAGCGGCCACTACGCGGTGAAGGGCGGCGGCGCGTTTCTGCTGACGGCAGCGTCGTGCGACCTCAACTATGCCGCCGTGCGCAAGCCCTCGGGCCCGGCGAGCACGCGCATGGTCAATCATCTGCGGCTGGGCGAAGAGCTTCTGAACATGCAGGACCCGCCGATCCGCGCGATCTACATCTCGGCCAACAATCCGGCGGTGACCTGCCCCGAGGTGCACAAGGTACAGAAGGGGCTGTCGCGCGAGGACCTCTTCACCGTCGTGCACGATCCGTTCATGACCGACACCGCGAAGTACGCCGACATCGTGCTGCCGGCCGCGAGCTATCTCGAGACCGACGATCTCTATCGTGCCTATGGCGCCTACTGGATGCAGTGGGGCCAGCAGGCGGCCAAACCGCGGGGAGAAGCCCGCTCCAACTTCGACGTGGCACAGGCGCTCGCCCGGCGCATGGAACTCACCGACAAGATCTTCACCCTCGCGCCGCAGGACGCCGCGACGTGAACTGTTCAAGGGCGCGACGGGACCGGCTGCCGCGGCGGATCCGCTAAAACTGTTTGCCGGCGAGCCGATCCACATCGCGCACGATTGGGACGGCCAGCCCTTCAAGACGCCGTCGGGCAAGCTCGAATTCTATTCCGAGCAGCTCGCCCGGCAGGGCGTGTCGCCGGTGCCGGACTGGAACGAGGATCCCGTCGAAGTCAGCCGAGGCCGCCAAATGGCCGCTCCGCCTGCTGACCGCGCCGGGCTACTTCCAGGCCCACACCGCCTTCTCGGGCGTGGGCTTCCTGCGCGGCCGCGAGGGCAAGCCGTTCTGCGTGCTGCATCCCGAGGACGCCGCGACGCGCGGCCTCAAGCAGGGCGACGAGGTGCGGCTGTTCAACGACCGCGGCGCGATCGGCCTGATGCTGCAGGTGAGCGACGAGATCCAGCCGGGCGTCGTGCTGGTGCCGGGCCAGCGTCCCGACGAGCGAGGCGGTGTCGGGCACCATCAACATGCTGTGCTCGGACCGCTACACCGACATGGGCGAAGGGGCGACCTACCAGAGCACCTGGCTCGATGTCGGGCCGTGGAAGGCGACCCAGCAAGTCGCAGCGGAATGAATTCTTCCTCCTCTCCCCCGCTAGGGGGAGAGGCTGGGTGAGGGGGTGAGTCGGGGCGCATGACCCACCTCACCCTCCCCGCGCTGACGCGCGGGTCCCCTCCCTCTCCCCCCGCTGCGCGGGCGGAGAGGGCGTTTGAAAGAGAGCCTCAAACAAACCGGTGTTGCGTGCGCTCGCGCTTGGCGAGCTTGGGCAGCGCCTGTTCCGCGATCAGCGTCTTGAAGTGGCCGGACTGTTGGTGCTGGCCGAAGGCCGCCTCGTCCTTGAAGACCTCGTAGAAGAAGAACTTCTGCGGCTCGGTCAGGGACTGGTGGATCTGGAAGGCCTGCACGCCGGGCTCGCGCTGGGCCTGCGGCAGGAAGCGCTTCAGGATCTCGACCACGGAATCGACCTCGCCGGGCTTGGCTTCCCAGAAGGCCGTGACGACGAGACCATCCTGGATCGTATGAAGATCGGCCATGTTTCTCTCCTTGGTGAATGACGGGAGAAACATAGGAGGCCCGGCCGCGCCGTCGCTTCGGCGCCGGTCGAAGCGATCGAGCGCGCTGGCTACCGAGCAAACGTGAGAGGCTTGTCCTCGTCGCCGCGGCCTTGGGCGAAAATTTCCAGCGCATCGGGCCGTTCCCAGACGATCTCGAGAAGATTCCTGTCGGGATCGTGGAAGTAGATGCTCTTCTGGCTCACATGATCGATCGCGCGCACGATGGCGACGCCCGCCGCCTCGAGGGCGAAGTAGGCATCCCTGAGGTCGTCCTCGGTTTCCACCGCGAAGGCCATATGCCTGACGCCAAGCCCGTTCCTGCCGGCGAGTTCGGAATCCGGCGCAGCGACGGCCTCCGGGTTCGTGCATTGGAAGAGGTCGAGCGTGTTGCCAAGACCGCCGATGGACAGAAAGAGACCGCCGTGCTCGGGGTCCTGCTCGAGGACCTTGAAGCCCAGGATGCGCGTGTAAAAGTCCTTGGACTTTTCGAGATCACGCACCGAGATGAGAACATGGCCCAGGCGCTGCAGCTTGATCATTTTCGATCTCTCGTCCGGGAGGGTTGACGGCCCGCCAGCATACACCCTCCCCTCGCCCCGTCGTACATCCTCATGCACTGCACAGCGAAGGCGCCGGCCGCCGAGACGCGCAAATCAGTCCAGCCGAATCAGCGGCTCCGGCCACACGACGCTGCGCGCCGCACGGAGAGCCGCCGTGTCCATGTAGACCCTCTCCTCGGCAATGCGGCCGTCGCGCAGGCGGAACTTGTCGACGCCGCGCCAGTCGAAGCGTCGCCCGCCGGCCGTGCGCGTGGTCTGCCATTCGACGATCACGACTGCGCCGCGCGCCGTCCAGTCGAGCAGCTGCCACACGCTGTCGGGCGCCGCTTCGCGAACCAGCTCGGTGAGGCGCCCGAGTTCCTTGCCGGCGACCGGACGGTCGTAGAGCGGCGAGTGCAGCACCCCGTCGGGATGCCACAGGGCGAGAAAGGCTTCGCCGTCGCGCGCCGCCCAGGCGGCGGCGAAGCGCATGACGAAGTCCTGAATGTCCGTATCGTTCATGTTGATCTCCTCCGACAGGCGACTGCCTTAGCCGATCGCGCACGACCGATCTGGCGGAGTCCGGACCCTACATTTCCATCAGAAAGCCCTTGTTTACAGGCATTCGACGCCAGATATCCCGAGAAGGGATTTCATCGGGAGGTTCGTGATTCGCCATGGGAGCAAAGGCTCGTTTGACTCGTGCCATCTGGGCCTGGGTGGTGCTTGCCACGGCGCTCGCCACCAGCGCTTGTGTTTCGACGGAACCGTCCGCGCCCGTCGCCGCTGCTCCCGCCCCGGCAGCCGAACCACCGCCCAGCGCCTATGTCAGCATGCTGCACAGCCACGGCGTCGAGACGGCCATTCCCTCGCGCGGCAAATTCGTCCTGGTCAACATCCCGTCCTACGAGCTGATCGCCTTGCAGGACGGCGTGCCCGTCCTGCGCAGCCGCGTCGTGGTCGGCAAGCCGGCAGCCTCCACGCCGGAGCTCTTCGCGTCGATGTTCGCCGTCCAGTTCAATCCTGGCTGGACGCCGACGCCGTCGATGATCCGCAATGAAGGGCTGCACTACATTCCGCCGGGCCCGCAGAACCCGCTCGGCCGGATGATGTTCGACCTCGACGATGACGAGTTCATCTACCTGCATGACACGAACGAGAAAGGGCTGTTCAAGCGCGAGCAGCGTGCCCTGAGCCACGGTTGCGTCCGGGTCGAGCAGGCGCGCGCGCTGGCCGCCTGGGCGCTCGGCGTCTCGGAACAGGAGATCGATGCCATGGTGGCGCGCGGGTCGAGCTATTCCGTGCCGCTGCCGGACAACATCCCGGTGGCCCTCGTCTACTACACGCGCTTTCCCGACGAGGGCGGCCAGGTCGCCACCTATCCCGACATCTATGCCGATCGGCTGGCGCAAAAATGACCCGTGAATGGCGCCCAACCGGCTGATCCTCGATACCGACGGCGGCGTCGATGACGCGCAGGCGCTGCTGCTGCTGATCGCCGGCGGCCGCGCGCCGGACGTGATCACCACCGTGTTCGGCAATGTGAGCCTCGATACCGCGACGGCAAATGTGCTCGCCACGCTGGCCCATGCCGGCGCGGCGATTCCGGTTCACCGCGGCGCGGCCCAGCCGCTCGCGCAGGAGTGGGTTCATGCCCACCATGTCCATGGCGAGGACGGGCTGGGCGGCGCGCCGCGTCCCGCCCGGAGCGCCGAGGTCGCGGGATCGGACGCCGTCGGCTTGCTGATCGCCATGCTGTCCGACGCGGCGGCGACCGCCGATCCCGTCGATCTCCTGATGATCGGTCCGCTCACCAACCTGGCGCTGGCGCTGCAGCGAGCGCCCGGCATCACCGGCGGCATCGGGCGGCTCACCATCATGGGCGGCACGGCCTACGGTCGCGGCAACGTCACGCCGGCGGCCGAGTTCAACATTTTCTCCGATCCCGAAGCGGCTGCCATCGTCTTCGACGCCGCCATCGACACGACGGTCGTGCCCTGGGAGTCTTGCCTGGCGCACGCTCTGGCGGGCCACGAGATCGACCGAATGTTCGAATCCGCGCCCGCCAGCGACTACAAGACCTTCGCGCAGGCGCTGGTGCAGCACGACCGGACAAGGCACATCCGCACCGGCCAGGGCGATTGCCTGTTCTTCATCGATCCTCTGGCCGCCGCGGTCGTGGTCGAGCCCGGCATGGTGACCCGCTCGCTGCGCGCCTGCCTCGCCGTCTCCCTGGCGCCCGGCCTCACCCGCGGCATGACGGTCATCGACCCATCAGGGCGACTCGGAACGCCCATGGTCACGCTTGTCGAGGAAGTCCGCCTCAACCGACTGGCGGCGCTCTACGCGGCGTCGGTGGCTTATTCGCCGCGCTCCTAGCGCCAGACGCCCTGACCTAAAAGTCATCGGGCAACAGGTCGTACGAGCCTCTGCGTCCACGCTCGTAGACCTTGGAGGCGATCGCATAGATGCGCGCGCGATGGACATCGAAGGCATTGAGCAGGCCCGCCTCGTCGGAGGGCATGTCGGGTTGGATCCGCTTCAAGGCGCCTTCGCCCACGAAGAACGGCGCTTCCATTGCGCCGTCGTATCCCGAAAAACGCACGGCGTGCGCCGCCGCATCGTAGAAGCGGCTCTCGTTTGGAAACGCCAGCGACATTGGCCGGACACTCCTTCGCCACCTCGTGGTGACGCGGTCGAAGTGCGAATGTTGGGAACCCGGAAGCTGCCGACGGTGCGCCCGTGGACCGGCAGTGTCCATGGGCAAACCTGCTCAATCGCGCGCGGCCGGCCAGTGCCGCGCCAGGCGACTGCCCATGATCGTTGCCGCGAGGGCCGCGACGACGAAGCTCGCCGGTACCCAGAAGGCGGCGGCGGCGATATCCGCCCGGTTGAGTCCGGCGGAAAGGCCGGCGGCATTGGCCGCCAGGCCGGCCAGCGCGGCGCCCAGCGCAAAGCCGCTCTGCTGCACGGTCGCGACCGAAGAGGCGGCACGGTCTTCCTCGCCCTTGCGCGCGCCGGTCATCACGCGCTGGGCGATGAAGGCCCAGCAGCCGCCGATGCCGGCCCCCGTCAGGACGATCGCCGGGAAGACCAGCGGCGCGGGTTCGAGCGGCGTCAGTATGGCGATGGCCAGCAGGCCCACCGCCATCATCACCGGGCCGGCAATCAGCAGGCGGTCGGTGCGCCGCGGCGGGGCGCCGGCGACCAGGATCGAGACCCCTGTCCAGCCGAACGAGGCGCCGGCCACCATGTAGCCCGCGCCCAGAGGGTCGAGGCCATGCAGCACCTGCAGGAAGATCGGCATGAAGATCTGCAGCGGGCTGTAGGCGATCGACACCAGCAAGGCCAGCCACAGGCCGATGCCGGTGGCCGAATGCAGCGAGAAGGCATCGCTCGGCAGGAGCGGCGCCGCCGCGCGGCGATCCGCCATGAGGGCGAGCACCAGCGCCGCGAGGGCGCCGGCAAAGAGGCCGACCTTGGCGGCGGGATGGGCGGCCACAGCCGTCAGCGACATCGCGGCGATCGCGGTGCAGATCAGTGCCACGCGCAGACCCGGCACGCGCGGGCGGGCAGCGCTGCTGAGCGTTCGCGGCAGCGCGCGGAAAGCGACCGCGGCCAGGACACAGGCGATGCCCGCGACGCTGAAGAAGGCGCCGCGCCAGTCGCCGTAGCGCGCGAAGACTCCCCCGGTCAGGGGACCGACCAGGATCGACAGGCTCCACGCCCCCGACAGCAGCGCAACCGCGCGCGCCCACAGCGTATCGGGAAAGGTGTTGCGCACCAGCACATAGGCCATCGCCGTCAGCAACCCGCCGCCGAAGCCCTGCACGAAACGGCCGGCGACGATCTGGCCCATCGAGGGCGCCAGCGCGCAGGTGAGCGCGCCGGCGCCGAAGATCAGCGCGCCGGCGCAGAACACGTTGCGCGCGCCCACGATGGCGGTGAGGTAGCCGGTGCAGGTGGCCGCCACGATCGACGAGGCGAGGAAGGCGCTGCTGGTCCAGCTCATCAGCGTGGCGCCGCCGACTTCCTCGACCACGCTGGGCAGCACCGTGGCCAGCATCAGCACGTTCATGGAATGCAGCAGCACGCCGCCCACCAGCACCGCCACCGCCGGCAGCCACGCAGGCCGCAGCAGCGCACCCCAACCGGTCTTCGCCGTTTCCTCCAACATTGGTGGCGACTGATCACGTTCCGCTCGGAGGGTCAAACGACCCCTCCTCATACCTCCCCCGTCATAAGGGGACGGGCACCGACTTGCGGCGAGGCGGTGGTCGCAGGCGGTTACGAAGGTTGCTCGTCATGGCCGTGACCGCCACGGCCTGACAAAGAGCGGCCCCGCGATCAGGCAACCGTAGATGAACATGCCGGCGGCGAGCGCCGCGAAGACGCCGTGCAGCCCCAGTCCCAGACGTTCGACCGCCAGCCAGCTGCAGACCGTCACGATCGCCTGGCGGACGAGGCTCGCCACCAGCGGCGTCGTCATGCGGCCGGCGCCCTGGCTCGCGAAGTACAAGGTCAGGCCCAGCCCGAACATGCAGTAGAACGGCGCCACGCGCGTGATGTAGGCCACGCTGGCGGCGATCACCTGCGGCTCGGCGGTGAAGAGGCGCGCCCAGGCCTCGGGCAGCAGCGCGACCATCCAGCCGATCGCCCCGATCGCGACGAAGGAGATCAGGCCGCCGATCCAGGCGACCCTGTTGGCGCGCCGCCAATCGCCCGCGCCGGCCGCCACGCCGACCAGGGTCGTGAGGCCCGTGCCGATGCCGAAGGCGAGCGGCGCCACCATGTATTCCAGGCGTACGCCGATGCCGTAGCCCGCCAGCGCCGCCGTGCCGAAGCTTCCGATCAGACCGGTCACCAGGATGGCGGTGAGGTTGCCGGTGATGCTGGCCAGCGAGCCCATGATGCCCACCTTGAGGATCTCGCCGAACAGCCGGCCCTGCAGCCGGATGCCGGTGAGCCGCGGGGTGAAGCCCAGCCGGCCGCGCCACAGGCTCCTTGCCTGCAGGACGAGCGCCAGGGCGGTGGCGACGAGCGATGCCATCGCCACGCCCTCGATGCCGAAGCCCGACCAGCCCGCGCCGCCCAGGGCCAGCACGCCCGACAGCGGCACGTAGACGACCGAGGCAAGCAGACCGTAGCGGGCGGGCGTCGCCGAATCGCCGCTGCCCCGCAGCAAGGCCGCGAAGAAGCTGCTCACCCAGGCGAGCGCGGCGCCGGCGAACCACAGGTTGCTGAGAGCGAGCGCCTGCGCCAGCGCATCGCCCTTGCCGCCCATCAGGCCGTAGACCGACGGCGCCAGGGTCAAGGCGAAGGCCGTGAAGGCCAGGCCGATGGCGAGGCCGACGACCAGCGCATGCAGCACGAGCGCGCGCGCATCCTCGGTTCGCCCGGCGCCCAGCGCGCGCGCCAGCGCCGAGGCGACGCCGCCGCCCATGCCGCCGTTGGCGACGTTCAGCATCAGGGCCATGAAGGGAAAGACCAGCGCGAGGCCCGCCAGCGCGTCGCGGCCGAGGCGACCGACGTACCAGGTCTCGGCGATGGCGACGAAGATCTGCACGACCATGAGCGCGGTCGTGGGACCCGCCAGACGCAGCAGGCTGCGCCCGATCGGCGCGGTCAGAAGAGGATGGGCCAAGAGAGACTCCGGGAAGCAGCGCATGGGCACGGCACAGCCGTGCTCTCCCGCTCAGGCGGCGGGAGATCGAGGTCGTGGGATTAGCGCTGATCCATGTCGAAGAGCCCTCGGGTACACCGATATGGTACCCAGCAGGTCCCTCCCTGTCATCCAGCACTGGCTATCAGCGACCTCGCGCGGGTTTCCCCCACTCTCCCCCGCATGACGGGCAGGGCTGTCGCCTGTGACTACTTATATCGTCATCCCGAGCGAAGCCGCCCAACGGGCGGCGTAGTCGAGGGACCTCCTTTTATCACCGAGGCAACAGAGTAGGTCCCTCCACTTCGCCTCCCTGCGCTCGGCTCCGGTCGGGATGACGGAGTTTTTGGTCGCGTGCGATGGCCTTGGCAGTCGGGGGCGGATTTGAATGAGGTCCGAAAACCGCGAGCGCCCGACGCCCGCGCACCCTAAGTTCCGGTTATGGAATTGCTCGACCGCAGAACCTTCTACCGTGCCTTCGAGACCCACGATGCCCGCTTCGACGGCCGTGTGTTCGTGGGCGTCACCTCGACCGGCATCTACTGCCGGCCGATCTGCCCGGCGCGCCTGCCCAAGTTCGAGAACTGCCGCTTCTTCGCCTCGGCCGCGGCCGCGCAGGAGGCGGGGTTCCGGCCCTGCCTGCGCTGCCGCCCCGAGATCGCGCCCGACCTCGCGTTCTGGCGCGGCACCGCCAACACGGTGAGCCGCGCGCTGGCGCTGATCGCCGAGGGCGCACTGGACGGCGAGCGATGCCGACGTCGAGGTGCTGGCCGAGCGGCTGGGCGTCGGCGGCCGCCAGCTGCGGCGGCTGTTCCGGCACCATCTTGGCGCCTCGCCGATCGCCGTCGCCCAGACGCGGCGCGTGCTGTTCGCCAAGCAGCTCCTGCACGACACGCACCTGCCGATGACCGAGGTGGCGCTGGCCTCGGGCTTCGGCAGCGTGCGCCGCTTCAACGAGATCTTCCGCGCGCTGTTCGGCCGGCCGCCCAGCGCGTTGCGGCGAAAGGGCGGCGTCGACAATTCGGCGCGCGACGGCGTCACGCTTCGCCTGGCTTACCGGCCGCCCTATGACTGGCCGGGCATGCTGGCTGCCCTCGCTGCCCGCGCGACGCCGGCAACCGAATGGATCGAGGACGATGTGTGGCATCGCAGGATCGAACTCGAGGGCAGCCGCGGCAGCGTCGCCGTCGCCCACCTGCCGCAGCGCCATTCGGTCCTGGTCACCATCCGCTTCCCCTCGGTGCAGGCACTCCCCGGCATCGTGGCGCGGGTGCGCCGCGTGTTCGACCTGGGCGCCGACATCGTCACCATCGACAGTCACCTCGCGCGCGATCCCAAGCTCGCGCCGCTGATCGCCAAGCGGCCCGGCCTGCGCGCGCCGGGCGACTGGGAGCGCGAGACGATGCTCAACGCGGCGCAAAGCAACATCCCCCCAGCCTGGCGGCCGTGGCACGCCTATGCCGCCCAACATCTCAGGATGGCCTCCCATGGTTAAGCGAAAGACCGAACCCCTCGCGCTGCTGGTCGACCGGCTGCAGACGCCGATCGGCGAGCTGCTGATCATAGCCGACCGCGCCGGCAACCTGCGCACCATCGACTGGACCGATCACGAGGCGCGCATGCGCCAGCTGCTCGATCGCTATTACGGCAAAGACGGCTACACGCTCGAGCCCGCCCGCGATCCCGGCGGCCTGACGCGGGCGCTCGGCGCCTATTTCAAGGGCGACATCGGCGTCATCGACAAGCTGCCGGTCGAGACAGCCGGCACGCCTTTCCAGAGAAGCGTCTGGAAGGCGCTGCGCAAGATCGGCAGCGGCCGCACCATCAGCTACGCCGAGCTGGCGCGGCGCATCGGCAAGCCCAAGGCAGTGCGCGCGGCCGGCCTCGCCAATGGCCAGAATCCGATCAGCATCGTCGTGCCCTGCCATCGCGTGATCGGCTCCAACGGCACCTTGACCGGCTATGGCGGCGGACTGCCGCGCAAGAAATGGCTGCTGGAGCACGAAGGGGCGTTGATACAAACGTCACATTGAAGAGCGTTCCGTGCGAAATGTGTTGGCCCTATCTTCGATCGAGGACCGCCGGCCGACCGACCGGTCCCAAGAGATAGGGTGCGCCGGCCCTTCGGCGTAATTTGGCGGCGAGCTCGCGGTCGGGCACCATGCCGATGGCCTGACGCAAGGCGAGCGTCGTTGCTCCCGCCGAACGAGGCAGGCGCGTTCGCCGTGATCTCCGTGCTCCTCTTCTCCCTAGCGCTCGTGTGCCCGCTCGCCGGCGCCTGCATCGGCATGGCCTTGCGGCACCGGCTTCCGGAGCATCACCTGAGCCGCGATTCGGTCGACGTCATCAAGCTGGCGATGGGGTTGATGGCGACGCTGGTGGCCCTGACCCTGGGCCTCCTGATCCAGTCGGCCGCCCGCTATCGCGCGACGGTCGAGACCGAATACCGGCTGAGCCTGGCCAGCATCGTTCATCTCGACGAGTACCTGCAGGCCTATGGTCCGGGTGCTGCTCAGATTCGCGAACGCGTACACCATGTCGCCGCGCGCGGTTTCCAGGGCCACTGGCCGAACGAGGACTTCGGACCGATGGGTCCGACGCCGGCTCCGGGGACGAACCAGTTCACCGAGGTTCAGCGGGAGATCGTCGAGCTGGAGCCCGCCGGTGCGGCGCAAAGATGGTTTCAGTCGCAGGCGTTGCAGCTCACCAATCGCCTCTCCGACCTTCGCTGGCTGGTCATGAACCAGCAGACGGCGACCACGCCCCTGCTGCCCGTGTTCGCCCTGATCTTTCTGTCCAGCATGGCGATCTTCGGCAGCTTCAGCCTTTATGTCCGCGCCAACGCCACGGTGCTGACCGTGATCTCGCTGACGGCGCTGGCGATTGCCGGGGCGACCTTTCTGATCGTCGAGATGAACAACCCGTTCCACGGCCTGATGTACATTTCCAGCAAAGGCGCGCACGAGGTCATGCACGTGCTCGGTCAATAGAAGACGGCGCGAGAGCGTGATCCCGTTGGCCGGCGATCAATTCCCGAAGATCCGACGGGCCCAGGCGCAGGCCTCCGCCATCGCCGAATCGGCGCCGCCCACCAGGCCGACCCAGAACAGGAAGCCGTGGTTCATCCCGGGTCGTCGCGTGATCTCCGTGGGAACGCCGGCGGCGCGCAGCCGCTCGCCGTAACGCTCGGCCTCGTCGCGCAGGGGATCGTACTCGGCGCTCATGACATAGGCCGGCGGCAGGCCTGCGAGGTCGGCCGCGCGCAACGGCGAGGCGTGCGGATGGTCCGCCTCGGCGGCCTCGCTGAGATAGTGCGCCCAGAACCATTCCATCGTATCGCGCGTCAGACCGTAGCCGTCGGCGTTCTCGACATAGGAGGGCGTGCCCGGCGTGTGATAGTCGGTGACGGGATAAAGCAGCATCTGGCCGGCAAGCGGCGGTCCGCCCTCGTCGCGCACGCGGAGCGCCGTGACGGCCGCCATATTGCCGCCGGCGCTGTCGCCGGCCAGCATGATCCGCGCCGGGTCGGCTGAAAGCTCAGCCGCGTGCGCCGCCGCCCACCGGGTCGCCAGGAGGCAGTCGTCCAGCCCGGCGGGAAATTTGTGCTCGGGCGCCAGGCGGTAGTCGACCGACACCACGACGCAGCCGATGCCGGCCGCGAGATTGCGGCACATGCCGTCATGCGTGTCGAGGCTGCACAGCACGAAGCCGCTGCCGTGGAAGAACACCATGAGCGGAAACGGCCCGCTGCCGGTTGGCGTATAGATGCGCAACGAGATGGGACCATCCGGACCGTCGATGCATCGTTCCTCGACTTTGGCCACCTCGGCCGGCGGCGCCATGACGGCGATGCGCGCCTCGTAGAGCCGCCGCGCTTCGGCGACCGGCAGGGTATGCGTAGCCGGGACGCCGGTTCCCTTGTCGAGCAAGGCTTGGATCTGTGGATCGACAGGCATGACGCTTTTTTACTTCTCCTCCCCTTGTCTTGCGAGGGGAGGTGTCCGCGCAGCGGACCCCGCGCCTTCACAGGCGCTCGGGGGTCACGCTCATGATGGGCGAGCGAACCGGTGGGTCGCGGTCCGGGAGACCGTGCGGCATGACCCTCCGGCCCTTCGGGCCACCTCCCCAGCTTCGCTGGGGAGGAAATCCTACGCGGCGAGGCTGATGCCGAAGGATTGCAGGTTGGGCGCGATGCGGTCGGTCAGCAGCCCGACCTTGCGCAGGTTGCGCACCAGGCCGCCATGCAGGTCGCGGCGGAAATACTTGCGGAAGGCAGTCTCGTCGCCGCCCGCCGCGCGTTCGCGCCGGTAGCGCTTGATCTCCTCGAGATCGGACTTGCTGAACCCCATTTCCTGGTAGACGGCGAGCGGGAAGATGCCGGAGAGCGTGCGGCTGAGCGCCCACACTGCGAAATCCTCCATCTCGCGATGCTCGGCCTCCGTCGCCTCGCCGACGATGGCCGGCAGCGACAGCATGGCGAAGCCCATGTGGCGCGCCTCGTCCTGCAGGATGCGCCGGCAGACCTGGCGCAACACGGCGTCCTTCGAGGATTCCGCCAGCATGCGGAACAGCGAGACGGCGAAGGTCTCGGCGACGAGCTGCAGGCCGATGGTCTTGAGATGCCACGACGAGGTGCCAAGCAGCGTGTCGAAGATCTCGCGGACGTTGCCGCCCAGCGGATAGATCTCGCCGTCGAGTCGCAGCTCGAGATAGCGCTGCAGCACCTCGTTGTGCCGCGCCTCGTCGGCCACCTGGGTCGCCTGGAACAGCTTGGCGTCCTGGCCCTGCACGTGCTCGACGAGCTGGCTGCACAGCAGCATGGCGCCCTGCTCGCCCTGCACCAGGGTCGAAAGCCGCCAGCGCGTGACGCGGCGGTTGAGCTCGATGCGGTCCGCTTGCGAGAGACCGTCCCAGAAGCGCGTGCCGTGGATATCGACGAGATCGTCGGAGATCAGCCCGCCATCGCTCTCGATTGGCACGGTCCAATCGATATCCGTGGCAGCGTTCCATTGGTCGATCTTGGCCTGCTCGTAGAGCCGGCGCAGGTCCGCCTGATCGCTGTCGTAGTCGTGGCGGAAGTATGCGGTGTTACGCGTCTCGACCTGGTGTCCGTTGCTCACAACGTTCCTCCGTGTCGTTCTTTGCAGAAAGCCTAGCGGGATTGTCGACGCCGCGCCACCCGACGCCTCAGGTGGCGGCGACCGCGTAGCGCGCCAGCACAGCCGGGTCTGGATCGAGGCCGAGGCCAGGCCCGTCCGGGACGACGATGGAGGGCTGCCACTTGTGCAGGTCGATGCCGTAGAAATCCATTGCGGCCTCGGCCTCGATGGTCGCGAAGTACGCCGGCTCCGCCAACGTCGCGATGAACTGCAACGAGGCGAGCGCCGCAGGGCCGACGAACGGCGTGTGCGGCGCGACGGCAAGATCGGGCCGTCGGGCCGCGCCGACCGCCTTGGCCATTTCCGACACGCCGCCGATCATACAGACGTCGGGTTGAATGAAATCGACGGCCGGGGCCTGGCTGTAAAGCGCCAGCTGCTCGGCCGATCCCAGGTCGGCGCCGAGGGCGATGGGAATGCCGGGCAATGCCGGGCAGCCCAGCATGTCCTCCGGCGGCCAGACCGGATCCTCCAACCACAGCAGGTCGAGCGCCTGCCAACGCGCCGCCTCCCGGTGGATGTCCGCCAGAGTGTGGGCGTTGTTCACGTCGGCGATGAAGGGCATGGGAGGCGCGACGGCGCGCCGTGCCTCCTCGATGACCGAGAGGTCGGCCTCATGGACCTTCACCGCCGCGACGCCGGCGGCAACCGCCTGCTCCACGCGCGCCCTCGCCCGCCCCGCATTTCCGTATCGGTCGAGGCTGGCCATCACGGCGACCGTCGTCCTCTTCGCCCCGCCGAGCATCGTCGCCAGGGACCGGCCGGCGACCTTCCCGGCGATATCCCAGAGCGCCATGTCGACGGCGGCCAGCGCGTTCAGCACCGTGCCGGACCGGCCGAAGGAGGCGAATCGGCGACGAACATCGAGATTGAGGGCCTGCCGATCCGCGACGGACTGCCCGAGATAGAGCGGCGCAATGGCCTCGCCGATCGTCGCCACGAGCGCGCGCTGCATGGCCGGTCGACCGCACAGGCATTCGCCGAAGCCTTCGACCCCGTCGCGCGTGCGCACGCGGCAGAAGACGAGGTGCAGGGCGCCGTTCCGGTTGGGAAGGCGAAGGGCGATCGGCTCGATGGTTTCGACGATCATGGACCGACGACCCTTCGCATGGCTTCCTCCGGCAACGACTATTTGAACAGGGGCTCGACCGCCGCCGGATCGACCGCGGCCAGCGGCTCCGCCCAGAAGATCTTGTCCCAGACGATCGGCTTGGTGAGCTTGCCGGTGTTGGCGAGCTGCTTTTCGATTTCCTTCATGTGCTCGACCGCATCCTTGTTGAGACGCATCTCGAAGTCCACCCGCGTCATGAGCTGCGCCGTGAACTCGGGCTCGAGCTTCAGCGTCTTGGCGACGTAGCCGGCCGCCTCCTTGGGCTTGTCGACCAGGAGCTTCGTGGCCTCGACCATGGACAGCATGAAGGCCTTCATGGCTTCCGGGTTCTTCTCCGCCCAGCCCTTGTTGACGTAGACGTAGTCGCGGATGACGAAGATGCCCTCGTTCAGGGTCAGCACCTTCGTCCCCGGCACGCCGGCCAGAATGCGCGTGCTCCACGGCTCCCACGAGGACACCGCGTCGACGTCGCGCCGCTCGAGCCCGGCCAGCATCTCGGGCGGCTCGACATTGACGACCTTGTAGTCCTTCGGATCGAGCTTCATCTTGGCCAACAGCGCCTGCCAGAAGACGTCGCTCGCCGTTCCCAGGGCGACACCGACGCGCTTGCCCTTCATCGCGGCAAGGTCGGCCAGATCGCGGCCGATGATCGCCTGGTAGCGCGTGCCCATCATGCTTTCGCCCACGATCACCATGTTGGGATCGAGGTTGTGTGTCTGGATGCCGGCCTGCTCGGCGCCCAGCGCGGCCTGAATCTGGTTGTTGACCAGGAGCGGCACCATCGCCGAACCGCTCGAGCCCAGCTTGAGATCGACATCGAGCCCGTTCTTTTTGAAGATGCCGCCGGCCTGGGCGACATAGAACTGCGCCAGGGACGGATCGACGCCCGTGGCGATCGTCATTTTCATGCCGGTCTGCGCGACCGCCGCCGTCGTCGTCAGCAGCACCAGCGCTGCCGCCGCCATCAACCTTCCCATCATGATAACACCTCCCATTGTGAACTCGGAAACCACCCCAACCTCAGGTCACCGGCGAATAGCGCCGGGCGTAGCGATAGATGCCGATGCGGAACAGGCGATCGGCACAGAATCCCAGGGCGCCCAACGTGAGCAGCGCCGCGAAGATGTCGTTGATCAGCATGAACATGCGGCCGTTCCAGATCATGACGCCCAGCCCGTCGTTGGCCGCGACCATTTCCGCCGCGACGATGGTCACGAAGGAATTCGCCATCGCCAGTCGCATGCCGGTGAGGATGAACGGTATCGTGGCCGGCAAGGTCACCAGGAAGAAGATCTGCCCGTCATTGGCGCCCAGTGCCCGCGCGGCCCGTATCTTGTTGGGCGCGATCGAGGAGACGCCGGCCGCGGTGTTCAGGATGATGATGAAGACCGTGGCGTAGGCGATCAGGAAGATCTTCGAGCCCTCGCCGATGCCGAACCAGATCACCGCCGTGGTGATCATGGCGGTGGCCGGCACGAAGCGCAGGAACTCGGTCCACGGCTCGATCAGCTTGCGCGCGATGCGGAAGCTGCCGATCGCGAGCCCAATGGGCACGGAGATCATGGCGCCCAGCACGAAGCCGCTCAGGATGCGCTTCAGGCTGGCGGCGATGTTCTCGATCAGGGTGCCGTCCTCGATCAGCCTGGCGAGCTGGATGAACACGGTGAGCGGCGCCGGGAACAGGATGGATCGGATCAGATAGACCGAGACGATGTGCCAGAGCAGCAGGAACGCGGCGAAGCTCATCATGTAGGGCACGGCGCCCGTCGACGTCCGCAGCGCGTCGAGCAATCGCGTCGCCAGCGACACGGGTGGGATGTCGGCGTCGATGTCGGTCATGTCACACCGCTCCCTGCAGGGAGGTCGAACGCTCGACCTCCTCGCGGATCGAGGAATGGATGCGCTCGTAGAGCAAGCCGTAGTTTCGGTTGGTGCGGACACGCTCCTCGTCGAGATCGACGGTCACGACTTCCTTGAGGGTGCCGCCGGGCCCCGCCGTCATGACTCCGATCCGCGTCGCCAGCACCAGCGCCTCATCGATGTCGTGGGTGATGAAGAAGACCGAGATGCCAGAGGAGCGCCAGATCTGGCGCAGCTCGCGCTGCATGGTGCCGCGCGTCTGCGCGTCGAGCGCGCCGAACGGCTCGTCCATCAGCAGCATCTTCGGGCGGTTGGCCAGCGCTCGCGCGATCTGGATGCGCTGCTTCATGCCGCCGGACAGTTCGCTGGGATACTTGTCCTGCTGGCCGCCCAGCCCGACGAGTTTCAGATATTCCTGCGCGGTGCTTTGCCGTTCGGCCTTGGCGATGTGGTTCAGCCGCAGCCCGAACTCGATGTTCTCGCGCGCGGTAAGCCACGGATAAAGCGAATCGTCGCCCTGGAAGACCACGCCGCGGTCGCGCGACGGCCGGTCGATCGTCTCTCCAGCCAGGGCAATGGCGCCGCGGCTCGGCAGCTCGAAGCCCGCCAGCATGGCCAGCACCGTGGTCTTGCCGCAGCCCGACGGTCCCAGCAGGCAGAAGAACTCGCCGCTTTGCAGATCGAGATTGAAGTCGCGCACCGCCGCGGCATTGCGGCCGCTGCGCGCGATGTAGGATTTTCCGACTGACTTGAACTCGATCAGGGCCATGTTCTCACTCCACGCGACTCATTCCTTGGGCAGCAGGTCTTCGCGGATCGGGCTGAAAATCTCGACGAGCTCGGTGTCCTCGGGAAACCAGGTCTCGTGTTGCACGCCGCCCGGGATGACGACGAGGCTGCCGGGCAGGCAGTCCTTCGCGTCGGTGTCGCCCAGTCGATATGTCATGCGGCCCGACGTGATCCAGATCACCTGCTCGTGCGGATGGGCATGGGCCGGCGGGCGGCTGCCGGCCTTGATCGAGACCAGCTGCAGCATGACGTTGCGGCCGATGACGAGGCGCCGCGCCGTCGTCTCATTGAGCTGCTCGAGCGGCAGCTGGGCGATGGTGAAATGGCCGGAGGTGCGCATCTAGGCCTTCCCGCCCAGCTCGCGCCAGACCCAGTCGGCCATGGCCAGCAGTTCGACATCCTTGTGGCGCTTGCCGACGAGCTGGACGCCGACCGGCAGTCCGTTCGGTCCCGTGCAGGCCGGCAGGGTGAGGCTGGGCAGGCTCAGCACCTGCCAGACGATCGTGAAGGTGACCGGCCCCGTCGAATCGTGCGTCATCGGCGCCTCGCCGCCGGCGCTGGGTGTCAGCACGACATCGTAGTCATCGAGAACGCTATTCACGGCGACGCGCAAGGCGTCGACCCGGGCGAGACCTGCCATGTAGGTCGCGGGCGAAATCCGCGCCGCGTCCCTCACCATGGTCATGACGGCGCTCGACAGGTTGTCCGGCGACTGCAGCAGCTCCGGCGTGACGGCGCGCGCATACTCGACGGCAAAGAGCTTGCCTGCGAGGTCATAGATCTCGTCGAACTCCGCCGGCAGCACGAGGTCGCTGACCGCGGCGCCCGCCTTGGCCAGCTGCGAGGCCGCTCTCTCGAGGAGGTCGCGGGTCGTCTTTTCAGCGTCGTTCCATTTGGAGGTCTTGCAGAAGGCGATCTTCAGCGGCTCGCCGATGGCCGGGGGCGCGGCCGCCGGCGTCGCGAAGCCCATCAGGACATCGCGGTACAGGCGGATGTCGTCGAGCGAGCGGGCCATGCAGCCCAGCGTGTCGAAGCTCTCCGCGCCGTGATGGATGCCTTCGAAGCTGACATGCCCGAAGGTCGGCTTGTAGCCGAACACGCCGCAATAGGAGGCCGGACGCAGGACCGATCCGCCGGTCTGCGTGCCGATCGCCAGCGGCACCATGAAGTCGGCCACCGCCGCCGCCGAGCCGCTCGACGACCCGCCCGGCGTGCGGCGCGGATCGTGCGGATTGGACGTCACGCCGGGATAGCGGCCGGCGAACTCGGTCGTCACTGTCTTGCCCATGACGACGCCGCCCGCGCCGCGTGTCTGGGCGACGCAGACGGCATCGATGGCCGGGCGATGGCCGAGGCGCGCGCGCGAGCCATAGGCGGTCGGCATGTCGGCGGTGTCGCAGATATCCTTGATGCCGACTGGAATGCCTGCGATCGGCTTGGCGGCGCGGACGTCGGGGGGCATGTTGTCGATCTTCCGGGCCTGGCCGATGGCCAGCGCCGGATCGAGATAGTGCCAGGCGGCGACATTGGGCTCGCGCGCCTCGATGCGTGCCAGACACCCGCGGACCAGTTCCTCCGCCGAGATCTCTCCCTTGGCGAGGAGCGCGCGCGCCTGCGTTGCCGTGAGCGTGTGCAGGTCGCCCATCACGCGGCCGCCTTCCACGAACCCCAGCGGCCGGTGTCGACGGAAGCCAGGAACCGATCGGCGAGGCTGTTGAAGAGTTCCGGTTCCTCGACCGGCAGCGTATGGCCGGTGAAGGGAAACACCGCCAGGCCGCAATGCCGGGCATGACGATGAACCAGCAGGCTCGCCTCCCAGGCCGGCGTGTCCTGGTCGCCGACCATGACCAGCACCGGCATCGTGAGTGCCTTGATCTCGTCCACCAGATCGCTGACCGGCTTGCGGCCAAGCAGGACGCCGCGCATCGACTTCTCGGCGCCCTCGGGCGAGAGCTCGCGGATGATGCCGATGAATTCCGCCCAGGCCCGCGGATCCTTGGTCAGGAGCGCCTGGCGCTGCGGCGCGCCTTCGATGCTCTTCACGATGGCCGCCGCGCCGTTCTTGGCGATGCCGTCGGCCATGGCGCGGCCCGCCGCCAGCCATTTCTCGCGATCGGAGGTGCCGGCGCCGGCGCCGGCCACGATCGCTGACCGGGTGAGCTCGGGATGGGCGATCGCGAAGTTGAGCGCCAGGTTGCCGCCGGTGGCGATGCCCACGACATGCGCCTGCTCGATCGCCAGCGCCTTCATCAGGCCGCGCATGTCGGCGATCAGGATCTCCTGCGAATAGGCGGCAGGATCGGCCGGCACGTCGGATGGCGCATAGCCGCGGTAATTGTAGGTGATGACCCGGTAGCGGCGGGCGAAGTGGCGCACCTGCTGCTCCCACGACCGGCAGTCGCCCGCGAACTCGTGGCAGAAGATCACCGGGAAGCCGCTGCCGGTTTCCTCGTAGTACAGCTCGACATCGCTAACCCTTGCTTTCGGCATGGCGCCGCACACTCCTTCCGTTGGAACGCTTCGCGGTCTTGCGTCGGACCGGCTCCCGCGCAAGCGCCGGAAAGCGGTAATTGCGTTTCACGATGCGCAGGACGATGACGCTCGACGTCGCGCGGATGCCCTTCACGCGGGCGAGCTTCTTGGTGACGAACTCGTCCATGTGCTGCGTCGAACGGAAGAAGCAGCCGAGCAGGATGTCCGCCCGGCCGGTCTGGATGAACTCGAAGTTGACCTCGTCGAACAAAGCGAGCTGGCGCGCCGTGGCGTCGATGCGCGAGTTCTCGACCTCGACTTCGATATGGGCGTAGATCTGGCCGCCGACCCGCACCGGGTCGACCCAGGCGCCGACCTGGATCAGGTTGTCGTCGAGCAGCTTGGCGATGCGATTGCGGACGGTCCCTTCCGTCACCGCGAGCTTGCGCGCCAGCTCCGTGTTGGGCTGGCGGCCATCGATCTGCAGCAGATCGATCAGCCGCCGGTCGAGCTCATCGAGCTTGTCGACGGGGCTCCCCGGGTCGACGGCAACGGAACCGGCTCTCTTCACCATCAGGTCGTCAACCCGCCATCCAGCGGCAAGGTCTGCCCGACCATGTAGTCCGACGCGTCCGACGCAAGATACAAGGCCGCCAGGCCGACTTCCCTCAGCCTGCCGACCCGTCCGAGAGGGACATTGGTCTTGGCCGCCCCGACCGCCTCGTCGTAGGCGCGCTGGCCCGACGTCACCACATCCGGGAAGATGCCGGGAGCGACGGCATTGACGCCTACGCCGAACGGCGCCCATTCCAGCGCCAGCGACTTGGTCAGGCCCGTCAGGGCCGCTTTCGCCGCGGCATAGAGGCTGTTGCCCGGCGCGCCCTGCAGCGCACCGAACGACGAGACGTTCACGACCTTGCCGCGGCGGCGCGCGATCATGTGCCGGCCGACGGCGCGGCTGAAGTAGATCGTGGCCATGAGGTTGAGGGACAGGATGGTCTGGATCTCCTCGTCCGACACGCCGGCTTCGCCTTCCTTCAGCGGCACCAGGGGACGACGGATCGAATCGCCGAGATTGTTCACGAGAATATCGATCTGCCCCGTGACGGCGAGCGCTCGCGCCACGATGTCGGTGACGGATTCCGGGAGTGTCGCATCGCCTGCGATCGGCACGATACGCTGCCCGCTGCGCTGCTGAAGCGACGCCGCGAAACCATCGAGGTGCTTGTGCGTCAGCGCGTTGACGATGACGGTGGCGCCCGCCTCGGCAAAAACCTCCGCGATCCCCGTGCCAATCCCGCGCGCCGCTCCCGTGATGAGCGCTGTTTTTCCGGCAAGATTGTATTCGGGGATCATCGTCCTGCACCGGTTGCGGATGAAAGGCTGGATCGACCTAATCACAGTGGATATGAATTCGCAACATATTGTACTTAATAGAAGCTATTTCGTAAAAGAATGCCAGTTATTCTACGAACATCGTAATACGGTGCGGAAGTTTCCGGGAGAAGAATGCGTGGTCCATGATTCCTTTCAGCTCAAAGAGCTTCGACTGGGCGTCGTTTCCTACGACCGGGGGCGTGCGCCGATCCGGTTCGGCTCGACGATCTTCCGGTATGCCGCCGTCATCGCGACCGTGCGCGCCGACAGCGGCGCAGTCGGAACTGGCATCGCGTGGACGCAGCTCGAGGAGGAGCTTGCTTACCTGGAAGCGGTTCGGCCGGCGTTGGCGAACGCCATCATCGGACTGGATGCGCTTGCGCCCTTTGCCGCGTCGGCCGCCTGCAGTGTCGAAGGCAACCGCGTCGGCGCCAGCCGCGTGTCCGCAGCCGTCGAGATGGCGTTGTGGGACCTGGCGGGCCGCCTGCTGGACGTTCCCACCTATCAGCTGCTGGGTTGCCGGCGGAAATCCCTGCCGAGTTATGTGATTTCTGCCGAGGATTTCTTCCTGGCTTCGACGACGCAATATGTCGAGCTTGCCCAGCGCTACGTTGCGGATGGCTTCCGGGCCTGCAAGTTCCACATGTGGGGCGATGCCGATCGCGACATCGCGGCCTGCCGCGCCGTGCGCAAGGCGGTCGGCGACGACATCGCCCTGATGCTCGATCCTGCGGGGCGCTACAGCCGGGGCGACGCGGTCCGTGTCGGCCGGGTCCTCGAGGAGCTGGGCTTCGTCCGCTTCGAGGATCCGCTGCCGCCCGAGGACGCCGCGGGCTATCGATGGCTGGCGAGCCGCCTATCGCAGCCAATCGTAGCCAACGAGTCTCTGCAATGGAATGCCGAACAATGCGCCGTCGCGGCGCGCGCCGGTGTCGTCCAGGGCTTCCGTCTCAACGTCGGTCGTGCCGGCATCGGCGAGGCATTGCGGCTGGGCGCGATTGCCGAAGCCAACGGCGCCGAGCTCGACATCGCGGCATTCGCGCCGCGCGGCGGGCTCGAAGCTTGCCTGCACGTCGCCTTGGCGTCGCAGGCCGCACGCTGGTTCGAGCATCACGAGGCGATGGGCCTCGAAGAAGTTCCGGGCCTCTCGCCGGGCCTGGTCATCGAACGCGGCGTCGCGCGGCCGGTGGAATCCCCTGGGCTGGGCTTCCAGGTGGACTGGAGGGAATTGGAGAGCCATTGCCGGTGGGCGTAACCGTGCCGGCACTTTCCAGCACGCGCCCGCAGGCGATGGTTCACGACGGCGCGAACGTGTTCCGACGCTTGAGACGCAGCGCCGACGCCGTGGCCCGGCCATCCTCGGTCGGCTGGTAGACCACGCTGAACAGGGTGCGCGCGTGGGCGAGCGCCTCGCCGAATCCCTTCTGCTCGCTCTCGAAGGAATCGAAGCCGCAGCGCAGCATGAAAGGCGCCTGGTCCTGCAGCACGTTGCCGGTGGCGCGCAGCTCGCCTTGGTAGCCCAGCCGCTCGCGCAGCAGGCGCGCCTGGCTGTAGGCGCGGCCATCGCTGAACTTGGGGAAGTGCAGCGCGATCACGTCGAGCCGCGCGACGTCCGACGCCAGCGTCTCGACCGGATCGGTGTTGGCCAGCGCCACGCCGACGGGGCCGCGGCGCGCCAACAAAGCCGCCCGCGCCTCGCGCCACCGGGCAAAAGTCACCAGCACCAGGCCGTCGGCCGGCACGGGCGCGTCGTCGGCGAGCTTGTGCCAGGGATCGTCGACAACCCCGGTTTCCCTAAACAATGTCATAGACGCGATCCTTGAAGGGCTGGGCGCCGATGCGCCGATAGGTGTCGACGAAGCGTTCGCCCTCGGCGCGGGCGTCGAGATAGGTCGCCACCAGCGCATCGACGGCCTCGACCACCTTGTCGGCGGCCACCGCCGGACCGAGGATCGTGCCGAGCGCGGTCTTGCCGAAATCGACGTCGCCGCCCAGGCTGATCTGGTAGAGCTCGACCCCGTTCTTGTCGACACCCAGGATGCCGATATGGCCCACGTGATGATGGCCGCAGGCGTTGATGCAACCCGAGATCTTGATCTTGAGATCGCCGATATCGTGCTGCAGGCCGAGCCTGGCGAAGTGGTTGGAGATGCTCTGCGCCACCGGGATCGAGCGCGCGTTGGCGAGCGCGCAATAGTCGAGGCCCGGGCAGGCGATGATGTCGGTGATCTTGCCGACATTGGCCTCGGCGAAACCTAGCCGGCCGAGCGCCAGCCAGACCACCGGCAGATCCTCGACCGCGACATGCGGCAGGACCAGGTTCTGCTCGTGGCTCACACGGATCTCGCCCTGGCTGTAGGCGTCAGCAATGTCGGCCACGCCTTCCATCTGCACCGAGCTGGCGTCACCTGGCGGCGCACCCGCAGGCTTCAGCGAGGCCGTGACGATGCGATAGCCCGCCATGCGATGCGGGGCGGTGTTGGACCTAAGCCACAGCGCGAAATCGGGATCTTCGAGCTTCAGCGCTTCCACCGCGCCCGCCACGGCCGGCCGATGCGGCAGCGCGCGGCGGCGCGAACTGGCGGGCGATCGATTCGATGGTCTCGGGCGAAAGCTTCAGCGCGCCGTCCCTGATCTCGGCGTACTCGGCCTCGACCTCCTCGCGCATCTTCTCGGTGCCGACTTCGTGCACCAGGATTTTTATCCGCGCCTTGTAGAGGTTGTCGCGGCGGCCGTAGCGGTTGTAGACGCGCAGCGTCGCCTCGAGATAGGCCAGAAGTTCATCCTTGGGCAGGAACTCGCGCAGCGTCTTGCCGATCATCGGCGTGCGGCCGAGCCCGCCGCCCACGATCACCTCGAAACCGACCTCGCCCGCCTCGTTGCGCCACAACCGCAGCCCGATGTCGTGCACGCGCACGGCGGCGCGGTCGTTGGGCGAGCCGGTGATGGCGATCTTGAACTTGCGCGGCAGGAAGCTGAATTCGGGATGGAGCGTCGACCACTGACGGATGATCTCGCACCAGATGCGCGGATCCTCGATCTCGTCGAAGGCGGCGCCAGCGAAATGGTCGGCCGTGACGTTGCGGATGACGTTGCCCGAGGTCTGCATCGCATGCATGTCGACCTCGGCCAACGCGGCCAAGGCGTCGGGCGCGTCCTCGAGCTTGATCCAGTTGAGCTGCAGGTTCTGGCGCGTCGTGAAATGGCCGTAGCCGCGGTCGTACCTGCGCGCGATGTCGGCCAGCTTGCGCAGCTGGCGCGACGACAGCGTGCCGTAGGGAATGGCGATGCGCAGCATGTAGGCGTGGAGCTGCAGGTAGAGGCCGTTGGTGAGCCGGAGCGGCTTGAACTGCTCCTCGGTGAGCTCGCCCGCGAGGCGGCGGCGCACCTGATCGCGGAACTGATCGACCCGTTCGGCGACCAGCGTGCGGTCGTAGTCGTCGTAGCGATAGAAATGGGTGTCAGGCATAACGCACCGCGTCGGCGGCAATGGCGTCGAAGGTGAGGCCCGAGACTCGGATCTTTTCGCGCAACGACAGCGGCTCGAGCCTGCCGCCTTTGCCCTCGGAGACGGCCACGAGGTAGGGATCGACCACGGTGAAGGCCTCGGCCCGGGCGCGTTCCAGCAGGATCTCGCCGCCGCGCTTGTCGCGCGCGACGGCCGCGCGCTCGAGCCGCTCCGTCCACTCGCCGGCATCGTCGAGGAAGACCACCACACCGTCGGTGAGGCGGTTGGCGGACGCGACCAGAAGATCGCCACTCAGATTCTTGGCCATCAGGAAACCTCTGCCAGAAGCGGTTGCTCGGCCGTGGCGGCAAGGGCCGCGACCTGGCCGACGATGATGAGGCTGGGACCGGCGTCGCCGCGGGAGATATGGGGAACGGCGAGCCGCGCCAGGTCGGCGAGCCGGCCGCGCGACACCCGTTCGTCGGGTCGCGTGCCGTTCTCGACGATGGCGACCGGCGTGTTGGGATCAGCACCGGCGCCCAGGAGACGGTCGCGCACGGAAGCGGCTTCCGTGGCGCCCATGTAGATCGCAAGCGTATGGCCCTGCGCCGCCAACGCGGGCCATTGAGCCTCGCGGCCGGTGCCCTGGTTCTCTGGCGCGCTATGGCCGCTCACGAAGGTGAAGGCGGAGGCAAGACGGCGATGGGTGAGCGGAATGCCGGCCGAGGCGGCGCAGCCCAGCGCCGCGGTGATACCCGGCACGACGGCGACCGGCAGGCCGGCGTCGCGCAAGGCCTCGACCTCCTCGCCGCCCCGGCCGAACACGAACGGGTCGCCCGCCTTCAGCCGCACCACGGTCTGGCCGGCACGCACCCGGCGCACCAGCTCGGCGTTGATGTCGGCCTGCGCCCAGCTGGCGCGGCCTTTGCGCTTGCCGACCGAAACCATCTCCGCATCGCGGCGCGCTCGCGCCAGGATGGCCGGCGGGACGAGATCGTCGTGCAGGATGGCGTCGGCCTCCTGCAGCAGCTGGGCGGCGCGCAAGGTCAGGAGATCGGGATCGCCCGGGTCCGGCGCCCACGATGTGGGCGATGCCCTGCGGCGTCATATGGCGGCGGGCGGCCTCGAGCTCGCCCAGGGCGGCGCGCCGCGCGCCGGCATCGTCACCGGCGAGCGCCAAGCGCCCGGCCGGGCCCTCGACCAGGCGACGGAAGAAGCCGCGACGGCGGGCCGGTTCGGCGATCAGGGCGTTCACCTGGGCGCGGAAGGTCGCAGCGAGACGCGCCACGGCGCCGAGGCGCTCGGGCAGCGCCGCCTCGATGCGGCCACGCAGCAGGGTGGCCAAGGTGGGCGAGGCGCCGCCGGTCGAGACGGCGACCACGATCTCGTCGCGATCGACGATGGCGGGCAGGATGAAATCGCAGAGCGCCGGCCGGTCGGCCACGTTCACCGGCACGCCGATCGACTTGGCGGCCCGTTGGGCGGCGGCGTCACGCTCGGCGTCGCCGGTGGCGATGAAAGCGGCGACAGCGCCGCGGAAATCCGAGGGCTGAACCGCGGGCGAGACGACACGCTGGACGTCGGCTCCGGCCGAGCGCACGAGATCGGCCCGGCGGTCGGCGGCCGCGCCCTCGCCCACCACCACGACGCGGCGGCCGGCAAGATCGAAGAACAGCGGCAGGTGCTTCACGAGACAGCGACCCGCAGCAGCAGGTTCAGGACCAGCATGGCCGCCGCCTGAGAGATCGACAGCACCCACAGGACGGCGTCTGGTTTGCGAAGAAGCTTGGACATCCGGACACCCGTGTTGGTCGGATTCTTGATCTGGCGTGTCTTCGCATATCCGCCACGACTTGAATTTCCGAAGGTGTTCCGGAAAGGAGCATTTCTTGCCGTTCAGCGGGTCAGGAAGGAAATTTTTCGTCCCCTTGACGGCGGCGCGACCCTTCCTAAATGCACGCTGTCGCCCGTGCCCATCCCGGGGCGGGCGGCGTCAAACCATCGCTCACTGGAGGATGATCAATGCGTACTTTCGACTATTCGCCGTTCTATCGCGCCACCGTCGGCTTCGACCGGGTCTTCGACCTGCTCGATTCCGCCGCCAGCCACTCCGGCGCCAACGGCTACCCCCCGTACAACATCGAGAAGGCCGGCGATAACGCCTACAAGATCGTGATGGCGGTGGCGGGTTTCGCCGAGGCCGAGCTCAACGTGACCCAGAAGGAGAACGAGCTCCTGGTCAGCGGCCAGACGGCGCCGAACGGCCAGGACGAGAAGCAGTATCCTCTATCGCGGCATCGCCGGGCGCAATTTCGAGCGCCGCTTCCAGCTCGCCGATCATGTGAAGGTCGTGGGCGCCAAGCTTGCCAACGGCCTGCTGACGATCGAGCTGCAGCGTGAGATCCCGGAGGAGAAGAAGCCCCGCGCGATCCCCGTCGTGGCCGACGGCCAGCCGGCGCTGACCCACTAATCAGCTAGGCTCAAAGAGAGGGCGCCGCGGGAAACCGCGGCGCCCTTTTTGTGTTTGGCTTTCCTCCCCAGCGCAGCTGTTACGGTCTGGACACAACTCAAATTCCTCTCCCCCGCTAGGGGGAGAGGCTAGGAGAGGGGGCAACGACGTGCGTATCCCCCCTCACCCAACCTCTCCCCCTAGCGGGGGAGAGGAGCCTGATTTGGTGATGTGTCCACACCTCAGCTGCGCAGCTGGGAGGTGGCCGAAGGCCGGAGGGGTCAGGGCGAGACTCATGACCCCTCCGCCCCTGCGGGGCACCTCCCCAACTTCGTTGGGGAGGAAAAGGGGATCAGGTGCGCTTGAACCCTTCGATTTCTCGTTCCGCCCGGTCGAGCACGTTGGCCATCGCCTCGCCCTTGAAGTAGCGCACGAGCATCTGGGCCTGGACCGACTGGGCCCAGATCTGGGCGGCGATCAGCGGCGGGGCTGGTGAGCACACCACTCCGGCGACCTGATCGCCGCCCTTGATCGGATAGTGCGAGAGCGTGCCCTTGGGGGGCCCCTCCTCGTCCCAGGTCTTGAAGTCGTTGAACTTCGGATACGGCGGGATGTCGTAGCCTTGGCTGGCCGCGACCTGCCGCTCGGCGGCCGGGCGCATGGCGAGGTACTCGAGCAGGCTCTTCGCCGCCGCCTTGTTCTTGGAGGAATTCCAGACACCGTAGAAACGCGGCAGGATCGGATTGAACCGACCAGCCGGGCCCTTCGGGAAGCCATGCGTCCAGCACTTCTCGGCGACCTGGGGCGCATCACGCTTGGCGACCGCCCACGCGCTCGGGGGATTGAAGATCAGCGCTCCCTTGCCGGAAATCAGCCACTTGTTGTTCGAGGCGTCGTCCCAGGACGGGGCGTCCGCGGGAACGAACGCGGCGAGCCTCTTGCCGTACTCCAGCACCTGGCGGACCGCGTCGGTCTTGACCGTGACGTTGCCCTTGGCATCCATGAGCTGCGCGCCATAGGACAGGAACAGGGCGCCAACCCACTGGTTGGTGTCGGTGGTGGAGCCGAGCGGCAACCCGAAGGCATGGTCGGCCTTCTGGCACTTTTCGGCTGCCGCCAGGAAGGCATCCCAGGTCCAGCTCGCGTCCGCCGCCGGCTTGCCGGCCGGATAGAGCGCCTGCACATCGACGCCCGCATGCTCCTTCATCAGGTCGAATCGTGAGCAGCACCCGAGCAAGAGCGTGCCCCGCGTCATCGGGACGCCGAGCCACTTGCCTTCGAACTTGCCGAGATATTCGACCGCCGGATCGATCGGTCCGTTCTTGGCGACGACGCTTTTGACGACGTCATCGACGGGTTCGAGCGACGCATTGAATTGCGCTGATTCCCAGTTGGTGAACTCCATGATGTCGTGCCCGGAGTGGGCCTGCGATTCCGCCGCCAAGGTGAGCAACAGCTTGTTGCCCTGGCTGGTGATGTAGTCG
Source organism: uncultured Alphaproteobacteria bacterium (assembly GCA_963765385.1). Taxonomy (GTDB): domain Bacteria; phylum Pseudomonadota; class Alphaproteobacteria; order Reyranellales; family Reyranellaceae; genus Reyranella. Next base: position 62,337 of record CAVXWG010000013.1, on the reverse strand, counting down.
ACTTTGACGTCGACCTTTTCCTTGTCTGCCCACTCCTTGATGATTGCGGACTGGACTTCATTGGCGCCTGGGACCCAGTGGTCCCAAAGCCCGATTGTCAGGTTTCCTGCCGCATTGGCGCCGCGTACGAACGGCGCCGCGACGAGGCCGACGGCTACGCCTCCGGCCATGACTCCACGACGAGACAGTTTCTCGACTTGCATGACGTTCGCCTCCCAGAAGGAACGCTGGTGCACGCAAAGCAACGATTACTGATCGATATATGACGCTAGAGGGAGCCGCTCCGGCCATTCGTCGATGGCTTCGGAGTGCCCGGTGCTTTTCAGCGGCCCGAGCTTAGCCAGTGATCGCCGGCAGCGCCAGACTGGATTGATCCCCTTGGGAGTCCGCCCGAGCCAGGGCGCCTTTTCCGTTGCCGGCGCCGGTATCGGTTGGGACAATGATTTCATGACCCTTTCCGCCCAGCTCACGCATTTTGGCGTGCACACCACCGACCTCGACCGCATGGTCGACTTCTATACCCGCGTCATGGGGTTCGTAGTGAGCGACAGCGGCACCGGCAGCTCGGGCGCGCGCGTCGCCTTCATGACCCAGAACCCGGAATGCCACCACCAGTTCGTGCTGTTCGACGGGCGACCGAAGGACCTCGCCTACAATCCGGTGAACCAGATCTCCTTCCGGCTCGATTCGCTCGACACGCTGAAGGCCTACCGCCAGGCGCTCCTCAGGGAAGGCATCACCCAGCACCGGATCACCGACCACGGCAACGCCTGGGCGCTCTACTTCAAGGATCCCGAGGGCAATCCCGTCGAGCTTTACGTCGACTCGCCCTTTTACACCCCGCAGCCCTGCGGCGAGCTGCTCGACCTCGACCAGCCGAACCACGAGATCCTGCGGCGGACGGAAGCGATGTGCCGGAAGCGGCCGCGGTTCATGAGCCGCGAAGCATGGATGCAGGGCATCCAGGCGCGGCTGGACGCGAGATAGCCTGACCTCCCCCGTCTTACGGGGGAGGTGGCCCGCAGGGCCGGAGGGGGAAAGCCCCAGACCGGATCCCCGCATAATTCAGATCTGAAATCGTCGAGAGCCTCTGTGAGGCTTACCCCCTCCCTACCCTCCCCCGTATGACGGGGGCGGAGAAGAGGATCTCACTTCTGCGCGTACTTGCCCGTGAGCTGCGGCGTGTGCGGGCCCTCGCCGCCTTTTTCCTTGTGCTGCGAGCCGCGTGGTGCGCGCCCAGGTCCGCTTGTGCTCGTCCTTCACGTTGAAGTGCGAGCGTGCCGATCTTCTCGACGGTGAGCTCGACCTTGTCGCCGTCCATGAAGGAGTTCAGCCCGCGATGGTTGGTGCCGGTGGCCAGGATGTCGCCGGGCTCCAGCGTGTGGATCGAGCTCACCCATTCGATGCAGCGCGGAATCTGGTGCGCCATGTCGCTGGTGTTGAACTTCTGCATCACCTGCGCCGTTGTTGGTGAGCGTGATGTTGAGGTTCTGCGGATCGGCGATCTCGTCGGCCGTCACGATCCACGGGCCGATCGGCGCGAAGGTATCGCGCGACTTCATCTGGAAGAAGACGTTGCCCGGCGGCGGCAGGCCGCGCGCCGAACCGTCGATGAAGCAGGTATAGCCGAAGATGTGCTTCATGGCGTCGGCCTGGGAGACGCGCGTGGCGCGCTTGCCGATGATCAGCGCCACCTCGGCCTCGCCCTCGAAGATGCCGGCCGGCACGTCGGGCAGCACCATGGTGTCGCCGTCGCCGATCACCGCCGTCGCGGCCTTGTGAAAGGCGTTGATCTGCGGCTTCTCCTTGAGCGTGCCGTCCTCCATGTAGTTCACCGCCATGCAGACGATGTTGCCGGGCTTGGGCACCGGCGGGCGCAGGCGCACGCCTTTCAGCGGCACGCCCTTGCCGTCGGCCGCCGCCTTCTCGACCTTGGCCTTGTAGGAATCCCACTTGTCGATCAGCCCGATGATCAGGTCTCGATTGTGCAGATGCGGGATGTCCTTCATCGCGTCGGTGATGTCGACGACAGTGTCGCCCTTGATGACACCGAGGCGATAATCATCGAAATAACAAAGCTTCACTTCTTGTCTCCCTCTTCAAACACCTTCTTGGCGACGTTCGCCGCCGACATGGCGGTCGGCCAGCCGGAATAGAAGGCGAGATGCGTGATGAGCTCGAGCAGCTCCTCCTGCTTCACGCCATTGTTGATGGCGCGGGTGAAATGGCCGGTCTGCTGCTCGGTGCGATTCATGGCGACCAGGGCGGCACAGGTGATCAGGCTGCGGTCACGCTTGGAAAGGCCCGGCCTCTCCCAGACGTCGCCGAACAGGACGTTGTCGGTGAGATCGATCAGCTTGGGCGCGAAGGCGCGCAGCGCGTCGCGCGGGTTTGGAGCCGGTGGCTTTGACATGGCTATCCTCCTTGATGCTCGATAAACGCACGCTCAGGGGCTGGCGTGGCCGATGAAGCGGTCGGGCGGACGGTCGCCCCACTGCGACTGGAAGCCCTCCTCGGCGGGCAGGAGATTGCCGCCGTTGGCCGCGTTCAGCCGGTCGGTGTCGGCCCAGCGCTCGTGCACGCGGCCCCACGGGTCGGCCCAGTAGTCGAAGACCTGGCTGCCCAGCAGGTGGCGACCGATGCCCCACATGTGCTCGTACTTGCCGAGCTGCTTGATGTGCTCGTGGTCCTGGAAGATGGAATCGATGTCCTGCGCCTCGTAGGAGACGTGGTTCAGTCCCGTCTTCTCGTTGTGCACGCAGAACAGGACGTGGTGGTCGACGTAGTCGTCGCCGCGGTCGAGGCGGCTGAAGGCGCCGATGACGTTGTCCTTGTCGCCGGCATAGACGTCGTCCGAGCGGATCATGCCCAGGGTCTCGCGGAACCAGGCCACCGTCTCCCTGACCTTGGGCGTCGACAGCACGCCGTGCCCGATGCGCTGCAGCGTGGTCGGCGACTTGGAAAGCCGCATCAGCCGGCCCTTGCGCCGCAGCGGCTCGCCGCCGGTGTTCACGGGATCGCGCTCGACCTTGATTGGCGCCACCGCCTGCATGCCGTGGATGACCTCGATCTGGTAACCGTTGGGCTCGGTCAGACGCACCCGCTTGCCGCCGCCCGGCTCGTTCAGGGTCTCGATGCCCGATGCACCCGGCAGCTTGGCCAGCCGCTTGAGGTCGTCCTCGCTCGCCGCGTGGTAGGCGAAGCCGATGAACTTGGTGCCGCCCTTGTGCACGGCATGCAGGTGATGATGACTGTCGGCGCCGCGCATGTAGAGCGAGTCGGGCGTGCGTTCGGCGCGGACCATGCCGAAATGGGTGAGAAACTCCTCCATCGCATCGAGGTCGGGCGCCTCCATGCGCGGGAAAGCGAATTCGGCGGCTTTGATTGCAACCATGGTGTCCTCCGGTGTCAGGATACTTTGAACTTGTCGGGCAGGCGCTCCTCGTTGCCGAGCGCCACGCGGCGCACGCCATCGCTGTCGGGGCTGGCCGGGAAGCCGACCGTGGCCCGCGGTGCCGGCGTCTCCACAACCTTGTTGGAGAGGCGACCGACGCCGGTCAACTCGACGTCGATCGTATCGCCCACCTCGAGCGGGCGCGAATTGGCGGGCGTGCCGGTGAGCAGGATGTCGCCCGGCAGGAAGGTCATGTGGCGCGCGAGGTCGGCGATCAGGTAGCCGCAGTCGAAGATCTGCTCACTGACGGCGCCTTCCTGCACCATCTTGCCGTTCTTGTAGGACCGCAAGATCGACTGGCGCACGTCGACTCCGGATACCAGGCCCGGCCCGATCGGGCAGAACCCGTCCATGCCTTTTACGCGCAGCATGGAGCCCGCATCGGTGTCGCGAAAATCGTGGCAACCGAAATCGTTCGACGGGGCGAAGCCCGCGATGCAATCCCACGCCTCCTCGCGCGAGACGTTCCTGGTCACCTTGCCGAACACGACGGCCATCTCACCCTCGTAGTTCACGTACTTGTAGCCTTTGGGCCTGATCAACTCGCCCTTGTGCGCATTGAGCGCCGTCAGCGGCTTCTGGAAATAGGTCGGCGACTTGGGCGGCGTGCGCGTGTTGTTGAACTCGTAATAGCGCGAGATGTAGTTCACGTGAACGCAGATGATCTTGGTCGGCTCGCAGGGCGGCAGATGCACGACCTCGTCCTCGCCGCAGGTACGGCCGTCGCCGAACACGATTTTGCCGTCCTTGAATTCGACCCAGTAGGTACTGCCGTCCTTCACCACATGCCGCACTTCCTTGCGCGGCCCTTCGAGAACACTCATCCATTCACTCCCTTCTTTCTGGCCGGAGCGCGGGCGTCCCGCCCGCTCATGATCATGAGCGGGCGGGACGCCCGCGCTCCGGCATGACTACTTCTTCGCCTGCTCGATCGCCCGCCACACATTCTGCGCCGTCGCCGGCATCTCGACGTCGCTGACGCCAAGCGGCGCCAGTGCGTCCATGATGGCATTCATGACGACCGGCATGGCGCCTACCGTGCCCGCCTCGCCGGCGCCCTTGGCGCCCAGCGGATTGTACTTGGTCGGCACCGGATTGCTCTTCACCTCCATGTTGGGGATCATCATGGCGTGCGGCATGGCGTAATCGAGGAAGCTCGCGGTCAGGAGCTGCCCGCTCTCGCGATCCCACACCACCTGCTCGCACAGGATCTGGCCGATGCCCTGCGCCACGCCGCCGTGGATCTGGCCCTTCAGCCCGGTCGGATTCATCACCGTGCCGACATCGTCGACCACGGCATAGCGGTCGACCGTGACATCGCCGGTTTCGGGATCGATCTCGACCTCGCAGATGTGGCAGCCGTTGGGAAAGGTGTCCTTCTCGCCGAGGTAGGTGGCGTTCTCGTAGAGGCCGCCTTCGAAGCCGCTGTTCTTGGGCCAGCGCGTCGGGATTGAAGGCCGCCATCGCCACCTGCTTCAGCGACACCGACTTGTCGGTGCCGGCTGACCTTGAAGGTGCCGTCGGCGAACTCGATGTCCTGCTCGCCCGCCTCGAGCAGGTGCCCGGCGAGCCTCTTGCCCTTCTCGATCACCTTGCCGGCGGCCATGAACAGCGCCGAGCCGCCCAGCACCGTCGAGCGCGAGCCGTTGGTGCCCATGCCGAAGGCCACGCGGTCGGTGTCGCCGTCGATGTACTGCACGTCGTTGGGATCGATGCCCAGCCGCTCGTTCAGGATCTGCTTGAACATGGTCTCGTGGCCCTGGCCCTGGTTCTTGGTGCCCATCAGCAGGGCCGCGGTGCCGCCGGGATTGAAGCGGATCTCGGCATATTCGGGCTGCGCCGTGCCGGCGGCCTGCTCGATGGCATTGACGATGCCGAGCCCGCGCAGGCGGCCGCGCTTCTTCGATTCCTCCTTGCGCGCCGCGAAGCCCGCGACGTCGGCGAGCTTCAGCGCCATGTCGAGGTTCTTCTCGAACTCGCCGCAGTCGTAGAACGGCCCGACCGGGCTCTGATAGGGCAACGCCGACTCGGCCAGCATGTTCTTGCGGCGCAGCTCGATCCGATCGACACCCAGCTCGCGCGCTGCGTCGTCGATCAGGCGCTCGATCAGGTAGATCGCCTCGGGCCGGCCGGCGCCGCGATAGGGCGCTGTCGGGTTGGTGTTTGAAAGCACGCCGACGACGTTGATGTAGGCCTTGGGAATGAGGTACACGCCAAGCACCGTGCCGATCATGCCGAAGGGCGACAGCAGGTTGCGGTCCGAGCCGACATAGGCGCCGATATTGGCGATCATGTTGAGCCGCAGCGCGAGGAACTTGTTGTCCTTGTCGAGCGCCAGCTCGATCTCGCCGATATTGTCGCGGCCGTGCTCGTCGGCCATGACGGCTTCGCTGCGCTCGCAGGTCCACTTCACCGGCCGGAGGAGCTTGCGCGCCGCCCACAAGGTCAGGCGATGCTCGATATACTGCCAGCCCTTGGTGCCGAAGCCGCCGCCGACGTCGCCCGCGATCACCCGCATCTTGCTCTCGGGTACCTTGAAGACGTTCTGCGCCAGCATGTTGCGCACGCGATGGGGATACTGCACGTCGGCATAGAGCGTCATGCGATCCTCGCCGGGATCGTAGGTGCCGAGCGTGCCGCGCGGCTCCATGTACTGGGCGTGCACGCGCGTGATCACGTAGCGCCGCTTGATGACCTTGGCGGCGCCCTTGATCGCCTCGTCGGTGGCGGCCTTGTTGCCGCGCTCGACGAAATTGGAGATGTTGTCCGGGCAGTCGTCCCACACCGCGGGCGCGCCGGGCTTCACCGTGTCGGCGGTGCAGGTTACCGAGGGTAGCGGCTCGTAGTCGACACTGACCAGCTCGGCCGCGTCCTTGGCCTCGGCCAGCGTGTCGGCGATCACCATCGCCACCGGATCGCCGACATAGCGCACCCGGTCGGTGATGAGCGGCGGCCGCTGCGGGGCATACATCGGCTTACCGTCGGGGCGTTTGCGCGGCATGTTGGCCTTGGGCATGCCGAGCCCGTCGGCCACGACGTCATGGCCCGTGTAGACCGCCAGCACGCCCGGCGCCTTCTTGGCCTCTTCGACGTCGATCGACCTGATATTGGCGTGGGCGTGCGGCGAGCGCACGAACACCGCGTAGGCCTGGCCGTGCAAGTTGACGTCGCTGATGTAGCGCCCCTGCCCGCGCAACAGGCGCGGATCCTCGAAACGTGCGACAGGCTGACCGATACCGTACTTGCTCATAACTCTCTCTCCCGACGATGCCTTCACTCTACGATTGGTTGGTGACGTGGGCGAGCGGCGTTCACGCCTTGCGTCGTTTGGCGATGCGGACTGCATCCATGGTGAGACCCGGTACTTCCGAGGCCGCCTGTTCCACGGTGGTGCGGATGTGCTTTTCAATCAGCCCGCAGGCCTGGCCGACGTCGCGCGCCAGGACGGCGTCGCGCAGGTCCAGATGCTCGTTCCGACGCCGCGAGCGGGCGTGGATCATGGTCAGCCAGTGGTAGCGCCGGGCCTGGTCGAACAGCTCGCTGCGGAAATGCATGGACCACGGCGAGGTGCAGGTCGCTACCAGCGAATTGTGGAAACGCTTGTGCCGCTTGCCCCATTCGCGCTTGACGCCGACCGGGTCGTCCTGCCGCGGGGCGCCCAGCTTGTTGAGCAGGAAATACGAACTCACGATCTCGGCCTCCCAGGCGTCGGTGCCGTGGCGGATCGCGTCGGCCAAGGTCGTGGTCTCGAGCCAGACCCGCAGTTCGCTGAGATCGAGGAAGTCGGCGAGCGAGATCGGCGCCACGGTGAAACCGCGGCCCGCCTCGGTGCGCGCCAATCCTTCCGAGACGAGGTGCGACAGCGCCTCGCGCAAGGTGCCGACCGACGTGCCGTAGCGCTGGCGCAGCTCACCGAAGCGCAGCCGCTGGTCCGGCTTCAGGACGCAGCACAGGATATCCTCGCGCATCCGGCGCAGCACGTCGAAGGTCGCCGCGTCCTCGGCCAGCACATCCTGCGGCGCCGTGGTGGCGGCGGCGCGGCCGGTGGTGTCGAGAGGCATCTTCAGGATCTTGGCCATGGGTTCGGTCCTCAAATGCCGAGATAGGCTTCGCGAATGTGCGGTTGCTTCAGGAGTTCGTCGGGCAGCCCCGTGCTCACGATCCGTCCCTGCTCCAGCACGTAGGCACGGTCGGCGATACCGAGCGCCTTCAGCACGTTCTGCTCGACCAGCAGCACGGCCGCGCCCTCCTCGCGCACCCGCGCGACGATTTCGAACATGTCGTCGACGACCGTGGGCGCCAGCCCAAGCGACGGTTCGTCGAACAGCACGATACGCGGCCGTGCCATCAAGGCGCGGCCGATCGCCACCATCTGCTGCTGACCGCCCGACAGCTCCCCGGCCAGCTGGGAGCGCTTGTCGCGCAGGATCGGGAACAGGCCGTAGACGCGCTCCAGGGATTGATCGCGGTGGGCCCGCGCCGCCGACAGGTAGCAGCCGAGCTCGAGGTTCTCCTCGACCGACATCTTGGCGAACAACCGGCGGCCCTCGGGCACCAAAGCGATACCATGGCTGCAATAGTCGTGGGCGCGGACGCGAGTCATGTCGACGCCGTCGAAGCGCAGCTCGCCCTGGCGGCAACGCAACAGGCCCGCGATGGCGTTGATCAGGGTCGTCTTGCCGGCCCCGTTGGGGCCGATCACCGACACGATCTCGCCGGCGCCCACGTCAAGCGAGACGTCCCACACGGCGGGCGCGTCGCCGTAGCCGATATGAAGGTTGCGCGCTTCAAGCAGCATAGGCCTTGCCCAGATAGATGCTGACGACCCGCGGGTCGCGCATGACGTCGCGCGGTGCGCCCAGCGCGAAGAGCTTGCCTTCGTTCAGCACGGCGATGCGGTCGGAAAGCTCGACCACGGCCCGCATCAGATGCTCAACGAAGACGATGGTGGCGCCCTGGCCGCGGATGGCGCGCACCAGTCGGATGGCGTTGTCGATCTCCGCCGGATTCAGCCCCGACAGGACCTCGTCGAGCAGCAGGAGCTTGGGCTTCGCCGCAAGCGCCCGCGCCAGCTCGAGGAACTTGCGCTCATGCAGGTTGAGCTCGGCGGGCAACGCCTCCTCCTTGCCGGCCAGGCCGGTGAAGCCGATCCAGTGGCGCGCCTCGTCGCGAATTTCCCTTTGGGCGCGGACGGGGCCGCCGAACGTGGCGGCCAAGGCGACGTTGTCGAGCACGCTCATGTTCGCGAACGGTCGCGGGATCTGGTAGGTGCGGGCAACGCCGCGGCGGGCGATTTCATGGGCCGAGAGGCTGCCGATCGACACGCCGTCCACCGTGACCGTGCCGCTGGTGAGCGGATAGTGGCCGGAAATGACATTGATCAGCGTGGTCTTGCCCGAGCCGTTGGGCCCGACCAGGCCGAAGATCTCGCCCTCGCACACGTCGAGATCGACGCCGGCCAGCGCCTGCAGGCCGCCGAAGCGCTTGGTGACGGCACGCACTTCCAGGATGTGTCGCTCGCCGATCGGCTGCACCAAGGCCGGCACAACGGGCACCACCTCGGCGCGTGGCTTGGCAGGCATGGGCCGCCGCTTCTTCGCCCAATGCTGGATCGCGGGAATGACACCGTCGGGCAGCCAGAGAATGGCTACGATCAGGATCAGGCCGACGATGGCGCGGCCGACCATCGCCTCGCCGCCGCTGATGAAGGCGTAGAGCAAGGTGGTGATGGCGGTGGCGCCGACCGCCGGACCGAACCAGTGGCGTGAGCCCCCGAGCACGCTCATCAGCACGACATAGAGCGGTACCGTGAGCTCGAACGTGCCGGCGACCGTGAGGAAGCCGACATACATCGCATGAATGCCGCCGACGGCGCCGGCAATGCCAGCCGAAAGCGCGAAGGCCAAGAGCTTGTAGCGGAACGTCGGGACGCCCTTGGCTTCGGCCACGTCCTCGTCGTCGTGGATGGCGAACAGGCCCATGCCCAGCCGCGAATGGGCGACCCACCAGGCGATGCCCACGGTCAGCACACAGAGAGCGAATCCCAGGATGTAGATGGTGCCGGTCGGAGTCGGCATCAGATGCGGCAATGGCACGGCGCTCATGAACACCCCGCCGCCGCCATCGATCGGCGTGTTCAGGATGATGGTGCCGATCACGAAGGTGACCGCCAGGGTCAGCAGGGCAAACAGCTCGCCACGCAGGCGACGCAGGCGAAAGACGACAGCGCCGATGCCGACAGCGAGCAGCGCCGGAACCGCCGCCGCCGCCGGGATGGTGAGCAGGAACGGCCAACCGAACTTGGTGGTCAATGTCGCGGTCGTGTACATGCCGACGCCGAAGAACGCGGCATGGCCCAGGCTGAAATAGCCGGCAAAGCCGCTCAGCAGCGCCCAGCTGGTCGACAGCGAGACCCAGAAGAACACGAGGTAGACGAAGGAATCGTAGAACGCCGGCAGGCCTGCCGTCGGCAGCAGCGCGAGGCCCACGATGGCGAGGCCGGCCACGGCTTTGGGCAGGTCGCGGGCGGCGTTCACAGCCACTCCGGATCCCACAGCAGGATCACGATCAGCATCGAGAACGACACGACGGGCGCCCAGGCCGGGCTGAGGATCGCCATGGCGATGGATTCGCTGGCGCCGACCAGCATGCCCGCCGCCAGCGCGCCCAGCGGATTGCCCAGACGGCCGATGATGACGACCGCGAACACAACGCCGAGCCAGGTCCAGATCTGCGCCGGCGCCAGGGTGGCGATCAGCGCGATGAAGGTGCCGGCGACGCCGGCATAGGCTGCACCCATGCCGGAGATCAGGTAGGCGAGCTTGCGGTAGTCGACGCCGTAGGCCGCGGCGATGTCGGCGTCCTCGGCGCTCGCGCGCAACGCCTTGCCGACATAGGTCTTGCGCAGCCACTGCCAGGTGCCCCAGGCCAGCACGCCGGCCACCAGGCAGAGCACGAGCTCGAGCACCGGGATGTAGAACGGTCCCGCCTTGATCGACAGCGTCGAGTACGGCGTCTCGAAGCGCCGGTAGTCGGCCGTCCAGTAGAGCTGGATGGCCACTTCGAGGATGACGGCGAAGCTGAAGGTGATCAGGAGCGACGCGAGCTCGTTCACCTTGAACCTGTCGAACAGCCAGTGCTGCGCCAGGCCGATCAGGAACATCGCCGGCACGACCATCGCCGCCGACCACCACGGCGCCACGTGATAGGTTGTGCCGAGTTCGTAAGTGAGGTAGGCGGCGAGGAAGGCGAGCGCGAAGTGGCTGAGATTGACCAGCCGCAATAGGCCCCAGCTCAGGCTGAGGCCGAGCGCCAGCAGGCCGTACATGCCGCCGGCCAGCACACCGGAGATCAACGCCTGGCCGAAGAGCGTGGCGCTGGGCATCAAGCCAGCATCAGTCCTCCCCCGTCACACGGGGGAGGATACAGGAGGGGAAAGCCCCAAACGAGATATCCGACGTTGTCATGATCTGAAACCGGCGCGCTTCCCGACTGTTGCTTTCCCCCTCCCTGCCCTCCCCCGTGTGACGGGGGAGGAGAAGAGACTTACGACGCAATCAGCTTGACCCCGGGCGCGGCGAACTCCGTCGGCCAGACCACCTTCCATTCCTTGTTCTGCACCTGCTTGACGAGCTGGGCCGCGTCGCCGTGGTTGAACGGCCCGTCGAAGCGCATGCTGCCGTAGATCGTGGTCACACGGTTCTTCTTGAGCCAGGCCGCGATCTTCTCGTCCTCCAGGCTGCCCGCACCGTTCACGGCGGCCTCGAGGATCTGCCATTCCGAGATCATGCCGCAGGCCTGGGCGTCGATGGTGCTGTAGGGCAGGTTGGCCTTGGTCGCCTTCTCCTTGAACTCGGCGGCGAGTTTCTTCATGCCCGGCCGGCTCATGAAAGGCTCGTCGGGCTCGAGGAACGTCGAGCACAGCGCCTTGTCGCCGTCGGGCGAGAGCGCGAGCGGGCCCGGCGCCGGGTAGAGGTGGAAGCTGTTCTTGGGCGCGTAGTCGAGCTTGCGCAGCGACTCCAGGAGCTGGTTGCTCTCCAGGCCCAGCGAGCCCACCCACAGGAAATCGGGATTGGCCTCCTTCACCCGCGCGGCGATGGCGCCGAAATCGCGGTTGCCCGATTCGTATTCGAGATAGAGCAGTACCTTGACGCCCCTCTTCTCGGCCTGATCACGCATGCCCTGCGCCATGAACTGCGCCGACGGGAACTTCGAGGTCAGCACCACCATGGTCTTGGGCGGCGTCGGCATGGCGGCCATCATGTCGAGGATCACGTTGGGATAGGTCTTGTCGGGCTCCGGGCCGAACGGCGTCGCCGGAAATGCGCGGTCGTAGGTCTGCAGCTTGGGAATGCCCATGCTGCTCTGGATGATCACCTTGCCGTAGCGCTGCGCCACGCCCATCGCCGCCAGAATCGGCGCGGTGGCGTAAGGTCCCTGGATCAGGTCGACCTTGTCCACGGTGATCAATTTCTCGTAGAGGCTGCGCGCGACGTCGGGCTTGGACTGATCGTCGAGCAGCACGTACTCCACGGGCCGGCCGAGAAAGCCATTCCGGCCGTTGATCTCCTCGACCATGATCTCCGCGGCGATCTTGTGGATCACCGCGGTCTGGGCGAGGAAGCCCGTCAGCGACAGGGTGCCGCCCACCTTCACCGGCGTGCCCGAGGGCGCTGCACGCAGGACCGCTGGCGCTCCCAGCACCGCCGCCGTCGTTCCAATCATGCCGGCCAAGACGCGGCGACGCGGCCACGCGCCCATGCGATCGATCATCGTTTCCTCCAGACCGGCGCGTTTGTTGTGGATAAGCGCCGTTGTCCCGATGTTGGGATAACGGCTGCCGCCTGTAAACGACTTTTCGAAAGTTGCGAAACTTTCGAAGATCGGCGTTACCGCGCAGTGACTCCCAGGAAACGATCGATTGGGCCTCGATCGGCCAGCAGCGCCATACTGGCGCCTTGATGAACGACGCGGCCACGCTCGAGGATCAGCGCGCGGTCAGTGATGGGCAGGATCTTTTGCGCATGCTGCTCGACGATGATGGCGGCGAGCCTCTCCTCCCGGAACAGTCGCGCAAGTGCCGCCAGCAGTTCCTGCACGATGATCGGCGCCAGCCCCTCGGTCGGCTCGTCGAGCAGCAGGAGGCGTGGATTTGTCGCAAGCGCGCGGCCGATCGCCAGCATCTGCTGCTCGCCGCCGGACAGAGAACCACCGGGCTGCTGCCGTCGTTCCTTGAGGCGCGGAAAGAGTTCAAATACGCGCTCGAGGCTCCACGGCCCGGGCCGCGCCACGGCGGTGATGTTCTCCTGCACCGAGAGGGAACGAAAGATGTTGCGCTCCTGCGGCACCCAGCCGATGCCGAGCGCGGCCCGCGTCTCGGGCGCCAGCGCGCCGACCTCGCGGCCGCCCAGCGCGATCGAGCCGGCGAAGCGGCGCGTCACGCCCACCAGGCTGTCGATCAGCGTGGTCTTGCCGACGCCGTTGCGGCCCAGCACGGCCAGCGCCTCGCCCTCGCCCAGGCGGAACGCCACGTCCGACAGCACGACGGCGCGGCCATAGCCGGCGGAGAGGCGTTCGACAGAAAGCAATTCAGCCATCGCTTCTCTCGCCGAGATAGACGGCGCGCACGCGAGGATCGGCCGCGATCGCCTCGGGCTCGCCCTCGACCAGCAGGGCGCCATCGACCAGCACCGAGATGCGGCGCGCGAAGCTGAACACCAGGTCCATGTCGTGCTCGATCAGCAGCACGGAAACCTCGGCCGGCAAAGCGGCGATGGCATCCAGAATGTCGCGCCGCTCGGCTTCAGGAACGCCGGCCGCCGGCTCGTCGAGCAGCAGCACCTGCGGCGCGCAGGCGAAGGCCGCGGCGATCTCGAGCAGCCGCTGCTTGCCGTAGGGCAAGGTGTCGGTGCGCTGCTCGAGCACGTCGAGAAGGCCGAACCGTTCGGCCACCCGCTCGACCTCGGCGCTCACCGCATTGACCGCGCCCACCCTGCGGCGCCAGTCGCGGCCGAGGTCCAGCCGCTCGTCGACGGCAAGCGCGATGGTTTCGAGCGGGGTGAGATCGCCGAACAACTGGTTGATCTGGAAGGTCCGCACCAGGCCGCGGCGCACCCGCGCCTCGGGCCGGAGCCGCGTGATATCCTCGCCCGCCAGCAGGACTCGTCCGGCGGAGGGCGCCAGCACGCCGGTCAGGAGGTTGACGAAGGTCGTCTTGCCGGCGCCATTCGGGCCGATCAGTGCCTGGCGCGCACCGCGTTCGAGGCGGAAGGTGACATCGTTTGTGGCAACGATGCCGCCGAAGCGTTTGCCGAGGCCAAGGGTTTCGAGCGCGGCGCTCATTGGCGGACCACGCGCGCCACCAACCACCGCATCCCGCCGCCCACTCCGCGACTCAGGCGTTCGCGACCGACCAGCGCCAGGACGACCAGGAACAGGCCCATCCAGAACATCCAGAATTGCGGCGCGTTGGAGGACAGCGTGTCCTGCAGGATCTTGAACACGATGGCGCCGGCCAGGCCGCCATAGAGCCAGCCGGCGCCACCGATGATGAGGGCCAGCAGCACATCGGCCGAGCGCTGGAACTCCAGCACCTCGAGCGAGACATAGGCCGTCGTCTGGGCGAGCAGCGCACCCGCCGCCCCGGCATAGGCCGCGGCGAGCGTATAGACCGCGACCAGGCGGCGGTTGACCGGCACGCCGAGCGCCGAGGCGCGCAAGGTGTTGCGCCGGATGGCCATCAGCGACAGGCCGAACGGCGAGTTGACGATGCGTCGCGCCAGCAGGAACAGGACGAACAGAGTCGCCAGGCTGTAGGCGTAGGCGGTGCGACCATAGAGGTCGAAGTCGAAGCGACCGAGCAATGGGCCGACCACCATGCCCTGCAGTCCGTCGGCGCCGCCGGTCCATTGCGGCAGCGCATTGGCGACCTCGTGCAGCACCAGCGCGACGCCCAGGGTCACCATGAGGCGCGTGAGATCGCTGCCCCGCAGGACGAGGAAGCTCGTGAGCAGCCCCAACAACGCGGCGGCGGCAATGGCAACCAATAGGCCGGCCAGCGGATCGGGGGTCACGAGCTTGCAGAAAAGCCCGGCGGCATAGGCGCCCGTTCCGAAGAAGGCAGCGTGGCCCAGCGAGATGATGCCGGCATAGCCCAGGATCAGATCGAGCGAGATGGCGAACAGCGCAAGGATCGCCACTTCGTTCAGCAGCAGGTGCTTGCCCGGCGGCAGGAACAGCGCGGCGAATGCCAGCACCCAGAAGATGATCTCGGGAACCCGCCAGCGTGCCCGCCGCGCCAGGCCTTGCGCCGCGATCGTCGCGCCGCTCGTCATCGAGCCCTCGTCATCGTGCCCGAGCGAACAGGCCGTTGGGCCTGAGCACCAGCACGACGATCAACACGACATAGATGACGAAGCCGCCCAGCGCCGAGGAGAGATAATATTTGCCGGCCACGTCGGCGACCCCCAGCAGCAGGGAGGCGACGAACGGGCCCATGATGCCCGAGGTACCGCCGACCGTGACCACGATCAGGAAGTAGATCATGAACTTCAGCGGAAAGTAGGGATCGAGTCCCAGAAGCTCGACGCCCAGCGCGCCGCCAAGGCCAGCCAGGCCGGAGCCCACGGCGAAGGTGACGGCGAAGACGATGCTCACCGGGATGCCGAGCCCCCGCGCGACACGCGCGTCGTCGACCGCGGCGCGCAGGCGGCTGCCGAAACGCGTGCGCATGAGGCCGGCCTGCAGCCCGACCGCCAGCGCGCCGCACAGCACGATCAGGAAAGAGCGGTAGACTCCGACATTGACGCCCAGGATCTCGCGACGTCCCTGCAGCCAGGCCGGGCAGCCTGATGTTGCGCTGGCTCGAGCCCAACAGGTAGTCGGCGATGGCCACTGCCATGAATACGAGGCCGATCGAGAACAGCACCTGGTCGAGAGGGGAGCGGCCGTACATGTGGACGATAGAGCGTGCGCTCGAGCACCAAGCCCAGCGCCGCCGCCGCCAGGAACGCCAGCGGCAGGCAGGCGAGGAACGGCACGCCCCAGCGGTCCATCAGGAGCACGGTCACGTAACCGCCCGCCATGGCGAAGGCGCCGTGGGCGAGATTGACGAAATTCATCAAGCCCAGGGTCACGGCGAGCCCGCAGGCCAGCACGAACAGCAGCATGCCGTAAGCAACGCCGTCGAAGAGGATGGTGGCCATCGCTATCGCACCACGCCCACAACCAGCGACTCGGGTTCCTCTCCCCCGCTAGGGGGAGAGGCTAGGAGAGGGGGAATCGACGGGCGCAGCCCCCTCTCCCCGCCTCTCCCCTAGCGGGGGAGAGGAGCATGAGCGGCGAGAAACGCACTCCAGATCCGCTACTTCTTCGCCGCCTTCACCGGATCCTTGACGTTGGGGATCGTCGCGAACTCGACGTTGTAGAGTTCGCCATTCACCTTATCGACCTTGCGGATGTAGATGTTCTGGATGATGTCGCGCGTGTCGGGATCGATCGAGATCGGGCCGCGCGGGCTTTCCCAGGCCATGCCCTTCATGGCCGCGATCAGTTTCTCGCCGTCGGTCGAGCCGTTGGTCTTCTTCAGCGCCTCGTAGATCAAGTGCCATGCCGTCATAGCCGCCGACCGACATGAAGTTGGGCCGGAGCCCGCCGTTGGCTTTCTTGAAGGCCTCGACGATAGCTCTTGTTGAGCGCGCTGTCGTGATTGGCCGAGTAGTTGTGCGCGTTGATCACGCCCACCACCACGTCGCCCATGCCGTTCAGCTGGTCGTCGTCGGTGACGTCGCCGGTGGCGATCAGCTTCATGCCCGACTTGTCGAGCCCGCGCTCGACGAACTGCTTGACGAACTGCGCGCCCGCGCCCGACGGCACGAAGACGAACAGCGCGTCGGGCTTGGCGTCCGCCGCCTTCTGCAGGACCGGCGCGAAGTCGGGGCTGCGCAGCGGCACGCGCAGATTCTCCACGATTGTGCCGCCATCGGCCTTGAACTTGTCGCTGAACGACTTCTCGGCATCGATGCCGGGACCGTAGTCGCTGACCAGGGTCACGACCTTCTTGATGCCGTTCTTGATCGCCCATTCCGCCATCGGCACGGAGGACTGCGCGAGCGTGAAACTGGTGCGCACGATGAAGGGCGAGGCTTCGGTGATCGACGAGGTGCCGGCCGCCATCACGACTTCCGGCACCTTGGCCTGCGTGGCGATCGGCGCCGTCGCCATTGCCGAGCGGCGTGATGCCGAAGCCGGCGAGGATGGCGACCTTGTCGTTGACCACAAGCTCCTGCGCCAGCCGCTTGGTGACGTCGGGCACGCTGGTGTCGTCCTTGAGAATGACCTCGACCTTCTTGCCGGCGACCGTCGTGCCGTGCTGGGCCTGATAGAGCTTCACCGCAGCGTCGATCTGCTTGCCGGTCGACGCCTGCTGGCCGGTCATCGGCAGGATCAGGCCGACCTTGACGGTGTCCTGTGCAGCGGCGGCCGAGGAGAACAGCGCGAGCGCGGCAGCGGCCGCGATTTCACGTCGCAACATTTTTGTTTTCCTCCCAAACAATCTTGCTTGCCAACTAGTAGCACAAAAGATCGCCGTATGCTCTATGCTCGCGCCGCTAAAGCCTCGGGAGCACGCTCATGAAAAGCTACAAGGTCGTCGAATTCGGCAAGCCGCTGGAAAAGGTCGAGGAAGCCAATCCCGTCCCGCAGGGCAGCGAAGTGCTGGTGCGCGTCACCGCCGCCGGCGTCTGCCACAGCGACGTCCATCTGTGGGAAGGCTATTTCGACATGGGCGGCGGCAACAAGTACTCGACCGAGAAGACCATGGCGCCGCCGCGCACGATGGGCCACGAGATCGTGGGCGAGGTCGCGGCCGTCGGTCCCGATGCCAAGGGCGCCAAGGTCGGCGACAAGGCGGTCGTCTATCCTTGGATCGGCTGCGGCAAATGCTGGTACTGCCAGAACGGGCAGGAGCATCTCTGCCCGACGCCGCGGGCGCTCGGCGTCAACAAGGACGGCGGCTATGCCGACCATGTGCTCGTGCCGGATGCGAAGTATCTCTATCCCTACGGCAACCTGCCGACGGAGCTCGCCTGCCTCTATGCCTGCTCGGGCATCACGGCGTTCGGCGCCGTCAAGAAGGCGGTGGGCCATGATGGCGGCAAGCCGATCCTGGTGATCGGCGCGGGCGGCGTCGGCCTGATGGGCGTGCGTTTCGCCAAGTCGGTGCTGGGCCGCGAGCCGATCGTGGCCGACATCGACGAGGGCAAGCGCAAGCTCGCGCTGGAGAACGGCGCCGTCGCCGCCGTCGACCCGCGCGACAAGGAAGCCCGCAAGCAGGTGATGGAGCTGACCGGCGGCACCGGCGTGGGCGCCGCCATCGATTTCGTCGGCGCCGAAGCCTCGGCCCAGTTCGGCGTCCGCGCGCTCGGCCGCGGCGGGCGGCTGATCATCGTCGGCCTGTTCGGCGGCACCTTCTCCATGCCGCTGCCGATGTTCGCCTTCACCGGCTGCCAGATCCTGGGCTCCGTCACCGGCAGCCCGGCAGAGATGAAGGAGATGATGGACCTCGTCACATCGGGCAAGGTGACGCCGGTGCCCATCATCAAGCGCAAGCTCGACGAGGCCGACGCCACGCTGCAGGAACTGCGCAAGGGGCTGATCATGGGGCGTGCCGTTCTCGTTCCCTAGTTGAACGTCCGTGAGCCAAGCCGGCCGCGCCCTCGCCTACGCCTTTGACTCAGGAGCGCTCGCCGCTGGGCGGGCGTTCTTCCTGCGTGCCGAACTCGGCCCCTTCAGGGACACCGATGCCGAGCAGTCTTTCAGGACGGACTATCTGCGCCTGAAGCAGGCGGGTTGGCGCGTATCGCCAAGACTCGAGGGCGGCGCCTACCCGCTTGGCCTTGTGCTGCTGACCAAGCACAAGGAGGAGAACTTCGCCAACATTGCGCGCGGCTGGGATCTGCTCGAGCCCGGCGGAACACTGGTCTGCGCCGGCGCCAACGACGACGGCGCCGCGAGTCTCGAGCAGCACGTCGGCAAGGCGCTGGGCCTCGCGGGGTCATTGCCCAAGTTCCATTGCCGCGTCTTCTGGGTCACCAAGCACGACCGCTCACCACCAGACTACTGGCGACAGTTCACGAGCCTGCGCCCGATGGAAGATGGGATGAACGACACCGTGTTGGTGAGCCAGCCCGGCATCTTCAGCTGGAACAGGATCGACGACGGCTCCGCCTTGCTCGCCGCCCATCTGCCCGACGATCTCGGCAAGCATGTCGCGGACTTCGGATGCGGCTGGGGCTACCTCAGCCTGGTCATGCTGCGGAGCTCGCTGGGCATCGCTCGCCTCGACCTGATCGATGCCGAGTACCGCGCCCTCGAGGCGGCGCAGGCCAATGTCGTCGACCCGCGGGCGGCGTTCCACTGGCTCGACCTCGCCGCGGAGCCGGCCCCTGCGACCTATGACACCATCGTCTGCAATCCGCCGTTCCACACCAGCCGGGCGGCCACGCCGGCACTCGGGCAAGCCGTCATCGAAGCGGCCGCCCGCGCGCTCAAGCCCGGCGGCCGGCTCTACCTGGTGGCCAATCGCGGCCTGCCCTACGAACCCGTGCTGAAGGCCAACTTCGCGTCGTTCGAGACGCTGGCCGACAACAACAAGTTCCGGGTGAGTCGCGCTGTTCGATAGCGATTGCTGTCATCCCGAGCGGAGCGAGGGACCTTTCCTCGCCTAAAGGCCCCTCGCTACGCTCGGGGTGACAGTTGGGCGCTGATCAGGAATTCCTTGTTGCCCTCGGCGCCTTCGATCGGGCTGTCGGTGACTCCCAGCACGCGCCAACCGGGCTGCCCGGCCAGCCATTCGGCAATCGTCGCGCAGACCTCGGCGTGCAGCTCCGGCTCGCGCACGATGCCGCCCTTGCCCACCCTGCCTTTGCCGACCTCGAACTGCGGCTTGATCAGCGCCACCAGATGCGTGCCCGGCACCGCGAGCGCCAGCGCCGCGGGCAGCGCCGTGCGCAAGCCGATGAACGAGGCGTCGCAGACGACAAGGTCGATCGGCTCGGGCACCTGGGCACGCGTGACCTCGCGGATGTTGGTCTTTTCCATCGAGATCACGCGCGGATCGCTGCGCAGCTTCCAGGCGAGCTGGTTGGTGCCGACATCGATGGCGTAGACCTTGGCGGCGCCGCGCTGCAGCAGGCAGTCGGTGAAGCCGCCGGTCGAGGCGCCGACATCGAGGGCGATGCGGCCGGCGACCGGGATGGCGAAATGATCCAGCGCCTTGGCGAGCTTCAGCCCGCCGCGCGAGACATAGGGGTGCGGCTGGCCGCGCACTTCGATCGGCACGTCGGCGGCGATGGCGTGGCCCGGCTTGTCGAGACGGCGCTCGCCGGAGAAGACGAGCCCGGCCATGACCAGTCGCTGCGCGGCCGCTCGCGTCTCCGCCAGCCCGCGCTCGACCAGCGCCACGTCGAGCCGCGTCTTGGCCACGTTGCCTAGACTTCCGGGGCCGCTGAGCGATGCTCGGCCGATTTGGGACTCATGAGGCCGACCGCGATGCCGTCCGGATCCTCGACCACGGCATAGCGCGCGCCCCAGAAGGCATCGTACGGCGCCTGCAGGCCGCGATGGCCGGCCGCGGTCATCTCGCCATAGAGCCAGTCGACCTCCTCGCGCGAGGTCACGTCGAAGCCCACCACCACCCGGCCGGCAAGGTCCGCGCGGCCGCGCCATCCGGCGTTCCAGCGCTGGGCGAAGGCCGTGCTGTCGATATCGAAGTGGAGGCCTTCGGATTCCGCCGCGTCCCCGGCGGTCACATGGTGCACGCCCGTCGCCGTGCCCCAGATGCTTTGGTCGGGAATGTCGAGGCCGAGCCGGCGATAGAAGGCGATGGATGCCTGGGGATTGCTGCTTACAATGTTCAACTGGTTCAGGGTCGGCGGTGTCCGGTCCATGGGCTCACTCCCAAGAGAAGGCAGGAAACGTTTAACATGAGCACGAAGCTTCTGGAGGGCGAACGCGCCCTGGTCACGGGCTGCGCCGGCGGCATCGGCCGCGGCATCGCCAAGGCCCTCAAGGAAGAAGGCGCCATCGTTCTGGGCAGCGACATCGCAGCACCGCCAGCCGAGGACGGCATCGACTTCCTCGCCGCCGATCTTGCCAAGCGCGACGGCTGGAAGGAACTGCTCGACGCTGCGCTCAAGAAGCTCGGCGCGATCTCGCTGTTCGTCCATGCCGCGAGCCCGCGCCGGCTGGAGGTCGACACGCCGCTTTCGGTCTCGGAGGCGACGTGGGACGCCATGACCGACATCAACCTGCGCTCGGGCTTCTTCCTGGCCCGCGAGGCCGGCCGCCAGATGCGCGACAACAGGGTCAAGGGACGCATCCTGCTGATCACGTCGCAGCACCGCGAGACGCCGCAGGAACCTGCCGCACTACAGCGCCTCGAAGGCCGGCATGACGATGGTGATGAAGGAACTGGCCCGCGTGCTCGCCCCCGACGGCATCCGGGTCAACGCCATCGCGCCCGGCGCCATCCCGGGCGGCGGCTTCGTCGCCGGCAACCTCGGCGAGCTTGTCACACAAATTCCACTCGGTCGGGCCGGCACACCCGACGATATTGCCCAGGTTGCTGTCGCGATCTTGTCGGAAAGATTTGGCCGCTATGTCGTGGGTACGACGGTAGAAGTTGATGGCGGTCTGGGCCTGATGAGCTGGATTCCTGCCAAGGCTTGACCAGGCCGGTCGGATGGACGATCTAAGCCGTCCGAAAACAGGTTTTTCTCAGGAGGGGGCTTCATCATGACACTTCGCATCAACTCCACCGCGCCTGACTTCAAGGCCGAGACGACCCAGGGTCCGATCGAGTTCCACAAATGGATCGGCGACGGCTGGGCGATCCTGTTCTCGCATCCCAAGGACTTCACGCCGGTCTGCACCACCGAGCTGGGCTACATGGCCGGGCTGAAGCCCGAGTTCGACAAGCGCAACACCAAGATCGTCGGCCTCTCGGTCGATCCGGTGACCAACCATTCCAAGTGGGCCAAGGACATCGAGGAGACCCAGGGCCACGCCGTCACCTACCCGATGATCGGCGATCCCGAGCTCAAGGTCGCGACCGCCTACGACATGCTGCCGGAAGGCGCCGGCTCGACCTCGGAGGGCCGCACCGCCGCCGACAACGCCACGGTGCGCTCGGTGTTCGTCATCGGCCCCGACAAGAAGATCAAGGCGATGCTCACCTATCCGATGAGCACCGGCCGCAACTTCGACGAGGTGCTGCGCATTCTCGAATCGCTGCCAGCTCACGGCCAAGCATCAGGTGGCGACGCCGGTGAACTGGAAGCAGGGCGAGGATGTCATCATCGTCCCGGCCGTCTCCGACGAGGCCGCCAAGGCGAAGTATCCCGGCGGCTGGAAGGCGCCCAAGCCCTACCTGCGCATCGTGCCGCAGCCCAAGGACTAAAAGCCTAGGACCTGCCGCGTGCCCGCTCGGCCTGGCGGCCGAGCGCGGCCAGCGCCGTCGCCACGATCGCTGGCGCGTCGAGGCCGGCCTGCGCGTATTGGCGCGCGGGCGCGGCCTGATCGATGAAGTGGTCCGGCAGGATCATCGGCCGGACCTTGAGGCCGTGATCGAGCAGGCCCGCCGTCGCGAGATCCTGCAGCACCTGGCTGGCAAAGCCGCCGATCGAGCCTTCCTCGATGGTGATCAGCACCTCGTGCTCGCGCGCCAGGCGATGCACGAGATCGGTGTCGAGCGGCTTGGCAAAGCGGGCATCGGCCACCGTGGTGCTGAGGCCCTTGGCCGCCAGATCCTCGGCGGCGACCAGG
Organism: uncultured Alphaproteobacteria bacterium; assembly: GCA_963765385.1. Lineage (GTDB taxonomy): Bacteria > Pseudomonadota > Alphaproteobacteria > Reyranellales > Reyranellaceae > Reyranella. The sequence continues at coordinate 40,061 of CAVXWG010000013.1, read as the reverse complement.
CATTCGGCCAGGCGCGTGCCGAAATTCAGGATGGCGATCTTGGTGCCCTCGCGCAGGATGCGGCCCTTGCCGATCTCGAGCGGCGTGCCGCGCGCCGGCAGCTCGATGCCCACGCCCTCGCCGCGCGGATAGCGGAAGGCCGACGGACGGTCGTCGATCTGCGCGGCCGTCGCCACCATGTGCATCAGCTCGAGCTCGTCGGCCGCCGCCATGACGACGAAGCCCGGCAGGCAGGCGAGATAGGCGACGTCGTAGGAGCCGGCATGGGTGGCGCCGTCGGCGCCGACCAGGCCCGCGCGGTCGATGGCGAAGCGCACCGGCAGCTTCTGGATGGCGACGTCGTGCACCACCTGGTCGTAGCCGCGCTGCAGGAAGGTCGAATAGATCGCCGCGAACGGCTTGAAGCCCTCGCAGGCGAGGCCCGCGGCGAAGGTGACGCCGTGCTGCTCGGCGATGCCGACATCGAAGCAGCGCTCGGGAAAGCGCTCGGCGAACTTGTCGAGGCTGGTGCCCGAGGGCATGGCGGCCGTGATGGCCACGATCTTCTTGTCGGCCTCGGCCTCGGCGATCAGCGCCTTGGCGAACACGGCCTGGTAGGCCGGCGCGTTGGCCACCGGCTTGGACTGCTTGCCGGTGATGACGTCGAACTTCACGACGCCGTGGTACTTGTCGGCGCTCGCCTCGGCCGGCGGATAGCCCTTGCCCTTCTTGGTCACGACATGGACCAGGATCGGCTTGTCGAGCCGGCTGTCGCGCGCGTTCTTCAGCACCGGCAGCAGGTGGTCGAGATTGTGCCCGTCGACCGGCCCGACATAGTAGAAGCCCAGCTCCTCGAACAGCGTGCCGCCCGCGACGAAGCCGCGGGCGAATTCCTCGGCGCGCTTGGCCGCCACCTCGAGCGGCTTGGGCAGCGCCTCGGCGAAGGTGCGGCCGAGATTGCGCAGGGTGACGTAGGGCCGGCCCGACAGCAGACGCGAGAGATGCGCCGACATGGCGCCGACCGGCGGGGCGATCGACATGTCGTTGTCGTTCAGCACCACGATCAGCCGGCTGCGCAGCGCGCCGGCATTGTTCATCGCCTCGTAGGCCATGCCGGCGCTCATCGCGCCGTCGCCGATCACGGCCACCACATGGTTGTTGCCGCCGGCCAGGTCGCGCGCCACGGCCATGCCCAGCCCGGCCGAGATCGAGGTCGAGGAGTGGGCCGCGCCGAACGGGTCGTATTCGCTCTCGCTGCGGCGCGTGAAGCCCGACAGGCCGCCCTCCTGGCGCGAGCGTGCGGATGCGGCTGCGCCGGCCGGTGACGATCTTGTGCGGATAGGCCTGATGACCGACGTCCCAGATCAGCCGGTCCTTCGGCGTGTTGAAGACGTAGTGCAGCGCCACCGTGAGCTCGACCACGCCCAGCCCGGCGCCGAGATGGCCGCCGGTGACCGAAACGGCCGAGATCGTCTCCTGGCGCAACTCGTCGGCCAGCTGGCGCAACTGTTCGGCCTTCAACCGACGGATGTCGGCCGGAACGTCGACGGTATCGAGAAGCGGCGTCTTGCTTTGCCCGGTCATGGAACCACTATACTCCCGCGCATGGGCTCATGCCCGTCGCGCAACCACGAATTTCGCTGCCTGCCGCAGCAGGTCGGCGGCCTCGCCGAACGGCTCGAGATGCTGTGCGGCCTGTCGCGCCAGATGATCGGCCTGGGCACGCGCGCGTTCCTTGCCGAGGATCGAGACGAAGGTGGCCTTGCCCGCCGCCTGGTCCTTGCCCGGCGTCTTGCCGAGCTCCTGCGCGGTGCCCTCGATATCAAGAAGGTCGTCGACGATCTGGAAAGCAAGCCCGAGATCGTGCGCATAGGCCGAGAGCGCCGCGCGCATGGGCTCGCTCGCCTTGCCCAGGATGGCGCCCGCCATGCACGAGAAGGAGATCAGCGCGCCGGTCTTGAGCCGCTGCAGATGGGTGATAGCGCCGATCGACATGTCCGCGCCCTCCTTCTCGGCCAGCAGGTCGAGCATCTGGCCGCCGACCATGCCGTGTGCACCCACGGCCTTGGCGAGTTCAGATACCAGTGCAACCCTGACGGCAGGATCGCCATGCGTGTCCTCGTGCGCCAGCACCTCGAAGGCCAGCGCCTGCAGGGCATCGCCGGCCAGAATTGCCGTCGCCTCGTCGAACTGCTTGTGACACGAGGGTTTGCCACGCCGGAGATCATCATCGTCCATCGCCGGCAGATCGTCGTGGATCAGCGAATAGGCGTGCACGAATTCAATGGCGCTCGCGGTCCTTGTTGAAGACAACGCAGCCACCTTGAACAACGTTGCGCCGGCCAGCACGAAAAACGCGCGCAGCCGCTTGCCGCCGCCCAGGCTCGAATAGCGCATGGCTTCGAAGACGCGCGCCTCGCCGCCCTCCCCTTTGGGCAGCAGGTGATCCATGGTGCGCTCGACCGACTGGGCGGCATGGACAAGCGCGGGCTCGAACTCGCGAAACGACGACAGCGGCATGGTGGCAGGCAAACTACTGGGGACTAAGTGAGGTCGGCGGGCTGGGTGCCGACGGTACCATCGGCCGAGAAGACGATCTTTTCGACCTTCATCTTGGCCTCGGCGAGCTTCTGTTCGCAGTGCCGCTTCAGCAGGGCTCCGCGCTCATAGGCCGTGATCGCCTCGTCGAGCTTCACCTGGCCGCGCTCGAGCTGCTGGACGATCGTCTCCAGCTCCTTCAGCGCATCCTCGAACGACAGCGCGGCAATATCCTTAGGCAATATAGGTTCTTTCGCCAATTTGGCCTCTCAGAGGGTCGGTCGATGGTAGCGCGGGCATACTGCCAGCGGGCGTCGTGATCAACATATAGGGGTGGAAAACGCCCGAATCCGCGCTTTGAATCGCGCTTTCACAACTTGAGATAGCGATTCACGCACCTGTGACATGGCTGTTTTGCATGTTCGCACGTCAAAACCCCCGCGCGCGCATTGCGGCACTGGCGGCGCAGTGGCACGTTCCGCCTCGCAAAGAAATAAACGGCCATTCACCAGGAGAAAAACGCCATGGGTAACGTCAGTCATCTCGTCACGCGGACCGCCGCCTTCCAGAGCTCGGTCGAGAACGGTCTCGCCGAGGAGAGCAGCGGCAAGGACCGTCAGTTCGTCACCGCGCTCGCCCGTGGCCTCGACATCCTGCGCGCCTTCCATGCCGGCGAAGGCATGCTGGGCAACCAGGAGATCGCCCATCGCACCGGACTGCCCAAGCCTACCGTGGCCCGCCTCACCCACACGCTGACCGAGCTCGGCTACCTCAACTACATCCGCCGTTTCCGCAAATACGAGCTGGGCGCCTCGGTGCTGGCGCTGGGCTATGCCGCGATCTCCAGCATGGACGTGCGCCGCGCCTCGCGGCAGCCGCTCGAGCAGCTCGCGCATGCGCTGAACGCCTCGACCGCGCTGGGCGGCCGCGACCGTCATTCGATGATCTATCTCGAAGCCTGCCGTGGCCCGTCGGTCGTGGCGATCACCCACGATGTCGGCACCCGCGTGCCGATGGCCAGCACGGCGATGGGCCGCGCCTACCTGTTCTCGCTGCCCGACGTCGACCGCAACAAGCAGATCGATGCCATCCGCCGCCGCTGGCGCGACGACTGGACCAAGGTCAAGACGGGCCTCGAGCGCTCGTTCAAGGAGCTGACCGACCGCGGTTTCTGCGTCACCTGGGGCGAGTGGCTGCCCGAGTTGTGCGGCGTCGGCGCGCCGCTGCGCAACTCCGACGGCACGGCCGCCTACGCCATTAACGCCTCGGCGCCGATCTACCAGATCAGCCGCGACCGGCTCGAAGCCGACTGGGGCCCGCGCCTCGTCAAGGTCGCGCGCGACATCCGCACCGGCATGGCGGCCCAGCCGTCGGCCGCTCCCGCGCCCGCCGCGGTGCGGCCCGTCACCAACGGCCACCGGCCTCCGATGTCGGCGATGGCGCGCCGCTAAGGCGCGCCTTCTCCCGCCATGGCCATCCAACGACCGGCCGATGCGCGGCCGGTCGCCGCGCACGCTTTCCGAGGGTTCAACGGGCTCATAGGCCACGAGGTCGTGGCCTGGCGCCCGGGCTTCGTCGAGATGAGCCTGCAGGTGCGGTCCGAACTCTGTAACGCCAACGGCCTGCTGCATGGCGGCGTGCTGATGACCCTGCTCGATTCGGCGAGCGGCTTTGCCTGCACCTTCAACGACACCGCGTCGGCGCGGCGCCTCAGCGTCACGCTGGCCTTCACCACGCAGTTCATCAAGGCGGCGCGCAACGGCGACGTGCTGACCATCCTGGGCGCGTGGCGGCCCTCGACCAGCCAGAGCACCTTCGCCGCCGAGACCGAGATCTACGACCAGAAGGGCGACCTCGTCGCCACGGGCGCCGGCACGTTCCGCTACCTCAAGGGCGAGCGCAGCGACGGCACGTTGACGTTCCTGGACCAGAAGGCGGCGGATTAGCGCCTTCCGGTCTTCGGACCAATTCTCTTCAGACCCGCTCATGTCTGCCTCGCGTAGGCTGCGGAACGGCGCCAACCGGTTTGCGCAATTTCCGCAAGCGTTTTGCCAGTCACGGGCGCAGTGCACCCCTTGGCTGAGACAGCAAAACTGCCGAGAGTTTCTCCAAGAGGTGTCTGCAGGGGGTTTCCGCCAATTTCCGCCGATTTCCGCCGCGTCCCGCCATCGTCGAAAGGGCCGCTATTTCCTAAGGAATGGGGGTTTCCGGCATTTCCGGTATTTCCGCCGCTCGTTTTGCTCTCTCACCCAAAGGATGCGCTCCCGCTGGATCGCCGTTTGCGGCCGCGCCGACGCGTTCGGCGAGATGGGGATGGGTGGCCCGGAACGCGCAGCAGTCGCGGGCCGGGCTGTCGTGCGCGGGTTTGTAAAGGGTGGGCGTCGGGGCGGGCATGGCTGATACTCCTGACGAGCGAATTTAAGTATCACTCAGACGAACGTCAAGTATCACTCTTTAATACTTAAGGTGATCGACCGAATTTTCGGGCGCCATAGCACCCGAAAAATGCCGCCTTGGCCCGGCGCGCGATGACAGCAGAATGCTGTCAAGCGAATCCTATGTCGTCGTCAGTTCGCCCCAGCCAACAAGGCGTAGAGCGCCGTCTCGACCTGGTCGGGCTCGACGTCCTGCGACGGGCCATATATCTCCCAGTTGACCCCGGCGAGCGGAAGCCTCTCGGCCGCGCACCAGTCGAGCAGCGTCTTCCAGGCGCCCGGCAGGCCCTCGAACGAACCGCGCAGCAGGAAGTAGGCAGCACGCCCGGCCGGAAGCTCCGACGGCACGACGTCGCCCGCGGCCGCGAAGGCGCCCGAGACCAGCACACCGGGCTCCATGTCGAGCACGCCGTCGACCGGCGGGCGCCACAGGGTGCAGCTATGCTCGAGCGGTGACACGCCCAGCGTCGGCAGCGCTTCGGCCAGCTTGGCCCGGCTGGTCTGCTGCGCCTCGCGCAGGTCGCTCATTTTGGCCTTGAGGCGGATGACGGCGGTGGGCCGGCGTTCCGTCGTGACGATCTTGCAATCGGGCATGGACCTTACTTAGCCGTTGAGGCGCACCAGGCCAACAGCCCGGTATGTCACGAAAGGGAAATCGGACCTGTAACGTTCCGCCGCTGTGTCTCGTCTCCCTGCCGAGAGCGGCGAACCTGCCGAGTCTCTGACGAACGGGAGAGAGCGATGCAGACGACCATTTCAATAGCAGCCATGATCCTTGGCGCAGCAGCCATCGTTTTGGGGACGGTGGGCATCGGCACGTGCCGCACGACAAGTGACCTCGTCGACACGAAGGTGCGGTCGGGCGACGACCAGGTCGCCTTCAAGATGCCCCGGCAAATCCCCATCCCCCGCGGGTGGCCGGGCGCCGCTCCCGGCGCGCGGCCCTAGGTCATTCCGACTCACATGAACCGACCTCACCCTGAGGAGCAGCCCAGAGGGCCGCGTCTCGAAGGGTTGGCAGGCACCTACTCGCGGCCCATGCTTCGAGACGCTCGCTGCGCTCGCTCCTCAGCATGAGGTTTCGTAGGCCCTACTTCAGTAATCCGTCTCGGTCGGAAAGGCTCTGGCTACTTGATCGTGATCGCCGATCCGCCCAGCCCGACGAACTCCGTCTTGGCGACGCCCGGTCCCGGCAAAAATACCGGCGGATGGACCGAGCCGGTCAGGATGACATCGCCCGCCTTCAGGTGCTTGCCATAAGCCAAGAGCTTGTTGGCAAGCCAGGCGAGCGAGATCAGGGCGCCGCCCATGACGTTGGTGCCCGGCCCCGCGCCGATTTCCTTGTCCTCGAACAGAGAGCGGCCTTTTACGCCGGCGAAGTCGAGCTTCTGCCAGTCCTTGATCTCGGTGCCGACGATGCAGGCCGCCTGCAGCACGTCGTCGGCGATGCGACCGGGGCCGCTCACCTTGGTGACGTCGGCGTAGCGGTTCTCGACGACCTCGGCGCCGCAGTAGAAATTGGCGACGAGTGGTTTGATCGTCTCGGCGGTGTAAACAGCGCTGCCTGCGGTGGCGTCCTTCCCCATGCGCGCCACCATCTCGCATTCGATGCCGGCCTTGATCGGCCAGCCCTTCTCGAACACCGCGCCGGTCTGGCGGACACCGCTCTGGTAGATGCCGGCGAAGACGGGGCCCGAGAGCTTCAGTGGCTCGTACTGCGTCGACAAGGTGAGTGCCACTTTCCAGCCGGCGAGGCGATCCTGGCCGTTGCCGGTGAGACGGTCGTGGACGGCGAACTGGACCTTGTAGGAATTGGCCTCGGAGAGGGACGCCGTGTCGGCAGCGAGAAAGTCCATGACCTTGCGGCTGCGCCGGGCCTCGGCGATGCGATCGGCGAGGGTTGCGATTTCCTTGGCGTCCATTTGTGTCTCCCTAAGTTCATAGCCTCCCCCGTCTTACGGGGGAGGTGTCCCCGAAGGGGGCGGAGGGGGAAGGCCGCACAAGAGATCTCGCAAATTTCCGATCTGAAATTTCAAAGATCCCGACTGGGGCTTTCCCCCTCCGGCCCTGCGGGCCACCTCCCCCGTATGGCGGGGAGGCAAGACTTATATCAAGCCGCCTTCGCGGGATGGTAGTCGGCGTAAAAGCCCTGGCCCTTGGCCGCCATATCACGCAGCAGCTTGGGCACCTCGAACTGCGGGCCGTACTTCTTGGCGAGATCGTCGCATTCCGCCACGAACGTCTTGATGCCGACCTGGTCGATCAGGCTGACCGCGCCGCCGGTCTGCGGCGCGAAACCCAGGCCCATGATCGAGCCGACGTCGCCGTCCTGCGGGTTGGTCAGCACGTTGGCCTCGAGGCAGCGCGCGGTGTCGACCGCCTGGACGTAGAGCAGGCGCTTCTTGATCTCATCCTCCTTGGCGCGCTTCTCCTCACCTTCGCCGTAGAGCAGCTTGGGATCTGCCGGAAAGTACTTCGAAAGCTCCGGCCACAGGCGCTTCTTGCCGTCGGCCGGATATTCATAGAATCCCTTGCCGTTCTTGCGGCCGAAGCGCTCGAGCTTTTTGACCATCAGCTCGAGGATCTCCTCGCTGCCGCCCTCCTCGAACTTCTGACCGGCCGCCGCCGCGTCGCGCCGCGCCTGGTCCATGATCTTCCACGACAGGTCGATCGCCACCTCGTCGTTCAGCGCCAGCGGGCCCACCGGCATGCCGGCGAAGCGCGCGCAGTTCTCGATCATCGGCGCGGGGATGCCTTCCTTCAGCATGCGATGGCCTTCGCTGATGAAGGCGCCGCAGACGCGCGCTGGTGAAGAAGCCGCGGCTGTCGTTCACCACGATCGGCGTCTTGCGGATCTTCTGCACGAAGTCCATGGCGCGCGCCAGGGTCTCGGGCGAGGTCTTCTTGCCGACGATGATCTCGACCAGCGGCATCTTCTCGACCGGCGAGAAGAAATGCAGGCCGATGAAATGCTCCGGCCGCGACGACGCCTCGGCGAGGCCGGTGATCGGCAGGGTCGAGGTATTCGAGGCGAACACCGCACTGGCGGGCAGCGACGCCTCAGCCTTCTTGGTTGCCTCGGCCTTCACTTCGCGGTTCTCGAACACCGCCTCGATCACGAGCTGGACGTCCTTCAGCGCGCCGAAGTCCGGCGTGGCCGTGACGCGCGCCAGAATCTCGTCACGCTTCTCCTTGGTGAGGCGGCCGCGCTTCACCTGCTTGTCGAGCTCGTCGGTGATGTGCCCCTTGCCCTTGTCGGCCGCGGCCTGGTCGCGGTCGATCAGGACGATCTCCAGCCCGGCCTGGGCGGACACGGTGGCGATGCCCGCCCCCATCAGGCCGGCGCCCAAAATGCCGATCTTCTTGTATTCCTGCTTCGGCACGCCCTTTGGCCGGCGCGCCAGCTTGTTGGCCTCCTGCAGGCCGAAGAACAGCGTGCGGATCATGCTCTTGGCCACGGGATTGCGCAGCAGCGAGATGAAGTAGCGGGTCTCGACGCGGAGCGCCGCGTCGATCGGCAGCTGCAGGCCCTCGTAGACGCAGCTCATGATCGCCTTGGGCGCCGGATACACGCCGTTGGTCTTGGCCGCGATCATGGCGTTGCCGCCGATGAAGGTCTGCACGCCCGGCGGGCTCCACACCTGGCCGCCCGGGAAGCCCGGGGTCTTGAAGCCCTTGCGGTCCCACGGCTGTACGGCGCGGCCGTCGATCGGCTTGGCGCCCTTGCCGGCATATTCCGGCACGACCTGCTCGGAGGCCGGCGCCATCAGCCACGCCTTGGCCTTGGCCAGAAGCTCGCCCGCCGGCACGACGTCGTGGATCAGGCCCAGCCCCTTGGCGGCGTCGACCGTGAGGTCCTTGCCTTCGAGCAGGATCGGGGCGGCGTTCATCACGCCGACCAGGCGCGGGATGCGCTGGGTGCCGCCGGCGCCGGGCAGCAGGCCGATCTTGACCTCGGGCTGGCCGATCTTGGCGCGCGGGTTGGCTGCGGCGATACGGTGGTGGCTCGCCAGGCAGATCTCGAAGCCGCCGCCCAGCGCCGTGCCGTTGATCGCCGCCACGACCGGCTTGCCGCCGGTCTCCTGACGGCGGAACAGCTTCTGGAGCTGGCCGAACTGGTCCATCAGCTTGCCGGCATCGGAGGTGTCGGCGGCCAGAAGCATTTCGAGGTCGGCGCCGGCGATGAAGTCGGCCTTGGCCGACGTGATGATGATGCCCTTGACCTTGTCGTCCTTGAGCGCGGTCTCGAGCGCGCCGGCATAGGCCGTGATGGAGGCTTCGTTCAGCACGTTCATCGTGCGGTTGGGCATGTCCCAGGTGATGGTGGCGATGCCGTCGCTGTCGACGTTGTAGGTGATCATGGTGGTCGTCCTCTTCGCTGGGGGCGCGCCACTCCAGTGGCGCGATCATTCCTTGCGGCTGAGCATGACGCGCGACTGGAGTTGCGCGCCCCCAGCCTCAGACACGCTCGATGATGGTCGCGGTGCCCATGCCGGCGCCGACGCAGAGCGTGGCGAGGCCGGTCGAGAGGCCGCGGCGCTCCAGCTCGTCGAGCAGCGTGCCCAGGATCATGGCGCCGGTGGCGCCCAGCGGATGGCCCATGGCGATGGCGCCGCCATTCACGTTGATCCGGTCGTGCGGCATTTTCAGGACCTGCAGGTAGCGCAGCACGACGGCGGCGAAGGCCTCGTTCAGCTCCCACAAATCGATGTCCTTGACGCTCATGCCGGCGCGCTTCAGCGCCTTTTCCGACGAGGGTGCCGGGCCGGTCAGCATGATGGCGGGCTCCGAGCCGACCGAGGCAAAGGAGCGGATGCGCGCCCGCGGCTTCAGCCCGGCCTTCTCGCCGAACTCCTTGCTGCCGATCAGGATGGCGGCCGCGCCGTCAACGATGCCCGACGAATTGCCGGCATGGTGGACGTGGTTCACCTTCTCGATCTCGGGATAGCGCTGCAGGGCGACGGCGTCGAAGCCCGGCATGATCTCGCCCTGCATCTTGAAGCTGGGTTCCAGCGCCGCCAAGGTCTGCATGGTGGTGGTGGGCCGCATCAGCTCGTCGTGATTCAGGAGTTCGATGCCGTTCTGGTCCCTGACCGGCACGATCGACTTCTTGAAGTAGCCGGCATCCCACGCCGCCTTGGCGCGCTTCTGCGATTCGACGGCATAGGCGTCGACGTCGTCGCGGCTCAGGCCATACTTGGTGGCGATAAGGTCGGCCGAGATGCCCTGCGGCACGAAGTACATCGGGATGGCCACGGCGGGATCGGTCGGCCAGGCGCCGCCGTCGGAGCCCATGGGCACCCTCGACATCGATTCGACGCCGCCGCCGATCGTGGCCTGGCTCTGGCCCGACATGACCTGCGCCGCCGCCATGTTGGTGGCTTCGAGGCCCGAGGCGCAGAAGCGGTTGACCTGCACGCCCGGCACGCTCTCGGCGTAGCCTGCGACGACCGCCGCGGTGCGCGCGATGTCGGCGCCCTGCTCGCCGATCGGCATGACGCAGCCCAGCACGACGTCGTCGACCAGATGGGTGTCGAGCTTGTTGCGGTCGCGGATCGCCTGCAGGGCGGTGACGGCCAGGCGCACCGGGGTCACTTCGTGCAGCGAGCCGTCCTTGCGGCCCTTGCCGCGCGGGGTGCGGACGGCGTCGTAGATGAATGCGTCGGTCATGGTCTGTCTCCTAAATCCTCAAACCCTGCGAGTTCCACTTTGCCTCACCCTGAGGAGCGGTCCGAAGGGCCGCGTCTCGAAGGATGGGAACCAGTCTTGGTGTTGCCCATCCTTCGAGACGCCGCTTCGCGGCCCCTCAGGATGAGGTGGTGCCTGTTACAGCGTCCGGCCGATCAGCTCCTTCATGATCTCATTCGTGCCGCCGTAGATCTTCTGGACGCGCGCGTCGGCGTAGAGGCGGGCGATGGGGTATTCCCACATGTAGCCGTAGCCGCCGAAGAACTGCAGGCACTCGTCGATCAGCGCGCACTGCAGATCGGTGGCGTAATACTTCGCCATGGCGGCGGTGGCGACGTCGAGCTCGCCCTTGAGATGGCGCGCGATGCAGTCGTCGACGAACACGCGCGCGACCTGGGCCTTGGTCTTGAGCTCGGCCAGCTTGAAGCGGGTGTTCTGGAAATCGATGATCTGCTTGCCGAACGCCTTGCGGTCCTTGACGTAGGCGATCGTGTGCTCCATCGCCGCCTCGATGGCGGCAATGGCCTGGATGGCGATGACCAGGCGCTCCTGGGGCAGCTGCTGCATGAGCTGGACGAAGCCCATGCCGGGGCCGCCCAAAAGGTTGTCGGCGGGCACGCGGACATTGTCGAAGAACATCTCCGACGTGTCCTGCGCCTTCATGCCGATCTTCTCGAGATTGCGGCCGCGCTTGAAGCCCTCGGTCGTCGTCTCGACGGCGATCAGCGAAGTGCCCTTGGCGCCGAGCTTGGGGTCGGTCTTGGCGACCACGATCACCAGGTCGGCGAGCTGGCCGTTGCTGATGAAGGTCTTCGAGCCGTTGATCACCCAGTGATTGCCGTCCATCACCGCGCTGGTCTTGACCGCCTGCAGGTCCGAGCCGGTGCCGGGCTCGGTCATGGCGATGGCGGTTACCAGTTCGCCGGAGCAGGCCTTGGGGATCCACTTCTTCTTCTGCTCTTCGTTGCCGTAGTGCAGGAGATAGGGAACCACGATGTCGTTGTGCAGCGAGAAGGCCGGGCCCGAGGCGATGGCGCGGCCCTGCTCCTCGATCAGGATGGTGTTGTAGAGAAAGTCGACGCCGGCGCCGCCATACTCCTCGGGCATGGTCATGCCCAAAAGGCCCTGCTCGCCCGCCTTGCGCCAGAGCGCGCGCGGCACGACGCCGTCCTCCTCCCATTTCATATGGAAGGGGGTGACTTCCTTCTCGAAGAAGCGCCGGCAGGTGTCGCGGAACATGTGGTGTTCGGGCGTGTAATGCTGGGCCAAAGCGGTCACTGAGCAGTCCTCCGGCGGTCGTTTTGTCAGTCTTCTTGTTGGGACTTTGGTCCGCCGACGCCTGCTCCGCCAGCGCTGGGGATGTAGTTTACCTTTACGTAAACGTCAACCTCGGTAGTTTCGCGGCTGTTTGGTGCGTCCCCCAGCCCGAGCAGGCATATCGACCAACGCCCCTTTTGTCGTGTCGAGTGAAGGGCGTATGGTGATTACTTAAGTTTTGGTCATTAATTGTCAAGGGTCACTTTTGTTCGGGTTGCGGCGGCAGATCGAATTTTCGGTCGCCATAGCGACCGAAAATCCCCGCGTGGCCAGCCCCCCTTCTCACCCGCAGCCGCTGGCTCAGCCGGCTATCTCCGGCTGGGCGAGCTGGGCCAGCAGGGTGAGTGATTCCTGCCAGCCGAGACAGCACGCCTCGGTCGGAATCACCGCGGGAATTCCCTCCTGGACGATGTCGATCTCTGTGCCGACCGACACCTTCTTCAGGATGATCGTGGTCTGCATCTCGCCGGCCAGGTTGGGGTCGTCGAAGGTGGCCGTGTAGCGCAGGCGTTCGTTCGGCACCAGCTCGAGATAGGTGCCACCGAAGGCGTGGCTCTTGCCGGAGGAAAAATTGGTGAACGACATGCGGTAGCTGCCGCCGACCCTGGCGTCCATCTTGTGGACGTGGCCGGTGAAACCGTGCGGCGGCAGCCACTTGGCCATGGCGTCGGCATCGAGGAAGGCGCGGTAGACGCGCTCGGGCGGCGCGGTGAGGACACGGTGGAAGCGGACGGTGCCGGTGGCCACGATCATTCTCCTTTCGATGTGAGGGGGAGGCTTGCCCTATTGGGCGGGCGTGCCAACAAAGTGGTGTTCAATGTCCTCAGCGGTAGTCCGATCGATCAACGCAGCCACTGGCTCGGCCGGTGTCCCGTGTGAAATGAACACGGTCGTCTGTCTTGGTCGGCAACCATCGGGGCCGAGGCTAGATCACGATCTTCCAGTATTCCTTTCTTCACTTAGCACTTTTGACGAATAAAAATTCTTTTACCCCAAACTCTTTGACGCACGGAGAGTCACGTCGTCGCGGTTTCGCTTTTCTTCATGCGAAGATCGTAGTCACATCTCTCACCACATCAGCAGCGACAGGCCCGGAACGTCGGCGTAGTCGCCGGCATTCATCGTCACCAGCGACGCACGATGCACGAGTGCCTGCGCCGCAATCATGCGGTCGAGCAGCTTGCGGCGCGAATAGCCGGCGCTTGCCACGATGGCACCGTAGGCATCGGCAGCTGCGTCGTCGAAGGCGAGCGTCGGGACTGCTGCCAGGATTGTGTCCAGGCGCGCGCGACGGACTTCGCGGTAGGCGGGATCGCGATAGACGCCCCCTTCAAGCTCGACCCGGGTGACGATCGACAAGAGCACCGCATCGTCGAGAGCGGATACTTTCTCAGCGACCGCCTGGTCTCCATCGCGCAAATGGATGACGACATCTGTATCGAGCAGAAAAGCCATGGCTCACAAGCCCGGCCGCTCGGGCAACTCCTCCTCGTCGCGGCGCTCGATGGTCGGTGGCGCCGGCAGAGAGCGCAGACGTTTGATCATAGCCGGTATGGACATCGCGGCCGGGTAGATCGTCATTACGTCTCCGGAACGAACGATAACGAGTTCCACGTCCGGTCCGAACGCGACATCCCGGGGCAGTCGAATCGCTTCGCTATTTCCGCTTCTAAAAGTTCGGCTGCGCGCAATGGTCATCTCTATCTCTTGCGTATATACACGTATATACCTCCTGAAGCGCCCTGCTGCAAGCCCTGCAGCCGAGATCAGTCTTCCGGGAGCATCGCGCTCATCCCCAACTGTGCCCGCCGCCGCAGCCACTGGCTCGGCCTATAACGATCATCGCCGGTGATGGCCTGCATCTGGACCAGGATCTCGTGGCACTCCTTCACGCCCAGCCAGTCGGCCAGCGCCAGGGGGCCGCGCGGATAATTGAGGCCCAAGGTCATGGCGGTGTCGACGTCCTGCGCCGAGGCGATGCCGATCATCGCCATCTCGCAGCCGAGGTTGGCGATCATGGCGCACATGCGCTGGGCGATGAAGCCCGGCGAGTCCTTGATGACCGTGACCTTGGCGCCGGTCTTGGCAAGCATCGCCACGGCCGCGTCGCGCACGTCGCGATCGGCGTTGGGCGCGGTCATGACGGTGAGGCGCTTGGCCGTATCGCCGGTGAGGTCGACCGCGACGGTACGCTTCGGATCGAGCTCGAGCTCGATCGCCGTCGTCGTGCAGTCCTTGCCGATCGGCGCCACCAGGATCGGGCTTTCGCCGTCGTCGGCGCCCAGCATGCGGACACCGTCGCCCGCCAGCAGGCCGGTGAGCTTGGTGTTGTGCGGATCCATGACCACGACGCTGGCGGCCGCCGCAGCCGCCGTCGCATGGTCGGCGCCGGGATCGATCTTGGCGCCCTTGGCATCGTAGCTGTACCAGCCGCCGCCCGTCTTGCGGCCGAGCCGGCCGGCCGCGTAGAGGCTCTCATGGTAGGGGCTGGGCGTCATGCGCCGGTCATGGAAGAAGCCCTCGTAGATGATCTTGCGCGCCGGGAAGTTCACGTCGATGCCGGTGAGGTCCATCAGCTCGAACGGTCCCATGCGGAAGCCGCAGCTGTCGCGCATCACGGCGTCGACCTGGGAAGGGCTCGCCCTGCCCTCCTGCATGATGCGCAGCCCCTCGGTGCCGATCGCCGTGCCGCCGAGATTGACTAAAAAGCCCGGCGTGTCGCCCACCACCACGGGCACGCGGGTCTGGCGCTGGCCCAGCGCCGTCATGGCGGCGACCACCCATTGCGCGGTGTCGGCGGCACGGATGACCTCGACCAGTTTCATCAAGGGCACGGGATTGAAATAGTGCATGCCGCAGACGCGGTCGCGGTGCTTCAGCGCGCGGGCGATCGCGGCGATGCGGATCGACGAGGTGTTCGATGCCAGGATCGTGTCGGGCGCCACCACGGCCTCGAGCTCGCCAAACAGCTTCTGCTTCACTTCGAGATTCTCGAACACCGCCTCGACGACGACGTGACAACCCTTGAGGTCCGACAGGCTTTCGGCGACGCCGAGATTGGCGTCGGTCTTGGCCACATCGGCGTCGGTCAGCCGGCCCTTGGTCACCAGGCCTTTCAAGGTGTCGAGGATCGCAGCCTTAGCCTTCGCCGCGCCGCCGGCCGCGGCATCGAACATGATCGCCTTGATGCCGCCCTGCGCCGTCACCTGCGCAATGCCGCGGCCCATGGCGCCGGTTCCGACCACGCCCACCATGAGATCGGGGCGGTTAACATCGAGAGCCATTCCTGATTTCCTTCTGTCTACTTCTTCGTCGTCTTACGCCGCTGCCCCCGGAATGGCCGCTTGGCCTCCGCCATCCCCTTATGGGTGTCGCTAGCATCGAGCCTATCCAGTATAGCCAGCGCGCGCTCAGGCTTGCCACGTATCGCCATCAGCCGGAACCGCACCTCGGCATCATGGGCAGACAGCGTCGCCGTAGCCATTTCCTCGATCAGCTTGTTGATGCTGACGCCACGCGCGCGCGCCAGGTCGCGGAGGCGAGCATGCATGGCATCAGGCATACGGATGGTCAGAGTGGACATGGATAATCCTTCAGGAAAGCCGCCGGCGTAACCACACGCAGCGACGGGAATACCAACTCGCCGCTCCTCAGATCTCGAACATTGTGCGTGACGACCGCAACAGCCCCGCCGGCAACGGCCAATTCGACCAAATGATTGTCTGTCTCATCGCGCAAGTTGGGTCGCCACAGATAGTAAACATTTACCCAGCGTCCGACTGACGCCACCGCGGCAAGAAGCTCCTGCCGTTCGCGTTCATTCGCGAGACTTTCCGGGAGGCGTGGATCGAGAATCGCATATTCGTATTCTGCCAAGAGAGCCGGCCCGAAAAGAGGCTCGTATGCACCCGTCAGACACCCGCGAATGACCCGCCGAGATGCGCCGCCGCCGGGTCTCAACGCGGCCACAACCACGTTCGTGTCAAGGACCACGGGAACCATATGACAGCATATACGCTGTCATAGAAGGCAGCAAACAACCCGCGGTTTAGGCTCTCAAATTTGCTGGCTTCAGGGTGTCTTGGTTGCTTTCAGGGCTCAAGCGTCTCGCTTGCACCATGCTCATGAGCGGGCCGGAAGAGCATGATGCGCCACTGGAGTGGCGCGCCCCCAGCTAACCTTTGCTCGCATACCCCGCCGTCTTCAGGCCGCCGGTGATCTCCTCGATCGCGGCCGGGTCGTCGATGGTGGCGGGCATCTTCCAGGGCTGGCCGTCGGCGATCTTCTGCATGGTGCCGCGCAGGATCTTGCCCGAGCGCGTCTTGGGCAGGCGCGGCACGACGATGGCGGTCTTGAAGAAGGCGACGGGGCCGATGCGGTCGCGCACCATCTGCACGACCTCGCGCACCGTGTCCTGCGGCGGGCGGTCGACGCCGGCCTTGAGCACCAGGAAGCCGAACGGCACCTGGCCCTTCAGTTCGTCGGCGATGCCGATCACGGCGCATTCGGCCACGTCGTCGTGCGAGGCCAGTACCTCCTCGATCTGGCCGGTCGACAGGCGGTGGCCGGCGACGTTGATGACGTCGTCGACCCTCGTCATCACCGAGACGTAGCCATCCTCGTCGATGAAGCCCGCATCGCCCGTCTTGTAGTAGCCGGGATAGTCCACGAGATAGGCCTGCCGGAAACGCTCGTCGGCGTTCCACAGCGTGGGGAACGTACCCGGCGGCAAGGGCAGCTTCGCCGCGAGCGCACCGACTTCGCCCGCCCGAGCGACAGGCTTGCCCTGCTCGTCCAGCACCTGCATGTCCCAGCCCGGCGCGGGCACGGAACAGGAGCCCGGCTTGATCGGCATCGGGTCGAGCCCGACGAAATTGCCGCAGATCGCCCAGCCGGTCTCGGTCTGCCACCAGTGATCGACGATCGGTACGCCCAGAAGCTTCTGCGCCCACTGGATGGTCGGCGGGTCGCCGCGCTCGCCGGCCAGGAACAGCGTGCGGAACTTCGAGAGGTCGTACCTCTTCAAAAGCTTGCCCTCGGGGTCTTCCTTCTTGATGGCGCGGAAGGCGGTCGGCGCGGTGAACAGCGCGACCGCCTTGTGCTCGGAGATCACGCGCCAGAAGGCGCCGGCGTCGGGCGTGCCGACCGGCTTGCCCTCATAGAGGATCGAGGTCGCGCCGTGGATCAGCGGGCCGTAGACGATGTAGCTGTGGCCGACCACCCAGCCGACGTCCGAGGCACACCACCAGACTTCGCCGGGATCGATGCCATAGAGGTATTGCATCGACCAGGCGAGCGCCACGCAGTAGCCGCCATTGTCGCGCACAACGCCCTTGGGCTGGCCGGTCGTGCCCGACGTATAGAGAATGTAGAGCGGATCGGTGGCCTTCACCGGCACGCAGTCGTGCGGTTCAGCCGCCGCCACGGCCTCGTTCCAGTCGAGGTCGCGGCCTTTCACCAGCGCCGCGCGGGCCTGCGGACGCTGGAACACGAGGCAATGCGGGATCTTGTGATGGGCGAGCCCGATCGCCTGGTCGAGCAGCGGCTTGTACAGCACGATGCGGCCCGGCTCGATGCCGCACGAGGCGGTCAGCACCAGCTTGGGCGCGCAATCGTCGATGCGGGTGGCGAGCTCGTTGGCGGCAAAGCCGCCGAATACCACCGAATGCACTGCGCCCAGCCGCGCGCAGGCCAGCATCGCCATCACCGCCTCGGGGATCATCGGCATGTAGATGATGACCCGGTCGCCCTTGCCGACGCCGGCGGCGGCGATGGCGCCCGCCAGCTTCGCCACCTGGTCGCGCAGCGCGCGATAGGTGAAGCTCTCCTTGCTGTCGGTGACGGGCGAATTGTAGATCAGCGCCGTCTGCTCGGCGCGGCCGCGCTCGACGTGGCGGTCGAGCGCGTTGTAGCAGGTGTTGAGCTCGGCGCCGGCGAACCAGCGGTAGAACGGCGCCTTGGACGCATCGAGGACCTTGTCCCAGCGCTTGCTCCAATCGATGGCGGCGGCCTGCTCGGCCCAGAACCCCTCGGGATCGTTCAGCGAGCGCTTATGCAGCGCGCGATATTTGTCACCGACGGCCATGACGGCGTTCCCTCCCTTGCGCAGGCAGGCTTAGCGTTGGCGATGGACCGCCGCAATCCAGATATGTGGCCATCTGGCCGATCCGGGGACGGCTCCGTGCGCCGGCCGGAACGTAAACCAGTCCCCGCCACCCATGACCGATCTCGGTTCCTGCTCGCTCTTCGCCGCCGACGCCGCTAAGACGGCAGCGGCGATCGTCGATCGCGACGCATGGCGACTGAATCGAGGGACGCGGCGTGCCCAAACCGATGATGCATCTGGCCCAGTTCCTGATCCACGGGCCGACCTATCACAGCGTGGCGATGTGGCGGCATCCGCGCACTGCCCAAGCAGGCTACGACTGGTCGCGGCCGGCGCTCTACCAGCACATCGCCAAGGTCTGCGAGCGCGGCAAGTTCGACATGGTCTTCTTCGCCGACCTCAACTACATCTCCGACACCTATACAGGCTCGCTGGCGCCCGCGATCCGCAACGCCACGCAGGCCCCCGAGCACGATCCGATCCCGCTGCTGTCCTTCATGGCCGCGGTCACCGAGAAGATCGGTCTGGGCGCCACCTATTCGGTGAGCCACCAGCATCCCTTCCATGCCGCCCGCCTGTGGGCGACGCTCGATCACCTGACCGGCGGGCGCGCCGCGTGGAACGTCGTGACCACGCTCAACCACAACCAGTCGGCCAATTTCGGCGAGGAGATGCGGCCGACCGACGATCGCTACGACCGCGCCGATGAATTCATGGAGGTCTGCCGCAAGCTGTGGGACAGCTGGGACGCGGATGCGGTGATCATGGACCGCGCCAGGGGCGTGTTCGCCGACCCGGCCAAGGTCCATCGCATCGAGCATCAAGGGCGATACTTCAAGTCGCGCGGGCCGCTCAACGTGACGCGCTCGCCACAGCACGGGCCGGCCATCCTGCAGGCCGGCACGTCGGGCAAGGGCCGCCACTTCGCGGCGCGCTATGCCGATGCGGTGTTCGCCATCCAGCCCTACCTCGCCGGCGCCAAGGCGCTCTACGACGACGTCAAGCGCGGCGTGGTCGAGGCCGGCCGGCCGGCCAGCGCCTGCAAGTTCCTGTTCGGCGTGCAGCCGATCGTCGCCGCCTCGCGCGCCGAGGCCCTGGACAAGCAGGCCGAGCACAATGCGCTGGTGCCGCTGGAGGGCGGCCTCGCCATCCTGTCGGGCCATCTCGACTTCGACCTGTCGACCCTGCCGCTCGACACCATCATGGCGCATCGCACCGAGCCCAAGCTGCAGCGCATGCAGACGCGCTACCGCTCGATGAGCGGCGAGCTCCTGACCTTGCGGCAGGTGGCGCAGAATCACGGCCAGGCGGTCGGCCTGCCGCAGATGGCAGGCACGCCGTCCGACGTCGCCGACCAGCTGGAAGCCTATTTCGAGGCGGTGGGCGGTGACGGATTCATGCTGTCACCGATCTATTCGCCGGGCGCGATCGAGGAATTCGTCGATCTGGTGGTGCCCGAACTGCAGCGCCGCGGCCGCTTCCGGCGGGACTATGCAGGGACCACGCAGCGCGATCATCTGAACCAGGACGCCTGAGCGGGGATAGCCGGTCCGACGCTTGCGTATCCACCCAAGAGACCTCCGTGCGCGCCGGATCGACCGGCGGCGACGTCTCTCGAGTGAGGAAGATGGCAGCGCAAATCGACACCCCACCGAAAGGCCCGCGCCCCGGCAGGCTCCGCTACGGACTGATGGACCTGCTCGTGGTCGGTGCCTGCGGCCTCACCTTCGCGGCCGTCATTGGCCCCGGCATGCATCCCGCGCCCAAAGGGCCGCCCCTCGCCCTGATCGCCCAGGATCTCGGCACGACGCCCGAGCAATTCCAGCAGGTTGCCGACCGGTTCCTGCCGCGCTGCCCGAAGGGACCGCCGACGGAGGCGCAGAAGCGGCAGGTCGCGACGCTGCTGAACATCTCCGTCGAGCGGCTCGACACCGTCATGGAGAGATACCGGCCCGACAGGTTGCGCCAGCAGTGACAGACCGGCGGCGGGCTATGAACGCCGTCGCACGGCCTCGCGCAAACCGGAGAGCAACCCGCTTCTCGAACCAGCGGGACATCCGCGCTTCCCTCGACCGCTATCGTCCGAGAAGAACGCTGCGCAGCACGACGGCGTCGTTGCGACGCTCGTCGCGCGCCGAGAAGATCAGCGTCACCGGCCCCTTGCGCGCGAGGGCGCGCAGCTCCGCGAGCTGAGCCGGATGGCGGCGAATTTCGCTCCGGTAGCGGCGGCGAAACTCCAGCCAGCGCGCGGGATCGTGGGCGAACCATTGGCGCAGTGCCGTGCTGGGCGCGATGTCCTTCAGCCAGCGATCGATCGCCGCGTCGGACTTCTTGAGGCCGCGCGGCCACAGCCGGTCGACCAGGATGCGCGTGCCGTCGTCCGCCGCAGCCGGCTGGTAGGCCCGCTTCAGCCTGATGTCGCGCGCCGACAGTCCTTTGGCCATCGGGATGCCTCCGGGTGAGCCGAACAAGCGGTCACTATCACCGGAAACGCGGTCGCGAGAAACCCGGCATTCTCCGCCTGGTTCGCCGCCTAGGGCGAGCCGTGCCAGGCGTGATCGTGATCGCGATGGGCCTGCGTGAGGCCGTGTTGGAAGAACGTATCGTAGTAGTCCTGCTCGACGTGATGGACCTGCAGCCAGATGCCCGGCGCATGGATGGTCTCGACATGGGCGGGAAAGCGGCCGTGCGTCTCGTAGATGTAGGTGCAGATGTCGCGCGTGCAGTCGATCACATCCTGCGAATAGACGCTGGCGTCCTTGAGGTAGGTCTCGCCGTAGGTGCCCTTGTAGATCTTGTCGAACGTGGTGGTGTCGCTGTAGATGCCCTTGGGCCCGAACTTGGTGGCAACGACGGCGTCAACCGCCTCGGCCATGGTGTCGTAGTAGGGCGGGCATGAGCCCTTGATCAGATGCTCGCCCTTGTGGCGCAGCCCGACGGCGTTGGAGCGCAGGTTTGCGTACTTGGGCAGCGGTATCTGCCAGCGCAGGAAATCGACGAACCGCCATTTCGGCACGACGAAGTCGAAGCCAAGCATCGGGCCGTACTGCTTGGTGAATTTGGGATCGCCCATCAGCACGGGCGGCGAGATCGAGCCGTGGATCCAGGCGCCCAGCCCCATTGCCTCCGCCACCAGGAAGACGTTCTGGATCAGCAGGTCTGCCTCGAGCTGGGTGCGCATCGACCAGATGGCGCCGAGCGGCAGCTTGATGTCCTCGTTCAGGAAGCCGTTCTTGACCCACTTCTTGGTGCCGGCCGCTCGGTACAGGTTGCGGTCGTCGACGATGTACGGCCGCGCGCCCGCCGGCTGCGTCAGCAGGTACATCATGCCGTTGATGTATTGATGCGACAGGTCGACGACGGGAAACAGCACGGTCGTGCCCGGCAGGTTGGACAGGAAGCGGTTGGAATCGAGATAGGCCGGGAAGTCGCGCTTGCCGCCCGGCACGTCGATGCGCCCGTCGAGCAGCTTCACCTTGGCCATTTCCGCCTGTTGCAGCAGGAGGGCGGGGTCGAGCGGGTCGCCGTCGACCGGCGGCAGCTTGCGCAGGAAATAGGTGCCGGCGTCGTTGATCAGGAAGAAGGACGTTCCCTGGGCATTGTCCGGGCTGCCGGCGGTGCGGCCGACCATGTTGACGTTGGGCTTGGCCATGATCGGCGCGCCGCTGGTCGGATCGTAGAACGGCCGGTCGGGCATGCTGAGGCCGGTGCAGCCGGTCGCCGCGATCAGCAGCGCCTCCTCGAGCGGCGAAAGCGGCGCGCGCGGATGGGGACTCTTGTAGCTCATCTCGCCGGCGGAGACATCGCTGCCGCGGCTCACGCGGTGGGTGCGGCGTTTCCAGATCGTCTCGATCATCGACCGCGCCTTCAGCGCGTCGAGACCGCGGGCTGACTGAGTGGTGGTCATCGCATTCCCCGATGGTGAGGTCAGGAGCCGCCGCTCAGGCGGGCTTCCAGCATTTCAAGGACACCGGCAATCGTACCCGCCGGCGACGGGCTGTAATGCGGCAGCGCAAGGCGCGTGATCTTGGCGTCGATCACGCTCGGCCGCTTCGAGGCGAGCGCCGAGGCGAAGGCGCGCTCGAAGTCTTCCAGGGTCTCGACACTGTAGCCGTCGGCGCCGCAGGCCCGGGCATAGGCGGCGAAATCCGGGTTCTGGAACTCGACCAGCCCGGTCTCCAGGAAGGCCGAGAGCTGGTAGAGCTTGATCAGCTTGAACTCGCCGTCCCTGAAGATGACCCAGATGACGGGCAGCGAATGCTCGACGGCGGTCATCAGCTCGAAGCCGCCCAGCGAGTAGCTGCCGTCGCCGCAGCCCACCACCACCGCGCGATCGGGGTGCGCGAGCTGGAGGCCGATGGCGCCGTTCACGTGCCCCGCCATCGGCCCGAACGTGCCGGGCTTGCGGAAGTTCTGGCCATGGGCGAGCTCGACGAAGTAGCCCAGCCAGGCGAGATGGGCGCCGGCATCGGCCAGCAGGATGCCGCGCGGCGGCAGCATCTTGCCGATCGACTGGGCGAGCTTGCCGGGATGGATGCCGCCGGGCCGCGGCAGCAGCAATTGCGCCTCGTAGTCGCGATGGTCGACCACCGCCTTCGGCCGCGGTCCGACCTTCTGCTCGAGGGCCGCGATCAGCGCGGCGAGCCCGGGCTTGGCGTCGGAGACCAGCGCGTAGTCGGCCCTGTAGGCCTTGTCGATCTCCATCTCCGAGATGTTGATGTGGATCAGCGTCCGATTGGCAAACAGGTCGTCGCGATAGCCGAAGGTGGCGTGCTGGTTGAGCGAATTGCCGATGGCGATCACCACGTCGGCGTCGAGAAACGCTTTCCAGGCCGTGGCATGGCCGCTGTCGCAGAACACGCCGACCGCCAGCGGATGGCTTTCCTCGACGATGCCCTTGCCGTCGAGGGTGGTGAGCAGCGGCAGCTGGAAGCGCTCGATGAGACGGCGCACCTCCGCCCCCGCGCCGCTCCTGATAGCGCCGAAACCGACCAGCGCCACGACCTTCTTGTTCCTGGCGAAGGCGTCGGCGAGATAGTCGGCAATCTCGGCGACCCGCGCCGGATCGGGCAGGACCGGCTTCACCACAAGGCGCAGGTCGCGATAATTGTTCACCTCGACGCCATGGTGCGTCAGGTTCTCCGGCACGTGGATGTGCACCGGGCCGGGCCGGCCCTCGAAGGCCAGGTTCACCGCCTCCTCCACGACATCCATCGTCTGGGCGATATCGGTCAGCAGCCAGCTTTTCTTGGTGGTTGCCGCGAACATCGCCTGCGAATCCGGCGTCCGGTTGACGCCCGACGTCTCGTTGAGCGCGCCCTTGCCGCGCCAGTCGAGCGACGAATAGCCCGAGATGGCAAGCAGCGGATAGGAATCCGACATCGCCACCGCAAGGCCGGAGAAAAGATTGAAGGCGCCCGGCCCCGCGGTCGCCCAGCAGACGCCGAGCTTGTCGGTGAACATCGCATAGCCGCAGGCGGCGAAGGCGGCACCCTGCTCGTGGCGGGTGATGACCGGGCGGATCTTCGTCGAATGCTTCAGCGCGATCATCATGCCGGCGGCATTCTCACCGGCGCCGCCGAAAGCCGCGTCCACGCCGACACTTTCCAGCCCGCGGACAATCGCCTCGTAGATGCGCATGGCCCTACCCCCGCAAGTTGTCCGGTGACGCCAGGTCGTTCCACGGCTTGAAGCCGTTGCTGACGCCATAGAGCGCCGGACCAAGCCTGGGGAAATGGCGCAGGATCATGCTGACGAAGCTGTTGTCGTTCACCCAGGCGATGCCGGCGCTGGTGTAGACGTCGGCAGTGAAATCCTTGGCGATGAAGCGATCGCTCTTGAGCCGACGCGACGCCATCAGGATGAAGATGCGGAACGCCGTGTCGCTGAAGCCGAAGCCGGCCGGCGGCGTCTCGCAGAACAGCCCGACCATGAGGTCGATGCGATCGACGTTGTCACGCCCGCCGGTTTGGCCATAGACGCGGCGCAATTCCTCCGGCAGGCCAGGATGCAACGGATTGGCGAGCTCGTCGAAGCTCTGGATCGGCTTCTTGTGCACGAATTCCAGGAAGCGATTGTAGCGCGGCACACCGCGTTCACGATCGCGCATGACGTCGATCGAGGCGAGATCGACCACCCCGCCGTCCGGCCGCACCAGCTCGCGCAGGAAGTTCGGGTAATTGTGGATCGTGATCGCGCCGGGATTGGCGACGCCGAAGGAATAGAAGACGTCGGTGAAATCCCAGTCCTTGCTCTTGAAGACGCCGAGCTGGTCGAGATTGCCGACCACGCCGTCGGTCGCCTGCACGGTCGCCAGCAGGCGCCCGTCGGCCGCCGAGCGCACCGGCAGGTCGTCGCGCATCAGCGGATGCATGCGGTAGACCGAGACAAACTCCTCGGTCAGGCAGTAGTCGGCGCCGTTGTGGTCGACACCGGAAAGCGGCATGCCGGCGAAGGCCTCGTTCTCGCTGATGCGGCCGATCGCGCGATGCAGGCGCTCGGTCTCGAGCCCCCACCAGTTCGCCTTCATGCCGATCTCGAGCGCCGGATGCGCCAGGATCGCCGGCGTCCATTCGACGGTGTGGATCTTGGCCATCAGCGCGGCGTTGACCATGCGCGCGCAGGCAAACAGCCGATCGCCGTCCCAGTCCGGATTGAAGCGCTTGAGCTCGTCGCAGATCGCGTTGTGCTCGCGCGCGAACAGCGTGTGCAGCAGGCTGAGACCGGCCCACCAGTTGCCCGAGAAGCCGGTGAGCGCCGTCTCCAGCCGGTCGTCCAGGGCATTGGGGTCGAGGATCAGGCTGTCGTGGTCGAGGTAGAGCTTGCCGTCGGGCACGAGCGCGCCGGTCGGCACGACCTTGCCGTTCTCGAGGCGCCTTTCCGCCCGCAGCCGCAGCGTCGTCTCGTGATTGCTGCCGTAGATCTGCGAGGCATCCCACCAGTGCGATTCGGCATTGGCATAGGTCGGCGGATAGAGCAGCCGACCGCCATTCTCCGCCCGTTCGCGGTCGTAGTCGCGGGTCGGGTCGGGCCGGGTGCGGCGGATCTTCATCGGGCAGCTGCGCTGCCGCCACGGATCGTCCGCGGCGAGCGGTACCTCGAATTCGCCGCCGGCCATCGGCTCGCCGTGATTGAACCAGTCATGCGTCTCGAACTGGATCCAGGCCGCGGCCAGGAAGTTGAGCGAAGTGGCCGGGATGAAATGGCGACGCGCCAGCAGTTCCGTGCTGACCCGGCGCGGGCTGGGCGTCATGAGCGCCGGCTCCGGCTCGGGGAACGCCTGGTCGATCGGGATGTTGCGGCCGAAGCGCGCGCCCGGGTTGCTCTTGGTGAAATACATGCTGTTGGCATCGCTCAGCGCAGGGTCGCTCGAGCTGCCCATCGTCGGCTTGGAAAGATCGTTGTAGTAGCCGTCGAGGTTGCGCTGCGTGAGGTCGAGCGGATCGAACGGCGGCAGCGCCGACAATCCCGCCGGGTTGGACACCGGCACGGTGGAGCTGTTGTGAAGGTTGCGCTGGCGCAACAGCACGCGCAGGGCGCCCAGATTGAACACCGCGCCCCAGGTCGACAGGCCGTACCACGGTGTGAACTTGTTCAGCCCCTCGAAGAAGAGTGTGTAGATCCGTCCGCCCGCCGAGGTCGGATCGAACGGCCGCACGACGATGCGGTAGAGCACGCAAGCCGTCGTGCAGAAGAGCAGCGCCACCCCCGCGACACGCACATAGCCGTTGCTCGCGAGCGCGATCGAGGACACCAGCGCCGAGACAAAGATCAAGGTGTGCAGCGCGCCGCGCTGCATGTGCATCCAGAACGCCATCGGCGCCGGACGGAAGGCGAGCCTCCAGGCGAGCGCCACATCGGCCGTCCACCACAGCGCGGTGACGGTGTCGCCCACCGGATTGGTGACGCGGGGAGGCGACGCGCTGTCGTGGAACACCTGCGCGAAGCCGCCCAGGACGTGATCGACGCCGTACCAGAGGTGAACGACGAAGGCGAACCAGGCGGCCGTCCAGAACATCAGCCACACCGGACCGGCTCCGGCCGGGCGCCGCAGCACGAAGGCGCCGATCGCGGGGATGAGCAGGACGATCGAGATGAAAATCGCGTTGATCGTCATGTAGTAATAGATGTCGGGCGTGCTGGTGCCCTTCCAGGGATTGCCGATCGGCGGCAGGTGTCCTGACGACAACCAGCGCTGCATCTGCTCCGCCTGGATGCCTGCGGCCCACCAGGCCGCTGTCAGCAGGACCACGACGAGAATCGCTACAGCGACGAACAAGCGCGTGCTGGGCATGAGGATCTCCCCGCCGCGAAGCCTACGCGGCCGAAGCCATTAAGCAAGTTGTAGATCGTACCATTTCTGCACACTTCGATAGCCCTGCCGGGCGTGCGTTTCGCCACATCAACGGCGCGCGACTCTCAGCTCCGAAGCTCGCCGCGACGCCAGCGATCGCGCAGCGATTCAGCAACGCGATCGGCCAGCGCCATGATGGTCACATAGGGATTCACGCCGGAGGAGCCGGGGAACAGGCTGCCGTCGGCGACATAGAGCCAGTCCAGGCCGTGCACCTTGCCGCGGTCGTCGGTGACCGAGTTCGCGCGGTCGGTGCCGATGCGGCAGCCACCCATCGGATGGGCGCTCTGGATCGAGATCTTGCCGAGCTTGAGGTGACGGCGGTCGACCAGCGCATCGACCCGGCCGCCATCGGCCCGATCGATGAGAAACCGGTCGGCGGCCGGAGCGTGCACGCGCGCGGCGCCGCCGGCGAAGAAGATCTTGGCCGCGATGCGCTGCGAGGCGACCAGGGCGTCGAGCGTGCGCTCGGAAAATGTGTAGTGCAGGACCGGATTGCCCTCCGAATCCGCGGTGATGCGGTTGTCCGCCTCCGCCCCGTCCGACACCAGCACGAGGATCATCTGCAGTAGGCGGAAATCCGCCATCATGGCGCTGTGCGGCGCGCCGAACCCGGCCAGGCTCTTGGCCGTCGTGAAGGGAAAATACATGCAGGTCTCGAGGATGAACTCGTCCTGTTCCTCGAAGTCGTCGCAGTAATAGGTCTTGGGGAATCCGTAATAATTGATGATCGGCCGGTCGTGCTGCGCCACCAGGGTGAGCGCGGGGTGGCAGGTGAAGTAGCGGCCGAGCGCCGGCAGATCGACCGGCAGGCGGGAATGGGCGAGCAGCGCCGAGCTGTGCATGGCGCCGGCGGCGACCACGACGATCCGGGCGCCGAGGCGGCAGGGTCCGCTCGGCCACGCAGACGGACGGCCATAGGGCGACGGCGTCACTTCCGCCTCGACGCCCTGCGGCGTGATGCGATGGACCCGGCAGTTGGTGATGACCTGCACGCCCCCGGCCTCGGCGGCGGGCAGCTGAACCCGGTTGGTACCCTGCTTGGCCTGGTTCGGGCATCCCATGTTGCACATGCCGGAGCCCTTGCAGCCCTTGATATTGACCGGGAACTTCTTGACCGCATAGCCGAGCGCCCGGCAGCCGTCGGCGAAGAGCTGGTTGTTCTCGTTGATGTCCTCGTCGGGCAGCTCGTGGACGCTGTTCTGCTGCTTGTAGCGCTGCATGCGCGGCGCGAGATCGTCGAGCGTCAGGCCCGGAACGGCCCAGCGCTCCAGGGAGCGGGCCGGAATTTCGATCGATGTCCCGGTATAGGCCAAGGTCGAGCCGCCGTAGCCGCGGGCGCAGGCGACGTTCAGAGTCTGGTCGCGATTGCCGATCGCGCCGGAATCGAAGAACAGCTTTTCCGCCATCTCGAGCTCGCGGCCGGTGAACTCATCGTCGTTGAAGTGCGGCCCCCATTCGAGCACGGCGATGCGCGCGCCCTCGGCGCAGAGCGGCGCCAGCGCGCTCGCCACGGTGCCCCCGCCCGCCCCCGAGCCGATGATCAGGATGTCGAACTGGGCGTCCATGGCTCAGCCCGCCGACGGCAGCTGCCGACGATGCAGGAGGACATTGCCCTCCTCCTTCGACGGCAAATAGACGATGCGTTGCAGGACGCCGGCCTGGCTGTAGTAGCCGAGGAAGACCAGCGTCTTCAGGCCCCAGATGCCGACGCGCAGCATGGTGAGCGGCGCGCTCTCGAGAAAGCTGAGCCAGCCGGCCTGGCGCTCGGGCGGCAGGCGTTCGAACCGGCTGAGGGTGAAGGGCGCCGTCATCCAGCGGATCGCGAACAACAGCAGCTTGAACTCGAGCTGCTGCAGGCGCGGCCGCGGGCCCAGTTCCTCATCGACCGCGGCGAGGAGCGGACCGGTCACCTGCGGTGGCGCGCCGGCGCTTTCGGGCACGATGCAGGCGGCAAGGCACAGCAGGAAGCGCTGCTGCCCCGAGCTCAGGACCGGTTGGCGTGCCGGACTGTCCATTCAAGAACCCCCCGTGGTCTTGCACCGCCGTGATGCGATTATTGCCCTATCCGGCCGCGCCCGCAAAACCTGAAGTTGATAGTCCTCAGGCGCCGCGACCGATCGTGGCCGCGGCGTCCGAGGATATGGCCGACGCGGCGCGCGGAATGTGGCACAGCGCACACAGGCGCAGCGGGCAGCCTGTGACAGGCGGCGCCATCATAGGTGTGGCAAATGCCGGCGGCGCTCCCCACATTCAAAGGGCTGTCGAAGGCGTCCCCCGAATGACGCCGCACGGCCGGCTTTGCTTCCTGCGAAAACGAAAGAGAGACACCATGTCCAAGCTGATCATGATGGTGCGCCATGCCGTTGAAGATTACCGAAAGTGGCGGCCGGTATTCGACGGCGACATGGGCAAGCAGAAGGCGGCAGGCCTCACCAATCCCTGCGTCTACCGTTCGGCCGATGACGGCAACGCCGTGCTGATCCTGTGGGACGCCGAGGACAAGCAAAGGGCCAGCGACTTCGCCACGGCGGCCAGCCTGAAGCTGGCGATGACCCATGTCGGCGTGGTCGGCACGCCGGACGTGACCTTCCAGGAAGCGGCCTAGCCGCGCGGCGTCAGCCTCCCTCTTTGCGCGCCCGCGCCTGGGCAGACGCGGGCGGCAACGGGGCCGGCTGTTCGATTCCAAACACGCTTCTGCCGCCATAGCCGGACGAGGCGCGCCGCTCCTCGGCGATCAGCTCTTCGACGCCCGGCCCTTCGGCGTGCGCCTCGAGCCGCCGCGCCTGCTCGTCGAGCCGCCTGATGGCGCCCAGCTCGTCCTCGCGGCCGAGCTTGGCCTGCTGCACGGCCGACTTCAGCACCCGGATGGTCTCGTCATAGACGCGGATGGGGACGGGGAACGGGTGGCGGTCCTTGCCGCCATGCGCCAGCGAGAAGCGCGCCGGATCGGCAAAACGATAGGGCGCGCCATGCACGACCTCGGAGACCATGGCCAGCGCCCGCACCGTGCGCGCGCCGACGCCCGGCACCAGCAACAGCTCGGCGAAGTCCTGCGGGCCGCGATCGGCCGCCGCGGCCAGGGTGCCATGCAGGCGCTGCGCCATGACGTCCTTGGGGCGGACGTCGTGATGCGCCGGCATGACCAGGTGCGGCAGGACGAGCTGGTCGGCGACGGCGGGCAGCACGGGCTTTTCCGCGCGGGGCTCGAGCTTCTGCAGTTCGCCCGCGATGCCGTCCGGACCCAGCTGCGCCAGGAGATCGAGCTGGCCGCGGCGCGAGGCCTCCGCCCGGCGATCCGTCAGGTTGACGATTTCGCCCTGCCCCCTGCCTTCGATGGCGCGGTGCGGCGCCTCGACGAAGCTGGTGAGCCCCTCCGAGAGCCAGTGATAGCGCCGCGCCTGGCGATTGCCGCCGTTCATGCCCTGCTGGACGACGACCCATTTGCCGTCGTCGGCGACGATGAAGCCGTGCAGGTAGAGATCGTAGCCGTCCTGGACGGCGGCGCTGTCGACCTTGGCGACCAGCCGAACTCGAGCGCGCCAGCGCCTGGCCGTCGAGGCCAACCCGGTCGCCGATCGCGACGAGCTCCTGCGGCGTCCGGCGCGAATGGTTGCCGCGGCCGCCGCAGACATGCAGGCCGAGCTCGCCTGAGAGCGGCGCCAGCCCGCGCTTGAGCGCGCCGATCACGCTGGTCGTGATGCCGGAGGAATGCCAGTCCATGCCCATCACGGCGCCGAACGACTGGAACCAGAACGGATGGGCGAGCCGACGCAGCAGCTCATCGCGCCCGTAGTGATGGACGATCGCCTGGCTCATCACCGCGCCAAGCCGGGTCATGCGCTCGGCCAGCCACAGCGGCACCCGTCCGGTGTGCAACGGCAGATTGGCGCTACCGGTTCTTTGAGCCACAGCTTCTCCTGAACACCCGAACGCGAAAGCGGATCGCATGCGATCGCGGCGAAAATGGGTATATCAAACTGGAGTAGACCCTGCCCTTCGTGTGAGAGTACGCAGCGGTGGATGGGCAAGTCGGGCGGCCAACGGGAAAGACAGCATGGCGAAGGGCAAATCCAGGAAGGGCTCGGGCAAGGGCAAGACGCCGGCGAGGCGCAAGGCTGCGAAGACCAAGAAGCCCGTCGCCCGCAAGGCCGCGAAGGCCAAGAAGCCGGTCGTCCCCAAGCCCGTCATCCGGCCGGCGCTCCGCCGGCCGGTCAAGAACCGCCCCTCGGTCGCGCGCATGCCCTCGGCCCGTCCGGCGCCGCACAAGGCGACGCTGCTCTCGCAGAACATCTACGAACGCGACCTCGACAAGACGCCGGCGAACTACGCACCCCTCACGCCGCTGCAGTTCATCGAGCGCAGCGCCAGCGTCTATCCCGACCACATCGCGCTGGTGCACGGCACGCGTCGCCAGAGCTGGGCCGAAACCTATGCGCGTTGCCGGCAGCTCGCCTCGGCGCTGGAGAAGGTCGGCATCGGCACCGGCGACACGGTGGCGATCATGGCGCCCAACATCCCGGAGATGTACGAGGCGCATTTCGGCGTGCCGATGACCGGCGGCGTGCTGAACTCGCTCAACACGCGGCTCGACGCGGCGATGGTCGCCTTCATCCTCGACCACAGCGAGACCAAGGTGCTGCTGGTCGACCGCGAGTTCCATCGCGTGGTGACCGAGGCGCTGGCCATCGCCAAGGCCCAGCCGCTGGTGGTCGATATCGACGATCCGCAATGCGACGACCGCGCCCAGATCGGCGACACCACCTACGAGGAATTCATCGCCACCGGCGATGCCGACTACGCCTGGGACTATCCCGCCGACGAATGGAACGCGATCTCGCTCAACTACACGTCGGGCACCACCGGGAACCCGAAGGGCGTCGTCTACAGCCACCGCGGCGCCGCACTGTCGGCCTACGGCAACGCCACGCAATGGGCGCTCGGCATCCATCCGGTCTACCTCTGGACCCTGCCGATGTTTCATTGCAACGGCTGGTGCTTTCCGTGGACCCTGGCGCTGGTCGCCGGGACGTCGGTTTGCCTCCGCCGCGCCAGTGCTGCGACGATCTACGCAGCGCTCGCCGAGCATGGCGTCACGCATATGTGCGGCGCGCCGATCATCATGCAGTTCATCATTGGCGCCGCGGCCGAGGAGCGCCGGCCGCTTGCGCGCAAGATCGAGTTCATGACCGCGGCCGCCCCGCCCCCCGCCGCCGTGCTCGAGGCGCTGGAGAAGGAGAATTTCCGCGTCACCCACGTCTATGGGCTGACCGAGGTCTACGGCCCGGCGACGATCTGCTCGTGGCATGAGGGTTGGGATGCGCTGCCGAGCCACGAGCGGGCGCAGCTGAAAGCGCGCCAGGGCGTACGCTACGCCGCCGAGGACGGCGTCACGGTGATGGATCCCACGACCATGAAGGAGGTACCGCGCGACGGCGCGACCATGGGCGAGGTCATGTTCCGCGGCAATCTCACCATGAAGGGCTACCTGAAGAACGCCACAGCGACCAGGGAGGCGTTCGAGCACGGCTGGTTCCATTCGGGCGACCTGGGCGTACTGCACGAGGACGGCTACATCGAGCTGCGCGACCGCTCCAAGGACATCATCATCTCGGGCGGCGAGAACATCTCGACCATCGAGGTCGAGGGCGTGATCATCGAGCATCCGGCGGTCGCCAACGCTGCCGTGGTGGCCAAGCCCGACGAGAAATGGGGCGAGACGCCCTGCGCCTTCGTGGTGCTGAAGCCCGGCGCCGCGGCCACGGTCGAGGAGATCGTGGCCCACTGCCGCGCCAATCTCGCCGCCTTCAAGTGCCCGCGCTACGTGGTGTTCCGCGAGCTGCCCATGACTTCGACAGGGAAGGTGCAGAAATACGTGCTGCGCGAATGGGCGAAGGCGATTTGACGCCGGGTTCGCGTGTCGAACCGCACCATCGCGGCGCCATAATCCACGGGCTATTTTCGCGACCGAAATGGCCGGCGAAACCACGCTGATCGCAACGACACGAAGCGGCGTGCGCCCCCTGGGCGTGCGCGGCGAGCCGCTGCACAATTCGGCGCCGCAGCTGCGCCGCGTCGTGCGCCGCCGCTTGGGCGATAGCGCCGCCGATCTTCTGGCCGAGCCGCAACTCCACGAGGACGGCAAGGCGATCGACTGGTACGCCGACTGGCCGGGCGCCGTGCAGCCGCTCTCGGCCCTCGATCCCGCGCGCCGGGAAGAGATCCTGACCGGCGTCGAGCGCTCCCTGGCTGATATCCGCCGCCTAGGCGACCAGTTCGCCGCCGCCGGCCCGCGCGAGGATATGGGCCTGGTCGGTCTTTCCCTGCAGCTCGCCGCCCGGGCGCCAGCCGAATTCGTTCGTTTTCCTGGTGGGCGACCGGCCGGTCATCGTCTGCTGGGGCTACGAGAAGGAGGCGGCCAACGCGCTGCTCCCGGCGGCCCTGCCGCAGGCATCGGTGGCGGCACCCAGCGCGCGGCAGTCCGTCCTCGAAGCGCCGCCCGTGCCGCCGCGGTCCCTGCCCGCCCTGCGGCCGGCGAGCTCCGTCATTCCCTGGGCGCGTACGCTCGCGGCCGCGCTGCCGCTGCTGCTCCTGCTGCTGGCGGCCGCCTGGCTGCTGCGCGGCCTGCTGCCGGCGGATCCGGCGCTGGCGCTGGCGACGCGCGAAGGGCCCGATGCGCCACCGGCGGCGGAGCCTCCGCCCGATCCGAAACCCGCCCTCAAGGCCGCCTTCTCGTCCGAGGAGGCGCGCGCCCGCGCGCTCAAGGTCGAGCTCGCACTGATCGAAGCCGAGCTCAAGAAGCGCATTGCCGACTGCAAGCCGCCGGAGCCGCCCAAGCCGCCGCCCCAGGTCGCCCTTGCGCAACCGCAACCACCGAAGCCCGCGCCGGCACCCGCACCACCGCCGCGGCCGGCCCCCCGGCCCAACGACGATCGCCTGCGCATGCCCTCGGTGCCCAGCAACGATTACTCCTTCATGTCGGGCTGCTGGCGCACCGATCCGTTCCGCCACGAGACGATCCAGCCGCAGCCCGGCATTTCGTCCTATTGCTTCGACGCCACCGGCAACGGACAGCTCGAATGGCGGCGCGGCCGCACGGCATGCCGCACGCGGGCATACTCGCGCTATGAGGGTTCGGTCCTGAAGTTGCGCGACGCCGACACGACCTGCAACGACGGCTCGCGCTGGTACGCCGATCAGCTGCTGTGCCGGCGCGGCTCCGACGACGTGGCGCAATGTACCGGAACCTCGCGCAGCGCGTTCGGTCCGGTCTCCTGGACGGTCAACCTGCACAAGCTGAACTGAGCCGCGCCGATCGGATTCGCAGCGAAGCGAAATCCATCGGCAGCGTCGCAGGCAGCTTCAAATCGGGCGTGTTCGCCGCGGTCGGCGCGGTGGCGCTGGCCCGTTGGGCCGGCCTGGGCTGACCCGCGCCGTATGCGGCGTGTCAGTGGGTCGTCGTCGAACTTAGTCGGACGATCTCGTCCTTGATCTGCAGTTTCCTCTTCTTGAGGCTGCAGATCGCATCGTCGTCGGGATGCGGTCGGGTGTTTTCGTGGTGGATCGCTTGCTCAAGGGAAGCGTGCTTGGCCTTGAGCGCTTCGATGTGGTCCACTGTGCTCACGGGCGACCTCCGAGATTGTTGCGGACAAGTAACTCTGACTCTGACATTGGGACGAGTCACGCCGAATCGACCACTTTCCACCGGCTGTGCATAACGCGGTAAGATGGTCAGCATGGCTGAACCATCGCGGCTCGTTGTCGGTATTTCCGGCGCTTCCGGCGTCATCTACGGCGTACGGCTCCTCCAGGCGCTGAAAAGTCTGCCGGTCGAGACCCATCTGGTGATGACGCGCACTGCGGAAGTCACGCTGGCGCACGAGACGAGCATGAAGGTGGCCGAGGTCCGGCGTCTCGCCGATGCCGCCTACAAGGTCGAAGATCTCGCGGCTGCGATATCGAGCGGCTCGTTTCGCACCATGGGCATGATCGTGGCGCCCTGCTCGATGCGCAGCCTGGGCGAGATCGCCCACGGCATCACCTGCAACCTGCTGACGCGCGCTGCCGACGTGGTGCTGAAGGAGCGCCGCAAGCTCGTGCTGCTGGCGCGCGAGACGCCGCTGCACGCCATCCATCTCGCAACATGACGACGCTCGCCGAGATGGGCGCCATCATCGCCCCGCCGGTGCCTGCCTTCTACAACAAGCCCAAGACGCTCGACGACGTGATCGACCACACGATCGGCCGCGTCCTCGACCTGTTCGATCTCGACACCGGCAAGGTCAAGCGCTGGAGCTAGTCATCGTCCTCTTGTCCCTCCCCCGTCATACGGGAGAGGGTACGGGAGAGGGCGAGCCGCACAGGCAATCTTTGAAAGGAGCCGATCTGAAATCACGACATGCTTCGACTGAGGCCTTCCCCCTCCGCCCTTCGGGCACCTCCCCCGTATGACGGGGGAGGATCAGATGGGGGGAGGATCAGGCGCCCACCGCGCGCGTGACTTCGTCGGGCAGTAGCATCGGGAAGGTCGCCTTCATCAGCGCGACCACCGCCGCTCGGTCCTTGGCGTCGGGCACGACGCCCAAGCACACGGCGTAGACGCCGAGATTGCCGACGGCGGCGCGCAGGCGCTTCTCGATCGGACGGTCGCGATCGGCCAGCGGCGTGTACAGGCTGGCGAGCTTGATCTGCTCGGCATGCTCGGCCGCGAGCTCGGCGTCGGCCACCCGGCGGCGCACGGCGTCGACGGTCTCGGGCAAGGCTTCGGGCCACGGCCGGTCCTTCAGCAGCCGCCGAACCCGGCGCAGCGGCCGCACGATCTCGGCCTGCCAGACGTCGCTCGCCTTCAGGATCGAGCGCAGGCGGTCGGCCGTCAGCGTCGGCCGGCCGGAGGCGCCGAGCCAGCAGCAGAACAGCAGGATGTTCACGTCGCAGCCACGCCGCTCCTGCAGGTCGAGGCAGGCCTCGGCCACCCCCTCGCCGGCATAGAGCTCCAGCGAGAAATTCCAGAACGGATGGGGCAGAAAATCCGACACCTTGAGCGCTTCCCTTTGAGCGGGCGAAGGGGTACACGGCGCAGGACGACGTGGCTAGCCCGCCTGCACGAGTGCGCCCTCCATGAGCAACCGGACTTCGGATCCGCTGGACGCCGAGGCGATCAAGGCCAAGCTGGAAGCGTTGAAGAGCGAACATCGCGATCTCGACGAGGTGATCGACCGCCTGATCGAGAAGCCGCCCGTTCGACCAGCTCCAACTGCAGCGCCTGAAGAAGCGCAAGCTCGGGCTCAAGGACCAGATCCTCAAGCTGGAAAGCCAGTTCGATTCCCGATATCATCGCCTGAGAGCATGGCCAAATCCCCCGCTAAACGCCGCCCGTCGCCGAAACCGGCGGTCGGCTTGATCATGGGCAGCCAGTCGGACTGGACGACCATGCGCCACACCGCCGAGACGCTGGAGGCGCTGGGCGTGCCCTTCGAGGCGCGCATCATTTCCGCCCACCGCACGCCCAAGCGCATGATGGCCTATGCCTCGGCCGCCAAGGGCCGCGGGCTCAAGGTGATCGTGGCCGGCGCCGGCGGCGCCGCGCACCTGCCCGGCATGACCGCCGCGCTGACGCCGCTGCCGGTGCTGGGCGTGCCGGTCGAAAGCGCCGCGCTCAAGGGCCAGGACAGTCTTCTTTCCATTGTCCAGATGCCGGCCGGCATCCCGGTGGGCACGCTCGCGATCGGACGGGCTGGCGCGGTCAATGCAGCCTTGCTGGCCGCCAGTATCGTCGGTCTTGGCGATGCCAAGATCATGGCGGCTTTGGAGCGCTGGCGGTCTCGCCAGACCGGGGCCGTGGCGCGGACGCCCGTGGACACGCCGTCCGTTCCTCACCGCTAGAAGATGACCCGAAATCTTCCTTTCCTCCCCGCTCCGCGGGGAGGTGGCCGCAGGCCGGAGGGGTCATGGGCGGTGGCGGCACGCATACCCGCATCTTGGGTCAAGCCCCCTCTCCGCCCGCGTTTTCGCGGGGGGAGAGGGAGGGGCCCGCGCGAAGCGCGGGAGGGTGAGGTGGGCTGCGGTGCTCGCACCCGAAATATCCCGTGCTTATCTACGACCACCTCACCTCCCCATTGCTTCGCAATGGGTCCCTTCCTCTCCCCCGCTGCGCGGCGGAGAGGACCAAGAACACGCGATCTCGGATGTGCGAACCCAACAGACGTAAAGCGAAGGGCAGGCGCGTGACACACGAAGCCCTCCCGCCGGGCTCGACCATCGGCATCCTGGGCGGCGGCCAGCTGGGCCGCATGACCGCCCTCGCCGCCGCGCGGCTGGGCTATCGCTGCATCGTCTATGCGCCCGAGGACCATTCGATCGCGGGCGACGTCGCGGCCGGCCATGTGAGCGGCGCCTACGACGACGAGGCCGCCCTGGCCCGCTTCGCCGCCGAGGTCGATGTCGTCACCTACGAGTTCGAGAACGTGCCCGAGGCGGCCGTCACGGCGTGCGAAAAGCTGAAGCCGGTGCGGCCCGGGGTGACGCCGATCCATGTCGCCCAGCACCGGCTGCGCGAGAAGGAATTCTTCCAGAAGCTCGGCATCGGCACCGCTGACTACCAGCCGATCGCCGGCGAGGCGGACATCGCCGCGGCCACCGCCCTCCCGGGCATCCTGAAGACCTGCACCGAGGGCTACGACGGCAAGGGCCAGGCGCGCGTTTCAGACCGCGCCGGCCTTGCAGCGGCGTGGCAGCAGCTCGGCAAGCGCGCCTGCATCCTGGAGGCGCTGGTCGACTTCCGCTGCGAGATCTCGGCCATCGTGGCGCGCGGCCTCGACGGCGCGACGCGCTGCTTTCCCGATCGGGCTGAACGACCATCGCGACGGCATCCTGCGCACCACCACCGTGCCGTCGGACCTCCCGGCCGAAACCCTCGCCACGGCCGAGCGCTCCGGGCTGGCGCTGGCGCGCGGCCTCGACCTGGTGGGGCTGGTGGCGCTGGAGATGTTCGTCACCAAGGACGGGCGCGTGCTCGCCAACGAGATGGCGCCGCGGCCGCACAATTCGGGGCACTGGACGATCGATGCCTGTGCGACCAGCCAGTTCGAGCAGCTGGTGCGGGCAATCTGCGGCCTGCCGCTGGGGCCGGTCGATGTGCTGGCGCCGTCGCGCATGGTGAACCTGATCGGCGAGGAGGCCAACGACTGGCTCCGCTACCTCGCCGACCCGACGGCGCGGCTGCATCTCTACGGCAAGGCCAGCGCGCGCCCGGGCCGCAAGATGGGTCATGTCACCTTCTTGCCGCCGTCCGCCCCGCCCCGCCGGTCCACGACCTGACCTGGGCCTTCAGCTTCTCGATCTTCATCACGTCGTCGATACGGCGGTCGAGGAAGCCCCAGGTCGCCTCGCTGCCGGGCGAGCGGTCGTTCAGCCAGTAGAGCAGGGTCGAGGAGTAGACGCCCGCCAGGGTCGCCCGCTTGGTATAGAAGTTGAAATCGGTGCTGGTGTCGCCGGCGGCGTACCACATGGCATCGACGGTCTTGTAGAGAAGTTTCAGCGCCAACCCTGCATTGAACGGCAACGACAGCAGCGTGAGCGCGCGGCGCACCGCCTCGCGCTCGCCGGCATGACGTTCGAGGCGGATGCGCACCGCGCCCTTGATGCGCTCGCGCATCTTGAGGCCCGCCACGCCTTCCTTCTCCATGTCCTCGACCGTGCGCAGATCGGCGCGCTCGCTGATATGGGTCAGGACCTGGACCGGACCGCCGGGAAACAGCCGGTCGGCCTCTCCGGCTGGCAGTCCGAGCTGGCGCGCGGCGGCCGACAATGCCCCCCGGGTCCAGCCGTCGAATACGGCCTCGGCGGCCATGGCGTCGGCCAGGCGGTCGCGCAGCGGGGCGTCGGGATCGCCCACTTGTGGCATTTCTGGGGTATTTCCGGTGCTCATGAGGGCAGATATAGGTGTCTCA
Source organism: uncultured Alphaproteobacteria bacterium (assembly GCA_963765385.1). GTDB lineage: Bacteria > Pseudomonadota > Alphaproteobacteria > Reyranellales > Reyranellaceae > Reyranella. Next base: position 1,697 of record CAVXWG010000013.1, on the reverse strand, counting down.
GCGGGCTTCCACACCCCTTTCCAACGCTCCTGCCCTGTGATACCTACGCCGCCTCCCAATTGCCCCCGGACTTTTTTCGGGGCGCCCTCTCATGCATGGAAGGAAGCGATCGAAGTGCAGGTTCTCGTTCGTGAAAACAACGTCGATCAGGCGCTGCGCGTCCTGAAGAAGAAGATGCAGCGCGAAGGGATCTTCCGCGAAATGAAGCTCCGCCGTAACTATGAGAAGCCCTCAGAGCGCCGCGCCCGCGAGCGCGCCGAGGCCATCCGCCGGACCCGCAAGCTGATGCGCAAGCGCATGGAGCGCGAGGGCTACTAGTCCTCCCTTTCCGGAGCGAACCGAACGACGACCCCCGGCATTCCCGGGGGTTTTTGTTTGCAGCGTTATCGCTGCGGCATCCGCTCGAAGGCCGGCAGCCCGTCCGGGATCTGGTGGAACGGCTGCTTGTCGATGGTGAAGATCGCCATCTGTGGGGCGCCGAACTGCTTGGGATCGTCGAGGGAACCGACCTTCACGACGACGACCGGACGCTGCGGCCGGGTCACCAGGTGGGTGCCGCAGTCGGGACAGAACTCCCGCGTCACCGGACGCTCGAGATCGCTGCGCGTGAACGACTTGGCTGCGCCCTTGGTGTACTTGAAGCCGTCCAGCGGCATGACGATGAACATGTTGGGCGCGCCGCCCGTGATGTACTGGCATTCGCGGCAATGGCACTGCGCCTTCATCATCGGCTCGCCTTCGGCCTCGTACCTCACCTTGCCGCAATAGCACCCGCCTTCGAGCTTCATGGCATCCTCCCGTACCGTTGTCGTCGCCGCCCAGAATACGCCTTTTCCCGTGGCTGTGATGGCACTTTGTTTGCGAGACTGCCGCATGGCCACAAAATCCAAACCTCCTTTCACCATCGTCCGCGGCGGCAAGCTTTTGGACATCGCCAGACGCAAGGCGGCGCCTGCCGACATCCTGATCAAGGGCGATACCATCGCCGAGATCGGCCGGCCCGGCCTCGCCGCGCCTGACGACGCCACGTTGATCGACGCCCGGAACCGGCTGATGCATCCCGGCCTGATCAACGCCCACACCCACGGGCCGGGTAATCTCGGCAAGGGCATGGGCGATCTATGGTCGCTCGAGCTGCTGCTGACGGCCAGCCCGTGGATCAACGGCGGCCGCTCGCTCGAGGACAAGTATCTGGCGAGCCTGATCGGCGCCTGCGAAATGGTGATGAAGGGCTGCACCGCCGCCTACGACCTTGCCGCGGAGTTTCCCCTGCCCTCGGTCGACGGCCTGTCGGCCATGGCCAAGGCCTACGAGGAAGTCGGCATGCGCGCCGTGCTGGCGCCGATGGTGGCCGACACCAGCTTCTTCGAAGCCATTCCGGGCCTGATGGATCGCCTCTCGCCGTCGCTGCAGAAGGAGGTCGAGAGCTACCGCTATGCGCCGTGGAAGGCCATCACCGGGCAAATGAAGAAGGCGTTGCAGAAATGGCCGTTCGAAACGGTCATGCTGGCCGTAGCGCCCACGATCCCGCATCACTGCAGTGACGATTTCCTGGTCGCCTGCCGCAACCTCGCGCGCGAATACGATGTCGGCGTCCACAGCCACGTCGCTGAATCCAAGGTCCAGGTCGTGGCGGGCTACCAGCGCTACGGCACGACGCTTGCCGCCCACATGGACGAGCTGGGCCTCGTCAACGA
>CAVXWG010000012.1:0-115395 GCA_963765385.1 uncultured Alphaproteobacteria bacterium | reverse complement strand
TATGCGGGGTAATCCGGCGAATTCGCGCCCCTGTCAGGGTATTCAGGCCCGTATCGATCAATCGGATGCGCCAATCGATGCTCTCCTTCGACAACAACGTGACATCACCTGACGAAAGGTCCACCTCGATGTCTGAGTTGTTGCGGCGGAAATTGAGGAGGTAGTCCCGTATCATCTCGCCTTTGTAGCCAAGGCACAGGATGAAATCTCGAACCCCATAGGCTCGGTAGTGGCGCATGATGTGCCAGAGGATCGGGTGATCGCCGATCGGTACCAGTGGCTTCGGCCGAAAATTCGTCTCTTCGTGCAATCGCGTTCCGCGACCTCCGCACAAGATGACTGCCTGCATGCCGCCTCGCTTGAACTTGGGCCGCGCACAGGCACGGCACTATCTGCGCTCAGCAAGAACGCGTCGACTTTAGCTCGATTTTGTTGAGTGGGCACTCCTTTTTTCGGGAGTTGGCCGAACCGGCAGTGACGCGGTCGAAGCGAGAGCACGAAGACAGGCGTGACGACGAGCCTTGAAGGCGAGGAGGCTTGCTGACGCTCCGCTGGCAGCGGCGGCCCAAACGATAATACTCGCGAGGAAGACAGGCCCCATTGACGCGTAGTATTCGGAGACCATCGACACGGCAACACGTAAGCACCCGGCTGATCAGGTACCCGATCGGGCGCCAACGCAATCACTCCGCCAGTGGTCCGGCGCTGCGACCGACACGAGAAAAAAGCCGAACTTAGCCCATGGGTCAGCATGCTGACCTGCAATGGCCCTAACGGTGATGGATCATCCGACGTCGACGCCAAGGCGGATTTCGCTGGTGGCCGGTCTCGGAACACTGTTGGGGTGGCCTGACAGTCTCGGAGGCGAAGCGGGAAGTCACGGCAGCGCAGCAAGAGCCGATCGCCACCAGCCCTGGAAGCCAGAAGGTTCGCGCCCATCGGAATGGCCGCTTCCATAGTCGTGGCTGGTCGCGGCTGGATCACGCGCGGACAATGCAATCTGGCGATTTGTCGGCGCACTGGCCTTGCCCTCAACGTCACACCTCCGCGAGGGCAGCCTAGGCGGCGATCGTCATGACTCCAGGAGCGCTCCCTGCGCCGTCAACAGCCAGCGATTTGTCGTTGATCTTCAACATGCTGCCTTTACTTTTCACCCGCTGGGATTATTCTATACGAAATATCAATGGGATAGTCGGTTCGTAAAAGAGGGACGATACAATAAGCTTTCTGCGCCGAACGGATCCCAAGCCTCTCGGGGCAGCTGATTGTGTGGGGTACTTTATGGGTCGTTTGAAAGAAACCGAGTTCTGGTCCTGCGGCCAGGAAAAAAGACGATTTTCTTCACCGCCTCGACTATCGTTGGTTGCTGCGCGCATTGAAGACGGGTGATTCCCCGTATGTTGGATCGTACGGTGCTGGCGGCGCCATCGATATTGAAGAGCTCGCCACTACCAAGCGGTCGCATTTGGCCACCGTCAGGCGCGGAATAGATCCCCAAGGCTTGCCGTGAATGCCCTTCTTGGCAGATTCACGACCGGTCCAATGACACACCCTATCTTTTCGACGACATCATTTGGTCACCATACTGCGTGCAATACCGACTGCTACTATTGTGGGACCAATTCGAACAGCGCACCCAAACCGGTTGCCGGCTCGGCAGGCGCCGCCGCTGTTTCCAATTTTGAAGGAGATGGTCGAGCGCGGCTATATCGATCCGAATGCGATCATTCGGTTCGGCGGCGGCGAGCCGACAATTCTTCCTGAATTCGAAAAGCTCGTGGACTATTTCATCGAGAGTGGAACGCCGATTTCCTCCATCAACAGCAGTGGTGTCAGGTAATTCGCCCGCGATCGAGCGCATGCTTCGAAGTGGCCGGGTAGGCAAATCGATTGGTCATTAGCATTGATTTGGGCGTCCCGGGAGACCTACGAGATCATCAAGGGCTTCGAGTCTGGCTAAGGAGAGTTTGGGACAGACCATCGCACGTTATGCGAGCATTGGTCCGGACGTGTTGGAAGTGAAGTACATCGTGCTTCCTGAGAATGCGCACGAGACAGCGGATTTCATCCGGGAAATGCCATGACATTGGCGTCAGGCGTGTAAGCATCGACCTCGACTCCAGGCCGATCATCATGGGCATCAGGAAAGCTCGCTGACCGACGAGATGATTGAAAGGTATTGCGGTTCTGATTTACGAAGCGAGCGAAGAGGTATTTCTGTCTATCACTCGGGCAGCGGATACCGCCTTGTGGCAGGAAGAGGACGGCGAGCGCAGAGTTCAGGCCGCGCTTGCCCGGCTTTCGTCGGGGCGCTTTACGCTGGCTCAGCTCGCGGATGGATTCATCGGGCTCCGCAAAGATCCCCCGCCCAGGACTCTGCAGGAGAGGGCTCACCGTCGATTGGGGAACGTGCGAAAACGCAACGGCCACGCCGCTCAGATTCTGAGCCCCAGGCCAGATCTACCTCCAGGAAGACAACAATCTTCTCGGTGCATCGAGTCGAGCAGATCGGCGTTCCGGTCTCTGCCAACGAAGCCTACACAGTCGATGTGGTTGCTCGTCCGCGTGGTCGCGATCGACTGATCATTGAGTTTCGCGACCAAGAGGCCGCTGCGTACACTCGCGCGACATTTGACCTGAAAAAGGCGCAGATAGCGGCCTGCATGGATAAGGATGCCGTCGCCATTGGTGCGATCGATGACGAGTGGGTGAGATGCCAACTGACACTCACACCGACGTCTAACGTTGCAGTCTTCAATGTAACGCTGGTTGATCAGGTGGGAGCACATATCTATCAAGGCGAGGAGCAGGCCGGCATCGACATCCGGCCACCAGTTGTCGGCCGTAGCCTTGTTGGGAGTTTGGCTGGATAGGCTTTCCGGTTAGGTATTTCGCCTCGCGGCGACTATTTGCATCTCGGTCAGGCACGTCGAGCGCTAGATCTTCATGAATTTCAGCAGTCTGACCTTCAACTCGTACGAGTTTGTATTTGTCTTCCTGCCAGTCGTGGTTTTCGTCTATTGGGCGCTACGATCGACACCATTCGTAAATTATTGGCTCGCCGCCGCGAGTATTTTCTTTTACGCGACGTCCGGGTTCATCTACCTGCTACCGCTGTTGTTTACTTGTATTCTTGATTTTTGGGTCGGGGCTCGAATCCATGCTTTGAAGCCCGGGCGCCTCAGGAAGTACCTGTTCATCGGCAGCGTCGCCATCCAGCTCAGCCTCCTATCGGCTTGCAAGTATGCTGGCTGGATTACGTTCAACGCCAATACCTTTACCACCTGGATGGGATGGGCAACCGTCATCCCGGTCGTGACGCTGATCCTGCCCCCGGGCATCTCGTTCTACACATTTCATACCATCAGCTACACGGCCGACATCTACCGCGGCAAGTTCGCACCACACAACAAGCTGGTCGACTACATCACCTTTGTTGCGTTCTTTCCGCAGTTGGTGGCGGGGCCCATCGCGCGCGCGTCCGATCTCCTGCCGCAGATCGCAGCCAAGCGGCCCCCCATCACGTGGCCGCAGGCGGAAGTGGCGGTCTGGCTGATCTGCTGGGGCCTGTTCAAGAAGATAACGCTGGCGGACAATTTCGGCCATCTGGTCGGCCTCATCGAACCTCGCATCCAGCCGGGCAACATTACAGCCGGAGCCGGCTTGCTGTTCGCCTACGCCTTCGCCGGCCAGATCTATTGCGATTTTTCGGCCTATACCGATATTGCACGGGGCGTCGCCAAACTCTTCAATATTGAGCTGACGCGAAACTTCCTGACACCGTATTTTGCTTCGTCGCCCGCCGACTTCTGGCGGCGCTGGCATATTTCGCTGTCGACCTGGCTACGCGACTATCTTTACATCCCGTTGGGCGGCGAGCGACACGGCCGCCTCAAGACACTTCGGAATCTCGGCATAACGATGTTTTTGGGCGGCCTGTGGCATGGCGCCGGCGTTGGGTTCGTCATATGGGGCCTGTATCACGGCTTGCTGCTCATCCTCTATCGGGTGTGCGGCCTGGACGGGTTCCGCTCCGGTCAGCATAGCTCGCTGGTTGGCAAGGCGATCGCGATATTCGTCATGTTCCAGCTCGCATGTATTGGCTGGATATTCTTTCGCGCCACGCCGGCCGAACTGCTGCCGGCCTTCAAGTCGATCGTCGGCTATCTGCGACGGTTGACTGGAACTTTGTCAGACGATCGCATGGGGACTCGCGATGTATTCCATCCCGCTCGCGTGACGGAGTTTCTGGGCTACCGTCGCAATCTGGAATTCATCGATCTCTACTCCGACTGGCCCTGGTTCGCCAAAGCGTTGGTCTATGTCAGCATCTTCTATGCGGTCGTGATGTTCGGGGCGCGGAAACAAAGTGAATTCATTTATTTCCAGTTTTAGACCGTTGCTGATCGCGATCGCGATCATCGGCCTGATCGAAGGAGCCATAGCCCTGATCGTCGCGCCGGACGTCGTCGAACGGTCCAACTACCTCAATTGGATGTACGGCGAATCAGATCCGTTCCATAAGTTTGTCATCTACCCGAAGATGAAGGAGATCTCTTCATCCCAGGCCGATGTCATCCAGGTCGGCGACAGCAGCGGCTTCCATGGGATCCGGCCCAATCTGGTCATGAAGGAACTCGACGGCCTGAGATACTTCAGTCTCAGCTGTTGCGCGAATACCGGCTTCGACGGGTACTACGACTTCGTGAAGTTTGCCCTGGACCATGATCCGCATCTGCGCGCTATCGTTCTTTACATAACGTTCAACAACCTGCCCCAGCCGAAGTTGCTTGGTGGCGACGCCAAGCTCGGTGCTGCCAAGATCCATGAAGCGTTTGTCGGCCCATGGTCGATCGTATCGCTTCCATCACTGGCACTGAGGCCCGCGGTGACGGATGCGTTTTACACTTTGTTCGGTCTTGTCGCGCCCCGGCGGACTGGTCTCTCCGACAGCGGCGACACGCTCAATGTGATGCAGTCGGTCCATGATGAGCGTGGATGGTGGGCAGAACACGATCCGCGCAGCGTCGGCGACAAGGGGAAAGACTTCTTTAATCGGCTCTGTGGCCCCACCGACACGTGGGCTCTCGCCGTTGCGGACTACACTTCCCCCAATGGAGAATTCTTCCCGCCTATCACATTCGACAAGTTTGCGGCTTTGGCAAAAGGTCACGGCAAGAAGCTCATCATCGTCTTCCACCCTCACGCCCTGCGGGCACCTCAACGACCAGTTCAAGCAGGCGATGGAAGACTCCCTGTCGCTGCTGAAACGGAAATATTCGAACCTGTTCGTTTATCCGGAAGGGATATTTGAACATTGGCCGCGCGAAATTTTCACCGGCAGCGCGGATCATTTGTATGTCGGATATGAGCGCTACAGCTCGCGTCGGCTGGCGCATTTCGTCGCCGCCGCATTGGGGCTGCCATCGAAGCCCGTCGATCACACGCCGCCCCCCTTGCCGGCCCTCTCATTGGTGAACCCCGACGAAAAGCCGGTCTGGCGAAATGGGCCAATCGACGACAAGTGGCATATCGAAGGTCTCGTCGCCACGCCTGCATCCGGATCCAGTTGGCGCATCCTGGAGACGACACAGAACGCGCGGCACTATCTCGAAACACGGATTCCGGATCTCGTGCCGAATCACTATTACCTGGTCATGCTTTCTTACAAGCCGATCGGCGACCGCATGATCAACCTGATTCTGCGAGACGCCGGCAAGGGTCAAGAGGGCGTAACATGGTGCGATCCCAAGGGGCTCGAAGCCGGTCGGCGCGCCGATTTTTACGATGGAAGCATGATTGTAAACGCCGGACGGCTCGGTGGTCTGCTGGGGCATCATCAAGCTGACGTTGGACAGGCGTTTCTCGGGATCGATTTGCTGCCGCGGATGGCGGCTTCCCCTATCAAGGCGACGGCGAATCGGGCGTGCTCTTGCAGGATATCAGCTTCTATATGCGATCAAGCGCGAATGTGGTTATTGACGCGGAATAGGCTGCTAAGGCGCGAGTCAAATGCGTGGATGTCTTTTGCTTGGATGGAAGACGAAGAGCTCATATATGGTGTGCGCCAAGCAGCCTGGGCGAAGGAATTGGTAGGGGCGGGCGAGGGGCTAGAACAGACCAATGTTCACCATTGAATTTGTCGTGGTTGGAGGGGATGGCGCCGATCCACCGAGAGTTGTGGAGAGACGGCGTCGCCCCGCTTCTTCCTCTACGACGTCGAACACAGGGCGAGATTGTTACTGAGGAAGTCAAAGCGCCAGCCGACCGAAAATTCGCCAAATGGCTATCAAATTTTGGATGGCGAAGGGCACATAGTGGCACGCTCTTGGAAAACGACTGCAGCTTGACCCCTGCCGGTCTGAGCCACGAGCTGCCTCCCTCGACATTCAGGCCCGCCTTATCATCTGTCGCGCAACAGGCGGCGCCGGAACTGGCAATTCAGGACCGAGGGCACGCTGGACGGGCGGATATCGCGGCCTCAGGGCCTCCGCCGTGACTTCCGACAGTCGCGGAAGAATGAAGATTCCCTTGACAACCATGCGCAATGTTGCGGACTAACCATGCCGATTCTGCAGGAATGGACCGGCGTCCGACCCTTCACTCCAACGGTTCAGACATCCCACGTCATGGTCAGCCGCCGACGGAGGTGGGCGCCGCTCATACCGATCCGCGACAACGGCGACCTCCAGGACGGCCAAATGTGCTGACCGGGATCAACGGAGATAGTATAACCGCCCGCATGAAAAATGCGGCTTTGCTGAATTACGATACCGATCTCGATTCGGTCCAGCTTGAACCCCTGGACGAGCGCAGCCGATATCTCCGGCGCCTGATTTTCCGGGCCATCGAGAATGGCGGACGAGGGCATATCGGGCCGGCGCTTTCCCTGGTCGAGATCATCCGCGTCCTCTACGACGACTTCCTGCGCCACGATCCGGCCAAGCCGCACTGGCGCGAGCGTGATCGCTTCATCCTGAGCAAGGGCCATGGCTGCCTGGCGCTCTACGCCGTGCTGGCGGATCGCGGATTCTTTCCCCTCGAGGAACTCGACCGCTTTTGCCACTACAATTCGTTTCTCGGCGGGCACCCCGAGACGGTCGTGCCCGGCGTCGAAGCCTGCACCGGCGCCCTCGGCCACGGCCTTTCCATCGGCCTCGGTATGGCGCTGGCCGCACGCATGACCGGACGCGACAGCAAGGTCTATGTGCTGATGGGCGACGGCGAGATCAACGAAGGGTCGGTGTGGGAGGCCGCCGCCTGCGCCGACAAGCACCGTCTGTCCAACCTGACGGCGATCATCGACTACAACAAGATCCAGTCGGCCGGCAGCGTGTTCGACATTCAGAGCATGGAGCCGCTGGCCGACAAGTGGACGAGCTTTGGCTTTCACGTGTTCGAGTGCAACGGCCACAATGTGAAAGAGCTGAAGCAGGTCTTCCGGGACGCGGCGGCGGCACCCGGCGAGCGGCCGCGCGCCGTCATCTGCCACACCGTCAAGGGCAAGGGCATTCCGGTGGCGGAAAACAATGCCGACTGGCATCACAAGTCGGATCTCTCGGAGAAGGACCTGCTGGCGATCCGTGGCGCCACTAGGAAGCTGAAATCATGCGCAAGCGTAGTCTCGATATGGTCCATGCCCTCGCGCGCCGCGACGAGCGCGTGGTGTTCATCGGCTCCGACCTGTCGCCCAACCTGCTGGGCGAGATGAAGAAGGAGTATCCGCAGCGCTACTACATGGAGGGCATTGCCGAGGCCAATGTCATCGGCATGGCCGCCGGCATGGCGATGGAAGGCTTCATTCCCTACGTCAACACGATTGCCACCTTCATCACGCGGCGCTGCTACGAACAGGTGGCGGTCGACCTCTGCCTGCACGACCTGCCGGTGCGGCTGATCGGCAACGGCGGCGGCTACGTCTATGCCCCGCTGGGACCGACCCATCAGGCGATCGAGGACATCGCCATCATGCGCGCGCTGCCCCACATGACCGTCACCGCGGTCTGCGACGCCGAGGAGATGACCCGGCTGATGGACGCGACGCTCGACTGGCCGCATCCGATCTATATCCGCCTGGGCAAGGGCGGCGACCCCGTCGTCAGCAAGCCCGAGCGCGGCTTCGCGATCGGCAAGGCAATCGACATGATCGAGGCCGAGCAGGGCGCGTCGGATGTGCTGTTCGTCACGACCGGCGTGGCGACCACGCAGGCGCTCAAGGCCGCCGGCGCGTTGGCGGCGGACGGGATCCGTTGCCGGCTGCTTCACGCCCATACGATCAAGCCGCTCGATGCCGACGCCATCGTCGGCGCCGCGACCCAGGCGCGTCTGGTCGTCACGGTGGAGGAGCACAGCGTCGTCGGTGGGCTGGGCAGCGCCGTGCTGGAAGCGCTTTCCGACGCGATCGTGGGACCGCTGCCGCCGCTCAAGCGTCTTGGCATTCCCGATCGCTTTTCGGCCCATTACGGCAGCCAGCAGGCCCTGATGGAAGACTGCAAGATCGACGCGGCCAGCATTGGCGCGACGGTCCGCAGCCTGCTCGCGCGGCTGCGACAGTGAGCAACGTCCAGAGCTTCTGGCGTGAAGACGAGCGCGCCCTGGCCGAAGCATTCGTGCGCGACGGCTATGCCATCCTGCCGACCGAATCGCGCGAGGATCTCGACCGGATTCGCGATCTGATGGCCGATATCGCGGCGTCATACCTCAAGCTGCCCCAACCCGAGGACAAGGGTGCCTTCCTCGATCACATCCACGAAAAGGTCGACGTCCAGCGGCTGAATGATCTTCGCCTGGCGGTGATTCGCGAGATGAACGAGGAGTCCTGGACACGGCTCTCCTATTTCAACACCGCCCGCCGCGCGCTCGAAATACTGGTCGGCAACGAGCTGGCCATGCAGCTGCGAATCAATCTCAGCATCCAGCTGCCAAACGACGACAGCTCCCTCCTGCCTGTCCATGCCGATGTGTGGGCGGGTGATTCCCCATATGAGGTCGTCCTGTGGATCCCGTACGTCCATGTCTACGGGACCAAGACGATGTACATCCTGCCGCGCGACAAGGATTCGCAATACCAGGCGAGGATGAACGATCTCAAGCTGAAATCCGCCGAGGAACTTTATCGCGCCATCGAGCCCGATTTGCGCTGGCTCGACATTCCCTACGGCAACGTGCTGCTGTTCACGCAGAACGTCATGCACGGCAACATCGTCAATCGCGAGCCGGAGACGCGGTGGTCGACCAATTGTCGCTTCAAGAGCGTGTTTTCACCGTATCGCGACAAGAAGCTGGGCGAATTCTTCGAACCCATCCTGGTGCGGCCGGCGACCCGGATTGGCGCCAGCTACAGGCTGCCATCGGTCACCTGATGCAGCCCAGCCAGAAGGGATATCGCGGTTACGTCTTCAGTCGACCGGCCGACAATCACAGGGTGCCCCAACATATCCAGAACCTGGTGATTCGGGACTACGCTCTACGGCGCAAATTGCACTACCTGCTGAGCGCGACCGAATATGCCATGCCCGGCTGCTATCTTATCCTCGAGCAGGTCCTGGCGGATCTGGCGGCGCTCGACGGCGTGATCCTCTATACCATGTTCATGCTGCCTGCCGATACCGAGCGACGCAGACAAATATACCGTAGGTTGCTGGATGCTGGTTGTCGCCTCCACGCTGCGGTAGAAGGCTTCGTCCTCGAGAGCGAGGACGATATCGAGCGTTGGGAGAACGTGCTGCAGACGGCGGACATCTGCGGGCACCTGAATTATCAAGAGATCGAACGATGGCTTGCGTAGACTTTATCGGCCCGCTCCATAACCGGACCAAGCGCGACTACGTCGCCCGTGTCGTCCAGTACGACAAGGCCGCCTGCGCCGAGGTCGCCAAGAAATACGGCCACGACTACTGGGATGGCGAGCGGCAGTACGGTTACGGTGGGTACAGGTATGACGGGCGCTGGCTGCCGATCGCACAGGCAATGGCCGCGCATTACGGTCTAAAGGCTGGCGACCGGATTCTCGACGTCTGTTGCGGAAAGGGCTTTCTGCTGCACGAGTTCACGAATGCGGTACCGGGCGTCGAGATTGCCGGAATCGACATATCGGACTATGCCGTTGCCAATGCGAAGGAGGAAGTGAAGCCGGCCCTTCAGGTCGGCAATGCTATTTCGCTGCCATATCCGGACAAATCCTTCGACTTCGTGGTTTCGCTGGGAGGGCTGCACAACCTTCCGATCAGGCATCTTTTCGACGCCGTGCGGGAGATCGATCGGGTCGGCAAGGGCGCCAAGAAGTACATCATGGTCGAATCGTTCCGCAATGAGCGGGAGCGCGCGAACCTGCTCTATTGGCAGTTGACCTGCGAGTCGTTCCACGACGTGGAAAACTGGGAATGGATCTACAAGCAATGCGGCTACCAGGGCGACTGGGGCTTCATCTTCTTCGAATGAGCGTACGCGCCAACGGCCGTAGCTTGAAAGTGGGTGATCGATACGATGCTTGATCTCGTAACTGGTGGCGCCGGATTCATCGGCTCTCACCTGACGGACCGGCTGCTTGCCCTCGGCCGTTCGGTTCGCGTCGTCGACAACATGGCGTCGGGCAACCCGCGCAACCTTCAGCAGCACAAGGACAATCCGAACCTTGATCTGCGCGTGGGCGACGTCGCCGATGCCGGGGTCATGGCCGAAGCGATGAAGGGCGCCGAGCGCGTGTTCCATCTCGCCGCTCTCGCCGACATCGTTCCGTCGATCCAGAACCCCGAAGGCTATTTCCGCTCCAACGTCGTCGGCACTTTCGTGACGCTGCAGGCGGCGCGGGCCGCCGCCGTCAAGCGATTTGTCTACGTTGCCTCGTCTTCGTGCTACGGGATACCCGATTCCTATCCGACGCCGGAAGGGGCTGAAATCCGGCCGCAGTATCCATATGCTTTGACGAAATGGATGGGCGAATGCGAAGTGATGCACTGGGCGCAGGTTTACGGCCTGCCGGCGCTGTCGCTTCGGTTCTTCAACATCTACGGTCCACGCGCCCGCACCAATGGAACCTACGGCGCGGTTTTTGGCGTATTCCTGGCGCAGCTTCTCGCCGGCAAGCCGTTGACCATCGTCGGAGACGGCGAACAAACGCGCGACTTCACCTATGTGTCGGATGCGGTCGACGCGCTGATTTGCGCTGCCGAGTCACACAAGGTAGGGTTGTGTCTCAACGTCGGCAGTGACAACCCGGTGTCGGTGAACTACCTCGCGAAACTGCTCGAAGCGGCGTCGACGGTGCACATTCCCAAACGGCCGGGCGAACCGGATTGCACCTTCGCAGACACACGGCGGATCAAGGAGGAACTGGGCTGGAAATCAAGTGTTCCTATTGAGAAGGGCGTGCAAAATATGCTCAACGCCATAGACTATTGGCGAGAGGCGCCCGTATGGACGCCAGAAACCATCGCGGAGGCAACCAAGGACTGGTTCACGTATCTCGGCCGTCAGTAGCGTTCAGGATGCCAAGGGTGAAGAGTCGGTGATCGGGAGACAGTGAATCGATGCTCGAAAAGATAAAGACACTCGGGCAATTGAAGCAGATTGCGTCGGAAGCCAGGGCCAAGGGGCGAAAGGTCGTGCTGGCGCATGGCGTATTCGACATCCTGCATGTCGGGCACAAGCGCCACCTCGATATTGGCAAGCGGCATGGCGACGTCCTGATCGTCACCCTGACGACCGACAAGTTCGTCAACAAGGGGCCCGACCGGCCGGTCTTCGCGGAGAAGCTGCGTGCCGAGATGGTCGCGGGACTTGAAAGCGTCGACTTTGTGGGGATTTCCCCCAATCCAGGCGCCGAGCACGTCATTGAGGCGGTGCAGCCCGACTTCTACCTCAAGGGCTCGGAGTACAGCGCTGAGGAAGACGACGTCACGGGCCGGATCAAGACCGAACGTCTGATGGTCGAGAAATTCGGCGGCGCGGTGCTCTACACCGAGGACATCACCTTCAGTTCGTCCAATCTCTCCAATCGGGTGCTGCAGCTCTATCCGGAGGATGCGGCGGCCTTTCTCAAGGATCTGCGGACGCGCATCACCGCCGCCGACCTCATCAAGGAGGTGGCCGCCGTCCAGAGCATGCGCTGTCTCATCATCGGCGACACGATCCTCGACGAATACATTTACGTCGAACCTCTCGGAAAGCCGGCCAAGGAAAACATCATCGCGACCAAGTACCGGGATCGCGAGATCTTTTGTGGCGGCGCGGTCGCGACGGCCAACCTTACGGCTCAATTGTGCGGCAGCGTCGATCTCGTGACGCTGCTCGGACGGGAAGACAGCCATGAGGAGTTCGTCCGCAGCAGCCTCCATGAGAACATCAAGTTGGTGCCGTTCTATCGAAAGGGCGGTCGCACGACGGTGAAGAGTCGACTGGTCGATCCCGCCTATGTCAAGAAGCTCATCGAGATCGCCTACCTCTCCGACGAAGCTCTTCCGGAGCCGGAGCAGGCGGCGCTCAATGACTGGGTTGAAAGCAAGATCGCGAGCTACGATGCCGTGATCGTCAACGATTTCGGCCATGGTATGATCGACGCGGGCCTGATCGACATCGTGTGCCGCAAAGCCAAGTTCCTGGCCGTCAACGCCCAGACCAACAGCGCCAACCGGGGCTTCAATCTGGTCACGAAATATCCGCGCGCCGATCTCATCTGCATCGACGAACCGGAGGCGCGTCTGGCGACGATGGAACGCTATGCGCCGATCGAGACCGTGGTGCGCGACAAGCTCGAGAAGCGCATCGACTGCCATGCCTTCATCATCACTCACGGCAAGCTCGGTAGCATCGTCTACACGCCAAAAGGCGGTGTGAAGCGCATTCCGGCGTTGATCGGCGAGGCCATCGACACGATCGGAGCGGGCGACGCCTTCTTTGCTCTGGCAGCCCCCCTGGTGGCCAAGGGGAGCGATCCCTTCCTCGCCGCCTTCATCGGCAACGCCGTGGGCGCGATGAAGGTGAGAATTGTCGGCCAACGGCACCAGATCACCAAGCCGGAGATCTTAAAGTACCTGTCGACGCTGTTGAAATGATTGGCTAAAAAGGGCTCACGCTAGGCCGTCGAACCGGCGGATGGCGCAGGGCTTGATGAGTTGGCGGTCTCGGTGATTTGGCCAGGTATGAATTGTGTCCCGCATCCGCTAGGGAGTGCCGCGTGAGGCAGAAGGCAGCGCCCCCGGGGTTGATCGAGAGTTACGTCGACGTGCTGGCGTCGGTGATGCGGACTGCTGTTGCGACGGATGCCCACGCCAGGGATGTCGCCTTGGATTCCGCGATCGAATGGTCGGTCGAGGCCGCGCGCCGCGCCGCTGCCCAAGGCAACAAGATCATTTTCGCCGGCAATGGCGGCAGCGCCGGGATCGCCAGCCATATGGCGACCGACTACAGCAAGAACGGCGGTTTGCGGGCGTGGGCGATGAACGACGGCAGCATGTTGACCTGCCTGGCCAACGATTACGGCTACGAACACGTCTTCGCCAAGCAGATAGAATTCCATGGCCGATCTGGTGACATGTTGGTGGCGATCAGCTCATCGGGACAGTCGGCGAACATCCTTGCTGCGGTGGCGGCTGCGCGCAAGTTGGGCTGCACGGTGTTGACGCTGAGCGGCTTCAGGCCCGACAACGCCCTGCGCAAGACCGGCGATATGAATCTCTACCTCGAATTCGACCGCCTACGGTTACGTCGAGATCGGGCACCTTGCGCTTTGCCATGCAATCCTCGACTACAGCATGGAATGGGCTGAGGGCAGTCGCGCCGTCGCGCGCGCATAATTGGGAACTGGCATAACCATGGTTCGATACAAGAAGAATCCCGAGCTGAATCGTGTTCTGGTGACCGGCGGCGCCGGTTATGTCGGCGCGGTGCTGGTGCCGAAGCTGCTCGAGGCGGGATACAAGGTGACCGTCCTCGATCTCTTCATGTACGGCGAAGATGTTCTTAAGGAATCGCGCGGCAATCCCGGGCTGCGGGAGGTCAAGGGCGACATTCGCGACCTCGAGGTGGTCAAGCAGGCGCTCGAGGGCTGCGATTCCGTCATTCATCTTGCCTGCATCTCGAACGATCCGTCCTTCGAGCTCAATCCCGAGCTCGGGCGGTCGATCAATCTCGATTCCTTCGTGCCCTTGGTGCGGGCCTCCAAGAGCGTCGGCGTCAAGCGCTTCGTCTACGCGTCGTCCTCCTCGGTTTACGGCGTCAAGGAAGGCGTCGAGGTGACCGAGGATCTGTCCCTCGAGCCGCTCACCGACTATTCCAAGTTCAAGGCCGAATGCGAGGCCCTGCTCGACAAGGAAAAGGCGCCGGGCTTCGTCACGGTGACGATCAGGCCGGCCACGGTCTGCGGCTATTCACCGAGGCAGAGGCTCGACGTCGTGGTCAACATCCTGACCAACCTTGGTTACCACAAGGGCGAGATCTCGGTCTTTGGCGGATCGCAGCTGCGGCCCAACATCCATATCGAGGACATGACCGACGCCTATCTGCTGCTGCTTCTGGCGCCTGACAAGGACGTCGACGGCAAGGTCTTCAACGCGGGCTACGAGAACCATTCGGTCATGCAGCTGGCCGAGATGGTCCAGCGCAACGTCGGAAAGCACGCCAAGCTCGAGGTCCGGCAGACCAACGATTTGCGCTCCTATCACGTCTCGTCGAAGAAGATCAAAGACGAGCTCGGCTTCGAGGCGAGCCATTCGATCGAGGACGCCGTCGTCGACCTGATCAAGGCCTTCAAGGAGGGCAAGCTTCCCAATTCGCTCGAGGATCCGCGCTACTTCAACATCAAGATGATGCAGAAGGTAAACCTCCAATAGATGCGGCAATGGCCGGACAGGAAAGAAGCAGCCTCGGCCTTGTCGTTGGAGGCGACAGCCTCGTGGGCTCCGCCATCCAGGCCCATTGTCGCGAGTCCGGAATTCCCGTCGAGATTTCGTCACGGCGGCCCGGAACCAAGGGGGTTCGCTTCGATCTGCGCGATCCGGATTTCGCGCCTCTCGAGAAAGCGCACTACGAATTTGCCGTCATCTGCGCCGCTGTCACCGACATGCGGGCCTGCCAGGACGATCCCGTGCTCACGCGGCAGGTCAATGTCGAGAACACGATCGAGTTGATGCGCCGGCTCGCCGACCGTGGGACTCATCTCCTGTTTCTGTCCAGCAGTCAGGTGTTCGACGGAGAAGCGGCCGCCCCGACGGAGGACGCGCCGACGTGCCCCAAAAACGAATATGGAGCCCAGAAGCTCGCCGTCGAACAGGCGATCGCGCACCATCAGCTACCGGCCGCGATCGTGCGCCCGACGAAGATACTCGCAAGCCATCCTGTCGGGGTCTTCAAGGCGTGGTTTGACGCACTTGGCAAAGGCCAGGCGATCCAGGCGGCCACCAACCTGCCGATCTCGCCGGTCATGGTGGAGGATATCGCCCGAGCGGCCGCGTTGCTGGTCGCCGGCCGCCATCGCGGCATCTGGCATCTCGGCGCCAGTGACGAGATGACGTATTTCGAGGCGGCCCGGCTGATGGCGGAGCGGCAGCGGCTGCCGCTGGCCCTGGTGAAGGGCGAGGCGCTGACGGAGGCCCAGGTGCCCGCGATTTACCGCCATCGTCACGCGACGCTTTCGAGCCGTAAGATCGCGCGGGCGCTGGATATGCCCTTGCGCGCAGCCCGCGATGTCCTTGCCGTGCTCTTCGCCCGGTTCCCGCCGGCAGTCGCCGCATCGGGCAGCGCCTGATCGGCGTTTCATGCAGGGTCATGCGATGAGGATCGGTCTCGATCTCGACAACACGCTGATCTGCTACGATCAGGCTTTTCTGCGCGTCGGCAAGGAAGAGGGGATTCTTTCAGCGTCGTTCGTGGGCAACAAGGCCGCGGTCAAGCGGGCCCTGCTGGTCGAGCGGCCCGATGGCTACCTGTGGGAGGCGCTGCAGGGCCTCGTTTATGGCCGCCGGATCGATGCGGCGATGCTTTTCGATGGCGTGACCGAATTCCTCGAAGCGTGCCGAAACCACGCCGATACCGTCGCCATCATCAGCCACAAGACGGAGCGCGCCCATTATGACCCGCAGACGGATTTGCGGGTGGCCGCCTTGCGATGGATGGAAAGCAAGCAGTTCTTCGATGCGTCTGGCCTCGGCCTCGAGCGGAACAACGTTTACTTCGAGGGCACGAGGGACGACAAGGTGAGGCGAATACGGGAGCTTGGCTGCGACGTCTTTGTCGACGATCTTGCCGAAGTGCTTGTACACGGCGAAATGCCGGCGGCCTGCCGCAAGATTCTCTTCGGCAGCGATCCGCAAAGTGGATTCGAACAGTATGCCTCGTGGCACGAAGTGAGTGATGCGCTCTTCCCATCCAGCTGACGATATCGCCGAGATCGCGCGCATGCTGAGCCCCGAGCCGGTAAGGGCGATTGCGGAGCTGCGCAAGGGCAATAACAGCCGCATTTTCCAGGTCGACACGCGCGCGGGTCGCTACGCACTGAAGAAATACCCCGCGACCGACAACCGCAACCGGCTTGAAGCCGAAGTCGGCGCCCTGCGCTTCTTCGAACGCAACGGCGTTGGTCGCACGCCGAGAATTGTCGCGGTATCGCCCGAGCTTCGTTACGCCCTGTTCACCTGGATCGACGGTGATCCGGTGGACGCCATCACCGACGCCGATGTTGCCGATTTCGCGGCCTTCCAGATCGCCCTGGACGCCGCGATCGACGCCCGGGCGAGGACGGAGATCGGCGAGGCTTCCGAAGCCTGCCTCTCCGGCCGGCGCATCATGTCCGCCATCGAGCGCCGCTACGCGAAGCTCGAGGCGGTCAAGCATGACGTCCCCGAGTTCTCGTCGTTCTTCGACGATGTACTCGTGCCGTCGCTGCACCGCTTCGAAGCCGAGGCGTGCGAGGCCTATCGGCGGCTCGGCCTCGACTTCACGGACGAGATCGGCCCGGAAAGCCGGACCCTGATCCCGTCCGATCTCGGCGCGCACAACGCCTTGCGGGCCGCCGACGGAAGGCTGTGTTTCCTGGATTTCGAGTATTTCGGCTGGGACGACCCCCTCACCAGCATCGCGAACTTCGTCATGCATCCCGGCATGCGGCTCACCGAGCCGCAGAAAGCGCGCTATCAGACGGCTCTGCTGCGCCATTTCCGCCGGAACGTCGAAGCCGATCGTTTGTCGGCTCTGATGCCGCTCTATGCCCTGCGATGGTGCGCCATCATCCTGGGAGAATTGCTGCCCGAGCGCTGGCAGCACAGGATACAGAGCAATCCGGATATGGGCAGCTGGGATGAGGTCCGCCGGGAGCAGATCAACAAGGCGCGCGCCTTGATTGCGCAGGTCAACCGGCGCGGCGCCGGCTAGACGGCCGAGAACCGGCTCATGCTGTCCTGTTCGACGAGCGTGGCCTTCTTGTAGGCACGGGCAACGTTCGCGACGTCGCCGGCTTCCCGCACATGGCCATTATCGATCCAGACGGCGTGATTGCATAGGCGCGACAGGTCCGAGGTCGAATGACTTACGAACAACAGCGTTCCGGTGCGGCGGAAATTGTCGATCCAGTCGACACATTTCTTTTGGAAGGCCAGGTCGCCGACGGAGAGGGCCTCGTCGACAATGAGGATTTCGGCGTTCATATGGGCGCAAATTGCAAACGCCAAGCGGGCACGCATGCCGGTTGAGTAGCGCTTGATCGGCTGCTCCATGAAATCGCCGATCCCGGCGAAGTCGGCGATCGAGTCGAATTTATCGATGATCTCGGGTCGCTTGAGGCCGAGCACAGCGCCGCCGATCAGGACGTTTTCCCGACCCGTCGCTTCGAGGTCGAAAGTGGCGCCGAGCGCCAGCACAGGCGCCACCCGTCCCTTGACCCAGATTTCGCCTTTTGTCGGCCGGGTCATGCCGCAAACGATCTGCAAGAGTGTGGATTTGCCGCAGCCGTTCCGTCCGATGATGCCGAAGCTCTCGCCCCGTTTGACTTCGAAGGTGATGTCCTTCAAGGCCCAGAACGACTTGTAGAAGGTCTTGACGGAGCCAGCGACCTGCTGTTTCAGCCAGTCGCTCGGGCTGTCGTACAACCTGTAAGCCTTGGCGAGATGATTTGCCTTGATGATCACGTCAGATGACATCGGTAATGCCACCTTGCTGGCGACGAAAGAACCAATAACCAGTCCAGAAGGTAAGCGCCGACAGAAAAACGGTCCAAAGGACGACCAGGCCGTTGGGGAGCTTGCCGAAGACGACGATGTCGCGAATCATCTCAATGAAGCCGGTGAGGATATTGGCGTACATCAGTAGTTTCACATCCGGGCTCAATGCCTCGTGCGAGAAGAACACCGGCGTGGCGAACATGAGCACCGGGGCGATCGTCATCATGAGATAGGCGGTATCCCGCGTGAACGCGCCCATCGCCGACAACAGCCAGGTGATTCCCAGCAGGAATGCGAGGAATGGGATGAACCACAAGGGCAGCAAAAGCACGGTCCAATGGAGCGTCCCGGAGAAAATCAGCTGGCACAGCAGCATCAGGGTGAGACCGATGCTGGCATAGGTCGTGGCCCGCAGCGTGGAAATGACCGGCAACATCTCCGCAGGGAACATGGTCTGCTTGAGATAGTGGGCGTATTCATGGAGGAGGGAAGGCGCGCGATACGCCATCTCGGTGAAGAAGTTGAAGGCGATCAGACCGCCGAACACGAAGAGTGCGTAGTCGATGGCTGAATTTGCCGGCTTGCCGTCGGGAAGCTTGGCGGCGCCGCCGAAAACCAGCGTGTAGGTGACCAGCGAGATCAGCGGGGCGACGACGGCCCATACCCAGCCGGCAACCGATCCGCTGAAGCGTTCGCGCAGCTCGCGCCGCAAGATTGCCACAATGAGATCGCGGTGGTGCCAGGCCCCCGTGAACGGCTCGAGCAGGAACCGGATGAAAAGCTGAAGGCGATTGTAGTGACCCGGAATGACCTGCCTGCCATCAACATAGTGCATGACGGGTGTATCGGGCGTCTGTCGCTGGAGAGTTCGTTTGGTCATCGCAGCATCAGCAGCAATCCCAGCCATTCATTGCACAACTCTGGCAGTCCCGGCCAGCCAAGGCTGCCCTGGCGTGCACAGATGAACGGCTCGGACCTGTTGCGCTCCTCAGGCAGGACGGATGGTGGGGGCTGGCGCCGTAACGGCAATCGAGCAACTTGATGAGTCCGGATTTTCCACAGGTTGCCATCTTGCATTTGCCCGGCGAGTAGACGGAGCGGCAGCGCGGCTGCCCATCCGTCGACCTCCATGGGGCCGTGAACGCTACATCTACTCGTTAACCTCGGCGACTGGAAGGGGGGCGTCAGCTTGACGCCCCAAACCGGTTGGGCTACCGGAACGCCTGTTCAGCCCCGAGCAAACGCTTAAAGCGCCACAGAAGACGAAATGTCCCCACATTTACCGTCTGGTATGCAGCAATCGGCGACAACGATCGCTTCTCCCAATGCGTGAACAGAGCGCAGTCAGAGACGAGCGCTGCGAGGATCAGACAAAATTGGCCAACGGCGACATCTTGCAGGCGGTCATCGCGCCGCTGGCCCGACTTTGGCGGCGATCCACGTCCCCGGCAGTCGACCTCAAGCCCGAGAGTGCGGAGCGACATTATCGCGACGGCGTGCTCAAGGTGCGCGGCGGCGACGTGGATGGCGCTCTCGCCGAGTTCGACAAGGCCCTCGATCGGGCGCCGCGGTTTGCCGATGCAGTGCTTGCCCGCGCCGAATTGCTCGATGGGCAGGGACGATGCGAGGCCGCACGCGGCGAATATGAGCGGGCGCGCCAGCTATGGTCGGAAATGCCCGCGGGCGCGCCGGACAGACGTTACCTCTTTCGCCGACGCGGCCATTTCGCCTTCGAAATCGAGGCCTATGAGCTCGTCCGCGCCAACGTCAGGAACAAGATCCTGCCGCAACTTGCGCACGGCAATGCGCTGCTTGTCCGCGGCCGGGCCGATGAGGCGCTGGACAGCTATGAACGCGCCCTGCGGATCAGGCCCAACCTGCCGGAAGTACTTGCCCTGAGGGGCGAAGCCTTGTCCGCGCTGGGGCGGTACGAGGAGGCGATCCAGGCCTTCGATACCGTGCTTGCGGCGTTTCCGGCCGATGGCGAGACGCTGAACGCGCGCGGCATCGCCCGCATGGCGCTGGGCAAATTGGCGGAAGCCAACGACGATTGGCGTCGCCAGCTCGAGTTGCTGCCGCAGGCTCATTCGGCGGCGCGGGCCTGCGTGGCGATGCGGCAGGGAAACAACGAGGCGGCCTTTCACAGTTTCGGCCTGGCCCTGGCGAAGGAACCGGCCAACGCCTATTGGCCACTCTATCGCCTGACCGCCGGCCAGCTGACCGGCGCACCGCGTGATCCGGTCATGGTTGCTCCGGACGCACCGTGGCCCGCGCCGCTGCTCGCGCTCCATGCCGGTCAGGCGACCGAGGAAGACGCGCTCGCCCGGGCCGACACGCCGTGCCGCCGCACCGAGACACTCTTCCAGCTGGGCGTCCTGGCGCTCGCGGGCAATCCCGCGGCAGCCCACCGACACTGGGAAGAGGTCGTCGGACGCGGCGCGCCGGCTCTGATCGAATATGCCGCCGCGCGCAATGAGCTGGCGCGTCTCGGTTAAAAGCCCTCCGCGAGGACATCCATGTTTTCCGTCATCCTGTACGGCCGCAACGACAGCCACGGCTACAATCTCCACAAGCGGGCGGCGATCAGCTTCAATGCCCTGGCCGAGGTGATGTCCGATCCCGACGACGAGATCCTGTTCGTCGACTACAACACGCCGGATGACCATCCGACCTTCCCCGAGGCGATCCACGACACGCTGACCGACAAAGCCAAGAAGGTCATGCGCATCCTGCGCGTGCGGCCCGACCAGCACGCCCACCTTCGATCGAAGACGCATCTGGTGGCGCTCGAGGCGCAGTCGCGCAACGTGGCGCTGCGGCGCTCGAACCCGCGCAACCGCTGGATCCTCTATACCAACACCGACATGCTCCTGGTGCCGCGCAACGCCCAGGAGTCGCTGAGCGACATCCTGGGCGGCCTCGCCGACGGCTTCTATCAGGTGCCGCGGTTCGAGATCCCGGAAATGCTGTGGGAGGCCGCCTTCGATCGGCGCGATCCGGCCGGCAACCTCGCCAAGCTGCGCGAGTGGGCCGTCCGCTTCCATCTGAACCAGGTCGTGCACAACTACATGCCGATGAAGTACGACGCGCTGGGCGACTTCCAGGCGGCGCTGCGCGAGGACATGTTCGCCATCCATGGCTTCGACGAAGACATGATCCTGGGCTGGCACTGCGATTCGAACCTCGCGGCCCGCCTGGCGCTCTATCGCGGCCGGGTCGATACGCTGATCGACAAGGTGTTCGGCTATCATTGCGACCATACCCGCGTCGCCGCCGCCAACAACAAGGGCCGCGCGACGCGGATGAACGACCAGGACCGCTTCATCTGGAACGTGGCCTCGCCCTACGTGCCGGCGCAGGCCGAGAGCTGGGGCTGGCCGGATGTCGAGATCGAGGAGTTGCACCTCGACCGCGATACCGCCTACCAGCGCTTCACGGCGGGGTTGGACAAGGCCATCAAGCCCGCGACCGCGCCCTTCACCGGCACCAGCCTCGAATGGCAGCTGTTCGAGGACCTGACCTACGATCTGCCGCACACCCTGCCGTTCGTGTGCGATCAGGTGGTCACTTTCCCCCGATCGACCGCCGTCATGATGGTGGCCGCGCGCGCCGACTTCGTCACCGGCTTTGCCGCGGCCTGGAAGGGCATGGGCTTCACCGGGCCGATCCTCATTCCCGAGGAATGCGAGGGATTGCCGGGTGATCTCGAGGGTGTCGAGAGAGCGCCGTTCGCGGAGCAGTTGCCCAAGGCCGACATGTTCATCTTCGAGTTCGGCCTGCCCACCCAGACCGCGACCGAGCCGGTACGAACGGGGCGTGCCATGGCGCCGCTCGACAAGAAGCGGCTGAAGGTCGTCGAAAAGCTCTTCAAGCGGGCGGCGGCCGGCGAAGCCGAGACGCGCCCGCCGGCGCGGCGCGTGCCGCGGCGCTTCATCGGCGTCAATGTGATCTACAACAAGTTCTGGACGACCTTTACCGACTATGTCGGAGCGAACATCAATCCTTTCTGCAGCCAGGTGCTGGCCGGCCTGCCGCGCGAGGACGAATCGCTCAAGGGCAAGGTCCTGCGTTTCCGCGGCCGCCACGCGCTCTGACGGCTGACGGCCCGTAGCCGTCATCCCGAGCCTTTGCGAGGGACCTGCTACGCGAGGGGCGACAGCACTGACGCCAGTCGTGGATCAGTGGATCTGCGAAGGCAGCTCTGCAGCAAATAGAGGCTCGCCAGCTGCAGCGCAGGGAGTTCGAGGCGGCCGGCCTCTACCCGTTCGATGAACTCCGGCAACGGCAGCTCGTGCGTCCGGATGGCTTCGCCTTCATCCAGGTCCTGCTCCGCAACCTTGTGCGCCGCGAGGGCCAGGAAGCAATGGATGCGATTGGTCTGCAAGGCCGGGTTCACTGGAGCGCTGCCGAGCAGGTGCCATTGCTCACTGGCATAGCCGGTTTCCTCGAGCAGCTCCCGTTTGATGGCCGCCAGCGGCTCTTCGCCGTTATCGACGACGCCGGCAGGAAATTCCGTGCGGATCTGCCCCACGGCATGTCGATACTGGTCGACCAGAACGATATTCAGCCCGGGCGTGAGGGCGATCACATCGACCCAGTCGGGATACTCGAAGACATTGCAGGATGAGAGAAGCTCGCCACCAGGCAACACCAGGTCATCGCTGCGTAGGCGGAGCCACGGATCGGCGAAGGTGTATCGCGACGCGATCACCTTCGCTTTCGCCATGACCTACCGGCCAGACCCGAGGTAGAGCACGTCGGCCACTGCGGCGAACTTGTCGGCGGGCAGCGTGCGCCACAGATCGAGCACCGTCAGGCGCTGGCCGTTGCGCTTGCACCAGGCGGGATCGATCGCCTTGTAGTCGGGCCAGCCGGTGGCGACGATCAGCAGGTCGCATCCGCGCACCGCGCCTTCGATCGACGAGGCGCCCACCACCTTGTCGCCCAGCACCGCGAGCCCGGTGTCCTGCGCCAGCGGATCGTGCACGACCACGACGTAGCCCTGCGTCGGCAAGCTTGGCGGCGAGCTTCACGCTGTGGCTTTCCTCGACCACCGGCGTCTGCGGCTTGTAGGACAGGCCCAGGATGGCGATGCGGGTGCCGGCCTTGGCGAACTTCGCGACCAGCGCGGTCAGCCGGTCGACCTGGTAGTTGTTGATGCGGTCGGTCGCCTCGGCCACGTCGGCACGCGCGCCGATCTTGCGGGCAAGGGCTGCGAAGGCCACGTTGTCGCGCGGAAAGCAGGGGCCGCCATAGCCCATCGCGCCCTTCAGGTACTTCGGGCCGATGCGCGTGTCGGCGCCCAGCGCCTTGGTGACGGCGTCGACGTCGGCGCCCGGCAGGCGGTCGCAGATGTCGGCCAGCATGTTGGCATAGGAGATCTTGGTCGTGACGTAGGTGTTGACCGAGATCTTGGTAAGCTCGGCGTTGATGAAGTTCATGCGCTGCACCGGCGGCTTGTTCACGCACATCTGCAGGTAGATGGTCTGCAGCATGTCGCCGGCCTTGGTGTCGCTCTCGCCGATCAGGATTGAATCGGGATAGAGCATGTCGCGCACGACACTGCCGAGCGCGATGAACTCCGGATTGTAGCACAGGCCGAGATCGGGTCCGACCTTGCGGCCCGACGCCGTCTCGAGCGCGGTCTTGATCTCGCTGCCCGTCGTGCCGGGCATCACCGTGCTGGTGATGACCACCATGTGGTAGCCCTGCTTGTTGCGCAGCGCCTTGCCGAGCGACTCCATGGCCTGCAGCACGAAGCGGTTGGAGAAGAAGCCGGTGCTGTCGGACGGCGTGGGCACGATCACGAAGCTGGCGTCGCTCTTCGCGACGGCTTCGCCCGCATCCATCGTGGCCGACAGGCGCTCGCGGTTGGCGGCGATCAGTTCGTTGAGCTGTGGCTCGATGATCGGCATCTTGCCGGCGTTCAACGCGTCGACCAGGGTCTTGCTCACGTCGAGGCCGGTAACGGTGAAGCCGCGGCTGGCGAGGACGGCGGCGAGCGGCGCGCCGAGCTTGCCGAGGCCGACCACAGAGACGCGAGGCAGGGTTGCTGAAGTCATTTCCATGTCCGTTTTGAGGGCCGGTACTGATACTGGCGGCGGCAGCCCGACGCCACCCCGAATTTGCCCGCTCTAGGAGGCAATTCGCTGCTTGCGCCGTCCCGTCGCAGGGGCGAAAAATCGCCGTTTAGCGCGCGTCAATGCAAGGGGACCGAATGAAAGTGGATTTTGTGGCCTTTCCGAAGGCCTTCTCGGGCAACGTGGCAGTCTTCGTCGCCGCCGACAAGCTGCTCCTGGCAAGCGCGCAGGCCATCGACAAGGATGTCGGGGGGACAATCGTCCGGGCGATCGACGCCAGCCGTTTCACCGGCGCCAAGGGCCAGTCGCTGAGCCTGCTGGGCCAGTCCGGCGGCATTACGCGCCTAAGCCTCCTGGGCGTGGGCAAATCGCGCGAACTGGATGCGCGCGCCGCGGAAGCCCTGGGCGGCAGCATCGCGGCCGAGGCCAATGCGTCGGGCCAGAAGTCGGTGACCGTGGTCGTCGATCCGGTGAAGGGCAGTCGGCTGACGCCTGGCCAGATCGCCGCCCGCATCGCGCTCGGCGCGCAGCTCCGCAACTACCGCTTCGACAAGTACAAGACCAAGGACAAGCCCGAGCAGAAGAATTCGCTCGAGCAGATCACGCTGGCGGTGGCCGGCCCCGCCGACGCGCGCCGCACCTACGACCGGCTCGAGCCGACGGTGGGGGCGGTGTTCTTCACCCGCGACCTGGTGAGCGAGCCTGCCAACGTGCTCTATCCCGTCGAATTCGCGCGCCGCGCCCGCGAACTCACCAAGCTCGGCGTCAAGGTCGAGATCCTGGGCGAGGCCGAGATGAAGAAGCTTGGCATGAACGTGCTGCTGGCGGTGGGCCAGGGCAGCGCACGCGAATCGCAGCTCCTGGTGATGCGCTGGATGAACGGCCCGAAATCGCAACAGCCGATTGCGCTGATCGGCAAAGGGGTGTGCTTCGACACCGGCGGCATCTCGCTCAAGCCCGCCAACGGCATGGAGGACATGAAGTGGGACATGGGCGGCGCCGGCGCCGTCACCGGCGCCATGCGCCTGCTGGCCGGCCGCAAGGCGCGCGCCAACGTGGTGGGCGTCTGCGCCCTGGTCGAGAACATGCCGGACGGCAATGCCACGCGCCCGGGCGACGTGGTCAAGAGCATGTCGGGCCAGACTGTCGAGATCATCAACACCGACGCCGAAGGGCGGCTGATCCTGTGCGACGCCATGTGGTACGCGCAGGAGAAGTTCAAGCCGCAGGCGATGGTCGAGCTCTCGACCCTGACCGGCGCCATCATCATCGCGCTGGGTCACGAGCGCGCCGGCCTGTTCAGCAACAACACCCAGCTGTCCAACAAGCTGCGCGCGGCGGGAGCGGGGATCGGCGAGAAGCTGTGGCGCCTGCCGCTCGGGCCGAAATACGACAAGATGATCGATTCCGAAATCGCCGACATGAGGAACGTCACCAACAGCCGCGACGCCAGCTCGACCACCGCCGCGCAGTTCCTGCAGCGCTTCGTACAGGACGGCGTGGCCTGGGCCCACCTCGATATCGCGGGCGTCGCCTGGTCGAACAAGGGCGACAGCACGACGCCGAAGGGCGCCACGGCCTATGGCGTGCGCCTGCTCGACACCTGGATCGCCGAGAACTACGAGCGCTGACGACGCCATGGCGACCGAGGTCAACTTCTATCATCTGACCCGCTCGTCGCTCGAAGCCGCCTTGCCGCGCCTGCTCCTGAAGACGCTGCAGGCGGGCGAACGGGCGGTGGTGATGCTGGGCTCGCCTGAGCGGGTCGATGCGCTGAACACCCACCTCTGGACCTTCGATCCCGACGGCTTCCTGCCGCACGGCGCGGCCAAGGACGGCGACGCCGAGCGCCAGCCGGTGTGGCTGACGCATCTCGACGAGAATCCCAACGGCGCGGGCTTCCTGTTCGTGGCCGACCACGCCCGCTCGGAGAAGGTCGCCGACTACAAGCGCTGCTTCGAATTGTTCGACGGCCGCGACGAGACGGCGGTTGCCGCGTCGCGCGAGCGCTGGAAGGCCTACAAGGCGGCAGGCCACGCCGTCATCTACTGGCAGCAGACGCCGAGCGGCGGCTGGGAGAAGAAGAGTTAGTGATCACCGTTCGAAGTCATACCTCTCCCGTCTTACGGGGGAGGTGCCCCCGAAGGGGGCGGAGGGGGAAGGCTTCACAGGCGATCTCCTGAAATTTCAGATCTGAAGTCTGCCGCCATCTCGACTGGGGCTTTCCCCCTCCGGCCCTGCGGGCCACCTCCCCCGTAAGACGGGAGAGGTATGGCTTCCGAGTTGCGTCTCCTAATGCCGCTTCTCCCGCGGGTACCAGTAGCCGCGCCACGCCGACTTCAGCCGCTCCCAGGTCGGCACCGGTCCTTCGGGCCGGTAGAACGTGGGCGAGTCGGCCTCGAACGTCGCCATATACGCGCGGTAGCTGAGCGGATGGCGGCGGTCGGCCTGGGTCTGGGCGGCCAGCAGGTCGAGGCCGGTGTCGATGTCGAAAAGCGGCGCCAGGGTCTCGCGCCGGGCGATCAGCAGTTCGGCGGCAGCGTCCGGCACGTCCCATGCCGAGAACACGGCGGCGAGCTTGGCGATTTTCTCGGCGCTCAATCGCGCGCCGGCCTCGGCGCGGTGGGGCGCCAGCACGTCGCGGGCGTAGTAGGCCTCGCCCTGGAACGGCCGACCCGACACGGTCTCCGCCGGTGTCGGCCAGATGTAGCGCGCGGGCAGGGCGCGCGTGGAGCAATTGCGTACGTCGAGCCGGAACAGGTCGAAACCCGCGCCGCGCAGGAAGCGATCGGTATTGTGGAAGCTGTGCTCGTGCGGCTGCTCGGTGCCCACGAAGTTGACCTCAAGCTGGACGGCGATGACGCCCAGCCTGTCGAAGCGTCCCTTGAAGGTTTGCAGGATCTCGAAGTCGGCGCCGTCGATGTCGATCTTGAGGTAGTCGAGATCGGTCCAGCCGCGTTGCGCCAGCAGATCGGGAACGACGACCGGCTTGCCGGGATCGGCCAGGCCCGTGAGCTCCCAGGCGTTGTGGCGGAACTGCTCCTCGGCCGAGGCGTCCTTGAGACGCTGCTCGCGGATTTCCCGTGTGCGCATGAAGCTCATGCGATTGCGCATCTTCATGATCAAGGGCGCGGCCGGCCCCGCCGACAGATCGATCGGCTTGTCGGCGGCGCTGCTGACGAAGGCCGCCACGTAGGCGACGTCGGGATTGCGCTCGAGGCTGGCCAGGCGCCGGCATTCGGTCGCGCTGGCGTCGATGGCGAGCGCGCGCAGCCTGGGCTCGAAGGCGCGCCACTTCGGATCGATGCCGCCCGAGCAACCGATATCGAGCAGCGCGAATTTTTCCGTCTGGAGCTTTTCGGCGATGAGCGCCGGGAACGACAGGGGCATGCCGGCGATCAGACGGTCGCCACGGGCGTCGCCGGCGAGCCGACCGCGCCGGGCAGGCGGAGCGGCGGCGCGGTCAGCAGGAAGCGCGAGCGCCTCTTGTCGCGCAACCACAGCGCCAGGTCCTTCAGCCACCAGATCTCGCCGAGATTGAGCCCGAGCTTGAACAGGCAATGATTGTGGATCGGCAGCGACGGGTGCTCCGAATTGGCCGGGCCCGGCCTGGCCGGCACGGCCTCAACCCCGTAGTTGTCCGCGATCAGCGCCGAGATCTGGCTGTCGGTGATCCATTGCAGCAGTCGCTTGTCGCGGCCGTCGAGCACGCTGCACATGGCGTGGGCGCGGGCCGGGTCGATCTTCTTGTTCATCTTCACGATCTCGTCGCTGAAGCCGGTATGGAGCAACAGCATGTCGCCCGGCTCGACGACCACCTTGTCGGCTTCGAGCACGCGGCGGAAATCGTCGTAGTTCACGTACTTGTGGTCCCGGCCGTAATGCTTCTCGAGGTCGACCATCACGGCACGGCCCTGGATCGCCTTGGCCGCCATGTTCTCGACGCCGAGCTTGTGGGCGTAGCTCATATGGCCGCAGCCGTCGCGCCCGGCGTCGGGCTGCGGGACCGACGACGTCGGAGCCCGCCTTGAAGCCATTGTAGTAGAGCGCCTCGGGCACGCCGTCGCCGTCGGCATCGAACATGCCGCCGACATGGGCGAGCGTGTCCCATTGCGTGGAATACTGCAGCGTGAGGATCACGCGATCGTCGCTCGCCACGTCCATGAACAGCGGATTGATCGTGTTGGTGTGGAAGTTGAACCGCCAGCCGTTCTCGTCGCCCGTCGGTGACAGCACCGGCGGCAGCCGTCGCGGGTTGAGCACGTTGCCGCCCGGCAGGTCGAGCGGCAGGCTGAGGCAGAACGAAAGGCCGTCCTTCACTTCAGCGATGCCTTCGAGCACCTTCTTGGGCGTGATGAGGTTCAGCCGTCCGAGCTGATCGTCATCGCCCCAATCGCCCCAGGTCGAACCTTCCGGGCGATGCTTCCAGCGCTTCATTTCACTCTCCCTGTTGCCGGCGGCGAGACTACATTGTGCACGGCCGTTGCGTCATCACGCACGCATGGCTCCTAGGCGCAATTCCGCAAACCCCGGTCCCGTGGATCGTCTATCATGCCGGCCCAACGAGGTTTTAATGTCAGCAGCGAGCGCTCCCCTCAATCGCGACCTCCGCGTCATCAGCCTGATCGGCATCGTTCACGGAGCGAGCCACTACTATCAGCTCGCCTTCGTGACGATGCTGCTGATCGTGCGTCAGGAAGTCGGCCTTGAATATCGCGATATCGGCCTCCTCGCGGGCATCTTCTATGGCGTGTCGGGCCTCTCCCAGACAGCCGCGGGCTTTGCCGTCGACCGCTTCGGCGCACGACCCATCCTGGCCGGCGGCCTTGCCATCATCGGCTGTGCGCTCGCCCTGATATCAGTGGCGCACTCCTTCGTGGCGTTTGCCGCCATCGCCGTGATCGGCGGCCTCGGCAACTCCGTTTTTCATCCTGCGGACTTTGCGCTGCTGAACTCCTCGGTGAGCCAGCACCGGCTTGGCCGCGCCTTCAGCATCCACGGTGTCGGCGGTTCGCTCGGCTGGGCGGCCGCGCCGGTGATGTACTTCCTCGACAGCATGTTCGGCTGGGTGGGCGCGGCAATGCTCGGCGCGCTGCCGGGCCTCGTCCTCTCGGTATTGGTCTGGATCCACCGCACCGAGCTGGTCGACCACCGCGTCAAGGCGCGGGCGGCGACGGCCCAGCATGGCGCGACATCCATGCGCGCTCTCTTCCTGCAGCCTGCGATCCTGCTCTGTCTCGTCTACTTCGCGCTGCTTGCGGCCACCACCGTGGGCATCCAGCAGTTCGCCGTGCCGGCCTGGACCACCATGTTCGGCATCAGCGAAAACTACGCGGCGCTCTGCCTGATCGTCTTCATCGTCGGTTCGGCGGGCGGCGTGCTGGTGGGCGGCATCTTTGCCGACAGGGTGCGCCGCCACGATCGCATCGCAATGTTCGGCTTGCTGGCGGCCGGCGCCCTGACCGTGCCGATCGCCGCCCAGGCCGTCACGCCGGCGCTGTTGCTGCCATTGCTGGCGCTGGCAGGCGCGGCCGGCGGCATCACCAATCCATCGCGTGACATGATCGTGCGCAATGCCACGCCGCCCGGCGCCTCGGGCAAGGTCTTCGGCTTCGTCTATTCCGGCCTCGATGTCGGCTCGTTCCTGGCGCCGCCGGTGTTCGGCTTCCTGATGTCGGCCGGTGCTCCCAGCATCATCTTCTGGATCGCCGTCGCCCTCTACCTGGTGAACGCGGTGCTGGTGATGATGATCCGCCAGACGACCGTCCCGACGGTGGTGAGGACGGCGGCGGCGGAATGATCATGCCTCCCCCGTCATGCGGGGGAGGTGGCCCGCAGGGCCGGAGGGGGAGAGCCTCAGTCGAGGCGCCTGCAGGTCAGAGATCATGATCATGGTATTTCCGAAATCATCTTTGGGGTCTTCCCCCTCCGCCGCGTAAGACGCGGCACCTCCCCCGTAAGACGGGGAGGCAACGTTCTCTAAGCCGCCTCGTAGGCTTCCTGCGCCACCAGCCACTCGTGCTCGGCATGGGCGATCTCGCGCTCCAGCCGGACCTTGTCGCGCTGCAGTTCGGCGACGTTGATCGCGGGATCGCTGTAGCTCGCGGGATCGGCGAGCCTGGCCTCGAGGTCGCCGCGCTGCTTGTTGAGCTTGGCGATATTCTTTTCCAGCACGTCCAGGGTCTTCTTGAGCGGCGCGCGCTTGGCGCGCGAGTCGGCGGACTGCCTGCGCTGATCCTTGGCGGCGGCGACCGGGGCTGGCGCTTCGTCGCGCTCGCGCTCGCGTTCGCGGGCGCGCTCCCGTTTGCCGGCCTTGCCGCCCTTGCCGCCGTTGCGTTCGCGCAGCAGCTTGGCCTGGTAGTCGTCGATGTCGCCGTCGAACGGCGTCACCTTGCCGTCCGCCACCACCCAGAGCTGATCGGCGACCATCTTCACCAGATGCGTGTCGTGGCTCACCAGCACGACGGCGCCTTCGAAGTCGTTGACGGCATCGACCAGGGAGGCGCGGGCGTCCATGTCGAGATGGTTGGTCGGCTCGTCGAGCAGCAGCAGGTGAGGGGCGTTGCGCGTTGCCAGCGACAGCAGCAGCCGCGTCTTCTCGCCGCCCGACAGGACGCCCACCTTGAGATCGGCGCGATCGCGCGAGAAGCCGAAGCGGCCAAGCTGGCCGCGCACCTTGGTTTCGCCGGCGCCCGGCCCCAGAGCGCTGCTCATGTGCTGGAACGGCGTCGCCTCGTAGTCGAGGCTCTCCTCCTGGTCCTGCGAGAAGTAGCCGATGCGCAGGCGCGGCGTGCGCTTGATCCTGCCCTCGCGCGGCTGCAGGCGATCCGACAGCAGGCGGATGAAGGTCGACTTGCCGTTGCCGTTCTGGCCCAGGAGCGCGATGCGGTCGTCCATGTCGAGCCTGCAGGTCGAGCTTGCGCAGCACCGCGGGGCCGCCGGCGTAGCCGACCGAGACCTCGTCGAGCGTCTCGATCGGCGAGGCCAGCTGCTCGGGCGGCGGGAAGTTGAAGGACACGCGCTCGTCGATCGGCACCGAAGCGACCGGACCCAGCTTCTCGATCATCTTGACACGTGACTGTGCCTGGCGCGCCTTGCTCGCCTTGGCCTTGAAGCGGTCGACGAAGGCCTGCATGTGCTTGCGCTGGGCGGCGATCTTGGCCTGCTGGGCGGCATCGTGCTCGAGCCGCTCGGCGCGCGTGCGCTCGAAGCGGTCGTAGTTGCCGGTGTAGGTGACGAGCTTCTGCTGATCGATGTGCACGATGTGGTCGCACACGTCGTTCAGGAGGTCGCGATCGTGGCTCACCATCAGCAGCGTGTGGCGGAAGCGCCGCAGATGCTCGGTGAGCCAGAGCATCGCCTCGAGGTCGAGATGGTTCGACGGCTCGTCGAGGATCAGGAGGTCGGGATTGCTGAACAGCGTGCCGGCCAGCGCCACGCGCATGCGCCAGCCGCCTGAGAATTCGCCGCAGGGTCGCGCCTGGGCGTCATTGTCGAAACCCAGGCCATGCAGGATCGAGGCGGCCCGCGCCGGCGCCGAGGCCGCGCCGATCTCGTCGAGCCGGGCATGGATGTCGGCCAGCCGCAGCCCGTCGTGGCAGGCCTCGGATTCCGCCAGCAGGGCGGTGCGCTCGACGTCGGCGGCCAGCACGGCGTCCAGCACGGTGATATCGCCGCCCGGAGGGTCCTGCGGCACCGAGCCGATGCGGTTGCGGCCGCTCAGGCTGATGCTGCCGCCGTCGGCCTCCATCTGGCCCTGGATCAGGCGCAGCAGGGTCGATTTGCCCGCGCCATTGCGGCCGACCAGGCCGACCTTCCAGCCGTCGGACATGGCCGCGGAGGCGCGATCGAACAGCACGCGTTCGCCGTGGCGGAAGGAGAGGTCGTTGACATGCAGCATGGGGCCGCGGCGTTTAGCACGCGGAAAGAGCCGGTCCAACCGGCTTGCCGGGCCGAAACCCCGCGTCTATAAGGCGCGCCCACTCGCCAAGACACCGCCCGCAAGAGGATTCCATGGCCGTCGAACGCACTTTCTCGATCATCAAGCCGGATGCGACCCGCCGGAACCTGACCGGCAAGATCAATGCCCGGTTCGAGGACAAGGGGCTGCGCATCGTGGCCCAGAAGCGGATCTGGATGACCCGCCAGCAGGCCGAGCAGTTCTACGGCGTGCACAAGGCGCGGCCGTTCTTCAACGACCTTTGCACTTTCATGACGTCGGGCCCGGTGGTCGTCCAGGTGCTGGAAGGCGAGGGCGCCGTCGCCAAGAACCGCGACATCATGGGGGCGACCAACCCGGCCAACGCCGCGGCGGGCACCATCCGCAAGGACTTCGCCGAATCGATCGAGGCCAACTCCGTGCACGGCTCCGATTCCCCCGAGAACGCCGCGATCGAGATCAGCTACTTCTTCGCCGGGTCAGAGATCGTCGGCTAGGTATCCTGAAATCAGGCTCCTCTCCCCCGATAGGGGGAGAGGTTGGGTGAGGGGGATGCGCACATCGTTGCCCCCTCACCTAGCCTCTCCCCCTAGCGGGGGAGAGGAATTTGAGTTGTACCGCGCCGTAGAGCGAGGCTGGCGAGGAAGGGCAACAAAAAAGCGGCCCATCGAGGCCGCTTTTCTTTGGCTCCTTGTCAGGGCTGACCGGCGTCAGCCCAGGACGGCGAAGGCGATCAGCAGCGCGATGGTGCCGCCGATGCCGAGCAGCAGGGCGAAGACGGACTGGCTGCCCACGAGACCCAACGCCATCGAGGACAGCAGCAGCACGATGAAAAGGATGGCGAACAGCACCAGCTTGTTGAACGACTGGTAGGTCTGCACATGGGCGGGAAGATCTTCGTCCTGCACGTCGGTCATATCGGTTCCTCGGAGAAAGTCGCAGGCGCTTTATAGACAACTAGGGGGCGGGCGAGAAGAGCAGGGCGGCGTCGGGCCGCACGCCCTTGATCGCCACGCGGCCCGCGGCGATCCCGATGCGGCCCTCGGCGAACCAGCGCACGACCAGCGGGTAGAGGCGATGTTCCTGGCGCAGGATGCGCGCCGACAGCGTCTCCGCGGTGTCGCCGGCCAGCACCGGCACAGCCGCTTGCGCGATGATCGGCCCGGCATCGAGGTCGGGGATGACGAAATGCACCGTGCAGCCGCTCAGCCGCACGCCGGCGTCGAGCGCCTGTTGCTGGACGTGCAGGCCCTTGAAGCAAGGCAGCAGGGAGGGGTGGATGTTGATCAGGCGGTCCGCCCAGCGCGTTGGAAACCACGGGCTGAAGATGCGCAGGAAGCCCGCCAGCGCGACCAGTTGCACGCCGTGCCGCTCGAGCTCGGCGGACACCGCGCGATCGAAGGTCTCGCGGTCGGGCTGGCCGCGATGGGAAATGACCGCCGTCGGCACGCCTTCCGTGCGGGCGATCGCAAGGCCGGGCGCGTCGGCGACATTGCTCACGACCAGGGCGATCTCGCCAGGGTAGTCGTCTTGCTTGGCGGCCTCGATCAGGGCGGCCATGTTGCTGCCGCGGCCCGAGATCAGGATTCCGACCTTCAGCTTCGCCATAGGCTCTCGGCGTGATCGACCACGCACTCGGCTTCGGCGTTCGGCGCGGCGGGCTCGATCACCCCGACCTCGTGGACGCTCTGGCCGGCCTCCGTCAGGGCCTTGGCGACCGTCGCGGCATCCTTCTGGGCCACCACGGCGATCATGCCGAGCCCGCAATTGAACGTCCGCAACATGTCGTCGGTCGGCACGTGACCTGCCTCGCGCAGCCAGCGGAAGACGGGCGGCGCCTGCCATCGCCGCGCATCGAGGCGCGCGCGCGTGCCGTCGGGCAGGCAGCGCGGCACATTGCCGGGCAGGCCGCCGCCGGTGATGTGGGCCAGTCCCTTGATGGCGCCGGTGCTGCGGATCGCCGACAGCAGGGGCTTCACGTAGATGCGCGTGGGCTCGAGCAGCGCCTGGCCAAGCGAGGCCGGACCCTTGGAGGCCGGTGCAAAGGGTGCGGCGGCGGCATAGCCGAGGCCGCTGCGCTCGACGATGCGGCGCACCAGCGAAAAGCCGTTGGAATGTGCGCCGCTCGATTCCAGCCCGAGGACGACGTCGCCCGCGGCGATGTCGGCGCGCGGCAGCAGGCCGTCGCGCTCGGCGGCGCCGACCGAGAAGCCCGCCAGATCGTAGTCGCCCTCGATATACATGCCGGGCATCTCGGCCGTCTCGCCGCCCACCAGCGCGCAACCGGCGCGGCGACAGCCTTCGGCGATGCCCGCCACGACACGACGCCCCGTGTCGACGTCGAGCCGGCCGCTGGCATAGTAGTCGAGGAAGAACAATGGCTCGGCGCCCTGCACCACGATGTCGTTGACGCACATCGCCACCAGGT
This sequence comes from uncultured Alphaproteobacteria bacterium, assembly GCA_963765385.1. Classification (GTDB taxonomy): domain Bacteria; phylum Pseudomonadota; class Alphaproteobacteria; order Reyranellales; family Reyranellaceae; genus Reyranella. Next base: position 80,799 of record CAVXWG010000012.1, on the reverse strand, counting down.
CGATGCCGACCGTATCGGGCACGCCCGCCTCGATCGCGACCTTGAGCTTGGTGCCCACGCCGTCGGTGCCCGAGACGAGGATCGGATCCCGGAAGCCCGCCGCCTTGAGGTCGAACAATCCACCGAAACCGCCCAGCCCGCCCATCACGCCGGGCCGGTTGGTGCTGCGCGCCAGGGGCTTGATGTGCTCGACCAACGCGTCGCCGGCGTCGATGTCGACGCCCGCGTCCTTGTACGTTAGGGGTGGCCCATGATGGCCGGGGGCGTCAGGCTTCAAGCCAGGCTCATTCGTGCTAGATAGGTGGCGCGAACATAACCAAAAACCGGACCCCCGCAATGGCGCCCCTGCGCTGGTTTTCCACCCGCTGGTTTCCCACGATTGTCGTCGCTCTTCTGGCCGCTCTTGCCGGCGGCGGCGGTGCGCAGGCGCAGAGCGGCAACAACGCCTACACGGTGACCGACGTCGATGTCGACGTGACGGGCGCCGACGCCCTGCAGGCGCGGCAGCAGGGCCTTGGGGAAGCGCGCCGCAAGGCCGCGAAGATGCTTGTCGAACGTCTGGTGACGCCCGACGAGCGCGCCCGCGTCCAGATCCCCGACGATGCGCGGCTGGAAGGCATGGTGCGCGGCATCGAGTTCGTGCGCGAACGCTCGGCGCCCACCCGTTACATCGCCACGTTGAACGTCGTCTTTTCGCCGGATGCCGTGAAGTCCTGGCTGGGCGGGAGCGGCGCCAAGGTCGCCGAGACGGTGTCGCGGGCGGCCCTGGTGATTCCGCTCTGGAAGGGAAAGTCCGGGGTGGAACCGTTGGACGACCGCAATCCCTGGCGCGAGGCATGGCAGGCGCTCAACACGGCCGGCAGCGCCGTGCCGGTGACGGTGGTGCGCGGCGATCAGCTCGATCAGAGCGCGGTATCGGCCGAGCAAGCCTATGTCGGCGACGTGTCAGCCTTGTCGCGGCTCAACGAGCGTTATCATGCGCCCACCATCATCGTGGCCGTCGTCGAAGGCGACAAGGACTCCGGGCCGCTCACGGTCGGCGGCCTGCGCTATGACACCCAGACCGGGGCGCGCAGCGAGATCGCCAAAGTGCCGGTGCAGGACGCCGGCCAGCTCGCCGATGCGGCGAAGCAGATGCACGCCAAGCTCGACGAGCAGTGGCGGGGCGTGGCCGTGGTGCACCGCGATGCGCAGGACACGCTCGACGTCATGGTGCCGATCCGCGCGCTCAGCGACTGGGTGCAGGTGCGTCAACGGCTGGGCGGAGTGCCGGCGATCAAGAGCGTCGCCGTGCGCACCCTGGAGGCCGATCGCGCCGACATCCGCCTGGAATATTTCGGCACGCCCGAGGAACTGCAGCGCACCCTGGCGCAGGCGGGCCTGACGCTCGACAAGGACGCCGACAAGTGGCGCTTGCAGGCGCGGTGATCGCGCATCGCCGGCGCGCCTATGGCTGAGCTGGCCCAGGGCACGCGCTGGCGCTTCTGGGTGGCGGCGGCGATCGTCTTCGTCCTGCTGCTGTGGCTGTTGAACGACATCCTGCTGCCGTTCGTCGTCGGCATGGCCGTCGCCTACTTCCTCGACCCCATCGTGGCGCGCCTGCAGCGTCTCGGCCTGTCGCGCACCTGGGCGACGACCACCGTTACCATCCTGGCCGTGCTGATCGCGGTCGGCGTCGCCATGGCGATCCTGCCGCCGCTCTTCAGCGAGGTGCAGTCGCTGATTGCTCAAGGCGCCGCAATACATCGTGCAGGCGGTGGCGCGCGTGCAGCCGCTGATCGAGCCGCTGCGCGAGAAGCTCGGCCTGCCGACCCTGAGCCTTCAGGACCTGCAGAACGACGCCACGCAATGGGCGGGACAGGCCTTTGCCGTCGTCGGCAGCGTGGCTGGCGGCCTGGCGCGGCGTGGCGCCGCCTTCATCAATCTGCTGGCCCTGGTGTTCCTGACCCCGGTGGTGACGTTCTACATGCTGCGCGACTGGGAGAAATTGATCGGCGCGCTCGATGGCGCCCTGCCGCTCGATCATGCGGAAACCATCCGCAAGCTCGCCCGGGAATCGAATGCCGCCATCGCGGGCTACGTCCGTGGCCAGGCGCTGGTCTGTATCGCGCTGGGTTCGATCTACGCCATCGGCCTGTCGCTGGTCGGGCTGCAGTTCGGCCTGATCATCGGCCTGATCGCCGGCGCCATTTCCTTCATTCCCTTCGTCGGCACGTTCGTCGGCGCCGTCATGGCGCTGGGCATGGCGTTGGCGCAGTTTCCGCCGGACTGGTGGGGCGTCGCCAAGGTCGGCGCCGTGTTCCTGTTCGGCCAGTCGATGGAAGGCAACGTGCTGTCGCCCAAGCTGGTCGGCGATCGTGTTGGACTTCATCCGGTATGGATCATGTTCGCCCTGCTGGCCGGGGGATCGCTGTTTGGCTTCGTCGGCATCCTGATCGCCGTGCCGACGGCGGCGGTGATCGGCGTGATCGTGCGCCATCTGCTTGGCCGCTATCACGAGAGCGCCATCTATCGTGGCGGCGACCCGGCCTGAGCCCGCGATGGCGAACCAGCTGACCTTCGAGCTCGCGCTGCCGCCGCCGACCTATGCGCGCGAGGATTTCGTGGTGGCTTCCGGCAATCGCGAGGCGCTGGCCTGGATCGACCGCTGGCCGGACTGGCCGGCGCCCGCCCTGGCGCTGGGCGGCCCCGCCGGCTGCGGCAAGACCCATCTCGGCCGCATCTGGGCGGCGCGGGCCGGTGCGACCTCGATCGAAGGCGCCGCGCTCGAGGGCAAGAGCGTCGCCGATCTCTCCGACCTCGCCGCCGCCTCGCCCGCGATCGTGATCGAAAACGCCGACCGCGCGCCGGAGCGGGCGCTGTTCCATCTCTACAATCTGATGCGCGAGCGGCGCGGCTCCCTGCTGCTGATCTCGACCGCGCTGCCGGCCCACTGGTCGATCGCCTTGCCCGACCTCGCCTCTCGGCTGCGCGCCGCGCCTGCCGTCACGGTGGCGGCGCCCGACGACGAGCTTCTGGGATCGATCATCCTGAAACAGCTCGCCGATCGCCAATTGCACGCGGGCGCCGGCGTCGTGCACTATCTGGTGTCGCACATGGAACGTTCGGCCGAATCGGCGCGGCGCGTCGTCGCTGCGCTTGACCGCCGGGCACTGGCCGAAGGGCGCGAGATCGACCGGCGGCTGGCCGCCGATGTCCTGGCCGAGCTCGGCGGGACGTCCTGAGGGAGGCAGAGGAGGCGAGATGAGAAAGCTGGTTCTGGTGGCGCTCCTCGGCGCACTCACCTCGGCGGCCTCGGCACAGACGCCCTCGGTGATGGGGACCTGGCTGACGGCCTCGGGCATTGCGCAGGTGCGGATCGGCCCCTGTCCCGATCCCGCGAACGGCCCGATCTGCGGTCTCGTCGCCGGCCTGATCAATCCCAAGGGACCGGACGGCAACGCAGTCGCCCCCGACATGGCGACCGACTATCGAAACCCCGATCCGGCGCTGCGCACCCGCAAGGTGATCGGCATGCCGTTGATCTGGGGCTTCAAGAAGACCGCCGATCCCAACGCCTTCGAGGACGGGCACATCTATAACGGCGAGAACGGCAAGACCTACAACGCCAACATCAGCCTGCAGCCCGACGGCAAGCTGCGCCTGCGCGGCTATGTCGGCACGCCGATGTTCGGCGAGACGCAGCTCTGGACTCGGGTGAATTAGTGAAACCGCACCGCTGAGGAGCATCGCGTAGCGATGCATCTCGACGGATGAAACTATTCGTGAAAGGGAGAGAACGATGGACATGGGTATCAAGGGCCGCAAGGCGATCGTCTGTGCGGCGAGCAAAGGCCTGGGCAAGGGCTGCGCCATGGCGCTCGCCCAGGAGGGTGTCGACCTCGTCATCAACGCCCGCACCAAGGCCGAGCTCGAGGCGACGGCGGAGGAAATCCGCAAGAAGACCGGCGTGAAGGTGACGGCGGTCGCCGTCGACGTCACGACCGACGCCGGCCGCAAGCAGGTGCTGGGCGCTTGTCCCGAGCCCGACATCATCGTCAACAATGCCGGCGGCCCGCCGCCCGGCGATTTCCGCGACTGGCAGCGCGACGACTGGATCAAGGCGATCGACGCCAACATGCTGACGCCCATCGAATTCATCAAGGCGTCGGTCGACGGCATGATGAAACGCGGCTTCGGCCGCATCGTGAACATCACGTCGAGCTCGGTGAAGGCGCCGATCGACATTCTGGGCCTGAGCAACGGCGCGCGCAGCGGCCTCACCGGCTTCGTGGCCGGCGTGGCCCGCGTCACCGTCCGCCATGGCGTCACCATCAACGGCCTGCTGCCGGGACCGTTCGACACCGACCGGCTGCGCGGCACCTACAAGGCGCGCGCCGCCAAGAGCGGCAAGAGCTATGACGAGGAGTACGCCGCCGGCGCCAAGATGAACCCGGCCGGCCGCTTCGGCACCGCCGAGGAATTCGGCGCCGCCTGCGCCTTCCTGTGCAGCACGCACGCAAGCTACATCACCGGCCAGAACCTCTTGATGGACGGCGGCCAGTACCCGGGGACGTACTAGATCTTTTTTCATGTTCCTCTCCCCCTTGGGGGAGAGGTTAGGTGAGGGGGTCAACGCGAAGACTGTCTCCCGCATCACCCCCTCACCCAGCCTCTCCCCCAAGGGGAGAGGAGCATGAAAGAAAGGGGGATATGGAAGGAAGAAGCGTCAAGCGGAGCGCGGACCTCCAGGTCCGCATCATGCTCATGAGCGGACTCTGTCGGGGTAACCCCCGATCTGAGGAGGTCCGCGCTCCGCTCGAGAAGAAGCGCCACTAAGCGAGATTACTCCGCGTGCAGTGGCACGCTCCCAGCGATGAGCGGTCTCGCAAAGCCCATCACGCGCTCACGCTTCATGTTCCTCTCCCCCTTGGGGGAGAGGTTAGGCGAGGGGGTTCAACGCGAAGGCTTCCTCCTGCATCACCCCCTCACCCAGCCTCTCCCCCAAGGGGGAGAGGAGCATGAAAGAAAACGGGAATATGAAAGGAAGGAGCATCAGGCTCCGGGGCTGGGCTAAGTCGCCGCGAGGTCGCGTGGGCGGACGAAGGCCAGGAGTTCCGCGGAGCCCCAGGCGAGGTCGCGCCACGGTCCGTCGGGCGCCTTGAGCGCGGCAAGGGCGCCCGTCGGATACTTCTCCCGAAGCGCCGTCAGGGGGCCGGCAGGGCCGCTGCCGGCCAGCGCCTCGGCCAGGTGCCATATGCCGTCGTTGTGGCCGATCACCAGGACGGTGCCGACCTCGTCGGCCAGCGACCGCAAAAGGGCCAGCAGAACGTTCTCTGAGGCGAGGTAGAGGGCCTTTTCCAGCGCGATGGGCGGGGCGGGGGCGCCCAACAGCTTCAGCAGCGGCGCCAGCGTCTGGCGCGTCCGCATGGCCGTTGAGCACAGGATGAGGTCGGGGCGGGGCTCCCGGCGGACGATATGCTCGGCCATGGCCTTGGCGGACTGCTCGCCGCGCCGGTTGAGCGGCCGTTCATGGTCGTCCAGCCGAGGGTCGCTCCAGGCCGATTTTGCGTGTCGCAGAAGGAGAATTGTCTTGGCCATGTCGATCGAGAAAAACGTTTTCAAAACAACGGCTTAGTGAATTGCCATGACACCGTCATGCAGAGGCGTTACCGTTCCTGTGAACATTCCGGGAGGCACCCCAGCCGGGGTCGACAATGGACGCCCTCACTCCGACCCCCAGCCAGGCTGCCGCGCTCGAAATAGCACCCGAGAGCCCGCAGCGCTTCATCAATCGCGAACTGTCCTGGCTGGCGTTCAACATGCGCGTGCTCGAGGAGGCCAGCAACAAGCGCCATCCGCTGCTCGAGCGCGTGCGCTTCCTGTCGATCTCCGCCGGCATTCTCGACGAATTCTACATGGTCCGCGTGGCGGGCCTCGTCGACATGCTGCAGACCCGCTCGACCCTGCTGAGCGACGATGGGATGACGCCCGCCGACCAGCTGGTGGCGATCCGCGAGCGGGCCTCGACCCTGATGGCCCACCAGCAGGAGGTCTGGGCCAACCTGCAGGACGAGCTGCGCGAGGCCGGTGTCGCCGTCATCGAGCCGGGCGAGCTCACCGAGGCCGAGCGCACCTGGCTCGACCAGTATTTCATCGACCAGGTCTTCCCGATCCTGACCCCGCTGGCCATCGATCCGGCGCATCCCTTTCCCTTCATTCCCAACGGCGGCTTCTCGACCATCCTGAAGCTGCAGCGCCGCGACGACCGCCGGCCGCTGATGGCGCTGCTGCCGCTGCCGCCGCAGGTCGACCGTTTCATCCGCCTGCCGGGAGCCGCGATCCGCTTCCTGTCGCTCGAGGACCTGGTCGACATCTACCTGCCGCGCCTGTTCCCGGGCTACGAGGTGATCGAGCAGGCAGTGTTCCGGCTGATCCGCGACAGCGACGTCGAGATCAACGAAGAGGCCGAGGACCTGGTGCTGCTCTACGAGAGCGCGCTGAAGCGCCGCCGCCGTGGCGACCTGATCTCGATCTCGGTCAACAGCGCCATGCCGGCCGAGCTGCGCGACTTCCTGTTCGACCAGCTCGAGATCCCGGCGCAGACACCGACCGTGCATGTCTTCCACCTCGACCGCATGCTCAACATCGGCGACGTCAAGGCGGTGATCGTCGACGACCGGCCCGACCTCAAGTTCGCGCCCTACAATGCGCGCTTCCCCGAGCGCATCCGCGATTTCGGTGGCGATTGCTTCGCCGCCATCCGCGCCAAGGACATCGTCGTCCACCATCCCTACGAGAGCTTCGACGTCGTCGTGCAGTTCCTGCACCAGGCGGCGCGCGACCCCGCCGTGGTGGCGATCAAGCAGACGCTCTACCGCACCTCGGCCGATTCGCCGATCGTCAAGGAGCTGATCGCGGCCGCCGAGGCCGGCAAGACGGTGACGGCGCTGGTCGAGCTCAAGGCGCGCTTCGACGAGGAGGCCAACATCCGCTGGGCGCGCGACCTCGAGCGCGCCGGCGTGCAGGTCGTCTATGGCTTCATCGACCTCAAGACCCACGCCAAGGTCTCGATGGTGGTGCGGCGCGAGGCGCAGTCGACGCGGACCTACGTCCATTTCGGCACCGGCAACTACCATCCGATCACGGCGCGCATCTACACCGACCTGTCGTTCTTCACCTGCGATCCGGCGATGGGCCGCGATGCCGCGCGGCTGTTCAACTACATGACGGGCTACGCCCGGCCCGAGCAGATGGAGAAGATCGCCTTCGCGCCGGTGACCTTGCGGCCCAAGCTTTACAGCCTGATCGACGCCGAGATCGCCAGCGCCAAGGCCGGCCGTCCGGCCGCGATCTGGGCCAAGCTGAACTCGCTGGTCGACGCCGGGCTGATCGACCGGCTCTATGCCGCCTCGAGGGCCGGTGTGCAGATCGATCTCGTGGTCCGCGGCATCTGCTGCCTGCGGCCGGGCATGCCGGGCCTGAGCGAGCATATCCGCGTCAGAAGCATGATCGGCCGCTTCCTCGAGCATGCGCGCATCGTGTGCTTCGGCAACGGCAAGCCGCTGCCGTCGCCCGAGGCCAAGGTCTTCATCTCGTCGGCCGACTGGATGCCACGCAACCTCGACCGCCGGGTCGAGCTCCTGTGCCCGGTCGAGAATCCGACGGTGCACGAGCAGGTGCTCGACCAGATCATGGTCGCCAACCTCAAGGACGATGGCCAGAGCTGGATCATGGCGCCGGACGGATCCTACAGCCGCCCGCATCCGGGCAAGGAACCCTTCATCGCGCACCATTACTTCATGACCAACCCGTCGCTGTCCGGCCGCGGCAGCGCGCTGAAGTTGAGCGGCGCGGTCCCCCGGCTGGTGCTGCGCTCTTGATGGAATCGTCCTCCTCCCCTTCGCGGAGTCCGCGAAGGGGAGGTGCTCGCGCAGCGGGCGGAGGGGTCATGAGCACCGCTCCTGCTGCCCATGACCCCTCCGACCCCCCTCGTCTGAAAAATGGGGGCCACCTCCCCAGCTGCGCTGGGGAGGAAAGAAAGAAGGCCGCAGCGGCACCGGGTCGCGCCCGAAGCGCCGCTGCTTTCCCGCGCGGTTTCGGCTAGAGGGAGCGCGCATGGACGGCGAAATGACCGCAGACGCCCCAGCTTCGAACCCGCCAGCTTCGGGCGGAGCCATCGGCAAGGGCCGCGTCGGCATCATCGACGTCGGCTCGAACTCGATCCGTCTCGTCGTCTACGAGCGGGCGAGCCGGGCGCCGCTTCCGGTCTTCAACGAAAAGGTGCTGTGCGGCCTCGCCCGTGGCCTCGACGCCACCGGCCGCCTCAATCCGGAAGGCGTCGAGATGGCGCTGGCCAACATCGACCGTTTCACCACGCTCGCGCACAACATGAAGGTGACGTCGCTCGACCTGCTGGCGACCGCCGCCGTGCGCGACGCCGCCGACGGCGCGGACTTCATGCGCGAGCTCGCACGGCGGCCCGGCATAATGGCCCATATCGTGAGCGGCAAGGACGAGGCGCGCTTCTCGGGCTTCGGCGTGATCTGCGGCATGCCCGATGCGGCGGGCGTGATGGGCGACCTGGGCGGCGGCAGCCTCGAGCTGGTGGCGCTGGGGCAGGGCAGGCTCGGCGCCTCCAGCACGCTCCCGGTCGGGCCGCTCAGGCTCATGTCCTCGGGCAAGAGCGATCCCCGGAAGACCGTGCTCGATGCCATCGAGAGCGTGCGCTGGCTGCGCGAGGAAACCGGCAAGACCTTCTACGCCGTGGGCGGCGCGTGGCGTTCCTTCGCCCGCCTGCACATGGAGCAGGCGGGCTACCCGCTGCACATCATCCATCACTACGAGATCGCCGCCGAAGAGGCGCGCGCCGTGGCCCGGCTGATCGCGGTGCAGAGCGCCAAGTCGCTGGAGAAGATGCCGGGCGTGTCGCGCCGCCGCGTCGATACCCTGCCGCTCGCCTGCCTGGCGCTCGACCGTCTGCTGGCCGCGCTCAAGCCCCGGACCGTGGTGTTCTCCGCCTTCGGCCTGCGCGAGGGCTTCTACTATTCGCGGCTGAGCGAGGCCGAGCGGGCGCGCCATCCGCTGATCGCCTTCGCCGAGGAGCAGGGTGCGGACTGGCGGCGCTTCGATCTCGATCCGTCCGAGATCTTCGACTGGCTGAGCCCGGTCTTCCCCAGCGAGAGCGAGGACGACCGCGTGCTGCGCACCGCCGCCTGTCACCTGAGCGACATTTCGTGGAACGACCATCCCGACTACCGCGCCGAGCAGGCCTATATCCGCGTGCTGCATCTGCCGGCGCCGGGCATGAGCCACCGCGATCGCGCCATCCTCGCGATGACGCTCGCCTATCGCTACAAGAGCGATCCCAAGTCGGCGATGCTCGACACGGCGCTCAGGCTGTCCGATGGCCGGGGGCGGAGCTTCGCTCGTCGCCTCGGCGCCTGCCTGAGGCTCGCCTACAACCTGTCGGGCGGCGCGCCCGGCCTGCTGCCGCAGATCCACCTTCGGCGCACCGATCGCGAACTGAGATTGATCGTCCCGGCCGCCGCCAAGGGCAGCCTGGGCGACGTCACCGCGCGGCGTCTCGAAAGCGCCGCCGAGGCGTTCGATCTCAAGCCGATGATCGTGCGGGCTTAGACAGCCAGGCAGGAACGGCGATGAACGGCGGGTCGAGGTTTTCTTCTACGGGCTTTTCATGGACGCCGACGCGTTGCGCGAGAAGGGGTTTCATCCCGCCGACGCGCGACGGGCGAGCGTCGAAGACATGGCGCTGCATCTTGGAGAGCGCGCCACTCTGGTTCCCGAGCGTGGCGGCCGCGTTCACGGCATGCTCATGAGCCTGACGCACGCCGAACTGGACCGGCTCTACGCGGAGCCCAGCGTCGAGGCCTACCGTCTGGAGCCTGTCCTCGCTTCGCTCGCCGACGGCAGCATCGTCGCGGTCCTCTGCTTCAATCTTCCCGCCGTTCCGGCTGGCGTCGGGTCCAATCCAGAATACGCCGCCAAGCTGCGCATCGCAGCGAAGAAGATGGGCCTACCGGAAACCTATATCGCCAATATCTAAGTCATCCTGCTGGGGGTCGCGCCACTCCGAGTGAGCGTCGTCAGCGGTGCTTCTCGGACCGCGAGCCTCTGGCTCGCTCATGATCATGATGCGAGCCGGACGGCTCGCGGTCCGCAAGAGCATGAAAAGACGCGCCACTGGAGTGGCGCGCCCCCAGCGATGACAAAGGCTCAGTCCGCCGCCGTGGCCTTGTCCGGCGCGATCGCGATGAGCTTGGCCTGGTCGCCCGCCAGGGACAGCGCCAGGCGGCCTTCGATCAGATCGACCGCGTCGCTGCCGAACACCTCGCGGCGCCAGCCTCTCAGCGCGGCGATGTCGCGCTTGCCGGCGGCCAGGCGGTCGAGCTCGTCGGCGCTGGCGACCAGCCGGCCGGCGACCCCCGCCTGCTCGGCCTTGAGGCGGAGCAACGTGCGCAACAGGTCGACGACGGCGCTGGGCGCACGCAGCTGCTCGGGCGCCTTGTCGCGCGTCGGCAACTCGGCCTCCGGCACGGTGCGCGCCCGCTCGATCGCCTCCATGATCTCGCGGCCCTGCCAGCCTTCGGCGAAGCCGCGGCCGAGCCCGCGTGTCATCGCGAGGTCCTCGGTGGTCTTGGGCGCGTGGCTCGCAATTTCGAGAAGCTGCTCGTCGCGGATCAGCCGCTGACGCGGGATGTCGATGCGCTGGGCGGTGCGCTCGCGCCACGCCGCGACCTCCTTCAGGGTGCCCAGCAGGCGGGGCGAGGCGCCGCGCGGCTTCAGCCGGCGCCAGGCCTGTTCGGGGTCGGCGCGGTAGGTCGCCGGATCGTTCAGCACCGCCACTTCCTCGGTGATCCAGGGCAGGCGTCCGGACTTCTCGAGCTGGCGCCGGAGCTTTTCATAGACGACGCGCAGGTGGGTGACGTCGGACAGCGCATAGGAGATCTGGCGCTCGCTGAGCGGCCGGCGGCTCCAGTCGGTGAAGCGGCTCGACTTGTCGATCTTGGCCTTGGCGAGCTTGGTGGCGAGCGATTCGTATGACGCCGCTTCGCCGTGACCGCACACCATCGCCGCGATCTGGGTGTCGAACAGGGGCTGCGGCACCTTGTTCATGCGCAGGTAGAAGATTTCGAGGTCCTGGCGCGCCGCATGAAAGACCTTCAGCACCTTGGGATTGGCCATCAGCTCGTCGAGCGGGCCAAGGTCGATGCCTTCCGCCAGCGCGTCGATCGCCGCCGCGTCGTCGGGGCCCGCCACCTGGGCCAGGCAGAGCTTGGGCCAGTAGGTGCGCTCACGCATGAACTCGGTGTCGACGGCGATGAATTCGGTGTCGGCCAGGGGCTTGCAGAACGCCGCGAGGTCGTCGGTCGTGGTAATGAGTTTCATTAAGATTTCTCTATAGCGGGCCAGGACCGCGACGGCAAAGCCGGACCGCCAAGCCCGCTGTAACCAGCGGGTAAAAGCCCCACTGGCTTGACTTGGCCCGCCAATCCGTGCCTTTTGCCGGCCCATAAAAGCCCGGAAAATCAGTAATGTCTTCTGTCTACCGAACCCATACGTGCGGCCAGTTGCGGCCCGAGCATGTCGGCCAGCAGGCCCGCCTGTCGGGCTGGGTCCAGCGCAAGCGCGACCACGGCAACCTGCTGTTCATCGACCTGCGCGATCACTATGGCGTGACCCAGGTGGTGGTGGATGTTTCCAGCCCGGTCTTCAAGATTGCAGAGTCCGTGCGCGCCGAGAGCGTGATCACGGTGAGCGGCAAGGTGGTGGCGCGCGAAGCGGCCACCGTGAACCCCCGGCTGGCGACCGGCCAGGTCGAGCTCGACGCGGCGGAGATGATCGTCCAGTCGATGGCCGAGACCCTGCCGATCCCCGTGTATGTCGAGAACGACACGACGCCCGAGGAGCTCAGGCTCAAATACCGCTTCCTCGACCTGCGCAAGGACAAGCTGCACAAGAACATCGTGCTGCGCAGCCAGGTCATCGCCAGCTTGCGCCGGCGCATGATCGAGCAGGGCTTCATGGAGTTCCAGACGCCCATCCTGACGGCCGACAGCCCGGAGGGCGCGCGCTCCTACGTCGTGCCGAGCCGCCTGCATCCCGGCAAGTTCTACGCCCTGCCGCAGGCGCCGCAGATGTTCAAGCAGCTCCTGATGGTGTCGGGCTTCGATCGCTACTTCCAGATAGCGCCCTGTTTCCGAGATGAAGACGCGCGCGCCGACCGCGCGCCCGGCGAGTTCTATCAGCTCGATTTCGAGATGAGCTTCGTGACGCAGGAAGACGTGTTCGCCGCCATCGAGCCGGTGCTGGGCGGCGTGTTCGAGGAGTTCGCCGCCTTCGGCCGCGAGAGCCCGCGCAAGGTCACCAAGTGGCCGTTCCCGCGCATTCCCTACGCCGAGGCGCTGCTGACCTACGGCACCGACAAGCCCGACCTGCGCAACCCGCTCCGGATCGTCGATGCCGGCGAGGTCTTCGCGGGCTCCGACTTCAAGGTGTTCGCGGGCATCGTGGCGTCGGGCGGCGTGGTGCGGGCACTCAAGGCCCCCAAGGCCGCGAGCCAGCCTCGCAGTTTCTTCGACAAGCTCAACGCGTGGGCGCAGGGCGAGGGCAAGCCCGGTCTGGGATACATCGTGCTCGAGGGCGGAGCGGGCAAGGGACCGATCGCCAAGTTCGTCACTGGCGAGCGGCTGGCCAGGCTGAAGGCGCTGACCGGTGCAGAGGACGGCGATGCGATCTTTTTCGTTGCCGACAAGCCGGAGGCCGCCTGGAAGTTCGCCGGACAGGCGCGCACCAAGGTCGGGCAGGAGATGGGCTTGATCGCCGGGGATGCCTTCGAATTCTGCTGGATCGTCGACTTTCCGATGTTCGAGTACGACGAGACGGCCAAGAAGATCGACTTCAGCCACAACCCCTTCTCGATGCCGCAGGGCGGGCTGGAAGCGCTGGAGACCCAGGATCCGCTCACCATCAACGCCTGGCAGTACGACATCGTCTGCAACGGCATCGAGCTCTGCTCGGGCGCCATCCGCAACCATCGCCCGGAGATCATGTTCAAGGCCTTCGGCATCGCGGGCTACAGCAACGAAGAGGTCGAGCGGCGCTTCGGCGGCATGCTGAATGCTTTCCGCTACGGCGCACCGCCGCACGGCGGCGCCGCGCCCGGCGTCGATCGCATCGTCATGCTGCTGGCCGACGAGCCCAACATCCGCGAGGTCATCACCTTCCCGATGAACCAGCAGGCGGTCGACCTGATGATGGACGCGCCGACCGAGCTGCCGCCGGAGAAGCTGCGCGAACTTCATATCGCGTTGCGCCTGCCGCCCGCGAAGAAGGACTAGCCGTTTTTCATGTCGAGCAAATAGTTCCTCGACCGCGCGACCTTCCGGTAGTTTGCTCGACGGAGCGCACGCCAATGTCCGAAAAGCCTGGCCGTGCCGCACCCGCGTTAGCTAGTTTGCGCTTCAGGTCGGCAACCGTGCCGCACAGGTCTTCCCAGCCAATCTCAAGTTGATCATCCTCCCCGAGCATGTACTATCCCATGCGTGGGTCGGGGCTCACTGCTTCCTGCCTGCGTATTGCGATCAAGCATTGCTGGTCGTTCTTAGATATTCTTGGCAGGTCGCCTGACTCGTCCTCTGGTCGTTTACGGGCGGAAATACGGTCGTCACCGTCGAGGTCACGAGCGCCATGGATCCTCTGGGAGGACATTCCGCAACCGTAGGATGGGATCCTGGGCCGCGTGTTCAGGAGCGGCTGAACGCTTTGTTCAAGCGCTACCGCTCCGGCGTCGGCGCCTACCTTGAGCCGATCGTCCGCGAGTACAACCCGTTGATGCTCGAAGGCGGACAGGACGAGTATCGCAAGATGCTCGAACTCAGCGCCAAGATGAACGTGGTCGGCCACGCCTGCACCGAGATCGGTGGCTTCGGCTACGACGAGCGCCGGCACATGATCGGCAGCCTGTTCGGCGCCTGCTGCTTCCTGGCCGACAGTTTCATCGACGACTTCGGCGAGGAGGCCACCCGCGACTACCTTGCGCGGCTGGGCACCCTGCTGACCGAGGGCTGGTTCCATCCGAAGACCGACCGCGAACGGTTGTTCTTCGTGATCGCGGCCAGGTTGTTCGCCGAGCGCGACGTTCTGCACCCCATCGTCCGGCAGGCGGTGCTGCAGCTCTACATGGCCCAGAAGCAGGACGTCGAGCTCAGGGCCACACGTAAAGCCGGCCGTCGGCTCGGCCGCGCGCAACTCAACATGCTGAAGCACTGCGCCCGCAACCGCAGCGGCCACGCCATCCTGGTGCTGTCGGCCTTCCTGCTGCCGGAGCTGCGGCTCGACTACCTGGCGCGGATGTTCTGGGCCGGCGCCCTGATCATGTACATCGACGACCACGGTGACTGCTGGTCCGACCTAAAGAGCAACCGCCTCACCTTCATGAACCAGGTGGGCGACCCCGAGCGCACTTTGAGGCGCCTGTTCCACGCCCACATCGGCCAGCTGGCCTGGGGGCTGCCGGACGGGGATGGGCGCGACCTGCTGATCGCCTTCCTCACCCGCTACTATCTCACGAGGATAGAGAAGCACCGCCAGCAGCGCGTGAAGGGGGCTTCCCCCTGGGCGATCTATGAGTGAAGGCATTCCCACCTCCCGAGTCGCGCTCGTCGACACGATCGGCCTGCGGATCCAGGAGCTGCACGCCTCCGGCAAGCTCGCCGGCGACCAGCCGCTGCTGCGGATCGACAACAGCGAGCGGGCGCGACAGGCGCCGTTCCAGTTCGACGCCGCGCGGGGACAGCTCCACCGTACCGGCTGCCGGGCCATCCCGCCCGGCTCGCGCTCGGCCCTCTACGGCGTGTGGGAGATCGGGACGGAGGGCAAAGCCGTCGCCTGCTCGCGCTGCAATCCCATGGACAAGCCCGCTGCGGCGGCGGAGGCCGAAGCCGGGCCGCAGCAAAAGGCCAAGCAGACGGAAGAAGCCAAGCAGGATGAGTCGACGCGGCCCGAGGCCAAGCAGGGCGAGGCCAAGGCCGCCGGAGGCCGCCCGCAGGACGACCACGCGGTCGACGTGCTGTACGGAGTTCTTTCCATCGTCAGCCAGTTCGGCAGCGTCCTGCGCGAGCGTGGCCAAGAGTATCGCAAGAGCGGCGCCGGGGCAGCGCTCGGGGGCCGCATCGAGAAGATCTACGCCGAGGTCAACGAGAGTGAGCGCAGCGTCCTCGACGTGCTGACCACCTCACTCGGCACTCTCGCCGCGGCCCTCCGTGAGATCGAGGGCGGCCTCAATGGCGAGCAGACCCGCGGCGCCGGATCGCGCAGCGCCGAGCCGTCGGCGGCCAGCCCACGGCAAGACGAAGCGCAATAGGAGGCCGTTCATGGCGAGGATCAGCATATCGTTGAACCTGGGCCCGATGGTGAAGATCGAGATAGAAGGCGACAGCTGTCCTGAGATCGTCGAGGCGCTGACCGGCTTCGAAAAGCTCAACCACACCGTCGATAGCATGTTCTCGGACCTCGCCCAGCGCGTCTTCCCCGAGGGCGTCCCCTCTGGCGAAAAGGATGCATCATGACCCGTCGGCGGATCGACTTCGCAGGTCATCCCGACCTCGCCACCCACCTGCGGGTGCATCCCTTCAAGTTCGAGGTTGCGGCCAGCGGAACGGTCGAGGTGGCGCTGGGGGACGTCCACCTGCGCTTCGACGAGATCCCCATTCACATGCGCATCCCGTTCCTGCACCGCCGGGTGCTGGCGGGCTCGATCGGCCCGTTCGGTGTGCACATGAAGCCGGTGGAAGCGCGCATCCGAGCCTCCGAGATGGTGACCCGTGGCGTCATCGGCGGCGAGAAGTCGGAGGTTGACGTTCGTGTCGAGGGTGCCTGCCGGGCCACCGTCGAGATCTCGGAGGAGAAGTCCGGCAAGGAGAAGTCGGAATGATGCCCGTCCATCACCATCGGCGAGGGCGACATCGCGGCGTGGTCACCGACGTCTACCATCACGTCGTCTGCCGTCATCAGGTAGAGATCGAGGTCTGGCCTCCCCGTGCCGAGGTCCACTTTCGCGACGACTGGACCGCCAACGTCGCGACCACCCAGGTCCGCTTCGAGGCCCAGGTCTACAACTCGACCCAGGGATATGTCTGGGACGTGCGTGACATCAACGGCGGGCCGGGGCAGGGCGCGATCGACGCCTCGGGCCTCTATCACGCTCCGCCCAAGGGCGCGCTTGCCAGCGGGACCACCGAGCTGGTTGTGGCGAGCTCCCGGGAGGATCCGCTGCGCAAAGCCTTCGCGTGGGTAACCCTGGTGGGCCTCGGCCCCAGGCCGGCAAAGGCGGCAGAGGTGGCCATCTTCCCGCGACGCATCAACCTCTACTATGGCCAGGGCGCCAACAACGACATGATGGACGGCTGCAACAAGCGCTGCCAGTTCCAGGCGATCGCTTTCAACAGCGGCGCTCAGGTGGAGTGGCTGGTGAACGGTGTGCTGCAGGGCGCGGTCGGGCCCTGGTTCCTTTACCAGACGCCGGCGAACGGTGGGGCCACCGTGGTCACCGTCAGGGCCCGGCTGCAGGGTAATCCCGGTGTGTTCGACGAGGCCAAGGTTTCGCAACTCAACTACGACTGGCCGGGCATCTAGTACGTCCGCTTCGGCTCTGGAGGAGCAAAAATGGCTACGGACATCAAAATCAAACAAGTCCGAGACATCGAGACGCTGAACATCAACCCGCTGACGATCGAGCCCTTGACCATCAGGCCGATGGCCGTGCACCTGAAGGAGCTGAATCAGGTCGCCCCGCTCTCGGTCGAGTCGCTCAGGGTCGACCACGTGCGCCATGTCGATCCCCTGCAGATCGACCAGCTGAATATCACCAGCCTGCCGACGGTAAACCTGACGATGAGCCAGCTGCCGACGCTGGACATCACTGTGAGGCGCGTTCCACCCGTGGCGGTGGCTCTTCATCAGCAGTTCGATATGCGCTCCGACTACACGATGACAGCGCGCATTCTCGGGCTGCCGCTGATGCGCCTCTCGCTCTCGGGCCGCACCACCATCACACCCAAGGACTGCACCCCTCGCGAGCAGTCCCGGAGCCATGAGCGCAGCTTTCCGGACGTTGCCGCCCTCGGCAATCCCGCAATCCCGAGCCGCGCCATCGAAACCGGCACCGAGACCGTGACCCGTCGGGTCGCACCGCCGCCCGGACGCCGCCACGGCGTCCATGCCGGCACGCCGCGCTTCGGCTTCTCCCTGCAACAAGCCGAGACGCGCGCGCCCTCAGCCGACAGCGCCGTGAACGGAGCCTGAGCATGCGCCATCACCATCACAATCCTCCCTCGCGCCTCGTCACCCTCGGCGAGAACCTCGCCATCCTGGTCGAGACGGGGAGCCTCGCGGCCATGACACTGGGCTGGCTCACCCGCGCGATGATCGGCGCACCCTTTCGCGAGTCCCGCCAAGATCACCGCTCCGGCTGCGGCTGCGGACCGGTTCAGCATCACTATCGCTGCTGCTCAGAGCCGCCGGTTTACCGCTGCGGAGGCTGCTGAGATGGCTGGCGAGACACCCTCCCCGAACGGGAACCCCGGGCCGGCTGGCCCGGAGGCCCCTGGAAAGCCGCCGCCGCCGTCCGGCCCGGGCGCAGTCGTGGACCTGCGCGAGCGGCTTGACCAGATGGGAACTATCCTCGCAAAGGGGCTCGACCTCGCCGAGGCCGGCGTCAGTCTCGGCGTGACCATCCTCAACCGGGTGAGTCTGGCCGCCCAGCAGAAGATCCGCGAGGGGCTGGACGGTGCCGCGCAATCACAGTCCGGGGCACAGTCCGGGGCCCAACCCGGGGCGCAGCCGGGTTCACCCGGCGTCACGCCCGACGCGCCAGCTGAATCCGCCGAGGCCGATCAGTATGGCCTAACCAACCGACTGCCGCTCACGCCGGGTGGCGAGGTGAGGATCTCCTTCTCGGTCAACAACGACTCCGTGACCGAAGTCAGGAAGGTCGAGTTCAAAGTGCAGGGCTTCGCCGGTGAGTTCCGCCAGGCGGCGATCGACGCCTCTGCCTTCGCCGTCAAGCCGGGGCAGAAGACCATCGCGCCGGTCGATTTCGACAAGTTTGTTCTGAAGGGCGTCGTGCCCGAGACGACGCCGCCCGATGTCTACCGCGGCGTCGTCGTGGTTCGCTCGGACAAGGACCTCTTCATCCCCGTCATCCTGGTGGTGACTCCGCATTGAGGTGAGCTGTAACAGATGAGCACGCTGTACGACGTTATCGTAGTGGGGGCAGGGCCCGGCGGGTCGAGCGCCGCGACCTTCCTCGCGCGCGATGGCGCCAAGGTGCTGGTGCTCGACAAGTCGGCCTTCCCCCGCGACAAGGTCTGCGGCGACGGGGTTACCCCCCAAGGCGTCTATTGGCTCGACCGCCTGGGCTGCGCGGACGAGGTGCTCGCCCACACCAAAGGCTGCATCAAGACGGCTGACATCATCATCAACGGGGAGAAGGTGCTGACGGGCGGCTATCCCGCCGACACCATCTATCCCGACTTCGCCATCCTCCTGGACCGACGCCGGCTCGACAACATCCTGCTGGTGAACGCCGTCAATTGCGGCGCGGACTTCCAGGACGAGGTGTTGGTCAGGGACGTCGCAGTCGGCCCCGACCACGCCACCGTGGCGGCCGAGCGCCGGGGCAAGTCGGTCGAATACCGAAGTCGCATCGTCATCGGCGCCGACGGCGTCAGCTCGGCCGTGTCGCGCGCCATCGGCAATACCCTCAAGGACGGGGTGATGGCCGTGTCGCTCAGGGCCTACTTTCGCGACTGCCGCGGCGACGGCGCCCGAATGCAGGTCTACTTCGACCGCGAGTACTTCCCCGGCTACGGCTGGCTGTTCGTCGACGACGAGGGCTTCGCCAACATCGGCCTGGGCTGCCTGAAGGACCGGCACTTCCCCCTGCGCAGCAACCTGGGAGCAAGCTTCCGGCGCTTCATCGCCGAGGACCTCGCCGAGATGCTGGCCGACGCGACCCAGTGCGGGCCGTTTTCCGGCGGTTCCTCCGGCTTCTTCCGGCCGAGGTCCATCTCCGCCGCGCGGGTCATGCTGATCGGCGACGCCGCCAACCAGGCCGACCCGCTGAACGGCGGCGGCATCCACAAGGCGATGGAGAGCGCCTGGTGCGCGGCCGAGGCGTGCCGCGCGGCTCTCGCCGAGGGCGACTTCTCGGCCGCCTCGATGAGGCGCTATGCCGACCTCTGGAGCCGTCAATGGGAGGCCGACTGGCGGGCGGCCGAGTTCTTCATGTCGATCGCCAAGAACCCGAGCCTCAGCGACTTCGGCCTGTTCGTGCTGCGCCACATGGGCCGGCTCAGCATGTCCGATCCCAGGTTCCGCGAATTCGCCGGCGGCATCTTCGCCGGCATCGTCTCCCAGGATGCCTGGCTGGCGGTCCGCGCCCTCTATCATGCCTTCCCCAAGGATCGCGCCGCCTGGCTCGACCTCCTGCGCGCGAGCGGACAGGAGGTCGGGGGCGAGATCGCCGCCGGGACCTTAAACCTCACGGCCGGCTACCTGGCCAGCGCCGCCCGTGCGGCCGTCGGCATGGCCAAGGATCCCATCACCAACATGGATTGGGGCCTCGACCTGGCGGCCAAGGCGGCATGGCTCGCGCACAACCGTCTGGCCGGCCGGCCCCTCGCGGGAGGGGAGCGGCCATGACCGTCCATGACGTCATCGTCGTCGGAGCCGGGGCCGGCGGATCCGCTGCGGCGAGCCTTCTGGCGCGTCATGGCATCGACGTTCTGCTGCTCGACAAGTCCGCTCCGTCGCGCGACACCGTCCGCAGCGACGGACTGATGCCTCAGGCGATCTACTGGCTCGACCGGCTGGGCTGCGTCGGCGAGGTGCTCGCCGAGGCCAGGGGCTGCATCAAGGGCTGCGATCTCTACCTCGACGGTCGCCATCTGCTCACGGGCCGGTTCCCCGACGACACGGCCTATCCGGATTTCGCTCTCCTGGTTGTGCGGCGCCGGTTCAACGAGATCATGCAGGCCCATGCCGTGGCGTCGGGCGCGCGCTTCGCGGGCGGGACCGCGGTTCGCGGCGTGGCGCGCGATGGCGAGGTTGTGCGCGTGTTCGCCGACACCGGCCGCAAGGCGGTGGAGCACCGCGCTCGCATCGTTATAGGCGCGGATGGCGCAAGCTCGGCCGTCTCACGCTCGATCGGCAACAACCTGAAGGATGGGGTGCTCGGTTTGTCGGTGCGCACCACCTACGCCGGCGTGAAGTGCGACGCCGGCATCCGCGTCTACTTCAACCGCGACTACTTTCCGAGCTACGGCTGGATGTTCATCGACGAGCATCAGACCGCCTGCGTCGGCGTAGGCTGCGCGGTCGATCCGAAGTTTCCGCCCGCCGACAACCTGGGCCCGGCGCTGCGCCAGTTCATCGAGGCGGACCTGAAGGTGACGCTGGCGGAGGCCCGCCGGATCGGCCCCTTCTCCGGCGGCATCGCACCCCACTTCAGGCCCGAGGCCATGACCGCCGACGGGGTGCTCCTGATCGGCGATGCGGCCTGCCAGGCCGACCCGCTGAACCGCGGCGGCATCCACACGGCCATCGAGAGCGCCTTCTACGCCGCCGACGCGTGCCGCCTTGCGCTCGACGCCGGCGATTTCTCCCGTGCAGCGCTCGCCCGCTACGAGGCGCTGTGGAGCGCGCACAGCGAGCCCGACTGGCGCACCTCCGAGATCTTCATGTCGCTGGCCAAGAACCCGGGCCTGAAGGAGCTGGTGCTGTTTCTGCTGGAGCAGGTGGGAACCCTCGGCGAGGCCGACCCGCGTTTCGGCGGCTTCGCCAGCGGCGTCTTCAGCGGGGTGGTCTCCCAGTCGAGCTGGCTCAGCATGCGCGCTCTTTCCGAGGCCGTGCCCAAGGACCCCGCCGCCTGGGCGGCCCTGTTGCGCGAGAACAGCAGGAGCAAGAACAGCGTCGCGGCCGGCGCGGTGCGCCTTCTGGCCGGCGCCATCACCAGCGCGGCCCGCGGCGGCGCCGGGCTGGCGCGTCGCCCGGGCGCATCGCTCGACTGGGCGCTCGAGGTACTCACCAAGGCCGCCACCTTCGCCGACCGGCGCCTCTCGGCGCCGCGCGCGGTGGCGTCACCGGAGAATTAAAACCGCAGGAAAGGTCACGTCATGTCTCTGTTCGATTCAGTCAGGAGCCTCATCCACGGCACCGCCCAGGGTTTGATCGACGCCCAGGTCACGACCAAGGTGTCGGATATGGTCACAAACTTCGTCAGCTCGGGCCTGACGGTGACCAACGACACCCTTAAGATCGTGCGCGACATTACGGTGCCGCCACCGCCGGCCCCGCCTCCCGGGCCCTGAGAGCCCGCGTCCTCATCCACTTCAGGAGGGTCGCCATGTACACGGGATATTGGAACCACTACGGTCATCAGCCATCCAACTGCCACCACTTCTATCCGGCCCTGCTGGTGGCCCGCGAAATCGACGCCGATACGGCCACGCCGACCAGGGACGGCCTCGTCGGCGGCGCGCGGCCGGTCTTCCTCTCCCTGGAATACCTGGTGGACGCCGGGGCGGCTTCGCCCACGGTGAAGGTGACCACCGCGGCCGCCGGTTCCAGCGCCACCTGGAGCGACGACACGCCAGCCGAGGGCTACACCGTGCGCCAGGCGGTGCTGAGCGCCGCGCCGGGGACAAAGGTGACGCTGGCGGTGAACAACGCCATCGCGCGCCTCAGGTGGTGCGAGCTCGTCTGTTGCTGAGAATTCTGTCTCGATGAACGCGCACGCCGACGCGCAAGGAGAAACGCCATGAGTTCAGCCCAGTTCGCCAGATACACCGGTTCGCGAGTGCTGCCGTTCACGCCCCCTGGACACGCCTATGGCCCGGGGATGTGCAAACGGTGCGGATGCAGTTCCGCTGACTGCCGCTGCGGTTGTCGGCAGTGCCGCAAGGAGGCCAAGGAGCTCACTTATACCGCCGATCCCAAGGCCAACGTCCGCGACGGCGCCGCGGGAAGCCTCCTTGCCGCCCACCTCGCGACAGCTGCGGCGGGCGCTGGGGCAACAGCCGGTGCTGTACCCGGCCTGGTGACGGCCTTCATCGGCGGCGGTTGCTGCGTTCACATCTCGCTGGAGTACGCCCCGATCACCGCCACCGCCCAGTCGACCGTGGCCGTCCTCGTGCGCGACACCGAAGGGACAGTGATGCTGTGGGAGAAGATCGACCCGCCGGGCACGCACTACCAAGTAAAGGAGAACGTGGTCACCACCAAGCCCGGCGCGACCATTCTGCTGTTCGCCGTCAACGCGACCGTGCGGGCGCGCTGGTGCGAAGTGTTCAGCTGTTAGAGCCAACAGGAGACCACCATGGCGCGCACGACGACGACCACAAAGCCGGCCACCCCAAACAAGGCGCAGGCAGAGTTCGACAAGTACACCAAGCGCCGGCGGGCGCAGGCCGCGGCATCGGCCAGACCGTCGCGCAAGTCGCTCCCGGCGGATGCCGCGGCCGGCCCTGAGACTGCGGCCGGGCCTCTCCCCGGCGGCGGCCTCACCTGGGCAGTGCCGCTCGGCGTCGGCACGGCGCCGGTCTTCTTCGGCGGGCCGCCGCCGGGCCCGGGCGGGCCGGGCGCAGGAGTCGCCGGCGGCCTCGGCGGTGCAGCGGGCGGGCTGGCCGAGGGTATCGGGACCACCCTTCGGCTCGGCGTCGACCTGCTGAACGCGGCCCTGTTCAACAGCGCGAAGATCCTCGGCGGCTTCACCGGCACCTATGGCTACGGCCACCACGACGACGGCGGGTGCGGCTCTGGCTGTGGCTGTGAGAGCTGCTGCGAGCCGTCATGCTGCCAGCCGGACTGCTGCGGTTGCGAGTGCTGCAACCCGGGCGTGGGGAGTTGTTGCTGAGGCGGCAGGGTGGCCGCTCGTGCTTGCACAGAAACGGCGCACCCTGCGGTGCGCTGATTTAGTCCTTCGCCAATTGGTCGGAGTGAGAGGACTTGAACCTCCGGCCCCTAGCTCCCGAATATATATTGCTCGCTTTCCTTAGTGTTGAATTCGTTGGGTTTTCTTTTCCGTCTCGGCCCCATTTCGACTGGTTTAGAGTGGCGACTCGCTTACCGATTCGCTTACGGGTTCTGTCCTTGGACGGCAGGATTGGCGTGCCGGAGTGGACAAAGGAGAGAACTGGATCGTGTCCCTCAAATGGTCCCAGAGGCAAGCGCCTCGCGGTCTACATCAAGGCGTAATTCAATGAGCTGGGCCCTTCCCCGTCCTCGCCCAGTCGATGGCCCGGTAAGCCCAGTGTGTGTCATCCGCCCAATAACGCGCCTTTCTGGGTCACGTCCGCTTTACCCCTGTAGCGGACATCCGTCCTCGTTCAGGCAACGTCGGCTTTGTGCCCAGAATCGGACGTCGGATGCGGTCAGAGCCGACTGCTCGTTGGAATCAAGGAAGGCTCCATCGCAAGCCGCTGGAACAGGGACGACACCGACAGCCAATCCGCGTCATTTCTTCGCTGCCCTCCAGAAGTTGAACACCGCAGCGTCATCGCTGCAATGGTCGGCTCTAACGTTCAAGATGCTCGCCCCTGCCGGTGCGGCCGCCATCGCGGCTTGGATTGCCGCCATGCAGGACCGCTTTTGGAACGAGTACGGATCGCTGGGCGTCTTTCTAGTGATGGTGTCAGTATTCGTTGCGGTGTGCGTCGCGCTCGGAGGACTGGCTCTGTTCAAAATCTGGCAGTTGGGCGTTCAGGAAGCGAAGCCACCGGCCGTGCCCGCCCCGCCGCCGCTGCATACACTCAACAGGCTGGAGCTAGCTAGTACTGGCTTTCAGTGATCGTTGATTCACAGAACAACCTCATCCTGAGGAGCCGCGCCCCTCGAATACCTCGGGGTAAACTCAGCGCGGCGTCTCGAAGGATGGGCAACAACCATGGTGTATCCCACCCTTCGAGACGGCCCTTCGGGCCTCCTCAGGGTGAGGTCGGGGCTTTACCAGCAGCCTCTGAAAGCCGGTACTGGTACCGACTATCGCTGAAGGGTGAGTCGTAGCTGTCACGCCGAGCGTAGCGAGGGGTCTTTGAGGTCGCAGTAAACGTCCCTCCCTTCGGCTTCGCTCGGGGCAGGTGCTGCGCTCGGGATGACAGCAGGCCCGTATCAGGCATGTTGATTCCCGGTGCCAAGGTCCGCTGGGGAAGAAGTGGCTGAGCCATTTCGGAATCTGCACGGGCGGCCACCCAAAAAGGACTAGCTGACTGCCCCTCTGCGAGGGGCGCAATTCCTTGCCGCTCGTAGGGCTCGCTGCCAGACTTTGATCAATGCCGGCAATCGACCGGTGACCAAGGAGGAAGCGATGACGGATACGTTGAACAAAGGCAGGCGTGATTTTCTCACCGTCGCGTCGGTGGGCGGAGCGGTCGCGACACTGGGCGTTCTCGGCATCAGCGAGGCCATGGCGGCGGGGGTCGCCGCCGGGCGCTCGGAGAAGCCCTTGAAGGCTGCCTTCTCCAATGCCGGACTCCAGGCCACCTGGTGCGCCCAGGGCAAGGCGGCGGCCGAATACTGGGGCAAGCTCTTCAATGTCGATGTGACCTGGTTCGACGGCCAGCTCGACGCCGTCAAGCAGCGCGCCGCGATCGACAACATGGCGTCGCAGAAGTGGGACTTCGTCGCCATCCAGGCCTTCGGCATCGGCACGCTGACCCAGCCGGTGCAGAAGATGATCGATGCCGGCATCCCGGTCATCGACATGGATACGCTGATCGCGCCCTTGGACAAGATCAACGTGCACAGCTTCCTGGCGCCCGACAACGAATTCATGGGCTCGGCCGTCACCCAAGCGCTGGTCACCAAGATGGGCGGCAAGGGCAAGATGATCATGACCCAGGGCGCGCTCGGCCATACCGGGGCGCAGGGCAGGGCCAAGGGCTTCGAATCGGTCGTGAAGCAGTATCCCAACATCGAGGTGCTCGACACCCAGCCGGCGGATTGGGATGTCTCGAAGACGGCGCGCCTGTGGGAGACCTATCTCACGAAATATCCGCAGATCGACGCCGCCTTCTTCCATAACGACGACATGGCGTTGGCCGCCTACAACATCATGAAGGCCCATAACCGCACCAACATCCTGATCGGCGGCGTAGATGCCATGCCGCCCGCGATCAGCGCCGTCGCCGACGGCCGCATGTTCGCCACGGTGCGCAATCCGTCCTGCCGCATCCACGGCGGCGCCATCGTTGCCGGCGTGGCCGCCGTCACCGGCGGCGAGAAGGCCGGCACGGGCATTCCCAAGAGCGTCGTCACCGACGGCCCGGTCGTCACCAAGGAAAACGCCGCCGGCATGCAGTGGATGGAGGATCACTTCCTGATCTGAGGCCGTCATCCCTCGAGCCCCCGTCATGCCAGGGCTATCGCAATCTCCCGTCGTCTCGACCGAGGGCCGAAGGCCCGAGCGGAGAGACCTTCCCTCAACGATAAGCCGCTTATTGTGGAGAGAAGGTCTCTCCGCTCCGCGCTTCGCGCTCCGGTCGAGACGACGAGAATTCTTCGTGTGCGATAGCCGCGCTCGCAGGATGGGGTAGGCGCCGGCAGACATGCTAAACTATCACTTGACTTATACTTAAGTTGAGCCCATGCTTTTCCCGCCTAACAGAAGGATTGGCGCCATGGTCAGCCTCGTCGGTGGTTCGACGCCTGAGACTTCCCGATTCCGGGTGGACGAGGCGTCTTGCCGGCATCTCCGGTGCGGGCGAAGCCAGCAATCCGCCCCGGGAGGGCACTAGCGGGGTAGCGGAAATTGCGGAAAACAAATTTTATGTCGCGAGGAATGCCGGTTCGGAAAGATTGCTGTCGTGTCGACCAAGGCCCCCCTCGACGTCGCTCGGGGCAGGCTCCGGGCCGCGCGGAGAGTTTATCCCGGGCGAAGGCGAGGGGCGTTCCGCTCGAGACGACGCAAACCATGATATGCGACCGCCCCGGTAAGACCGGGCAGGTATATGGATCGGCTCGGTATCGCCAATGACCCCGCCGCTTGCCATGCAGCGCATCTCCAAGTCGTTCGGCGGCGTCGCGGCGCTGAGCGACGTCGACTTCGTGCTGCACCGCGGCGAGATCCACGGGCTGGTGGGCGAGAACGGCGCCGGCAAGTCGACCCTGATGAAGATCATCGCCGGCCTGCATGCGCAGTATCAGGGCAGCATGTCGATCGACGGGCGCGAGGTGCATTTCCGCTCCGCCCGCGACGCGCTCGCCGCGGGCATCGGCATGGTGCACCAGGAGCTGAGCGTCGTGCCCGACCTCACGGTCGCCGAGAACGTCTATCTCGGCAAGCAGCCGACCCGCGCCGGCATGGTCGACTGGCGGGCCATGTTCACCGGCGCGCGCGAGCACCTGGCAAGCCTCGGCATCGATGTCGATCCGCGCGCCCGCATGGGCTCGCTGGCGATCGGCCTGCAGCAGCTGATCGAGCTCGCGCGGGTGCTGTTCTCGGGCGCCCGCATCATCATCCTCGATGAGCCGACCTCGGCCCTGTCGCCGCCCGAAGTGCAGCGCCTGTTCGAGGTGCTGCGCGCCGTCCGCGCCAGTGGGCGCAGCATCGTCTTCATCTCGCACTTCCTCGACGACGTGCTGGCCATCGCCGACAGGGTGACGATCTTCCGCAACGGCCGGCGCATCGTCACCGAAGACGCCGCCAAGGTCGACAAGGGCTGGGTGATCGAACGCATGATCGGCAGCGGTCATGAAGACCTGGAAGAGAGCTATACCGGCGCGATCGCCCTCGCCAGCAAACCCCAGGCGCCGGTCATTCTCGCGGTGCGCGGGCTCGCGGCCGGGCGGGCCTTCGCCGACATTTCACTCGATGTCAGGGCGGGCGAGGTGCTGGGTGTCTACGGCTTCATGGGCTGCGGCCAGATCGAGCTGGCCCGCACCCTGTTCGGCAAGCTGAAGTCGACGGCGGGGACATTGACCAGCGACGGCAAGGTCCTGCGCTTTCGCAATACATCGGATGCGCGACGCGCCGGTGTCGCCTTCGTGCCCGAAAGCCGCCGCTTGATGCTGTTCTACCAGGAGCCCGTCTACAAGAACATGTCGATCAGCGTGCTGGGCCGCATTGCGCGGCTGTGGCTGAAGCCTGCCACCGAGCGCGACATCGCGCGCCGCCATGTCGAGGCGCTGTCGATCCGACCGCCCGCGGTGGAGACGCTGCTGCAGAGCCTGTCGGGCGGCAACCAGCAGAAGGTGGCGCTGGCCAAGTGGCTGACCTGGCCGCCGCGGGTGCTGGTGCTGAGCGAACCGACGCGCGGCATGGATGTCGGCGCCAAGGAGGACGTGGTCAAGATCGTGCGCGGCCTGCGCGACCAAGGGCTCGGCATCGTCGTCATGTCGACCGAGCCCGAGACCGTGCTGTCGCTGGCCGACCGCATCGTGGTGATGAAGAAGGGCCGGATCGTGCGGGAATTCGCCGGCGAGACGGTCAGCAAGGACCGACTGCTGGAGGCTGCATGAGGCGTTTCGTAAGCAACCAGATGCGCAACATCGCGCCGTTCCTGACACTCATCATCCTGCTCGTCTTCTTCAGCGTCGCCAGCCGGTCGTTCGCCTCGTGGGACAACGCCGCCAACATCCTGACCCAGATCTCGGTGACGGGGGTTATCGCGGTCGGATTGACCTTCGTCATCCTGTGCGCGGAGATCGACCTGTCGGTCGCCGCGATCGCCAACGCGACCGGCATCGTGGTGGCGTATTTCACGCTGCAGGAGAACTACGTCAACATCCCCAACGTGCCGCTGCCCGGCCTGGCGGCGATCGTCCTGGCCCTCGCTGCCTGCGCCTTCCTGGGGCTGGTCAACGCCGTCGGCATCACGGTGATCGGCATTCCGTCCTTCATCATGACGCTGGCCATGATGCAGATCGGCGCCGGCATCTCGGCCTTGCTGGTGCGCGGCCAGATCGCCTATGCCGTGCCGACGTTCGTGTCGACCATGGGGGCGGGCTCGGTGGCCGGCATACCGTGGATCGTGGTCGTGCTCGCGGTCTTCCTGCTCGCCGGGCACCTCGTGCTGACCTACACGCGCTTCGGCCGCTACGTCTACATGGTGGGCGGCAACCGCGAGGCGGCGGAATATTCCGGCGTCAATGTGAAGCTGGTGCTGGGTGCCGTGATCGTCATATCGGCGGTTTGTTCCGGCGTGGCCGGGATGCTGGGCGTCGCCCATTTCGGCAGCGCCCAGCAGAACGAATTCGACGGCTACCTGCTCGATGCCATCGCCGCCGTCGTGGTGGGCGGCACCAGCCTGTTCGGCGGCCGCGGCGGCATCGGCAACACCATCATCGGTCTCCTGATCCTGGGCGTGCTGAACAACGGCCTCGACCATGTCGAGATCGACAGCTTCCTGAAGATCCTGATCCGCGGCCTCATCCTGCTCGCCGCCCTCATCATCAATGTCTACGTGCAAAGCGTGCGCGAGAGCGAGCGGACCGGCTCGCCATGACATGGCGAGGCCTGCGGCACCTCGGCTTGCGGTTGCCTCGCCCTCCAGGGAACTAGGGATGGTAGGGATAGTGCAAATTGACTGAATCTATAAATATACGTATATTCAATAAGTTATAGTCTTTTTATAAAGCAGATTATGAGCTCTTTACGGCTCACCATTCCTTTATTCCTGCCGCTGGTCGTGGGCTTGGCCTTTTTGACCGGAGCCTGCGGTGCGCCGCTCATCGTGACCGGGGCGAGCTACGCGGCCGACGGCAGCCTCCTGGCGGTCAGCAACAAGACCGCGACCGACCACCTGGCCTCGATGATCTCCAAGAAGGACTGCGCCCTGTGGCGGGTCTTTCATGGCCGCCCGGTCTGCCAGGAGCGCGAGGGCGACAAGGACCCCTACAACGTCGACTACTCCCAGCCGCAGCGCATGGTCTCCGAGGATGGCGTGCAGTACGCGCCACCGCTCAGGGCAGCGCCGAATTCGCCGGCCGTGAGCTGGGACGCCGCGGCCTACAAGGCCACTCCGACGCCCGCGGCGCCTGCCGTGCCGGTGACGGCCCTGGCCGATGCCACGCCCGACGCGGCGGCGGCCCCGTCGGGCACGCCCAAGCCCAAGAAGCCCAAGGTCCGCTCGGTCAAGAAGCCTTCACGAGATCGGGCGGCGCCTGCTTCCTGAGGAGGAACGCCTCCAGGTTGTCGAGTGCCTTGAACCCCATGGCGTTGCGCGTCTCGGTCGTGGCCGACCCCATGTGCGGCAGCAGGAAAGCATTGGTCAGCGCGTAATAGCCCTGGTGGATCTTGGGTTCGCCGTCGAACACGTCGAGGCCCGCCGCAGCCAGCCGTCCGCTCTTCAGGGCCGCGATCAGCGCCTCGTCGTCGACCACGCCGCCGCGCGCTGAATTCACCACGATGGCGCCCTTGGGCAGCCTGGCGATGCGCTCGGCATTGACCCATTTGTGCGTGGCCGGTGTCATCGGCGCGTTGATCGACAGGAAGTCGCAATGCGGCAGCATGGCGTCGGGGTCGGCGTGGAAGATCGCGCCCTTCTCGAGGTCGGCCGGCAGGCGGCTGCGGTTGCTGTAGTGGATCTGCATGCGGAAGGCCCGCGCGCGATCGGCCATCGCCTGGCCGATGCGGCCCATGCCCAGGATACCGAGTCGCTTGCCGGTAACGTGCACGCCCATGAGCTGGGTCGGGGTCCAGCCCACCCAGTTGTGGGTCCGCAGCATGTGCATGCCCTCGTAGGCGCGCCGCGCGGCGCCCAGCAGGCAGAGCATGGCGATGTCGGCGGTGGCGTCGGTCAGCACGTCAGGCGTGTTGCTGACGGCGATGCCGCGCTTGGCCGCCGCGCCCACGTCGACATGCTCGTAGCCCACCGAGAAGGTGGCGATGATGCGGACGGAGGCCGGCAGGCCGGCGATGGTCTGGGCGTTCATCGGGTCGCCCGCGGCGCACATGATGCCGTCGCAGCCGGCGGTCGCCTTGATCAAGGCGGGGCCGTCATAGAGCCGGTCGTCGGGATTGAGCACGGCGTCGAAGTTCGCCGCCAGCCGGGCCTCGACGTCGGGTGGAAAGTGCCGGGTGGCCAAAACCCTTGGTTTGCCGGTGGTCATTAGCGCTCTCCTCCCTGTGCAGCCCTGCCGCAGGCGATCATTCTGGTATTCCGCGGGCATGGATATTACGCTTGGCTGCCCGGCTACAAGGCCTAGCCCTACGCCATGTCCGTTGATCACGCTTAGTTTTCGCCGTCCTCGCGTCCAGATTGCGGTCTCCCTCGCCGCCGTCGGTGCCGTACTATTGCTGGGGCTGTGGATAAGGGGCGCCGATGCCCAGCCGCAGCAGCAACAGCAATCGACGCAGGCACCTCCCAAACAGCCGCAGCAACCGCCCGACGTCGTGTTGGTGCCGCATCGCGCCACCTATGACATGAAGCTCGCGGTGGCGCGCCCCAACAGCGGGATCGCCGAGGTGAGCGGCGCGATGGTGCTGGAGACCGTCGACTCGTGCGACGGCTGGGAGGTGAAGCAGCGCATCAAGCTCAAGTTCCTGCGCAACGACGGCGAGGAATTCAACACCGATTCGAGCTTCACCAGCTACGAGACCAAGGACGGGCTCGGCCTGCGCTTCAGCGTGCGCAACATCCAGGACGACGAGGTCGAGGAGGAGCTGCGCGGCCAGGCCGACCTCGAGGGGCAGGGCGGCAAGGGCAGGGCGTCCTTCACCCTGCCTGAAGTCCGCAGTTTCGAGCTGCCGGCAGGCACCCTTTTCCCCACCACCCATCTCGCCCTCATCATCCGGCATGCGCGCGACGGCGACAAATCGGCCTCGTACAGCGTGTTCGACGGCGCCCGGCTGGACGGCGCCTTCCAGGTCAATGCGGTGATCAGCCGTTCAACTCGCACGACGGGTGCGCCACCGGTGCGCGGAGATGTCGGCTTGCTCCGCAACCAGCCGTCGTGGAACGTGCGGCTGGCCTTCTTCGCCGCGGGCGACCAGGGCAGCGCCAATCCAGAATATGAGCTGGCGCTAGATTTGCTGGGCAACGGCATCGCCCGCTCGATGCTGCTGGACTACGGTGATTTCGCCGTGGATGCCCGTCTTGTTCAACTCCAAGCCCTGCCGAGGCCGCGATGCTGAATGCCCGCCTGTTGTCGACTGCAGTCCTGCTTGCCGCCCCGGTCCTGCCGGCGGCGGCGCAGGACATGGCGCCGCATCGTGCCGTCTACTCGGTCGTCACCCTGGATCATGGCAAGCCGGGCGACGGCGTGCCCGGCACCTACGCCTACGAACTCAAGCTCACCTGCGACGGCTACATCGTGAACCAGCGCCTGAGGCTCGAGATTCCCGGACCGCGCGGCATGGTGGTGAGCGAGCAGCTGTCGCAGATGACCGAGAGCCGCGACGGCAAGAAGCTGCGCTTCGAGCATCGCTCGACGACCGACGGACGCGAGACCAGCCTGATCAAGGGCGACGCGCTCCTGGGCGACGACGGCAGCGGCCAGGCGCACTTCAGCGATCCCGAGGGGCAGACGGTGGCGTTGCCGGTCGGCACTTTGTTTCCCGTGGCCATCGCGCGCGAGACGATCCGCCAGGCCAAGGCGGGCGAGGGCGGCTTCGACGCGCTGTTCTTCTACGGCGAGAAGGTCAAGGCGCCGCAGTCGGTGAACATCGTGATCGGCAAGGTGCCCAAGCGCCTGGCGACGGTGAAGATCCCCGAGGGCGCCGAGCAGCTCGCCGACGGCCGTTCGCGGATCTACTACCGCGCCGGCTTCTTCGAAGCCCTTTCCAAGGGCCAGGTCCAGGCGCAGGGCGAACCCGCCTTCGAGATGAGCAGCATCACGCTGGACAACGGCATCGAGCTCTATGGCACGCACGAGGAGAGCGACGCCGGCATCGAGTACAACATCTCGCGGCTCGAGCCGCTGCCCAAGCCCGAGTGCAAGTAGACCCGACTGCAAGTAGGATAGTGTCTCTCGGACCGGGGGCCCAAAACCAGGGACCGTCAGTCACATGACAGCGAACGGGGCCGAACGCGGCAGCTTGACGCCCGAACAGGCAGTCGACCGCCTGGAACATCTTCATGCCGCCGCCAGCAACGCGCTGCGCGCCGCGCTGGCGCGCTACACTGGATCGGGGGTCGTGCCGACGGCGCAGGAAAGAAGCGCTTTCCGCTATCCCGAGCTTTGCGTCGACTGGCAGCCCGCCGGCGCCGTGCACTTCACCCGTCGCGCCTGGGCGAAGTTCCAGTCGCCCGGGCTCTATTCGACGACCGTGACGCAGCCCGGCTTCTTTCGCCAATACCTGCTCGATCAGCTGCGCCCGCTGGCCAATGAATTCGGTGCCCGCATCGAGGTCAGGCCCAGCGCGCAGGAGATCCCCTATCCCTTCGTCACCGAGGAAGGCGACGAGTTCGTGCACGGCGATCTCTCGGTGGCCGACCTGGCGCGCCATTTCCCGACGCCGATGCTGGCCAATGTCGGCGACGAGGTGGTCGACGGCACCTGGCAGCGCGGCGAGGGCGCGGCGCGGCCACTCGCCCTGTTCGACGCCGTGCGCATCGATTTCTCGCTGCGCCGCCTCGTCCATTATACCGGCTGCGACTGGCGGACGCTGCAGCCCTGGATCCTGTTCACCAACTACCAGCGCTACGTCGATCAGTTCGTGGCCTGGGCGCTCGCCGAGTTGCGCAAACCGGAGGGCGCCTATTCGCAACTGGCGCTGCCGGGCGGCGCCATCGTGCGCCGCGGCGACGAGCCGGCGGCGGTCGATGCGGCGATCGCCGGCGCGCCGTGGCATCGCTTCCAGATGCCGGCGTACAATCTGATGCGGTCCGACGATCAGGGCGGCATCACCATCGTCAATATCGGTGTCGGCCCGTCCAACGCCAAGAATGCGACCGACCATCTCGCCGTGCTGCGCCCGCACTGCTGGCTGACGATCGGCCATTGCGGCGGGCTGCGCCAGTCGCAGACCATCGGCGACTACGTGCTGGCGCACGGCTACCTGCGGCGCGATCGCATCCTCGACGACCTGATGCCGCCGGAAATTCCGGTGCCCGCTCTGGCCGAGGTGCAGATGGCCCTGCAGGAGGCCGCCGCGCGCGTCACCGGCGAGCGCGGCGACGCGCTGAAGCGGCGGCTGCGGACCGGCACGGTGGTGAGCTACGACGACCGCAACTGGGAACTGCGCTGGTCGCAGGAGCGCCACCGCATCAGCCTGGGGCGTGCCATCGCCGTCGACATGGAAAGCGCCACGCTGGCGACCCAGGGCTACCGCATGCGCGTGCCCTACGGCACCTTGCTGTGCATTTCCGACAAGCCTCTGCACGGCGAGATCAAGCTGCCCGGCGCCGCCACGCGCTTCTACCAGCGCGCGGTGCGCGAGCACCTGCAGATCGGCCTGGAGACGATCAACCTGCTGCGCAGCGAGCTGGCCTCGCTGCACTCCCGCAAGCTGCGCAGCTTCGACGAGCCGCCGTTCCGCTAGAACAAAGTCACTTCCTCCCCAGCTTGCTGGGGAGGTGGCCCGAAGGGCCGGAGGGGTCATGAGCATCAGCACCGAGGCCCATGACCCCTCCGCCCGCTGCGCGGGCACCTCCCCACGCTACGCGTGGGGAGGAAGTGAAATGAGGTAGTCACTCCGGCCACAGCCACGCGGCGCCGCGCACGCCGCTCGAATCGCCGTGCCTGGGCGGCAGCAGGCGGGTCGCGATGTGGTCGGGCTCGGAGAAGACGTAGCGCTTCCACAGCTCGGGCACGCGGTCGTAGAGCTGGCTCATGCGCGAGAGGCCGCCGCCCAGCACGATGGCGTGCGGGTCGAGGATGTTGATGATCCCTGAGAGCGCCCGCGCCAGCCGGTCGCAATAGAGCTCCATGTGCTGCGCCGCCTCGGTGTCGCCAGCCAGGGCCGCGGCGGCGATGTCGGTGGCGCGCAACGTGCGGCCCGTCCTTTCCTCGAACTGATGCTGCAGGCGGGGCCCGCTCAGCCAGGTTTCGATGCAGCCGCGGCGGCCGCAATAGCATTGCGGGCCAGGCCGCTCGCTGTCGCCAGGCTGTGGCAGGGGATTGTGCCCCCATTCGCCGGCGATCGCCTGCGCGCCGGTGAGCGGTCGGCCGTCGATCACCACGCCGCCGCCCACGCCGGTGCCCAGGATGACGCCGAACACGATGCTGCAGCCGGCGGCGGCGCCGTCGCTCGCCTCGGACACGGCAAAGCAATTGGCGTCGTTGGCCAGTCGCACCTCGCGGCCCAGCCGGCGCTCGAGGTCGGCCTTGAGCGGCCGGCCGTTCAGCCGTGTCGAGTTGGCGTTCTTGATCAGGCCGCTGGCCGGCGAGATCGCGCCGGGATGGGCGATGCCCACCGTGCAGCGCTGGCCTGCCTTGCGCTCGAGGCCTGCGATCAGCTCGACGATCGCCTGGACGTCCTCCTCGTAGGAGCCGGCCGGCGTCGGCACGCGCAGCCGCTCGCGCTCGACGCCGCCTTTGTCGAGCACCAGCCCTTCGATTTTCGTGCCGCCCAGATCGATGCCGATTCGCACGGGATCAGTTCACAAAAAACGCGCGCGGATGTCGAGCGTGCTCTTGATGCCGATCAAGTCGAAGGAAGCGGCGAGCCACGAGGTCGCCGCCGCTCGCCCGAGGTCGAACAGGTATTTCAGGAATTCCGGTTCGATGTTGAACTTGCTGACCGCCCCGAGCGGCGCCAGCGAGTCCGGGTCGGCGATCGAATGGATGAGCATGCGCTTCAGCCGTCCGCCGAACTCGCCGGTAATGGCGCCTTTCTCGATCAGGTCCTGCACGAAGGCGATGGCGCGCATCTCCGCCATCAGCGCGCCGCCGAAGGTGATCTCGTTCAGCCGGTCGGCGATCTCGGCATTGGAGTGCGGCACCTCGGCGCGGTACGGCGGGTCGACCTCGACCAGCACCACGTCGCTGGTTTCGCTTGCATAGATGAACGGCCAGATCGGCGGGTTGCCGCGGAAGCCGCCGTCCCAGTAGGGCACGCCGTCGATCACCACGGCCTCGTGCACGTTGGGCAGGCAGGCCGAGGCGAGCAGGGCGTCGATCGACAGCTCCTCGCGCGTGAAGATGCGGATCTTGCCGGTCTGCACGTTGGTGGCGGCGATGAAGGCCTTGATCTCGCCGCTGCCGCGCACGGCCTTTTCGTCGAAATGCCGGCGCAGCATCTCGCGCAGCGGGTCGAACTTCAGCGGATTGCGCTGCCAGGGCGTCAAGGTGCGCTGGATCAGGTCGGCCCACAGGGCGCCCGGCGAATTGTCGAGGTTCCAGTTGCCCTGCAGGCGGTCGAGCGGCGTGCGCTGGATCGGGCTCGCGACCGCCATCGTGCCGAGCTCGTTCCAGAAGGCGGCGAGCGCTCTGCGCGCGCCCGGTCCGCCGCCCTCCGACCAGCCCTGCAGCATGATGGCGGCATTCATGGCGCCGGCACTGGTGCCGCTCACCGCCTCGAACGCCAGGCGGCCATCCTCGATCAGGGCGTCGAGCACGCCCCATGTGAAGGCGCCGTGCGAGCCGCCGCCCTGCAGGGCGAGATTGACGCGCTTGGTCGAACTCATGCGGCTATTCTCCACGGCGCGTCGGCGCTACCTTCATCGTCCTGTAACAAAAGGACGGCGAGGGCGGCGTCATTATGGCGAAGGGCGAGGCGGGGCAGGAGTGGCGAAAGCGCCCGTCGACCATCCTCTGGATGCTCTCCTTCGGCCAGCTCATCTCGTGGGGCCTCGTTTACTACACCTTCCCGCTGTTCGTCGTGCCGATGACTCAGGAACTCGGCTGGTCGCGCAGCGCCATGTTCGGCGCGCTGTCGGCCGGCCTGCTGGTCGCCGGCCTGTGCTCCATCCCGGTCGGCGCCTGGATCGATCGCGGCCACGGCCGCATGCTGATGACCGGCGGCTCGCTGCTCGCCGCGGCACTTCTTCTGGTGTGGTCGAAGGTCGGCTCACTGCCGATGTTCTACGCCCTGTGGATCGGGCTCGGCGCCTGTCAGGCCGTCATCCTCTACGAGCCGGCCTTCGCCGTGATCACCCGGGTCTACGGCCCAAGCTACCGGCAGGCGATCTTGTTGATGACCTTCCTCGGCGGCCTGGCCAGCACGTTCGGCATTCCGTTTGCCCAGCTCCTGATCGAACGCATCGGCTGGCGGCCGACGCTCGAGGTGATGGCGGCGATCAACCTTGGCGTGGCGTTCCTGATCCACTGGCTGTTCATCCCCGGCCCGCACGTGAAGGCGGTGCCGATTGCCGACGTCAAACCGCACGTCGAGGGTACAAAGAAGAAGAGCCCTTTGGCCGCGGCCGTGCGCGTGCCGGCCTTCTGGGGCCTGGTCGTGGCCTTCGCCGGCTACGGCCTCGCCTTCTCGGCCATGAGCTTCCACCTGATCCCGCTGCTCGACGATCG
This sequence comes from uncultured Alphaproteobacteria bacterium, assembly GCA_963765385.1. Classification (GTDB taxonomy): domain Bacteria; phylum Pseudomonadota; class Alphaproteobacteria; order Reyranellales; family Reyranellaceae; genus Reyranella. The sequence goes on along the minus strand of CAVXWG010000012.1, from coordinate 44,391 downwards.
CCATGTGCCGATCGGCGTCGTGATGGCCATCATCGCCCTGATCGGCCCCATGCAGGTCGTGGGTCGTGTGCTGCTGATGGTGGGACAGCGCCACATCACGACCATCCAGCTGGGCGCGCTGATCTACTTCGCCTTCCCGATCTCGATGGCGATGCTGGCGGCCGGCATCAGCGACGTCTACGGTCTGATCCTGTTCGCCATCATCTACGGCGTCGCCAACGGCCTGGTGACGATCCTGCGCGGCATGGCGGTGCCGGAATTCATCGGCCCGGAAGGCTATGGCGTGGTCTCCGGCGCGCTCACCATGCCGACCAACATCATGCGCGCGGCCGGCCCCCTGCTGGCCTCGCTCGCCTGGGCCACCTTCGGAGGCTACACGCCTGTGTTGTGGGGTCTGGCCGGCATCATGCTGATCGCCGCGCTGGGGTTTGCTGCAGCGGCGCTGCTGTCAAAGCGCCAGACAGGCTGACAAAGCGGCCGCTTGCGCCTAGTCTCCCCGGCCTGCGAGGAGACATCACATAGCTCTCCTGTGGGTTGTGCCGGCCCTGGCCCAATCCGCCCCTACGGCGGCTCCCGCCTGGGTCGCCGCACTGCGCGACGGGGGCTATGTCATCGTCGTGCGCCATGGCGCCACCTATGCCGATCAGGCCGACACCAATCCGCTCGACCCCAAGGACACGGCCCACCAGCGCCAGCTGAACGACGCGGGCCGCGCGGCGGCCAAGTCGATGGGCGATGCGCTTCGCACGCTGAAGATCCCCGTCGGCAAGGTCCAGACGAGCCACTTCCAGCTGTCGAGACCGGCACCCTGTTGGGCGTCGGCGAGGTTTCTTCGACTGCCGACCTCGCCGAAGGCGGGCTGGTCGTCTCGCCAAACGAGAACAACCGCAGGACCGCGGCCTTGCGCGCGCTGGCAGTGACGCCGCCGCCCGCCGGCACCAACATCGTCCTCATTACCCACAAGCCCAACATCGGGGACGCCTTCGGCAAGGACTGGTTCGACGTCCGCGAGGGCGAGGCCTCGATCCTGCGGCCCGACGGAAAGGGCGGCATCACCGTGGTGGCACGCGTGCAAATCGCGGATTGGGCGCGCCTGGCACAGACGGCGCCGTGAGCGGGCAGCGGCGTCGCGCCGGCGGCGCTCACAGGCGCCCGGCGGCGATCGCCTTCGACAGGATCATTCTGACACCGAACCTGTGAAATGGACGGATGGCCAAAAGATACGCTTTGCCGAAGAGATTGTGGGGATTCACCGCGGTCGACAGCACGACGCGGTTGGCGCCACGCTCGGTCAGTGTCCGCACCGACACCCGGAAATCGAGATGCCGGTCATCGCCGCCGGTGACGATCTCGGTGTCGCTCTGTCCGTAGAGCGTGAAGCGCGCGATTTTCTCGCCTACCGCGTAGGCCGGCTTGATCTCGATCTGGTCGAGGTCGGCCGCCGTCGTCGCCCTGAGGCCGAAGGGCGCCACGATCTTGCCGCGCAGGATCAGAAGCCATCGGGCCCAGCGCGGGTGGTGAGCGAAGAGCGCGAGATAGATCTCGTGCATGGCGAGGTCGCCGCGCCGCAGCGGCGCCTCGTATGAGTCCCAGTAGTAGAACCCGCCGATATCGCCCAGGAACATGCTGGCGGGCGGCGTGTGGCGTCGGCTGACCATACTGGCGGTCAATCCGCACGCTCAGTCCGGTCTGCGCACGAGCTGGCAGGGCGGGCGCGGTCTACCTACTCGGCCGCCAGCTTGCGTTGCTTGGGCTTGAGGTGCTGCACCTTGGGGAGCACTTCCTTGGAGAGCAGCTCGAGCGAGTGGCGCCAGGCCTTCGGGTTGTCGGCATAGTCGAAGCCGAACACCAGCAACTGGCCGAAGCCGCCCACCTCGTCGTAGATCTTCTCGATCTTCTCGATGACGGTCTTGGGCGAACCGATGATCCAGTTGTGCTTGGCGCAGTATTCCGGCGTGACGTCGGAATCGGCGGCACTCGGGTCGTGCTTCAGATAGTCGAGGAAGCCGAACTGACCGAGCAGCGGGAGGAAATACTCGCGCATCATGCGGCCCATGTACGAGCCGGCCGACAGGCGCATCGCCTCCTCGTCGGTGTCGGCCACGAAGACCTCGCGCACCATGCGCCACTCGCCGCGGTCGGGCGTGCGACCGGCCTTGGCGGCGCCGATCTCGACCGATTCCCAGTGGCTTGAGACATAGGCCGGGTTGAGGTTAAGGCTCATCGGCAGGTAGCCCTTTTCACCGGCGAGCTTCAGCGTGTCGGAGCCCTTGGAGAGGCCGGCGACGCCGATTGGCGGATGCGGCGCCTGCAATGGCTTGAGGTGGGGGCGCAGCACGCCGAACATCTCGCCGGGCTTGCTCACGTTCCAGAACTTGCCCTTGTAGTCGAACGGCTCGGTAGAGCTCCACAGCTTCAGGATGATCTCGAGCGCCTCGCGGGTCATGTCGCGGTTGACGCCCGACATGCCGTCGACGTTGAACATCGCCCAGTCGCTCGGCAGGCCCGAGGCGGCGACGCCGAAATTGAGCCGGCCGCCGGAGATGTGGTCGAGCATGGCGACCCGGTTCGCAAGCTCGGCCGGATGATGGTAGGGCAGCAGGAAGCCGCCGGGTCCGAGCCGGATGTTCTTGGTCTGCATCAGCGCCTGCGCCACCAGCAAGTCAGGCGAGGGGTGCGGCTCCCAGGGCGCGGTGTGGTGCTCGCCGATCCAGGCCTCGGTGAAGCCGAGCTCGTCGAGCCAGCGGATCACCTGCAGATCCCACTCGTGTCCGTCCTTGAGCGGCCTCTCGGGCGGATGCGACGGCATGGCGAAATATCCGAACTGCATCGTTTCCTCCTGAGTTGTTGATCCAAGTCGACTACCATCGGCCGGCCGGCGCAAGAGGCAGCTGCGCATGGCTGCCGGAGGTCCCGGCCGCTGCAATCGCTTGAAGGAATTTTAGGCATGGCAAGGTCTCGACGAGCGGTATTCGTGTGTTGTGACGGGCTTGGCCGCGATTGGGTGCGCAGCGACTCGACACCGGTCCTGCATGATATCGCCCGCACCAGCCTGTGGTGCGCCGAGCACAGCGCCGTGTTCCCGTCGGTCACGCGCGTGTCGGCGGCATCGGTGTCGACCGGCTGCTTCCCCGCCCGCCACGGCCTGCACGGCAACCGGATGGGGCTGATCGAGGGCGAGAAGATCGTCGTTCGCGATGTCGGCAGTCCCGATTTCCGCACCCACATGCGCCGCGCGACCGGCGGCACGCTTCTGGTCCCGTCGCTGGCCGAACGCGCCGCCGACGCGGGCGGCTTCATCGCCTTTTCGAATGTGTCTCCCGGAGCGGCCTATTTTCTCGATCCGGAGCATTTCGGCCATGTCTATCACCGGGCCGGGTCGTACGCGCCGGGCGGCGAGCGCATCGCAGGCGCCGATGCACTCGCCGTCAGCCACGATGCGGCCGGAGACTGGGCGATGACGCAACGCTTCTGCCGCGACGTGCTGGTCGATCACCGGCCGGCTGTGGCGTTCCTGTGGCTGTGCGACCCGGATCACACGTTGCACGGTGTGCCGCTCGGCTCGCCCGCCCATGCCGACGCGCTGCGCGGGGCCGAGCGCTGCGTGGCTGAGGTCCTTCGCACCGTGGCGCGCCTGCGCGCGGAAGGCGACGAGATCCTGCTGCTCATCGGGTCCGATCACGGCCAGGAGACGATCGGCAACGACGTCGATATCGAAGGCTGGTTGGCCGCGCATGGTCTGGAGGACGCGCTGGCTGCCGGCGACGTGGCGATGGCGGGGCAGGGCACGGCGGCGTTGCTCTATGCGACCGCACGCGGACGCCCCGGACTGCTCGGCGTCCTCGACGAGATGCGGCAGGAGCCATGGGCGGCTGACGTTGTCGTCGGCGACAGCCTGGCCGAGCGCGGCCTTGCCGCACGGGATGGCGTCGTCGCCGCGGTCAACATGGCGCGACAGGCTGAAGCCAATCCCCATGGCATTCCAGGCCGGCGCTGGGTGGCCGCCGAGGCAGGCAAGCCTGCGCCCGTCGGCAGCGGGCAACATGGCGGCTGGGGACCTGACGAGACGCGGCCGTTCCTGATGGTCAACGACGGCGGCCGTTCGTCGGGACCAGCAGGGCGCGCGACCAGCCTGGTCGACATTGCGCCGACCATCGCCGCTTACCTCGGGCTTCCGCTCGACGGCTTCGACGGATCGCCGCTGCCGATCGCCTGACAGATGCATAGGGCAGCCGACGACGATCGTACGGAGCGCTCCGCAACAGCTGCCGTCACTTCCGTCGACGCGATCTGCCAGCGCTCGCGGCGGCCGCGTGGAGGGCCAGCACCGCTTTGGTCGCGGACTGCGCCCGTTTCTTGATTTCCGCGGCTCCCGGCCGAGACGTCACACCCAGCATCAGGCGTAGCATCAGGTCGCCAAGAAGCAGCGAGAAGAACTGCCCCGCCATGACGCCCGGTTCCCCGGGACCCAGCACGCCGGCCGCTTTGGCCTTGGCCATGAGATCGATCAGTGCCTTGCGGTTGGGTTCGCGACCGTTTTCTTCGAGGATGGCGCCCAGCTCGCTCGATCGTCCCGCTTCGGCGGCGGCCAGACGATTGATGGCGATCACGTGCGGGCTGGTGAGTTCGGTGAGCGCCATCGTGCCGTAGGCCACGAGCGCCGCGGCAAGGTCGTCACGGTTGCGGATGTCCGCCGTTGCCAGAGGGAGCTGCATGCGCGCCGCGGTCGCTGCAATCAGGGCCTGCAGGATGCCGCTCTTGTTGCCGAACTCGGCATAGAGCTCGCGCTTGGAGACGCGCGCCCGGGTGGCGATCTCGAGCGTGCTGGCGCCGGCATAACCGCGTTCCATCAACACATCGTAGGCCGCCTCCAGGATGCAGCGCCGGCGCGGTTCGAGGGCGGCGAGCGGGGAAGGGTCGGGCTCCCGGTCGATGATTTTTAGCAAGTCGTTCCTCTTGACTCGGTACCGCTCAGTACCATAGGTTTGGCGTGTTGGTACCAGATAGTACCAAAACCGCAAGGAGACAGCCATGGGTATGGTGAGTTCGAAGAGCAAGCTGGCCGGCGAGCGCCGCACGGCGACCGAGGAGGGCTTCCATCGCTGCTGGTATCCGGTGGCGCTCGCCCGCGACCTGGCGCCGGGGTCGGTGATCGGCCGGGAATTTCTGGGCACGCGGGTGGTGGCGTACCGCGACGCCGCGGGCAAGCCGGTGGTGCAGAGCGCCTGGTGTCCTCATCTCGGAGCCGACCTGTCGGTCGGCCAGATCGTCGACGGTCGCCTGCGCTGCCCCTATCACCATTGGTCGTTCGACGCGCAAGGCGCCTGCGCCAACATCCCGACCGGCGACAAGATTCCGCCGAGCGCCCGCATCTTCACCTATCCGACCGAGGAGGCGTGGGGACTGGTCTGGGCGTTCAATGGCGAACGCGCCGATTTTGCCGTGCCGTGCCTGCCGGGCGCCGACGAGTCGACGATCGTCCACGAAGCGCACGAACGTGGCCGGCGGCCGTGGGACACCTGGGTCGCGGTATCCAACGGCGTCGATTTCCAGCACCTGCGCACCTTGCACGGCCTGCCAGCAGCGTCGATGCCCGAGCAGCTCGAGGTCGAGGCGGGCGGAATCGAGTTCCGGGTCGAAAGCCCTTACCACCTGCAACACGGCCGTATCAGCGGCACCAACACCTTTGCCCAGCATCTCAGGATAGGCGGCGAGGACATGTTCATGCTGTTCAGCGGCGCGCCGATCGAGCCCGGCAGCTCATCCGGCTACTTCGTGATCGGCGTGCCGCAGGGCTCGGCCGAGAAGCTGCCGGCCGTGGCGGCGATGGTCGAGCGGCTCAATGCGGAGGATGCGCCGGTGTTGAGCACCATGCGCTTTCGCCGTGGCCTGCTGACGGCATCGGACCGTCACCTCGCGACGTACTTCAGGTACGTCGAGGCTTTCCCATGCTTTGCGCCGACGGAGCGGTGAACCGGCCGGCGATGAACCGGCCGATCGTCAGACGATCTCGTCGGTCCACACCTTGAAGCTCACCAGCGTGTTGGGGCCGAACGTGTGGGCGATCGGCACGTCGGATGCATCGCGACCCTGGCCGATCAGGATGCGGCCGATACGGGGCATGTTGTTGTTGTTGCGTGGATCGAACGTGTACCAGCGGCCGCCCAGGTAGGCTTCGAACCAGCCGGCGAAATCCATCGGTGCATCGACCGGTGGAATGCCGATGTCGCCCAGGTATCCGGTGCAGTACCGCGCCGGGATATTCATGCAGCGGCAGAAGGTGAGCGCAAGGTGGGCAAAGTCGCGGCACACGCCGTTGCGTTCGTCGAAGGCCTCGCGCGCCGTCTTGGTCGGACGCGCATACTGGTAGCCGAACGTGATGTGATTATGGACATAATCGCAGATTGCCTGGACGCGCGCCCAGCCCGGGGGCGTGTTTCCGAACAGCTGCCAGGCGATGTCGGTCAGCCGGTCCGTCTCGCAGTAGCGGCTGCCCAGGAGATAGACGATCGTCTCCGCCGGCAGATCCTCGACAGCGTGCTGGGGCGCCGTCGGGACGCGGGGCTCCGGCAACCCTGAATCGTGCACGATGCCGTCACCCCACAGGCGCATGCGCCCGGCCGGAGCCACCAGGCGGCTGCACCAGTTGCCATAGAGGTCCCGATAGGGCGAGATCTGAACGAAGGGGTCCGACTGCAACGCGTCGGATACTATGACGTCGGCTGCCCGTGCCGGATGCGCCCCGAGAACCATGATCATCGGCGTGGGCTGGGGGAAGTCGTAGATCAACTCGTAGCCGACGCGAATTCTCATCCGACTTCCCGCTCTTGGCCACCTCCTAGGGAGGGGCGGAGGTGACGCTCACCTGCACTTCCATGCCGAGCGGATCGAGGGCGGACCCGATGAAGGTACCGTGCAACGGAAGCGCCTGGGCCGGATCCCTCACCACCGCGACGGTGACGAGGGCGGCCTTGCCGACGCTGCCGCTGGTCGGATCGAAATCGATCCAGCCCGCTCCTGGCAGATAGACCTGCGCCCAGGCATGGGTGGCGCCGTGAGCCCCATCAACGGCCGGGCCGCCCGCGGGTTGCTCGTCCGGCGCGAATGTCGCAGCGAGGTAGCCCGAGGCGAAGCGCGCGGCGAGGCCCAGCGATCGCGCCGCCTCGATCATCAGGAGAGCGAAGTCGCGACAGCTGCCATGACCCAACCGCAGCGTCTCGAGCGGCTCCTGGATTCCCTTGGCTTCGCGCCGGCGATAGAGAAAGCCCTCGTGAATGCCCTGCGAGAGTCTGACGAGGAGTTCCAGCGCTCCGATCGATCCGCCGGCATGCAGGAACTGACGGGCCCAGCGGCCGACCTCGTCCTGCGGATCGGGATGATGACGCTGGAGACAGGCGGCGAGGTCCGGCATCTCGTCGACGCTGTAGTCGATGGGGAACGTCCGGGCGGCTTCCGGCAGATCGAGATCGTCGGCGGCACCGGGCGAGTGCTCCAGGCTGACGATGCTCTCGAAGCGCAGTTCTTTCGAATGGCTGTCGAATTGCGCGATCGCGACGTGATTGCCGAATTCGTCCTGCACGAAATGAAGGCGGCTGGGTTCGGGACTGATCCCGAGACGTGCCTCGATAACCTTCTGATCGTGCGAGTTGCGCGGGCGCAGCATCATTCGGTGCTCGCCGAAGGCAACGGGCTTTCGGTAGCGGTAGGTCGTGACGTGCCGGATGGTCAGGGACGGCATGCCAAGCATCAAGCACGATCCACGCCAGATAGATATCCCAAACGAAGCGGGGCGGACCTTTCGTCCGCCACACTAAAGTCCGTGGCGATCCGTGCGCCAATTTTGATCATACGATAATTCCCTATTTGTGGACTCTTTGGCATTGCAGTCCTCTGTCATCCTTCGGCCTGATCCGTTACAATCTAGGTCTGTGATTGGGGCCTGGATTGGGGCCGGAGGGACATGCGCGCGACTGGCAAACTCAATGCAAGGCGGGTGGCGACGCTGAGCCGTCCGGGACGCCATGGGGACGGCGCAGGCCTTTATCTGTCTATCTCGGGGGCGGGACAGACACTGCGGCGGAGGTGGGTCTTCTTGTTCACTCGGCGTGGCAGGCTGCGGGAGATGGGCTTGGGCGGCTTTCCGGAGGTGCCGTTGGCAGAGGCTCGCATCGAGCGGGACAGGTGGGCTGCGGTCGTGCGGGCCGGTGGCGACCCGATCGGCCTCCGCAAGGACGAAAAGGCGGCATCTCGCGGCATTCCGACTTTTGGACAGGTTGCGGATGAGGTGGTCGAAGGAAAAGCGGCCGAGTGGCGGAGCGCGAAGCACCGTCGGCAATGGCAGATGACCCTCCGGAATTACGCCGCGCCGCTCTGGAACTGCGCGGTCAACGAGATCGACACCGGCGACATCCTCGATGTCCTCCGCCCCGTCTGGTTGAGCCGGCCGGAGACGGCATCCCGCCTGCGGGGGCGGATCGAGCATGTCCTCGACGCCGCACGCGCGAAAGGCTTCCGCCATGGGCCAAACCCTGCGCTGTGGCGTGGGCACCTCGACAAGCTGCTGCCGAGGCGCCCGAAGGTGTCCCGCGGTCACCACGCGGCGATGCCGTACGAGAAGGTCGGCAATTTCATCGGGCGGGTCCGCAAGCTCGACACCGTCGGCGCACTGGCGATCGAGTTTACGGTGCTGACCGCGGCGCGCACGGGCGAGGTCCTCGGCGCCACCTGGGATGAGTTCGACGTTCGGTCAGCCCTATGGACCATCCCGGCCAGGCGCATGAAAAGCGGCCGCGTTCACCGCGTGCCGCTGTCGGATCGTGCTGTGGCCATCATCAGGCAGCTGGCGAAGATGCGGTCAGGGGAGTTTGTCTTCCCCGGCCGGAAGGCGGACAGGCCGCTCGGCAAAATGTCGATGGCAACGGTCCTGTGCCGGCTGAACATCGCGGACGCGACCATTCACGGCTTCAGGTCGAGCTTCCGGGACTGGGTCGGCAACGAGACGCATTTTCCCCGTGAAGTGGCCGAGGCGGCTCTGGCCCATGTCGTCGGCGATGCGGCCGAACAGGCGTACCGGCGCGGCGACGCGTTGGAGAAGCGCCGGGCGCTGATGGAGGAATGGGCCGACTACTGCGACGGAAAGCGAAAGCAGTCGCACCTCTAAGGAGTGCTCGGTGACAACGCCCCTCGACCGTTTCCATGATCTCATTTTCCGGCTCCAGCAGGAAGCCTGGAGCGCCATTGACGATCGTTGGCCTGGCACTCTCCCTGGACAGCGGATTGCCGAAGACGAAAAGCACCTTCGATCCTACATCGACGATCTCGGCCATTTTTCCGATCATATCGACGTAGCCGTCCGTCATGCCAGGATGGGCGACCGCCAAGACCACGTGTATACGCTGCTCACCATCTTCACGAATGCAGCCGAATTCATCGGCTCGCGCGCGCGACCGTCGATCAGCCAGCGCAACTATTACGCAACCGAGCGGGCGCGTGCTGCCGGCCAAAGCAGCGCTGCGAAGGCGGCCCAGGGTTCGCGAGCATGGCAGGAGCATGCCGAAGCGCTTGCACTGAAAGTGCGCGGGCAGAAACCGAAGCTTTCGCGGGAAAGACTTGCCACGGAGATCCTGGAGAAGTGGGGAAAGCCAGGCGTATCGGCACCGGGACATCGAACCATACGCGATTTCGTCTCGCGTCTGGAGAAAAGCGGCAGGCTGCCTGGTCCCGCCAAGAATGGCCACCCGACCGGTTGAACGTACGGTTCAACCGGTTGGACGTACAGCCCAACGAGTTGAACGGGTAGGGCAACCGGCTCCTTCGCATTACCTCGTGGCTCACCGATGCGGTCAATGGCGACCGCTCATGGAGGCCACGAATGAAACATGGGCTGCGGCACAGCACAGCAGGTTCGGGCGGCCAGCAAGACCTGGCGCCCCAGCGTAGGCTTGCGCTCTCGATCGACGAAGCCGCTGCTGCTCTCGGGCTCTCAGCATCGTCCATTTGGAAGTGGATCGCCCTTGGGCAGCTTCGCGCAGTGAAGCTCGGCGGCCGGACGCTGATTACGGCCGAAGAACTCGACCGCGTGCTCACCATCGGCATCAAGTAGCCGATGCCCACCATCGCCGCCGCTCCAATTTCGATGCCATTCAAATCACACCACAGGATATGTGCGACGGCGCCCTGAATTGCTGCCGAATCAACCTGCGAAAGAAAAATGAAGGAGGTCCGAGATGTAGCCGCGATGCCTGATCAACCCTCTGAACGTCAATCTTCAAACGAAAATGGAGACTAATATGCCGATGCTTAATATTGGTGGCTCTGGAACCCTCAAGATTTATCTGAAGTTCAACGCCAAGGCCGACAAGTGGTTTGTGCGCGGGATCGAAGGCGAAGAGAAGGAAATTGAGCGGCCCACCTTCGTCGCCGACGACGACAACATCGAAACCGGCTGGATGCGCTTGCTCGAAGGTCAGGCTCCCGAGCGGGTGATGGATCCCAGCATCGATCGTCCCGCCCCGCCGCCGGGCGCGGGCTTCAAGCGCGGCTTCGTCTTAATGGTCTACAGCCAAAAATTCTTCGGTGGGGCCGCGGAATTTTCTGGCGCGTCCTTCCACCTCTCAAACGCGATGAGGGAATTGCACGCGCAGTGCGAGTCGGGAAAGAGCGCGAACCCGGGCAAGCTGCCGGTAGTGCAGTGCGTGGGCTCGCAGCCGATGAAGGATCGGTACGGCACGAACTATCGCCCGATCTTCACCATCGTGGACTGGGTCGACCGCCCGGGCGGCTTGCCGGGTCGCAATCCTGGTGATGTCCCGCCGTCGGCGCCGCTCCCTCCCTCCCTCTCCAAGCCGGTGTTCTGACCGATTGCTGGAGGGCTCCAAGCCCTCCAGCCCTTCCTCTCCAACAGTGCATTGCGCGCGCATGAGCAACGTCCAGCCAATGTTCGAACCCGATGTTGCCCAGATGCGGCGCCATGTCGGACACCTGTTCGAGGGTTGGCTCGACGGTTGCCACGAGGGCCGCATCGAGCTGGCCTGGACCGATGCCCAAGACGGGAAACTCCGCCACGCCATGAGCTTCGGCACCGACGAGCTTGACGAATTGGTCGATCGCGCAGTCCGGGAGAACCGGCATCAGGGCCAGAATGTCTACATTGGCCAGGCGCTGCGGCAGCCGGACAGTGCTCCTTTCGGGCGCGGCAAAGATGAAGATTTCTTTGCCCTGACGGCCTTTTACGTCGACATCGACGACGACGTCACGGCGACCGCTTCCATCAATTATCGAAACCGTGGCTGCCCGCCCACCGGGGTCGTGGTGACTGGTCGCCACCCGCATGTCCGCGCGCAGATGCTGTGGCGACTCGGATCGCCGGAGCGGGACGCGGCTGCCTGCCGCCAGCAGAACATTGCGTTGGCCCGCGCGCTTGACGGGGACCTCTCGGTGGTGAACCCCAGCCGAGTTCTGCGTCTGGGCGGCTCAATCGCCTGGCCAACAAAGCAAGGGCGAGTCATCGAGAAGACCGAGTTCCTGGATTTCGACGACGACCGACCGAAGGTCTACTACCTGGAGCAAATCGCCCGCGCTTTTCCGCCTGTGCAGACGTCATTGCCTGTTGACGCCGGGGAGGTGACGGAAGCGACACCGCAAGCCCAAGCGCCTACGCTTGCGATCGGCAGTGGCACGCTTTCCGTCGAGGCCTGCATCGCTTCCATCCGCGCGGGCAACCACTGGCACAACAACATGCTGCGCCTCGTGGGGCGCTGGATTATGCGGGGATGGTCCGACCTCGAAATCCTGACCGCCGCGGAGGCGATGACGCTGCCGGGTTACACCGTCGAGGCCACCCGTCGCGATGTCGTCGGAATGATCGCTGGCGGACGTGCCAAGTGGCAGGTGACAAATCCTCATCCTGAAATCGACCCAGTAACCGAATATCAGGCGCTTCAGCCTGGCTTTCTCGATAACCTTAACGTTGGACTCTTGCCCCGCCGCCGCTGGATCCTCGGCAGGTCCCTCCTGCGGGGACAGCTCACTCTGCTTGTCGCCCCTGCTGGTATCGGCAAGTCGACGCACGGTATCGCCCGGGCGGTCGCCGTCGCGACCGGCCGCGACCTCACGGACGAACCGGTGCACGAGATGGTCAAGGCCTGGGTGTACAATACCGAGGATGATCTTGATGAGCTCAAACGCCGGCTGGGTGCTTTCCTGCAGCACCATTCCTTGCCGTTCTCGGAGGTCCGGGGGCGCGTCGCGCTGAACTCCGGCGCCGATCGTCCGCTGCTGTTCGCAAAGGTGCAGCGCCACGATCAGGTCATCCGGCAGCCCGACGTCGATGCCTGCATCAAGCAGATCCAGGAACACGATATCGGGCTGTTCGTCGTCGATCCGTTCGTCGAGACGCACGCCGTGAACGAGAACTCCAATGAGCAGATCAAGGCGGTCGCGTCGATGTTCCGCGACGTCGCCCGAAGCGCGAACTGCTCGGTCCTGCTGGTGCATCACACTGCCAAGCCGACGCAGGCGACCAGTGACGGTCACGCCGGCAATATGAACACCGCCAGAGGTGCCAGTTCCCTCGTGGGTGTCGCCCGTGTTGTCCAGACGTTGTTCGGTATGAGCGAAACCGACGCCGAAAGGAACAGCGTTTCCCTGGCTGATCGGGATCAGTACCTGCGGCTCGACGATGCGAAAGCCAACCTGGGCCTGATCAGCTCGGAGACGACGTGGTATCGCAAGGTCGGTGTCGAGCTGCCGAATGGCGACGAGGTCGGCGTCCTGGTGCCCCACGAATTTTTGGACGCACACACTTCAGACATCACGCCTGGGAAAACTCGCCAGATCTTCGAGGAAATCCAGAGACGGTGGGACGCCGGCGAGCCGTTCAGCTCACGGGCGACCAGTGATCGCTTCATCCTGCCCTGGCTGAAGAACCACGGTTTGCCGAAGCGGATTGCCCGAGAAGTCCTGAGCGACTGGCTCACCAACCAGATGCTGCGGCCAGAAATCTACGACGCCAAGACCAAAAAAATGGGCCTCAGGGTGATCAAATGGCCGGGGTGAGGATGGCGGAAGTGCGGGCGGAAGTCGGCGGAAGTCAGCGGAGATATAATACCCCCATACCCCCAAGCGGCGCGCTTCCGCTTCCGCCCGGCTTCCGCCGGCGTCAGCGGGCACGCCAAAGGTGGGAGTCGAATCCGTGACCAGGACTAGTTCGAAACCCGGCCCTTTGGTCGACGATTTCGGGTCGACCCACAGCATTCAGGCGGTGGTCGACGGCCTCGAACAGATGCGGATGGCCATGGAGAAAAAGTGGGGTGTCGGCCGCCTCCGGCTGCTGGTGCTGGCGCCGCTGCGCGCAAAGTTCGACGAGCAGAAGGATCGGCTCGAGCAGGCGTTGGCGACGAAGAACGAGGTTTTCGTTCGTGCTCAAGGCGAGGGGATGCGCCGCGCCTGGGAGGCCCTCGATCGAGCTGCGTATGAAGTAGGCGAAACGCCGCTTGCGTCACAGGTTTGGGAGTGCGTGCTGCCCAATACGGGCGAGATCGTCTCGCTGGTGCGCACCCAGGCAGAGGCCGACCTCGTTGCCCGCGCAGGCCCAGTATTCACTCTGGCGGAAATCGCCACCCTGATCGCGGCAACGGGCGACGGCGTGCTGGAAGCGAAGCGGCAGTTTCCTGGCGCGAAGTTCACAGGGGTGCGGCGCAAGCCATCGGTCGACTGGCTGCGCGGCGATGACATCCCGTTTTGAGGGCCGTCCAGATGGAACCGGTGACGCTCTGATCACAATAGGTCTGGAACGCCCTCACGACCGCGCGCGGTTGGCACTCGGGCTCGAGCTAAAGTCAGGCGGTCAGTCGGCTGCAGCAGCGTGCCATCGAGGCGGACTTCCGAGGCGGTTGGGAGCTAGGCGGCTGGTTTGGTTGGCTCCTCCGATGCGCGTCCCATGCCGCTCGATCCCACCACTCCTCGGCGGCGTCAGACAATTACGATTAGATCGAAAATCAACGAGTCAGACGGATTGATTGAGACTTGGTGGCGCAGGAAAACAGGATAATACTGTGCTCGTTCGCCAGCGGCTGATTGTTTTTAAAACGGCCGGAGCGGCGCCACCCGGTTGGCGATCATGTGGACGCTGGCGTACTGGCGTCGACGATCCTGATCAGCATTGAACTGGGTGGGAAAGGATGTTCGATACCGACTGAAATGGTGACCATGGGCAAGCGAAACATCACCCTCGATCCGCGCCGGCGGAAATTCATCGAGCTTTATCTCGAGAGCGGCAACCAGACGCAATCGTACATTGCAGCCGGTTATACAACTAACGTGAAAAGTGCAAGCGTGCAGGCCTCCCGCCTCCTTGCAAAGCCTAGAATTCGCAACGAGGTTGCACGGCGCAGCGCCGAGCTGCTCGCGAAGTACAGTTACAGTCCTGAAAGGATCGTCCGCGAGCTGACACGGCTCGCCGCGGCGAACGCTGACGACTATCTCAGCCATGATCGCAGCAGGGTCGATCTCAGCAGGACTACACGCGACCAGCTCGCTGCTATCGCTGCTGTCGAAGTCGGCGAGTTCGGCACCAAGGTGCGCTTGTGGGACAAGCAAAAGGCCCTGGCGGAGCTTGCCCGGATCGCGCGGCTCTATCCCCAAGACCATTCCGAGATCAACGGCGTGATCGAGCATACACACAAAATCGATATTGAAAGCCTTGGCGACGAAGACCGCCAGAAGCTCAGGGCCGTCTTGCTGGCGCTCAAGGCGCGGCAGGTTGAGGTGGAGAGATCACCCGAAGGGGGCTGATGCTGTTTCGGTAATATCATTTTGCCCCGGTCATTTGATGGCAACGCGAGATCGGTCACATGCGCTAGCCAGAATGCCCGCTGGATGCCCGCATTTCCCCATAGGACCAGATCTCGAAAGCGACGGCCGATAGGGGCGCAACGATCTGTATTGGATTCCCGAGGGGCTTCTGGGCCTTATTGCTGGGCGGCCCAGTTCTAGTCCGACGACTGTGTCTCCGCTTGGATCTTATCTTCGAGGCGATCTGCCGATCAGCAGGCGCAAAACTTTCGCCTGCGCCCAGGTCGTGCTGCCAGTCGGTGTCCGCATCTTGCGAGTGCCTTCGAATTGACGGCCCTGTGCGTTTCCCACCGCATTATAAATCATAAATCGAGCCGTAACTGGGAGTTGCCTTGACCGGGACTGCCTGCCCGTTCATATCTATCGTTACGTCCGTTGCGAAGGATATGTACATGCCCGCAAGGTCACCGTCAGCAGCCCCAAAGCGCCCTCGGTACATCGGCTATTATCGCGTTTCCACAGGGGGCCAAGGCCGCAGCGGCTTGGGCATCGAAGCTCAGCGTGAGACGGTGAAGCGCTTTCTAGCTGCCGAGAGAGGCGGCTGGCCTCCGCTGCAATCCTTCACTGAGACAGAGAGCGGACGACGCTCCGACCGCCCCCAACTTACGAAAGCGCTGGCTGCCTGCCGAGCGCACGCAGCGACGCTGGTCGTAGCGAAGGTCGATAGGCTGACGCGATCTCAGGCCTTCCTTGAGCGCCTCCGGGACAGCGGTGTGGAGGTTCGCTTTTGTGACCTGCCCGACATCAAGGGGGCAACAGGGCGCTTTCTGTTGGCGCAAATGGCTGCTGTAGCTGAACTTGAGGCGGGTTTGATCAGTGAGCGGACCAAGGCCGCCCTGGCGGCTAAGGTCGCACGCGACGGGCAATGGCATCGCAGGGCCAGCCATCACCTCGTTCCAGGGGCGGGGCAGAAGGCCGCTGCAGCGGCCGCAAGGGATGCTGCAACGAAGCGGGCCAAGGACCTTGCCGATTACGTTGCCCAGCTTCGGGCGGATGGCGTGATCAGCCTCAGGGCGATAGCCGGGTCCCTCAACGCGAACGAGATAGAGACGCCGCGCGGGGGAAATTGGGGGCCGTCCAGCGTTCGCAACTTGCTCGGGCGTCTCGAGGAGGCAGGCCGCTGATGCGGTCATAGCAAGGGCGGTCGAGCCGTTCAGGACGCGCAGAGGCCGGGGGTGGGGGCCGAGCGCGCGCACCTAGGAAGTTCGGTGCCATGCACAGCGGGCGAGGCGCAGGCGAAGGCGCCTGAATTGGGAAGTGCAGGCTTCCACGGCTCTTATTCTTCTCGTGTGCGCGATCGAATTCTCGTGCTGCTGGTGCGACTGCACGCCACAGTCCTCGCGATTTCGGCGCACTGTGCAGACCCGACAAGTAAAAGTCTTGTCCGCCTTGGTCGACCGGCGATGCAAAGTGCGATTGTGCAACGACTGTTCAAAGGTTGAACACGACTCTGGCATTGTGCGCAGCTAATCCCGGACATACGTCTCAGTGACTTCATGCCGAGCAAGGCGGCATTCAACGCAGCATCGGAGGGAAGTTTACTATGGCAGGTGGTCGGGACTGCAATCTGGAAGAAGAACTCAAGCGCGAGATTCAGAAATTCATCGATCGGCGGCATGAGGAATGTCTGACGACGCTCCAGCGCGCCTATTAGCGCCGACAACAGTCGCATTGGGCAAGAGAGAAGTAAGCCACATCACCCTCTTGGCAGAAAGGTACGCCACGTAGGTCACTCCGCTGCTGCCCCCGGTTTGGTTGGCGCTTTAAGTCGAGGCTCTCCTGGACGGGAGAACCGACCACATTCTCGGCCCGTCAGAAAGGGTGGTCGGGTCGCCTTTCAGTCACACGAGGGGGGTGGGGGAGGCCGAGCGCGATCCCAAGACGATCAGTGCCGTGTAGGCCAGCCCATCTGTTCGCCGAAAATTTTTTCAAATCGTCTACAACCGACGCACCGGCCGACACGCCGAAAGGGGTATGATGACAGACAAACCCGTAAGCAAGATAGAGAAGCTGCTTGATGAACTCACGACGATATTAGATCGCGAAGTCGACCTTACCGGTCTGGGCACGATATTGGCCGGAATGATCGCCTATTGGTTGTTTATGATGCCCAAGCGAAGGCGCAGGCCAGCGCATAGGGAACATGTGGCCGAGACACGCCGTATAATGTCCATGTCGGAAGATCGCGTTAAGAAAAGGCTGAACTGACGACGTTCGACGCGTCGCCGAAGAAAAGGTCGGAGACTCAGGAAGCTGCGTGCCGTGCCAGCCATCACGCTGCAAAACCGATTTGAACGAAGGACCGATTGTGTCCGATAGACGATCCAAAATGATCGACGTGGACGCGAACGTGATCGGCAGAACAGGTGGTTGCGCCCGAATGACCGGTAACGAGAATGGATTGACTACCGATGGACGGCGGTGACGATATCGGCCTGATGACATCTCCGTCCCGGCCGCCACCAGATAGGTAGTGCTCTCGTCCCGGAAACGCAATCTTGCCAATGGCCTACAACTCTTGATTTTCGCGCATACCGTAATTCTCATTATAGTTGCGCCCACGTTGCCCACCCGGCTATGCTCCTCATGTTCAGTTTCTGCGACAGGCCTGGCGCTTAGGTGCCACGCGCCACGGAGCTGAAGCTGCACAAATGCAAAACCCCCGGATTGCTGTCCGAGGGTTTTGTCTCTCGATGTAGATCGCGGCTACGAGCGAGAGAGATGGGCGAGCCATCCGTAACCGGTCATACGGTTACTCCAACAGGCTCTCCCGTTCAACCCGAATGCCGTCCTGCAGCCGCGCTCGGCATTGACGAGTAGGAGCGCCAAGACGGGTCGGGCACTTTCCTTCCGGGAAGAAGGCTTCCGACCGCCGGCCAAGGACGACCACGTCCAGCTGGGAAACTCGGCCATTGTTTCCTCGTAGGCATGTCTCCGTGACTGCAGGAGGCGGGATGGGCACCCGTAAAAAGAGCCAGCCGAGCTATAGCCCGTCGAGAGTGGTGCCGAGAGGCTGTCCGGTAGTCCCCCTCATTCCGAAGGAGGAGGAGGCTACGCGGAAGCGGACTAACCCTAATTAACCCTTCAGAATATGTGTGTGATCGGAATTGCCTGGACCCTGCGCCCTGTGATGAGCCCATCGCGGTCTACACCACGACGGCGCGCGCAGGCATTGACCCTCCTCGGTTGGTCGCGCTCGACCCCGACGAGCTCCTCCGTGCCGATCCCGAGGCACGCTGAGCGAGCCGGTAGCCGGGCTCGTCAGGCAGGCGTGCCGTCGCCCAACGATGTGCGCCGCGAGGAAGGCTGGCCGGCGAGTACCGACCCGACAGCCGACTCGATTGAACGGCCGGTGTCAGGCGGCAAGCCGGCCGACGCGACGGCCGACGACCCGCCGGCTCGAGCGCCGACGGCCGACGAACCTGCTAAAATGGCGGTGCTCGACCAGCAGCGAGGCCGCCATGCCTGAGCCGCGTGATCTCAACTCGCCGGAATTTGCGCCGATCAAGAGCCGGCTCGCGCGCGCCTATCTCGACCACAAGGCCGACATCGGCGCGCCGGACGCCACCGACCAGAACATCCTCGACAACGTCGACGACATTACGGCGCTTATGTTGGCTGCGCTGGGAAGGGCGATGGCCGAGCACCGCCACACTTGGTTGCAGCACTACGGCTGGTTCACCGACCTGGTGATCGAGCTCCTCGACGAGGTGCCGGGCAAGTCACTCGACGGCTGAACGTAACGGCGGCAACAGTGCGTGGCTCGTGCGCCACCGCTGGCTGGTGGCTCGACGCGACGACGCGGCTGTTCAACGACGAGCCCGCGGTGCCGCTCGACGGCTGAGGATCAACTCTTAGGTCGCTTCCTCATTTCCGCAACCGTAGCCGGCCAGTCGGTTTGATCCTGTCGGCCCAACGTCAATCGGGCGAGAAGGACGACGCAGCGGCTTTTAAGCTCTCTCGCTCGTTCAACGAGAGCGGCTAATTCTTTGAGATCGGCGACGCGAAGTTGCTTGACCAAACCTCTGTGCACGGTAGTCGTGCCGGCCGGGATCGCCCAAAGATCGTGGGCAACCCCATTGCGGGCGGTGAAGATACCTTTGGCGCGGTTGGCAACGCTTTTGACGCTAGCGAGCAGTCGCGGGTTATCCGTAATGGCAGCCTTTGCCGCTTCCTCCAGAATGTCGACGCGCGCTGTAGCTTCTTTGGGCGCGTAGTAGATCGCGCGCCCGATCTCCGGCGAGACTTTAATCGTCGCGCCCAACAGAAAAGCCAGCAGGGCCTCCATCGAGTTGATCTCGACCGTGACAAGCCCAATGGCTTGCAGATAATCGGGGCTCTCCGTGAGCGGCGAGTTCATTTCGTCGCGGTGATCGTCCTTAGCCATGCTAACTGTCGTAGGCATTCAGGTAGACGATCTGGTCGAGCCGGCGTCGCGCATTGTAGGCTGAGATGTAGGCTTCGACCTCGTCATGGACCTTGTGTATGCCCGGCGGCGCGGCATCGTCATCGTAGTCGTCGAATTGACCTTCCGCGCTGTCGAGACGCACCAGCGATGCGTGCTCAACCCAAATGAAAGCGGTGGCCGAGAGTTCTTGCCGTCTCGATAGCCTGGCGAGCACACACGGTGGAGAACATGACCAGCGGCGACGTTGCGAGGCTGGCGTTGAGCGAGCTTTGCATCTCGTCGAACCGCAGCGCGCCGAAAAACATTCCTTTTTGGTGATCGAGAAAGCATCGGTCAGCGTCGGCGCATTTGCACCCAAGGCGCTTTGCCGTGTCGGCCGCCAGAGGAGTTTTGCCGGCACCAGACCGGCCATCGAAGACGACCAGCCCGCTCGCGAGCGACTTGATGTAAGCCGCCAATTCTTCCGGGTCGTTTTTTATGAAACGTCGCGCTGGCATCCCGCGAGCCTAGCACGGTAACAACCTGTTACTCTGTGGATGATGCCGAAGCCCAAGCGCCCGCGCCCGAAGCTCGATCTGGCCGACCGCCCTGCGACGGCCTGCCGGGCAAGCCGCTCGACGGCTGATCGTTGCATCAGCGCTGGGGCATCGCCGTTAGTAAGTTGGCAACCACCGCGGTTTCTGCAGGATCGCAGTGGGGTTCCGCAGCAGTTGCCAACAGCACCACAACTGACAGGCACTGGTACTCTCTACGCACGCCCCAGCGGTTTCGTGCCCATCTGATCAACTCTGAGGGCTGAGCAAGCAAACAGAGCTTTGCCTTATATAAGGCGCGACCGGGCGGCGCCGGGGACTGCTGAGCCCCGCAATTGCCCGTCGGCACTGTACCAACGGTGCACCACCCGGCCGCAAAGGCCCGCAGGTGCGGCAATTCGAACCCAACGACTACAAGATCGAACGTGTGGGGCGTCGGCCGCGGTACCGATCAGCTGCGTTCCATACTGGCTGGTCAACCAGGTGGTCAAGCCGCCGGCGACGCGCCGAGGCCGGGGCGCGGGGCCAAAAAGCCCGCCTCCCAGGAAGGCGGGCGCCGTGGAGCGCCACCCAGCCCGCGCCGGCCCAGAAAAATCCGGCCGCCGTGAGACGCCCGGTGACTGCGGTGGACGGGTTGGCAAAGTCCGCTATGCCCCGATAGCGACCCAATTCCACGGCGCACCGAAAGACGCGATGTGCCAGAAGCCGACATTTCAGGTCCGCTCGCCTCAACGAGGCGCGTTCATAGTGCGACAAGCACCCACCGGGTGCCAGCGCCGTCCGGCGTGCTCACTGCGACGAGCGACAGCGCCACGGTCTCCAGAATCGCATTCAAGCGCATCGCGCTGCATGACCCGCCTTAAGGCGGCACGGTGATAATTCGGCAGGTGCCCACTGAGTGGGCAGTCTCCGTGTCATGCCTGATCCGTCCAGGACTTACGCCTTGGCAGCGTGCTGTGCAGCCGCGAATACATCGCGTGCGGACGTCGTACCCGCTACGTGCTCCGTATTCTCGGCTCCGAGGTCCATCCATCCCGCGTTCACGGCCTCAAACATTTCTTCGGCAGGTCCGGTGTGGCCCTTCGGGATGCCGAACTGCTCGAACACTTCCGCCCACCCTGCACGCGGGACTGCAAAGGCCTTCACGTCGAGATTCAGGACTTCACCCAATTGCTCCGCGACTTCATCCGCGCTGACCATCGAACCAAGCTCGACGACGCGCTGCCCTGACCACGCTGGCCCGGTCAAAAGGCCTGCGACCTCCGCGCCGATATCGTTCGTCGCGACCATGGTCGATTGCCGGTTTGTCGGATTGTAGTAGACCGGTAGCGTGCCGCCCTGGGCGACCTGCAAGCCGTATAGGAAGTTTTCAAAGAATCCGCCTGCGCGCACAAATGCGATTGGCGATATCAGGTCGCGAAACCCTTGCTCCAGAAGCGACAAGGCCGTGATCATCCCGAGCCCGCTGGTCCTGTTCGCACCCATCGACGAAAGCGCAACCACCCGCGGAGGCGCTGCCTTGGTGAGCGCCTCGACATAGTTTGCAATCACGCCCTTGGCTTCTTTGTAATCGGGCGAGGGCGCCCAGACAGCCGGCAACATGACAAACGCGCCTTCT
Source organism: uncultured Alphaproteobacteria bacterium (assembly GCA_963765385.1). Taxonomy (GTDB): domain Bacteria; phylum Pseudomonadota; class Alphaproteobacteria; order Reyranellales; family Reyranellaceae; genus Reyranella. The sequence continues at coordinate 22,979 of CAVXWG010000012.1, read as the reverse complement.
ACGCCTTTGAGCGCCCGCTCGATGGCTGCCGAATCATTCCAATCACCGTCAACCAATTCCACGCCCTGGTTCGCCCAGCTTGACGCCTTCTCGCGATTGCGGACCAGCGCGCGTACTTTCTTGCCGTGCGCCAACAGATGTTCTGCCGTTGCGCCGCCCACTTTTCCCGTGATTCCCATTACTAAAAACATGCGTCTTCTCCTGATCTTGAGGGACAGAGCACTGCCCTGTTGTTTCAACGGATGAGCGGCAGAATGGCCCGGATACGGGGATCGCGCGCGTAGAGGCCGCCCCATGTCATCGCGCCCAGAAGCAGGGAAATGATTTCCGGCGGCGACCCGAACTCACCAATGCGGACATGGGCGCAGATGGCACCTCCCAGAAAGCCTGTCACCAGGATAGCGCCGAGGACGGCGGTGGCCGGGATGGCGTAAAGGATGGCGCAGGCGAGTATGATCGGACCCACGACACGGGTCAGGTCCAGCGCGAACCCGGTTTCCTGCAACATGCTCGCGATCTGTGCCGGCGCGAAAAGCTGAATGGTGCCGTCTGCCACCAGAGCGATAACGACAAACGCGCTCATGACTCGGCCGGCCCACAGGGCACGATGCAAGGTCATGGTTTCAGGCAACTGATGCAGGTTCATGGTTTCGGACATTTGTCATTCTCCGATAGGGGCATCCCACATTCGGAACCTATTGTGCCTGCTAGGTATTATAAATATCAAAGAAACGAACTCACTGTTCTCCCTATCGTGAACAATACCGAGGTACGAGGCACGAAAATGCAAAATCTCGAACCCCTCCTCATTTTCATCACGGTAGCGGAAATGGGGAGCTTTACCCGCGCAGCCGATAGCCTGGGCATTCAGAAAGGAAGGGCCTCAACGGCGGTCCGGAAGCTGGAAGAGGATGTCGGTGTCAGGCTTCTGCACCGGACGACGCGCAGCGTGCAGTTGACGGAAGACGGACGGCTCTTTCATGTACGTGCCCGCGATCTGCTCGCGGACGTTGACGATCTCCACTCGATGTTCGCCGGCGATCGTGTGGCCCTTCGCGGGCGTCTCCGCGTCGATCTTCCAACCGAGGTGGCACGGACAACGATCGTGCCGGCCTTGCCGGATTTCATGGCGGCTCATCCAGAGTTGGAGCTGGAGGTGTCGAGCACGGATCGGCAAGTCGATCTGGTTCAAGAGGGGTTCGACTGTGTATTGCGGCTGGGACCCATCGGGGACGAGACGCTGATTGCCCGCCCATTGGGCCTGTTGCGCGTGGTCAACGCTGCCAGTCCCGCCTATCTGGCGCGCCATGGCGTCCCTCGATCGCTGGAAGATCTCCAGCGTCAGCAACATCGGTCAATTCATTTTTCGACGACGCTGGGCGCAAGACCCTATGGATGGGAATATCCGGACGGCGAAGGTTACGCGACGCTTCAGTTGCCAGGTGCGCTGCACGTCAACAGCGCGCAGACCTACGAAGCCGCTGCCCTCGCCGGTCTTGGCCTGATTCAGGCCCCACTTCTTGGGATTGGCCGATACTTGGAGAGCGGAGCGCTGGTGGAAATTCTACCCGGCTTTGGTCGCCGGTCGCTTGCCGTGTCCCTCGTAGCAGCGCATCGGCGCAACCTGTCGCGCCGCGTCCGCGCATTCATGAAATGGATCGAAGATGTGCTGACACCGCATCTGGAATAGCGAGACGAAAATCTTCGTCCGGCCCTCGAAATCAACATTCTGAACTTAGGTCTGCCGGTCGGCAGCCCGGCGGTCCAACAGAATGCGACACTGAAACCGGCGACCTGTGAAGTCCGACATGAGATAGGCGGGTAGCAAGGTCAACATGTCCGCTAAGGGTCATTTGGGACTGGGTCTAGCCAGCAGCAAATCCGGCAATGTCCGCTAGTCGCCAAAAGCAGAAGTAAATTAGAGCATTCTGGGAAACGCCATAGCCATAGCGTGTTGATGGCGCCGCCCGAGACGTGATTCAAGCTCCAAGCCGAGGCCCAGGATCATGCGCTACGAACTCAGCGATTATGTATGGGCTGCCAACACGCCGATGCTGCCGAACTGGGGTCCTAGCAGCGCTTCGATACAGAGCACGGCCTGTGAAAACGAGCAGCGCGCGCACCGACTGTTGCCGTTTAGAACAATCGGCGAGGCTGCAGCCTTCGACCTTGAGGTTGATGTCTCCTGCCGATGTGGGCGCCGTGTCGTTGTTGACGGCATGGCGCCGGCCTTCCGCGACCGGCGCATCATGGGCACGCGGTTCCTCTGCACGACGATCCTGCCGCATGGCGTGGCATGCGCCGGCTTGCCCTCGATCTACATCCGCAAGCGCGACACGCTGGCGGATTTCGGCGCGGCCCTGATTTGGTGTCGTCGTGGCATGGGCGCACATCGAGTTAACGGCCGCGACAAACGGCCACTACGCATACTGTTACCGCAACCCAGTCGGCGTCGAGTGCGAGGGTGCGGCTGGCGCGCGCTGGTGCCGCTTGACCGCCTGGGCAACCTCGATGGCGACACCGCCCGCTACTCGGGCGGCCGTTCAAATGTTCGGCCTGCAGCTCGCGCGACTTATCGCTATGGCCGTTCGCAAAGCGCGCCGAGGCGGACGGCCGGGCGAACGTGGCGATCGCCAGCGGGCCGTCATTCTGAGCGAACGCCTGTTCTGGGTGTCCATCGGTAGGGAAACTTTGCTAAGATCGCGGACATCGGCGGGCTTTCGCGGGGTAGATCGATGCGAGCGGTGCGTTTCAGCCTTGTCGTCTGCGTTCTGGGCGCGAGTTTTGCCAGCGCAGCGCGGGCCGACGACTTCATGAAGGAATGTCTGGTCACCTCGAGTCAGAGAATGTGCGATTGCATCTCGGCCAAGCTGCCGGCCGACAAGCGCGCCGCCGCCATCGACGGCATGCGCAAGTCCAACGCCGCGACCCAGCCGGGCGGCAACGCGGTCGATCTGAAGCTTAGCCAGGAGCAGATGCAAGGGCTCGACGCTGTGGTTGCCGCCCAGGCTTCTTGCATGTAGCGGCGGGGCGAGATCGCGCGAAGTGGCGCAGAGGCTGTTCGCCAGGCGCGCCGAGGCCGGCGGAGGAGTCGGGTCCAGGCTTTTGATGCGTCGGCCGCTGGTTCGCCAAATCGGCCCCGCACTCGTGGAGAAGCTCAGCGTGGCTTGCTACTTTCGCTGCGGCAACGCGCCGTTCACGGCTCGGATTTCCTGTACAGCTCGATCCCACGCTGCAATTCGTTCGGGACCGGCTGGATGCGTGTCCAACAATCCAGTTTCAGTCCGACCCGATGCTTTTGCCAGCTTGACCAAAAAACCTCGCGCCTTATCGAGATCGACTCCGGATCGGTACAAGATCACTGCCGACAAATAGTCCGCTTCTCGCTCCTGCTCCTTGGAGTAAGCGATCCCGCCGATGGCGCCACCGACGTCGGCTCCCACGTTCATGGCCGCACGGGTGATTGCCCCGTTGTCGCGGGTGCCGCGGGAAGCCATCGCGCCAACAACACCAAGGAGGACAGCTCCGGCCACACGGCCGACGGTTTGGTTACGCTGGTTGTTCGCGGGGTGGTTTGCAGCCTGATGCCCAATCTCGTGCGCGATCACCATGGCCACTTCTTCTTCGTTTTCCGCGTACTCCACGATGCCGCGATTGACAACGATCAATCCATTTTGCCCCGCTCCCGCATTCATCGATCTGTTTGCCGACATCCGAAAATCCCACCGGCAAACGCCGGTATGCATCTCTCGACAGACTTGCTCGACCGATGGACGGATGCGTCTCAATGCCGAACGCATCGTATCTTTCACTTCATCATCGGCTACGGCATGGCGCTGCGGCACGCCGCCAGTGCTTTTCACTTCCACCTGCGCCATGCTGAGTTCGTTGCTGCTGACCTGGGGCAGTTGATGCACAGCGCCGGCACATCCACAGGCCAAGTTTGCTCCTGTGAGCATCAACAAAAGGGATCCAGTGCGCCGCAAATGCTGGCGCGCGGCGGCGGCACCGACGGCGACCGCCCCGACGATGGCACTGGCGACCGCGAATGGCAGCATTACCGTCCGCCAAGTTGAGAACTCTCCGTTTTTTGCATCGCCCTCTTTGTACATTTCGCCGTTGGTTGAGCACGCGCCAACAAGTGAGACGATGGCGATCAGGGATATCGCTTTATCAATTGCAGGCAGCAGCACTTGCTTCCGTCGGCAGCCGCTCGCGTGAACGCGAGAGTCTCCATAATTATCCACGATTGCCCCCAAAAAACGCGCTGTTCGCGGCTTAGTCGTTGTGAAGGTCCTCTTTGCGAGGAATGTCGAAAATTCGACGCTAAGCTACTCAACGACCAAGCCAGCTGTTCGCCTGGCTCCCCTAGTCGGGTCGTATTGTGCGACGGTAACGCTACCGTGCATTCTTCATCACGCGATACCTACGCGCGTTGTCTCGACTTACCAGCGACTGGCCGATGCAGGCAGTGTCAACGGTATAACCAGACGGTACCATTCGGATCACCACGTCGTGAGTGCGACCATGACGGGCTGCGCGCCGACAGCACCGCAGGCAAAAACTTGATACGTCATTAACCGTCGATCGGCTCTGGCCTTGGAGGCCTTCATTCCGATGTCTGCCCGAGTGCAACGGCCTGCGTCGTGACGGCAATCAAAAACGATTTCGATGTTTTTCGTCCACCAATGCGAGCCAGGCGCAGAAGCTTGCGTCGTTGAAATTGCTCGGCCACTGGATCGTTGACATCCATCAGCCGCTTCACGTCTCATTCGAAGACGATCGAGGCGGAAACGGTATCCTGGTGATCGGGAGAATGCGGCGCATCCAACCTGCATTCCGCCTGGGATACCTGCCTCCTGCTCAAGGCAGTGGGGGAAGACGTGGGCGCAGCCGCCACTGAGCTGATGAAAACGATCACGCCGGACAAGATCGAGGGATGGAACCGCTCGGCGCCGATGGACTGGGCAAACGAGACCTTCGCCATCGCGGAGCAGGCGCAAACCAAATACTGCATTCGACAAGGTGCGTCGTGCGACCACCCATCAGGCAAAGTGACGATTGACGTGGCCTATATTCAGGTGACTACGCCGATTATCCGAGAGCAACTGCAGAAAGCAGGTGTCCGGCTCGCGCATCTGCTTGATGCCGCCTTGGGCAAGTAGCGATATCGTGATCATCGTCAAAGCTTTACGCGGGTCGGACCTTTAGGGATCGCTGAACCAGGGCAGGCGCCCACACCTTGCCGCCAAGGCCTAATGAGCGCACTCCACCCGAGCCGGGCGATCAACTGGCACCTATCGCTGCGGCCGGTCGCCGTTCGGTATGAATGGCGTCGTCGGGGTGCCGCTGAAGCTCTGGGTGTCGCAGCGCGTATCGTAGCTACTCTTGTAGCAGCGGCTTTTCGAAATGGGATTGCCCATGCTGTCAAAGGTCTCGCAGATTTCCGTCGAGCCCGAATGGTAGCAGGTGGTCCGCGTCCGCTGGGCATGCGCCGGCGGTGCGCCGGCGAGCGCGAGGACGCACATGACGAGGATGGCGACACCGGTGATCACCAGCATCAGCGCCGGGGTCTCGGGTGGCGTGGTGTCGCTGCGCAGCACCGTCGGATAAACCATGGGTTTCTTGAACACTTCACCCCCGCCGTCCTTGGTCGATTACCAGCCTGAGCCGGACTCCGCTGATCACAGCGTGACCTGCGCAGCCCACATCTGCTATCTCATGCTGACGTCAGCTAGCCCTACCGGGTCGGGTCTCGCAGTTCCGCGGCAAACCACCGGCAGCTCTTGACGTAAGTCATCGCGGTGCCTAGCGGCAGTCCCAGCTTCCGGGCGTCGTCCCCGATAACTGGAGATATCGTCTCGTCCGCGGCAAGTTCGAGGATGCTGGTGCTGTTGAGTCGTGCATAGCAGTGCTGGTGGTACGGCGCCTTGTCGTTGGAGTTCTTGTAATTCCATCCGGTGATGACGGAATGGTCTCCGACGGTGACGGTGGTGAAGGTCTCGTATTCTGTTACCACCTTACTTTCGCCCGTCCGTGGCGTCATCGCCGGTTGCTGCAGCTGCACCGGAGCCGGAACGTTCGGCGTCTGCACGTTGATGGTCGGCGCCGGGTTGGTGATGTTCACCACCGGAGCGGCCTGCTCCGGGATGTTGATCACTGGGGCGGCGACTTCCACCTTCGGCGGTTCCGAATTGATCCGGAACGCCATGACCACTAGGGCAGCGGCGATGAGCAGGGCGGTGGCCACTGCTCCGCCGACGATCCAGTTCTGGCGCCGATGCTGCTGGTCCCAGAGGGTCTTCAGGCGAGAGTCGTCGATGATTACCGGCGTAGGTTGCATAGCGCTGGGCATCGGGACGATATTATCGTTAGCCATTGGCAACCGCCTTTAGGGGCTTGGTGACGAACTCTTCCGCGGGTGGCACCGGACCACCCGGGGTGACTGGGACGTATACGACGCGGGTGCGTTCGCTGGTCGGGACGAACTCAACCACCTTGCGATCGCGGTAAACTCCGCGCCGCTTCCTCGCCCAATACCCGCGGATGGCCCGGGCGATCAACGACCAGTTCGCCTTCGAGCTCTCGACGAGGCCCTCCTTATTCCGTCCGTAGAACGAGATCGACAGCATGATCTGTGCGACGACATACCCGATGGCAACGGTGGCGGCGAAGAGGTCGAGGACGAGGTTGGCCTGCTCCGCCGTGACCTGCCGCGGGCTCTTCCCATGCAGGGCGCCGGCCCAGCGGTACACCTGGTTGTCGAGCACCGCAGCTTCGAATCCGGCTCGCACCGTCTTCGCCCCTGCCTGGGCCCGCTCGATCTTCTCGTTCGCGCCGTCCACCTTGACGTCTTCCCTGACGCCGAGCTTGGCCAGCTGCTCGTTCAGCGGCTTCTTCTCTTCCTGCCAGCTCGTGATCTGCTTCCGCAGTTCCGCCTGCTGCGCTTCGAACCGGGCGCGCTCCGCTTCCTGCTGCGGCTTCAGGCAGACGTAGTTCACCTTCAAGCAGCCTTCCTTGATCGTGTTCATCAGCTTGAGGTGGTTGTCCAAGGCGCCGTCCAGGGTCTTCTGCGCGGTGGCGATCTGCTCGTCCAGCGTCGCGATCTTCTTGTTCAGCGCGTCCCGCTGCTTGTCGAGATGAGCACGGTCCGCGTCCTGCTGCGTGACCATCTGCTCGCGCTCACCCTTGAGGGCAGCGACTTCGTCTTCCGCTCGCTCGAGCGCAAGGCGGTGCTTCGTGATGTCGGACAGCCGCATAGCGATGAACCGTTCGGTCGCCGCGAAGTATCCGTCGAATGCCCCGAAGGCGATGACCCCGAGCATGATGCCGAGCATGATCTTCAGGCCCGGCTTCTTCGTGGTGGCGAAATGGTAGGAGAGCGGCAGGATCGTCCAATCCAGCGCGATGAAGAGCAGGACGGCGAGCGCCGGGGTCCAGGCCCACCAATCGGTGACGGCGGGGAGGTTGGTGCCGTAGGCCGTGTACATGAGCGACAGCGGCTGCACCGTGGTGGCGATGAGTAGCATGCCGACCAGCAGCTTGCGGACGAAGTTGCCGTCGCTGTGGCCGTCGAACCAGCGGTTCTTGGTTGAGGATTCCGTGGGCTCCGGCATCGACGGGATGAGGCCGGGCGGGAGCAATCTATGCTCGATGGTATCCATGGGATATTCCTTTAGAGCCGGAAGCCGCAGATGAGGGCCTTGTTCCCCGGCGGACCGAGCTGGACGCAACGGTCGAATCCGCCGGTAAAGATGGCGAACGCGACGACGGCGATCGTGAGTCCGATAATGATGCCGCCGAAGAGCGTATCGATGCGAGGCGTATTGATGCGAGGCGTCTCGATCGTATTGTTGATAGTCATGGTGGTGTTTCCTTTCGGTAGAGGAAGGGATTGGTGGATTGATATACTGTTCACTTGTGGAGGATTAACTGGCTGAGGGCGTTGTTGACTTCGTACGACGAGAAGCTGTCGAGGAAGTTTTTACCCAGCAGCGGCTGGGTGCCACGAGCGGTGACGCTCGCTTCGACGTTGTCGACGGCGACCATGCCCCCGATCGCCAGCTTCTTGATCAGGATGACCTGGTTCCGGACGGCGGTACCATCCGCCTGCTCAAAGACGTCTTCACGGAGGACGCGGGCGTTCAGCTGCACCGCGAGGTCGTAGGGGACGTTGGTGATCGACGCGCCGGTGTCCAGGGCCCAATGCACATTAACGGTGTCGTTCAGGGTGCCTTCCAGCTCGATGCCGCCGCGACGGCGCTCGATCGGCACGGTCCAAGTCTTGTTGGACAGAGTCGGTTCCCGCAGCGCCGGCTGTTCCGGCTTCTTGTCCAGCATCGACGAAAGCTTGTCTTTAGAACTCCGCGGTCAATTCGCAGGCGCCGATCGACGCCGAGACGGTCTGGTCTGGGAACAGGATGGTGGTCCAGAAGTGAACAGTATGATTCCGATCGTCGAAGTTGAAGGAGACCCACCGGCTGTGGCCCCACTGGTCGGGTTGAGCCGTCTTGGCTTCGATGCCGTCTTTGCTGACACCCTTCTTGCCAACGTGGGTGATCGGCATGGTCCAGTTTTGCGGCTTGCCGTCGCCGAGGCCGTAGGTAAGCAGTTTCTGCCCGTCGCCGTCTTCGAAGGTGGTGATGCGGCGATATTCCGGCTTGATCGACCGCGTGCCGGCCCAGAAGGTGGACTTGCTGATGAACTCGCGGCGGTCGACGACCATATCGACCGAGCAGTCGAAGTCGATGGTCGTCGCGGCGGTGGCCGGGGTGCTCAGGGCGATGGCGGCGATCGCCGCTTTAGCGTTGATGATAGTGTTGCGGAGCATGGTCATGGTTCCTGCAATTGGCAGTGGCGCCTTGATATGACGGCGAACTATGCGCACGCCCAACGAACATGCTTCATTCTGCTCATGAATGGTGTGCATACTGGTTGTCACTCAACCGAGAGCCACCACGCATGGCCAATCTGCGTTCGCTCGATCTGAACCTGCTGACGGTCTTCGAGGCCGTTTACGACGCCCACAACATCACTGAGGCGGCCAAGCGGCTGGGGTTGACCCAATCGGCGGCAAGCCACGCGCTAGGCCGACTGAGGGAAGCATTGCGCGATGATTTATTTGTCCGGGGCAGTGACGGGCTGAAGCCGACTGAGGCGGCACTATCGCTATATCCTGCGGTCCGCAGTGCGCTCGATGGTATACGCACCGCCGTCGCCGGCAAGGCAACGTTCGATCCGGCCAGCGCCCGAGGCTCTTTTCGCATTGCTATTCCGTATGTGATCGGTCCGTTCCTCGCCTTGAGGTTGGAAGAGCGCCTGAAAGTCGAAGCGCCCTCGGTCGCGGTGCACTTCGACACGCGCACCATACCGGTCAACCTTCTGTCGGAACTGGAAGAGGGGCGCACCGATGTCGCCGTCGATTGGTGGACGGCAACCGAGGCGCGGTTCGTCAACCAGCAGGTATTTGACGACCGATTAATGATCGTGGTTGGACGTGAACACCCGCGCATCCGGGACGCACCGTCTCTGGCCGCACTGGAGAGGGAGAATTTTGTCGGTCTGCACCGTCGGCCTGCACAATGGGACCGGGCTCTTGCGATCAAGGAAGTGTTGGCGTTGAGAGACTGGAAGATTGCCCTCAACGTCAGCGAGTTCATCGAAGTCCCGCTGATCGTCGCGGCGACCGACTTTGTCAGCGTTATGCCCCAGTCTATGTCCGGCACATTGGAGAAGACGGGTCTGGTGCGCTTGCTGCCATTCCCAGCGCGCCTGCCGCCCTTGGAAATCAAGATGACCTGGCACACCGGTCGCCGTCGCGATCCTGGACACATGTGGCTGCGACGGTTGGTTCGTCAGGAAGTTCGGCGATTTGCCGATGAGGCGGGCGCAACTCGTTCTCGGTCCTCTAACCGTGCGCCCTAACAGGTCCCCTCTGCAGTCTGCTTGCCGACGAGATCCTATGACGCGTCGTCTCAGGCGCCGCCTCGCCAGTGGGATTTATCCGCAAATATTGCGCCTACCCCGGTTCGCTGGCCTGCCTAGCGCTTCGCCCCATTATTTGCGGGGTTCCTGATACTGCCGACGGTGCGGCGAGGCACCTCTGCTGGTTTCCCCTGGTCCTGCCGTCTACCCCCGCGGGATAGGAGACCTGACAAGCCGAAAAAGCGAGAGCAAGCCACAAGGGCTAGTGCTGCCTGCCAGTGCCAGCGAAATGCGCCGATGCAGCGCGACAAGATTGAACTCGCACACCCAGCCTGGGCCGCCGTAGGAGTCGCGACAGGGACGGGGATTCTAGCCGCGCTTCGATACGGAGCTCGGCCCATGAAGGCGAACAGCGCGCACCGACTGTTCCCGTTTACAACTTTCGGCGAGGCTGCGGCCTTCGACCTTGAGGTTGAGGTCTCCTGCCGATGTGGGCGCCGTGTCGTGATTGACGGCATGGCGCCGGCCTTCCGCGACCGGCGCATCATGGGCACGCGGCTGCGTCGGCCTGGCCCGCGCCCAGGTTGCCGAGGAACTCCCATCGCTGCGGCTGACCGCCGGTCGCCTCATGGACCTTGCGCACGATGCTAACCGCCGATCTCTCGACCGCGCTAATCTTTGGCCGGCTTCGTCGGCGCTTCGGTGCTGTGCTCTTTGGCATAGGGGCTGTCAGTTCCCTTGTCCCATAGCGCCATCGAGCCAGCCTCTAGGGACCTCAGTCGAACCGCCTCAATAGATTGGAGACCGCTGGCGGCTGCCAATCAAGAAAGCGCCACTCCAAATCGACATGCAGCGTTACAACAGGCCGCCTGCTGCAATACTGGCATGCTGATCATTCCTCTGATCGTAGGCCAGCACGCGCTCGGCTTCGACGAGTGCCTCGGGCGTACCAATCTGGAACCAGTCGCCGTCATTGAACACGCCGAACAGCCGGCCGCGCGCCTCCGCGTTGTTCCAGAGCTTGAGCAGCGAGAAAGGACCTTCCGGCGAGTTTTCGAACAGACGCGCGTCACAGACCGACACGCTGGCGAAGACATAGGGGGCCAAGGATGCCACGCTGCGATGGCGCACGCGGCTGCCGCGCTCGATGAAAAAGTCACCGCGATCCGTCACCTCGCGGCCGATCACCTTGTGGATGGGATGAAGCAGCAGCAGCGCATCCATGCGTTCGGGATTCCACTTCATTTCCAGGCGCTCAAGCATGCTGCCCGACTTCTCGCGCCACAGGCCATCGCCGTTCAAGACAAAGAACGGGCCAGCACCCAGGAGAGGCAGTGCGTTCATCACGCTGCCGCCGGTGTCGCAGCAATCGCTCCTCGTGCACGATCTGTGCGCGGCCTTTCAAGCGGTCTGCAATTTGCTCGCCGAGATGGTGCACGTTCACTACGATATTGGTGATGCCATGAGCGATAAGCCGGTCGATGCTGCGTTCCAGCAGGGAGCGGCCCGCGACGGGGATCAGCGGTTTGGGTATGGTGTCGGTGATCGGCCGCATGCGCTCGCCTCGGCCGCCCGCCAGTATTATGGCAGTATCGATCATGTGGCGCCGCCGCTGAGAGTGCAGCATCGGGTCGCTACTTGGTTACCTTCGTTGCAAAGTGCGCCATTGAACGAGCCTTGTTCAATCTGCAGTTATGCATAACAGTCGAGACGGCTTTCGCGCCGACCGCCGGGAAGGACTTGTCTAGCGGTTGATCGCACGGGCAGTCGGTTAAAGGGACCTCACGGCCGCAACCAAGATCCATCCGAAGCCAAGCTTCTGCCGCCTCCTTCAGGATAGCCCTTAAGCCGTTGAAGGCCCTCGAAGACAAGCGCTCAACGATCAATAAACGTCAGGAATTCAGGCGCTACGCATGGCATACTGGGCCAATGCACTTCGGACAGAAGAAGGTTGCGGGCTACTCCTCGGCCCATAAATCAGGCTGCCACTGTGCGGCGGGTTCCAGCACGCTTGGGACGAACAGCGCGGCGTAGGGGCGGGTCTGCCTTTCGGCTGTCGATTCATTGATAGCCTCGCAGAACCGATCGCCGAGGCTACGTCGACCGCGCATAGAAGAACCACGCGACGACGCCTCCCAAAACCAGGCCACCGATGCAGCTCCCATAGACCGCCCTGTAAGCTAACCTTCTGACTGATGGCAATTCGTCGAAGAGGGCGTGAGCGCATAGGGCTGCCACAAGCACGAAAACTACAGGTATCAGGAGAGGAACTACGTAGGGCATCACCGTCCATAAGCGACTTGCGCTAAATTGTCTTTACGGACTGTTGCAATGGTATATCGACGCGACGAGGCAGTCCGCCGCGCACAGGCTTGTGCTCACTGCTTTCGGCCGATTCGCTTAGACACCCAGCATCTGTTGGAAGGCCTCCGATAGCGCGGCAACATCATAAGGCTTGGCGAGAAAACGTCCGCGCTCGGGCAGGTCCTTGGCCGTGATGGCACTCACGGCCGACGTCACGAGCAGTTCGACAGGAGGCCACCGACCACGAATCGCGTGAGCCAACTTAAGACCATTCATTGATCCAGGCATGTTCACGTCCGTAAAGACCAGCCGAATATCGGAACGGGATTCGAGGATTTTAATCGCCTCGTCAGCAGTCGCGGCCGACAGCACCTCGAAGCCGTGATCCTCTGCAACAATCACAGCCAACATACGGACGAGGCTCTCGTCCTCGACGATCAGAACGACGAGTTTTCGGCTTCTCATTGGTATCCTGACTACGGCACCCAGGCCGTGGGCAGCCTGAGACTGCGGTATGGTCTTGATCGAACGACGTCAGGTTCTTATTCGTTGCCGAGAAATGTCCGCTTTCGGACGAATGTCAGTCAATCGACTGTGTCTTTTTGCTCATGGCAACGCTGGTGGTTGTGCCAAGCGCACGGTCGTATTCCGCTTCCGGCACGCCATAAAATCCGTTCGCGGCGAGCCTCAGGCCCTCCCGATTGAGAAGGAGAACTTTGCCACGGCCGGTGCGGATCAAGCCTCTGCCCTCCAGGTCGTTCATGGTGTCGGTGAGGCCTGGCCGTCGCACTCCGAGCAGCAGGGCGAGGAATTCATGGGTGACGGTAATTGGTTCGGGGCGAACGCGGTCGTCCCACATCAACAACCAGCGCGCGAGCCGTTCATCGAGCCTGCCCCGCCCGTTGGCGAGCGCCGTTTGGCCGCTTTGGATCATGAAGACGTGGGCATAGCGAGAAGGATGCCGGCCAGGGAAGGGCTGGCCGCCATGGCCTCACGCAGCGCCCGAGCTGAAATGCGCTGCGCCGATCCGGCCGACTGTACCAGGGTTTCATTAGGTGAACGGTCATCGCCCAGGACGACGCCTAGCCCGCTCATACCTTCGTACCCGACCATGCCGATCTCGATCCGATGGCCTTCGGGCGCCGTGCCGACGATGGAGACAAGTCCGTTTTCAACGAAATAGACATGGCTGATCACCTTGCCAGGCGCCTCACGGATCTGGCGCGCGTCGAGTTCGATCGTTTCAATGGTGCGGGCGAGACGGTCGCGATCTGCAGGCGACATCAGCGCCAAAAGGCGATTGCGTGTACCATTGGGGGAATTCACGGCTCTCCTCCACCATGCGGGGCAAGAGCAGACGAACGCCCAGGCACCAGTCGCGAGTTCGGAACCAAACTCGGCAGGTACTTGAATAACGCTGACGACACCGCTTAGGCATTGGATGGTTTGCTCTGTCCGAAAGCGGACCTCCGGCGAGTAGCAGAATGCCGCCTTCGGCGACAGGTCGATCAAAGCGCTGTCCGCCGACGATATCGCGGGGCTGCGGGCCGGCCGAGGCATGGCCATGGCGCTTCCCGCCGAACTCGATCGTTATCCCGGTCCCCTGCACGTGCTGGAACACGCCGCTGCCTTGGATCTGACGCCCGAGCAGCAGGACCAGCTCACCCGTCAGGTCTAGACCATGCGGACGGCGGCGGTCGCGCTCGGCGAACAGATCATCGCCCGCGAAAGCGAACTCGATGCGCACTTCCGCTCAGGCGCTGCCGACGTCGACACGATCGATCGGATCACGTCGGAAATCGCTGCGCTTTATGGGCAATTGCGCGCGGTTCATCTGCGAACAAATCTCGCGACGCGCGCGAGCCTGACGGAAGTCCAACTGGCGAAGTACCAGACGCTGCGCGGATACGACGCCAACGGCGTCAACCCAGTGCACAAACACTAGACGTCAGGTTGCGCCAAGCCAGGCAAGCGCGCCGACGACCAGCGCTTCAACACCCGTCTCCATGGTCGGGTGCAGGACCGGAGCGAATTGTGGGCTGTGATTGACTGGCAATTCATTCAGCTTGCCCGCCGCTTTTGCCTTGGCATAAATCTCGGGATCATTGCCGCCCACGAACCAGAACACCGAAGGCACCTGCCATGCGGTGCCGAAGCAGCCGAAATCCTCGCTCGCCGGCGCGGGCCCCGTGTGCTTCACCCGGTCGGCGGAAAAATAGCCGCGAAAAGCCTCGGCGATACGGTTGCTCGCCGTCGCGTCATTCACGTTCAACGGATAGCGGTCGAGCGGCGTAATCTCCGGCTTGCGAGGCGCCCCCGAGGCTTCGGCCTCGGCATTGACGATCCGTTCGATCGCAGCAAGCACGTGCTTGCGCACGTCGGCATCGAATGTCCGCACATTGAGCTTGATGACGGCGTCGTCGGGAATGACGTTCTCTTTCGTGCCGGCCTGCAACACGCCGACCGTGAGCACCGCTGCGTCCGTTGCGGCTACCTCGCGGGACACGATGGTCTGGAGCCGCAGGACGACGGATGCCGCCATGACGACGGGATCGATGCTGGCCTGCGGCATCGAACCGTGCGCGCCGCGCCCGAAAAGACGGACTTGCATGCTGTCCGCCGCCGAGGTGATTGGCCCGGCGCTGCCGGCGACGGTGCCGGCTGGACCGACCATGACGTGCTGGCCAAGCACAACAGTGGGTGTAGGAAAGCGTTCGAGCAGACCATCATCGATCATGGCCTGGGCGCCCTGCGCGGTTTCCTCGCCCGGCTGGAAGACGGCCATTAATGTGCCCTTCCAGGCATCGCGCGCCTGCGACAGCAACGTAGCTGCACCGACCAGCCACGCGACATGCATGTCGTGGCCGCACATATGCCCTACTGGCACGATTAGCCCTCCGGCGTCCGTCGCCGTAACCTTGCTGGCATAGGGAAGGCCGGTGTTCTCGGCGATCGGCAGCGCATCCATGTCCGCGCGCAGCATCACCGTCGGTCCTTCGCCGTTGCGGAGCAGTCCAACCACACCTGTCTTGCCCACCCCGGTCGTCACCTCGTAACCAGCTTTCCTGAGCCTGTCGGCGGCGATGCCCGCCGTTCGCGTCTCGTGCATCGACAATTCGGGATGGGCGTGAATATCCTCATACAGTGGTTCAAGATCGGGTATCAGCTTGCCCAGGTTCGTCAGGACAACGGATGCGCTGTTGGGGGAGGTATGCTCAACCATGATGATCTCCTTCCGATGCCTGCACCCGGCGCCGACCGCTCTCGGTGACGCTCACCGCGCAGGCCGCCGGAAATGATGAGCCAATTCTTTTCGACCGGGTGGGCGATGCAACGTGCACAGGTATTAGGGCCGGGAAAATCCCCAGCCCGAGTATGAGCCGGAGATGATGTTCAGCCGCGCGTGCATGCGGTAGCCGTCGTACTTGATCTCGTGCAGCCACTCCTTCCCCGGAGGTGCGTCGTCCACGAGGCGCGTGAGCTGAGGCTTGATCCACTTGGGCGGCTGAAGGCTCTTTGACACGAACCCACAGGAGCAGATTTGCTCGCCGCCCGGAAGTCCCAGCGGGAAACGCACGGCGAACCACCTCGGCCTTGAAAGGGTGGGGGATTTCAGATGAGGATGATGCATGCCTTCGCGTCGCCATTCGGCCGATCTACGCGGCCGGCGCCAGGACTTGGGCATCGGCGTTCGCGATATGGCGGCTGGGCTTGGGATCGAGCTGGGTCAGCTGCTTGCCATGGAAGATGGCACCGCATCGGCAGAGCATCAGACCTTCTATCGGACGTGGCTGAGCAGCATCGAAGGTTAGTCCGCCGGGGAAAGGTATCACCAGCTAAAGAACGCGAGTGCCGGCCTCCGATTTCGCATTCGGCGCTAGCACGCTTCCACCAGGCGGCGGCCTTGATCAGTTAGGCAAATGGAATGGCCACCTTCGACGACTATCCATCCTCGTGTGAAAGCGTAGATCGCCGCGCTGTTCGTCGCCCCACGTAACTCTTCCAACATGCACCACTGCTGCGGAATACCGTCCGTTAAATCGTAAATGGCGCGGAGAAGATCCAGGGCTGCTGATTTCGGCCTCGACATCGAGAAGTAAAAACACGGGTGACTCCAGAAGAAGGGAGACCGCATGCACAGAGTAAGTCAGTATCCTGTCCAGACGTGAAAGCAGAAATGGTAGGGGCCGATTTGGCCGCACATGGTGGGCCCCGCGTCGGGAAGCGGGCGCACCCAGCGCGGGGCCGGTCATCCAGACGTTGTGCCTCCCACATAATTGGGACGAGTATGACGTTGCAGCCGCTGGCTGTGAATCAAAAGGGATTAAATTATGACCTTCTACCTAGTCCGATTGCGGACCAAAGAACTGTGAGCTTCTCGCAGTCTCTTCAACAAGGACCAGCATCGGGCCCTCCCTGCCGCGCGGCGGAATGGGCCTGACCACTTGCCCTCGCAAGCTTGTCTTTCTCCCGCTGCCCTTGATAAGGACCAGCCGCAGAAGGCGCTCCTCTGTCCACGTCAAAGATGTGACTTCCACGACCCGTTCTGGCCTGAGCCAATGCACTTTTGAGAGCTTCAGACTGGTCCCGAAGCCATTGTCGCGCGGGGGGTGGGGCGGTTGGAGGCATAAGCGGTGCCAGCACGCCGCCTAGTCGCTTCAGTTCTCGCTCGTTCGCGAAGACTGACCGGCAAGCCATTGCCACTTCACGCGAAACGGAATTTTCTACAGCCTGTGGAGAGCAGGACTTGCCATCGCCAAGTTGGCGAGATGTCCAAGCAAAAAACCTGGAAGTGCTCGGCCTGGGCCGCCGAGATGCTCGAGCTCCCGATGACGGTGTTCCGTCACTAGCTTTCCCACATCGCTCGCCGCCCCCTAGCTCGCAGCCGGCCTGACCGACAGGCCGCCGATGGCGAGACCGATGACGCCCCGCACCTTCGGTGATCTGGAGCCGGCGGGACTTAAGCTGACGGTGACCTGCCAGCGCTGCGGCCATGTCGCCCAGGCGCCACGGCTGCGCCACCAGCGCTTGGCCGGCCGCCGCTACCGCTGCCAGGAGTGTGGCGCGATAGGCCTGCCGTCACTTGGCACGCGTCGTCTCGCCGAGCACGCCAGCAACCTGAAGGTCGATCTTAGCGGCGGGGACTTGCCGGGCCGGAAGGTCGACCCAAGGCGCTGAGCGTCCACGGCCCTGGCGACCCCTACAGCAGGCCACGTCCGTATCCGGTCTTGCGTGGGTCGTCGGCGCCTGGGCGGCCTGCTTCGGCCCAGCCGGTGCGTTGGACGGGGTCGAGTTAGCCTGGCCCTCTATGTCGAACAGCGTGACCTCTCGGCTGCTGCAGGTCCGCATTGCACGGTCGGCCGTAGAGGGGCGTCGCGTTCCCGTCCCGCGTCCGTCGTGGCCAGCGGGTGACCAAAAGGCTTTCAGGCACTTATCCCTAGTGTAATAGTTGCCGAAGAGCACCGATATGTGGTGCTGATTGTTAGCCGACGCCCCCTCACGCCGGCCAAAGGCTTAACGGCAGGTGGAGGCCCCAGCGGGGCCTCCATTTTTGTGTGCGCGGTATCTTTCAGAGGCCGGGAAGTTCTGTTCCATTTGCGAGGTGCCCTGGGAATAGAACGACAGTCCCAAAGCCAAGATTTTGCAGGGTTGATTGGTCGGGGCGACAGATTTGAACCTTCGACTCCCAGTCCCCCAGGCTGCTTCGGGTCAACGCGTCGGTTTCGTGATGTCCGCGGTATGTCCTCTACCGCCAACAGCAGACATTTCCGGACCCGGGCGGCACTTCGCATTTGTGCCACAAGCCGTCGTGAGCAGATGCGGCAAATTCCTCACTCGATTACCTAGTGGATCGCATCTGACATTTGAATCCCAAAGGGGATTCCCTTGAGCCAGTCTGCATGCGAGTCTTGCGCATGCGAAGTGGAATTTCTTTTGCGCTCAAGCCTGCTGGCCGGCGCCGGCTCGAGGCCTTGGCACAAGATCGCAACACGCCGCACAAGCACGTGTGGCGAGCCGAGATCGTCCTGCTGAGCGTGGACGGCGTCGGCACCAACGAGATCATGCGTCGAACCGGCAAGTCGAAGACCTGTGTTTGGCGCTGGCAGGAACGCTTCATGCAGGAAGGGTACGACGGCCTGCTGCGTGACAAGACACGGCCTTCGCGTATCCCAGCCATGGACGGCGATACTGTTGAGCGTGTCGTGGCTCTGACCCAGACCGACCCGCCAGCCGAGGCGACCCACTGGACCTCGGGCATGATGGCGAAAGCTGTCGGTATCAGCGCCAGTTCCGTCCAGCGCATCTGGCGAGCCCACGGCCTTCAGCCACACAAGGTGAAGCGCTTCAAGCTCTCCAATGACCCGCGGTTCATCGAAAAGCTGCGCGATGTCGTCGGTCTCTACGTCGCGCCGCCGGCCCATGCCGTGATCCTGTCGGTCGACGAGAAGAGCCAGATCCAAGCCCTCGATCGCACCCAGCCGGGCTTGCCGATGAAGCCGGGTCGGGCCGGGACAATGACCCACGACTACAAGCGTCATGGCACGACGACGCTGTTCGCCGCCCTCAACATCCTCGACGGCACAGTCATCGGACGCAACATGCAACGCCACCGTCATCAGGAGTTCATCCGCTTCCTCAACACCGTCGACGCCCAGGTATCGCCATCAAAGGCGATCCACGCCATCGTCGACAACTACGCCACCCACAACCATCCAAAAGTGCGCAAGTGGTTGGCACGCCATCGCCGCTGGACCTTCCACTTCACGCCAACCTCGGCATCGTGGCTCAACGCCGTCGAGGGTTTCTTCGCCAAACTCGCGCGCCGAAGACTCAAACGTGGCGTCTTCACATCCGTCGCAGATCTTAAAGCCGCCATCGACCGCTTCGTCGCAGAAACAAACAACGATCCAAAACCATTCACCTGGACCGCAAACCCAAACAAAATCATCGCCGCTGTCAGGCGCGGGCACCAAGTGTTAAATTCGTTCCACTAGTCAGCGAGTGAGCTTAGGCGGCCTGTTAGATGGCCCTTGCGATCCGGGCACCTGCAACGCTGACAGGTTGCAGACTAATCTGCTGGTTGTTGCCGCCCGTCAGCACGTTGCTGCCCATACCTTCGCCGAGGGCCGCCTGCACGACGGCGCCGGCATAGCTGCCGGCCAGCGCGCCCGGCGCGACGACGCCAGGCGCGAAGACCAGCCACATCACCTTCGCCTCCTTTGTGAAGCCGATGTCGACGCCGAAGCGCTTGATCTGGCCCTCATAGCGCTCGGCAAGGCCGTCCGTTCGAGCGAAAATGCAGGACAGCGCCTTGGTCGAGCCGAAGATGAAGCCCATCCCGCCGGTGACGTTGCAGGACAGCGTACCGGCGTTCACTCCCTGGTGCCCTGCGCGGACAACGCCCACTCGGGGCACGGGGGCGGTCTGCTGCGCAGACGCTGCCGCACACCAGGATACCGGGATGATGCCGGACAACGCGAACAACGATTTGAGCATGGTGGTCCTCCGCCACGAGATACGTCATGCGGGAGGATCGTGACTCGGGCGCCTCGCGATCCATTGCTCGCTGGGCGATAAGACCTTCGCTTGTCGCTGGCGGCGCTAAGCCATGGCTTAGCGCGGCGGTGTCCCGGGCGCCAACCCCAGGATGTCGGCCATCCGGCTAAGCTCGGGAAGCGAGCGGGCCTTCATTTTTTTCATGAGGTTCGCGCGGTGCACCTTCACGGTCGATTCGGTGATGCCGATGTCGCCGGCAATCTGCTTGTTGAGCCGCCCGGCCGTGGCTTGGACCATGATTTCTCGCTCCCGCGAGGTCAACGAGTTCGAATCGCTTGCGGAGTGCTTCAAGGCTCCTCGCGCTCTCGCGGCGGGCGCGATCGCGCGCAAGACCGGTCTCGATGGCATCCAGCAGATCCTGATCGCGGAACGGCTTGGTGAGGAACTCGATGGCACCCGCCTTCATTGCCCGCACGGTCATCGGGATGTCGCCGTGCGCCGTGATGAAGATAATCGGGAGGTGCCGGTTTGCCGCCGAAAGCTCGCGCTGCAACTCGAGGCCGCTTTGACCTGGCATTCTTACATCGACCACCAGGCACGTCGGACGATCAGGCAGGTCACCGTCGTTGAAGAATTCGGAGACGGATGAGAATTGCCGGGTTGCCAGACCGACCGTCCGCAACAGCCGACCCACGAAGTCGCGAAATTCGGCATCGTCATCGATGATCAAGACACAGGGACTGGGGTCACGCGTAGTCGTACCTTGAGTCATACGCTGCGCCTTGGCCGAGTGGGACTTGCGTATTGTAGTCAATTGATCGGCATTCACAATATCCGCCAGCTGAATCACGGGGCTAAGCCATCGTTTAGGCGGGGAGAGTTGCTTTCTCTCGTGCTTGCGAAGAGATTACGAACGAGCGGGGAAGGCTCGGCGATATTTGTAGCCCGCGACGCTGCCGACCGTGGTGCACTAGTCCGGAAGGCCTTGGCCCTCTTCCGGTGCAGATGAGTTGCGAATCGTTCCAATCGGTCGAAGAGGTGCCTTCGGTCTACCCGCCTGCGGTCGTGCCGGCGCTACCATCGGTCCGGCGAGTGACAGCACACTCTGAGAGAATTAGAAATAGGCGATAATGACTTCGGACCGACAGTTATCCGGGGCAGCGCGTTCGGTCAGTTGCAGGCGTAGTCACATGGTCGCGAGCTGCGTGTCCGCGGGGAGCCCAAGCTCGGCGGACGTGTGCCCTCGACGGAGATAATCCCGCATGCCGATGACGGCCCGCATACCGTCGGCCAAAAGAGCCAGCAATGTCGCCGCAGCGGTGGTGAGCGCCGCTCGGAACCTGCTCGGCATGCAGATTGCGCGCAAGCAGAGATCCCGATTACCGGCCATTGTCACCCAGCTCCTGTTGGGGATCGCCGGGTTAGCGCTGATCACGTTCATCTGCTTTGAGCTTCGCTATTTTGAGGTGCAATTTGGTCTAGCGAGGACGGCCTTTATTTATGTGATTCTGATCGCGCTGGTTTCGCTGCTGGGAAGCTTCGTCGCGTCGGTCCTTCTATCGATCATCGCCGCAGCCTGCCTGGATTACTTCTTCGCATCTCCATTGTTCACTTTCGGCGCTGTAACTTCCGATGACATTGTGAGGATCGCGATGTTCTTGACGACGTCGCTACTCGTAACCGCGCTGACGACCAGGCTCATGCGCCGGGAGAACGAGGCAAGTGACACCAAAGCCAAGTTGGAAGCGGCCCAGCAGGTTGCGCATTTTGGATGGTGGGAGCGCGATTTCACTACCGACCACCTGTCACTGTCGGACGAGGCTTGCCGGATCCTCGGCCTGCAGCCGGTCGATGTGCCGGCGTGGCACGGTCGCTGGCTGGATTTGATTCACGTCGAAGATCGGACCCGCGTCATCGAGGCTGCTGCGGCCGCGCTAGTGCTCGGCGGTCCACGTTACGACATAGAGTACAAGGTGGTGCGCCCTGATGGAACCGTGCGAGCCGTTCACAGCCATGGCGATGTGACCTGGGACAACTTGGGACGGCCTCTGCGGCAGTTTGGCGTCGTACAGGATATCACCGAACTGAGGCAGACCGAGCAGGAGCTCCGCGCGAGTGAGGCACGCTTCCGCCTCTTGGTGGATCACGCATCCGATGCTTTCTTTCTCTACAATGAGGATGGGACCGTTCTCGATGTGAATCGGCAAGCCTGCGAAAGCCTGGGCTATACCCGCGACGAACTGATCGGGATGAGCGCGTTTGACTATGCAGTGGATCTGACACCAGAGCGTCTGCAACGTAGCCGGGATCGCCTAAGGACCGGCGAGATCGTCCACTACGATGGTCGTCATCGTCGAAAGGATGGAACAGTGTTTCCCGTTGAGATACGCACGCGGGCGCACTGGCATTCAGGACAAATGTTGGCGGTTTCTTTGGGCCGCGATATGACCGAGCGCAAGCGGGCGGAGGATGAACTGCGCGCAAGCGAGACGCGCTTCCGTACATTCGTTGACCACGCGGTCGACGGCTTCTTTTTGCTGGACATCAATTCGATCGTCCTCGACGTCAATCGTCAAGCCTGCGAGAGCTTGGGCTATAGCCGGGAAGAACTGATCGGCCAGCATAGGAGCCTTTTCGACCCTGATCTTGACCAGGCGTCTTCTGCGCGACTGCGCAGCACAGGTTCACAGGAGAAACAGTTTCGTTCGAAAGCCATCATCGCCGCAAAGACGGCACCTCTTTCCCCGTAGAAGTTCGGGTCCGGGCGTTCGAGCAAGGAGGGCGACGGTTTTTGGCGTTGGTCCGAGACATCACCGAACGCAAGCGGGCGGAGCATCAACTGCGCGCGAGCGAACAGCGCTTTCGCACCGTCGTAAAGTTCTCCTTCGACCTGTACTCCTGGGAGACCGACGCGCAGCACCGCTTCACCGGCCAGGAACTTGCTGAAGGGCTCACTGGCGTCGAGCAGCCTTTCACCGAAATAGGCAAAACTCGCTGGGAAATGCCTTACCTCGAGCCTGACGCCGACGGCTGGCGCAAGCACCGCGAGACCCTTGATGCCCGCCAGCCATTCCGAGATTTCGAGATCGTGCGGCCGACACCCGACGGGGACAGGAAATTCTTGTCGGTCTCTGGGATGCCCAAATTCGACGAGTTCGGGACATTTTGTAGGCTATCACGGTGTGGGCAGAAACCTTACCGAGTACAAGAAGGCGGAAGAGAGGTTGCGGCGCAGCGAAGCTTATCTTGCCGAA
>CAVXWG010000011.1:0-244010 GCA_963765385.1 uncultured Alphaproteobacteria bacterium | reverse complement strand
CTCTCCGCAGGCGTCGCGCGTGCTCTCGGAGACCAGAATGCGCGTATGGTATTGCTTGTTCAACTCTTCGAGCCGCGCCGCGAGGTTCACGGTGTCGCCCAGCAGGGTGTAGCTCAGCCGCTGGCCGGCGCCGACCGAGCCGCCGATCACGCTGCCGGTGCTGATGCCGATCCTGGTGTCGAGCGCCATGCCCTGGTCGCCGAAGGTGCGGCTGGTGACGGCGCGCTGGATGTCGATGGCCGCCCGGACCGCCGCGACGGCATGGCCCTCGCAGGCCAGCGGCATGTTGAAGGAGGCGAACAGGCCATCGCCGATGAAGGTGTTGACCACCCCGCCATGGGCACGGATCGGCGCCAGCACGGTTTCGAGATAGTCGTTCAGCACCGCCACCAGCTCGTGCGGCGCCAGATATTCGGCGATGGTGGTGAAGCCCGCGATGTCGGTGAACAGGATGGTGGCCTCGCCGGTCTCGCCGGCCAACGTGCCTTCGCCCTGGCGGCGCAGGATGGTCGAGGCCACGCTTTCGTCGACGTAGCGGCCGAAGGTTTCGCGGATCTGCACGCGCTCGCGCAGGTCCTGCACCATTCTGTTGAACTGTCCGGTCAGCTCGCCGACCTCGTCGTTGGACGTGACCGGCACCTGGATGTCGAGCTCGCCCCGGGCGACCTCCGTCATGGCGCGCAACAGCGTGCCGAACGGGCGCAGCAGCGAGCGGCCGATGAAAAAGCCGGAAATCGCCACCCCGAGCAGGGCCGCGCTGACATCGACCAGGATCTCGGCCTGCCGGCGCACGCCGTCATAGGAGAACAGGTCGACGACGATCGCCGCCAGCGGAACGATCGAGATCGCCAACGACGCCACCACGAGCTTCAGCGTATAGCTGCCGAAGAACAGGCTGAGGTTGCGGCCGTAATGGCGGAAGATGAAGCCGCAGAGCCCCATCAGGTAGTCGCTGACGACGAAGTAGGTGTAGGTGAAATAGAAGACCGTCAGCACGATGCAGGTCGTGACGAAGTCGGCGATGGTCGGCTTGGCCAGCAGGACGAGGGGGGAATCGATCCAAAACGGGATCGACAGCCGGAAGGCTGACACCCCCAACGCCAGGACAGCGACGCCGCGGGCGGTCAGCAGCGGAAGCTGGGTGAGGCGGCGCTCGGCGCTTTCGAAGGGCGCGCGACCTTCGAGGTAGCGCTCGATCGGCTCGAACAGCCAGCGGGCGAGCAGCCAGTTGACGCCGAGCAGCAGCACCACGCTGATTCCGCCGGTACGCCACAGGTTGGACCACGCCCCGGAGACGGCGGTGAAGATCACGGTGATCGCCAGATCGAGGAAGAAGATCGACGTCGCCATCCAGAGATAGCGCCGGCGGATCGCAGCGATTTCGCCGGGGGTCGCGGGCTGCGGCGCGTTCATGCCGGAAGGTCGATGCAATAGACGACGACGTCGTGCTCGTGGCCGCGGACCTCGGCTGCGCCCAGCCGTACGCAGCGTTCCAAGGCTCCGGCGGCGCGGACCGTGCTTTCGGTCGCGAGGATTCCCGTGCCGAACTGCTTGTTGAGCTGCTCGAGTCGCGAAGCGATGTTCACGGCGTCGCCCAGCAGGGTGTAGTTGAGGCGGTTTTCCGCGCCGATCGTGACACCGATCACGCTACCGGTGTTGATGCCGATACGGGTGCGCACGCCGGCGTCGGCCGGAAAGGCAGCAAGAGCCTGCTGGATGTCGAGTGCGGCCTGGATGGCGGCGGCGGCATGGTCGGCGAGCGGCAGCGGCAGGTTGAAGCTGGCAAACAGGCCATCGCCGATGAAATTGTTCACCACGCCGCCGTGCCGCTGGATGATCGGCACCACGGTGGCGAGGTAGGTATTCAGGATCTTCGCGACCCCAGTCGGTGCCATGCGCTCCGACAGGCCGGTGAAGCCCTCGATGTCGGTGAACATCAGGGTGGCCTCGGCGGTCGTGTCGGCCGCGCGGCCCGTGCGCTGGCCGTCATGGAGGATGGCCGTGGCGACGCTCTCGCTCACATACTTGCCGAACGTGTCGCGCAGGTATTCGCGTTCCGAGAGGCCCTCGACCATCTTGTTGAAGCGGCTGACGGCGTGGCCCATTTCGTCGTCCGATGTCACCGGCAGGCGCACCGCGAGGTCGTGCTCGGCAACCCGGTGCATGCCGCCGTCAAGCCGCGCGATGGGTTGCGTCAGCGCCCGGTTGATCCAGAAATAGATGAAGGCGGTTCCGGTGACGGCCGCGATCACGTCCATCGTCGATTCGCGCAGCAGCCGATCGCCGCTATAGCTCACGATGTCGGCAGCCAACAGGGTCATGCCGGCAAAGGCGACATAGAGAATGGCAATGCCGATCTTGCGGCGGAACCGGCCAACAAAGATCTCGAGATTTACGCCGCGGGTCCTGAACAGATATTCGCATAGCTCGTCCAGATAGGCGCTGACGACGTAGAACGTCAGGAGGACGTTGAAGCCGGTGATCACGACAAACGACGAGGCGAAGTCGGTCCATGTCTGGACCTCCAGCGGAGAGCCGAATGAGATACCCACCCGTGGCGCCAGCAGACGCAGCGTTATCATCGGCAGGTAGAAGATCGCAACGACCGCCGCCGATCGCCGCGGCAGGTGGGAAAGGCAACGCTCGACCTCGGCAAAGGCTATATCGCGCGCGATGAAACGACGGATGGGACGTATCAGGAAGTAAGCAGAGACGCCTACTCCTATCACCAGGAAGATCGCCGACTGCAGGAGGCTTGGCAGCAGGATTTCCGGTTCCGCGTTGACCGCTGCGTAGGCGCACAACGTGACCACGTCGACCACGAACGGCATCGCCATCGCCAAATAGTAGCGAAGAATGATGGCGCTTGGAGCGGCCGGCGGCGCAGCATCGGTCGATGCAGTCATGCCGGCGGGTATAGAGCGGATCGGTCCTGAGCGAAATGTGGTTTCCTCCCCTTCGCGGGTTCCGCGAAGGGGAGGTGTCGCCGTCTTGCGGCGACGGAGGGGTCAAGGGCCACAGAGTGTTGCCGTGGCTCATGACCCGTCCGCCCGCTGCGCGGGCACCTCCCCAGCACGGAGTCCGCGCTGGGGAGGGGACAGAGTGCGTCAGGCGGTCAGTTCGCGCGCCGTGATGCGATACTTGAACTTGTCCGGGTCGAGCGAATCGAGGAAGCCGGCCTTGTTCTCGGCCTGGGGGTACATCAGGAAGGCGATGGCCGGTTCGTTCGAGCCCGGCAGCTTCACATCGTGCGCGTCGTTGAAGGCGACCCAGTTGCCCTCCCACGCGCCGAACAGCGCCTTGCGCGCGACTAAAACCTTGGGATCGGTCATGGCGAGATTGCCCGGCGGCTCCTCGAGCACGACCTTGCGCACGTCGGCCGGATCGACCGGCGTCCAGCCGCTGCCCGGCAGCCAGACCTCGGCGCGGCAGTGCTGCGCCTTGGTGACGTTCTCCGAGCCCGCGCCCAGTGCCTTGAAGCCGAACTGCGAGGGCACGACCCGAATGCCGTAGACGTCGCGGGCCGGCAGGCCGACCGAGCGGGCCAGGCCGACATAGAGCGCGTTCAGGTCGGCACACTTGCCGTTGAGGTTGCCGGTCTTGATCATCGTCAGGATATCGCCGACGCCGCAGCCCAGCGTCTTGGGATTGCGGAAGGTGTTGTCGACCACCCAGTCATAGAGCGCACGCGCCTTGGCGACGTCGCCCTGCTTGCCCTTGATGGCCTCTTCGGCGGTCTCCTTTACCAGCCCGTCGGTCGTCAGCAAATCGGTGGCGGCGAGGTTGAGCTTGCGCTCGGCGTCGCTGAGCGGCGGCGCCGAGCCTTGGCCTGGGACGACCGAGCGGTCCTGCGTCTGGACCTGCGCCGTGACCTCGATCACCGGCGATTGCTGGTCCGCCGCCCATTCGACCCGCAGCATCTCCGCGCCGTAAATGGGATCGCGCGTGCGCTCGGCGACCTTGGCGTTGCCCGTCCAGATGACGTTGCCGGGGCGCTGCCAGTCGGCGGCCGCGAAGCTCGGCAGCGGGATCCACGCCCGGGTGGCTCCCTCCATCGGCTCGACCCGCGCGGTCAGCACGAAGGAGCGCCAGCCCTTGGGCGTCGGCGCAAAGGTGACCTGGGCCGACGCGAGGCGCGGCGCCAGACCGAGCGCGCCGGCGGCGACGCCGGCCTTCAACATGTCGCGACGATTCATCTGAAAGAGTCCCCCCATGGCTCTGTCTGCCGGGGAGGGTGGGTATCCCGTCGACGGGATGCCCGAGCCGTCCCGGATCAAACCCGCGCCGCACGCGGCAGCGGTCTGTACCGGAAGCTCGCAGGATCGCAGGGCGGCGCAGGTTCCGTCAATGGCCGCTTGGACATCTCTTCGGAGTGCGGCCCTCCGTGGCGCGTCTTCTTAAACGGAGCGCGGACCTCCGGGTCCGCTTCTTCGTCTTTGCTGGGAGCGCGCCACTCCAGTGGCGCATTTTTGCTCGAACCAGGATCACATGAGCGCCACGGAGTGGCGCGCTCCCAGCCATGAGCGGACCTGGAGGTCCGCGCTTCGATGAAAGTCGCAGGCAACTAAAGGCCGAGATAGGCCTGACGCACGCGATCGTTGTTCAATAGCTCGTGGCCGGGGCCCGTGAACTCGATGCGGCCGTTCTCCAGCACGTAGCCGCGATGGGCGATCTTGAGAGAAGCCATCACATTCTGTTCGACCAGCAGAATGGTGAGTCCCTCGTCGTTGAGGCGACGCACGATGCGGAAGACTTCCTGCACGATCGTGGGCGCGAGACCGAGCGACGGCTCGTCGAACATGATGAGCCGGGGCTGGCCCATCAGGCAGCGGCCGATGGCCAGCATCTGCTGCTCGCCGCCGGACAGCGTGCCGGCCGCCTGGCGGCGCCGCTCGGAGAGGCGCGGGAACATGGTGAACACGCGCTCCAGCGTCTGCTTCTCCGCGGCGCGCGCGCGGCGCGGTGCAGCCCCCATTTCGAGGTTTTCCAGCACCGAGAGATTGGGGAAGACCTGGCGGCCCTCGGCGACGTGACCGATGCCCGCTTCGCAAACACGGTAGGACGGCCAGCCCGCGATATCGACGCCGTCGAAGACGATGGAGCCGCGCGCCGGCTTCTCGATGCCGTGGATGGTGCGGATCAGCGAGCTCTTGCCCGCACCATTGGCGCCGACGATGGCCACGATTTCCCCGGCGGCGATCTCGAGCGAGACCCCGCTCAGCGCCTGCGCATCGCCGTAGTAGAGGTCGAGACCGTCGACCTCGAGGAGCGTCGGGCTCACGGTTCCTCCGGCTCGCCGAGATAGACGTCGACTACGGCCTGATGGCGCGCGATCTCCTGCGGTGTGCCCTGGGCGATCTTCTCGCCGTAACTCACCACCACGACCTCAGCGGCAAGCGCCATCACCGCGCGCATGACATGCTCGATCAGCAGGATGGTGAGGCCGGTTGCGGCATTCAGCTCGCGCAGCAAGCCCACCATGACGTCGATCTCGGTGGGCCGCAGGCCTGCCATTACCTCGTCGAGCAGCAGCAGTTTGGGCTCGGTCGCCAGCGCGCGCGCGACCTCCAACCGCTTGCGATCGGGCAAGGTGAGATTCTGGGCGATCTGATGGCGGCGTTCGTACAGGCCCAGCCGCGCCAGGATGTCTGCGGCGCTGCGACGGGCGTCGGCCAGTTTCGGATGGCCGTGCAGGGCGCCGACGGTGACGTTCTCGAGGACGCTCAGTCCCCGGAAGGGCCTCACGATCTGGAACGTGCGACCGACGCCTGCGTCGCATACCAGGTCTGGGCGCAGCCCGGAAATGACACGGCCATCGACGCTCACCGTGCCAGTGGTGGGCTGGTAGACGCCGGCGATCATGTTGAAGATCGTGGTCTTGCCCGCGCCGTTGGGACCGATGAGCGCGTGGATGGCGCCGGCCGGCACCTGGAAGCTTACATCGTGCACCGCGCGCAGGCCGCGGAAGCTCTTGCCCAATCCGACGAGTTCCAGACGGGCGCCACTCACAGCTTGCGCTCCGCGAATCCGAGCTTGACGGCCAGCCACGGCCAGATGCCCGCCGGCCTGAAGATGACGATGAACAGCAAGGCAAGCCCATAGAAGATTTGCTTGATGCCCGGGATGTTCAGCTGGTCGCCTGCGGCGGTGAAGACCTCGCCGAGACCGGTCAGCACGAAGGCGCCGACGATCGGGCCGAACAGGGTACCGAGTCCGCCAATGATCGAAGGCAGCGTCATCTCGATCGAGCGGCCGATCGCGAAGGCCGTCTCGGGAAAAAGATTGTTGTAGTAGAAGGCGTTCCACACGCCGGCCACCGCCGTCAACGCCGATGAGATGATCACCGCCAGCATCTTGCAGCGCAGGACCGGAACGCCGAGAGCTTGCGCTGCTTCGGCGTCCTCGCGGATGGCCAGCCAATAGCGACCGAGGCGGCTTTCGAGCAGCAAGCGGCAGAGCGCGAACGCGCCGACCGTGAGGGCAAGAATGACGTAGTAGAAAAGGACGGGACCGCCCCGCAGGTCGGCGAGGTCGACGATCCCCCGTTCGACCTTCAGAAACATGCCGCCCGAGCCGCCGACCCACGGCCAGTTATCGAAGCCGATGCGGGTGAATTCGGCGAAGGCGATGGTGAGCAGGGCGAAGTACACGCCCGCCAGCGAGAAACGAAAGCCGAGATAGCCGACGATGGCGCCGACGGCGACCGACGCGGCGATGGCCACGAACACTCCCGCCCACGGCCCGATGCCGTAATGGAAGTAGAGGCCGGCGGCGACGTAACCGCCCAGACCGGCATAGAGCGCATGACCGAGCGACAACTCGCCGGCAAAACCCATCATGATGTTCCAGGCCTGGCCGACATAGGCGAGGTAAAGGACGAGAATCAGGACCGAGAGACCGTAGCCCCCCAACACGGCAGGGGCGGCAATCAGCAGGGCAAGCAGGACGGCCAGTCCCGACACGGCACGGACTTTCATCGCGCTTCCTTGCGACCGAGCAGTCCTTGGGGTCGCAGCAGCAGGACCACGATCAGCAGCCCGAAGCTGAACATGCTCTTGAGCGACGGCTCCAGCAGCAGGCCCGCCACCGCCTCGCTGACGCCGATCAGCAGCCCGCCCAGAAGCGCGCCGGTCATGCTGCCCAGGCCACCGACGATCACGATGACGAAGGCGAGCAGGGTGTATTCGCCCGCGAGAAACGGCGTGACGGGAATGATGGTGATCATCAGGGCGCCCGCCGCGCCCACGCAAGCAGTGCCGATGCCGAAGGTGACGGCGTAGAGGTGCCGCACGTCAAGCCCGACGACAAGCGCCCCCATGTGGTTGTCCGCCGCCGCGCGAATCGCGGTGCCGGTCCGCGTCCGGGTGAAGAACAGCCACAGCAGGCCCGCAATGACGAGCGCGGCGACAGCCGCGTGCACGCGCACGGCATCGAATACGAGAGGCCCGAGCTCGTAGGAGTCGAACTGCGAATTCGAGCTGCACGGCCCGCGAGTCGGGACCGGCGAGCGCCAGGCAGCCGTTGGCCAGCAGGGTCGCGATGGCAAGCAGCAGGAGGAACTGCTGGTGCTCCGGACGATTGATGAAGGGCTGGATCAGGCCCCGCTGCAGGCCGTAGCCCAGGCCGAAGAAGAGGATGGCAATCAGCGGCAGGCTGAGCGCGGCGGTATCTGCAGGACGTCGAAGGCCCGCCCAGGCGAGGTACATGCCGACGACCATCATCTCGCCGTGGGCGAAGTTGACGACGCGCATGACGCCGAAGATCACCGACAGGCCGAGCGCCATCAGGCCGTAGACCATGCCGGTCAGCAGTCCCTTGGTGACCGCCTGGGCGAGCGAGAGAAGGAAGTCGGAGGCCATCAGGTCCTGTCGTCCCGAGCGAAGCGGAGGACCTCATCGCCGCGTGCCGACGGCATGAGATCCATCGCCACGCTCAGGATGACGACACGTCTCAAGTCCGTTGCTTGTCGTTCCAGCCCGGCTGTCGGAAACACCAGCGGGGCGACGGCCGACCCGGGCGGCAACACCACCGTCGGCGTTGCGCTTGAGGTTCTGCAGAGCCGCAGCCTTGATGTTGACGTTCTGACCCTTGGCGTCGAACTCGATCGGCCCGCCGATCATGACGTGCTGGTCGATCTTGACCTTGCGCAGCGCGTCCATCAGCGCGTTCGGGCTTGGTCGACTTGGCGTCGAGCCAGGCTTGCGCCGCGATCAGCATCGCCTCGAAGGTGAAGCCCGCCATCGAGGTCGAACTGGTCGCTTGGGGAACCGGGCGGCGTGACGCTTCTCGAGGGCCATCGTCATCGGCGATTTGGGGTCGAGCCACGGCTCGATGGAGAGGAGAAAGTCGCTATACTTGCCCATCGATCTTGATGAAATCCTGCTCGTAGAGTGCCGGGCGCACCCGGGTTGATGATCATCGGCTCCCAGCGCTGCTTGACCAGTTCCTGGATGATCAGCTTGCCGTCGTTCAGACGACAGATCGGCAGCAGCAACTCCGCCTTGGTGGCCTTTGCCTTGGCGACCTCGACCGACAGGTCCTTGGCCGCGGCATCGTAGGTGATGATGTCGACGCAGCTGGTAGGGCATGTCGAGCTTGGGAAACAGTCGCCTTGATGCCGCCGACCATCGCCGTGCCGAAGGTGTCGTTGAGGCTGAGCAGGACTGCCGTCTTCGGCGTGGTGCCGGAGACCTTGAAGATCTCCTTCTGCAGCTGGAAGGCGCCGCCGAGCAGCATCGGCGCCGTCGGGAAATTGCGCACGATGAACTTGTAGCCCGGACTCGGTGATCGGCGGTGCCGCCGCGATGTTGACGATCAGCGGCACGCCTTTCTGCTCGGCGACCTGCGCGATAGCGATCGTCTGACCCGAGTCGAAGGCGCCGACCAGGACGTTCGCGCCAGCGTCGATCGCCTTCTCGGCCTGGGTGCGCGCCACGTCGGGCTTGGTCTCCGTGTCGTAGTTGACGATCTCGAGCTTGGCCGGGATCTTCATGTCGGCGAAGACGTCGTTGGCCACGTCGGCGCCGCGCCGGCAGGCCTGGCCGATCAGTGCCTGGCCGCCTGACGTCGGCAGCAGCAACGCGACCTTGAGATTGGCCGGGGCCTGCGCGAACGCATGCCGCAGCGGCAAGGGCGCGCCGAGCAGCGCGGCGCCGGCAAGCGCTGATTTGCCGATGGTGCGGCGGGTGAACTTGAGGTGGTTGGTCACGGACGGCTCCCTGGATTTTCTGGCCCGACTATAGAGACGGCCCGCCGCCCGTGCTAGGTCGCCCGGCATGACGGTCATGCTGGGCGAGCTCAATCGGATGGGCTCCGGAGATTTTGCCGCTGCCATCGGCGATACGTTCGAGCACGCGCCCTGGGTCGCCGAGGCAGCGGCGGCCAAGCGGCCTTTCGCGACAGTGACGGCGCTGCACCAGGCGATGATGGGTGCGCTGCGGTCAGCGCCGCGTGAGCGGCAGCTCGACTTCCTGCGCGGCCATCCCGATCTCGCCGGCAAGGCCGTCCGCGCAGGCGCCCTGACCGACGAGTCCCGGCGTGAGCAGGCCAGCGTCGGCCTCGACAGCCTGAGCGGGGAGGAGTTCGCCCGCTTCCATCGCCTGAACGACGCCTACAAGGCGAAGTTCGGTTTCCCCTTCATGATCTGCGTCCGCCGCCACAGCCGCGATTCGATCCTGAGGCAGTTCGAACGACGGCTGGGCGACGACACCGCCACCGAGTTCGCGGCCGCCCTGCAGGAAGTCTTCTATATCACGCGGCTCAGGCTCGCGGCCAAGGTCGCGGGCGAGGGCATGCCGCTGGTGAACGGCCGGCTCAGCACCCACGTGCTGGATACCCAGGCCGGCCGTCCGGCCGCGGGCGTCGCCGTCGAGCTCTACGAGTTCGCGGGCGAAAGGGCCCATTGTATTGAAACGGCTATAACGAACGCCGATGGCCGCACCGACCAGCCGCTGATCGGCGGGCGGCCACTGCCCATCGGGCGTTATGAATTGCGCTTTGCCGTGGGCAACCACTTTCGCAGCAGGGGTATCGAGAGCGGCGATCCGCCCTTCCTCGATATCGTGCCTTTGCGCTTTTCCATTGCCGAGCCGGAGGGGCATTATCACGTCCCGCTGCTCTGCACGCCCTGGAGCTATTCGACCTATCGCGGAAGTTAAGGAGGAGGAAATCATGACCTACGGCGATGTCTCCCTGATGATCGACGGTGCCTGGACCAAGGGCGCCAGCGGCCGCACCATTCCGGTGATCAATCCCGCGACCGAGGAAGTGATCGGCCAGGTGGCGCATGCCGAGAAGAGCGATCTCGATCGCGCGCTCGCCGCTGCCGACAAAGGTTTCAAGCAGTGGCGCAAGGTCTCGGCCTACGAGCGCTACAAGATCATGCGCAAGGCCGCCGACCTGATGCGCCAGCGCCTCGACGAGATCTGCACCATCATGACCATGGAGCAGGGCAAGCCGCTGTTCGAGGCCAAGGTCGAGACCAACCTCGCCGCCGACATCATCGACTGGATGGCCGAGGAAGGCCGCCGCACCTACGGCCGCATCGTGCCGGCGCGCGCCGAGAACGTGTACCAGCTGGTGATGAAGGAGCCGGTCGGCCCGGTCGCGGCCTTCACGCCGTGGAACTTCCCGATCAACCAGGTGGTGCGCAAGGCCTCGGCCGCGCTGGCGACCGGCTGCTCGATCATCATCAAGGGACCGGAAGACACGCCGGGCTCATGCGCCCAGCTCATCAAGGCCTTCGTCGATGCCGGCGTGCCGGCCGGCGTGATCCAGCTCGTCTACGGCATCCCCTCGGAGATCAGCGAATACCTGATCCCGCATCCGATCATCAAGAAGGTGACGTTCACGGGCTCGACTCCCGTCGGCAAGCAGCTCGCGGCGCTGGCCGGGGCGCACATGAAGCGGGTCACCATGGAGCTGGGCGGCCACGCGCCGGCCATCGTGTTCGAGGATGCCGACCTCGAGCAGGCGGTGAACATCCTGGGCGCCAACAAGTTCCGCAACGCCGGCCAGGTCTGCGTGGCGCCGACGCGCTTCCTCGTCCACGAGAAGGTCTATCCCGAGTTCGTCGAGCGCTTCACCGCCTTCGCCAAGAACTTGAAGGTCGGCAACGGCCTCGAGGCCGACACCAAGATGGGCCCGCTGGTGGCCGAGCGCCGCCTGCATGCCATGGACGCGTTCGTCAGCGACGCCATCGCCAAGGGCGCCAAGATCAGGACCGGCGGCCAGCGCAAGGGCAACAAGGGCTACTTCTACGAGCCCACGGTGATGACCGACGTGCCGCTCAACGCCAAGATCATGAACGAGGAGCCGTTCGGCCCGCTGGCGCCGATCTCGCCGTTCAAGGATTTCGACGGCGTGGTGAAGGAAGCCAATCGCCTTGACTGGGGCCTCGCGGCCTACGCCTATACCAGGAACACCAAGACCGCGGCGGCGATCGGCGCCGCCTTCGAAAGCGGCATGGTGTCGATCAACCATCACGGACTTGCCCTGCCGGAAGTGCCGTTCGGCGGCATCAAGGATTCGGGCTACGGCTCGGAGGGCGGCACCGAAGCGCTCGAGGCCTACCTCAACACCAAGTTCGTGACCCAGCTCGGCATGTGATCCGCGGCGCTGGCGAGGCGTCCCCTCATGTTCCTCGCCCCCTTGGGGGAGAGGCTAGGTGAGGGGGTTCAACTCGAAGGCCGTCTCCTGCATCACCCCCTCACCCAGCCTCTCCCCCAAGGGGGAGAGGAGCATGACTTGTGGGGAGCGAAGGGATCGATCAGTCGACTCTCGCGCCCGACGCCTTGATCACCGGCGCCAGGCGCTTCTCGTCGGCGGCGCGGTAGGCGGCGGTGTCGGCCGGGCTCATCCAGAACGGCGTCGCGCCCTGCTTGAGGTAGGTCGCCTTGAGGTCGGCGCTCTCCAGCGCCTTCTGGGTAAGCGCCGACAGTTTTTCGACCATCGCCGGCGGCAGGCCGGCCGGGCCGCAGATGCCGCCCCACGAATTGATCTCGTAGCCGGGCAGGAACTCGGCCATTGCCGGAATCTCCGGCGCCACCGGGCTGCGCTGCAGCGAGGTGACGGCGAGGCCGACCGCCTTGCCGGCATGCATCTGGGCGAGCGAGCCCGGGATGTTGTCGAAGATCATGTCGACCTGGCCGGCCAGCAGATCCTGGGTCGCCGGCGCGCTGCCGCGATAGGGCACATGCAGCAGGTCGATCTTGGCCATGTACTTGAAGAGCTCGCCGGCGAGATGGACCGTCGTGCCCGAGCCCGACGAGGCGAACGAATACTTGCCGGGATTGGCGCGCGCCAGCTTGATCAGCTCCGGCACCGTCTTGGCCCCAAGTCCCGGTCGCACGATCAGGAGGTTGGGCAGCGACCACAGCATGGTGACCGCGGTGAAGTCCTTGGCGGGATCGTATGGCAGCTTGGCGTAGAGCGTGGGCGCTATGGCGTGGCTGGCCACGCTGTAGAGGCCGATCGTGTAGCCGTCGGGTGCGGCATGGGCGATCGCATCGGCGCCGACATTGCCGCCCGAGCCGCCCTTGTTCTCGACGATGAACTGCTGGCCCGTGAGCTCGCTCAATTTCTGGCAGGCGATGCGCGAGAGCACGTCGGTCGGACCGCCCGCGGGAAAGGAGTTGATGTAGCGCACCGGCTTGGTCGGCCAGTCGTCGGCGGCGCGGGCGATGCCCGTGGCCAGCATCGGTGTGGCGAGGGCGCCGCTGGCGAGCACCAGCGTGCGGCGGCGGGAGAGGGTGTTTTTCATGGTGGCGCAACCTCGCGATCATTCATGGCTTTTTCGCGCCCGATCCTCGGCCAGTGACGGGTTGATGTGTACGGCGCGAATCGCGAGACTATTCAGGGAATCACCGTTCGCGAAAGGACGACTGCAATGCCGGATCGTGACGAGCGGGATCGGCCTGGAAGGTGCCGCCCAGCCGCTATCTCGCCAGCCGTCCGGCCGAGCACAGGGTGGGCGCGCCGACGTCGGTCTACGTGACGATGGAAGATGGCTGCCGGCTTGCGGTCGACGTCATGCTGCCGGATGGCGATGCCTCAAAGCGCTGGCCGACCGTGCTGATCCTGACGCCCTATGTGCGCCGCTTCGACGTGACGGCGGGCAGCAACGTCGAGCCGTCGCCCAACTCCTGCAAGCTATCGCGACATGTTCGTGCCGCGCGGCTATGCGCTGGTCGTGGTCGATGCGCGCGGCACCGGCGCGAGCTTCGGCACGCGCGACGCCTTCCGCAGCCCGCGCGAGCGCGCCGACTACCGCGCCATCGCCGACTGGATCGTGGCGCAGAGCTGGAGCGACGGCCGGATCGGCGCCACCGGCATCTCCTATCTGGGCGCCGCCTGCGATTTTCTCGCCAGCACCGGCAATCCCGCGGTGAAGGCGATCGCGCCGCTGTTTGCCGTGTGGGACACCTGGGCCGACAACTATTACCCCGGCGGCCTGCTGATCAAGAAGCTGGCGCTGGTCTATGACGAGCTGATGCTGGCGCTCGATCACGACCGCCGCGACCTCCGCGCGAAGTTCAAGTACTTCGCCGATCCCGCGCTGCAGGGGCCGATGCCGGTCGACGATGACAAGGACGGCGCCCTCGCGCGCGAGGCGGTGAAGGGCCATCTCGCGAACTTCCGCATGCCCGACTTCATCACCGAGTTCAAATTCCGCGACGACGCGCTGCCTTACGATGCCACCTTCACCAGCGCCTCGTTCAGCCCCTACAACTATCTCGACGAGATTCCGAAGGACGTGGCGGTCTACGCCATCTCCGGCTGGATGGACGGCGCGGGCTACGCCAACGGCGCGCTGTCACGATTCCTCACCCTGCCCAACGCGCACCGCCGCCTCATGCTGGGACCGTGGGACCACGGCGCGCGGGTCAACGCCTCGCCGTGGCGCGCGCGGGTCGAGCCTGAGCTCCCGGTGCTGGGCGAGGTGCTGCGCTTCTTCGACGAGCATCTGGCCGGCCGCAGCACGGGTCTGGGCGAGGAGGATCCCATCCACTATTTCACCGTGCACGCCGAGGAATGGCGCGCGGCGAAGAGCTGGCCGCCGGTGATGGGCAGCCGCCAGTACTTCACCGCGCCCGGCGGCCAGCTCGCGGCGGCGCGGCCCAACGACGGCACGTCGCAGCCGTTCCAGGCCGACTTCACGCTCGGCAGCGGGACCGAGACGCGCTACGAGCGCATCGCCGGCATCGATGCCACTTCGTACTACGCCGACTGGACCGAGCGCGAGGCCAAGCTGCCGGGCTTCACCACCGAGCCGCTCGCCGAGCCGCTCGAGATCGCGGGCCATCCCGTGGTGTCGCTGTGGCTTTCCTCGAGCGAGCCCGATGCCGCCGTCTTCGTCTATCTCTCCGAGGTCGAGGCCGACGGTACGTCGCGCTACGTCACCGAGGGCGTGCTGCGCGCCGTCCATCGCGCCGAGGCGCCGGCGCCGCGCAACTACCGCACGACCTGGCCGTGGCGCAGCTACGCCCGCAAGGATGCCAAGCCGATGCCGCCCGGCGAGCCGCAGCTCCTGCGCTTCGCCCTGCTGCCCACGGCCTGGCGCTTCGCGGCCGGCAGCCGGCTCAGGCTTTCCATCGCCGGCGGCGACGCCGAGCACTTCGTGCAGGCGCCGCATGGCCGGCCGCCGCTCTTGACCTTGCTGAACGGCGGCGAACGCGCGAGCGTGCTGGAGCTGCCGACGGCGTGACGCATGAGAACTTATTCCGTCATCCCGAGCGAAACCGCCCCCTCATCTAAGTTGGGGGGCGGCGTAGCCGAGGGACCTCTTCTTGTGGTCGCGGCAACAGAATAGGTCCCTCCCCTTCGCTTCGCTCCGGTCGGGATGACGGAATTAAAGAGGGAGACAGGAGATGCGCAGCGCGGTCTGGTTCGTCGTCGCAGGCTTGATCGCGGTCGCGGGCTTCGTCGGCGCGGCATTCTACGTGATGCCGCGGGTCGCCGCGGCCGACGCCCGCACGATGCGGGTCGTGGTGCCCGGCAACGCCGTGCTCGTGTTCGACAAGCCCGGCCCCTACATGATCTATCACGAGAAGAAGAGCACCGTGGATGGCCGCTACTATGCGTCGGACAATGTCGACGGGCTGAGCCTCGGACTCACCGCCGACGAGACGGGCGCCCACGTGAAGCTGGTCGAGCCCACGACCAGCACGAGCTACACGATCGGCAATCGCAGCGGCACCTCGATCTACGCCTTCACCCTCGACCGACCCGGCCGCTACCGGCTGGCGGCGAACCTGGCCGGCGGCCGCGCCGACGCCAAGGCGGTGCTGGCGATCGACCAGGGCATGGTGAGCACCATCTTCTCCACGATCTTCGGCGCTCTCGCCATTTCATTCGCCGGCCTGGGCGTTGCTGGCGCCATCGTGTTTACGGTTTTGTGGCAGCGTTCGAAGGTTAGGCGATTGGCACCCGAGTAGGCGCGACGCTAGTGTGACGCCGAATGTCCGGCCATCTTTTCCGTCATCCCGAGCGAAGCCGCCCAGCGGGCGGCGTAGTCGAGGGACCTCCTCTTGTCGCCGAAGTGAAAGAACAGGTCCCTCCACTGCGCCTCGCTTCGCTCGGCTCCGGTCGGGATGACGGGTGTGTTTTGAGCCGCAGGGGGAAAATTCGATGAGCATCTCACGTCGCACCGCGCTGGGCGGCCTGCTGGCTGCGGGCATCGCGCCTCCGCTCCGCGCCGCCGACTGGCCGACGCATGCCATGAGCTGGCTCGTGCCGTTCCCGCCCGGCGGATCGAACGACATCTTCGCCCGCCCGGTGGCGGCGCATGTCGGGGAGAGGCTGGGGCAGCCGGTCGTGGTCGACAATCGCGGCGGCGCGGGCGGCACGATCGGCGGCATGGTGGCGGCGCGCTCGGCGCCCGACGGCTACACCCTGCTGGTCGGCAACACCGGTCTCACCTTCGCCAACGTGGTCTATGCCGAATCGGGCTTCGACCTGCAGCGCGACTTCACGGCGTTGAGCCTGCTGGCGCGCGTGCCGGTCGCGCTGGTGGTCAATCCCGCGAAGGTGGCGGCCAAGGATCTCGCGGGCTTCCTCGCGGCAGCGCGCAAGGCGCCGGGCACGATCAACATCGGCTCGTCGGGGCTGGGCACGATCCCGCATCTGGCCATCGAGCTCCTGCAGCAGCGCGCCGGCGTAAAGCTCAACCACGTGCCCTACCGCGGCGGCGGCCAGGCGCTGCAGGACGTGGTGTCGGGCCAGATCGACGCCATGTTCACGCCGCTCAGCACCATCGTGTCCTACGTCCAGTCGGGCCGGCTGCGCGCGCTCGCCGTCGCCTCGCGCCAGCGCCAGCCGATCCTGCCCGACCTGCCGACCTTCACCGAAGCGGGCGTCGCCGACTTCCGCGTGAGCTCGTGGTACGGCCTGTTCGCCCCCAAGGCGACGCCGGCCGCGCCGCTCGACATCCTCCATGGCGCGATCCAGGCGGCGCTGGGCAGCGACGACATCAAGAAGATCTGGGCCGAGCAGGGCGCCACCGTCACCCTGGAAAGCCGCCAGGCCTTCGCCGATTTCGTGACGGAGGAGGTCGCGCGCTGGACGGCGATCGCCAAGGTCACCGGCATTCCGATGGAGTGATTGCGCCGTTGCGATCATGGCTGGGGGCGCGCCACTGCGCGCGGAGTAACCTCCGCGCTTAAGTGGCGCGTCTTCTCATGCTCAAGCGGACCGCGAGCGTCCCGCTCGCTCATAATCTCTGAGCGAGCGGGACGCTCGCGGTCCGGAAAACCATGACGCGCCACTGGAGTGGCGCGCCCCCAGCGAGAGGGAGGAAACGATGAAGGTCAAGAGCTACGAAGTCTTCAAGTGCGATGCGGGATGGCGGACCTTCTCGTTTCTCAAGATCGTCACGGCCGACGGCATCGTCGGCTGGTCGGAGTACAACGAGAGCTTCGGCAGCCCGGGCCTGTCGGGCGTGATCGAGGCGATGATGCCCGGCGTCATCGGCATGGACCCGATGGACATCGAGCTGGTCAACGCCGTGCTGGCCACGCGCTCGACCCAGTCGCGCGGCGGCGTCGTGCGCCAGGCCGTGGCCGCCATCGAGAACGCGCTGCTCGACATCAAGGGCAAGGCGCTGGGCGTGCCGGTCTACCAGCTGTTCGGCGGCAAGCTGCGCGAACGCATCCCGGTCTACTGGTCGCATTGCGGCTCCTACCGCATGCGCAATCCGGAGATCGTCGGCGCCAAGCCGGTGCGGACCTACGAGGATTTCACCCGGGTCGGCGAGGAGGTGAGGGCCCGGGGCTTCACCGCCTGCAAGACCAACATCGCCATCAAGATCGACGGCACGGTCACGGCCTACCGGCCGGGCTTCGTCGTCGGCCGCGGCTTCCCCGAGCGCAACTGGGACGCCTTCATCGCGCGCAGCGCCGCGCGCACGGTCGAGGCCTTCCGCGAGGGCGTCGGGCCCGATGTCGGCATCATGCTCGACACCAACTTCCACTTCCGCACCGAAGGCTTCCGGCGCATCGCCGACGCGGTGGGACCGGCCAAGCTCACCTGGCTCGAGCTCGACGCGCACGATCCGAAGTCGATCGCGCTCATCCGCCGCGACGCCCCCTGTCCGATCGCCTCGGGCGAGACGCTGCTCGAGCGCCGCGACTTCCGGCCCTACTTCGAGGCCTACGCCTTCGACACCGCCATCGTCGACGTGATCTGGAACGGCTTCTACGAATCGCTCAAGATCGCGGCGATGGCCGACGTCTACGAGGTGAACGTGGCGCCGCACAATTTCTACGGCCATCTCGCGAGCGCCATCAGCGCGCACTTCTGCGCCGCCGTTCCCAACTTCCGCATCATGGAGATCGACATCGACGGCGTGCCGTGGCGCGACGAGATCGTCGATACGCCGGCGCTCTTCGACAAGGGCGACTATATCCTGCCCAAGGGGCCGGGCTGGGGCGTCGAGGTCGACGAGGCCGGGCTGCGCAAGCATCCGGTGAAGTGACTCGTGAGGATGTCGACACGTGATCCTCAAGCTCCTCTCCCCCGCTAGGGGGAGAGGTTGGGTGAGGGGGATACGCCCGTCGTTGCCCCCTCTCCTAGCCTCTCCCCCTAGCGGGGGAGAGGAACTTGACGCTGGGGCGTCGAGGTCGACGAGGCGGGGCTGCGCAAGCATCCGGTGAAGTGACTCGTGAGGATGTCGACACGTGATCCTCAAGCTCCTCTCCCCCGTTAGGGCAGCGCTATCGCATGTGACTAAAAAACTCCGTCATCCCGACCGGAGCCGAGCGCAGCGAGGCGAAGTGGAGGGACCTATTCTGTTGCCTCGGCGGCAAGAGGAGGTCCCTCGACTACGCCGCCCGTTGGGCGGCTTCGCTCGGGATGACGGAGTTTTTAGTCACATGCGATAGCCCGGCCCGTTAGGGGGAGAGGTTGGGTGAGGGGGATACGCCCGTCGGTTGCCCCCTCACCTAGCCTCTCCCTCTGGCGGGGGAGAGGAACTCGACAGCCGGGGCGTCGCCGGCGTCAGCGACCCTGCGCTCGCTCAGGACGACCCGATCGCGGCCCTGGGCCTTTGCCAGATGGAGCGCGTCCTGGGCGTTTCGAATCGCCGCGCCGAGATCGCCGTCGCCGAGCGGCGCGACGCCGATGCTGACCGTGAGCTTCAGCATCTCGCCCCTTATGTCGATCGCCTGCGCGGCCAGGATCGCGCGGATGGCTTCGGCGATCCGCATCCCCTCGGTCGCCTCGACCCCGCCCAGGAAGGCGCAGAACTGCTTGCCGCCGTAGCGGGCGACGATCTGCGTCGGCGGCACCTGGTCGCGCAGCAGCCTCGCAAAAGCCGCGAGGGCAAGATCGCCGCCGGCATGACCGAAGCGTTCGTTGACGGCGGAGAAATGATCGAGATCCATCATCAGGAGGCACGCCGTGCCGGCCTTGCGGGCGCGCCGGCTGAGCGGCTCGGCCTGCTCGAGGAAGAAGCGCTGGTTGGGCAGATCGGTCAGCGCGTCGGTGAATGCGTCCTTGCGATATTGGCCGTGCAGCCGCTCGCTCATCATGATCACGAAGCCGATGTTGAGGCAGACGAAGCCGATCGTGTTGGCGAGCGGCACCAGGGCGCCCATCGCGTCGTAGAACGTTTCGGTGGCAGGACCGGGTGGATGGGTCCACATGACGGCCGCCCGGGCGAGCATTGCCACGGTCATCGCGCCCAGGACAAGCGCCACGGGCAGGCGGCTCAGCAGCACTTCCTGCTTGACGCCCCGCATGATTTCCCAGGCCGCCAGCGCGACCAGAATCGCGATCGCCACCGAAAACAGGCTGAGGCGGTCGCGCAGCCTTGTGTCCGAATGGAGGGCGATGCCGAAGACCACCGCGAAGGCCAGCACGATCAGGGCCATCCGGCCCAACGCCGCCGGCCGGCCGTTGAAGCGGCGCGCGCTCTCCCAGAACATCGTGCAGCCGGCCCCGAACAGGGTGATGGCGGCGACGGCGATCGCCGTCGGCGGAGCGGGGCTGAAGAAGCCGAACACCAGGTAGGCGAGTCCGGCCGAAGCGTTGCCCAGGGACCACCAGAGCAGCACCGCGTTCTCGCGGTAAGGGCGCCAGAAATACCAGGCGGTGCCCGCGCTCAGGAACAGCACCGCGACGTTGGTCAGAAACAGCGTCTTGACGCTGAGGTCCATCTGTCATTCACCACGCGACCACGGGCGCGCACCGGTATAGGTGCGCACAGCCTGCAGGCAACGCCGCCACCCGGCAGCACAGGTGCGCCGGGCGGCTCGCCCGCAATTTCCGTCTGCAGCTTGGCAACCGGTCGCTGCTTCCCCAAGCAGACCGGCTTCCGAGTCCCCCGCTGTCGCGACCGGATGATAGAAGTCCGCGTCACCCCCGGCAAATGCCATCGTTCACGTTTCCGCACCGCCATTGACCTGGATCATCTGGCCGTTGATGTAGGCGCCGGCCTCCGACACCAGCAGCCGCGCCGCGGCGGCGACCTCGACCGGCTTGCCCATGCGGCCGAGCGGCACGCGCGCCACGGTCTGGGCGCGCGCCTGCGCCGAGGCGTTCTTCTCCTCGCTGTCGGGCGCGATCGGCCCGGGCGAGATGGCGTTGACGGTGATCTGCCTCGGCCCGAACTCCATGGCCAGTGCCTTGGTCAGTCCCCATACGCCGTGCTTGGCGACCGACACCGGCGCGCGGCCGGCATGGCCGTGGATGGCGTTCATGCCGGTGAAGTTGACGATGCGGCCCCAGCCCTTCTGCAGCATGCCGGGCAGGCAGGCGCGCGACAGCCACACCGAGGCGTCGAGGTCGACGGAGATGACGCGGCGCCATTCGGCCTCGCTCATCTCGAGGAACGGCTTGTTGGGGCGGAGTGCCGCATTGTTCAGCAGCACGTCGACGGCGCCGAACTGCTTGATCGCCGCCTCGGCGATACGCTGGCAGTCCTGCGCATTGCCGACATCGCCCATGACGACCAGCGTCCTGGCGCCGAGCTTCTCGGCTTCCGCGGCGACGCCCTCGCAGGCCGCGCGATCGCTCGAGCCGTTCAGGACCACGTCGAAGCCGTCCTCGGCCAGGCCGAGCACGCAGGCGCGACCGATATTGCGCCCGGCTCCGGTGATCAAGGCTGTTCTGCGCGACGCCATCTTCTATTCTCCCGCGGCAATTCATTCAGGACGGCGTCACTTGGAAGCAAAGACAATCCCGCTCGGCCAACGCCCGGCGCGAGTCTGGACCGGCGGCAGCGGCGAGGCAATCGTG
Source organism: uncultured Alphaproteobacteria bacterium (assembly GCA_963765385.1). Taxonomy (GTDB): domain Bacteria; phylum Pseudomonadota; class Alphaproteobacteria; order Reyranellales; family Reyranellaceae; genus Reyranella. The sequence goes on along the minus strand of CAVXWG010000011.1, from coordinate 223,277 downwards.
CTGCTGCATGGCGGCTGGGCGGGCGCCGAAGCCTACTGGTCGACGGTGAGCGACGAGCTCGAGCGCTCGCACCAGGTGGTGGCGCCCGACCTGCCGGGCATCGGCGTGCCGGGCGCGCTGCTGCCGAGCTTCGCGGACTATGCCGCGTGGCTCGCCGCGCTGCTCGACGCGCTTGCCGTCGAGCGCGCCACGGTGGTCGGCAATTCGCTGGGCGCCACCATCGCCTGGCGCTTCGCCGCGCAATATCCCGAGCGCTGCCGCGGCCTGGTCATGGTGAACGGCTATCCGCCGCCGTCCTATAACCGCGCCGTGCGCTGGCTCGCGTCGCACACCGGCGTGCGCCGCCTGGTGCGGCGGCACTTCCTGCGCAGCATCTACGGCAGCGAGGCGCTGGCCACCGCGTTCCACGACCGGCGGAACGCGCCGGCCGCGATCGTGAGCGCGCTCGACCGCTTCTCGCCGGCCGAGGTCGATGCCGTGCTCGACCTGCTGCTGGCCGAAGCGGCCTCTCCGGCGCCGCCGGTCCGCACCCTGCTGGTGTGGGGCGAGGCCGACCGCCTGCCCGTGCTCGACAAGCGCGGCGCGCGCCAGATGGCGCCGTCGCTCGACGACTACAGGCTGGTGACGATCCCGGCCGCCGGCCATCTGCCCCAGGTCGAGCACCCGGTGGCCTTCCTGCGGGCGCTGCGCGAGTTCCTGCGGCGGTAGATTCGGGCGCGCCGGGGGCGCGCCACTCCAGTGGCGCGATCTTCCTCTTCGGAGCGCGGACCTCCAGGTCCGCTCATGCGTATGAGCGGACCTGGAGGTCCGCGCTCCCATGACGCGCCACTGGAGTGGCGCGCCCCCAGCAAACCCCCTCGGTTCACCGGATCTCTTCTCTTCCCCAAGCGAAGCTTGGAGAGAAAGGCTTACTGGATCGGGTCGAGCACCACGACCGGGATCTCGCGGTCGGTCTTCTTCGCGTAGTCGGCGTAGGGCGGCCAGAACTTCACCGCCTGCTCCCACAGCTTGGCGCGCTCGGCGCCGGTCGCGGTGCGCGCGCGCGCCTTCAGCTTCTTGGTGCCGACCTGGACCTCGACCTCTGGATTGCCGAGGATGTTCTTGTACCAGCCGGGATGCTCCGGCGCGCCGCCCTTGGAGGCGACGATGACGTAGCCGTTGCCGACGTCGCCGTAGAACAGCGGGAAGATATACTTCTCGCCCGACTTGCGGCCGGTCGTCGTCAGCAGGAGCGCCGGCACCTCGAGGTCGCCGTAGCCGGGCGGCTTGATCTTGTAGATGTGGCCTTCCTTGCCGCCGCTCGACATGTACTTGTTGGCGTGGTCGACCATCCATTGCGGCATCTTGGGAGCGAGCTTGGCTTCCATGACTGTCTCCTTGCAGGTGCGGGGTTGAGGGCGGTGTAATAGCACGACACCGAAGCCAGTGACCAACGGAGGAAACGCCATGAACGCCGATGCCAAGAAGACCGTGCTGCGCATGATCCCCTACGGGATCTACGTCCTGACGGCCGACGACGGGAAGGGCAACGTCGCCGCGGCGACCGTGAACTGGGTGACGCAGACCGCCTTCGCGCCGCCGCTGGTGGTGGCCGGCGTCAAGACCGATTCGGGCGCCTACCAGACCATCAAGGCGGCGAAGAGCTTTGCCCTCAACATGCTGGGCAAGGAGCAGAAGGCGCTGGCCTTCACCTTCTTCCGCCCGGCCGACGTGAGCGACGGCAAGCTGAGCGGCCAGGCCTACCGCAAGGGCGCGACCGGCGCGCCGCTCTTGATCGACGCGCCGGGCGCAATCGAGTGCAAGGTCACCGGCATCGTCGAGCAGGGCGACCATCACATCGTGGTCGGCGAGGTGATCGAGGCCCATCTCAACAAGCAGCCGTCCGGCCGCCCCGACGCCGCCATCCTCGAGATGAAGGATCTCGGCGACAACGTCTTTTACGGCGGGTGACGCAAGTCTTCGCTGGGGGCGCGCCACTCCAGTGGCGCGTCTTTGTCGACCGCGAGAGATGATCGCGCCACTGGAGTGGCGCGCCCCCAGCCATGAGAAGGTGCCGAACATTGGCGCCGGCGCCAGGCGACGGGAGGGGAAGCGGGGATTTCCGCAATTCCCGCAATTTCCGCTAGTGATTCGCCAATCAGCGCTGGCGCCGCCCTCCTCGGCGACAACGTCTTTTACGGCGGCTCGCGCAAGTCTTCGCTGGGGGCGCGCCACTCCAGTGGCGCGTCTTTGTCGACCGCGAGAGATGATCGCGCCACTGGAGTGGCGCGCCCCCAGCAATGAGAAGGTGCCGAGCATCGCGTCGGCGCTAGGCGGGAGGGGTCGCGGGAGTTTCCGCAGTTCCCGCAGTTTGCGCTAGTGATTCGCCAATCAGCGACGGGTGGACGTCCCAGCGCCTGGCCGGGCGGCCGTTCCCGGCGTAGTCGACCTCGGCCTTGCGCAGAAAGCCCGCGCGCTCCAGCGACTGGATCACCTGCAGCGCCTGCTGCGCGTTGGGCGCCTGGCCGAGCGCGTCGCGGCGCACGTCCTCGCGGGAAATCTGCGTCGCGCCGCGGGCGCGGATCCAGGCCAGCACCTGGCGCATCGGCTGCTCGCCGTCCGACGGGAAGGCGCGGCCGAGCACCGCGCGTGCGTGGGCGCGGAAATACTCCCAGAGCCGGCAGGCTGCGAACAGCCGTGTCGCCGATGATGACGGTTGGCGGCGGCGTGGTGGGCCCGGCGTCCACCGCCTGGTGCAGCAGCGTGAGCGCCAACGGCCAGCCGCACCACCGTGCCGCGGCCCTTGCCCAGCCACGCCGCCTCGACGCCGCTGCAGCGCTGCAGGTCGGCATGCAGCCGGGCGAGATGCATGTCGAAGCCCCGCAGCGCCGATTCGTGAAGCTTCACCACCAGCGGCCGGGCGGGATCGCCGGCGAAACGGGCGATGTGCTGCAGGGCGTTCACCACGTCGCTCTCGCGGCAGCCGGGCAGCTCGAGGAAGGAGCGGTACGGCGCGGGCAGCGGCCAGGCATAGAGGAAGCGGGCGGCGCGGCCGTCGGCGCCGTCGCTGAGCGCGCCGTCGAGGCGCGCCGGATCGAGGCAGCCGATGACGCTGAGAGCGGGGCTGCCCGGCCCCTGCGCCGTGCGCAGCGGCGACCAGGTGTCGAGGAGCGGGCTCAGCGCACGCGCCTCGCCGCGGCCGTTGCAGCCCAGCGCCGCCAGCCAGGCGGCGGGCTCGTCGCGCCACAGCAGCGCCCCCGCCGGCAGCCGGTTCGCCGCGGAGAGCAGCCGGGCGAAGGGCATGTCGTTGTCGATCACGACCGGCCCGCGCTTCTCGCGGCCCGCCGTCCTCTCGACGGCGGCGAGCGGGCGGCGCAGCGCCTCGAGCGCCGGCGTCTTGCCGCTCGACGGCCCGCCGACCAGCGCCTGCCACAGGATCATGGGCTCCTGCCAGGTCTCGGTGACCTGCGCCACGACACCGGCGCCGCAGACGCCGGCGACCGACGCCAGCAGCGCCTGCACGATGTAGTCGACCGGCGCGCCCGCGCCCTGCGCCGTCTCGCTCACCCAGCCGCGCCAGAACGGCGGCAGCGCTTGCAGCGGAAAGGCGGGCAGGGCCGGGCGGCCTTCCTCGAGAAGACTGAGGTCGGTCTTGGGCCAGGCGTCCGGGCTCTTGGCGGCGAGGGGTTCGACAGTGTCAGGCATCGGTTCGTCCTTTCATGCTGCGCGCCTTTCAAGAGAGCGCGGATACACGTGAGCGCGCGGATACATGTGCGGAGCGAAGTTAAAGCATCCGGCCCCGCTCAAACTCTTCCTCCTCTCCCCCGCTAGGGGGAGAGGCGGGGAGAGGGGGCCACGCCCACCGCTTCCCCCTCTCCTAACCTCTCCCCCTAGCGGGGGAGAGGAATCTGAAAGTCACAGATGCACCCGCAATCGCTCCGCCGCGCCCCGCAGAGCATCTTCCGCTCTGCTTCGCTCGGCTTCGCCCGGGACAGGCACGGCAGGCCCTTCGGGGGCGCTCTGGGCGGCAAACTCTGCCCGGGCGGCAAGCCGTGCCCTTTCCGACGCGGCATCGAGCTCGCCTATCATGTCCCGGCCGGCCTCCTGCGCGCCGCCCGGCCGGCTCTCCCGCCACTCCTCGGGCCGGCGATTGCGCAGCCAGAAGATGCAGGCGCGGACATCGGGTGGCAGGTGCAGGGTGTAGTCCGCCGTCACCGGCTGGCCGCGATGGCAGAAGACCTTGGTCATCTTCTGCTCCATCCCCGTGGCGCGCATGAACAGCGCCGAGACCACGGCCTCATTCGCCCCCTCGCGACCCTGCCTTATAGCATGGCTAAACTCCGGGATGGTGGCGATCCAGCTGTCGATAGTGCGCCGGCACACCTCGAATCGCGCGGCGAGGGTCTCGTTGGTAGCGCCCAGCATGCAGGCATATTGGGCAATTTCAGCGTTTTCAGGCTTGTAAGCGGTTGGACGTCCACCGGCCATGGCAAGGCTCCTCATCTCGTCTTAGCTGGAGATAAGTGAAACTGGAGCATTAGTCAAGTGACTCTATAGAAGTATTTTGAGATCGAGTTTCTGCGCACCATTTGCGCAGAAACTCGATCTCATGTGCCTGCAATGCCAGCATCCACGGCGTATTGGCAATCCGTAGAGCTATCGTATGCTTCAAAGCGGTGTCCACAGGGCAATTCTTCGTTTTGTCTGACAGCGGGAATGTAAGGAGACCACTTCTATGACCGAGATTTTGGGCCGATCGGTGTGGCGATGCTATCAAGGAACTGACCGCCGAGCGGCAGACCCGCACCTACGCGGCGCAGTGGATCATAGTTCACAGCGTCGCCAAGACATTTCGGGATCAGCGACGAGGAGGCCCAGGAGGCGATCGAGGCTGCGGGGCATCGTCTAAAGCGCGCGGGGGATCCGCCGCACAGTGTCAGCCTGATTTATGGATGGGGCGAAGAATGACCCTCGATTGGCTCGTTGACGAGGCGACGCGGCTCTATCCTAAGGCGTTTCAGTAGATGCGCGGGCCGCCCTAGCGCCGAAGCCGCCGGGGATCCGTCAGGCGCTTCACCGCAGCCGGATGGTGCTGTGGGTCCACTCGCTGATCGAGGCGGTAATCCTCCATCCCGGTGTCTTTGCAAGGCTCATCAAGCGCCATCGCACCGTCACTGCCGCAAATCGAGAAGCTGAAAGTCTTTGTCCGGTAGTCCACGTCGCGCAGCTCGCGGAGAGGTAGCCGGGCATAGCGCCGGCAGACATCACATCGGACCCAGAGAGGCCCGAAGACCTGGCGCAGCGCGCCGAAGCTGTAGGGTACGCCACGGAAGGGACCGACCATGCCGCGAGGTTAGAGCCTCGCTGCGGTCAGGAGCGAATCAACTTTTTGCCTGCAGTGATGGCACATCTGCGCTGGCTGCCTTCTCAACATGCATCGCACTGAAATATCACGCCTTCTCAGCTCGGTGTGTTTCATCCTGTCGGTTGGGAGGTCGAAGTCGGGATAAGAACCGACACGCTCTCAACTGGAGTGTCACTTCCAAGGGAGGAAGCGATATGGTGGCGATCTATCGCCCCGCGGGCCGGCGCCCTTTTTGGGGGTGACAGGCGCCGGTCTGCGCCACGTTGAACACAATGGGCCAAGCGATTAGAGGCCGCACGCTCGCGCCCCGGAGGGTGGCTGTGGCTCCTGATGACGGTGGCAGGCGTACTGCTGCTCGTCTGTGCGGCCCTTTCCGTCGTGACTTGAAGCGCGTCTCGCGCTCTCGCGCCACCGTTCCTGTCTCGCCCCTTCGATATGAGTCACGACATCCCTCGCAATGTTGAACGTGCCTCACACTTGCTGAGCCCACGACCGAGATACATCAAGCTCGTCAGCTTGCTGTAAGCAAACCACATCGCAACGGAAGCGCAGCTCGCGTGTTCATCTGAGGGAATGGGAATGGACCGCCAACGTTGGCCCTCTGCCGGTTGGGCCGTTCCCAGCTAACCTCGAAAGGACAATCATCATGTGGAAAACTTCGACGCTCGCGATCTGCGCGCTGGTCTTGTCGGGCTCGCTCGCGATGGCCCAGACCTATAGTCCGTCGCCGGGCTGGGTGCCGCCTGCGCCGGGCAATCCGCCCAACGGGGCCGGCGGCCCGGCACCTATGCGCGACATCGGTGCTACGACGGCCAATGCAAACCAGACGGCCGGCGGCCAGACCAGCTCGACCTCCATGCTGTCGTATAGCAACAAGGCGCAGAGCGCCGAGGGCATGTCGGGCAGCAACTACGGCAACGGGCCCGTCGCGACCAACAGCCGCTACTACGATGGTTCGCAAGCCCAGACGCAGTACGGCGGTTCGCAGATGCAGTACGGCACGCAGGATTCGTGCGGCAACACCCGCGCGGTCGCCATCACCGACGAGTATGGCCACCGCTACAACTGCCGCGGTGAACGTTTGAGTCGCTAGGCGACGAAGCAATCCTCCTCCTGAGGCGGCGGCCGTGCATCCTTCACAAAGGCACGGTCGCTTTGCGGTAGATATCGTGGACTATGAGAAGACCGGCGGCCTCCACGTCATCGGCCCGTTAGCTGGAAACGACTACTGGCGTGTCTCGACCCCCGTTCGGGGCGGCCTCGTTGCGCCTTTGGCCTGAGCAAAGCCACGACGCACGGTTATCTACCTACCTCCGCGCATGTGTGGCGCCTTCGATTCCGGGGATTGCGGGGTCGGCGCTCGGCGTTGCGTGCGGACTTGATCGTCGAAGATAAGCGCGAACAGCCGACCGGGTCGGGTTTCTGCCGGTCGCCGCTTCTGGCTGGCCCCTGGGAGCACGGAGTTTCCCAGAATGCTTACTAATTCCGTCCGAATGTCTGCCTGACGAATCATGACGGCCACTTTAACCTGTCACCGATCATGCTCCCCTGTAACAAGTTAATGGCGAGCACAGGGCAAGCCGCCAGCGGTTGCCTGCAGTGCTGGCGCAATGGACGGAAAAAGCCCCGGCTTTTGACCGGGGCTGAGTTGGGCCGGGAGAGAGGTTAGGTCTTGGCGTCTTCCGCCTGCCAGCGGGCGAGCCAATGCGCCAGCTCGAAGCGAGGCCTTGTGATAGTCGGCCAGGCGCCTCTGTAGCGCTTCATTCGACTTTAGATCGAAGTTGGACGGACCACGGACTACCCGGTTGCCCGTGGGCGGCCCTAGACTAGCGGGGTCATTTGAACCGACCGCCGTTGCGGGCACGTTGCAATACGACATGCCTTGAGCCGGCCGACCAACCTTCGATGCGGCTGAGCCATGTCCGATAGAAGGTCTTGTCCTCCTCCGACGCCGAACCGTCTTCCATGCTGAGCAGGCGCCCCAATCCAATCCTGAGGCCAGCCGCCATGTCTCTGAGCGCGATACCCAGGTCTTGGCGCCGGCCGCGCAGGTCGGCCGCTGGACGATGATGCGGCATGAGCATTCCTCGGATCAATTAGCGGCAGTCGCCGCCAGCGGAGGTAGGCACGGGCTTGGCCAATCAATGCGGGAGTGGGCAGGAACGCAGCAAATGGCCTGCCTGAACCCTACCGACAGACATCCGCAGACCGCACGAGGGAATGTTGTGATATAGGCGGGGCGCTCCTGCGGGTAGGTCTCTCCTCCGCTAGCCACCTCCCGGCGCGGTACAGCAGTCCGCTACCAGCCCGGCCGCCAGGGTCGGAGGCAGGAGTTACCTAAAGGCGGCATCGAGCAGATGCGCAAGCCTTACCGCCGCCTTCTGCAATTGCTCCCTCACGACCGGAGCGTTCGCCGCTACATAAGCCGCGTCGATCGCCACTTTCCCCGCGGGTTGATCGCAGGACGTACCTTGTCCAATGCAGTATTTCGTTTGCGCCTGCTCCGCGACGGCGAAGGACTCGTTTGCCCAGTCCATCGGCTCCGAATGCGTCCAGCCCTCCATTCTGGCTGGGGTGATCGTTTTCATCAGCTCGCCGTGCTGAAACCAGCGTCGGTAGGCAGCGCGGACATAGTCAACGCCCCAGCCCTCGCGCATGCCGACGATGGCCACCAGGTTGGCGCGTCACGAGGCGACGACCGGGTAGGGTGCGGGCAACCGCGCCGGAATTCCGTGCATTTCTGCGCGGCGCGCGATGTCACGCCACATATAGGCCGACTTCGCCGGCTTGTCGGCAAAGGGCACATGCCTCATTTCCTGCAGAAGGGTCAATAGGTGGAACGGCCGCCAGCGAAACGACACGCCTGTTGAACCGCCAACGTCGGGCAGTCGGGTCACGCTGAGATACGAATAGGTGCTTCCCATCGTGAACCAGAAATCGATTTGCTGTCCGCTCATGGCGCTTCTCCCTTGCGTCGGACGCGCGACCACCACGGCGCCCAATATCAAGTCTTGGCGGAGAACGGCCAAGGTGCAAGGACGGTGCTGAGGTACTTTCCGCGCACCAGCGGCGAGTCGCACCGTCGTGAAGACAATGCCCTTCCTGAGTGTCTGCCTTGCGCCCACGGCGACCGAACCCGCGCAGGTGTTCCGGGAAGTCAGCCTAGGGTCAAAAGCGGCCACGAGCGCCACGATGTGTTCGCCACTCGTGCGGTGGGCTAGTAGACCAGCCGGATGGCGGCGACGGACTGCGGCGGCATCGTCACCTCCAGGCGACAGATGCCAGCTTCGTCTCCAACGACCGCCTGGCGTTCCGTTCGCAACCGCGAGACATCCTCCAGCTCGCCCACGAGCGCCGCGTTCAGATACTCCGGCTTGCCGAGCTGCTCCCAGCGGCGCTTGGCATTGGCGTGCTCGAGGTCGATGCGCTGGATCGTGGCCTGGTCGATGGTGGGCGCGCCCTTCAGCGTGAACGAGACTGCCTCCGCAGCGATCGGGTGGCGCGGCAAGGCAAAGTTGGTGAGCATGAGCGTGGCGAAATGCTCGCCCCGCACGAGCCACGCATCGACGGTCGCGTGGCTGCCTTCGACCTGCATCAGTTCGCCGCCCAGCTCATGGAGCAGCTGGTAGGCGCGGTAGGAAGGCTTGGCGATGCCGTGGATGTTCAGCAGGCCGAAGCCGCCCTGGAAGGGCATCGAGGGAAAGTAGTTCTCAGAGAAGATGTCGGAGAACGTCCAATAGCTGTAACCCTGCACCAGGCCATTGGCCTCGAGAACGGTCTTGACGATGAACGCGGCGGCATAGGGATCGTCGTGCAAGACGTCGCGGGGATTCGAGGAGGTGCACCATTCGGTATAATAGACTGGCCTGTCGCCGGCCTGGCGGCGGACCTTGCGCGCCTCGGTCCGCAGGATGCTGCGCGTGCTCTTGGCGAGCTGCGTCTCCGTGTCGTCGCCGGGCTTGCCGAAGGCATCGGTCGGGTAGTGGTGTGTGCTGACGAAATCCGCCGGCAGGCCGTCGGCCGTGCAGAACGCGATGAACTCGGGAATCCAGGCGTTCTTGGCGGTTGCGGGCCCGCCCACGCGCAGATCGGAATCGACACCCTTGATGGCTTCCACCGTGTAGCGATAGAGCTCGAAGTATTCCTTCTGCTTTCCGTCGCCGAAGGCGTGCAGGTTTGGCTCGTTCCAGACCTCGAAATACCACTGCCGTACTTCCTCGATTCCGTAGCGCTCGACCCAGTGGGCCACCAGCTTGCGAATCAGCACCGACCAGCCGGCGGGATCGCGCGGCGGGGTTACGTTGGCGCGGTAGTGGAAGACGCTCTTGTCGCCCGAGGACAGGGCCGACGGCATGAAGCTCAGCTCGACGAAAGGCTTCATGCCGATCGACAGCAGGTAGTCGAAGATCTGGTCGGTATTGAAGAAAGAATAGATCAGTTTGTCGCCCTCTCGGATGAGCGTGCCGATTTCGTCATCGAGGATGCCGTGGAAGCGCGCATGCTTCATGCCCAGCTCATCGTGGGTGCGCTTCAGCTGGGCCTGCCAGTCCGCTCGCAATGCCAGGGCGGCGTGGCCGCTGCCGACGGTGTGTTCCCAGAAGTGGGGGAGGGCGGTCGCTCGGCCGTCGAGTTCGCCACGGAATGTCGCGGTCATAGGGGCATGTTTTCCAGTGATGCCGCACCTTCCAGATCGGGTGCCGCTCTTTCGGTGAACGTCACCCGGCCGAACTCGTTCCGCGCCGGCGTTCGCCGCGTCACCCCCTGTCGTCGCGGCGACGGACAGCGAGAAATTCGAGGCGAGCGCCGGAACAAAAGTCCCACCGACGCTTTACCTACGAGTTGGAAAGCGCGTGCCCGCCATCTTTCCCGCCCAACCAGCTGATCAGGCGGCGGCTTCATATCGACTGACGCAGCGCCATCGATACGCGGGACGTGAAACGAGGATGCATGCAGCGCTGCATTTACCTGTCATTGGTTCTCGCAGTCGCCGGGTGCTCGCCCGCGGGCCGCGGTTTCCTCGATCCAAAGGGCCTGGTCGCGGCCGAGGACCGGCACCTGTTCGTGATCGTCGTGCTCCTCATGCTGATCGTCGTCGTGCCCGTCATCGTCCTCACGCCCTTCTTTGCGTGGCGTTATCGCCGGAGAAACGGCCAGGCCGTCTACCGGCCGAACTGGGACTTCTCGTGGACGCTTGAAATCCTTATCTGGGGCGGCCCGGCGCTTATCGTCGCAGTCCTGGGTGTCATGCTGTGGACCGAGACGCATCAACTCGATCCTTACAGGGCCTTGAGCTCCGACCAGGCACCCCTGGAGGTGCAGGTCGTCGGACTCGACTGGAAATGGCTGTTCATCTACCCCGACGACCATATCGCGACCGTCAACGAACTGGCCATTCCGGAAAACCGGCCGATCCATCTCAGCATCACCAGCGACACCGTGATGCAATCCCTGATGATCCCCCAGCTGGCCGGCCAGATCTATGCCATGGCGGGCATGAAGACGCAGCTCAATCTGATCGCGCGCGAATCCGGCACCTTCACGGGGGAGAACACGCAGTACAACGGCACGGGCTTCCACAAGCAGAGGTTCAAAACCATCGCCCTGTCGGCGCGCGACTTCGAGGACTGGCTCAAGCAAGTGCGCGCATCGGGACAGGCGCTCGACGATGCGGCATATCGGCAGCTCTCCCTCAAGTCGACGATGGCCCAGCCGCTCTTGTTCTCGTCCGTCGATGACGGCCTGTTCGCCGGTATCGTCGGCAAATATCACCGCGAAGGGCCGGCCGCGCGCCCCCGGACGACGGGTGAATCCCATGATTGAAACCCATGGCTGGTGGCACATCGTCTTCGGCAATCTCAGCTACGGGGCGCTGCCCTTCTACAGCCTGATCGCGACCATCGCGGCGTCGATGGTCGTTTTCGGCGCCATCGGCACCGTCGGCTTCATCACCTGGTACGGACAGTGGCGTTACCTGTGGACCGAGTGGTTCACCAGCCTCGATCACAAGCGCATCGGCATCATGTATGTGGCGCTGGCCTTCGTCATGCTGTCGCGGGCGCTCATCGAAGCCGTCCTGATGCGCGTCCAGCAGGCCGACGCCGTCAACGCTCCCGGCTTCCTGCCGTCGGATCACTTCGCCCAGCTCTTCAGCACGCACGGCACGATCATGATCTTCTTCGTGGCCATGCCGTTCCTCACGGGCCTCATCAACTACGTGATGCCGCTGCAGATCGGCGCCCGGGACGTGAAATTTCCGTTGCTCAACTCGATCAGCCTGTGGCTGACGGGCGGCGGCGCCGGACTCATGATGGTCTCGCTGGTGCTCGGCAAGTTTTCGACCGGCGGGTGGAGCGGCTACCCCCCCTACACCGGGATCGAATTCAATCCCGGCGTCGGCCCGGACTACTGGATCTGGGCGCTCACGCTGAGTTCGATCGGCTCAACCCTGACGGGCCTCAATTTCGCCGTCACCATCTACAAGGGCCGCGCTCCCGGCATGCAGCTTTTCCGCATGCCGCTGTTCTGCTGGACGGCGCTGTGCACCAGCATCCTGATGGTCTTTGCCATGCCGCCGCTCACGGTGGCCACGACGATGCTCGCGCTCGACCGCTACCTCGGCATGCACTTCTTCACCAACGGCATGGGCGGCAACATGATGAACTATGCCAACCTGTTCTGGCTGTTCGGACATCCCGAGGTCTACATCCTGATCCTTCCGGCCTTCGGCGTGTACTCGGAAGTGATCTCGACCTTTTCGGCGAAGAAGCTTTATGGATACACGTCGCTCGTCTGCGCGACGGTGGCCATCGCGGTGCTGTCGTTCACGGTCTGGCTGCACCATTTCTTCACGATGGGGCAGGGGGCGAACATCAATGCCGCCTTCGGCATCGCCACCATGACGATCGGCATCCCGACCGGCGTCAAGGTTTACGACTGGCTGCTGACGATGTTCCGCGGACGCGTCCGCTTCACGGTTCCGATGCTCTATTCGCTGGCCTTCATGGTGTCGTTCGTGATCGGTGGCATGACCGGCATCATCCTGGCGACGCCGCCGCTCGATTACATGGTGCACAATACCGTGTTCCTGGTGGCCCACTTCCACAACATGCTGATCCCCGGCCTGCTGTTCGGGATGATCGCCGGATACCAGTACTGGTTCCCCAAGGCGTTCGGCTTTCGCCTCGATGAGACCTGGGGGCGCGTGGGCGTGGTTTGCTGGACGCTCGGCTTCTACCTCGCCTTCATGCCGCTCTACGTGCTCGGGCTCGAGGGCATGCCGCGCCGCAGCGAGGCGCTGTTCGTGCCGCAATACCTGCCATGGCTGCTGATCGCCGCCGTTGGCGCCTTCGTCCTGCTCGCGGGCCTGGCCAGCCTGTTCGTCCAGCTCTGGATCAGCGTCCGCCGACGGAATGGCAACCGGGTGTTCGCCGGCGATCCGTGGGATGGGAGAGGACTCGAATGGTCGGTCTCGGCGCCGCCGCCGGAATTCAACTTCGCCGTCATTCCCGACGTCAGCGGCCGTGATACCTTCACCGCCCGCAAGGAACGCGGCGACGCGTACCGGCCGCCGCGCCGCTATCAGGACATCGAACTGCCCAGGAACAGCGCCACGGGGGCCGTGATCGGGATCGCCGGCGCCGCCGCCGGCTTCGGCCTGGTCTGGCACATCTGGTGGCTCGCCGTCGTTGGCGTCCTCGCGATGTGGGGCGCGGTGATCGCCCGAAGCTTCGTGCGCGACGTCCACAAGGTCATCGCCGCCAGCGAGGTGGCAAGGACCGAGACGCACTGGCTGCAGTTCGTCTCGCAGGCGCGCCCGGTGGCCCGCGACGGGGAAACCTTGCCCGCCAACCACGGGCTGGCGGAGCAGCCGGCATGACCTCCAGGGAACTTGCCCATGTCGGGCTCAACCTTCGCGACGGCGATCCGCTCACGCGCGAACAGGCAGGCAGCGCGGTCTTCGGCTTCTGGGTGTTCCTGATGAGCGACGCAGTGCTGTTCGCGCTGCTCTTCGCCACCTATGCGGCCATGCTGCCGGGGACGGCGGGGGGGCCTGGGCCGGCCGAAGCGTTCAAGCTCAGGAGCGCCTTCATCGAGACGCTCCTCCTGCTCTCGAGCAGCTTCACCTTCGGCATGGCGTCGCTGGCGATGAAATACGACCACGCGCGGCGGGCCCTCGTGCTGTGGCTCGCGGTGACGCTGATGCTGGGGCTCGGCTTTCTCGCGATGGAACTTGGTGATTTCGCGCTCATGTTCTCGCAAGGCGCCGTGCCCAGCCGCAGCGGCTTCCTCTCGGCCTTCTTCCTGCTGCTGGCGACCCACGGCCTCCATGTGCTGGCCGGCGGCATCTGGATCGTCGTGATGATAGCGCAGCTCGGCGTCTACGGCGCCGACGCGCGGGTCAGGACCAATATCCTGCGACTCGGCCTGTTCTGGCACTTCCTGGACATCATCTGGGTGGCGATCTTTTCGGTCGTCTACCTGCAGGGAAAAATCCCATGAGTCCGCAGCCGGAATATCGCCGCGAGCTTCGATCGTACCTGATCGGTTTCGGCGTCGCGCTGGCCTTGACGGGCGGCGCATTCGCGACGGTGGCCTGGCAACTGGTCCGGCCGAGCTACGCCCTGGCGATCGTCTTCGGTCTTGCCCTGCTGCAGATCATCGTGCATTTCCGTTTCTTCCTGCACATCGACTTGCGCAAGTCCGCCCGCGACGACCTGCAGCTCATCCTGTTCACCGCCCTGATCGTGCTGCTGATGGTGGGGGGCTCGCTGGTGATCCTGCTCAACCTGCGGCATCGCATGATGTGACGGCAATCGGCGCGGCGCGCGGCAACTTCCCCCGGGAGGGACCGTTGAGAGTCCCGGAGGCGACCAGTGACCGGCAAACCACCCGAAACCAGGCACTATGACGGGGCAGCCGGCGGATGGGGATCCCTCAAGGGCATCGGCAGCGTCTTCCTGCGCGAGCTTTCGAGCCCGGCGGTCGTCGAGACGCTGATGCGCCAGAACAAGGCCGAGGGGCATATGTGCACCTCGTGCGCCTGGGGCAAGCCCGCCCATCCGCATGCGTTCGAATTCTGCGAGAACGGCGCGAAGGCGACGATCTGGGAGCTTACCCGCGACCGCTGCACGCCGGCCTTCTTTGCCGAGCACAGCGTGACCGAGCTGCTGGGATGGCAGGATTATGATCTCGAGATGCAGGGGCGGCTGACCGAACCGCTGCGCTACGATGCCGCGACCGACAAGTATGTCGCCTGTCCCTGGGAGGAGGCGTTTGCCGGAATCGCGCGGGAATTGAACGCGCTCGATCCGAAATCGGTGATCTTCTACGCCTCCGGCAAGGCCTCGCTCGAAACCTCGTACCTGTATGCGCTGTTCGGCCGCTTTTATGGCCACAACAACCTGCCCGACAGCTCGAACATGTGCCACGAGACCACCTCGGTCGGCCTCAAGAAAGTGATCGGCTCGCCGGTCGGCACCTGCCTGTTGGAGGATTTCGAGCATTGCGACGCCATCTTCTACTTCGGCCAGAATCCCGGCACCAACAGCCCGCGCTTTCTTCATCCCCTGCAGGATGCCGTGAAGCGCGGCTGCAAGATCATCACCTTCAATCCGGTGCGCGAAGTCGGGCTCGAGCGCTTCGTCAACCCGCAGAATCCGATCGAGATGCTGACCGGGCACGCCACCCAGCTCTCGCACATGTACCTCCAGGTGCGGCCCGGCGGCGACATCGCCGCCCTGATGGGCCTGTGCAAGCATGTGCTGGCGGTCGACGAGGAACGGCGCGCCGGCGGCGGCGCGGGGGTGCTGGACCGCGCCTTCATCGCCCAGCACACCGCGTCGTTCGAAGCCTTCGCAGCCGCGGCCCGCGCGGCCGACTGGGCCGAGATCGAACGGACCTCGGGCCTGGCGCGCGCCGACCTCGAGGCCGCGGCCGACGTCTACGTCGCCGCGGAGCGGGTGATCGGGGTCTACGGCATGGGGCTCACCCAGCACGTCCACGGATCGCAAAGCATCGGCATGCTGGTCAACCTCCTGCTGATGCGCGGCAACATGGGTCGCCAGGGCGCCGGGATCTCTCCGGTGCGCGGTCATTCGAACGTGCAGGGCCAGCGCACCGTGGGCATCTCGGAGAAACCGGAGCTGGTGCCGCTCGACAGGCTGGCCAAGATGTTCGAGTTCGAGCCGCCGCGCGACAAGGGGCTGACCACGGTCGACGCCTGCCAGGGCATCCGCGACGGTTCGGTGCAAGGCTTCGTCAGCCTGGGTGGCAATTTCGTGCGGGCGATCCCCGAGCGCGCCGCGATGGAGGAGGCCTGGCGGAATCAGGCGCTCACCGTCTATATCGCCACCAAGCTCAATCGCAGCCACCTGATCCATGGCCGCGCCTCCTACGTGCTGCCCTGCCTGGCGCGTTCCGAGGAAGATACCCAGCGCAGCGGCCGGCAGTCGGTGTCGATCGAGGACAGCTTCAGCCACATCTACGGCTCGATCGGCAAGCGCAGCCCGGCCAGCGACCACTTGCTGTCCGAGCTCGCGATCGTGGCGGGCATTGCCCGGGCGACGCTGCCAGCGCATCCCCGGTGGCGCTGGGAAGACTGGACGGGGGACTACAGCCTCGTCCGCGACCTCATCGCCGAGACCTATCCCGACGAGTTTCACGATTTCAACGCACGCCTGTTCGAGCCTGGCGGTTTCTATCGCGGCAACGGCGCGCACGATCGCATCTGGAAGACCGACAGCGGCAAGGCGGAGTTCACCGATCCCAGGGTGATGTCCGCACTGGGTGTCGGCGACGCGCCCGGACGCTATCACCTCATCACGATGCGCTCGAACGACCAGTTCAACACGACGATCTACGGCTTCAGCGACCGTCTGCGCGGCCTTGAGGGATCGCGCATGATCCTGCTGATAAATCCCGCCGACATGGCGCGTCAGGGCCTGCGCGAAGGCGATGTCGTCAGCCTCGTGACCGATGCCGGCGACGACGTGCATCGCGAAGTGCCGGGACTGGCCGTTACGCCGTTCAACCTGCCGGACGGCTGCCTGGGGGGGTACTATCCCGAAATGAACGTGCTCATTCCGCTGTGGTATCACGATCAGGCGTCCAAGACGCCGGCTTCCAAGGGCGTGCCGGTCCGCATTCGGCGCTGAACGTGGAGGGGCGGTACCCGTTCGCTAGGCTTTGTCCTTGGCGCTGTCGAACAGGCGGCGGGCGGCCATGCCGACGACGGGCGCCTGGATGAGCACGGAGAAAAGCACGACGACGTATGTCGTCATGACGATGAGCTGCTTGTACGGCCCGGCGGGCACCGACAGGGCGAGCGGATGGAAATTCCGCCGCGCACGCCTCCCAGCACCAGGATGGAAAGGAGCCGCGCGCGAGTGGCGCCAGGCGGCGCAGTCCCAGCATCGGCAAACCGACCGAGACGGCGCGCGCCGCCAGCACGATGGGGATCGCGGCAAACCCAAAGACGAGGGGGTCGACCTTGAGGATCGCCACGACCTCGATGCCGATCAGCAGGAACAGGACGGCATTCAGGATCTCGTCGATCAGCGACCAGAACTTGGTGATGTAATCCCGCGTGACCTCGCTCATCGCACGCGCGCGGCCCTGGTTTCCAATGATGAGGCCGGCCACCGCCATGGCGATCGGGCCGCTCACCTGCAGGCGCTGGGCCAGGGCGTAACCGCCCATGACGAGGGCTAATGTGATCAGCACTTCGAGATTGTGTTCGTCGATCGAGCGCAGCGCCAGGAAGACGATCCATCCGGCGATGGCGCCGAAGAGCGCGCCGCCCATGGCCTGTGTTGCGAAGAGGCTCAGGACCTCGAGGGCGGAGATTTCCCGGGTTCCCGACACCAGGCCGAGAAGTATGGAAAACACGACGACACCCACTCCGTCATTGAAGAGGCTCTCGCCGGCGACCGTGGCCTCGAGGGCAGCCGGGACCTTGATCGACTTCAGGATGCCCAGCACGGCCACCGGATCCGTCGGGCTGATCAGGGCGCCGAACAGCAGGCACCAGCGCAGCGGCAGGTCGATTCCGGACAGGTCCGCCACCAGCCATGCAGCGCCGCCGACCAGGACGGTCGACAGCAGAACGCCGAGGAGGGTGATGATGCCGATCGTCCATTTCGAGCGCCGCATCTCGTGCAGGTCGACATGGAGGGCGCCGGCGAACAGCAGAAACGACAGCATGCCTTCCATGAGGGCGAAGCGAAAATCGATGCTTGCGATCAATGTCCTGATCGGATGGCCATGCTCGCCGCCCGGGATGGCGTCGTCGATCGCCACGAGCACGAGCGACGCCGCGGCGCCCATGACGGTGAGTCCCGTGGTCTGGGACAGTCCGAGGAAACGATGATTGAGGTAGCCCAGGGCGGCGGCGAGGACGATCAGCGCCGACGCGATATCGAACGGCCCGAGCGAGGCGTCCATGATGGGACCTTACAGGCGCCGGCTGCCGAAGCCGACCGTTCTCCGTCGCCAGGAAGGCCGGGATTGGGTCATATGGCTTCCCGGCGAGCCGGTAGGACGTGGCCCCCTCAGAGTGCCAGGAGGCAACCTTAATGCCGACACCTTTGGGTTTCCTGTACAAAAGGTTGAGCGAGAAGCTCTGGATCCGGCCCTTTCTGTTCTCCCTGCTGGCCGTGCTGGCGACCGTGGGCGCCGCCATGACCGATTCCCTGGACATCGGGCGCCTGTTGCCCCGGATCGACCAGGACATCGTCGAGAAGCTGCTGTCCATTATCGCCGCCAGCATGCTCGGTGTCGCCACCTTCGCCGTCGGCTCGATGGTGGCTGCCTATTCGTCGGTGAGCAGCAGCGCGACGCCGCGGGCATTCGCCCTGGTCGTGGCCGACGATGTATCGAAGACCGCGTTGTCGACCTTCATTGCCGCCTTCATCTTCAGCGTCATCGCCCTGGTAGCGATAAAGAGCGGCGCCTATGGCAGGGCCGGGCTCTTTTGCATATTCGCGCTGACGATTGCGATTCTGGCGTGGGTCGTCTTCACGTTCGTCCGATGGGTCGACCAGATCGCGCGCCTCGGCCGGGTCGGCACCACCATCGAGCGGGTCGAGATGGCCGCGGAAGCCGCGATCGAGCTCCGCCGTCGCTCGCCCAATCTCGGGGCATTGCCGGCCGAGGACGACAGCGACCCGGGACAACCGCTCTATGCCGGCACGGTCGGCTACGTCCAGCACATCAACATCGATGCGCTGCAGAAATGCGCGGAGAAGAACGACCTCGTCATCACGGTCGCGGCCGTGCAGGGCACGTTCGTCGGTCCTGGCCGGGCCTTGGCCTACGTCAGACAGGACCCGGCCGCCTCGCGGGAATGGGATAGGTCGATCGTCGCCAAGGCCTTCTTCATGGCGCGCAACAGGAGCTTCGACGAGGACCCGCGCTTCGGCCTGGTCGCCCTGTCGGAGATCGCCGCACGGGCCCTGTCGCCGGCCATCAACGACCCCGGAACCGCAATCAACATCATCGGGGCGTTCGTGCGCCTGTTCGACCTCTGGGTTTCCCCGCTGGAGGAACCGGGGGAGACGTCGGAGGTGAAGTTCGATCGCGTGCGCGTTCCGTCGCTGACGCTGCGGGACATGTTCGACGACGCGTTCACAGCCATCGGGCGCGATGGGGCGAGCGAGATCGAGGTCGTCGTCCGGCTGCAGAAGGCCTTCATTTCGCTCTCGACCATCGATCATGCCGAACTCAGGAGCGCGGCGCGGCACCATTCGAAACGGGCGCTCGCACGGTCCGAACTCGCGCTGAAGCTGCCCTATGAGCTCGAAAGGGCGCGTGCCCTCGCCGACAAGGTGACCTGAGCCTTCCTGGCATGCCCGCGCGAGCGCGCCGGGACGAGAACAGCTGCGCTCGAGAGGGCTGCCTTGGCGGCGCCCGGCGAAAGGTGACATTCACGGCCGAACCGCGGACCGGCCCCTCCGCTCAGAAAATGGCCTCGCCCGCCACAAGTCCCAGCACCAGGAACACGACGAAGACGATAATGGCGATGAAAAACAGCCATTTGGCGATGGTCGCGGTCCCGGCGGCGATGTTCGTGAAGCCAAGGACGCCCGCGACCAGGGAAACCAGGAAGAAGATGAGCGCTAATTTAAGCATTTCGGATCCTCGAAGAAGCACGATCGCCGGTCACTCGAGCGGCGCGTCTGCGGCGGATGGGAAACGCGTGCTTGCCCGCTTCGTTCCCTGGACGGCTCGCTGGCGGGGCCTGCGCTGCGACAAGGTGGCTCAAGCAAGCCGGCGCTTCCAGGATTGGGGGAACATGGACGGAAGATTGATTCCCTGTAATGGGCGCAACGCAATGAATTGAGTTCCCGTTGGTTGTGTACGTTCACGCAATTCATGGAGCTTATGATGTTGAAACCAATCGCCATAGCTGCCCTTCTCGCCACGTTCGGGTCCGCCGCGGCTTACGCCCAGACCGCAACGCCCGCCCACCCGCCCGCATCGGCAGCGGCTGATGTCCACGGGATGAAGGTCGACAAGCTTATCGGGCGCAATGTGCAGAACATGCAGAACGAGACGATCGGCGAGATCACCTCGATCTACCTCGCCAGGGACGGCAAGGTAGACAGTGTCATGGTCGGTGTCGGCGGCTTCCTCGGCATGGGCGAACGCGAGGTGAAGGTGCCCTGGAGCGACCTCAAGTTCTCCGATGGCGGAAACAAGATCATGTTCAACGCGACCAAGGACCAGCTCAAGGCCCAGGCGCCTTACACCTATCCTGACGCGAAGTATCGCGGCACCGTATTCGGCGACAATGGCATTCGGTCGGGCGATCGCGCGGCGATGACCGACCACGCCACAGCGACCACGGTTTCGACCGGCGACTTCAATGCGGACGGTCAGATGTCGGCCAATGCCGTCATCGGCGCCTCCGTCAAGAACGCCAGCAACGACACGGTCGGCACCGTCGAGGACGCCTATCTGAACAAGGACGGGACGATCAAGAAGATCATCGTCTCGGTCGGTGGCTTTCTCGGCATGGGCACCAAGAATGTGGCGGTGAACTGGTCCGACATCAACTTCGGGCGCGACGGCAATTCGGTCGTCCTGAAGACCACTTGGACCAAGGACTCGCTGAAGTCGATGCCCGACTACAAGTACGAGCGGCGCATGCCCGCGCCGAAGGCCGGCTGATCCCGGATGCAACGACGGCACGGGCGCCCGACGGGGCGCCCGTTCTGCGTTTGAGCACGCCAGCGCCTCTCCCCGAGCTCGATGCGCCTTACGTCGGCTTGGCCGCGAGCCAGCCGCCCTCGAAGCCAGCGCGGCGGAGCCCGGCGACGAGATACGGACAGCCCCGCATGAGGCGCCAGACCAGGCCGGTCTGGAAGTTCTCGATCATCAGGACGATGGGCCCCTGGTTGAGGCCGTAATGGAAGGGGGAGATCCAGAACGGCGGCTCCAAGCGGCCGGCGAACGTGGCATTGAATGTGGCCTTGAAGCCGTATGGACCGTTCTTGCGCAATTCGAGCTCGTCGAAGTACCGCAGCGCCGGGAGGACGATTTCGGGTGCAAACGGAAGCGACGCCACGACGGCCCAAGGCGCGAGGCTTCCGTCGTCAGGTCCGTCGGGCACCCCGCGCGCCCTGTAACCGAAGAATTCCCGCGCTCGGCCATCGACCGTGCGCTGACCGGGGCCCGGACCGTCGCTCGCTGTGACGCCCCAGCAGTCCGCGCCATACGTGTTGAATCCCCCTGGATTGTGGACGGCGTAGGCCTGCTGGACATAGGTGGCACGGCGGCTGTTCTCGAAATAATCGATGCCCTTGCCGCGCATGTAGTCGTCCTGGATACCGCGGAAATCGACCCAGACATGTGAGATCTGGTGGGTGAACAACGGTCCGGAATACAGGAATTCGTGATCGTATATCCTGCGCCAGGCATATGAACTGGTCCACTGGGCGTAGCTTTTTGCGCTCAGCGGATGTGTCGGCGAGCCAAGGCCCAGCAGGTAGAGGAAGAGCGCCTCGTCATAACCCTGCCATCGATAAGGCAAGAAGCCGCTCTCGGGCTTCCACCCATGACTCACCGCCGTGCCGTCGTCTTGCGCCCACCGCCAGTCCACCCGCCGGTAAAGCGTGTCGGCGAGGGTTCGGATTTCGCCTTCGTCGGCCGTTTCCTCCGTAAAATAGGCCGCCGCGGTCAGAACGCCGGCCATCAGGAAGGCCGTGTCGATCGTCGACAGTTCGCACTTCCAGACGCGCTTGCCGGTGATCATGTCGAGAAAGTGGTAGTAGAAGCCCTTGTAGCCGGTCGCATCGGCGGCCGTTCCCTGAACAGAGTCATGGAAGAAGCGCAACGTCCCGAGCGTTCGCTCGCTTGCTACCGTGCGGCTTACGAAGCCGCGCTCCACGCCGACGGGATAGGATGCTAGGGCGAGGCCGGTGGCGGCGATGCTCGCCGGCGCCCCAGCCTGGCTTTTGTCGGCGACCAGGCCGTTCAGCGGGTTCACTTCGTACAGGAAGTAGTCGAATGTCTCGCGCTGGAGAGTCGCCATGAGTTCGGGCATGGTCGTTGCATCACTCATAACGGAGTTCCTCATTTCAACAGGGAGCGCCGCGGTGCTCGTTGGAGGGCGTGTTCGCCAACTGCGCTGCATCAACGCTTGCAGGCGACCTCGGCTCCTCGGAGAAGACCCTCACATCGTATGACTCTAGCCGGCTGTCGGCGTTGATAGGTGGTCGCTGGCGATCGGACACACTCCAAGGGCAGATCGGGATTGCTTCGACAGCGCGATGAAGTGACGGCACCCGTTGATGAATTCATTGCTATACGACGGCACGGGAACCCTCGCAGGATCATCGCGTTCCCCCACTGACCGGTTTGCTCCAGAATTCGAGCGCTTTCATGCCGACTGCACGGGTCGTTGCCATCACCGGCGCCTCGGCTGGACTGGGGCGCGCCATTGCCGCCCGCTTCGCCCAGGCCGGAGACAAGGTCGGCCTCATTGCGCGCGATGAAGGCCCACTGCAGGGCCTGCAACGCGAGATCACCGCGGCCGGCGGCGTCGCCGCCTGTGCGGCAGCAGACGTGAGCGATGCCGATGCCGTGATGGCGGCGGCCGCCAGCCTCGAAAGCGCACTGGGACCGATCGATATCTGGATCAACGATGCGATGGTTACCGTTTTCGCGTCGCTTGCGGGGATCACGCCCGCCGAATTCCGCCACGTCACAGAAGTCACCTATCTCGGCCAGGTTTACGGCACGATGGCCGCGCTCCGGCACATGCGGCCGCGCGGGCGGGGCCAGATCATCCAGATCGGATCGGCCCTCGCCTACCGCGGCATTCCCCTGCAATCGGCCTATTGCGGCGCCAAGCATGCGATCCATGGCTTCACCGATGCGCTGCGCTCGGAATTAATCCATGCGCAATCGCCGATCGCCGTATCGATCGTGGAAATGCCGGCGATGAATACCCCGCAATTCGAATGGGCGCGGGTACACCTTCCCAGGCAGCCCCAGCCGGCGGGCGGGTCGGTCTACCAACCTGAGGCGTGCGCCGAGGCCGTGTTTCGGGCTTCAAACACCAAGACACGGGAATATTGGGTCGGCGCCTCCACGTTCCTGACGATCATGGGCAATATCCTGGTGCCCGCCTACATGGACCGCTACCTCGCCAAGCATGCGGTGAACGGTCAGATGCGTGAGGCGGCCGTGGAGCCCGGACGGCCGGACAACCTATTCGCGCCGGTCACGTCCTTGCATCGTACGCGCGGCGCCTTCAGCGACCGGTCCAGGAACAGCGCGATCATTCTACCTGGCCAGGCAACACGCGCCGCCGTCGTGATCGCGGGCGCCGTGGTTTTCTTCATCCTGGGTTTGATTGCCGGCAGCTTGCTGTCTTGAACGGGCGGCCGGCGCCGTGAGCGATGGGAGGCACGCCATGATCGACAAAAAATCGTCGCTAAACCCTCAAAAGCCAGGCAAGCCGCCTGAGCCGAGTGATGAGAAGTGGAAGCCGGATAAAACGCCTGCGAAAACGCCGCCGCGTGGCCCCGCCCAGCCGGGACGCCGACCCCTCTTTCGACGCTAACCGTCGAAAGAGGCTCGTTAAAACCTCAGGGCGCAACCTCGAGCAGGATCCGATGCCTGTCGGGATCGCGCAGCATCGCGCGCCAGACGTCATTCCCGAAGTCCTCCGGAGCAGCCAGGAGCGCCTCCGGATTCTGGTCGCACAGGGCCTCGAGCGTCTGCAGGCGATCGACGGCCAGCACGAGGCGCGTGGACGCCACGTCATTCGGTGCGGCTGGCGCCAACCTGCAATCGAAGTGTCGCCGATAGCAGAGCAATTCGACATGAGGCGAGGGTGCCGTCGGGGGCGCCAGCGTCGTCACCTCGGCATGCGCGCCGCAGATACCGTCGAGCCGGTCCTGTTCCCGGCCGACGTTCGTCGACCCGCCGGTCACGGTCAGCCCGAGACCCTGGTAGAAGGCAATGCTGCGTGCGGTATCGGCGACCGAGAGGGCGGAATGGTCTATTCCAAGAAACCGGTTTGGCGAGCGCCTGCGCCAACGGACCGGCGTTGAGCCGGAGGCAAAGCCCAGCAGTTCCAGCGGATGGCCTTCGGGATCACGAAACTTGAAGGCTGTCACGCCGCCCGACGAGGCCGGCAGCCGCTCGGGGCCATCGGTCGAGATTGCCGTCCATCCGCCCTGAGCCGAAAGGCGCGCGTAGGCCGCCGGCATGTCGTCGACCACGATCGCAAAATGCTGGAACAGGGGGCTGTCGCCGGAAACATCGCCGGGATAGTCGCGTCCGCGCGGGGCGATCTCGGCGAGTTCGATCGCCTGATCGCCCAGCCGCAGGACGACGATCCGCGCCGACGCATCGGGAATGCCTATGAGCCTGCCGAAGGCCGCCGTGTTCACCGTGACGCGATCTTCGCGTCCAAATCCAAAGGCTGCTTCGTAGAAACGCGCCGTCCGCTCCGCGTTGCTGCAGATCAATTGAATGCGGGCAAGTCGCTCGACGGTGCTCACGGCGCCTGCGCGCCGCGGCAGTTGAGGAAAATAGAATAGAGCGTGTTCGAGCCTGCGATGAAAAGGCGGTTCTTCCTGCGCCCGCCGAACGTCAGGTTCGAGACACGATGGGGCACGAGGATTTTCCCGAGCAATTGTCCCGCAGCGTCGATGCAGTGGACACCGTCGGCGGCGCTGCTCCAGAGATTGCCGGTTTCGTCGATGCGCAGGCCGTCGCAATATCCCGGATCGACTTTGTGGAATGTCTCGCCGCCCGACAATGCGGTACCGTCGCCGTCGACATCGAACATCCTGATGTATTGGCGTGGATTGTCCTTGGTCTGATCGCCCGTCTCCGACACATACAGCCGGCGTTCGTCAGGCGAGAAGGCAAGACCGTTCGGTCCGTCGAAATCATCCGCCATGATGCGGATTTCGCCGCGCGCCGGGTCGAAGCGATAGACCGCGGGTGGTTGTTCCGAGACCTGGCGGCCGCCTTCGTAATCGTTGGATATGCCGTAGGTCGGATCGGTGAACCAGATGGAGCCGTCGGATTTCACCACGACATCGTTCGGCGCGTTCAGCCGCCTGCCGGCGTGGCGATCGACCAGCATCGTCACTGTTCCGTCGTGTTCCGTGCGATAGAGGCACCGGCCATGATGCGAACAGGCGATCAGCCGGCCCTGGCGATCGCGCGTTTGTCCGTTGGCGTAGTTGGACGGTGAACGATAGATCGAGGTGCCCAGGCGTTCGGACCAGCGCATGGTGACATCGTTGGGCAGATCCTGGAAAAGCAGGCAATCGGCGTCGCCCATCCAAACCGGCCCTTCGATCCAGCGGAAGCCCGAGGCCAACGCCTCGAGGGAGGCATTGGCGAGGACGAGGCGGCTGAACCGCCGATCCCGGATATCAAAGCCGTCCATCGGTCACCTGA
Source organism: uncultured Alphaproteobacteria bacterium (assembly GCA_963765385.1). GTDB lineage: Bacteria > Pseudomonadota > Alphaproteobacteria > Reyranellales > Reyranellaceae > Reyranella. The sequence continues at coordinate 198,007 of CAVXWG010000011.1, read as the reverse complement.
AGCGACAGGCCGCCGCAGTCGCAGGCGGTGCGTTGAACTGCACGATCATGAGCACGGCGGGTTGCTCGCCCACGGTGCCTGAAAGATGGCCCTTCTTGCCGCCGACCTCGCGGGTGTGCTGGTCTTCGCCGAACGAGATCTCGCCCGGTCCCATTTCGGTGCGTTGTCCATCCATGGACTCGACGAACCAGCGTCCCGACAGCGGGATGATCCATTGCGGCTTCGGGTTTTCATGCCAGTCGCCGACCCATGCCACCGGCAGGACGGTGACGAACACGGTTGCGCCGCAGGAGGTCTTGGAGCCGATCCATTGCGGCGCGGCGGCGGGCTGAATCGAGGCCTTCTCGAACTCGGTCATCGCGCAGCGCGATTGATGGCTGACGCCGTCCGCGTCGGTCCAGAGGTGCCAGTAGGAAATGGCGGGTTTTTCGGCTGCATTCATGGGCGCACGGGCTCCCGCACGACCAGTTGGTAGGGATGGGAGGAGGCGAGCGGGTCGGCAAAGAACCTCGTCGCCATGGACGCCTCGGTGCCGAAGGTGATGAGCAAAAAGCCGGCGCCCAAGGCGAGGTTTTTCAGGAAGTCCCAGAACAAGGTCCGACCCTCACCGGTGCTCGACGCCCAGAAATCTCCCGGTTTCCAGAACTGCTTCCACAACAGCGCCGTCGCCGCGCAATATGCAGCGAGCGTGAAGGCGCAGGCCCGGTCGGCGACGCCGGTAACGACGCCCAGCGACATGAAGACTTCGATGAACAGGCCGGCGAGGATCAGGACGGTGGCGATCGCCGGATTTGCCGCCACCTGCCGTGCCTGCGCCACGGCGCCGCGGAAGTTCAGCACCTTGTCCAGCGCACTGAAGGGAAGGAACAGCAGGACGAGCATGACGCGGATGCACGCCGCCAGGCCGATCGCGAGTATGGACATTGCACGTCACCCTGCTGTCGTAAAATTAGGTCGAATCATCCGGGGCCTTTGTGCGCTTCCCGACGTTATGGGTTCGACGGGTCGGCGTGGCTCGCTCCACTCACACCGTCCATGACAACGGCGCGCGGCGCCAAAGGTGGCGTTTCATGGATAGCGACCATTACGACGTCGTCATCGTCGGTTCCGGCCCCGGCGGCGGCACGATGGCCTGGCGCCTGGCCCAGACCGGCAAGCGCATCCTGCTCCTGGAACGCGGCGGCTACCTGCCGCGGGAGCGCGAGAACTGGGACAGCCAGGCCGTCTTCGTCGATGCGCGCTATCAGGCGCCGGAGACCTGGTACGGCCCGAACGGAGAAAGCTTTCATCCCGGTCTTCACTATTACGTCGGCGGCAACAGCAAGGTCTATGGCGGGGTGCTGCTGCGCCTGCGCGAGCAGGACTTCGAAGACGTGCTCCATCCCGACGGAATCTCGCCCGCCTGGCCAATCAAATACGAGTCGTTCGAGCCCTATTATCAGGCGGCGGAAGAACTTTACCATGTTCATGGCCTGCGCGGCGAGGACCCGACCGAACCTCCGTCCAGCAAGCCGTACGCCTATCCGCCGCTCAGTCACGAGCCCCGCATCCAGCAGTTGTTCGACGGCCTGAAGCGGGAGGGGCATCATCCCTTCCACCTGCCCGTCGCCATTCTTCTCGACGAACGCGACGGTCAGGCATTGCCCCATTCGCCGTGCATCAGGTGCGATGCCTTTGACGGTTATCCTTGTCTGACGAACGGCAAGGCGGACGCCCAGATCGTCTGCGTCGACCCGACCCTGCGCCTGCATCCAAATCTCACGCTGCTCACCGACTCCTACGTCGACAGGCTGACAACCGACATGGGTGGAAAAAGAATCTCCGGCGTCGAGGTCTTGCGGGGTGGCGAGAGAACGACCTACACGGGCGATATCGTCGTCGTCGCCTGTGGCGCGCTCTCGTCCGCCCTCCTCATGTTTCGTTCCGCCAACGACGAGCATCCGCACGGCTTGGCCAACAGCTCGGGTCTCGTTGGCCGCAACTACATGCGCCACAACAACTCGGTCGTGATGGCGATTTCGCGCACGCCAAATCCCACCAGATTCCAGAAGACCCTGGGCTTGAACGATTTCTATTTCGGCGCCGACGACTGGGGTTTCCCGCTGGGGCACATCCAGATGGTCGGCAAGTCGGACGGCGCGCAGCTTCGGGGCGAAGGACTGCCGGACTTCCTGCAATGGTTCCCCGAGATGCCATTCGACCTGGCGGCCGGTCATTCACTGGATTTCTGGTTGACGTCGGAGGACCTGCCGCTGCCGCAGAACCGAATCCACTACAAGGATGGACGTGTCACGCTCGAGTTGACACCGACCAACAGCGAAGCGCACAGCCGGCTCAAGGACAAATTGCGCAGCCTTTCCGGAAAGCTCGATTTTCACTCCCACCTGTTCGACCGCGCGCTGTATCTCGGCAAGAATGTCCCGATCGGCGGCACGGCCCATCAGGCCGGAACGCTGCGCTTTGGGCGCGATCCAGCCGGGTCGGTGCTCGACCTCGACTGCAAAGCCCATGAGATCGACAATCTCTACGTAACCGACGCCAGTTTCTTTCCCTCAATCGGTGCGGTGAATCCGACACTGACGATCATCGCCAATGCATTGCGGGTCGGCGACATCATAGGGAACCGGCTGAAATAACTTTGCCGCGAAGCTCGGCCCTGTCTGCGGCCCATCTGGGAGACCGAGCTGGGCGAGATTGGCTGGGCGCGCTGTACAGAACGTGTGGTTCGGCGCGCCGTTGTGCATGCTGATGCATCTGGTTCCGTTGAAGCAGGTGCCCGACAAGCTTTACGAGACGGCGGCGTTGACTTCTGGACTTTGGTCATCGGGCAACACTCTAAGGCAACAAATCCCGCGTGACGTCCTTGCCCGTTTCCATATCCCAAACCATGAACTCGGCCCCTTCCTCCTCAGATGTGCGCAGGTTTTCCAACGACATAAAGCGCTTGTGAGCAGGTTCGTAGAAGTCGCCGGGCATGAAGTGTTTCGTAGGCGCCGCCGCCATAGGCCCGATCCCGTGGCCCACCGCGTCAGACTTCACTCCCCCGTTTGGCGATGCCGCGCAGAATAATGGTCGCGGCCACCGCGAGGACCGGCACCATGAACAGCGCAATGGCGGCGCCCAACGGGAGATTGCCGCTCAGGATGCCGACGAGGAATGACAACGTGCCGAGCACCTGGGTCGCCCCAAGGGGGCCGCCGTTGGTCAGCAGGGCCACGAGGGTGAAGCCGGCGAAGCTGCCGATCAGCGCGAACATCATGGTGATGGCAATGACGTTGCGCATCATCGGGAAGGTCACGTAGCGCAGGCGCTGCCACCAGGTGGCGCCGTCGATCGACGCCGCCTCGTAGAGCTCCTCGGGCACCGACGTCAACGACGCGAGGAACATGACCATGAAGAACGGCGCGCCGAACCACACGGTCACCAGGATGACCGAAAGGCGCGCCCAGCCGGGCTCGCCGACCCAACCGATGCGGTCCATGCCGAGATGCTGGAGGATCCAGTTGAGGGCGCTGAAGGACGGATCGAACAGCAACCGCCAGGCGAGCACGCTCATGGCCGGCGGGATCACCCACGACACCAGGAGCATGCCGCGCCACTTGCGCTGGCCCTTCGTCGGGATGTTGTGCAGGAGATGGGCGAGCACGAAGCCGATGATCGCCTTGAGCGCGACGGCGGTGACGGCAAACAGGCTGGTTTGGTAGACCACCATCCAGAACCCGCCGCGGCTGACCAGGAGGGCGAAGTTGGCGAGCCCGACGAACCTGGTCATGCTCCTGTCGAGCATCGAGAGATAGATCGCGTAGCCCGTGGGATAGGCCACGAGTGCCGCGATGACCGTTATCAGGGGCAGGGTCATCAGGAAGGCGATGGTCGATCTTCGCCGGAAGAGCTTGTGCAGGCTGGTGCCGCCGGGCTTGCCTGCCCGCCGCCGGCGCACGAGGGCGTCAGCCTGCAAGCCGACTGTAGGACGAGGCACGCTCATCCAGGCACGGCTATTCGCCGAGGCGGCGCGCGGCGCGTGTCAAACCTGATGTGCGGGACCGGCTTCAGACCGCCACCGGCCGCCCGGCACGACGGGCCTGAGCGCCAGCACGGCGCGCTAATCGCCACCACCGCCGAAGCGCGCAAGGCTGGTGGACAAATCGATGACTACAGCTTCGATCAGCCCGTCGGCTCTGCGGCCTGTGGCCGGGTCGAGGTAGATGCGCCCGTCGGGTTCGCTGCCGTTCAGGTGCTCGCGAAGCTTCGGCGCGATTGCGCCCACGTCCAACGTGAACGCGGGCCCGGCTTCGGCCACGAACCAATGCACGTTGTCGCGCTCGTCGGACATCGTGATGGTCGATCCGACGCCGTAGTGCTCGTCGCGCGTGGGACGGAGCAGCATGCGGCCCGGTTCGTCGGCGACGCGATCAAAGGTGCGGGCGTGGAGACGCCCGCGAACAATGAGGTGCGCGGTGACGAGTCCGTTGTGACCATGGGGTGCAATCGCGCCACCTTCCGGAATAACGTACAGGTTGGTCCACAAGAGGCGGTTCGTCGGCTTTATGCCGGGCAGCAGGACGTGCTGATGGTTCTCAAGCCGGCCGGTCCGTTCCAGTGTCGGCCGCACCAGATCGAAATCGACGAGCTTGAGCACGTCCTCGATCGGCACTGTCTTGTGCAGAGCCTCAATCGCGTCCTGCCACTGTGTTACCGTCAGGCTGCGGCTGTTCAAATCGTGTGCAAGCTCGACGAGGCCTTGCGCCCACCTGTCCGTTGCCGACGCGATCGGCGCGGCGACCGCCCCGGTTCCGACCGCAAGCCGCAGCAACTGGGCCATGGCGATGGTGCCGATCATGGCAGGCACGACCTGGCGTCGAGACAGGGAGGCCGTCGGCTTGCTCATGAGAGCGCCCCCTTGTGCCTGGTGACGGAAATGAGATCGCGGGGGCGCTCAGGACGCTTGGCCATCATCGATCCCCGCGTCGTTGTCCCGGATGCCAAGCTTGCGCGCCCTGGCGAGAACTTCCGGTCCGGCATCCACGAACATCGCAGCCAACACTCTGCTCCGGGCGATCTCCGTTGCCCTGTGCACATTTTTGGCGATAACCAGCAGGTGCGGTCGGCCGCCTCGGACGCCGACACTCCGAACAGCGACAACAATTCCCCGGCCAGCGGCGTTGGTGCGCCGAGTAGGGATGGGGACAGTGAACGCGAAGCCATTGTAGGAATCTGGCACGCCCCAAAGTGTGCCACGGTCGGACACGGGGGCAAAGCGGCGGTCAGGGACCGCTCCCCCCAAACTGACCTACCGCATGTCGATAGCCTTCGCATTGCGCGATAACCGGCGGTTACCGAAGACATTGCCCGCGATGTCCCCGCGATTGGTGCTCGTTACCTACACGTCGTCAAGGACATGCCCGGATGCCGTCTATAGTTTCTGATAGGAACAGCCGGGGCAAAGAGTGTTGGGAGTGAGAAATGGGCAAAACGCGCAAGATGCGCCTGGTAGCGTTCCTCAAGACCGGGCCGACCTGCCATCACCACGGCATGTGGCGCCATCCCGAGACCGACAACGATTTCCTCGATCCCGCCTGGTACGAGCATGTCGCGCGGGTGCTGGAGAAGGGCAGGTTCGACTGCCTGTTCTTCGCCGACACCCTGGGCCTCTTCGACAACTACCGAGGCAACTTCGACGCCATCCTGCGCGGCGGCGGCCAGATGGGGTTTCTCGATCCGCTGCCGGTGCTGGCGGTGATGTCGCGCGTCACCCGGCACATCGGCCTCGGCGCCACCCTGTCGACGACCTTTCACAACCCCTACCAGATCGCCCGCACGCTGGGCACGCTCGACGTGCTGAGCAAGGGCCGCATGGCGTGGAACGTCGTGTCCTCGATCAGCAACCTCGAGGCGCGCAATTTCGGCCAGGACGAGCTGCCGCCGCGCAACGTGCGCTACGACCGCGCCGACGAGGTCATGGAGGCGTGCTTCAAGCTCTGGGAAAGCTGGGAGCCCGATGCGCTGATCGTCGACAAGGAAAGCGGCATCTTCGCCGATCCTTCCAAGGTGCATTACGTCGATTACGTCGGCAAATGGATCAAGACGCGCGGGCCGCTCACCGTGCCGCGCAGCCCGCAGGGCCATCCGGTCATCATGCAGGCCGGCGCCTCGGATCGCGGCCGCGACTTCGCCGCGCGCTGGTCGGAGATGATCTTCACGCTGCAGCATTCGAAGGCCGACATGCAGACGTTCTACGCCGACATCAAGCAACGGGTGGCGAAGTTCGGCCGTCCGCTGGAGGACTGTTTGGTGCTGCCCTCGGTCGATCCGATCATCGGCGAGACCGAGTTGATCGCCCGTGAGAAGCAGGCCTATATCAACGAGATGGTGGATCCTGAAGTGGCGCTGGCGCTGGTCTCGACGCATATCGGCGTCGATCTGTCGAAATATCCCCTCGACCAGCCGCTGCAGGACATCGAGATCGAGCAGGGCGCACGCGGCTCGTTCGAGGTCATCCTGCAGGGTACGAAAGCCCATGGCCTGACGCTCGGCGAGGCGGCCAAGCGCTTTGCCACCAGCGAGCTCGCGCCGCAGATCGTCGGCACGCCCAGGTCGGTGGCCGACCAGCTTCAGGACTATTTCGAATCGCAGGCCTGCGACGGCTTCATCCTGACGCCGACCGTCTTTCCCGGCACCTGGGAACAATTTACGCGCAGCGTCGTGCCGGAGCTGCAGAAGCGTGGGCTGTTCCGCACCGACTACACGGGCCGCACGCTCCGCGAACACCTTCACGACTGACGCAGGAGATAGGCGCGGCGCTCGTCCTGTGGGATCATCGATCGATGGAGCTCGCCGAAGCCGATCCCGTCCTGATGCCACCTCCTTTGCGGTCAGGGGACAAGGTGCGGTTTGTGTCGCCGGCAAGCCCGCCGCCAAGGCAGTGGGCGTGCCATTGTGCAAAAATGCTCGAGAGCTGGGGGCTCGAAGTCGAATTCGGCGAGCATGTTTTTGGCAAAGTGGCCTGGCTCGCGGGCACCGATGAAGAACGCCTGGCGGATTTCAACGCCGCATTGCGCGACCCGAGCGTGCGCGCCCTCTTCACGGCAGCGGGTGGAAAGGGCTCTTGCCGAATCGCCGATCGGCTGGATTTTGCGGCAGCTCGGCGCGACCCGAAGTTCCTGGTGGGCATCAGCGACATCACGGCTCTGCAACTCAGCCTGTGGAAGCATTGCCGGCTGGTCAGTGTCCATGGATCTTTCGTGCCTGACGGGCAGGACAGCGAGACCCTTCGAAAGGCGGTGATGACGTCCGAAGGCATCTGTCTTCATTCCCGGTTGGATGAGCCGACTGCCGCGCTGACCACCGAGGGGACGGCCAGGGGCAGGTTGATCGGGGGTAGTCTGTTGCCGATGTCGGCAGTCGCCGGCTGGGCCTTGCCGTCCCTGAAGGGCGCAATCCTGCTGATCGAGGCGGGCAAAACGGGTCCGGGAGCGATGGACAGTCAATTGACGATGCTTCGCAAGGCCGGCCATCTGACGGGCCTCGCGGGCATTGCGGTCGGCCAGTTCAACGACTGCTTCCACCCCGTCAACGGTTTCACCGTCGTCGACTTGCTGCGTGGTCACCTGCAGCGTTTCAAGATCCCCATTCTGGGTGGGGTGCCCGTGGGCCACGGGCATCAGCCCCAGAGCATACGCGTCGGCACGATGGCGTTCCTGGACGCCGGCGCCGGTACGCTGACGATTTCGGGCACCCAGGCGTAAGCGTCTCCGAGCGACGTGGCCTCAAAACATCGCTTACCTTCGATCTCGTGTTGCGTGACGTGCAGCAGGCCGATGCGTAGCCCGCTTCGGTTCCAGCGTGGTTGTCGACGGCATGTCCGGTTTACCCCTTGAAAGCGGAAATCCCTCTACGCCGAGGTGAGGTCGACTTTGTGCCAGAAGCCGACATGAGGGTCTGGCGCACTGGCGCCGCCGATGACTCGCCCGTCCGGCGTACGCCTCGAGGCCGCTGCTCACCGGATCACCGTCGGTATCGCTAAGGGGTAAGGGGACGTGGGCGCACGTAGACAAGGAACGCGCCCGCAGGGCCCTCACTGAGCATGTGCGGGACAGCTTCAGGACGACGCGCGATAGCGGCCGTTGGCCTCGACCGTACCACCCTTGCCGTACATGGTGCGCGGTCGCGCCCAGTCGGTTAGCGAGTGATTAGGACCCATCTTGTTGCGGCCGTCTCGTCTTCCTTCTTCTGGACGGCCGTCGGGAAGGACGTGAGCTTTCCGTCGGAACGCCGTCGCCCCAGCATTCGACCATTTTCAAGGCACCATGCTCCTTGAAAACCGGTGCGGCCATTTCGGCATGCTTCCTGAGGCGTCGCGGTTCGCGGTTGGCACCGCCGCCACAAATCCATCGATGCAGGTCATGGTCGTTGGTTTCCTCGCTGATGTTGTTCCGATCCGGCGCCACGGGCCGGCTCAGGCTGCAGCCGCCTGGTATGGCTTGAGGTGGTCTGCCATCGCCCTCTGAAAGGCAGGCCGCGCCTCGCAGCGCTCCTGATACGCCCGCAGAGTTGGCCGACCGGAGACGATGTCGGTATGGTGCAGGATGCGCAGCACGGTAGTCATCAGCAGGTCGCCCGCGGTGAACCGGTCTTCGAGGTAGTCGCGGCCGCCGAGCCACTGCTCGAGCGCGGCGAGCCGTTTCTGTACCGCCTGCACCGCCACCGGCCGGCTCTCCGCCGCCCACGTCTCGCCAGCATGGAAGAGATCGAGGCCGGCGAGGGTGATGACCGCAGGCTCGACCGAGTTCAAGGCGGCAAATATCCACGCGTTCGTCCGCGCCAGTCCATGGGCGTCCGACGGCGCCAGCGCTTCTGACCTTTCAGCGATGTAGAGCACAATGGCGCCCGATTCGAACAGCGTGAGCCCGTCCGCCTCGATCGCAGGGATCTGGCCAAACGGTTGCAGAGCGCGATAGGCCGCGCTCGCCTGGTCCTCGGGTCCGATCAGCCGCGCCTCGTACGGGATACGCGCCTCCTCGAGTGCCCAGCGCACGCGGAAGTCCCTGGCCAAGCCCTGTGCGAAAAGGGGGAGCGAGCGGAATGCGGTCAGCTTGATCATCGTCGTCTCCTTCTGTCGCTATCGCGTCAACTTCAATGGTTAACCATATGGTAAAGTATTTGGCAAGGAAAGGGGGCTGTCAACCCCGGTCGTCTTGGCGTTGCCGGCTTCGGACGCACGGCTTGCGCAAACTCCTCGAACTCAAGCGGCCGCTGACCGATTACCGGCACGACTTTGTGGCATGGCACCCTCCGAGGATCGGCACGCCTCACCTCTCATTCGACGTTTGGCGCCAGGGAACGGATTCCCGGAGAGAAAGGCGGCGCTGACGGCCACAAGGAGCAATACTCCGGCGCAATGTCCGAGATGGGTCAGGGGCCGAAGTGCCGGCCTGGCGACGGCATGTCCGGTTTACCCCTGAAAGCGGAAATCCCTCTACGCCGAGGTGAGGTCGGCCTTGTGCCAAAAGCGGCCGCGAGCAGGTTGCGAAAGCTAGCGCCGCGGCGTCCTTCCGCGGATGCGGTCGAAGCCCTGCTTGATCGCGGCGAAGCGTCTCTCGATGGTGGGCTCGTGCTCGGTGTCGGTGAAGATGTAGGGCCAGTCATTTTCGATGGCCTCGCGAACCAGTTCGCCGACATAAAGCGGATCGATGCCATTGTTGGTCCGCTGCTGGAATGCCTTGATGGCATCGGCGACCGGTCCTTCTGTCGGCGGCAGATTGCCGATCTTCCCGGCGAACCGCCGCGGCACGTTGCGACTTGAATTTACGATCTGTGTGCGGACGACGCCCGGACACAACACGGATACCCCGATTTTCCGCGGCGCGAGCGCCTTGCGCAGTCCTTCGGACAGAGCCACCACTCCATATTTGCCCACGTCATACTGCGGACTTCCTCCAGCAATCAGCCCGAAGACGGACGCCGTGGAAACAATTTGGCCGCCGCCGCCGTGCGCCTCGATCAGCGGACCGAAAATCTCGATGCCCCAAATCACCGCCATCAGATTGACGCCGAGAACCCAATCCCAACCTGCATCTGTCCAATGACCATAACCGCGGCCGCCGGCGACCCCCGCATTGTTGACGAGAATATGGACCTTGCCGTAGCGCGCGACGGTGGCGTCCGCTGCGGCTTGGAGTTCTGCCTTGAGTGAGACATCCGCTCGCACGCCGTCGACGTCGGCGTTGGCAAGTTTCAATTTCTCTACCGCCGTTGCTAACGCCTCTTCCTCGATGTCGCATAACATGACCTTCACCCCCGCCTGCGACAGCGCCGTGGCGATCCCTAATCCGATGCCTGATGCTGCTCCGGTGACGAAGGCTGTCCGTCCGGCAAGGTCTTGCATGTGCGTGTTTCCGCTGCTTTGCAATTGGCCCTGGTAGGTACCACGGGTTCGGCGAGTTCATGGAGCTTCAGTTCAAAGGCGTCCGCTTGCCTTGACCATTGACCGGGAACGATCTGGATGCGCACGCCATGTCCGGTTTGGGTCAGACTCGGAAGTGACGGCCGGTCCGCGTCATGCCCACTTTCGCCCCGGTAGCGGACACCTCTCCGTGCCCCGGTAACGTCGGCTTTGTGCCAATAGCGGACATCAATCAATTCACCAACCGAGCCTCTGGAAACTTCCAATTGCCATCCAAGACTTCAGAGCGCGGCCGATAGAGGCGGACCATGTAGTTCCAGCCAGGCGTGATCGGCAGGCAGTTGGCCGTCTTGCCGTCGCAGCCACCAAAGCGGACGGTAACGGTGCCGTCCGCACCCTTCTTCGCCGTGACGCTGTTCAGCGAATAGGCGTCGTATGGGTTCTTCTCGTAGTAGCCTTTGGCGTCGTAGACGCTGATGGACCAGAAGCCGTCGACCGGCACTTCCTTGACGTCGAGCGTGTAAACCGTCTTGCCGTCGTTCTTGGTCGGCACGACGTTGAGATAGAGCGCGTCGGTCTCGGGGTTGCCGCCCCAGGCCGACGCTGATCCGATCAACCGGCGAACCGGATCGACGGATGCCTTCGGGCCGAACATGAACTTGGTGTCGGGGAGTGTCTCGGCGAGCGAGATCAGCGCATCTCGAACCTTCTTCTGGCTCCCCTGGTCCCAGTGCGGCACTTCGAATTTGCCCGGCCCGCCCGGCTGCTCGACCTTCATTGCGTCCTGCAGCGCATGAACGGCCGCGACGTCCTTTGCATCGGCCGGATCGACTAGTGTGCGGATCGCCACGACGACGTAGCGAGTGCCGATCTGCGCCTTGGTAAGCTTATGGCTACCGGCGCCGTAGTAGACCGCCGGCGTGTACTGATCCTCGTCGATCACCTGCATCGACATGAAGCGCGGCCCCGCGTCCGGCAGCGTGATCGTCGTCGGGCCAGCGTCGAGATCGAAGACGGCCGCAGAATAGAGCGTGTCGCGGTTGAGGCGGACGACCGTCTGGTTGTCGATCGCCGCTGGCTCACGGCGATGCACAAACTTGCCGAGCCCGCCGTCTTTCACGATGTTGCTGAAGTAGAGGTCGCTCTCGGCGCGCGGGAAATTGTCGGCGGTCACGGGAACCGTGTCGGCGGCCCTGGCCACGGGGCCCATCATTTGCACGAAGATCGCGGCAATAAGGTTAAAGCAAAATGCGGTTCTCATCGTGTTCTCCCGATGGCCGACTAAGTGGTAAAATGCAGAACAGCCGCCATCTTGCGTCCCCCGCGGAGGAAAGCAAACATGCCAACTTCTCGTCGCGCGACTCTTGCCGGATTAGCCGCTCCGCTCCTGGCACCTTTCAACTCCCGAGCCCAGGCTGTCAGCTCGGCCGAAGCCACATCCATTGCCGAAGAGGCGTGGATCTACGCCTATCCGATGATGGAAAGCTACAACACGTGGCGCAAACAGGCCGTGGATGCAGCGGCGCCGGAGTATGTCGGCGGCTTCGGCAAATACCGCCACTATTCCGAGCCATTCACGGCAGCCAACCACGACATCGTTACGCCCAACAACGACACACCCTATTCTTGGGCATGGCTCGACCTGCGCAGCGAGCCATGGGTTCTCACCGAGCCAACGGTGCCGAAGGATCGCTACTACGTTTCGCAATGGATCGATCTTTTCACCTTCAACTTTGCTTATGTCGGCGTACGCGCGACCGGTTATGAAGGCGCGAGTTATCTGTTCGCCGGTCCCAAATGGAAGGGCGAGACTCCGAAGGGCATTAAGCAGGTCTTCCACGCGGAAACCGACATCGTCGGCACGCTCACGCGCACGGCCCTCGACGGTCCGGCCGACGTGCCGAACGTGAAGGCGATCCAGGCCCGCATGAAACTGCAGCCGCTCAGCGTCTTCCTCGGACAGGCGCCACCGCCGGCTGCACCGGCGATCTCGTTTCCGCCCTATGACAAGGCGAAGGCCGAGACGCACGACTTCATCACCTATCTCAATTTCTTCCTGCAGTTTGCCGAGCCGCCGCATCCGAGCGAGGTGTCGCTGCGCCGGCGCTTTGCCGCGATCGGCGTCGGGCCGGGCAAGGAATGGGACGCGTCGAAGGTCGATCCGGCGCTGCTGGCCGCAATAGATGCTGGCGTGAAGCACGGTGAGGAAGCGCTGAAAAGGAAGCTTGCCGTCACCTTCGAATCGAATGGCTTGTTCGGCCCACGCAACGCCGTGAAGACGGACTATCTGATGCGGGCGGTGGCGGCCAACAAGGGTCTCTACGGCAATTCGCTGGAGGAGGCCTGGTATGGCGGCTATGTCGGCGATGGCTCGAGGCCTTCGACAGTGCATTTTGCCAAGAGCGAGCTACCGCCAGCCCGCTTTTTTTGGTCGATGACGCTCTACACGCTGCCTGATCGATTCCTCTACGCCAATCCGATCGGCCGTTATTCGATTGGAGATCGTACTAAAGGCCTGAAATACGGCGCGGATGGATCGCTGACACTCTACCTGAGCCATGATCCGCCGGCCGGCGACGCAAAGGCAAACTGGCTACCGACGCCGCAAGCCAAATACAGTCTCGTGGCACGCATCTACGGGCCCAGCCCCGAGGCCATGCAGGGCAAATGGAAGTTGCCGCCATTGCAGGCGACAAACTGACCCGGCGAATCACCCCCATGGCTGCTTGGGGTCAGACTCTGGAAGTGACGGCCGGTCCGCATCATGCCCACTTTCCCCCTGGTAGCGGACACCTCTCGGTGCCCGGGTAACGTCGGCTTTGTGCCAGAAGCAGACTCACGCATCGCAGCAAACTGCAGAGCCATTCGGCCGCCTCGTCGGCGAATGCCAGCTCTAGCGCAACCGGCGATATTCCCAAGGGCTCTGCTCGTGCATCCGCAACTCATATACCTCGCCACTCGTGCAGGTGATGGATGCGATCAAGGTCCCCGCTCCCTCTTTGCCCCTGGGCTCTATGTCCTTGATGGCTGAGCAATCCGCTCCGTGCTGCTTCAGGTCCGGCATCACCAGCGTCTTCAGGTGGCCGATGTCGTGTCGATCCTGAACGGACGGCCCTCCAAAAGCATGCGACATCACGCCTTTCATCCAGCCAGGCGCGATCCAGAAGCTCAGCAGGAGTGCAGCAAAGGCAACCGCGATCGCCGTTCCGATCAACAGCTTCATTGTCAATTCCCTCAGTCGTTCCCGCTCCATGGCATGATCGAGACGCCGCTCTTTCCATCTCACTACGATGAGGCCATGACGCGCCACTGGAGTGGCGCGCCCCCAGCAATGACCCGATTCCAAGCAATCGGTGTGTGCTTCTGAGTGCTGCCGGACTCCACGGTTACCACGCGGCTGGAAAATGTCATCCCTTTGGATACGCGGGCTGCGGGAACGCGTCGACCAGCGTGGGCCTTGCGCCCGGCGGCGCGGACTAGGAATGCCGCGCCGCGTGGTGCACCATGGGCAGCCTGACGGCGGGCCGCATTGCCGCGATTCGCGCCGCAGCGTGAGGATTGAAACAAGTCGATGCGGCACCGATCGACCATCGCCTTCCTGATGACGCTGCCGCTGATCATCCTGATCGTCACGCTGGTGGCCTATCCGGCGGGCTATGCCGTCTATCTGGCGATGCTCAACAAGGGCATGACGCGGTTCGTCGGCCTGGGCAATTTCGAGTTCCTGTTCGGGCGCGACACGTTCTGGATGGTGGTCTACCAGTCGTGCCTGTTCACCTTCACCGCCGTGTTCTTCAAGGTGATCATCGGCTTCGTGATCGCCCATTTCGTCCACGTCGTGCCGACCAAGGGGCAGCGCAAATGGCGCGGCATGCTGCTCGTGCCCTGGGTCATTCCGCCGGCCATGAGCACGCTCGCCTGGCGCTGGCTGTTCGACCCGTCCTACTCGGCGATCAACTGGATCCTGACGCATCTCGGCCTGGATCGCATCTCGTGGCTGGGCGAGACCGGCTGGGCGCGCTTCTCCGTCATCCTGGCCAACGTGTGGTTCGGCGCACCGTTCTTCATGATCATGTACCTGGCGTCGCTGAAGTCGGTGCCCGAGCAGCTCTACGAGGCGGCGGCGATCGACGGCGCCACGTGGTGGCAGCGCACCCGCTACATCACCCTGCCGATGATGCGCAACATCATCGCCATCACCGTGCTGTCCTCCCTGATCGGCACCTTCGCCGCCTTCGATGTCGTGGCCGTGCTGACCCAGGGCGGCCCGCTCGGGACGACCCAGGTGTTCGCCACCTATGCATTCATGGTCGGAATCCTGAGCGGCGACATGCCGTTGGGCGCCAGCGTCTCGCTGTTCATGCTGCCGTTCCTGGCGGTGGCCGCTTCCTTCGTCCTGCGCGGCGTCATCAAGCGGGGGAGTGACGCCTGAAGGCGGGTGCTGCGATGGCTGGCGGACGGGTGGCGTTGGGGTTCAACACAATTCAGCGCACGTTCCGCTTCGCGCCGCTATTCATCCTTGCAGCGCCGTGCGCCCGGTCCGGGCGGGAACCGCTCATCCCACAGCGCCTCAAAATCCTTGCGGAAGCGGCCATAGTCCGGCCCGTCGTCGCGCGTCGCCATCAGGCTGCGAAAGGCATAGGCGACGCCCGGCCGGCCGTGGTCGGGCTTTTCGAGGTAGATCTCGACCAGGGGCTTGTCGCTGCGATCCTTGGGGTGAAGCAGGGTGATCGTCGCCTGGGCGCAATAGGGCCACGACGCGGCATCGATGCCGGGACGCATGTCGTTCACGAGCACGCACTGTCCGCCGCTCCACGTGATGCTGCGCGCCTGGCTGCCGACCAGCGCCTTGAGCCACGCCTCCACGGTCACGGCGCCATCGCAATAGTCGCTGCCGTAGTCGATCGACTTCAGGCTGGCCTGGCGCCCGGCATTGGCGAGGGCCGCGCCGGAGACGGCTGGTGCCGGGTCGGCGGCCGCCGCCAGCGGCATCACGAACATCAGCATAAGGATCGGGAAGGCAAGAAGACCAGGGCGGTTCATGCAGGGCTCGCAGACGATGGCTACCGGCGTGCTCAGAATCGCCGGTTGATGGCAACCATCAGCGCGTGCGTGTTCAGCCCGCCCGCGTAGCTGCCGCTTATGATACCCGTGGTCGTGTAGCCCGCGCTCGTGTTGCTGAAGGGCGAGGAGAAGCTGTTGTTCCAGAGGTCGGTGATGGTGAAGGAGTAGCCGATGTCGAAGAACCAGGACGGCGTGAGAAAGTAGGTCGCGCCGACGGCCAGCGTGGCGCCGATCAGCCATTGCGTGTTGGTGTAGGTGGCTGGTGCGCCGGTAATGTTGGTGTGCACGCCGTTGAGGTCGGCAAAGCCCACGGTCCCGCTGAGCTTGGTTTCGGTATGGGTGAGCGACGGCCCGGCGCCGAAATAGACGAAGCTTCTGTCGAAGGCATGCCCGAAGAAGGGAACCAGGGCCAACTGGTGGTCGGCGGTCACCTGGTAGGCCTGGATGACGACATTGCCCGTGAACGCGGTGACGGGGCCGCCGGCGGTGAGGGCGAACGATCCGAATTGCGGCACGTGCACGAAGTTGTCGGTCGCCGTCGCCGCGAGGTAGTTGTAGGAAAACTTGCCGCCCCATAGCCAGCGGCTGTCGGTGAAGCGCTGGAAGTAACCGAGCTGGGCCGAGGGCGAGATCGTTGCCGCGACGGGAGGCTTCGGGCTAGTGGGGCCGCCCGCGGCGCCCGAGGCCGCCTGGACGCCGCCCTGGGTGACGTTCGAGATGCCCTGCGCGAAGATGGTCTGGCTGGTCGGCACCACCAGGTTGCCGTTGACGCCGATGCCGGCGAAGAAGCCGCTGTACGGCACGCCATCCGACGGCGGCGCGCCCGCCGGCGTCGAGGTCTGCGCCATCGACGGGCTCGCGCCTGCCACGGCGCCCAGCACCACCAAGGCGATCGCCCCCGCGTCGGTCCAGGCCGAAAGTCGTGTTCGCATGCAGTCCCCCCCCGGTCAGAACGCCAAGCCGACAAACGTGCTAACGGGTCGGCGCCCCCATCCGGAATGAAAGCATTCTTTTCGGCGTATCGGCAATGCGGGGAGCTTTCCACAGGGTGCCGATCTCGCCCTGGACCGGAGGGCAATCGCCTGTGCCGATTCGCGTCGTCTCGACCAAGGCCCCGGGGCTTCGCTCGGGGTAAACTCCGTGCGCCATTTGCGATAGCGTTGACGTCCCGGCGCGAGCGAGGGTTGGCAGGGCGTCTCCCGACGTGCAGACGCAAGGACAGGGACCGGTCGATGGTGTTTGCGGCGACACACTGGGAGGAGCTCACGCGGCAGGGCTACACGATCGTGTCCGGCGCGATCGACCAGCCGCGTCTGCGCTCGGCCCAGGACGCTGCGAACCATCTCAATGCCGTCCATCCGGACCGAGGCTGGGAGAGATCCAAGAACGAGCTGTGGCGGGAGATCAGGCAGTGCAGCGATGCCGCGTTCGTGGCGCTGGCCACCAACGTGCTGGATCCGCTGGCGCGCGAGATCCTGGAGACGGTGCACGCCCCCGAACGCATCCAGCTCGCGTCGACTTTGCCCGGCTTCGCGACCAAGGGCGGGGTGGGCCGCAATTTTCACATCGATGGCGGCAAGGAGCCGTCGCTGGCGGCGTTCAATGTGCTGTTCGGGGTCGCGCTGACGGCCGTCGCGTCCGACACGGCGGGCGGCTTTCATGTCCTTCCGGGCTCGCACGAGAAATTCGCGGCGGCGTTCCGGCGCCAGCCGCGGGGCGCGCCTGTGCACTGGGGCGAGGTCAAGCTGGAGGGCCAGCGGCAATTCCTGGCGGGCGCGCGCATGGTGGTGCCGCGCCTCGCGGCCGGCGACATCATCGTGGCCCACAGCTTCCTGGCGCACGGGACCTCGGCCAACACCTCCGACGTGCGACGGGACATGATCTTCCAGCGCCGCGCCGCCGCGGCTCTGTGCGACCCCCTCACCCGGGCGCAGGCGCGGGAGGTCTTCATGCGCGACCCCTGGGCGTTCTTCAGGCTTCCGGCGGCGCTGCGGGCTGCCGCGGCGAAAGATGCTGTCGGTCTCGACGAAAGCCGCGTCCGTCCAAACCGACTCACCTCATCCTGAGGAGGCGCGAAGCGCCGTCTCGAAGGATGGCAACAAAGAGGGTGCTCGTGCCCACCCTTCGAGACGCGGTAAAGCGCGGGGGTTACCCCGTGCGACGCGGACCGCTCCTCAGGGTGAGGTCTCCAGGTTCAGCTTGAGTGGACATTGCTACAGGTGACAGAAGTGCGCGCGCCTTTCGGACGGTCCTTGCCCGGCCAACCGTGGTCAGTAGATGGTGGCCTTGAGGTGCTGCGGGTAGTTGCGGTCGTAGGTGTCGCCGTCGAAGCCCTGCTGCAGCGATTTCATGATCGTGCCGCTGCTGGGCAGGCTGCTTTCGTCGACATGGAGGCTGGCGTCCCACAGCCGGGAACGAACGAGCGCCTTGGGACACTGCGTGTAGACGCTTTCCGCCGTGACCACGATGACGCTGCGCGGCACCTTGTCGTCCATGGCGAACGAGGCGCAGAGCTCGGGGTCGATGCTGATCGCCGCCCGTCCATTGATGCGCAGCGTCCGGCCCACGCCGGGGATCAGGAACAGGAGCGCAATGCGCGGGTCGCGGACGATGTTGCGCAGGGAATCGATGCGGTTGTTGCCGCGCCGATCCGGCAGCATGACGGTCCGGCTGTCGACCACGCGGACAAAGCCCGCGGGATCGCCGCGCGGCGTGCAATCCAGCCCTTCCGGGCCGGCCGTGGCGAGAATGACGAAGGGCGAGGTCTCGATGAAGCGGCGATAGTGCCCGGAGATGTGGTCGATCTCCTTGATCACGGCGGGGCCTGCCGGCTGGCCGTAGATCGCATCAAGCTCGGCCTGGGACGTCACGAAATCCGGCACGGTCTGCCCTCCCGGGCTGCTGGCGATGGTCGTTCCGGCGGCGATGGTAACCCTCAATCGGTTCCAAGGCCAAGCGCGGTTCGGATGCCAGACCATCGGATCTTCAAGGCTGTTGTTGCCAGGCGAGGTCCGGCGCAATAGTTGATGAGCATGCATCTCGAACCGCTCACCGCCATTAGTCCCGTCGACGGACGCTATCGCGCGACCGCCGAAGCGCTTGCGGGCTATCTCAGCGAATACGCGCTCATGAAAATGCGCGTTGCCGTCGAGTGCGAATACCTGATGGCCCTCTCGGAGACGAAGTGTGTCGGGATGCGTCCGCTTACCGGGGACGAGAAGGCGCTGCTGCGGGCGCTGCCGCAGATCGCCGTCGCCGATGCACAGATCATCAAGAAGATCGAGCGCGAGGGCCATGGCGGCATTCCCGCGACGAACCACGATGTGAAGGCGGTCGAATATTTCATCAAGCTCAGGCTCGGGAACTCGAGCCTGGCCGACGTGCTCGAATGGGTGCACTTCGCGCTCACCTCGGAGGACGTGAACAGCGCGGCCCACGCCCTCGCGCTCCGCGGCGCGCTCGAGGAGGTCATGCTGCCGGCGCTCGGCAAGGTCGAGACGGAGATCGTGGGGCTGGCGCGGGCGCATGCCGATACCGCCATGCTGGCGCGCACCCATGGCCAGAGCGCGACACCGACGACCTTCGGCAAGGAGATGAACGTCTTCGCCAAGCGCCTCGAGAAGCAGGTCGCGAGCCTCAAGGAGCGCCCGATCCTCGTGAAGTGGGGCGGCCCTTCGGGCAACTACAACGCCCAGATGGTGGCCCTGCCGGAGGTCGACTGGCTGGCTTTTGCGCGTTCCTTTGCGGCGAGCCTGAATGCGGACGGCGCGGGCAGGACGCATGTCGTGCGCCTCGAGCTCAACGAGGTGACGACCCAGATCGAGCCGCACGACACCTACGCCGAGATGTTCGACAATCTCCGCCGCATCAATACGATCCTGCTCGACCTGTCGCAGGACATGTGGCGCTACATCTCGGACGGCTGGATCACGCAGAGGCCGAAAGAGGGCGAGGTCGGCTCGTCGGCCATGCCGCACAAGGTGAACCCGATCGATTTCGAGAATGCCGAAGGCAATTTCGGCGTCGCCAATGCGCTGTTCGAACACCTCTCGAGCAAGCTGCCGGTTTCGCGCCTGCAGCGCGATCTCTCCGACTCCACCGTGGAGCGCACCTTCGGCACCGCCTTCGCGCATTCGCTGATCGGCTATGGCGCGCTGGTGCGCGGCCTCGGCAAGTCAGCCGTGAACGAACAGGCGCTGCGCGACGCGCTTATAGCGCATCCGGAAGTCCTCGCCGAGGCGATACAGACGGTCCTCCGCGTCGCCGACGTCGAGATGCCGTACGAAAAACTGAAAGCCCTGACGCGCGGCAAGAAGGTCACGCTGGAAGATCTCGCGGTCTTCATCGACGGCCTCGATATCGGCCCGCAGGTGAAGGCACGCCTCAGGGCGCTGCGGCCCGAGACCTACACAGGCCTCGCCGGCATGCTTGCCAGGAAGTAGCGCCTCGTCCGGTTCACAGGCGTCGGTACCTCAATAGAGTTGGTCGGTTTCATTGGACGCCACGCCGCGTTCGATGTCGGGCAGCGCGGCCGACAGACTGGCGTGATCCTTGAGGGCCTGTGCGTAGGTCGGCAATCCGTCGATGGGCCCCCATCGGTCGGGCTCCCACAGTCCGGAGCGGATCATGGACTTTCCGCAATGGAAGAAGGCTTCCCGCACGCGCACGAGCAAGGCGAGGTCCGGCAGCTTGCCGTTGACCGCCATGCTGCCCAGAAGCTCGGGGTCCCGCACGACCTCGGCCACGCCGCTCACGCGCACGACCTCCCGGCGCTTCGGCACGATGAACAAGAGGCCAACGGCTGGATTCTCGAGCACGTTCAGGAAGGTGTCGCCGCGGTGATTGCCCAGTCGATCCGGTATCGCGAGCGTATGCTCGTCGAGGACCTTTACGAAACCCGGCGGATCGCCCTTCGGCGAAACATCCATCGCGCCGGCCGCGTTGGTGCTCGAGATCACCACGAAGGGACATCGCTCGATCCAGGCCCGGCAATGCGGGTCGATGTGGTCCACGATCTTTGCAACCTGGCTGGGGAAGTCCTTGCCGAGGATCGCCTTGACCTCCGCCGCCGTTTTCACGGGTACCTTGGGCTGATACATCCTGGTCGACCTCCCCGTCGATGGTTTTCGGGCTCACCCGGCCTGGCGCACGGCGCGCGCCACCTCGCCCCAGCGTTCGAGGATCTTCGGATCGACCTCGCGCCAGTGCGAGGCGAGGTAGATCACCAGGCGTGTGGCGATGCCCTGGTAGCGCTCGATCATGCGCTGGGCGACGTCGTCCCAGCGCGCCACGATGGCGAACTGGTCGAGGATCTCGTCGGTGATCAGCGCCTCGCTGCGCGCGCTGTCGCCCGACCGGAGGCAGTCGCGCAGCTGGTCGCGCAAGCCGACATGGCCGAGATCGTCGAACTGGAAGGCGTAGTTGGGCGTGGCGCCGTAGAAGGCGAGCGTCGTCTTCGCTTCCTGGATCGGCGCAGCCCGCTCCTCCGGCGTGTCGCCGGCCGCCACGATGACCGGGATGATCTTGTCGATCGCCGCGGGATCGCGGCCGGCCCGCGCCGCGCCTTCGGCCAGGCCGGGCAGCAGGCGGTTCTTGATGTAGTGCATCGAATGCATGGGATGGACGTGCACGCCGTCGGCCACCTCGCCCGCCACGCGGACCATGATCGGGCCGACCGCCGAGATGTCGACCTTGATGTCCTCGTGGTCGTGCCGCGGCGGCGTCCATTGCTCGGGCAAGAGGCTCAGCTTGTAGTAGGGGCCGTCATGCTGCAGCGGGCCCTCGCGGCGGAAGGCCTTGAGGCAGGCCTTCACGGCCTGCACGTAGTCCTTCATCTGCGGCGCCGGCTTGTCGAAGGGGCTGGCGTAGCGCCGGGTGATGTGGGCCTTGACCTGGCTGCCGAGCCCGAGCCGGAACTTGCCGCCGGTGTTCTGCGCCAGCTCCCAGGCGATCTCGGCCGAGACCATCGGGCTTCGCGCAAAGGCGATGGCGATGCCGGTCGAGAAATGGAGCGACGGCGCGGCCAGCGCGGCGGCGGTGATGTTCATCCA
Organism: uncultured Alphaproteobacteria bacterium; assembly: GCA_963765385.1. GTDB lineage: Bacteria > Pseudomonadota > Alphaproteobacteria > Reyranellales > Reyranellaceae > Reyranella. Next base: position 176,491 of record CAVXWG010000011.1, on the reverse strand, counting down.
CGGCACCTGGTGGCCTTCGGTGAACAGCATGCCGGAAAAGCCCGCCGCCTCGGTGCGGCGCGCCAAGGTGGCCACGTGGTCCCAGGTCGTGGCGCGCGTCATGACGTCGAATTCCATGCTGTCCTCCCCGTATCACGATTCCGTCGTCTCGACCGGAGCGCGAAGCGCGGCACGGAGCCTGCCCCGATCGAAGTCGAGGGGGCCCTCGGTCGAGACGACGGAGTTCCTTACACCCCTCAGCGCGCCATGCCCGTCGCGCCGTCGGGCACGTCGTAGAAGGCCAAGGTCATCGCGACGCTGGTGTAGTGGCCCATCAGGGTGATGACGTCGGTGACGCCGACATGGCCGAGCGCCTTGACGGCGCGGTCGTGGAGGCCGCGCGGCACCCAGCGCGCGCCGGCGAGCACCGTCGCCATCTCGTAGACGATCTGCTCGCGTTCGTCGTCGAAGGCGACCGGCAGGCCGCAGAGGATCGCCTCGACCTGGCGCGCCGGCAGGCCGACCTCCTTGGCGTGGCGCTCGTGCGCGGCGGTGGGATAGGCCGAATGCCAGCGGCTGGTGATGATGCAGACGGCGATCTCGCGCTCGCGCTCGCTGAGGGAGTACTGGCCGGGCTGGAAATGCGCGCCGAACGGGCCGGCGACTTTGGCGAGCTTCGGATTGTGCACCCAGATCTTGGTCGGGCCGGGCAGGCGGCCGCGCGCCTCGATCATGGCCTTGTAGCCGTCCTGCTGTTCCGGAGACATTTTGTCGTACGGGACTTCGGCGTAGCGGCCGAAGGTCGGAGTCTCGGGCATCGGTGTTTCCCCCTTTTGCTGTCGTTGTTCGCGCCCGCATCGGGCGACGGCGCGGCGGGACTGTCAAGCTCGCGTGGCTTCTCATGTGGAGCGCGGACCTCCAGGTCCGCATCATGCTCATGAGCGGACCTGGAGGTCCGCGCTCCAAGAAGACGCGCCACTTTAGCGCGGAGGCTACTCCGCGCGCAGTGCCGCGCCCCCGACATAGACATGCCCCGGCCTAGCGCCTGCCGTAGGCGGTGAAGATGAAGTCCTGCGCCTTCACGATGGTGTGGCAGGCATACCCGCAAGCGCTGCCGCTGCCCTCGGGCGTGAAGCCGCCGGCGCCATCGTGGTTGAACTGGGAGTAGCCCCAGCCGGCGCTGGCCGCGAAGCGCTTGCTGTCCTTGGTGATGAACAGCACGTCCTTCAGCGTGTCCGGGATCTTGACCTCGAACGGCGAGACCGGGTTCTTCTTCTTGGTCCACTCGATCTTGACGATCGTGGAGCCTTCCGGGAAAGGCTTGCCGTTGAGCGGAATGCCGGATTTGTAAGCGGCGATCATGTGGGATTGGCCACCATGACCTTCATCAGCTCGTCGGTCTCGCTGGTGGCGACCACCGACCAGTCCTCGTAGCCCTTGAACTCCGACATCGCGAGGCCGCCCGGCACCTGCACGGTGGCCTTGTCGGCCGCAATGAGGGCGCGGCCGCCCAGGACGGTGAGCGCTGCCATGCCGCTGAGCGCGAGGAGGGCTGATCGTCTCTTCATCGTGCACTCCTTGATCCGACGAGGACGCTTCTTGCGCGCGAATCGGGCGATGAGCACGCGACGCTGTCAACCGAACCGATACGATACCTGATTTGTCAAAGCCGCATGATTGGTTGCGGCTCGATCGAAATTTTTACATTAATCAACTGACCAAACGATGTCTGGCCTATGGCAAACAACTTTCGTCATCGCGACCGGAGCCGAGTGCAGCGAGGCGGAGTGGAGGGACCTGTTTTGGGGCACCGACGACGAGACGAGGTCCCTCTACGCCGCCCTTTAGGCGGCTTCGCTCGGGATGACGGAAGATGACGCTGCTGGCCGAATTCAAGGTGGTTCAGATCGGCGGCGGTTTGGCGGCCGCGGTCTGCGGTCGCGTGCTGGCCGATGTCGGCGCGCAAGTGACCTGCATCGATCCCGGCGCCGGCACGGTGCTGGCGGCGTACCTCGATCGCGGCAAGGCCGTTGCCGCGACGGAAGGGGAACAACGCGAGGGGCTGGCGGCCGCCCATCTGATCGTGCGCGAGGGGCAGCCGAAGGCGTGGGCGGAGAGTCCCTACGACCTGGCCGGGCTGCGGCGCATCAATGCGTCGGCGATCGTCGTCACGATCTCGCCCTTTGGCGAGACGGGTCCCCGGGCAGATGATCCGGCGACCGACCTTACCCTGTTCTTCGCCAGCGGCATCGCGCGCCTGCTGACGGGGCAGGTCGACGATCTGTCGGAGGCGCCGATCCGTCCGGTGGGCGAGCAGTCGGCGTTCATTGGCGGGCTGGCGGCCGCCTGCGCCGGCCTGCAGGCGGCGCTGGGCCATCAGCCCGGGGCGTCGATCGATGTGTCGATCCACGAAGCCCTGGCGACGCTCGCCATGACCGAGCTCGCCCGTGCGGGCCTCGGCCGCACGAGCTGGGACCGCAAGCGCCTCAGCGACGGCAATGGCGCCACGGTGACGATCCTGCCGGCGCGCGACGGCTATGCCGCGATCTCGCCGCGCGAGGAGAAGCAGTGGACGGCTTGGCTGAAGGCGATGGGATCACCGGCCTGGGGCGCCGACCCGCGCTTCGTCACCAAGGCCCAGCGGGTGAAGAACTGGGATGAGCTGCATGCGCTGATGTCGGACTGGAGCCGGCAGCACGACAAGCAATCGATCGCCGATGCCGCGCAGCGCGAGCATGTGCCGAGCTTTCCCCTGCGCGACGTCGCCGAGCATCTCGACACGCCGCAGATGCGGCATCGCCGGTACTACGGGGCGCACACTCTTGCCGGAAAGACCATCCAGGTGCCGGGCACGCCGTTTGGACTGAGCGTCGTCGCGTCGGGCGGCAAGCGGCGCGCGCCGGAGGGACCGATGCCGTTGTCCGGCGTGCGCGTGCTCGATTTCAGCTGGGTGATCGCGGGGCCAACGACGACGCGCTACCTGGCGGCGATGGGGGCCGAGGTCATCAAGGTCGAAGCGCCCGGCCGCGGCGATCCGGGGCGGGAATCGGAACTGCATACGGTGCTGGGGCAGGCGAAGAAGAGCATCGTGCTCGACCTCAAGAAGCCGCAGGCCGTCGAGATCGCGCGGGCGCTGGCCGCGAAGTCCGACATCCTGATCGAGAATTACGCCACCGGAGTCATGGACCGGCTCGGGCTCGGCGCCGAGGCGCTCCGGGCGCTGAACCCGGATCTCATCTATATCTCCGCCTCGGGGATGGGCAGGACGGGGCCGGACGCCAAGGCCGTGGCGTACGGCACGCTGCTGCAGTGCTACGCGGGATTTGCCGGGCTCAATCGCCATCCCGGCGTGGCGCCGCGCATCGGCCTGGCGTGGCTCGATCCCATGTGCGGCCTGATGCTGGCCTTTGTCGCCGCCGCCGCGCTCTGGCACCGGCGGCAGGAGGGCGGCGTGGCGCGGATCGATTTCTCGATGATCGAGGCGATGTTGTGGACCATGGCCGAGCCGCTGGTCGCGACCCAGCTCGGCATGCCGGCGAAACCGATGGGCAATGACTCGAAGGATCATGCGCCGCACGGCGCCTGGCGCTGCGCGGGCGACGACGACTGGATCAGTATCGTTGTGCGCAGCGACGCGGACTGGCGCGCGCTGTGCGGGCTCGTGCCGGGTCTGGCGGGCCTGGCCGCGCTCGATCTCGGGGAGCGCCGGGAGGCCGGGCCCGCGATCGACGCGGCCCTTGGCGCGTGGGCCGGCGCCCGGTCGGCTTCAGCCGCGGCCGACGCGCTCCTGAAGGCCGGCATTCCCGCAGCCGCCCTGGCGCGCAGCGTGGATCTGGTTGAAAGCCCGCATCTTTCAGCCCGCGGATTCTGGGAGACGCACGGCGTGGGCGTGCTGCCGGGCCTGCCCTGGCGTGCCAGCTTCGGCCGCACGACCGGTCCCGCGCCGGGACTGGGCGCGGATGCCGATCAGGTGCTCGCCAAGGTCCTTGGACTGTCGCCGGACCGCATCGCCGAGCTGCGGACGAGCGGGGCGGTTGGGTAGATCGCGCACCGATCACTTGGAATCATGTCATTGCTGGGGGCGCGCCACTCCAGTGGCGCGTCTTCTTTGGCGCGCGGACTCCAGGTCCGCATCATGACTCATGAGCGGACCTGGAGGTCCGCGCTCCCGGAAAACCATGACGCGCCACTGGAGTGGCGCGCCCCCGGCGATGACGCGCGTCCCAAGTCCTCGCGACGCTCAAAACTCGCCGCTGCGATAGGCCTCGTCGAGCCGCTTGGCATCCTCTTCCGAGAGATCCGGCCAGGCGTCGCCGCGCTGGCGGAGCTTGCCGTCGAAGCGCGGCTTGCGCTTCTCGTTGAAGGCCTGGCGGCCTTCCTCGCCGTCGGTCGTGGCCTGGATCAGCAGGGAATTGATCAGGTTCTGCACGTGCCAGGCCTGGTCGGTCGGCAGATCGCCGAAGCGCACCACGAACTCCTTCATCATCCGCACCGCGGCCGGCGGCAGGGTGCAGATGTGACGGGCGATCTTCTCGGCGCGCTCGAGCAATTGGGCGTGCGGCACGACCTCGTTGATGAGGCCGATGCGCAGCGCCTCCTCTGCGTCGACACGGCTCGTCGGTCAGCAGGATCTTCATGGCGTCGATGTAGCGCAGCTGCTTGGCGAGCAGGCTGGCGCCTGGGCCGTGGCCCAGCCAGCCCTGGCTCAGGAGCGCGAACTTGAAGCGCGCGTGCTCGGCGCTGGCGATCCGGATGTCGGTCGACGACAGCAGGATGTAGAGCCCGGCGCCCGCCGCCCAGCCATTGACCGCGGCGATCACCGGCTTCCACACCCGCGGATAGTGATCGCCCATGCGGCCGTCGACGCCGGTCTTCTGGCCGTGCACGGTTCCGGCCAGCGGCCAGAAGATCCGCTGGGTGCGCAGGTACTCGCGCTCCTCTTCCGTGATGTTCTCGCGCGGCGCGAGATTGTGGCCGCCGCAGAAGTGCGTGTCGCCTTTGCCGGTCAGGATCGCGCAGCGGATCGAGCGATCCTCCCAGAGATCGATCCACGCCTCGGAGATCGCGTCGGACGTCTTCTTGTCGAGGATGTTCGCCTTGGCGGGGTTGTTCAGCGTGATGTAGGCGACGCCGTCGCGCTTTTCGTAATCGATGGTCAAGCGGTCATCCTCCACAACAGATTTCTGGCCCCCCAACCATCTTGGCCCCAAGATGCCGGCAAAACCAGTGATGGCGGGATGACCAAGGCTGAGGCGATTGAACGGGAGGCGTACCGCCGCGCGCACGTGCCGCTGTACAACGACCAGAAGCTGAAGCTTGGCGTGTTCGGCATCAACTGCAGCTACGGGCTCAACATCTCGCACGCGCCCACCAGCTACAAGGTCACCTGGGAGCACACGCGCGAGATCGTGACGCGCGCCGACGCCATGGGGTTCGAGCTCGCCCTGCCCGTGGCGCGCTGGCGCGGTTTCGGCGGCACGACCGACTTCAACGGCGAATTGTTCGAGACCTACACCTGGGCGGCGGGGCTCGCCCAGGCGACGCGCAACATCATGGTCGCCGCGACCTCGCATGTGCCCACGGTGCATCCCATCGTCGCCGCCAAGCAGGCCGTGACCATCGACCATATCTCGAACGGCCGCTTCGCCCTCAACCTGGTGATGGGCTGGTTCACGCCCGAGATGGAGATGTTCCAGGGCACGCAGCGGGCGCACGACGATCGCTACCGCTACGGCGCCGAGTGGCTGGGCGTCGCCAAGCGCCTGTGGGCCGACGAGACGCCGTTCGATTTCGACTCGCCATATTTTCACATCAAGCAGGCGCAGGCCCATCCCAAGCCGATCCAGAAGCCCTGGCCGGTCCTGATCAACGCCGGCCACTCGCCCGCGGCCCGCGACTTCTCCGCCCGCGAGGTCGATTTCAGCTTCGTGGGTTTTGACAGCGTCGACCAGGTGAGGGCCGTGGCGGCGCAGGTCCGCGCGCTGGCCCGCACCGAGTATCGGCGCGAGATTGGCGTCTGCACCTCGGCGCTGGTGGTCTGCCGCGAGACCGAGGCCGAGGCGCGCCGGGTCTATCGCAGCATCATCGAGCAGGGCGACCGGGTGGCGGCGGACAATCTCATGAAGGTGCTGGGGATCGAGAGCCAGTCGTTCAACGAGCGCATCGAGAAATATCGCGAGCGCGTGGTCGCGGGCTGGGGCACCAATCCCATCATCGGCACGCCCGAGCAGGTGACCGACCAGCTCGCCGAGGTGTCGGCGGCCGGGGTCGACGGCATCGTGTTCGGCTTCCTCGACTACAACGAGGAGCTGAAATATTTCGACAGCGCGGTGATGCCGCTGCTGCGCCAGGCGGGGCTGCGCCGCTAGATGCCGCCCGGTCTCAAAGGCCTCGCGGCCGTGCCCAACGAGCCGATTCCCCTGTCGGTGCTGACCGGCTTTCTCGGTAGCGGCAAGACGACGTTCCTGGGCCGCGTGCTGGCCAGTCCCGAACTCGCCGACACCGCCGTCGTGATCAGCGAATTCGGCGCGGTCGCCCTCGACCACCTGCTGCTCGAGACGGAATCCGAGGGCATCGTCGACCTGCCCAACGGCTGCACCTGCTGCGCGGTGCGCCAGGGCCTGGCCGACACGCTCTACCGGCTGGTCGATCGCCGCCGAGACAGCGGGCGCCCGCCGTTCCGGCGGATTGCGCTCGAGACCAGCGGCCTGGCCGATCCCGCACCGATTCTCTACACGCTGTCGGCCGACGCCTATCTCGAGGCCTCGCTGCGTCTCGACCGCATCGTGACCACGATCGACACGATCGCTGGGCCGGCGAGCCTGGCGCGCTATCCCGAGGCCGCGGCGCAGGCGGCCAGCGCCGACCTGCTGGTGCTCACCAAGACCGACCTGGCGCCGGCGACGCCGGCGCTGCTGGCGCACCTCGAGGCGCTCAACCCGATCGCGCGCGCAGTCGATGGTGCGGCGATCGATGCCGCGGCGGCCCTGTTCGGCGGCGCGCCGGTGGCCCTGCCGCGGCCGCGTCCGCGCAGCGAAGCCGTCCACGCCCACGGCATTGCCTCGCTTTGCCTTCGCCTGCGCCGTCGCATGACGCGGCTCGAGTTCGCCCTGGCGCTGGGGCGGCTGGCCCAGGAGCACGGCGAAAGCCTGCTGCGTGTGAAGGGGCTTGTGGCCTTCGCCGACGGCGATGGCCGGCCGGCCGCGATCCATGCGGTGCAGCACACGATGTATCCGCCGCGCTGGCTGGCGGACTGGCCGGACGGCGACCAGACCAGCCGCCTGGTTTTCATCGTGCGGGATCTCGCGCCGGAGACGATCTTGGCCCATTTCGTGCCCGGGGATCCGGTGATCATCGACAGTCGAGAGAGCGAAAATCGAGAGGGAGAAGCGTGATGCTGGATCTGATCGTCTCCGGCGGGACCTGCGTCCTGCCCAGCGGAACCACCTTGGCCGATATCGGCGTCAAGGATGGACGCATCGCCGTGGTCGGCGCGCCGGGCACCCTGGCCGAGGCCACCCGCCGCGTCGACGCGACCGGGAAGCTCGTGATCCCGGGCGGCATCGATCCGCACATCCACTGCTCGATGCCGGTGCGCGCGCCGGGCCGGCCCGACGTGCTGACCGATCCGCCGTCGCAGGTCAGCAAGGCCGCGCTGCACGGCGGCACCACGACCCTGATCGATTTCGTGCAGTGCGTGCACGAGCGGACGATCCAGGAATCGATCGAGCAGACGCAGGCTCACTGGAAGGCCAACTGCTACTGCGACTACGGCTTCCATCTCACCTTGATGGGCGAGGTGCCGACGCCGCATTTCGGCCAGCTTGCCGATGCCATGCAGGACGGCCATGCCAGCATCAAGATCTTCACCACCAATATCCGGCCAGGAAATCTCGGTCGCATGGTGCCGCACGGCCATATCTGGGAGGCCCTCAAGGTCGTCGCGGCGGCGGGCGGCATCGCCTGCATCCATGCCGAGGACAACGACATCGTGATGTTCATGTACGAGAAGCTGATGCGCGAGAACCGGGTCAGCTTCGAGCACATGGCCGAGGTGCACAATGCGCTGTCGGAGGAGCTTTCCTTCAACCGCGTGATCCGGCTGGCGGAGAACGTCGAGGGCGCGGCGCTCTACATGGTCCATGTCTCGGCGGCGACCGGCGTGGCGGCGCTGGAAGCGTCGCGGGCGAAGGGCTTCCCGATGTACGGCGAAACCCTGCACCAGTACCTGATGTACAACGCGGAGGATTATAAGCGGCCGGGTGGGCAGATGTATCACACCTACCCGTCGCTCAAATATCCCGAGGACCAGAAGCGGCTATGGAGCGCCACCGATCGCGGCGCCATCCAGGTGATCGCGACCGACGAGCTGTGCTGTCCGCTGCGCATCAAGCTGCAGGGCAGCCGGATCGACGACACGACCGGCGGCAACTCTGGCGTCGAGCCGCGGGTCGGGCTGATGTACACGCAGATGGTCACCGAGCGCGGCTACACGCCGGCGCATTTCGTCGACATGATCTCGACCAATGCGGCGAAGATCATGGGGCTCTACCCGCGCAAGGGCGCGCTGGCGGTGGGCTCCGACGCCGACATCGTGCTGCTCGAGACCGGCCTCGACAAGACGATCCGCGCGGCCGACCTGCACGAGACCGACTACACGCCGTGGGAAGGACACAAGGTGACGGCGTGGCCCGCGACGACGATCCTGCGCGGCCGCGTGGTGATGGAGAACGGCGCCTTCCAAGGCGACCTCAAGGACGGCGCGTTCCTGAAGCGCAAGGTGGCCGACGAGATGCGCAGCCGGCCGGCGGTGTAACGCACGTTACGCGCCCGTCATACCAGGACTTGCGCAAGCAGCCATTTGCGTCGTCTCGACCGAGGGCCGAAGGCCCGAGTGGAGAGACCTTCTCTCAACGATAAGCCGCTTATCGTAGAGAGAAGGTCTCTCCGCTCCGCGCTTCGCGCTCCGGTCGAGACGACGACAGAGGCCATATGCGATAGCCCTGCGTATGAGGCGGGACAAAAGAATGACGTCGGCTCAGCGACGGATGCCCTCGAGTTCCTTCTTCGCCCAGTCGATCACCTGCTTGGGCGTCTGGCCGGACACGATGCGCGCGGCCATGCCGGGGATCATGTACTGGCTCCAGATCTGCACGCCGATGTCCGGCGGCGCGCTCGAGCCCACGATGTAGTACTCGGCATCATGGTGGGGCCGCACGGGATAATTATAGAGCGTGCCCTTGGGCGGCTCGAGGTCGGCCCACACCGGCAGATCGGCCATCGACAGGAAGGGCGGGATGTCATAGCCGGCCGCCGGAACGCTGAGCTTGGCCACGACCTCGCGCTGGCCGAGGAAGGCCATCAGGTCCATGGCTGCCGGCTTGTTCTGCGCCCATTGCCAGACGCCCCAGAAATAAGGGCGATGCGGCACGAGCCGGCCCATCTTTCCCTTGGGCGTCGGAAAGTGCCAGGTGTCGGCGGCGATGGCGGGCGCGTCGCGCTTGGCGACGGCCCAGGCACTGGGCGGATTCCAGATCAGGGCCGCCGAGCCGGCAACGTAGGCCTTGTTGTTGGATGCGTCATCGTAGGAGATGGTTTCCCGCGGCAGGTAGGGGACGAAGCGCTTGACGTAGTCGAGCACCTCGCGGACCGGATCGGAATCGACGGTGATGTTGCCCTTGCCGTCCACGAGATGCGCGCCGAACGCCCCGAACGTGGCGCCCCAGGTCTGGTTGGAATCCGTGCTGTTGGCGCCGCAGCCCAGCGCGAACAGGGAGCCCGCCTTGTGGCACTGCTCGGCCATCTTCAGCTGCTTTTCGTATGTCCAGTCCTCCGCACCCTTGGTCTTCACATCCTTGGCCGGGTACCACTCCGTCACATCCTCGCCCGTGGCATTCTTGAGCAGCGAGATGCGGGCGCACGGCGGCAGCGGCGCCGAGCCCCAGGCGACCGGCACGGCCAGCCATTTGCCGTCCGACGTGCCGAGGTATTCCACGGCCTTGCTCACCGGCCCGTACTGCTTGATCAGCGCCTCCACGACGTCGTTCACGGGGACGAGCTTGTCGCCGTACTGGTGGGCAGCCCACTGGTCGAAGGCCAGTATGTCGTGTCCGCTCCGCGCCTGGGCCTCGGCCGCCTGCGTGAGAATCATCTTGTTGCCGGCGGAGGGAATGAAGTCGATCGCGACGTCGACCTTGTTCTTGGCGGCCCACTCGTCGACCATACCCCGCAGCACCGGATTGGCCGCCGGCACCCAGTGATCCCAGATGCCCATCGTGAGCTTGCCGGCAGCGGCTGCCGTCTGGACATGGACCAGCGGCAGGGCAGCACCGACAGCGCCAGCCGCGACCTTCAGCGCTCGGCGACGGGTCATCCGATGGACACGTGTCACGGGCTGTTCCTCCCTCTTGTGCGCGCTTCTTCCCTTTTTTTTGAGCTGAACGCCGGTGCCCGCGGCACCCTCGATGCCGGTTGAGGCTTGCCAGCCAATATACCGGCTTCTGCCGCTTCGTGTCCCGGTCAGACGGTGAGAAAGCGCGCCCGGATGCTCTCTTCTTCCGCGCGGAAGACGGCCGGAGTCGCGCTGTAGACCATGCGGCCCTTGACCATGATGTGCAGCTCGTCGGCCACCGCTTCGGCCAGCTTCATGTTCTGCTCGACCAGGAGGATCGCCACGCCTTCGTCGCGCAGCAGCCGGATGATTCGGGCGAGCTCGCGCACCACCAGGGGGGCCAGGCCCTGGCTGGGCTCGTCGAGCAGCATGACCTTGGGATCGGAGACCAGCGCCCGCGCGATCGCCAGCATCTGCTGCTCGCCGCCCGAGAGCTGCGAGCCCCGGTTGCTGGCGCGCTCGCGGAGCGAGGGGAAAAGTTTCAGCAGCCGCTCGAGCGGCCAGGCGCCGCCGGGCCCGCGCTCGCCCACCTGGATATTCTCGACCACGCTCAGATCGGAAAAGATCAGCCGTCCCTCGGGCACGTAGGCCACGCCCTCGCGCGCCACGCGGTGCGGCGGCCAGCCGGTGATGTCGGTGCCGCCGACCGCCACGCGTCCGCCGCTTAGCACGACCAGCCCCATGATGGTCTTCACCATGGTCGTCTTGCCGACGCCGTTCCGGCCCAGCACGGCGCTGATGCGGCCCGGCTGCAGGGCGAGATCGACGCCCTGCAGGACGTGGCTTGCGCCATAGTGCGTGTTCATGCCCTCGATCGTGAGCATCACTCGAAGCCCCCGAGATAAGCGTCCTGCACGCTTCGATCGGCCTTCACCTGGTCGGGGGTGCCGTCGGCGATCACCGCGCCGCGATGCAGCACGGTGATCCGGTGGGCGAGACGGAACACGACCTCCATGTCGTGCTCGACCAGCAGGACCGTCATCCGCGAGGCTTTCAGGAACCGCGCCAGCGTGTCGACCGCCTGCTCCGTCTCCTCGACCGAGAGTCCCTGCGTCGGCTCGTCGAGCAGCAGCACCCTGGGCTGCTGCGCCATCGCCATGGCGACCTCGAGCAGGCGCTGGTCGCCGTGCGACAGCAATCCAGCGGGCCGATCTGCGATGGCTGAAAGGCCGAGCTGCTCGAGGGCCGCATCGGCGCGTGCCTGGGCCTCCTTGAAGATGCGGCCTCCGCCGAACGGCTGCCATCGCCTGGGATGGCGCGCCTGGGCGGCCAGCCGCGCATTCTCGCGTGCCGACATCTCGGGAAACAGGGCCGTGATCTGGAAGGTGCGCGAGATTCCCAGCCGGCAAACCCGGTGGCCCGGCAGGCCGGCGATCGGCTGGCCGGCGAAGCGGATCAGTCCGGCAGTTGGCGTCACCGTGCCGGTGATGACATTGAACAGCGTCGTCTTGCCGGCGCCGTTGGGACCGATGACGGCGCGGACCTCGCCTTCCTCGACCTGCATGGCGACCTGGTCGAGCGCGACCAGGGCGCCGTATTTCCGCGTCACGCCGTCGAGCTCGAGCAGCGGCACGGTCAGGGCCTCGGGTTGACGCGTAACCGCGTCGTTGCCAGCCCCCAGATTCCCTCGGGGGCGAACAGCACGAAGGCGATGAAGATCAGGCCGAAGTAGAGCGCCCAGGCTTCGGTGAGCGCGCTCAGCTGGTGCTCCATCAGCATGAAGAAGGCGGCACCCAGGACCGGGCCGATGAGCGTTCCCGAGCCGCCCACGATCACCATGATCAGCACCTGGCCCGACAGCAGCCAGAACAGCAGCTCGGTGTTGGCGAAGCCGGCGAACGGCGCGTAGAGCGCGCCGGCCAGTCCGCCCAGCGCGTAGGCGATGGCGACCACCGCGATCTTGTAGAGGCGGGTGTTGTAGCCCAGCGCCACGGTCTTGGCTTCGTTCTCGCGAATGCCTCGCAGCACGGCGCCGAACGGCGAGCGCACCAGGGCCAGGCAGACCAGGAAGCCGCCGACCAGGCAGCCGAGCGCCAGATAGTAGAAGCCGGTCTTGCTCGAGAGCGCCGCCAGGCCGAACGGGCCGATCGTGCGCGGAATGCCCGCCAGCCCGTCCGACCCGCCGGTCACCGAGGTCCATTTGAAGGAGATGGCGTAGAGCAGCTGGGCGAAGGCCAGGGTCAGCATCGAGAACGAGACGCCGGTCGCCAGGGTGCACATCCAGCCGACGCCGATGGCGATGACGCCGGTCAGCAAGGCGGCGGCGAACACCGCGAACAGCAGCGGCATGCCGGTGTGCAGCAGCAGCCAGCCCGACGCATAGGCACCGAAGCCATAGGCGGCGGCGTGGCCGAACGAGACGAGCCGCGTGTAGCCGAACATGAGATCGAGGCTCATGGCGAACAGCCCGAGGATCACTGCCTCGGTGAGCAGCGTCATGGCGAATGACGGCAGGCCGAGCGGCGCCAGCAGCAGGGCCAGCGCGACGAGGGTCCAGACCAGCAGGCGGGCCGCGCCCTTCATGCGGCCTGGGATCTCTTCTGGCATCCGCTCACGCTTCCTTGCCGAGCAGGCCGCCCGGCCGCACCACGAGGACGGCCAGCATCACCAGGTACATGAAGGCCAGCGCGAAATCGGGCGCGTAGTAGTTGCCGAACACCTGGACGAAGCCGATCAGCAGCGCGCCGATCAGCGAGCCCAGGAAGCTGCCCATGCCGCCGATGATGACGATGACGAAGGCGTCGATGATGACGGTCGCCGCCATGCCGTTGGAGGCGGTGACCAGCGGCGCCGCCAGGACGCCGCCCAGCGCGGCGAGCCCGCAGCCGATCCCGAACACGCACGAGCGGATGAGCTTGATGTCGACGCCGAGCGCGCTCGCCATGTCGGCGTTCTGCGAGGTGGCGCGGATCAGCAGCCCGAGCCGAGAGCGCTCGAGGAACTGCCAGATCGCCACCGCCACCACGATCCCGGCGGCGACCAGGAACAGGCGGTAGACGGGGAACGGCTCGTCGAGCAGGAAGACCACGCCGGAGAGCAGCGGTGGGGCCGGGACCTGGAGCGCGTCGGAGCCCCAGGTCAGCCGCACGGCCTCGCCGACGACCAAAGCGAGACCGAAGGTCACCATGAGGAAGGCATGGGCATCGCGTCGGTAGAGCCGGCGCAGGATGGAGAATTCGAAAGCCGCGCCGAACAGCCCGACCAGAACCGGCGCACCCGCCAAAGCGAGCCAGAAGTTGCCCGACCAGCTCGAGAGCGAGTAGCCGACGAAGGCGCCCAGCATGTAGAGCGCGCCGTGCGCGAAGTTCACGATGCGCATCAGCCCGAAGATCAGGGTCAGCCCGACGCCCAAGAAGAACAGCAGCGCCGATTGCGACAGCGCGTTGATGGTCTGCGTCAGCAGGAGGGCGAGGGTGCTCATGGCCTCGTCAAGTCACACTCCTCTCCCCCTTGGGGGAGAGGTTGGGTGAGGGGTTGATCAGTCACGGTGCGCGTAACCCCCTCACCTAGCCTCTCCCCCAAGGGGGAGAGGAACATGAGGTGTGAACCACGCCTAATCCTTGTACGTCATCGTGTTGCATTCGGGCGTCGTCTGGTCGCCGGGGAAGGTGGCGATCACCTCGGGCACCGGGGTGTCGAAGCCGGGCTTCTTCTTGACCTCGACCATGAAGCCCTGTTGCACCCCCTGGTGATCGCACTTGCGCATGAACACCTTGCCCTTGACGCTCTCGATCTCGAGGTCCTCGAGCGCGGGGCGCAGCTTGGCGGCCTCGATGCCGCCTGCCTTGGTGATGCCGGCGTCGAACACCTTCATGCACTGCCACTGCTCGCCCTCGAACGTGTCGGGGACGTTGCCGTATTCCTTCTTCCACGCCGCCACGAACTCGTTGTTAACCGGATGATCGTAGGTGAAGCTGTAGCGCGACGAGCCGATCAGGCCGAGCGCCGCGTCGCCCACCGCGCGGATGCTGGCGAGGTCGACGATCTCGGTCAGCAGCTTGACCTTGTCGGGCAAGCGGTACTGCTGCGCCTGGGCCAGGAAGGCGTTGTTGTCGTCGCCCTGCATCACCAGGAAGACGGCGTCGGCGCCGGACTGGCGGATCTTGGTGATGTAGGACGAGTAATCCTTGGTGCCGGTCGGCGCGAAGACCTTGCCGATGAACTCCTTCTTGCCCTTCTTCACCTCGTCCTCGAACACCTGCACGCTGTTGTGGCCCCAGGCGTAGTCCATGCCGAGCCCGTAGAACTTGGTCATCTTGTTGTCGCGCAGGTAGAGCGAGACCGCGCGCGTGCCCATCGGGCCCGAGATGTTGGCGCGGAAGAAGTTCGGCACGAAGCTCTCGGCGGTCAGCCGGCCGTCGCCATTGTCGGACGAGATGAAGATCGCATCCCATTCGGCGAGCTTGGGCACCACCGCCAGCGCCTCCGACGACAGCGTGATGCCGGTCAGCAGCCGGCAGTCGCGGCGCTCGACCATCTCCTGCGCCTTGCGCACGCAGTTGGCGGGGTTGCCGGCGGTGTCCTCGATCAGGAGCTCGATCGGCCGGCCGAGGATGCCGCCCTTGGCGTTCTGCACCTTGGCCCAGTACTCGGCGCCACGCTTCTGCTGCTGGCCGACCGTGCCCAGCGCGCCGGTCAAGGCCAGCGGCAGGCCGATCTTGATCGGGCCGCTCTCGGCCCGTGGGCTGGTGCCGAGGATGGCGGGTGCTGCGACGCCGGCCGCTCCCGCGAGGCCGACCTTGAGCATGGCCCGTCGCGACGGGCGGAACTGTCCGGACATGTGTTTTCCCTTCCCTACCTTTTTTCTTCTCTTTTTCCTCCCCCGTCATACGGGGGAGGATACAGGAGGGGGAGAGCCCCAAAAATGATCTCTCCCTCTCTCCGATCTGAAACTTGCGACGCTTCGAGTGATGCCTTCCCCCACCTCAATCCTCCCCCGTGTGACGGGGGAGGAGGCATGAGGGGCAACCTCTTACTCCGCGGCCTGCGCCTGCGACTCAGGTGCCTCGACGACGCGGGTCTTGAAGTCCGCCGGGGCGACGATCTCGAGCACCTCGAAATCCTCGGAGCAGGCGAGCTCGCGATGGCGGATGCCCGGGCGCTGGTTGATGCAATCGCCCTTGCGGATCGTCCGTACGCCCTCGCCCTCGTACTCGAACTTGGCCCAGCCGTTCATCACGTAGACGAACTGGAACGTGCAGTCGTGGACGTGCCACTGCTGGACCTCGTCCTTGGTCTTCTTGCCGTTGTGGCGGACCAGGTGGGCGACGTAGTCGCCCTTGGTCGCATTCTTGATGGCGAGGTCGCGGTACTCGAAGATCTCGCGCAGGCCGGGCGTCCACTTGGCATCGCTCGCGGCGTCGTGGTTGAAAGTCCAGTCCTTGGTGTCGGCCATGATTTCCTCCCGTGCAGATGGGGCACGCGAGAATATTCATCCCGGCGCAGCGCCTTGTCGAGATGAGGCGTGACGCCCACATCGCATGGCAATTCCTCCCCTTCGCAGAAGGGGAGGTGGCCCGAAGGGCCGGAGGGGTCATGAGGATCGGCACGGTTGCTCATGACCCCTCCACCCGCTTACGCGCCTGTGAAGGCGCTCACGCGGGCACCTCCCCACGCGGAGCGTGGGGAGGCAGGGTCGTCCTACAACACCCCCGCGAAATGCGCGGCGCCACCGTCGATCGTGACCACGGTGCCGGCGATGTGCGAGGCCCGGTCCGACGCCAGGAAGGCCACGAGGTCGGCGCATTGTTCCGCCGTGCCGACCGGCGGGTTCTTGGGGATCAGCTCGCGCCAGCGCCCGGCGTCGCCCAGCTTCTCCTGGGCGGTGGCGCGCAGCATGGTTTCCATGCGCTCGGTGCTGATCAGGCCGGGATTGCAGGCGACGATGCGGATCTTGTCGACCAGGCTGGTGCCGCCCATGCCGCGGGTGAAGGCCATCAGCGAGGCATTGCCGGCGCTGCCGGCGATGTAGCCCCAGGTCGGCCGTTCGCCAGCGGCGCCCAGCACGTTCACGATGACGCCGCCGCCGCGCGCCTTCATGACGGGATAGACCGCGCGACAGAGGTTGATGTAGCCGAACACTTTCAAGTCCCACGCGGCGCGCCAGCGCGTCTCGTCGATCGCCTGCAGGTCGCCGGCCGGGATGGCGCCGGCGTTGTTCACCAGGATGTCGATGTCGCCGCACGCCGCCGCCAGCGACCGCACAGTGTCACCCTTGCTGAGATCGACGGCATGGACCGTCACCGAGACGTTGTGCCGGGACTGAATGGACTCCCTGGCCTTGTCGAGGTCGGCCTTGGTGCGCGACGCGAGGTGCAGGTGGCAGCCTTCCTCGGCGAGCTGGCGGGCGCAGGCAAGCCCGATGCCCTTGGACGCGCCGGTGACGAGAGCGGTCTTGCCGCGCAGATGGAGATCCATGTTGTCCTTCCCCCCAATGATGTCCTGGAACCGGCGGGGAGTATGGGGCAGAACGCTTGCGGTCAGTAGGCCGCCGAGCCGAGAGGCGGCACGGGATCGGATACCGGCGTGTCCGACGCTCTATTTCCGAAGGGCGGCGTAGGCCGAGGGATCCCTCTTGAAGGACTGGACATGACCGGCACATCCGCAGGCCGTCGTGACGGCGGGATGCATGCGCTCCGGAGCGCCGTGGAGCTCGCGGCGTGTGCAGCGATGCTGGCATCCTGCGCCAGCGCTTCCTACCGTAGAAAGGTGGGCTGTGTCCGCGAAGCCACACCGGGAGAACGATGTGCGGCGCCCGGGCGGTGGTCGCCGGGATCGGCGGAACGGGGAATGCTCGGCGGCATCATCGCTGCGGTCGGGCTTCTCGCCGGCGCTTGATCGGCGCCGATTGCACCGGCGCTCGAGCCCGGCGGGCGCCGTCCTCAGCCTATGTCGGCGCATCCAGCCGGTAGATGAGCACTGGCATCGTCTTGCCGCGCACCACGACTTTGCCGACCGGCGCCAGCGGGTAGGAGCCAGTCAGCAGTTCCACTGTGGTGCCGGAGACCAGCACGCGGCTGCCATATTCCTTGTTGAGCTGCTCGAGGCGCGCGGCGAGGTTCACGGCGTCGCCATAGACGGCGTAGCTGATACGGTCGCCCGAGCCGACATTGCCGGCGATGACGGAGCCCGTGGTGATGCCGATCCGCGTGACCAGTTCCACGCCGGCAAATTTCCGACCCTGAATCGCGCGCTGGATCTCCAGGGCGGTGCGCACGGCCTTCTCGGCATGCTGCGGATCGGCGATCGGGATGTTGAACGTGACTAGCATCGCATCGCCCATGAACTGGTTCACGATGCCGCCATGGCGTTCGATCGGCTCGATCACCGTGGGGAAGTATTCGTTCAGCATCTCGACCACGCGCCCCGGCGGCATCCGCTCGCCGATGCTGGTGAAGCCCTCGATATCGGAGTAGAGAATGGTGGCCAGGGTCTGAGTCGGCTGCAGCGTGCCCTGGCCGGCGACGATCGCCTCGGCGACCCGTCGCGGCACGTAGCGGCCGAAGATCTCCCGCAGGCGTCCGTAGGCGTCCTCCAGCTCGCTCGTGCGCTCCTTCACCTTGGTCTCGAGCGCGTCGGCGTGACTGCGGATCTCCTGGTACAGCCGTGCGTTCTCGAGCGAGATCACGGCCTGCGCGCCGAGCATTTCCAGGGTCCGGATGCGGCCCGCGGTGAAGGCGCCGCGCGCCAGGCTGTTCTCGACATAGAGCACGCCCAGGAGCCTGCCGCGGTCGAGCAGCGGCATGCAGAGCACCGACAGCGGCCGGCGCGCGACGACGAACGGGTCGGCGCCATAGGTCTCGTCCCGCGTCACGTCGTCGAGCACCACGCTCTCGCGCGTGCGCGCGACGTAGTTGACCAGCCGCTCGGGCCCCTTGCCGGAGCCGGCGAAGGGTGGCGCCGGCGCGGGCTGGGCCGGGAGGCGATGGCCGCCCTCGGCGAGGCCGCCGGGGCTGGCCTCGCCCTGGATGACGAATTCGTCGCCACGCGCCAGCAGCAGCAGGCCGCGTGTCGCGCCGGCGTTCATGACCGAGGCCTCGATGACCTCGGCGACGACGTCGTCGACCACGATCTTGCCCGAGATCGCGGCGGCGGCGCGCGTGATGGCGGCGACGTCGACGAGCCCGCGGCTTTCGCTGGGATAGAACGCGGTCTCCGACGATTGCCCGTTCTTGTCGGCGGTCTCGCGCGCCTGGCCGAAGAGGTCGGCATGGCGCTGCTCGAGATGCTCGACCCAGGCCCACGCGCCCCATTGCCGGTAGGCGTCGCGCGCCTCGGAAAGATGGGCGCGGCCCGCGGTCGGCCGGCCTCGCGCCAGCTCGAACTCGCCTGCCAGCTCGTGGGCGAGCGCTTCGTCGGACAAGGCGCCGTGGCGACCGGCCAGCGCGATCGCCCGCTGATAGGACTGCTCGGCCTGCACGACGCGACCGTGCAGCCGGGCAAGCTCGGCCTCGACCAGGATCTGCTTGTGCAGGTAGTTGTCCGGCGCGTGGCGCGACCAGGCGCGCAAGCGACGCCGGTTGCGCCGCACGATGCGCAGCGCCGCGCGGCGGGCGCCGGCCGTTTTCATCGTCGGCAGCAGGGCAATCAGCGCCAGCGACTGGTAAGGCAGGTAATAGACCGAGAACGGCATGCCCATCACGACGTTGAAGTTCTCGTCGATCACGCGAGCGCTCGTGGCGCAGCCCTCGAAGTCGCGCGCCATGTACTGCTTCAGCAGGCGGAACTCGTAGTAGTAGGCGAGCGCCATGCGGTCGCGCTCGGTCCAGTAGGCCACTTCGGCGGCCTCGTCGAACGGCGCTTCCTCCGGGTGCGCCGGGCCGGCAGCGCGGCCCCTGAGCTCGCGCACCGCCTGTCGCGCCATGCGGAAAACGCGCTGCGTCTTCTCGTGCTTGTGCTGCAGGACGGCGCCGTAGCCCGCCTCCAGTATGTCGGCGACCTTGTCGAGCGGCATGCCGCTCATGAAGGCATAGGAGGCGTAGGCATAGCGGTTGTAGCCGTGGAACTCGAGGTCACCCGCCTCGAGGGCGGCGTTCGCGCCGTCGGCGAAATAGGGTAGCGTGTCGGCCAGCGGGCTGTTCCAGTGCAGGATGAATCCGGCGAACGACATCACCACGCGGCCGTGAATGTCGCGCGCGTCGAACAGGTCGACCGCGTCCAGAGCCAGGCGGCCGAATGCCAGCCCGCGGCGCATGTCGCCCAGCACGCCGCACAGGACCATTCCGTACATCACGTAGCCAAAGGCCGAATGGGCAGCATTGCCGTAGCGCACCGACAGCCGCACCATGCGCAGCGCGACCAGCGGCAGCAGGTTCTGGTCCTCGAAGTAGGCGGGCGGGGTCGCCAGCATGAGGATGCGCATCGCCGCCAGCTTGCGCTCATCGACCATGCGCGGCAGCGCACGCAGGCTGTCCGTGCGCCGGCCGGCCAGGGCAAGCTTGGTGCGCGCCAGCTCGGCCATCACCTGCGCCGTGCCGGGGCGCCCTGGCACGTGCTCGCCCAGCAGCTCGAGCGCGCGCACCGCGGTGTCGAGCGCCTTGCGATACCGCAGCTGCGTGGTGTGCGCCAGTATGAGCTGCTCCAGCACGGCCGCCTTGTCGAGCGGCAGCGCGGTGCGCTCGAGCAGGACTTCGGCAAGTCGCTCGGCCTCCTCGAAGCGGCCGCAGAGATACATCGCCTCGATCCGGCGCACGCCGAGCTCGTGGCTGAGCCGCGCGTCACCCAGATCGGCCGCCCTGTCGAGGCCGGCGACGAAAAGGGCAAGTGCTGTCTCGTAGGCATTGGCACCTTTGGCCTTCTCGCCGGCGCGCAGGTTCAGCCGCGCGAGCTCGTCGCGCTGCTCGCGCGCAGCGGACGCGATGCCGAGATTGAGATGGCTCACGATCTCGAACAGGCGCTCCTCGCGCTGCTCCGGCGTCGAGCGCTCCAGGATCAGCCGGCCGATCTGATCGTGCAGGAGCGGCCGCTCGGTCGGCGGGATCATGGCGTACGACGCCTGCTGCAGGCGATCGTGGGCGAAGCGGTAGGCAATGCCCGCATCCGGTGTCGCTTGGGACCACGCGGCATATTTGTAGCTCGCGCCGATCGGGGCGATGATTTCCTGGGCCAGCGGCTCGGTCAGCGCGGCCGCCGTCTCGCGGGGCAGCCCGCCGGACACCACGCTGAGCGTTTCCAGGTCGAACTGGTTGCCGATGCAGGCAGCGAGGCGCAGCAGGCGCCCGGCCTCCGGTGTCAGCCGCCCGATGCGCTCCGTGACGAGGTCGGCGACGTTGTCGGTGATCTGCTCCTGCTCGATGCGGTCGACCTGCCAGGTCCAGCACGCCGCGCCGGCGTCGAAGGCCAGCAGCTTCTTTTCCTCGAGCAGGCGCAGGAACTGGCGCACGAAGAACGGATTACCCTGCGTCTTGGCCGTCACCAGATTGGCAAGCGGCGCCGCCGCCCCGGTCGAAATGCGCAAGGTGTCGGCGATCAGCGGCCCGACGCTGCGCCGCTCGAGCGCCGCGAGCGTGATGTTGCGGCAGGGCGCCTGGCCGCGCGCCAGCTGCTCGAACAAGGCCTGCAGCGGATGGCCGGCATGGATCTCGTTGTCGCGATAGGCGCCGATCATCAGCAGGCCGGCGAGATCGGGGTCGGACATCAGCACGTCGATGAGGGCGAGCGACGCCGAATCCGCCCACTGCAGATCGTCGAGGAAGATCACGAGCGGATGGCGCGGGCTCGCCAGCGCCCGGAATAGCCGGCGGAAGACCAGCCTGAAGCGCTGTTGCGTCTCCGCCGCGCCCAGCACAGGCGCCGGCGGAAGGGCGCCGACCAGGCGTTCGAGGCTGGGCACGACGTCGAGCATGACGTGCGCGCTGGGCCCCATCGCATCGAGCAGGGTCCGCCGCCAGAGCTCGACGCGCTCGGCGGTCTCGCCAAGCAGCTTGCGCACCAGCTCTTCGCAGGCCTGGCCGATCGCCAGGTAGGGCGTGCCCCGGCTGAGCTGATCGAACTTGCCGCTGACCAGGTGTCCGCGGCGCCCCGCGACCGGGCGCATGACCTCGCGCACCAGCGAGGACTTGCCGATGCCGGAGTGGCCGGCGATCAGCATGATCTGCGCACGGCCGAGAGCGACGCCCTCCACCGCCTCGACCAGCGCGGCGAGCTCGGCGTCGCGCCCGTAGAGGCGTTCGGGGATGCGCAGCCGGTCCGGCACGTCGCGCGCGGCCAGGATGAAATCGTCGGCGGGCCGGCCCGCCTCGGCGGCGGCCGAGAGCGTCGCGAGATCATGGGCGAGGCCCGCCGCGCTCTGGTAACGCTCCTCGGGATCCTTGGCGAGCAGCTTCATCACCAGTCGCGACAGCGGCTCGGGAATGCCCGGATCGAGCTCATGCGGCGGCCGGGGCACCACGGTGAGATGGCAATGCACCAGCTCGGCCCGGTCGGTGACGTCGAATGGCAGGCGGCGCGCCAGCATTTCGTAGAAGGTGACGCCCAGCGCATAGAGATCGGAACGTCCGTCGATGCTGCGGTTCATCCGGCCGGTCTGTTCCGGCGCAATGTAGTGGGGCGTGCCCTCCAATTCCTCCGGGGCGAGGGTCGAGGCCGTCTCGCGGGCACGCGTGACAGCGATGCCAAAGTCGGTGAGCTGGACGGACAGCGTCCGCGGGTCGACCAGTATGTTTGCCGGCTTGATATCCTTGTGCACGACGTCGCGGGAGTGCAGGCGGCCGAGGGTCTCCGCGACCTGGCGCGCGATCAGGAAGAACAGCGGCAGGGGAAGCGTGCGGCCCTCGAGATAGTGCGCCAGCGAGATGCGGCCGCTGTCGGGGAAGACGAGCGCGCAATGGCGGCCGACGCGCTGGACGGAGTGGGCGATCACGACGCCGGAATCATCGAGCGAGCGGGTCAGCGCGTACTCGCGCTCGAGGCGGGCGCTTGCCTGCGGATCGGCCTGTTGAGCGTCATCGACCTTGACGATTACCCCGGCGGAGTCGTCCAGCCTGATCCCGCGATAGATCGAGAAGTGTCGTCCCCGGTGGATCGTCTCGCCGATGCGGTAGCCGGGCAGGTCGATCATGGCGCGCTCCGGCCGGTCGTCAGGTCTCGACGCTGGAACAGAGCGTGGCAGGGTGAAGATAGGTGTAGGGGACGGCGAGCCGCGCATTGCGCGCATCGATTTGCGCGGCGACGCCTCGCAGCGTCTCGTCGAAGCGCGCCACGATCGGTGCGATCTCGGGATTGGTGGCGAAGAAGTCGGACGGATGGCGGCCGAGCGGCGGATCGGCCGGTTCGCTCAGCACGTGGGCCAGGGTGATCTGTTCGATGATGACGGCCGGCGGCGGCAGGGCGGCGACCAGGCTCTCCTCGGAGAGCGGCGCCTTGGTGGCGGGCGGTGGCGCGAACAGCGCGGCCGGCACGTTCGGGATGTAGGCGTAAAGCTCGTACTGGCCGTTGTTGGCCGCGGAATGCTGCGCGGTAGCGATGAACACGATCGCCGTGACGACCTGCACCAGCCGGTCGAGCGACGCGAGCCCGCCGCCGGGGTCGGCCAAGCCTCGGAAGTTGCCGATCGCGGGGTCGGCAAGCTCGCGCACCCAGGCCTGCAGCTCGCTGTCGCCCGTGACGTCGGCGTCGCTGCGATAGAACTGGCGCAGCACCGCGCCCACGAACCCGGCGATGGCGTCCCAGACCAGCAGCGCATCGTCGCGGTAGTGATAGCCCGGCAGCAGTGCCGGATCGTCGACGCCACGCGCCGCGAGGTCGGCGCGCAGATCGCACTGGGCGAACGACCATTGCTTCCAGGCCTTGGCGCACAACGCCAGCCCGCCGGCGCTACCCACGCCCATCAAATTGTCGAACTGGCCGCCGGACGCGATCATCTTGGTGCGTGCGGCGCGATTGATGGCGAGCGTGAAGCGGCAATGCGGCATCAGAAGCTGGTGCAGCGGATGGGCGGCGCTGAGCTGGCGATGCGTGGCGACGGCGATCGTTTCCATCACCATGTGGGTGCGCAGCAGGTGGAAGACGCATTGCTGGACCTGGGAGTCGGCACACTGGACGTGTGTCTTGGCCGTGCGCCACAGCCACGGATCGTCGAGCGGCGTGAAGATCGGCCCGGTGGCCGGCGACTGGCCGAGCTGGATGGCGAGCGGCATCAGCCGCGATTGCCCGTCGACGTAGAACAGGCACATCGGGGCGCACAGGAAGCGTCCCGGCGCCGCCGCGATGCCGTCGAGGATGGCGAGATCTAGCAGGTAGAGCCGCCCGGCGTCACGCAGGGCGGCGAGGTCCTGCCCGCCGGGCAGCAGCGCGGCGACGGTCTGCGGCTCGACCGGGAAATTGTCGGGGATGACGGTGCAGCGGCGCAGCAGGAACGGGTTGACGCCGTCGAGGCGCTGCCGGCCGAATTCCTCGTCGCTCGCGAAGCGTGCGCTGACCGCGGGCAGCGGCAGCGTCGCGCCGGCAAACAGGTCGTCGTAGCCCTTGAGGCCGCGCGCGGCGTCGAGCTCCTTCCTGACGACGCCGATGCCCAGCGTGACCACCGTCGCTGCCGCGTCCCACAGCATGCGATGGTACTTGTCGGCCGTGAATTCCTCGTCGGCCGGCAGCGCCCGCGCATGGGCCGGCAGGCCGTCGTCGGGCGCGAACTGGTAGAGCCCGCGCGCCTGCTCGAGAAGCTGCACGCGCAGGCGGCGGCGGCGCGAGCGCTCCGGCTCGTGCTGCGGCAGGCAGGCGGCGCTGTAGATGTCGGCGGCGGTGACGGTCGACGCCGCCTCGTCGCGATAGAACGCCGGCGGGCGGATGTCGGGCACCGGTTGCGGCGGGCCGAACAGCCGCATGCCGAGCAGGCGCGCCCTGTGTGCCAGGGCGCCGACGACGCGCAGATACTCGAGCGACGGCGGATCGTAGATCGACAACGGCTCGATCAGCTGGATGCAGTCGGGATGGTTGGTGATCTGGAACATGCAGCGAAGACCGTAGGGATCGGCTTCGTGGATCGCGTCGATGTCGACCGTGGCGAGCGGCATCCACGGATGGGCGGTCTCGTCCCAGGGATAGAGGCTGCTGAGGACGACCATGCGATCGTCACCCGCCTGCCAGTCGTGCAGCTGGATCTCGAGATGGTATTTCGCGCCGCGTCTTTGCACGCGTTCGCGGAACTCGTCCTTGAGGTAGTTGGGCGACAGGGTCTCGCCGGGAGCCGCCTCCTGGAACCACGGCGTGCGCAGATCGGCCTGCTGCGGAATGCCGGTCTCCGGTCCGCGATCCTCGGGCAACAGGCGGAATTTGCAGTAGCGCAGCCGGCCGTCGCGCGCACGGAACTCGAACGGCGTCTGGCTGTGGTAGTTGAGCTGCGTGAAGGAGGACGGGCGCAGGCGGAGCGCAATCGTCACGTTCTCGAAGCAGCGCGGGTTGTTCCGGAAATAGGGGATCAGGTGAGTCCGCCCGCCGCGCACCCGGGCGAACATGAACTGCGCGAAGGTGTGCATGTTCCAGAACGGTGCGGTGACGCCGCCGTTCATCAGCAGATCGAGCGGACTGTCGATGTCGGCATCGGCGAACTTGAGCGAGGCCCCGCGCACGACCATCGTCGCGTCGTCCATGAACGAAATCGACGCATGCCGCAGCCGACACGGGAATTCGCGGCCCGGCCGGAAGAAGTCGGTGTCGGGAATCGCGAGATCGTCGACGATGCGGATGCGCCCGCGCCCCACGATGCCGTTATGATGCGACATGCGGTGCCGGTTGAGGAGGGCGCGGAGCGCAATCAGCGACACGCAGACGGCGCTCAGGCCGCGAAGCTGCAGCTTCGCCCACCATGATGGTGTGGTCATCAAGTGCCCCCGCTTCAGTCGCCCAATGCCGTCTGGGCTTGCTCCAGCATATCACACCTTGACGACTAAAGTCCGGAGGGCGCCGCTCGGCGTGGTTGCTGAACAGAGAGATCGTCGCCATCAGGATGGCTGCCGGGATCGGTATGCGCTTCCAACAGGTCGCCGGGGTACATACCTTGCGCAGCCGGCGCCGTGGCGGCACCAACATCGGCTATGGCCGTCAGCAGATCGATCGTCGCGGCGGTCGCTTCGTTCTTCCCATCCAGCGAAGGCGCGCATCGCCGAAGCGTACCGGGCCGACTGCGTTTTCCAGAGCGGGACGCGGCGGACGGGGGAAGTCGCCGCTCAGGCCCCAGGGCCGCAAGGTCAAGAACTTCCAGGGGGACGCGGCAGGCTGCCGCCAGCGACCGGGCGGTATTGCCGTTGGAAATATCGACGGCATGGATCGTCACGGAGACGTTGTGACGTGCCTGAATCAACTCCTTGGCGCGTTCGAGGTCCGCCTTGGTCCGCGACGCAAGATCGAGATGGCAGCCTTCCTCGGCAAGTTGCCGGGCACACGCCAGGCCAATTCCCTCAGAAGCGCCGGTGACGAGGGCGAGCTTGCCCGCTGTCTTGTCAAAAACGCGCCAGAAGCGAGCCGTAGCCGTAGATCTTGTCCGTGATCCCGTTGGTGCGGAGCGCGTGCCAGTAGGTCGTCGCATTGATCTGCAGGACCGGCTTGTCGAGCCAGCGCTCGGCTTCGTCGGCCAGTTTGGCGAAGGGCAGGTTGGCGCCGAAGGCGACGATCGCCTCGATGTCGGGGCCGTCGATCGAGCGGATGGCCTTGATCATGTCCTGGGCGCTCAGCACCGAGTATGACGCCGGGCTCTTGCCGCGCATGTGGCAGAAGCGGACGATCTCGTAGCCATGGGCGCCCAGCACCGCATTGAGCCGTGGCTCGATGCATGGGTAGTAGGGCTCCATGATGGCGATCCGGCGCTTGATCCCGTGCGCCTTGAGGCCGGCTGCGACGGCGTCGGAGGCAATCGCAACCGGGATGTCCCAGCCGGCCACCTTGCGCACGCGCCGCTTCAGCTCTTCGCCCCAGTCGAGCGTGCCGCCCCACACCGAGAGCGCGGAGATGCCCAGAATGAAGGCGTTGGGCTTGGCGTCCATGACCCGGTCGACGGCGTCCTCGAGCGACTTGTCGATGGCCTCGAGCTGCCGTTCGAAATCGGCATCGGAGGTCACGGGATCGTCGGCGATGACCATGCGCGCCAGGTGGTTGGTCACGCCCGCCGGCCGCATGTCGTCATATTCGGGTTGGACGACCGTGTTGGTCGACGGCGTCGTCACGCCGAAAGCAAGCCGCCAGGCCAGGTAATCCCGCACGCGTTCACTCCTGTTTCTCTCCGAAGGAGAACGCAGGATGCCATTGCGCTTGTCGGGCCGTCCATGCAGGCGTTTCGCGCGGTAACGCCCGGGCCCCGGTTCACGCCTCGAGCAGAACCTCGAAGCCGCCGAAGATCAGCCGCTTGGCATCGAACGGCATCGGGTTGACGTCGGGCTGGATACGAGGGTCCGCCATTACCTTCTTCATGCCCTCGTCACGGGCTCGTTTCGATGGCCACACGATCCAGGAGAATACAACCGTTTCGTCGCCCTTCTTCTGCACGGCCATCGGGAAGGACGTCAGCTTTCCGTCCGGCACGTCGTCGCCCCAGCATTCCACCATCTTCAGGGCGCCATGCTGCTTGAAAATCGGCGCAGCCTTTTCGGCATGCTCCTTGTAGGCGCCGCGGTTGGCGGTCGGCACCGCTGCGACGAATCCATCAATGTAGCTCATGATCGCTAGCCTTCCTGATAGTTAACCAATAGGTGAAGTGTTGGATGAAACCGAACAGGCTGTCAACCCGGTGACTTCCTCGCCACACAACGCGCGGATCGAGCGCCCCACATCCTTCCGGAGTCGTGCGGGGCGCCCGCCTCGTCCAGGAGCGGCTGGCGGTCTTGCTTCATGATCGCCGGCAGGCTCGGCAGCCAGGCCTGCGACGAGCCGAACCAGTATTGATCGCGCGGGACGAGCCGGTCGCGTTGGCGAATGGCGCCGACGAGCAGCACCACCACCGTGGTGTCGCCGCTGACCGGAGCGGAGTAGAGCGGCGTGCCGCATGTCGGGCAGAACGTTTGCTGACGTCTGTTGCCGCTGTCGGCCGTCTTCACGTAGACCGTGGGCGCGCCGGCAAGAAGCGCAAACGTGCCCGGCTTCGTGAGCACAACCGTGCGAAAGGCGGAGCCCGAAAAGGTCTGGCAGTCCGTGCAATGGCAGATCACCACGGTGGCGGGGTCGACCTCCGCCTCGAATCGGATGCCGCAATGGCAGCCGCCTTCGACTTCATGGCTTCTCCCTCAAATTCCTCTTCGCCCTTGGGCCAGCCGCCCCTGCGCCGGGATCAGGCCACGCCGCTGGCCTTGAGCGCCTGGCCCTTACGGATGCTCGAAGGAACCGGCCTCGTGGAGACGCTGTGACGACCTGATTGCGGCCGTTGGCCTTGGCCCGATACAGCGCTTCGTCGGCGCGGCGGAGGGAAGATGGCAGATCGCCGTCGAGGAAATCCGCGACGCCGATGCTTACCGTGATCGGGTGGCCGAGGCTCCTGGCGTCGAAGGCCTGGGTGGCGACGGCCGCGCGAAGACGTTCAGCGATGCGGGTGGCTTCCGGCACGTGCACGCCCGTCAGGACCGCGCAGAACTCCTCGCCGCCGTAGCGGGCGACGATGTCGGTCGGCCGCACATGGTCGCGCAGCAGCCCGGCAAACGTCGCCAGCGCCTGATCCCCGCCGGCATGACCAAGCCGTTCATTGACCCGTGCGAAGTGGTCGAGGTCCATCATCAGGATGGAGGCGGGCATGCTGTTCCGCACCGGCCGTTTGGCGAAACGTTCGGCCTGCTCGAGGAAGGACCGACGGTTCGGCAGCCCGGTCAGGTCGTCGGTGAGGGCACGCTTTTGATACTGTGCGCTCACGCGCTCGTTCGCCATCATCATCATGCCGAAGGTGAGGCAGAAAATGCCGATCGAGACGACCATCGAGGTAATGCCGTGCAGCGGGTCGTAGTATGTCTCCGGCGTCAGGCTCTCCGGCTGAAGCGCGGTCAAGCTCGCGCGGAGCACCAGTATGGCTGTCAGCACCGCCAGGATGGCCGCCATGGGCAGGCGGCTGTTCAACGGCTCGCGTTTGTAGCCGTGCAAGACTTCCCAGCAGGCTAGGCCGGCGCAGAGCGACAGGCCGAGGAAAAGCAGCGCGACTCGCTGGTTGATCGGCGCCCCCTCGTAGGCGGCCAAGCCGATGGCCGATACGAAGACCAGCGCGATCAGTGCGACGTGGCCTGCGGCCACGGGCCGGCCATTGAAGCAACGGATGCTTTGCCAACAGGTGGCAAAGCCCGCGATCAGCAGGGTCGCGGATGTGAGACCGATCGCTACGGGCGGCCGGGGGCCGGCGACACCCAGCGTCACGATGCCCGGAGTGCAGATGCCGGTTCCCAATGCCCACCACAACAACCCTGTATTGTCCCGGTGTTGGCGCCAGAAATAGGAGGAGATGGCCGCGCTCAGGAGCAGCACGGCGACGTTGATCAGGAATAACGTCTTGACGTCGATTCCCATCGCTTCAATGCCCCCGAATGCGCAGACCTCGACAGCCTTTCGCCTCTCAAGCGCGACCGTCCCGCGGCTGCATCAGATTCCCGAACCTGGCCGAAGGGGATGCCGTTACCTTCCCAAGAAACACCGGTTCCCACACCGCCGCTGCAAATAAAGGATCGGCGTTCACGACACAACACAATTGTAACGTCGGCATTTCAGATGACGCCGCCGGCCTTGAGCGCGTCGATCGCCTTGCGGTCGTAGCCCAGGCCGGTCAGCACCTCGTCGGTATGCTCGCCGAGCTCGGGCGTCGGCTTGAGCTCCTTGGGCTGCGGCGCGTCGGAGAGGTTGATCGGCTGGCCGACCACCCTGATGTCGCCCAGCTTGGGATGCTTCACCGCCCGGGCGATGCCGAGATGCTTCACCTGCGGTTCGGCGAAGGTCTGGTCGATGGTGTTGATCGGCCCGCACGGCACGCCCGCCTTGTTCAGAGCCTCGATCCAGTGCGCCGACGGCTTGGTCTTGGTGACGGCGGCGATGCGTTCGTTGACCGCCTTGCGATTCTGCGAGCGCAGGCCGGCCGTCGCGTGCTCGGGATGGTCCACAAGCTCGGGCGCGCCCATCGCCGTGGCGCAGCGCTTGAACATGTGGTCGCCGGAGGCCGCGATGTTGATATGGCCGTCGCTGGTCGGGAACACGCCGGTCGGGATGCTGGTCGGATGGTCGTTGCCGGCCTGCTTGGCGACCTCGCCCTTCATCAGCCAGCGCGAGGCCTGGAAGTCGAGCATGAAGATCTGCGCCTCGATCAGCGAGGTGTGGACCCACTGGCCCCGGCCGGTGCGCTCGCGATTGTAGAGCGCCAGGATGATGGCCTGGGCCAGCAGCAGGCCCGAGGTCAGGTCGGCGATCGGAATGCCGACCCGCATCGGCCCGCGGCCGGGCTCGCCGGTGATCGACATCAGCCCGCCCATGCCCTGCGCGATCTGGTCGACGCCGGGGCGCGCCGCATCGGGGCCGCTCTGGCCGAAGCCCGCGATCGAGCCGTAGACGATGCGCGGGTTGATCTTGGCCACGGTGTCGTAGTCGACCTTCAGCCGATGCTTCACGTCGGAACGGTAGTTCTCGACGATGACGTCGGCCTTCTCGGCGAGCTTCATGAAGATCGCATGGCCTTCCTTGCTCTTGAGGTTGAGCGTCATCGCCTTCTTGTTGCGATGCAGGTTCTGGAAGTCGAAGCCATGGCGATGGCCGCCCATCGCGTCGGTCTTGCCGTCGCCCGACTGGGGCGGGGGCGGCGGCTCGATCTTGATGACATGCGCGCCCCAGTCGGCGAGCTGGCGCACGGCCGTCGGCCCGGCACGATGCGCCGTGAGGTCGAGGACGGAGATGTGGGACAGGGGCAGGGTGGTCATGGGTGTTTCCTCGGTGCTGCGAAAATTTGATTCCTCCCCGCGCGCAGCGCGGGGAGGTGTCGACGTCTTACGGCGACGGAGGGGTCATGAGCAGCATCAATACTGCGGCTCCTGACCCCTCCGTCCGCTGCGCGAACACCTCCCCAAGCGTTCGCTTGGGGAGGAGGGCTAACGTCCCTTGAACGCCGGCTTCCTCTTCTCCATGAAAGCGCGGCGGCCTTCCTTGAAGTCTTCGCTGTCGAAGCACGCTTCCGCCATCTTCTGCAGCTTCTTGTGGTCCTGGCTGGATTCGGGCTTGGCGATCTCGCGCGCCGAGGCCTTGGCGAGCGCGATGGTGAGCGGCGCATTCTGCGCAATCGCGCCGGTGATGCCCGCCACTAGCGCATCGAGCTCGGCATCGGCGGCCACGCCCTGGACCAGGCCCATGTCGTAGGCCTCCTTCGCCGAGTACTGCTTGGCGGTGAACAGGAACTCCATGGCGCGCGCCAGCCCCATGAGGCGCGACAGCCGCTCGATCCTGCAGGAACCCGTAGCCCAGCCCGAGCTTGGCCGCCGGCACGCCGAAGCGCGCGCCCTCGTTGCAGTAGCGGAGGTCGCAGCAGGCGGCGAGGTTCATGCCGCCGCCGATGCAGTAGCCGGTAATCTTGGCGATGGTGGGCTTGGGGAAGTTGTAGAGTGATTCGTAGCCTTCCTTGGAGATCGCGTCATAGCGCACCTGGGCCTCGGCATTGGCGCGCTCGCTCTCGAACTTGGAGATGTCCGCGCCCGACACGAAGGCCTTGCCGCCCGAGCCGCTCACGACGACGCAGCGGACCTCGGGGTCCTTCTCGTAGTCCCTCAGCATGCCGACAAAGCCGTCCCACATGTCGAGCGACACGGCATTGAGCTTGGCCGGATTGTTGAAGACGAGGTGCCCGACGGCGCCCTCGCGCCGGCCGTAGATCTTCTGTTCCTGCATGCCGTTCCTCCGGTGAGGCCGCGAATATACATCATCATTGTCATATTGAGAGAAGCGAAGCATCTTGGGCCGGGCAGGGAGGACACATGGCCTCAGTGGAACTGAAGGGCCTTACCAAGCACTACGGCAATGCCGTCGCGGTCAACGGCGTGTCGCTGCGCGTCGAGCATGGCCAGCTTGTCTGCCTGCTGGGCCCGTCGGGCTGCGGCAAGACGACCACTCTGCGGCTGATCGCAGGCTTCATCGAGCCTTCGGCAGGCGAAATCGTGGTCGGCGGCAAGGTCTTGTCCTCGCCTGCACGGACCGTGCCGCCGGAAGGCCGCAACATGTCGATGATCTTCCAGAGCTATGCGCTGTGGCCGCACATGACGGTGGCCGAGAACGTGGCCTATGGGCTGAAAATCCGGAAGCTCGACAAGGCAACGATCGACACCAAGCTGAAGGCGATCCTGTCGACGGCGCGGCTGGAAGCCCTGGCCGAGCGCTATCCCGGCGAGCTGTCGGGCGGCCAGCAGCAGCGGGTGTCGCTCGCCCGCGCGCTGGTGGTCGAGCCCGAAACCCTGCTGCTCGACGAGCCACTCAGCAATCTCGACGCCAACCTGCGCGAGGAGATGCGCTTCGAGATCCGCCGCCTGCACGACCGCTATCGCTACACCACGGTCTACGTGACCCACGACCAGTCCGAGGCCATGACCACCGCCGACCTCATAGCCGTCATGAACCACGGCAAGGTCGAGCAGCTCGCGCCACCAGAAGAGATCTATAGTCATCCGCGCTCGGAATTCGTGGCGCGCTTCATCGGCGGCGCCAACATCCTGCGCGGCGCAGCACTCGACGGAGCCTCTGTCTCGGTCGCGGGCGCGACCTTGCGCACCACGGGCCGCACGCTCACGGCCGGCAAGCCGGTGGCGCTGTCGGTGCGCCAGCACGAGATCGCGATCGCCGCCGAGAAGCCGCAATCGACCGACAATCACCTCAATGCCGTCGTGACGCGGCAGGTCTTTCTCGGCTCGGCGCGCGACTATACGGTCGCGCTCGACGACAAGACCGAGCTGCGCGTGACGGCGCCGCCCGGCCGCAACATCGCGCCGGGCGAACGGGTCTGGCTGCACCTGCCGGCGGAACAAGTCAGGGCATTGGCGGAGGAATGAAACGATGACCAGGAAACTCACGCGGCGCCACGTGCTGGCGGCCGCTGCCGCCACGACGACCGCGTCGTTCGTGTCGGTGGCGCGCGGCGCACCGGCGGAGGCGCAGAAGATCACGCCCGAACTGATCGAGGCCGCGAAAAAGGAAGGCAAGGCCTCGTGGTACACCTCGGTCGACCTGCCGGTCGCGGAAAAGGTCGCCAAGGCCTTCGAGGCGGCCTATCCCGGCATCAGCATGAAGGTCGAGCGCTCGGGCGCCGAACGCATCTTCCAGCGCATCGGCCAGGAGTACCAGAGCAAGATCTACGTCTGCGACGTGGTGAACAGCTCCGACGCGGCTCACCTCATCATCTGGAAGCGCGCCAGCATGCTGGCGTCGTATCTGCCCGAGGACGTGGCGCAGCACTTTCCCAAGGAGCACTGGGATCCCGAGGGCATGTACGCTTCGTGGCGGCTCACTCTCTCGCCGATCGCCTACAACACCAGCCTGGTGAAGGCCGAGGACGCGCCCAAGGGATTCAACGACCTGCTCGATCCCAAGTGGGTCGGCAAGATCGTCAAGGCCCATCCCGGCTACTCGGGCACCATCATGACGGCGACGCAGCAGCTTTCCCGCGACCTCGGCTGGGGCTATTTCGAGAAACTCGCCAAGCAGAAGATCATGCAGGTCCAGTCGGCCGCCGATCCGCCCAAGAAGCTGGCGCTTGGCGAGCGCGCGGTGATGGCCGATGGCGGCGAATACGTGATCACCGACCTCAAGGCGCGCGGCGAGCCGGTCGAGGAGATCTATGCCGTCGAAGGCACGCCGCTGATCACCGGCCCGTCGGCGGTGATGGCGCGCGCCGCCAACCCCAACGCGGCGCGGCTGTTCTACGCCTGGTCGATGACGGCCGCGGCGCAGCAGATGAGCGTCGATGTCGGCGGCATGCGCTCGGCCCATGCGCTGGTGAAGGAACGGCCTGACCGCAAGAAGCTCAGCGAGATCAAGACCCTGCGCGAGGACGCGGCGGCCGTCGCCGACCAGGCCGACGACATCAAGGCGCACTACACCAAGCTGTTCAAGGTGTGACGATGAAAACCACCCCCGTCATCCTGAGCGGAGCGAAGCGTAGTCGAGGGACCTCGTCTTCCTCTGACGAGATCTCTCCACTCCGCGCTTCGCGCTCCGGTCGAGGCGACGGGGTAGGGCGGCGTGCTCTGATCAAGGCTGCTGCGCTTTTGCCGTCGCTTCTTCCCTTCGGCGCCCGAGCGGTGTCGGCTGCACCGGCGCCGGAGGCGGTCACGCCGGCGCTGGTCGAGGCCGCGAAGAAGGAGGGCAAGGTCACCTACTACACGGCGATGGATCTTTCCGTCGCCGAGCCGATGGCCAAGTCCTTCGAGGCCAAGTATCCGGGCATCAAGGTCGCGGTCGAGCGCACCGGCGCCGAACGGCTGTTCAACCGCATCGCCCAGGAAGAGGCGAGCAACATCCGCCGCTGCGACGTGGCCAACAGCTCGGATGCCGCCCACTTCATCGTCTGGAAGCGCCAGGGCTGGCTGGCACCCTATGTCACGGTCGAGATCGCCGAGAACGTGCCGGCCGAGATGCGCGATCCCGACGGCACCTTCACCAACCAGCGCACGCATTTGAGCCCCATCGCCTACAATACAAGCCTGATCAAGCCCGAGGACGCGCCCAAGGGTTTCATCGACCTGCTCGACCCCAAGTACTCCGGCAAGCTGGTGAAAGGCCATCCCGGCTACTCCGGCACCATCATGACCTCCACGCAGCAGACGGCGCGGGAGCTGGGCTGGGGCTATTTCGAGAAGCTCGCCAAGCAGAAGGTGCTGCAGGTTCAGTCGGCCACCGAGCCGCCCAAGAAGATCGAGGCCGGCGAACGCGCCATCGCCGTCGACGGCAGCGATTATCTCTTCTGGATGGCAAAGGAGCGCGGCGCGCCGATCGAGGTCGTGCAACCGGTCGAGGGCACGCCTCAGATCTCCAATCCCATGGCGGTGTTCAAGTCGGCGCCCAATCCCAACGCCGCCCGGCTGCTGTTCGGGTGGATCATGTCGGCCGAGGGCCAGTCGTTCATCGTCGATCTGAGCGGTCAGTATCCGGCGAACAAGCTGGTGAAGGCCAAGGCCGGCCGGCCGCCGCTCGCGTCGATCAAGACCTGGCGCGAGGATCCCGCTGAGGTCGAGAAGACCGCCGACGAGATCAAGGCCAGGTACCAGCGGATGTTCAAGGTATGAGGCGGAGTGTCTTGGAGCGCGGACCTCCAGGTCCGCATCATGCTCATGAGCGGACCTGGAGGTCCGCGCTCCGCATGAGAAGATTGCGCCACTGGAGTGGCGCGCTCCCAGCAAAGAGGGACCATTGACGTCGGCCGCTGACGAAAAGGTTGCCGTCGCGCGCGTCGATCGCTGGCGCCTGCCCGACCTCTCGCGCCCGGTCCTGATCGCTGTCGCCGCGCTCCTGGTGGTGATGATCGCCCTGCCGATGGGATGGCTCGTGGTCTACAGCCTGTCGGACAA
The DNA here is from genome assembly GCA_963765385.1 of uncultured Alphaproteobacteria bacterium. Classification (GTDB taxonomy): domain Bacteria; phylum Pseudomonadota; class Alphaproteobacteria; order Reyranellales; family Reyranellaceae; genus Reyranella. The sequence goes on along the minus strand of CAVXWG010000011.1, from coordinate 141,643 downwards.
AGCGGGCCATGCCACGCTGGGCAACTTCGTAGCCCTCTTCACCGATCCGACCTTCGTCGATCCCCTGATCACGACCCTCATCATCTCGTTCTCGGTGAGCGCCGTCTGCTGCGCGGTCGCGGCGCCGCTGGGCTGGCTGGTGGCGCGCACCGACATGCCGATCCGTCGCACCGTACGCACGCTGGTGATGGCCTCGCTGGTGACGCCGCCCTTCGTCGGCGCCATCGCCTGGGAAATGCTGGCCGCGCCCAACTCGGGGCTCCTGAACCAGCTGTGGCGCGCGCTCACCGGCATGCCGGCCGACGAGGCGCTTCTCGACATCTACAACCTGCCCGGCCTCATCTTCGTCATCACCTGCTACACCTTTCCCTATGTCTTCATCCTGGTGGCCAACGCGCTCGACCGCATGCCCGGCGAGCTCGAGGATGCGTCGTCCATGCTGGGGGCCACGACCTGGCAGACCGCGCGCCGCATTACCGTGCCGCTCGCCCTGCCGACCTTGCTGGCCGGAGCGCTGATCGCCTTCCTGCAGGCTCTGAACCAGTTTGGCGTGCCGGCGATCCTGGCCATTCCCGCGGGCTTCCACACGCTCACCACCCGCATCTGGAGCCTGTTCCAGTTCCCGCCCAAGCCCGAGCTGGCGGCCGCCGCCTCGCTGCCGCTCTTGCTGCTCACCATCATGCTGCTGCGCGGCCAGTCACTGGCGCTCGGCCGCCGCGGTTACGCCGTGCTGGGCGGCAAGTATGGCGAGCCGCGGCTGGTGCGACTGGGCCGGCTGCGCTGGCCGGCCGTGGCGCTGGCGCTGATGGTGCTCGCCTTGCCGCTGTTCCTTCCCTATGCGGCGCTGTTCAACTCGGCCTTCTCGCGGGTCGCCTCGAAGCTCGTGACTTTCGACACGATCACGCTGCACAACGTGCGCTTCACCTTCCTCGAGCTCAGCTCGACGATGCCGGCGCTCGAGAACACCTTCCTGCTGGCGACCGCCTCGGCCACGGTGGGCGCGCTGCTGTCGCTGCTGATCGCCTACATCGTGGCCCGCCGCGCCGTTCCCGGATACCGGCTGCTGGGCTTCCTCGCCACCGCGCCCATCGCCATCCCCGGCATCGTGCTGGGCGTCGGCCTGTTCCTGGCCTACACGCGTCCGCCGCTCACGCTCTACGGCACGCTGTGGATCCTCTTGATCGCCTTCGTCACCATCGAGCTGCCGGCCGCCTACCAGCAGCTCTCCTCGGCGTTCCACGCGGTCCATCCGGAGCTCGAGGAAGCCGGGCGCATGCTGGGCGCCACGCGGCTGCGCACCCTGGCCGACATCACCGCGCCCTTGCTGCGCTCGGCGGTGATCGCCACCTGGTGCTTCGTCTTCGTCGCGGTGATCCGCGAGCTTTCCGCTGCCGTGATCCTGTTCACGTCGCAGACCAAGGTCCTGTCGGTCCTGATCTTCGATCTCAAGGAGAGCGGCGATGTCGGCGCCATCGCGGTGCTGAGCCTTGCCATGGTCGGCATCACCACGGTCGTGATCGTGATCGCCAACTGGGTCGGTGGCGGCCGCGATCCCGGCCGCCTGCCTGCGCGCGCCGCCGGATAACGACTCGACCGGCGAAGCTCCCGTGCGATACGGTGGCGCAATATGAGTGCCCTGTCGGACTGGTTGGACGCCCACGGGCTCGGCGCGCTGCGCCCCATTCTCGAGGCGCAACAGATCGACATCGACGTTCTGCCGGATCTCACGGAAGACGATCTCAAGGGCATCGGCATCACGCTCGGCCCGCGACGGCGGCTGCTCAAGGCAATCGCCGGGAGCTTCGCCGTGCCTCCGGTGCCGGCGCCATCCGACGGCGATCCGGCGGTCGATTCGGCCGAGCGCCGCCAATTGTCGGTATTGTTCGTCGACCTCGTCGGCTCGACGGCTCTCACCACGCGACGCGATCCGGAAGAGATGCGCCAGATCGTCAGGCGCTACCAGAATGCGGTGGCGGGCGAAGTCGCGCGCTTCGACGGCTATGTCGCGAAGTTCATGGGGGACGGCGTGCTGGCCTATTTCGGCTGGCCGAAAGCGCATGAAGACGAGGCTGGACGGGCAGTTCGCGCCGCCCTGGCCGCGGTCGCCGCCGTCGGGGAGTTGCGCACCGGCGATGGCGAGGCGCTGGCCGCGCGCGCCGGTATCGCCACCGGGCTGGTGGTGGTGGGTGGCCTGATCGGCCAGGGCGCCGCGCAGGAAGCCGATGTGATCGGCGCCACGCCCAACATCGCCGCACGCCTGCAGGACCTGGCGCAGCCGGGCCAGGTCGTCATTGCCGACAGCACGCAGAAGTTCGTCCAGTCCTCCTTCGACCTGGTGTCCCTGGGACCCCAGCTCCTGAAGGGGCTCGATCTTCCGGTCGAGACTTTTGCCGTCCAGGGCGAGCGATCGAGCGACAGCCGCTTCGAGGCGGGCGCCGGCCGGCACCTGCGCCCGATGGTGGGGCGCGACCAGGAACTGGCGCTGGTCCGCGAACGCTGGGCGCAGGTCCGCGCCGGCGAGGGTCAATGTCTGCTGCTCGTCGGCGAAGCCGGCATCGGCAAGTCGCGCGTCACGCGGGCGCTGCGCGACATGGTCGGCGGATCCGACAGCGCCATCCTGCTCTTTCAATGCTCGCCCTATCACCTCGACAGCGCCTTGTGGCCGGTGATCCAGCAGCTGACCGTCGCGCTGAAGCTTGCCGCCGAGGACTCGCCGGCGCTGCGGCTCGACAAGATCGAGGGTTTTCTGCGCCGCCATGCCGGGCATATCGAGAGCGCCGTTCCTCTGATCGCAAGCCTGCTCGGCGTGCCCTACGACGACCGGTACGGCCCGCTCGACCTCTCGCCGCAGGCGCAGCGAAACCAGACCCTGTCGGTCCTGGTCGAGCAGTTTCTCGGACTCGCCCAGCGACGCTCCGTGCTGGTGGTGATGGAGGACATGCACTGGACCGATCCCTCGACGCTCGAATTCGTCAACCTCGTGCTCGACCGGATCGAGGGCCGGCGCCTTCTTCTTTTGCTGACCAGCCGGCCGGACGGCCAGCCCGTCCTGGCGGGCCATCCGCATGTGACGCGGGTCGTGCTCAACCGGCTGGGTCGCGCCGCGGTCGAGGCCATGACGTCCGCCATCGAAGGCAGCGCCAGCCTGCCGGAGGCGGTCCGCCGCGAGATCCTGAACAGGACCGACGGCGTGCCGCTGTTCGTCGAGGAGTTGACACGCGCGCTCGTCGAACTGGCCGGGCAGTCTCCAGGCGGCCTGACCGGTTCGGAGACGGGTCTCAGTGTGCCGGCGACACTGCACGATTCGCTGATGTCGCGCCTCGATCGGCTGCCCGAGGTCAAGCGAGTCGCGCAGGTCGCTGCCTGCATCGGCCGAAACTTCGATTACCGCACGCTTGCCGCGGTTGCCGGATTGGAGGACGGGGAGCTCAATTCGGCGCTCGACCGGCTGGTCGAGGCGGAACTCGTCTTCCGTCGCGGCCGGTCGCCGAACTTCGCCTATACGTTCAAGCATGCGCTGGTGCGCGACGCCGCGGCCAACAGCCTGCTGCGCAGCGAGTTTCGCCGGATCAACGCCGCCATCGCCGAGGCGTTCGAGGCCTTCGCGGTCCAGCCGCCGCCGGAACTGATCGCCTGGCACGCCGAACTCGCCGGCCTCGATCGCAAGGCCGTCGATTATCTGTTGCTGGCGGGTCGTCGCGCCATCGAGCGCTACGCCAACCGGGAGGCGATCCATCATCTGGAGCGCGCCTTGCGCCTGATCGCGGCGGTGCCGGAGAATCCCGAGCAGGCCGCCCTCGAACTGCGGGCGCTGGCGATGGTCGGCGTCCCGCGCATCGCCCTGCACGGCTACGCGTCGAGGGAAGTCGAAGCGACCTACCGGCGAACCGTCGAGCTGGCCGAACGGACCGGCGACACGGCGCAGCTCTTCCAGGCGTTGCGCGGGCTGTGGAACTGCATCTACGACCGCGCCGACCTCGAGAACGCCCGTGACATCGCCGAGAGGCTGTGCACGCTGGCGCGCGATCATCCGGAAGCGGAGGCGCAGGGGCTGGCCTGGCGTGCGCTGGGCGCCGCCTGTCTCAGCCTCGGCCGGCTGAAAGACGCCATCGCCGCCTTCGAGAAGGGCGTCGATGCCTGTGCCGGCCTGCCGGCCGATGCCGGCCTGCGCGAGCACGGCGAATCGCCGCTGGTCATCGCCGGTGTCTATGCCGGCTTCGCGCACACGATCGCCGGTGATTTCGATCGCGGCCAGGCCTTCATCGACGGGGCGCTCGCCGCCGTTCGGCGGCTGAAGAATCCGCTGTCCTTTGCCTTTGCCCATCACATCGCCGCCAACGCCCAGTACCTGCTGGATGCGCCGGCCGAATGCGCGCGGCTTTCCGCGGATTCCTCGCGCGCCGCCGGGGAACATCGCCTGATCTTCTGGCTGGCTGTCGGCGACGTGATGGGGGGCTGGGCGGCGACACGCGTCGCCGGCAATGCTGCGGGCATCGAACGCATGCACCGAGGGCTCCACGCCTGGCAGACGACCGGCGCCGAACTGCACATTCCGACATGGCATGCAGCGCTCGCCGATGCCTTGCTGGCAACAGGTGCCGTCGATGAGGCGCGAGAGACCGTCGATCGGGCCCTGGCGCTCGCCGCGGAGCGCAAGGAGAGCTTTGCCGTTCCCGTGCTGTTGCGGCTGCGCGGGCTGGTCGCGGATCGCCAGGGCGATGAAGCGGCCGCCCGGCGCTATCTCGAAGAGGCGATCCTGAGGGCGCGCGAGCAGGGCGCACGCCTGTACGAGTTGCTGGCGGCGCGGCAGTTGGCGGGCGTCCTGATGCGTGGCGGCAATCGCGGCGCGGCGCGCCGGATCCTCGCCGAGGCATGCCATGGGATCAAAGGCGGAACGTCGATCGCATGCGTAGCGGAGGCGCGCGAGCTGCTGTCGTCGTTGGCTTAGCCCCTGATCGACTACTAAGGCGGCCCCGCGATGCGCGGCGCCCCCTCACTGTCGCACGACGTCCGGGCGGGCGGGTCTGATCGCGACGGAACCGTGCCCTCGCGGCTCAGCACGGTCCAGCTCTGCGTCTCCTCGCGGCCGCGAAAATTCTCCGACAAGTAGGGGCCATATTCAACTCTGGCCTGCTCGGTCCAGGCGCCATAGGTCGAAAATTTCGGGATAAGGACGTATTCGGCCTCGGCGAAAAATTCGTGCGCCGGCCGCACCGGCGCGCCCGGCCCGGACCACAGATTTTCGCCGTGCACCGGCGGCCAGCCCAGCATGAAGGGGAAAGGATTCACTTGATCGAGGACCACCACGCCGCCGCGGCAATGACGACCGTCGCCCAGCAAGGCGGCCGCCTCGACCATCGTCTCGACGTATTCGGCGGGGGAGAGCTCGAAGCGCGGCAGCGAGGAGCGCGACTGGTTGAGCAGCGCGGATCCAGACCGGCCGTCGGCGAAGGCCGCGAGCAGGCCCGGCCGTTCGGCGGGTACGGCGAGGCCCTTGAGCTGCGTACGATCGACCACTTGTAGACGCTCATCGCGGCCGGCGTGGACGTGATATTCCGCCAGGCTGAGCGCCGACGCGCCGATCGCGAACAGCGGAAAGACCATCAGCATCGGCAGGACCGGCGCCGCGCTGCCGAAGCGCTCGCGGATCTGGTCGTGCAGCAGGAAGGCGATGACGATGCCGACCGGCAGACCATGGGACTGGTGGTTCTGCGACAGCGCGAAGGCGCCGATCGCCAGGATACCGGCTATGGCAAGCGGTACGCGCGGCGGAGCGAGACCGCGCGCGTACATCGAGACCGCGACGACGAGGCCGGCGGCATAGGCCGCGTAGCCTTCGGCATTGGCGAAGAAATTATTGAGGTGAAAGGTCAGGCTGTTGCGCACCGCGCCGGCGGCAGCGGCGTGCAGGATGTCGAGCAGATAGGGATGGTTCCACGGCGCCAGGGCGTTGGCGGCGATCAGACCGCCGACCGCCAACCACGCCGGCAGCCGGGCGTGGACGTGCGGGGAAATCAGGATGGCGAGGCCCACGAAGGCGAGCCCGGCGACGAAGTAGGTGATCTTGAGATAGAAAAGCGTGACCAGCAGCGAACCGGCGTTGGCGATGTCGATCCAGTCGCCGCCGTCGCGGTCGCGCGGCGGCACAAACAGGATCAGAGCCAGGATGCTGAGCAGGCTCCAGCCGTAGCGGTTGTAAGACATGGCGAAGGAATACGCGTCTGGCTTGTCGCCGACATTGGCCGGCATCAGCACGAGCAAGCTGGCAAAGATCACGAAAAGCGCAGCCGGCAGAACCGGCAGGCGGCGCATCGCCGCAACCGACGCCGAGGCGAAGACAACGGCGGCCACGATGGCGATGCCGACCAGGAAGGCGAAGGGTGTCGGCCCGACCAATGTGAAGCCGAGCAAGGTCAGCATGAAGTTGAGTTGACCCACCGGTTCGTGGAAGTCGATATGCGCCACGTGGCCGTGCTGCAGGTGCCAGGCGCCGGAGAGATTGTAGACGAAGTCCCAGGTCATCTCGTGCGACAGGACGAGATGCGGGGAAAGCAGGGCCCACAGGCCGACAATCACCGGCACCCCCGCCAGCAGTGCGAGGGTCGCGGGCAAAGTATAAAAATCCGATCGCGGCTTAGGGTCGGCTAACCCGCCGTCGGCAGGTAGCGCCATCGTTCGCTCCTCCCCACACACGCCGTGAACCTAACCGACCGACAAAGGTGTAGAGCGTGACAAAAATGGGGTGCTGCCCGGGTGCAGCCAGGCCGTCGCACCTAGTGCCGCTACCGTCGAAACGATGAGTCGGCGCCTTCGTGAGATCGGAGGCTTCCATCTCGAGGAAGAGGTTGCCCTCGTCTCAGCCGGGACTTCCAGGTCCGCCCATGATCATGAAGGTCGGCAAGGATCAGCAATGGTGCTGACTACGGCGGTGGTCGTTCCAGGGGGTGGACCGCCGACAGAACGCCAGTAATTCAAATGCGGTCGCGCCGTGTCATCCGTGTGCTTGGATTCTTTTCTAAAGCGGCACTCGAGCAACAGCGAGATGACTATCGCGATTCGTCACGCAGTGATGGCGAAGGCGGCGAGCAACGCCACGGTGCCACCAAGGCCCAGGATGATCGCCATCAGGGGCGCGTTGCCGAGGAAAGCCAGCGCCAGGCCTGAAAGGACGACGATGATGTGAAGAATGGCGAACAGCACCAGCTTGCTGAAGCTGTGAAACGTCTGCTCGTGCTGGCGCAGTTCCTGGGCGTCGAGCTGTGGATCGTGAAGGGTGTCGGTCATGGCGCATGCCTCTCAAAGGACAATCGCCGTAAAAAACGCGGTCCTTCGGGCGGAGGTTGCGTCGGCCGCCCCGGGAAGCGATACCATCTGCGGATGAAGACCATCGCCGCCCTTCTGATCGCGCTCCTCCTCATTGCACCGCCGCTCGCCGCGCAGTCTTCGCTCGAGTCCGACCTGCGCGAAGCCGCCGCCGCCTACGAACGCAAGGACATGGCGACGGCGGCTTGGCTTTGGAAAATCTGGGCCGGCAAGGGCAACGCGGAGGCGCGCACCCTGCTGGGCGCCATGTACTGGAGCGGCGAGGGGGTGCCCCGCGACCACAAGGAAGCCGCGCGGCTTTACCGGCTGGCGGCAAACCAGGGCTACGCCCGCGCCCAGAACGATATCGGCTTCATGCTGGGGTTCGAAGGTCCGCCGCCGCATGACGACGTCGAGGCCTACAAATGGCTGACGCTCGCCATCGAGCGTTACACGGCGAAGAATCAGGACCGGCTCGATCAGGCGATCAAGGACAAGGCCACGCTGGCCAGCCGCATGACCCCGGCGCAGATCGCCGAGGCCGAGCGGCGGGTGAAGGCGTGGAAGCCCGAGCCCTAGCTGCGCCACAGTTACGCAGTCCCCCCTCACTCACCGTGGGGGGCTGGCGGCTACGGCGGTTTCGGCGCTAAAAGGTTTGTTCTACGAAGGCGCGATCGTCCTGGTTGGGGTAAATCCGGATATCGCGTTGAGATGGCCGCTGTGGGGCGGCTTGATAGTCGGGTGGGGTCACCCCCCCGTGGCGTGGGAATACCAAGATCGATACTGCCTTTGCGCGGCCTTGCCCAGCCGCGCCTGGGGATGAGACGCGTCCGTAATCTGTCGGAAACTTCCTAGAGGGCTCATGCAGAGGACATCGCTTGCCGCGGCGTTCGCCGCTTCACTGTTGTTAGGCTCGATGTCGGCGGCGCTTGCCGCCGAAAATGACAATGCGAACGGAGAGGATTCCCGCGTCGCGGAGGAGCGGCTGCTGGGCAGTGCCGACGAGGACGCGCGATACCTCGCCTGCCAGCCTTTCACGCGTCAGATCGGGGCCGGCGGCATCGTCCGCCAGTCGCTCGACGCGTCGCTGGCAGAGGCCGGGGTGCCGGCCGCCGCGATGCTCGAGGCGCGGCGGGCCTTCGCCACGTCGATCGATCTCGGCCGCGACCTGGCCGCCGGCGATCGTTTCTATGTACGCTATGAACAGACATTCACCGCCGAGGGCATGCCGATCGGCGTAGGCCGCGTGATGTGGGCGGAGCTGCACACCAAGGCCAAGGGCGCGATCGCCCTCCATCGCTTCCGCCCGCAGGGCGGGACCGAGCGCCTGTGGCTGGCGAGCGGGGAGGCGGCGACGGCGCCGGCGATGCGTTTGCCGCTCGACGCCGTGGTCGTCTCGTCGGGCTTCGGCTTGCGTGCCGATCCGCTCGACAAGCCGTCGGGGCCTGCGGTGGCCATGGGGCCGTTGCCAGATCCCGCGAAGTCGGTCCCGGCCGCCTATGTCGAGGTGCCCGCGTCCGCGCCCGAACCGCCGGCGGCTGCGCCTCGGGAACCGGTGAAGCCCGCCCGTCGCCAGATGCACGGCAGCTTCATGCCCGGATCGCCCGGCTTCGCGGGCTTTGCGATGAATTCGCGTCCCGCGCTCGACGGCTCCGACCTTCAGCGCATCGTGGCAGAGCGTGACGCCGACGCCCGCCGTGCCGCCGCGGCCGCCGCGGCCCGGGCTGCTGCCGAGGCGTCGACCGATACTGCGCCGCCGGCCAAACAGGCAGCCGTCGCGGCGCCCGCGCCGCGCGTTGTGCGGCCCTTGTTCATGCACGACGGCGCCGATCTCGTCGCACCCACCGGGACGCCGGTGTACGCCGCCGCCGACGGCGTCGTCATCGGCGCGGCGCCGAACGGCGGCTACGGCAATTGGATCCGCCTCGACCACCAAGGCAAACTCTCGACGGTCTACGGACATCTTTCGAGCTTCGCGCCCGGCATTCAGGAAGGCGTGCAGGTGAGCCAAGGCGAGCTGATCGGCTTCGTCGGCAACACCGGGCGCTCGACCGGCGCGCATCTGCACTTCGAGATCCTGAACGCGGGCAAGGCGGTCGATCCGCTGGCCTACCCCGAGCTCAAACGCGCGCAACTGCGTGGCGCCGATCTCGAGCGCTTTCGCAAGCAGGTCAAGAACGCGCTCGCCGAACGCGAGCGCGAGAAGGCGGTCACGCTGGCATTTGGCGGCTTCTGACCGCCGCGCGCGCCGCGCGAGGATCTTCAGCCGCCATAGCGCGCATGACCCCTGCGCAAATCGCCGTGCCCGGGCGCGGGACCTGGCGCTGGCATGATCGGCCCCGATTGGGTTAATATCCCGCAGTCACCCATTTATCACCTGAGCAACACTGGTAGCGGCGACGAGACCGGCGCTACAGAAGGATTCATGAAGAAGAGGGCCTCGCTCGCCGCGGCGTTCGCCGCTTCACTGTTCCTGGGTTCGGTGTCTGCCTGTATCGCCGCCGATGAAGCACGCGCTTCCGAGGAGCGCCTGCTGGGCAGCGCGGACGAGGCGGCACAGTTCGCGGCTTACCAGCCCTTCACGCGCGAGATCGCCGCGAGCGGCACCGTCGCCGGCTCGCTCGACGCCTCGCTGGCAGCGGCGGGCGTCTCGGCGGCCACCATGCTCGAAGCCCGCCAGGCATTGGCCGGCGTTCTCAACCTCGATCGCGACGTGCAGCCTGGCGATCGCTTTTATGTGCGCTACGAGCAGACTTTCACCGTCGAAGGCGCGCCGATCGGCATCGGCCGGGTGCTGTGGGCCGAGCTGCGCACCAAGGCCCGGGGCAGCGTTGCCATCCATCGTTTCCGCACCCACGACAAGACCGAGCGCTTCTGGCTGGCCAATGGCCAGCAGGCGACGCCGCCTTCGATGCGGCTGCCGCTCGACACGATCTCCATCTCGTCGGGCTTCGGATTGCGCGCCGATCCGTTCGATCAGCCGCCGCCGGTTTCGGTCTCCGGCAAGCCGGCGCCGATGGGCGGCCCCAAGCGCAGCTTCTCGCTGTTGCCGCCCGGCCTGCCCACGGGCGGCATGAGCGGCAGCGCTTCGCCGCTGACGGCCAACATGCCCACGCCGCTCGGCGCCACGTTTGGCCTCACGCCCTATGGCAACTGGCAGGCGGCGCCGCGCGCGGCGCATGCGATGTTCATGCATGAGGGCGTCGATCTCGTGGCGCCGTCCGGCACGATGGTCTTTGCGGCGGCTGACGGTGTGGTGGTGGGCGCCGCACCCAACGGCCGCTACGGCAACTGGATCCGCCTCGACCATGGCGGCAAGCTGGCGACGGTCTACGGCCATCTTTCGGCTTTTGCACCGGGCATCGAGCCGGGCGAAGCGGTGGTGCGCGGCGAACTGATCGGCTTTGTCGGCAGCACCGGCCGTTCGACCGGCGCCCATCTGCACTTCGAGCTGCAGATCGACGGCAGGCCGGTCAATCCCATCAATCATCCGGAGCTCAAGGCCGCACCGCTGCGCGGGGCCGACCTTGATCGCTTCCGCAAGCAGGTCGCGCGTTCGCTCGAAGAGCGCGACCGCGAAGCCCAGGTCGCCGCTTCAGTCGGGCTCTGACGCACCGATCGCGAAGGCCTCTTCCGGCGCCAGCACCAGGCGGTTCTGGCCCTCCAGCGCGAACCAGATGATGCCGAGCGTGAACCACACGCCGACCCAGGTCACGCCCGTGGCGAACACCGGGTTGACGAGCGGGAAGGCAAGCGTGATGGCGGCGACGACCAGGGTGAGGATCGCGCCGGCGACGAGCGGTAGGGGCGGGCGAGCCCGGGCCGGCGCATCCTGAGCACGATGAAGCTCACGGCCTGCAGGAGGTAGGACAGCGTGGCGCCTGCCACCGCCCTGTTGAGCAATACGCCCTGAATGGCGATGCCGCCCTTCTCGGCGCCCATCCCGAACCACAGCCCGAACATGATCGCGAGCGCCACCGCCGAGCCCGCCAGCAAGACGACATAGGGTGTCTTGTGGCGCGGGTGGGTGATCGACAGGAAGCGCGGAAGTAGCCGGCCCGCCACAGCGAATAGATCTGCCGTCCCTTGGCGAACAGAATGGTGTGAAGGAAGCGATCAGCCCGACGCAGCCACCAGCGCCAGCGTCTTCGCCATCCCCTCGCCGCGAAAGTGGCGCGAAAGCCGTCGAGCAGGGGCTCGCCCGAGACGGCGAGCTTGAAACTGCCCGGCGCGACCGAAGGATTGAGCCACAGGATCACGCCGGCGGAGAGGAGAAGGGGCCGAGGTTCCAGCCCGAGTAGTGGCCCGAGATGACGGCGCCGACCCCCAGCGCCCACAGCGAGGCGACTCCGGCATAGCGGCGCAATCCTCGTTTGACGAAATAGTCCGCGGGGACCTGGGCGTAGGATTTTTGCGCGGCAGGCATCTCGTAAGGGTTAGTCTATAATGGCGCGGTCGAGAAAGCGTGAGAGCGTCTGAACAAATCGGGGAGACGAGTTTGAGTGCTGTCGCCGTCGGCTTGATTGCCTTTGCACTGATCTTGTCCAGCATCGCCATCGGATTGCTGATGCGCCGCTGGGTACCGGAAGCTCATATCAGCGGCGATTCCAAGGAGGTGATCCGGCTGGCGACGGCGCTGATCGGCACCATGGCGGCGGTGGTGCTGGCACTCCTGTTCGCCTCGACGCGGAGCTCGTTCGAGGCGACCAACGCCAGCGTCGGCCGGATGACCACGAACGTCATCGAACTCGATCATATGCTGCGGGAATATGGGCCGGACGCTCAGGCGCTGCGCAAGGCGCTGAGGCAGGACGTTATGGCCATCGTCGCATCGATTTGGCAGGAGGATGTCACCGCGCAGCAGCGGGCGGATGCCAAGGTGGCGGGAGCGCAGGTGAAGGTTCTGACGATGCTGCGCCAGGTGACGCCTGCCAATCCGCTGCAGGCTGCCGTGCAGGCCCGCGCGCTCTCGGTCAGCGGCGATCTTGAACAAACCCGCCTGTCCTTGATCGCCCAGCCCAGCAATTCGCTTTCCAAGCCGTTCGTCATCGTGCTGGTGCTGTGGCTCTGCTTCATCTTCCTGAGTTTCAGCATGTCGGCCAAGGCGAACACGACTCTCGTCGTCATGCTGGTTATCTGCGCGTTCTCCGCGTCGAGCGCGATCTATCTCATCCTCGAGCTCGAGCAGCCGTTTGACGGACTGATGCAAATCCCCAACAGCGCGTTGCGCAACGCGCTGTCGCCGCTGTCCTGAAGCAAGTCCTCCTGAGGCGCCTCAGTCCCACGCCGCGTCGACGATGCGGCCGTCGTCCGACAGCACGAGCGTGAGCCGGTTGGGATTGAAGGTGTAGCTCGGCACGCCGTCGTCGGGCTTGATCACGCGCAGCATCCACGGCAGGTCGGCCTCGCGCACGATCTGGTCGGCCGCAACGCCGGCCGGCGGGTTGGCGCCCTTGGCCACGAAGTACTTGCCCATGCACTTGGCGCAGTCCTCCTTGGCCGCCGCGGCTTCTTCGTAGCCCGGCGCCTCGATGTAGCCTGGGATGGTCTTCAGCGTCACCGCGTTGGTGCTGCCGCGCACCCGCACGGCCTTGTAGGGATGGCCGGCCTCGATCGGCAGGATCGCCTCGACCGGCATGAACGGGCCGAGCGGCGCCGCGCCGGAGGGAGAGTTCGCCTGGAAGATGAGGTCGAGCACGCCGTCGAGCGGCTCGCCCTGCGTGATCGGCAGTAGATGCGGCTCGCCCCAGCCATCCGAGGTCACCCAGCCGCGCACGCGAATGATCTCGAGGTGGCCCTTGATGTGCGAGCGCAGTGTCTCGACGCTGGTCACCACGAGCACCGGCCACGGCGGGCCCCCGGCGCCTTCCGTCCCTTCCGGCGGCGGACTGCCAGTTTGCTGCTGCGCGCCCTGCTGTTGCCCGGCTTGCGCCGGTTGTCCAGCAGGCGGCAGCTGGCCGGCCGGGGCCGGCGTGGTGGTGGCCGCGGGCGGCCGTGCGCCGGCGGCGGGGGGCGGCTGCTGCGGAGCGGCGGGCGCGCTCAGCATCGTCGCGGCCAACAGGGTAGCGAGTGCGAACAGCTTCGATCGGGTCATGGCATCCTCGTTGGCAGCGCGGCGGCGTCGGCCGTCGTTGGGGATTTCAGTTGGGCGATGGGCGCCGGATCGTTCTCGGTCCAGCTTTGCTCGAGACGCTCGTAGGCTTCGAGAATGAGGTCGGTCGGCACCATTTGCGTGAGCGTGCAGTACGACGTCGTTGTGCTGGCGAACGAGCCGTTCTCGAACAGCTTGTTGCCGGGCGCACCGCCGCCGCAGACCGAGAAATAGTCGCAACCCGCCCTGCACGCCTCGACTCCCGCCTGGATGTCGCGACGGAGGGCCGAGTCGATGCATGTGCGATGGATCTCGGCGAGCGACTGACGGTTAATGTTGCCCAGCAGGAAGTCGCCATAGTCCTTGTTCTTGAGGCCCAGCAGCTCGGGCGAAAAGCTCGAGACGTTGCCGTGGCTGTCGACGTTCAGCATGGCCAGCGGCTCGGTTTGGATGTTGCGCGTCGGGCTGCCGTCGGGGCGAAACACGCGCGGCAAGGCGAGGTCGATCTCGCGCACGAACTTCACCACGCCGCTCGCCCGCGCCCGATGCCAGAACCGGCGCAGGAAGGCGGCATAACGCGTCCGCAGGGACGGCCCGTCCTGGCCCGGGGCGAACAGGTCAGAGACGTGGTCGCCCTCGGACTCCTCGATGTTGAAGCAGATCTGGTCGATGCCTTCGGAGAGGTAGAAGTCCAGGAGCTCGTCGGCCATCGAGAGGCTGTCGCGCGACAGCACGGAGATCACGTGGAACGGCACGCCGTTGGCCCTCAGGCATTGGATGCCGGCCAGCGTCTTGTCGAACGTGCCCTTGCCGCTGCGCGTCTTGCGGTGCCGGTCGTGCAGGTCGCGCGGCCCGTCGATGCTGACGCCCACGCCGACATTCCATTCCAGGAAAAGACGGCACCACTCGGCGTCGATCAGCATGCCGTTGGTCTGGAACGAATGCTTCACGATAACGGAGGGGGGCCGCATCTGCTCGATGGCGGCGAAGGCCTCGCGATAGAAGGAGACCGGCACGGCCAGCGGCTCGCCTGCGTGCCACACCACCGTGATCTCAGGGCAGGCCCAGCCGGTCGCGAATATCTCGCTGAACAGGCGTGTCACCGTCGATTGCGCGATGACGTGCTTGTTGTTGCGGTCGGGCAGGTAGCAATAGGTGCAGTTGATATTGCAGAAGGCAGTGGGCTGCACGACTACCATGCCGATCTCGGGCCGGCAGGGCTGCTCGGACATCCGCTTACCAGTTCAGCCAGCCGTTGTGCCAGCCATTGCCCCAGTTGTGCCAGCCGCCGTTGCCCCAGCCGCCGTTGCGCCAGCCACCGTTGCGCCAACCACCATTGCCCCACCAAGCAAGCTGGGTCTCGGGGTCCACGGCGACGAACGGCTTGCTGTCCTTGGCGTACTGCTCCACGGCGTCGGATACGGTCGCGCGAATGGATTGCAGCCGCTCGGCGACATTGCCGGGCGCCTTGGCGCCGTCGGATGCGAGGGTGGCCGAGGCATCGGCCGACGCCAGACTGACCGAGAGGCCGAGTGCGCCAGCCGGCAACAAGGCTGCCAATGCGCGCGCGGTACGACGATCCTGGCCCATCTGATTTCCCCTTCTTCCGGAGCGGGTACGTTACCCAGACTTACGAGACGCCCGCAAATGAAAAGAGTTTGTCAGTTGGGCAGCAGACCTGCGCGGCCGCCACAATGCAGTCGGTCGGAATCGATCCACACGAGACGGAGGTCGGCGTCGGCTGCCGGCAGCGCAGGCTCGACGGCGAAGCCGATGGCGCGCAGCAGCTCGATGGCGCGCACCTTCCGCGCATCGATGATGTTCTCGAGCCGGGGAAATTGATCCAGCATTTCGCCGAATACCAGTCGCGACAGTTCCTGGAGCTCTTCGGGCTCGTTATCGAAGGCCTCGCACGCCAGCATCCAGAGATGTCCGATCTCGGGATCCTCCGGCGTCGGCGCCACGCCCCACAGCGCGGTCGGCGTGCCCTCGAGATCGCGGGCAGCCCAGACCTGCGCGCTGCAGGCGCAGGTCTGCAGCAGGCGGTCGATCGGCACGTCCTTGCCCTCTGTCCAAGGGTCGCGGCCCTCGTCCATGACCGCTGCCAGAAAGGCCACGTCAACCGAGGTTGCGGGGCGAATACAGTATCTCAATCCCATGGCCGGCTCCTTCGGCCCCCGACAACAACAACTGCGTGGCCCGGCGAATGTTCCGCGAGGGGCAGCTCATCTATGTGTGAACGAGGCGGAACAATTTGGTCGGCAAAACGTTCGCGGCGCCGTGGCGAAACCATGGCATTTCGTGCAGCCGCGAAGCCGTCACATAGATCGAACCGTCGGGACCTTCCGCCAGGCTGTCGGGCCAGCTGAGGAGCGGGTCGGTGATCACCGTCTCGCTGCGCTCGCCGGTCCACAGCTTGACCGAATTATTCTCCGGCGAGGTGAGATAGAGCCAGCCGTCGCGGCTCATCAGCAATCCGTCGGCGACGTTGGTTGTGCCGACCTTGGTGACGCTCTTCGCGGCGTCGTCCTGGTTGTCCGACATCAGCGCTGCGGTATCGGCGCGATAGAGCGTGCGGCCGGTCAGCGCCTGCCAATAGAGCGTGCGCCCATCGACTGACAGGGCGATGCCATCGGCGCCGACCACGAATGCGCGCCCGTCGGGACGCTGCAGCTTTTGCCCGCCGACCGAAACCTCGACGCCCTTTTCGGCCTGCGTGCTGGGATGGCCGTCGAGCCGGGCGTGGCCCCGGCCGCTGTCGAGATCGACAACGACGATGGCGCCGCGGGCGCCGGAATCGGTGATGAAGGCGGTGCTGCCGCCGGGATGGAAGCGAACGTCGTTGAGGTAGCTGCCCTGCAGCGCCACGTCCTCGCCGAAGTGGATCACCTGCGCGACCTTGTTGGTCGCGAGCTCGATGCGCACCAGCTTGGGACCGTCGGCGACGACCTTCTCATTTCCCGGCGAGGCCGGGTCGAGCACCCAGAGATTGCCGCGATTGTCGGCGACCACCGACTGCACGCAGACGAAGTGGTCGCGGGCAGCGCGCGTGGTGGCCTGGGCGTTGCGCCAGGAATTCCACGTCTCGTCCGGATAGGGCTTCAGCGTGCCGTCGCGGCCGACTTCCACGACTGAAACCGGACTGTCCTCGGTCCAACGCGGAAAATTGACGAAGATGCGGCCATCCGCCGAGACCGCCACGCCGGTAGCCTGGCTCGGGAAGTGCGCCGCTTCTTCCAGCCGGAACGGCCCCGGCTTGGGAGAGGACGGTGGCGGCGAGGCGGGCGCGAGGGCCTGGGACTGGGCGCGGACATGACCCGCGGACAGCGTCGCCAATTGACGAAGATGCGGCCATCCGCCGAGACCGCCACGCCGGTAGCCTGGCTCGGGAAGTGCGCCGCTTCTTCCAGCCGGAACGGCCCCGGCTTGGGAGAGGACGGTGGCGGCGAGGCGGGCGCGAGGGCCTGGGACTGGGCGCGGACATGACCCGCGGACAGCGTCGCCAGCGCCAAGCCGCCAGCAAGCACAAATCGACGGTGGACCATCGGCTCTTTCCGGTAAAAACTGCACACCGAGGCAACGCACCTGCGTTTCGCAGGTTGCCGCAGGAGGAGGAGCCATGGCCGACGTCCAAGCCTTCCGGTTTGAGGATGATGGCGAGACGCCCAACAATCCGCGTCTGCCCCTGGTGGTCTACCGCGCTGCCGTGAACCTCGCGGATGCGCCTGATCCGGCGGCGCCGTTCGAACGCGCCTTCGCCCGGCATGGCTGGAGCGACGGCTGGCGCAACGGCATCCATCCCTTCCTGCACTTCCACACCGTCACGCACGAGGTACTGGGCATCGCGCGCGGCCGCGCGACCGTTGAATTCGGCGGCGCCAAGGGAAAGGTGCTGACAGTCGAGGCGGGCGACGTAGTGGTGCTGCCCGCCGGCACGGGCCATCGGCGGATCGAAGCGAGCGGCGATCTTCTGGTTGTCGGCGCCTATCCGCAGAATGCATCGTTCGACCAGAAGCGGCCGGGCGAGGTCGATCACGAGCAGGCCGTGAGCGCGATCGCCCAGGTGCCGCTGCCGGAGATGGACCCGGTGCATGGGCACGGGGGTCCGCTCATGACGTTGTGGACGGGCGTCAGGTGAATCCGCGATAGACCATCGTCGTGAACATGCCCGCCTCCATGTGATAGAGGTTGTGGCAGTGGAAGGCCCATAGGCCGGGATTGTCGGCGTCGAGCACCACCTTCACCGTCGACCGCGGCGTCACCAGCACGGTGTCGCGCATCGCACCGGGAAAAGACTGGCCGTTGATTTCCGACACCTGGAATGACGGGCCATGCAGATGCATGGGATGGGACATCATGGTGGTGTTGCGCATCACCAGCTCGACCCGCTCGCCCTTGTCCACCGTCACCGGGGCGCCCGCCAGGCCGTTGACCTCGATGCCCCAGGTGTAGCTCGCCATGTTGCCGATGAGATCGACGGGAACCGATCGGTCAATCGGCCGCGAGGGCAGGGGCTGCGTGGCGCGAAGCTTCGCCTCTTCCATCAAAGTGATCGCCGGCGCTGCCTCCTGGGCCGTCTCCAGGATCTTGGGCACGGCGGCGCCGGGAGGGCGCAGAACGACGCCGGTCTGCAAGGGCCGGCCCTCGCCGCGCGCCAGCACCGGCACGGTCTTGCCGTCGGCCGGCATGCGCAGGACGATGTCGACGCGCTGCGCGACGGCGAGCGGGAACTGTTGCACCTTGAGCGGCGCCACCGGATTGCCGTCGACCGTGACCACGGTCCCTTCGACCGCGCCGAGATCGATCCAGAAGTTGGTCGAGGCTGCGCCATTGATGATGCGCAGCCGCACCTCGGCGCCCTTTTCGACATCGAACACCTGCGGATCGGCCAGCGTGCGGTCATTGGCGAGGAAGGCATCGTAGGTGATGTCGTTCAGGTCGGCCTTCGCGCCATCCATCGTCCCGCCGACCATGGTCATCGCGCCGCTGCCCGACATGTTTATGGCGCCGCTGGCCATGGTCATGGCGGGCTTGGGCTTGCGCAGTTCTTCGAACAGCATCGAGGGCTTGGTCCAGGAGAAATCGCCGAGCAGGATCACCGCTTCCTGGAGTCCGCTTTTGATCGCGCTGCTCTCGCGCACGATCAGGGGGGCGGCCAGCAGGTTCTGTTCCTGCAAACCGAAATGCGAATGCATCCAGCGCGTGCCGGCAGGCTGGGCGGAAAACTTGTAATCGACCGACTTGCCCGGTGCGATCGGCGGCGCGGATATGTAAGGCACGCCGTCCTCGCGCCAGGGCGGATTGAGCCCATGCCAATGCAGGCCTGACAGCACATCGAGCTTGTTCTCGAGTCGAACGTCGAACGTCTCACCCTCGTCGAGCGTGAGACCCACTTCGCCCGACGGCTGGCTGACGCCGTAGCGGGTCGCGGGCTTGCCGGCGACCTCGACGACGCGGCTCTGCAGGCGCAGTGTTTTCTGTCCGCCGGCCGCGCGGGCGATCCCCGGCGCCAAAGCGAGGCCCGCCGTTGCGGCAAGCAGGGATCGACGCGACAAAGGCATGGGATGCTCCGGTCGGGCTCTCTCGCTCCTTTATACCTCACTCGATGACGTCTTTCTTGCACAGCAGCATGCCCGGAGACATGCTCGGGCTGGAGGGAAGCAGCATGAAGCTTGGCATCATCGGCATCGGTGCGGTCGGTTCCGCGACGGCGATGGCTGCGGCATCGCGGGCGCGCGTGCGCGAGATCGTGCTGATCGATCACGACAGGCCGCGCGCCAAGGCGGTGGCGACCGACATGCATTACGGCGTGGCGCTGCAGCCCCTGGTGTCGATCCGCGACGGCGACTACGCCGATCTTGCCGATGCGGGCCTGGCGATCATCACCGCCGGCGTCAATGAGAAGGCCGGCGGCGCCACCGACCGCAACGACCCGGCCGGCCGCCTGCGCCTGCTCGACGCCAACGTGAAGGTGTTTCAGGACATCGTGCCGAAGCTGGTCAAGGCCGCGCCCCAGGCGGTGATCCTGGTCGCCACCGATCCGCCCGAGCCGCTGGTCGACGTGGCGCGCCAACTGGCCGGTCACGACCGGGTGATGGGTACCAGCACCTATCTCGACAGCCTGCGTTTCCGCCTGCACGTCGGCGAGCGCCTGGGCGTGGGCCCGGGTGTCGTCGAGGCCAACGTCGTGGGCGAGCACGGCACGTCGAGCGTATTCCTGTGGTCCTCGGCCCGGGTTGGCGGCATGCCGGTGCGCGATCTCCTCGACCGGCACAACATCGAGTTCGATGGCTTTCGCAAAGCCGTCGAGCAGGACGTGCGCTTCGCCAACATCACCATCATCGAGGGCATTGGCGCCAGCCAGTACGGCATCGGCATGGTCTCGGCGCGGATCGCCGAAGTCATCCTTCGCGACGAGCGCGCGGTGTTCCCGGCCGGCTCCTACAATCCGCGCTTTGGCACAACGGTTTCCTTGCCCAGCATCGTCGGCCGTCAGGGCGTCATCGAAGTCCTCGAGCCGGCAATGTCCGACGAGGAGAGGCAGGGGCTCGAACGCAGCGCCGCGCGCCTCAAGGACACGGTGCGCAAGTACCTGAGCGCGCGCTAGGATATTTTCGGCCCCTCAGCCATCGGGAGACGCGCCATGTCCGTCAGCCG
The DNA here is from genome assembly GCA_963765385.1 of uncultured Alphaproteobacteria bacterium. Taxonomy (GTDB): domain Bacteria; phylum Pseudomonadota; class Alphaproteobacteria; order Reyranellales; family Reyranellaceae; genus Reyranella. The sequence continues at coordinate 121,593 of CAVXWG010000011.1, read as the reverse complement.
CCGGGACTTCGTCAGGCTGTCCGGCTTTGCGGCCTCGGCCGTTGCCCTGCCGGCACTCGCGGACACGAGACCCGCGAAGCCGATGCGCCTGCTGATCTTGGGCGGCACTGGTTTCATCGGCCCGTACCAGGTCCGCTATGCGTTGGCCCGCGGGCACCACGTCTCCATCTTCAACCGCGGTCGTCAGCAGGAGGCTTGGCCCGGCCCGGTCGAGGAACTGCTCGGCGACCGCAACGGCGACCTCAAAGCGCTCGAGGGTCGCGACTGGGACGTTTGCATCGACAATCCAGCCTCGCTGCCGGTCTGGGTGCGCGATGCCGCCCGCGTGCTGAAAAGGCCATGTCGGCCAGTACGTCTTCATCTCGACGATATCGGTCTATGCCGCCAACGACAAGCCGGCCGACGAGACCGCCCCGCTGGTGGCCTACGCGGGCGAGGACCCCATGGGCGAGACGACCAAATCCCTGAGCGCCGACCTGCGGCTCTACGGCCCCCTGAAGGCGCTGAGCGAGAAGGAAGCGCGGAACCAATGCGGCGAGGCCGCCACCACGATCATCCGCCCGGCTCTGATCGTCGGGCCGGGCGACGAGACCGATCGCTTCACCTATTGGCCGGTGCGGCTGGCCCGCGGCGGCGAGATCCTGGCGCCAGGCGACGGCAGCGAGCCGGTGCAGTTCATCGACGCCCGCGACCTCGCCGAATGGACCATCCGCCTGGCCGAGCAGCGGACGACCGGCGTGTTCAATGCCAGCGGTCCTGCCCTCCCGATCACGATGCAGCAGATGCTGGCGGGCATTGCACAGGGCGTCCAGGCTGATCCCAAGATCGTCTGGGCACTCACGCCCTTTCTGAAGGCGAACAAGGTCTCGGCCTGGCGCGACATGCCCGTGTGGATTCCCGGCCAAGGCGAAACCTTCGGCTTCCATCGCCGAGATATCGGCCGCGCCCTCGCCCAGGGCCTCACCTGCCGCCCGCTGCCGCTGACTGCCGCGGACACCCTGGCGTGGTTCAAGACTCTGCCTGCCGAGCGCCAGGCCAAGCTGCGAGCCGGTCTCTCCCGCGAGCGCGAAGCCGAGCTGCTGGCGAAGCTCAGAGCTTAGGATGCCGATCTCTCGGTGCACGTCTTAGCGAAGGAGATCGCCGACGCTGATCGGCTGGTCGGCCCGCCCGACGTTGAAGGCGGCGTCCCACGCCGCGATCCGGCCGTCGCGCATGAGCCAGACCTCGACCCCGAAGCCCTTCATGGCGAGCCCAGTCTCAGCATCCTCCCAGTGGCCCTCCCACGTGTTGGTGATGGTATCGCCCATCAGGCTCCGGAACTGCTTGGTCAGCCGGTAGTTCTTCTGCCGGGCGCTGCGATTGGCAAAGAAGGTGCGCAGCGTTTCGCGGCCGTGAAGCGGCGGCAAGGTGCCGAAACGCACCACGCAATCCTCCGTGAATCCGCCGATGAGCGCATCGACGTTCCATGGCATGAACAGCGACTCGACGTGCTTCACGAACAGGCGTGCCTCTTCGACGGTCCGTGGAGTGCGCGATGTGTCTTCCTGCAGGGCTCGAACGGCCATGGCTTCCTCCTGATCGGCGACCTAGGTCTTGATATTCAGGATCTTCGCGGCAGTCGTGCCGAGGATCGCCGCTTTCTCATCGTCGCTGAGCGAGGTCGTGGCGAAGATGTGGTCGACCGGGTGGAGCTCCCACGGATAGGGATAATCGCTGCCCAGCACGATCTGGCTGGCGCCGACCTGGGCGGCGAGATGGCGCAGCGCTTCGGGCGTGAAGATCAGCGAGTCGAAATAGAGCTGCTTGAGATACTCGGTCGGCTTCTTCTTGAGCACGACCTTGGGATCGCAGCCGGCGGGGCCGACCATGCAGGCATGATCGGAGCGGTCGGCGTACGACGGCAGATAGCCTCCGCCATGCGCGGCGATGACCTTCAGGCCGGGGAAGCGATCGAGGGTACCGTCGAAGATAAGGTGTGAGAGCGCGATCGTGGTCTCCAGCGGATTGGCGATGGTATTGCCCAGCCAGCCGTTGCCGCTGAGGCGCTTGCCGAGCTCCGGCAAGCCTTGCGGGTGGATGAACAGGGGGACGCCCAGTTCCTCGGCCTTGGCCCACACCGGATTGAACCTGGGATCGGAGAATTCCACGCCGGCCACGATGCCGCCGATCGCGGCGCCCTTCAGGCCCTGCTTCTTCACCGCAGTCTCGAGTTCCTGCACCGCGAGATCGGGCGCCTGCAGGGTGAGCGAGGCGAAGGCGGCGAAGCGGTCCGGCTTGGAGGCGCAGAGCTCGGCCAGCTTTTCGTTCTGGACCTTCACAATCTGGCCGGCGAGGTCGCGATCGCGGCCGTACCAGAAGGGATTGATCGACAGCACTTCCATGTCGATGGCCTGTGCATCCATCACCTTCAACCGCTTGTCGATCTCGATGAAGGCCTCGTCGGCGCCCCGGACCGGCGGCAACTGCACCGCGGCCGCGTCGGCGCCGAGCAGGGCACCGGCCTCGCGGAAATGGCAGTGCGAATGCACATCGATGGTCTTGACCTTCTTGCCGTTGACGGCGACGGGCAGGGTACGCCCGGCGCCTTGGGCATGCGCGCGCTCGAGCAGGCCGCAGCTGCAGAAGACGATTCCGGTCGCGGCGGCGGTGCCGCCCTTGAGGAAGTTTCGGCGGGTGGTCATCAGGGCGTCCCTCCCAGGACTCGACCGGCGTTTTTCCGGTGCCCCGCCAGTCTAGCGCGGACCTATCGGCTTCGAAACTCTCGTCACCGGTTGTGACCCAGTGTTGCGGTCAGCGTGCGGAGGAAAGTCCCGGGACCACGCCGCCCTGGTTGCTGCTGAGGCGCCTGTTCCAGCCATAGCCGACATAGCCGCCGGCCGCGTCGTAGAGATAGTCGAAGCCTTCCAGGAACATCCGGCCGGTGTTCACGAACACACCGCGATCGCGCACGACCTCCACTCGCTCGGGCCGCAACAGGTTGGCGCGCTCGCCGACACTGAAAGCATAGAAGGCGGGCTGCGGGTCGCGCCGGTCGGGCAGATAGACGGCGATCTTGGTGCCGGCCGGCGCGCGCGTGCCGCGCTCCAGGCGCGTGCCCTCGGGCGGCGACAGGAACATGTAGTTGATGCCGGTATCCATCAGGATCGTGCCGTCGCCCGCGACCCCGTCGACCGAAACCGTCATCGGCGCGGTGCGCCATTGCGGCGCGCCGAGCCCCGCTGCCGCGCTGGGGGCCAGCTTCACGAAGGCGAAGTCGTGCGTGAGCTCGGCCGTCATTCCGAGATAGACGGTGGTGCGGGTCACGATGTAGCCGGGCCGCACCGAGGAAAGCGGTGCGCCCGAGGCGAGCGCGACCAGGTTGGTGAAGGGGTTCCTGGGCGTCGTTCCTTCGGTGCCCTGCGCCGATTCGCGGTCGAAGCCAATGCCCATGAAGGCCACGTCCCGGGGATTCTGCTCGGGCCGGCAGTCGCGCGCCCGTTCGAGGCAGGTGATGCCGGTGACGCGCAGGACCTGCACGCGCGCGGTGGCGAGGGGCACGTTGCCATCGCGCTGGATCACGACATCCGTGGTGTAATAGGTGCCGTTCAGCACGCGGCCGCTGCTGTTGTAGACAAGGCGACCCGGGCCACCTGCCACATCGCCCGGTCCCGGCGTATAATGGTCGGCGGCGACCACGATTCCAGTCGACCCGGTGTCCATGCCGAAGCGGCGGGGTGCGCTGCCCGGCAGCTTCAGCCAGACCTCGGGGACATAGCCGGTGCTGATTGGCCCATTGGCAAAGGGGATTTCGAGCGCATTGAGCCCGCTATATTGCTGCCAGGGCGCGTCCTGGGCGCATGCCGGACCGCCCGCGGCCAGCGACGCCAGCACTGCCGCGACCAAGATGCCTCGAAGCTGCATGTCGGACGATTTTGAAGCAGCAGCGTCGCCGGCACAATGCACACCAATTGATCACGCATCCCATGAAGCGTCCTGGCGTTAACCCAATGCTGCCATGATTGTGAGCCTAAGAGAGTTCGCCAAGCGATGGCGTGCCGGTCCGTTCCGGCTCGCATGCCTGGCGCTGGCGGCGTTGGCTGCGCTTTGCGCCAGCGCGGAAGCGCGGACGGGCAAGATCGTGCTTTCCGTCACGGGAGACGAGCCCATGACCGACGACCTCAAGCAACTCGTCGATACCTTCGAAAAGGAGCAGCCCCTGTCGGGCGACAGTCTCGGGTTGCTGCAGGGCGCGCAGGCTGTCCTGGCGAAGGTCAACGGGGCGCTGCGTTCCCGCGGCTTCTACGATGCCATGGCCACCGCCACGATCGACAATCATCCGATCGACGAGGCAGCCGCGCTTGACGCCATCGATGCGCATCCGGACACCGAGCAGATCGCCTTCTCTCTGACGGTCGATACCGGCCCGCGCTTCAAGGTCGGCGCCGTCGCCATCCGCAGCGCGGGCCCTCAGCCGCTGCCGGCGATCGACATGAGCAAGCTTGGCCTGGCCGTCGGTGATCCGGCCAGTGCGGCGGCCATCCTGAGCGCCGAGGACAGCGCGCTCGCCGAGTTCCGCAAGCAGGGATATGCCTTGGCCGTGGTGAAGCGCGAAGTCGTCGTCGACCACGCCACGCGCGAGGCCGAGGTCACCTACACCGTTGACACCGGCCCGATCGCCCGCATGGGACCGGTCCGCTTTTCGGGCACGGAAAAAGTCGATATCACGTATCTGCAGCGCCGTGTCCCCTTCAAGCAGGGCGAGCTCTACGACCCGACCAAGGTCGACACGTTGCGCGGCAAGCTCACCTCGCTCGGCGTGTTCAATGGGGTGCGCATCAGGCCGGCCAAGGCTCTCGATGCCAACGGCGAGCTGCCGATCGATGTCGAGCTCACCGACCGTCCGCCGCGCTCTATCGGCTTCGGCATCGCCTACGAGACGCAGCTGGGCTTTGCGCTGAGCGGCTTCTGGGTCCATCGCAACCTGTTCGGTGAGGCCGAGAGCCTGCGCCTCACCGCCGAGGTCAACCATATTGGCCAGGGCCTGGCGATCGCCGACACGGGCTTCGCCTTTCGCGCCGACTTCCGCAAGCCCGACTGGTGGTTGGCCGGCCAGGACGGGCGCGCCACGGCCGAGGTGCTTCGCGAAGTGCTGCCCGCTTATTATCGCAACGCCATCGGCTTTGGCGTCGGCCTCGATCGCATCATCTCGCCGGCGTGGCAAGTGCGGGTCGGGCTTACCACGGAGATCGAGCAGGAGCGCCGCATCAGCACCAGCATCTGGCAGGACTATCGACTGCTCGGCGTGCCGATGGCGGTGCTGCTCAACAAGGCCAACAGCGACGTCGATCCGACGCGGGGCTACCGGCTCGAACTCGACCTCACGCCCTATGTCGATTTCGGCCCCAACAACGATTTCTTTTCGGTCATTCGCCTGACCGGCCGCAGCTATTTCGATCTCGGCGCACCCGGCCGCAGCGTCCTGGCGCTGCGCGCATCATTCGGCACGGAGCCGACCGCGAACGTGGCCGGCATTCCTTTTGACAAGCTGTTCTATGCCGGCGGTGGCGGCTCGGTGCGCGGCTTCGTCTACCAGAGTGCGGGCCCGCGCGACGCCTTCAACAACCCGCTGGGCGGCGCCAGCGTGGTCGAGGCGAGCGTCGAATTCCGCCAGCGCTTCGGGAAGTCGTTCGGCGCGGTGGCCTTCGTCGATGCCGGCAGCGCCTATCCCGATGTCATGCCCGATTTCTCGCTGTTCGCGCCCCGCGTCGGCGCCGGCGTCGGTGCCCGCTACTACACCGATTTCGGCCCGGTCCGTCTCGATGTCGGCTTTCCGCTCAATGCTCGCGACGGCGACCCGCCGTTCGGCATCTATGTCAGCCTGGGGCAGGCCTTCTGATGCGCGCGCTTCGCATTGCGGCGATGGTCGTGGGCGGCGTCGTCCTGCTGGTGGGCGTGCTGTTCGGCTTCCTGCAGACACCGCCCGGCCAGCGCGCGCTGGTGGGACTCGTGTCTGACGAGACCTTGCATGTGTCGGGCCTGAGCGGCTTCTTCCCGACCGATCTGCAGGTCGCGCAAGTCGAACTCCTGGATGAACAGGGCGTCTGGCTCAGGGTCGAGAAGGCGCGGCTTCGCTGGTCGTTGGCCTCGCTGCTCTCGGGGAGGGTCCGGGTCGAGATGCTGCAGGCAGCCCTTGTCGATGTCCTGCGCGCGCCGCTGCCGTCGAAGGTCAAACCGACACGCGGCGGCGGCGGCTCGTTCATGCTGCCGGTCGGTGTCGATTTGCAGGCGCTGTCGGTCGACACGCTGCACCTCGCGGCGCCGCTGGCCGGCGTCGACTCGCGCTGGACCCTGCACGGCAATGGTCTTCTGTCCGCCGACCTGCATGAAGGCCGTCTGCGTCTGGCCGGCGATCGTAGCGATGGCCCGTCGGGCAAGCTTGCCGCCGATACCCGCTTCGATCTCGCCCAACGCACCGTCGACGGCGAGATCTCGCTCGAGGAGGGGCCGGGCGGTGTGACCGCGGCGCTGCTGCAACGGCCCGACCTCGCGGGAGTCTCGATGCGCCTCGTTGCCAAGGGCGACGCTGCCACCGGCAGTGGCGAGCTCACCATCTCGGCGGCAGATGCCATTGCGGCCAAAGGCAGCGCGCAGTGGCGGCCCGATGGAGCGGGTACCGCGGTGTCGGTTCGCCTCGATGCGAGCGGCAAGGAATTGCCCGATGCCGGCCCGGTCGCGCTTACCGCGGAGGCGACCGTCGACAACAAGACGGCGACCTTGAGCAGCTCGACGCTCACCGCCGGCCCGCTCAATCTGACCGCCACGGCCCGCTACGATCGCGTGGCCGATCGGCTCGACGCCACGGCCACGGCGCGATCCGAGGCGCCCGGCCCGCTGGCACCGCGCCTGGGCGGCGTGAATTGGCGCGGCCTCACGCTCAGCGCGCACGCCGTGCTTGGCAACCTGGCGAAGCAGCCGGAAGGCACGGTGGAACTGAGCGGCGGCGCCGACGATCTCACAGTTGCCGGCCTCGACAGCCGCCTGCCGGGCTTCGGGCGCACCACGCTCGCCGCCAAGCTCGGCGTGCAACGCGACGGAAGTCTCACGCTCGAATCGCTGAATACCACGACGGCTGTCGCCTCGGTGACCGACGGTGCCGGCTCATACCAGCCCAAGACCGAGACCGGTGAGGTCAAGGCGACCGTCGAACTCCCCAGCCTGACGCCGTTCTCCGCGCTGGCCGAGCGGCAGCTTGTCGGACGTGCCCGCCTCGAACTGACGGCGCGCCGCGATGGCCAAGGCGTCGCGCTCGGCTGGCAGGGAACGCTCTTCGATGTCGGTGCGCCAGACGTGCCGCCCGATCTCGTCGCGCACGAAGTGACGCTCGCAGGCAAAGCCGCCTTGCGCGATGACCAGACCTGGTCGCTCGCCGACATAAAGGTGACGAGCGGTGCGGGCACCTTCGGCCTGTCGGGCAGTGGCAAGGGCCAGACCGGCAAGTTCGACCTCTCGGTCGAGCTGCCTCAGCTCTCCGTCCTGCGCCCCGGACTTGCGGGCACGACGACTGCGTCCTCGACCATCGAATTGCGCCCGGACGGTTCCGCAGGCGGCAGCCTTACGGCCAGCGGCGACGTGGCGGGCCAACCTCTGTCGATCGCCGGTCGCTTCGACCGCGACGCCGCCGGCGGCATAACCGTGCCGAGCTTCGAAGGTCATTGGGCGAGCGCCGTGCTGAAAGTCACCGATCTTGCGATCACGCGTGATCGCACGTCGGGCAGCGCACGATTGAAGGTCACGCGGCTCCAGGACGTGGCGGCGGTTCTGGGCACCGATCTTGCCGGCGCGATCGACGCCGAGGTCACCACCGATCCGCAGCTTGCGGCGGGACGACTGCAGGCGCGCATCGGCGGCACCGGTGTTCGCAGCGGCGGTATCGGCATCGGCACCCTGCAGCTGGACGCCACGATCGACGACCCTATGGGTGCAGCCGTGACCGACGCCAAGTTCGCGGCCAGCGGTATCAGCGGCGCAGCTGATATCGGCCGCTTGAGCGGCACGGCGAAGGGCGACCGGCAGCACGGCTTCGACGTCGCGCTTCAGGCGTCCGGCGCCGCCACCGCCGCCACGCTCGCGGCCAAGGTCGAGCTTTTGGGGGAAGAGATCCGAGTCGCGCTGTCGCGCTTCGAAGGACGTCATCTCGGCATCCCGGTGGCGCTGAACGCGCCGACGCGGCTCAGCATTGCCGGTCCGCGGATTCGCATCGATCCCACGACGCTGCGGCTGGGCGGCGGCAGGCTTTCGGTCCAGGGCGTGCTCGATCCCGTGGCCAGCGACCTGCGCCTCGACCTCGCCGCACTGCCGCTGTCGCTGGTCGATACCATTGCGCCGGGCACCGGCCTCGAGGGCAGCCTGCAGGCGCAGGTGCGCGTTGCCGGTCCGATGGCCAACCCCCGCATCGATGCCACCTACACCGCGTCCAGCGTGCGCCTTCGCCGTCCCGAGGCGGCGCTTCTGCCCGCGCTCGGCGTGCAGGGCTCGGCTTCGTTGAACGGACGCCAGGCCAGCATCGACGCGCGCCTCAGCGCCGGCACCGGCAGCAGTCTCTCGCTCAAGGGCAAAGGAACGACGGCGCCGCTGGCCGGCACGGGCAGCTTGACCGGATCGATCAACATCGCGCCCTTCGCTCCGCTGCTCGGCAACCAGGTGCGCAACATCGCCGGCACCGTGCGCAGCGATCTCGCGCTCGACTTCAATGGGAATAGGATCACCGGCACCGGCTCTCTCGATTTCTCCAAAGGTGCGCTCGCTTTCCCCGAAATGGGCCTGCGCCTGAGCGGCGGAACCGGGCGCGTGGTGCTGCAGGGTGACGTCCTGCAACTCCAGCAGCTCTCGTTCCAGACCGGCCGCAATGGCACGCTGACGGCCAACGGCTCGCTGCGCCTCGATGGACAGCAGGGCATCGGGGTCGATCTCGCCGTGGCGAGCCGCCGCGCGCTCCTGGTCAACCGCGCCGACCTGGTGGCGACCGTGTCGAGCGATCTCAAGGTGACGGGATCGACGGTAGGGGGCATCGACGTCGGCGGGCCGGTCACGATCGATCGCGCCGAGATCTCCGTTGGCGGCTCTCAGTCGGCGGCATTTCCCACCGTCGACGTACGCGAGATCAACAGGCCGGGTGCGGCTCCGCCGCCACCGCCTTCTTCACCGGCGCGTCCTGCGCCGGCGCCACCGTCGGCCACGCCGATCCGCCTCGCGCTCGACGTGCAGGCGCCTCAGGCCGTGTTCGTGCGCGGGCGCGGCCTTGATGCGGAGATGAGCGGCTCCTTAAAGGTCACCGGCTCGCCCGTAGCGCCCGTCGTGCTGGGCGGCCTGACGGTGCGGCGAGGGGACTTCACCCTGGGCGGGCGCCGCCTGGTGTTCAGCCGCGGCATCGTTTCGCTCAACAACGTCGATCGCATCGATCCGGCGCTCGATTTCATCGCCACCTCCTCCGTGAACTCCACCACGATCAATGTCGTCATCACGGGGACGGCGGCCGCGCCCGCCATCGCCATCACCTCGGTCCCGGCGTTGCCCCAGGACGAGGCGCTGGCCCTGCTGCTGTTCGGCAAGCCCGCCTCCGGCCTCAGCGCCTTCGAGCTCATCCAGGTGGCCCAGACCTTGGCCGAACTCACCGGCCGGGAAGCCCCGGGCACCTCGATGCTCGGTCGCCTGCGGCAGACGCTGGGCCTCGATCAGCTCAGGGTCGGCAGCGGCTCGTCGGGTTCATCGCCGGTCTCGATCGAGGCCGGCCGCTACGTCGCGCCCGGCGTCTATGTCGGGGCCAAGCAGGGCGCCTCGGGCAATTCCAGCCGCGGCGTCGTCGAGATCGAGGTGCTGGACCATACCAAGATCGAGGGCGACATCGGCGCCGACTCGCGGGGCCGCCTCGGCGTCAAGATGGAATGGGATTACTGATCTCGCGCCTCACGTGAGTCCCGTAGCGGCGGGCAAAGGCGCGCGTAAACTCTGCGCCCAGCAGGAAGATCTGCGCCGAATAGAAGATCCAGAGCAGCAGAATGATGAGCGCACCCGCCGCGCCGTAGGACGAGGCGACGTTGCTCTTGCCGATATAGAGGGCGATCACGTACTTGCCGCCCTCGAACAGGCCGGTCGTGACCAGGGCACCGATGGCGACATCGCGCCAGGCGATCGGCGTGTCGGGCAGGACCTTGAAGATGGCGGCGAACATGCCGGTGAGCAGCGAGCCCGAGATCACGATGTCGGCGACCTGCAGCGCCAATTCCCCCGCCGGAAACACGGCCTTGAGATAGTTGGACAGTGCTGCCAACGCCGCACTCACCACCAGGGACACGGTCAGCAGGAATCCCGACGTGACGACCAGCCCCAGGCTCGCCAGTCGCGCCCGCATCAGGCGCGACAACGTCGAGCGCCGTGATTTCGCTTTCCAGATGGCGTTAAGGGCCGACTGGACCTCGCCGAAGGCGCCCGTGAGGGTGATCAGTGCGGCAAGGATGCCGATCAACGAAGCTGTCATGCCGGTTTTCGGGTCGCTGGCGCTTTCGATCATGGCTTGCAATGCCTCCGCGCTCTCGCCCCCCATCAGACCGCTCAGCTGATCGACGAGGGCCCCGCGCGCGGCGTCATGGCCGAACGCCAGGCCGGCGAGCGCCACCACGATCAGCAGGATCGGCGCCAGCGAGAACAAGGTGTAATAGGCGATCGAGGCACCCCGGCTCAGCGCGTCGTCGTCGATGAAGCCTTCCACGGTATCGCGCAACAGATACCAGATGCCGCGCAGGGAGGAAGGAACGGGAAAGGCAGGCATCGCAGGCAAACGCATTCAAGCGGCATGTGTTCCGCAGAATGCGGCCGCGAATATTGACGGTCGGCGGGAGGGGGCGCACCGTTTCCGCCGTTGCCCTGCCCACGAGGACCCGAATGTCCCTGACCGTGAGACCGCTCTCGCATGCCCTCGGCGCCGAGATCGCGGGCGTCGATCTCGCCAAGCCGCTCAGCAATGCGGAGTTCGACCAGATCCACCGCACCTTCCTCGAGAAGGGCATCCTACTGTTCCGCGACCAGGAGATCACGCGCGAGCAGCACATCGCCTTCAGCCGCCGTTTCGGCGAGCTCGACGATCACGACTCGCTGCCGCGCGACCGCCATCCCGACTATCCCGAACTGCTGCTGGTCACCAATATCCCCAAGGAGAACGGCCAGCCCTCGGACTCGAAATACACCGGCCAGCAGTGGCATTCGGACCTGTCGTTCACGCCGGTGCCGTCGCTCGGTTCGCTGCTGCGCGGCATCACCATCCCGCCGGTCGGCGGCGACACGATGTTCACCAACATGTACCGGGCCTACGACACACTGAGCCATGGCATGAAGAAGCTGATCGAGGGCCTGCACGCCATCCATACCGGCAGTCGCAAGATCGTCGACCTGTCCTCGGACCGCGCCAGCGAGCAGAGAAAGCTCAACCCACCGATCGCCCAGCCGGTCGTGCGAGTCCATCCCGAGACCGGCCGCAAGGCGCTCTATATCGGCGACAAGGTCTCCTGCTTCGTCGACATGACGGAGGAGGAGAGCCGGCCGCTGATCGAGTATCTCGTCAAGCACGCCACGCGGCCGCAATTCGTCTACCGCCATCAGTGGCGGGCGAACGACATCGTGCTGTGGGACAATCGATGCACCATGCATATCGCATTGGGCGACTACGAGGATGGCGAAATCCGCCATCTCGAGCGCACGACCGTGAAGGGCACACCCTCCGGCTATTACCTGCAATGAGGCGCTGGACGTTCCTGAAGGGCGCCGGCGCGCTCGCGCTGGCGCCGGTGGTCGGCCGGGCGCAGGGCGCCTGGCCCGACAAGCAGATCCGCATGGTGATCCCGTTTGCCGCCGGCGGCACCACCGATCTTCTGGCGCGCGCGCTGGGGCAGCACATGACACAGGCCTGGGGGCAGCCGGTGGTGTCCGACAACCGCGCCGGCGCCAACGGCGTGGTGGCGGGCGAGATCGTCGCCAAGTCGCCGGCCGACGGCTACACGCTCCTGATGGTGGCGATGGGGCACGCCATCAATCCGCTGCTCTACAAGAAGCTGCCCTACGACGGCGTCGCCGATTTCACGCCGATCAGCCTGGTCGCCACCTTTCCGCAACTCGTCCTGGTGCGTCCCGCGCTCAAGGCCGGCACGATCGCGGAGCTCATCGCGCTGGCGAAGAGCGTCTCGCCGCCGCTCACCTATGCCTCGGGCGGCAACGGCTCCTCGCAGCATCTGGCGGGCGCGCTGTTCGAGCACCTGGCCGGGATCACGATGACCCATGTCGCCTACAAGGGCGGCAACCCTGCACAACTCGACCTCATGGCGGGCAACGTCGACATGATGATCACCCAGCCCAATTCCAAAGATCTGATCACCAGCGGCAAAATGCGCGCGCTCGCCGTGAGTTCGGCCAAGCGCAGCAGCTTCTATCCCGACTTGCCCACGGTCGATGAAGCGGGCGTGCCGGGCTACCAGTCCGTCTCGTGGTATGGCCTCGTCGGACCCAAGGGCCTCTCGCCCGGATTGCTGAACAAGATCGCCGACGAGGCGGTCCGCGCTGCCGGGACAGAGGGCGCCCGGTCCGTCGTCGCGCAGCAAGGTGGGGATATGGTGGCGAGCACGCCGCCGGAGTTCGCCTCTTTCATCGAAACTGAGCGCAGACGCTATGAAGGCATCGTGCGCGATGCCGGAATGACCGTCGATTAGCGCGCACAATCTGCGATTTCGTGCCAGCGACCCCCATATATTGTGCTATGTTCTGTGCGAGTAGCCGATCCCTGAATGGTCGGCACGAAAAGGCGCGAGCGGGGGCCTTCTCAGGATGATCATTCAATTCGGTCAGGTGCTCGCCGCCGGAATCGCCGTTGTCGCTTCGGTTCCAGCCAGCGCGCAAACCCCGCCCGTCCCCATTCCCGCTAAAGATTTCGGTCCGGTCTGGACGGGTTTCTATGTCGGCGCGGCCTTTGGCGCCGGCGGTGCGGTAAACAGGCTCGACAACTCGATCGGTGGCGTTTCGACGAGCTTCAACGGCGCCGGCGGCAGCGGCGTGCTGGGCTCGATCTATGGCGGCGTCGACTATCAGATCACGCAGCGCGGCGTGCTCGGCCTGCTGGCCGAGCTCAGCTACTCGGGCTTCCAGGGGGGAGCTTCGGCGCAGGTGCCGGGCGTCTACGCCAACGTCAACACGAACACCGGGCTCGGATGGGCGGTGCTGGCGCGCGCCGGCATCCTCGCCAATCCATCGACCCTCCTCTATCTCGTGGGCGGCTATGCCGGCCAGAACATCCATAGCGATGGCTTCGCCCCGGTGCCGGGCGCATCGGCGAGCTTCTCCAACGATCAGACGGTGAACGGCTGGACCGTCGGGCCGGGCTTCGAGACGGGCCTGTTCGGCGCCTGGACCGGCAAACTCGAATATCGCTACAGCCAGTTTGGCCGCACCAACCTCGCGGGCACCGGTATCGGCTTGAACCCCTCGAACCACGCGATCCGCGCCGGCCTCAGCTATCGCTTCGGCGGACTGGGCGTGGCCTCCTCCAATGAGCAGGCGCCGCCGGCCGCGACCAATGTCAACTGGACAGGCATCTATGGCGGCGTCGCCGCAGGTGCCGGTATGGGCTTCGGTCGCGCCAACGCGGCGGCAGGCGGGGCCGGTGGTGCGGCAGCAGGTTTAGACAGCGGCGGGCAGGGCTTGCTGGGCAGCGTCTTCGCCGGCGCCGATTACCAGTTCGCGCCCCAGGCCCTGGCCGGCGTGATGGGCGACTTCACCTGGACGGGAATCCAGTCGAGCTTCAGCGTCATGGCGCCGGGCGGTGGAAGCGCTTTCGTCTCGGCGGAAGCCAATCGCCAGTGGAGCGTGATGGCGCGCGTGGGTTACCTGCCCGTCCCCTCGACCCTGCTTTATGCCGCGGGCGGATATAGCCAGCTCAACCTGCACGGCACGGCGAGCGCCGTTCTGCCGGGCGGCATGCCGTTCTCCTCGCGCGACACGGCGTTCAGCGGCTTCACGGTCGGTCCCGGCATCGAGACGGTGGTTACCGGCGGCTGGACGACGCGACTGGAATATCGCTTCAGCCAGTTCGAGCAGAAGGAGGTGGCAGCCGGCGTCACCATGCAGCCGTCGAATCACACGATCCGTGCCGGCCTGTCCTACAAGTTCGGCATGGGCTCCGGCGTCAGCACCGCGCAGGCGCCCGACTGAGATTTTTCGGCACGATTTCAAACCAAGGGGGAGATGACAATGCGTTTCAGGACATTCGGACTTGCTCTCGTCATTGCCGCCGGCCTGGCCGGCAGCGCAGCCGACGCGCAGCAAGGCAACACCATTTCAGTGCCGGTGACCGGTCTGCGCAACAACAACGGCGAAGTGCGCTGCGGCCTGTTCAATTCGGCCTCGACCTTCCCGACCAACGGCCAGCAGTTCCAGGGCGTGGCGGCGCCGATCACCAATCAACAGGCGACCTGTACCTTCACCAACGTACCGCCCGGGACCTACGCCGTTGCCATATTCCATGCCGAGAGGCCGGGGCAGACGACGATGGACACGTCGGCGATGGGCTATCCGAAGGACGGCTACGGGTTCTCGCGCAATGCGCCGCTCGGCACGTTTGGCCCGCCTAGCTTCGGCGCCGCGGCCTATTCCTACGCCGGCGGCGCCGTGTCGTTTCCGATCACGATCACCTATCCCTAACGGGTCATCCGCCGCTAACGCCGCCACTCCGAAGGGCCGGGCAGCTGCCCGCTGACGTCGGCGTGCGCGGCGTCGCTCGCCGGATCTCCCCGCTTGCCCGAGAAGCGCACCTCGAGCACGCGCCCGTCGTCGGTCGTGAGCTGCAGGCCCTGGCGGCCGAAGGCATTGTTCAGCGCCTCGGCCGGCATCCTGATCTCGCCCGAGCCCATAACCTCGCCCGGCCGGACGAGGAAGCCGTCGATGTCGTAGTCGACCCGGCCGATCTGTTCCTCGCCGCAGGAAAGCATGCCGCTGCCGCGCATGACCCCGAGATACTGCATCAGATTTCCTCGCATCCGAAGAACGCTCAGACGGGCGCGCGCAGCATCGCGTAGACGACAATCAGCAAGATCAGGAAGAGCGGAAACAGAACGGGTGGTACGAGCCAGTCTTTCATACGTGCACCTCGCGGTTGGGGCGGGAGCACAGGCCTCTCTCAGCCATCGCCAGCCGCGGCCGTGTGGGCGATGATGCGAGAGCCCTACACCCTTGGGGACAATGCGTCCAACGGGTCACTCCGATCGCCGGATCATGCGGGGACGTCGCAAAAGCGCACGAGGCGGCCGCGCTGCTCGTCCCACAAGGTGAGGAACGTCGCGGTGAAGCCCTGCCACAGCGTGAGCGGCGGCACGGGATGCAACGCGTGCACGACCTCGTGGGCGTCGCCCAATCGGTAGTTGGGAACACGGGGATTGAGATGGTGGACGTGGTGGAAGCCGATGTTGCCGGTCAGCCAGTGCAGCACGCGCGGCAGGTTGAACCATGACGAGCCCTCGAGCGCTGCATCGACGAAGCTCCAGTCGCCTTTGACCGTCCAGCGCGCCGTCTCGAAGCGATGTTGCAGCGAGAACAGCCAGACGCCCAGGATTGACGCAACAACCATGACCGGCACGTGCACCAGGAGCACCGCCCGCCAGCCCAGCAGCATGGCCAACGTGCCGAACAGGCAGACCAGCGCAGCATTGGTCAGATAGACCGACCGGCGCTCACCGACCCAATCGCGCGGTGTATCGAATGGCACACGATAGAGAAAGAGGAAGACCAGCGGCGGCAGCAGCACGTTGGCGATCAGGGGATGGCGCGGGAGGCGGTAGAAGAACCGGCGCCAAGGCGACAGCATGAGATAGCTGCGCACCGTCAGGCAGGACGAATAGATGTCGGCGCCGCCGCCACTGCGGTCGAGGTTGTTCCAATCGGCATGATGCAGGTTGTGCTGGCGGCTCCAGTTGGCGAAAGGCGTAAGCGTAATCAGGCTGCACGCCCGCCCGACGATCACGTTGGCTCGCCGCGACGCGAAGAAAGAGCCGTGCCCGCAATCGTGCTGGACGATGAAGACGCGCACCAGAAAGGCACCGGTCGGCACGGCAAGCGCCAGCGTGAGCAGCGGCGAGTACGGGAAGACGAGGTACATCGCCACGCAGCCGGCGAGAAACGGACCGAACGAGGTGACGAGCTGCAGCGCGCTCTCCCAGCTTCTGGCGCGCGCGAACGCGGCTGCGGCGTGACGCACCTCGGCGTTCGGGGCGACGCCGCCGTGGTTGAGAGTCATGGATTGTCCCTGGGTTGTAACCGCAACAGATAAATGGGTACTCGAGCCGCACGGCGCAATGGGCTTGCCAAGCGCCGCGGCGAGGCCCATATGAGCTGAGTCGATAGACGGACGGATGATTTGGCCCGCGCCTTTATGAACAGCGCCGCGCCAGTGAACTTTGCTCCCGAACACAAGTGCGAATTCGACGGCCTGTCCGCCCACGCGTGCGTTGGCGCGCGGGCCAGCATATCTATGTTTAAGAAAGGGTCTCCCATGACGACGGGAACCGTGAAGTGGTTCAACAGCCAAAAGGGCTTTGGTTTCATCCAGCCCGATAATGGCGGCAGCGATGCCTTCGTGCATATCAGCGCGGTCGAGCGCGCCGGCCTTGGCATGCTGAGCGAAGGCCAGAAGGTCGAGTTCGATCTCGTTGCCGATCGCCGCAGCGGCAAGATGTCGGCCGACAATCTCAAGAAGGTCGACTGATCGCATCACCGCCGGAAACGGCGGCGTCCCTTTTCTCTCCGACCGACCACGGATGTACTGGCGGGCCGGAGTATGAGGGGCGGATGCGACGACGCCCGACGGGCGCGGCACCAAGGTGCCGTGCCCGGTGGCCCCGCGCCTCGACCAGGTTGCGGGGCCTTTGCTTTTGTGGGTCTTGTGCAGCACTGGTCGGGAGAGGCCGATGATCACCCTCACGATTCGTCACACGACGACCTATCGCTATCGCCTGCCCGTGTGGCTGGGAACGCATCGGCTGATGCTTCGTCCCCGCGAAAGCCGTGAACTGCGACTGGTCTCGAGCGAGGTGACGACGACGCCCGCGGCCGTGCTGTCCTGGGCCCACGACGTCTTCGGCAACGCCGTCGCCACCGCATCTTTCGAAGGCATGACCGACCATCTGTCGGTCGTGAGCGTCGCGGTGCTCGAACTCTCCGCTGCCGCCTGGCCGGTCTTCGATATCGCCGCGTCGGCCATTGCCTACCCATTCCGCTACTCCGACGACGAATGGTCGGACCTGGGCTCCCTCGCCGTGCCGCTCCATGGCGATCCGGAGGGACGGCTGGCAGCTTGGGCGCGGGGCTTCGTGCGCGGCGCGCCGACCAATACGCTGGCGATGCTGAAGGATCTCCATAACGGCGTGCCGGAATGGGTGCGCTACCAGAGCCGTGAGGAGGAGGGAACCCAGAACTCCCTTGCAGACCCTGGATCGCGGCTGGGGATCGTGCCGCGATCTCGCCGTCCTGTTCGTCGAGGCGGCGCGCAGCCTGGGATTGGGCGCGCGCATCATCTCCGGCTATTTCTACAATCCCGACCGGCCGGTGGCGTCGGGCGGTTCGACCCATGCCTGGGCGGAAATCTACCTGCCGGGCGCAGGGTGGATCACCTTCGATCCGACAAACCGCGGCGTCGGCGGGTCGAATCTCATTCCCGTGGCCGTGGCCCGCGGTATCGCCCAGGCGATGCCGGTGACAGGTAGCTTCGTCGGGATGACCGATGCGTTTCAGGGCATGTCGGTCGAGGTCGATGTCACATCCACGCGGCAGGCCGCGTGAGCAGGGCTTGGAAAAAGCCGGCCTTGTCCGCCCGTTAGCGGCGTGGCTCGCTGAGCAAGCGGGTCATCCTCTCCAGCAATTGGTCGTGCGACTTGAACGAGGTGAGGGCTGCGGCCTTCGGAAGGGCATCGAGACGCTGCTTGCCGTTGGCGGTCAGCGTGGGCTCGCGCGCGCTACCCTCGATCAGCTTTAGCGCCCGCAGGCGCGCGAGGTCCTCCGACCGCAGACGGTCGACATCCGATTGACCGTAAGCCACGCGGCGCAACGTGATGGCTTCATTGCTGCTGAGCGGCGCGGGTTGGCTTTGGGTCAAGGGTGGTCTCCCGCGCGAAGCCGGTGCTTCTTTCGGATCGGCTTGAGTGCCGGTTCGAGGATGGGCGTGTTGGATGGCGGCTTGATGGATCGGGCCTTGAAGGGCGGCAGTATGGCGAGCCCGGTCCGCCTCAGCGCTGGCATCTTGGCCGAAGCGGTGCGGCGATCGCTGGCCAGCCTCCGCAACAGCGTCAGCTCACTGAGAATGAGCTTCGGCAGCAGCGGGTTCGGGTCATAATTCAGGGCGCACCTTCCAATGGAGGGCCACGCGGCCGCTCCCAACATGGGTGCTGGCAGCGTTCTCCGCAAGCTGCCTCGTCGATACTGCGCACAGGCTCAGGCGATCCGAGGCTTCTCAGCTCTTCTTCGCCTTGCTGCGACTCTTGGGTTTCGGCACCTTCTTGCCCTTCTTGCGCGCCTCGGAAAGGGCGATGGCAATCGCCTGCTTGCGGCTTTTCACCGTGCCGCCCTTGCCGCCTTTGCCACTCTTCAGCGTGCCTTTCTTGCGGCGCTCGAGGGCGCGTTTCACGTCCTTTCCGGCGCTGCGGGAATATTTGGCCATGGATCCTCCACAGGAAGTCTCGCCATGCAACGCGGGCTGCAAGCAGAGGATGCAGTCTTCCATGGCCTCGCCGGACCGCGGGCCTCCAAGCCCGCCTCATGATTCACGAGCGGGTCTGGAGGCTCGCGGTCCCAGAAAGCTATGGGTCCCGTGTCAGATCGGCTTGCCGGCGCTCGACGGCCAACGTGTCATAAGCTTGTTGCTGGGCAGCGCGTTGTCGAGGACCTTGCGGGCGGTCTCGACGCCTGCCACCGGCAGGCCCTTCGGGTCGAGCAGGCCGACCTGCACCAGCACGGAGGCTTGGTCCCAGTAGATGTGCTCCTGCGCGACCTTGTCGCCTTCGAAGCGGACGATGGCGACCAGGGGGATCTCGACCCGCCGGCCGGTCGGCGGCACGCCGGGCAGCATCCAGTCTACCTCGCTGGTATGGGTGAAGCTGAACAGCATCTCGTCGACGATCTGGTCGGCGCCGACTGTGCGGCTGACCGGCCTTAGTTCGGTGTCGGCCGGATTGCCGCCGATGAAATGATATTTGTAGAAGCGCTTCAGTTGGTCATGGCCGACGCCGCCCGTCATGGTCGGCACATGGTTGACATAGGGCCGCGCCACCATGGTCGCCATCGTGGCATCGACGTCGCGTGTTTCGAATTCGTGACGGCAATGGGCCTCCCAGAGAGCAACGAGGTCGGGTGCGGACATGGCGGTGCGTCTCCCGTGTGGGCGTCATCAAGACGAGAAGCATAGCGCGAAAATCGCCACCGAAGGGACGGGATGGCTGGCGTCTCCGCCTTGGCGGCGGGGTCAGTTCAGAAAGGTGACCCGTGCTTCGCGTCCAATATATTGCGGCAAGCGGGTGCCTTCGTCTGGTGCGATCTCGACTTCCACGAGCCGGGTGGCGAGCTCGCCCAAGTCGGCATCGCTGCGCACCATGCGTGTCACCGCCAGAGGCACGCGCGCGATCCGGCCCTTATAGACGACGGGATCGTTCTTGAAGGTGATTTCGACCGGGGCGCCCGGCTGCATGCGCGCGAGATGCAGTTCGTCGACCGAGGCGCGGATGCGCAACTGGTCCATGTCGACGATCTTGGCGATGCCGAAATTGGAGATACGCTCGCCTTGGCGCGAGAAAATCTCCACGACGACACCGTCGATCGGCGAGCGGACGAGCGCGTCCTCGCGGGTTCGGCGTGCATTCTCGACGGTCGCCTCCGCATTGGCGAGGTCGAGTTCGTATTGCGCCAGCTCATTCTTCAGCGTCTGCTTCGCGAGCTCGAGCCTGGCCTTTTCCCGTTCGACGCTTTCGGCCTGGAGGCTGGCTTCCATTTCCTTCTGATCGTTGGGTACTCCCGATCGCAGGCGCCCGAGGGCCGCGAGCTTGTTGCTCTCGATCGACGATTTCAGGGTGGCTTCCTGCAAGGCGATCTGGGTGACGCGAGTGCCCATCAGCACCTGATCGTGCGTCGCCTTGAGCTTGGCGAGGGCGGCTTCGGCGATGCGAACGCCGATATCGGCGGCGGGATAGGCGGAAAGTACGGCGATGATCTCGTCACGTTTGACGTGTTGGCCGTCCTTGATGCGCAGCTCAATCAGCGTCGCGCCGCCCAGGGGATTGCCCGCAACGGTCACCGTTCCGGCCGGCGCTTCGGTATAGCCGCGCGAGATCAGGGGGCCGGTCGGGCGGATGCCTTCCTGGGCGCTGCTGGTTTGCCGCTCGGCGGCAACCCACAGGCCGGCGGAGATGGCAGCCACGAGGGCGAGACCGCCGACGCCGCGCCATGGAAACCTACTCGCTTTGGCCTTCGAAACCCGCTTCATCTTGAACTCATATAGTATCCGAATTCTATCCTCGGAAATGCGTCAACATGACGGCCTGGGCGCAATGCGGTCTTTTCGGGGCAGGGATGTATACTGCTTGTGACGCAGGAAGTAACGCCCCCAGACGCTTGGCAGTGGGGATGATTCTGGCTCTGGCACCCGTCGTTATGCCGCTTTCCTCCCTCGCCGGGCGCCAATCGCCGCCCACAGACTGGCCGCCGTCACCGGCATGTCGACATGCTCAAGGCCGGTATGGGGATGGATGGCGTTTATGATGGCGTTGACCACCGCCGGCGGCGCGCCGATGGCGCCGGCCTCGCCCGCTCCCTTCACGCCCAGCGGATTGGTCGTACAGGGGCTGTTGTGCATGTCGAAGTGGACGTACGGCACGATGTCGGCGCGGGGCAGCGCATAGTCCATGAAGCTGCCGCTCATGAGCTGCCCGGATTCCTTGTCGTAGATCGTCTTTTCCGTCAGCGCCTGACCCACGCCCTGGCCGACGCCGCCATGGATCTGACCCTGCAGCAGGAGCGGATTGAGGGCGGTGCCGAAGTCGTCCATCACGCTGTAGTTCAGGATATCCAGCGTGCCGGTATCGGGGTCGACCTCCAGTTCGCAGATATGGCAGCCGTTTGGGAAGGTATCGGCTTCGGGCGTGCGCGTGAACTCGTCGTCCAGGCCGGGCTTCTCGCCCGCCGGCACGTGCTTCGGATCGCGCGCGGCCTTGGCCACGTCGAACAGGCTCATCGTGCGGTCCGTGCCGACGATCCGGAACGTGCCGTCGCCGTAGTCGATGTCGGTGGGGCTCGCCTCCATGACGCTGGCCGCCACCAGCTTGCCCTTGGCGATGATCTTGTCGGCGACGCCCACGGTCGCCACGCCGGCCACGGCGATGGTGCGGCTGCCGCCGGTGAAACCTTCGGGCGTGACGTCGCTGTCGCCCTGCACGATCCGGATGCGCTCGGCATCGACGCCGAGTCTTGCCGAGGCGATCTGGGTGATCGCCGTCTCGTGGCCCTGGCCGTTGGTCTGGTTGCCGAGATAGAGCGTGATGGTTGCATCGTCGTTGAACTTGGCGATAGCCGTCTCGGGCGGGCCGCCGGAGCACTTCTCGACATAGGTCGCCATGCCGATGCCGCGCCATTTGCCCGCAGCTTCGGAGGCGGCGCGCCGGGCGGGGAAGCCCTGCCAGTCGGCCTTCTGCATGCCCTTGCGCATGACGCTCTCGAAGTCGCCCGAATCGTAGCTGTCGCCGAGCGCCGTCTTCCACGGGATTTCGCCGGGTTTCACGAAGTTGCGGGCGCGGATTTCGTCGGGCGCCAAGCCGGTCTGGCGCGCGATGTGGTCGACGAAGCGCTCCAGCAGGTAGGCCGCCTCGGGCCGTCCGGCGCCGCGGTAGGCGTCCGTCGGCACGGTATTGGTGAGCACGCCCTTCACGTTCACGTAGATCGCTGGCGTGCGGTAGAGGCCGGCCAGCATCGACGAACCGGCGAGGGTGGGGATGAAGGCGCTGAAGTGGCTGAGATAGGCGCCGAGAGCGGCATAGGTCGTGATGCGGCAGCCGATGAAATGGCATTCCTTGTCGAGTGCCATCTCGGCGATCGAGACATGGTCGCGGCCCTGGACGTCGGACTGGAAGGCCTCCTGGCGGTCGGGGATCCATTTCACCGTGCGCTTGAGCAGGCGCGAGGCCCAGACCACCATCGGATACTCGGGATGCACGAAGATCTTCATGCCGAAACCGCCGCCCACGTCGCCGGTGCGCACGCGGAGCTTGGGCGAGCCGATCTTGAGGATCATGTCGGCCACCACCGGCCGGATCATGCTGACGCCTTGGGAGGAGACCCACAGGGTCGAACGGTCGTCCTTCGCGTCGTACTCGCAGATGGCGCCACGCGGCTCCATCGAGTTCACGACCAGGCGGTTGTTGACGATCTGCAGCTTGACGACGCGGTCGGCCTTGGCGAAGGCCGCCTCGGTCCTGGCGCGGTCGCCCATCTCCCAGTCGAAGACGATGTTGTCCTTGATATGGTCGTGGACCAGCGGCGCACCGGGCTGTGCCGATTCGTAGGTGCCGACGGTGTGCGGACGGGCGGCGTAGTCGACCTCGATCAGTTCGGCGGCATCCTTGGCCTGCTCCAGCGTCTCGGCCACCACCAGCGCCACGGGGTCGCCGACATGGCGCACGCGGCCCTTGGCCAGCATCGGCCGCGAGGTCTCGCCGCGCGGCGTGCCGTCGCGATTCTCGAGCGGCACCAGGCAGGGCACGTCGCCGAGGTCGGCCTTGGTCACATCCTCGCCGCTCAGCACCAGCAGCACGCCGGGCGCCTTGCGGGCCGCCGCGGTATCGATGCTCCTGATGTCGGCATGGGCATGCGGCGAGCGCAGGACGTAGGCACGGGCCGCTGGAGCATTGAGCTTGGTGTCGTCGGTGTAGCGTCCACCGCCTGTCAGCAGGCGCGGGTCCTCGACCCTTCTGATCGACTGTCCCATACCGAACTTCGCCATGAATTCCTCCCGGTTGCCCGGAGGTTAACAAGCCGCGGCGAAGCATGTCATCCCGGTTTCGAACCGCGATGCGGGGGCGGTTTTCTAGCTCCACATCGTCAAGACCGCGCATGCGACCACGATGGCGATGGCGCCACCGATAGCGCCCAGCCACGCACCGGCCCCCGGCGTTTCTGCGACACTGGACGCGGTCTGGTCCTTGTCCATATCGGACACCTACATGGCGGACTCCGTTCACGACGCCTCGGCCAGTGGAAAGGTAAGCGTCAAGCGCTGACCCTCGATATCCGGGGTGAGCGCGCGCGGATCGCTGCCCAGGCGCTCCGACTGACAGGCCAGGTCGGCCGTCCCAAAGCGACACCCTTTCGCCCTGTCCGTTGGGAACGCAGAAGCGCGGCGGGGCGTTGCTCTTTCGCATGCGTTTTTCCCCATGACCGACGCCGTTCCTCCGCCCAACGCGGCCCAACCGCCCCGGGTCGACTACGTGGCGCTGGCCCCCGGCCACAGCGTCGGTCGCTACGTGATCCAGGCGGTTCTGGGGCAAGGCGGCTTCGGCATTACCTATCGCGCGCGCGACACCCAGCTCGACCGCGAGGTGGCCCTCAAGGAATACCTGCCGGCGGCGCTGGCCGTTCGCCAGGACGGCGCCTCGGTGCTGCCTCGGTCGACCGAAGTCGCTGACGATTTCGGTTGGGGACGCGAACGCTTCATCGAAGAGGGCCGCACGCTTGCGACCCTGCACGAGGCGCCGTCGATCGTGCAGGTCTTCGACTTCCTCGAGGAGAACGGCACTGCCTACATCGTCATGGAGCTGCTGCGCGGCGAGACACTGGAGGAGCGGATCAAGGCCGAAGGCCCGCTGTCGGCCGCTGAGCTGGAAGCGATCCTGTGGCCGCTGATCGAGGGCCTGCGCAAGGTGCACGAGGCGGGCTTCCTGCATCGCGACATCAAGCCCGCCAACGTGCTGCTGGGCGACGGCAACCGCCCGACCCTGATCGATTTCGGCGCCTCGCGCGCGGCCATGGCCGATCGCACCCAGACCCTGACGGCGATCTTCACGCCCGGTTATGCCGCGCCCGAGCAGTTCGCCTCGGCCAAGCAGGGACCGTGGACGGACATCTACGGGCTCGCCGCCACGCTCTATCACGCCATCACCGGCAAGGCGCCGCCCAACGCCTTCGATCGCCTGATGGAGGATGCCTACCAGCCGCTCGCCGCGCTGCAGCCTCCAGGCTTTGCCCGCGGTCTGCTCGCGGGAATCGATGCGGGCCTTTCGGTGAAGGTCGAAGAACGGCCGCAGAATCTTGACGAGTGGCGCACGCTGCTGGGTGAGCGGCCCGTCGAAAGCGAGGCCACGGTCGTGATGGCGGCGCCTCCCGCGCCTCCGACCCCGCCCACGCCTCCAACCCCGCCGACTCCTCCCAGCACGCCGACCAGGCTCGCCGTCGGGCCGCGCGCTCGTGGACATGGCCAATGGATTGCGCTTGCCGCTGTCGTCGTGCTGATGGCTGGTGCATCCGCCTATTTTCTTCTCACCCCGCGGCCACCCGCGATACGCGCAGCGGTGGTTGTGTCCGAGCCGCAGCCGGCGGTTGCTCCGCCCGCTGCGGCACCGCCGGTGGAGACGCAGGCGACGTCTCCACCGGCACCGCCACCCGCGGCGTCGCCGCCGCCCACCGACACGGGCGCTGCCAGTCAACCCGCGCCAGCAGGACCGCCGTCAGCCGAGACGGAGGAGGCAGCACTTCAACTGCGAACGAGCGATCGCCAACGGCTGCAGGTCGCGTTGACCGCGCTCGGCTTCGACACCCGAGGGTCGGACGGCGTCCTGGGCCCGCGCTCGCGCGAGATGATCGCCGCCTGGCAGAAAGCGCGGAATCACCTGGAGACCGGCTATCTTACTGCCGCCGAGAACCAGGCGCTGCTGCGGGAAGCGCAGCCGGCGCTGCAACGCTTCGAAGAGGACAAAAAGAAGCTCGTGGCGCCTTCCTGGCGCCAACCCGTCAGTGCGCCGCCTCCCGCGCCGCGCACCGAATTCTTCCCGTGAGCCGCCTTACGCCTTGGGCGTGATCGAGACGACCAGGACCTGGGTGTCGCCGACCTTGACGCGCGGCAGTTGCTCTTGGCCAACCTGGGTCGTCACGTTGTAGGTGCGCACCGCGCCGCCGGCCGGATTGACCAGTGAGATAGTGTTGGCGGCGGGACTGACGCCCACGACCCACCAGTTGTTGATCGCTTCGCTGGCTGAAACGCCCGCCAACCCATGCCAGTCGTCGACGCAGTCGCCGTGACGCTGGTGTCACGAGGGCGCGGCGTGGCGACATTGGGAGCCGTCAGCACGAAGGTGAGTCTGTCCTCGAAGCCGACCGACACATTGTCACCCACCTTGCGGGCGCCGAATTCGGCAACCGCCTGGCTCACGGTGCGTGTGGCCGTGGCGCCGTTGGCGAAGGCCAGGGAAACCGTACGTGCAGCAGGATCGACTGCGGAGATGCGGGCGTCATGTGTGCCTCCTCCATTTGGCGACAAAACGCTAACATGCAATTTGCCGCTCGGGCTATGCTAGAGGATTACAGGAGGGTTGAAAAAGCCGCGATCGCGCGTGCGGGCCCGCTCAGGCGACGTGACCGTCAAGGCTGGCGAGAGTCCCTGCCCGCGAGCGACACGGGCTGCTTGGCCGGCTCCTCGCCGTCGAAATAGTCGGCGGGTGCCACGCGACGAACGCCTTGTAGCTCGCGGTCGTGAGATCGCCGCCCTTAACGCCCGCGGCGGCGCCAATCTTGCCGGAGTTCGGGCTAGTCGATGATATAGACCGCGCTTATATCGGAGATCGCCAGGTAGCGCAGTTGGTCATTGCCTGTATTGACGATCTGATGCGCCTCCGCGCCCGGGGGATTGGCGATCAGGTCGCTCGGGGCGAACCGGCAAGGTGCGGTCGTCGAGCCGGCGCTCGCCGTTGCCGGAGATCATATAGAAAAGTTCGCTCGACACATGGTGGCGATGCAGCAGATAGGCGCGCTTGCCCGGCGGCACGACGGTGAGGGCGCAGCCCAAGCCCGTGAGACCCAGCATCGGTCCGACCCTGCCGACCTGCGCCTGGAAGCTCTTGCCGTTGCTGCCGTCTTTCAACGGAACGTCGGCGAGGTTGACGAGTCGCCGAGTGTCGCTCATCGCGCGGCGCGACGGCGGGTGGCCGCGCGACGTCGGGTCGGAGCCTTGGCATTGCGGCCGCCCATCGCCCGCGTGCTCTCGCGCTTGCCACGGGCGCCAACCCGCGCTTTGCCCTCGCGCTCCTGCTGGTAGGTCCGGCCGGTCGCTTCCTTCTGCTTGCTCTTGCGCAGGTTCTGCTTGTTCTCTTTGCCGCTCTCGTACTTGGAGGCGCCGGCCTCCTTGAGCGCGATAGCGATCGCCTGGCGGCGGCTCTGCACCTTGCCGGCCTTGCCGCTCGGGCCGCTCTTGAGTTCGCCGTGGGCGTATTCATGCATGACGCGGCCCATGGTCTTGCGCTGGGACATCGATGTCTTGGCCATGTATTCCTCCGGATTAACCCTTGTCCGGGAACGGCCGTCGGTCGATTAGGTTGCACCCATGGTCACCGCCTATCTCGCCCCTGAAGGCTATGCCGAGCAACTGCACGCGGAATTGCAGCATGCCGGCGTGCCCGTGGGTCGACGCCACGACCGGCTGTACCTCTGCGACGGGCCGGCGATCGCGGCGGCTTGGGCTGCCAATATTTGGCACGACTGCGTCGAGCTGCCCGTGGCATCGATCGGCGGTGCGGCACGGGCGTTGCGCGATATCCAGCGCAACTGGGCCATGTACGCCCCGCTCCATCATCGCCGCGCTGCCCTGATTAGGGAGCGCCTGCCCTACGTCTCGGCCAAGCCGCTGGTTTTTCCCACTGCCGCGCCGACCGCGCCGCTCGGGTCGTGGACGTTGCTGGCGCCCGATCGGCTTTTCGCCGCCGGGCGTTGCAGCTCGCCCTTCGCCAACGGCGAGGTAGCCTTCGTCGAAGACAGGACCGGGCCGCCCAATCGCGCCTATCTCAAGCTGTGGGAGGCGCTGGTGCGGCTCGGGCGCTGGCCAGGTGCCGGTGAGCGCTGTCTCGACCTCGGCGCATCGCCGGGCGGCTGGACTTATGGTTTGGCCCGCCTCGGCGCCGGCGTGATCGCTGTCGACAAGGCGCCGCTCGATCCCCGGGTAGCGGCGATGGCAGGCGTGCAGTGGCGCGGCGAGAGCGCCTTCGCGCTGGAGCCGTGCAGCGTCGGGCCGGTCGACTGGCTGTTCTCCGACATCGCCTGTTATCCGGCGCGGCTGCTGCGTCTGGTCGAGAAATGGCGCGCGTCAGGACTGGTCAAGAATTTTATCTGCACCCTCAAGTTCCAGGGCGCGACCGATCACGAGGCATCCGCTGCGTTCGCCGCCATTCCCGGGGCTCGGGTCCTGCATCTGCACCACAACAAGCACGAGCTGACTTTTATGCTCACTTTGTCATCGCGCGCGGTGTAACCGCTGCGCTCAGGATGACTGGGGTGTCTGTCCTTTCTCATGCTAGTCTTCGTTCCGGGAACTGGGAGATCCAAATGCTGAAGAACGCCGTCGGCGCTGCCGCCTTGCTCGCCTTGTTCGCCGGACCCGCTCTGGCGCAGCCCAAGACCCTCACGGTTGCGGGCTATGGCGGCGTCTGGGACCAGCATCTGCGCAAGGAAGTATTCCCGGCGTTTGAGCAAAAGCACGGCGTCAAGATCGAGTATGTCGCCGGCAACTCGACCGATACGCTGGCCAAGCTGCAGGCGCAGAAGAGCAACCAGGTGATTGACGTTGCCATCGTCGATGACGGGCCAATGTACCAGGCGATCCAGCTGGGCTTCTGCGCGCCGATACAGGGGCTCGACAAGAGCGAGCTCTATCCCGCCGCTTTGTTCAAGGACGACAAGGCGGTTGCCGTGGGTCAGACCGGCACCGGCTTCATGATCAACACCAAGACCTTCAAGGAGAAGGGCTGGGCGACGCCAACCTCGTGGAACGACCTCAAGGATCCGAAGTTCAGGAAGCTGCTGGTCATCCCGCCGATCAACAACACCTACGGCCTCTATACGCTGATGATGTATGCCCGCATCAACGGCGGCGGCGAGAAGAACATCGATCCCGGCTTCAAGGTCATGAAGGACGACGTCAATCCCAACGTGCTGGTCTACGAGCCCTCGCCCGGCAAGATGACGGAGCTTTTCCAGTCGGGCCAGGGCCAGATCGCGGTATGGGGCACCGGCCGCGTGCAGGCCTTCGCCAACACCGGCTTCCCCGTCGACTTCATCTATCCCAAGGAAGGCGCGCCGATCCTGCTCGCTTCGGCCTGCCCGGTCGCCAAGGCTTCGATCAACCCGCTGGCCCACGAATTCATCAAGACCCTGGTCTCGGCGCCGGTCCAGGCCGGCATGGCCAAGGAGATGGGCAACGGCCCGGTCAACACCAAGGTCGACGTCAACATGCCCGAGCTTCGCATGGCCCCGGTCGGCGAGCGCGCCAAGCTGGTGATCCAGCCCGACTGGGACGCCATCAACGCCCAGCGCGAGGACTGGACCAAGCGCTGGAACCGCGAGGTCGAGCGGTAGCCCAGAGGCGCATGTGCATCATCCCATTTACCTCTTCCGTCACGGCGAGACGGAGTGGAACGCCCAGCGCCGGGCGCAAGGCCGTCTCGATTCGCCGTTGACCGCAGCAGGCCGCGAACAGGCGCGCATCATGGGCCACGCACTGGCCCGGGAGCTGCGATTGGCCGGATACGAACCATCGGGCGTTGTCGTGCGGGCCAGTCCGCTGGGTCGCGTCCGCGAGACGCTGGCGATCGCCGCCGCTGCCGCCGGTCTCTCGCATGACGCCGGATCGCTCGACCACCGGCTGCAGGAAGTGAGCTGGGGCGATTGGGACGGCTTGAATATCGCCGAGATCGAGGCCCGCTGGCCGGATGCCATCGCGGCGAGGCGGCGCGACCGTTGGAACTATGTGCCGCCGGGCGGAGAGAACTACGTCATGGCCGTTGAGCGCGCCCGCCCGGCGCTCGATGACATCCTGGCGCTTGCAGATGAACGGCCTGTGGCCGTG
The DNA here is from genome assembly GCA_963765385.1 of uncultured Alphaproteobacteria bacterium. GTDB lineage: Bacteria > Pseudomonadota > Alphaproteobacteria > Reyranellales > Reyranellaceae > Reyranella. Next base: position 92,450 of record CAVXWG010000011.1, on the reverse strand, counting down.
TTCGCTCACGGCGCCATCGGCCGGGTGATGCGCGGCTTGTTCCTCGGCGTGCCGGAGAGCGAGATCATGGCGATGGACCAGCCTCAAGATGCCTTCTATCGGCTCCATCGCCGCGTTGCGGCTCGTCTCGACGCCCTGGTCGAAGTGTGATCGGCGACACGGCGAAGAAATGGCCTTCCTGGACCTTGAAGCCCTCACCAAGACGTTCGGCACGCAAGCCGCGGTCGACGGCCTCTCACTCACGGTCGAGAAGGGCGAGTTCGTCTCCCTGCTGGGCCCGTCGGGCTGCGGCAAGACCACGACCTTGCAGATGATTGCGGGTTTCGTCGAGCCGACCTCGGGGGCGATCCGGCTCGAGGGCCGCGATCTCCTGGCGGTGAAGCCGGCCAAGCGCGGCCTGGGCATCGTGTTCCAAAGCTACGCGCTCTTCCCGCACATGACGGTGGCCGAGAATGTGGCGTTCGGGCTCGAGATGCAGGGCGTGGCCACGGCCGAGCGCGCCGAACGAGTCGGCGAGACGTTGGAACTGGTGGGGCTGGCGGCGTTCGCAGCTCGCTTCCCGCGCCAGCTTTCGGGCGGACAGCAGCAGAGGGTCGCACTAGCCCGCGCGCTGGTCATTCGGCCGCGGATCCTGCTGCTCGACGAGCCGCTCAGCAACCTCGACGCCAAGCTGCGCGAGGAAATGCAGATCGAGCTGCGCCAGATCCAGCGCACCGTCGGCACGACGACGATCCTGGTGACGCACGACCAGGCCGAGGCGATGGCATTGTCGGACCGCATCGTCGTCATGAACCAGGGCCGCGCCGAGCAGATCGGCCCGCCGCACGAAGCCTACGAGCGGCCGGCGACCTTCTTTGTCGCGAGCTTCCTCGGCAAGACCAATCTGCTGGACGGCGCCACGATCAGGCCGGAGAAGATCGCGTTCGCGGCCGGCGGCCTTGCCGGCCGGGTCCGCACGCGCATCTTCCAGGGCAATCACTGGCTCTATCAGGTCGAGACGACCGGCGGCCTGGTGACCGTGATCCGCCAGAACACCGGCGAGGTCGTGCCGGCCGAAGGCGATGCGGTGCATCTGGCGTGGGGATCGACGTGAACCGCGCCACCGTGATCTTGAGCTCAACCGAGTGCAGCGCGTCGGGCGCCCTCTCCGCCCGCGTCATCGCGGGGGGAGAGGGAGGGGACCCGCGCGCGAGCGCGGGGAGGGAGAGGTGGGTCTTCGCCCTCTCAGGCCCTACGCCGCCTTTGTGTGCGACGCCACCTCACCTTCCCATTGCTTCGCAATGGGCCCCTTCCTCTTCCCCGCTGCGCGGCGGGGAGGAGGTCTGAGCGCATCATGAAATCCACCCCCTACCTCCTTAGCCTTCCAGCATTGCTGCTGTTCGCGGTCGTCGTGATCGTGCCGCTTTGCATGACGGTGCTGCTCTCGTTCCACGATTGGGGTCAGTACAAGGGCATCGAGCCGGTGTTCATCCTGAAGAACTGGCGCGAGGTGCTGACCGACTCGTACTACAGGGAAATGTTCGGGCGGACATTCCGCATCGCCCTTTTCGTGACCGTGCTGACGGCCCTGTTCGGTGCGCCCGAGGCCTACATCCTGAACCGCATGAAGAGCCCGTGGCGCGGCATCTTCCTGCTGGTGATCCTGGGCCCGCTGCTGATCTCGGTCGTGGCGCGCACCCTGGGCTGGGCGCTGCTGTTCGGCGGCAATAGCGGCCTCGTCAACAAGGCGCTCGCCGTCGCTGGGTCTCATCTCCGCGCCGCTGCCCTTCATGTTCACCGAGACCGGCATGGTGGTGGCGCTGGCGCACGTGCTGATGCCCTACATGGTGCTGGCGGTATGGGCGGCCCTGCAGCGGCTCGACCCGCAGGTCGAGAACGCGGCGGTGGCGCTGGGGGCGGGGCCGTTCACCGTGTTGCGTCGCATCGTCCTGCCTCAGGTGATGCCCGGCATCCTGTCCGGCGGCATCATCGTGTTCGCCCTGGCGGCCAGCGCCTTCGCCACGCCCGCCATCATCGGCGGCCGCCGGCTCAAGGTCGCTGCCACGCTGGCCTACGACGAGTTTTTGAATACGCTGAATTGGCCGCTGGGCGCGGCCGTCGCGGTGCTGCTTCTGCTCGCCCTGGTCGTCATTGTGGTGGGCGCGAGCCGGCTGGTCGAACGCCGTTATGCGCAGGTGTTCGGATGAGCCGCCCCTCATGAGCAGAAACGGTCCTCTGGCGCTTTGCTATCACGCGCTGTTCACGGCCTTCATGCTGGCGCCCATCCTGGTCGTCTGTTTCGTCGCCTTCACACCCGAGGGCTATCTCTCATTCCCCACCGACCGCTGGTCGCTGCGCTGGTTCTACGCCATCGACCGCTATCCCGAGTTCATCTCGGCCTTCTGGCGGAGCCTCTTGCTGGGTGCGCTGTCTTCGGCCGTAGCCGTCGCGATCTCCGTGCCGGCGGCGCTAGCCATCGCGCGCCATCGCTTTCGCGGCCGCGAGGCGATGACGACGCTCTTCATGTCGCCCTTGATGATCCCGCACGTCGTGCTGGGCATCGCCTTCCTGCGTTTCTTCACCGAGGTCGGGCTGGGCGGTACCTTCGTCGGCCTGGTGCTGGCACATATCGTGATCGTGCTGCCCTTCGCCTTGCGCCTCACGCTCGCGTCGGCGGTCGGGCTCGACCGTGCCCTCGAACATGCGGCCCTGTCGCTGGGCGCCTCCGAGTGGACCGTGCTGAAGCGCATCACCTTGCCGCTGGTTCTGCCGGGCCTGGTGAGCGGCTGGGCGCTCGCTTTCATCAACTCGTTCGACGAGGTTACCATGACGGTGTTTATCGCCGCTCCCGGAACCGAAACCCTGCCCGTGCGCATGTTCCTCTACATCCAGGACAATATCGATCCCCTGGTGACCTCGGTCTCGGCCTGCGTGATCGCCGTCACGGTGCTGGCGTTGGTGGCGCTCGACCGCGCCTACGGGCTGGAACGGCTGCTGATCGGAAGGAGCGGCGATGGCCGATAGCGATTACGACGTTGCGGTCGTCGGCGGCGGCCTGGTCGGCGTCGCCACCGCCTGGGGGCTGGCGCGCGAGGGCTGCCGGGTGGTCGTGCTCGACGAGGGCGACCTGGCGGTGCGCGCCAGCCGCGGCAACTTCGCGCTGGTCTGGGTGCAGAGCAAAGGACTGGGACTGGCAGCCTATGCCGGTTGGACGCTGCGCTCCTCCAACGCCTGGGCGGGCTTCGCCGAGACCCTGAAGGAGGAGACCGGACTCGATGTCTGCTTCCAGCGGCCCGGCGGCTTCCATCTCGCTCTGTCGGAGAAGGAGCTCGAGGCCCGCGCCAATACGCTGAAGCGCCTGCACAATCAGCCGGGCGTCGTCGACTACAAGACCGAGATTTTGGACCACGCGCAGGTTGCGAAGATGCTGCCGGATATCGGGCCCGAAGTGGTCGGTGGCAGCTATTGCCCCTTCGACGGCCACGTCAATTCGCTCCGCCTGTTCCGCACCTTGCACACCGCGATCAACGCGCGCGGCGTTACCTACCTGCCGAGCCACCGGGTCGAGACCATCGAGCGCCAAGGCGGCGTGTTCCGGCTGACGACGGAAAAGGGCCCGATCAGCGCGGCCAAGGTGGCGCTGGCGGCCGGCAACGCCAACATGCGGCTGGCGCCGATGGTGGGACTCGAGGCGCCGATGAAGCCCGAGCGCGGCCAGATCGTCGTCACCGAGCGCTTGCGGCCCTTCCTGAACCATCCCGTCACGACCCTGCGCCAGACCGACGAAGGCACGGTGATGATCGGCGATTCGAAGGAAGAATGCACCGACCCGAGCGGTCTCACCCTGGGCGTCAGCGCGACCGAGGCGGAGCGCGCCGTGCGCCAGTTCCCGTTGCTCGCTAACGCGAACGTCGTGCGCACCTGGAGCGCGATCCGCGTCATGACCCAGGATGGCTTTCCGATCTACGACGAATCCGAGAGCCATCCCGGCGCCTTCACCGTGTGCTGCCATTCCGGTGTCACGCTCGCCGCCAATCATGCGCTCACGATCGCGCCGATGATTGCCCGCGGCACCCTCGACACGTCATTGGTCGCTCCCTTCAGCGCGCGGAGGTTTCATGTTCAAGAGGCTGGCTGAGACGGGGGCGCCGGTCGCGATCACCGTCGACGGCAAGGCGGTGGGCGCGCGGGTGGAGGACACAGTCGCCTCGGCATTGCTGGCGGCCGGCATCGACCATTGCCGCACCACGCCGGTGACGGGTGCGCCGCGCGCGCCCTATTGCCTGATGGGCGTGTGTTTTGATTGCCTGGTCACGATCGACGGCGTCGGCAGCCGCCAGGGCTGCCTGGTGCCGGTGCGCGAAGGCATGCGGGTCGAGACACAGTTCGGCAAGCGCGAGGCGGGACGATGACACGTCTTCGTCGCGACACCATCGCTGTCATCCCGAGGGTAGCGAGGGACCTTTGTGGACCACCAAAGGTCCCTCGCTACGCTCGGGATGACAGGGTGCTCTGGAGCGTGACCAAATGAACGCCTCAGACCTCGCTCCCAGCTACGACCTCGCCGTGATCGGCGGCGGGCCGGCCGGTCTCGCGGCAGTATCGCTGGCGGCGCGCGCCGGTGTTTCGACCGTGCTGTTCGACGAGAATCCCGGCGTCGGCGGGCAGATCTACCGCGGCATTGCATCGACGCCCGTCACCGATCGCGCCATTCTCGGCGAAGATTACTGGGCCGGCGCCGAACTGGCGGGGGAGGCCAAGGCGAGTGGCGGGCTCATCGTCAACGGCGCCACGGTTTGGAGCCTCGACCCGCAGCGGATCGTGGGCGTCTCGATCGACGGCAAGGCGCGCATGATCGCGGCCCGGCGTGTCATCATCGCCACCGGCTCGCAGGAGCGCCCGTTTCCGGTTCCCGGCTGGACCTTGCCGGGCGTCATGACGGCGGGCGGCGCGCAGACGGCGCTCAAGGCGCAGGGCCTGTTGCCCGACGGCCGCACGGTGATCGCGGGCACCGGCCCGCTGCTCTGGCTGCTGGCCGCGCAGATCCTGCGCGCCGGCGGAAAGATCGAGGCCATCCTCGACACCACGCCGCGCGGCAACTGGCTGCGCGCGCTGCCGCATTTGCCGGATTTCATGCTGTCGCCTTACTTCGCCAAGGGGCTCCGTCTCCTGCGCGAAGTGCGCGCTAAAGCGCCGGTCGTTCGTGCCGACAGGATCGAGGCCGTGGGCACGGACAGGCTGAGCGAAGTGGTGTTCGGGCAGGGCGACGGCGAGCGCCGCATCGCGGCGGATCTGCTGTTGCTGCATCAAGGCGTCGTGCCCAACGTCAACCTCGCCATTGCCGCCGGCGTCCGGCACGCCTGGAATGAACGCCAGCTCTGCTTCCAGCCGATGCTCGATCAGGATTTCGGCAGTTCCGTGCCCGGCATTGCCGTGGCGGGCGATGGCGCGGGCATCGCCGGCGGCACGGCAGCGGCCGAGCGCGGCCGTATCGCCGCCATTGCCGCCGTGCGCGCGCTAAAACCCGAAGCGGCGGTGCCCGATCCACAGACCGTGCGGCAGCGCCTGCAGCGCGAGGAGATGGGCCGCACCTTCCTCGACTGGCTCAATCGCCCGGCGGATCGCTTCCGCCAGCCCGAGGGCGACACCATTATCTGCCGCTGCGAGGAGGTGACGGCCCAGCAGGTGCGCGACATGGCCGCTATGGGCTGCGAGGGGCCGAACCAGATGAAGGCCTTCCTGCGCTGCGGCATGGGCCCCTGCCAGGGCAGGCTGTGCGGGCTCACGGTCACCGAGCTGATCGCCACGCAGCGCGGCACGATGCCGGCCGAGGTCGGCTACTACCGCCTGCGTCCGCCGGTGAAGCCCATCACCCTGGCCGAGCTCGCCTCGCTGCCGATCAGCGAGACCGAGCGCAAGGCGGTGGAGCGCTAGCGATGGTGCAGCAAGCCCCTCCTCATCCTGAGGAGCATCGCGAAGCGATGCGTCTCGAAGGATGGGCAACATCAAGACTGGTTCGCACCCTTCGAGACGCGGTCCTGCGGACCGCTCCTCAGGGTGAGATCTGATGCGCACCGCCGATGTCGTGGTCATCGGCGGCGGCCTGCATGGCTGTTCGACGGCGCTGCATCTGGCGCTGCGTGGCCTGAAGCCGATCCTGGTCGAGAAGGACTATGCCGGCCGCCATGCCTCGGGCGTCAATGCCGGCGGCGTGCGCCAGCTCGCGCGCCACCTGGCCGAGATCCCCTTGTCCATTTCCTCGATGGCCCTGTGGGAGAAAATCGAGGACCTGGTCGGCGACGATTGCGGCTTCGAAAGCCACGGCACCGTGCTGGTGGCCGAGAACGAGGAGGAGCTGGCGGGCTTTCGCGCCCGCGTCGCGGAGCTCCAGCTGAAGGGTTTTACGCACGAGGAGCTGATCGATCGCGCCGAGCTCAAGCGCCTGGTCCCGGCGGTCGCCGATCACTGCCCGGGTGGCGTGGTCTCGCGCCGCGACGGCGCTGCCGATCCCTTCCGCACCACCCAAGCGTTCCGCAAGCGCGCCATCGAGAAGGGCGCCGAGGTCCTCGAGGGCGTGACCGTGACGGGCCTGGCGCGCGCCGGCTCGGTGTGGCGGGTCGAGACCAGCGCCGGACCGATCGAGGCGCCCAAAGTGGTGAACGCAGCCGGCGCCTGGGCCGACCGCATCGCCGCCGCGCTGGGCGAGCCGGTGCCGCTGGAGGTGATCGCGCCCATGCTCATGGTGACCAGCCGGCTGCCCGCCTTCATCGAGCCGGTGGTGATCCTGCGTGGCCGCAAGCTCTCCTTCAAGCAGCTCGACAACGGCACCGTGGTGATCGGCGGCGGCCATCTCGCGGTGCCCTATCGCGACGAGAACCGCACGGTGATCGACTGGACCAAGCTCGCGACCAGCGCGCGCACGGTGTGGGAGCTGTTCCCGGCGATGCGTGCCGCTACCATCGTGCGCGCCTGGGCCGGCATCGAGGCGCGCATGCCAGACGACGTTCCGGTGGTCGGGCCGAGCCTCACGTCGGAAGGCGTGTTCCACCAGTTCGGCTTCTCCGCTCACGGGTTCCAGTTGGGGCCCGGCACGGGCGCGATGATGGCGGAACTGGTCGCCACTGGCGCGACCAACACCCCGATCGACGGGTTGGGTATCGGACGATTCAAACGCTAGGACGGGGTTTCCGACGGAACGGACTCGCGCCTTCCCCCTTTCGCGGATTCCGCGAAGGGGGGTGCCCGCGCAGCGGGCGGAGGGGTCATGAGCACCAGCATGGATGCCCATGACCCCTCCGTCGGCGTAAGACGCCGACACCTCCCCAGCGTTGCTGGGGAGGAAGTGATGACGGCGCTGCGGATGCCCTAGACGCGCCGCCAGTCGTAGCCCAGCCGCGGAAAATGCACCGCGACGCGGCCGACGTTGGCATCGTGGCGCAGCAGCGCGATCTCCTGGGTGTCGACGAAGCTCACCTGGCCCTCGACCCAGTCCCGGGCATTGTCCGCCGGCCGCACGCGCGCCCGCTCGCCGGGCCGGGGATCGCCCTCCTGCGGATGTGACGTGCGTGCCGGCGCTGCCGGCTCGGCGGCGCGGGCCTCAGCCAAGGCGACAGCCGGATCGATGTCGGTGCGCTGGCCATGGCCGAACGCCGCCATGCGGTCGCGCCACGCCAGCAGACGCGGGTAGGGCAGAAACTCATGACGGCAATCGATATGGCGGCCCTTGAAGAACCAGATGACGTGGTAAGCCGCGAAATCGGCGATGCAGGGCGCATTGCCCAAGAGAAAGAGCCGGCCGTCCTGCAGCATGTCGGCCAGCCACTGGATCTGCGGGCGCACGAGATGAAGGTTGCGCACGGCCGCCTGGCGCACCGCGTCGATCGACGGCGGTGGCAGGCCGTGCAGGCGGGCGCGATCCTCGTGCAGGCCGGCCGGCATGTGGTCGGCATTGATGCCCGAAACGTAGAGCGCCACCGGCCGCATGAACTGGTGCTCGGCCCACCAGGCGATCGCCTCGGCAGCGCCGCTGGTGGCGGCCGGAAAGAGCGTGGGCCGGGGCATGCGACGCTCGAGCTCGCGGGCGATCAGGCGCGTGTCGCACCACAGGTCGGCGCCCTCCTGCAGCACCGGGATGCGGCGGTAGCCGCCGGTCAGCGGCGCGAGGTCGGGCTTGGGCAGGATCGGCGGCTGCTCGGCGCCGCGCCAGGCCAGGCCCTTGAAGCCCAACATCAGTCGCGCCTTCTCGGCGAAGTTGGAGAAGTCGTAGTGGTGGAGGATGAGGCCGGGCACTCTGTTACGTCATGCTGCCTTCAACACGCCCTCGTCGTCCTCGAGCTTCAGCGGGTTCCAGTTGCGCGACACGACCCAATCCGGTCGCGGATTGTCACCGAGCTGCGGTTTGTTGGCGACGGTGTTGCACGAGACGTAGATGTGCCAGCGATCGTCGGCCGACAGATTGTGGCCCGAGGCGTGCAGCACGTTGCAATGAAACAGCACGCATGTGCCGGCGCGGCCGGTGACGGCGACGGGCTCGGGCGAGCTCTTCAGGATCTCGATCATGCGCTGCTTGGGCATCGCCCAGAACTTGTAGGCGGTCGATTCGTCGTAGACCGGCTCGATGCGGCCGAGCTTGTGGCTGCCCGGGATGAGATAGAGCGCGCCGCCCATCTCGGTGGTGTCGGTCATCATCAGGTTGAAGGTCGCCATGTCGGGTCGCGCGCAGCCATCGCGCATCCATGAGCCGTAATCCTGGTGCCACTGCCACACCGTGCCCTCGATGGCGGGCTTGGTGTTGATCTTGGCGTGATAGACGTAGACCGCATCGTCCTTCAGCGCCTGCTGCACCGGACGCAGCAGGCGCGGCGTGCGGACCAGGGCATGGAACGGCTGCGAGCGGGTCGGGCCATCCTCCTCATGGACGCGGAAGATCGTGCGCACACCGCCGGTATGCTCGCGCACCACCTCGTCGCCCTCTACCTGACTCAGCCGCGCGACTTCGCGGCGCAGAACCGCCACCTCGTTTCGCGAAAACAGGTCGGGGAAGACCAGGAATCCGTCGCGGTCGAACTGCTCCAGCTGCTGGGCGTTCAGCTCCATGGCGTGTCCTCCTTTTCCGGCGACGCTAACTCAGAGATCCATCACGTAGTAGACCTTTTTCTCGCGTCGCATGCCGAGACGGTCGTAGAAGCGCTGCGAACCGGCGTTGCCCTCTCCGGTGGTCCAGATCACGCGCGTGTCGCCGCGCTCCCTTGCGAGGGCGCGAATGGCCTCGATCAGTTTCTCGCCGACGCCTGCGGAGCGCGCGTCCGCGGCCACATAGAGCTCCTTCAGGAACAGCCCGTGGGTCAGGGCGGCGGCCGGGAAGTACGGGTTCAGGAGGGCAAATCCCACCAACTTCCCGCCGAGCTCGGCCACCAGGCAGAGCGTGCCACCGGACGGCGGATCGACCAGGAAGGCCGCTCCTGCGACGCCGGCACCGTCGCGCACGGCATTGCCGTAATGGCGTTCGTGATCTTCCAGCAGGAAGGCGAGTTGGGCCTCGTCGCCGTGTTTTGCGTGCCTGATTTGCATGGCGGTCGGTCTAACACCGCTGGCAGGGAGCGGCAAAGGCGGTCAAAATCCAGTCATCGAAAAAGAGGGAACGCACCGAGATGAACGGCGTGGTGAACATCGAAGACCTGCGCAAGCTTGCCAAGAAGCGGCTGCCGAAGATCGCCTACGACTTCATCGAGGGCGGCACCGACGACGAGGTCGGCCTCGTTACCAACGAGCAGGCCTTCCGCAAGGCGCGCATCGTGCCGCGCTACCTGGTCGACGTCACGACGCGCGACCAGTCGACCACCATTTTCGGCCGGACCTATTCGAGCCCGATTGGCATCGCCCCGACCGGTCTCGCCGGCCTGTTCCGCCGCGGCGCCGACCTGATGCTGGCCGAGGCGGCGCGCGACGCCAACGTGCCCTTCATCATGTCGGGTTCCAGCACCGGCTCGATCGAGGATCTCGGCAAGCTGGCGCCCGACCATGGCTGGTACCAACTCTATTCCGCCAAGGACCAGTCGATCTCCGAGGACATGATCAAGCGTGCGGGCGATGCCGGCCTGCAGCACGCTGGTCTTCACCGTCGACGTGCCCGAAGGCTCCAACCGCGAGCGCAATACGCGCAATGGCTGGGGCCGGCCGCTCAAGCTCACCTGGAAGACCAAGTTCGAGGCGCTGGATGCATCCGGCCTGGATGATGGAATGGATGCAGCATGGCACGCCGTTCTTCGACAACTGGGCGAAGTATGCCGGCACCAACGACGCCAACAAGGTGGCCGATCTCGTCGGCTACCAGAATCGCGCGCCGATGACCTGGAAGCACGTCGAGCGCTATCGCGAGCTGTGGAAGGGCAACTTCGTGCTGAAGGGCATCATGCATCCCGACGACGCGATCCGCGCCCATGCGCTGGGCGTCGACGGTCATCATGGTGTCCAACCACGGCGCGCGCCAGCTCGACAATGCACCGTCGCCGCTCGAAGTCCTGCCGGCGATCCGCGATGCCGTCGGCGACAAGATGACCGTGATGTTCGATGGCGGCATCCGCCGCGGCCTCGATGCGCTGATCGCCCTCTGCACCGGGGCGAAGTTCGTCTTCGTCGGCCGGCCGACGCTCTATGGCGTCACGGCGGGCGGCATCCCGGGCGCCAAGATGGCCCTCAATATCTTCCGCCGCGAGATCGACATCAGCATGGCGCAGATGGGCGCCACCAAGATCGCCGATCTCGGCCCGCAGTTCCTGATGTGGAAAGACGAGGAGGATCTCCGCCGCAACCGGCGGTGAACCTTACACTTCCCTCATGTTCCTCTCCCCCTTGGGGGGAGAGGCTAGGTGAGGGGGCAACCCAAAGACTGCCTCCTGAATCACCCCCCTCACCCAGCCTCTCCCCCAAGGGGGAGAGGAGCATGAGGCGGCGAGGTGAGCGAGGCGCCAACGCTTACTGCACGACCTCGAACAGGCCGGCGGCGCCCATGCCGCCGCCGATGCACATCGTCACCACGACGTTCTTGGCCTTGCGGCGGCGGCCCTCGATCAAAGCGTGGCCGGTGCAGCGCGCGCCGGTCATGCCGAAGGGATGGCCGATCGAGATCGAGCCGCCGTTGACGTTGAGCTTGTCGTTGGGGATGCCGAGCTTGTCGCGGCAGTAAAGCACCTGCACGGCGAAGGCCTCGTTCAGCTCCCACAGGTCGATGTCGTCCATCTTGAGCCCGAAGCGCTTCAGCAGCTTGGGAATGGCGTAGACCGGGCCGATGCCCATCTCGTCAGGCTCGCAGCCGGCCACGACCAGGCCCTTGTAGATGCCGAGCGGCTTCAGGCCGCGCTTGGCGGCTTCGGCGTCGCTCATGATGACCGCGGCCGCGGCGCCGTCGGAGAGCTGGCTCGCATTGCCGGCGGTGATCCACTTGTCGGGACCTGCGACCGGCTGCAGCTTGGCCAGGCCCTCAAGCGTCGTGTCGGGACGGTTGCCCTCGTCCTTGGTGAGCGTCACCGTCTTCTTCGAGACTTCCTGGGTGTTCTTGTCGGTGACCAGCATCGTGGTTTCCATCGGCACGATCTCGTCGTCGAACTTGCCGGCCTGCTGGCCGGCAGCGGTGCGCATCTGGCTCTGCAGCGAATACTCGTCCTGGTATTCGCGGCTGATCTTGTAGCGCGCGGCCACCGTGTCGGCCGTCGTGATCATGGCGTGATAGATGCCCGGCACGTGCTCCTGTACCCACGGATTGACCAGGCGGTTCTTGTTGCCGCCCGGCGGGCCCTGCACCAGCGACACCGACTCGAGTCCGCCCGCGATCATCACCGGCACCTTGTCGACCAGCACGCGCTGGGCGGCCATCGAGATGGTCTGCAGGCCTGACGAGCAGAAGCGGTTGACCGTGACGCCCGAGACGCTGACCGGCGCACCGGCGCGCATCGCCGAGACGCGGGCCACGTTGGAGCCGGTCGTGCCTTCCGGAGCGGCGCAGCCCAGGATCACGTCCTCGACTTCGGCAAGGTCGACCTTGGCCCGCTCGGCGGCATGCTTGATGACATGCGCGCCCATGTCGGCGCCGTGGGTGTCGTTGAAGATGCCCCGGAACGCCTTGCCGATCGGCGTGCGGGCGGTGGAGACGATGACGGCGTCGGCCATGATGATATTCCTCCTTAAAGTTTTACCGCGGCTTTCCCCCTCCGGCCCTTCGGGCCACCTCCCCCGTCAGACGGGGGAGGCAGGGAGGGGGTAGGCAACGAATGGACGTCAGACGCTAGAGAACTTCTTGTCTTCCTGCACCAGCTTCTTCAAGAGCGGGGCCGGCTCCCAGAACGGGTCGCCGGAAGCATCGCGGTACTTCAGCAGGGCGTCGTGGATGGTCTTCAGCCCGACCACATTGTCGGCCCACCACATCGGCCCGCCGCGATAGACCGGCCAGCCATAGCCATTGACCCAGATCACGTCGATATCGAGCGAGCGCTGGGCCATGCCCTCGGCCAGGATCTTGGCGCCCTCATTCACCATCGGGTAGAGGCAGCGTTCGAGGATCTCCTGGTCGGAGATGGCGCGGCGCGTGATGCCGAGCTTCTTGGAGGTCTCCTCGATGATCTTCTCGACCTCGGGGTCGGGGATCGGCGTGCGGTCGGGCAGGTTGTACTTGAAGTAGCCCGCGCCGGTCTTCTGGCCGAAGCGCCCGAGCTCGCAGATCGCGTCGGCGATGTAGCCGGTGTAGCGGACGTTGCGCTGCTCCTTCTCCTTCTTGCCCTGGCGGATGCGCCAGCCCACATCGTTGCCGGCGAGGTCGCTCATGGCGAACGGGCCCATCGGGAAGCCGAAATCGTAGATCACCTTGTCGATCTGCTGGGGGAGGGCTCCTTCCTCCATCATGTAGGAGGACTGGATGCCGCGCTGGCGCAGCATGCGGTTGCCGACGAAGCCCTCGCAGACGCCGACCAGCACCGGGATCTTGCCGATCTTCTTGCTGAGCGACATCACCGTGGCGATGACGTCCTTCTGGGTCGCCTTGCCGCGTACGTTCTCCAGGAGCTTCATGACGTTGGCCGGCGAGAAGAAGTGCATGCCGATCACGTCGCCCGGCCGCTTGGTGTAGGTGGCGATCTGGTTGACATCGAGGCCCGAGGTGTTGGTGGCCAGCACCGCGCCTGGCTTGGCGACCTCGTCGAGCTGCTTGAAGACGGCTTCCTTCACTTCCATGGTCTCGAACACGGCTTCGATGATGACGTCGGCGTCCTTTAGGCCGTCGTAGCTCAGCGTCGGCGTGATCAGTGCCATGCGCTTGTCGACATCTTCCGCCTTCATGCCACCGCGCTTGGCGGTGTTCTCGTAGTTGGTGCGGATCGTTTTTAGCCCGCGATCGAGCGCCTCCTGCTTGACCTCGAGGAGCGTCACCGGGATGCCGGCATTGGCGAAGTTCATGGCGATGCCGCCGCCCATGGTGCCGGCGCCCACGATGCCAGCCGTCCTGATCTCGCGCTGCGGCGTGTCGGCCGGCACGTCGAGCACCTTGGCGGCCTCGCGCTCGGCGAAGAAGTAGTAGCGCTGCGCCGCCGATTCCTGCGAGGTCAGCAGTTCGACGAACAGCTCGCGCTCGCGCTTGATGCCCTCGTCGAACGGCAGCTCGACGGCGGCCTGCACGCACTTGATGATGCTCCACGGCGCCTTGAAGCCGCGCGCGCGGCGGGCGATCGCCTTCTCGGTCTCCTTGAACAGGTCGGGCGATTCGAGCGTGGCCGTGAGGTCGCGGACGCGGCGCCGTGGCGCGTTCTGGGCCACCAGCATCTGGGCATGCGCCACGGCGCCGGCCAGAAGATCGCCCTCGACGATGGCGTCGACGATGCCCTTGTTCTTGGCCTCCGGCGCCGGGATGTGGCGGCCCGAGAGGATGGCGTCGAGCGCGTACTTGGCGCCCGTCAGGCGGGGCAGGCGCTGCGTGCCGCCGGCACCGGGCAGCAGACCGAGATGCACTTCGGGCAGGCCGAGGCGTGTGCTCGGCAGCGACACTCGGTAGTGCGCGCCTAGCGCCGTCTCCAGGCCGCCACCCAGCGGCGTGCCGTGCAGCGCGGCCAGGACGATCTTCGGGCAGTTTTCCAGGGTGGCGATGACGTCGTTCAGGTTGGCGCCCTTGGGCGGCTTGCCGAACTCGCGGATGTCGGCGCCGGCGATGAAGGTCCGGCCGCCGCCGATCAGCACGATGGCGTCGATATTGGGGTCCTGGCCGAAGGCTTCGACGCCCTCCTTGATGCCGTCGCGCACGCCGGCCGCCAGCGCGTTCACCGGCGGATTGTTGACCGTCAGGATTCCGATGCGCCCCTGAGTGGAGCGAAGCACTGCGTCGGTCATGGCCATTCTTCCCCTGATGAGAGCCGTTTCAAGCGGCACGTCTTAGCAATCCCGGGGCTCGCCGCCCAGCGAGCGATTGTTTCGCAGTGCGGAGATAAACTATGGCACCGGAAGGCAGGAGGACCGATGACCATCACCCATGAGGATATCGTAGCCCTCGCGTCGGCGTTTCACGACGCCTCCATGGTCAAGAAGTCGACGGCATGGCTGAGTTCTTCCTCTATCCGGAGTCGCGGATCTTCGTCCTGCACGGCGGCGACCTCACCCTGCAGGCCAACTACGAGATCCACCAGAAACTGGTCGACGAGGTCCACTGGACATTGGGGACCTGGGATATCACGCCGCTCAGCGACACCCCCGAGCGAGCGCGGGCGCAGGGAATCGTCTACTGGCAGGGCCGCCACGTCGACCAGGCCAACGGCGCGCTGCTCAAATGCTATGTCGGTGAGGATTGGGTGGTCGAACGGGTGCCGTCGGGCGAGCTGAAGTTCGTGATCTACATCAATTCCTTTCACCGTTTCCTGCCGGATGCGACGCCGATCGAGATTCGGTGAGGAGCGGGTTCAGGAGGACGCCTCATGGCGATCACGCGCGACGACATCGCTGCCTTGGCCAAGGCCTATCTCGAGTGCGTGATGATCAGGTAGGAGCCGCCGTCGGAGCAACAGAAGTTCTTCCTGCATCGGGACCCGATCCTGTTCCTGCTGCGCGGTGAGGACATGACGCTGCAGCAGAACTACGAACTGCATCAGAAGCTCACCGACGAGAAGCACTGGTCGGTCGGATGGGATGTCACACCTCTTTGCAATAAGCCGGAGCGGGCGCGTGCCGTCGGCGCGTTCTACTGGCAGGCGCGCGTCCGGGGGCGGCCCGAGACCGAGCTGATCTAGGCCTACTGCTTCCAGGAGTGGATCGTGCAGCGGATGTCGTGCGGCGGGCTCAAGTTCGTCGTCCATATCAATACCGACCATTCGTTCCTGCCCGGTTCGGCGACCGTCGATATCTGACGGCCACCGATCGGTATCTCGATCAGCGGTCACTGTTCACGCTAAGCTCTGGCGAACCCGGGAGGAAACCCATGGCATTCGCCGGCATCAATCCACTCGCCATCCTGATCGCGGCAGTGGCAGGCTTCGCCTTCGGCGCGGTCTACTATATGGGCCTGTCAAAGCAATGGCTCGCGGCGGTCGGAATGACCAAGGAGGGGATGGCCGCCAAGCGATCGCCCGCGCCCTTCATCGTTTCGATGATGGCGCTCTTGATCATGGCCTGGGTGCTGGCCGGCGGCATCGGCCATCTAGGGCCGGGCCAGGTAACGCTCAAGAACGGCGTCATCTCGGCGCTGTTCATGTGGCTCGGCTTCGTGATCACCACGCTGGCGGTCAACTACTCGTTCGGCCAGCGCAAGCCGATGCTGACGGTAATCGATGGCATCCATTGGCTGGGCGTGCTCGTTATACAGGGCGCCATCATCGGCGCGATGGGCGTATGAACGAGGCCTGAATGACGAGCAAGCGTCCCCGCATCGAAGGCTATGCCATCGTCTCGCGCGAAGGCATGATCGCCAATTCCGACGGCTCCTTCCCCGAGAATCTCAAAATCCCCGCCGACCAGCAATTCTACCAGGAGTCGCTCGATCGGGCCTCGGCGATTGCCAACGGCCGGCACTCCGCCGAAGGCGGCCCCAAGGAAAAGGCGCGCAAACGCATCCTGCTGACGCGCCGCGTGCAACGGATCATCGTCGATCCCGACAATCCCAATGTCGTGCAATGGAACCCCGGCACCGCGTCATTCGAGGAGGCGTGGCACCGGCTCAACATCGAGGATGGCACCCTGGCGGTGGTGGGCGGCACCGACGTGTTCGCCCTGTTCCTGAGCATCGGCTACGATGCCTTCTTCCTGACGCGGGCGCTGGTGAACGTGCCGCGCGGCCGGCCGGTTTTTCCTGGCGTCGGCCACGGCATGGCGGCGGAGGAGCCCCTGAAGATGAGCGGCCTGGTCCTTAAGAACACGCGGATGCTCGATCCGGTGACCGAGACGGTGGTGCAGGAATGGGGACCTGCGGCATGAGTGCCGGCGGCAAGCAGGCGACGATTGTCCGCATCTGGCGCGGGCGCGTGCCGCGGGAGCAGGCCGACGAGTACGAGAGGTACAACTACGACGTCGGCATCAAGCCGCTGATCGAAAAGGCGCTGGGCGTGCAGACGTTCCGCGAGGATCGTGAGCGCGAGACGGAGTTCATCACGATTTCCTACTGGGAGGACATCGCGTCGATGTCCCGGTTCACGGGCGGCGACCCGACCCGCATCCACCATCTCGACCGTGACGCGGAGTTCCTGATCGAGCTGCCTAAGTCCGTCCAGATCGTGCGCCTGCTCACCAGCCACGGCCGGACGGGCTAGCTGGGACGCCTCATTGAGCGGCGGCTCTTGGTTCCGGAGCGCGGCCTCCGGGCCTGCTCCTGATCGCGAGGTCCGCGCTCTCCAGGCCGCTCACCGCTCAGAAATCGACGACCAGCCCGTCATGCGCCGCTTCCAACGCGATCTCGTCCTGACGGCCCAAAAGCTCGGCGCTCATGTGGGTGATGATGGTGCGCTTGGCGCCGATGTCGGGCAGGCGCCTGGCGAGCGTCGTGTAGTCGATGTGATACTTCATCACCTTGTCGAAGAAATAGGCCTCGCAGATGAAGAGGTCGGCGTCGCGGCCGGCGGGGATCAGCTCCTCGACCCATTCGGTGTCGCCCGAGTAGGTCAGGACCTTGCCTTCGGTCTCGATGCGCAGGGCATAGGACGGCGCGCCGCTGTAGTGCTTCATCAGGTAGGGCGTGACGGCGAGGCCGTTCAGTTCCGCCCGCTGGTGCAGGTCGAGCTCGTGAATCTCAAGCGTGAACTTTTGCTGGATACTGGTCGAGCCGGCAAACATCGCCTCCATGACGATCATGAGCCGCTCGCGCAGGCCGGGCGGGCCGGCGAAAAGCAGCGGCGCGGTGCGGCGGCTGATGAGCTGGGCGTCGAGCAGGAAGAAGGGCAGACCGCCGAAATGATCGCCGTGCAGATGGCTCACAAGCACGGTCGAGATGGCGTTGGGGTCGACCTCGCCTCTGCGAATCGCCACCATCGAGGTGGCGCCGCAATCGATCAGCACGTTGCCGTGCGTCGCGCGCTCGAGGTGGAAGCAGGTATTGAAGCGGCCGCCGCTGCCGAAGGCGTCGCCGGAGCCGAGGAATGTCAGACGCAAGGCCTTGTCACCCCGAACGTCGCGCCTGCCCTGAGTGAAGCCGAAGGGAGGGGCCTTCAAGGCGACAGGAGAGGTTCTTCCCTTGCGCCTCGCCCCGGGTGGACGCTGCGCCCGGCATGACAGCCTGTTCGCTCACGGTGCCTGTTCCAGGCTCGAGACTTCGTTGGTGAGCGTCGTGCGCCGCATGTCGCGCACCTCGGCGTGGTCGTAGCGCCGCGCGCGGTGCATGGTGACCCGGTTGTCCCACATCACGAGGTCGTGGGGCCGCCAGACATGGGCGTAGACGAACTTGCGCTGCGTGGCGTGCTCGGTCAGGTCGCGCAGGAAGGCGCGCGCCTCGGGCACCGGCCAGCCTTCGATGGCGCCGGCATGGCTGGCGAGATAGAGCGACAGCCTGCCCGTCGTGGGATGGCGCCGCACCAGGCGCTGGCGCACCGGCGCCCATTTCTCGCGCTCGGCGTCGGTGAAATCGGTGAAGCCCAGGATGCCGCGCGAAAAGATCTGGCTGTGCAGGCAGACGAGCTCGTGCACTTCCTTCTTGGTCTTGTCGTCGAGCGCATCGTAGGCCGCGCGCATGTCGGCGAACTCGGTGTTGCCGCCGGTCGGCGGGATGTGGCGCGCCGACAGCAGCGAGTACTTGGCCGGCACCGGCTTGAACGAGCAGTCGGAGTGCCAGAGCTGGTTGCCCAATCCGAACAGCCGGCGGCGGTCGTCGCGCGCCAGGACCTTGTTGTTCTTGTCGAGGTTGGAGATGTCGTTCAGGTCCATGCTGACCCTCCGGTCCTCGGGGGCGGCGATGTCGCCGGTGGCCTGCTCGAGCGGGCCCAGGCTGCGGCTGAACATGAGCTGCTGGTCGTCGTCGATCTTCTGGTCGTGGAAGACCAGCACGCCGAAGCGGTCCATGCCGGCATGGACGGCGGCGACCTCGTCCTTCGACAGCGGGCGCGTGAGGTCGATGCCTGAGACGACACCCGCAAAGAAGGCGCGGTTCACGGGATCGATGGGTTGGATGTCGATGGTCATGATGTCCCAGCCTAGCGCGAACCGCGGCAAACGGCGAGGCGGAGCTCCGTGCGGCTCACGATGCCGCCCTGCGGTAGGCGTGGGGCTTGTGCCGACCAGCTTCTGAACATGGTCGTGAAGGTGGCCGGGCTCGAATACGAGGTCGAAGGCGATCGTGGTCACCGAGGACGACGCCATGATCTTGTCGGACCGCGGGCCTCCAGCCCGCATCTTCACCTTCGAAGCAATGAAATGAGCGGGGCTGGAGGCCCGCGGTCCGGCAAGATCAGGCCGTCGGCAACTTGTAATCCTCGAAGTGCTTGCGCAGCGCCGTCTTCAGGATCTTGCCGGTGGCGCCGTGCGGAATGGCGTCGATGAACTGCACGTCGTCGGGCATCCACCATTTGGCGATCTTGCCGTCGAGGAATTTTATGAGGTCATCCTTGGTGACGTCGGCATCGGGCCGGCGCACCACGATCAGGAGCGGCCGCTCGTCCCACTTGGGATGGCGCACGCCGATCACGGCCGCCTCGGCGACGCCCGGGCAGCCCATGGCGGCGTTCTCGAGGTCGATCGAGCTGATCCATTCGCCGCCCGACTTGATGACGTCCTTGGAGCGGTCGGTGATCACCACCGAGCCGTCCGATTCGATCTTGCAGACGTCGCCGGTCTGGAACCAGTCGTCCTCGAGGAACTGGTTCTTGCCGTCGCCCTTCATGTAGCCCTTCACGATCCACGGGCCGCGTACCACCATGTTGCCCGAGACGGAGCCGTCGCTCGGCAGGTCGTTGCCGGCATCGTCGATGATCTTCATCTCGCAGCCGAAAACCGGCCGGCCCTGCTTGGCGGTGATGGCGAAGCGCTCGGCGTCGGGCAGGTCGCGCTCGCCCCTGTTGAAGCGGGTGATGGTGCCGAGCGGGCTCATCTCGGTCATGCCCCAGCCCTGCGCCACCTCCACGCCATGCTCCTTCCAGAAGCGTTCGATCATGGTGAGGGGCACGGCCGACCCGCCGATCAGGGTGCGCTTGACCGACGACATCTTGAGCTTGTTCTGGGCGCAGTGTTCGAGCAGGGCCAGCCACACCGTGGGCACGCCGGCGCTCATCGTCACCTGCTCCTTGTCCAGGAGCTCGTAGATGCTGGCGCCGTCGAGCTTTGGACCCGGGAAAACGAGCTTGGCGCCGCAGAACGGCGCGGCGTAGACGAGGCCCCAGGCATTGGCGTGGAACATCGGCACCACCGGCAGGATGGTGGAGTCGGGGTCGAGCCCCAGCACCGGGCCGGAACACATCATCATCGAATGGATGAGCGTCGAGCGATGCGAGTAGAGCACGCCCTTCGGGTTGCCGGTCGTCCCGGAGGTGTAGCAGAGCGACGACGCCGTGCGCTCGTCGAAGTCGGGCCATTTGAGCGTGTCCGGCTTGTCCGCGATCAGTTCCTCGTAGCAGAGCAGGTTCGGGATCTTGGACGAGGCCGGCATGTGGGCGCGGTCGGTCATGAGGACGACGTGCTTCACGGTCTTGAGCTTGTCCCACACGCCTTCGACGATCGGCAGCAGGTTGAGGTCGACGAAGACGATTTCGTCCTCGGCATGGTTGGCGATATAGGCCACATGCTCGGGCGCCAGCCGCGGGTTGATGGTGTGCAGCACCGCGCCGATGCCGGAGATGCCGAAATAGAGCTCGAAATGGCGGTAGGTGTTCCAGGCGATGGTGCCGACCCGGTCGCCGAGCTTGATGCCCAGGCCCTGCAGCGCTTCGGCGAGTTGCTTGGACCGCTTGGCCGCATCCCGGTAGCCGTAGCGATAAATCGGCCCTTCGACCGTGCGGGTGACGATCTCGACCTCGGGATAGTAGGCGGCGGCGAAGTCGATGATCTGCGAAATCAGCAGCGGACGATCTTGCATCAACCCAAGCATGGCGTTTCCCTTTTCTACGCGTGCCGCTCGATATGCAGGCTTCTGAGATTGGTGAGCGGCTTGAGATCAGGTTCTAGACCAAGTCCCTGCCCGCCGGGAAGCGACACGCATCCTTCGGTGACGGCCAAAAGGTCGCCCAGCAGTCCCTCGCGCAGCGGATTGGGGTTGGCATCGACCTCGAGCAGGCCCGGTCCGCGCACCGCGGCCAGCAAGTGCAGCGAGTGCATCAGCCCGACGGCGCCGCCCAGGAAATGCGGGCAATAGCTGCGGCCGGCCGCCAGGGCAGCCCGCGCCACGGGCAGGCAGCCGGAATGGCCTCCCCATTTGGCGGCATCGGGCTGGATGACCCCCAAGAGGCCCGAATCGCTGGCGTCCTGGAAAGCGCCAGCACTACGCAAATTCTCGCCGCCGGCGAGCCGGGCCGGGGCGACGGCGGCGACTTGCGTCCATTCGGCGGTCGGCCGGTCGGCCGGCAAGGGTTCCTCGATCCAGTCCAACCCGAACTCGGCGAGCTTCGGCGCCATCCGGCAGGCCGTCGCCAGGTCCCAGCCCTGGTTGACGTCGACCATCAGCCGCTCGCCGGCTTTCAGCCCCTTTGCCACCGGCCGCAGCGAGCCGAGATCGGTTTCCTCGCCGAAGCCGACCTTGATCTTGTAGGCGCGATAGCCCGCCGCACGCTTGCGCTCGACGGTGTCGTGGGCGGCGCGCCCGGGATTGAGACCCGAGGCGTAGATCGGCACGGCCGAGTCGTCGGTTCCGCCCAGCGCGCGCCACAGCGGCAGGCCGCGCTTGCGGGCACGCAGGTCATGGATCGCGAGGTCGAGGCCCGCGGCGGCGGCCGAGAGCGCGCCGGCATCGCCGCTCTGGAGGCGCAGCACATGTAGCGAGCGGTCGATTTCTGCCCACAGCGCCGCAGGATCGTCGAGCGACTTGCCGAGCGCGCGCGGCGCTACGATGTCGGCGAACAGGAGCGCGCGGTGCTCGGCGCTGGCCGTTGGGAAGTTCGACCAGATTTCGCCCCAGCCGCGCGCGCCGTCGCTGTCCTCGACCTTGACGAATACCGCGACCCGCTCGGCCATGGTGCCAAAGGAGGTGCGGACCGGTTCCTGGATCGGGGCGCGGAAGACGTGCGCCTCGACCTTGGCGAGGGTAGGGGACGGCATCTATTTCTTCTCGGGATCCGCCATCTTCAGCAAGCGCGGTATTTCGCTCACTCGGCGGCTTGCCGGTTGTCGTCGGCCAGCAGGTCGTAGGTGCGCTTCTGATACTGCACCATGTAGTCGGTGTAGTAGGTCGTCGGATACCTGGGCGGATGGTCGGGACCCACGCAGGTCGGCACCGCGGCGATCGGCCAGTCGATGTTGCTGTCGCAGAAGAAGGCCAGCGCATAGCGCTCGCCGCCGCTTCTGTTCACCGCGCGGTGCGGCGTCGCCAGGAAGACATCGTTGGTCCAGCGCTGCAGCAACTGCCCGCCATTGACGACGTAGGCGCCGGGCAGGGCGGGTGCGTCCATCCATTGGCCGCTTTGCGTGCGGATCGACAGGCCGGGCACCTCGTTGGGCGCGAGCAGAGTGAGGAAACTCGTGTCGGTGTGCGGCGCGATGCCGAATTCGTCGTCAAGGCGCAGCGGGCTGGTTCGGATAATGAGTCGCCCGCAGCTTGTACTGGAAGTCGCGGAACGGTTCGTCGAAATAGGCCGGCGGCAGGCCGAGCGCGACGGCGTAGAGCCGCACGAGTCTCTGCACCAGCCGTTCCAGCGTATCGCAATAGCCGATAATCGTTTCTCGGAAGCCGGGCAGATCCTGGGGCCAGCGATTGAGCGCTGCGAAAGCGCCGGTCGACCCGTGCCTCGGGATGGTCGGGCGGCAGATCGCGCGCCACGAACAGCGCCTCGTTGAGGTTGGCCTTGGTGACGGTCTGCACCGTCGAGGTGCGGAGCGTATCGCCGCGCATGGGCAGGTAGCCGACATTGTGCCGGTCGATCCGGATATCCATCTTCCGCTCGAGCGGCTGGGCGTGAAAACGCGCGGCCTGGCGGAAGGTCTCGCGGATCAGTTCGCTCCGGCACGCCGTGATTGACGATGTAGTAGAAGCCGATCTCGGTCAGCGCAAAGCGCAGCTTGTCGGCGGTGCGTTCCATCGCGCCGGGCTCGCCCGCGAGATAGGGCCCCAGATCGATGACGGGGATGGTTTCGGAGAGCTCGCTCACTCGGCGGCTTGCGGATAGACCGCGTCGTAGTTCCGCTTCTGGTACCAGACCATATAGTCGGTGTACCACGTGGTCGGATATTTGGGCGGTTTGTCGGGACCGACCGTGGTCGGCACGGCGGCGACCGGCCAGTCGATGTTGCTGTCGCAGAAGAATGGGATGGCGTAGCGCTCGCCACCGCTCCGGTTGATGGCGCGGTGCGGCGTCGCGAGGAAAACGTCGTTGGTCCAGCGCTGGAGCATCTGGCCGCCATTCACGACATAGGCATCGGGGATCGCAGGCGCATCGATCCACTTGTCGCTCTGGGTGCGGATCGAAAGCCCCGGCACGTCATTGGGCGCCAGCAGGGTGAGGAAGCTCGTGTCGGTGTGCGGCGCCAGGCCGAACTCGTCTTCGATCGGGCCTTCCTGGTGCGGATAGTGCGTCATGCGGAGCGAATACTGGGGTTCCTTGAACGGGCCGTCGAAATACTCGGCCGGCAGGTCGAGCGCGCGGGCGTAGAGCCGCACCATCTTCTGGACCAGCCGTTCCAGCGTGTCGCAGTAGTCGACGACGGTCTCGCGAAAACCGGGCAGGTTCTGCGGCCAGCGGTTGGCGCCGCGGAAGCGGCGGTCGGCCAGCACGTCGGGATGATCGGCCGGCATCTCGCGCTTGACGAAGAAGGCCTCGTTGAGATTGGGCTTGGTGCCGGTCTGGATCGTCGAAGTGCGCAGCGTATTGCCGCGCAGCGGCAGATAGCCGGTGCTGTTGACGTCGATCTTGAGCTCGAGTTTCTTTTCGACCGGCTGCTCGTGGAAGCGCTTCACCTGCTCGAACACGCCCCGGATCTTTTCCCGCGGCACCCCGTGATTCATGATGAAATAGAATCCGATCTCGGTCAGCGCAAAGCGCAGCTCTTTGGCCGTACGGTCGAGCGCACCTTCTTCCCCCGCGAGGAACGGGCCGAGGTCGATGACGGGAATGGTCTCGGTGGCCATGGGTACTCCTTACACGGGACTCCGGAAAACAACGATAATGCCAGGATCGCATCGTGGTCCAGTGCATGCGGCGCTGGAAGACGAACGATCCTTGGATTTTTCACGGCTGCGATGCGCTGGCACCTTCCTTGTGTGAATTTCGCCGAGCAGCCGGGCGGCCCGTCGTCTGGCGGCTGCGGACTATTTGGCCTAGGTTTGTCGGCCATCCCGCGGGGGAAAACGATGATACGGTCAAGGTTCGCCACGGCAGCGGCGCTGGGCGGTTTCGCCACGGCGTGGGCCGGTTCGGCTATGGCGCGGACCGCCTTCAGCGGCGATAGCGCCACGGGATCATTCCTCACGCTCCTGACCGACCGGCTGGAATTCACGCTAAAGCAGATCCCCGCCCTGGGCCGGCATCTGGCCAGTCTGCCCGAGATCGTGGGCGGCCGGACCGCGCTCCTGCTGCTGGGCATCATCGCGGCTGGCCTGGCTGCGGAATATATCGCGCGCCTGCTGCTGAGCCGGGCGAGGCTGCGGGGCTTCGACCGCCTGGTCGGCCACTCGCCGCTGCGCGCCTTCGGGCTTGCCGTGCTGCTCGACGTGGTGGCGCTGCTGGCGCTCGTGGTCGCCGCCCGTCTTGTGCTTGCCCAGATCGGCGATCCCCAGGGCATCGGCGGCAGGCTTGGCCAGGAGACCTTCCAAGCACTGCTCTACTGGCGGTCATTCAACCTGCTGTTCCGCGCCTGGCTCCGGCCCAGCACGCCGGAGGGGCGCATCGCGCCGGTCGGCGATGCCGCGGCGCGCGGCCTGCTGGTGGCGCTGAACTGGGTGATCGTCCTGCCGCTGATCGGTGGCCATGTCGCTCGCGCGCTCGAGACGACGGGCGCCAGCCGCGAGGTCACCGGGGCGGCCATCATCCTCTACGCGCCGCTGATCTCCGCCGGCCTGCTCTGGGTGGTCTGGCACTGGCGTAACGAGATGACGGCCTGGCTTTCGGCCATGGTCTCGGAGCGCAAGATCGGCTACCGGCTGAAGCTCGACGCGGCGCGGCACTGGTGGGTGTTCGGGCTGATCTTCTATGGTCTGATGGGGATGGCGGCGGTCTATGCCGCTCTGGCCGACAGCAACACCGCCGCGCGCGGCCTCGGCACCATCGAATCGGCGCTGCTCACGCTGCTGCTGTTCGAGACCCTGATGCACCGCATCACGCGCCACATCGTCTCGGAGCTGCCGATGGCGGGCGATGTGGTGGCCGACTGCCTGCGTCTGGTGGCGCGCCTCTATGTCATCATCCTGATCGCCGACGCCCTGATGGTGCGCGTGCTGGGCGCCATGACGGCGGAGGAATGGCTGCCGCACGACCGCGGCGCCAAGCTGGCGGCGATAAGCGCGGTGGTGATCTACGCCCTCTGGCGGTTCGTGAAGTTCCGCATGGATTCCTACATCGCCTCGAACCCGCTGCCCTCGGCCGACGCCTCGGGTGACGCCGAGGACGACGCCAATATTGCCGCCACACGCTTGCGCACCCTGATGCCGCTGCTGCGCGCCATTGCCGGTTCCGTGATCGTCGTGGTCGGCGGCCTGCTGGTGCTGTCGGAGCTCGGCGTCAACATCACGCCATTGATCGCCGGCGCCTCGGTGTTCGGCCTGGCGGTGTCGTTCGGCAGTCAGTCGCTGGTGCGCGACATCGTGTCGGGGATGTTCTTCCTGGCCGAGGATTCCTTCCGCATCGGAGAATATGTCGACTGCAGCAAGGTCAAGGGCACGGTCGAAGGGCTTCAGCGTGCGCTCGCTGAAGCTCAGGCACCAGAACGGCCAGCTTCACATCGTCCCGTTCGGCCAGGTCGGCCACATCACCAATTTCAGCCGCGACTGGACGGTGGTGAAGTTCAACCTCGCCTTCGCGCATGGCACCGACGTCGAGCTCCTGCGCAAGACGGTGAAGAAACTGGGCCTGGACATGATGGAGGAGCCCACCTTCAAGCCGATCCTGATGCAGCCGCTCAAGATGCAGGGCGTGGTCGACATCAAGGACAACTCGCTGATCGTGCGCTTCAAGTTCATGGCGCGGCCCAAGAATCCCAGCCTCGTGCAGCGCATGGCGATCCGCCGCATGTACGAGACGTTCCCTGGGCTCGGCATCCAGTTCGCCACGCCTAATTATCCGTTTGCCATCGCGGCCCCGCCTGTTGCAGCGTCGCCGCCGGCCGTGGTTCCGCCCGTCCCGCCGTCGCCACCGGCCGACGCGCCGGAGGCTTCGTTGCCGCCGCTCGCGCCGGCCAAGGCCGCTGAATAACCGACATCGCCTTCAGAGGAGAAGCATTCGTGGAAAAACGCAAGCTCGGCCGGTCCGGCCTCGAATTCGCCCCCATCGTCTTCGGCGGCAACATTTTCGGCTGGACGGCCGACGAGCCCACCTCGCACAAGCTGCTCGACGCCTTCGTCGACGCCGGTTTCACCTTCGTCGATACCGCGGACGTCTATTCGCGCTGGGCCCCGGGCCACAAGGGTGGTGAATCGGAGACGGTGATCGGCAGCTGGCTGAAGAAGGATCCGAAGAAGCGCGACAAGGTGCTGATCGCCACCAAGTGCGGCATGGACATGCCCAACGAAGGCCAAGGTCTCTCGCGCGCCCACATCAAGAAGTCGGTCGACGCCTCGCTGAAGCGGCTCAACACCGACCGCATCGATCTCTTCCAGTCGCACCGCGACGACAAGGACACTCCGCAGGAGGAGACGCTGTCGACCTACGGTGAGCTCATCAAGGAGGGCAAGATCCGCCACATCGGCGCCTCCAATTTCGAGGCGCCGCGGCTGGCCGAAGCCGCCAAGATCGCCAAGGACAAGGGCCTGCCGGCCTATGTGAGCCTGCAGCCGCACTACAATCTCCTCGAGCGCCCGCTGTTCGAAGGCGCCCTGGAGGACGAATGCATCAAGGAGGGGATCGGCGTCATTCCCTACTGGCCGCTGGCGGCCGGGTTCCTGAGCGGCAAGTACCGCTCGGAGGCCGACCTCGGCAAGAGCCCGCGCGGACCGGGACTGAAGAAGTACCTCAACGACAAGGGCCTGGCCGTCCTGAAGGCGCTCGACGCGGCGGGCAAGAAGCATAATGCCAGCAACGTCACCGTGGCGCTCGCCTGGCTGATGCAGCGGAAGTCGATCACCGCTCCGATCGTGAGCGCCACCAGCCTCGAGCAGCTCAAGACGCTGGTCGCCGCGCCCGATCTCAAGCTCGATGCCGAATCGGTCGCAGCCCTCGACAAGGCGAGCGCTTAGGCGGGATGCCGGGGCTGGGGGCGCGTCACTCCAGTGGCGCGTCTTCGCTCGCAACCATGTAGAATGACGCGCCACTGGAGTGGCGCGCCCCCAGCAAAGAACGATCCATGCTCGTCTTCCGCCAACTCTTCGATCCGACGTCGTCGACCTATACCTACCTGCTGGGCTGCTCGACGTCGGGCGAGGCAGTGCTGATCGATCCGGTGTTCGAGCAGGTCCGGCGCGACGCGGCCCTGATCAACGAACTGGGCCTGAAGCTTCTGTGGACGCTCGAAACCCACGTCCACGCCGACCATGTGACCGGCGCGTGGCTGCTGAAGCAGAAGCTCGGCAGCGGCATCGCGCTGGCCGAAGCATCCGGCGCGGCGGGCGCCGACCGGCTGCTCGCCGACGGCGAGCGCGTGACCTTCGGCCGGCGTTCGCTGGAAGTGCGCGCCACGCCCGGCCACACCAACGGCTGCCTCACCTACGTGCTCGACGACGAGAGCATGGCCTTCACCGGCGACTGCATCCTGATCCGCGGCTCGGGCCGCACCGACTTCCAGCAGGGCGATCCGCGCGCGCTCTATCGCTCGGTGCGCTCGCGCATCTTCTCGCTGCCCGAGACCTGCCTGCTCTATCCGGCGCACGACTATCGCGGGCTCACCGCCACCAGCGTCGCCGAGGAGAAGAAGTTCAATCCGCGGCTGGGCGGCGAGGTCGGCGAAGGCGACTATGTCGGCTACATGAAGAATCTCGACCTGCCGCACCCCAAGAAGATCGACGAGGCGGTGCCGGCGAACCTGCGCTGCGGCCAGCCCGGCAACGAAGCCGGCGTGCCTCCCGATCCGCACTGGGCGCCGCTGCGCTTCACCTTCGGCGGCGTCTGGGAAGTCGAGCCGCACTGGCTGGAGGAAAACCTCGCCAAGGTGAGGGTCGTGGACGTGCGCGAGCCCAACGAGTTTACCGGTCCGCTGGGCCATATCCGCGGCGCCACCCTGCTGCCGCTGGGCGAGCTCGCCCAGCGCGCCGGAGAGCTGCCCAAGGACAAGCCGATCGTCGCGGTGTGCCGCGCCGGCAGCCGTTCGGCGCACGCCACCGCGATCCTGCAGAAGGCGGGCATCGCCGACGTCGCCAACCTGCCGGGCGGCATGCTGCGCTGGCGCGCCGAGGGCCGCGGCGTCGAGGGCGGGGCGCTCTAATCTTCCGGACCGCGAGCGTCTCGCTCGCTCATGCTCATACGCGCATGTGAAGGCGCTTGAGCGAGCGAGACGCTCGCGGTCCGGAAAATCAGAATCCGTAAAGCTTGGCCGGCGTGTCGACGAGGATCTTCTGCCGCGTCGCCGCGTCGGGCACCAGTTCCTCGAGTAACTGCAGTGTCTTGGGATAGGTCATGACACGATCGAGATCGGTGTCGGTGTGCGGCCAGTCGCTGCCCCACATCAGCCGATCTGGCCCGAAGGAGGAGAGCAGCAGCGGCCCCGTCGGGCGCGCCCGCTCCAGACCGACCCTGTAGGCGCCGCTCAGCACGACCCAGATCTGACCGGTGCCGGCCTTCTGCAGCAAGAGCTCGAAGCCCGGATCGCGCAACGGGCCGAGGGTGCGATCGAACATGCCGAAATGCGGGATCACCACCTTGTGGCCGCCATCGAGCAGCATGGGCAGCATGTCGGGCAGCCGTTTGCTCTCGACATAGAGATGGATGGGCCAGTCGCGCTTGAGAGCCTCAGCCAGCATGTCGCCGTAGAACGACCATTGCGGTGTCGGCAGGCCGAAGATCGGAAAGCGCAGCCCCTTGACGCCGATGCGCGCCATCTCGTCCCATTCGTCGGCCGTGGTCTCGACCGAGGGCGATATCCACGGCACGCCGCGAAAGCGGCCGGGCTCGGCCCTGAGGGCGCTGAACAGGTAGGAATTGTCGTAGCCCAGGAACGACGGTTGCAGGAGCACCGCGCGATCCACGCCGTTCTTCTCTGCAAGCGCCAGCAGGGTCTGCCACGAGGCATCGTAGTTGGGCGCATAACGCGCATCGACGGCGAGCTTCAGCCCGCGCGTGAAGACGTGGGTGTGGGCATCGATCCAGAGGGAATTGGCGGCGCGCGCCGTCGAGGCTGCCAGCATGGTCGACAAGAGGAAGGTGCGGCGATCAAGCATCCGGTTTCGTCACGAAGTCCGCGAGACCTTTACTCCAGCCATAAAGGCCCTCGCCCTCGGCGCGGATCAGAGCCGCGCGACTCGGGATGACAGACAACAGGGTCACGCGGCCCCCCCGTCTCGATGTTCCGGGACAGCGAGATCGGGTTGCTTCTCATGACTGTATTCCAGATGTCAGGTGGTCTTCGCATCCCAGCGTGCCGTGGCGCGCGCCCCCGGCGCGATCTCGGCTTCGGCCGGCGCCTGCACCTTGGCCATGTGCTCGTAACGCTGGGCGGCGAACCACAGCGCATAGTCGCCGAACTTGATCGGCGGGTATTTGGCCGGCCGCTCGGCCGACTGGCAGGTCGGCAGGCAGTCGATCATCGTGTCGTGGCTGGGGTCGAAGAAGAACGGCACGGCGTAGCGCAGCTGGCCCGAGACGTTGCGCACGCGATGCGGCGTCGACAGGAAGCGCTCGTTGGTCCAGCGATGCAGGATGTCGCCGCCATTGACCACGAAGGCGTCGGGGACGCCGGGCGCGTCCATCCAGCGCCCGTCGGGCAGCAGGATCGACAGGCCCTGCACCTTGTTGGGCGGCAGCAGGGTCATGAATCCGGAATCGGTGTGCGGCACCAGGCTGGCGACCGTGTCGTCGGCGCCGTCGATCACCGGATAGCGCGACATGCGCAGGATCATGTGCGGCTCGGCGAAGTGACCGTCGAGGAAGGTCTCCGGCAGGCCGAGCGCCAGGGCGTAGAGTCGCACGAGTTTCTTGCACAGCGTTTCGAGCGTGCTCATGTAGCTCAGCATGTTCGACCGAAAGCCAGGCAGGTCGCGCTCGTTCGGCCACTTGTTCATGGCGTGGAAACGGCGGTTGGCGAGCACGTCGGGATCGTCGGCGCGACGCTCGCGGCGCAGGAAATAGGCCTCGTTCTGGCTGGGCTTCTTGCCCTGCGCGGCGGCATTGGGCGGCGGCTTCCGGGCGATCGGCATGTAGCCGATATTGTGCTCGTCAACCTTGACCGCGAGCTTGTGCTCGATGGGCAGGGCATGAAAGCGGGCCGCTTCGGCATAGGCGGTGTCGATCAGCGACTGCGGCACGCCATGGCCGGCCAGATAGTAGAAACCGACATTCTCGAAAGCGAAGCGCAGCTCGGCGGCGGTACGCTCGGCCGCACCCGGTTCGCCCGCCAGATAACCGGAAACATCGATCAGCGGAATCTCGCCGCCGATCATGGTCGGCGGCGATAAGGCGGAGAGAGTAGTAGTCGCTTGACGCATGGCCCTGACCCCTGAGTGCCCCACCATTATGGGCGCAATCGCCACGGCGCTAAAGAGGTGTCAGGGAACCGGCATGATGCCGGCTTCCGTAAGTTGGGCCACGATGTGGAAGGTGCCGTCGCCATTCGGCTTCACGATGACGCCTTCGCCTTCGGACAGGTCGACCGCGGCCGCTTCCTTCATGGCCGGCGAATGGCCGAACAGCACGAGGTTGCCGCCCGGCGGTGGGCGCTCGCTCAGACGCTCTTTGAGCTTGATGTTGGCCGCGGCGACCTGCTCGGCCGTCTGTGTCGCGTGATAAAATAGGTCTCGGTTCACTTTGGGCACGCGGCCGAAGGCGAGTTCCGCCGTCTGGCGTGTGCGGCAATA
This sequence comes from uncultured Alphaproteobacteria bacterium, assembly GCA_963765385.1. Classification (GTDB taxonomy): domain Bacteria; phylum Pseudomonadota; class Alphaproteobacteria; order Reyranellales; family Reyranellaceae; genus Reyranella. The sequence goes on along the minus strand of CAVXWG010000011.1, from coordinate 61,738 downwards.
CGGGCTCGCTTCGAGCGCCGCCACTGGAACGTTCTCCTCGCTCAGCCGACTGCCCACCGATGCGGCCTGCCTCCGGCCGGCGTCGCTGAGGTTGCGCTGCCATGAACAATCGGCGAAGTCGCCCATTGTCGCCTCCGACGCCTTGCCCGTCATGCCATGTCGCAGATAGATGACGTAGCCGCCCTGCCGCAGGTCGGCGATCAGCGCCTTGTAGGCGTCCGACGCGCGGACATCGGCGGGATCGGCGTCGCCGCAATGCTCGCGCCATGCAACGTCGAGCCGGACGGGGGTGGTGCGATTTGGGAGAACTGCTGGGCTTCCGCCGCTCCGATCAAGGCAAGCAGTGCGAGCGAGAGGAAAAACGACCTCATGAATTTCTCCTTTCCATCGGATCGCGAACGCCACGAAGCGAGGCAATCAGGCAAGGAGTTCTAGGCGCAAATGCGCGATCGGAAGATAGGCAGGATTCCCCATTTTATCTGGTCGCGGCTTCACGCTGGTTCGGGGGCAGCAGGCTTCCTGGCGGGAAGCATCAGACGATGCCGTGCCCACGATCAGGATGGCGCGGGCGAAGGCCGTTCCCGCGGTTGTTGCCTGAACGTCAACACCGCTACGAAGGAGATCACCGCGGCGCCCATGATCATGAAGGCGGGGCTGAGATCGTCGGCCGTGCGATGGACCAGCCAGGTCGCGACCAGCGGCGTCAATCCGCCGACGATGCCGAAGGTCGTGTTGAAGCCGAGCGCAATCGTCGTGCAGCGCGCGGCAGGGGGTGTCGCTTCGACCATGAAGGCGGGCTGGATGCCAAGCGGCGGCCCGATCAGCAGCACCATGCCGAACTGTCCCGCCACGACCAGCGTCAGGTTGTCGTGCAGCATCAGCTCGAACAGCGGAACCGCGGCGACGAAGCCCAGTGCGATGGCTCCGAGCAGCAGCCCCTTCCGGCCGACTCGGTCGCTGAGCCATCCGGCAGCCAGCATGACCGGCAGCAGCAGGACCATGGCGAGCGTATTGATGCCGAGCGCGTGCGCCGGGGCGATCCCGTCGACGGTCTGCAGCCAGCTCGCGACATAGAGGAACACCAGGTAGAAGCTGACAGAGTTGAACACCGCGAAGCCCGCCAGCTTGGCCACGAGCGGACCGTGGTGGCGCAGCGTTTCGGCGAGCGGGGAGCGCGACGACGGGATGATGGGAGCCTGGTGCGTCTGCTCGACGTTGCGCCGCAGGAAGAAGCCCGCCAGGCCGACGAACAGGCCGAGCACGAAGGGAATGCGCCAGCCCCAGCTCGCCAGCGCGTAGGGCGAGAGCAGCGCGGAGAAGCCCGCGCCGGTCGCCGAGCCCAGCAGCATCCCGACCGTGACCGAACAGGAGGCGACGGCGCCGGCCACGCCGCGCCGCCCGGGCGGGGCCTGTTCGGCCAAGAAGATGAAGGCGGTGGTGCATTCGCCGCCGACCGACAGGCCCTGGATCATGCGCAGCAGCGTGAGCAGGACCGGCGCGGCCAGCCCCAGCGTCGCGTAGCCCGGCAGAATGCCGACCAGGAAGGTCGGCAGCGCCATCGCTACGACGGAGAAGGTGAGGGCTGCGGTGCGGCCATGGCGATCGCCGATATGGCCGACCAGGATGCCGCCCAGCGGCCGCATCAGGTAGCCGGCGGCGAACACGCCGAACGCCGCCAGCACCTGGGTCACCGGTTCTTCCTGCGGAAAGAAGCTGCGACCGATCGCTGTTGCGAAAAAGCCGTAGATCGAGAAGTCGTACCATTCGAGCACGTTGCCGATGGTGCCGGCGGCCATGACGCGCCGTCTGCTGGGAGGAGGCATCGCGTGCGACTATGGCAGATGATGCGCCTTGCGTCGCATGCTGGGCTATAGTCCGGTCAACGCGTGAACATCGTTCGGAGGAAACCGCATGGCATCGCCGCTTTTCGATCTTTCAGGCAAGGTCGCCGTCGTCACCGGCTCGAGCAAGGGCATCGGCAAGTCGATCGCGATGCATCTCGCGCTGCAGGGCGCCCGGGTCGTGGTCTCGAGCCGCAAGGCGCCAGCCTGCGAGGAGGCCGCCGGCGAGATCAGGAAGGCGGGAGGCGAGGCGATTGTCATCCCGTGCAACATCTCGGACAAGGCGCAGGTCGAAAACCTGATCGCCGAGACGAAGAAGCGGCTCGGTCCGGTCGATGTGCTGGTCTGCAACGCCGCGACCAATCCCTACTACGGGTCGACCGAGAAGATGCCGGACGAGGCCTTCACCAAGATCATGCACAACAACATCCTGAGCAATATCTGGCTGATTAATCTCTGCGTGCCCGACATGCGGGCCAAGAAGGACGGATCGGTAATCATCGTCTCGTCGATCGGCGGCGTGCGGGCGAGCACGGTGATCGGCGCCTATTGCATCTCCAAGGCCGCCGACATGCAGCTCGCGCGCAATCTCGCGGCCGAGCTGGGTCCTGACAATATTCGCGTCAACACCATCGCGCCGGGGCTGGTCCGCACCGATTTCGCCAAGGCGCTGTGGGACAATCCGGCGTATCTCGCCAAGCGTCTGGAGACGGCGCCTCTACGGCGCATCGGCGAGCCCGACGATATCGGCGGCATCGCCGTCATGCTGGCGGGCAAGGCGGGAGCGTTCATCACCGGCCAGACCATCATCGCCGACGCGGGCGTGACGATCGGCGGCTGAGGTTCTTTGCCTCCCCAACTAAAGTTGGGGAGGTGTCGCTGTCATACGGCGACGGAGGGGTCATGGGCTTATTGACGAAGGGGCGCGACCCCTCCGTCCGCTGCGCGGACACCTCCCCACGTTTCGCGTAGGGAGGGACTTTGATTCGAGAGCTTAAGCTGTCGAACTCTTCCGAAACGTCACCACCAGCACGTCGCGATAGGCGGGCAGTGCCGGGTTCTCCGGCTCGACCGGCGTCACGCCGTGGTAGCAGCGCGCGTCGTCGACCAGCGCCGCGTCGAGCGGGTCGGTGAGGGTGAAGCTGCCGAGCGTACGCTTGTCGAGGTCGTGCACCGTCGTCGTGCCGCTCGCGATATTGCGGCGGTTGACCAGAAGCACCAGCACGTAGTCGACGCCGTCACGATGCATGCCTTCCGGTGTCGGCTTGCCGTGCTCGCCGGTGCGTGCCTCGATGCGGAACTGATGGACCTCGATATGCCAGCGCGCCGTCTCGGGCGCGAGCCGGCCGAACAGCGCGCGGCAATATTCCAGGATGGTGCGCATCGAGGCGCCGTCGCCGATCTCTTCGGTGACCGGCTTGAACCAGCGCTCGATGCCGCCGTTCAGCGTGTTGTAGTCGAGCGTCTGGTAGTGTGGCTGGTGCGCGCCGCGCACGATCGGTCCCTGCTTGCCCGCGCCATAGACGGCGAAGCGCCGCCGCCGGTAGCGGCCGCCGTCGGCCATGTAGGTGTCGACCTCGAGATCGTTCCAGCTCTCGGCGAAGTGCGGCCAGTCGGCCAGGGTGCCGAAACGCGCCAGGGCGTTGCGCATGTCAGAGGCTTCGACGAAGGCATATCCCGCACGGGCCACCCCGTTGCGGATGCCCGTGGCGTTCTGCAGGCCGGTTCCGATCTCGCTCATGTGAGCAACTCTAGCACTGGACGGTCCTCAAGCAGCATGCGACGCGCATGAAGGATTCTAGGGTTGGCGCGGCAATTGCATTTTGTGCGCCGCGATATCCGAAGGGGAAAGATCATGTTGCGACGCCACATCCTTGCTGCCGCCGGTGCCACGCTTGGCGCACCGGGCATCGTTTCCCGCGGCGCGCTCGGTCAGAACCTGCGCAAGGTGAAGATGGGCTCGGCCTTCACCACCACGACCAACGCCGCCTTCCTGATGCCGGCTTTGCTGAAGCCGGAGGGCATCGACCTCGAACTGGTGATGTTCCCGTCGCTGGTGCAGCGCATGCAAGCCGTCGCCTCGGGCGACGTCGATATCGGCAATGGCGGGCTGTCGGCCACCATGCAGGTCGCGACCAAGGGCTTCCCCATGCAGGTGCTCGCCAATGGCTGCGACGGCGGCTGGATGGTGCTGGCCCAGCCCTCGATCAAGAGCTTCCAGGACCTCAAGGGCAAGAAGGTCGCCGTCCAGAACGGCTCGATCGGCCTGGTGTCGCTCAACTGGAAGCTGAAGCAGGAGGGCGTCTTCGGGCAGGTCGAGATGGCCTTCATGGACAACCAGGACCAGCCGGTGCCGCTGATGCGCGGCGACGTCGCCGCCATCTGCGTCTTCGAGCCCTATGCGGCGCTGGCCGAGCTGAACGGCTGGGGCAAGCGCCTGTGGGTGCCCTACGACTCTCCCATGGGCAAGACCAACCTCGGCTTTGTTGCTTCGTCGGCTTTCGTGAAGAAGGATCCGGAGCTCACCAAGAAGATGGTGGCGGCGCACGTCAAGGCGACCAACGAGATGGCGACCAATCCCTCGATCGCCATCGAGACCACGATCAAGCAGTTCAAGATGACCAAGGAAGTGGCCGAGCTCTCGACCAAGAACCTGTTCTTCAGCGCCGACTCGGGCACGGCCTTCGTCGCCGGCCTCAAGGCGCTGGCCAAGATGATGATGGACGACAAGATGCTGGAGAAGGAGCCCGCCTGGGAGGAGTTCCTCAATCTCGGCTACGTCTGATGCAATGGCGCCGCGCGTGGGGGCTGTTGCCCCTCGCGCTGTTGCTGCTGGCCTGGGAACTGGCGGTGCAGGCCAGGATATATCCGACGATCCTGCTGCCGCCGCCCGGCAAGGTCCTCATGGTCTTCGTCGACGATTGGGAGGTCGTGCTCAGCAACGCTGCGGCCAGCATCGGGCGCGTGACGGTGGGCATCACGCTCTCCTTCCTGGTTGCCGTCCCGCTCGGCCTGATGATCGGCCGCTACGGGCTGCTCGACACCATGACCGACTGGTCGATCCAGATCTTCCGCTCGATCCCGCCGATCGCACTCATTCCCCTGGCGCTCCTGTTCCTGGGCATCGGCGACAAGCCCGCCATCGCGCTGATCTTCCTGGCCGGCACCTGGCCGCTGCTGATCAACACGATCTTCGGCGTGCGCAACATCGAGCGCACCCTGATCAAGGTGGCGCGCGCCGCCCGCGCCAGCGAATTCCTGGTGATGAAGGACATCATCCTGCCGGCGGCCTTGCCGGCGATCTTCACCGGCCTGCGGCTGGCCGTGGGCGGCGGCTGGCTGACCGTGGTCACGGCCGAGATGATCGCGGTGAAGTCGGGCCTGGGCTACATGATCCTGAATGCCCAGCTCACCTTCCGCTCCGATCTCATCATCGCCGGCATCATCGTGATCGGCGCCATCGGCCTTCTGGCCGACCAGGCCGTGCGCCGGGTGCGCGCCCATGTCTGCCGCTGGCAGGAGGGCCTGACGGCCTCGCCCGAATGAGCAAGTTCCTGGAATGCATCGGCGTCGGCAAGATCTACCCCGGCAAGACCGAGCCGGTGGAGGCGCTGCGCGGCATCGACTTCTCCTGCGGCGCCGGCGATTTCGTCTGCCTGCTCGGCCGCTCGGGCTGCGGCAAGTCCACCCTCCTGCAGATGGTAGCGGGCCTCGAACGGCCGACCGCCGGGCAGATCGTGGTGGCCGACCGCGAACTCGACGGCCCCTCTACGGCGACCTCGATCGTCTTCCAGGACCATGGTCTGTTTCCCTGGATGACGGTGCAGAAGAACGTCGAGTTCAACATGAAGGCGCGCGGCACGCCGGCCGCCGAGCGGGCGGCGATCGCACGCCGTTTTCTCGACATGACCAGCCTCTCGGGTTTCGCCGACCGCTATCCGCACGAATTGTCGGGCGGCATGCGCCAGCGGGTGGGCATCGCCCGCGCGCTCACCACCGATCCCCAGGCGCTCCTGATGGATGAGCCGTTCGGCGCGCTCGACGCCCAGACCCGCGGCAAGCTGCAGGACGAGCTTCTGCAGATCTGGCAGCAGCAGCGCACGACCGTGCTGTTCGTCACCCATTCGATCGACGAGGCGCTGCTGCTGGCCGACCGCATTCTGGTCTTCACGCCGCGGCCGGGCCGCATCGCGGCTGACATCAAGGTGGATTTGCCGCGCCCGCGTGCGCCACAATCGCCGGCGTTCACCAGCCTGGCCCGCGAGCTCCGCGGCCTGGTCGGCGCCGACCGCGAGATCGACTGAAATCATTCCGGGGGAAACCATGCCGTTCGCTGTGACCGATGATGAGGTGAAGCTCTATTACGAGGAGACCGGCGCCGGCGCGCCCGTCGTCTTCGTGCACGAGTTCGCGGCCGACCACCGCTCGTGGGAAATGCAGATGCGCCATTTCGGCCAGCGCTACCGCTGCGTCACTTTTGGCGCGCGCGGCTATCCGCCCTCCGACGTGCCGGAGAAGCCCGAGAGCTATTCGCAGAACCGCGCCACCGACGACATCTTGGCGGTGATGGATCACCTCAAGATCGACAAGGCCCACGTCGTGGGCCTCTCGATGGGCGGCTTCGCCACCTTGCATTTCGGCTTCCGCCATCCGACGCGCGCGCTGTCGCTGGTCGTGGCAGGCGTAGGCTACGGCGCGGAGAAGGAGCAGGCGGCCAAGTTCAAGGGCGAGGTCGAGGTCGTGGCCAAGGCGCTCTTGAGCGAGGGCATGGAGAAGTTCGCCGGCAAGTACGCCTACGGCCCGACGCGCGTGCAGTTCGAGAACAAGGATCCGCGCGGCTTCGCGCAGTTCAAGAAGGAGCTGGGCGAGCATTCCGCGCTCGGTTCGGCCAACACCCAGGTGGGCGTGCAGGGCCAGCGCCCTTCGCTCTACGACCTTCTGGAGAAGATGCGCGCCATGACCGTGCCGACCCTCGTCCTCACCGGCGATGAGGACTGGCCGTGCCTGGCGCCCTCGGTGCTGATGAAACGCGAGATCCCCTCGGCCGCGCTGGCGGTGATGCCCAACTGCGGCCACACCATCAATCTCGAGGATCCGGACCTGTTCAACCGCATCGTTGGCGACTTCATCGTCCAGGTCGATTCAGGTCGCTGGCCCAAGCGCGACCCGCGCGCGATGAGCGCTTCGATCACGGGGATGCGTTAAGCTCATCCGGAGCGCGGGCGTCCCGCCCGCTCAAGATCATGAAGCGGGCGGGACGCCCGCGCTCCGAATGACGTGATCTAGGCCGTCAGGCCGCCGTCGCAGACGAACTCCGAGCCGGTCGAGAAGCTCGATTCATCCGACAGCAGAAACAGGATCATGTTCGCCACCTCCTCGGGCCGGCCGAGGCGGCCAAGCGGGTGCAGCTCCTCGAGATCCTGCCGGCCGGTCCGATTACCGACGGTCGCCCCGAGGCGCGGCGCGATCATCGGCGTGTCGATGTAGCCCGGATGCACCGAGTTGCATCGGATGTTGTATTTCATCTGCGCGCAATGCAGCGCCACGTTCTTGGTGAGCGTGCGCACCGCGCCCTTGCTGGCGCAGTAGGCCATCGCGTAGGAGGCGCCGCGCAGGCCGAGCACCGAGGAGATGTTGACGATCGAGCCGCCGCCCGACTGCTTGAGGGCAGGGATCGCCGTCTTGCAGCCGAGGAACGTGCCCAGCGCGTTGATGTCGTTGACCCGGCGGTATTCCTCCAGCGTGCAGTCCTCGATGGAGTTGCGCACGCCCACGCCCGCGGCATTGAGGAGGCCGTGCAGCCCGCCGAACCCCTCGACGCTGGTGGCCACCGCGGCCTGCCAGCTGGCTTCCTGGGTGACGTCGAGGGTCACGAACAGCGCCGCATCGCCCAGCTCGCCGGCAAGCGCACGACCCTTGGCCTCGTCGCGATCGGCCACGACCGCCTTGCCGCCTTCACGCAGGACCAGCCGGGCGCTCTCGGCGCCGATGCCCGAGGCGCCGCCGCTCACCAGCACGACCTTGTTCGCGAGACGGGGCATGGCGCTACCTTTTCATCAGGCCCGAGGTGAGCCCGCCGTCGGCCACGATCTCCGCGCCGGTAACGAAGCTTGAACGGTCCGAAGCGAGCCACAGGACGACCTCGCCGAGATCGACCGGCTCGGCCATGCGCCCGACCGGATGGCGCGAGCCGATATACGCCTTGCCCTGCTCGTGGCCCATCGCCTGCCACAGCGGGTTGAAGATCGGCGTGTCGACGCCGCCGGGATGCACCGAATTGCAGCGGATATTGTATTTCTGCTCGGCGCAGTAGAGCGCCACACTCTTGCTGAGCAGCCGCACCGCGCCCTTGCTGGCGGTATAGGCGGTCGGGCCCGCCGAGCCGATCAGGCCGGCGATCGACGAGATGTTGACGATCGAGCCTTTCGAGGCGGGCTTGTCCGCGCCGGTCTGCTTCATGCCCTGGATGGCGCATTTGCAGCCCAGGAACACGCCTTCCGAATTGATGGCTTGCACATGCTGCCACTGCTCGACGGTGGTGGTTTCCACGTTGGCGAAAGCGCCGGAAATGCCGGCATTGTTGACCACGATGTCGAGGCGGCCTTCGTTCGCCAGGAGGTCGGCGAGCAGGGATTTCCAGGATTCCTCCGAGGCGACGTCGTGCGACACGAAGCGGCCGGTCCCGTCCTTGGCTTCGTGCAGGTCGGCCACGATGACGCGCGCACCCTGACCGGCGAGCAGCGCGGCCGATGCGGCGCCGATACCCGACGCGCCGCCCGTGACGAGGGCCACCTGGCCCGAAAGTTCCCCGCTCATGCGCCGACGACCATAGCGATTATCGCGCGATTGCAGTAGCGTGCTTCGCCGAGGGAGGACCGCATGTCGAAGCTCGGGGGACTTTTTCTGCTGGCGTTTGCACCGCTTGTCGCCGCTGCGTGCACCACGACGACCGGTGGCGGTCAGGGCGGAGGATTTGCCGGATCCGGACTGCAGGCGACCGCCCTGCCGCCCGGCATGACCGCGGCTCAGGGCGCCGCCTACTGCTCCAAGCTCTCCCAGACCTATGCTGAGTATGTCGGCACGGTCGGTGGATATCTGGGTGGCGTGACGACCGGCGGCGAAGCCGCCGACCTCGATGCGCGGGTCGCGATCGCCCAATGCCAGGACGGCAACTATGCCTCCGGCATTCCGGTGCTGCAGCAGAAGCTGCGCGATGCCCAGGTCACGGTGCCGCCGCCGCCGACGGCGGGGTGACCGTTCCCGTCATCCCGAGCGAAGCCGCCCATCGGGCGGCGTAGCCGAGGGACCTCCTCGTCGCGGAAGCAACAGAAAAGGTCCCTCCACTTCGCGCTACGCGCTCCGTCGGGATGACGGTCCGTGACTAGAACCCCAAAGGATCGGTCACGCGGGTCCAGCGGCCGCCCTTCACCTCGGCGAGGAACGAGGAGTTCGCGCCCTGCCGGATGGTGGGTCCGAAATTGACTTCGGGGCCGCCGAAGATGTCGTGGTAGCCCTTGATGGCTTCCATGCCCTTGATGAAGCTGTCGAGCGTCAGGTCCTTGCCGGCATTCTTCAGGCCCTGGACGGTGAGGTCGGCGGCGACGTAGCCGTAGACCGCGCCGATGTTCGGATCGATGTTGAACTTCTTCTTGTAGTTTTCGACGAAGGTCTTGACCGACGCCACGTGGCTGTCGACGTAGGGCATCTCGGTGAGGCCCATGCCGTAGAAGCCTTCCATGCCGGGCGCGGCGCCCACGACAAGGTCATAGACCGCGGCGGAGCCCAGGAAATCGACATCGGTCCATCCCGCCTTGCGCGCCGTCGTGTAGGGCACGATCGAATCCTTCACGATGGTGCCCATGGCGATCAGGTCGCAGCCGGCCGAGCGCAGCTTGGTGATCGAGGCGGTGAAGTCCTGGTCCGTCGGCTTGTGCGCCGCGGTCTCCACCAGCTTGACGCCGAGCTTCTTGGTCTGCAGCTCGGCGCCCACCAGGATCTCCTTGCCGAAGTCGGTGTCCTGGTACATCACGCACACGGCCTTCTTGCCCTTCGTCTTGACGAAGTACTCGATGCCCGAGCGGATTTGGTCGACATAGGAGGCCGCACCGTAGAATTTCAGCCGCTCGAAGGGTTCGTACATCGAGCGGGCGGCCGTCAGCGGGAACAGGTTGGGCACGCCCGCGGCGAACTGGTCCTTGAAGCAGGCATTGTTCATCGGCGTGCCGAGCGGCGCCACGAAGGCGAACACCTTGTCGCGGTTGATCAGCTTGTTGCAGGCCTGCACTGCCTTGGGCACCTGGTAGCCCTGGTCCTCAATGATGAGCTTGAGCTTGCGGCCGTCGATGCCGCCGGCCTCGTTGATCTCGTCGAAGCGCATCTTCACGCCGTTCGACGAGGACACGCCGTAGGTCGCGGCCACGCCCGAAAGATCGGTATGCATGCCGAACACGACTTCCGTCGGCGTGACGCCGCGCGTCTGCGCCGACGCACCCGCCGCCGCCCCGAGTGATGCGGCCGCCGCCGCGATCGTCAGCCCGGCGGCTATTGTCCTTCTGTTCATCGTTTCCTCCCTTGGCAGTTGCAAACTAGAGATTTTCTTCCTCCCCCGTCATCGGCGGAGGTGCCCCCGAAGGGGGCGGAGGGGGAAGGCCCCAGACGAGATTCCTGAATTACTATGATCATGATCTGAAATCGTCAGACACCTCGCCTGTGGCTTTCCTCCTCCGGCCCTGCGGGCCACCTCCCCCGTATGATGGGGGAGGAATGACTCGTCACGCATCCGCGTACATGCCGTCGATCACCCCGATGTACTTCTCATTCACGAACTTGCGCTTGAGCTTCATGGTCGGCGTGAGCTCGTCGTCCTCGGCGGTGAGCTGCTGCTCGATCAGCCGGAACTTCTTGATCGTCTCGACCCGCGCGAAGTTCTGGTTGACCCGCTCGATCTCCGACCAGATCAGGTCGTGGACCTCGCGGGCGCGGCAGAGCGACGTGAAGTCGGTGAACGGCACGTTGCTGTCCTGGGCGTGCTTGGCCACGTTGTCGTAGTCGATCATGATCAGGCAAGACAGGAACTTGCGGCGATCGCCGATCACCACGGCGTCGGAGATGTAGGGCGAGAACTTGAGCTGGTTCTCGATCTCCGAGGGCGTGATGTTCTTGCCGCCCGCGGTGATGATGATGTCCTTCATGCGGTCGGTGATCTTGAGGTAGCCCTTCGTTGTCGATGAAGCCCACGTCGCCGGTATGCAGCCAGCCGTCGCGCAGCGTCTCCGCCGTCTTCTCCGGCTGGTTGAGGTAGCCCATGAAGACGTGCGGACCCTTCAGCAGAATCTCGCCGTCGGGCGAGATCCTCGTCTCGGTATGCGGCGCGGTGATGCCGACGGTGCCGAGCTTGATGCGGTCGGGCATGCCGGTCGCCAGGCCGCAATTCTCGGTCTGGCCGTAGACCTCGCGCATGTCGACGCCCAGCGCGCGATACCATTTGATCAGGTCGGGCGCGATCGGCGCCGCGCCGGTTCCGGCGAAGCGCACGCGGTGCATGCCGATGGCGCGCTTGATGTTGTCGAGCACCAGGAAATCGGCGATGCCGTGCAGCGCGCGGAGAAGCGGCGAGGGGCGTCGGCCGGCCAGCTCCGCTTCGGCCACCTTCAGGCCGATCCCGAGCGCCCACTGGTAGGCCTTGCGGCCGACCCAGGTCGCCTCCTTCATGCGGATGGCGATGCCGGAGTAGAAGCGCTCCCAGATGCGCGGCACGGCGAAGAAGGTGGTGGGCGCGACCTCGCGGATGTTATCGGGCACCGTCTCGGCGCTCTCGGCGAAGTTGGCGATGGCGCCGGAGCGCAGCGGCAGGAAGGCGGTGAAGGTGCGCTCGGCGATGTGGCAGAGCGGCAGGAAGGCGAGCTGCTCGTCGTCGGTGCCGATCGGGATGAAGGCATCGGCATTTCGCAACTGGAAGACGACGTTGCGGTGCGACAGCATCGCGCCCTTGGCGGGGCCGGTGGTGCCGGAGGTGTAGACCAGCAGGGCGAGCTCATCGCGCCTTGGAGCCCGCGACCAGCTCCTCCCACAGGCCGGGATGCGCGGTATCGTGCGCACGGCCCAGCGCCAGGAGCTCGTCGAACGGCATGACCAGCGGGTCGCTGAAATCGGCGAGGCCTTCCATGTCGAAGACGAACACCTTGGTGATTTTCGGACAGCGCTCGCGCACTTCGATGAACTTGTCGAGCTGCTCGTCGTTCTCGACGAACAGGAAACGCGATCGGCTGTCGTTCAGGATGTAGTCGACCTGCTTGGCCGAGTCGGTCGGGTAGATGCCGTTGGAAACGCCGCCGGCACCCATTGTGCCCATGTCGGCGTAGAGCCATTCGGGCACCGTATCGGCCAGGATCGACACGACCTCGCCGCGCTTGAGGCCGAGCTTGATCAGACCCATGCCCGTCCAGCGCGCGCGCTCGCCGTAGTCGCGCCACGAGGTGGCGCGCCAGATGCCGAGCTTCTTCTCGCGGAAGGCGGTACGGCCGTCGCGCGCCTTGACCTGATGCCAGAACAGCTTGGCAATCGTGTCGCAGCCTTCGATCTCGATCCGCCCGTCCAGGCCCGCCATCGCGCTCTCCGTCGTCTCCCGTTCTTCGCTATCGCGCATGCTTGCTATCGCCATGTCTTGCGCTTCTTCCAGCGCCGCTGGCCGCGGGCGCCCTGTTCCTTGATGCCGAGATAGAATTCCTTGATGTCTTCCTTTTCCATCAGCCGCGCGCAGGTGTCGGCCATGACGATGCGGCCGACCTCGAGCACGTAGCCGAAATCGGCGGTCTGCAGCGCCATGTTGGCGTTCTGCTCGACCAGCAGGATGGTGACGCCGCGCTCGCGGTTGATGCGCACGACGATGTCGAAGATGTCCTTCACGAGCTTCGGCGAGAGGCCGAGCGACGGCTCGTCGAGCAGCATCAGGCTGGGTCGCGCCATCAGCGCACGGCTGATCGCCAGCATCTGCTGCTCGCCGCCCGACAGCGAACCCGCGCGCTGGTCGGCGCGCTCGCGCAGCACCGGGAAGTAGCCGAACACCGCCTCGAGATCCTGGGCGACCCCCTCGGCGTCGCGCCGCGTATAGGCGCCCATGCGCAGGTTCTCGCGCACGCTGAGGAACGGGAAGACCTCACGGCCCTCGGGCACGTGGCTGATGCCCAGCCGCATCACCTTGTCGGGATCCATGCGCCGGATCTCCTGGCCCTCGAAGACGACACTGCCCTTCTGCGGGTCCATGACGCCGCATATCGTCTTGAGCACCGTGGTCTTGCCGGCGCCGTTGGCGCCCAGGATGGTGACGATGCCGCCCTTCGGGACCTCGAACGAGACGCCGCGGATCGCCATGATCGGCCCGTAGTAGGTCTCGATGTTGGTGACCGTGAGGATGGGGTCGGCGGTCATGAAGCGCCTCCCATCTTTGCCTCCCCCGTCTTACGGGGGAGGTGCCCCCGAAGGGGGCGGAGGGGGAGAGCCCCAAAGGCGGCGCTCGAAGAATTTAGATCCGGAAGCGGGAGGGACCTCCACTGGGGCTCTCCCCCTCCGGCCGAGCGGGCCACCTCCCCCGTAGGACGGGGGAGGGAGATGAAAAGAAGACTCGCCATCCTCATCCCCCCAGATACGCGCGGATGACTTCGGGATGGGCCTGGACCTCGGCCGGCGTGCCGAGGGCGAGCGGGCGGCCGTAGTTCAGCGCCAGCACGCGGTCGGACACCGCCGAGACCAGGCTCATGTCGTGCTCGACCATCAGCACCGTGATGCCGAGCAAGTCCCGGATGTCCTGGATCCAGAACGCCATGTCCTCGGTCTCCTCGACGTTGAGGCCGGACGATGGCTCGTCGAGCAGCAGCAGCTTGGGATCGGTGCAGAGCGCGCGGGCGAGCTCGGTCACCTTGCGCACGCCGTAGGGCAGGTTGACGATCAGGCTGTCGCGATATTGCTGCAGGTCGAGGAAGTCGATGGCCTTCTCGACCGCCTCGCGATGCTCGATCTCCATGCGCCGCACCGACGGCAGGAACAGCAGTTCGGAGAAGAAGCCCGACTTCTTGTGAGCATGGCGCGCCAGCAGCAGGTTCTGCAGCAGCGTCGCATGCTCGAACAGCTCGATGTTCTGGAAGGTCCGGGCGATGCCGAGCGCCGCGATCTTGTGCGGGGCCACGTTGGTGATGTCGCGGCCGTTGAAGCTGAGGCGCCCCGCGGTCGGCTCGTAGATGCGGCTCACCAGGTTGAAGATGGTGGTCTTGCCGGCGCCGTTGGGGCCGATGATGGTGAAGACCTCGCCCTTGCTCGACGGCGAAGCTCACGCCGTCGACGGCGCGGATGCCGCCGAAATGGATCGCGAGCTGATCGGCCTCGAAGAAGCTCATCGCAGCCGCTCCGACCGCATGTAGCTCTTCTGCCGCTTGAAGGTGGCGGCCTTGTACATCGGGAAGGTCGAGAAGAAGAGCCGGATCTTCAGCCAGCGCCCGTAGATGCCGAGCGGCTCGAGCAGGATCACCAGCACCAGGATGAGGCCGAAGATGCCGGCCTCGACGCCGGGCTTCTTGAGGAAGTTGCCGATCAGCTGCGCCCACCACGCCGATCGCCGCGATGCCGGTGCTCGACGCCGCGTCGGCCATGGTGTCGGGGATCGAATCGCGCAGGATGGCGATGACCGGCGGCAGCAGGGCCACGAAGATGGCGCCGAACACCGCGCCGTGCAGCGAGCCCAGCCCGCCCACGATCACCAGCAGCAGGAACTGGATCGACAGCAGGATGGTGAAGATGTCGGGCGCCAGGTAGGCGATCTTGTGGGCGAACAGCGCGCCCGCCAGCCCCATCAGCGCGGCCGAGTAGGCGAAAGCCATCGACTTGTAGATCGCGAGGTTGACGCCCATCGACTGGGCGGCGATCTCGCTGTCGCGGATGGCGATCCAGGCGCGGCCGGTGGGCGAGCGCAGCAGGTTGCGCGTCAGCCACAGCGCCAGCACCAGGAAGAACAGGCAGAGATAGTAGAACGACCGGTCGTCCTCGAAGGGCACGCCGAAGATGACCGGCTTGGCCACCGGCATGCCGGCAAAGCCGTGCGTCACCGACTCCCAGCGGCTGAACACTTCCTGGATGATCACCGCGAAGGCGAGCGTGGCGATGGCGAGGTAGATGCCGGTCATGCGCAGCGCCGGCAGGCCGACGACGAGGCCGCTCGCCGTGGTGATCAGCACGGCCAGGATCACGGAGACGACCCAGGGCACGCCGTGCTGCAGGAAGAAGGCGTGGGCGTAGGCGCCGATGCCGAGGAACGCGGCATGGCCCAGCGAGACCAGGCCGGTGTAGCCCACCAGCACCATCAGTGAGATGCCGCCGATCGCGTAGATGAACACCCAGGTCGTCTCGCCGACATAGTATTCGGAGAGCATTACCGGCAGCGCCAGCGCGGCCACGGCCAGAAGCCCGTACCACGAGGCGGAGACCCGGTCGCGGAACAGGCGGATGTCCTGGTCGTAGGAGGTCTTGAAAAGGAAACGCATGGCCCGCGCCTACACTTTCTTGCGCGTCATCATGCCGAACAGGCCCTGCGGCCGGACCGCCAGCATGATCAGCAGGACGATGTAGGGCGCGGTGTCCTTGAAGCCGTCGGGCAGGGTGGCGCCGGCATAGAGCTCGATCAGGCCGATCACGATGCCGCCCACCAGCGCCCCCGGGATCGAACCGAAACCGCCCAGCACCGCCGCCGCGAAGGCCTTGAGCGCGACGGCGAGGCCCATGTTGATGTCGATCAAGGTCACCGGCGCCAGCAGCACGCCGGCCGCGGCGGCGACGCCGGCCGAGATCGCCCAGATCAGCGAGAAGATCATCTTCACCGGGATGCCCATGTAATAGGCGGCGAGCTGGTTCTGCGAAGTCGCCTGCATGGCCACGCCCAGGCGCGTGTGGTTGAAGAAGGCGTAGAGCGCGCCGCACAGGATGAAGGTGCCGACGATGATCGACAGGTACTGGTGGCTGAGCGTGACGCCGGCCACGGTGGTGACGCCGCCGAACGGCGTCGGCAGGGTGTAGATCTCCGAGCCCCAGGTGACGCTGGCGAAGGTGCGGAACATGGCGCCGAGCCCGATCGTCAGCATGACGACGGCGAACTGCGGCTGGCCGATCACCTGGCGCAGCACCAGCTTGTCGAGCACCGCGCCGAAGGCGCCGATGCTCACCACGGCGATGGCGAAGGCCACCCAGTAGTCGAGCCCCCACCAGACCACCGCCATGTAGGCCACGAAGGCGCCCAGCATGAGGAGATCGCCCTGGGCGAAGTTGACCAGCTCGGTTGCCTTGTAGATCAGCACGAATCCCAGCGCGACCAGGCCGTAGATGCAGCCAACCGCCAGCCCGTTGAGGGTGAGTTGCACAAAAATAACCAGTTTCCGTCCCCTGCAGCCGAGCGGTCTGTCGCCGCTTCGTTGCCCGCAAATATGAACGGCTGTTCAGCGCTGTCAACGCGCTATGCGATGATCTTATAAAGTGTAACAACCGGGCCGAAGGAGGCCGCGATGGCCGTTGCCGATTTACACCAGCCGCATCTGCCCGATTTTGCGCCAGCGAGCCCGTTCTACAGCGAAGAACACGAAGCGTTCCGCAACACCGTCCGCCGCTTCGTCGAGCGCGAAATCATGCCCCACGTCGACCAGTGGGACGAGGCCGAGGAATTCCCGCGCGAGCTCTACCGCAAGGCGTCGGCCGCCGGCCTGCTGCAGCTCGGCTTCCCCGAGGAATATGGCGGCGTGCCGACCGATCCTTTCTTCGGCATCATCAAGGCCCTGGAGATGGCGCGTCATGGCAGCGGCGGGGTGAACGCCGGCCTCAACAGCCACACGATCGGCTGCCCGCCGATCGCCGCCCTCGGGCCGGAATGGATGAAGCGCAAGGTCCTGCCGGAGGTGCTGGCCGGCCAGAAGATCAGTGCGCTTGCCATCACCGAGCCGTCGGGCGGCTCCGACGTCGCCAGCCTGAAGACCACGGCGCGGCGCGAGGGCGATCACTACGTGGTCACCGGCTCCAAGATGTTCATCACCTCGGGCATGCGCGCCGACTACTACACGGTGGCCGTGCGCACCGGCGGTCCGGGGGCGGGCGGCGTCTCGCTGCTCCTGATCGAGCGCGACCGCGAGGGCTTTCAGCGCACCAAGCTCAAGAAGATGGGCTGGTGGGCCTCCGACACCGCCCAGCTCTTTTTCGACGATGTGAAGGTGCCGGCCGAGAACCTGATCGGCCAGGAGAACAAGGGCTTCATCGGCATCATGCTGAACTTCAACCAGGAGCGGCTCGGCATGGCGGCCGGCGCCTGCGGCTACGCCAAGGTCTGCCTCGACGAGGCGATCGCCTATGCGCGCGAACGGCACACTTTTGGCAAGCCGCTGGTTGCCAACCAAGTCGTGCGTCATCGCCTGGTCGACATGGCGATGAGGATCAACGCTGTGCGGTCGACGCTCGAATTGCTGGCGTGGCGCGTGGGCCAGGGCGAGAAGCCCGTGGCGGAGATCTGCATGCTGAAGAACCTCGCGACCTCGACCCTGGAATTCTGCGCCAACGAGGCCATGCAGGTCTTCGGCGGCGCGGGCTACCTGCGCGGCGCCAAGGTTGAGCGCATCTATCGCGAGACCAAGGTGATGTCGATCGGCGGCGGCTCGGTCGAGATCATGAAGGACCTCGCGGCGCGGCAGATGGGGCTTTGATTATTCCGTCATCCCGAGCGAAGCCGCCCGGAGGGCGGCGTAGTCGAGGGACCTCCTCTTGGCGTCGAGGCAACAGAACAGGTCCCTCCGCTGCGCCTCGCTGCACTCGGCTCCGGTCGGGATGACGGAGTTTTTCTGGTCAAATGCGCATAGCCCAGTGCGTGGAGAGCGAGAGTAGGAGTAAAAGATGACCGACCCATCCCCCAATCCGCTGGCCGACCGCGAGCAGCGTCTGGCGCTCTTCCAGATGTGGTTCTCCGACACCATTCCCCACAGCAAGGCGCTCGGCATCAGGATCGTCGACGCGCGCCGCGGCTTCGCCTCGATGCGGCTCGAATGGCGCGAGGAGCTTGTCGGCAATCCCGAGACCGGCGTGCTGGCCGGCGGTCCACTGACGGCGCTGCTCGACGGCTGCTGCGGCATGTCGGTGGCGACCCTGCTCAAGGAGCCCAAGCCGTTCGCCACGCTCGACCTTCGCATCGACTACGTGAAGCCCGCGACCCCGGGCCAGGCGGTGATCGCCGAGGCCGAGTGCTACCGCATCACGCGCTCCGTCGCCTTCACCCGCGCCTTCGCCCATCACGGCGACGCCAAGGATCCGATCGCCGCCGCCGCCGGCACCTTCATGCTCGGCACCAAGGGCGAGGTGACGCGCCCGCAGTCGATCGGCCACGAGGCGCTGGGCCTGGAGACCAAGCGATGAGCCGCTTGCTCGAGCGCCTGGCCGAAGTGCGCAAATCGGGCGATGTGGCCCGGCTTGCCGAGGCGATCCCCTATGCGCGCTGGATGAAGATCGCGCCGGAGAACGCGCACTGGCGAGCTCTTGACCCGCATGCGCTATCACGACGACCTGATAGGCAACACGTTCCTGCCGGCGATCCATGGCGGCACCCTGGGCGCCATGCTGGAGATGGCGGCGATCTTCCATCTGCTGTGGGAGACCGAAACCGAGACGGTGCCCAAGATCGTCAACATCACCGTCGACTACCTGCGCTCGGCGCGCCCGGTCGATGTCATCGCCTCGGCCAAGGTGACCAAGCAGGGGCGCCGCATGGTGAATGTCTTCGCCGAAGCCTGGCAGGACGACCGATCCAAGCCGGTCGCCACCGCCAATGCCCACTTCCTGGTAACCTCGGCGGACGAACCGTCGGTGCTTTGACCATCCTCAGCCGCGGCGTGCACCAACTTGCCCGTCCGGCAAGGTGGCCGGGCTGAGCGCTCGCGGCAAGCGGGTTGCCAGGGCAAGGACGACGAGCCCGATCAGCGCGCCCACGACATGAACGTTCCTGAGTGCCGATGCCATGGCGTCGGTGAGCGTCGCGGTCTCGGCCGCGCCGAGGCTCTGGCGCAGCAGCGGCGCCATCAGCCGCTCGGCCACGTCGCCCTGCGCGCCGTGGCGCAGGAGGCCGAAATTCACCAGGGCGCCGAACAGCGCCGCGCCGACCGACTGGCCGACGATGCGCATGAACATGCTCGACGCGGTGGCGGCGCCGCGGTCGCGCAGCGCCGCGGCCGCCTGGACCGACACGAGATAGGTGGTGTTGCAGAAGCCCATGCCGATGCCGACCAGCAGCGCGCCCGCGGCGGCCCAGGCCGGATCCCGCGTCGGCGTCAGGCCGATCAGCACGAGGCTGCCCAGGACCAGCGCCGCGCCGCCGATCATCGCGCTCAGCCGGTAGCTGGTGCGGAGCATGACCCGCCCCGCCACGATGCTGGCGACGGCCCAGCTTATGGACATGGTGCCGAGCACCGCACCGGTGGTCGCGGCGCTCCGCCCCATCACGCCCTGCACGTAGACCGGCAGGAAGCCACTGACGCTGATCATGACCGCGCCGATGGCGAAGCCGCCGGCATTGCCCAGCGCGATGGTGGAATTGCGCCACAGCCGGAACGGCAGCATCGGCGCCGGGCTGTGGCGCTCGCGACGGACCAGCGTGGCCAGCGCGCCGACGCCTACCGCGAGGCAGGCCGCGAGCATCCCCGGGCTGAGGCTGCCGCCCTGGATCATTGCCATCATCAAGGCGCCGCCGCCTAGCATCAGCAGGACCGACGCGAGGAAGTCGATGCGGGGCGGTCGGGGATGCGGCCGCTCGTGGAAGAACGCCGCCAGCATGGCGAAAGCGAGGGCGCCCACCGGCAGGTTGATCCAGAAGACGATCGACCAGCTTGCATGCTCGACCAGGAAGGCGCCCAGGGTCGGCCCGACGATGGCGGCGAAGCCGAAGACGCTCGAGAGGAAGCCTTGGACGCGGGCCCGCTCGGTCGGCGAGTAGATGTCGCCGACGATGGTGTAGGCCACCGGCTGCACGGCGCCGGCACCAATGCCTTGCAGCGCGCGGAAGGCGATCAGCGACAGCATGCCCTGGGCGAAGCCGCACAGCGTCGAGCCCAAAAGGAACACGCTGGCGCCCACGAAGAAAATGCGTTTGCGTCCGTAGAGATCGGCCAGCCGCCCGTAGATCGGGATGCTCACCGCCTGTGCCAGTAGATAGACGGCGAACACCCAGCTGAAGAGATGGAAGTCGCCGAGATCGGCAACGATCGTCGGCATTGCCGTCGCCACGATCGTGGTCTCCACGGCCGTCATGAAGGTCGCCATCATGCAGGCCGCCAGGATGAGACCGCGACGTCCCGTAGCGGCCTTCGGCCTCTTGTGCTCAGCGTTCGTGTCCGACATGCGACGCGCTTCGGCCATCCTGTCTGCGATCATGATCTTCCGGACCGCGAGCGTCCCGCTCGCTCATGATCATGAGCGACCGGGACGCTCGCGGTCCGGAAGAGTACGAAGCTACGCCAGCGGATTCGCGAGGTCGATGCCGTAGTGTCGGGCATTCTTCGCCATGTAGGAATCGCGCGATTGCACCGTCTCGTCTTGTGCCGCCGCCGTCACCATGTCGAGATAGGTGTGCCATCCCATGGCATTCAGCTTCACGAAGCGCTCGAGCACCGGCAGATGCTCGAGCGTCAGCGCGACGTCGTTGCCGGACGCCGCGAGCGTCAGCGTGAGGTACGATTCGGGGTAAGGCGAGTCCGTGTCGCCGGGATTGTAGACGTTCCAGCTGTAGGCCAGCCGCTGCGGCGGATCCCACTGCGTGACGACGCCCTTGATATGGCCGCCCATCAGCTCGACCTTGCCGCCGACCTCAGGCTCGATGGTGCCGGCGCCATACCAGCCGGGCAGCCACTTTGTGTCGGTCAGCACCGCCCAGAGCTTTTCGATCGGTCCTGGCAGCACGCGGTCGAAGCGCACCATATGCGCATGTGTGAGTTGCGCGTCCTGGCTCATGTACTTTCCCGACTGTTGCAGTAAAGAACGCGCGGCATGGATTATGATTTCTTCAAAACTGACCGCGACGACACGGTGCGCGACGGCGCCGGCTTCGAGGCCTATGGCCGGCCCGGCGACCTGATCGATTCACAGCACCCTAAAATCACGGCCTATGCAAGTCGCGTGGCGGGCGAGGGCAGCGCGCGCGAGAAGGCGTTGCGGCTTTATTACGCCGTGCGCGACGATCTGCGCTACGACCCCTACAACACGCCGATGAAGCGCGAGGCCTATCGGGCCAGCACCACTTTGGCCGCGGGGCATGGTTATTGCGTGAACAAGGCGGGGTTGATGGCCGCGGTCTGCCGCGCCGTCGGCATCCTGGCCCGTGTCGGCTACGCCGACGTGCGCAATCACATGACCACCAAGAGACTCTCCGAATTGATGGGCAACGATATCTTCTACTATCATGGCTACACCGAGGTCTGGCTCGACGGCCGTTGGGTGAAAGCCACACCCGCCTTCAACAGGGAGCTGACCGAGCGCTTCGGCCTGCGGCCGCTGGACTGGGATGGCGTGGCTGATTCGATCTACCATCCGTTCGATCTCGGCGGCCGACGCCACATGGAGTATCTCGGCTATCGCGGTGTCTTCGCCGACATCCCGTTCGACGAGATCCGCGGTGCGTTCCGTCACTACTATCCGCGCATGACGCGTGCCCAGGAGGAGATGCCCCTTGGTGGCAATCTGGGCGGCGACTTCGGCGCCGAGGGTGAAGCGGAAGCCACCAGGAAGTGAGTCTCGTTCCGCGTTCCGCGGGCTACGTCGCCCTGTTGGTGGCGTTGGGCAGCTTTGGCCCGCTGACCATGAGCATCTACACGCCGGTCATGCCGTCGGTCGGTGCCGACCTCGGTGCGGGCGCCGAAAGCGTCAAGCTCACCCTCACCACCTACATGCTGGGCTTTGCCGTGGGCCAGCTCTTCTACGGGCCGATGAGCGACCGCTTCGGCCGGCGACCGGTGCTGCTGGGCGGGCTGATCTTCTTCACCGCCGCCACCTTCGGCTGCTCGTTCGCGCCCTCGATCGGCGGGCTGATCGGTCTGCGCATCCTGCAGGGCCTCGGTGCCGCGTCGGGCTCGGTGATCGGCCGCGCGCTCACGCGCGACGCCTACACGTTCCAGGAAATGCCGCTGGTGATGAGCTGGATATCGCTCGGCCAGAACATCGCACCGTCGCTGTCACCGACGATCGGCGGTTTTCTGGGCGAACTGGCGGGCTGGCGCGCGACCTTCTGGTTCGTCGGCGGGTTCGGCACGATCCTGCTGGTCGTCACGCTGGTGGGGCTGAGAGAGACCAACAAGTTCCGCAGCGACCGCATCGATCTCGGCAAGCTGTTGCGCGGCTCGGGCGAGATGCTGCGCGATCACCAGTTCCTTGGCAACGTGCTCACGCTCGGTTTCGCCTTCGCCATCAATTTCGGCATGCTGGCCGGCGTTCCCTTCATTCTGCAGGATCACCTGGGGTTCTCACCGCGCGAGTTCGGTCTGATCGTGCTGCTCACGGTCGGCGGCTTCACCGCGGGCACCCTGGTGAACAATCGGCTGGTCGGCCGCGTGGCGCCCATCGTCATCATGCGCGCCTCGGGCTGGTTCCACGTAGCGGCTCTATCGGTCATGGGCATTCTGTCGCTGTCGGGCGTCGTCACCTGGTGGGCGATCGTCGGGCCCCACATGGTGCTGAGCTTCGGCACCGGCATGATCGTGGCCAACGCCAACGCCGGCGCCATCGGCATGTTTCCCCGGCTGGCCGGCACGGCGTCGTCGCTGGCGGGCCTCGCGCAAATGGGCATGGGCGCGATGGGCACCGTGACGGTGGCGATCCTGAGCTTGATCGGCAGTCGCTATGTCGCCATGCCGCTGGTGATCGGCCTGATGCCGTTCGCACTGCTCACCGTGCTGAGCGCCCGGCTGTTGCGTCCGAGGCCACGGCCCCCGAAACTGGAACCGTAAAGAGAGAGGGAGCGAGAGATGCCCAACATGCTGATGGACAAGGTCGTGCTGGTCACCGGCGCCGGGGGCGGCATCGGCCGCGAGATGGCGCTGCTGGCGGCCAGGGAAGGCGCCAAGGTGGTGGTGAACGACCTAGGCGGCGCGGTCGACGGCGAGGGCGGGGGCAGTGCAACGCCCGCCCAGAAGGTCTGCGACGAGATCGCGGCGGCGGGCGGCAAGGCGGTGCCCAATGCCGACAGCGTCACCGAGCCGGCCGGCGCCGAGCGCATGGTCAAGACCGCGGTCGAGAATTTCGGCCGCATCGACGGCGTCATCAACAATGCCGGCATCCTGCGCGACCGCATCTTCCACCGCATGAGCCATGTCGACTGGAAGATGGTGATCGACGTGCACCTGAACGGTGCGTTCAACGTGAGCCGCGCCGCCGCCAACTTCTTCAAGGAGCAGAAGTCGGGGGCCTTCGTGCATTTCACCTCGACCTCGGGACTGGTCGGCAATTTCGGCCAGGCCAACTACTCGGCGGCCAAGATGGGCATCATCGGCCTGTCGCGCTCGATCGCGCTCGACATGGCGGCGTTCAACGTCCGCTCCAACTGCATCTCGCCCTTCGCCTGGACGCGCATGATCGGCACCATTCCCGCCGACACCGAGGCGCAGAAGGCACGCCTCGAGCGCTCCAAGAAGATGACGCCGGCCAAGATCGCGCCCATGGCGGTGTTCTTGCTGTCGGACGCCGCCGACGGCATTACCTCGCAGATCTTCGGCGTGCGCATGAACGAGATCATGCTGTTCAACGCCAACCGCCCGGTGCGCTCGGTGCACAATTCAGACGGCTGGACGCTCGAGGCGATCGCCGAGCAGGCCGTGCCGTCGATGAAGCCCTACTTCACCGACATGAAGCGCTCACCCGAATACTTCACGTGGGATCCGGTCTGACCCGTCTGGTCTCAAGTTCCTCTCCCCCGCTAGGGGGAGAGGCTAGGTGAGGGGGCCTCGAAGGCTGTGCGCAACCCCCTCACCCACCTCTCCCCCTGGCGGGGGGAGAGGAGCATGAACGGAAGCACACAAAGCGCGTTAGGAGCAGTACCGACGATGCCCGATACCCTGAAGAACGAACCCAAGATCGACCCGCGGGAAGTGCTCGACGGCATCGTCGAATGGGTGACGATCGAAAGCCCGAGCCACGACGCCAGGGCTGTCAACGTCATGGTCGACAAGGTCGAGGGCCAGTTCCGCGACCTCGGCCTCACGCTCGAGCGCACACCGGGAGTCGACGGCTTCGGTGACATCCTGGAATGCAAGACGCCGCCGCAGATGAGCCAGGGCGACGGCAAGGGCATCCTGGTGCTGGCCCATCTCGATACCGTGCATCCCATCGGCATGATCGAGAAGGACCTCAGGATCCGCCAGGAGGGTGACAGCGTCTTCGGTCCGGGCATCTACGACATGAAGGCGGGCGGCTACATCGCCTACTACGCGCTGCGCCACCTGATCCGCCAGGGCAAGAAGACCCGGCTGCCGGTCACCTTTCTGTTCATCCCCGAGGAGGAGGTTGGCAGCCCGACCTCGCGGGCGCGCATCGAGGCCGCCGCCCGGGGCCACAAATACTGCCTGGTCATGGAGCCCGGCCGCGACGGCGACAAGGTCGTGACCTCGCGCAAGGGCGTCGGCCGCTTCGTCATGACGGTCAAGGGCCGCGCCTCGCATGCCGGCGTCCGCCACGAGGATGGCCGCAGCGCCATCCTGGAGATGGCCAAGCAGATCCTGCGCATCGAAGGCAAGACCGACTATGCGCGCGGCATCACCTGCAATGTCGGGCTGGTCAAGGGCGGCACCGGCGTCAACGTCGTGTCGGCCGAATGCACGGCCGAGATCGATCTGCGTGTGCCGAGCCCGCAACTTGCCGAGGAGATGGTGCACTGGTTCCTCGGCCTCGAGCCGATCGGCGCCGATGTCGAGGTCACCGTGAGCGGCGGCATGAACCGGCCGCCCTACCAGAAGGACGCCGGCATCGCCGACTTTTCGGCAAGGCGCAGCAGATCTACCGCGAGATCGGCAAGGAATTGAACGACGTGCCGCTGACCGGCGGCGGCAGCGACGGCAACTTCACCGCGGCGCTCGGCATCCCGACACTCGACGGGCTGGGCGCCGACGGCAAGGGCGCCCATGCCGCCTACGAGCAGATCTACTTCTCCTCGCTGATGCCGCGGACATATCTCTGCGCGCGGCTGCTGGAGACGCTGGAGTAGTTGCCGTCGAAAAGGTAGTCATCCAGAATGAAGCGCCTGCCCGCGGGCGGATCCTGTTCAGGATCACCGACTCCTTCCGTGCGCGCTTCTCTAACGAGCCCGCGCCGTCAATGCGTTCCAGGCTGCGAGAGAGTCCATGTAGTCTCGCCACTGCGCGATCTTCCGGTTCTCGATCTTTATGATTGAACAAAACCGGTTATCGTATGTCAGGGCCGTCGCGAGTATGGTCCCGTGGATTTCATATTCAATGATGACGACGCGGTCGTCGTTTGTCCTGTGCGTCACCAGCTTGTCGGCAGATCGAAGCTTGATGTTGTCGCCATAGCCCTTGAACCGGGCCATCAGCTCGGCGCGCCCGCGGACGATACGGGGCCAGCCGGGGAAGTCATAGAGAACCTCGTAGACCAGGTCGTCGGCGACAATGTCGAAGAAGTGCTCACCATCGACGAGGTCGCCCAGCGCGCCGCGAACCAGCTCAAAGTAAGGCCTGGCAGCCTCGTAGGCCGCGTATTTCGAACTTGGCATCCCGGCTCTCGATGCGCTCCATGAGGTGGATGCGGCAATCTAATCATTCGCTGACGCTTTGTCGCGCGACAGGCCGCGCCAAACCAGTTGCGACGGAGCGACTGCGCACAGCATTAGCCTTGTGATACCGATCGCGTTTGGTCCAGCAGGGGCGTCGTCCCGCAACCAGTTTGACGAGGTCGGCCTGCCGCGTGGCGCCGGTCTTCTCGAACAGGCGGTTGACATGCGTCCTGACCGTTGTGTCGGCAACGCCGAACGCCGTGGCGACTTCCGGTATGCCGCCCACTTCGGTGATGGCCAGCAGGACGCGCAGCTCGGTCGGCGTCAGCTCGAATGTCTCGCCGATGACCTGGGACACCGAGGAGGCGACCAGGGCAGCCCGGACGAACAAGGCGGCGAGGGACGCACGCTTGGGCCGCTTCGTGATGACAGCTACGTAACAGAGCCGCTGGCGGACTCCGACGTCATCGCTACGCGCGAGCGGCGGCCAGTTGCCTCGCGCACTGCTCGCGTCCGATGCGCATCGGCTCCCACCTGGGATGCGACCACGTCTGTTGCCGATGCCGCGGAGGGATCCCGAAAGCTGCCGCCTGGAGAGTTGAGCGACCGGGCGACGCCGTGATATTCAGGGACGTAAGCGGCTTATTCGCTTTGCAGACAATCTCCTCGGCAATGTAATTTGCAGAGTGTGTCACATGCGTCCTTGCTGGCCGGCTGACAAACTGCACTACCTGCGGCCTTCGCCGGCGAGTCGGCAGGAACTGGCGCGCGCGCCAGGGCTGAACGAAAATCCGATGGCCGATTGCAGGCCAGATACTCGGCGGCAGGCGCGCTCTTCCCTCGGTGTGCTCATCATTGCTTTGCTCCTGGGCGGCTGCAGCGGAGGCATACTCGATCCGAAGGGCCCCGTCGGAAGCGCGCAACGCCTGATTCTCTTCGACGCTCTGGCAATCATGCTGGCGGTCATCGTGCCGGTGATCGTGGCGATCCTGGCGTTCGCCTGGTGGTACCGCGCGTCCAACAGCAAGGCGCGCTATCTGGGCGACTGGGCCTACTCGGGTCGCATCGAATTCGTCGTCTGGGCCATACCGGCACTGGTGATCATGTTCCTGGGCGGCATCGCCTGGATCAGCTCGCACGATCTCGATCCGGCCCGTCCCCTTCCATCGAAAGACAAGCCGCTCGAGGTGCAGGTCGTCTCGCTCGACTGGAAATGGCTGTTCATCTACCCTGAGCAGGGCGTGGCGAGCGTCAACCAGCTCGTCGTGCCGGCCGGCGTTCCCGTGCACTTTTCATTGACGTCGGCCAGCGTGATGAACGCGTTCTTCGTCCCGCAGCTCGGCACCATGATCTACACGATGAACGGCATGACGACCCAGCTCAACCTGCA
The DNA here is from genome assembly GCA_963765385.1 of uncultured Alphaproteobacteria bacterium. Lineage (GTDB taxonomy): Bacteria > Pseudomonadota > Alphaproteobacteria > Reyranellales > Reyranellaceae > Reyranella. Next base: position 34,737 of record CAVXWG010000011.1, on the reverse strand, counting down.
GGCCGACCAGCCGGGCGTGTTTCACGGCCTGTCCTCGCAATACAGCGGCGACGGCTTTTCCGGGATGGCCTTCGAGGTGCGCGCCGTATCGTCCGGCGACTTCGACGCGTGGATTGCCGCGGCGCGCCGCGGCGGTGCGGAGCTCGATGCCCAAAGCTACGCCGTGCTCGCCCGGCAGAGCACCAACGTGGCGCCCTTCACCTATCGGGCCGTCGGGCCCCAATTGTTCAACGCGATCGTGACGCGTGAGCTGCCGCCCGGTCCCGGACCAGACATGGGCAAGCCGGGTGCGACCGTGTCGCCGCGGACGGGGGGCTGAAATGTTCGGGAAACTCACCTGGGATGCCATCCCGTTCGATCAACCGATCCCGATGGCGACATCGGCGATCGTCGGGGCGGTCTTGCTGGGCGTGCTGCTCTGGGTGTGGCTCAAGGGCTACGTTCCCTATCTCTGGCGCGAGTGGATTACGTCCGTCGACCACAAGCGCATCGGCGTGATGTACTGCCTGCTCGGCCTGGTGATGCTGGTCCGCGGCTTTGCCGATGCCCTCATGATGCGCTCCCAGCAGGCGCTCGCCTTCAATGCTCCGGGCTATCTGCCGCCCGAGCACTACGATCAGATCTTCTCCGCTCACGGCACGATCATGATCTTCTTCGTGGCCATGCCGCTGGTGGTCGGGCTGATGAATTTCGCCGTGCCGTTGCAGCTCGGCGTGCGCGACGTGGCCTTTCCGACCTTGAACTCGGTCAGCTTCTGGCTGACGGCAACCGGCGTCCTGCTGGTCAACCTGTCCCTCGTGGTGGGCGAATTCGCGCGGACCGGCTGGCTCGCCTACCCGCCGCTTTCCGGGAGTACGTATTCGCCGGGCGTCGGCGTCGACTATTATCTCTGGTCGCTGCAGATCGCCGGCATCGGGACCCTGATGGGCGGCATCAATCTCGCCACGACCATCCTCAAGATCCGGGCACCCGGCATGGCCTACATGCGCATGCCGGTCTTCTGCTGGACCGCGCTCGCCTCCAATATGATGATCATCGCCGCCTTCCCGGTGCTGACCGCGACGTTCGCGATGCTGCTTCTCGATCGCTATCTCGGGTTTCACTTCTTCACCAACGAGGCCGGCGGCAACGCCATGATGTTCGTGAACCTGATCTGGGTTTGGGGGCATCCCGAGGTCTATATCCTGATCCTGCCGGCGTTCGGCGTTTTCTCCGAAGTGGTCTCCACCTTCTCGAGCAAGCCGCTGTTCGGCTATCGCTCGATGGTGGCCGCGACCATGGCGATCTGCGTGCTCGCTTTCTTCGTGTGGCTGCACCATTTCTTCACGATGGGCGCAGGCGCGGACGTCAACGCCGTTTTCGGCATCGCCTCCATGATCATCGCGGTGCCGACCGGCGTGAAGATCTTCAACTGGCTGTTCACGATGTATGGCGGTCGCCTGCGCTTCAACGTTCCGCTCCTGTGGTCGCTGGGCTTCATGGTCACCTTCGTGATCGGCGGCATGACCGGCGTTCTGCTGGCCATCCCGCCGGCCGATTTCGTGCTTCACAACAGCCTGTTCCTGGTCGCCCATTTCCACAACGTCATCATCGGCGGCGTCGTCTTCGGGCTTTTTGCCGGCTACACCTACTGGTTCCCCAAGGCCTTCGGCTTCACGCTCGACGAGCGGCTCGGCAAGGCGGCCTTCTGGTGCTGGTTCCTGGGCTTTTATGGCGCCTTCGGGCCGCTCTACGCCGTGGGACTGCTCGGCATGACTCGACGGATGCAGCACTACGACGTCGCCGCCTGGCACCCCTGGCTGCTGGTGGCGATGGGCGGCGCCCTCCTCATCTTGTGCGGGATCGGCTTTCAGGTCGCCCAGCTCGTCGTCTCGATCCGGACGCGCGACCAGCGACGCGACCTCACGGGCGACCCGTGGGACGGACGGTCGCTCGAATGGGTGACACCGTCGCCGCCGCCGGCCTTCAACTTCGCCGTGCTGCCGGACGTTCACGGCCACGAGGCCTACTGGGGGATCAAGCAGCGGGCGATTGAGACTCAACATCTGGCGGAAGAGCCGGACTATCAGCCGATCGAACTGCCGCGCAACAGCCCGACCGGATTCGTCACCGCCTTCTTCGCGACCATCACCGGCTTTTCCCTGATCTGGCACATCTGGTGGCTGGTGGTGCTCGGTCTGATCGGTGCTTTCGCAACCTTCGTGGTCTTTGCCTGGCGTGACGTGCCGGAATACGAGATTCCGGCTGACGAAGTCGCGCGCATCGACCGGGCGCGCCGGGCGGCCCGCGCGGCGGCTCTCGCCGATCTGAGGGAGCCGGCATGAGCCCGGTCGATACGACGGCGGCTGGGCCGGCCTGGAGCGATCCCAACCGGGTCGGTCGCCATGGTCGCAGCGCGTTGATGGGCCACGGCGATAGGGACGTGGCGTCCAAGCGCATCATCACCGGCTATGGTTTCTGGATCTATCTGCTGAGCGACATCATCATGTTCTCCGCCTTCTTCGCCGCCTACGCGGTGCTGGCGGATGCGACGGCGGGCGGGCCGACGGCGCGACAGATCTTCAAGCTCGACTACGTGGCGCTGGAGACCGCGTGCCTGCTTGCCTCGAGCTTCGCCGGCGGCATGGCATCGGTTGCCGCCTCGGTGCGCAGCCAGCTGTGGACGCAGATCGGGTTGCTCGTCACCGGCCTCCTGGGCTTTGCCTTCATCGTCCTCGAAGTGCGCGAGTTCACCAGCCTGATCGCGGCAGGGGCCGGCCCCACGCGCAGCGCGTTCCTGACGTCGTACTTCTCGCTCGTCGGGCTGCACGGCGTGCACGTCTCCGTGGGCCTGCTGTGGCTGGGCACGATGATGGCGCAGATCTGGGTCAAGGGCTTCAGGCCGGACATCATGCGGCGCCTGCTGTGCTTCACGCTGTTCTGGCACGCGCTCGACATCATCTGGGTGGCCATTCTCACGATGGTCTATCTCATGGGAGCAGGCTGATGACGGACGATGGTCAGGCCTCCGGCCGCGGCTACGACGTCGCCCCGGGCGACGAGCGCGCGGAGGGCGGCGATGTCGCTCACAAGATCCGCAGCTACCTGCTGGGCCTCGCCCTGGCGTCCGGATTGACGGTAGCCTCGTTCTACGTCGCCGGTTCGTCCCTGATCTGGGGACCCGGCATTCCGGTGGCGCTGATCGTCCTGGCCATCGCCCAGATGGGCGTCCACCTGGTCTTCTTCCTGCACATCTCGACCGGCCCCGACAGCACGAACAATGTGCTGGCTCTGGCGTTCGGGGTGTTGATCGTCTCGCTGATCCTGCTGGGTTCGCTCTGGATCATGGCCAATCTCAACGCCAACATGATGCCCATGGATCAGCTCATGCGAATGCAGAGATGACCCCTGAAGGCGGACGTACGACCGGAATGTGATCTACAGGTTGACAGCATTCGTCGGAAGTACGCCGGCATTACCGATATGTTCGGCAAGGCGGCGGCGACCTACCGCTAAATCGACAAGGAGCTCTTGGACGACGTTCCGCTGCGCTCGGGATGCAGCGGGTGGGTCCTGCGCCGAAAGCAAATCACACGAACTTCCGGATCGGAACACCAAGTGTTGCCGATCAAGGAGCGTGCCGCCCTCGCTGCGGCTCGACCTCGACGGTTGCCGTCATGCCCGCCACCAGGCGAACGCCGTCCGGCACCTGCTTGATGCGGATGCGCACCGGCACGCGCTGCGCCAGGCGCACCCAGGTGAAGATCGGGTTGACGATGGCCAGCCCCTGCTGGTCGGGTTGGGCATTGGAGACGTTGATGCCGCGCGCGATGCTGCCGACTTCGCCGCGTACGATCTGGCTGTAACCCATCAGCTTGACGTTCGCCGGGTCGCCTTCGCGGATCGCGGCGAGCTGGGTTTCCTCGAAATAGGCGTCGACCCAGAAGGAATTGGCATCGACGAGCGAGATCACGTTCTTGCCGACGGTGACGTAGTCGCCCAGCTGGGCCAGCAGGTTGGTCACCCAGCCATTCACCGGCGCGTGGATCTGGGTGCGCTCGAGATTGACCTTGGCCTGGTCGCGGGTGGCGGAGGCCTGGGCGATCGTGGCCTCGGCGCTGGCGCGTTGCGCCTTGAGGGAGGCGATCTGCCGCTGGGCGAGGGTGAGGGCCGCCTGCTCGTTCCTGAGCGCCGCCTGGTCCTTCAGGAGGTTCGAGGCCGTCTGCTGCTCCATCTGCACCGTGCCGTATTCGCGTTGGGCCAGGTCCTTGTAGCGCGCCGCCTGCTCCTGCGAAAACGTCACCGCCGCCTGCGCCTGCTCCACCTGCGCCTGGCTGGCGGCGATCTGGGCCTGCTGCACCGTGATCTGCGCATCGATGGTCTCGGCGTTCGCCTGGGCCTGCTGCACGGCCGCCTCGGCCAGCCGCAGCGCGATCTGGTAGTCGGTCGGCTCGATCACCAGCAGCACATCGCCCTTGTGGACGAGCTGATTGTCCTGCACCGGCAGCTCGACGATGCGTCCCGCGATCTCCGGCGCCATGGTGACGACGTAGCTCCGCACCGTGCCGTCGCGCGTCCACGGCGTTTCCATGTAGGCCTTCCACACCGTCCAGCCGAGGACGACGGCCACGGCCGTCGTGGCGAGCGTTATCAGGACCGGAACGATCCGCAGCCGGGGGAGGCGGGACCTGGCGGGCGCCGCGGGAGGTGGCGCGCGGTGGGGAAGGTCGACGACCTTGGCATGCTCCGGCGTGGGATTGGCCGACGTGGGATTGGCCGACGGGGGTTCGGCCGGCGTGGATTCGGAGGGCGACATGGCGGGCTCAGCGGGCGATGACCAGAACCATCGACGACAGCACGATGATGTAGATGGAGAAGACGAACAATGCCGGGTGCCAGACATGCCGGAGCAGGCCATAGCGCGCCACCGTCCAGCGCAGGCCGATAGTGACGAACCAGGCCACCACCATCAGCAGCGCGATCGGCGCGACGTAAACGCCGAACAGGTCGATTTCATGGAACGTCAACCCGCTTCTCTCCTGTCGAAGTAGGCCTGGTGCTGGGCGAGCGCGTCGCGCACCAGAAGGATACGGCCGCGGGCGCGCGCGGCAAGGGAGGTTTCGGCGCCGGCCCCGGTAGCCAACGCCAGGCGGTCGTCGAGCTGCCCCAGCGCGGCGCTTGCGGCCGCGCTCCGTCCCTGCGCAAAGGCCGCGAGCGCCTGGTCGAGCTCCGGGTTGAGGCCAAGACGGGGGCCGACGCGGCGCAGGTGGATGATCGCGATGCCGGCCGACAGCGCCGCCATGAGGTGCGCGCGCTTCAGCGGATCGGACGCGTCGGGCACCGCCGCAAGGCGATGGTACATGCGGTCTTCCCAATCTTCGCAGGCATGCAGTGCGGCGCTCGTCGTGGCGAGCCGGCGGAGGTCGCTCAGCGCGAATGCCGTGAGCCGCCCGGCGCGGAGTTCCGGCGATAGCGGCGGCACCAGGCGAAACGACAGAGCGCCGATTCCGCAGCCGACCACCAGAGCCAGCGCCGTGTTGTAGAATTGCAGGGTGTCGTAGCTCATCGGGTTGGCGGGTGCCAGCAGCGGGACGAAATTGGCGGCCATGGGAACGAACAGCCCGGCCTGCCAGGGTTGCGCCGTCAGGGCCCCGATCGGGACCAGATAGAGTGCCATCACCAGGCTGAAGCCGACGAAGGTCTCGACATTGGGCAGGACGGCAAACAGCAGGATGGCGGCTGAGACCGCGGCAAGGCTGTTGCCCACCGTGAAGCTGATGGTGCGCGCGTAGGCATCGTCGGCTCTCGGCGCGAACAAGATGACCGTGATGGCTGCCCAGGTGATGGCCGTGGCGCCGCTCGGCCATTGGCTCACGATCCAGAAGATCTCGGCGGCGCAGATGGCGAGGAACGCGCGGCCGCCATCGACCAGGGACGGCAACCAGTCGGCGACGTGAAGCCTTGCGCCCCGGCGGCGACCGCGGCGATCCGGATCGGTCGTCAGCAACGCCAGCCCGTCGAGAGCATGGCAGAAACCGGCCAGCACGCGGGCCGCCTGGTCGGCAATCAAGCGCAGCGACGGGCTGTCGGCCGGCAGGGCGATCAATCGCCGGACGGCGGCCGCGCAGTGCTGCCGCATCGCCAGGGGATCCTTGATCCAGGGCGACGGATCGCCCGGCGTCGGCGCCGAACGAAGTTCGGACGGCAGATTTTGCAGCACGGCATCGGCTTGGCGGGCCGCCGCGTCGGGCATGATCGACAGCCTGAGCGCAATCGGGCGCCAGGCGGCGACGGCGGCGAACAGGCCCGCCACCGCCGACTGCAGGACGGGCGAGTGAAAGCGCAGCTGCGAGGATTCCCCGAGCGCTTCGTCGATGGTCGGGTCGAGCGTGATGACGCGCCGCAGCAGTTCGCGCCGGATCACCTGCAGCTCCGAAAACGGCGGCCCGGTGCGCGCCAACGTGGCCGCGAACCGGCTGGCGATTTCCGCCGACAGGCCGGCGAACAAGGCGGCCAGGCGCCGCGGAGCGCCGCCGCGATCGGTCCCGGCGAGGACGATGCCGGCGCAGGCGATGCCGATCCAGATCTCGCTGACCCGCGTGATGGCCAGCATGAAGGCCTGGCCGTTGGGGCCGCCGGTGGCGCCCAGCTGGTCGCTGGCGATGATGGCGGCGGTGAAGCCCGCCAGCGCCGCCGCATAGGCCGCGAAGTTGCGGAGCTGCGTGGCGACCAGGGCGCAGCCCGCGCCCCACAGCGCCAGGCCGATCAGGAAGGGGCCGCGCTCCTGCGGAAACGCCGCCGTCAGCAGCACGATCGCCACGGCGCCCACCACGGTGCCGATCATGCGGAACCATCCCTTGCGCAGCGACGCGCCGAGATGCGGCTGGCAGACCAGCGCGGCCGATGTGCCGGCCCAATAGGCATTGTCGAGCTCGAGCCAGAACGCGACGTAGAGGGCGAAGCAGACGGCGGCCCACAGGCGCAGCCCGAACAGCAGGGGCGGGGCCGTGACCCGTCCCGCACTCGCCAGCGCCGCCTGCCATCGTGCGATCGGGCTCGGACCCGAGGATGGGCTGGAAGTGTTCGAACCGGCAGGCATTCTTTTCGTCAGGTGGCCGAGGTGACAGGCGGCCCGGCCATCTTGGTCGGATCGAGCGTTCGATCCAAGGTCTCCTCGTCCACCAAACCCGACTGCAAGGCTGCCTCCGTCGGGGCAGGGCTATCGGACAGGGGGACAATTTCCGTCATCCCGACCTGAGCCGAGCCCCTCGACTTCGCTCGGGGCAGGCTCCGCGAGGCGTAGTGGAGGGGCCTCTTCTGCTGACTCGGCGACAAGAATAGGTCCCTCGACTACGCCGCCCGTTGGGCGGCTTCGCTCGGGATGACGGAATGGCATGATAGGCGATAGGCCTTATCCCTCGGGGTGGAATCGTGGCCTCCCCGGCGGCGGCAAGATCACGACGCGGCTATTCAACTCTCCGGCGCAACGCCGCGAGACGGCCGCCGTTGTATGCCTGAATTCCCGAGCGGAGATATGGTTTGAACGTGAAACTCGCCGTCGCCTCAGCGTTCGGATCCCTGATCGGACTGGCCATGCTGGTCACCCGAATGCTGCGGCGAAAGCAGATCGTCGCCGAGGAAGTCTCCTCGTTGCGCGACCTTGGCAGCGCCCGCAAAGGCGCCGCCAAGCCGCGGCGCCCTGGCGCCCCGCCGCGGCGCCCCTGAGCGACCGGGCGCACGACGAGCGTCGCGCCAGAGAAGCTCCCCTCAAGGCCTGTCCGGCGCCGCCATTTCCCGGAGAGCCTGTGACAAGGCGTTGAAGTCATACGGCTTGGCAAAGAAGCGTCCGCGTTCCGGCAGGTCGTCCGAGCCGATGCGACGACGGCCCGAGGTGAGGATCAGTTCGACCGGGGGCCAGCGATCGCGAACCGCGTGCGCCAACTTGAGACCATCCATCGACCCCGGCAGCTGGATGTCGGTGAACACCAGCCGCACGTCGGCTCGCGCCTCGAGAATGGCCAGCGCCTCATCGGCCGAGGCGGCGGCAACCGCCGTGAATCCGGCGTCCTCCACGAGGGCGACAGCCGTCTGCCGGAGGAGGTCTTCGTCCTCCACCACAACAATGACGGGATCGGGGGCGGACATTGTCGTCCAGACTGCGGCACGGCCGCGAACAATGACGTTAAAAAGCGCTCCCCAACCCAACGGCGGGCGCACAGCAGGCAGCTCTCGCAAAGCGCTCCCTGGGCCAACGACAGGCGCAGGCAAATCGTTGCCAGGATTTGTCCTCTTCGGACATAAGCGTCCGGGTGGGACCGGGGGCGGCCAACCGTCTCGCCGGGACTGGCGCTGAGCAGACCATCGGCGCCGGTGCGACGCGCCGTACGATGGTCGCGCGTCAGTCGCGGGCCCGAGTTGCAATGGCGGCGGCGATGTCGAGAAGCAGGGCCCGCAGCCGGCGGCTGTCGAGACGGGAGGGTACCGTATCGGGCTCGACCAGCCGAGCGAGATGTATGGCCTGACGCAACAGGCCGTCGAGGTCGGCACCCAGTCCGGAGGGCAGGGCCTGCGCGGCGAGGGTGCGCAGGCAGAAGGCCAGCTCGTCTCCCGCGAGCGGGTCGTCCGGGATTCCGTCCACCCGCGCCAAGGCCAGATCGAGCCGCGCGATCGTGGCGTCCAGAGTCTCGAGAGCAATCATTGCTGCCTTTCCGATCGAGCCCAGCCGTCGGGGGAACGTCGTCCGGCGCGCCGCGGTTGCCGGCGGGCGCAGCGATCCTCCCGCTCGGTTTCGCCGGCGCTCCTTCCGCGGGTCGTGCCGCTCTGCCAGCCGCGCGTCCGCTTCGCGGGAGTTGAACGAGTACCGATGCCAGGCGCAGCAGTGATGAAGGCGCTGGTGATCCCGATGCTCGAGGGGCGGGGCGCCGTCGGCGAGGTGCCCGTGCCGCGCACGTGCAGATCTACTTGGGCTCGCTGATGCCGCGGAGCTGTCTCTGCGCGACTGCTGGACACGCTCGAGAAGTGTCATCCTGCTTGCTTTGGGCTTGCTCAGGCGGGCCAAAGACGCTGTCATCCGGAGCGCAGCGCTGACCTGAGCGAAGTCGACATGCAGCCCCGCCAGCCAGCACGAGGAGAAGAGCCGCCGCGATGGCCAGCCAGCGATGATCGCTGGCCCACCGCCGAGGTCGGGCTAGGACGGCAGGCGACAGCAGCGACGAGAGGGATCGCACGGGCGGCGGAGTCGTGAGCTGCCCGTTCATCGGCAAAGGCTCCGGCGACACGCCTAGTTGCGGGCCTGGTAACTGGCTTGGGGTGCCGCACCGGCCGCCGCCTGCTGGATGCTCGTCACCGCGTATTGTTGAGTCCACTGCCGAATCACCGCCGTTTCCGCCAGCACGGCCGCGAGCACGAGGGTGGCGCAAATCACATGAAGCATGTCGGTCGCTCCTGTCGATTGGCGTCCATCGCCAGGTCGGAAAGCCTAGCCTTTCAACGGACGGTTCCACCCTAGCGAGCAGGCGCCTGGCCACCTTGATCCCCGTCAACTATGTCGGGTGTCCGACATTGCGCCGACGGCGACGAAGGCCAGTTCGCGTTGGCCTGGATCAACGCGGCCCAGCACCCGACGGAGTAGGTTACACACAGAGGTAAGTGCATCCCCCTGCCGGAGGCCAGGACATGAAGAACCCAATTCTTGTCGTGATGCTGGCGTGCAGCGTGGCGGCGGGTAGCGCGTGACACGCGGAGGGACCTGTTCTGGTGCTTCGGCGAGAAGAGGAGCTCCCTCGACTGCGCCGCCCCTTGGGCGGCTTCGCTCGGGATGACGGAATAATATGAATGATGGATTGTAGCGGGCGAGGCAAATGGCGCCTCACACCACCGTGCCGAACAGCTTGCCGATGCCGGTGGTGAGGGCCATCGCCAGGGTCCTTCCCCGAGGCGTGCTGGCCAGTGTCACAGGGACGACTAGCAGCTGTCGCGGAACCATCTGTTGACCCAGATCAAACTATGTCCGATACCGGACGGACCGGCTGTGCAGGCCGCCAGAAGGTGGTGCAGTGCAAGAGTTCATTCACCGCAAGAATCTCGAAAAATATCGCCAGCTCCTCGCGGAGACCAAGGACGAGGACCAGCGCCGCCAGCTCGAAAAGCTGCTGGCCGAGGAGGTGGCCAGGGAGCCCCTCGTGCTGAAGCCGCGGGGCGACCGCTAGCAAACCACCGCCAGGGCAACCGCCATGCCCGTCGAGGACGCGACTCAAGGACCAGGGCAACGGCGGCCAAGCGACGAGCCCAGGCGGCCTTGATTCACATCAACAACGTCGTGCAGCAGACATAGTAGGAACAGGTCTGCGCATTGGGGCGGAGCAACCTGGCCGTGACGATGCGATGCGCAAGCGAGTCGTTCGACCGCCGCCACAAAAGAGGCAGGACATGAGAATCGCGCCACTGATCATTGCAGGTGTGTTGGCGGTCGGTGTGACCGCCGTTGTTCATGCCCAGACGCCAGCCTCCGGGTCGACGGAGCCGGCAAAGACCACGATGCAACAGGCCGGACGTGAAGCCCAACAGGCCGCGCAAGACGCCAGCGACGCCGCCGCGCGGGCGGTGAACGCGGCCGAGGCCGCCGCGAAGGAAGCATCGAGGCAGACGACCGAGGCGGCGCAGCGACTGGCGGCCGAAGCGGCGGTCGCCGCGCGGCGCGCTCAGGACAAGATCGAGGCGGCCAACACGGCCGCCACGACCGCTGCCAATGACTTCATGCTGAAGGCTGAGGCCGCTGCCGGGAAAGCGGTCGTGGCAACCAAGGATGCGGCTGGCAAGGCCCAGGAAGCGACCGAGGCCTCGATTAATTCCACGATCGACGCGACGAAGAAGGCCGCTGTCGAAGCCAAGGAGGCGATGACCAAGGCAGCAGACGCGACAGCCGCTACGGCTCGTGCCGCGGCTGATGCTGCGAAGGAGGCTTGGGAGAAGAACATGGGCAGTTCTTCCAAGTAGTCCCCGTGCGGCATGGGGCGGCGTGGACTGGCCAACCTGCCCGGCCGTGCGCACCGTAGCGCACTGGTCGCCTGAACCAGCCGACGCGCTCCTGCCGCTGGCGAACAAGGAGCGCACGGTCGCGTGAATCGAAGGTCATTTCGAGGCCGGTCGGCTTTTTTGCTTCCTCAGTGGCGTACGCCACCGACAGGGCGGGCGACGCCGTGCGAGGCTGGCTATCGATATGGTCCGAAGCCATCCTGTGTCTGAATTGGCCAACTTGCGGAAGCAGGAATTGGCGTGCCTGCGCTTGGAGTCCGATTGCCTTCAATTGGCGGACGCCGTCCGTAGCCCTTCCCTGAAGATGCATTTCATGGAAATGGCGAAGAAGTGGTCCGCCCTTGCGGCATGGGGACTGGAGCACGGCTACCGCGGCCAAAGCCTGAACTAAGCCGTGAACTTCTAAACAGGCTCCGCCCGGATCGGAGCATGGGCGTCTGCTCACGGGCTCCAAGCGGTCTTTGTTCTGATCTCCTGCGACGTCGAATTTGTGCCAGGACCAGACATTGACCGAAGGCCCGGTCGGCCTCTCCGAGGCGTTCTATGCCCGTCACCATTTTCGCGCTTCTTCATCGTCGGGCTACCTACTGAAGGCGGGGCCGTGGCTGCCGGTGGCCACCCCCGACGGGATCCTGATGGCCGTCCCCGCTTGGCGTCTGGCGAGGCCGCGGTTGGTCGAACGGCTCGACCGGTGCCAGGCTCCACCGCGCCTGGGCTGCGCGGCTACAACTTCGTCTGACGGCCCTTGATCCAGCTCAAGGGACCGGCGTCTCCATCGTGATCAGCTTGAGCCCCGCTTGGCGCGCAGCCAAATCGGGCCGGCAGCAACCTGCGCGCTCAGAGTTTCAAGCTGTGGCAATGCTTGCAATCGACGATCGCCAACGGATGAGTGAAACAGATGCGAAGAACACTGGCGATGGCATTGGCCTCGGCACTGCTGGCGTTCCCGGCGACCGCGCAGGAGCGCTCGGTCGGAGGCAGGCTTGCCGTCCGCTGGTGCATGGCGTGCCACGTCGTCGAATCCAACCAGAGCACGGCCACCGACAACGCGCCGAGCTTCCGGGCAATCGCCGCCCGGCCGAGCACGACGGCGGCCTCGCTTGACCGCTACCTCTCCGCGGGCCACACGCTCATGCCCGACTTCTTGCTCAGCTCCGAGGAGCGCAACGCGCTGGTCACCTACATCTTGAGCCTGCGCTAGCGCCGCGATCACCCCCGCTGCTGCCTTGCTCCCGCCCGCGTGCCACGAAGAAGAAGCCACGCCGTGGGCGCGCGACCCGGCGATCCGTCACCGGGTTGTCCGTGATGCGGTCGGGCGCGGCGAAGGCCACGATGGAGCGCCGCTCGCCGGCTGTAGAAGTTGCGGGTGGTGACTCTCCCGTTACTTAGGGGCACAGGGGAGCAGGCATGACAGGGCGGACCACGAGGTCCGCGCTCGGGCACAACATGAGTCCGCCCGATCGCAAGCATTAGCTGACGGAAGACACCGTGCCGTTCAGTTGGTCGACAAGCCGGTCGAGGAGCTGTTGCAGGTCGCGCGCGGGATGCTGGATCGACGCAACAGGCGTGGACACGACGCGGTTGCGCGAGTTTTCGATCCGGCATCGCACGATGTCGGCCCACAGCGCGGTCTGGCGAAGCAAGTAGAGGAAATCGGCGGGGTAGGTGGCGTCGTCCACCGCAGCCAGTTTGGCGACCGGCCGCAGCGTGTCGTACAGGCGCTCGCGCAGGTCTTTCTGTCTGGGATGATTGGCCGCCGCCGCGCAGGCCCTCACCGCCGGCACCGCGATGTCCTGGATCTCCGATAGCGTCATCGAATCACCGTCAACTTCGCCATGACGCCCGTGAGGACGTCCTTGTTGCCCGCGTCGGGCTGGCGTTCGGCCCTTGCGAGCGGGTCATCGAGAGGGAAAGGCCCGCCTAAACTCCAAATACAAGGCGGGCCTTCTTTACCAGTACGCAAAGCTACAGAATTGCATGTTAGTCCGCGCTCGGGTCGGAGGCTGTTCCCTATCGAACAGGACACCAAAGACCGCTGGCGCTTCGGGTACTTCGCTCGAACATCACGTCGAGGAGGATCGACCGTCCCGGTGTGCAGCGAGCGCTGCCTCCGCCTCCGCACAGAGATCCTCCGCGGCCTTGATGGCGGCAGGGTCGCCAACCTTCTCGATGATCATCGCCAAGCGCTCACGGGCGAGGCGCAGGACTTGCTCCAATCGGAGCCATTCAAGATCGGGTTCCGCCATCGGTGCCGGCCACCTTTGCTCCGGTCATCTCAGCAATGCAGCAAGGCCGTCGAGGATGCACTGGCGCCGCGCAAATCGAAGCGTCGCTTTCCCTTCGGTTTCCGTCCGCTGGCGGACGAAAACAACTCATCACGGGTGGATGGCAAATTCGAACGTCGTGGCGGCGGGCGTGGGTCGGACGGCTTGCCTCCGTCAGGCGGGCACCCTCACTCGCGATCTGTTCGGCGCTCCTCCCTCCAGTCCGACGCAGGTCGGCGCCGGAGCACTGTCCGCAGGATGCCGAAGAAGAGCAAGGCTGCGACCGGCCAATGGAACCAGATTCTGTGCAGGCCGGTGAAGACATTGATCAGGATCAGAAAGCCCGAAATCGTCAGGGCCAAGGCAATCGGGCGCGGCAGGCTCGCCAACCGATCCGAGAGCGACTGCGTCCACGGGATTGGCGCGTGTCCGTCGCCCAACCGTCGCGCGCCGCCGGCCGACGCGGCAAAGGCATCCGCCCGGGGAGGGCGGCTTTCGTCGGCCGGCAAGCCCTGTCGCCCGACGGCCTGGCCGCCCAGGGTCACGCGATAGCTGGTCACGGAAGCCACGTTCTTCATCGGCTGCTGGCCGAGACAGTCGAAGCCGACCGACAGCTTGTTGTGCACCTGGTCATAGACGGTGCTGGAGACCACGATGCCGCCGGGCTCGGCAAGTTCCTGCAGCCGCGCCGCGATGTTGACCCCGTCGCCATAGATGTCGGAGTCTTCCACCATCACATCGCCCAGGTTGATGCCGATGCGAAACCGCATGCGCTGCGCCTCGGGGGGCTCGGGATCCTGGTTGGAGATTTCCTGCTGGATCTCGATCGCGCACTGCACCGCCTCGACGACGCTGGCGAACTCGGCGATCACGGCGTCGCCCCAGGTATTCACGATCCGCCCGTCATGGCGCGCCACCAAGCCGGCAATGGCCGTGCGGTAGCGGCGGAGCCTCGCCAACGTTCCCGCTTCGTCGGCTTCCATGAGGCGCGAATAGCCGTGCACATCGGCGCACAGGACGGTGGTCAGCCGCCGTTTGACCTTGTCGTCTGTCATTGTCCGGATGATAGCCCCACCGGCCGCCAGATGCATGAGGCATCGAACCCCGCGCCACGGAACCCATACCGCCGCCGACCCGGACGACTTCGTGCACGCCCGCCTGTTCGACGACATCGCGCCCTTCCATTTCCAGATCGAAGCCCTGGCGCACCATTCGGTGTGGGGGCTGGAGGCCCTCAAGACCGGCGTGTTCGCTCCGCCCGCCCTGGTCGGATCGATCCCTTTCGCCCAACTGCAGGCCATCATTGGCCGGGCGGAGACCGCGCTGCAGGCCTTCAGCCCCGATGAGGTCAACGGCTGGCCGGCAAGGACCTCGAGCTTCAGATCGGACCGCGCCGGCTCGCCTTCACGCCCGAGACCTTCATCCTCTCGTTCTCGCTGCCCAACTTCCATTTCCACGCCGTCACCGCCTCCGACATCCTGCGCACGCGCGGTGTGCCGCTCGGCAAGCGCGATTACGGGGGCCGGTTGCGCACCAGGTCGGCCTAGTCACCGAGGGTGACGCCTGTTCGAAAACGCCGCGCGCTCTGATGGGAAGCAAGCGACTGGCATCGGTCGCGGAGGGGGCCGCAGACCGAAGAAAACGCGCCGTTCGTCATCGGCTGCCGGCTGGGCTACGATGGCCCGGCAAGTTTCGGATAGAACACGGGTGAGGAGACGCGAGCGATGCGTACGAGCTTTTCCGTCAACGACATGACCATCCATCGGATCGTCGAGCAGGAGAGCGGCTTCACGCCGATGCTCGACTTCCTGCCGACATTGTCGAAGGAAACCCTCGGGCGAGAACCTCGCCTGGCTGGCGCCCGGCGGCTATGACAGCGCGAGCGGCAATGTCGTGCTGTGCTTCCAGTCGTATGTCGTCAAGACGCCGCACCATAACATCCTGGTCGACAGCTGCATCGGCAACGACAAGAACTTCCCGCTGCGGCCGACCTGGAACAAGAAGACCGACGGCAACTGGATGGGCGCGCTGAAGGCCGCCGGCCTCGGGGTCGAGGACATCGATTTCGTGATGTGCACGCATCTGCACGGCGATCACGTCGGCTGGAACACGCGGCTGGAGAACGGCCGCTGGGTCCCGACCTTTCCCAAGGCGCGCTACCTGTTCTCGAAGAAAGAATACACCTACTGGAGCGAGATCCATCAGAAGACGCCGCTCGACCAGATCACCGACAGCGTGCTGCCGATCATCGAGGCCAACCGCGCCGAACTGGTCACCAGCGATCATGCGCTCAACGACCATGTCCGGTTGAGCCCGACCCCGGGCCACACGCCCGACCATTTCGCGGTCTGCGCCGGCAAGGGCTCCGACGCCGCGGTGTTCACCGGCGACCTGATCCATTCGCCGATCCAGGCCCGCTATCCCGACCTGGTCATGCGCGTCGACACCGACCGCGACCAGGCGGTCCGCACGCGCCGCGATTTCCTCGAGCGCTACTGCGACACCGACACGCTTGTGCTGCACCATGCACTTCCCGTCGCCCTCGGTCGGCCACATCAAGCGCTGGGGCGACGGTTTCCGTCTGGAATACGCAAAAGCCTGAAGACGCGGAACCGCCGTGCGGCAGGATCAAGCGCCAAGTGCAGGTCGCAAGACTTGATAGATGCGAAAATTCGGCCGATCCTGTTGGCGAGAGTGATCTTCCGGAAGGCTGCACGCGCCCGCCACGATCCGCGGGTCAGGAAATGAGGAGCCGGATCATGAGCGCTGCCGCGTCGACGATGACCCCCCAGGCGATGAAGATCGAGAAGGTCAAGGAGCACATCGGCGCCATCGTCACCGGTATCGACCTTGCGCATCCCATCGACGGCGCGACGCGGAAGAAGCTCTACGACGCCGTCGTCGAAAACGTGGTCCTCGTGATTCGGGGGCAGGAGCATCTCACCCCGGCCCAGTTGCAAGCCGCCGGAGAAATCTTCGGCGAGCTGATGGAGGACCAGAACCGGCGCTATCTGGTCGACGGATTTCCGTTGATCAGCGTGCTCGACAACCGTCACACCGACAGCAAGGGCCAGCCCGCAAAAGTCGGCGCCAATGCCACGTGGCACACCGACCACACCAACCAGGAATTGCCGCCCAAGTTCACCATGCTGTATGCGGTGGCCGTGCCGGACAAGGGAGGTGCGACATCGGTTTGCAACGCGCGTGCGGCCTACGAAGCGCTGCCGGACGACGTGAAACGGAAGATCGACGGCGCGAAGACCGAGAATACGCTGATCAGCAGCGCGCGGATGAAGACAGGCAATCCGGATATCGTGAAGGCCCAGCTCGAGGCCGCGAAACCGCCGACGGTGCATCCCCTGGTCCGCACCCACCCGGAAACCGGCACCAAGGCCGTGTGGTTTCACAAGGGCAAGACCGAGACGGTCACCGGCCTGTCGCCCGAGGAAACCCAGGATTTTCTGCAGGATCTGACCGACAGGATCACGCAGCCGCAATTTTGCTATGCGCACGAGTACAAGAAGGGCGATCTCGCTGATCATCGACGACCGCGCCTCGTTGCATAAAGCCGGCTTCGATTACGACCACAGCCAGCATCGCCGCCTGTATCGGATGCTGGTGCGGGGCGACCGTCCCTACTGAAAGACTGTGTAGGCCATCTCCATTGGATTGCCGCGATCAATCCCGTTCCCTACCATTGATGCCGGAAATGCGGAGGACAGCATGACAAAGCGCCCGATGTATCTGCAGCACGTCAATGTCTACGTCCGCAACGCCGAGCGGTCGAAGAAGTGGTACGAGGAGTTGCTCGGCCTCCACGTCTACGAGTACCGGCCGGGCTGGGCGGCCTTTCTGACGGCCGACAAGGAGCAGTCGCACGAGGTGGCGCTGATGCAGTTGGGCGAGGATGCGCCGTTGCCGTTGAAGCGCCAGGTCGGCCTCAACCACATGGCGTGGCGCGTCGAGAGTCTCGACGACCTCAAGGCGTTCTATGAGAAGATCAAGGCCGAGGGACAGCCGATCGACCACATCTCCGACCACGGCATCTCGCTCGGCATCTACCTGCGCGACCCCGACGGCAACGGCGTCGAGGTGTTCTACGAGTTGCCGCGCGCCGAGTGGCCGGTCGACTACAACGTCTTCACGCGGGAGAAGACCGGCAGCGGTCGCTTCCCCGGCCCCTGGGATGCCGAGATCGGCCGCGACGCTTCGCCTGCCCGGCCGCAAGCCGCCGCGGAGTAGGGGCGTGGCATCGGACATCGCGCACGGCCTGGGCCTGGCCTGGAGCCTCCCGGAATGCGTCAGGCGTAGTGCATGTCGCTCTCCGGCCTCGGGAAGTCGCCCAGGGTCTCGAGAAAACCCCTGAACTCCTTCACCGAGGCGCGGTTCAGCTGGCCGTAGATGCTTCGGCTGTTCACGAACGGCCCGTGATGCGCGATGGTGATCCGGAGCAGCCGCACCGTGTACTCGACGGCGAAAGCGTGATTCGATTTCATGCCTGAAATGAAGGTCGCATCGTCGGTGGCGCCCAGCGTCTGCTGGGCGTAGTCCTTCAGGGTCGGGCGGTTGTCCATCGAATTGGCCGAGACCTGGAACGCGCCGGCCTCTTCATTGTGACTGGTCTTCTCCTGTGGCTTGCCGCTGTCGACGCCGTGGTTCCAGTCCCACATGGTTTCAAGCCCGGCCAGGCACCTCAGCACCTCGAGAATGACGGCCTTGCGATGCGCCCCGATGCCGTAGGGTCCCAGTTGCCGCACGACGGCGGAGTAGACGTCGAAGCCCGCGTTGGGAAGAAAGAGCTCATCGGAGGCGAGCAGCGCCCAATCGACCAGCTCGTCGAGAAAGGTGACCGGCGGTTTCGAGCCGCTCACTCTCGCCAGGCAGGCACTGTAGGCTCTCGGCATCGCGACCTCCGTTTGCTTTTCTCGCTGGCGATGAAACTAAAATCGGACAACAACCTCTGGTACATGACGACTGCGGCGCCAATCGCGCCCCATTCCGGCGCGATTGAGGCCGTTCCCTTGAGGTTTCCTTGAGACGGCCCGAGGTCACGACGGCGTCGCTCAATCTTCCGACCTCCCGTTCCGGCACGCAGGTCCGCTCGGTCGCTGCCGCATCGCATGATTGCCTGCCAACCGTGCGCTCACCGCAAGGCCGCCGGGCCCCCAACGTGCGCGACACGCTGAAGGAGGATCCGGAGCGGCCGGTTCGCGCGAAGTTTCGCGAACTGGCGGCGGCGCATCTGACGCAAGCGCGGATGGACGCGATCGAAGCGGCGGTGGATCGCTGCGAAGACTGGCGGACGATGGCGGAGCTGATCGAGCCGTTGCGGCAGCACGCGATATGACCTGCTCCCCGCATCTCATATATCGGCAGATCGAGCCGAACAGGATCGTCTCAGACAGTTTGCAGACGAAACATCCGTCGTGCGCTGATCAAACGCCGACGGTCAGCGGCTGTGCGACAATCCGCAGGTGCAGGATGCGGTCGGGCGCGCCGATGCGCCCTGCAACTCCGCCATCGCTTCTGATCACCGGACATCTGGCTTCAATTCTTGAACGAGCTTCTGGGCCTGTTCGATCTGCCCCGGAGTCATCCCGCGCTCGATGTTTTCGCGCGCTTGGACGGCGCGCTCACGTTTGTCGTTCTCGGAGGGCGCATAGCGCTCGATCGCCAGGCCGATCCACCGATCGGCCTGAACGAGATCCCGCGGTACGCCTCGACCCTGTTGGTACATGAGACCGAGGGCGTACAAAGAATCCACGCTTCCGTCATTGGCAGCCTTGCGATACCAGTTGGCGGCTTGCGCCGGATCCTGCGGCACGCCGCGGCCGACGTCGTAGGCGTAACCGATGCTGGTCCCCGCGCCGGCGTGGTCCTGGGCCGCGGCCTTGCGGTACCACGCCAGGGCCTGGCGGTAGTCCTGCGGCACCCCTCGACCGCTGTCGAACAGCTTGCCGAGATTGTACTGGGCCACGGCGTTTCCGTGATCGGCAGCCTTGCGATACCAGTCGGCCGCCCGCGCGAAGTCCTGCAGCACGCCTCGGCCCGCTTCGTACGCGGCACCCAGATTGGTCTCCGCGCCGGAGTAGCCCTGGTCGGCACCCTTGCGGTACCAGGCCACAGCCTGCGCATCGTCCTGCGGCACGCCTCGACCTTCGCTGTACAGGTAGCCGAGATTGTATTCGGCCGCGGCGTTTCCATGATCGGCGGCCCGGCGAAACCATTCGACAGCCTGCACGTAGTCCTGCGGTACCCCTCGACCGGCTGCATACATGTTGCCGAGAACGAGCTCGGCCGCCGGGTGCTCCTGATCGGCAGCCTTGCGATACCACTCGGCCGCTTGCGCCTGATCGTGCGGCACGCCGCGGCCTGCTTCGTACGCAGCACCCAGGCTGGTCTGCGCGCCGGCGTCGCCGTGTTCGGCAGCCTTGCGGTACCAGGCCACAGCCTGCGCATCGTCCTGCGGCACGCCATGACCATTGTCGTATAGCCTGCCCAGATTGTACTGGGCCGCGGCGTTTCCCTGTTCGGCAGCCTTGCGGTACCAGGCCACGGCCCGCGCATCGTCCCGCGGCACGCCATAACCATTGTCGTACAAGAGGCCCAGGTAGTTCTGCGCCTTTGCGTTCCCGGCATCGGCCAACGGCCTCATGAGCTGCCGCACCGTCGCATAGTCGCCGCGCCTGAAGGCGGAGTCCGCCGAAGCAAGGTCCTCGGCCTCGGCGCGCGGCGCGGCAACTTCGGGCTTTGCCACCACTTCGGGTTCGGTCTTGGGAGTTGCCTTCGCTTCTCTCGGCCGCCCCCGGTCGCCGTTTTCGCCGGTGCCGGGCTCTGCCAATGCCGGCTTCGATTTCTCGCCCGTGGCTTGCTGAAGCCCTGCGGAAGGGTTGGTCTGCCGCATGAGCAGCGCCGTTTCGGCGGCGGCAACGACCGCCAGCACGCCGACGCTTGCATACACGAGGGTCCACCGCCGGCGTCGGGCCACCGCCGGCGGCGCTGCCGCCGGGACCCCCGCCGGCGCCCCGCCCGGCGTCCCTGGCGAAAACAGGGCAGGGCGCCACTGCTCGATGGTTTGCGGCCTGTCGCCCGCCCGTACGGCAAGCCCATGGTCGATGCCGCTCAGCAGCGGGATCGGAAAGCCCGCGGGTTTCAACTCGGCCAGGGGTCGGTACCTGTCCTCGAGGGCCCGTTCGACGGATCTTGGCGGCATGCGGCCTGCAATCGCACGATAGAGAGTGGCTGAGAGCCCGTAGATGTCGGTCCAGGCCCCTTGCCGGCCGTCGGCGAACTGCTCGACGGCCGCATAGCCCGGCGTGAACACCGCCGTCATGGCGGTGTTGCGCGCGGCGATTGCGGCCCGCGCTGCGCCGAAATCGATCAGGGTGGGGTATCCCTCGCCATCCAGCAGGATGTTTTCGGGCTTGATATCGCGATGCACGAAGCCCGCCCGGTGCACCGCGGCCAGCACGTCCAGCAAGAGAGGCAGCAGGCGATCCACGTCTTGTGGGGAGAGCGGGCCGTCGCGGGCGAGTTTGTTCTCCAAGGTGGACCCGTGAACCAGCTCCATGACGATGTAAGCGGTCCCATGGGCCTCGACCAGGTCATAGACGTGCACCATGCCGGGCATGCGGCGAAAGCCGGCAAGGGTTCGTCCCTCGTCGATGAAACGTTGGCGGCCCCAGGCGAACAGCTCGGCGACCTTGAGCGAGTTCGCGACCACGGTCCCGCCAGCGTGCCGGACGGCGAACGCCGTCGGCAGGTACTCCTTGATGGCGACATCGCGGCCGAGCTGGTCGTCATGGGCAAGATAGGTGATGCCGAACGCGCCTTGCCCCAGGACGGACCTGACGACGTAGCGCCCGATGAGAAGTCCCGGATGCGAGGGCCACATGGTCGTCCGGAGAACGGTCGATGACGGTGTCATCCATTGCTTACTCGCCCACGTCGCGGTTAACGCAGCCCTCGCAGGCTCCCCCACCAAGTCATTTCGTCTGACCATAGAACCGGCGGAGTTGCGGGAGCCAGATGAATCTAACGCCATTGTGATGTTGCTGACCGCTTTGGCCGATTTGAGGAGGCAGTGGCAGCACGATCGACCCCGGCCTCCTCGAGGAGCGCCGGGCCAAGCGCCCGTCGTTCGCCTGCAGGTCTTGCCGCTCCCGTGGCGGGAGTGGGCGAAGGACGCCGCGCACCGGGCGGGTTCGTCGGAGGAGGTCGCAGCGGCGTTCGGTCCCGTCCAGGCACCCGCGGGCGATGCCGTGCCTAGCCGTTTTCAGGGTGCCGACCTCGATCCCGAGCCCGTCGGCTAACCATCGTGGCAGATTGAGCCGAACAGGATCGTCTCAGACAGTTTGCATCGCAATCGATTCCGGATGCATGTTTCAGGGAGCCACGTGTGCCCGCAGCGACCCTGAGGCAACAGGAGGTGCCGATGCAGACCATCGTCGAAGACCGCCGCTTGCCGGCCGACATCGATGCCCAGCCGGTGGTCCAGGCGGCCGCCGCGCTGAAGCCGATGGTGCGGCACTACCACGACGAGATCGAGCGCGAGCAGCGCCTGTCGCCCGCGCTGGTCGAGCAGATGCACGCGGCGGGTTTTTACCGCCTCCTGCTGCCGCGCTCGCTGGGCGGCCTGCAGGCCGATCCGCTGACCTACATCCGCGTTGTCGAGCTGCTGGCGGAAGCCGCGGGCTCGGTCGGCTGGAACGTCGCCAACAACGGCGTCGCCTCGCTGGTCACGCTGGGCCTGCCGGACGACGGCGTGCAGGAGATCTTTCCCAAGGGCCATCGCACCGTGATCGCCGGCACCGCGGTGCAGGGCGGCGGCCAGGCGGTGGCGGTCGAGGGCGGCTATCGCGTGAGCGGGCGCTGGACCTTCGGCAGCGGCTGCCATGAAGCCGCCTGGATGCTGGGCAGCTTCCAGATTCTCGACGACGGCCAGCCGCGCCGCCGCGACGACGGCGGCACCTTCTGGCGCGGCCTGTTCCCGCGCGCCGAGGTCGAGGTCATTCCCGGCAGCTGGGAGGTGAGCGGGCTGCGCGGCACCGGAAGCTTCGACTGGACGGTGAGCGATTTCTTCCTGCCCAAGCGGCGCACCATGGTCCATGCCGGCGTGCCGCTCGACAACCAGTGGGGCCATTGGCCCGGCATCACCTATGCTTTGCCGGCCCAGGCCTGGGTCGGGCCGCACCAATGCGCGGTGATCACCGGGCTGGCGCGCGCCGGCATCGACGCGCTGGTCGAGCTCGCCGCCGACAAGACGCCGCGCGGCCGCACCGGCCGGCTGTGCGACAATCCGCAGGTGCAGGACGCGGTCGGGCGCGCCGATGCCATCCTCAATTCAGGACGCCTCTATCGCAACGCGATGATCGCCGAATTATGGAATGCGCTGGCCCAGGGCCGCGGGACCACGCTCGAGCAGCGCGCCCGCTGCCGGCTGGCCGCCGTGCATGCCGGCGACTGCGCCCGCCAGGCGATGGACCTGATGTTCCGGCACGGCGGCAGCACCTCGTTCAAGACCGCGAGCCGGCTGGCCGAAGTGTGGCGCGACCTGCAGGTGGTGGGCCAGGCGGCGACGCTCGCGCCGGAATGGTATCCGATCGGCGGCCGCGCCTTCCTCGGCCTCGACCCCGGCCCGCGGTTGAGTTAGTGCGGTTTTCGAAGTGCTGGACGCGCTCATCCTTCGTTCCTCCCCCGTATGACGGGGGAGGGAATGAGGCCCTGCTTGAGTCTTCTCAATCGGAATATGCTCCAGCCGGCCGCGAGTCCTACTTGCCGCAAGCGTATCGCGAGCAGTCAGGGGAGAGAACGGCGTGATCCGAATCGAGTCTCCCTGATCAGCGAGCTGTCTCGAGCCGATCAGGCCATGAAGCGCCTGTCACGCGCTGTCGCGTGGGTCGTCGGCTGGTTGGTCCACCTGCGCCGCATCGTGTGGTTTTGGAAAGCGGCGTTCGTCCGCCCGGGCGTTCTGACGGGCAACCCCTCCAGGGAGAAGTGCTCGCCAAACATTTGGCGAGCAAGCCGGTCAGTTGACTGCGGGAAGGGCGAGCCGCCTCCTATTTCCAGTTGTCCCTGATCATGTCGGCAATTGCCTTCTTCAGGAATATCGGCGGCGAGGCGACCTGGGTTTGCGCACTGTTGTGAAGCACCAGTTTGTCGTCGTCCGGCTTGTTGAACTCTCCCGAGAAAGGTTGCGGCTGTTCGATGAACAAGTCGGCGTCGGGCCCGTATCGGGTGTGGTCGGAATTGTGCAGGCCACAAACATGAATGAGTTCGTGGGCCGCAATGAAGTGCTTGATTCCGTGGCCGACCTCTCGTTGCACGTCGTTGAATTTGCCGCGACCGACCGCCATTTGGGCCGCGACCATCGGGGTTTGCGGCACATAGACGAAGGCTTTCTGGATCCGCTGTCCTTGAGTGCCGACCTGACCGCGCAGCAGTTCCGTCTTGCCGTGCATGGACGTGCCCGAAAAATTCTTTATCTGGAAATCCTGACCGAGCGCCGAGAAGGCGATGTCGCCTTTTCCCATGTCGAACTGCACATCGGCGCCGCCCGTTCCATTCGGATCGGGCCTTGTCGCATTGTCGGGGGCCACCATGGTGACGCCGAGGCGATTATCCTGCGACAACTGGTTGAACGTGCTCAGGGCATCGTCGAATGCCCGGCGCCACGGCTTGTTCAGGGTGGGCGCTACGAAGATGGTCAGTTGTTTGGGATTGCGGTTCCTGACGCTGTCTTCCCAGGGTGTCGGCATGTTGATGTCCTCGTAGGCAGAGGGGCGATCGCGGGCTTGCTCCAGGGTTCGCCGGCGTTATCCGATCCGGTCCGCGACACCCCCAACGCCGCTGATCAGAATTTTGCTGTACTAGCGCCTTTCCGACGAAGCCGGAATCGTCGAAGTCCGATCCGCAACAAAGACCTCGTGCTGAGGAGCGAGCGCAGTCAGCGTCTCGTGGCGGCCTGGGAGGCGCGCGCCCTCGGAACAGGAACCATTACGGCCCGGAACCGAAAGAGACCGGCCGCCGCTCAATGACTTGGGGCATTGGCGACGGCGCGCTATTATAGGCACACGCCGGACGTCGGCCGTCGACCCTTCTTATCGGGCATCTCGTGAAACGCATTCTCCTGTTCCTTGTGGCGCCGCTCTTCGCGCCGTCGATCCCGGCTCATGCACAGGCCGACGACAAGGCCTATTGCGCTCAGCTCGCCGCTTTTTATCGCAAGTATGTCCAGAACACGAGCCGACGCGTCGACGTCGAGGCGTTGGCGGCGGTCGACGATTGCCAGAAAGGCAACGCCGCGGAGGCCATCGTGGTGTTGGAGGACAGGTTGCGTCGGGGCGGCTTTTCGCTGCCGAAAGAATTCAAGCCCTAGCCACGAGCAGCGCGCCCGAATACCAGGATGCGCCTTCGATGCTCGCTCGCTATTGAATGACAGGCAATCGAAGGGCGCATCGCGGCTGTCCGCGACCGCTCGCCGTGCGGTCGTCACTCGACCGGACCAGGCCGGTCGGTACTCCGAACCGAGTTTTGAATCCCGGCCGTCGTTTCCAGGTCGCGTTCGGCCTGCGCCTGCTTGACCTGATTTCGGAAGCGTTCAAGGGCGGCGCCGCCCAGTTGTTCACGCTTGATCTCGGGCTGCGAGAGCGGATCGACCGCTTTGCCGTTGCTCAGAATCTCGAAATGCAAATGCGGACCGGTCGAGCGGCCGGTGCTGCCGACGAATCCGATCAGCTCGCCTCGGTTGACATGAAGACCTTCCTGGACGCCGGGCGCAAATTCGGAAAGGTGACCATAGACCGTGGAAAATTTCCGGAGATGATCAATGCGGATCCAGTTGCCATATCCGGCGTTCGGCCCTGCGCCGACGACGACGCCGTCGGACGCAGCATAGATCGGCGTGCCGGTCGGTGCCGCGAGATCGATGCCCTCATGCATGAACAGCGCGTGAGCCCCCGGCAGCCGCGGCCCAAAGCCGGGCTGGGGCGACAGGCCCAGGGCAATGCCGCGGGCGGTGGCCGTATTGATTGCCAAACCCTTGCCGGTCACGCCGCCGGCTGGCCTTACGGGACCACCCATGGGGGGGCGCTTTTCCCGCGCATTGGGCGGTGGTTGGTCGAACGGGTCGGCGCGCATGCCAAAGCCTGAGGAGACGACCACCGAGTTCGAGGGGCATGCGCATCGAAGGCGCCGTGGCGGCCTCTCCGTTCGCCAGCCAGAAGCGCTCGCCACCGCCAGGCGGTCGAAAGCGGTGGATGGCGATGTTCCCCCTGGCCCGGGTTACAAGCTCGGCCCACATCACGCGGCCTACCCCGATCGGCGCGCCCTCCGCGGTGAACATCTTCCTGTAGCGGATATAGAAATGGTCGCCGGCAGCCACCTCGCGGCCGAGGTCGATCGACGCGGCGAGGGCCCGCCGTGCCTCCAGCATCTCCGCGGCCGGCATGCCGGCCGCTGCCAGCGATGCGTCGAACGACCCTTCGACGGAGCCTTCCACGGCAATGTCGCGGGTGAACGGCTGGCACGCGGCAAAGCGCGCCGCCTCGTCGGCATCGCCGAGCAGTCGTTGCTCTGCTGCGCTCGCCTCGGCAGGGCGTACATCGTTCGCCGCAAAGCTTTGAGAGCTCAGTCCGCAAGTCAGCCATGCGACGAACCCAGCCATGAGGGATGCTCTTGAAAGAAGGGTCGCCGGTTGTCCGAGGAGTCCCATGCCTTGTCTCTCATGTGGCACGCCGAATTGCCTCGGATACGACCAGCCCGACACCCTGGGAGCCAGTGTGCAAATTGTGTTCCGCAGGGGTCGGATGATCCGGTCGATTTTGATCCGGCATCCGCACAGCCGAGCATTTTTGGCTGCAGTTGGGAGGGCAGATGCATCATCCGCGATTTGAGCCGCATGGACGCCGTACCATCGCACGGCCGAGGCTCGTCACGGTGACGCGCACCTTCGAGCCGAGCCAGTCAAGGTCGTCGCGACGCCGGAGATCAGGAGCTCCGGCAGGGTTCCAACGCCCGCAAGGCAACGGGCTTCGATGCCCTCACGGCCGGCGCGGACGAGGCCGCTTCCGCAGTTCCCGCGGCGATTGCTTGCCGGCGTAAAGCAGCGGGAGCATCCTGCCGCCGCAATTGGAGGATGTGTTGAAACGAACCTTCATTGCAGTCTGGACGGCCGGCGGTGATGGCGGCGTCGACCGTCGACCGCGCAAAAGCCGGAGTGGTTGGCCGTCATCGAGCCACAGCAGGATCAGAAACCACAGGTCGCCCGACGATGAGGATCGGCATTATCTCGGATACGCATGGTCTTCTTCGGCCTGAGGTCGCCGCGCGATTCGCGGGCGTCCACCACATCATTCATGCCGGCGATATTGGCCGCCCCGAGGTGATTTCAGAACTGCGCAAGATCGCACCGGTAACGGCGATAAGGGGAAACATCGACAGGGCTGCGTGGGCCGCGGAGTACCCGCCCACGGCAGTCGTGGAGCTCGCTGGCCGGTCCATCTATGTGCTTCACAACCTTGCAGAGCTCGACCTCGATCCCGCGGCGGCCGGCATCGACGTGGTCGTATCGGGTCATTCGCACCGGCCCAAGATCGAAACCGTCGGCGGCGTGGTCTACCTCAATCCGGGAAGCGCCGGCCCCCGGCGTTTCAGCCTGCCGATTGCACTCGCGACGCTTGAGCTCAGCGGCGATGCGATTCGGCCGTGCCTCCATGAGGTGGCCATGAAGCCCCTGGGCGACAGCGACGTTTCCCAAGCGCCCGGGAAGGCTCGCAGTCCGCCGCGAAAAAGCCGTGCGCCCTAGCGTGTGTCCCGCGTCTGAAGTTCGTCGGCCCATTGCAGGGGCTCGATGACCAAACTTATTGTCATCCCGAGCGCAGCGAGGGACCTTTACGGGAGCCCTAAGGGTCCCTCGCTGCGCTCGGGATGACACCGAGTTTGGTGATACAGCCCTCTTGAATTGATCGGACGAACGTCAAAACCGGGACACCAGCATGGGCTGGCAAGCATCGCGCCGCGGCGCCCCTGGACGTTTACGGGAGGTCATGGGTCATGGAGATTTCCGGCAAGACAGCCATCGTCACCGGCGCCGCCTCCGGCATCGGCCTCGCCATCGCCACGGCCCTGGCCGAAGCGGGCGCCAACGTGGTGATGGCCGACATCGAGAAGGACGCGGTGGAGCAGGCGGCGCACCGTCTGTCCGGCACCAACAAGCAGGTGCTGCCGGTCAGGATCGACGTCACCCGGGAGCCGTCGGTGATCGACGCGCTGGCCGAGGCCGAGCGCCGCTTCGGCAAGCTCCACATCGCCTGCAACAATGCCGGCGTGCCGATGCACGGCACCAGGCTGGTCGACGTGCCGGTGGCCGACTGGGCCTTCGTGATCGGCGTCAATGTCTGGGGCGTCATCCACGGCATCCGCCACTTCGTGCCGGCGATCCTGAAGCACGGCGAGGCCGGGCACGTCGTCAACACCGCCTCGGTCGCCGCCACCCAGAACCGCCGCGGCACCCATCAGGGTCCGTATTCGATGAGCAAGTACGCCGTGCTGTCCCTGTCGGAGGCGCTGGAGCACGAGCTCGAGGGCACCAATGTCGGCGTGACCGCGCTGTGCCCGGGTCCGATCGCCACCAACCTGGCGCAGGGCGCGCGCCACCGCCCCGATCACCTGGGCGGCCCCGAGCTGCGTCCGGCCGCGGAGGCGGTCATGGCCGAGCGTCTGGCGCGAGACCGGCATCGACCCCAGGCTGGTCGGCGAGCGGGTGATCGATGCGATCCGCAACAGGACCTTCTACGCCTTCGTGAGCGCCGTGCCGGCCCAGGTGATCAAGGCGCGGCACCGCCGCATCGAGGCGGCGCTCGAGACACGCTGGACGACGCCGTACTAGCGCGCCGGGCAGGGGAAAGCCGATGCCGACATCCCTCTACGACCTCAGCGTGCCGACCTTCCTGCAGACCGTGCGCGCGGTCGCGGGCTTCCTCGACCGCGCGGTCCGGCACTGCGCCGAGACCGCCGCCGACCCGGACGATTTCGTGAACGCCCGCCTGTTCGACGACATGGCGCCTTTCCATTTCCAGATCGAAGCCCTGGCGCACCATTCCGTGTGGGGCCTGGAGGCCCTCAAGACCGGCGTGTTCGCCCCGCCCGCCCTGGTCGGACCGATCCCTTTCGCCCAACTGCAGGCCATGATCGGCCGGGCGGAAACGGCGCTGGCGGCCTTCACGCCCGATGAGGTCAACGGCTGGGCAGGCAAGGACCTGGACCTTCAGATCGGCCCGCGCCGGCTCGCCTTCACGCCGGAGACCTACATCCTCTCGTTTGCGCTGCCCAACTTCCATTTCCACGCCGTCACCGCCTACGACATCCTGCGCACGCGGGGCGTGCCGCTCGGCAAGCGCGATTACGAGGGCCGGCTGCGCACCAGATCGGCCCTGACTCAGTAAGACTGGGGCGGGATGATCCTGGCTCGACTCACCCCGTCGTCCCGAGGCGCTACGCCGGCAGCTTGTCTCCGTCCGGCGGCGCTGCCACCTCGAACGCGTTCACGACGCCGCACAGCATGGCGTAGTAGTGCACGGCGGTGGTGAGCTCGACCAGCCACTTCGTGCCGTGCTTTCCATGGAGCGCATCGAAGGCGGCCTGTTCCGCGCGATTGGTGCGCATGAGCTGGCGGACGTACGTCACGATCGCAGCCTCTTCCGCCGGAAACGTCGACGGATCGGCCTTCGCGCGCAAGAGATCGATCGCCTCTTCCCGCAGGCCGTTGCGCCGCGCCGCCGCGACCTGCGCCGCCCACACGTACGCCGCTTCACGCTCCCGCACGGCGGCGAGGACGCCGACGGAGCGCAGCTTGCCGTCGACGACGCTTTCGTCGCGGAAGAAGGGCACCATCGGCAACAGGCGCTTCGTCATCTCCGGGCTGTGCAGCATCATGCTGAACGGGCCACGGATGGCGCCGAACACGCCAAGCACGTCGTCAACGACGGCCTGATGCTCGGGAGCGACGTCGGCTTTGCTGGCAACGGGGGTCACGCGTGGCATGGCTCACTCCCTTTCGCGACGGACGTGGGTACTTGAGGCGACCGAGCGTGACGCACCCCCCTGCAAAGGTCTAGCCTGTTGGGTGTGCCCCAGGTGTCGGCGGCGAACTTCCACCGATTGAAATATCGCCGGTATGCGGTGTTTGAGTCCGACAGCACGGTCCCCTGCCGTGCGAAAGTTGTTGAGTTGGATGAATCAAGTTGAGCGCCGGCTTTGAAGGCTCCTTTCAATCGTCGAGGAAATTCGGTTTGCTAATTTTTCTAAAGCCAGGGACATCGCTGCGACGACGGCACTGTCCCCACCCACTGTCGCGACGGGCTCCGTCAAAGTCGCCTGCTCCACGGCCAATGATCTTCGCCCCGTGGCGTCGATGATCGTCCAACGCGCCGTCAGGACGACCTGCCGGTCTCCTGTCAACTCAAAGGCCGTCACGTCGACCAAGACCCGCAGGGCAGGTGGATCGACCGGCTGTGAAGCGGTCACGACGACGTCCGTAAGTCTTGTTGCGAGGGACGTTGCAAGCGCCCGCGCCACGCCCACCGAAAGTCGCTCGGCCCAGCGAGCGGACTCGCTGGGCACAATGCGGCCGTCCCTCCTCGTCAGGATATCCCGAGTATCGAGGTAGTCAGGAACCAGGACACGCTCAATCTGGACGACGGGGAGTGCCGTCTGTACGGCCGAAGCAGCCTTAGAGGCCGTGGCGGGACCGAGAACATATTCCTGCTTGGGCGGTCCTGCGCAGCCGGATAGGGCGACACCGAGAAGAACACCGAACAGGAGCCTCCTTCGGACCCGATCGGTACCAGCAAGCCGTTTCGTCATTAGCGGCCTCTCCCCAAGAGAAGCGCATTTGGATTGCGCTCGATGGTCGACGCGAAGTCGCGCAACGACCCCGCCGCGGTGGCGATGTCGCGAAGGGCAGCCTCGAGGTCGCCGCGCAGCTGCGAGCGTGGCTGTGTGGCACCATTCAACGATGCAACAAGAGCCTCCGCCTGGCGGGCCGCTCGATCGGCAGAGTTGAGCATGCGGCTGAGCTCAGCGCTCCGCGGGATCCACCTGTCGACGCGCATCGACGAGAAGGGCGTCCAGATCCCGGAGCGCGGTCGAAGCCTCTTCTTTCAGCCGAACGATCGCATCGTCTCCCGCGCGAAATGTTTGGCGCGCGGTGACAAGGGCATCGTTTGCGTTGCCGACAAGAGGACCGAGCACCGAGTTCGACATGCCGCAGGACGCGATCCAGGGACGCGAATGCCCCCTGCGCCGACTCCGCCAGGTCGTGAAGCCGCAGCTTGGACAGCTCCGCCCACAGCTGGCCAAGCTCCGAGGGTACCGTCGGAATTTCCGGCAGGTCCGGCGATGCACCCGTCAGTCTCGCCGGCACCTCAGGCTCGAATTCGAGGTCCACCCGCAGCTGCCCGGTGACAAAGCTCTGCATCTGAAGTCGCGCCCGCAGGCCCGCCCGAATGAGTCGCTCGAACTCGGTTCGATCCTCGGTCAATCTCCTGCCACCTTCCCAAGTGATCTGCTCGGGTTGAATTTCCATGACCACCGGGATGCGGGCGCTCGTGCCTGCCGTCGAGTACTCGACGGTGACTTTCTTGACCAGGCCGATGCGCACACCGTGGAACGTGACGGGGGCGCCGACCTCGAGTCCGGCGACCGACTCGCTGAAGAACGCGACGGCGGGGAGCGTCCTCGTGAACAGGCGAGTTCCGCCGAAGAACAGGATGCCGCCTACCGCAAGACCCATTGCGCCCAGGATGAAGGCGCCGACGATGCCAGGCCTGGCACTCATGACGGTATTCCCTTCGGAGAGCCCGTTGCACGATGGCCGCGTTCCATGAAGGCACGCACGGTCGGGTCGTCACAACTGTCCCGCAGCTGCCGCGGCGAGCCCCGGGCGATCGCTCGCCTGCTCTCGGCATCGAGAAAGATGCCGTCGTCGCAGATCGCAAACAGGCTCGGCAGCTCGTGGGTCACGATCACGACAGTTGCGCCAAGACCGCTGCTGAGCTCGAGGATCAGGTCGTCCAGCCGGTTGGAGGTGATGGGATCGAGGCCGGCCGACGGCTCGTCGAAGAACAGGATATCGGGATCGAGTGCGAGCGCCCGCGCCAGGGCAGCGCGCTTGCGCATGCCGCCGGAGAGTTCGGACGGCATCTTGTCCGCGGTCCCGGCCAACCCGACCAGCGCCAGCTTGAGGTCCACGAGCACGCCGATCGCCGCCGTGTCGAGCGTGGTGAACATCTGCAAGGGGAAGCGCGACGTTCTCGCCGACCGTCATCGAGCTCCACAAGGCGCCGCTCTGGAACAGCACGCCGAAGCGTCGGCGCATGTCGACGCGGCGCTGCTCGCCGGCGGCCCAGTAGTCCTCACCGTCGACCACGACCGTTCCGGTGGCCGGCGCCAGCAATCCGATCATCGCCTTGAGCACGGTGCTCTTGCCGCATCCGCTGCCGCCCATGATGGCGAAGATGGAGCGCGGTCGTATCGCGAAACCCAGATCGCGCTGGATGACATTCGGCCCGAAGGCGACGGTCAGATCGCGCACTTCCAGCCGGTAGGAGGCATCGGCGTCGCGGGGCATCGTTTCAGATCCCGAGCGCATTGGTGCAGACCGCGAAAACGGCGTCGAGGGCGATAACGCCGATGATCCCTGCCACGACCGCGCTTGTCGCCGCGCGGCCCACCTCGGCGGCGCTGCGGCCCGCCCGCAACCCGATGTGGCAGCCGGCCAACGCCACGAGGGCGCCGAACGTGACGCTCTTGATCAGGCCGATCGCGAACTGCCTGCCGGCCACGGAGTCCTGAAGCTCGACGAGGAACGCGCTCGATGCCACATCGAGAGTCGCAACCCCGACGACATACCCGCCCAGCAATCCGACGGCACAACCGTACAGGTAGAGCAACGGCATCATGGTGACGAGCGCGATCATGCGGGGCAGCACCAGGAAATCGAACGGCGGGATGCCGAAAGTCTTCAGCGCATCGATCTCCTCATTGCCTTGCATGGTGGCGATGTGCGCCGCATAGGCGCCTCCCGTGCGTCCCGCCATGACGATCGCCGTCATGACCGCTGCCAGCTCCCGCACCACGGCAATGCCGACGAGGTCCGCAACATAGATGCCGGCGCCGAAGCGGCGGAACTGCACGGCACCGATGAAGGCGATGATGGCGCCGATGAGGCCGTTGCAGATCGCAACGATCAGCAGGGCGCCGGCACCGGCCTCCCGCATAAGCTGCAGCACATCCACGGCGCGGGTGCGCGCCCGGCCGGCCAGCGCGGCCACTCCACGCAGCGCCAACTCGCCGACAAGGGCGGTCGCCAGTGTGAGTTCCGACCATGCGCCAAGGAAGCCCTCGCCGACCCGAACCGTCATGGACTTGCGCCGCCCCTCGCGATGGCCGGCTTGCGTCCGGTCGGCAACGGATGCCAAAGCGAGCAACCGCCTGGCCGCCTCGGGAAGGTTGACCTCGTCGATCTGGACGGCTTTCCCTGCCTGCGCCTCGTCGCGAACCATGCGCAAGAAGGCAACGAGGGCGCTGTCCCAATGACCGAGCTCCGGCAGTCGATCCGCAAGGTGCCGTTCCCGACCTCCGCAACGATGCCGTGCGCCTCGTTGACAGGGCGAACGCCGCTGCGGCGCGCGATCCAGTCGCCCGCCAGCCGCAGCTCCGCCTCGGGACCCCGTCGTCCCAAGGTCCAGCTCGGCGCGCGCGGACTGGCCGCGCCTGGTGGAGCTGCCCCTACCACCTGACCGTCCGCTTCAGGGCCATCCAGCCCACAACTCCGATCACAACCACGGAGCCAACAAGAATCGCGACAATGAGCAATTCAGCCTCCTCACGCCGATGACGTTTGCGAGCGGGGCATCTGCCGGCCGAGGGCCTAGAGAACCCGATCGCTGCGGCAGGCCTCGCTGAAGGCACGAAGGATGTCCATATTGCGCGGGTCCTGGCTGCTCTTCGCCCATTGGAAGTCCTTCTTGGGGTCCTCGTAGATTTCGAGGATCTGCACGATCAGCTGCTCCGCCTTGGTGAGCACCTCGGCGAAGCGAACAGCCTCAGCTTGCTCGTAAGTGCATACAGGCCGATGAACTTCTTTGCGTCCTCCGGCTGGCTCATCAGAGCGTCGGTGTATAGCTTCGCCGCCTCCTCGATGAACTGTCCATATAGGCTCTCGCGCCGGGTCGTCTCGCGAGCGGCCCTGTCGGCTCGCCCCTGCGAATTCAGGGTGAGCCACGTCGTCACGAAGGACGTCAGCGCGCCGACGATCGAACCGCCCAGAGCCGCGAATGCCGAAATATACGCTGTTTCCATGCAAAGCCGTCTCCGATCAGCCGCGCGGGTCGAGGAGGCGCGAGCCGCCAGGCGCCGGCGCAGCGGCACCAATCGACAGCACAGCGGCCGCTGCCCACTTGGCCAACTTCACGTTCAATCTCATGGCTCCCTCCGTTTCCATGACCCGGGGCGCTCCGCTCTTTCACATCCCCTCGATCCGGGCTCGGTCTCTCGAACGATTGCGGCCGATGACCTCGTCATTCGAACAGCGTTTTGCTGATCAGCCTCGAAATCACCGGTGTAACTTGAAGCTGGATATTCCACTCCGGCCACCCTCCGGCCTGACGGCGAAATACTGACCGCCGATCCGAATTTGCACGGGGAGCTTCCCGAATTGGACTATCTTGCCGAGCGATAGTCCGATGGGCACAGTCCAGAACATCGGCTCGGCGCCTTCCAATCGGCCGAGAATGTTGCCGGAGTAGCCGACGCTCCATCCCTCGCCGAGGTATTTGTAA
Organism: uncultured Alphaproteobacteria bacterium; assembly: GCA_963765385.1. Lineage (GTDB taxonomy): Bacteria > Pseudomonadota > Alphaproteobacteria > Reyranellales > Reyranellaceae > Reyranella. The sequence continues at coordinate 620 of CAVXWG010000011.1, read as the reverse complement.
ATCAAAGGCAGGATATTCATCTGGCTTGTGTCCCGCCGGGTCGCGTCTCCGGCGAAAGACCACCATTGCTTGGACAAGGGCTGCGATCATGAACTCGTTCGTGAGGTAACCGGCCCCGGCAGCTGGCCGACCTGCCACTTGCCTTGCCCGGTAAAATTCGAGCCCGCGGTCGGGAATATCCAGGTCGGTCCTGCTCCAAAAATCCACGGGTCGGTGTGGGCGGGCGAAAACACCTGCGCCAGGATCATGTCGCCGAATGCCGTTGTCCGTGCGATGCCACCGCTCGCCACGGGTTGCGGCACGCTCTGGTAAAGCGTCATCACGGGGCGTGTGATCGAGATTCCAATCCTTGGTCAGACTTACCGGCAGGACGGGCTGGAAATAGAGGTTGTTCGCCCATCCCAGCCACCCTGCCCTTCGCGCCCTCGAGGCTGACATTGTTGAACTCGAACTGGAGCGACCAGATGCTGGTGACCGGGTTGTTGACTTCCTTGACCAATTCATTACCCGAAGTGGTAGACGAACTCGCTTCGGGAGTTGCAGCTGGGGCGGGCGTTGGGCCGGCGCCGACTGCGCGGACGCTGACGTCGCCCAGGCAATTGCAGTCACGAAAGCCAAGG
>CAVXWG010000010.1:0-207321 GCA_963765385.1 uncultured Alphaproteobacteria bacterium | reverse complement strand
ATTTCCTTGGCGCTCCCTACGGGATTCGAACCCGTGTTTCAGCCTTGAGAGGGCCGCGTCCTGGGCCTCTAGACGAAGGGAGCGAGGCCGGAGGCGACAGATAGTCGAAGCTTCCCGGCCGCGCAACCCCGCTCGTTCGGGGGGCGGCTTTCAGCCCGGCTTGCGCCCCGCCACCCGCGACAGCACACCCGGCACGAACGGATGGACCGCCACGTCGGCGAATCCCGCACCCTGCAGGTAGCCCTTCACGTCGCTTTCGGTATGGGCGAGGCCGGTGCTGCCATAGACCGCCTCGTTCAGCCCCCACAGCGCGGCCGACAGCGGCCCGCGACGGTCGTCGTGCAGGGTCTCGCCGATCAGGTGCATCTCGCCGCCCGGCACGAGGGCCTCGAATGCCTTGCCGACCACCAGCCGGATCAGGTCGGGTTCGTATTGCGGCAGGTTGCTCGCCATCACCACGACGTCGACGCCTGGCGGAAAGGGTGTGCGCGTGAAGTCGCCCGGCAGGGTGCTCACCCGATCGCCTGCCCCATGGGCGGCGATGTATTCGCCCGCCACAACCGCGACCGGCGGCAGGTCGAGCACGATCGCCGTGAGGCCGGGAAACGTCTTGGTCGCCACGATGCTGTAGGCGCCCGAGCCGCCGCCGAGATCGAGCATCTTCTTGCGGCCGCTGAGATTGACACTGCGGCTGAACAGGCGGGCCGCGCCCATGCCGATCGAGTAGGTGGCCGCGTGGTAGCGCCGCGCGTCGTCGACCGTGAAGCTTTCGTAGGCGCCCAGCCTGTTCTCGGTCGAGTTGCGCAGGCGCTGGCCGAGTTCGCCATAGGCCGTCCAGCGCGGCTTGGTGAACAGGATCCACGGCCCGGCATAGCGCTCGCCGTCCTTCACCAGGAAGCGCTGCACGTCGGGCGCGTTGGCGAAGCGCCCTTGCGCACCGTCGCCCGCGCGCGTCAGCAGCGTCATGGCGGTGAGTGCCGTCAGCAGGCGCTCGGCATTGCGCTCGCTGATGCCGACGGCCTTTGCGACCGCCGGGATCGTGTCGTGGCCGTGGGCGATCGCGGTGAAGATTTCCAGCTCCACCGCGGCCATCAGCGCAGCGCTTTCCCAGTAGGCCTGGGCGATCTTCTGCAGGCGCGTGGTGTCCAGTCTGGGCTTTTCCGACATCTGGTTTCCTCTCCGGTTGCCCGATCATAGCGCGCGGGCCTAAGCTTGGCCGTCTTCCCCGGAGGAAATTCCATGGACATGCATATCGCGCAGGACGCGCCGCTCACCGGCATCGACGTCTACTCGCTGCCGCCGGCCGAGGGCGAGGCGGTGCTGCGCCGCCAGCTCGCGGCCGCGTACCGCCTGGTCGATTATTTCGGCTGGACCGAGCTCATCTACGGCCATCTCACGGCGCGCGTGCCCGGCGAAAAGGCGCACTTCCTGATCAACCCGTTCGGCCTCAACTACGACGAGGTCACGGCGTCCAACCTGGTGAAGATCGATCTCGACGGCAACAATGTCGGCGAAGTCGAAGCATCCCGTGAACTATGCCGGCTTCGTCATCCATTCCGCCGTCCACATGGCCCACGCCGCGCGCCACAAGGTGGTGATGCACACCCATACCCGCGCCGGCATGGCGGTGTGCGCGCTGAAGGAAGGGCTGCTGCCGATCTCGATGGTCGCCACCGCCTTCCACGGCAAGCTCGCCTATCACGACTACGAGGGGCCGAGCCTCGATCTCGACGAGCGCGGTCGGCTCCTGAAGAACCTCGGCGACAACCCGGCCATGATGCTGCGCAACCACGGCCTGCTGACCACCGGGCGCACCGTGCCGGAAGCCTTCCTGCGGCTTTATCGGCTGGAGCGGGCTTGCCAGATCCAGGTCGACGCGGCCGCGGCGGGAACGCTCAACATCCTGGGCGACAATCTTGCCGGCAAGTCGGGCGCCGACATGGATCGTTTCGCCGAGAGCGATACCGGCATGGGCGACCTCGAATTCGCCGCCCTCATCCGCAAGCTCGACAAGGTCGATACGACCTGGCGCCACTAAGGCTCTTTGTATAGCGCGCTCAGCGAGCCGCTGGGCCCCTTGATGTCGGCAATGCGCCAGCCGACCGGGGTCTGGACGAGATCGAGGGCGACTTCGGTGCGCTTGCCGAAATTGTCGAAGCTGACCGCGCCGGTCGCCTTCGGTCCGTCGGTTTTGACCGAAATGGCGAGGTTCTCGATGTCCCATTCCTGGGCGTCGAGAAAGGGATCGCCGTCGAGCTTGGGCACTTCGACGCGCCGCTTGGCTTCCCGCATGTCGGCGTCGATGACTCGCGCCAACGGCGGCGTGAAGAAGCGATCGAGCTGCCAATAGGGTTGGCCCTTGAAGCCGGCGGTCAGATAGGGCTCGTAGATCGACTGCAGGAACGTCTGTGGCGATTGGGTCTGGGCGCGCGCGGTCAGCGGCAGCGCTCCGAGCGCCGCAAGGGCGAGGCGTCGGCTAAGCACGGAACTGTGTCCGGTCGGTGCCGGCATAGAGCGCCTTGGCCGAGCGCTCGACGGCGTCGCGATGGGCAGCGATTGCATCGGCGTCGAGGTCGGCCCGTGGCCCGGGCTCGAGGTCGAAGTTTCCGTAGCGGTCCTGGCCGCGCACCAGCATGGCCAAGTCGCGTACTTTGAGCTGCCGGACATGAGGCGGGATGTAGCGGATGGCGTAGCCGATGCGCCGGTCGCCGGTCGTGTTGGGACCCGAGCCGTGCACCAGCAGCACGTGATGCAGCGACATTTCGCCCGCCTTGAGCGCCACGTCGACACCCTCGCCCGCCGGCACGTCGACCGCGATTTCCTGGCCGCGCGTCAACAGGTTGTCCTTGTCGAACGTGTCGCGATGTTCGATCTGTTTCTTGAGGTGGCTGCCGGGCCAGAATTTCATCGCGCCGCTGTCGACCGGCGCATCGGCGAAGGCGACCCAGGCGGTGATCACATCGTCGGTGCTCAACCCCCAATAGGTCGCGTCCTGGTGCCACGACACGAAGGAGGGCGAATGCGCCTCCTTGGTGAAGAAGGTCGTGCTCCAGCACAGAATATCGGGCCCGATGACGTCCTCCACGGCATCGAGTACCGTGGGATGCCGCGCCAACTCGTTGGCCCAGGTGAAGAGCAGGTGAACCTTGTGGCGCATCTCGCCGGTGAGCGGGCCGCCCAGGGCACGCTCCTGTGCCTCCAGCCGGTCGCGATAGGAACGCGCTTCGGCCGGCGAGAGCGCGCGGACCGGGAAGTGAAACCCGTCTCTTTTATAGCCCGACACCTGGTCGGCCGTGAGCAACTTGGGCATGCGTCCAGTCTAGCGCCTTAGAAGAACTTCCAAAAGACCACGACGCAGGCCGAGTAGATGGCACATATGAGGACGGCCCCCAGCAGGTTGGCCCGCACCACGTTCTTGGTGGGGTTTAGCCACCAACCCATGCGGTTCGCCACCCACGGAACCATGAAGCCGGTCATGCCGACGCTGAAGATGTTGCCGACGAACAGGGCAACGGGAAAGGGCATGTTGAGCTTGTTGGCGAGCAGCGGCGTGCCCACGATGACCCCCCACAGGAAGACGATGGGGTACAGAAGCAGCAGCACGATCATGTCCATCTTCCAGACGGATGCGCTCGAGGGCGCGCCCGACGTGCGTCGCGGAACCACTGCTCGAAGCCGGTCCGCGCCATCCTGGTGTGAAACTCCTCGGTGAGCGGCGCTGCCTCTTCAATGAGCTTCTTGCGCTCGGCCGAGTCGAGCCAGGCCTGCAGGTTGGCCTCGCTGTCGAAGCGCAGGATGGCGACGAAATCCTCCTGCACGCCCGGCACCGGCGGCTCGAAGCGGTAGCCCTGCAGGCCGGGCGCCTTGGACTGCGCAGCCGCGATCTTGCGCTCCCAGGCCCGATATTCGAGTCTCCTTGCCCGGCTGCACGCGGGTGCTGATCACGGCCGAGACCGGCGCTGGCTTGCTGCCTCCGGCGTCGTCGCGGACGATATGCACGTCGTCGCGGCCGATCAGCATCGGCACGGCACCTTCGAGGCGCGTCTGGCGCTCCGTCGAAGCCAGCCAGCGCTGCGCATCCTCGATGGCATGCGAAGCGTTGCAGGATCACCCAGTCGACCTGCAGCGGTGGATTGGGCGGCATCAGCCGCTGCTCGACGAAGCCCGGGAAGGTCGCGATCACCGTGCTCGTCTCGCCCTGCCAGCGCGCGAAGTCCTCGGCTCGCTCCGGCCGCACGGTGGTTTGGGTGACGATGCTGACGCTGTCATGTCGCTTTGGCCAGCTTGGCGAACAACCGATCCGGCGTGAAGGGCAGGTGGGCGAAGCGCACGCCGGTGGCGTTGGCGAGCGCATTGGCCACCGCCGGCGCCACCGGATTGATGCCGCACTCGCCCTGGGACTTGGCGCCCAGCGGCCCGATCGAATCGACCGTGTCGGCGAAGAAGATGTCGGTATGCGGCGTGTCGGCGAAGACCGGCACTCGGCAATTGCGCAATTGCGGGTTCACCATGTGGCCCTCGTCATGGACCATGTTCTCGATCAGCGCCCAGCCGTAGCCCATGGCGACGGCGCCGTCGAGCTGGCCGCGGCACTGCATCGGGTTGATCGGGCGGCCGATGTCGGCGGCATGAACGCTATGCAGGATACGGACCTCGCCGGTGATGCGATGCACGGCGAGTCGCACGCCCTGCACGTTGAAGGCGATGGTGCGCGGCGACAGGTAGGCTCGGCGGCTGACCGTGAAGCGATGATTGACCTTGGCGCCGGCAGCATGGAGCTCGGTCAGCAGAATCCGCCTGTTGCCGCAGACCACCGCGTCGTTGTCGAGTCGGCACTGGCTGCGGTCGATCCCGGTGTGGCGGGCGGCGAAGTCGAGGATGTCGTCGCGCATCGCCTCGGCCGTGATATGGACCGCCTTGCCGGCCACCACCGTGCCGGTGCTGGCGAAGGTGCCTGTGTCGTAGGGCGTACGGTCGGTGTCGGCATTGATGATGTCGACGTCGCGGGCGCGCACACCGACGATGGATGCGGCGATCTGCTTGTGCGCTGTCGTTATGCCGTTGCCCATTTCGGACGAACCGCAGGCGAGGTGATAAGTGCCGTCGGGCAGGAGCTTCATCTCCGCGCCCGACCGATGCTCGGTCGGCGGACCGCACTCGAGCATGGCGAGCGCCACGCCCGTGCCCTCGGCCCAGTCTTCGCCGTCCGGCTTGCTGACGCCGTTGCCCTTCTTGAGCTCGCTCTCGACGATGTCGAGGCACTGGTCGATGCCGTGGCTGCCGAAGCTGGCGTCGCCGGGTTCCTTCCAGATCGATTCGACGTTGTCGCCGGGCCGCACGACGTTCTTGCGTCGCATCTCCACCGGGTCGATGCTCAAAAGTCGCGCCATCTCGTCAATGGCGCATTCCATGGCGAAGGTGGTCTGCGAGGCACCGTAGCCCCGGAAGCCGCCGCCCGGGATCATGTTGGTATAGACGACGTGGCCCACGCCCTTCTTGTTGGCGCAGCGATAGGCCGCGATCGGGCTCGCCATCGCGGCCGCCAGGGTCTCGCTGGCATGGTTGCCATAAGCGCCGGTGTTCGACACGACGTGCACGTCGAGGGCGGTCAAGGTGCCGTCCTTCTTGGCGCCCATCTTGACCTTGGTCGTCATCTGGTGCCGCGTCGTGGCGCCGATGAATTCCTCCTCGCGCGTCCATTCCCATTTCACCGGGCGGCCGTCGAGCTTCATGGTGGCGAACAGGGGCGAGGTCTTCCGAGACCATTTCCTGCTTGCCGCCAAAGCCGCCGCCGACCCGTTCGGTGAAGACATGGATCTCGCGGGCGGGCACGCCCATCAGATAGGCGAGCTTGGTGCGGACCGGCGAACGGGCCCTGCGAGCTGGTGCGCACGTGCCAGCGTCCGTCCTCGCCCTTCCAGGCGATCGAGCCGTGCGTCTCGAGATGCACATGCTGCACACGCGACGGTCGAGTAGGTCTTTTCGTGGACGGCATCGGCTTCCTTGAAGCCCTTGGCCACGTCGCCGATCTCGCCTTGCAGGGTGCAGAAGATGTTGCCGTTCTGGGTGACGACATCGTTCTTGTCGTGCAGCAGCGGCGCGCCGGGTTCCATGGCGGCGACCGGATCGAACACGGCCGGCAGGATTTCGTACTCCACGTGCAGCGCCCGGACAGCCGGCCTCGGCGGCCGCCTCGTCTTCGGCGACCACGGCGGCGACACGCTGACCGACGAAGCGGGCGACGTTGTCCAGGATGTAGGTGTCGTCGGGATCCACGAGATGGTCCTCATGCAGGGCCGTGCTGAAGAGCCGGCGCGGCACGTCTTCCCAGGTGATAGACGGCGACGACGCCGGGAACGGCGAGCGCCTTGGTCTTGTCGATGCTCCTGATGCGCGCATGGGCATGCGGCGAGCGCAGCACCTTGAGGTGCAGCAGGCCCTCGATCGCGATGTCCATCGTGTAGCGCGCCTTGCCGGTCAGGATGGCATCGGTGAACGGGTTGGGCAGGCTGGCGCCGCAAGCCTTGCCGGCGACGTCCTCCTCGATGTTGCTCTTGCCGTGCAGGGCGTCGTCGATCGAGCGATAGCCGGTGCAGCGGCAGAGGTTGCCCTTGAGCGCGTGCGGCAGGTCGGCCTTGTGCGCCTCGTCGAACGCCGCGGAGGCCGTCGTCATCATCATGCCGGCCGCGCAGTACCCGCACTGGAAGGCCTGCGCGTCGTGGAACGCCTTCTGGATCGGATGCAGTTCGCCATTCTTGGCGAGGCCCTCGATGGTCGTGATCTTGCGGCCTTCGCCGCGGAAGGCCGGCACCAGGCAGGAATGGAATGGGCTGGCCGTCCATCCACACCGTGCAGGCGCCGCAGTCGCCGGCGTCGCAACCTTTCTTGACGCCGAACACTTCGAGATCGCGCAGAAAGGTGCGCAGGCACTGGCCGGGTTTCGGTTCGGCCGAATAGAGACGGCCATTGACCTCGTAGTTGCTCATGTCGAGCTCCGCGCGAATCTGTTCGGCCAGATAGAAGGTGATGTGACGCTTGTAGGGCGCCGATCCATGGACGTCGTGGAACCAGGCGTCCGGTGGCAGGCGCTCCTCGATCGCCTGCCGCAATTCGCTCGGCAGACGGAGCTTCTGTGAAGCGCAGATGCACCGGCCGCGGCGTCGCCGCGCTGATGGTCAGCAGGAAGTCCTCGCCCTTCGTCGCCGACGGTGGCGATGATCAGCGCCGCCGAGCGACCGAGATGGGTGAGCGAAACCTGCCGCATGGCGAAGCGCTTGGACAAGGCCGAGGCCGGCAGCTGGATCGACCGCAACACCTCGCCCTTCTGAAGCACATTGATGTGGTTGCCGGTGACGAAGTCGACGACCGGAACCTGGCGCGGCTTGCCGTTGCGCGGCCACAGCGTGCAGACGCCTTCGAGCGCCGCCGTCAGCGAGACCATGGCGCCGGCCGGCAGCGACATGCAGACGTTGCCGCCGACGGTGGCCGCGTTCCAGATCTTGAACGACATCAGGAACGCATCGATGCATTTGTCGAACAACGGGACGGCGCGCCATTCCGGCGGCCCCTTGAAGTCGTGCAACTCGACGATCCTGCAGGTCGCAGCCATCTCCAGCCCGGCCGGCGTCACGGTCAAGGCCGGCCATCCCAGCCCCGGGAGATCGACCAGTGTGTCGGTCGCGACCTGCGGCTCGGAGAACAACCAGGTGCCGCCGCCCAGAAAGGCATGGCCATCGCGCCACCCGATCTCCTCGAATGACTTGGGCCGCTTGACCTCGACAATCGTATTGAGGTTCATCTCATCGCTCCCTGTATCAGTCTCGCTGTCATTGTCAGCGCAGCGAGAGGCTTTTCCGCTTGCCCCTGAGGCCGCTCGCTACGCTCGGCTTGGCAAATCACTTCAAGTCGTCGAGCGACGTCGGGCCCGGGCCCGGCGTGATCAGGGTCGGCCATTGGTGGGAGCCGAACGGCACGGCCGGCGGCAGGAAGGGCTGTTTGCCGCGCCGCTGCATCTCCGAAATGATGGTCTTGCGCGCGTCGCCGCCCATCAGCTCGAAATCCATCAGCCTGTCGTTGCCGAAGAACAGTTCGCCCACCGAGCGGTCGGAGATGATGCGGACCATCGAGGTCAGCATTTCCTGCGGCGTGGTGGTGAAGGAGATGGTCTCGATCAGCATCAGCCGGTCGTTGATCGCCTCGGGCGGGAAATACTGGGCGAGGGTGCTGAACAGCACGTTGTTCTGGCGCGCCACGTAGATCGTGTTGGCGGCGGCATAGGTTTTGTCCCAATCGGGCCCGAGGCTCGCCCGCCAGCCGTCGAGCACGCCCATCCAGTGCTTGACCTGGGTCGAGGCCGCCCAGTTGATGATCAGCTTGATGTCCGGTGCCTGCTTCTTGGCGAAGGCCTGCAGCGCCTCGAGCGTGATCACGCCCTTGGCCAGGCAATCGTCCATGAAGGCGACGTTGTTGCCCAGGATGTTCTTCACGGCGGGCTTCCAGTCGTCCTGGATGGCCAGGCTGTCGACGCCATCGAGCGCCGTCTTCATCTGCGTGCGGTAGGCCAGCATCGGCGCCATCCAGCTCTTGTCGGCGGCGTTGCCGATATAGGGCATCACGACTTCGGAGATCGCCATGGTGCTATGGCCGGTCGACTTCATGACCTGGTAGACGACCGGAACCGACGGCGCCTCCTCCGGCGGCTTGCCCGGCCGATAGAGGATCATGCGCCCGCCGGCGCCCGAGAACAGGGCCAGGAGAATCGGATGCCTGGCCATGATGTTGTTCTGGAAGATCTTGGCGGAGGCATCATAGAGCGTGAACATGGAGGCGTTCAGCTGCAGGACATCGCGCGTCGCCAGCTCGGCCGGCGTCTGCGGCGTCGTGCCGGTGATGGCCGACAAGTAGTCCGGCAGGCTGCCGGTCCCCTGCGCCGACGCCGGGCCAACGGCAAATCCGGCCGCAAGCAGTCCCATCGCGAGCCGCGATACTATCCTGGTCATTGAAATTTCCCTCATTCGTGGTCGGACGTAGGCAAGCCAAGTGTCGCGGTTTGTCATGGTCGATCCTCTAGAAAAGCACAGTCAGGCGCAGCGTGGTCGTCAGGGTCGGTGGCAGGTCCGGCGCCGCGCCTGGCGTCGGGATGAAGCTCACGGTCGGCTGAAGGAAGGTCGCAGCGAAGAGATGCGCCTGGTAGTAGGCCTGGAACATCAGTTCGCTCGGACGCGCGAAGATGTGCGGATTGAGGCGCGACAAGGCGGCGCCAAGGCCCATCGAATTGCGGTCGCGCCCGCCGACCAGACCGAAGCCCGTTATGCCGGCGCCGTAGTACTGGTTGATCGGGAGCGTCTGTGAGTCGTTGACGCCGAATTGATAGAAAGCGGTGATCGCCGAGCTTGGCACGCGGTCGTTGACGCCGTGGGCGAGGCGTTGTGACCCGAACAGGTAAACGCCGCCGGTGCCGTCCTCCGTTACGCCGGGCGCCGTCAGGATACCGGTCTGGCGCCAGAGCCCGACGCCGAACTGCCCCGGGTGATGGCCTTCGCCGATGGTCCAGTTGACCCCGGCCTCGCCGATGTTGAAATAGTAGCCATTGAACTGGGGCGGAAGGAGGCCGGTCTGCTCCCGGCGGGCGTTGTTGCCGTCGTAGACCCCAAGGTTGAGATAGAACGATTTGGTCGGCGTGAAGTTGACCGTCACGCCATTGCCCGAGTTGTAGTAGCCGGGCAGCGCGCCGAGCAGCGAGCCGTTGGAGAAGATGGTGGCGTAGAGCAAGCCGCTCACGGCCGGGATGTTCTCGTTGCTGTCGGTGAAGGTCACCGGGCGCAGGACGTTGTTGAAATCCGCCGATGGCGTGCTCCGTCCGATGCGCATCGTCAGCACGTCCTTGATCATCTCCTGGGCATACCACGCCTGGTAGAGTTCCGTGCGGTTGAACGGCGGCGCGCCGACGATGCCGTTGTAGCCCTGTATGCTGCCGGCCTCGCCATTGGTATTGCCGCCATTGACCTGGAGGAACTGGAAGCCGAACGACGCGCCTTTCCAGCCGACGAGCTTGTCGGCGTCGATGCCGAGCCCGACGAGAAGCGCGCTGTCGGCGGTCCAGGCGCCCCTCTGGACGCCGCCGGCCACCACGCCGTTCGTGTCCGCCAGCCAGACGCCGCCGAGGCGGATACCCCACTCGTCGCGCAGGCCGAGCGTGCGGCCGAGCCACCCCGAACCCGTCGAGAACGTCGCCGCTGCCGGATTGCCGCTGACCGCGGCGACCTTCTCCGTCGTGACCGGGCCGCTTGCCGGCTCCGGCGTGCTCTGCGCCTGCACCATGCCGCTCACGGTCACGATGCAGGCGCCGCATATGGCCAGCCATCCTATGCGGGCGCCGCCGCCAACGCGGCGGCGACGAGAATTTTGCCGCGATCGATATAACGCCCCAAACGTCATCGCCCCGCCCTGCAGACGCCGCCCACGCCGCCCGATAGGATGCGCCATTGTCATCCGCGTTGCGACTGTTTGCAGGTCAAGAAAGGGTCAAGATTGAATAGAGCAGGGGTATAAAAGGACACGATGACCGTCTATGCGTTTGGTCCTTTTGTCCTCGATGCTGCCGAGCGTCGGCTGTCGCGCCATGGCCGGCACGTCCGGGTTCCTGCAAAGGCCTGGCAGATCCTGCTTCTCCTGGCTGAGGCCGGCGGCCGGCTGGTGCCGCACGAGGCGTTCCGGGCCAGGCTTTGGCCCAATGTCCTCGTCGAGGACCGCACCCTGACCGTTCATATGTCGACCCTGCGCAAGGCTTTGGGCGAGGGGTTACCGACAGACTTCATAGAGACTGTAGCCCGGGTCGGCTACCGGCTCGGCGTGCCGGTGCGCGTCCTTCCGGGGCCTGATCGGCCGTCGCCAGCCGCCGTCACGCCGCCGGTGGCGGAGACCCGGACGATTGCCGTGAAGCCCTTCTCGACGCCCGACCTCGGCGAAGCCGAGGCCTATCTCGGCGTGGGCTTCGCAGACGCTGTGAGCACGGTTCTGGGTAGAGTGCCCGGCCTCAGCGTTTCTCCGGTCGAGGCCGTCGAGGCCGTCACCGACATCGCCAATGCCCGGTCGTTCGGCGTGGCGCACCTGCTCGAGGGCACGGTGCAGCGCAGCCCCGAGCGGCTGCTCCTCGTGGCACGCCTGATAGAGGTGGCGAGCGGGCGCACGGAATGGAGCGAACGCTTCGAGCAGCCCCAGATGGATGGCGCCGCCTTGCAGGATGCCATCGCCTTGCGCGTCGCGACTTCGCTGCCTCAATCGTCACCCGCAGATCCTGGCGTGCGCAGCTATCGTCCACGGGCCGCGGAGGCCTATTTCCTGCAGCTCGAGGCGCGGGCCCATCTCAAGCCCTTTACGCGGCTGCCGCTGATCAAGGCGCTGACCCTGTTCGAACAGGCGCTGGCGCTCGATCCCGACTATGCGATGGCCCATGCCGGGCTCGCGTCGACCTACCTGCTCATGGCGTCGACCGCGATGCTGCGACCGCTGCAGGTCGATGAGGCGATGCCGATGGCCCGCCGGCATGCCCAGCGGGCGATCGCCCTCGAAGAGGGGCTCGCCGAGGCCTGGGCGGCGCTCGGCCGCGTGAAGATGGAGTACGACTGGGACTGGGAGGGCGCCGAGGCCGATCTGGCGCATGCAGTCACCCTCAATTCCAGCTCGGTCGAGGCGCTCGGCACCTTCGGCCAGTTCCTGAGCGCGATGGGCCGCGACGACGAGGCAATCGACGCCATGGAGCAGGCGCGGCGGCTCGATCCGCGGAGCGTCGAGACGCTCCAGCATCTGGCGATCGCCTACTGGATGGCCGGCCGGGATAGGCTGGCGCTCGAGGCGGTCGACGAAAGCCTGAGGGTCCTTCCCGGAGGGACCCGGGCGCACTACGGACGCATGATGATCCTCGACCAGCTCGGCCGCCATGAAGAGGCGATGGCCGAGCGTCTGACCCTGCTGCGCGGACTGAGCGTCGCGGAGGGACTTGCCGAGCACGTCGAAGCGCTTGCGCGCGGCCAGGGCTGGCGGGCGGCGATGGACGTCTGGATCGCCCTGCTCGAGCGAACCAATCGTTGGGAGGGCGCGGCCATGCAATGGATGGCGGTCGGTGAGTTGGGCCGGGCGCTCGACGCGCTGGAGCACTGCGTGAGGGCGCGCACCACCTACCTCTGCTTCACCGCGCGAAACCCCTATTTTCGGCCCATCCTGGGTGAACCGCGCTTCCAGCGCATCCTGCAGACGCTCAAGCTCGACGGACGCACCGGCGCAGTCGGCCCCGTTCGCTAGTTAGAAAAGCACGGTGAGCCGCAAGGTCGTGGTCAGGGCGCCGGGCAGGGTGGGCGATGCGCCCGGCGTGGGAATGTAGCTCACGGTGGGCTGCAGGAACGTCGTGGCGAAGAGGTGCGCCTGATAATAGGCCTGGAACATCAATTCGCTGGGTTGGGCGAAGAGGTGTGGATTGAGGCGCGACAGTCCCGCGCCGAAGCCCATCGAATTGCGTTCCCGGTCGCCGATCAACCCGAACGCCGTCACGCCGGCGCCGTAGTACTGATTGATCGGCAGCGTTTGAGAGTCGTTGATGCCGAATTGATAGAACGTGGTGATCGCCGAGGACGGCACGCGTTGGTTGACGCCGTGTGCGATCCGTTGCGAGGCGAAGAAGTAGACGCCGCCGGTGCCGTCCTGGGAGATTCCGGCCGCGGTGAGAACGCCCGTCTGTCGCCACAGGCCGATGCCGAACTGCCCGGGATGATGGCCGTCGCCGATCACCCAGTTGGTGCCGATCTCGCCGATGTTCAGATAGTAGCCGTTGAATTCGGGCGGGCTGACGCCGGTCTGCACGCCACGCGCCAGGTTGCCGTCGTAGACGCCGAGGTTGAGATAGAACGACTTGGTCGGCGTGAAATTGACGGTCACGCCGTTCCCCGAATTGTAATAGCCAGGGAGGACGCCAAGCAGCGAGCCGTTCACGAAGATCGTGGAGTAGAGCAGGCCGCTTACCGCCGGAATATTCTGGCTGCTGTCGGCGAAAGTGACCGGACGCAGCACGTTGTTGAAATCCAGGGTCGGCGCGGTTCGGCCGATCCTGACTTGCAAGACATCCTTGATCATCTCCTGCGCGTACCAGGCCTCGAAGAGCTCCGTGCGCTGGTGGGGCTGCAGGGCGACGATGCCGTTGTAGCCGGCGATGCTGCCGGCCTCGCCGTTGGTGTTGGCGCCATTGAACTGCAGGAACTGGAAGCCGAACGACGCACCGCGCCAGCCGACAAGCTTCTCCGCATCGATGCCGAGGCCGATGAGGAGCGCACTGTTGTTGGTCCAGCCGCCAGGCTGGGCGCCGCCGGCGGCCACCAGATTGGTGTCCGCGAGCCACAGCCCGCCCAGCGTGATGCCCCACCCGTCCTGCAGGCCGAGTGTGCGGCCGAGCCAGCCGGTGCCGGTCGAGAATGTCGTGGCCGCGGGATTACCGCTGACGGCAGCGACCTGCTCAGTCGTCCTCGGAGCGCTGCCAGGATTGGGCGGACTTTGGGCCGCCGTCGTGGCCGAGATTATGGCAACGCAGCTCCCGCAGAGCACAGCGAGCGATGTTCTTCGAATCCGGCAAAGCTGCAGAAGGCCCCCTCGACGGCACCGTTTCACACTTGCTGCCCGTTCGCTATCGGATTTCAGTGTATGATCGCTGGCAGTGGGCCGGGGGATCGTATTGGGAAAGCATCTATCATGAAGTTCCGGTCTTTGAGACGCGGCGTCGTTGTGTGGCTGAGTTGCTGCACGCTCGGGATCCTTCCCTGGGTCACAAAGGATGCCAGCGCTGCCGACCCGATCAAGATCGGAGCCGTGTTGCCGTTCTCCGGCGGCGTCGAGCTTTATGGCGCGCAGGCAAAGCTCGGGCTCGACCTCGCGGCAGCCGACATCAACGCCGCCGGTGGCATTCTCGGGCGGCCCGTTGAAATTGTTTACCGCGACGACGGGACCCGCCCGAACATCGCTGTCGAGGCGGCGCGCAAGATCGTCGAGGAGGCCGGTGTCCTGGCGGTGGTCGGCCCCATCACGTCGCAGAATCTCGACGCCATCGTTCCCGTGCTCGCGAGCCACAAGACTCCGCTGCTCTACGCCACCAACTACGAAGGCGGAAAGTGCAACCGCTACATGTTTGCGCTGAGTACGGTCCCCAACCAGGAGCTTGCCTCGCTGCTGCCCTACATGACGCAGAGCTTCGGCAAGGACTATTTCCTGCTGGGCGCCGATCGCGACTGGCCGCACCGCATGTTCGACGCCGCCGAGCCGGTGATCGCCAAGCTGGGCGGCAAGGTCGTGGGCAAGCAGTACACGCTGGGCGCCGAGAAGGACTTCGCCGCGCTGAGCGTGCAAATCGCGACGAGCAAGGCCAAGGTCCTGCTCTATGCCCTGAAGGGCGACGGCATGCAGTTCATCCCTTACGCGGCCAGCAAGGGATTGTTCAGGACGGTGACCGTCGGATTCCTCGGGCTGACCGAGGCCGACCTAAAAGTGTTCGGCGGCAAGATTGACGAGATCTATGCGGCCGTCCCCTTCGTCGTTGCCAGCGACGACCCCAACGCGAAGGCGTTCGTGGCCAAGGCGCGCGCCAAGGCCGGCCCCGACATGGCGATCTCCAACTACGTGGTGATGCATTACAACACTCTCATCGCGCTGAAGGCCGCGATCGAAAAGGCCGGCAAGGTCGACAAGGAAGCTGTAATTGATGCGCTGGCGGGCCTGACCTTCCCATCGCCCTCCGGGCCGATGACGATCGGCAAGGATCATCACACGACGATGAACATGTTCCTTGCCAAGACCAAGGGTCCGGACCTCGTTCAGGTGCGCGCCCTTGGCCAAATTGCCCCGGAGTTGGGATGCAAGCCGGAAGCGCTGGCACGCTAGGGCGACCTCACGCAAACCACGAAGTCCCGATCAGAATTACAAGCGCCCATTGTGGATGGTGGTCGGCGTGACCACATAAATATGAGACTTAACCAGAGATTTTAGAGATTAGGGCCAGATCATGATCCGTTTGATTGTTGCAGCGTCGTTCGGAGTTGTTTTGATTGCGTCATCGGCTGAAGCCGCGGTTTATTGCAACGCAGACGGCACGCCGCAGGGCTGCATCTGGGAGCGCAACGGTATCGGCCCCGGCGCGCGCGGCGTCGGTGTCTATCCAGGCGTTGGCGCGGGCGCAGCGGGCGTCGGTGTTGCTCCCGGCGTTGGCGTGGGTGCGCGCGGCGTTGGCGTTGAACCCGGCGTTGGCGTCGGAAGAGACGGCGTCGACGGCGATATCAATCGTGGGGGCCCGGTCAATCGCGCCGGCCGCCGTTAGCATGGCGGGCTCGATGGTGAGGACGATGGCTCTGGCGATTGCCTTCATGTCGGGCCTGGCGGCTACGGCACGGGCGGATGGGCCGGGCGGCGATGCCTGCGCGGCCAATCTGACGCCTGACGGAAAGGCAATCTATGCCGTCACTGTCGCCGCCAAGCCGACACTGGAGACCCTGCGCTCGGTAGTGGAGCGGGAAACCCGAAGCCTCGCCATGGCCGACAAGATCGGCCGCGGCGATGCGCGCGAGAATGCGGTTGCCGCCGGCAAGTGCGTCGAGGTTGTCCTGCAGTGATCAGGCGGTCGCGGTAGGGGGCTGCGCCGCATCAGCGCGCGGCGAACTCGGGCAGTCGATGGGCGGTCACGACGGGGGCCGGGCCGTCGAAGCGCTCGATCTCGACCAGGCAGGTCTGAGCGATGCAGCCCTGACTCAATTTCGAAGCGCCGATGTCGAGGGTGAGGGCGTTGGGATTGCCGTGCTTTTCCAGCGGCCGGTTGGAGCCTGCATCGGCCGGGTCGAACCAGGCGCCGGTCGAGAGCCGCACCACGCCACGGCGGATGCGGTCGCTGAGGCGCGCCGCGGCCAGGCAGGCGCCGCGGTCGTTGAACACGCGTAAAAGATCGCCGTCGGCGATGCCGCGGGCTGCCGCGTCGTCAGGATGGAGCGTGATCGGCTGGCGGCCCTTGACCTTGGTGGCGCGGGAATGCGGGCTGTGGTCGAGCTGGCTGTGTAGCTTGTCGGTCGGCTGGTCCGACAGCATGTGCAGCGGATAGCGCTCGGCCGTCTTCGAGCCCAACCATTCGATCGGCTCGAGCCACGTCGCATGGCCCGGGCAGTCGTCGTAGCCGAACGAGGCGATCTTCTCGGAGAAGATTTCGATCTTGCCTGACGGTGTCCTGAGCGGATGCGCCGTGGGATCGGCACGGAAGTCCGCCAGCATCACCGGCGCGCGATTCTCGCCGTGGGCCTCGGCAATGCCGGCCTGCCAGAAATCGTCGAAGGCCGGAATGGTGACGCCGGCTTCGGCCGACTTCGCGCGCGACAACTCGTACAGATGCTTTAGCCACGCCATGGCGTCGCGGCCCTCGGTGTAGCCGTCGCCCTTGCCCATGCGTTTGGCAAGCTCGGAGAAGATGGAATAGTCGTCCCGCGCCTCGCCGACCGGCTCGCGCGCCTTCTTCATGGCGATCACGAACGGCTCGCGGCTGCCATAGCCGACATCGTCGCGCTCCAGGCTGGTGGTGGCCGGCAGCACGACATCGGCCATGCGCGCGGCCGGCGTCCAGAACTGCTCGTGGAACACAATCGTCTCGGGCTTGCGCCACGCCAGCATCAGCCGGTTGAGATCCTGGTGATGGTGGAAGGGATTGCCGCCCGCCCAGTAGACCAGCTTGATGTCGGGATAGACGATGTCGCGACCGTTATAGGAGATCTTGCCGCCGGGATTGAGCAGCATGTCGGTGAAGCGCGCGACCGGGATGAAGTCGCTCACCGCGTTGGTGCCCTGCGGCAGGGTCGGACCGGAATATTTCGGATGCGCGCTGCCCATCAAATTGACCGGGCCGTAGCCCACGCCGAAGCCGCCGCCCGGCAGGCCGATCTGGCCCAGCATGCAGGCCAGCGTCACCAGCGCCCAGAACGGCTGCTCGCCATGGTGGCTGCGCTGCAGCGACCAGCCGATGCTGACGGTGGTGCGTGTCGCCGCCATCTCGCGCGCGAGAGCGACGATGCGCGAGGCGGGAATGCCGGTGATCTTCTCGGCCCAGGCGGCATCCTTGCCGGCGAGGGAGGTCGCGAACTTGTCGAAGCCCACCGTGCAGCGATCGAGGAAGTCGCGGTCGTAGAGCTCCTCGGTGAGAAGCGTGTGGCAGAGCGCCAGCATCAGCGCGACGTCGGTGTTGGGGCGGATGGCGAGCCATTCGACGTCGCCGCCATTGTCGAGATCCTCGGCGGTGGGCGTCACGTTGACGAAGCGCACGCCCTTCTCGCGCATGGCATAGAGGCCACCCTTGACGTGATGCAAGGTGGCGCCGCCGGCATTGATCTGGGCGTTCTTGCGCGGCACGCCGCCGAAGGTGACGAACAGCTTGCAGTTTTCGGCCAGCACGTCCCAGCTCGTGTGCATGGACATCAGCTCTTCCATCGGCGCCACGATGTGCGGCATCAGCACGCGTGCCGCTCCCAGGCTGTAGGAATCCTGGTGGCGCACGTAGCCGCCGATCGAATTCAGAAAGCGATGGACCTGGCTCTGCGCGTGATGGAAGCGGCCGGCACTCGACCAGCCGTAGGAGCCGCCGAAGATCGCGCGGTTGGAATGGGCGGTCTTTACCCGCGTCAGTTCCCCGGCCACGAGGTCGAGCGCCTCGTCCCACGGCAGCTCGACGAACGCCTCGTGACCGCGCCGTTCGGGATGGCTGCCCGGCCCATGTTCCAGCCAGCTCTTGCGCACCGCCGGCCGGCGGACGCGCAGCCGCGTCACCTCGTCGGACAGCATGTGCAGGCCGATCGGCGAGGGATCGGGGTCCTTCGAGAAGGGATACAGGCGCGTGGCCTTGCCGTTGTCGTCGTACTCGACCTCGTAGACGCCCCAATGGGCGGCGGTGAGGGTGCGCTGGCGGGTCATGGGGTCAGGCGGCCTTGGCGATGGAGAGGAAACGGTCGACGTCCTTGGGGTCGGTGTCGAAGGCGGTGACGAGGCGGAAGGCGCGCTCGCCGGGCCGGTCCGACGGCCAGGGATGGTACTGCGCGCCCGCGGCCTCCAGCTCATCGTGCATATGGGCAGGCAGAACCACGAAGATTTCGTTGGCATGGACCGGGTAGAGAAGCTGCGTGCCCTTGAGCGCCGACAGCCCGGCCACCAGGCGGCGGGCCATGGCGTTGGCATGGTGGGCGTTGTCGAGCCACAGGCCGTCGGCCAGATAGGCATCGAGCTGCGCTGACAGGAAGCGCATCTTGGACAGCAGGTGCCCGCCGCGCTTGCGGCGGAACTCGAACTCGCGCGCCAGGCCGGCATCGAAAAACACCACGGCCTCGGCGGCAAGCGCCCCGTTCTTGGTGGCGCCGAGGCTCAGCACGTCGACGCCCGCTTTCCACGAGAGCTCGGCTGGCGCGCAGCCGACGAAGGACACCGCGTTGGCGAAGCGCGCGCCATCCATGTGCAGTTTCAGCCCATGGCGATGGGTGGAGCTGGCCAGCGCCGCGATCTCCTCCGGCGCATAGACCGTGCCGCATTCCGTCGCCTGGGTGATGCTGACCGCGGCGGGTTGTGGATGGTGGACGACGCCATAAACCGGTTGGGCCAGCGCTTCGGCGAGCTTTTTGGGATCGATCTTGCCGGCCGCCCCGTCGATCAGGCAGAGCTTGGCGCCCGAGGTGAAAAATTCCGGTGCGTTCGCCTCGTCGACGGCGATGTGGGCCTGCGGATGGCAGTAGATCGCGCCCCACGACGGCGTGCAGCAGGCGAGCGACAGCACGTTGGCGGCCGTGCCGGTGGCGACCGGGAAGGCCACGAGGTCGGGCTTTTCGAACAGGTCGCGCAGGCGGTGTTCGACCCGGTGCGTCCAGTCGTCGGCGCCGTAGGAGGGGGCGCTGCCGCTGGTGAAGGCCCGGCCGACGGCCTCCACAATGCGGGCATGGGCGCCGACTTCGTTGTCGCTGCGAAAGTTCATGGTCATTCCTCGGGTCGGCGCGTTACGGCTTCGATCCGGTTACCATCGGGATCGCGCACGAAAGCGGCGTAGTAATCGGGACTGTACCTTTCCCGGATGCCGGGCGGTCCGTCGTCGGTGCCGCCATTGGCAAGGGCTGCTTGATGAAAAGCGCGAACGTCGGCGCGGCTTTTGGCGCGAAAGCACCAGTGCCGGTTATCGGGCACAAGCCTGTCCGTGCAGAGATAGATCGAGATATAGGGCGGCGCGTCGGGGCCATGGTCTCGCACGCCATAGCCCATCGCTTCGGCGCGCCGGTGGACTCTCGGATAGCCGAGCGCGCGCAGCGCCGCATCGTAGAAGGCCTGGGCGCGGTCGAGGTCGGTCGTGGTGATCGACAGGTGATCGATCATCGCTAGCGGCCGGCGCCGGGCGGGAATTCGACGGTGCCTAAAAGGGCGCCGTTGCGCGGATCGACGACATAGGCCGCCGACGGGCCGCCCGGCGTCTCGACATGGACGACCAGGCGGTCGCCCGCGGCGGTCATCGACACCACGCGGGCGCCGGAGGGCAGCGCGATGCGTTCGCTGAAGGTGGCTGATGCTGGCGGCCGCCCGGCGTTGGGCGTAGACATGCGGCGGGCGATTTCGGCCGCGATGACGACGAAGCCCGCCACGATCAGCAGGCCCATCACGATGACCAGCACCTTCAGCCAGAGCGGTGCGGAGGCCTGAGCAGGGGACGCCAAGAAAACTCCATGAGCGACGCCGGCCGCCACTTCGTGACCTTCGACCAAAGCGCCTCCGGCGAGCGGCTCGACCGTGCCCTTGCGGCGGCCTTGCCGTCCCTCACGCGCAGCCGCGTAAAGGCGCTGATCGAAAGCCGCCGCGTGGCGCTGGCGGACGGCCGGACGATAGAAGAGCCGTCCCGCAAGGTCAAAACGGGCGAGCGCTTCGTCGTCGACATTCCCGAGCCCGAACCGGCCGAACCGCTGCCGCAGGCGCTGGATCTCGACATCCTGCATGAAGACTCGGACCTGCTGGTGCTGAACAAGCCGGCCGGGCTGGTCGTCCATCCGGCGCCGGGCAATCCCGACCACACGCTGGTCAATGCGCTGCTGGCGCATTGCGGTACAAGCCTGTCGGGCATCGGCGGCGTGCGGCGGCCGGGCATCGTCCATCGCCTCGACAAGGACACGTCCGGCGTGATGGTGGTGGCCAAGAACGACTTCACCCATCAGGCGCTCTCCAAGCTGTTCGCCGCCCACGACCTCACCCGCATCTACCAGGCGCTGGTCTGGGGTGGGCCCAAGGCGCCGAAAGGCACCATCGACGCCGCCATTGGCCGCCACCCGGTCGATCGCAAGCGCATGGCGGTGCGCAAGACCAGCGGGCGGAGTGCGATCACCCAGTACTGGGTCGAACGCCGTTTCGGGCCGCCGCTGGCACCGGTCGCCAGCCTGATGGCGGCGAAGCTCGAGACCGGGCGCACCCATCAGGTCCGCGTTCACTTCGCCCATCTCGGCTGCCCGGTCGTGGGCGATCCGGTCTATGGGCGGAAGTCCCGCGGCAACGCCCCGGCCCCCGAGTCGTTGAAAACCTTCGGAAGGCAGGCGTTGCACGCCGCGGTGCTGGAGTTCCGGCATCCGAGGACCAAGCGGGAAATGCGCTTCGCCTCAGAATTGCCACAAGATTTCAAGAGGTTGGTGTCTGAGCTGAACGACGTTAAGTAATCTCCCTAATACCTGAGGGGATTAGTAGGTTTCTCTTGACCAAGGGCTTGTCCGACTTCTAGAGTTGGGTTTAGCAGTCAGTGAGCGAGAGTGCTAAACGCTCGTTCACGTCGCCTTCCGCGTATGAAAGGGGGAGTACCATGAGTGCTACCGCAAACCTTCCCGCCCTCCCGTCGTCTCTTACCCCCGAGGGCAATCTCAGCCGTTATCTCCAGGAAATCCGCAAGTTTCCCCTGCTCGAGCCGCAGCAGGAATTCATGCTGGCCAAGCGCTGGCGTGAGCACGGCGATTCCAAAGCCGCCCATCAGCTCGTGACCAGCCATCTGCGGCTCGTCGCCAAGATCGCCATGGGCTATCGCGGCTACGGCCTGCCGGTCGCCGAGCTCATCTCCGAGGGCAACGTCGGCATGATGCAGGCGGTCAAGCGGTTCGATCCCGACCGCGGCTTCCGGCTGGCCACCTATGCCATGTGGTGGATCCGCGCCTCGATCCAGGAATACATCCTGCACAGCTGGTCGCTGGTGAAGATGGGCACGACGGCGGCGCAGAAGAAGCTGTTCTTCAACCTGCGCAAGCTCAAGGGCCAGATGCAGGCCATCGAGGAGGGCGATCTGTCGCCCGAGCAGGTCAAGAAGATCGCCACCCGCCTCGGCGTGCCCGAGGAGGAGGTGGTGAACATGAACCGCCGCCTCGCCGCGCCGGACTCCTCGCTCAACGCCCCGGTCAAGGCCGAGGGCGACATGGAATGGCAGGACTGGCTGGTCGATGAATCGCCCAACCAGGAGACCAAGCTCGGCGAGAGCCAGGAGATGGGCCAGCGCAAGCAGATGCTGGCCGGCGCCCTGAAGCAGCTGACCGACCGCGAGCGCCGCATCATCGTCGAGCGCCGCCTGATCGACGAGCCCAAGACGCTCGAGGACCTGTCCTCGGAGTACGGCATCAGCCGCGAGCGCGTGCGCCAGATCGAGGTGCGCGCCTTCGACAAGCTGCAGAAGGCGATGAAGAACATGGTGGTCGAGGCGGCCACCGAATTGTCCAAGAAAGTCGAGGCTCATGGCAAGGCCGAGGCTCACGCGCGAGGCTAGCGCGAGGGGCGATAGCCGATCCGCTTGAAGAAGCGGTCAATTTCGAGGGCCGCCGGATCGGGCGTCTCGTAGTGAACGAAGTGGCCGGCATCCTCCGCGATGCCGGCCTCGACGTTTTCGAAGTACTCGCCCACCACGTCGATCCATTCGCTCCGCAGCACCGGATCGTGCCGACCCCACAGCACGCGCGCCGGCTGGGTGATCTTGGGCGGCTTGGGCGCGGTGCCGGCCATCACGGCCAGCCGACCGGCATTCTGCGAGATGTACCAGTTGAAGCCGCCCTGGAGATTGCCGGGCCGCAGGAAGTTGTCGACCCAGCGCTCCAGCACGGGACCGAAGGCATCCTTGGCGTACGACCAGTGCTTCAGCTGATAGCCGAAATAGGCGCGGCACGAGTTCGCGCGAGGCGCCGATCAGGGCCGGCGCGAACGGCATCTGGTGGAAGGTCTGGTACCAGATCTCGTTGATGTGCCCGGGCTCGCGCCAGCGCGCGCCCACGCCGTGTGTGGCGCAATTGAAGAAGAACAGTCCCGCGACCTTGTCGGGATGGTTGAGCGCCAGCCGCTGCATGACGAAGGCGCCGACATCATGGCCGACAAAGCCCGCGCGGGCGATGCCGAGCCTTTCCATCAGCGCCGCAATGTCGGCGGCGAGGACATCGGGGCCGGCCTGGTCGGACGGTCCGGGCGTCGGGTTGCCGCTCTCGCCGAAGCCACGGAAGTCGGGCGCGATCAGCCGGTAGCGATCGGCCAGGCGCTCGAACATCGGCTCCCACACCGCCCAGAATTCGGGCCAGCCATGCAGCAGGATGAGCGGCGGGCCTTCGCCGCACTGGGCGACGTGCGTTGTGAAGCCACGGGTGTCGATGAAGGTGTGCTTTACGGTCATCATGGCTGTCGGAACTTTCAATCGGTCAGATCGGCTCGAGACGCGGACCGCGCAGGCCGTGGCGCCGGCGCGGCGGGCTGGGATTCCCGCAATTTCCGCTGGCCATCGGCCAAGCACCCGGCTGGCGCTCGAGTACCGGGTTCCCGCAATTTCCGCAATTCCCGCAGGCGACGTGCCAGCCACGCGGCGCCGCCGCCGAAACGCACTTCCCGCAATTTCCGCTGGCGATTTGCCAGCCACTCGGCCTGCGCTCCAAGAACCGGGCTCCCTCAATTTCCGCAAGCGATGTGCCAGGCACGTGGCTGGGCGCCAAGACCGCGTTCCATCACTTCCCGCAGTTTTCGCAAGCGATGCGCCGGGCAGCCGGCCGGCCCGCCAAGAATCACTTCCCGCCATTTCCGCAATTTCCGCTACCGGCCCTGACCGTCGAGGGCGTCGGGTGGGCGACGCGGCCGACCCTCCGCCGACGCCGGCACGACGTCCCGCGCATCCGACGCGGGGGACGCAGGCTTCGAACCAGCGCAAGGGCAGGCATGGCGGAATTCCTCCGGCTGAGTTACGGGGACATCGTGCGGCAAACTTCAGTGTTAGTCAATATTATGTTTAGTATGACTTTTGATCGCGACGGTGCCGGCGGGAGAATTCGGTAAGCACCCGTCGGGGGAGACAGTTTCCCCAAGCGGGGGAACAGTGACCGTTCGCGAAAGCCGGGCATTCGGGCCTTCTCCTCCGGCAGGCGGCGTAAACGGCGCCGACGAGGGCCACCCCGGGCCCAATCAGGCTCCTCTCCCCTTGGTCTTCCTGACCGCGGTCCGGGGAAGAGCACAGGCCCTCGGCATCAAGAAGAGGTTCATCAACTGCGCCGCCCTTCGGGCGCCGTCGCTCGGGGTGGCGGAATAAAGCGTGCGATTGCGCATGCGTCGCCGATGCCTTGACGGGACATGACGCCGCCGCGCCGGCCACGCGCCACCGCTATAAAGTAAGGTTCATGGCCGGCTGTGGGAGCCGCCAAAGCGGGACGCCCACAGCCGTCGCTGGTCAGAAGGACGCCAAGACCTGGCGTCTGCCGCGAGGCGCGCTATCTCTGCGCGCAGGGTATGGCGACGTAGCGCAAATCGGCCTCGGACCACCTCTCGCCCCGCAGGTCTCCTTGCCGTCCGAAGTCTTCGTCACTTGCGCCGTACAGGGCACGGAAACGGGCTCTGGGCGGACTGGAGCGCCAGATCGCCCGTTGAATGATCGCTGGCAGGATCCCGTAGACGCCCATTTCTTGCACTGGGTCAGGACGATGGCGTCCAATTCCAAGACGGAACGTCGAGACAGCCGGTGGACGGGCCGTGGGCGCCGCACCGCACTTATCCACCGGTCGGGTAGACCTCGATGCTGTCGGCTACCGAATCGGCCACGTGCTCCTTGGTGATAACGCCGAGAATGTCGCCGGGACGTGGAATGCCGCGTCCTCGAACGACCAACGCCATGGTGGCACGTCTACGCCACATACGTCGAATGACGTCGAACGCAACGTCGTTGTCGCGGACGATCGTGAAGGCTCGGCTGGCAAGGTCGCCCAAGGCGACGCCCGGAACAACGCTGCCAGAGGTGGGCCGCAGAGAAGTGTTGACGCGTAGCACACCAAATATACGCCCGCCGTGAGTGATGACGACATGCCGGAGCCGGCCGCGATTGTCGGGCCGCGCCAGCAGCGTCTCGAAGTCCATTTCTGCCGGAACAACAACGACGTCCCGGTCCATGACTTCACCGGCTTTGCGCACGAGAAACATATTGGCGTGCAACGCCTTCGGAATAGGGTGCCCGCGCCGGACAAGCTTGAGGGTGTAGATATTCTCGCGCGACAGCACGCGCCGCACGGCGACGCTCAGCGCCACCGCCAGAATCATCGGCAGAACGATGTCGTAATTGCGCGTCATTTCGAAAATCATCGTGACCGCCGTCATGACGGCACCCGTCCCGCCACCGACCATGGCACCCATCCCGACAATGGCGAAGGACGGCAAGTCGATCGGGACTGGCAGAGGCAGGGCCGATAGCGTGGCCGCGAAAGCGGCGCCGATCGTAGCGCCCAGGAACAGCGAAGGCGAAAAGACCCCGCCGGATGAACCTGACCCAAGGCTGACCGTTGTGGCGAAGAGCTTGCAGCAGAAAAGCAGCGCGAGAAGTCCGGGCGCGGACATATGACCGAGCAGGATGGCCTGGATCGTCGCGTACCCGACACCCTCGACATAGTAATGGCCGAATTCTTGCTGCAGGAGGTAGATCAGCACGCCCACAAGAAACATGCCGAAGATATGGCGCAGATAGCGGATTCGGATCTTCTCGAACAGGTCCTCCGCAAGATGCAGGCCGCGGACAAAGGCGGTCGCGGCGATGCCCACGACAACCCCCAGTAGCGCGTAGAGGCCGAGGGTCAGGGCCGAGCTCATATCGTTGGATAGCGGTACCAGATGTGGCACCTCAAAGGCCGGCTGCACCCCGAAATAGAAGCGGCCGACGAACGTGGCCACGGCGGTTGAGAGTGCCACAGGCAGGAAGCTTGAAACGCTTACCTCCGGCATCATCAGCTCGATCGTGAACATGACGCCGCCAATCGGCGTGTTGAAGGTGGCGGCGATTCCGGCGCCGGCGCCGGCGGCGACGAGAATGATGCGTTGTCCCGGCGGCATCCGCACCAACTGGCCAAGCGTCGAGCCGAGGGCGGCGCCAATTTGGATGATTGGTCCTTCGCGCCCAACGGCGGAGCCCGTGCCAATGGCGACCGCCGAGGCGAGCGACTTGACCACCGCTACGACCGGACGGATCACGCCGCCACCGTAGTAGATTGCGTCCATGACTTCCGGCACGCCGTGCCCACGCGCCTCGGGAGCGAAATTGGAAACGAGAAAGGTAACGATGACCGCGCCTAGCACAGGGACAAGAATGACACCGATGCCCCACGGACTGGGCGGCGTGAACATGTTGGCGTCATAGTGCAGTGCGATTGTCCCCAGGAAGAACGCGTTGTGTATGAGCGCGATCAAGTCGCGGAAGAGCACCGCTCCCAACCCGGTCACGATTCCGACGACAATCGCCAGCACCGACAGGCGTGCCAAGCCGATGGCGGGGGGTGGCGACAGCACGCCGCCCGATCCGGATGCCGAGGCATTCGAAGATGGCGTGCCTTTATCTGCTTCCAAGTCTGATGACGATGCCGCAATTGCCTTGTCTACCATGGCAGCTCTCGAGACATGATGAGCCAAACTCTACGTAAGCGAAGTTATTCCATCGGGGACTGACATGTCCCGCCGCGGGGAAGCCTGCTGGAGCGGAATGGACGCCAAGTTAGGGCGTTTGCATCATGCAGCCTTGATGCTGAACAAGAGAAGCAAACGCGATCAATTTGTCGCGCGTCTGGTGAACGCAGTGGTAATCCGGGCAAACTCGTCGATGTGATCGATCGCAAGCTTCCCCGCCACCAAGAGCAATGTTCCTGCAAGCACTAAGCGGAGAGCCGATTCCGGGAGGCGGGCAGCCATGAAGCTCCCGAGAAATACCCCGGGCAACGAACCGCACAGAAGCGATCCGACAGCAGGCCAGTCGACCGTTCCGATCATCCAGTGCCCGATCCCGGCAACAAGAGTCAGCACCACCGCGTGAGCGATATCCGTGCCGACAATTCTGATGACTGGCAGCTTCGGATAGAGAATCAACAGCGCTACGGTGCCGATGGCCCCCGCACCAACAGACGAGATCGACACAAGCACGCCTACCAGGGCGCCTGTAAGCACGGTCGCGACCGTCGTCTTGCGAGGCCCAAGACCGGCAAGATGAATGTGGTATCCAGATGTGATTCTATTTCGGAGGAACAACAGGGCGGCCGTAACGGCAAGAGCGCCGCTCAGCACAATCGTTATAAGATCGCGTGCCGCCACGGCTTTGAGATCCATGAGCGACAGAAGGTAAAGCGTGACAATCGTGGCTGGCAGGCTGCCAGACGCCAGGCGCGCCACAATCCGCCAATCGACGCCGCCGGTGATGCCATGAATAAGCGTGCCGCCGGTCTTTGTCGCTGCGGCGTACAACAGATCGGTGCCAACGGCGGTTGCGGGATGAATGCCAAACAGCAGAATCAACAACGGGGTCATTAGCGAGCCGCCGCCAACCCCGGTCATTCCAACAAGCATGCCTACGCTGAATCCGGCGATTGCATAGAGGGGATCGATCATGTACGCGACCTCGATCGCTTTCCAGCCGAGTGTAAAGCCAAGTGACCGGGCCACGAGTGTTGCCATCGAGGGAGCGATCGACGAACAGATTGCAGGGGATGGTGGCCGGCACGCTGATAATCAGCGCGGCGGCCGTTGGTGGGCTCGCCCCGGATGCGGGCGCTGGCTCGTTCTGCTCCGCCGCTTCTGCTGGTGCCGCAGGCTAGAACAGGCGCAAGGACGCTTTCGGTCACACGAACAAGCATGCCGCGCTCTGGAAGACCGCGCCTTAGCCTCGATCTTTCATCTGGATGAATAAGAAAATGTCGCCCCACAGCAGGCTGCGGGGTCAAAATTCGATAAAAGCATTGAATTTGTTCGTACTCAGACAGGCTCCTAGAGGCCGGGAACTCGCTGCCCGGCGAGATTGCGGCTGTCCAGATCGGCGAGCCGGGACAGGGCCGTCACATCAAGGCATGTGAGCACACTTCCTTCCAGCGCGATAAGTCCGTCCTCGCGCAACCGGCGAAGCATGCGGTTGACGTGCGGTACGCTCAACCCGAGCGCATCGGCCATGAGTTCCTGGGTCATCGGCAGGGAGTAGGAGCGCTCGTCGGCAAGGCCCGCGTTCTGCAATCGGTATAGTAGCTCCAGCAACAGACCTGCCACGCGTTCGTAAGCCGACCGACGGCCTACTCCCACCAGGTGCTCGGCAAAAAGTGCACCTTCGTGGCCGGCCAGCCAGAACATGGCGGTTCCAAGTCTCGGCCAGTGTTGGAACAGATCGACTATGGCGGGGAACGGAATGGAACAGACGACCGCTTCGGTGAGGCTCGCGATCGAATACAGGGAGGTTTCGAACATGCAGCCTGGCAGACCGAGGAAGTCTCCCGGCAAAAGGAGACCGAGGACCTGGCGGCGCCCGTCATGCAGTACTTTGTAGCGAATGGCAGTGCCACTGCTCAGAACGAAAAGGCATCGGTAAGCGTGGCCGGCGGTGATGATGTCGGCCCCATCACGGACCTTGAGGAAATCCATCTGCAGGTTCTCAAGATAGGCCTGCTCCCGTGCCGTCAGGTCGACAAAACGTCCCAGCTTGGCGACAAGGGGGGCCTTGAGCGTGCTCAAATCGCGATGGGCCGAAATCGCCATAGGCATGCCTTCCCGACGCCCTCCCCAAAGAATTAGGGTAATCTACATCATTGATCCCTGCAAAGCTGGTTTCGCTCAACCTAATCGGCGATGGCTCCCCTCTTTCATGCCTCTGACACACTTGGCTCAAGAGCTACTGCGGCCCCTTTGCAATGCGGGTAGCGGCATCGCCGGGCCCTTGAGGAACCAGCATGGTGTGCTCGAGATCGGCACCAAACGCCGCCCTGCCACGCGGGACAGGCGCACGATCGCATCCAACGGAAGGAAGGCGACAAGTGCGACTGGATGCCGGCCTGCAGTCTGCTCGATTTTTTTGAAGGAGTGGGACCAGTCGGCCGGTACCGCCGGGCGACGCAGGGCGTGCGGTGAAATCCGCGGCGCCACCGCAGAGGAGGTCCTTCCCATCGCCTGTCAGCCGCACCCGACAGCCCATCGTCGTCGGGCCGTGCGCAATGTGCCGAAGAATGCCTGCTACGCGTGGGTTCCCGACGGATATTTCGGCCCTTACCGCCCTGAGATTCTTTGGATCGGTGCGCGACGCAAGGGCCGATGATGGCGGGCCGAGTGATCCAAGTGCGCGGCAGGGCGATCGGATCTCAATCCGACCGCCCTGCAGCCGACGCCAATCCGGTGTTCAAGCGCTTTCATGCGACAGGACATCGCCGAACAGCTGCCACGTTCCCTTCGTGAAGCGCGCGAGGCGTATCGCCTGAATCGGATAGAAATCGATCGGGCTCGTGCTGACGGTGATGCCCGGCAGCAGCAGAGGTACCTTGAACTTGCGGAAACTCGCCGCCTGCTTCATCAGGTTGGCGCGCGTCAGCGTATCTCCGCAATTCTTGAGTGTCTGCTCCATCAGATATGACACCGCGTAGGCGTAGACATAGTTGCCATCCGCTGTATTGGCGTCCGCCATGTATTTCGACATAAAGCCGCGCCAGGTCTTCATGTCGGCCTGATCGTCCCACTGCCTATCCGTGGGATCCATCAGGTAGAGGCCGGTGATGATGCCTTCGCTGTTGTCGAAACCCGCCGGCTTCATGGTGGCGGTGACGGACGAGGATACGTTGTTCAGGTACTGCTTGGGCCTCCAGCCAAGATCGCCCGCCTTGCGGATCGCCTGGGCCGCGAACTTGGGAATGGCGACGATGAAAAAGACATTCGCGCCCGAGCCGCTGAGCTGGATGATTTGCGAGTCGACCGTGGGGTCCGTCGTCTCGTAAGTGGCTTCCTTGACCACGAGGTTGGCCTTGCTGCCGAGACCCTCCTTGAAACCGTCCCAGTAGTCCTTGCCGTAGTCGTCGTTCTGATAGAGCACGGCAATCCTGGGGTCCTTGACGTTGGCGAGGATATGCTTGGCGTAGATGATGGCCTCTGTGCGGTAGTCGGGCTGGAAGCCCATGGTCCAAGGGAAGTGCTTGGGGTCGCCCCATTTCGAGGCACCGGTGGCAACGAAGAGTTGCGGCACCTTCTGCTGATTGAAGTACTTATGGACTGCCGTGTTGGTCGGCGTGCCCAGAGTGTTGAAGCAGCACAGCACATGGTCCTCCTCGACGAGCTGTCGGACCATCTCGACCGTCTTGGGTGGGCTGTAGCCGTCATCGAGCGAGATGAAGTCAATCTTGCGGCCGTTGATGCCGCCGTTGTCGTTGACCATCCGCCAGTAGGCGGCCTCGCAGTGGCCAATCGTACTGTAGGACGAGGCTGGCCCGCTGTAGGGGTTTGTGTTGCCGATCTTGATATCGCTGTCGCTGGCGCCCTCGTCGTAAGTTCCCTTGCCCTTGCCCCACGCTGGGGCGAGGGAGAGCAGGATGGGCGCTGCTGCCGCGCCAAGAAAGAATGTGCGTCTGCTGGTGCGCATGGTGAGCCTCCTGTTGATTGATTTTTTTTCAGCAGCGCAGTTCAGTCCTCGCCTGTGGCGAGAGAGCGGCCCTGTCGCGGTCTTATCGCGACTTACGCCGGATGCGGCGTCGCTGGTCGGGCAACTGCAGTAGTATCGCGTCAGCGCCACCTGACCTATGTCGTTATCGCCGCTCAATGATCCATAGCAAGGAACGCCAGCCCGACATGGGATTAGCCTTCCTGCATGCATATCCAGGCCCTTGCGGGAGGAAGGACCTGGCGAACACACACGAAAGGATCGAAGGTCATGAGCACGACTCCCCACGACTCGCTGAAAGAACGGCTGACGGAGCTTGACCGGCGTCTCAAAGCCAAGAAGCGCCAGTTCGCGGATCGGGGCGAATTTTCCGACGCTCACGACATCGTCTTCGCGGACACGCGCAAGCGGCAGGCCGAGCTCAGGCAGAAGGTCGAAGCGGCGCTCAAGAAGGGAATCTCATGGAGCCTTCTCAAGTCTGAATTCGAGCTCGAGTTCAGCGGTCTGTTTGCCACGTTCCTGAGTTGGCAGGAACGGCTCGACGCCGAGGCCGTTATGAAGACGCCGAAAGTCTGAATTCGCGGGTGCAGCGTTTTGAATGAGCAAACCGTATTGATCTCAGGCGCAGGGATCGCCGGACCCACGCTCGCCTATTGGCTGAAAGCGGGCGGCTTCAGGCCGACGGTGGTGGAGCGCGCTCCTGCCGTGCGCACCGGCGGCTATGTCATAGACTTTTGGGGCCTCGGTTACGACATTGCCGAGCGCATGGGCCTGGCGAGCGATGTCGAACGCAACGGCTATCACGTACGCGAGATGCGGGTCGTCGACGACCGTGGCGACCGGGTGGCCGGGTTGGGGACCAGGGTTTTCCGGGATTTGACGGACGGCCGTTACGTAACCCTAGCGCGCAGCGATCTCTCGCGCTTGCTGTTCGAGAAGATCAAGTGTGTGACGGAGGTCATTTTCGGCGACGAGATCGTCGGCATCGATCAGTGTCCGAATCAAGCGCACGTCGAGTTCAGACGTCAAGGCAAGCGTCGGTTCGACTTGGTGATCGGGGCAGACGGTCTGCATTCAAACGTTCGCCGGCTCGTATTCGGGCCGCAGACGAGGTTTGAGAAACAACTCGGATACGCTGTCGCTGCCTTCGAAGTCGACGGCTATCGGCCGCGCGATGAACGAGCGTACGTGATGTACAACGAGCCGGGACGAATGGTGGGGCGCTTTGCGCTGCGCGGTGATCGCACCCTGTTTCTGTTCGTCTTTGCGGCCGACGCCGCCGTCCAACCGACGCAGCTGGCCTTGTCGGCTCAGAAGGCGATCCTGTACGAGAGATACGGCGACGGAAAGTGGGAGTGCCTGCGTATCCTGGGCGAATTGGATCGCACGCAGGACCTCTATTTTGACCGCATCAGTCAGATCAGGATGAAGGCTTGGTCGCGTGGACGTGTCGGTCTCGTCGGGGATGCCGCATTCTGTGTGTCGCTGGCAGCGGGACAAGGGTCGGCGCTGGCCATGACGGCCGCGTATGTGCTGGCGGGCGAACTTTCCCAAGCGCAGGGACGGCATGACGAAGCCTTTGCCAGGTACGAGGGAATCTTGCGGGCGTACATGAACTCCAAACAGCGGGGCGCCGAGCGTTTCGCCGCCGCGTTTGCGCCAAGGACTCGATGGGGCCTGTTGCTGCGCAATCTCGTGATAAGGTCGGCCGCGATTCCGGGCGTGGCAAGACTGACGTTCGGCGCCGATATCATCGACACGCTGCGACTTCCCGACTACCGATGGCCAACCCTTCAGGAGGTCGCACTTTAGCTCGCTGGCTGTCAGCAGAAAGGCCCGGCGGTCCGCGGACTGCCGGGCCTTTCGAGGCGTCACCCTCGGTCGGCTAGCGTAGGACGCGCGCGCCCGGATGGGTATAGGGCGGCGCTATGACGTGGCCGGCTGCATCCAAACGATCGCCTCCGCTGTCGTAATGGAAGCCGTACTCGTCGGTGATCGCCACTTTATTTCGCTGGCCGCCGATCGGCGCCATGGCCTGGCTTACCTCGCGATGGGTCATCGTCTGGGAAGTCGTCGACTGGGCGTGGGCAATGCTTGCGACACCCATCATCGCAAACGTCAGAAGAAACAACCGTGTAAGCATCGTCTCCTCCTGCACAAAGCTCCCCGTTGAAGTTATGTGGTCTGGCGACCGCGGCTTCGTCGAGAGGCCAGGTCACGCCGTCCGGGGAGATACAGCGACGAACTGCGCCACTCCCTGACGATAGATCTTCATCAGGACAGGCTTGTTGGCCTTGCCGGCCGCCTTGAGGCTCGCGACAGCCTCATTTGCCGAATCGATTGCGTCGCGACCGACCTGTTGCAGCACGTCACCGGCTTGCAGCCCCTGCTCGTCGGCCGGGCCGCCCGGTTCGACGGCTGCGATCAGCGCGCCCTTCACCGAGTTCTTGAGGCCGAGTTCCTGGCGGGCCTCTGGCGTGATCGGCGCCAGCGACAGGCCGAACGACTTGGGACCCCTGGCCTCGGGCGAATTGCTCTCGGCTTGGGGCTTGCTGGGCTCTAAATCGCCGAGCTTGGCCGACAAGGTCATCTCCTTGCCGTCGCGCCACAAGGCGATCTCGACGGTGGATCCCGGCTGGGCGGCCGCAATGGTGCGCGTCAGATCGCGGATGGTCGTGATGTTTTTTCCGTCGACGCTCCTGATCACGTCACCCGACTTGATGCCGGCCTTGAGCGCGGCGCTGTCGGGTTCGACCGCGGCGACCAGGGCGCCGTTGGCCGAGTCGAGTGACAGGCTCTGCGCGAGTTCCTCCGTCACCGGCTGGATCTGCACGCCCAGCAAACCTCGCTCGACATGGCCATTGGCCTTGAGCTGAGCCACCACCGGCTCCGCCAGGCTCGATGGAATGGCAAAGGCCAAGCCAATATTGCCGCCGCTCGGCGAGAAAATGGCGGTGTTGATGCCGATGACCTTGCCGTCCATGTCGAACAGCGGTCCACCCGAGTTGCCGCGGTTGATGGCGGCGTCGGTCTGGATGTAGTCGTCAAACGGGCCGGAGTGGATGTCGCGGCCGCGCGCCGACACGATGCCGGTCGTCACGGTGCCGCCCAGGCCGAACGGATTGCCGACTGCCATCACCGGCTG
This sequence comes from uncultured Alphaproteobacteria bacterium, assembly GCA_963765385.1. GTDB lineage: Bacteria > Pseudomonadota > Alphaproteobacteria > Reyranellales > Reyranellaceae > Reyranella. Next base: position 174,247 of record CAVXWG010000010.1, on the reverse strand, counting down.
GCCAACCCGCAGCTTGGTGGAATCGCCGAACTGCACGAAGGGCAACGGCTTGGCGGTGTCGACCTTGATTACCGCGAGATCGGTCTTCTCGTCGGCTCCGAGCAGCTTGGCGGGCAGCTTGCGGCCGTCGGACAGGCTCACGACGATCGAACTGGCATTATTGGCGACGTGATTGTTGGTCACGATGATCCCGGACGGATCGATGATGAAGCCCGAGCCGACTGCCTGCGCCTTGAGGTGCGGAACCTTTTGCTCGAGGCCCCGTTCGCCGAAGCGATGGGCAAACTGGCGCATGAACTCCTGCATCTCCGGATCCAGCGAGCGGCCGGACATCTGCAGTTCCTCGTCACCTGAGTTGGCGTTCAGGGTCACGGCGACGTTGACAACCGCAGGCGTTACCTTGGCCGCCAGGTCGGAAAAATCACGGCTCGTCGCCTCACCTGCCATGGCGGGAGACGATATGACCAGGGGAATGATCGCAGCCGGAGCCGTCAGCGCCGTCGTAAGGATCAAGGCGGCAAAGAGTCGAGACTTGATCATCTGATCAACCTCCTTGTTCGCTCGCAATGGAAAGGTGGCACCAACTCATGGCACTTCTATGGCTGCAACATTGAATGTTTGTAATGACCCGGGACCGGAACAGTCGCGTTGAATGAACGGTCAGGAATGCATTCCGGTTGCAAGCTGCCCAACGGAGCGTCGCGACCAGAAGAAGCGCGCGATCAAGGTACGCGCGCAGACCAGACTGAATCGTCAGCTCTCCCCGTCGTCGGTTAGCGCGCCACCGGCAACTTCCTGAAGATCGTTCAGCCGATGCCGGTGAAGCTCATCATCGACTGAAGCTCGTCATCGACCAATGTCGCGCTAGGACTGGCAATGTCGGCCGTGTCAACTGCGTGCGTGAACGCCACGCCGTCCCTCTAAGCGCTTGTTGGAGGTAGGATGAGCACAAGAACCACGGGCGCGGGGACTAAGCTTAGCGCCTGGATCCTCACCGCTGCCAGCGTCAACGATCTAAGGTGGCGGTAAGAATTGGGGCCTTCGTGAGGAAGTCGAACTTTTTCCATGCGACATCCTAGGAAAGGCTGAAAGAAGCAGAGCGCCGCTTGCGCGGAGTGCCGTCATAGTCTTTGAGTCTCGCGTCGGTGTTTCACAATGACCGAGAGCTATTCGTTCTATCCATCGGCGGACGGCCGGTGCGTTCTTCGCTCAGCAACGCGACCAGGCCGGTCGGGCAGCTACCTATGGCCTGCGGTGTGAGGTCGGTTCGGCGGCTCCGCATTGAGCCGAAATGCATCGGCGCGAGCCGCGGTCTCCTTGTCGATGCAGGCCTTCAGACCGGCGGTCTGCTCATGCAACCCGTACGTCAAGCAGGCTTCGCGGGCGTTGGCGCCCACTTGGGCGAAGGTCCGTGCCATCCGCGGCTCGCCCCATTCGAGGGCCCGCGTTGCCTGGGAGAGGCAATATTCGTAGACCTCTGAGCCGGGTTTGACTCCCTGTTCGCGACAGATGCGCTGCGCTTGGCTTTGGGCCGATTGCGGTGGGATTGGGCGCAGGACAGCAATCAAGGCGGCGGCCAGGAGCGCGCTGCCGACCGCGATCCCGGCATGAAGCTGGCTCCTGGTCATGAGAGCCCTTCCATGGCTGCGATAGGCGCGCTGCCGGAGTCGATATTCGTGGTCACGGCGGCGTTGACGGCTGCAGGCCTGACGTTGGCTGCCATGGCGGAGAAATCGCGACTTGTCGTCTCGCCGGCCACAGCGGGAGACGATAGTGCCAGGGGAATGATCGCAGCCGGAGCCGTCAGCGCCGTTGTAAGGATCAGGGCGGCAAAGAGTTCGAGACTTGATCATTTGATCAACCTCCTTGTTCGCTCGCCGAAAGGACGTGGTAGCGACTCATGGCACTACTGCGGCGGCAACATTGAATGTTTGTTAATAGGCGCAGATGGGCGTCGCCGAACGCGATATGATCGTGGCATTCGGCGGATCGAGCCGATGGGGCTTCTGGACGTCGCGCCCCGTCCCGTGACGGCTCAGGGCGTGGGCCGGCGAGGGAAGCCGGGCGTTTTTGCCGGCTCGCCAGCGGATCTACAAAAAATGGCCTTCGTTGCATTCTCTGGCGTGCGAACTGCCGACTTCCCGGTCGATGACGACATTGTGGCTGAGCACGCTCAGGAAGGGCTTTGCGCCCGTGTAGCCGCCCGCGGCATCCTTTTCATTCACGGTCCCGCACACGTACCAGGCGTAGCGGACGCCGGCTCGGCGCTTACCCAGGTTCACGATGCTGGGCGAGGGATCGAACGTGTAGATTGCCCCCTCCGAATGGGCGAGGGTGTGGGCCAGGTCGGCTTTGACCCTGTCCTGATAGTCGTCCGCCAGCGGGCCGATCGGCGTCGCATATCTGGATTCGTTCGCATCGGACGGCGCGCAGCCGGACGTCAGAAGAGCGAGGAAACACAAGCAGCCCGCCGTGCGGATCATCGACCCCTCCCGGCGACCGCTTGTTTTTTGGGGCGGAGGCTTGAGCATACGCCTGGTCGCCTGTCTCCTATGATAGCAAGCGAACCTGACGCCAATCTTAAGCCACGGGCAGCGCCGCAACCAGGGAATCCGCATGATCAAGTCCGGCAGCGACCATATTGCGAGCTTGCGCGACCATCGCGCCGTCTACCTCCATGGCAAACGGGTAGACGATGTCACCAGTCATCCCGCCTACGCGAACTCGGTGAAATCGATTGGCCGGCTGTTCGACTTCCCCTCCCGACATCCGGAGTTGATGACTTTTGCCGCCGAGTTGGGCGAACGGGCCAATCGCATCTGGCAGCTTCCCGAGAGCTACCAGGACCTGTGCGACCGCCGCAAAGCGCTCGAGGCGTGGAACGGCTTGCACAACGGCTTCATGGGACGCGCGCCCGACCACGTGGCCTCGTGCATCTCCGGCATGTACATGGGGCTCGATGTCTTCGAGGCCTACGATGGCGCGCGGGCCAGGGCGCTCGCCGACTACTACCGTTACGCCCGCGATCGCGACCTCTACCTGACCTACGTCATCATCAATCCGCAAGCCGACCGTTCGAAGAGCGCCAGCCGGCAAAAGGACGAATTTCTCGCCGCCGGCGTCGTCGATCGCGATGCCTCCGGCGTGACGGTGCGCGGCGCCAAGATGCTGGCGACCGGCGGCATCATGGCCAACGAAGTCTTCGTCACCTGCATCCAGCCGCTTCAGCCGGGCGACGAGAAGCACGCCGTGTCGTTTGCCATCCCGATGAACACGAACGGCCTGAAGATCCTGTCCCGCAAGTCATATGAGGAGGAGGCGCGCAGCGTTTTCGACAACCCGCTGTCGAGCCGCTTCGATGAAAACGACGCTGTCTTGTTCTTCGACGACGTCAAGGTGCCGTGGGAACGGGTCTTCGTCATCGACAGCCTCGAGATGTGCCAGCGCCAATTCCATGCCACGCCGGCGCACGTCTACCAGAACTACCAGGCGATGGTGCGGCTGTCGGTCAAGTTCCGCTTCCTGCTGGGCATCGCCCACCGCATCACGGAGGTCAACGGCACGATCGGCTTCCCCCAGGTCCGCGAGACGCTGGGCCATTTGGCGGCCGAGGCCGGAATGGTCGATGCCTTCGTGGCGGCCATGGAGGCCAAAGGCACCCGGCAGGGGCGGTACTTCGTCCCCGATCGCCACACGCTCTACGCCGCCCTGACGTTGACCCAGAAATTGTACGCCACGGTGCTCAACACCCTGCGCGAACTGGCCGGCGGCGGCATGATCATGCTGCCGTCGTCGCTGGACGACTTTCGCAATCCCGAGATTGCCGACCTGATCGGGAAGACCCAGCAATCTCCGGCGGCCAGCGCCACGGATCGGGTGAAGTTCTACAAGCTCGCCTGGGATGCGGTGGGCTCCGAGTTCGCCTCGCGCCACGCCCAGTACGAGATGTTTTATTCCGGCGCCAGCTTTGTGACGGCGGGCCATTCCTACCGCACCTATGACTGGCCGGCCGCCGCGCAGGCCCTCGACGATATGCTCAAGGGCTACGATCTGGCAGATGAGCTCGGTCGTCCGGCCATTTCGCAATAGTCGCCGACTTGCATAGACTTTGCAGGGAAGGGCATTGGTGGTCCCGGCAATCGCAAACACAAGAGGCTCAGGATGAGGTATCCAACACGGCGGGCAGTTCTCGCCTCGGCAGCGGGACTGCCGGCTCTGACGGGTTTGTCGCGTCTTGCCTCCGCCCAGGCACCCCGTCGCGGCGGCACCTTGCGGGTTTCGGTCGACCAGGCGGCGAGCGTCATCCATCCGCTGCGCACGCGGGTCAACCCGGAGCACATGATCGCCGAGCTCTGCTACAGCAACCTGACGACGCTCACGACCGACATGAAGCCGTTGCCGGACCTCGCAGAGTCGTGGTCGTCGAACGCCGACTTCACCGAGTGGACGTTCAAGCTGCGCAAGGGCGCCCGCTTCAGCGACGGCGCGGCCTGTACCGCCAAGGACGTCGTGGCGACCTATGTCGCGATCCTCGATCCCAAGACCGCGTCGCCTGCCCGTTCGATCGTGTCGGTGATCAAGGAAGCGGCGGCCGTCGACAACGAGACGGTGCTGTTCCGCCTGCATGCCCCCTTCGTCGACCTGCCGGCCACGGTGGCCTACAATGCGACGCGCATCATTCCAGCCGCCATCGCCCAGGGCGATCTCGCCCGGCTGTCGCGCGAATCGATCGGCACGGGGCCGTTCAAGCTGGTCTCCTACGAGCCCGACCGGCTGATCGTGGTGGCGCGCAACGAACACTATTTCATTCCCGAGCAGCCTTACCTCGACCGCATCGAGATCCGCGTCTATCCCGACCCCTCGGCTGAAACCTCGGCGCTGCTCTCGGGCGACAACGATCTAATGGTGATCACGGCGCAGAGCGAGTTCCCCAGGCTCAAGGGCGTGCACGGCGTCGACGCCATGCAGGAGCCGTCCGGCCAGTTCCTCAACGTCAACATGGCGTGCGACCTAAAACCCTTCAGCGATCCGCGCATGCGCAAGGCGCTGTCGCTGTGCGTCGACCGCGAGGCCTTGGTCGGCTTCGTCGCCCTCGACGCCGGCAAGCCCGGGCAGGACGTGCCGGTGAATTCGATCTACCAGTTCTATAAGGAGGAGCCGTCCAAGAAGCAGGACATCGCCGAGGCCAAGAAGCTGCTGGCCGCGTCCGGCTATCCCGACGGCATCGACCTCACCCTGGTGGCCTCCGACAATCCGGGTACGCGCACCCAGCTCGCCGTCGCCATGCGCGAGATGGCCAAGCCCGCCGGCTTCCGCATCACGGTGCAGACGATGCCGCACGCGGCCTATCTCGACCAGGTGTGGAAGAAGGGGCCGTTCTATATCGGCATCTACAATACCCAGCAGACGGTCGATGGCGTCTTCACGCTGCTCTACACCTCCGATGCGGCGTGGAACGAGACGCGCTGGAACAATCCGGCGTTCGACAAGCTGGTGGCCGAGGGCCGCCAGACCAGCGACGAGGCAAAGCGGGCGGAGATCTACGGCAAGGCGCAGGACATGATGTACGAGGAGACGCCCTCGATCATTCCGATCTTCTTCGATCTTCTGGGCGGCAAGCGATCCTACGTACAGGGCTACGCGCTGCATCCGCGCGGTCACATCTTCCGCTTCGAACGCACTTGGCTGGCTGAAGGCGCGCCGAAGCGGGGCTGAGCGTGTCGATCGCCTGGCTGCTGCGGCGTTTGCTGACCGTCCTCTACACGCTGCTGGTCGTATCGATCGTGGTGTTCGGGCTGACCCAGCTCCTGCCCGCCGACGCCGCCGTGACCCTGCTGGGCGAGAACGCCACGCCCGAGGCGCTGGCTGCGGTGCGCCTGCGGCTGGGTCTCAACGATCCGGCGTGGCTGCAATACTGGCACTGGCTGTCCGGCCTGCTGCGCGGCGATTTCGGCACCTCGATGCGGACGGACCAGCCCGTCGGACCGACCATGTTCATCGCGCTCGGCCGGTCGCTGATGCTGGGGGGCCTGTCGATCGCGGTCATGCTGGTGATCGCCATTCCGCTCGGCATGCTGGCCGCGCTGCGCCGCGGCAAGATGGCCGATGTCGTCGCGGGCCTTGTCTCCTATCTCGGCGTGTCGCTGCCGGAATTCGTCACCGCGACCCTGCTGCTGATCGTCGTCGCCGACCACTTCCAGCTCCTGCCGGCGACCGGCTATGTGGCGCCGTCCGAGAACCTGGCCGAGAGCATTCGCCACCTGATCCTGCCGGTGGCGACGGTGTCGTTGATCCTGGTCGCGCATGTCTCGCGCATGGTGCGTTCCGAGACGATCGACGTGCTGAACAGCGACTATATCCGCGCTGCCCGGCTGAAGGGCCTGCCGCCGCGCACGGTGCTGCTGCGCCACGTCCTGCGCAATGCGCTGCTGCCCACCATCACCATCGTCGCCCTCGATGTCGGCTACCTGCTGGGCGGCATCATCGTGGTCGAGGAGATCTTCGCCATTCCCGGCATCGGCCGGCAATTGATTGTCGCCATCACGACGCGCGACCTGCCGTCGATCCAGGCCGGCGCCATGATCATGGCCGGCACCTACGCCATCGCCAACACCCTGGCCGACATGGCCTACGCCATGATCGACAAGCGCATCCGGTATGACTGAAACTTTGCGCCGGCTGATGCGGACCCCGCAGGGCGCGCTGGGCAGTGCTCTGCTGGCGGGACTCGTCCTCGCCTGCCTGCTCGGCGGAGCGGCTGCTCCCTACCAACCCGAGGCCATGGATTTCGCCGGCCGGTTTGCGCCACCCGGCATAAAACACTGGTTCGGCGCCGACCAGCTCGGCCGCGACGTGCTCAGCCGGCTCCTGGTCGGGGCGCGCTCGACCATACCGCTGGCCGTCGCCGCCACCTTTTCGGGCGCGGCGATCGGCGCCTGTATCGGCACCCTGTCGGCCTATCTCGGCGGCTGGTGGGACGAGGCGATCACGCGCACGATCGACGCCGTGATGGCGGTGCCTCACCTGCTGCTGGCTCTGATCCTGGTCAGCACGCTCGGCAAGGGCAGCCTGAACGCCGCATTCGCCATCGCGATTTCGGTGGTGCCCAGCATGGCGCGGGTGACCCGGTCGGTGGCGTTGGCCGTGCGCCAGCAGGAATACGTCAAGGCCGCGATCGCCCGCGGCGAGAGCGGCGGCTGGATCGTGCTGCGCGAGATGCTGCCCAACGTCGCCGCACCGGTGATCATCGAAGCGACGATCCGCGTTGCCTTCGCCGTCATGCTGTTCGCCACGCTCTCTTTCCTCGGGCTGGGCGCCCAGCCGCCGGCCTCGGAGTGGGGCTTGATGGTGTCGGAGGCGCGCCGCTTCATGCATCAGGCGCCCTGGGTGATCGTGGCGCCGTCGCTCGCCATCGCCGCCACTGCGATCTGCTTCAATCTGCTGGGCGACGGCCTGCGCGACGCGCTGAACCCGCGGGACGAGCGATGAGCCCGGCGCTGGAAATCCGCGACTACGCGCTCGACTACCTGACGCGAGGCGGCACGCAACGCGTGCTGCAGGCCATCGATTTGTCGATCGCGGCCGGCGAGGTTGTGGGGCTGGTGGGCGAGTCCGGTTCGGGCAAGACCTCGCTTGCCTGGGCGATCATGCGCCATCTGCCGGCCAATGCGCGGGAGGCGCCGGCGGGCCGCATCCGCCTCGGCGACACCGATCTCCGCGCAGCGTCGGCGAAGGCGCTGGAGACGATCCGCGGCCGACGCATGAGCATGGTCTTCCAGGACCCGTCGACCGCGCTCAATCCGACCCTGACGATCGGCCGCCAGGTCACCGAGGTCCTGGTCCGCCACCGCGGACTCTCGGAAAGGGAGGCGTGGCGCGAGGCGATCCACGTGCTGGAGCATGTCGACCTGCGGCAGCCCGAGGCGCTGATGCGCCGCTATCCACATCAGGCATCGGGCGGCGAGAAGCAGCGCATCGGCATCGCCACCGCCTTCGCCTGCCGGCCCGAGCTCATCATCTTCGACGAACCCACGACCGCGCTCGACGTCATCACCGGAGCGCGAATCATGGAACTGTTCGGCCGCCTGCGCGAGGAGACCGGTGTCGCTGCGCTCTATATCTCGCATGACCTCGCGCTGGTTTCGCGAGTCGCCGATCGGGTCGCCATCCTCGAAAAGGGCGCGATCGTCGAGGAGGCGCCGGCCGCCACGATCTTCCGCCATCCGTTGCACGACTACACGCGCCGGCTGGTGGCCGCGGTGCCACGGCCGGAGCGGCGGCTCGTGTCCGACCAGCTGGGCGAGGAGGAACTCCTGAGCGCCACGAACATCGCCGTCCGCTACCAGCACAAGCGACTGTTCCGGCCAGCATCCCGGCCCGCGACGGCCAACATCGCCATCGACATCCGGCGGGGCGAGATCCTGGGCGTCGTGGGCGAATTGGGGTCGGGAAAGTCGTCGATTGCCCGCGCCTTGACCGGCCTTGCCGACTACACCGGCAGCATCGCCTTGGCCGGTCGGCGTATCGGCTCGGCGGGCGACATGGACCGGGCCTATCGCCGCGCGGTGCAGATCGTGTTCCAGCATCCGGATTCGTCGCTCAATCCGCGCCAGACGGTCGGCGATATCCTGGCGCGTCCGCTGCGACTTTACGGAGGCGACGTTTCGACCATCCCCGCGCTGCTCGAAGAGGTCAGGCTTCCGGCCGCCTATGCAACGCGCTATCCGCACCAGCTCTCGGGCGGTGAAAAGCAGAGGGTTGCGATCGCCCGGGCCTTCGCGGCCAGGCCCGACCTGATCATTTGCGATGAGATCACCGCGCCCCTTGACGTGTCAGTGCAGGCGTCGGTCGTCGAACTCCTGCTGCGGCTGCGCGCGGCGAACGGCACCGCGTACCTGTTCATCAGCCACGATCTCAACCTCGTGCAGCAGATCGCTCATCGCATCGCCGTCATGCGCAGCGGCGAAATCGTCGATCTCCTGGGCATCGAGGACCTGCGCTCGGGTAAAGTGCATCCCTATACGCGTGAGTTGGTCGCAGCTTCGCCGGCGCCCGTCGGCTGATCGGGAGAGAACGAATGCAAACCCAGGACATCCTCGGCCGCGTCGATACCGCCTACTGCCTCGATTTCCTGAGCCGCATGGTGCAGCACAAGAGTTACAGCCAGACCGAGGGCGAGCGGACCCTGGCCGCCTGGATGGCCGAGCAGATGCGCGGGCTCGGCCTCGAGGTCGAGCTGACGCCGGTCGAGGCCGACCGGGTCAACGCGATCGGCCGCCTGCGCGGCAGCGGCGGCGGCAAGAGCCTGTTGTTCAACGGGCACATCGACACCAATCCGGTGACCGAGGGCTGGACGGTCGATCCCTGGGCCGGAAAGGTCGACGACAAGTTCATCTACGGCATCGGCGTCTCCAACATGAAGTCGGGCGATGCCGCCTATTTCTGTGCCGTCAAGACGCTGATCGACGCCGGCGTGAAGCTGAAGGGCGACGTGCTGCTGACCTATGTGGTCGGTGAGCTGCAGGGCGGCGTCGGCACCGTGGCAATGATCAAACAAGGCTATCGCGCCGATTACTTCGTCAACAGCGAGCCGACCGACCTGCAGGCCTTGACGATGCATGCCGCGGCCTTCGTCTTCCAGATCGAGCTCGTCGGCGACACGCGACATCTCTCCAAGCGGGAGGAGGCGGTCGACGCCATCGTCGCCGCGTGTGATCTCGTGCCGCGCCTGAATGCCCTGAAATTCTCCGGCGCCAAGTCAGCCGAACACGAGAAGATCAACCGCGTCCATGTCGGGGTCATGCATGGCGCCCTCGGCAAGGAGCTGCACGAATGGCGGCCGCCTCAGGTCGCCGACTACGTCAAGATCAAGGGCTCCGGACGCTATGCGCCGGGACAGACGGAGGAGGGCGCCCTGGCGGACTTGCGCGCCGAGCTCGACGCGCTGGAGCGGCGTCATCCGGGCCTGAAGGCCACCGTCGTGATCGAGACAGCCACGGGTCGCGTGACGATGCCGTCGTTCGAAGTGGCGACGGACAATCCGATCGTCGAGGCGATCAACGCGGCTTACCAGCAGGTGCGCGGCCGGAAACAGCCGACCGGCGCCATCACGCCGCCCGGCTTCTACGGCACCGACGCCGCCCATCTCTATCGGATGGCGGGAATGCCGGGCGTCGTTTGCGGCCCGGGCGGGCGCTACAACACCATGCCAGACGAAAGGGTCGACATCGTCGACTACCTCGACATGGTCCGGATCTATATTCTGACGATTCTGCGCATCTGTAGCTGAAGCGAGCTCCGTTGCGGCAGAAACACCTCACCCTGAGGAGGCCGCGAAGCGGCCGTCTCGAAGGGTGGGCAACGACAAGGCAGGTTGCCCACCCTTCGAGACGCATCGCTGCGCGATGGGGTGAGGTGGGGGCTGTTACTCCGATTTGAACGCCTCCGCGTTGTCATACAGACGCCAGGAACGGGTCCGCCGGCTGGGCGAGGCCCATATTGTCGCGCAGCGTGGCGCCTTTGTATTCCGGCGGACGCAGCCCGCGGCGCTGCAGCTCCGGCACCACCAGCTCGACGAAGTCGCGCAGGCTGCGCGGCTCGACTGGCATGGAGAGCATGAAGCCGTCGCAGGCCTTGCTGGTGTACCAATCCTCCATCATGTCGGCGACCTGGCGCGGGTCACCCTTCACCATGTTGCCGCTCATCGAGGGCAGGATGCGTGCGCAGGTGGCGCGCACGCTGAGGTCCTCGCGCGCCGCCATGTCCAGCACCGAGCGGCCGATCGCGGTGCCGCCCAGGCTCTCGCCGCTTGCCCGCGGCATCGGGCCGTCGAACGGCGCGTCGGTCACGTCGAACCCCACGACCTTCGAAAGATAGCTGACGGCAAGGGCCGGCGGGATCAGGGACTGCAGTTCCTCGAACAGAGCGTCGGCCTCGGCCGCGGTGCGGCCCACGAACACGCTGAGGGCCGGCAAGATGCGCAACGCCTCGGGCGGACGGCCGTACTTCGCCATCCTGCCCTTGATGTCGGCATACTCATTCTGCGCTTCCGCCTTGTTGCTCGCGGTCCCGAACAATGCCTCGCCGCCATAGGCCGCCAGTTCCTTGCCCGCATCCGACTGGCCGGCCATGAAGATCACCGGCTGGCCTTGCGGCGTGCGTGCCACGTTGAGCGGACCCTTGACCGCGAAGTGCGTGCCGCGATGGTTGGTCAGGCGTACGCGGGCTGGATCGAGATACCGGCCGGTCGACTTGTCCTGCAGGAACGCATCGGTCGCCCACGAATCCCACAGCGCCCGCACGACGTCGAGGCTCTCTCGCGCGCGCTCGTAGCGTTCGACCCTGCCCATATGCTCGTCGCGGCCGAAGTTCTTCGCGTCCTCGACATACTGGGTGGTGACCAGGTTCCAGCCGGCGCGGCCGCCGCTCAGATGATCGAGCGAGGCGAACTTGCGGGCGATCGTGAACGGCTCCTCGTAGCTCGTAGTGGCGGTGGCGACGAAGCCGATGTGCCGGGTGTGCTGCGACAGGGCGGCGAACAGGGTCACCGGCTCGAACACCGCCGGCCGGTCGGACGGGCTGTTGGCGGCGAACAGGACGGGCTTGTCCATCTGGCGCACCCCGTTGCCGTCGGCCAGGAACATCATGTCGAGGCCGCCGCGTTCGGCGATCTTCGCCATCTCGACCATGCAGTGCAGTTGCATGCTGGTCGTCGGGAAAGAGTTCGGGATGGCGCCAGCCGGCGAGGTGGCCGCCCAGCGCGCCGCCGGTGAAACCCAGCACCATCATGCCGCGCCGCGCTCCCCGCTCGCCTGTTCCGCGTGCCACCTGCTGGGAGCGTCGGGCAGCCCGAGATGGCCGCGCAAGGTGGTGGCTTCGTATTCCTTGCGAAAGATGCCGCGGCGCTGCAGTTCGGGCACGACCAGGTCGACGAAGTCGCGCAGGCCGCGCGGCTGGACGGGCGCCATGATGGTGAAGCCGTCGCCGGCCTTGCTGCGCCACCAATCCTCCATCTCGTCGGCGACCTGCGCCGCGCTGCCCTTGAACACGGGGCCGCCCAGGGCGGGCAGCGTGCGCTCGTAGGTCTGGCGGATGCTGAGCTTGTCGCGGCGGGCCATGTCGATGATGTAGCGGCGCAGGCTGCTGCCGCCCAGCGTCTCCGGCGCGAGGTCGGTCGGCAGCGGACCGTCGAGCGGCAGTCCTTCCAGGTCGTGCACCAGCATTTTCGACAGATAGTGTACGCCGAGCGGCGGGGAGATCAGCGACTGCAGCTCCTCGTACAGCTCTTCGGCCTCGGCGGCGGTGCGGCCGACGAAGGTGCTGACCCCGGGCAGGATTTTCAATGTGTCGGGGGCACGGCCGTAGCGCGCCATGCGGCCCTTGATATCGGCATAGGCGTCGATGCAATCCTGCTTGGTCGTGCCGGCGCCGAACAGGGCGTCGGCGTAGCGCGCGGCCAGTTCCATGCCCGGGCCCGACTGGCCGGCCATGAATACGACCGGCCGGCCCTGCGGCGTCGGCGAGATATTGAGCGGTCCCTTGACGGTGAAATGGGTGCCGCGATGGTCGATCGGCCGCACCCGCGCCGGATCGAGATACTGGCCGGTTGCCTTGTCCTGCGGGAAGGCATCGGGCGCCCAGCTGTCCCACAGGGCCGCGACAACCTCGTAGAATTCCTGTGCGCGGGCGTAGCGATCCTCGCGGCCCATATGCTCGGCACGGCCGAAGTTGAGCGCATCGCCCGGGTTGGACGCGGTGACCAGATTCCAACCGGCGCGGCCCTTGCTGATGTGATCCATCGAGGCGAACTTGCGGGCGATCGTGTACGGCTCCTCGTATGTGCTGGTCGCGGTGGCGACGACACCGATGCGCCTGGCCACCATGGCGACGGCCGAGAGCAGCGTCGTCGGCTCGAAGAAGGCAGGCCGCGCCGAGGGATGGTTGGCCGCGAACAGCGCCGGGCGATCCATGTCGCGCACGCCGTTGCCGTCGGCCAGGAACACGGCGTCGAGCTTCCCGCGCTCGGCGATCTCGGTCATCTCGATGAAGGCCTCGAGATTCATCACCGGCTTGGCGAAGGCATCCTTGTGGCGCCAGCCGCCGAGATGGCCGCCGACCAGGTTGGGAATCGTGACAATGTTCATCATCGCGTGCGCTCCTCAAAAAATCTTACTGGACCGCGGGCCTCGAGGCCCCCTTATAAGAGGCCTCACCCTGAGGAGCGGTCCGCAGGACCGCGTCTCGAATCGCGCGGAGTAACCTTCGCGCTTTGGTGGGAACCTGTCTCGATGTTGCCCATGCTTCGAGACGCTCGCTGCGCTCGCTCCTCAGCATGAGGTTGGTTTCTCGTCGAGCCAGTGCGGCACCGCGGCCAGCTCCGGCAAGGGGATGTGGCATAGGATGGCATGGCCGGGCCCGGCCTGCTGCAGAGGCGGTGGGACCGTGTCGCAGATCGGGCCGATCCGGCGGGCACAGCGGTCGGCGAACTTGCAGCTAGGCCACCAGGTGCATCTTGCGCGTTACGGGCATTCACGCAGGGCAGCAAAATCCGTGCCCGAGCAGATTCCGTTCAGATCTACTTGGACCGCGGGTCTCGAGACCCGCTCATATGGTATCGAGAAGGCAGAGGCGCGCCCGGAGGCCCGCCGTCCATTGAAGGGGGACCCATGACATTCTCGATCGCCGGGCGATGCCCCAGGACAGGAATGCTGGGCGCTGTCGTCTCGACGTCATCGATCTCCGTCGGCAGCCGCTGCGCCTGGGCCGAGGCCAATGTCGGTGCGGTCCTGACGCAGCATCGCACCGACCCGCGACTCGGGCCCAAGATCCTCGAGCGTCTCAAAGGCGGATCATCACCCGAGGACATCGTGCATGATCTCGAGAAAGCCGATCAGGACTTGAGATGGAGACAGCTTGCCGTCATCGCCGCGGACGGAAAGGGCGCGGTCTTCAACGGTTCCAAGATCACCTCGGTGAAGAAGGCAAAGGTCGGACGCAATTGCGCCGCGGCAGGCAACATCCTGCGCACCACGGAAGTCGTCGATGCCATGGTGTCGACCTTCGAGGAAACCGAGGCCCAGTCCCTGCCCGAGCGGCTTGTCCGCGCCATAGAGGCCGGCCAGGCGGCGGGCGGTGAACTGAAGCAACTGAAATCGGCAGCTCTCCTCGTCGTGCATCGGCAAAGCTTTCCGTTCGTCGACTTGAGGGTCGATCTCAATCCCCAGCCCCTCGTCGAGTTGCGCTTCCTGTGGGAGCTCTATGAGCCCGCAGCGGACAACTACGTTGTCCGCGCCGTCGAGCCGGACAAGGCGCCTGGAGCGGGATAGGGAACGGGGATGCCGACGCAACGGAGAGGCAGCCAATGATCAAGGGGAGCTGTGCGTGTGGCGGCATTCGTTTCGAGATCGATGAGGTGCGGTCGATGACCCATTGCCACTGCTCCACCTGCCGCAAGCTGACGGGGGCAAGCTTCGCCACCTTCGCCCATGTGGACAGGGACAAGTTCCGCTGGCTCGCCGGCGAGGATCTGATCACCCGCTACGAATTGGCTCCGGGCAGCTTTCGCGCCTTCTGCCGGACCTGCGGCTCGCTGGCGCCCGGCCAGGCGCCTTATCTCGAGACGATGAGCGTGCCGGCGGGCCCGCTCGAGGACGATCCGGGCGTGCAGCCGCGGCTGCACGTCTTCACGGCGTCGAAGGCGCCGTGGTGGGAAATCAACGACGACCTGCCGCAGCACCGCGAATGGGTGGCCGGATGCGAACCGGAGCGAGAACGCTGAATGGGTCAGCCAGAGACCGGCTGGCGAAAGCATTGGCGATGACGGAGGTCGAGACCCGCCCGCGCGCCCACTACACTGGGGGTCGACCGAGTTGAAAGCCGAGGAAACATTCATGGAGACTCTTGTCCCACCCGCACTCGCCGCCAGTGCCCCGGAACGGGCCCGCGCCGTGCAGGCACTGCTCGACGCGCATGGCCCCGAGATGGACCGAAGGCGCGAGCTCACGCCCGAGGTGGTGGACGCCTTGGCCGGGCAGGACCTCTTGCGCATGCTGCTGCCCAAGAGCCTGGGCGGGCAGGAAACGCCACTCGTCGAATATTGCCAGGCTTGCGAGGCGCTTGCCTGGGCCGACGCCAGCACGGCCTGGTTCGTCAATCAGTCCAACGTCTCGGCTGCAACGTCGGCTGCCTCCATGCCGCACGAAGCGGCTGCCGCCATGTTCGCCGGCCCGCGCGCGGGCCTCGCCTGGGGCGCCCGGCATAACAACAGCAGCGCCGTCCGGGTGGAGGGCGGCTACCATCTGACCGGGACCTGGAGCTTCGCCAGCGGCGGCCGTCACACCAAATGGCTGGGCGCCCACAGTGCGGTACAGAATGCCGACGGCACGCCGCATATCCGCTACGGCCGGCCGGACGACCGCAGCTTCCTCTTCCTGCGCGAGCAGGCGACGATCATCGACGACTGGCACGTGCTCGGCCTGCGCGGCACCGGCAGCGACAGCTATTCGGTGAAAGACCTCTTCGTGCCCGACGCCCACGCGCCGGCGCGTGACGTGCCGGACGAGCGGCGGGAGAAGGGACCGATCTACCCGATCGGCTCGACGCTGCTCTATGCCAGCGGTTTCTGCAGCGTGACCCTGGGCCTCGGGCGGCGGATGCTGGAGACCTACACCGCGCTGGCGCGCGGCAAGCACAGCCGGGCGGCGCCCACGGTGATGGCGCGCAACAATTCGGTACAGCGCGAGATCGGACTCCTGGAGGCGAAGCTTTCGGCCGCGCGCGCGTTCCTGCACGAGGCGGCGGCCGAGGTCTATGACGCGTCAGCCGCCGGCACGCTGGACGTCGATTTGCGCCTGCGCCTGCGGCTCGCCACCACCTACGGCATGAATGAGGCGACCGACGTCTCGATTGCCAGCTATCGCGCCGCCGGCACGGCGGCGATCTCGGAGAAGGCGCCCTTCGAGCGCCGCTTCCGCGACGCGATGAGCGCCAGCCAGCACCTGCAGGGGATGCTGCCCCATATCGAGATGGTCGGCCGGCACATCATCGGCACGGAGAATGTCGTGCAGTTCGTGTGACACAGCAGCCGTATACGACGGCGCATCAGCGCCGGAACAATAGTCAAACCCGGGAGGGACCTTATGCTGACGATCGATGTCCAGGTTCACGCCTACGAACGTGACCGTCCAGGCCGGCCATGGGCTGCCGTTCTTCATGGGCCGGCGGAAGTCACGGGCGACGACATGATCAAGGCCATGGATTCAGTCGGCGTCGACGGCGCGTTGCTGGTGTCGCCGTACACGATGTACCGCTGGGACGCGAGCTACGCTCTCGCCGTGCGCCAGGCCCACCCCGGGCGGTTCGCGGTGATCAAGCCGGTCGATAGCAACGATCCCAAGGTCGCCGACACGATCGCCGAATGGGCCGACACGGAGGGCACGGTTGCCATTCGCATCATGATGAATCCGGATGTCTCGACCGATGCTGCCCATCCCGGCATCGACCGGGTGCTGGCCGCCGCTGCCCGCCATTCCTTTCCGGTCAATCTGCTGTGCTGGGGCCGTCTCGACCAGGTCGGCCAGATGGCGGCGCGCCATCCGGAGACAAGGCTGGTGATCGACCATCTCGGGCTGCAGCAGCCGTTCGAGCCGCCGGCGCCGGCCGAGCCCTGGGCCGAGCTGCCGAAACTGCTGAATCTGGCGGCCCACGACAACATTGTGGTCAAGATCAGCGGAGCGTGCACGCTCAGCCACCAGCCGTTTCCCTACAAGGACATCTGGGATCCGCTCGGCCGCATCTTCGATGCCTTCGGCTTCGATCGCTGCATGTGGGGCACCGACTGGACGCGGGCGGTCGGCTTGCTGACTTACAAAGAGGGCGTGGAGGCGTTTCGGGTCACCGAGCGCCTGTCCGACAGCGACAGGGCCGCACTCATGGGGCAGACAATGCAGAAAGTCTATGATTGGGCGCCCGCGAAAGGCAGCGCTGCGTCAGGTTGAATGCGTGAGAGGGGCCTATTTACCGTCGCCGGTGAGGCGAATTGGCGCAAACTTCAGGGGGTCCAAGGGTAATTATTGCTGCAAGTTGTGATAAAATAGTGCTAAGTAGACCTGTGGGACTTGGGGAGTTGGGGTTGAAAAAACTAGGCACTTTTCTGTTGCTGGCGACCGTGCTTGTCGGATGCCAATCGCCGGACCCGGTGCAGAAAGCATCACCCGAGCAGCAGCGCGAGTACAACGCGGCGTTCCAGAAGATGTTGAGCGATCCGGGCAACCTGGAGGTCGTGATGGCCTATGCCCAGGTAGCAACCAAGACCGGTGACTACGAGGGTGCGGTCGGGGCTTACGAAAGCCTGCTGCTCGTCGACTCCAATCTGCCACGGGTGAAGCTCGAACTCGGGATCCTCTACTATCGCTTAAAATCCTACGACACGTCGCGAATTTATCTCGAAGGTGCGCTCGCATCGCCCTCTCTCCCCGCTGACGTCCGCAAGCCGGCGGAACTGCTGCTGGCGAAAATGCCGAAGCAGTCCAAGTCCAAGGGCGCCTGACCCGTAAGGCCGACAAAGGAATAGTCATGTCCAAGTCCAACGTCGTTCCGCTCCTCTTGCGCGCCCTCCTTGTCGGCGCGGCCGTGCTGGGTCTTTTCGGCACCGCGCATGCCCAAGGCCGCATCGGCGTCACTCAGTCGATACAGAACGATCCAATGGGCAAGCCACCCGGCGGCCTCGACCGCGTGCTTCGCGTCGGGACCGACGTCCAGGCCAACGAAATCATCTCCACGACGGACAACGATCGAGCGCACCTGGTGTTTCTCGACGGGACGACGCTGACGATCGGCCCCAGTTCGTCCATGACGATCGACAAGTTCGTCTACGATCCGACGACCCAGAAGGGCGAGCTGGCGGTCAACGCCACCAAGGGCGTATTCCGCCTCATCGGCGGCAGGATCAGCAAGACGTCGACGATCGCCGTCACCACACCGGCGGCCACGATGGGTATTCGTGGCGGCATCGCGGTCTTTGGCGTCCAGGCGTCGGCCACGACCTCGATCCTTGTCTTCGGCAACAGCCTGACAGTGACCGCAGGCGGCGTGACCCAGACGATAACCGTGCCGGGCTTGTCGGTGACCACCCCCACCGGTGGCACGCCGGGAGCCCCGACAATCGCCGTGCAGGGCAGCCTCGCTGCCGCGCTGGCTACCCTCGCGGGCAACTCGACGGCGTCCGCGGCGACGGTTCAGGCGATCCAGACGCTCGTCGCGAGCAACCTCGGTAATCCGGTGACGTTGCAGGCTCTCATACAGGCGATCGTCATTGCGAATACGGCGACGCCGATTACGACGACCACCACCACAAATACATTGACCGTAATTGTGGTTCCGGAAAATCCGAATCAGGTCGGAGCCAGCCCCAGCTGACGAGGCAAAGCAAAACGCTGCCCTGAGAGCAGGCGACGCGGGGATTCAAACGGTACGATTGAGAGAAGAGCGGGTTACGCCCAGCAATGCTGGGCGTAACCCTATGGGTTGCCCTTCAGCATCGTCAGAAGTATCGCTCCCGACGGATGCACTTCCCCTGCCCAGTTCGGCAATATGAGCGTTGTGGCATCGAGTTGGGAAACGATCGCGGGGCCGGAAAATCGATCGCCAGCACCGAAGGAAGTCCGGTTGAAGAGCGGCACCGGCGCCGTTCCCGAGGCGAAATGCACAGGGAGACGGCCTTCCTCTTTCGCGCCGGAGCCGATGGCCAGAATCGGCCGGGGCGGCGCGAGCATGCGTCCGGTCGCTTCCACCCGCAGGGTCACCAGCTCGACCGGCGCATCCAGCGCGAAGCCGTAGAGGGTCTTATGTGCCGCGGCGAAGGTGGCCTCGACCCGGCCTGCGTCGTCGACCCAGCCGACGGCGACTTCACCGCCCTGCCCATGATAGCGCAGTAGCGCGACCGGGCGCTGTTGCCGATCGTCCGGCGCCACTTGCTCTGCGGCGAGCCAATCGTCGGCCTGCGCGTGCGAGCTCGGCATGGATCGCGCGTGCGGCTGCCAGGTCGATCGGCCCGGCCTTGGGTAGGGTGCGGCTGAAATCGGCTTTGAGGTCGGCCGCCAGCAGCCCGTCGGCGCACAGCACGCCTGGGGCGGGCGGTATCAGCACCCGTGTAATCCCCAGAAGCTCGGCCAGCGCGCAGCCATGCAGCGGTCCCGCGCCGCCGAACGGAACCAGCGTGAAATCGCGCGGATCGTGGCCGCGCTCGACGGAGACGATACGCAGCGCCCCCACCATGTGGTTGTCGATGATGGCGAGGATGCCGCGCGCGGCGGCCTCCGCAGAGAGCCCCAGCGGTGCAGCGATCCGGCGCTCGATGGCGCGGCGCGCCGCGTCGAGCGTCGAGCGTCATCCGCCCGCCCAGAAGGTCTGCCGGCAGGTGGCCCAGCACGACATGGGCGTCGGTGACCGTCGCCTCCTCGCCGCCGCGGCCATAGGCGGCGGGCCCGGGATCGGCGCCGGCGCTTTGCGGGCCGACCGTGAGCGTGCCGGCGTCGAGCCGGGCGATCGAGCCGCCGCCGGCACCGATCGTCACCATGTCGACCATCGGCAGCGGCAGCGGCCAGTCGCCGACATGGCCGCGCTGGGTGAGCTCGATCCTGCCGTCCTTGATCAGGCAGATGTCGGCGCTGGTGCCGCCGATATCGACGGTGATGATGTCGGCAATGCCGCAGGCCGCCGCGACCTCGCGGGCGCCCACGACGCCGGCGGCGGGCCCCGAAAGGGCGGTGAGGGCAGGGGCGCGCCGGATCGTGGCGGCGCCGGCGACGCCGCCGTTCGACTGCATCAACAGCAGCGGCGCGCTCACCTTTTCTTCGATAAGACGATCCTCGAGCCGCGAGACGTAGGTCGAGACGCCGGGCATGACCACGGCGTTGAGCACCGTCGCCAGCGAGCGCTCGTATTCGCGAACGACCGGCAGCACGTCGGTCGAAGCGGTGACCGCGATGCCGGGCAGGGCCTCGCGCAGGATCTCGGCGACCCGCCGCTCGTGCGCGGGATTGGCGAAGGAATGCAGCAGGCAGACCGCGACCGCCTCGACGCCGAGCGCGCGGCAGGCAGCCGCCGCTTCCGTCACGCTCCGCTCGTCGAGCGGCTCGATCACGATGCCGCCCGGCGCCGATCCGCTCCCGGACTTCGAGCACGCGTGAGGCAGGGACGGGGCGCGCGGGCTTGATCCAGGCGAGATAGTTGGCGTGGCGTGGGATGTCCTGACGCCCGATGGCCAGCACATGACGAAAGCCCAGCGTGGTCACCAGGGCAGTACGGGCGCCCTTGCCCTCGAGGATCATGTTGGTGGCGACGGTCGTTCCGTGCAGCACGCGTTGCAGGCTGGGCGCGGTGTGGCCGGCCTCGGCCAGCGCGAGGCGGATGCCGGTCAGGAAGGCCTGCGAGGGATCGCCGGGCACGCTCGGCGTCTTGGCGCGCCAGATCCGGCCGCTGGTGGCGTCGTGCAGGGCGATGTCGGTGAAGGTGCCGCCGATATCGACGGCAATCGCCAGCGACGTCCTAGTCAAGGCTGTCGACATAGGCGTGACGATGAAAAGCGCCCGCGGCCGGGCGCGCGGCCCGGAGCTTTGCCGTACCGGCCGGGTCGACCACGCCCTCGGCGATTGCGACGCCGTAGAGGCGGAGCGCGGCCTCGGCGCTGACGAAGCCGCCCAGCACATCCTCCAGTACCTTCTCGGCGGGGCGGTCGAAAGGATGGCCGTGGCCGCCGCCGCCGCCCGTCTCGATGCGCAGCACGTCGCCGCGTCCTGAGGACATTGCCGTCGCTCAGCGGCCCCAGAAGCCGCTCGTGATTGGTGCCGGGATTGACGACAGCCCGTCCGGCGCCGCCTGCCATGCCGCCGGCAATGCCCCAGGGCGGGTTCTTGACGCTGTCGATGCGGAGCGCCAGCACGGCTTCCTCGGCCAGCACGTCGTACTCGCGCACGATGCCGCAGCCGCCGCGATACTGCCCGGCGCCGCACGAATCCGTCAGGATGCCGTACGTCCTCAGTCGCACCGGATAGCCGATCTCGAGGAACTCGACGGGATAGTTCTCCTGCGCCACGAAATAGACCGCGTCGGTGCCGTCGGCCGAGGGCCGCGCGCCCCAGCCGACGCCGATGCCGTCGGACATCAGGAACGGCTCGAGATCATCTTGATCGTCGCGGTAGGTGCCGCGCATGAAAGAGATGACGTAGGCCGAGTGCGCGGCCGGCGCCCTGCCGCCGGCCACGTTGATGAGGCCGTTCACCGCGGCGAGAAAGCGCATCAACGTGAGGCCGCGCATGCCGAGTGGCGCCGGGAACCTGGGCCACAGCAGCGACCCCTCGCGCAGCCGCACCTCGTCGAGCGCCTGCGGGCCGCCGGCGTTGCACACCTGGGACGCGATCGCCGCCGAGATAGAACATGGCGAGCGCCGTGCCCGGCACGTCGGGATTGAGCAGCAGGTTCACCGGCCCGGGCGACTGGTCGTCGGTCTCGGTGGCGTCGAAGATGAAGCGGTCCGGCCGTCGGGACCGCGCTCGCGCGTCAGCGCCAGCCGGATGTGGAAGGGGCCGTTGCCGTGACCGTCGGAGTCGATGGCATCGGTGAAGCGATGGGTGCCGTAGTCGAAGGTTTCGGCGAGTTTGGTGCGCACCAGGTTGCGCGTGCGCGCCAGCAGCTGGCGAAGCGCGTCGGCCACGAGATCGGCGCCGAAACGCGCCACGATCTCGGCAATGCGCCGGACGCCCAGCGCTGCGCTTGCCATCAGCGCCCGCATGTCGCCGACATTCTGCTCGGGGAAGCGCGAGTTGCGGAAGAATATCTTAAGCGTCGCCTCGTTGGTCCGCCCGGCATCGATCAGCTTGGTCGGCGGAACGATGATGCCTTCCTGGAAGATGTCGGTGGTGTCGGGGCTGATCGAGCCGGCGCGCAGGCCGCCGATGTCGGAGAAATGTGCCCAGCCCATGACGAAGCCGCAGCGCCGGCCGTCATGGAAGACCGGCGCCAGCAGCACCTGGTCGTTGGAATGGGAGACGGCGCCGCGCGAGCCGTAGCAGTCGTTGTACCAGTAGAGGTCGCCCTCGCGCATGGTGTCGGGCGGGAAGTCGCGAAACACCGGGCCGCAGATGTCGCCGAACACCGGCAGATTCGAACCCACGGCCATGACGCCGTCGGCATCGAAGACGGCGGTATAGAAATCCTTCTTCTCGCGGATGAAGGCGGAGATCGCGGTGCGCTCGATCAGCGCCTCCATCTCGGCCTGTGCCGCGCGGATCGCACCGCGCACGATCTCCAGGGTCACGGGATCGCAGGTGGCGGGCTGCGGTCGCGGCGCCTTGGCGAGCGGGACGGGACGTTCCTTCTCAATCGAGTGGAGCATTCGTGCGGTCCTTGATGAGCAGCAGTGTCGTGATGCTGATGAGGGCGGCAAAGATGACGAAGAAGGCCGGCGACACCGAGCTGCCGGTCTCGCGGATCAGGTAGGTCGCCACGAAGGGAGCAAAGCCGCCGAAGATGGTGACGGCGAGGCTGTAGCCGATCGAGAGTGCCGTGAAGCGTACCTTGGTCGGAAAAAGTTCGGCCAGGATGGCGCAGAGCGGGCCGGCGTACATCGCCAGCAGGACCGCGGACGCGGACTGGGTGAGCATCAGTGACGTCGCGGTGGGCGCCCCCACCAGGAGGCGGAACAGCGGATAGGCGAAGAGGGCGTAGGCGATGGCGGAAACCAGCAGCACCGGCTTACGGCCGACCTTGTCGGACAGCGCCCCCATCACGGGCGTCAGCACCGTCAGCACGATCGCCGCAACGGTCGAGGAATAGTAGGCAGTGCCGGCCGGAATGGCGAGCTGCCCGGCCGCGAAGCTCGGCAGGAAGATGTTGAAGGTGTAGTTGCCCACCGTGCCGACGACCGACAGGCCGAAGGCCGCGAGGACCGGACGGAAATAGATCGTGAGCGCATCGCGCACCGGGGTCGAGGCGACTTCCTTGCGGACGATCGTGCGGGCGAAAGCCGGGCTCTCGGAGACCTTGGCGCGCAGATAGAGGCCGATCGGCGCCAGCACGAAGCCCAGGAGGAAGGGAACGCGCCAGCCCCAATCGATCATGGTCTGCTTGTCGAGGATCGAATTGAGCAGCGCGGCGGAGAGCGTACCGGCGATCAGGGCGAGGCCGACACTGAATTGCTGCATGCTGCCGATCAGGCCGCGTTTGCCGGGCGGGGCGTACTCGACCAGGAACGTCGCGGCGCCGCCCCATTCGCCTCCGGTCGAGAAGCCCTGCACCAGCCGGCAGACGACCAGGAGGACCGGCGCCCAGATGCCGATCGAGGCATAGGAGGGGATAAGGCCAGTAAGGGCCGTCGCGCCGGCCATGAGGCCGACCGTGAGGATGAGCGCCGTCTTGCGGCCCCTGCGATCGCCATAGGCGCCGATGACGATGGCGCCGACCGGGCGCATCACGAAGCCGACGCCGTAGGTGGCGAAGGTCGAGAGCAGCGACGCGACGGGATCGCTGTTGGGGAAGAAGTTAGCCGCGATCTGCGCAGCGAAAAGGCCGAAGATCAGAAAGTCGAAGAGCTCGACGAAATTGCCGATCGCACAGGAGACGATCGCTCGCCGCCGAATCCGAGCGTATTCAGTCGGCGCCATGCCGGCACCCGCAAAATCAAAGGCTGCCTCCGACATTCTCACTCCCCCGGGATCGTCGAGCCAAGACGGCGACTTCTTCCCACGTCAGACGCCGGCAGTCTGAGCACCCGTGGATTTTTTGTCCACGTTGCGCGGCGTGCTGGTCCTGCATCGCGAACATCGCGCCGGCTGCTGAGGTCGATAGCGGTCGGCAGCCCTGACGCACATCGAGGGCAAGGCGAGAGGGAAAAGATTGCGTCGACTCCGATCGGCGTCGCGACACGAATGCAATAAGTTCGTCCATCCGAGACGGTTTCGTTCGCCGGATGCCAGCCCACCATTTCCCGGATGACTTTCAAAAAGCAGCGTATGCGCTAAGATGCTGTTGGTCTTCTGGCGTGTTGCGTTGAACGGCGTGCGGCGTTCGTTCTTGCCGAAGAGAATTTGGTGTCGTCGTTGGTACGACAGAGTCAGGGCTGCCTATGCCGACCACCACAGGTCCGGTTGAAACACCTCCCGTCAGCACGATCGACGAATGGCTGCAATCCATCGGGCTCGGCCGTTTCCGCGACCTGTTCGCCGCACAGGAGATCGACGATGAGACGCTGAGCGAGCTTACCGAACTCGATCTCGAAGGTTGGGGTGTGCCGTTCGGCGCGCGCAAGCGCCTGATGCGAGCGATTGCCGAGCGCGCGCCCGCCGCCCGTCCGCCGTTGTCGCGGCCCGCCGGTGATTCGAGCGCCGAACGGCGCCAAGTCACGGCGATATTCTGCGACATGGTGGGGTCGACCGAGCTTGCTGCGCGGCTCGACCCTGAGGACCTCCGCGTCGTCACCCGCAACTACCACGAGATCTGTCGCGTCGCGATCGAGGCGCTCGGCGGTCATGTCGGTTCCTACCACGGCGACGGCGTGCTCGCCTGCTTCGGCTGGCCCGAGGCGCATGAGGACGATCCCGAGCGCGCGGTTCATGCCGCCCTGGCGATCCTTCGCGACCTGATGGCTCCCCTGCCGCGGTCCCCCTCGCCAGTCCAGGTCCGCATCGGTATCGCCACCGGGCTGGTCGTCATCAGCGACGTGATCGGCGTCGGCTCGCCGGAGGCGCTGATGGTAGGCGAGACGCCGAACCTCGCGGCGCGGCTGCAACAGGTCGCAAAACCCAACACCGCCGTTGTCAGCGCCAGCACGCGCCGCCGACTTGGCCGGGTGTTCGAACTGCGTCCGCTCGACCCCGTTGCCCTCAAGGGTTTCGCGGACTTGGTGACATGTTGGGAGGTGGTGGGCGAGGCGATGGTGGAAAGCCGCTTCGCCGCCGCGCACGACGTGGCGTTGGCCGACCTGGTCGGTCGCGAGTCGGAGCTTTCCCTGCTCATGCGGCGCTGGCAGCTCGCCTGCGGCAGCGAGGGCCAGCTGGTGCTGCTCTCCGGCCAGCCGGGCATCGGCAAATCGCGCCTGGCCGAGACGCTGTGCGCCCGGATCGCCGGTGAATCGCACGTTCGAGTGCTTTGCCAATGCTCGCCGCACCACACCAACAGCCCGCTCTACCCTGTGCTCAGGATGATTGAACGCGCGGCGCGAATTCTGCCGGCGGACGAAGCGGCGACAAAATTGCACAAGCTGCGAGTGCTGCTGCGTGCCGGCTGGCGGCATGCCAGGATGCTGCCGCTGCTGGCCAGCCTCCTGTCGATCACGGCCGACATGCCGTCGGAGCTCGCCAACCTCGATCCCGTCATGCGCAAACAGCGGATGCTGGGGATGCTGGCGGAAATGCTCAGCGAACTCTCGCGGCGGCGACCGGTGCTCCTGCTGATCGAAGACGCCCATTGGATCGATCCCACGACGCGCGACCTGTTCAGCCATATCGCCGCGACGGTGCACGAAAACGCCCTCTTGATGCTCGTCAACATCCGCTCGGAGGAGGGCGACGTCGCCTGGAGCGGCTACCCCGACGCCACGCGCCTGCAGCTCAACGCGATGGACCGCCGCTCCGCCATCGAACTGATCGAGATGACCGCCTGCGGCGCACCGATCAAGCTGGCGCTGATGGAACGCATCCTGAAGAAGTGCGACGGCGTGCCACTGTTTATCGAGGAATTGACCAAGGCGACGCTCGAGACCAGCGCTGGGCTCGACCTGCCGGCAATGTCGGCTTCCGGCCAGCCGCGAAATATCGATGTGCCGGCGACTTTGCACGACTCGTTGATGGCCCGCCTCGACCGGTTGTCGGACGCCAAATTGGTGGCGCAGATCGGCGCCGTGATTGGCCGGGAGTTCGAATTCGTCGTGCTGGAGGCGGTGACCGGCCTCGACGCGCCGCTGCTGGATCGCGGCCTTCGCCTGCTCGTGGAAGCCGAGATCCTGGTGGAGAGCGGCAACCCTCCGCAGGCGCTCTACACCTTCAAGCATGCGCTCCTGCGCGACGCCGCCTATGCCAGCCTATTGCGCGTGCGTCGGCAGGAACTGCATGGCCGGATCGCAAGTGTGCTCGGCGCCCGATCGGAAACCAGCGAGATCCTGCCGGAACTCCTTGCCTACCACTTTACCGAGGCAGCTTTGCCCAACGAGGCAATTCGTTGGTGGCGAGAGGCCGGCAAGCGGGCGACCCGGCGCTCTGCCAACAGCGAGGCGATCAGCCACTTGCAGAACGCGCTGGACTTGCTTGCCACCTTGCCGCCCGGTCCGGCGCGCGATCGGCTTGAAGCCGAGCTTCGGCTCGACCTGTCCGGTCCCGCCTTCACGGTCGGCGGCTTCACCGCCGTGGAGGCCGAGGCGAACATCAATCAGGCGCTGACGCTTTGCGAGCGGATCGGCGATCCGCACCTCTCGTTCCTGGTGTTGTGGGGCAAGGCCCAGTCCACCGCCAGTCGCGGGGCGATGGGCCGCGCGGTAGGCGAGGCACGGCGACTCGTCGAGCTGGCGGAGGCTACCGGCCAGCCCAGCCTGGTTGCCTCCGCGGCACGCAGCCTCGGCATCTTCTGCGCGATGTCTGGAGCGCTGGAGGAAGGCCGGGCCGAGCTGGCGAAGGCGGTCGGTGTGCTCTCGGCCATTCCGGCGCGCGAGACCATGACGTTTTCGCACGGCCTCGATCCCCTGGTGACGGCGCGGGTCAACTACGCCCTCACGCTCCAGCAACTGGGTCGGCTCGACGAGGCGGCCGAGGAGATGCGCATCGGCGTCCAGCAAGCGCGCGAGGCTCAGCACTTCAGTACGCTCGCCTACGGTCTTCTCCGCGGTGGTATCTTCGCCATGCTCTCGCATGACGACGAGGAGGTCGGCCGCCTCGGCGCGGAGGCGCTGACGCGTGCCTCCGAGCACCAGGCCGCGGCGTGGCTGCGCCTCGGGCAGATGCTGCACGGCTGGTACACGGCGCGGCAGGGCGACACGGAGCAGGGCCTCGATCAGATGCTGACCGCGATCCGCGGCCAGATGGTTCGCGGCAGTTACCTGCTGATGCCGCTGATGCTGACGTTGCATGCCGAGCTCGCAGTAGGCGCCGGGATGCATGAGCCGGCGCTAAGCCAGCTCGACGAGGCGGAGGCGCTGATGGAGGAGCAGGCGCAGCATATCTGGCGCGCCGAACTGCACCGGGTGCGCGCGCTGGCGCTTGCCCGAAGCGGGGCGGAGCATGCGGCAATTGCGCCGCACATCGCCCAAGGCTGTGCCGTGGCGCGCCAGCAGGGTGCGCTGTTCGGCGAACTGCGCATTGCGCTGGCGGGCGTCAACATCGCCGCCGAACACGGCACCGTGGAACGCGACGCCGCCGTTGCCGTCCTCCGGCAAGTGCTGGGCCACTTCCCGGATCGCCTCGAGGCGCCGGATCTCAGGGCCGCCCGCGCCTTGGTTTCTCTTGGACCGAAATTCGCCGCCTGATTGCCTACGCCCGCAGCACGGCGTGCACTGCCTCCAGCGCTGACGTCAGTGCACCTTGGATCCAAGCCTGTTCCGCCGAGCAGTGTTCGCCGGCGAAATACACCCGCGCTTCCGGACGTCTGGCGTCGGCATACATCGTCTCGAGCTGGCCTGGCAGGAGATAGGCGAAGGCTCCGCCCGACCAGCGGTTCTGGCACCACACCATCGAGGCGTGGTCTGTCACGTAGGCCGCGATCTCGGGATGGAAGCGGGCTATGCCGCGCATCACCCGCTCAGCCCGCGCCTCGGCCGGCAGGGCGCCCAGCGCGTCCGCGTCGGCCCCCCAGGTATACGCGCCCAGCAGTGCGCCAGGTTCGTCCGGGTCCGCGCCGGGGCTTGGCGCCACGCGCATCTGGCCAAGCGGCGCGGCGTGGATGTTGGCGTATCGACGCGTATGAGGCAGGTCGCCTTGCAGTGAGGGCGCTGCGTGGTCCATCGGATAATAGGTCTGGCGCTGGACACCGTCGGAGACCGACGATCCCGCATGGATGTTGTAGCCGGTCTCCCAGAACCGGTGCCGGCATGCAAAGCCCACCTTGGTGGAATTGACATAGGACATCCCACGAATCGCCCGCAGCTTGGCATGGCCAAAATTCTCGAGCGAGGCGAGACGCAGCACGGAATAGGGGATGGTGCAGATCACGAACGGCGCGGCGAACTCCGCCGGGCCGTCGGGCGCAAGACAGCGCACAATGGTGTTCGTGGGCGTGTCGATGTGCAGTCCTGTGACCTCGTGGCCGAAGCGGATCGTGCCGGGCGCGAGCTTCGCGGCCAGTCCCTCCGGCAGGCCGCTCATGCCTCCGCGCAGCGTGTGCAGCTTGCCGCCGATGCCGATCAGGCTGTCGCGGATGAAGATCGACAACGCCTTGTCCGCCAGGTCGTCGAGGCAGGTGAATGCGCCGATCAGGTCGCACACCTCGGCCGAGGCGGCGCGTGCCATGAAATCGCCGATCGACAGGTCGTCAAGATAGCGTAGGCGTGGGCTGCCCAATCCGCCCTGAATCACGATCCGCTTTTCCGCCTCGGTCATGGTCTCGATCAGGTTGGTCACCAGCCATCCCAGGATCGCGCCGCCGGGATATTGAGGATACAGCTTCGGATCGGGGTTTGCCCCGGCGATGCCGTACAGTGGATAGAGGCGCTGCGCCCCCTCGGAGCGGCGGCAGACGACACCGCGAATGTCGAGGAAGTTTTCGTCCACCATATTGATGAAGTCGATCAGCGTGCCGGTCAGTCCGACAACTTCGATGTAGTGACGCGTGTAGTCGTGCGAAGCCGGCACGCGCATCGCGCCCAGCTCGACATGGCTGCCATCGCTGAAACGGTGCGTGAGGACGCGTCCGCCAACGCGATGACTGCCTTCCAATACCGTGACGCGGTGTCCGCGGCGCTGCAACTCGTAGGCTGCGGCAAGACCGGCCATTCCGGCACCGAGCACCAGCACTTCCCGGCGCGGCCCGGTATCGGCGGCGTCCAGGGCGGCCAGCGCATCGGCCGCCCGCAGGGGCGGAACGTTGGCGACGGATTGATCAGCGCGGGTCAGGGTGCGTTGACCTTCGTGGACAGGCGGGTCGACAGAGTTGGCCCGTCCCACGGACAGGCCTCGACCTGCTCACCGGCAAGCGGCCACAGATAGTCGAGGGCCGCGTCGAAATCGGCCTGGTACAGGAACGCCACGATCGGCGGCACCTTCGGTTCAACCTCGGGATCCCAAAGGCGCGCCGGCCGCCACAGGTGATATCCCATCGCCTCCATCGTCCGCATCCGCGGCGCGCCCTGGTAGGCAAGCCCGAGGGCCGCGCGAAACCCGAGGTCGCGCGCTGCGGTCAGGCAATGCCAACGCAGGACGGAGTTGAGCCCCCTTCCGGTGCGACCCGGCGCCGTCGCCGCGCGCCCCATCACCACGGCCGGGAAGCAGGTGGGCGCTGCATCCACGGAAGCACCGATCATGGCCTCAGCGTGGGCGGCGGAGCCAGCCACCCTGCACTGGATGGTCGCTACCAGCCGGCCCGTGTCGTCCCAGCCACCAAGCACGATGCAGGATGAATCCGCCGCGTGCCAGGCGAGCAGATCGGGACGCAGCAGGCGGAACTCGGGCGTGGCGTTGTAGGTCTCGAGTCGCAGGGCGTTGACCGCCTGCAAGTCTTCCCGGCCCGCCAAACCGACGCAGTTTCGCCGCATCAGCTCACCGCTCCCCGGGCTCGGGCGGTGCATTGTCGTCCAGCAGCTCGATATCGAGCGCCCCGCATACGGCGTTGAACGGGTTGAACCATGTATGGCCGCTCCTTGTCCCCCCGAACAGCAGCCCCACCGCGCGGTTCTCCTCGTCCACCAGCAGCGAGCCGGAATCGCCGTAGGCGCACTCTATGTCCGCCACGATCTGGTTGACGAACAGAGCCGGCGTTTCGCCGAAGCCGAGCGGCGCGTAGTTCGGCCGGACCGCCGCGCCCACCGCGGTCACGATGCCGCTGGTAAGCCCCGTCGCCCGTCCCACCTTGCGTACCCGTGCACCGGCCGCGATCGATGGCGCGAGGCCGGCAATCGCGCCGATTCCGTCCACCCAGGACCGCACCTCGCCCGGCCCACAGTTCGCAATCGCCGCGTCGGTCATGTTGCGCGCCACGCCGCCGAATACCACTGGCGTCCAGCGCAACACCCAGCCGATGATCGACGACGGCCATGCGCCGCCATCAAGGGGCGCCGGCTGCAATACCTCGTCGCCGAGTTGCGCGGCGCCGAGCTGCGACAGCACGTGGTTGCAGCTCAGGATGCAGTGTGCACCGCTTTGCCGGTGACGAACGCCGAGCGCGACGGTGCCGACGGGGAACGCATGATGCGCAACACTCGCTCCGCCCACGGCCGGGCGTCGCGGCACGCGCAGCCTCGCCTCCGCCATCGTCGTATCCACGCGTGGCGCGTGCAGCGGCGGGATGTCCGGCGGCAGCATCTCCTCAACGTCGAGCGCGACGGTGCCGGACGGCGCTGCGAGCGTGGGAGGCAGCACAGCGCCGGACGGCAGGTCGGACCCCTTGCGCTTGTGGGCGACGAATACCTTCAACACTTTTTCGTCGGTCAGGCGGCCATTGCGCTTGCGCAGGCCGATCCCGACGCCGGTGACATCCGGCCGATTGAGGAGCGCCGCGTAATGATGGCGAAAGGCCGCTTCCTCGTGTCCTTTCGGCGATCCTGCCTCTGGCATCTTGATCCCTGCGCCTCCGCTCACAGTCGACGTCCGACAGCGATCATCATTATCAGATGTCCGGCGAAGCCCGGCTCGGCCAGGCGCACCGCGGCTGCCGCGTTCCAGCGCGCCAGCTCGCTATCGGTCAGGAGCTTCGAATCGTTCGCATGCTGGGCCGTGCCCGCCAGCAGTTCGAGTGCTCCGGCAGGGGCGAGCGGCACGGCGACCGGCTCGGTCACGACGAAGCCCAAGCCCTGCGCACGCAACAGCCGGCCGAGCGTGCGCCCTGAATATGGATTGCGAAACCGCGCCAGATGCAGAGCCTGGAGCCGTCGCTCGAGTTCGGGCTCGCCGGTGTCCACCGAAAAGCTCGCCCAGTCGCTGTCCACGAAGCAGACCGCTCCGCCGCTGCGCGTCACCCGGGCCGCCTCGGCCACCGCCGAAGCCGCTTGCTCCGGTTCGAGGTGCTGCAGCACCCGCTCGCAATAACAGGCGTCGAACGCGCCCGCCGGAAACGGCAGCGCGGTCGCGTCGCCCTGCTGATGCCGCGCCCAGCCGGCGATGCCGGCGGCGCGCGCGGCGGCCTCGGCGGTCTTCACCATCTCCAGATCGGAATCGACGCCGATCACCGCGCCGAACATTCCAACCAGCGACGCAAGACCGAGCGTCGCCGTGCCGGGCCCGCAGCCGATGTCGAGCACGCGCGCCCCCGGCAATAACCCGAGCAACTGCCAGGCGCGCGCGCGCACCGCCATGACCGCGGGCGACGCGGCGGCGCGCCACAGATAGTCCCCACTGACCGGCCCGATCTTGCTCATGCGCCCTCCAATGAGATCTGCTCAAAGGGGAGCGGCATCGGGATCGGAATTGGACTGCTGCCGAACGACCAGGCGGGCAGCAGTACCGGCCCGAGATCGAACAGCTCGGGCGGCGCACCGGCCGTGCCCGCGCGGGCGAGCATGAGTCGCTGCGTCCCAAGCGGCGGGCCGATCACCATCACGCCGCGCCGCGCGCCCGTCAGCAGCGCAGGGCTGAACGCCGGCTGCGGCGCAGCGATCAGCACAGCATCGAACTCGCCATCGATCTTTCCACGCCTGATATTGTCGAGCGCTGCCGCCTCAAGCACGCCGTCGGTGCGGTCGATCGTGTCGATCGTGACGGCTTCGCGGGCGAGCTGCGCGATCAGCACGGTGAGGTAGCCGCAACCCGTGCCGATCTCCAGCACGCGCTCGCCGGGCTGTGGGTCGAGGGCGCTCAGGATTCGCGCGGTCACCGCTGGACCGGGCAGCACCGCTCCGCTGGGCAGCCAGTTGCCGCTCGCGACATAAGCGGTGCGGCTGAGAGCGGCGGGGACGAAGGCATGACGGGGCACCGCGACGATGGCCTCGACGATGCGGTCCGGAACACCGGTGATCGCGACCTGCCGCCGCAGCGCCGCGCGAGCCTGCGGCTGGTCAACCAGCTCGAGTCGCGCCAGCAGACCGTCGAACGGGCTCATGTCTTGGCCTCCACTGCCTGCGCATAGGCCGTGTCGAATTGCTGCAGCGCCGCGGCGATACCGGCCGGATCGCCATCCAACGCCACGAAAGCCAGCGTCTGCACGACCGAGCGGGCGCGTCCGACCTCGAGTGCATGGAACGCAGCGTAGTTGTCTTCCAGCACTGCGTAGTCAGCGCGTGTCAGGAACAGCGTGTCCGCCTGCGCCTGGTCGAAACGTTCCACGAAGATGGCGGTCTCCAGATCGGGAAATTCAGCCAGCAAGGAGACGTTGTTCTCGGAGAGCGAGTGCAGCGTTTGAGGGGTCGTACGCGCGACTCCGGGATGGTGATAGTCGTGCAGGAAGCGCAGCCGGCGGAAGGTCGCGAGCTGCTTGCCGAGGCAGCCGGCAAACCACGTCGTGTAGAAGCGATTGTCGGGTCGCTCGGTTTCCGGGTCGCGCCCCAGCTCCACTGCCAAGCGGGCGCGCGCCAGGCCGAGCAGCAACGGCGCGTAGAGCCGCACGAGCGCCAGCCGGCGCGCGCGCGCCTCGCCGAAGTCCTGCATCGGGCGGCGGCATCAGCGTGTGCAATGCCAGCTGCCCGAGCGCGGCGGCTTGCGCATAGGCCTCGAGACCAGCCAGGGTCTGCTGCTCCCGCCATGCTGCCAGCGGATTGGCCGCGGGCCCTGCGCCCGGTGGGTCCCAGTAGGGATGCAGCATGAGCTCGTGCGCCGCCGGCGTGTACTGTTGGCTGTGCAGGAAATGCCCGACCGGATCGAGTTGCTTCACCCGCAGCATGCAGCGGAATCCGCGTACTATGACCGCAGCCTCGATCTCGGGGGCATGCGACACGCGGATCACGCTGTCGCGCAGGCCGATCACGGCGACGACCTGGCCTGCCCGACAGCCCACTTCCTCCAGGCGGGCGGCGCAGTCGCGCCGATGCAGCCCGCGATCCCGCCCTGCCATGCCGTCGATCAGGCGCCCGACATTTGCGTACCCGCCTGAAGCGTACGGCGTGACGCCAGCGCCAAGTGCAGAAAAATCCACCAGTTCCGGTCGGCCACGCACCGTCAGGCGATCGACCAGCACGCTCCGGCCGACCCCCGGCTCGACGAGGCGCATGCCAAGTGGGTCACGCTCGGCCACGTTGGCCTCTTGATCGATGGTCCGACCAAGCCAGCGCATCAGCCCCTGCTTGCCCGTCGGATGCCCGGCTATTTCCGGCCCTTCCAGCTCCGGAGCGAGATGCGCGAAATATCCATCTGCACGCGCCTTCGTCGCGACTTGCACCGGTCCCTCCGCCGGGCAGGGAAGAAGTGCGGCCAGTGGATGCAGCGGGAGCGGGCCAGTCGGCGCCTTGGCCTTTTTGAGCTCGCTGCGCAGGACGCCGGGCGGCAACAAACCCGGCATCGGCAACAGGATCGGCGGAGGCGGCGCTGTGCGCTCGCGTGAGACGGTCCGCCAGACTTCGAACAACGCGGCGTCAACCGGTGCTCCGGGGCCGGCACGGAAGCCGAACGCGCCGCCCTTCACCGCCAGCACCAGCCGCGACGGATCATCGACGGCCGAGCGATCGCCGCCCGGCAGCACGCGGCAAAGGGCCTCTCCGATCGACCGCAGGCGCGCGGTGTCGCCGTCATTGTTGTCAATCGCGCGCACTCCAAGCGGCGCAAGCGTCACCAGGCCGTCAAGCGGTGGCGCCTTCTTTTCGATCGCCGAGGCATCCTCGCTGCAGCCGAGCACCGCGTCGGGATAAAGACGCGCAAGCCGAGTAGCGGTATGCAATCCCTGCGGCTCCAGCCAGTCGAGTGCCGCGATGAGCTCGGGCTGCAACCGTGTCGGTCGCGTCAGCGGCTGCGGAGCCGCGCCGGCCGTGAAGGCCAGCCCAGCCATCGCCGTCGCGCCGTCGAGCTGCCAGCGGAGTGAGCGCCAGGGAATGGCGAGAACATCGAAGCCGTCCTTGGCGGCATCCAGGCAGGCTTTCTCGGCGCTGGCGTCGAGACCCTCGCCGGCACTCAGCAGCAGCAACTGCGGACGATGCAACGGAGCGAACGCCTCGGTGCGGGCAAATATCATGCGCGCCTCGCTGCTCTCGTGGCGCCAGGCTGGCTCACGTATCCGGTGAACATCGTGCCGTCTGCCTGCACCGCGAGGAGGCCGCCGTCCCTGAGGCCGCGCAGCCGAACCGCAACGCTCGCCGGCGCGGCTTGCCAGGTTGCGTGGGGCGCATCGAGGCGCCAGATGCGCCCGCTGCCGCGGCTCGCCGCCCAGACGGCGCCACCCTCGTCCATAGCCAAGTCGGCGATGTTGTCGGCGATTCGTCGCCACGCCGTTCCCGTCAGACGCAGCCCGACACCCTCTGCCGTCACCGCCAACAAAACGCCGGTCGCATCGGTCTTGATCCGATGGGCGACGATGCCGCTGTCGGCGAACGCGCTGCCAGTCCAGTACTGCACCGCGCCGTTGCCGTGCGCCCCGGTGTGCGCCACGATCCAGAGCATGCCGTCAGGTGTCACGGCGATGGCCGCGGCGCGGCCGGGATGCGCACGCCAGCCGTATCCGTCGAAGAACCGGATGGCGCCGTCGGCGCTGGCCAGCCATGGCTTGCCGTCGCGGCCCACCGCCAAGGTGCAACCGAACGCGCCCGGTATTGCCGCCCAGCCGAAGGGTGTCGCGCGAAACAGCTGTCGCTGGCCGACTGCCTCGACGATCCCGAGCGCCCAGAGCGAGCCGTCAAGCCCCTCGACCACGTCTCGTGCCAGACCTGGCAGCCAGGCCCAGTCGAGTTCGACTTCAGCCGAGGCGAGGGGGCCGGGACCCCGATCGGCGTCGCGCAAGATGGCGGAGAGCAGCGCCGTGCCATTCGGTGTTCCAAGGCCGGTGCAGGCGTCCCAACCATAGCGCGAGAAGTAACCTCCGACATGGCCCGTCGTCTCATTGCCGCCGATGGCCGGATCATTGAACAGTCCTGGCTGATCCAGCCGGTAAAGCGTCGGCGCCACGAGCCCAAGTGGCGGGTTGCCGATTTCGGCCATTGCCTGGCGGATGCGCGAGAGCAGCGCGGCCCACACGGCTGTCGCGAGGGCCGTGCCGCCGCATGCCAACCAATCGCCGTCGATTCGGCACAACAGACCGGGCTCGCGCGCCGCATGCGCGGCGACGTCCGGCACGCCGCGTCCCGACCGCCCGGTTCGCACCGACAAGGGCGGTCGGCTGCCGATCTGCCACGGCGGAACCTCCGCGCGCGCGCTTATCCCGCCGCCGCCCGCCGCGCCCTCAGGTCCCTCGTTCCAGACCCGCTCGTACCAACCGTTCAAACCCGGAACGAGCGCGGTTCCGCCACAGGCAAGCGCGTAAGGGCTTGCCGCCGGCAAGTGCACCGCGGCGAGGTCGCTGCCCCGCTCAAGCGCCGCGCCGCTGTCCCCCGCGGCGGCGCAGACCGTGATGCCGAGCGTCGCCGCCTCCTGCAGGATGGCCTCAATCTCGCGGGCCGCCGGCTCGCTCCAGCACTCCTCGGCCGCACCCCAGCCCAGGCAAATTATGGCCGGCGCCTTCTCCGCATGCACCGCGGCGAGCAGCGCCTCGATGCAGCCCCGTTCGGAAGGCGCGGTCAAGTAGACGGCGAGCGGCGCCCCGGGCGCCAGTGCGCCCAGCACCTGCAGCATCGCGGTGAGCCCGGCGTGGTCGGCGTCCGTCGCCGCGTCGCGCGCCCCTGGCTCGCAGACGTGGACCACCTCGACCCTCGGGGGCCGGCAGCCCATGGCGTCGGCATATGCTCTCAGGTCGTCTTCCGCCACCCTGTCCGCAAAGCCTATCACCGCAATCGACTGCCCGCTGCCGTCGCGTTCCGGCGGGAAATTGTAGACGGTCGCGAGCATTGCGGGCGTCAGC
This sequence comes from uncultured Alphaproteobacteria bacterium, assembly GCA_963765385.1. GTDB lineage: Bacteria > Pseudomonadota > Alphaproteobacteria > Reyranellales > Reyranellaceae > Reyranella. The sequence goes on along the minus strand of CAVXWG010000010.1, from coordinate 138,151 downwards.
GCCAAGGCCTGGGGAGCCGTACGCGCCCACAGGAAGCCGGTGCGTGCCGTCCGTGCGTCCTCAAAGCCGATAACGGCTTGTACAACCGGGGCGAGTGCGGGCGCCAACATGATCGGTTCAGCGTAGCTGCGATAGCTTTCGCCGGCGCGCTGGAAGACGCCAAGCTGTACGCCGAAGGCTCGGGCGAACGCAGTCGGGCTGGCGCGCAGCACCATTGCGCGGCGCATCGGCTCGGCCCGGGTGACCGCGAGGCCCGCTGCTTCGGCGAACCCCGCAACCGTTGCTATATCTGCCTCGGACGCACCGCTCAGCATGGCGTATTGGTTTGCATCGAGCAGTGGCGGACCACCTTCAGCTGCCGCAGCGTGCGGCGGCCGGCGCGCTCGCAGCCTGACTGTTACCTCGATTTGGGCATTCTCAGGCAAGTCGCCGACGCGGCGCGCGTCACTTGCGAAAATCGCGTCCGATCCGGTCAGCACCGTCGGCGTGGTCATGTGTCGCCCGCTCCCCCCAAGGTAGCAGTATGCTACGGTAGGGCCGTTCGTCCACAGAGGAAAAATGCCATGGCCGCCACACTGATCCCGGAAGATGCCTGGCCGACGCTGGAAGCGGAGGCTGTAGCGCTTCTGCAGGAGCTCGTGCGTACCCCTTCAGTCGATCCCGTAAACGGCGCGCCCGCTGGTCCCTCGACCGGCGAGACTGTGGTGGACCAGCTGATCCAGAAGAAACTGGCACAGGACGGCATCGCATCGGAAATCCTCGCCAAGGAGAAGGGCCGCGGCAACATCATCGCCCGCTTGGCCGGCGACGGCGGCGCCAGGCCGGTGTTGCTTCTTGGCCATCTCGACACCGCGGAGGTCGCGAAGGATTGGCAGGTGGGCGTCGAACCGTTCGGGGCGCAAATCATCGGCGGACGCATGTACGGTCGCGGCACGGCTGACATGAAGAACATCGTGGCTATCCATGTCATGACGCTGCTGGCGATAAAGCGTTTCGATATCAAGCTGAAACGTGATGTGATCCTGGCCGGCGTGGCGGGCGAGGAGCAGGGCAGCCACTTCGGCGTGCGCTGGCTGATTTCCGATCACTGGGAGAAGATCGATGCCGAGTTCGCGCTGAACGAAGGCTTCACCGGCGGTCCGCACCTGGGCCGGGACAAGAAGACAGTGATCTGGGTGGGGCTCGAAGCCACCGAGAAGCGAATCATGGAGGCGGTGATCAGCGCCACCGGCCACGCCGGCCACGCCTCCAGCGAGCAGCCGGACAATTCGATCTATCGACTTTCAGGTGCGCTCTCCAAACTGCAGGCGCATCCGCGGCCGCTTGTGCTGAACCCGGTCTCTTCCGCCTTCGCCAAGGCGATCAAGACATATTTCGGCCAGGACCTGCTGAACGATCCGTCGCCCTATATCCGCGCGATGTTCCACGATGCCGTGGTGCCGACGCTGTTGCAGGGCGGGAGCGACGCCATCGTGTTGCCGGAAAAGGCCTGCGCCACGCTGATCTGCCGCCTGCTGCCGACGACGGATACCGGCGAATTCCAGCAATGGCTGGAAACCGTGGTGGCGGGACCTGGTATTTCCGTCGAATTCCCCATCGTGCCCGATGCTGCAGCGCCGCCCGCCGCCCCGAATACCGCCCTTGTTACGGCCTATGCCAACGTCGTGCGACGCAATTTCGGCGACGTTCCGGTATTGCTGACCCAGGGCGTCGGCACCGACGACAATTTTTATCTGCGCCAGAAAGGTGTTCAGGCCTACGGCATCCACCCGTTGGTCGATGCCAAGCCGGAAAACATGCATGGGCCGAACGAGTCGATTCCGGTCGACGCGTTCAAGCAAGGCATGCGCATGATCATGGAAACAGTGCTCGAACTTGCGACCTGATCCGAGCTCGGCATCGCGCCTGGGATTGCAGCCGCCCCCGTCCGTCTGCGCTCAGCTCTTCACCATCACCTCGATCAGCGTCGGTCCGTCTTTCTTCGCCAGTGATTTTGCCAAAGCCCCGTCGAAGCCCGCGACTGTGTCTACCCGTTCGGCCGCCACGCCGAAGCCCTTCGCGAGCGCCGTGGCGTCGATCGGCGGGTCCTTGAAATCCATGCCGATCGGCTGATCGTTGCCGTGGAAGAGTTTCAGGCGGTTCTTGAGGATCTGGTAGCCGCCGTTGTTGCAGATCAGGAACGTCATCGGCAGCTTCTGGTTGGCCGCCGTCCACAACGCCTGGATCGAGTACATGGCGCTGCCGTCGCCGATCAGCGCCACGACGCGGCGCTGAGGCTCGGCGATCTGCACGCCGACCGCGGCGGCGATGCCCCAGCCGATGCCGCCGCTGACATTGCCGAAGAAGCTGTTGCGGTCGCGGAACGGGAAGTAGCTCAGAAGGCTACCCGCGCTGGTCAGGCCCTCATCGACGATGATGGCATCCCTGGGCAGGCTTTCGGACAGCTGCATCATCAGCCACTCGGCGGGCAAAGGCTTTTCCGCCGGCGGGGTGGCGAGCTTGGCCTTGCGGTCGGCACGCTGGGCTGTCCAGTTGCGTGGCGCGATCTCGGCAAGCGAGGCCCTGGCGCGTTCGGCGAGCGCCGTGCCGCCCAGCTTCTTCAGGATAGGCACCAGCGCCTTCAGGGTCTCCTTCACGTCGGCGCGAAGCGCAATCTCGGCCGGGAAGTTCTTGCCCATTTCCCAGTCGCGCAAGCCCACCATCACGACTTTCGTCGTCTCTGGCAGCGGCTCGACCTCGCTCAACACCGACATCTTGAGCACATCGGAGCCGACGCAGAACATCAGGTCGTAGTCGGAGAGCACGCGGCGCACGTATTTCTGGTCGCGATTGAGCGAGCCGATGAAGGCGGGATGCTCCGACGGGAAGTGCGCGCCGTGCACCACCGTCTGCTGCAGCACGGGCGCCCCCAACGTCTCGGCCAGCGCGGCTGCTTCGGCGAAGGCGTCCGACGTGGCGATCTCGTGGCCGGCCAGGATGACCGGCTTTTGGGCGGCGAGCAGGCGGCGCGCGAGCTGCTCCAGGGCGGCGTCGGACGGACGCACCGCCGTGTCGACACGGGTGGCATGGCCGAGATCGAGCGCCGCCGCGTTGTTCAGGATGTCACCGGGCAGCGAGATGAACACCGGTCCGGTCGGCGCCGTGGTCGCCACCTTGGCGGCACGGCGCAGGATGCGCGGCAGGTCCTCGATGCGGTTCACTTCCGTCGCCCATTTCACCACCGGCGTGGCGATCGGGATCAGTGGTGCGTAGAGCAGTGGCTCGGTGAGGCCGTGCCCCTGTTCCTGCTGGCCGGCCGTCACGATCATCGGCGTGCCCGACATGAAGGAGGTGTAGATCGAGCCGATGGCATTGCCGAGGCCCGGCGCCACGTGGACGTTGCACGAGACCAGCTTGCCGGAGGCGCGGGCATAGCCGTCGGCCATGGCGATCACGATCGCCTCCTGCAGCGCCAGCACGTAACCCATCTCCGGCGCGGAGGAGAGCGCGTGCATGATCGGTAGCTCGGTCGTGCCGGGATTGCCGAACATCTTTACGACGCCTTCGTCGCTCAGCACGCGAAGAAAGGCGTCGCGGCCGGTGATGGTATTGCTGACGCGAGCGTCGGGCATTTCTTTCCTCCCTGGAACGGGCAGGGTAACCTGCCCGGCCGCCGCATGAAATGATCCGATTCGGCGGCTTTGAAAGCGTACGTCGCGATGCGGAAGGAAGAATGACCGACCTTTTGGACAAGGCCGCGCACCTCGCCTGCTGGCGTGGCCCTGTCGAGTTGCAGCCGCTGAAAGGCGGCCTCACCAACATTTCCTACGTGGCGACGTGTCTCGGCGAGAAGTTCGTCGTGCGCTGCGGTGTCGACATTCCAGTCCATCATGTCTACCGCGACCGCGAGCGCGCGGCTTCCAGGGCGGCCTTCGAGGCGGGTCTCTCTCCCGAAATCATCCATGTCGAACCAGGCATCACCGTGCTGCGCTTCATCGACGGCCACACCTTGAGCGAGGCCGACCTTGCCGCCAAGGTCGGCCGCATCGTGCCGCTATTGAAGAAATGCCATGCCACGGTCGGTCGTCACCTGCGCGGACCGGCCAATGCCTTCTGGGTCTTCCACGTGATTCGCGACTATATCGCCTTGATCGACGGCGACCCGCGCTACCGGAATGCGGCCGACCGGCTGGAGCAGGTCCAGGTGCCGCTGCCCATCGTGTTCGGCCATCACGATCTCCTGGCGGGAAACTTCATCGACGACGGCCGCAAGATCTGGTTGATCGACTGGGAGTACGGTGCCTTCGGCACGGCGATGTTCGATCTCGCCAACCTGTCGTCCAATGGCGGGTTTGGCGAGTCCGAGGACGGGGCCCTGCTCGATGCCTATTTTGAGGGCAAGGTGGATGACGATCTACGCCAAGCCTTCCACGCCATGAAAGCCGCCAGCGCCTTGCGCGAGGCGCTGTGGGCGATGGTCTCGGACGTCCACCTGCGGACACCTGGCGTCGACTACAAGGCGCATGCGCGGAACTATCTGGCGCGGTTTGAGCGGTTGATCGCCTGACCGTAGAAGGCCGGCCCGCTCCTTGCATGAGGTCCGACAGATCGGAGTTCATGCATGAAAAACAACCGTCTGGCCCTGGCCTCCCTGCTGACCGCCGCGCTGCTGTCGCTCTCGCCGGCCTCGGCGCAGGAGAAGGTGTTGCGCATCGCCATGACGGCATCCGACATCCCGACCACGACCGGCATGCCGAACAACGGCTTCGAGGGCATGCGCTTCCTGGGCTTTCCCATTTTCGAAGGCATGATCCTGTTCGACCTGACGAAGACCGATCAGCTTGCCACCCTGCGGCCGGGCTTGGCCGAGAGCTGGGAACAGTCGGCCGACGACAAGAAGACCTGGATCTTCCATCTCCGGAAGGGCGTGAAGTTTCATGACGGCACGGATTTCAATGCCGATGCCGTGATCTGGAACCTCGAGCGCATCTTCAACAAGGACAGTCCGCAGTTCGAGCCCAACGCCACCGGCATCATGCGCTCGCGCGTGCCGATCCTCGCTTCCTACAAGAAGATCGACGACTACACCGTGGCGCTGACCACGACCACGGTGGCCTCGTACTTCCCGTGGATGGTCCCCTACATGCTGAACACCTCGCCGGCCTCGTTCGAGAAGGCCGGGCACGATTGGGCCAAGGTGGCGGAGCTGCCGGCCGCCGGCACGGGCCCATTCAAGATCACCAAGGTCGTGGCGCGCCAATCGGTGACCTTGGCCCGCAACGACGCCTATTGGGATGCCGGCCACAAGGCCAAGGTCGACCAGGTCCTGCTGCTGCCCATCCCGGAAGCCAATACCCGCCTGGCGGCATTGCGCTCGGGTCGGGTCGACTGGATCGAGGTGCCGCCGCCCGACGGCATCCCGTCGCTGAAGCAGGCCGGCTTCGTCATCTCGACCGGGTCCTATCCGCACGTCTGGCCGTGGTTCTACAACATGGCCGCCAAGAACAGCCCGCTCGCCGACGTTCGCGTCCGCCAGGCGCTGAACTACTGTATCGACCGCAATGCCATCGTGACGATGCTGAACGGCACGGCCGAGCCTTCGGTCGGCTGGCTGAAGGCCAGCGATCCCGCCTTCGGCAATCCCGAGAACCACTACACATTCGATCCAGCCAAGGGCAAGAAGCTGCTCGCCGAGGCAGGTTTCACCGACAAGAAGCCGCTCGCCTTCAAGGTGATGATCTCGACGTCGGGCTCGGGCCAGATGCTGCCGCTGCCGATGAACGAGGCGCTGCAGGAGAATCTCAAGCAGGCCTGCAATGTCGATGTGCAGGTCGATGCCGTCGAATGGCAGGTGCTGTTGAATGCCAGCCGCGCCGTGCCCGACAGTCCGACCTTGAACGGCGCGCTGGCGATCAATGTCAGCTCGCCGTCGAGCGACGTCGGCATGATGTTCCGCTACTTCGCGGCGGCGAACTTTTCGCCCACCGGCTCCAATTTCGAACAATGGAAGGACGACAAGTTCGAAGCGGCGTTGAAGACGCTTTCGGAATCGACAGACCCGGCCACCATCCAGAAATACTTCCGCGAGGCGCACGAGCGGCTGGTCGACAATCCGCCGTGGCTCTACATCGTGCACGACCTCAACCCGCGCGCCTTCAGCAAGAATGTGAAGGGCTTCGTGTCGCCGCAGTCCTGGTTCGTCGACCTGACGCTGGTCAGCCTCCAGTAAGCGGCGCTATCCTGCCGGGAAAGGCATTCCCGGGAGGATGCGCCATGGATGGATCGAGAGGAACGGGCGGCGTCGATTACGGCCCCGAAGAAGCAGCGATGCAGGCCTATCTGCGCGACGGTGAGCGACGCGCGGCCGGGCTCGGCAATCGCGGACCGATTCGCTTCACGCGCTCGGGCGAGCTCCATCCCGACATCGTCGAGGCCTATTGGCGCTGCGGCTTTTACATATTCGAGGGCGTTCTCAAGGCCGATGAGCTGGCCGATATCGAGCGCGACCTTTTGGAGATTCTGGGCCGCCTGCCGGCCGAGCGCGGCGCGCCGCTCGACGCCAAGGGTCGTCCGGCCTTGGGCGCCGACAGCACGGCGCCGAACCTCCTGTGGTCGAAGCCGCTGGGTGACCCGTTCGGCGGCACCCAGCTCGCCAACGGCCGCCATCCGGTGAAGATGTTCGAGCCCACGGCGGCGGCCGATGCACCGAAGGAAGTCGTCTATCTCATCCTGGGCTCGCTGCAGTTCTCCGAGGCTGCCTTGCGGGTCTACGGCCATCCCGAGCTTCTGGCCGTCGCCGCGGCGATCAACGGTCCGGACTTCACGCCGTTCAACGAGGCGCTGTTCATCAAGGAGCCGGGCCGCGGCGCCTCGGTGGCCTGGCACCAGGATGGCACGACCCACTGGGACAGCCCGGAATGGGACCAGGGCGTGCACGGCTTCAACTTCATGGCCCAGCTCTATGGCTGCACGGCCGCCAACGGCGTCTGGGTCGTGCCGGGCTCGCACAAGCTCGGCAAGATCGACATCGCTTCGCTGGTGGCCGAAGCCGGCAGCGAGCGGCTGCCCGACGCCGTGCCGATGATCGCCCAGCCGGGCGACGTCGCCATCACCAACCGTCAGGCGCTGCACGGCTCGTTCGCCAACACCAGCCGCGACTGGCGGGTCACGGTGAATTTTGGCTTCCATCGCCGCAAGTCCGTGCTGGGCGTGCAGGGCGGCGGTGTGCACAACGCGGCCGCGGTGTACGACGCCGAACGCATTCGAGAACGGGCACGGCTGATCGGCTACGGTATCGACGCCCGCCGGCAACGTTTTCCCGACGAGAAATCCTACATCTACAGGCCGCATGCCGAAGCGGGACTGAGCTACCGCTGGGACGACAAGGCCAAGTCCGAGATCAAGGACTACAACCTTCTCGATCTCAGCATTTGATCATTCCAGTCCGCAACCGAGTATCCTGGGTGCCGTCACCTTACGGCTGATCCTTCACCGTGAAGGGAATATCGCCTTGGGTGGCATCGGCGCCCGTCATGGCGCGCACGGACCAGTGCAGCTTGTAGTCCCCGGCAGGCAGGGTAGGCGCCCGCGCGAACAGGACCTCGGGTGCCGATTCCAGCCGCGGATGAAGCCGTTCGACTGACTTGCCGTCGCGCATGATGTCGAGCGTTGAATGGACATGGTCGATCGGCCGGTCGAATCGCACGAAGAACTCGCTGCTGTGCCCGGCGATCACCGCGTTTGCCGCGGGCGAGGAATCCATCATGACGCAATCCTCCGCGGCCCAACCTGGCGCCGGCACGCCTGGCACCGCGATGGACGACAGGGCGATAATTGCCAAGCGCCGCGAAATCACGACCGTGCGCCTCTGCCAGCCGAGCCGCTGCAGGGGACGTGAATATCGAGCCGTTCAGGCTGGGACATGGCTACCTCCAATACGTTGTAGGCCTTCGCCCTCACTGCCTCCTGCTCCAGGAAGGAGTTGAGTGCGGCGTAAAGGCTGATGTCCTTCTTCCGCAAAGCACGATTGTATTCGATGTATCACTCGCACTTGAAGCGGCAACGTCACGCGCGAGGTGGCTTTCAATGACAGGAGGCAAACTATAGTGCAAAATGTACAGGAGTAACGAGCATCACGCGCTCCTGCATAGGATGTGTTTTTAGGTGCGTTTCACTCGTCGACCTCGCTACCTGCTCCCGGGTCCGGCCGGTCACGATAGCCCAGCAAGCAGGCGAGTTCGGCGCTGCTGCGACCGGCAGGGGCCTTCGCGTGCCATCTGGGTCCTTCTGCTCCTGTCTCTCCTCGCGGTGGCGGGATGCGAGAGCATGGGGCCGGGTTCGGTGATCCGGGATCGATTCGACTACAGCGGAGCAGTGGGCGAGTCGTGGAAGACCCAGATGCTGCTCAATCTCGTGAAGATGCGCTACGGCGACATCCCCGTCTTCATGGATGTCGGGACGGTCGTCGCCGGCTACTCGCTCCAACGCACCCTCTCTGCCACCGGCAGCGCCAATACATTCAACCAGGGGCCACCGCTCAATGCCATCACCAGCACCCTGGGAGCGACCGCAGGGATTACCTACAACGACAGCCCTACCATCACTTACACGCCGATGGCGGGCGAGCGCTTTGCGCGCTCGTTGATGTCGAGCATTCCTCCGGCGTCCATCCTGAACGTGCTGCAGGCCGGCTTCCCGGTCGACGTGGTGTTGCGGCTCGCCGTGCAATCGGTCAACGGCATCGACAACCGCCGCGTGGCGGGCGGAATTTCGAGAGAACATGTCCGGCCGGCAAACCCGGAGTTCTACTCGCTCCTGGAGCAGCTCGGCCGGATCCAGAATTCCGGCGACCTGGGTGTACGAGCCGGCAAGGGAGATGAGCTGACGCTGATATTCCGTCGCAACCAGTCTGCGGCCGTCAAGCAAGCCGTCCGCAACGTCACGAACCTTCTTGGCCTCGACCCCAACACTTCAGAGTTTCGCATCGTCTATGGGGCCGTGCCGCGCGACAACAAGGAGATTGCGATCGTCACGCGATCCATCTTCGAGGTCCTCCTCGACATCTCGTCCAGCATCCTCGTCCCCGGAGAGCACGTGGCGGAGCACCGGGTGGCGGCGACTCCGGAGGGCGATCTCGGCCCCGAGGGAACGATCGCGCCCCTGATCCGGATCTCGAGTTCGTCGGGTCGTCCGGATGACGCCTTCGTGGCCATTCCCTATCACGGTTACTGGTTCTCGATCGACGACCGCGATCCTGCCTCGAAGAACCTGTTCTCGTTCATCCTGCTTCTCTTCACCTTCGTGGAAACGGGAAGCACAACCGCTGCTCCCATCCTGACGATTCCCACAACGAGATGAAGCGTCCAGTCGGAACGTGTCACCTGATGCGCAGAACAACGGTGCTGATGGCCATCGGAGCGACCAGCTTATTGTGCGCGGGCGGCGCCATGACCATTGCCCCTTCGTCCGCGCAGGGCCGCCTGCCGATCACCATCGGCTATCAGGAAAAGCCCGACTGGCTGCTGTTCGTCGCGCGCGACCTGAAGCTCTTCGAGAAGGCAGGCCTGGCGCCGACATTTGTGAAGTTTGTCGCTGGGCCGCCAATGATTGCGGCCATGCAGAACGGCAGCATCGACCTTGCCAGTGTCGGCTCCGAGGCATTCCTGATTGGGCTGTCGCAGGGCGTGGACTGGGTGATGATCGGGATAAACCCCGAGGGCGCCTACAGCCAGGGCCTCGTTGCGCGCAAGGACAGCGGCATCAAGACCCCCGCGGACTTGCCGGGGAAGCGTATCGGTCTGTTCAAGGAGACAACGGCTCAATTCGGTCTGATGATGATGCTGCGACAGCACGGCATCCATCCCAATCAGGTGACGCTGGTCGAGTTGTCGCCCGAGGAGCAGTTGATCGCGCTGGCGAACAGGAAGATCGACGCCGCGATGACGTGGGAGCCTTGGATACAGCGGATGATTCATGAAGCGAACGCCAGAATCATCACGACCGAGGGAAATGTCGGCATCTACACGAACGTGGACGGTTACAGCGTCCAACGTCCGTGGCTGCGGCAGAACAGGGAAGCGGCGCTGCGCTTCCTGCGGGCACTGCTGCTGGCAAACGACGTCGTGCAAAAGGACCCGGGCATTGCAGTTCGCGTGTGGGCACGGGAGCTCGGGATCAAAGAGGCGTGGGCGGAGGCGATCTACGAAGATGTTCCGCCACCCTTGATCCATGAGTGGACGAATCCACGGTACAATTATTCTCTGGTCAAGGGCTCGCCGTTGCATCGCAGGCTTGGCTTCCTCGCGACGTTCCTGTTCGATGAGAAGCTGATTTCGCAGCCGGTGGACGTGAACGATGTGATGGACGCGTCCGTCATTGCCGAGGTGTTGAAGACGCGGAGAAGCGGCCCATGACGGCGCAGGGGCGCATGCTGCCGGCCTGAAGCGTCAGTGTGTGCAGAGGACCGGCAGCTTCGACAGGAACTCGATCGAGCAGGTCTCGGCCGGGAAGAGCGCCCAGACCGCGGCCAGCACGATGGCAAGGAAGAGAACAGGACGCAGCATGCGGAGGACCGCCGGCACCATCACCCGGAGCGCCCAGTAGGCGACCACCAGGCCCACGACCACGGCAAGCACGCGATACTGCGTGCTCCACGAGTCCCAGCTCCCGAGATTGGCCCGGGCGGCCAGTTCCTTCACATACTCCACGGTCAGTCGCGGAAAGGATCCGTCATCAGGATGGTGTCTTCGCGTTGCGGGCTGGTGCTGAGAAGCGCCACCGGACAGCCCACCAGCTCCTCGACCCGTCGCACGTACTTGATGCAGGTCGCCGGCAGCTCGGCGAAGGAGCGGGCGCCTTGCGTGCTTTCGCTCCAGCCCTCGAACTCTTCCCATATGGGCCTGAGCTTGGCCTGCGCCCCCATGGTGAAGGGAAAGCGCTCGATGCGCTTGCCGTCGAGCTCGTAGGCGACGCAGACCTTGATGATCTTCTCGCCATCCAGCACGTCGAGCTTGGTGAGGGCGATGCCGTCGATGCCGTTCAGCTTCACGGCCTGGCGCACCATGACGGCGTCGAACCAGCCGCAGCGCCGGCGCCTGCCGGTATTGGTGCCGAATTCCTTGCCGCGATCGCCCAGGCCCTGGCCGATCGCGTCGGTCAGCTCGGTCGGGAAAGGACCGTCGCCCACGCGCGTGGTGTAGGCCTTGGCGATGCCCAGCACGTAGCCCACCGAGCCGTTGCCCATGCCGCTGCCGATCATGGCCTGTGCCGCCACCGTGTTGGACGAGGTGACGAACGGATAGGTCCCGTGATCGATGTCGAGCATGGTGGCCTGCGCGCCTTCGAACAGGATGCGCTTGCCCGAGGCGCGGAGCGCGTCAAGCCGCTCCCATACATCCTCGGCGAAGGGCAGGATCTTGGGCGCGAGCTCGAGCAGATCGGCCGTGAGCTTGGCCGCATCGATCAGGGGCTTGCCGAGGCCGGTGCGCAGCGGATTGTGGTGCGCCAGTAGCGTGTTCACCTTCTTGGCGAGGTAGTCGGGTTCCCCGAGGTCACCGACCCGGATGGCGCGGCGGCCGACTTTGTCCTCGTAGGCCGGGCCAATGCCGCGCCGGGTCGTGCCGATCTTGATGGTGCCCGGCGCGTCCTCGCGCCAGCCGTCGAGGTCTCGGTGCAGCGGCAGGATCAGCACGGCATGGTTGGCGATCTTGAGGTTGTCGGGGGTCACAGAGACGCCCTGGCCCGAGACCCTCTTCACCTCTTCGAGGAAATGCCAGGGATCGACCACGACGCCGTTGCCGATGATTGACAGCTTGCCTTCGCGCACCACGCCCGACGGCAGGAGGGCGAGCTTATAAGTCTGGTTGCCGATCACCAGGGTATGGCCGGCATTGTGGCCGCCCTGGAAGCGCACCACGACCTCGGCGCGCTCGCTCAGCCAGTCCACGATCTTGCCCTTGCCCTCGTCGCCCCACTGGGCGCCGATCACTGCCACGTTGGCCATTGCCCTGCCCTGATGCCGGTGTCCACGCACGAAAACGCCTCCCCGGTGTGGGCTCCGGAGAGGCGTGAGTTTGGATAGCACGCTGAGAGAGAGGCGCGAAGGAAAAACCATTCCCCACGCCCTGCCATAAAATATTCAAAACAAGCGTCTCGATATGTGCGTTTAGCCACAGAGCGGCCGGCCGATATCGCGTTTGATGCGACCCGTGGGTGGTAGGGACGTGTGGCATCAGAGGAGGGAGAGATGGCTAACGCAACTAGCTTCCAGGTCGAACAAAAGCCTCGCAAGCGGCGTCTTTCATCGAAGCAGAAGGCTTCCAGCCTGTTCCATCTTTGGCACAGCATCCAGGACATGAAGGCGGAAGCCGAGGACATGAAGGACGGCGAGCTCGTCCTGCTCATGGGCATGGTCGAGCTGCTGGTCGAGGAGCGGACGGCGGGCCTCAGCCGGGCGCACGGCTCGGCGCTGTCCGGCGCCGATACGGCCCGGCCGAACTAGGTCCACAAGCGAAGGGAAGCCGGGCCGTCTAAAGCGGCACGGCTTCCTTGTCTATCAGAGCGTGGCTGCAGCGCAGCCGCTTGGCCTCGGTCCGCGGATCGGCAGACGCTGTCACGCCGCGTACCACGGCATAGCCTTTGGTCTGCCAGGGGGCGGCCTCGCTCCACGGCGTTCCGGGCGGCAGGAAGAGTCTTGGCCGCTCGGGCGCCGTGTCGGACGCCGCCAAGACCGCATCCATGTACAGCGTGAAGCCGGTTGCCGGCTCGCTGACGCCGTCCTCGGGATAGCCCGCAGAATAGCGGCCGCCGCGCGCCAGCTCCTCGCGGCCTTTCAGGCCGAACACCGAGAACGACACGCCGGTCTGGTATTCGAGCCCGCGATATTCGACGGGATCGAGCGTCAGCGGCAGATCCTCCTCGGCGGCGCGCACCAGCTTCACCACCTCGGCCAGCCGCGCCGCCTCAGCCGCCGCCGCGGCGGGTAGCTTGAGGGCGGTCAGCCGGGCGATGCCGGGCTCGGCAGGACCGGCTGCCTGCAACAGGCCGACCAGCATCTCGGTCGCCTTCCTGCCCTCCGCCTTGCCCTCGCCGATGGCCTTGACGATGCCGCCCTCGTCCTTGCGGTCGAGCGCCCGGCGCACGCGGCGCAGCGTCTCGGTCGGCAGCTTCAGCCCGGCGGCGACGGCAGCCACCAGGGTCGGCAGGTTAAGGTCGACGCTAAGGGCGGCCACGCCGACGGCACGCAGTGCGTCGATCGCCAGCAGCACGGCCTCGGCATCGGCTTCGGCCGAATCGACGCCGATCAGCTCGGTGCCGACCTGGGCGAACTGGCGCTCGGGCTTCAACGCGTTGCCGCGTACGCGGATCACGTTGCCGCCGTAGGAGAGGCGCAGCGGCCTGGGCTCGTGCTTGAGGCGGGTTACGGCAATGCGCGCGACCTGCACCGTCATGTCCGGCCGCACGCCCATCATGCGTTGCGACACCGGATCCATGAGGCGGAAGGTCTGCGGCGCCAGCGCCGCGCCCGGACCGCCCAGCAGCGATTCCTCGAACTCGACCAGCGGCGGCTTCACCCGCTCGTAGCCGAACGCGGCGAAACGCTCGATGGCAATGCCGATCGCGCCGGCCTCGCGCGCCGCATCGGGCGGCAGCAGGTCGGCCAGCCCGGCCGGCAGCAGGCCGCGGTGGTTGTTGTCGTTTGCAGTCATGGCGGGTGGTTGATAGCCCATTGCCGCAGGGAAGGGGAGCGACAACCGGATCGCCGTCGAGCCCGGGCGGCCATCACTTTTCAAACAAGTCGCTGATATCGTCGATCGCCGCGGGCGAGAGCGATGAATGGCGCGGATCCATGACCATGGTCTGGCCGAGGTAAGCCCAGTACATGAAGGCTGCCCGCGGATGCGCCTGTCGGCTTTCCACGCCCGACGCGACCAGCATGCTGGCGATGTAGGAAACCCTGCGGTTATCGACGCTCGCAACGACCTTGGCGACATCCTGGTCTTCGGCGGCCCACGACCTGATGGCTCGGTCCAGTCCGCGCTTTGTGCCGAGGGCGCGCTTCAGAAGATGCTTCAGATGGCCCGGCTCGGCCTTCTGCGCTTCGAGTTCCCGAATAACCCGATCGGTCGAGCGTTCCTGCCAGCTTTGCAGCAGTTGAGAGCGGAAATCCGCAATATCTCGGAAGTGCCAGTAAAAGCTGCCACGGGATACCTTCAGCGCCGTCGACATCGGGCCAACCTTCAGGGCGTTGGCTCCGTCCGTCGCGAGCGTCCGCAATCCCTGTCTTATCCAATCGGCTTTGGTCAGGCGATCGTTCACGGCTCGACCATACACGTGTGTATTGACTCCGGCCACTTGCTGCGCCATCTTCCATACAGAGGTGTATGGTCATGGTTTGGCAAGATGCGGCCCTGGCGACGGCCGGGGTCATCGGAAGCTCTGTGGCGGTGTTTCACGGCATCCTGACCCAGCGGCTCATGGTCCGGCCGGTCGAGGCGCTGCTCGTCGCGGATGCACGGATCGCGCGGCCGGTCAGGAGGCTGGTGCCGATGCTGCTGCAGTTCAGTACCTTCAACTGGCTGCTGGGCGGCCTCGCGCTGATCGGCGCCGCCCTGTGGTTCGGGCACGAGGCCAGGCTCGCGACGGGCCTGCTGGTCGGCAGCTCCTACCTGTTTGGCGCTCTCGGCAACCTCTGGGGAACGCGCGGCCGTCATCCCGGCTGGATGCTGATGGCGGTCGCGCTCGTCCTGATCGTCCTTGGCGTCGACAAATCCGGCGGCTGAGGCGACCTTTTGCCGATCGAACACTGGAGACGCCCGATGCGGATGACCGCGCTCGACCGCTGGTACGATTACGTGAAGTCCCATGACCGGGCGGCGCTGTGGGATCTGCTCGACCCCGACGCCGTGTTCGAAAGCCCCGTCGTGCACACGCCACAGCGCGGACGCGAGATCACGGCGAAGTACCTGGCCGGAGCGGAAAAGGTTCTGGGCGGCCCCGGCTTCAAGTATGTCGGCGAATGGCGCAGCGACAAGGGCGCGGTGCTGGAGTTCGAGAAGGAGATCGAAGGCATCAAGATCAACGGCGTCGACATCCTCACCTTCAGCGATGACGGCAGCCTGATCACGCATTTCAAGGTGATGGTCCGGCCGCTCAAGGCGATCAATCTGCTGCATCGGCTGATGGGCGAGCAACTGGCGAAGTCGTAAGGCGATCGCCCTCTGCGGTCGCATCGAGCACGCACGAGCAAATGCGAGGGTTGTTCGTAGTATGTTCTGTCCCTAGCCGGCGCTCACAACAACGGCTAATGCTCCGCGCATGAATCCCGCCATCCGCCCGGCACTCTCCGTGGTGGCCCCTTGCTACGACGAGCAGGAAGCCCTGCCCGAGTTCTTGCGCCGCGTCGGCATCGTGCTGGACGGCGTCGGCGGCACCAGCGAGATCGTGCTGGTTGACGACGGCTCGCGCGATCGCACCTGGGAGATCATGACCGAGGCGGCGGCCCGCGACCCGCGCATCGTCGCGGTGCAGCTGATGCGAAACCACGGCCATCAGCTGGCGCTCACGGCCGGCCTGACGGTGTGCCGCGGCGAGCGCATCCTGATCATCGATGCCGATCTGCAGGACCCGCCCGAGCTACTGCCCGACATGATGGCGCTGATCGACCAGGGCGCCGACGTGGTCTACGGACAGCGCCGCCAGCGCGATGGGGAGAGCCTGTTCAAGCGCGCGTCGGCCTCCGCCTTCTACAAGCTGATCGGTCGCCTGACCGACGTGGCCATCCCGACCGACACC
Source organism: uncultured Alphaproteobacteria bacterium (assembly GCA_963765385.1). Classification (GTDB taxonomy): domain Bacteria; phylum Pseudomonadota; class Alphaproteobacteria; order Reyranellales; family Reyranellaceae; genus Reyranella. The sequence goes on along the minus strand of CAVXWG010000010.1, from coordinate 122,380 downwards.
GGCGACTTTCGCCTCATGACCCGCCGCGTGCTGGACCTGCTGTTGGTCATGCCCGAACGCCACCGCTTCATCCGCGGCATGGTGGCGTGGATCGGCGGCAAGCAGGTGCCGCTGCTCTACGACCGCAATGCGCGGATCGCCGGGGAGAGCAAGTATCCGCTGGCCAAGATGGTGCGCTTCGCCGCTGACGCCATCACCGCCTTCTCGGTGGTGCCGCTGATGGCCTCGATGACCATCGGCTGGGTGATGGCGCTGGTGGGCTTCGCCTTCTTCGTCTATTCGATCGTGGGCTGGCTGATGGGCGTGAATCTACCCGGCTGGACGTCGCTGATGGCTGCGGTCGGGCTTTTGGGCGGCATGCAGTTCCTGATGCTGGGCATCATCGGCGCCTATCTCGGCCGGCTCTACGACCAGAGCAAGGGCCGGCCGCTGTTCATGATCCGTGAAATCGTCGGCGGCCCGAAATGAAGCCGGCCGAGTTCGACAGCCACGCCGCACGCTACGACGGCGGTCTCGATAATCCGATCAAGCGCCTGGTGGGCTCCTCTGCCGACCAGTTCATCGCCGTCAAAGCGCGCTGGCTGTTGCGCCATGAGCCTGAATTGGCCAGGGGCGGCCTCGCCGTGCTCGATTACGGCTGTGGCGCGGGCGACCTCATGCGTGTCCTGGCCGGCCTGGGTGCGCGCGCGGCTTTCACAGGTTGCGACGTCTCGACCGGCATGCTGGCCGAGGTCGCGAAGCGCTGGCCGGCGGCTTTCGGGCCAGCACCCACACTGGCGGTCCAGGACGGTGCGCGCACGCAGTTCGCCGATGGACAATTCGACATCGTCACCATCAGCGCCGTGCTGCATCACGTGCCGCCGGCGGAGCGCCACGCTGTCTATCGCGAACTCGGCCGCGTCCTGAAGCCGGGCGGTCGGATCTATGTTTTCGAGCACAATCCACGCAACCCGCTGGTGCGCTACGTCATCGCCCGCACGCCGATCGACGAGAACGCCATCCTGCTCGACGAGAAGCGAAGTGCGGCACGGCCTGCTCGATTCGGCGCGCTATGATATCGCGTCGAACTACCTGATGTTCATGCCGCCCGGGATCACGTTCCTGCGCGGCGGTCGATCGCCTGCTGGCGTGGCTGCCGCTGGGGGCGCAGTATGTCGTGGCGGCGCGCAAGGGCGCGTGAACGGGAAAGGGGATGGACATGGACCGACAGACCTTCGAAGCCGGCCTGAAGCGCGACGGCTACGAAATCCTCACCAACACCACGCCGGGCGTGAAGGTTAATCCCGAGCACAGCCATCCTTTCGACGTCAGAGCGATGGTGCTGAAGGGCGCAATCACCATCACCTCGGCCAACGAGGCCAAGACCTACAAGCCGGGCGATAGCTGGGATCTGGCGCGCGGCTGCCTGCATTCGGAGAGCTACGGGCCGGAAGGCGCAGTGATCCTGTTTGGCCGCAAGAACTAGCTGGGTTCTGTCATCCTGAGCGCAGCGAAGGATCTCATGCCCGTTGGAAGCGGCGATGAGGTCCTTCGCTGCGAGGACGACAAGCTTTCGCTTGCCTGGCAGCTCCTGCTGGTCTTTGCGATTTCGCTGCTGGTGCTCTGCGGCCTGATCGATTGGCTGCAGAACGTCCACATCATCACCGCCAACGGCATGTATAAGAGCATCCAGGCCGAGCCCTGGATCGCCGATCCCGCGCACGCCCGGCTCGATCCCTCGAACTATCTTTATTTTCCGCTTTACGGCGTGCTCGCCCGTGGACTCGACGCGCTCGGGATCCTGCGTGGCGTGCCGTGGAAGCAGTTCGCATACCTCAACGCTTTCTGGGCAAGCCTGTGTGTCGTTTTCGTTTACGCCTTCGTACGGCGCGTGACGGCGAGCATTTGGGCGGCCGCGCTGGCCGCCTGCTTCCATTTCGGCTGCGGCTTCTTCCTCCTGCTGGCGGTGATCAGCGAGGACATCATGCCGGGCTACACGCTGGTGTTGGGCGCGATGGTCCTGGCAGGGCTGTGGTTCGCCCGTCCGAGCCATCGCCGCGTGGCCCTGGTTGGCGCGCTTTTCACCCTGGGCTGGCTGATCGAATGGCGGCTGATGTTCCCGACACTACCGGCGCTGATCCTGGCACTGGCGCTGTCGGAGGGGCGGCCGACGCGGCGGCTGGCGCTGATCGGCACCCTGGCCGTCTCGATCCTGGCCGTGGCCGGGATCGTGCAACTGCTGTGGGAAGGCCACAACGGCGCCATGGGTCTGCACGACATCCTGTGGACCGGCAAGGGCGTCACCACCGGTTGGGCCGGCCTCTCCACCGACAAGGCCTGGATGATGCTCTCGGGCATCGGCAACTATTTCCTGATCGTCGGCGGCTGGGTCGACCCTTTGTCGGCCAAGCGTGCGGCGGCTCCGCTTGTGGTTTCTCTCCTGCTGCAGGCGGCGATCTTCGTGGCCAGCGTCATCGCGCTCTGGCCACAACGCGCCGACCGGCGGATGCGGGCTATTGCGGTCGTCTTTCTGGGCACGCTGGGTGCGGGTCAGGTACTCAACCTCTATTCGCAGCCGCAAGACCCGCAAATGCAGATCAACGTCATGCCATGGCTCACCGTGGCATGGGGTCTTTTGCTGGGCGCGCTTTTAAACAGATCGCGCACAACGACGGTGCTGCTCGCGTTGTTGTCGCTGACGCCGCTCGCCTGGAATATTGGCCAGCTCGCGCGCTTTCGCGGTGGCGACAGTGCAGCCGTTGCGGCCGTCGCCGCGCTCGAGCAGCGCTTCCCTCCCGCTTCCACGGTCTTCGTCTATTGGGGCTTCGAGCCCATCACCATGTGGCAGTACGCGCTGTGGAGCCGCACCTGGGACTGGGACGGCGCCGTCACCATCGCGCCTGCGCCTCAGCCTGACCCCAAATTCAAGTGGATCGCCATCGACGCCGGCGCGATCCGCCATCCCGACTGGACCGCCGAGCAGCACGCCCAGTCGATCAAGCACGACATCGACCAGGCGCTGGACCGGGGCTACAAGGTCGCCATCTCCGATGTCTGGACCTGGAGCCCGGACGAGCTCGCCGGCCAGCTGGGCGGCCTGTCGGCAGCGAACCGGGCGGCGGCCATTCACAAAATGCTGCATGAAAACTACGAAGCGCAGCCCGCTTTCAGCGATCCGGTTGCCGGCAACTATTACGAACTGCGCCGACACTAGAATTCCGGGAGTTGCGGGGGTGATCACGCGATCCGCCCAGGGCGCGACAAACGTCGCACATTGACGCCCCCGGCCGCCGCCCGTATAGACGCCGCGGGCCACGCTCCCCCACCGGAGTGCAGCTCTTCTGTAAGGGAGAGGTTAGATGATGAAGCCGAACATGCGTCCGGCGCGTCCCGATTTTTCATCCGGACCCTGCGCCAAGCGTCCTGGCTGGACGCCCGAACTTCTCAAAGATGCCGCCGTCGGGCGGTCGCACCGATCCAAGATCGGCCAAGAAGAAGATCGTCGAGGCGGTCGACCGCACGCGCGCGCTCCTGGGCATTCCCGCCGACTATCGCATCGGCATCGTGCCGGCCTCGGACACCGGCGCCGTCGAGATGGCGCTATGGTCGCTGCTGGGCGCGCGGCCGGTCGACATGCTGACCTGGGAAAGCTTCGGCGAGGGCTGGGTCACCGACGTGGTCAAGCAACTCAAACTCAAGGACGCCCGCGTGCTGAAGGCGCCGTACGGGCAGCTCGCCGACCTGAAGCAGGTCGACTGGACACACGACGTCGTCTTCACCTGGAACGGCACGACGTCGGGCGTGAAGGTGCCCAACGGCGACTGGATCGCCGCCGACCGCGAAGGCCTCGCCATCTGCGACGCCACCTCGGCCGTCTTCGCCATGGATCTGCCCTGGCCAAAACTCGATGTCGTGACCTGGTCCTGGCAGAAGGTGATGGGCGGCGAGGGCGCGCACGGCATGCTGGTGCTGTCGCCGCGCGCCATCCAGCGGCTGGAGAGCTACACGCCTTCCTGGCCGCTGCCCAAGATCTTCCGCCTGACCTCGGGCGGCAAGTTCTCCGAGGCGATCTTCAAGGGCGACACGATCAACACGCCCTCGCTGCTCTGCGTCGAGGACGCGATCGACGGCCTGCGCTGGGGCGAGGAGGTCGGCGGACTGAAGGGCCTGATGGCGCGCTCCGAGGCCAATCTCACGGTCCTCGAAATGTTCGTGGCCGATCGCCCGTGGATCGCCTTCCTGGCCGCCGATAAGGCGGTGCGCTCCAACACCTCCGTGTGCCTGAACATCACAGCGCCCTGGTTCGCAGCCTTGCCGCTCGACAAGCAGGCGGCGGCGGCCAAGAAGATGGCCGACCTGCTGGAAAGTGAGAAGGCGGGCTACGACCTTGGCTCTTACCGCGATGCTCCGCCGGGCCTGCGAATCTGGTGCGGCGCAACGGTCGAAAAATCCGACCTGGAAGCCCTGATGCCGTGGCTCGACTGGGCCTACGGCGAGATCGAGCGAGAGTTTGGCGCGAAAGCCGCCTGAGGAGTTCCCGAGTCATGGCAAAACCCAAGGTGCTCATCTCCGATGAGCTGTCTCCGCGCGCGGTGGAAATCTTTTCCGAGCGCGGCTGCGACGTCGACTTCAAGCCCGGCCTGAAGCCGGCCGAGCTGCGCGCCATTGTCGGCAACTACGAGGGCCTCGCCATTCGCTCGGCGACCAAGGTCACCGCCGAGGTTTTGGCCGAGGCCAAGAAGCTGAAGGTCGTGGGTCGCGCCGGCATCGGCGTCGACAATGTCGACATCAAGTCGGCCACCGCGCATGGCGTCGTGGTCATGAACACGCCGTTCGGCAACGCCATCACCACGGCCGAGCACGCCATCGCCCTGATGTTCGCCGTGGCGCGCCAGATCCCCGAGGCCAACGCCTCGACCCAGGCCGGCAAGTGGGAAAAGAACCGCTTCATGGGCACCGAGCTCAGCTTCAAGACCTTGGGGCTGATCGGCTGCGGCAATATCGGCTCGATCGTGGCCGAGCGCGCCATTGGCCTCAAGATGCGCGTCGTGGCCTACGATCCGTTCCTGTCGGACCAGCGCGCCCAGGAGCTCGGCGTGGAAAAGGTGACGCTGGACCAGGTGCTGGCCCGCGCCGACTTCATCACCGTGCACACGCCGCTCACCGAGCAGACCAAGAACATCCTCTCGCGCGCCAACCTGATGAAGACCAAGAAGGGCGTGCGCATCATCAACTGCGCGCGCGGCGGCCTGGTCGACGAGCTGGCGGTGCGCGACCTTCTGGTCTCGGGACACATCGCCGGCGCCGGCTTCGACGTCTTCACCGAGGAGCCGGCCAAGACCAACGTCCTGTTCGGCGCGCCCAACCTCGTCAGCACGCCCCATCTCGGCGCCGCCACGGTGGAGGCGCAGGAGAACGTGGCGCTGCAGGTTGCCGAGCAGATGGCTGACTACCTGCTGACCGGTGCCGTCGTGAACTCGCTCAACATGCCCAACGTCTCGGCCGAAGACGCGCCCAAGCTCGCGCCCTATCTCGAGCTCGCCGAGAAGCTGGGCTCGTTCGCCGGCCAGCTCACCGATACCGACATCAAGGCGGTGTCGATCGAGTATGAGGGCCAGGTCGCGGCGCTCAACATCAAGCCCTTGAGCCAGGTCGCGCTGATGGGCGTGCTGCGCCCGCAGCTCAATTCGGTGAACATGGTCAATGCCCCGGTGATCGCCCGCGAGCGCGGCATCGAGGTGGCCGAGGTCAAGCACGAGCGCGCCAGCGACTACACCTCGATGATCCGCCTCACCGTCACCACCGACCATTACACGCGCGCCGTCACCGGCACGCTGTTCGGTGGCAAGCATCCGCGCATCGTCGACATCAAGGGCATCGAGATCGAGGCCGAGTTCGCCCCGCACATGCTCTACATCACCAACGACGACAAGCCCGGGCTTCATCGGCCGGCTGGGGACGCTGCTCGGGGAAAGCAAGGTCAATATCGCGACCTTCCATCTCGGCCGCGACCAGCCGGGCGGCTCGGCCATCGCGCTCGTGCAGGTCGACCAGCCGATCTCGCCCGCCCTCTTGGGCAAGATCGCCGCCGTCGAGGGCGTGGTGCAGGCCAAGGTGCTGGGCTTTTAGTTTAAGTTGAAATGTTGGGAAATGATCAGACCCCTTGCCGGTCTCACCTTGACGAAGGCATGTCGTGACAGCAGTGCTTGCATGGTCGACGGCAATACAAGCTATTGTATGTCTTCTCGCGCGCCGCACTTCTGCTGTCCCTCTACGGAGCGCAAAAAGTCCCTGGTCGAGTTTTGATGTGAAGAGTTTCAATAAGGTGTTTGCTCAAGTCCATTAGTGATGCTACAGGGACGCCATGAGCACCATGGTACCGGCTACTCCGCCCTCTGCGACCTGGCCGACAGTTACTGCCTTCTCGGCGCGACCAACGATGAGTCGGCCGAACTCTTCGGCGTATCGCCGTGCTCCATCGACAACTGGGTCGCCGCCCCGTGATCGTCCTCGCCCTGTTCGACCGTGCAGACTAGGAGCAGCGCCATGCCCCGTGTAAGCGAAATCGAGGAGGACGGCGGTGATCCCGCGCTCGCCGCCGTTTTCGCCAAGGAGCGCGAGACCTTCGGCGACCTGCTCAATCCCACCAAGGTGCTGGCGCACTGTCCGCCGATCCTGCGCGCCGCCAAGCTTCTGGGCGCGTCGATCGCGCAGTCGGGCTTGCTGCCCCAGGAGCTGCCGCCGCTGATCTATCTCCGCGTGGCGTCGATCAACGGCTGCCCGTTTTGAATTGACATCAATTCCGTCCGTGTGACGGAAAGCGAAGGCGGCCTCGAGAAGGTCGCGGAAGTCCTGAACTGGCGAGACAGCACGCTGTTCACCGCCGCCGAGCGGGTGGCGTTGGAGTACGCCGAGCGCATCACCTACACCGACCGGCAGGTCGATGACGCGCTGTTCGCCGAGCTCGGGAGGCATTTCACCGAGGCGCAGATCGTCGAACTGACGGCGGCCATCGCCCTGGAAAACTTCCGCAGCAAGTTCAACCCCACCCTCGGTGTCGAAGCGCAGGGCTTCTGCGTCGTGCCGACCGCGGCTAGCGGGCGAAGATGAGGCAGGTCGTCGTGCCATGGGCGAGAAGCCGGCCAGTCTTGTCGGTCAGGCGTCCTTCGGCCGTACCGATGCGGCGCCCCGCCGCGATCACGGTCCCCTCGGCTCTGATCGGGCCGACGTCGGGCAGGATCGGCCGCACGAAGGAGATCTTGAATTCAAGCGTCGTCGACCCGAAGCCTTTTTCGATCGTCGACCAGACCGCGAGCCCCATGCAGCTGTCGAGCAGCGTCGCCGCGAGGCCGCCATGCACGGTGCCGGCCGGATTGAGATGCTCACCGTGGGGAGAGGCGGTGACGACGACCCGGCCCGGAGATACCTCGACGACGTCGTAGCCCAGCGTCCGCGCCATGCTGTTCAGCGGCAATGCGCCGCTTACCAGCCCTTGCACGAATTCCAGCCCACCCATGGCAGCCTGGGCCTCGGCGTCCACGACGCCATACCGTTTTGTGTTCTCGTCCATGGACGTCACTTAGCCCGCTTGTCGCCGCATCCGCTGGCGGAAAGCGGACTCCATCGATATCAATGGGCCCGGGTGGCACCTCCGGCGCACCGCGTCCTTGTTCGGTGTAGTATTGCGTGGCCTGGACCCGGGAAGAGGCGATGAAGAGCCCCGACTACGACTATGAGAAAGAGATTCCGGCGGGTTTCTACGACAAGATCTATCAACGCAAGGCGGGTGTACGGTATTGCTGGCACGACCTGAAGTTCCGTGCCGTCGTCGCTCATCTGGCGGGGGCCAGGCGGCTTCTTGACATCGGCTGCGGGCCGGGCACCTTCATCGGAAATTATCTGGGCGGCATCGACTGCCTGGGCACCGATTTCAGTGCCTCGCAGATCCAGTACGCAACCCGGCACTATGCTGACGCCCTGCATCGCTTCTCGACGCAGCCGATCGCGAGCCTCGTCGAGTCCGGGGATCGCTTCGACGCCATAACCATGATCGAGCTGGTGGAGCACCTTGCCGTGGCTGACGCAGCCCGCCTGCTCGCCGAGGCGCGCAAGCTGCTTGCCGCCGACGGCCGCCTGATCGTGACGACACCCAACTACCGGTCGCTTTGGCCCCTCATCGAGCGCGGGGTTAACCTCGCGTCGCCGGTGAGCTACGAGCAGCAGCACGTCAACAGATACTGTAAAGCCCGCCTGATCTCCCAGCTCGTCGACGCCGGATATCGCCGCGTGACCGTCACGACGGCCGTCGGTCTCTCGCCGTTTGCCGCCGTGTTCGGTCCCAGACCGGTACGATGGCTCGATGCCCTCGAGGCCCGCTTGAGGCATCTTGGCTGCGGCAATCTCCTGCTCGCCGTGGCCAGGCCATGACGCAAGGCCTGGTCTCGGTCGTCGTGCCCACCTACAACGAGGCCGCTAACGTATCGATGCTCTATGACCGCCTGGCGCAGAGCCTCGCCGACCGGTCATGGGAGCTGATCGTCGTCGACGACGACTCGCCCGATGGCACCGCCGATGTCGTGCGCTGTCTGGGCCTGCGCCATGACAACATCAGATGCCTGCAGCGCGTGCAGGAGCGTGGCCTGTGTTCGGCTGTGCACTGGGGCGTGCAGGCGGCGCAGGGCGACATCATCGTCGTCATGGATGGGGATCTTCAGCACGATCCGGCATTGATCCCCGGGATGCTCGAGGCCATGCAAAGCGGCGTCGACATCGTGTCGGGATCGCGATTCCTGGCAGGTCGTCGCGCGGCAGGCCTGCCGTCGGATCTCCGCCAGACCCTGTCGGACTACGGCAACAGGTTGACCAATCTTCTGCTCGGCAAACAGCTCACCGATCCGCTGACGGGCTTTTTCGCCACGTCGCGCCGGCTGTTCCTGGGATCCCTGCCGCGCATGCAGGCCGACGGGTTCAAGGTCTTCTTCGATCTGGTCTATCAAAACAGGCAGGCGATCACCCGGGAACTGGCATTCGATTTCCAGCGCCGGCAGCACGGCGAATCGAAATTCCATCTCTATGTGCTGTGGCTGCTGCTGTGCGACGTTGCCTCGAAATTGTCCGGCGGCCTGCTGCCGCCGCGCCTGATCAGCTTCGTCGGGGTCGGGCTGATCGGCTCGATCGGTCACTTCTCGGTTCTCTACGCCAGCCTGGCCCTGGGTTTGGTGTTCTGGCTGTCGCAGGCCATTGCCACCGTGGTCGCGATGGTCTTCAACTTCGCCATCAACAACGTGCTCACCTACTACGCCGACCGCCTGCGCGGGGTGGCCTTCTACAAGGGGCTGCTGCTGTACAGCATCATCGCCTCCGTCGGCATCGTCGCCAATGTCAGCACGGCGCAGATCACCTACCAGCGTTTCGAAGGGCATACTTTCGTGGCGGCCTCGATGGGCCTCGTCATCGACATCATGTGGAGGTTCGTTGTGTCGAATCGATTGATCTGGGGACGATCATCGATCCTGAGGAAGCGCCGGTAGTGTCCGAGCTGGCGACGGCCCGACGTATCAGAGGCGCGCTCCTTCAGCCGGCGGTCAACTTCCACCTGTGCGGGCTCATTACCCTTGCTACAGTGTCGCTTGTTTTCGTCGAGGTGTCGCTCCTTCCGCACAAGGGTGGGTTCGTGCTCGCGGCGGTGCCGACAGTGGTGGCGGCGTTGGCGCTTGTCCACGCCGTTGCGGCAGGCGGCGGCCGCCCTCTCGACAGCGCCCTTGCGCGCATCGCCGGGAGCGTGGGCCTGACCGTTCGTTCGGGCTGGCCTTACGCCCCCAGTGTTCTTGCCGTCATTCTCTACTGTGCGGGCTTCATCGGCAGCGTCGCGGGATATGCCTGGCTTGCGCTGACGACCTCGAGCGTGACGCGGCAGGACGTGGTCGTGCAATGGGGCCTGCTGGACAAGCGTCAATTGACCTTCGCCTACCTCGTCGTCGTGGCCTTCGTGATCTTTCACCACGCCATGGCACGCTTCGTCTTCGATCGCCGGGACGCCGGGCGAGGGATGGTCGGGGAAATTCCCCATCGCCGGTTGGCCGCCCGCCTGCTGGGCGCCCTGCTCATCGCCATCTTAGCCTATTGCTGGATCGGCGCTGCCGGCCTGCGCGACGTGATCCCGGGTGACTCAGGCGCGCTCGCAAGGTTCTACGACTATCACTCGCATGTTCACCTGGGCGTCCTTGAACAGATCCGTCTCGGGGCCGTGCCCTATCTGGAAGCCCAGACGCAGTACGGGTTGGGCAACCTGCTTCTCCTGTACTTCGTGACCGACCTCATCAATTTCAGCAATCACGGTTTCTACGCCGGCGCCCTGCTCATCGATGTGGTTTGCGTCGTCGCCTTCTTTGTCGTCCTGCAGCAGTTGCTGGGGTTCGGCTGGGCGATCGCCGGTCTGGTGGGATGGGTGCTTTGGCCGAGCCCTGCCGGTGTTCTCGATCTCGCCGGATGGGCGGTCCTGACGCGCTGGCTTGCGGTGCCGATCCTGGCATTGCTGCTGGCCCACGCCTTGTTGAATGACGGGCCACGGCAACGCCGATGGATCGCGCCGACGCTTGCCGGCGCGATCTGGGGGGCGGGCGGCTTCCTGAGCCAGGAGAATGTTTCCGGCGGCTTGCTGGTGCTCATGCTTTCGCTCGTGCTGTATGGCCCCGCCCGCGGCTTGCCCTGGCGTTCTTCCGTCCGCTTCGCCGCCCTCTTCGTGGCAAGCGGCGCGGCAGTCTTTGTGGCGCTGGTCGCAAGTTCGCTCGGCCCTTCCAATTTCGTCGAGGTCGTGCGGCAGCTCAACGCGCAGTCGAGCCTGGTCATGGCCGGCGTCTCCAACTCGGCCTGGTCGGATGACGTGGGCCTGACTGCGCGTTTCGACATCGTGAACGGCTGGGTCGATGAATCCTTCACGACCCATGGCGGGTTGCGGGCCCCTTTGCAGACCTACGGGTTTGCGCTCCTGCTGATGCTCTCGATCGGGCTGCTGGCGGGCTTCCTCGCGCGGCGCTGGACCTCCGCCAGCGACGGCCAACGGCGGTTCGTCTGGAAGTTCGCCGGCGTGACGGTGGGCGCCTATGCGCTCCATCTCTTCACGCTGCTCCGTTCGGACCTGTCGCATCTCGCCGGGCCGTCCTTTCTCCTGCCGCTGTTCCTGCTCATGCTGCCGGTGTTTGCGTGGCAGTGCGTCAAGCCCGGCCTCGGGCGCGGCGCGCTGTTGGCCGTGTCCGTGGCGCTGGTCGTCGAAGCGGTGATCGTCGGCAGAGCCGAGCTCGGTCGCAGGGTCGCGGAGGCCGGCACGGCCTGGAGAGAGACGACCGCGATCCTCGACGTCTATCGCGCCTTGTGGAGCGCCCGGGACCAGCCGTCGGACCTTGCGTCCCGCTATTCGCCGATACCGCAGGACCAGGTCGCGTTTCGCAACTACAAGGCCTTTGGTGAACTGGAGGAACTCGTTGGATTGCTGCGCGAGCGGCTGCAGGGACGCCCCGTCGAGCTGGTGTTCCCCGCGTTCGACGGTCTCGCCCTCTATCCCGAGTTGCTCTATTTCTTCGGCGAATTCCGCTCGGTTTCAGGCATCACCGCGAAAGAGAGCAGCGTCTGGCTGAAGTCCGACGAAGATGCCTGGATCGCCAAGGTCCTCGCGTCCGGAAAGGCTTGCGTCTTCTTCGACTCGAGATCGCTGTACAGCCGGATGTTCGAAGCGTGGAAGCGCTTGGACCCCGCCACGGTCGTCACGCAGCCGATCGTCGGCAAGCGCAATTACGGCGTGCTGTCCTGCAAGATCTGACCGTGGGCCGAGAGGCCGTCACTCCATCTCGATCTTCAAGGCCTTGAGCTTCTTGCCCCAGAAGGCGTGCTCGTCGGCGACGAATTTGGCGAACTCGGCCCGCGTGCGGTCGGGCGGCAGTTCCAGACCGTCTCTGGCCAACGCCTCCGCCCACTTGGGATCCTTCATCGCGGCCTTGCTGTCCTTCTCGATCTTGTCGAGGATGACGTCCGGCGTCTTGGCCGGCGCGAACAGCCCCTGCCAGCCGTTCACCACCACGTCGATGCCCTGTTCCTTGAGCGTCGGCACGTCGGGCAGCGCGCTGACGCGCTTGTCGCCCGTCACCGCCAGCGCCTTGAGCGTGCCGGCCTTGATCTGGCTGACGGCCGGCGGCAGCGAGGAGAAATTCATGGTGATCTGCCCGCTGATCACATCGGCCAGTGCCGGGCCCGTTCCCTTGTAGGGCACGTGGGTGAGCTGGATGCCCGACGTCTCGGCGAACAGCGCGCCCGCGAGATGATTGTTGCCGCCGACTCCCGAGGACGAATAGGTGAGCTTCTCCGGTTCCTTCTTGGCCAGCGCCACAAGCTCGGCCGCGTTGTTGGCCGGCACCTTGGGGTTCACCGCCAGCACGTACTGGTAGGACGTCGTCTGGCAGATCGGCGCCAGGCTGGCGATGGTATCGATCATGCCCTTCTGGACATGCGGGTTGATGACGACGTTGGTGCCGACGGCGAAGAACAGCGTGTAGCCGTCGGGTTTGGCGTTGGCCACGGCGCGCAGGCCGATCGAGCCGGTGGCGCCGCCCTTGTTGTCGACGATGATCTGCTGGCCGAGAACCGGCGACATGATATGCGCCAGCTCGCGGGCATTTATGTCCGAACTGCCGCCGGCGGCATAGCCGACGACGAAGGTCACCGGGCCAGTCGGCCAGGGCGCCTGGGCACGTAGCGCGGACGGCAGGAAGAGGGTGGTCGAGCCGAGGGCGAGGGCGTGGCGGCGGGTGATTTTGTTCATTGTTTTCTCCTTCGAGCGGATTCCAGGCCCGCATCATAAACTGTGCCTGAGCAGGCGTTCACTTCCAAATAATGCGCACGGGCATCACTCTCGGAACGGGCATGCGGGCGGGCATCGCAGAGTAGCGGACGGCGCCACACAGACCATGATCGGCTTGCGCGGCCAGGAGGCCTCGGTAAAATTTCCATTGGTCGCGCGTTTGTGCACCAGCTGTTTCCCGGGCAAGCAATTTATGCCTCCCGACCACCCTATCGCTCTGTGGTCTGGTCGGGACGAGCAAAGGGTGGCGCAATGCCAGGTTCCTTGGACGAGGCTTCGCTTGGCCTGATTGCACGGCAGTTGTAGGCGGTGGGGTCAAACCACGATATTGGCGCCAGCCAGCATCGTTCCGCTGATACTTGCGGCCGGCTCTCCCTTGCATTGATCGGCAGCGCGTTGTTCCTCGGTGACGGCGCGCGCGCCCAAACAAGGCCGCCCGAACTGCCGCCGATCGAGGTCGTGGCGACCTCCCCGTTGATCGGGTCGGGCCTCGACCGCAACCTCGTTCCCGCCCAGACAAACGTCCTCAGCCGGCAGGATCTGGAGCGCGAGGGAATGCCCCAACTGGTACGATCGCTGGAACGCGAGGTGGGAGGCGTTTCGAGCGTGTCGGCCTCCGGCAATCCGTTCCAGCCCACCCTGTTCTATCGTGGCTTCGCGGCGTCGCCGCTTCAGGGCACGCCGCAAGGCCTGGCCGTCTACGTCAACGGAATGCGGTTCAACCAGCCTTTCGGCGATACCGTCTACTGGGACCTCATCCCGGACGTCGCGATCGACAGGGTGAATCTCGAGGGCTCCAATCCCGTCTTCGGCCTCAATGCCCTCGGCGGCTCGCTCAACGTCAGGCTGAAGGACGGATTCAGCTTCCAGGGCGTCGAAGCGGCCGTCGCCGGCGGTTCATTCGGCCATGTCCAGGGGGAGTTCCAGTTCGGGCGTCAGAGCGAAGGCGTTGCGGCGTATGTCGCGGGCAGCGCCCTTCACCAGAACGGCTGGCGTGACCTGCAGTCGTCCGACATCCAGAACATGTTCGCCGACATCGGCTGGCAGAGCCCGCGGGCCGAGCTCCATTTCAACGTCACCGCGGCCAATTCAGGCCTGAACGGACCGGGCACCGCGCCCGTCCAGCTGCTCGCCGTCGTGCCGAGTGCGCAATTCACGGCCCCCAACTGGATCGCCAACACCTATGCGGCGGCAAACCTGTCGGCCAACATCGAGGTGGGCGACACGCTTTCGCTGCAGGCGCTGGGCTACTACCGCTACTTCCGGCAAAGCGTGATCAACGGCAATGCGCCCAACGACACGCCGTGCCGGGACGACGACAATGCCGGCCTGCTGTGCTTCTCGGGAGGGCTGAGCACGACCACGGGCGGCGGATCCATCAGCGACTTCCTGGGCGCAGGGCAATACGGCCAGCTCGACACCCAGAGCACCAGCACGCATGCCTACGGCGGCAACCTGCAGCTCACCGACACGGGCAGGCTGCTCGACCGCGACAATCACCTTGTCGTCGGGGCGAGCCTGGACGCCGGACGGACGCAGTTCGGCGCGACGTCGTACATCGGCGGCCTGACCTCGGGCGACCGGAGCTTCGTCGGACCCGGCGTGGTGATCGACGAGCCTGGCACCAATTCGCCTGTCAGCGTCGCCGTAGACAGCGCCTCCTGGGGTCTCTACCTGGCCGACACCTGGCGGCTCACGCCGCGGCTGGCGCTGACGGCGTCCGGCCGCCTGAACATCGCGACCATCACTCTCAGCGATCTCGCGGGCGGCGACCTCAGCGGCTCGCACAACTTCGTTCACTTCAATCCCGCCGCCGGCCTGGCCTATGAGATCGCGCCCTGGCTCACGGTCTATGGCGGCTACGCCGTCGCCAACCGCACGCCGACTCCGGCCGAGCTCTCCTGCGCCGGTCCGGCCAATTCCTGCAGCCTCGCCAATTTCTTCGTCGGCGACCCCGACCTCAAGCAGGTGGTGTCGCACACCTTCGAAGCGGGCCTGCGGGGAAGCCTTCCGGTCTTCGAGAAGGGCCGCCTGCGCTACAGTCTCGCGCTTTACCGCAGCGACCTCGACGACGACATCGCCTTCATCAACAGCCCCGTGCAGGGCCGCGCCTTCTTCGCCAATGTCGGCACCACGCGGCGCCAGGGCCTCGACGCCGAGCTGCGGCTCACCACCGACCGTTGGCTGGCCTATGTCGACTATTCCTACATCGACGCCACGTTCCAGGGCACCTTCGTCGAAGCCTCGGGCAACAACCCGGCCGCCGATCTCAACGGCAACATCACCGTGCAGCCCGGCAGCCGGCTGCCCGGCATCCCGGCTCATCAGCTGAAGGTGGGCGCTTCCTACAAGGTGACCGACAAATGGACATTCGGCGCCAACCTCGTGGCCGCCAGCAGCATCTACCTGGTCGGCGACGAGGCCAACCTGACTGCGCCGCTGCCGCCTTATGCCACGCTCGATCTCACGACCAAGTACAGGCCGCTGCCCAATGTCGAGGTCTTTGCCTGGGCACGCAACGTGACGAACAGCTGGTACTACAGCTTCGGCACGTTCTCGCCCACGTCGTCGGTTGCGATCACGCAGGCGCCGGGGGCAACCGCCACGCAAAGCTACAGCCTTGCTGCGCCGGCCAGCATATTCGCGGGTGTGCGAATCGGCTTCTAAATCACAAATGTCGGGTACAGGCCCACTGTCATCCCGAGCGCAGCGAGGGACCTTTCGTGCGGCCTCAAAGGCCCCTCGCTACGCTCGGGGTGACAGTTACGACGGCGGATTTAGGACAGCAATGCTGACCAGGTTTCATCCCCTCTATTTCGCATGACCTAAGTTCAATCCTTGCGTATCGTCTTACCCAAGAAAAAATGAATCGCCCCGACGCGGGCGACAGGGTGGTCAAGGCGTTTGTCCCGTGATGCCGGTTTTTTGCCACAGTATTCGGCAAGGTTCGCGGGTCAGTAGCAGCGTTGCGTCCAAGTGTTTCAGCGACGAGCGACTTGGGAGGCAAACAATGATCAAACTTGGCAGGCGCTTGGTTCTTCGCGGATCGATCGGACTGGCGGCGGGAACATTCGCCAGTCCCTATATCGCACGGGCGCAGGCCAAGACGGCGAGCGTCCTGTGGGTACAGGGCTTCGTCAAGGAAGAGGACGAGGCGTTCAAGAACCTGGTAGCGGCCTACGAAAAGGCGAGCGGCAACAAGATCGAGTACAGCCTCATCCCGTTCGGGCCGGCGATGCAGAAGATCGTCGCCGGGCTGACCAGCGGCGACACGCCCGACATCATGTTCCACGACATTGCCGACCAGGCGGTCGTGCCGCAGAACAGCTGGAACGACAAGCTGCTCGACGTCTCCGACGTGGTCGAGACCCAGAAGGATAAATTCCATCCCACGGCGCTGCTGGCGTCCCAGTACTACAACAACGTCACCAAGCAGCGCGGCTTCACCTACGTGCCGGTCAAATGCGGCGTGCTGCCGTTCCACGTCTGGAACTCGATGGTCGAAAAGGCCGGCTACAAGCTCAGCGACGCGCCCAAGACCTGGGACGCGTTCTGGGACTTCTTCAAGCCGATGCAGAAGAAGCTGCGCGAGACCCAGCGCAACGTCTACGTTCACGGCCTGCAGCCGACCACCAACGGGCCGGCCGACGGCAACAACACCTTCCACCACTTCCTGATCGCCAACGGCGGCAACGACATCGTCACGCCGGACGGCCAGGCGCATCTCGACGATCCTCAGGTCAAGGATGCGATAATCAAGTCGCTCACCTACATCACGACGTCCTACAAGGACGGCTACGTGCCGCCGGGGGCGCTGGGCTGGAGCGACGCCGACGACAACAACGCCTTCCATGCCAAGCAGATCGTGATGGATCTCGACGGCACCATCTCGACCGAGGTCGCGATGATCCACGAGAAGGAGAAGTACGACGACGTCGTCACGTTGAAATTGCCGAACGACAACGCCGGCCAGCCGATGCGGGCCGAGCTCGGCGTCGCCGGCGCCTTCATCGCGAAAAGCGCGAAGAATGTCGCCGTCGCCAAGGACTTCCTGAAGTACGTGATCCAGCCGGACAACCTGAACCTCTACCTGAAGACTGGGCTGGGCCGCTGGCTGCCGCCGATGCCGCACCTGGTGAAAGAGGATCCGTTCTGGCTCAAGCAGGACCCGCATCGCACGGCCTACGCCACCGAAGGCATGATCGATCCGACCGTGCCCAACTATCCGTGCTTCAACCCCGGCTACGCCGAAGTGAACGCCCAGCAGGTCTGGGGCATCGCGGTGGCCGACGTCGTGAAGGACGGGATGACGGTGCAGGCGGCGACCGACAAGGCGCTGAAGCGCATCGGCGACGATCCTGGCGAAATACCCGGTCACGCGAAGCTGAGGTGCCATCATGAGCACTGACACCCTCGAAGGCGCCGGGCTCCTCGTCAGGCCACGTCCGCCGCTGCTGGGGCGGATGTGGCGCGGCGGCCTGCAGGGCTCGGAATACACCTGGGCGATTGCCTTCACGGTTCCCTATATCGGCCTGTTCCTGGCCTTCGTCGCCTATCCGGTCGCCTTTGGCGCCTGGCTGGGACAGCGATCCGAGCCTTTACGTCGAGCTGGCCGAGGATCCGATCTTCCAGCGCACGATCGTGAACACGATCCTCTATGTCGGCATCGCCGTGAACCTCAAGATGTTCGGTGCGCTGCTGCTGTCGGGCTTCTTCATGCGGCGCGGCTGGTGGGTCAAGGGCCTGCTGCTGGTCTTCGTGCTGCCGTGGGCGATGCCGGCGCTGCCGGCGTTCATCTCGATCCACTGGATGCTCAACGGCGAGTGGGGCCTGTTCAACAACTTCCTGTTCAACATCTTCGGCATCGACGGGCCGGGCTGGCTCGACACCTCGCGCTGGCTGGCGCTCGGGGCGGTCATCGCGTCGCACATCTGGAAGTGGATGCCGTTCTGGACCGTGATCCTGCTGGCCGGCCGCATGGCGATCCCGCAGGAGCTCTACGAGGCGGCCGAGGTCGACGGCGCCACCGGGCCTGACGCGGTTCACGCACGTCACCTTCCCGCTGCTCGCCAACCTCTACCTCGTCTGCACGCTGCTCTCGACGATCTTCACCCTGGGCGACTTCAACTCGGTGTATTTCGTCTCGGGCGGCGGGCCGGCGCTTTCGACGCATGTGCTGGCGACGCTCGGCATCCGCGACGCCTTCGAGGTCGCGCGGCCCGAGCTCGGCGTGGCGGCCGTGCTGACGGCGCTGCCGCTGCATGATCCCGCTGGTGCTGATCCTGATGCGCAAGCTGCGCACGACCGAGGTGCACGCTGTGACCGTCGCCGTCAACGACGCCACGCCGTCGCCATGGCCGCCGTGCCGACGTCGCCGCGCGCGCGCGGCATCGCGCGGCGGCGACTTCGCCGGTGGAAGGAGGCGGGCGCCCTCGGCGTCGCCGTCCTGGTGCTGATCTGGACGCTGGTTCCGGTCTACAACATCTTCATGGTGGCGCTCGAGTCGAAGGGCGACGTGTTCACCGATACGATCTGGCCCGCCCAACCGTCGGCCGACAGCTTCTGGATCGTCATCACCCAGGGCTACTGGTATCTCGAACATTTCTGGCACCAGTTCGGCAACAGCGTCTATATCGGCGTCGGCACGGTGTTCTTCACCCTGGCGATCGGCTCGCTGGCGAGCTTCGCGATCGGCCGCATGCGCATTCGCTACGGCTGGCTGCTCAGCAACGCGGCGCTGCTGACCTATGTGATCCCGGCCTCGTTCCTGGCGATCCCGTTCTATCGGATCATGCAGATCTACGGCCTGACCAACAATCTGTGGTCGGTGATCGCCGCCGAGGTCACCTTCGCGACACCCTATGCGATCTTCATCTTCCAGCAGTACGGCGTCAGCATTCCGATCGAGCTCGACGAGGCGGCGCGGATCGACGGCGCTTCGCCCTTCCAGGTGTACTGCAAGATCTACCTGCCGCTGATGGCGCCGGCGCTGGTCGCGGTCGGCACCTATGCCCTGCTGCTGGCGTGGAACGAGTACCTCTATCAGTTCCTGTTGCTGTCCTCGAAGGAGAGCATGAGCGTGCCGGTGGCGCTGGCGCAGTTCCTCAACAGCGACGAGGCGCCTTGGAACTACATGATGGCGACCGCGATCGTCTACGCGATCCCGCCGGTCGCGATCTACTACGTGTTCCGCCGCCGCATGTCCGCCGGCCTCACCATGGGCGGGGTCAAGGGCTAAGCGTTCCCTAGGAGGCAGGCGTGAGCAGCGGAGCGCGCCCGCGGGCCGTCGACTCCCGGGGGAACCCCAGGATCGGCAGCCACCCGCCCGGGCGGCGCCTCCAACCGGCGGAACTCGCGTGGGCTTTCGCCTTTCTCGTGCCCTACGCTGCCGTCTTCGCCGCCTTCGTGGTCTATCCCGTGGCCTATGGGCTCTGGATGGCGCGCGAGCCCAACCTCTATGGCGAGCTGTTCGCCGACCCGCGCTATATCACGACCGCGATCAACACCCTCCTCTATGTCGGCTTCGGCGTGAACGTCATGATGTTCGGAGCCGTGCTGCTGTCGGGCTTCTTCCAGCGCCCGCAGTGGTGGGGGCGGGCCCTGCTCGCGATCTTCCTGCTCTGCTGGGCGATGCCCGCCGTTCCGGCTTTCGCCTCCTTCCACTGGATGCTGATCGGCGAGCAGGGGCTGGTCGATGCGCTCCTGCGCGAGCTTTTCGGCCTGGAAGGTCCGCTCTGGTTCAACGATCGCTGGCTGGCGCTGGGCTCGAACATCGTCGCCCACATCTGGAAATGGCTGCCCTTCTGGACCCTGGTATTCATCGCCGGCCGGCTGGCGATCCCGCAGGAGATCTACGAGGCGGCAGCGATCGACGGGGCGGTGGGCGTGCGCCGCTTCCTGCACGTCGTGTTCCCGCTTCTCGCCAACATCTACGTCGTTTGCACGCTGCTCGCGACGCTGTGGACGGTGGGCGACTACACCACGGTGTTCCTGGTGTCCATGGGCGCACCGGCGAGGTCGAGCGACGTGCTGGCGACGCTCGGCATGCACTACGCCTTCGACGCCGCGCAACCGGAGCTCGGCGTGGCTGCGGTGATGTCCGCTCTGCCGGTGCTGGTGCCGCTGGCATTGATCCTGATGCGCCGCCTGCACGCAGGCGAGGTGGAACTGTGAGCCTTGCCACGCCGCGCTACGGCCTGCCCGCCGCCCCCTGGCGGCTCTCATCCTGGCGGCTCTCATCCTGGCGCCCGCATCGACGGCGCAGGCTCCTGGTCGACGTCGCGGCATGGACGCTGGGCCTGCTGTTGTTCGTGTGGGCGCTGCTGCCGACCTACAACATGCTGCTGATCGCGCTCGACGAGGAGGGCGACACCGAATATGCCGGCATCGTCTGGCCGGCCGAGGCCACGCTCGATGCCTTTCGCGTCGTGCTGACCGGCGACTACTGGTACCTGCAGCACTTTTGGCTGAAGTTCGCCAACAGCCTGTTCATCGCGCTCGCGACCATGCTGATCACGCTCGCGATCGGCTCGCTGGCCGCCTTCGCGCTCGGCCGCATGAAGCTGGCGCGCGGCTGGCTGTTCGGCAATTTCCCGGTTCTCACCTATGCCGTCCCGGCGTCGTTCCTGGTGATCCCGTTATACCGCATCATGCGTGTGTACGGCCTGTCGGATTCGCTTTGGGCGGTCATCGCCGCCGACGTGGCCTTCACCACGCCCTACGCCATCCTGATCCTGCAGCAATACGCCAAGCTCATTCCCAGGGAACTCGACGAGGCGGCGCAAATCGACGGTGCGGGGCCCTGGCAGACCTACCGCCACCTCTACCTGCCGCTCACGGCGCCGGCGCTGGCGGCGGTCGGCACGTTTGCGCTGCTGTTCGCCTGGAACGAGTACATCTACCAATACATTCTGCTCACCGCGGAACGCAAAATGACAGTGGCGGTGGCGATCGCGCAGTTCTTCGACGCCGATGAGGCGCCCTGGAACTACATGATGGCCACCGCAATCCTCTACGCCCTGCCGCCCGTGGCGATCTTCTTCGCGCTGCGTCGTTGGATGTTGGCCGGGCTGACGCTTGGCGGCGTCAGGAGCTAGTTCTTCCCCGAAACGTAACGGCCGGCCGAATCGCCAGCGAGCTTGCCGAGCACGGCGCCCGACACCAGGCCCGTGCCGCCGGGGTAGTTGTGATAGAACAGCCCGCCCACCAGCTCGCCGGCCGCGAACAGGCCGGGAATGGTGCTGCCGTCGGTGCTCTCGACCTCGCCTTCATTGGTGATCTTGAGCCCGCCGAAGGTGAAGGTGAGGCCGCAGGTCACGGCGTAGGCCTCGAACGGCGGCTCGTCGATCTTGTTGGCCCAGTTGCTCTTGGGGACGGAGAGCCCGCGCACGCCGCGGCCATCCTTGACCGCGGGATTGAACGGCACCTCGGTCATCACCGCGGCGTTCCATTCCTTGATGGTCTTCAGGAACTGCTGCTCGTCGACGCCTTCCAGCTTCTTGGCCAGCTCCTCGATCGTGTCGGCACGCACCTTGGTCATGCGCTTGATGCGGTATTCGTCGCGCAGCTTGTCCAACACCTTGGAATCGAAGATCTGCCAGGCGAATTGCTGCGGCTGGGCCAGGATCACGGCGCCGTACTTGGCATAGGTGTAGTTGCGGAAGTCGGCACCTTCGTCGACGAAGCGCACGCCATTGGCGTTCACCATGATGCCGAGCGGATACGAGTGCTTCTGGAAATTGTCGCCGACCTCGAGGTCGCCGAACTCCGGCGCATTCATGTCCCAGCCCACGGCATGGCCGCCCGACCAGTTGCCGTGCGGCTTGGCGCCGATGGCCAGCGCCATGTTGATGCCGGCGCCGGTGTTGAAGCGCGTGCCGCGCACCTTGGCGAGGTCCCAGGTCGGGTCCGAGATAGCGCGTGCGCATCTCGGCGTTGCTCTCGAAGCCGCCGCAGGCCAGCACGACGGCCTTGGCGCCGATCCTGACCTTGCGTCCCTTGTGTCGGGCGACGACGCCGCGCACCACGCCGTCCTCCTCGATCAGCGACACCGCCGGCGTCTGGTAGTGGATCGGGATGCCGGCCTTGATCGCCGCCTTGTGCTCGAGATCGACCAGGCCCGGGCCGCCGCCCCAGGCCTCGACCGCGAGGCCGCCCCAGAACTTGTACTTGCCGTTCACCTTGAAGGCCTGCCGTCCGTAGCTCGGCTGGAAGCGGACGCCCTTGGTGCGCATCCATTTCAGGGTCTCGAAGCTCCGGCCAATCAGGATATCGGTCAGTTCGGGATCACACCGGTAATTGGTCACCCGGCCCATGTCGTCGAGAAACTGGTCGGCCGAGTAGCTGCCGAAATCGACGTCGCGCTTCTCGTCCGGCGTGAGGTCGTAGAGCTGGACCAAGTCGTCGACGCCGTGGAACACCACCCGCATGGCACCTGCGGTATAGGTGCTGTTGCCGCCGCGTTCCTCCTCGGGGGCAGCCTCCAGCATGGCCACCGAGGCGCCCTTGTCTCGTGCGGCCAGAGCGGCACAGGCCGCCGCGTTGCCCGCGCCCACCACCAAGACATCGACCTGGAAATCGTCCACGTTCCACTCCTCGATTTCGGCATCAAGTTTGCGTTAGAATACCGTTATGGGTGATCGTTTCGACCGTCTAGGGGTCCGGCATGCCAATGTCGAGGCCCTGCTGCGCAGGCCAGGCATCGGCCACAATAACGGGCCGACTTTCGACATGTCGTGGGAGGCCTGGGTGTGGCGCCGTGCCGCCGCCAAAGCCTGGAAGACCCCAAAGCCCGAAGTGGCGATGATGCGCCTGAAGCGGGCTGAGCTGCTGGGCGTGACCTATAAGGAATTGACCGCGGCGCACATGGATTCGGGCGCCTATCTGGGTGCCGCCGTGCTGCCGCTGTCGCTGGCTGCCCGCGTGCGCCGCGGTCCCAACCGCGAAATCATCGTCGAGGCGCGCAATTCCGTGGCCGCCCTTGTCGCGAAATTCCGCGGCCGGCTCTTCGTCCTGGGCGATATAGACGCCGTGCCAGGCCTTTCGGACGCCGAGCGCGCCGATTTTCTGGCCGTCCTCAACCGCGCCTTCGACGGCAAGGTCGAGGCGATCGGCTGGGGTCACGACGGACCGGCCATTCGCGCAATGCTGAAGGCGAACGCCCTGCCGCATCAGGAGGCGTTCCTGGTCGGCGCCGGCATGGGCCACCAGGTGCTGGGCGAAGCCGCCGGCCTGCCGCTCACCAAGGACATCGACAGCTGGCACGCCTCGGCTTGAGGAATGTCCCATAGGGACGCGCGCCCTTCATGTTCCTCTCCCCCGCTAGGGGGAGAGGAACATGAGTGGCATGCGTCCGCCTTGGACCTCCTCACGATGAGGTCAATGCTGTATTGGCTTCCTCATGACCTCATCGTTTGAACCGCCTCTCAAAGGCGTCCGCGTCGTCGAACTCACGCACACCATCCTCGGCCCTTCCTGCGGCATGATCCTGGCCGACCTCGGCGCCGAGGTGATCAAGGTCGAACCGGTCGACGGCGACCGCACGAGGAAGCTCCGCGGCTTCGGCGCCGGTTTCTTTGGCTACTTCAACCGCAACAAGAAGAGCCTGGCGCTCGATGCCGATGCGCCCGAGGGCAGGGCGGTCCTGGTGAAACTCCTGCAGTCGGCCGATGTGCTGATCGAGAATTTTGCGCCGGGCTCGATGGCCAAGCGCGGCTTGGGCCCCGAGGACCTGGCGAAGATCAACCCGCGGCTGGTCTATTGCACGCTGAAAGGCTTTCTGCCCGGGCCGTACGAAAAGCGGCCAGCGCTGGACGAAGTCGTGCAGATGATGGGCGGTCTCGCTTACATGACCGGCCCGACGGGACGGCCGCTGCGCGCCGGCACGTCCGTCGTCGACATCGTGGGCGGCATGTTCGGCGCCTTCGGCACCGTGCTGGCGCTCAAGACGCGCGATCGCACGGGCAAGGGCGGGCTGGTCGAAAGCGCGCTCTTCGAATCGGTGGTGTTCCTGATGGGCCAGCACCTCGCCATCACCGCCATCAACGGCACGCCGCCGCCGCCCATGCCCGAGCGCGTGAGCTCGTGGGCGGTCTACGAGATCTTCGATACCGCGGACGGGCAGCAGGTCTTCATCGGCATCACCAGCGACGGCCAGTGGAAACGCTTCTGCGAATTCTTCAAGCAGCCCGATCTCGCCGCCGATCCCAGGCTCGCGACCAACAACCTGCGCATCGAGGCGCGCCCCTGGCTGGTGCCGAAGGTCGCCGAGGTGTTCAAGCGCTACGGCAAGGAGGACCTCGAGCGGCTCTGTCTGGAGGCCGACATCTCCTTCGCGCCGGTCGCCCGGCCACAGGACCTGTTCGACAACCCGCACCTTCTGGCCAACGGCTCGCTTGCGCCCACGACCTTGCCAGGCGGGGTGAAGACCCGCCTGCCGCTGCTGCCGTTCCAGATGCTGGGCTGGCGGCCGCCGCTTGTCTCCGATCCGCCGGAGGTCGGCCAGCACAACGACGAGGTGCTGGCGGAGATCGGCTACGACGGCGAAGGCATCAGCCGCCTGCGGTCGGCGGGCATGCTCGGGCCCAGATAGGGCCGCGACACAGACGACACAAATCTCCGACGTTGCAATACCGAGAAGATACGGGCCGCCGGTAGAGTGTGGCTATCGGCGCCGACAATCGCGCCTCCGTCTTATCGAGATCCGGGCAAGCAATGTTCCTGCTGGCCGGCAGCTTCCTGGCCTTCGCCGCTGCCGCCTCCGCACCTCACTCATTCAACCAGAATCGTTACGTCGTCGGATGCCGTTGTGCTGAAGGGAGTCCTGTCAACCAGATCGCGTGTTCATGATCGAGCATAGAGGCATCGAGACGGCCGACGAGCCGTGGTGTGCGTCATCACACCGTTCCACTGTCTACCTAGCGGGGGCTATCACATGATCAGGAGTTTGTTGGCGATCGTTGCGATCGCGTTTGCCGTGGCGGCGTGCGATCAGGCGCCGCAACAAGCGAACCCGGCGCCGCCGCCGGCGCCGCTGCCGATGAAGTACTGGATGGTGTTCTTCGACACCAATAGCGCCACGTTGAACGACAAGGCGGCGTCAACCGTGGCCGAGGCCGCCGGTATCGCGAAGTCGATGGCCAACTCGACGGTGACCGTGACGGGCTTTACCGACACCGACGGTTCGCCGGCCTACAACATGGCCCTGTCGCTGCGGCGCGCCCAGGCCGTCAAGGCGTCCCTGGTGGCGAGCGGCGTGTCGGTCGGGGCGATCACCATCAGCGGCAAGGGCGAAGAGGGGCTGCTGGTCGCGACCCCGGATCAGACGAAGATGGAGAGCAACCGCCGCGTCCAGATCGTCGTCCAGTAGAACCCAGTGAGCGGGAGAATTCATCATGGTCAATTCAAGTCGTCGTAGGATACTGATGCTGGCCGGGCTGTCGGCGGTCGCGGGCACCGCGCTGGTCGGCGGGGCGCTTCCGGTGGTGGCGCAGCAGGGCAAGCCGGTGGTCGGGTTGCGCTATCAGAATTTCAAGCGCGGGACGATCCATAGCCTCGATCCGGCCACCCGCGGGCTGGTCATCGTGTGGGAGGATCTCGGCCGCGTGAAGCTGAAGGCTGCCGACCTGGTCATCAACTACGCGCCGGGCGGTACGAAAGAGACGACCGGTCTGGCGGCGGGGCTCCGGGTCGGCCAGATCGTCGACGTCCAGTGGTACGACTATATCGACTTCCTGATCGCCCGGACCACGCCCGAGACCTCGGCGAGGGCCAAGGCGATGGTCGCCAGCGGCGCGCGGGCCGAAGGCCTGCCGGACAGCGAGCAGCAGATCCGGCTGATGGAGATGTCGGGCATGGTCGTGAAGACCGACCCGACGCTCTACACCATCGACATCGTCAATCCGTCCAGCGGCGAGGTCCTGCAGACGCCGCAGATCCGCACCGAGGAGGGGGTGGCGGCGCTCAGGACGTTGAAGCCTGGCGACCCCGTGACGACGGTGTTCAGCATTCAAACCGCCATCAAGATCACCGTCGTCCGCTAGCACCAGGGCACAAGACCTTCGACACGACGGCGGGGCCTCAGGTCCCGCCGTTGTCTTTTGAGCCCGGGCAGACCGACCCGGATTGCGAACGCGCGCGTCTGCTCAATGATCCGGCTTGATTTCTCGGAGGACGAATTCGGCGATGAGCCGATGGGCTCGTGCATTCGGGTGATAGTCGTCGGGCCCCAGAATGTAGTCGCTCAGCGCAAAGCGGTAGCGGGGGATGATGGCCTCCAGTGGAAGCGGCATGATGCCCGCCCGCTGCAGGTCGTATTCAAATCCTGCCAGTTCCTCGCTGCTGAAGTCGGTGTCGCCCCATGAAGCGACGCGGTACGAGATGAAGTGGGTCCGAATGCCGGGATAGAGCCGCTTGAGTTCGTTCATGGCCTCCGCGACCACGGCGACTGCAAGCCTCGAGGCATCCCCTTTGCTGACCGGAGTGAGCCCTATCCATCGCCGCCAGTTGTAGGGATCCGGATCGCCGAGCTTGCCGTCCCGGACCGGTCTTCCGTCGGCGCCCAGCCGGTAGCGTGGCCCGTTCGTGTCCCAGGATTCGTCACGCCGCTTGCGCGCCAAATCAGCGATGGAATCATCAGGAATACCGCGTCCGTCGGCCGGCACCGGACCGCCCGTTGAAAGCGGCCGGATTGCAGTCCCGCCAGAAACTGATGCGGTCCCCATCCCGACACGGCGAAATTCTGGGCGGCCACGCGGCGCCCGCTCCGCGTCACGACCTGCGCGGCGAAGGTTTCTTCGTCACTCACGCCATCGCCGAAGGTGAACGAATCACCGAACAACAGGACGCAGGCCTCGGGGGTCTCGGCCGCTGCCGGCACGACCCGGAAATGGTCGGGCCCGGTGGTGTAGACGACATCGTTGCTGGTCGGGTGCCCTTCTACCTCGGCGCGCGTCATCCGGGCATTGGCCTTCGGGATATAGCCGACATCGTCGACCAGTTCGTAAAAGCCACCGGCCCTGTGGGCGACATTGGCCGGATTATTCGGCGACTGGAATCGCTGCCAGGCACCGAAGGCCAGGGCGGCCGCCACGGCGGCGCCAAGGTTCACGATGACGGCCAGGCCCCAGCGCTTCCAGTTTTTCTTGTTGGACCACCCGACAAACCGCTCGAGCCGCCTTGAATTGTAGCCCAACGTAGCCGCTCTCCTGCAAAAATGGGGGCAATGCTGCCATTGCCGGCACGCCGCGGAAAGCTACTCTCGGCGCCTGTCCCGTCGACCCGAAACCTGCGCCAGCCGCCGGTCGGCGCTCCTCTCGCTCCGCTCAGGCGCGACTATGGTCTGCGCGAGCGGGCGTGACGAGAGAATCGCGCAAGAAGCATGCGCTCCAGCCCCGCAGCCTGACGTATCCTGTGTGACCAACCCCTGTGACAGGAGACACGCCATGGCCGCGCCGCGCCCGTCCAAGACCCATATCGGCAATCATGCCCTGAAGCCCGAGACCCTGATGCTGGGCTATGGTTACGATCCGGCGTTGTCGGAGGGGGCGGTGAAGCCGCCCGTCTTCCTCACCTCCACCTTCGTGTTCGGGTCGGCCGAGGAGGGTCGGGACTTCTTCGACTATGTCTCGGGGCGCAAGAAACCGCCGGCGGGCAGCGCCGCCGGCCTCGTCTACTCCCGCTTCAACCATCCCAACAGCGAGATCGTCGAGGACCGGCTCGCGGTCTACGAGGGGGCGGAGGCGGGCGTGCTGTTTTCATCCGGCATGTCGGCGATCACCACGACGATCCTGGCCTTCGCCCGTCCCGGCGACGTGATCCTCCATTCCCAGCCGCTCTACGGCGGAACGGAAACGCTGCTGTCCCGCACCATGGCGGGTCTCGGCATCGGCGCCGTGGGCTTCGTCGACGGCGTGAGCGAGCCCGCGATTCGTGCCGCCGCGCAGGAGGCGCGCGGCAAGGGGCGGGTATCGCTCGTCCTCATCGAGACACCGGCCAACCCGACCAATACGCTGGTCGATATCCGGCTCCTGCGCCAGGTCGCCGACGAGATCGGAACCGCCCAGGGCTTCCGGCCCATCGTGGTCTGCGACAACACCCTGCTGGGCCCGGTGTTCCAGCATCCCCTGGCTCACGGCGCCGATGTCTCGGTCTACTCGCTCACCAAGTATGTGGGCGGTCACTCCGACCTCATCGCCGGGGCCAGCCTGGGTGCCAAGGCGACTATCGGGCCGATCAAGGCGCTGCGCGGCAGCGTCGGTACGCAACTCGATCCGTTTTCCTGCTGGATGCTGGGGCGTTCGCTCGAGACGCTCGCGATCAGGATGGAGCGGTCGAATGCCAATGCCATGCTCGTCGCTGAATTTCTCCACGACCATCCCAAGGTCGCCAAGGTTCACCATCTGGCATTCCTGGAGGACGGCTCGGCAGCGCAGGCGGTCTATGCAAGGCAATGCACGGGCGCCGGCTCCACCTTCTCCTTCGACATCAAGGGCGGAGAAAAGGAGGCGTTCGCCTTCCTGAACGCCTTGCAGATCTTCAAGCTGGCGGTGAGCCTCGGCGGCACCGAGTCGCTCGCCAGCCATCCCGCGGCCATGACGCACTCCGGCGTTCCGGTCGAGGTTCGCGACCGGATCGGCGTGCTGGACACGACCATCCGCCTGTCGGTCGGCATCGAGCATCCCGACGACCTGATTGCCGATCTGGTGCAGGCGTTGGCAGCAATCGCGTGAGATGCCCCTCAAGCTTCTCTTCCCCCGCAAGGGAAGAGGAGCCTGATTGGATTCCTTACGACGCCTTGGCGATCAGCTTGTCCTGCGTCCGGAGCTCGAAATCGCTGGCGTCGTGGCGTTCATGCAGCTGGTTCGCGGGATCGCCCTGGAGTCGGTTGACGATGCGCCCGCGCTTGACGGCCGGGCGCTCGCCGATGATGTCGGCCCAGCGCTGGACGTTCTTGTAGTCCTGCACCGCCAGGAACTCGCCGCCGCCGTACAGCAAGCCCTTGGCGAGGCCGCCGTACCAGGGCCACACCGCCATGTCGGCGATGGTGTAGTCGTCGCCGCCCAGATACTTGCTCTCGCCCAGCCGTCGGTCGAGGACATCGAGCTGTCGCTTGGTCTCCATCGCGAAGCGGTCGATGGCGTATTCAATCTTCGTGGGCGCATAGGCGTAGAAATGGCCGAAGCCGCCGCCCAGGTAGGGCGCACTGCCCATCTGCCAGAACAGCCATGACAGGCATTCGGCGCGCGCGGCAGCCTCCTTCGGCAGAAACTCCCCGAACTTTTCGGCGAGGTACAGCAGGATGGCGCCGGACTCGAACACGCGAATGGGCTTGGGCCCGCTGCGGTCCACGAGTGCTGGAATCTTGGAATTCGGATTGGCCGCCACGAAGCCGCTGCCGAACTGCTCGCCGTCGCCGATCTTGATCAGCCAGGCATCGTATTCGGCGCCGGTGTGGCCAAGGGCCAGCAGCTCTTCGAGCATGATCGTGACCTTCTGGCCGTTCGGCGTCCCCAGCGAATAGAGCTGCAGGGGGTGACGGCCGACCGGCAGCTCCTTGTCGTGGGTGGGACCGGCGATCGGGCGGTTGATACTGGCGAAGCGGCCCCCGCTCGCCTTGTTCCAGGTCCAGACCTTCGGCGGGGTGTAGTCGTCGGATGTGCTGCTCATGCTTGGAATCCTCTGCTGATGGCTTTCGTTGATGCAGTCATTCTATCGCTCGGAGCGCGGCACTCCAGTGCCGCTCATGGGGGTTGCCGACACCGAACAAGATAGGCCGCGTCAGTGCGGACATCATTCCGCGCCGCAGTGGCGCGCGCCCAGCGATGACGGGAGCGTCAGGACAGCGAGCCCTACACCCCCCAAAGTTTGGCACGCAAATCGCAGAGCCCTTTGGGACATATCGATGGAAATCCGGCGCCGCCTCGATGCCTGAAGGTGTAGAGTTCTTCTACGAGGTTGCCTGCCAATCCGGTCAGCCCGCGCCAAGGCGCTGACCACCCGGGGCCAGGCACGCTGAACGCAGTTAACCGGAGGGATGGATCATGGGCAGCTTCGGCATTGGGGCGGCAGTCCGGCGCAAGGAAGACCTGCGTTTCCTCACCGGCAAGGGCAGATACACCGATGATATCAACCGGCCGGGCCAGCTCCAGGCCTTCGTGCTGCGCAGCCCGCATGCCCATGCCGAGATCGCCCGCATCGACACGGCCAGTGCCCTGGCGGCGCCGGGTGTCGCGGCGATCTACACTGGCGCCGATCTTCAGGCACCTGTGGGCGGCCTGCCGTGCGGCTGGCTCATCACCTCGAAGGACGGCTCGCCGATGGCCGAGCCGATGCGTCCGCTCCTGGCCCAGGGCAAGGTGCGCCATGTCGGGGACCCCGTGGCGGTGGTCGTGGCCGAAACGCACGCCGAGGCCCAAGCCGCGGCCGAGCTGATCGCGATCGACTATAGGGAATTGCCGGCGGTGGTCGCCAGCGACGAGGCCATCAAGCCGGGCGGGCCGCTGCTGTTCGAGGCCGCCCCGGGAAATCTCTGCTTCGATTGGCATCTGGGCGACAAGACCGCGGTCGAGGCCGCTTTCGCGCGCGCCCACCACGTGACGCGCCTCGACCTCGTGAACAACCGGCTGGTCTCCAACCCGATGGAGCCGCGCGCCGCCATCGGCGAGCATGACAGCGCCACCGGCGACTACACGCTCTACACCACCAGCCAGGCGCCGCATGTCCACCGGCTGCTGATCGCCGCCTTCGTCCTGCAGATCCCAGAACACAAATTGCGCGTGGTGGCGCCCGATGTCGGCGGCGGCTTCGGCACCAAGGGCTCGCTCTACAACGAACAGGCGCTGGTCCTCTGGCTGGCCGCGAAGCTCGGCCGTCCGGTCAAGTGGACGGCCGACCGCAGCGAGATCTTCCTCACCGACAACCAGGCGCGCGACCACCTCACCCAGGCCGAGCTCGCACTCGACGCAGACGGCAAGTTCCTCGCCATGCGTGTGGCCACCTTGGCCAATCTCGGGGCCTATCTCGGCAGCTTCGCGCCGGCGATTCCTACCTGGTGCTACGGCACGCTGCTCGCTGGCAACTACGCCACGCCCGCGATCTATGTCGAGGTCAAGGGTGTCTTCACCAACACCGCGCCGGTCGACGCCTATCGCGGCGCCGGGCGCCCCGAGGCCTGCTATGTGGTGGAGCGGCTTGTCGATCGCGCGGCCCGCGAGATGAAGATCGACCCGGTGGAGCTCCGCCGGCGCAACTTTGTCGCCAACGACGCCTTCCCCTACACCACGCCGGTGGCGCTCACCTACGACAGCGGCGATTATTTCAAGACGCTCGACATGGCCCTCGAAGCCGCCGACTACGAGGGCTTCGAGCAGCGCCGCCAGGAAGCGTCGGCGCGCGGCAAGCTGCGCGGCATTGGCATCGCTACCTATATCGAGGCCTGCGCCATGGCGCCCTCGGTGATGGCGGGCCAGCTGGGCGCGCGGGCCGGCTTCTACGAAGTCGGCCGAGGTGCGCGTGCACCCGACCGGCGGCATCACGGTCTTCACCGGATCGCACAGCCATGGCCAGGGCCACGAGACGACCTTCGCCCAGCTCGTATCGGATCAGCTGGGCGTTGCCTTCGACCAGGTCGATATCGTGCATGGCGACACCGGGCGGGTCCCGTTCGGCATGGGGACCTATGCCTCGCGCTCGCTGGCCGTGGGTGGCACTGCACTGGTGAAGGCCATGGACAAGATCGTCAACAAGGGCAAGAAGATCGCCGCCCATATGCTCGAGGCGGCCGAGGCGGATATCGAGTTCGCCGACGGCAAGTTCGCGGTGGCCGGCACTGACCGTGCGGCGACCTTCGCGCAGGTCGCCTTCTCGGCCTACGTGCCGCACAATTTTCCCATCGAGACGCTGGAGCCCGGCCTCGACGAGACCGCCTTCTACGACCCGACGAACTTCACCTATCCCGCCGGCTGCTACATCGCCGAGATCGAGATCGATCGCGACACCGGGACCGTGGCGCTCGCGCGCTTCACCGGCGCCGACGATTTCGGCCGCATCGTCAATCCGATGATCGTCGAGGGCCAGGTTCACGGGGCGCTGGTCCAGGGCATCGGCCAGGCGCTCTTCGAGAACGTCGTCTATGATCCCGAGAGCGGCCAGCTCACGACGGGTTCGTTCATGGACTACTGCATGCCGCGCGCCGACAACTTCATCCCGTTCACGCTCGAGACCAACACCACGCTCTGCGCCCACAATCCGCTGGGCGCCAAGGGCTGCGGCGAGGCGGGCACGATCGGCGCGCCCCCGGCCATCATGAACGCGGTGCTGGACGCGCTGGCGCCGCTCGGCGTCGCTGCCCTCGACATGCCCGCGACCCCGGAGCGCGTGTTGCGCGCCATGGCCCGGTAACGGCCGGCCTGAGCCTCCTCGTGGACATCACTCAGAATCCTCTGAACGGGTGCCACGAGGGAAGGTGTTCCGCGCTCGCCGGTTCTGAGTGAAGTCGAAGAAAGCGAAGCAAAGCGTTTGTGTCAGGCGTGGCGCAAGCTGCGATGCGACGCCGGGAAATCGCCGACGGCCTCCAGGTGACCGCGGAACTCGGCCACTGCGGTTCTCTTCAGATCGTGGTGAATTGCATGGCTTACGATCGGGCCGCTGTCCTCGACGGTGATCCTGAGCAGCCGCGCCACGTAATCGATCGCGAATTTATGGTCGGATTTCGAGCCGGCTATGAAGGTCGCATCGTCAGTGGCCCCAAGGGTTGTTTGGACGAAGTCCTTCAGGCTCTGATCCCAGGCCATCGAATCCGCCGAGCATTGAAACGCACCGGCTTCTTCGGTGTGACTCGTTTTGATGCCCTTCTTGTCGCGATCCACACCCTGATTCCAATTCCAGGTGCTTTCATGGCCGGCAAGGACCCGCAGGACTTCGAGCATGACCGCCTTGCGATGGACGGTGAATACGAAGGGCCCCAGTTGCGTCACGACGCTGGAATAGACGTCGTCTGCCGCGTTGGGGGCGAAGATGTCATCAGGCGCCTGCAATGCCCAATCCACCAACGCGTCGAGAAATGAAACAGGCGGTGACGAGCCGCTGACCTTCGCCAAGCAGGCACTGTACCGTCTGGCCATGTTGAACTCCTCCAGCTCTTCCCATGTCGGGGTGAAACTACCCAAGCAATTTCCCCGGATGGCCCCAGGAACGCTAGCACCCGCAGCGGTTGCGCCGCATCGGAGGAATCCCTCATTTTGCTATCGCAAGCTCCCCATTTTTTGCGTTGTCCGGCCGCGTCGTGGACGCGGGCTCATGGGAGTGCGGACACCAGGTCCGCCCTGGAATAATGAAAGCGGACCTGGAGGTCCGCGCTCCGAAGAGCCTCGACGGCGGCCCGGCAACGGGCGGAACGGGCGTTCCGGCGCCCGGCTTGATGCACCGCCCGGGTGCATGCCAGCATGACCGGACTACTTTGACCGAGAGGCCTCTCATGTGCCGCAACATCCGCAATCTCTACAACTTCAAGCCGCCGGCAACGGAGGAGGAGATCCGCGCCTCTTCGCTGCAGTTCGTGCGCAAGCTGAGCGGCTTCAACCGGCCGTCCAAGGCCAACGAGGAGGCCTTCGATCGCGCCGTGGAAGCGGTGGCCCACGCGGCGCGTGAGCTGATCGACTCGCTGATCACGACGGCGCCACCGCGCGACCGCGACGCCGAGGCCGAGAAGGCACGCGCCCGCGCGGCGGTGCGCTTCGCCCGACCGGCGGGGGACGCCGCTTAGCGCTTCAGTGCCGGGAGCACACCACTCCGGTCGCCCGTCTTTCATGTTCTTGCGGACCGCGAGCCTCCGGCTCGCCCATGGTCTTGAGCGAGCCGGAGGCTCGCGGTCCAGAAGACGAAGACCATGATGCGCCACTTAGCGCAGAGGTTACTCCGCGTGCAGTGGCGCGCCCCCCAGCAATGATACTCCGATTCTCAAGCGCTCAGGCGAGGTCGAAGCGATCGAGGTTCATCA
The DNA here is from genome assembly GCA_963765385.1 of uncultured Alphaproteobacteria bacterium. Taxonomy (GTDB): domain Bacteria; phylum Pseudomonadota; class Alphaproteobacteria; order Reyranellales; family Reyranellaceae; genus Reyranella. The sequence continues at coordinate 88,556 of CAVXWG010000010.1, read as the reverse complement.
CCTTGGTCCAGGCCGCGACGAAGTCCTGCACGAACTTCTCCTGCGAATCGGCGCAGGCATAGACTTCCGCCAAGGCACGCAGCTGCGAGTGCGAGCCGAAGATCAGGTCGACCCGGGTGCCGGTCCACTTGACCTCGTTGGTCTTGCGGTCGCGGCCCTCATAGACGCCTTCGGCGCCGGCGGCGGGCTGCCACTCCGTACCCATGTCGAGCAGGTTGACGAAGAAGTCGTTGCTGAGCGTCTCCGGCTTTTTGGTGAGAACGCCGTGTGCGGACTTCCCGGCATTGGCGCCCAGGACGCGCAGGCCGCCGACCAGGACCGTCATCTCGGGCGCCGTCAGCGTCAGCAGCTGCGCCCGGTCGACCAGCCACTCCTCGGCCGAAAGCCGCGATTTGCCCCCCGGATGCGGGCCGCGCATGTAGTTGCGGAAGCCGTCGGCGGCCGGCTCGAGCGGCTCGAAGGAGTGGGCGTCGGTCTGTTCCTGCGAGGCATCCATGCGACCTGGCGCGAAGGGAACCTTCACGGGATGCCCGGCCGCCAGCGCGGCCCTTTCGATCGCCGCGCCGCCGCCCAGCACGATCAGGTCGGCCAGCGAGACCTTCTTGCGGCCGGATTGCGCAGCGTTGAACTCCTGCTGGATCGCTTCGAGCGCCTGCAGCGCCTTGGCGAGCTCAGCCGGCTGGTTGACCTCCCAGTCCTTCTGCGGCGCCAGGCGGAGGCGAGCGCCGTTGGCGCCGCCGCGCCTGTCGGAGCCGCGGAATGTCGACGCCGACGCCCAGGCCGTCGCGACCAGCTGCGAAACCGAGAGGCCGCAGGCGAGGATCTTCGCCTTCAAGGCGGCGATATCCTGGTCCTCGATCAGCGGATGATCGACCGCGGGAATCGGGTCCTGCCACAGCAGGTGTTCCTCGGGCACCAGCGGGCCGAGATAACGCACGATCGGGCCCATGTCGCGGTGGGTGAGCTTGAACCACGCGCGGGCGAAGGCATCGGCGAACTGGTCGGGATGCTCGAAGAAGCGGCGCGAGATCTTCTCGTAGGCCGGATCGACCCGCAGCGAGAGGTCGGTGGTCAGCATGGTCGGCGCATGGCGCTTCGACGTGTCGTAGGCATCCGGCACCGTGCCGGCGCCGGCGCCATTCTTTGCGGTCCATTGATGGGCGCCGGCCGGACTCTTGGTCAGTTCCCATTCGTAGCCGAACAGGCTGGTGAAGAATCCGTTGCCCCATTGGGTCGGAGTCGTGGTCCAGGTGACTTCGAGGCCGCTGCCGATCTGATCGCCGCCCTTGCCCGAGCGGAAGCCGCTCTTCCAGCCCAGGCCCTGCTGCTCGATGGGCGCGGCTTCCGGCTCGGGGCCGACCAGCGCCGCATCGCCCGCGCCGTGGGTCTTGCCGAACGTGTGGCCGCCGGCGATCAGCGCGACCGTTTCCTCGTCGTTCATCGCCATGCGGGCGAACGTCTCGCGGATGTCGCGGGCCGCCGCGAGGGGATCCGGCTTGCCGTTCGGCCCTTCCGGATTGACGTAGATCAGGCCCATCTGTACGGCGCCCAGCGGGTTGGCGAGATCGCGGTCGCCGCTGTAGCGCTCGTCGGCCAGCCACTTGCCTTCGGGGCCCCAATAGATGTCCTCGTCGCCCTCCCAGGCCTCCGCGCGTCCGCCGCCGTAGCCGAACGTCTTGAAGCCCATCGACTCCAGCGCGACGTTACCCGTGAGGATCATGAGATCGGCCCACGAGATCTTGCGGCCGTATTTCTGCTTGATCGGCCATAGCAGCCGGCGCGCTTTGTCGAGGTTGACGTTGTCGGGCCAGCTATTGACCGGTGCGAAACGTTGCTGGCCGCCGCCCGCACCGCCGCGGCCGTCGCCGATGCGGTACGTGCCCGCGAGATGCCACGCCATGCGGATGAACAGCCCGCCGTAATGGCCGAAGTCGGCCGGCCACCATTCCTGCGAGTCCGTCATGAGGGCGCGCAGATCCTTGATCACGGCTTCGAGGTCGAGGCTCTTGAACGCCTTGGCATAGTCGAACGTCTCGCCCATCGGATTCGACAGGCTGGAGTGCTGGTGGAGAACTTGCAGGCTGAGCTGGTTCGGCCACCAGTCGCGGTTCGTGTGCGCGCGGTTTCCGCCCGTCACCGGGCACTTGCTTCCATCTGCCATGGGTCTCTCCGATCGTGTTCGGCCTGGATACTATCAATTCCTGAAAAGCGGGCCAGCCTCACCGCCGGCGCGGCGCAGGCTTATCGACTCGCGGGTCATGACGGTTCTGCCCGCCCGGCAGGTACCGCCGGCCGGCATCGGCGCCAACCTTGATTATTCCGCTCCGCCGCAAGCGCGTCGCCGTCGCACGCGGCTCCCGATGTCTATTGCCGGGGCTGGTTGGTATTGTTCCGGCGTCCGACACGGTGTGCCAGTATCTCGGGCAAGACTTTGGTTTCACTTGAGTTTAACAGCCTCAGCGTCAAATCTCTTCGATCTGCTTGTCGTGCGGTTTCCCATGTCGCGTCCATCCTGCTCATGACGCGTTCATCGGCGCAGAGCGCGCGCAGCGCGAGCGCGATCTTCTCGGCACGGCTGACGTAGTCGTCAAGCTTGTCGATGTTCGCTTCCATGCACGCTTCGACTTCGGTCAGAATTGCCCGAGTTTGCTTCTCTTCAGGCGGGTAGGTGGCCGAAGGCTTCTCGAAAGGGTTGGGTGTCTGTGATAAAGCCCGGCTCGCGAGAGCGAATGCCGAGAGAACGATGAACAATGCCTTTGGCATCTGACTTCTGGCCCCCTCGGGAAAGCCGGCATGGTCGACATTGCCGGGACGCACACGGCAGTGGGCACCTTACCTGATCGGATCGGGCTTGCAGCAACATCCGCCGACCTCAATATCAGCCCCAAGCCCCCCGAGGGGAAGGCCCGGATGAGTACTGCAAGATGAAGGCACGCGCGCAACAGCCGGCGTGCGCGACGCTCGGGGTGCTCGCCGAGCCTTGCAAGATGTGCCGTGATGGTGGCCGAAGCGATGTCAAAAGAGTGGCGGACGGGCAACCATGCGCCGACCCGGTGTATGCTGCGAGGGCTCGACGCGGGGGAAGGGTTCATGCTCAAGCCAAAGATCATGTCGTTGCTGACCGCGGGGGCGCTTCTCGGCGGCTGCACCACGTCGACGGCACCCGTGGCGTCGGCGACGGCGCCGGCGGCGCCGGCGACCGCCACGGCCAAGGAAGAGGCAGCCGCCGCCATGCAACGCCAGGACTTCGTCACGGCCGAGCGGCTGTACCGTTCTCTGGCGGAGAAGGGCGACGCGTCCGCCCAGCACTTCCTCGGCAAGATGTATGAAAACGGCGAAGGCGTGCGGCAAAACTCTGCCGAGGCGGCCAAGTGGTTTCGCCTCGCCGCGAACCAGGGCCATACCGGCGCCCAGTTCTACCTCGGTGGAATGTACGCGAGCGGCAATGGCGTGCCGCGAGACTACGTGCAGGCGTACATGTGGTTCGATCTCAGTTCGGCAGGCGAACAGGACTTCTACGCGACGGCGAGTCGTTCCGCGGTAGCGGACAAGATGACGCCCGCGCAAATCGCCGAGGCGCGCAGGCTGGCGGAGGCCTGGAAGTCAAAAAGGCCAGATCGATCCTAGGGGCCGTATTGTTGCGGTGGAACGGGTGGCCGACCGCTGGCGCGCTTCAACCACGACAGTTGCCTCACGCCGCGCCAGACGCCCGGATGAACACCTGCGGTTCCGCTCGATGGCAATTCTGCGCGGACCTCAGGACGCCCCACCGTATGGTGTCTCAGACAAATTGTGAGTCACAAGGAATTCGCGCAAAGTCATGCCGTCTGCCGCCAAAGCGGCAGTGCCGATATCAAGAATAGGCGCACAGCGGAGGCAGGCATGGCCAAACCAGCTCAACGAAAGCCAACGACCCGCCCACGCCGCGGCGGGTTGACCCGACGCGACCTCGCGCTGCTCCCGGTCGTGATTGGCGCGATGGCGTCGGGACGCGCTGAGGCAGAGACCGGCCTCGCTATCGAAAATGCCTCGCTCGCCGACATTCAGCAGGCGCTTGCCGGGGGAAAGATCACCGCCAGTGCGCTGGTGCGTGCCTACCTGGCGCGCGTCGAAGCCTATGACCGCGCCGGGCCCGCCCTCAATTCGGTGCGCGAGCTCAACCCCGACGCGCTGGCGACTGCCGCCAAGCTCGACGGGGCAAAACCGTCGACGCGCCAGCCGCTGGCCGGCGTGCCGATCCTGGTCAAGGACAACATCGCCACCGGCGACAAGCAGCACACCACCGCAGGCTCGCTGGCGCTGGAGGGCGCGCGCGCGAAGGGCGACGCCACCGTGATCAAGCAACTGCGTGCGGCGGGCGCGGTGATCCTGGGCAAGGCGAACCTCACCGAGTTTGCCAACATCATCGCCGTCGAGATGCCCTCGGGCTACAGCTCGCTGGGCGGCCAGGTGAAGAACCCGTATTCGCCGTCCCTGATGGACGATCGCGGCATCCCCGTTGTGCAGCCGGGCGGGTCGAGCGCGGGCTCCGCCGTCGCCGTTGCCGCCGGGCTTTGCGCGGCGGCGATCGGCACCGAGACCTCGGGCTCGCTGCTGAGCCCGGCGACGCAGAACGGCCTGGTCACCGTGAAGCCCACGGTGGGGCTTATAAGCCGCGCGGGCATCGTGCCGATCTCGCACAGCCAGGACACGGCCGGACCGCTCACGCGCACCGTGCGCGATTCGGCGATCCTACTGAACGTGCTGGCGTCGCGCGATCCGGCGGATGCCGCGACGCAGCATCTGCAGCGGCCGAATGACTACACCACGGGTCTCGACAAGGACGGGCTCAAGGGCGCGCGCATCGGCGTGCCGAGCGATCCCGATGATCCGCTGAACGACGTCTACATGGGCAAGTTGCCGGAACGCTCCAAGGCGGTGATGGCCAAGGCCATCGAGGTCCTGCAGGATTGCGGCGCCATCGTCGTGCGCGCCAACATGCCGACGGCGGGCTGGATCGGCGGGCCCGGCACGACCATGGGCGTGCTGAACCGCAATCCGCTCGGCCGCAGCAAAGGCCAGCCGGCCACGCCGCCGATCGTGTTCCTCTACGAGCTGAAGCACGACCTCAATCTCTATCTGCGCGACTGGGCCGTGGGCACCAAGATCAAGACCATGGCCGACATCATCGCCTTCAACCAGGCCAACGCCGACAAGGCGCTGCGCTTCGGCCAGGACTTGTTCCTCGCGGCGGAGGCAACGCGCGGCGACCTCTCGGAACTGGAATACAAATCGGCGCGGGCCATGGACCTTCAGTCCGCCAAGGAGCGCGGGCTCGATGCCTATATGAGCCAGCACAAGCTCGACGCCGTTGTGTTTCCCGGCACGGCGGGCGCTTCAATCGCGGCCAAGCCGGGCTATCCCAGTGTCCAGGTGCCGGCCGGCTTCATCGGCGGGGTCGACGGCAAGGAGACGCCGGACTTTCCGCTCGGCCTCACCTTCACCGGCCGCGCCTGGAGCGAGGCCAAGCTCTTGCGCCTGGCTTACGCCTACGAGCAGGCCTCCGCAGTGCGCCGGCCGCCGCCCGGACTGCCGGCGCTTTAGCCGCCTGCCGAGGCGCGCGACAGCATGTCATTGAGCAAGGCCTGGGAGCGTGTGCGATCGAAGAAGCGCGTATGGAGCATCTGCTTGTTGCGCGTGGCCGAGGTCAGATAGAAGCGCTCGTAGAGGAAGCCGCGTCCGGCGAGAGCGGAGCCCACGAAATCCCAGGCCATGCGGAAGACGGCCGCGCGCGCGTCGGCCGTGGCGTCGTCGGCGCCGCTCAGCATCTCGTCGATCAGCGGCCGCAGGCTGGGATCGTCGAGCTGGGCGCGGCTCGGCGTCGTCAGCAGGTTGTGGCTGCCGATCAGCGTGATGATCTCCGCCACGCGCGGCATCCAGACGGGGAGCATCGACCTCATCGGCTCCAGCGCGGCGCCGTTGGGAAACCATATCCCGTCCTCGCGCGCCGCGGCCTGCTCCAGCGACAGCTCCACCGCGTTGGCGGTCATGCGCACGTAGCAGGCCATCTCGCCCAGCATTTCCGTCGTCGCCGGCGAGTGGTCGCCGATCAGCTCCGCCATGCGCGTGGCGATACCGTAGGCGAACTCGAGCTTCGTCAGGGCCCGGATGGTCGATTGGGTCGTCATGCTGATCGCATAGCCGGTCTGGCGCATCGAGTTGTAGATCTCGACGTCGCCGTCGATGAAGACCCGGTCCCACGGCACCAGCACGTCGTCGAACATGCAGAAGGCGTCTTGCTCGTCGAAACGCGATGACAGCGGCTTGTCGAACGGATCGGCGCCCGGCGTTGCCGCCGAATCGCGGCACAGGAATTTCAGGCCGGGCGTCTCGAGCGGAATGGCGAAGGCCAGCGCGTATTCGGTGGCGCCGGCCGGAATGGGCTGGCCCGGATACACCGTCTGCTCGTCGGCGTAGGGCGCCAGGGTGGCCAGCACTCGGCCGCCGCGGACGATGATTCCGTCGGCCGTCTGCCCGACCTTTCGCACGGTGACCTTGTTGCCGAGGATCCGGCCGTCGGTCCGCTTGTCGACGGTGGGCTGGATGATCGTGTGGGTGAGGGAGAGGTCTTCATCGGCCATGCGGCGCTGGAAGGCCACGAGGTTCTGCGCCCCACGCTCGTTGCGTCGATCGGCGCCCGCCCACACGCGCGGCGCCGACGCGAAGGCTGCGAACTTCATGTTCATGTAATCCGGCGTGCGGCCCATGATGCCCATGGAGCCTTCCGACAGCCGCACGAGGCCGGCATGGCGCCGCCGCAGCTCGTCCCGGGAGCGCGGGATCATATGGCTGACATTGGTCGGCTGGCCGCTGTCGGGATCGGTGTAGAGGCAGTCGGCGGCCCAGGCGTGTTGCCGGTCGAACATCGCGGCCAGGCTTTCGGCGCCGCCCCGCAGCTTGGCGTGCGTGGTGACGTCCTCGATCTTCTCGCCGTCGACCCAGATCTCCCGCTTTGTCTGGCGCAGTCCCGCGAGAAACTGCGACCCGGTGCGCGCGCCCATCAGCTTCCTCCCCGTTTTCGTTTCATTGCCGGGAGCGCGCGATTCCAGTCGCGCGTCTTGGAGCGCGGACCTCCAGGTCCGCTCAGGATCATGATGCGGACCTGGAGGTCCGCGCTCCGTATGATCACGAGCGCCACGGGATTGGCGCGCTCCCAGCAATGAGCGTTCAAAAGCTCTTGTTTGCCTCCGGCCGGTATTTGTTGCGCAACACGAACCCCGATCGCGCCGCGGCGCGCGGGTCGCGCACCCAGACTTCGCGGTTGGGATGCAATCCGCCGCCGCGCGTGGCCGGCACCGCACTGGCCCGTGCCCGGTGCAGCAGGCGGGTGTCCGCCACGCCGCAATTGGGGTGAATGCCGCCATTGCCGGCGACAACCTTGTCCCACGCCGCCTGGCGTCGGGCACGCGTGTCGGGGTTGGCGAGCGCCGTGCAATTGACCTCGCTCTTGTCGAGGTCGACCACGATCTCGTCGCCGTCTTCGATCAGGGCGATCGGGCCGCCCAGCGCTGCCTCCGGACCGACATGGCCGATCACGAGGCCGACCGATCCGCCGGAAAACCGCGCATCGGTCATGAGGGCCACCACGATGTTGCGCTCACGGCAGAGCGTGGTGATCCGCGAGGTCGGGTCGAGCATCTCGGGCATGCCCGGCGCACCGCTCGGCCCTTCGTAGCGCACGATGACCATGTCGTGGTTCTGGAACCGCTCGGGCGTCTTATCGAGTGCCTCGAGCAGCGCCTGCTCGCCCTCGAAGACGCACGCCTTGCCGCGGAACACGTTGTTCTCCAGGCCGCCTTCCACGCCGGCGAGCTTGAGGATCGCCGAGAAATCCGGCGACAGGTTGCCGCCCAGCACGCGCAGTCCGCCGGTCGGCTTGTAGGGTTTTTCGACGGAATGGACGACGCGGCCGTCGGCCCGCTTCGCGCCCAGCCGGTCGACCTGGGCGCCGAGCGTTTCGCCGGTGCAGGTGAGGGCCTCGCCGTTCAGCAGTCCGGCGTCGAGCAGCTCGCGCACGATCACCTGCACGCCGCCCACCTTGTCGATATCGACCATGGAATATTTGCCGTAGGGCCGCGCGTCGGTGAGCACCGGGACGACATGCTGCGAGAGGTAGTTGAATTCCTCCGGTGTCATGATGTCCCGCCAGAAATCGGCGAAGCCCGCGGCCCGCGCGATCTCCGGTGCATGCAAGGTGACGTTGGTCGATCCGCCGATCGCCATGGAAACGATCATCGCGTTGCGGAGCGAATCGCGCCCGACGATGTCGCGCGGCTTCAGGTCCTTCGCCATCAGGTTTTCCAGATGATCGACCAGTTCGGCCGCGAACTCGTTCACGCGGCGCGGATCGTCGGACGGCGGCGCCACCATGTGCAGGGGCTGCATGCCGACCACGCCGATGAAGGTCTGCATGGTGTTGTAGGTGAACATGCCGCCGCAGCTGCCGATGCCGGGACAGGCATGGCAGGCGATGTGTTGCCGATAGGCGGCGTCCGGATTGCCGGCGACCTGGTAGGCGCTCACGATATCGAGGGTCTCGCCGGTCTTGGGGTCATGGCCTGGATGGATCGGGCCATCCGACATGATGATCGACGGCCGGTTGTGCTCCAGCAACGCCGCCAGCGTGCCGACCGGCGGCTTGTCGCACGCCACGACCGCGATGGTTCCGGCGAGGCCAGTGGCGCTCAGATGCTCGCACAGCGCATCGTTCGTCACCTCGCGGCCGATCAACGAGTAGCGCATCTCGCGCGTGCCGTTCCTGATGCCGTCGGACGTCGCGATCGTATACTCGGGCTGGACCAGGCGCAGCTTGAGCTGACCTTGCTGCTGGCCGATGCGGCCCTTGAGCTGAGCGTGGATCGCCTCGACCTTCGCCATGACGCCGAGATAGCACTGGCTGTCGCCCTTGGTGCCGACGACGCCCACCGACGGCTCATGGATCAGGTCGGGATCCGTGCCGAGGGCACGCGCCAGGCCGATCGACTGGGCGGAGCGGCCGGGATGACGATCGATGAGAATGGGGGTCGGTTTCATCAGGCGGCTTCTTTCTGTGGTGCGCGTCGCCCGCCTTCTATCAGAAGACCGGGCGCAAGCTGAGCGCAAATGGGGTTGGTCGGGGTCTATGGCGGAGGGCCAGGGGCTGTAGCCGCCGGTGGTGGCAAAGTCCCGGAGGGCGGCCCACTATCAGCAAATCCCGGTGCCGCCAAAGGAGTTGCCACGATGCGCCCGCTCGCCCTGATGCCCGTTGTCATGCTGTTGGCCGCCACCCCCGCCGTCGCCCAGGACAAACCGCTCTCCCTGGTCGGCACCTGGCTGGTCGTGGGCCAGGCGGTCGGCCTCGGCGAGAGCCTTCACCCGGAACACAGCAATCGCAATCCGGAGCCGAGCGTTCACCGCGTCAATCTCCGTTTCGTCTTCGAGAAGCAGGAGGGCAACAACTTCTGGGGCACGTCGACGGGAACGAGCGGGACCTCCGAACGTATCCTGGGGGCGGTCGCCAGGGACGGGAAGTCGGGTGTTCTCGTCAATGCGCGCGGCAACCAGCAGCAATTCACCGTCCTCGACGGCAACACGATCGAGGGCTGCTACGCATCGCAGGGCCCCAAGTATCTCAGCGCCGCCTGCACGATCTGGACCCGTCAGCCGTAGAGCGGGATGATCTTGGGCGAGACTCGCTTGAACACCCCGCCTCACCCTGAGGAGCATCGCCCCTCGACTGCGCTCGGCGCAGGCTCCGCGATGCGTCTCGATTGGCGCGGGCGCCCAGCGCGCTGAAGGTGTCGGCGAACCTCTGGCCCGCGGGCAGGCGGGTCCTGAGGCCCTCGAAATCCTTCGGCAGCGCGATCGGCCGGCGGGTTGAGGAGATCTGTCGCATGCCATTGTCGAACGCCCCGACCGCGCCTCCGGCGATGCTGCAGCCGGGGCGGGCGACGGTTTGCGCTACGCCGCGCTCGCCTGCATGGCTGCGGCACCGGCTGCGCCCATAAGGACCTGACGACGGTCGGCCATGCGTCCTCCCGATGACGTTCCTTCGCCAGCCCGTCGAACGCGTTCTCTACTTTAGATCGACGCCCGCCGGCGGCCCGCCCTCGAGATACTTCGTTGCCATGTGCGCTCCCTGCCTGGGAAGAAAAGCGATGAAGCGCGCTCCCTCGGGGCTGACGACGGTGAAGGCGTGCGGCGTGCGGGCGGGGATGGAGATGGTCTGGTCCTTGCCGACGAGAAGGCGCTCGTCGCCGATCCGCACGTCGAGCGTCCCTTCGACGACGACGATCACCTCGTCGACTTCCTCGTGGAAATGCAGCGGCGCCCCGGCCCCCTGTTCCAGGACGCCCATGCTCGAACTGACGGAAACGCCCTGCGCCCGGCCGGCCAGAACATAGTTCCGATAGCCCGGGCGCCACGGGATCTCCTGGGCGTCCTCGTTCCTCACCACCGGCATGTCGACCTCCTGTGCTGCAGTGCGTGGCGACCCCGCAATCTAGTCCGTCTGGCCGCCAAGAGGAACTCAAGGCTGCGGGGAGAGCCACACCGGCATGCCGCCGCCCGTGCGCCCCTCCGGCGGCCGGCAGGGTAATCGCATATGGCAAAAAACACCGTCATCCCGAGCGAAGCCGCCCGACGGGCGGCGTAGTCGAGGGACCCCCCTCTTTTCGCCGAAGCACATGAAAAGTTCTCTCCACTTCGCCTCGCTGCGCTCGGCTCCGGTCGGAATGACGGAAGAAAATCGCGCCTGCGCAGGCGTTCGCGCTCTACGCTATAACGGCACGACTTGCCTCAACGACCCGGACGGCGCGCCAGATGAAAGAAACGACGATCACGGCGATCACGCCGGAACTCGACGCGCTCGCCGCCGAGGCGATGGCGGAGTGGAAGGTGCCGGGCCTGGCGATCGCCATCGTCCAGGACGGCGAGACCGCGCTGCTCAAGGCCTATGGCCAGCGCGATGTCGAAGCCGGGTTGCCGGCGACGACCGGAACGCAGTTCACGATCTGCTCGATCACAAAGACCTTCACCGCGACGGGGCTGGCGCTGCTGGTCGACGAGGGTCGCCTCGACTGGAGCAAGCCCGTCCGTGACTACGTCCCGGAATTCCGGCTGCACGATCCGGTCGCCACGGACCGCATCACCGTGCGCGACCTGCTTTGTCATCACAGCGGCCTGCCGCGCCATGACTGGATCTGGATGCCGGGCGGTCTCTCTCGCGCCGAGATGCTGTTGGCCATGCGCTACATCGAGCCGAGCCGGGACGTTCGAGCCGACTTTCAGTACAGCAATCTCGGCTATAACGCCGCGAGCGTCGTTGCGGAGCGGGCGAGCGGCCTTGGCTGGGAAGATTTTACGCGCGCGCGACTGGCCGCGCCGCTGGGAATGTCGATGACGTTCACGGCCGAGGATCTGGCGGCCGCGGACGATGCGGCAGCCCCCTATGCTATGCATCGCGATCAGCGCCAACGGACCAGGCTCTGGCCCATCCGGGCAACCGCTGCCGGCGCCATCAATACCTCGATCACGGCAATCGCCAACTGGATGACCTTCCTGCTGGGCGAAGGCGCGTTCAACGGCGCGCAGCTCTTGTCGCCGGTCCTCGTTCGCGAGCTGCAGACACCGCGCGTCCACGCCGGCGCGCCGGGCTTCGCCGAATTCGGCCACAGCCACTATGGCCTGGGCTTCGGTTCCTACACCTATCGCGGCGAGCAGGTTGTCGGGCATTCCGGCGGCTGGATCGGCTGGAGCACGTTGATGCGGTTGATGCCCGCCCGGAAGCTGGGTATCGCCGTGTTTACCAACCTGGGAGGAGTGCCGGTTCCCAGCATCCTGATCAACCATGTCTTCGATCGCCTGTGCGGCAAGGAGCCCGTGCCCTGGCTCGACCGGCTGCGTGATCTCCACCGTAAGGGTCTGGCGCAGCAGGAGGTCGACGAAGAGACGCAGAAAACGGCGCGTAAGCCGAATACGCAGCCCAGTCACGATCTGGCCGCGTACGCCGGCACTTACGAACATCCCGGCTACGGGCAGATGGTCATCACCCGGACCGGAGACGCATTGCACTGGGCGTATCGCGGCCTCGAAGCTCCTCTGTCTCACCGGCACTACGATACGTTCGAGGTTCCGCGGATTCCCTACGAACTGAATCCGGACCGTCTGGCGATCTCGTTCACCACCGATCGCGACGGCGACATCGCGAGCCTCGCCGCCCAGCTCGAGCCGATGGTGGCCGACATCGTCTTCAGGCGCGCGCCGGCCGGGGACTGCATGGATGTCGGTTTCCGAAAAGCCTGTGTGGGCCGTTACAGGCATGGCTCGCTGACCCACGTGATCGCGCAGGAGGCCGATGGCCAACTGACGCTCAAGCCCGATTTTCAGCCGATGTACCATCTGCGGCCCTACCAGGGCGGCATCTTCACCATTGTCGAACTGGAGGGATTCCGCACGGAGTTTCGCCGGGGCGCCGACGGCGCCGTCCACGAGCTGGTTTTCCACCAGCCCAACGGCACCTTCATCGCCAAGCGGGACGACTGAGATCCCATTCCCGCCGGCGCAGGCGCGCATCTGTGTAACGATCGCCTAGGCCATTTCGTCCTCCCGGTAACGCAAGCGATTTGGCTGCGCTGCAGTTGGCCCGTGCGAGGGGAGGGACGCGATGGATTTTGTCATAGAGCTCATTCCGCTGACGGTTGTTCAGTACCTGATGCTCATCGGGGTTGTCCCGCTGGCGCGGAAAGCAAGCCCTCGCTGGGCGTGGGCCTGGATCGTGGCCGCACTCATTCCGCTCCTGGGGGGCATGATGTTCATGTTTCTGATGATGAAAGCCCTGGCCGTGATCCTGGACAGGATCGATTTATTGTCTGCGGCGGTTGGGAGTCAGCCACCGAGTAAGACTGACCTGACCAACTCGAAGGCCGCACCCCGAGGAGGCGCGCAGCACCCGTCTTGAAGGGTGGGCGAGACCGAGGTGGGTCCTCAAGAAACCTGGCGCCAGCCAAGGCCCAACTGTAGCCATACTCGTCGAACAGCGCGCGCACCGGCGGCGAGCACAGGTGGGTGAGGAGCCGGTCGCTCGCCTCCCTGGAGTGGCGCGCCCCCAGCAAAGTCGCGCGTCCGTCCAGTCGGCATGCGCTCCAGTGGCGACAAGAGCGGACCTGGAGGTCCGCGCTCCCGGCAAAAGAAGTGTCTGCCCTATTGGCGCGTGATGCCGCGCCGCGGTCAGTCGGCGACTTCCGCTTCCAGAACGTCCACTTGCTTTCGACCGACGTCGGCGCGCCGTGCTGCGCGGTATCGGCCGGGCGACAGGCCGTGATGGCGATGGAACAGCTTCGAGAACGCGGCCGCGGTCTCGTAGCCGACCCGGGTCGCGATCCGCGCAATTCCCTCGTCACTGGAGTCGAGCAGGAACGCAGCCTCCGCCATCCGCCGTGCGATCAGGTAACGCTGCATCGGCTGGCCGACCAGCCGGGTGAAGCGCGCCGCGAACGCTGAGCGGCCGAGCCCCACGCGGTGCCCGAGGTCGCGCAGGGTCCACGGGCGATCCGGCCGTTCGTGGATCAGCCGAAGCGCCGGCCCGATATGCGAGTCCGCCATCGCCCCCAGCCATCCGCCTTCTCCGGGACTGAGTGTCTTGATCCAGCTGCGCAGCACCTCGACGAAGAGCACTTCCGTCAGGCGCGAGAGTGCGATGCGCTGGCCGGGACGTTCGAGCGCCGACTCGCGCACCATGCGTTGCAGGATCGACTCGAGCCCATCGCCGTCCGCCGCCGGCTTCAGGAGAAGCACGGGCGGCAGCAGTTCCAGCACGCTGCCGCGCGATGGCTGCGACACGGTGAAGTTGCCGCAGATCATCGTCGCCAGCGGCTCGGCCCTGCCGCCGTGACGGATGACGCCGGGACGTATGGCGAGCCGGTCGAGGCCCATGATCGGGAACGGCTTCGTCCGGCGATCCGAATAAAGCACATGCGGCTCGCCGCGCGTGACGACCACGAAATCGCCCGCGGTCATGGGAAGCGTTTGTCCGCCTTCGAGGGCCAGGGTCGCCGAGCCGCGGCTGAGATAATGGAACAGCGCGTAGGGGCGCGCGGGCAGCCCGAGACTCCAGGGATGGCCGAGCTCGAAGTGGAAGAGCAGGGTCCCGCCCAGGCGAACGCGATCGAGAACTTCGGCGAGGACGTCCATGGGACGCGAGGCTAAGCCTGCGGACGGTCGGACACAATGTTCGGACGATCGAGCCCTGTCGTCCGCGCGATCCCAACCTAACTTCCCTCGCGGCAGGCCGACGCATCGTGCGGCAAACCCGATCGCCAACGGTGACGGAAAGAACCGCGACTTTTGCCGAAACGCCCGCTCATCCGCCGGACCCCCATCCGGCATCTCAACAGGAGTACGCCATGCATAGTCTGATTTTCTCCGCCGCCACGATCGTCACGGCGGCAGCGGCAATCGCCCTCTCCGCGCAAGCGGCCGATCTGCCCAAGGGGGCGGTTCACAATATCGTGCTCGTGCACGGCGCCTTCGTCGACCAGACGAGCTGGCAGCCCGTCGCCGAGATCCTCAGGAAGAAGGGCTACACCGTGACGCTCGTCGAAAATCCGCTCACGTCACTGGCCGCCGACGTCGCTGCCACCAAACAGGCGCTGGCGAAGCAGGACGGCCGGACCGTTCTGGTTGGCCACTCCTGGGGCGGCGTGGTCATCACCGAAGCCGGCAACGATCCCAAGGTCTCGGCGCTGGTCTATGTCTCGGCCTTCGCGCCCGACGTGGGCGAATCGCTGGCCTCCCTCGCCAAGGCCGGTCCGGCCACCGAAGGCGCCAGCGCGATTCATGCCGACGCGAAGGGCAACCTCACCATAGATCCCAAGGTGTTTCCGTCGGCAGTCGCGGCCGATCTTCCGCCGAAGATCGCCGAGTCGCTGGCTGCCTCCCAGCTGCCGCTGAACCACACGGCGTTTGAGGCGCCCGTCGATACCGCAGCCTGGCACGACAAGCCGACCTTCTATGTGATCAGCACCCGCGACAAGGTCATCGCGCCCGAGGCGCAGAAGATGTTCGCGGCCCGGATCAAGGCGCAGACGACGGAGGTCGCCGGCAGCCATGCCTCGCTCGTCGTCCATGCGCCGGAAGTCGCAGCAGTCATCGAAAAAGCCGCGCTCGCGAAGTGACGAGACCGCTCCCGGCACCTTCGTGCCGGGAGCGCGTCCCGACTATTCCATGCCAAACGTCCGGAGGATGACATGACCGAACTCGACGTCGCGAGCCCCGACGCCGCCACGCTGGAAACGGCACCCACACGCTACATCGAAGGCCCCAGAATCCGCTTCGCCTATCGCCGGCTCGGCCCGTCGACCGGAACGCCGCTGGTCCTCCTGCAGCACTTCTTGGGCAACATCGATGCGTGGGATCCCGCCGTCGTCAATGCCTTCGCCGCCGATCGCCCCGTGATCGCCTTCGACAACGCCGGGGTCGGCCGCTCGACCGGTCGAACGCCCGACACTGTAGCGGCGATGGCACGAGACGCGGTCGACTTCATCGACTTGCTCGGCCTCGCCGAAGTCGACCTGCTGGGCTTTTCCCTCGGCGGCTGCATCGCCCAGCAGATCGCGGCCGAGCACGGACGGCTGGTCCGCAAGCTCATCCTCGTCGGCACCGCGCCGAAAGGCGGAGAGGAACACCTGCTGGCGGTTCTCCAGGAGGCGATTTCCCAAACCGATGCACCGGACCCTCGCCTGCCGCTGTTCTTCACGAAGTCGTCCGCCAGTCGGTCGGCCGGCCTGGCGTTCCTGAAGCGGACGAAGGTGCGCAAGGACGATCGGGACAGCGATAACGGCAGCGCGGTAACCGATCCGCAGGCCAAGGCGCTGATCACCTGGTGCGCCACGCCTGATCCCGAGCACGCCCTCCTGCACGCCATCCGCCAGCCCACGCTCGTGGCCAGCGGCAGCCGCGACACCATGCTGCCCGCCAGCAACGCCTACGCCATGTTCAAGGAACTCAGCAACGCTCAGCTGATCCTCTATCCCGATTCAGGGCACGGCGCCCTGTTTCAGCACCACGAGACATTCGTCAGTCACGTCCGGACCTTCCTGGATGCGCTGCCGCCGGGTGCCTGAGCCTCGGCGCGCCGGTGCCGTCGGACACCCCTGATCCACGAGAATTGTTGCGGAGGACAAAATGACAATCGAAAAAGTCGCGGTCGAACGTTTCAGCCTTACGAGCCCGAGACCATTCGACACCGTTGTGGCCGCGCTGAAGTCGGCGATCGGGCAGCCCGACATCGTCGAATTCTTCAAGGCGTCGAGGGCGGCTAATTCCTTCCCGGATCTCGAGCGCATCGTGCAAGGCGGGCTCGGCCGCACGGGCTTCATGCTCTTCGCGGAATTCGACCTGGGCGCCGTTCTGCGTCGCGAATCCGGTGCCGCGACGCCCAGGATCATGCGGTTCCTGGTCGGCAATCCACTGATCATGAAGGAAATGGTCAAGCACGTACCCGATGCCGGATCGTACGCTCCAGTCACGATCCTGATCGATGAACGTCCCGATGGCGTCCACGTCTCCTACGACAGAATGGAGAGCTGTCTGCTGCCGTATGGCAACGCGGAAGCACTTGCCGTCGCGCGCAATCTCGATGCGCGGATCACGGCCTTGCTGCGCGAGTGTGCAAGCTAGAACGTCCTGCAACGTGGCACCATCAGACCTGGAAGGAACTCCGACATGTACAAGACACTTCTCGCCGCCCTCGCCGCCACGGCTCTTTCGACCGGGGCTGCCGCGGCTGCGCCCGCCGACAGCGCCCAGCCGCTGGATGCCGCGACCCTCGACACGATCAAGTCGCAGTTCGGCAGGCTCATGGAATTGGCCAACAAGCACGATTTCAAGGCCCTGCACGGGATGTTCTGGCAATCGCCCTCGACGCTGCTGGTGGCGAAGAGCGCGATCCCGTCCGAGGGAAACTGGGCCGGCTTCTGGGGCAACGAGGCCGTCGATCAGAAGCTGCATGACATCGGCAGCTCCGGTCCGGTCGTGCTCGAGCCGGTTTATTCGAAGCTCAAGGTCGTCGGCCTGACGCACGACGTAGCGGAGTCCTACGTGCCGATGAACATCACGGTCTCATATGCCGGACAGGACGGCACGCCCAAGCCATTCCTGATGATCATCAATTGGATCAAGGTCTCGAACGACTGGAAGATCGCGTCGGAGATCATCTTGCCGGTGCCGCCGGCACCTGCCAGCAAGGATTGAGTGCGGCGGCACGCGGTTGACCGACGCGTAAGACGGCGCCTTGACAAAGAGCTCGCAACGACGGCCGCTGTGTCGTCCAGCGTCAAGCTGGCGTCGCAACCCGCTTCAAATTCTCGCTCAACCACCGCGCCAGTCCCGTCACGCGCGCATCTTCATGCTGTTGCCCCATGAGTTGCACGCCCACCGGCATCCCGCCGACGCTCATCAGCGGCACCGTCACCACCGGCGCAAACAGCATCGACGACGGCGCGTTGAACACGAAGTCGCCGGTCGGCCGCGGCGCCAGCGGCTGGCCCGCCACGTCGCCCGACCAGAGCGGCGCCGGGCCGGGGCAGGAGAGGGTGATCGCGGCGTCGGCCAGCGACGCCACGGCCATGTGTGCGAGTTGCGCCTGCTGACGGGCGAGCAGGCTGGTGCGATAGTCGTCCGGCGTCATGGCTTCGGCGCGCTTCAGTGTCGCCTGACCGCGCGCGCTGATGCCGTCGGGCGCGGCATCGAGCATGCCGCGCTGGTACCAGCGGTTCTCCCAGATCGTGACGCCGTTGCAGACCGCGCGCCCGTTGGCGATCGCCTTCTCCAGCGCGTCGACGAACGGATGGTCGGCGCGGCGGATCAAGGTGACGCCGGCCGCTTTCAGTTGGCCCAGCTGTTGGGCGAAGGCCGTCTTGGTTGCAGGATCGACCTCGGCCCAGCCTTCGGTCTCGAGCACGATCAGCCGGTCGGGCTTTGCCGCGGCGGGCAAGCGTGTCCGGTCCCATCAGTCCGAACGAGCCGCGGTCTCCGCCGCAGCGCTTGGCCATCTCGATCGCGACCTGCCACATGTCCTCGAGGCAGCCGGCGTGCGGGCCGTGCGTGCTCATGCTGGTGGCCAACCGCTCGCCGCGATTGATGCCGCCCTGCGTGGGCTTCAGCGCAAAGTTCCCGCAATAGGCGGCTGGCCGGATGATCGAGCCGCCGACCTGGGTGCCGATCGCCGCCGGCATCATGTTGGCGCCCACCGCGGCGGCCGAGCCCGACGACGAGCCGCCCGGCGTGCGCGCCTTGTCGAACGGATTGGTGGTCGGCCCGGGCTGCGAGCCGCCCAGCTCCGCCGTCACCGTCTTGGCCAGGATCACCGCGCCCGCCTGGCGCAGCGCCCACACACCGGCATTGTCGCGCTTGGGGAAGTTTCCCTTCATCGCCGCACAGCCCATTTCGGTGGGCATGTCCTTGGTCTCGAGCAGATCTTTTATGCCGATCGGCATGCCGTCGATCGGCGACAGCGGGTTGCCGGCCTTCCAGCGCGCGGCGCTTGCATCGGCGGCGGCGCGCGCGCCCGCCTCGTTCAGAGTCACGAGCGCCTTCACCACCGGCTCGCGTTGCGCGATCGTCTCCAGGCAGCGCTCGAGATAGGCGCGCGGGCTGTCGTTGCCGTCGGTGAAGCGGCGGGCGGCGTCGTGGAAGGTGAGGGGCTTGTAGTCGGCGTAAGGGATCATCCCGGAAGCCTAGCACGGGCCCTCGGCGGCCGTCCGTTCACTTGACGCCGATCACCATCGAGTCGGGGCCGACCAGCGGCTCGACCCGCATGTCGGCGAACCCCGCCTGCTTCATCCAGCCGATGCAATCCTGCGCCGTGTAGTCGAAGCCTTCGCGCGTCTCGATCAGCATGTTGAGGCTCATCAGCAGGCCGAAGGCGTTGTGGCGCCGCTCGTCGTCGATGATCGTCTCGTAGACGATGAGCGACCCGCCCTTGGGCAGAGCCTGGAAGGCCTTCTCGATCAGCAGGCATTTCTTCTCCAGCCCCCAGTCATGGAGGATGTGCCCCATGACGATCACATCGGCGGCCGGCAGCGGATCGGTGAAGAAGCTGCCGCCGCGGAACGACAGCCGGTCGGAAAGGCCCTGGCCCGCGACAAAGGCCTCGAAATGCGGACGCACGGCCGGCAGATCGAATCCGAAGCCGCTGAGGTGGCGGTGCGCGCCGGCCACCGTCGCCGCCAGGGCGCCCTGAGCACAGCCAACATCGACGAAGCTCTCGCTCGCCGCCCAGGGGAACTTCTCGGCGATGGCGTGGGCGGAGCCGAGGGTCAATCCGGTCATGGCCTTGAGGAAGTCGGCCAGCGCCTGCGGATCGCTGTAGAGCTCGTCGAACAGGTCGCGGCCCTGCTTGGCCTCGTTCTGCGGCTCGCCCGTGCGCAGGGCCTCGGTCAGCGCGCCCCAGAAGGGATAGAGGCGCGCATTGGCCATTTCCAGCATGCCGCCGAGATAGGCGGGCTTGCGGCGGTCGAGAAACAGGTCGGTGGCCGGCGTGTTGGCGTAGCGCCCCTCGCGTCGCTCCAGCATGCCGAGGGCGACCAGAGCGTCGAGGAAGTCGCGCGCGCCGCGCGGATGCAAGGCGAGCCGCGCCCGGAGCGTCTCGAGATCGAGCGGACCGTCCGCCAGCTGGGTGAACAGGCCGAGCTCGACCGCGCTCAGCAGCGTCTTCGACCCCCAGAAGCCGAGGCCGAGCTGCATGATGGCGTCCGGCGACACGGCGGCGCTTTCCCGGGACGCGGGCGCTTTGGACAGGTCGGCTATCTTGCTCATGGTTCTGGCTCTCCCGATGGGCCGGATGTTGGCGATCGATCGCGACACTATGGTGAAATCGTGGATCGCCGATAGCGTCGCTGTCGACGCGAGTCGCAATCAGCCTTGGGCCACCAGTGGAAGAACGCGTTGCAGAAGGGCAGGATCGCGGTAGACGCTGCGCGGCTTCAGCAGGTGCTGCACTTCGGCCGTCAGCCTGTGGACGTCCGGATCTTCCGCGGCAAGCTTCCTTAACGCGGCGGCGAACTTGAGCCGGGTTTCAAAATCCGCCGGTCGTTGCCCGCGCGTCGCCGGGTGCATGAAGTCGAAGGTCGCCACGTTCCAGGGGGTCTCGATCAGGGTCGGGATCCTTTCAAAGAAATCCTTGGCCAGCCCTTGCAAGGAATCGCCGGAGGAAGACCGGGCGGCGACAAGCTGCCCAAGCAGGCACGCCTCCTGGACTGCGACGCTCATGCCCTGACCATTGACGGGATTGAACCGGCAAAGGGAGTCGCCGATGGGAATGAGCCCGCGCGGGAAGACCTCCAGCCGTTCAAAATGGCGCAAGATATTGTCCCGGAAACCGTAGCGCACGATCTCACCGTCAAGCCTGGCATTCTTCACGGCGTTGTAGATTGTCGGCGTCCGCAAGGCCTGGGCGAAAGCCATGAAGCCATCGACATCGCCGGGTGGTGCATCACCGTGACGTCCGGCGAGGCTGAGAATCCATTGATTTCCTTCGATTGGCCACAGCAGCGCACCACGGGCGCTCGTGGGGGACAGCCCCCCGATGGTAAACACCGAATTCCAATCCGAAGGTGCGTCGCTCGGTATGTGAAAAACAGCAGTTGCATAGCCTTCGTCGATCCCGATGACTGTTTCCTCAGGCAGGGGAAGGCCGATCTTCTTCAGCATTGTCAGGGTTGGCGCGCCGTGCCCGGAAGCATCGACGACCAGGTCGGCTGGAATTTTCTGGCGACCGGCGCCGCCCTCTTCGAATTGCACGCCGGTCACCGCCGTTCCATCCGGTGAAGCCAGCAGTTCGCCCGCACGGCAGCGATCTCGCAATGAAATGTTTGCGGACGACCTCAACCTCTTACGGACGGCAAATTCAATGGCGGGTCGAGACAACGCGTAGCTCAGCAAACCAAGATCGCGTTGTGGAAACGGGTCGTATCCCGGCCGCTCGAACCGGGTGTCGATCCCCGCTCTCACCGATACGGCGCCCGCGTCGACGAGGTCCCGCTCGAAGCACGGAAACAGCGCGCTGAGTGCGCGCTGTCCGCCGACCAGCAGCCCGTGCGCATGGCGCGATTGAGGCGTACCCGGCCGGTGCACCGGTCCCTCGGCAAGCGCGTCGCGCTCGAGGACGACGACCTGCTCGAAATGATCCGACAGCGCCCGGGCCGCGGCCAACCCTGCGATCCCGGCGCCAATGACGACGGCCTGGCGGGCAATTGCTTTGGAAGCCATGACGTCCCCCGGTCTCTTACATTCCCTGTCGGTGGTTCTTCATTGTCCAAATACTACCAGAATTTCCGCGGGGCGGTCCTCCCTTGACGGAGGTTGCGCGCCGCCGGGTTCCGCCGCACGCTGCTGTCCGGGAAACGCACGGGGATGCCTTCATGAAATTCGGCGCATCGATGTTCTTCACCGACTATTCGATGGGCGCGGCGGAGCTCGCGGTCGCGCTGGAGCAGCGCGGCTTCGACATCGTCTGGGCGCCCGAGCATTCGCACATCCCGCTGTCGCGCAAATCGGACTTCATCATGGGCGGCGAATTGCCCAAGCGATACTACGACGTGATGGACCCGTTCGTGACCCTGACCGCCGCCGCTGCTGCGACCAAGACCTTGAAGGTCGCCACCGGCGTCTGCCTGATCGCCCAGCGCGATCCCATCCAGACCGCCAAGCTGGTCGCCTCGATCGACCAGGTCTCGGGCGGCCGCTTCGTCTTCGGCGTGGGCAACGGCTGGAACCGCGACGAGATGGAGAATCACGGCACCGAGTTCGCCACCCGCCACAAGCGCGCGCGGGAGAATATCGAGGCGATGAAGGCCATCTGGACCCAGCCGAAGGCCGAGTATCACGGCGAGTTCGTGAACTTCGATCCCATGATGGCGTGGCCCAAGCCGGTGCAGAAACCGCACCCGCCGATCCTGGTGGGCGGCGCCTTTCCCTATTCGGCGCGCCGCGCGATCCGCTACGGCGACGGCTGGATGCCACAGATGACGGAGAAGAACCCGACGCCGCTGGTCGAGCTGATCCCGCACTTCCGCCAGATGTGCGCCGAAGCCGGCCGCGACGCCGACAAGATGGACATCTCGATTGGCGGCCAGCAGCCCGACATCGACCAGGCGAAGCGCTACTGCGACGCCGGCGTCACCCGCGTTTCCGTCAGTCTGCCGTCCGAGAAGGCCGACACGATCCTGCCGATGCTGGACCAGTGGGTGCCCGTGATGCGGGCGGTAAACGGATAGGCCGTGCAACGCATCGTGATCGTTGGCGGCGGGTTCGCCGGACTATGGAGCGCCGCCGGTGCCGCGCGTCGGCGCGGCGAACTTGGACTCTCGGCCGCAGATCTCGAGATCACCCTGGTCAACCGCGACGCCTTTCACGGGATCCGGGTGCGCAACTACGAAGCCGACCTGAGCAACGTCCGGGTCGCCCTCGATGCCGTCCTCGATCCGATCGGCGTTCGCCATGTCGCGGGGATTGTCGCCGACATCGATCTGGCCGCGCAGGAGGTCCGGATAACGACGCCGCAGGGCCGGCACGTCCTGCCGTACGACCGGCTGGTCCTCGCCGCCGGCAGCGAGGTTGTCCGGCCGCCGATCCCGGGTCTCGCGGATCATGCCTTCAGCGTCGACACGTTCGACGAGGCGGCCCGGCTTGATCGCCACATCGCCGGCCTGAAGGCAGCTCTGGTGACCGCCGGGCGGGCAACGGTGCTCGTCGTCGGCGCGGGCCTGACCGGCGTGGAGACCGCCTGCGAGATGCCGGCGCGACTTCGGTTGGCCCTGCCGCCCGGCACCGGGTCGCGCGTCATCCTGGCCGATCACGCTTCGCATATCGGCTCGACGATGGGGGACGCGGCAATTCCGGTGATCCGCGAGGCGCTCGATGCCTTGGGGATCGAGCATCGCGCCGGCGTTCGCATCGTGGCGGTCGATGCGGAGGGCGCGACGCTCGACACGGGCGAGCGTATCGCCGCCGGCACCATTGTCTGGACCGCGGGCATGCGGGCCAGCGCGTTGACCGCGCTGTTCCCGGTGGAGCGCGACAGGCTCGGCCGCCTGCCGGTCGACCAGTACCTGCGGGTCGAGGGCGTGCCTCGCGTTTTCGCCGCGGGCGATGCGGCGCGGCTGCTCGTCGACGGCGTCCGTCCCTCGGTGATGTCCTGCCAGCACGCCCGCCCGATGGGACGGTTCGCCGGGCACAACGTGGTCTCGGACCTGCTTGGCCAGCCCATGCTGCCGCTGCAGATCGACTGGTATGTCACGGTGCTCGACCTGGGATCGTGGGGCGCCCTCTACACCCACGGCTGGGACCGCCGGATCGTGGCGCTGGGGCCGGCGGCCAAGCGGACCAAGGAACTGATAAACTGTGTGCGAATCTACCCGCCTCTGACCGGCAATCCCCAGGAGATCCTGGCCGCCGCGCGCCCGACCGTCCAATCGCCTCCCGAACATTATAGCTGATTGCCTTGAGTCGATCTTGCTGCGTTCGCGCTCGGCGCGCTTGCAGCGACGTCTACGGGAAGGATCTCGGCCTCGACACAGCGTAGGTGGCGATCAACGTCTGCAATCGCGACAAGCCATGGAACAACGCCGACATGCATCATTGTTCATCGCCGGCTTGTTGAAATACTACAGCAGCGGGCTGAATAGGCGTAGCGTATTTTCGATCAAGCGTTCCCTGAAAGGCCGCGCAGCCCAGACCGACGGATCGAGCTGCCTCGACTGACCGACGTAGCTCCTCTGCAGGCCGCGCAAAGCCTCAGCGAACTCGCGTTGGTAGATGAACAGCGCCACCTCGTAGTTCAGCCACAGGCTTCGCATGTCGAGGTTGACGGTACCGAACATCGACATCGTCTCGTCGACCGAGATCGACTTGGTGTGAAGAAGCCCGCCGCGATAGAGCTGGATTGCGACGCCGGCCTCGAGAAGGTCGTCGTAGTAGGACCGGCTGGCATAGCGGGTGAGGAACGAGTCGACCTTTTCGGGGACGATGAGCGTCACCTGCACGCCGCGGCCGGCAGCGCCGCGTAGCGCCAGAATCATGGGGTCATCCGGCACCAGGTAGGGCGTGGTCAGCACCAGTTCATGCTGGGCCGAGTTGATCAACCCAAGGATCATCTGTAAGAGGCCATCCTCCGACTCGCCGGGACCCGACGGAACAACCTGGACATTCGC
Source organism: uncultured Alphaproteobacteria bacterium (assembly GCA_963765385.1). Taxonomy (GTDB): domain Bacteria; phylum Pseudomonadota; class Alphaproteobacteria; order Reyranellales; family Reyranellaceae; genus Reyranella. The sequence continues at coordinate 64,329 of CAVXWG010000010.1, read as the reverse complement.
CGTTCCCAGAGGTTGCGCCCTGCCAAGGCCGGCAGCGTCAATCAGCTCCTGCAACGACTCGCCGGTCTCGAGAAGCCAGTCGCCTATCAGGATTCCGGCGAGCGGATTGACCACCGTGCCTTCGACGCGGACCATCGCATCGACCCATTCTCCTACGCCCGACTCTTGCTTGAAGTAGCGGGGATCGACGAGATTCATGCTTCCCGTCCATGCCGCCATACCGTCGATCACCACGATCTTGCGGTGCAAACGAAGATCGGTGCGGCCGACCAGGGTGCGCAGCAGTCCGGCCGGAAGCGCTGCCCGAAGCTGAACACCGGCGTCGCGCAGGCGCTTCGGCTGTGTGCCCTTCCACCACGGCCGCGCCCCGAGAGCATCGATCAGGAGCAGGCACCGCACGCCGCGGGCGGCAGCGCGGATGACCGCTTCGACAACTTCGTCCGCCGCACCGCCTTCGTTCCAGATGTAGAACTCCATCAGCACGCTGGTTCTTGCTGCATCGACGTCGCGGGCAATCGCCGCGAGAATCGCCTGGGTGTCGGTAAAGAGTTCGAAAGTATTGCCGCGAACGGTAGCGAAACCGACCATCGATCGCCCCAGCCGGTCCATCGCCTGCGCCGCCGTCGGCAGGTCCGGCCAGGCGACGGCGGTGAAATCGGCGGGAATGGTGGCTTTTGCGATCTGCCGGAAATCGGTGCGCAACAGCGTGATGGCGCGTGAACGCTTGCGTCCTATCCGACGCTCGCCGATCAGCAGATAAAACAGCGCGCCAGCAAATGGCAGCGTCGCCACCAACAGCAGCCACGACAGCGCGACACCACGCGCCGATCGCCGCATGACCACGCGCACGCCGATGCTAACGACGATCGCGGCATGCAAGATCACCAGAAAAACGGAAGATTCGAGAAGCAAATACATCAGCGAGTATTTCGCAATGCTCGACGAATTGCACGCGCCGCACCAGGGCCCATCCCGAGCATCGTGGCTTGCCGGAGTCGTGCGGGCTCTTGTCGGTCGCAGTCGACGCGAACTGATGGTACAACTGTTGCGCGACCAGCATCATACGAGTGGACAGCCGCCAGCAACGGCGCGCCGAGGACTACCCCATGGCGAATGAGCAAGTGGCGTCGGAACCCGAGAGCCCACCGCCGGCCGCCAAGATGCAACCGCCGGCAAACCCGGTGCGCCGCCTGACGTTGATCGTGATGGCGATCGGTATCGTCCTCATCTCCTACGGCATCGCCGCCGACCGCATCACGCCCTACACGGCGCAAGCCCTTGTCCAGGCGTACCTGGTGAAGATCGCCCCCGAGGTGAGCGGCAGGGTGATCGAAGTCGGCGTCGACACCGATCAGCGCGTCGAGGCCGGCAAGGTCCTGTTCCGCATCGAGCCCGACCAGTACGTGCTGGCGGTCCGCCGCGCCGAGGCGCAGCTGGAAACCATTGGGCAGTCGATCGGAGCGTCGACCGCCGCAGTCGCAACGGCACAGGCGAAGCTGGTCGAGGCCATTGCCTTGCGCGAGAACGCACGCGACCAGACGAAACGCACCTTCGAGCTGGTCAAGAAGGGGGTTCATTCCGAGGCACGCCGGACCCAGGCGCAGGCGACGCTAGACTCTGCCGAGGCCATCGTGGAGCAGGCGCTGGCCGAACTCGAACGGGCAAAGCAGACCCTCGGCCCCACGGGTGCGGACAATCCGCAGATCCGCGAGGCCATGACGGTCCTGGCCCAGGCCAACCTCGACCTCCAGCGCACCACTGTGCTCGCGCCGTCGGAGGGTGGTGTTACCAACCTGTCGCTCGGCATCGGACAGGTGCTGTCCAAGGGTGAGGCGGCAATGACCTATATCGACATCAGGGAGGTCTGGATCGAGGCAGCTTTCCGTGAGGTCAGCCTGGAGAACATCCACATCGGCGACCCGGTCGAGATCGTGCTCGACCTCTATCCCGGCAGGGTCTTCGCCGGGCGTGTTTCGGCCGTGGGTTATGGCGTCGGAAACCGTGACGTGGACCCGCGTACCGGCTTGCCGAGCCCCCGCACCCAGAGCGGCTGGATCCGCCCGCCGCAACCCATGCCGGTGCGGGTCGAGTTTGAGGGGGCACGGCCCCTGGCAATGCGTGTCGGCTCACAGGCCAAGGTCATGGTCTATCCCGGCAAAAACCTGGTCATGAACGCCATCGGCAACGTCAGGATGTGGCTCGCCGCCGTGCTGGCCTATGTCCAGTAGGCCAGTCACCGCGTCCGACAGCGGGCTCGACCACGCAGCCAGAGGCGTACGGAACGCCGCCTTGCGGCTCGCATTCGGCGTGACAGGCTGCTTTGTGATCGTCGAGGCGCTGGATTGGGACGCGACCTTTCTGGCGCCCCTGCTTGCCGCGAACATGCTGGTGAAGACGCCACGGCCGCCCAGCCTTGTCCAGGGGCTCGTCGTCGTCATTCTGTTTGTCTTGTCGACCGCCGCCGTTCTCGTGCTCTCCATGTTCGTGATCAGCAATCCACAAGTGCTGATCATGGCGCTGATACAGCTCTTTTTCCTGTCTTTCTACGCGCACCGCCTCGGCGCACCGGACCTCGCCACCCTCCTTCCCCAGATCTCGGCCGTGTCACTTCCGATCGTCGCCGTGCTCTCGCCGGACGGCGCGGGCACATTCGCGAGGACGCTGGTGGCGGCGGGCTTCGTTGCGCTGCTCACCGTCTGGGCGGCACACGCAGCGTTCCCCGCTCCTGCGGCCGTGGCGGGCGCGGCGACGCCCGTCACCAGCGCCTCGTTGGTGGAGCCCGTCGCGGCGGCGCGCTATGCGCTGCTCGATACGCTCGTCCTGATGCCGCTTCTGACCTGGTTCATCCTGAACGCCACGGAGGCCGCCATCGTGGTGCTGATCGTCGTCGTCACGCTGCTGCGACAGACCGATCGCCAACAGGGAAAATCGGCGGCGCTTGGCCTGATCCTCGGCAACCTCGTCGCCGGCGTAGCGGCAGGGATCGCCTACAACGTGATCCTGCTGGGCAATACGCTGCCGTTCTTCGTCACTGTGTGTCTGGCGGCGACCCTGATATTCGCTGGCCGGATCGCGACTGCGGGTAACCGCGCTCCCGTCTATGTCGTGGCACTTGGGACTTTTGTGCTCCTCCTGGGCCTCAGCCTGTCGCCCCTGCCGGGCAGCACCGGCGAGGCGTTTGTAAGCCGCATCCTGAACGTGATTTTTGCGTCGGCTTACGCGACCGGCGCCTTGTCGCTCGTTGAGCGGTGGTACCCCGCGATGCCTGACGCCGTACGACCCCTACAGACGCGAAGCAGGAGCGAGGAACCGGAAAATGGCTGAAAGAAACTCGAGGGCGGTACGGGCCTCGTACCTCGCCGCGCTGATCCAGGGCCTGGGCGTGACCTGGCCGGTTTTGTCCGGTCTGTTGCTGTTCAAGGCGAGCGTGGGCGCGATCGTCGGCCTCATCGAAGGATGGGGTGTCTGGCAGGGGGTCTACTTTGCTTACGTTACCGGCCTGACCATCGGCTACGGAGACCTCGCACCAAAACAGGCTCTGACACGGTTTCTCGCCATCGTAATCGGATTTTCCGGTGTCCTGCTGACAGGCCTGGTCGCGGCATTGGCGGTGAAGGCAATACAAGCTGTACCTCGACCGTCGTCGGACAACGCTTAGCGTGAATCGGACTGGCGTGGCAGGCGGCCGACGATCGATCGACTTCGCGTAGTCGGCGGCGTTGCGACAATCGCCAAGCGACGGTGCAGAAGAGCATAGGGGGCTCGACCGTTCGCAACCGAAGGTATAGAGATTGGATTGAACACGACATTCTCGGATTGTGTGTTCGGACGACTTGATGATTCGTGCCCCGTTGCTCGGCGGCTCCGGGCGTTCCGGCGTTGGAGTGTCTGATGGTAGCGAAACCGTTCGACCTGACGCGCACGACGCTTGCCGTCTTGTCTATTGTCGGCCTGATTGCCGTTTCTTTTCTTGTTCTGCGGCCCTTTCTGGCGGCGACAGTGTGGGCGGCCACGTTGGTGATTGCCACATGGCCCCTCATGAAACGATTGCAGTCGGCTTTCGGCGGTCGTCGCTGGGCCGCCGTTACTCTGATGACGCTGCTTCTGCTGTTCCTCGTGCTGCTTCCGCTTTCGCTAGCCATCAATTCGATCGCTACCAACGCCGGCCGTCTTCTTGATTTGCCCGATGCAGCATCTGCTGCTGCTCGTTTGCCGCGGCCGCCGGCGTGGCTGTCCGATGTCCCACTGGTGGGTCGGCCGGTTGCCGAAAAGTGGAAGGACTTTGTGGAAAGCAGCGCGGAGGACATCGGTCAGTTGGTTCGTCCCCATGCCAAGTCCATCACGCAATGGTTTCTCGAGGCTGCCGGAAGCTTCGGAGGGACGGTGCTGCACCTCTTTCTGACGATAGGCCTCGCCGCCATCCTTTATGCCAAGGGTGAATTGGTGGCCGACTGGTGCCGGCTCTTTGGACGGCGGCTGGCCGACGAGCGCGGCGAGGAGGTTGTCGTCCTGGCGGGGGGAGCGATACGCGGCGTCGCATTCGGCGTTGTCTTGACAGCGCTTGCACAGACCTTGGCTACCGGCATTGCCCTGACTGCAGCGGGCGTGCCGCAGGCCGGACTCCTCATGGCCATCGCCCTGGTTCTGTGCCTCGCGCAGATCGGCCCTATCCTTGTGGTTCTGCCGGCCATCATCTGGCTGTTCGCGACGGGGCAGACCGGGCCGGGCATCATCCTCGTCGTCATCGGCGTACCGGCCGTTCTGATGGACAACTTCCTGCGCCCCGTCCTGATCAAGCGTGGCGCCGATTTGCCGCTGCTGTTGATACTGCTTGGCGTGATTGGCGGCCTTCTCGCCTTCGGGGTGCTCGGCCTGTTCTTGGGTCCGGTGATCCTGGCCGTTACGTACACCTTGCTGCAACACTGGGTTGCTGAGGCAAAAAGATAGCTTCCGGTGTCTGCTTCGAGACAGGGAGCGAACGCCGCCGTCGCTCGAGTCGTTTGCTCGTGTCGTGAACGTCGTTATCTGGTCCTTCTTGTGGCCTCATACGCCGCTCTGTTGCGCACCGAGGTTCGCGCGCCTAAACTAGTCGCTGGAGGTAGTCATGGTTGACGATATCTCGACTGACGATATCCGGACACTCCACAATCGGGACCTCATGATCTTATCCGGCCGGCGCGGAATCCTGGCCCTTTCGCTGGCGACCCTGGCATTGCTCGGATTGCCGCTGCAGGCGCAGGCGCAGACGGAGCCCAAGCCGTACTCGCCGGCGGAACTCGATCAGATGCTGGCGCCGATCGCGCTATACGACGATGCGCTGCTCTCGCAGGTCTTGATGGGCGCAAGCTATCCGCTCGAGATCGTCGAGGCCGCCCGCTGGTCGCAGGCCAACCCCAACCTCAAGGGCGATGCCGCGGTCACTGCCGTTGCCGACAAGACCTGGGACGTCAGCGTCAAGTCCCTGGTGGCCTTCCCATCCATTCTGATACAGCTCAACGAGCATCTCGACTGGACCCAAAAGCTGGGCGACGCGATGATCGGTCAACAGGCGGATGTGGCCGCGTCGATCCAGCGGCTGCGCGCCAAGGCCGCCGCAGCCGGAACCCTGAAGACCGGCAAAGAACAGACCGTCACGACCCAGACCCAGGGCAGCGAGACCATTATCGCGGTCCAGCCGACCGATCCGCAGGTCGTCTACGTGCCGACCTACGATCCGAACACGGCCTATGGCCAGTGGTCCGATCCGAGCTATCCCCCGACCTACTACCCCCCCACCTACCCCGCGGGTGGCGCACTGCTGACGGGCCTTGCGTGGGGCGTGGGCATTGCTGCGGCGGGCGCCATGTTCAGCAACTGGAACTGGGGCTATGGCGGATCGGGCAGCTATGTGAACGTCAATGCCAGCCGGGCGACAAACATCGACCGCACCTACAATCGTGCCAATGTCGGAGCCGACGGGCGCTGGCAGCATGACGGGACCCATCGCAAGGGCGTCGCCTATCGCGATCCCGCAACGCGTCAGCAATTCGGCCAGAGCCGGCCAGGTGCCGACCAGCGTCAGCAGTTTCGCGGACAGCTCGAAGGGCGTAGCGGCGCCGGCGGCCCTGGCGGCGTCGGCGGCCCCGGTGGCGTCGGCGGTGCCGGCCGGCCCGGTGGCGTCGGCGGTCCTGGTGGTGTCGGCGGTCCGGGCGGTCCCGGTGGAGCGGGTCGCCCTGGTGGCGTGGGCGGTGCCGGCGGAGCAGGTCGCCCTGGTGGCGTGGCGGGTGCCGGTGGGCCCGGTGGCGTCGGCGGTGCCGGTGGCGCGGGTCGGCCCGGGGGTGTTGGCGGTGCCGGTGGAGCGGGTCGCCCTGGTGGCGTTGGCGGTGCTGCCGGCCGTCCCGGTGGCGGCGGCGGCAATGGGCTTTCCGAAGTCAACCGAGGCCAGCAGGTGAACCGCGAATCCCAACGCGGTCGAGCGCAGCAACAAAGGGCGGCACCGTCGGGCGCGCGTGCGGGAGGCGGCGGTGGCCGTCCCGCCGGTGGCGGCGGGGGGGCCAGAGGCGGTGGCGGCGGTGGCGGCGGCGCCCGGGGCGGCGGAGGCCGGCGATGAGCAACCTGATCCGTGGAGTCTTTCTGGCCCTGGTGCTGTGCGTCGGGATGTCAGCGGCAGCAATCGCGCAGGCGCCGGCGCCGGTGCCGCCTCAATTGCGTGGCTTCCCGACACCGGAGGCGGCAACCGATGCGCTCGTCGAAGCGATCCGCACCAACGACGACAAAGCGTTGACCGCCATGCTGGGCTCGAGCTGGCACGAGTTCGCCCCCGGCAGCGATCGCGACGACGACGAAATCCGCACCCAGTTCCTGAAGGCTTGGGACGAAAGCCACAAGATCATACCGGACGGCCCGGACAAGGCTACGTTCGGCGCCGGCACCACCGGCTGGACTGCCCCGATGCCGATCGTCAAGCAGGGCAACGAATGGCGCTTCGACGTCGAGGCCGGCAAGAAGGAAATGCAGGCGCGCCTGATCGGCCGCAATGAGCTGGCCGTGATCCAGACGATGCTGGCGATCGTCGATGCCCAGCGCGACTACGCCGCGCTCGATCCCATGAAGGTGGGCGTTCCGGTCTATGCCCGGCGACTGCTCAGCAGTCCCGGCCACAAGGACGGGCTGTACTGGGACAGCAATCCCGGCGAGCCGGACAGTCCGTTGGGCCCGCTGCTCGCCAAGGCGCAGCCCGGCGAGATCCAGGAGTATGGCTACTATGGCTATCGCTTCCGACTGCTCTACAGCCAGGGGCCCGATGCGCCGGGCGGCGCCTACGACTATCTGGTCAAGGACCGCATGCTGGGCGGGTTTGCCGTCATCGCCTGGCCTGTGCGCTGGGGCGAGACGGGGGTGATGACCTTCATGGTCAGCCACAACAGCGACGTCTACGAGAAGGATCTCGGCCCCGACACGGCGCAGGCGGCGGCAGCGATCAGCGTCTTCAATCCCGACAAGTCATGGGACAAGGCAGACATGACGCCTTAGTAGGCCGCTGATTGCGTCGTAGCAGCGAGTCGGCCCTGATGCGCGCGTCTTTTCATGCTTTTTGGGACCGCAAGCGTCTCGCTCGCTGAAGCGCATTCACATGCGCGCATGAACATGAGCGAGCGAGACGCTCGCGGTCCGGAAGAACATGACGCGCCACCTGCAAGGCTGCGCGTCCATCCAATCGGCATCCGTTCCGGCTCGCAATCAACGCCGGCGACGACGCCGGGTAGAAATTACGCCCGTCATCCGTCAGCCGCCGATTTCGGCGCGCGCCCGCTGGACTTCGACGGCGAGCGGTCCCAGCCCGTCCTGGCAGGCCGCGCGGTCGCCCGCCTTGGCGGCGCGCTCGAGGATGGTCGCGGCGTCGCTCAGCGCGCGCGCGCCGACGGCCAGCGCGCTGCCCTTGAGGCGATGCGCGGCGGCGGCCAGCGCGGCGAGGTCGCCCGCCGCCATCGCCGTCTCGATGTCGCGGCCGAACTCTGACGCCGACAGGCCGAACTTGCGCAGCAGGTCGTGCCGTGCCGCCGTGTCGTCCTGCAGCCAGGGGTCGAGCACCGACGGGTCGATGGCCGGCGCCGCGCCGTCGACGTCCTGCAGCCAGCGTTGCAGGGTGGCGCGCAGGCGCGCCAGGCTCACCGGCTTGGACAGGTAGCCGTCCATGCCGGCCGCCCGGCAGCGCTCGTCCTCGCCCGCCATGGCGTTGGCGGTGACGCCCACGATCGGCGTTCGCGGCCGCCCGCTGGCGAGCTCGAGACGGCGGATCTCGGCGGTCATCTCGAAGCCGTCCATCTGCGGCATGTGCACGTCGGCAAAGACGATGGCATAGCCGCCGGCCTGCCAGGCCCTGAGGCCCTCGCGCCCGTCGGCCGCCGAGTCGGCCGCCACGCCCAGCGCCAGCAGCTGGCGCACCAGCACCTCGCGATTGATCGGATGGTCGTCGACCACCAGCACGTTGTTGCCGTCGAGGTGGGGCGCCGGGGCCGGCATCGTCGCCGGCAGCTCGAGGACCGGCAGGTCGATCAGCGGCGAATCGGCGGGCGCCGCCATGAGGTCGAGCGTGACGGTGAAGGTCGAGCCGGCGCCGGGCGCGCTTTCGACCGTGACGTCGCCGCCCATGAGCTGCGCCAGGCGGCGCACGATCGACAGCCCAAGGCCGGTGCCGCCGAAACGCCGCGTGGTCGAGCCGTCGGCCTGCGAGAAGGGCTGGAACAGCCGCGCCCGCTCGGCCGCGCTCAAGCCGATGCCGGTATCGAGCACCGACAGGATGGCGCGCGTGCGGCCGTCGCCCAGCGGCTCGGTGCGGGCGCGGATCATCGCCCCGCCGCGATCGGTGAATTTCAGCGCGTTGCCCAGAAGGTTGAACAGGATCTGGCGGACCCGCGTGGGATCGCCCAGCAGGGCGTCGGTCGAGCCCGGCCCGATGGCGGAGACCAGCGACAGGCCCTTGCGCTCGGCCTGCGAGCGAAACGTCGCGACGACGCCGTCGACCAGGCCGGTGAGCGAGAACGGCGCCTCCTCGAGCTCGAGCGCGCCGGCCTCGATCTTGGAGAAGTCGAGCACGTCGTCGATGATGCGCAGCAGGGCCTGGGCCGATTCGCGCATGGTCGCCACGGTGCGCGCCTGCTCGTCGCGCACGCCTTCGGCCTCCAGCACCTCCATCATGCCCAGCACGCCGTTCATCGGCGTCCTGATCTCGTGGCTCATGGTCGCGAGGAAGGTCGACTTGGCCTGGTTGGCGGCCTCGGCCTCGGCGCGCGATTTCTCGGCGGCGACCAGCGCCTGCTCGAGCTCGCGCTGGCGCTGGCGTTCCTCCGAGACGTCGCTCACCAGCACGACGGCGCGCCGGTCGGCCTCGTAGCGCAGCGACACGCGCGCCCATTTGCGCGGTCCGTAGGGGATCAGCGCCGGCCGTTCGGAGCGCAAGGTCGCGAGCTGGCGCTCGGTCCAGGCGTCGGCCGTTTCGTCGGGCGGCGCCACGCCGGCTTTGGCGGCATGCAGGATGGCCGCCGGCAGCGCGGTTCCCGGCGTCACGATCTCGGGCATGTGCTGCATGAACCGGCGGTAGGCCTCGTTGCACAGGATCAGCCGCTCGTCGCTGTCGAGGAAGGCGATGCCGTCGTCCATCGCCTCCATGGCGAGGATCAGCCGCTCGCGCGCCAAGGCTGCCTCGTCGCGCGCCGCGGTGAGCCGGCTTTCCTGCTCGACGATGTCGGTGAGGTCGCGATGGACGGTGAGCACGCGCCCGCCGGGCAGCTGGCGATAGGTCACTTCGACCATGCGGCCGGTGATGGTGCGCCGCCGCTCCGCCGGCTGGCCCGGCATCGCGAAGCGGGCGATGCGGCTCTGCAGCCACGCCTCGAGCCCGCCGCCGGGCAGCGCCTCGATGGGGCCGTAGTCGCCGCGCAGCGCGCGGAAGCGGACGATGTCGGCAAAGGTCGGCAGTGTCTTCAGGAGCTCGTCCGGCATGTCATGCAGGCGCGCCATCGCCTCGTTCTGGTAGATCCACCGACCGTCGCCCTCGTAGAGCATCGCTCCGTCGCTGATATTGCCCAGCATGGTGCGCATCGTCTCCTCGGCGACGGCGACGTCGCGATGCGCCTGGTCGAGGGTTTGCGAGAGGTCGGCGGCGGCGAGGTCGCGCGCGATCTGCTCGCGCATGCGCTTGCGCTCGATGTAGGAGAACAGGTTGATGATCGCCAGGAAGCCGAAGGCGATCGCCGCCAGGCCGATCGCGTCGCGGCTGCCGTCATGCAGCACCAGCACGCCGCCGACCGGCAGCAACAGCGCCAGGCCCGAGAGCAGGAAGGTCGGGCCATGGAAGCTCCGCGAAGGCGTCCAGCCGACCATCAGGCAGAGCGCGAAGGTCCACAGCGTGCGCTCCTGGTCGGCCGGCAGGGTGGCGAACAGGCCGCCCATCAGCCCGCTGGCGAAAGAAGTCGGAACTGCAGTCGCAGTGTAAAGCCAGCGCCAGCCGCGCAGGCTGACGGCGCCCGGGTTGCGCTGGTAGCCCACGGTGACGCGCCACGAGCCCCACACCGCGATCAGATAGATCAGGGTCGGAAGGCCGAACATCCACAACGGCGCGATGCCGCGATAGAGTGCCGTCGCCGCCGCCAGGATGATCGGCAGCGCCAGCAGCTTGGGCATGGTGGGGATGGCGACCAGCCGGTTGGTCACGACCTGCGCGACCCGCTGGGGATCGATGCGGGCGATGTCCACCTGGTTCATGGTCATGGCGCTCATGCTCGGACTTCCACGTATGGCCTGTGTGTCGCTGACCTTGCGCCTTGTATCGTTGGTGTCGCGCGGCCCCCGCCGGATGCTAGGGTGGCGTGCGGGGGAGAGATGGACAAGCGTCAGCATATCGTCGTGGTCGAGGACGAAGCCGCCCAGCGCCAGCTGCTCTTCGACTATCTGACAAGGCACGGCTACCGGGTCACCGGCTTTCAATCCGGGGCCGGCCTGCGCCGCCTGGTCGAACGCGAGATGCCGGCGCTGGTGCTGCTCGATGTCGGGCTGCCCGGCGAGGACGGCTTCGCGGTGGCGCGCTGGCTGCGCGAGAAGAGCGGCCGGGTCTGCATCATCATGGTGACGGCGGCGGGCGACACGGTCGACCGCGTGGTCGGGCTGGAGACCGGCGCCGACGACTACCTGCCGAAGCCCTTCGACCCGCGCGAGCTTCTGGCCCGCATCAAGAGCGTGCTGCGGCGGGCGAGCGGCGCGGTGGTGCCGACCGCGGGCCCGCGGGTGCGCATGGGCCGCCGCGTGCTCGACCTCGAGAAGCACGCGCTGGTCGATGTCGACGGCAGCGAGGAGGTGCTGTCGGCCAGCGAGTTCGATCTCCTGAAGGTGTTCGCCGAGAATCCCAATCGGCCGCTGGCGCGCGACTGGCTGCTGGAGACGATCGGCCATCGCGAGATGGAGGTGTTCGACCGGGCGATGGACCTGCGCATCACGCGCATCCGGCGCAAGGTCGAGAAGGATCCGGCGCACCCCGAGGCGATCCGCACGGTGCGCGGCGTCGGCTACATGTTCGTGCCGCCGAAGGATTGAGACTACGGAGCGGAAACAAATTGGAATCGCCTCCCCCGTCATACGGGGGAGGTGCCCCCGAAGGGGGCGGAGGGGGAAGGCCCCAAAGAGGATGTGTGAAGATTTCAGATCTGAATTCTTCAGATATCTCGACTGGGGCTTTCCCCCTCCGGCCCTGCGGGCCACCTCCCCCGTATGACGGGGGAGGTAGGTGAAGCGATATTGAGAGGAGATCCCCGTGAAGATACGGCGCGTGGTGACGGCCCATGACGGCGACGGCAAGGCCACCGTCGCGATCGACGAGATTTCGCGCGATGTCGTGTCGTTCCGCCCGGGGGCGACCATCGCCAATATCTGGTCGACCGAGGGCTTTCCGGCCGACAACGCGGGCCGTGCGGACCGCGCCAAGGAGATCACCGCCACGACGCGCGACAACGGCACCGTCTTCCGGGTGATCGAATACGGCCCGGGCGTCACGCCGCGCAATCACCGCACGAACTCCATCGACTATGCCGTGGTGCTGTCCGGCGAGATCGACATGGAGCTGGACGACGAGGTCGTCTCGCTGCGCGCGGGCGACGTGCTGGTGCAGCGCGGCACGGTCCACAATTGGGTCAACCGGTACGACGTGCCCTGCCTGATCGCCTTCGTGCTGATCGACGCCCGGCCGGTCGAGCACGACGGCAAGCCGCTGGCAGCGCACGGTTAGGCTGTCGTCGGGCCCTGCAGAAGGACCTCTTCCTGGGGCGGCTATTCCCGGACCCGGCGGCCCGCGATCATCGAGCCCGCCGTCGGTGAGGACGATGTAGGTGAGGACGATGTCGGCGCGGTGCGCCCGATCATTATCCGAAACTTCTTCAAACGCGGCGTGGTGACACTTTCCGGAAGGCCTGATCGCTGCGCCTGTGCCGTGTGAAGATATGCACGCATAAGTAGCGAGATATGCCAAACGAATTCTCGAAAATTGAGACGACCAAACCTAGAATTTCTTTGCTCTGTGACAATCGTCAATCAACACCGATCGACTATCCGCCACGCCTGAGTTGCGGCTTGTAGCTTCAGCAGCTCACGCGAAAGCGTATCTGGTTTCGATGCGGAGCCGCCCTGAGGGCAGCCGACCGCGCTGGGAAAATGCTGGCCGACAGGGCCGGCGATTTACTGCCATCTCCAAGCGTCGGTGTGGTGCTGGGATCACGCCGAGTCGAGTGCAGGATCTGGACGGCCCGGACCGACATCCGGCCGGGGACGCAGCGACGGCGGCGCTTACGTGATGTCGCATCGTCTGGCCATGCCGGCCCAGGTTCATCGCGATCATGCCGATTGTTTCTCCATGGGGGTCCTCCGATGACACATGCAGTTCAGTCCCTACGGGCACGCGCTCTATCGATCGCAGGCATTGCCGTGGCGGCGATGGCCATTGCAAATGCTGCCGGCGAGGCCCGGGCGGAGTCCGTCGCCTCGATTCCGATGCTGGACTTCCCCGGCGAGGTGAAGGCACCGAAACAGGAAACACCCGCGTGCCCGGGCGGCATTTGCCCGGGGCTGGCAAACGTATTCGTTCTGCCGGAGCAGAATGCCGAATCGGTCCTGAAAGGCGGGACGGTCATGTTTACGAAGCGCAAATTGGGCGAGTGCGCGGCTTATTACACCCTTGAAAGGGGTCAAAGAAGCTTCGCGACAGCCGACAGCATGCAAAGCTTTGTCTCGACCACCATGGCCAACATCAATCTCAGCGGTGACTACAAGACGAGCGAGCTGACGGTGAAGGCCACGGCCTCCGTGATGACGGGTTCCAGTTCGTCGCTCACGACCACATTTCACTCGAGACAGCTCGACGTGTCCTCTCTTTCCGGCAACGTGGAATTCGAACTGGACAGCAAATGTTACAGTGAAAGCAACATCGATCCGGCATTTCTCGAGTTGTTCGAAGCGTTGGCTGCAATCGACGCGACGAAGGTGAGCGACGCGGCACAATGGGCCCCCTATGAGGGTTTCCTGAGGCAAAGAGGGTCTCACATAATGGTCCAGCAGCTGATCGGGGCCCGCTTCGAGCAATGGACCAGCAGTGAATCGTCCGACTCCTCGATCGGGAAGATCCTCGAGATGAAGGCTTGCGCGCAGGTCGAAGGCGTCCAGAAAGGTGGTGGATGGAGCGTCGCCTCCTGTGCCGCCTATAACCAGGAGGAGAAAGAGAAAGCTCTGAGGCAACAGTCGTTCGACAACCGGATCGTGGCGGGAGGGACCAAGGAGACCCGTGCGGCGATCTTGAAGGAGGTCACCAAGGAAACGCTCGATGGCTTCATCGACAGCGCCGCGAACAGCAACGAGGCCGTGAGAGCGACCTTCCAGCCCGTTTGGCGAATCCTGACCGATATCTATTCCGTCAAATGCGCCAAGTCGGGGAAAGGGTCCAAGGACTGCGCGAATCTGCAGCGGGCGGTCAACCTGCAGGCAGCCTACGAAGGTTGGGTGGCAATCGGATGTCCGCAGGAGAACGATTCCCGCGGGACTGTGATGCAACGCATGGCTATCGACGGCACGACAACGTTGGGCATCAACACCTATCGGTGCCTTGCCAGCAAGACCGGCTGCCGCTCGGGTGACGACTGTCATCTCGGGGGCGCGGGGAGCGTGTGCTATTGCTACGGCCAGGGCTGCATCGATACCGGCGCCCAGATATCCGGCACGCAGTTGTTCAGGAACAAGGTGAGGGGCGACCAAACGGGGAGCTATAACGAGGGCGTGAACAGGTCCTGCTCCTATCGGTTCGGTGCGTATTGTGGGTGCGATACGGGTTGGGCCGGCGGTTTGCCCGAGCGCACGCTCTACCGCCAGTCGGCTCCGCCGTGAGACGGAAGGCCTGATTTCCGAATCGGAGGTTTCTGGCTCATCGTCGCCCGCGAGGGTCGTGAAGATGAGCCTGAAAGCACGCAGCGCACGGCCGAGACGCCGGCCCGGCCCGGCACTGCCCACAATCGCCGGCCGGACGCGCTTTGCGTGATCCCGTCGGCCAGATCGAGGCGCCGCCCTTCGGCCACGACGGCAAGGTCCTGCCGGCGCACGGTTGGCCGCGGATAAGGAAATTACATTAGTGGGTCGGATGGCGCCCACTTATCCAGCACCGTACCCAAGCATGTGAGTAAATAGCCGCGAACATATCTAGAACTTGTGTCAAGAAGGGTTTTAAGATCAGTGGGTTAATTGTCCCCTTGCCGTCCGGAACAAAATAGGTACATTGGCGTCACCCCAAGCGGACTTATCCGCATTGCCGCTCCCGACAGGGGCGTGGGAGAACGAGGAGACAGCCAATGTCCGCGATGCTGAAAGTGGTCGAAAAAGAAGGCATGGAAAACAGGAACAAGGCGCTGGACGCCGCTCTCGCCCAGATCGAGCGTGCCTTCGGCAAGGGCTCGATCATGAAGCTGGGCCAGCGCGAGGCCGTGGAGATCGAATCGATCTCGACCGGCTCGCTGGGCCTCGACATCGCGCTCGGCATCGGCGGCCTGCCCAAGGGCCGCGTCGTCGAGATCTACGGCCCGGAAAGCTCGGGCAAGACCACGCTCTCGCTGCACGTCATCGCCGAAGCCCAGAAGAAGGGCGGCACCTGCGCCTTCGTCGACGCCGAACATGCGCTCGACCCGGGCTACGCCAAGAAGCTCGGCGTCGACATCGGCAACCTCCTGATCTCCCAGCCCGATGCCGGCGAGCAGGCGCTGGAGATCGCCGACACGCTGGTGCGCTCGGGCGCCGTCGACGTGCTGGTGATCGACTCGGTGGCGGCCCTGGTGCCGCGCGCCGAGCTCGAAGGCGAGATGGGCGATTCGCTGCCCGGCCTGCATGCCCGCCTGATGAGCCAGGCGCTGCGCAAGCTCACCGCCTCGATCTCCAAGTCCAACACCCTGGTCATCTTCATCAACCAGATCCGCATGAAGATCGGCGTCATGTTCGGCAGCCCCGAGACCACGACGGGCGGCAATGCGCTGAAATTCTACGCCTCGGTCCGCCTCGACATCCGCCGCATCGGCGCGATCAAGGACAAGGACGAAGTGGTCGGCAACGCGACCCGCGTGAAGGTGGTGAAGAACAAGGTGGCGCCGCCGTTCAAGGTCGTCGAGTTCGACATCATGTACGGCGAGGGCGTGAGCAAGACCGGCGAGCTGATCGACCTCGGCGAGAAGGCCGGCGTCGTCGAGAAGTCGGGCTCCTGGTATTCCTACGACGGCCAGCGCATCGGCCAGGGCCGCGAGAACGCCAAGACCTACCTGCGGGAACATCCCGAGATGGGCGCAGGCCATCGAGCAGAAGGTACGGGCCAACGCCGGCATCGTCGCCAACGCCCTGATGGATGGCGGCAAGGAAGACGATGACGAGGAAGAGGACTAGTCCTCTCTGTCGTCACCCCGAGGCCGCAGGCTGAGGGATCTTCAAGGCCATGAGCCAAGATTTTAGCGACCAGGATCCCCTGTCTCCTGTCGCCGGGGCGGTGCTGTACCCCCACGCGCAGCACCGCCCCACTTTTAAGGGGCACGCTTCGCGTGCCCCTTGAAAGTGGGGGGCGGGCGGCAGCGCTTGTAATCAAGCGCGAGAGCCCGCACAGCGCAGAATGGATAAGGATGCAACACCGGGACTCCTTCTGCCCGGCGTGGGCTCTCGCGCTTGATTACAAGCGCTGCCGCCCACCCGCGGCTAGGAAGCCGCGAGCCTGCGTAAAAACCGCTGCACCCATTCCGGCCCCGGCCGCCGCTTGTCCTTGCGCGAGCGCCGCCGCCCCCAGTCCATCAGCAGCGCCAGCGGAAACCAGTCGTCGCTCTCGTCCTGCAGGCCCCGCGCGGCCATCGAGACTTTCGGCACCGCGACCGGCGTTACGCCCTCCTGCGCCGGTCCGGCGCAAAGCTCGGCCGGCGACGTCACGAGATATTCACGACACACCAGCGGCCGCTCGGGATGGATCGAGCAGCTTTCGTCCTCGAGGAACGGGCAGGGGATGCGGGCTCCGAAGTAGGCCATCGACAACTCGCGATCGCTTCGTCCGCCGCGCTCCTTAAGTCCGGCCTCTTCGATCGCCGCCGCTGCCGCCGCGAAGCGCGCCGAAAGCGTCGCGCGCCGCTCGTTGGGCATCGCCGCGACGAGCTGCAGCAATCGCTCACCCTCCGTGCGCGACACCGGCACGAGCTGGCGGCAGCAGGCGCCGCACCCTTTGCGGCAGGATATTGACTGGCCCGCCTCGGCCGCCTCGACCACGGCGTTCACCAGCCCCTGCAGGGCGGGCACGATCTCCGCGGCGGGCACCGCTGCGTTCGGCACGGTGATCGGATGGGCGATCCGAAGCGTGCCCACGGTGAGGCGCAGAGTGGCCGTGGAGTGGCCGGAATCGGCCATGAACCCGATATCCCCTGTTCTGGACTAGCCCTGCACACGCACGCTACAAGGCCCGCATGCAAAGCGTCAGCGACATCCGCCGCACTTTTCTAGAATACTTCCGCAGCAACGGCCACGAGGTCGTGGCCTCGAGCCCGCTCGTGCCGCGCAACGACCCGACCTTGATGTTCACCAACGCCGGCATGGTGCAGTTCAAGAACGTCTTCACCGGCCTCGAGCAGCGGCCCTACAGCCGCGCCGCGACGCTCGCAGAAATGCGTGCGCGCCGGCGGCAAGCACAACGATCTCGAGAATGTCGGCTACACCGCCCGCCATCACACCTTCTTCGAGATGCTGGGCAACTTCTCGTTCGGCGACTACTTCAAGGAACGCGCGATCGAGCTGGCGTGGAACCTGCTGACGAAGGATTTCGGCCTGCCCAAGGACAAGCTCCTGGTCACGGTGTTCCATACCGACGACGAGGCGGCGGGACTCTGGAAGAAGATCATCGGGGCTGTCCGACGACAGGATCATCCGCATCGCGACCTCGGACAATTTCTGGGCGATGGGCGAGACCGGCCCGTGCGGGCCGTGCTCGGAGATCTTCTTCGATCACGGCGAGGGCATTCCCGGCGGCCCGCCGGGCAGCCCCGACCAGGACGGCGACCGCTTCATCGAGATCTGGAACCTGGTCTTCATGCAGTTCGAGCAGCAGACGCCCGGACGCTGCGCGTGCCGCTGCCCAAGCCCTCGATCGACACCGGCATGGGCCTGGAGCGCATCGCCGCCGTCCTGCAGGGCAAGCACAACAACTACGACATCGACCTGTTCCGCGCCCTGATCGAGGCGGTGGCGCACGAGACCGGCGTCGATCCCGACGGCCCGCAGTCGGCCTCGCACAAGGTGATCGCCGACCATCTGCGCACCACCTCGTTCCTGATCGCCGACGGCGTGCTGCCGTCGAACGAGGGCCGCGGCTACGTGCTGCGCCGCATCATGCGCCGCGCCATGCGGCACGCCCATATCCTGGGCGCGCAGGATCCGATGGTCTACAAGCTGGTGCCCGTCGCTGGTGCACGAGATGGGCGATGCCTATCCCGAGCTGGTGCGCGCGCAGCCGCTGATCACCGAGACGCTGAAGCTCGAGGAAGGCCGCTTCAAGAAGACCCTGGGCACGGGGCTGCGGCTGCTCGACGACGAGACCCGCGGGCTTTCGGCCGGCGGCACGCTCAAGGGCGACATCGCCTTCAAGCTCTACGATACGTTCGGCTTCCCGCTCGACCTCACGCAGGACGTGTTGCGCGCGCGCGACATCACGGTCGATACGGCCGGTTTCGACAAGGCGATGGACGAGCAACGCGCCAAGGCGCGCGCCGCCTGGGCGGGCTCGGGCGAGACCGCCGACCAGGCGATCTGGTTCGACGTCCGCCAGAAGATCGGCGCCACCGAGTTTCTGGGCTACGACACCGAGCGCGCCGAGGGCCAGATCAAGGCGATCGTGCTCGACGGCAAGGAAGTCACCGCGCTGAAGGCGGGCCAGACCGGCTGGATCGTCACCAACCAGACGCCGTTCTATGCCGAGTCGGGCGGCCAGATGGGCGACACCGGCCGCTTCGCGGGGGCGGGCGGCGAGGCCGCGATCGCCGACGTGCAGAAGATGGTGGGCGATCTGCATGCCCATCACGCCAAGGTCGAGAAGGGCGAGCTCAAGGTCGGCGACGACGTGGTCATGACCATCGACCCGATCCGCCGCGCGCAGCTTCGCGCCCATCATTCGGCGACGCATCTGCTGCACGAGGCGCTGCGCCGCCATCTCGGCGAGCATGTGACGCAGAAGGGCTCGCTGGTGGCGCCCGACCGGCTGCGCTTCGACATCAGCCACACCAAGGCGATCTCGCAGGAAGAGCTGCGCAAGATCGAGGACGAGGTCAACGAGCGCATCCGCCTGAACAGCTCGGTCGACACCCGCCTGATGACGCCCGAGGAGGCGATCGCCGCCGGCGCCATGGCGCTGTTCGGCGAGAAATACGGCGAGGAAGTGCGCGTGCTGTCGATGGGCGGCGCGCGACGGCAAGAAATATTCGGTCGAGCTCTGCGGCGGCACGCATGCGCTGCGCACCGGCGATATCGGCCTGTTCCGGATCGTGGGCGAGGGCGCGGTCGCGGCCGGCGTGCGCCGCATCGAGGCGGTGGCGGGCGCGGCGGCCGAGCAGCATGTGCGCCACCAGGCCGACCTGCTGGCCGAAGCGGCGGCGACGCTGAAGGTGCGGCCCGAGGATCTGCCGGCCCGGCTGGCCGCTCTCGTCGACGGCCAGCGCAAGATCGAGCGCGAGCTCGGCGAGGCGCGCAAGGCGCTGGCGCTGGCGGGCGGCGGCGGATCGGGGGCCGCGGCGGCCGACGAGGTGCGCGACATCGGCGGCGTCAAGCTGATCGGCCGCGTGCTGAACGGCGTGGTCGCCAAGGACCTCAAGGGCATGGCCGACGAGTTCAAGAAGAAGCTGGGCTCGGGCGTGGTGGCGCTGATCGGCGTCGAGGACGGCAAGGCCTCGGCCGTGGTCGGCGTGACGGACGACCTGTCGAAAAGCTTCAGCGCCGTCGACCTGGTGAAGGCCGGCGTCCTGGCGCTGGGCGGCAAGGGCGGCGGCGGCCGGCCCGACATGGCGCAAGGCGGCGGTCCGGACGCGGCCAGGGCGCCGGAGGCCCTGAAGGCGATCGAGGCCGCGCTGGCGGGCGTCAAATGAGGATCGCCGTCCTTCTGGCGGCCGCAGCTCTTGCGTCGGCGTCGTTGGTGTCGGCGTGCGCGCCCAAGAACTACACCTTGCAGGGCAAGGACGCCGAGCAGATGACCAAGGACGAATCGGAATGCCGCGCCCAGGTCCGCGAGGTCGCGCAGCGGGACCGCAACCTCGAGGATCAGCGCCGCTCGGTGTTCGAAGGCGAGCGCGAGCGCTTTGGCCAGCAGGAACTCTACACGACCATGGACAACCAGGGTTACCAGAACAACGTCGCTCGGCTGACGGCGCGCTGCATGGAAGCCCGTGGCTGGGTGCCCAAGCAGCCGGGCGGGCTGGGCGCGTGGTGGCAGCGCGTGTCGACCTTCAACACCCCGCTCGGCAAGTAGCCGGCGCTCGCGCCGACGAGATCACCTTGCTGCCTTGATGCGCAGCAGGCCGCGGGCGAAGGACTCGACGATGACGCCCAGCAGCACCAGCACGAAGGCGTTCGCCGGCAGGGCGTAGATCTGGCTGGGCAGCGCCACCATGGCCTGGGCGAGGAAAAGCCCCAGGAAGCCGAGCGCAACACCCTCGATGACGAAGCCCTGGGGAAAGCCGATGCGGCCCCAGACGCCGAAAGCTGTCGCCGCGAGCAGATGGAGCAGGCCGATCAGCAGCACGATGCCAAAGGGCGGCCCGGGATAGAGCGTCGGTACGGCGAGCAGCAGCCACGCCTTGGCGGCGTAGATGCGCATCACCTCGACCGGGTCCTCGGCCCAGCGCGCGCGATAGAGCTTCTCCATCAAGCGGAAATATTCGGGTGAACCGAAGATGACGGGAGGATCGGCCTTGTTGCCGATCTCCTCGCCGTAATCGTCGTCGTAGCGGATGCCCCACTTGTTCTCGACGAAGCCCAGGCCGAGATAGAGCGTGTGCGACAGGCCGTGCGTCGCCAGCCGCTGGGCCGGCTGCATGTCGAACAATGCATCGCGCGCCACGACGACCCATCGCGGTGTCGTGAAGACCGCCAGGGCGAGCACGCCGGCCAGCAGCAGGGGCGCGAGCCGCTGCCGCGTATGGGGCCGGCGCAGGATCAGCGGGCCAAGGACGGCGAGGCTGATCAGCAGGCCCATGATGCCGATCGATTCGCGCACCAGCGTGGCGAGGGCCAGGAACACGAGCCCGACCGTGATCCACAGCGTGCCGACCCGCCGCGACAGCAGGCCGAGATCCCTGCCCGCGAGCGCGATCGGCAGCACGGCGCAGAGGCTCACCAGCCCGATGAAGCTCCAGTGCGGCGAGGTGCCCATCCAGCCGACATACTCGACCGGTCCCAGCCACATCAGCGTGATCGCGGTGATGTAGGCCCTGAGCGAGAACAGGAGGCCAGCCAGCGCCAGGAGGCCGAGCGCGTCCAGGAGCGTATTGAGGCGTGCCACGTCGACCTGGGTGGCGCGGCTGCGGGTCGCCATCGACCACAGGTCGAGCAGCAGGGCATGGCCCGGATCGTCGGCGATGGCGCGCTCGGAGATCGGCACCAGCTTGCCCTTCTCGCAGACGGCGAGCCAGACGCCGCGCTCGACGGCGCACTCGGAACTGTCGAGCCACACCCTGGTGGCCAGCCAGCCCGCCGGCATGATGTCGGCCATGTAGCCGTAGCGTTCGGACTCCTTGAACGTCCGACTGAACTGCCCCAGCACCAGCAGAGCCGCGCATAAGAGAAAGACCAACAGCCTCAAGGCTTCCCCGACTGGGACATTTGCCGGCTCCTATCTGCTACACTTCGGCCAGGGGGGAAAGGGCGGCGGCGAGTCCCGGCCCACGGAGCTGTGAAGCGATGGCCGTCGGCGGCTCTTGACCGCCGCGCGCAACGCGGCGCAGCCTCACGGCGTTGTCGCTTCGGGTGTCTGCATGCGTCGTGTCCTCGCAAGCCTGATCCTGCTGCCGCTGGCCGCCTGCGGCCCGACCAATGCCGATTTCGACCTTCGGCTGCGCGAGATGGCGGGCAGCAACGAACGCAACCTGCTGGGCAGCATGGGGCGGATACCCGACAATACCTACCAGCTCGACGAGGACACCAAGGTCCTGCAATGGCGCTGGGATACCTCCTACATCAGCCCCGGCATGGCGCCGATGTACACGCGGGTGGGCCGGGGGATGTGGATGCCGATGGGCGGGTTTCCGCCCACCCTCATCCGTGAGGGCTGCATCGTCGAATGGACCGTGACCAACGGCGCCACGCAGAATTATCGCTGGCAGGGCAATGGCTGCCGGACCGTCACCCTCGTGAGCACACCGCCGCCCTGACCAGGGCTATTGCATATGGCTAAAACTCCGTCATCCCGACCGGAGCCGAGCGCAGCGAGGCGCAGCGGAGGGACCTTTTCTGCTGCCTCGGCGACAAGAGGAGGTCCCTCGACTGCGCCGCCCTTCGGGCGGCTTCGCTCGGGATGACGGAATAGGTCATCACATGCGATAGCCCTGACGGGTTGAAGACCGTGTCGGCCGGCCTCTATCTTGCGCGGCACGAGGGGGCGGCGATGAACGTTGTCAGCATGCGGGAGAACATCGATCCCAGCTACTACCGGCTGCTGGCCGGGCAGCAGCAGGGCTCGCTGATCGGCACCTTCGAGGCCAGGCATCCGTCGATCGCCGAGCGGCTGGCGGCCGGCAAGGCGCTGCGCGAGAAGGTGCCGCGCACCAGCCACGCCACCTACGAAATTCCTGCCGACCGCCCCGACCCGGTCGCCATCCTGGAGAAGCAGAACGTCGCGCGCGTCCAGAAGCTGGTGCCGGTGCGTTATGCCCGCATGCTGGCTTCGCCCTTCGCCTTCCTGCGCGGCTCGGCGGCGGTGATGGCGAGCGACCTGTCGCGCACGCCGGTCACCGGCCTGGCGGTGGCGGCCTGCGGCGACATGCACGTCTCCAATTTCGGCGTCTATGCCTCGGCCGAGCGCACGCTGGTGTTCGGCATCAACGATTTCGACGAGGTCCATCCCGGGCCCTGGGAATGGGACGTCAAGCGGCTGGCCGCCAGCGCCGCCATCGCCGTCCGCTTCATGGGCGGCGATGATGACGAAGCGCAGGACGCTGCACGGGCCTGCGTGCGCAGCTATCGCGAGCACATTCGACGCTACGCCGAGATGGGGTACCTGGAGGTCTGGTACGACCACATCGACGACCGCGCGGTGCTCGAAGCCCTGTCGCCACGCCTGCGCCGCAGTGCCGAAAAGCTGCTCGACAAGGCGCGCGCCAAGGGACACATCCGCTCGCTCGACAAGCTCACCGAGCAGGTCGATGGCGAGCCCCGGATCATCGAAGAGATCCCGCTGATCGTGCGCGAGACGCACACCGATCACGGCATACCGATCAGGGCCGCGCTGGACCGGATGCTCATCGCCTATATCGAGACGCTTCCGGTCGATCGGCGGCGGCTGCTCGCGCGCTACCGCATCGTCGATGCGGCGCGCAAGGTCGTGGGCGTGGGCAGTGTCGGCACGGGATGCTGGGTCATCCTGCTCGAGGGCGTCGACGACGAGGACCCGCTGTTCCTGCAGGTCAAGGAAGCGCAGCCTTCGGTGCTGGCCGCCCATGTCGATCTCGCTTTGCCCTTCGACAACCAGGGCCAGCGGGTCGTGGTCGGCCAGCGCACCACCCAGGGCTCGCCCGACATCTTTCTCGGCTGGGGCGAGCTCGACGGCCGGCATTTCTACGTCCGCCAGCTCGCCGACATGAAGGGCAGCGCGAGCTTCGCCGAAGGCAATGACCAGGGCATCGCGGGCCTGGTCGAGTATTGCGGCCTGTGCGGCTGGGCGCTGGCGCTCGCCCATGCCAAATCCGGCGATCCGGCGATGATTGCGGGCTATTGCGGCCGTTCGGCCACGCTCGACGATGCCATCGCCAGGTTCGCACTGGCCTATGCCGGGCAGACCGAGCAGGACCATGAAGCGCTCGATCAGGCGCGGCGCACCGGCCGCATCAAGGTCGCCGCCGAGACGGTGGTGAAATAGGCCGTCTTCGCCCCGCCGCGCGGGAACGTCTGGCCTCCTCCAAGCGTATAACCAGATACGTCAACGCCGGGAGGATGCTGTGATCCGAGGCAAGTGCCTGTCCCTGTCGCTGCTCTTGGTGCTCGGCGCCTGCGCCAACGTGCCGATGGCGCCGCCGCAGGCCGACCAGGATGCCAAGCGCTTCGACCAGCCGGCGCCGGACAAGGGCGCGCTCTATATCTACCGGCCGGGCGTCATGGGGTTCGCCAAGCCGATCGACGTCGCCATCGTTGGCGGTGCGACGGCGCAGCTCAACTCCTACACCTATATGCGGCTCGAAGGCCCGCCGGGGCCGGTCGAGATCGGCTGCCGCGTGGGCGACAACAATGCCTCGCGTCAGGTGGAGATCCAGGACGGCCAGACGCGCTTTGTCGAGGTATCCATGAAGATCGGCCTGTGGCAGCCGGGCTGCGACATCGCCGAGGTCCCGCCCGGCCAGGGCCAAGCCGCGGTGCTGGGCGCCAAGAGGGTCGAACCGCAGTAGAAAGCTGCTGCAAGCGCGCGATTCCAGTCGCGCGTCTTTGCTGGGAGCGCGCCACTCCCGCCATCTTCTCATGCGGAGCGCGGATGTCCTCAGGTCGGGGGTTACCCCGAGCGAGTCCGCTCATGAGCATGAGGCGGACCTGGAGGTCCGCGCTCCAAGACCCGCAACTCATACGCTCTCACTCAGCAAGAACCTCATCCTGAGGAGCATCGCGTAGCGATGCGTCTCGAAGGATGGGCAACCTGCCTTGTCGCAACCCACCCTTCGAGACGCGGCCTGCGGCCGCTCCTCAGGGTGAGGTTCGTATGTAAGTTAGCGCCTTTGAGTGGCGCGCCTCCAGCAAAGATCCCAAGCAATCGGGACGTGCTCAGGGTGATGACAAGCATCGCGCCACCGGAGCGGCGTGCGCTCGCTACATGAACGTCCCGTCGGGATCGCCGTTCAGCATCACCCGGCCGACCGCCTCGAAATGCGCCTCGCGCGACTGGATCTGCTGCGACAGCGTGTGGATGTCGCGGAAGCGGCGCTCGAAGGGCGTGCCGAGGAAGATCGCCGAGGTGCCGGCGGCCTTGTAGACCCAGTCGGCCGTCTTCTCCGCGACATGGATGGCCTGCGTGCAGCCCAGCCGCACCCGGGCGCGTTCGGCCGAGCCGATCGGATCGACATCGTCGGCGCCTTCCCACACCTCCTTCAGGATCTCGACCAGGAAGGCGCGCGCCGAGCCGATGGCGGCCTCGCGGCGGGCGAGGTCGGCCTGCACCACCGGGCTGTCGGCCAGTCGGCCGAGATTGCGCGGCGCCTTCTCGAGCGCCAGCTCGATGAAGGCGTCGAGCATGGCGCGGGCGATGCCGAGCGCCACCGCCGCCACGCCGACGGCATAGAGGCCCTGCATGGTGAAGGCATAGAGCGGGCCGGTATCGCGGCGCAGGCTCGGATCCTCGCGCGTGCCGGAGAATTCCTCGGGCACGAAGACATCCTTGCAGGAATAACCTTCCGACGCGGTGCCCCGCATGCCGAGCGTGTTCCAGTCGTGGATCGGCGTCGTCTTGTCCTTGGGCATCAGCAAGGTGCGCACGGTCGGCCGGCCGTGGCGGTTGAGGCGCAACGAACCGTCGGGCTCGACGACATGGGCGTGCGCGCCGATCCAGTTGGCCTGGCGGTAGCCCGACGAGAAGTGCCATTCGCCGGTGATGCGGTAGCCGCCCGGCGCCGCCACCGCCTTGTGCTGGTTGGGCGGGCCCCAGGAGATCAGGCCGCGCGGATCCGAATAGATGTGGCGCGCCGCTTCCAACGGAATGAACGGCGCAATCAGGGCCGAGCTGTTGGCGACGAACATGTTCCAGCCGAGCGATCCGTCGTGCCGCGCGATCTCCTCGATCGCCGCCAGATAGACCCACGGCTCGACCTGCTCGCCGCCCACCGAGCGCGGCAGCAGCAGGCGGAACAGCCGCGATTCGTGGAGCTGGGAGAGCAGGGGCTCGGGAAAGGCCTGGATGCGCTCGATCTCGTCGACGACGGCCGCGATCGCCGGCCCGAGCGCGCGGGCGCGGGCAACGGGATCGGGTTTGCGGGTCGAGATGCCGATATCATTCATGCGACGAACTCCGCCAGGACATCCGACAATTGGGCGCGCAGGGAAGGGAGGTTGTCAATCCGGTCTCCCGGCGCCATCGACCGCCATGGCCGATTCCATCGCCGCCGCCATCACCTTCGTCCTGTCGAACTTCTCACCGTCTTCGTCATCGGGTTGGTCGTTTCGCTGATTGCGATTGCCCGCTCGCCGGCGCCGCGGGATGTCGCCACCATCGTCGAGAAGCTGATTTCCGGGCACGTCTTTTCGCCCTTGGCGTGACCTACCTCTACAATTTCGTCTTTCATGACTTCTTCGAGAAGATGGCGGCGGTCCTGGCGTCATTCTTCTCGGCGCTGCAGCGGGTCTGCCAGATAGTAACGGCACCAAATTTCGCGCCGGGCAACGCTGGCATCATCTTCTCCATGGATATCGTCGTTCCGCTGGTCGGGTTCTTACTGCTCGGTCCGCCGCCGCGCCTTAGTTAGGCCAGGCTCGGGTCACCGACGGGCCATGCAACCGACCGTCGGCCCGGGGTGTTGAATTCGGTATCAACCCTCGGAGGAAATTCAAATGATAAAGACTTTCGCCATTGCTTTGGTTTGCGCCGTCTCTGCGATCTCGATGGCTCAGGCCCAGACGTCGGGTTCGGCAGGCGGCGGTGCTTCCGTCGGCGCCGGCACTGGCGGCAGCGGCGTGGGCGGGTCGACGGGTATCAAGGGCGGCGGCTCCGTCGTCACGCCCCCGGCCTCGACCGGCGTCGGCGTGTCGGGCGGCGCGAGTGGTTCGACCTCGCAACCGTCGCAGCCCTCGATCGATACCAACCAGGCCCAGCAGCCCGGCATCGGCGTCAACAGCGGCGCCAGCGGCAACGGCAGCGTCAAGCCCCTGGGTCGTTAAGAGCGTCGTATAGGCGTGCGGGCCGGTCGGCGATTTGCCGGCCGGCCCGTTCTCTTGTCAGAGGTCTGCGACTAGTGGGTGCGCGGAGTTCGCACCACAGGGCCGTCGCTTCCGGACGGAAAGAGTCCTGAACTGACATCCGCTGTGGGGTCGACCGGGTGTGAGGCCAGTTGCCACTCATTCATGCCCGCGCCCAAAACGACGGTCATGCAAAACGCCACAACGAGAAGTCCCGTCAGTACAAGGAAGTCACGCATGTATTCTCCTCAACGGGAGAAAACGCACGCCGCCCTTGAAGGTTGCTTTTACTCTGCGGCGACTTTCAGCGCTGCCGGGTTGCGCCACTGGCGCAGAAGCTCGGCTTGTTTGCGTTTGGCCCGCTCAAGATGGGCGTCCTTCACGTGGCCGTAGCCCTTGATGTCGTCGGGCACCGCGGCAAGCCTGACCGCCAGCGCGTGATTGGCCGACGTGAGGCCGCGCAGCAGCTCCTCGACCAGCGCCTCGTATTCGCCGATCAGCGCGCGCTCGATCTTGCGCTCCCGGGTGTAGCCGAAGGGGTCGACCCTCGTGCCGCGAAGGGGCTTCAACTTCGCCAGCATCCTGAAGGCCGGCAGCATCCACCCGCCGAACTCCTGCTTGATCAGATGGCCGCTCTTGGGATCACGGCTGGCGAAGAGCGGCGGGGCAAGATGGAACTTCAGCTTGAAGTCGCCTTCGAAGTGCTGGTTGAGCTGGGCCTGGAAAGCCGATTCGGCAAACAGCCGCGCCACCTCGTATTCGTCCTTGTAGGCCAGCAGCTTGGCATAGGCGCGGGCCACCGTTTCGGCGAGTCCGGTTTGGCCGATCTTGTGCTCGGCTGCGCGGACCTTCTCGACCAGCCTCTGGTAGCGCTCGGCCAGGGCGGCGTTCTGATAGCCGGTGAGGTGCTTCACCCTCGAAGCCACGATCTCTTCGAGCGTGCTCGACAGCTTCACGAACGGTACGACCTTGTCGTCGGCCGGCGCCATCAGCTTGTCGATGCTGGTGCGGTCGGCCGCGACCCGGCGACCCCAGCGGAAAGCCGCCGTGTTCATGGCGACGGCCGCGCCGTTCAGCTCGATGGCGCGTTCGATCGAGTCGTGGCCGAGCGGCACGAAGCCCTTCTGGTAGGCATAGCCCAGCATGAACATGTTGGTGGCGATCGAATCGCCTAAAAGCGCCGTGGCCATGCCGGTCGAATCGAGGAAGTCGCAGGCATCGGCGCCGGCCGCCGCCTCGATCGACAGTTTCAGCATCTTGGTCGGGAAGGCGAGATCGGGATGGCGGGTGAACTCGCCGGTGATGGTCTGGTGGGTGTTGACCACGGCGTGCGAGGTGCCGGGTTCGAGGCGGGCCAGCGCATCGGCGCCGGCGCTCACCACCAGGTCGCAGCCCAGCAGCAGGTTGGCGCCACCCGCGCCCAGCCGCACGGCGTGCAGCGCCTCGGGCGTCGCGCCCAGCCGGACGTGGCTCACGACCGCGCCGCCCTTCTGCGCCATGCCGAGCTGGTCGAGCACGGTGACGCCCTTGCCCTCCATGTGCGCTGCCGTCCCCATGATGGCGCCGATGGTGACGACGCCGGTGCCGCCGATGCCGGTGATCAGCACGCCGTACGGCGTGTCGGCGAGTGACGGCAGCAGGGGCGCGGGCGGGAGCGGCGGTTCCGCGGTCACCGCGCCGGCTTTCTTGCGGTCGGCCTTGCCCTTGCGAACGCCGCCGCCTTCGATGGTGACGAAGCTCGGGCAGAAGCCGTTGAGGCAGGAGAAATCCTTGTTGCAGGACGACTGGTCGATGGCGCGCTTGTTGCCGAACTCGGTCTCGATCGGCACGACGCTGAGGCAGTTCGACTGGGTCGAGCAGTCGCCGCAGCCCTCGCACACCGCCTGGTTGATGAACACGCGCTTGGCGGGATCGGGGTAGGTGCCGCGCTTGCGGCGGCGGCGCTTCTCGGCGGCGCAGGTCTGGTCGTAGATCAGCACCGAGACGCCCTGCCACTCGCGCAAGCTGCGCTGCACCTCGTCGAGCTCGTCGCGATGGTGGAAGGTGACACCGGGCGCCCATTCGGTGCCGACCGGGTATTTGTGCGGATCGTCGCTCACCAGGGCGATGCGGCGCGCGCCCTCGGCATGGACCTGCTGGCTGATCGTCCAGGGATGGACGTTGCCGTCATGCGGCTGGCCGCCGGTCATGGCCACGGCGTCGTTGTAGAGGATCTTGTAGGTGATGTTGGTGTTGGCGGCGATCGCCTGGCGAATCGCGAGGTAGCCCGAATGGAAGTAGGTGCCGTCGCCCAGGTTCTGGAAGACGTGCGGCATGTCGGTGAAATGGCTGGCGCCCACCCAGGTCGCGCCCTCGGCGCCCATGTGGGTGAAGGTCTTGGTGTTGCGCTCCATGCCGATGGCCAGCGTATGGCAGCCGATGCCGGCCATCGCCATCGAGCCGTCCGGCACCTTGGTCGAGGAGTTGTGCGGGCAGCCGGAGCAGAAATAGGGCACGCGCGCCATGCCCGATTCGTTGCGCACCTGCCGGCCGGCCCGGCGCTTCAGCGCGTCGAAGCGCTCCTTGGTGCGGGCACTGAAACCGTCGAGGCCGAAGCGCGCCGACGATCGCCGAAGCGATCTCGAAGGGCGTGAGCTCGCCGTCGGGCTTCAGCAGCATCTGGCCGCGCTCGTCGGTCTTGCCGACGACCACGGGGCGGCGGTCGGCCGGCGCGTTGAACAGCGCGTCCTTGAGCTGCTGCTCGATCAGCGCCCGCTTCTCCTCGACCACCAGGATCTCGCGCTTGCCTTGGGCGAAGGCTGCGGCGCCCTCGGTCTCGAGCGGCCACACCATGCCGACCTTGTAGATGGCGAGCCCCAGACGTTCCGCCTCGGCATCGTCGATGCCGAGCTCGTCGAGCGCCTGGCGGACATCGAGGTAGGACTTGCCGACGGTCATGATGCCGAAGCGCGCGTCGGGCCGGCCCATCATCAGCCGGTCGAGCTTGTTGGCGCGCCAGTAGGCGAGCGCCGCCGGGCTGCTTGATGGTGACGACCCGGCGCTCCTGGCCCAGCCAGTCGTCGGGCCAGCGGATATGCACGCCGTCGGGTGGCAGGACGAAATCGGTCGGCGTGCGGAGCTCGATGCGGTGCGGGTCGACATGGACCGAGGCCGAGGAATCGACGGTCTCGCTCAGCACCTTGAAGGCGACCCACAGGCCCGAGTATCGCGACATCGCGAAGGCGTGCAGGCCGAAATCGAGATACTCCTGCACGCTGGCGGCATGGATCACCGGGATGCCGGCGGCCATCAAGGCGGGCTCGCTCTGGTGCGCCGTCGTCGACGACTTGGCCATGTGGTCGTCGCCCGCCAGCGCCACGATGCCGCCGTGCCGGGAGGTGCCGGCATAGTTGGCGTGCTTTAAAACATCGCCCGAGCGGTCGACACCCGGGCCCTTGCCGTACCACATGCCGAACACGCCATCGTAGCGCGCCCCGGGATAGAGGTGGATCTGCTGGGTGCCCCACAAGGCCGTGGCCGCGAGGTCCTCGTTGACGCCGGGCTGGAACTCGATGTGGTTCTGCTTGATGAAGCGCTTGGCCTGCCACAGCGCCTGGTCGAAGCCGCCCAGCGGCGAGCCGCGATAGCCCGAGATGTAGCAGCCGGTGTTGAGGCCGGCCGCGAGGTCGCGCTGACGCTGCATCATCGGCAGGCGCACCAAGGCCTGCGTGCCGGTGAGGTAAACCCGTCCGCTGTCCAGCAGGTATTTGTCGTCCAGGGTCACCGCAAGCGGCATGGCCCCTCCCTGACACTCATATAGGCACGGTAGCGACAGAATGTTGCCGCGTGCAATCTGGATCGTGCCGCGGCCGCAAAAAGACGCTTTCCCATTGCCGCGCCGGGCCGGCCGGTCGCCCCGTTTCAAGGTTCCGTCCCGGAACGAAACGTTGTAAGCGTGCGGCCCCTCGATTTTCCGCACCGTATTTCCCGTACTCAGCCCTTGCCATGTCAGTCCTCGTCACCGGTGCCGCCGGGTTCATCGGATCGCACGTCGCCCGCGCCCTGCTGGCGCGCGGCGAATCGGTCGTCGGGGTCGACAATTTCAGCGACTACTACGACCCGGTCCTGAAGTTCGCGCGGCTGAAGCCGCTGCGCGAGGACAAGGCCTTCACCTTTCTCGAGGCCGACATCGCCGACCGCGAGGCGATGCTGGCCCTGGCCGTCCGGCACCGCGATCTCGACCGCATCGTGCACCTGGCGGCCCAACCCGGCGTCCGCCATTCGCTGGTCGATCCCTACGTCTACGTCCAGACCAACGTGATGGGCCATCTCGTGATGCTGGAGCTGGCCCGGCTCGTGCCCGGGCTGAAGCACTTCGTCTACGCCTCGTCCTCGTCGGTCTATGGCGGCAACCGCAAGCTGCCTTTCTCGACGGCCGACCGGGTCGATCATCCGGTGTCGCTCTACGCCGCCACCAAGCGGGCCGACGAGCTCTTGAGCGAAACCTACGCCCATTTGTTTGGCCTGCGCGCGACCGGCCTGCGCTATTTCACGGTCTACGGACCCTGGGGCCGGCCCGACATGTCGCCGCACATCTTTGCCAAGGCGATCCACGAGGGCCGCACGATCGAGCTCAATCACCTGGGCTTCGTGAAACGCGACTACAGCTACATCGACGACATCGTGGGCGGCACCCTGGCCGTGCTCGACAAGCCTGCCGAGGCGGCCAGCCACCGCGTCTACAATCTCGGCGCCGCGCGCAGCGAGGACATCGTGGCCGTGATCGCGCTGTTCGAGAAGGCGCTGGGCCGCGAGGCCAAGATCGAGCTCCGCCCCGGCGATCCCTTCGACATGCAGGAAACCGCCGCCGACATCTCCGACACCACCCGCGATTTTGGCTGGACGCCCAAGGTCCCGGTGGAAGAGGGGGTCCCGCTGTTTGTCGAGTGGTTCAAGAGCTACAATCGACTGTAGATGCAAAGCAATTCCCTCTCAGCCGTCTTCCTCCTCTCCCCCGCTAGGGGGAGAGGGCGGGTGAGGGGGTTACGCCTGTCGCTTCCCCCTCACCTAGCCTCTCCCCCTAGCGGGGGAGAGGAACACGAGAGGTAGCCGCGCATGGCGAGCGGTCCTCTCCTCGACATCAAAAACCTCCGCCGCGCCTTTTACGGGCTCGACGTGCTGCGCGGTGTGGATCTTGCCGTGGCGGCGGGCGGGATCACCGGGTTGATCGGGCCCAACGGGGCGGGCAAGACGACGTTGTTCAATGTGGTCTCGGGGCTGGTGCCGCCGGATGGGGGCTCGATCCGATTCGACGGGCAGGAGATCGGGGGGCTGGCACCTGATGCCGTTAGCCGGCGCGGGCTGGTGCGCACCTTCCAGGTGGCGCGCGGCTTTCCCAGGCTCTCGGTGTTCCAGCACCTCATGCTCTATGGCCGCGACCAGCCGGGCGAGACCCTGTGGCAGGCCATTCTCGGCACGCGGGCCGCGCGCGAGCGCGAGGCCGAGCTTGCGGAGCGGGCGTGGGAGACGGCGCGGTTCCTCCGACTCGATCACCTGATCGACAATCCCGCCACCGCGCTGTCGGGCGGCCAGAAGAAGCTTCTGGAGATCGGCCGCGCCCTGATGGCCGAACCGCGGCTCGTGCTGCTCGATGAGCCGACCGCCGGCGTCAATCCGACCCTGCAGAACGAGATCGGCGAGCGGCTGCTCGAGCTGCCCCGGCGCGGCATCACCGTGCTGCTGATCGAGCACGACATGGGCTTCATCGCCCATCTCTGCGATCCGGTGATCGTCATGGCCGAGGGCCAGGTGCTCACCCAGGGCACGTTCGACGAGGTGCGCGCCGACCACCGCGTGCGCGAGGCCTATCTCGGGCGACGCGCGGCATGAGCGGCGCGGCATGAGCCTGCTGGAGATTTCCGGCCTGCGCGGCGGCTATGCCGCGGCCGACGAGATCGTCAAGGGCGCCGACCTCACCGTCGCGGCCGGGCGAGATCGTCGCCCTGATCGGACCCAACGGCGCCGGCAAGTCGACGCTCCTGAAGCTGGTCGCGGGCCTGCTGCGGCCGAGCGGCGGCAGCGTGCGTTTCAAGGATCGCGACATCGCCGGCTGGGCCGCGCCCGACATCAGCCGCGCCGGCCTGTCCTTCGTGCCGCAGGAGCGCAACGTGTTCGGCACGATGAGCGTCGCCGAAAATCTCGAGATGGGCGGCTATATCGACGGCGCCCACGCCCGGCAGCGCATGGCGGGACTCTA
The DNA here is from genome assembly GCA_963765385.1 of uncultured Alphaproteobacteria bacterium. Lineage (GTDB taxonomy): Bacteria > Pseudomonadota > Alphaproteobacteria > Reyranellales > Reyranellaceae > Reyranella. The sequence continues at coordinate 31,454 of CAVXWG010000010.1, read as the reverse complement.
CGAGCGCTTTCCCATGCTGGCCGACAAGCGCCGGGCGGCGGCGCGCACCTTGAGCGGCGGCCAGCGCCAGATCCTGGCCATGGCGGTCGCGCTGATGAACGCGCCCGACCTGCTGCTGCTCGACGAGCCGACGGCGGGCCTCAGCCCGCGCGCCGCGGAGGAGCTGTTCGGCACGATCCTTGCGCTCAACCAGTCGGGCGTGGCGATCCTGATGGTCGAGCAGAACGCGCTCGAGGCGCTGTCGGTGTCGGCGCGCGCCTACGTGCTGGTGCAGGGCCGGCCGGAGCGCGAGGGCAGGGCCGCCGACCTCGCGGCCGACCCGACGGTGCGCGATCTCTTTCTCGGCGGGAAGGCCGCGCCTATGGTTGATGATCATATTCCTCTCCCCCGCTAGGGGGAGAGGTTAGGTGAGGGGGCTTTGAAGGCTGTCTGCAACCCCCTCACCCAGCCTCTCCCCCTAGCGGGGGAGAGGAGCGTAAGAGGGAATAGAAACAAGGGAATGGGGGACAGTATATGACCGGATTCGTCGCATGAGCCGTCGCGCGGCGCTGGCGGGAAGCATCGCCGCTGTCGCAAGCCCCGCCCTGGTGCGTGCGCAGGCCGACCCCATCAAGCTCGCCACCCTGACGCCGCTCACCGGCGCCGGCGGCTCCTACGGCCCGACGATGGCCAAGGTCGCCGCCGCGGTCGTCGAGGAGGTCAACAAGGCGGGCGGGGTGCTGGGCCGGCGCATCGTGCTGGTGAGCGAGGACGATCAGACCAGCCCGGAAGCCGGCGTCCGCGCCGCGCGCAAGCTCATAGACGTCGACAAGGTCGCCGCCATCATGGGCACCTGGGCCTCGTCGGTGACCACGGCGGTGGCGCCGCTCTGCTGGGAGAGCAAGACCTTCCTGACGACCACGTCGGGTGCCGATTCGATCACGCAGCTGCCGCACCAGGGCTATCTCGTGCGCACCCAGCCCAATTCGACCTTGCAGGTGACGCGCTCGGGCGAATTCATGCTCTCGCTGGGCGCCAAGAAGGTCTTCACCATGATCCCGCAGACGCCCTTCACCCAGGCGACCTTCGACCTGATGGGCAAGGTGCTGCCCAAGGGCGGCGCCACGCACCAGGGCCTGATCTACGACGACAAGAAGAACACCTACCGCACCGAGGTCGACCAGGCGCTGCGTGCGGAGCCCGACATGATCTTTGCCGCGGGCTACACGCCCGACACGATCGTGCTGCTGAAGGACATCTATCGCGCGGGCTTCAAGGGTAAGATCATCGGCTTCGGCTACTCCATCAACCAGAAGCTTCTGGACCAGATCGGCCAGCCCGAGGTCGTCGAGGGCGTCTATACCTATTCGCCGTCGCCGGCCGAGGGCAGCGGAGCGTATGAGAAGGTGAAGGCCGCGGTCGGTTCGGCCACTCCCGATCCCTATACCTGCCAGGTCTACGACCATGTGAACCTGGTGCTGCTGGCCATCGCCAACGCCAAGGCCGCGACCGGCGAGGCGATCAAGGACAATATCCGCAAGTCGGCCCAGGGCGGCGGCAAGTCCGTCGACAACGCGGTCGACGGCATCAAGGCGATCGCCGCCGGCGAGAAGGTCGACTACACGGGCGCTTCGGGCCCGTGCGACTTCGACGACAAGGGCGACATCCTCGACTGCAAGTTTCGCTACGATCAGGTGAAGTCGGGCAAGTTCACCCTGGTGAAGATCGCGTGATCATGCGGACCGCGGGCGTCCCGCCCGCTCATGATCTTGAGCGGGCGGGACGCCCGCGGTCCGGAAGACCATGATCCTTCTCCAGGCCCTGGTGAACGGTCTGGTGTCGGGCACGCTTCTGGCGGTGCCGGCCATCGGCTTCACGGCGATGTTCGCCGTGCTGCGCTTTCCCAATTTCTCGGTGTCCGGCGTGGCCACGCTCGGCGCCTTCGCGGGGTACCTAGCCTATGGTGCCGGCCTGCAGATGGCGGGCTCGCTGGTCGCGGCCTTCGCGGTGGCGGGCGCAGCCGGCCTGCTGTTCGACAAGCTGGCGCACCTGCCGCTGGTCAAGCAGGGCGCGTTGCCGGCGGCCATCGCCTCGATCGCCACCGGGCTGGTGCTGGAGAACGTCGTGCGCCTGGGCTTCGGCAACGAGCCACGCGGCTTCGACCGGCCGATCGCGCGCGATATCCGCGTGGGCGAGATCCGCGTCAGCCCGCAGCAGCTCGAGACCATGGCGCTGGCGCTGGCGCTCATGCTGGCGGTGTTCGCGGCGCTGGCCTTCACGCGCATCGGCAAGGCCATGCGCGCTTCGGCCGACAATCCCGAGCTGGCGTCCCTCAAGGGCATCCGGCCCGAGCGCATCGCGATGATGGCGAGCTTCGTCGGCATGGGCCTGGTCGGCGTCGGCGGCATGCTGCTGGGGCTCGACAGCTCGATCGACCCGCTGACCGGCACGCGCATCCTGCTGTCGATCTTCGCCGCCGCCGTGCTGGGCGGGCTGGGCAGCGCCCCAGGTGCCGTGCTGGGCGCTTTCCTGATCGGCATCGCCGAGGAACTGTCGGTGCTGGTCGTGGGCTCGCAATACCGGACGGCGGTAGGTTTCGTCGCCATCCTCTTGGTGCTGTCGCTGCGGCCACGTGGGCTTTTAGGGGAGAGGGCGTTTTGACGAACTCGTCGCGTGGAGCGCGGGCGTCCCGCCCGCTCATGATCACGAGCGGGCGGGACGCCCGCGCTCCGGAAGAAAGATGCTGAGCTACCTCCTCTTCATCGCCACGGTCGGCGGCATCTACGGGCTGCTGGCGCTCAGCCTCAACCTGATCTGGGGCGGGGTCGGCATGGTCAATCTGGGCCTCGCCGGCTTCTTCGCCGTCGGCGCCTACGCCTCGGCCCTGCTGACGACCGCAGGCCACGCGCCGATCGCGGTGGGCTGGCTGGCGGCGCTGGTGGCGGGCGGCATCGCCGGCCTCGTGGTCACGCTCTCGACCACGCGCCTGCGCGAGGACTATCTCGCCATCGTGACCCTGGGCTTCGCCGAGGTGGTGCGGCTCTTGTCGCCGCCAACGAGATTTGGCTGACCCGCGGCAGCGACGGCATCTCGGGCATTCCTGGCCCGTGGAAAGCCGCACTCGGCCCGGCCTTCAACGCCGTCTATTTCGTGATCGTGCTGGCGGCCCTCGCGGTCGTGTTCTTCGTGGTGCGCCGCATCGATCGCTCGCCCTATGGCCGCGCCCTGCGTGCCATCCGCGAGGACGCCCAGGTGGCGCAGGTCGCCGGCAAGCCCGTGCTGCGCTTCAAGACCGAGGCTTTCGTGCTGTCGGCCGCGATCGCCGGCCTCGCCGGCGCGCTCTACGGCCATTTCACGTCCTACATCGCGCCCGACCTCTTCCTGCCGCTGATCACGGTCTACATCTTCCTGGCCGTGGCCTCGGGCGGCACGGGACGGCCGGCGGGGGCGCTGCTCGGCGCCTACCTGGTGATGACCTTGCTCGAATCCTCGCGCTTCTTCGTCGAATGGATCCCCGATGTCACCGCCGTGCAACGCGCCGCGCTCAAGGAGCTTCTGATCGCCGTCGCCCTTATCCTGGTGCTGCGGCTAAAGCCCTCGGGCATCCTGCCCGAACGCATCCCGCCCGCGCCTCAGGCCTAGACGGAACGGAGCACCGAGGTTCCCTGCGCCTAAAGTGGCCTTTGTCGGCGTCCCCTGCGCGTGGTGGCTAGTCTAGGGACAAGGATAGGTTTTCTTCAGAAGCAGAAGCAGCGGAACGACGATGATCGTGTCGTCTTGCATCTTCGTCTGCTTGCTGGCCCAGTCCGAGAGCAAATGAGTCGCCTCCTCATGGCTGACAATACCGCCCTCTTTGCAAAACAGTTTGACGGGGGCCGCCATATTGTAGGCCGTCAGTGCGTCCATCGCCCCCGCCAGATATATTTCATTGAGAACGCGCATCCTTTCGTTTTCTGGATTCAAAAAAACTTTCAGTCTTAGGCTCTGTGCATTTGCCGCAAAAGACAGAAGCACTCCCAGGACAATCACGGCTATGCGGACCATTGGTTAGCCTCCCGATTTCCGATCTCCGTCAACGCCTCCCTGACCTTGGCGTCGATCTCGGCCGAGAGCGTGATGAGTTAAAGATCCGCGGAACGTTTGGTCTTCCCAGACTAGCTCCTGCCGCCCGGAATGCGCTACCTTCGCCGCGCACGTGAGGTGAGGACGATGCCGGACCAGACCATCTACCAGCAGCCGCGGCGCATGGGCCGCGCCGGCGAGACCGTGGTCACCAGCACCTGCGGCCACAATTGCGGCGGCCGCTGCGTGGTCAACGCCCATGTGGTCGACGACCGCATCGTCAAGATCTCGACCGATCCGGCGCGCTGGCAGCCCGAGCTGCCGCCGCTGCATGCCTGCGCCCGCGGCGTCGGGCAGATCGAGCGCGTCTACCATCCGGATCGGCTGAAATATCCGATGCGCCGGGTCGGACCGCGCAACTCGGGGCAGTTCGAGCGGATCTCGTGGGACGAGGCCTTGGACTACGTCGCGGCCGAGCTGCTGCGCATCCGCGGGGCATACGGCAATGGCGCAATCCTCGACTGCTCGCGCTCGGGCAACACCTCGATGCTGCACGGCTTCGGTGTTCCCAAGCGCTTCTTCTACAAGTTCGGCGGCTGCACCGAGCTGTGGTCGAACATGTCGGCCGAGGCCGAGATCTTCGCCGTGCGCATGACCTACGGCGCCAAGGCCGACTACAAGTCGGCCGGCCGCGAGCCCACCGACTACGTGAACTCGAAGCTGATCCTCATGTGGGGCTGGAGTCCGGCCGACGGCACGTTCGGCACCGGCACGCAGCAATATCTCAAGGAGGCCAAGAAGAAAGGCGTCCGCATCGTCTGCGTCGATCCGCGCCGCACGCGCACCAGCTCAGCGCTGGCCGACGAGCATATCTTCATCAAGCCCTCGACCGACGCCGCGGCGCTGATCGCCATGGCGTATGTCATCGTGAGCGAAGGCCTGCACGACCAGGCCTATTGCGACCGCCACGTGCTGGGCTTCGACGAGGCGCATCTGCCGGAAGGGGCGCCCGCCGGCGCTTCCTACAAGTCGTACCTGCTGGGCGAGAGCGACGGCGTGCCCAAGACGCCGGAATGGGCGGCGGCGCTCTGCGGCATGCCGGCCGAGACCATCCGGCGGCTGGCCATCGAATTCGCCACCACCAAGCCCGCCGCCCTGCAGTGCGGCTACGCGCCCGGCCGCACGGCGTTCGGCGAGCAGTTCCATCGCGCCGCCTACGCCCTGGCCGCGATCACCGGCAATGTCGGCATCGTCGGCGGCAACTCGGGCGTCAGCAACGGCGCGACCGGCCGCGCCGGCATCAAGAGCCTGCCGCCGGGCGCCAACCCCATCAAGTCGAAGGTCTCGACGCCGCTCCTGGCCGACCTTCTGGCGCGCGGCAAGTCGGGCGGTTACCCGGCCGACATCAAGGCGATCTACTCGGCGGGCGGCGATCTCTTCAACCAGTGCCCCAACGCCAACAAGATGGCGGCCTCGCTCGACGGCGTGGAGCTGATCGTCGTGCAGGACCATTTCATGACGCCGACCGCGCGGCATGCCGACATCGTGCTGCCGGCGACGACCTTCTGGGAGCGCAACGACGTGCACACGCCGTGGGCCGGCGCCGGGCACTACGCGATCTTCATGAAGCAGGCGATCCAGCCGATGTACGAATGCCGCAACGACATGGACATCTTCGCCGACCTGGCGGCGCGCGTCGGCATCAACGACTATCTCGAGAAGACCGAGATGGAATGGCTGCGCGAGCTCACGTCCGAGTCGGTCGAGGATTTCGATACGTTCACAGAGAAGGGCGTGGCGCGCTTCGCGCCGCCGCAGGATGCGGTGGCCTTCGCGGCGGAGATCCGCGATCCCGAGGCCAAAAAGTTCACGACGCCGTCGGGCAAGATCGAGATCTATTCGATGGCGCTGGCGGCCAATCCCGACCCGTATGGCCTGGGCCACATCCCGCCCATTCCGACCTGGATCGAGCCGGTGAGGCCCGAAGCCAGGTTTCCGCTGATGCTGTGCAGCCCGAAGTCGCGGGCGCGCACCCATTCGATCCACGGCAACCAGCCATTGCTGGCGAGGGTCGATCCCGACGACGTCTGGATGAACACCGCCGACGCCGCCCAGCGCGGCATCGCCAACGGCGAGAGGGTGCGCGTCTTCAACGACCGTGGCTCGACGGTGCTGCCGGTGAAGGTCACCAGCCGCATCGCGCCGGGCGTGGTCTCGATCAAGGAAGGCGCGTGGGTGACGCCCGGCAGCGACGGCGCCGACACGAACGGCTGCGCCAACGTGCTGGCCGAGGACCGCTCGGCGCCCTGCGGCGCCACGACCTACAATACGAACCTGGTCGAGGTTGAGCGGGCGAACTGAGATTGGCCGGTAGCTGCTTTCATAAAATGCCGATACAGCCCCAACCTCTTCCTGAGGAGCCGCACATCGCGCGGTTGACCTTGGCCTGACCCTAAGCCGCCCTTCACCTTCCACCCGTGCTTCTCGCGGGCCTGCTTGCGGTCCTCAAAGCGCTTTTGAATACCGGCCGATATTCGTGCCCCGGGAAAGCATTTACAGCGCCGGCCTGATGTTTTGATTCAAGCGGAAGAAATTCGTTGGATCATACTTGCTCTTTAAGGCGGCTAACCTCGGGTAGTTCTCACCGTAAGCTGCCCGAACCCGGTCCATTCCCTCTTCGCCGAGGTTGTTGGCATAGACGCCGCCAGTCGAGAACGGTGTCATCGCATCCCACAGGTCACGCGCCCATCGGATGTGGGCTTCATCGTCAGCCGGGTTGTCCCAGATCGAGATCGGGAAGCAATCGTAAAGCGCATCCCTGTTCGCGTATGGGGTTTCGGCTATCGGTACACGCGCGATTGCACCGCCAACCTGTTGCAGGACAAGAAGCGACTCGCCGGGTGCGCTCGCGTAAGTCGCGAGCAGCATATCGATTGCCGGATCGGAAATTTCGCGCAAAAACTGCGCCTTCCAGTAGTAGCGACGGCCGCGCGGGAAGATGCTGTCCCCGGCCGATTGGATTTGAAGGTACGACGTAGGAGCAATTCGGTCTTCAACCGGCGCTCCATACTCTCTCAGCTGCTTGACGATCTGCTCGCCCTCATCGATCGGGCCGACATAGCATGCCGAGATGCTGAAGAAGCGCTCACCGGAAGGTGCCGTTACAAGCGCCGCATCCAAACTCAGTTCGTCCGGAGCCGTGCGCGAAAACGTGTGGTAGAATCGCATCGCGTCGCGCGCTTGATCGTAAGCGTACAGTACGGACCCGGCCAGAAGAAGCGGACCTACTGGGAAAAGCCTGTATTCAAAGGTTGTGACGATCCCGAAGTTGCCGCCGCCGCCGCGTATAGCCCAGAACAGGTCCGCGTTTTCGGTCGCGCTTGCTTTCAGCAATCGGCCGTCCGCTGTCACGATTTCGGCCGCCACCAGATTGTCGCAAGTCAGCCCATGTTTGCGGCCGAGCCTGCCGAACCCACCCCCGAGCGTCAGTCCGGCTATGCCGGTATCGGCGTTGACGCCCATGGTCGTCGCAAGACCATGAGATTGAGTGGCGGCATCGAACTCTCCCAGGTTCAAGCCAGCCTGCGCACGCGCAACGCGGCGAACTGGGTCGACTTCGATCCGCTTCATCCGCGAGACATCGATCACGACACCAGCGTCGCACACAGAAAAGCCGGCGACGTTGTGGCCACCGCCGCGAACGGCGACGAGCAAGTTTCGCGATCTGGCGAAATTGACGGCTGTGACGACATCGTCGGAGCCGGCGCAATAGATTACTGCCGCCGGTCTTTTATCGACCATCCCGTTCCAAACCCTGCGCGCCTGATCATAACCAGAATCATCCGGAACGACTAAATCGCCGCGAATTGTCTGGCTGAGCTGCGCAATATCAGATGCTTGCAGCGTCGGCTCCGTCTTGAGATTGTCCGCGAGCTTGAGAGCGCCCATCGGGTTTCCCTTCGTGACCTGGTCCGGTTGAGGGCAGTTTCGCGGTAGTCATCCCGTGCCCAGGTCGCGATGGTCTCATGGGCTCTTTATTCGGGGCAAAATCGAATATCTCAGTCGCTAGGTGAATTGGATTCATCTAGATTTAACGAATGAGGAAGCTTCCCCCACTCGGGTCACTCCGCGCCTTCGAAGCTACCGCCAGGAGCATGAGCTTTAGGGAGGCCGCAACCGAACTTGGCGTCACGCCCACGGCTATCAGCCATCAGATTCGACTGCTTGAGAACATCTGCGGACAACCCTTATTCCGACGGCGCCCCCGCCCGCTCGTGCTTACGGCCGCGGGCGAACGGCTGTTCCCGGCAATTCAGAACGGCTTCGACGGCTTTGCCACTGCAATTGCATTAGCCTCGGCTGGCGTCGGCCAACGCGCGCTGCGGGTGACGAGCCCAAATGCATTTGCCAGCCGATGGCTGGTCCCGCGTCTGCCAAAGTGGCGGGAAGAACATCCGAAGATTCCGCTGGAGATCATCGGGACGGACTTGGTATTGGACCTGCGCGCGGGCAATGCTGATGTCGCCATCCGTTATGCACGCACGATGCCGCCGGACCTTTCCGCGCAAGAAATATTTCGGGACACATTCTTTCCAGTATGCAGCCCGCAGTTGCTCGCGAAGGGCACCCGACGGATCGAGCGCGCCGCCGATCTGCTGCACTATCCGCTCATCCATTTCGATTGGATGAACCGCGACCGCGAAGCGCCGACTTGGCCGCGATGGCTGGCGACCGCACGCTCGGTCGATCCTGGCATACCGGAAACCAACAAAGCGTGGGACCTAAGCTTTCGGGAAGAGCTGCATGCGATCGATGCGGTCGCTGCGGGCCAAGGCATCGCTATCTGCAGCGACGTGGTGATCAGCCGCGAACTCAAGAGTGGAGCGCTGGTCAAGGCACACGCCCTCTCTCTCCCGGGCTATGGCTTTTATCTCGTGTCCGTCCCTAGTCACCCACAACGGCCGAACATCGAGGCCTTCTCCGCCTGGATGAGATCGGTGGTGTGAGCGTTGCCTGGGCATGCTTATTTGGCTCGACAGCGAGTCCGGTGTTGGCACTTCTGCGACATGCCGAGCCGCGACAACGAAGGCTGGTTCAACCCGGAGGCGGACATCGGCGCACCAGGGCCGCCGGGGCTCATTTAAGAGTTCACGGCCTGGAGCCGTCGTAGCCAGGCTGCTTCACGCTGCATCCGTCCCATGACGGCTTCCGGAGGATATCAAATGACAACGCCGTTCGACTCCTGCCTGACCGCGCTTCGCCAACCCGGACCACCCGAGGCGCTGTTCAAGGCGGTCGACAAGGCGCTGGTTGAAACGGTCGGCCACAAGCTGTTCACGCTTCTCTACGTGGCGCCCGACGGCAAGCGGGTGAAGCGGCTCTACACCAACATGCCGAAGGAATACCCCGTCGGCGGCTACAAGCCGGTGACCGAGAGCGACTGGCACAAGCTTATCATCGGCCAGCGCCGGTCGTGGGTCGGCTTCACCTACGAGGACGTCAAATGGGCGTTCTTCGATCACGAGCTGATCCGCTCGCTGGGCTGCGAATTGGCCATCAACGTGCCGGTGGTTTATGCAGGCCGCGTGCTGGGGACCTTGAACCTGCTCGATGCCGCGGGGCACTACAAGGAGAGCGACCCGGCGAAGATCGAGCCTTTTGCAGCCCTGTTGATCGGCCCGTTCCTGGACGCCATCGCGGCCGATCCGGGGTGATCGGCAGCAACACAACAGGGTCGCCCGGCGAAGACAGTTTCTGCGCAAGTGGTGCGCAGAAACTCGAATCCAAAAGTATGACTTGACATAACCGTAGTGTTACTTATATTGCGTTGAACGACAACGCGACCATGGAGCGGCGCCGATCTTTTTGATTCTCGCGGCCCGCGGGAGGTGTCACGCAGGAGAGGCTAGAATGGAATGATGTTGGGTTAGCTTGAGCACACACGCCTCACCCTGAGGAGCATCGCCCCTCGAATACCTCGGGGTAAACTCCGCTATGCGTCTCGAAGGGTCGGCAACATCGAGGTTGTTCCCACCAAAGCGCGGAGGTTACTCCGCGCGGATCGAGACGCGGCCGGAGTTTACCCCGAGGAACTCGAGGGGGCCGCTCCTCAGCGTGAGGTGGTCTCTAGCTGTTGTGTCCTCGTGGCGGTCCAGGACTATGCTGATTGGCGAATCACTAGCGGAAATTGCGGAAACTGCGGAAACTCCCGGTCGGTACCGATCGCGCCGGGCGACATGCTAAACCGGATGGGCGCGATTCGGCGCCCGCTCTGGCGGCGGGCCTGCGAGCGCCCCATATCCTGCGAGTCAGCGAGGAGTGTTTGTTGAATGAATGCGATGCTGGGCGACCTGCCGACCTGGAACCTGTCCGACCTCTATTCCAGCCCGGGCGGGACCGATCTCCAGGCCGACCTGAAGCGCGCCGCCGCTGACGCCGACTCGTTCGCCACGGCCTACGAGGGCAAGGTGGCGGGCCTGGACGGCAAGGCGCTGGGCGCCGCGGTCGCCCGCTACGAGGCCTTGAACGACCTGATGGGCCGCATCGGTTCCTATGCCTCGCTTTATTATGCGCAGGACATGGCCGATCCCGAGCGCGGGCGCTTCTCGCAGGACGTCTCTCAGGCGCTGACCGACATCGGCACGAAGCTGGTGTTCTTCCGGCTCGAGATCAACAAGCTCGACGACGCCGATCTTGCCCACAAGCAAAAGGACCCGGCGCTCGCCAAATACGGCCCGTGGCTGCGCGATCTTCGCGTGTACCGCCCGCACCAGCTCTCCGACGAACTGGAGAAGGCGCTGCACGAGAAGCATGTCGTCGGCCGCGCCGCCTGGTCCCGCCTGTTCGACGAGACCATCGCCCGGCTGCGCTATCCCTTTCGCAACGAGGTGCTGACCGAGCCGCAGATCCTCGACAAGCTCTCCAACAAGGATCCCGCGGTGCGCAAGGACGCCGCCAAGTCGTTCGGCAAGGTGCAGGGCGACAATATCGCCGTGTTCTCGCTGGTCACCAACACGCTCGCCAAGGACAAGGAGATCGAGGATCGCTGGCGCAAGTTCCCGCGCCCGCAATCGTCGATGAACCTCGCCAACGTGGTCGAGGACGAGGTGGTCGATGCGCTGGCCTCATCGGTCAAGGCCGCCTATCCCCGGCTGGCGCACCGCTACTACAAGCTCAAGGCCAAGTGGTTCGGCGTCGAGACCATGCCCTACTGGGACAGCAACGCGCCGCTGCCCGAGCACGATGATCGCGTGATCCCGTGGAACGAGGCGGAGAAGATCGTGCTCGATGCCTACGGCGCCTTCTCGCCGGAGCTGGCCGCCGTCGGCAAGAAATTCTTCGGCACGGGCTGGATCGATGCCCCGGCGCGGCCCGGCAAGTCGCCGGGCGCCTTCGCCCATCCTACCGTGCCGTCGGCGCACCCGTACCTGCTGCTCAACTACCAGGGCAAGGTGCGCGACGTCATGACGTTGGCGCACGAGCTGGGTCATGGCGTGCACCAGGTGCTGGCGGCGCGGCAGGGCGCGCTGATGGCCGACACGCCGCTGACGCTCGCCGAGACCGCCTCGGTGTTCGGCGAGATGCTGACCTTCCAGTCGCTGCTGAAGTCGGCGCCCGACAAGGCGACGCGCAAGGCGATGCTCGCCGGCAAGGTCGAGGACATGCTGAACACGGTGGTGCGCCAGATCGCCTTCTACGATTTCGAATCGCGCCTGCACATGGCGCGGCGCCAGGGCGAGCTCACGCCCGACGCGATCGGCGAGATCTGGATGGCGGTGCAGACGGAGAGCCTGGGGCCGGCCTTCACCTTCGACGACGAGTACAAGCACTACTGGTCATATGTCGGCCACTTCGTCCATTCGCCGTTCTACGTCTACGCCTATGCCTTCGGCGACTGCCTGGTGAACTCGCTCTACGCCGCCTACCAGTCCGGCCTGCCGGACTTCCAGGCGAAGTATCTCGACATGCTGAAGGCGGGCGGCGTGAAGCGCCACAAGGAGCTTTTAGCGCCGTTCGGCCTCGACGCCTCCGATCCCGCCTTCTGGGACAAGGGGCTGGGCGTCATCTCGGGCCTGGTCGATGAACTCGAGAAGCTTTAGCGGGAGTCTTCGCTGGGGGCGCGCCACTCCAGTGGCGCGATCTTCCCTGTGCAGCGACAAAGACGCGCCACTGGAGTGGCGCGCCCCCAGCCATGAGTGACGAAGGCGATTCCCTCGGCGGCCGGCTCGGCCGTTACGCCCGCGTCGGCAGCTCGGTGGGCGGCCTGGCGGTCAAGCTGGCGGGCGCAGCGCTATCTCGGCTGGAGCCTCGACCGCGACAAGCATGCGACCGACCTCCGGGCGGCGCTGGGCGGCCTGAAGGGACCGCTGATGAAGGCGGCGCAGCTCATCGCCACCATCCCCGACGCGCTGCCGCCGGAATATGCGCGCGAGCTGGCGCAACTGCAGGCCAACGCGCCGGCCATGGGCTGGGCCTTCGTGCGCCGCCGCATGGCGACCGAGCTCGGGCCCGACTGGCAATCGAAGTTCGCGAAGTTCGACAAGGAAGCTTCGTTCGCCGCTTCCCTGGGTCAGGTCCATCGCGCGACCTTGCCGGACGGCACCGAGGCCGCCGCCAAGCTGCAATATCCCGACATGACCTCGGCACTGGAAGCCGATCTCAACCAGCTGAAACTGATCTTCGCGATCGGCCAGCGCTTCGATCCCGCCATCCGCACCGACGAGATCCATGCCGAGATCACGACGCGATTGCGCGAGGAACTGGACTACAAGCGCGAGGCCAGGCACGTGGCGCTCTATCGCCACATGCTGCGCGACGAAGCCAGGCGTGCACGTGCCGGAAGTCGTGCCCTCGCATTCGACCGACCGCCTGCTCACCATGACCTGGCTGCGAGGGCGAGCCGCTGCTCAACTGGAAGAGCCATTCGCAGGAGGACAAGGACCGGCTGGCCGTCCACATGTTCCGCGCCTGGTACGTGCCGTTCTATTCCTACGGCGTGATCCATGGCGATCCGCATCTCGGCAACTACACGGTGCGGCCCGACGGCACGGTCAACCTGATGGATTTCGGCTGCGTGCGGATCTTCCCGCCGCGTTTCGTGCGCGGCTCGATCGAGCTCTACCGCGCGCTGATGACCGACGACGTCCCGCGCGCCGTGGCGGCCTACGAGGATTGGGGCTTTACCGGCCTGACGCACGAGATGATCGCTCGTGCTGAACCGCTGGGCGGCCTTCCTCTACGGCCCGCTGATGGACGACCGGCCGCGCCGTCTCACCGAAGGCATGGCGGACGGCCACGGCCGCGACATGGCGCAGAACGTCTTCGGCGAACTCCGCCGCATGGGCGGCGTGCGGCCGCCGCGCGAGTTCGTGTTCATGGACCGCGCCGCCATCGGTCTGGGCGCCGTGTTCATCCATCTCCGGGCCTCGATCAACTGGCACCGGCTGTTCGAGAGCCTGATCGAGGGCTTCGACATCGATGCCTTGGCGCGCCGACAGCAGGTCGCCCTGCAGGCGGCCGGGCTGGCGCCGTCGGCACCCTCGCCATGACGCCGGATGGACTGACGATTTGTCCGAGCCGTTTCGGGCCGAAGGAGACGTTGGACCGGCTGGTGGCCGCCGTGACGGGCCGCGGCATGGCCATCCTGGCGCGCATCGACCACGCCGGCGCGGCGGCCAAGGTCGGCATGGATTTGCGCCCGACCGAGGTCGTACTGTTCGGCAATCCGCGCGGCGGCACGCCGCTGATGCAGGCGGTGCAGACGATGGGCATCGACCTGCCGCTGAAGGCGCTGGTCTGGCAGGACGAGACCGGCAAGACGTGGCTCGGCTACAACGACCCGAACTGGCTGGCCCGGCGCCATGGCGCCCTCGTTGGCACGGAGCGTCCGCTGGGCGCCATGACCGAAGCGCTGGCCGCCGTTGCAAAGGAAGCGACGGGAGCCTGAGCGGGTCGCGCATGAACATCCTGGTCACAGGCTCGTCGGGCTGGCTCGGCCAGACCCTGGTGCCGCGGCTGGCGTGCGACGGCCACAGGGTCGTGGGACTCGATCCCGACCCGGGCGCGACGACGGAGGTCGTGGGCTCGGTGGTCGATCGCGCGCTCGTTCATCGGATCATCCGTGAAGCAGGGCATCGAGGCCATCGTCCACGCCGCGGCGCGTCACAAGCCGCATATCGAGACCCACGACAATTCGGAGTTCGTGGCGGTGAACGTGCAGGGCACGCTCAACCTCCTCGAGGAGGCCGTGGCGCCGGGCTCGACGGTCGACCGCTTCGTCTTCACCTCGACCACCTCGCTCATGATCTCGCAGAAGATCCGCGACGGCCGGTCGGGCGGCGCGAACGAGGCGATCTGGATCGACGAAACCATGACGACGCTCGAGCCGCGCAACATCTACGGCGTCACCAAGCGCGCGGCCGAGGAGCTGTGCCGGCTGTTCAACCACCTGCACAAGCTGCCGATCGTGATCCTGCGCACGGCGCGTTTCTTCCCCGAGGAAGACGACATGGCGCACGCCATCGTGCAGTCGGGCGAGAACACCAAGGCCAACGAGTTCCTGTTCCGGCGGCTCTCGGTCGAGGACGCGGCCGAGGCTCATGTCGCCGCGCTGGCCAAGGCCCAGGCGATCGGCTTCGACACCTTCATCATCTCGGCGATGACGCCGTTCTCGCCGACCGACTGCCGCGCGCTGATCGTCGACGCGCCGTCGGTCGTGGCGCGCTACTTCCCGGACTGCCGCGAGAAATACGCCAAGCGCGGCTGGACGATGTTCCAATCCATCGACCGGGTCTACGACGCCGGCAAGGCGAAACGGAAGCTGGGCTTTGTGTGCAAGACGGGGTTCAGGGAAGTGCTGGACGGCCTCGCCTGACCTCAACCGCCCTCTCCGCCCGAACCGCCCTCTCCGCCCGCGTTAGCGGGGGGAGAGGGAGGGGACCCGCGCGCAGCGCGGGGAGGGAGAGGTGGGTGCCCGATCCGAGCATCGCTGCATCATCTTTTGTCGACACTACCTCTTCCTGCCATCGCTGATGGATCACGCGCCGCCGCTCGGCCGCGTGGTAGAAGGCGTCGAACAACGGATCGTTAAGCAGGCCGGGCAGGGCGTGGATCGCGTCGAGTCTGGGACGTAGGAGGGATTTGACCGTGGCTTCGGCGGTGGACAGACGCGGTATCACGATGGCTTCCAGGGCCCCTTCGCACCGATCGAGGCGCGCCGCATGCGGCTGATCCTGTTCGCGCTGTTCCTCGTGGGCGCGGTGGCGCTGGCCGGCACGTTGCTGGCGTGGCTCGCCGAACGCCGGCTCGACCGCATGGCCGAGGCGTGGTCGTTCGCCGACGTGGCCAGGGTGCCGTCGGTCGACGTGGCGCTGGTGCTGGGCACGGCGCCGATCGGGCCCGAGGGCGGACCCAACCGCTACTTCGTCTATCGCCTCGATGCCGCGGCGGCGCTGTGGAAGGCCGGCAAGGCGAAATACTTCATCGTGAGCGGCAGCGGCCAGGAGCCCATCGCGATGCGCGCCGGCCTGATCGAACGCGGCGTGCCGGCCGAGACGATCTATCGCGATCCCGCCGGCTATCGCACCTGGGACTCGGTGCTGCGCGCGCGCGACATCTACGGGCAGAAGCGAATCACGATCGTCTCGCAGCGCTTCCATCTCGACCGCGCCCTGTTCCTCGCCCGCGAGGCGGGCATCGAGGCCTGGGGCCTCGAGGCGCGCGACGTCGATTCGCCGTACAGCGTCTTCACCGAACTGCGCCGCTTTCCGTCGGCGCTGCGCGCCTATTACGACGTGTGGACGGATGCGAAAGCGCGCGAGAGCGGCAAGAAGATCACCATCGGCGTCGACCCGCCGGATTAGTTGTCATCCGGAGCGCGGGCGTCCCGCCCGCTCATGATCATACGCGCATGTGAATGCGCTTAAGCGGGCGGGACGCCCGCGCTCCGATGAGCTATCGCAGCCTTCCCTCGGGAACGGCCGCCATGTCGCGCAGCTCCGGTAGCGGCGAGGCCACCGGCTTGCCGGCGAAATGGTTGTCGAGGTTCTGGCGCACCAGCGACGTCATGCGCCGCTGGGCGTGCTCGGTGCCGCCGCCGAAATGCGGCGTCATCACGAGGTTGTCGAGCGTCAGCAGTTCCTGGCCCTCGTACGGCTCCTCGTCGAACACATCGAGTGCGGCCCCTTCGATCACGTTGTTGCGCAAGGCGTCGGCCAGCGCCGCCTCGTCGACCGCCCAGCCGCGGCTGATATTCACCAGGTGCCCGCGCGGGCCCAGCGCCTTCAGCACCGCGGCATTGATGATGTGCTTGTTGGAGGCGTCCGAGCGCAGGCAGACGATCAGGTAGTCGGCCCACGAGGCCAGCGCCATCACATTGGGGAAATAGGCGAAATCGACATCGCTGCGCTTGTTGCGGTTGCAGTAGCCGATCTCGACGTCGAAGCCCTTGGCGCGCTTGACGAACTCCATGCCGATGGCGCCCAGGCCCAGGATGCCGAGCTTGCCGCCGGTCAGGCCGGCGATGGCGCCGAAGCGGTTGGGGATGCGCTTGGTCCAGTCGCCGCGGCGGATCATCTTGTCGGCGCGCACGATGCGACGCGTCGAGGCCAGCAGGATGCCGAAAGCCATCTCGGCCACGTCGGGCGCATTGGCGTCGGCGCCGTGCGTGACCATGATGTTGCGCTTGCGGGCGGCCGCGAGGTCGATGCGCTCGTATCCCGTGCCGTAGCAGCAGATCAGCGACAGCCGCGGCATGGACGCCATCAGCGCGTCCGAGGCGCCGACACTGCCGGTCGTCACCAGCGCCTGCACGTGCGGGGCGGCGGCGGCCGGCACCAGGGCCGGGTCGGGTTGATCCATGTGCCCGGCGATCTCGTACGCTTTCGGAGAGCGCCGCGAGCGTGGTCTTGGTGAAGTGGAAGCCGGTGAGGATAACGGGACGATGAGTCATGCAGGCAGTATGACGTGGCGGACGGCGTCGCAAAAAGTCTTATCTGTCCGCATCCACGCGGCGAAAAACCGCCTTGGCAAAGAACGGCACGCTGTGCAAGGTGCGCCGCACGATCCGCTTTCCTGCGTCTCCAACCAACCCAAGCCTCCATGAAAATCGCCATTGTCAAAGAACGTCGGCCGCACGAGACCCGCGTGGCCGCGACCCCTGAGACCGTCAAGAAGTTGAAGGCGCTTGGCGTGGAGGAGGTCGTGATCGAGGCCGGGGCAGGGACGGTCGCGTCCTATACCGACCAGGCCTTTACCGATGCCGGTGCAATGATCGTGCCGGATGCCGCGGCGGCGTTCGCGGCGGCCGACATCGTGTTCAAGATCCAGCGGCCGATGTCGGCGATCGAGGGCGTCGACGAGATCGGCCAGTTGCGCTCGGGCCAGGTGCTGATGTCGCCGCTTTCGGCCCTCACCGACCGCGAGCTGGTGCAGGCGCTGGCCACCAAGGGCGTGACCTCGTTCGCGCTGGAGCTGATCCCGCGCATCACGCGCGCGCAGTCGATGGATATCCTGAGCTCGCAGGCCAACCTCGCCGGCTACAAGGCGGTGCTGCTGGCGGCCGACAATTACGGCCGCATCTTCCCGCAGATGATGACGCCGGCCGGCACCCTGGCGCCGTCGCGCGCCTTCATCATGGGCGTGGGCGTGGCCGGCCTGCAGGCGATCGCCACGGCGCGCCGGCTGGGCGCCATCGTGACGGCGACCGACGTGCGCCCCGCCACCAAGGAGCAGGTCCAGTCGCTCGGCGGCAAGTTCGTCGCCGTCGAGGACGAGGAGTTCAAGGCGGCCGAGACCGCGGGCGGCTACGCCAAGGAAATGAGCGCCGACTACCGCGCCAAGCAGGCGGCGCTGGTGGCCGAGCATATCAAGATGCAGGACATCGTGGTCACCACCGCGCTCATCCCCGGCCGCAAGGCGCCGGTGCTGGTGAGCGAGGACATGGTGCAAGACCATGAAGCCCGGCTCGGTGATCGTCGACATGGCCGTCGAGCAGGGCGGCAACTGCCCGCTCTCCGAATACGGCGGATCGTCGAGAAGTACGGCGTGAAGATCGTGGGCCCGGCCAACCTGCCCGGCGAGCTTGCGACCGATGCGTCCGCGCTGTTCGCGCGCAACCTCCTGAACTTCATCACGCCCATGGTCGACAAGGAGAGCAAGGCGCTCAAGATCGACACCAGCGACGAGGTCGTGAAGGGCACCCTGGTGACCCAGAACGGCCAGATCGTGCATCCCTCCCTGGTGCAGACAGCGTGATGATGCAGAATCGCTTCTCCATTGCGGGCTTCCGTCGTCTCGACCGGAGCGCGAAGTGCGGAGCGGAGAGACCTTCTCTCGACGATAAGCCGCTTATCGTCGAGAGAAGGTCTCTCCACTCGGCCCGTGGGGCCTCGGTCGAGACGACGGAATTTTTCACAAGCGATGGCCCTGCCCGCCACACGGGAGAGGGCCGGGGAAGGGGCCTTGGGCTTCGCCCTCACGATGACAGCCCTAGTTTGACCCACTCCGGGAGCCGATAATGGACGACAGACTTGCCGGCGAAGCCGCCAAACTCGCGACCCAGGCGCAGGATCTCGCCACCAACCTCAAGGGCGTGGCGACGCAGATCACCGACATGGCGGCGCAGGGCACGCTCGCGCTGCCCGACGGCCACATGCCGTTCGTCTCGCTGCTCACCATCTTCGCCCTGGCCTGCTTCGTCGGCTACTACGTGGTCTGGCGGGTGACGCCGGCGCTCCATTCGCCGCTGATGGCGGTCACCAACGCGGTGTCGTCGGTGATCATCGTCGGCGCCCTGCTGGCGGCCGGCCTGAAGGGCCTGGGCGCCGCGCAGCTGTTCGGCGCCATCGCCGTGGCGCTGGCCGCCGTCAACATCTTCGGCGGCTTCATCGTCACGCACCGCATGCTGTCGATGTTCAAGAAGAAGCCGGTCAAGAAGTAGCGGCGGGGAATGCACGGGATGATCACCCAGGAACTGGCCGCCTACGGCTATCTGATTGCGGCCATCTGCTTCATCATGGCGCTGCGCGGGCTTTCCTCGCCGGTGACGTCGCGCCAGGGCAACCTCTACGGCGTCGTCGGCATGGTGGTGGCGATCGGCGTCACCATCGCCACCCCGGGCGTGGTCTCGCCGTGGCTGATCGTGGGCGGCCTTCTGGTCGGCGGCGCGATCGGCACCGTGGTCGCCATGCGCATCCAGATGACGGCCCTGCCGCAGCTCGTGGCGGCGTTCCATTCGCTGGTCGGCCTGGCGGCGGTGTTCGTGGCGGCGGCGGCCTTCGTATCGCCCGACGCCTTCGGCATCGGCTCGCCGGGCCACATCAAGACCCAGAGCCTGATCGAGATGGGGCTGGGCACCATCATCGGCGCCATCACCTTCACCGGCTCGATCGTGGCCTTCGCCAAGCTGCAGGGCCTCGTCACGGGCTCGCCGCTCGTCTTCCGCGGCCAGCATCCGATCAACGCCCTGTTCGGGCATCGCCCTCGTGGTCCTACTGGTGTGGTTCGCCCTGCGCGGCCATCCCATCACCTTCCTCCTGCTGATCGGGTTCTCGCTGGCGCTGGGCTTTTTGCTGATCCTGCCGATCGGCGGCGCCGACATGCCGGTCGTGGTGTCGATGCTCAACTCCTATTCGGGATGGGCGGCGGCGGGCATCGGCTTCACCCTGGGCAACACCGCGCTGATCGTGACCGGCGCGCTGGTCGGCTCCTCGGGCGCCATCCTGAGCTACATCATGTGCAAGGGCATGAACCGCTCGATCTTCAACGTGATCCTGGGCGGCTTCGGCACCGACAGCTCGGCGGCGGGCGCGGCCGCACGCCAAGACCGACAAGCCGGTCAAGGCGGGCTCGGCCGAGGACGCGGCCTTCCTGATGAAGAACGCCCAGTCGGTCATCATCGTGCCGGGCTACGGCATGGCGGTGGCGCAGGCCCAGCACGCGCTGCGCGAGATGGCCGACCTCCTGAAGGCGAGCGGCGTGCAGGTGCGTTACGCCATCCATCCCGTGGCCGGCCGCATGCCGGGCCACATGAACGTGCTGCTGGCCGAGGCCAACGTGCCCTACGACGAGGTCTTCGAGCTCGACGACATCAACCGCGATTTCGCCTCGACCGACGTGGCCTTCGTGATCGGCGCCAACGACGTCACCAACCCGGCGGCCAAGACCGATCCCAAGAGCCCGATCTACGGCATGCCGATCCTCGACGTCGAGAAGGCGCAGACCGTGCTGTTCGTCAAGCGCGGCATGGCCTCGGGCTATGCCGGCGTCGACAACGAGCTGTTCTTCCGCGACAACACCATGATGCTGTTCGCCGACGCCAAGGTGATGTGCGAGAACATCGTCAAGGCGCTGGAAGGGCTGGGGCATTAGCGCAGGCGAGGCCCGCGCAGCATCCCTGGCGGACGGGACGCAACCCTTCGTCCGATGATGCGGCATGGATGTTTCCATAGACCAAGAAGAAGACCCGGCGCGCAAGCGCCGGCTTCTGGAAAGGCTGACGGCGCGGCTGCCCGAGTGGTTCGCGCAAGGCGAGTCCAATCGGCGCTACGCCGAGCAGGCAGAGATGCTGGAAGCCTGGATTGCACGGATCGACGGCCGGCCGCGCGGCTTGCTGCTGCTCAAGAGGCACAGTCCGGTCAGCGCGGAAATCTATTGGCTGGGCGTCGACCCTGACCATCACCGGCAGGGAATTGGAAAGGCCTTGATCGGCGCGGTCGAACGCCGGCTGAGGGAAGAGAAGATCAGGTTTCTCTTCGTCATGACGCTCCATCCCGACGACCCTTATGAGCCTTACCGGCGCACGCGGCTCTTCTATGAACGGATGGGTTTCGCGCTGGCGCTGTCGTCCGGTGACGCCCTTGCCGCGTCGTCGTCCAATCCTCTCGCCTACTATCTCAAGCTTCTGTAGGCGGCTCCCGTTGCCCGTGGAAGTGCCTGCGCCTCACTCGGGCTTCAGGGCGCCGATCTTCAGCAGCTCCGAGACATTCGCCTCGTCGGACTTCAGGACCTCGGTGAACTCGGCGGGTGTCGAAGGCCGCACGACCGCGCCCAGCTCGCGCAGATGCTTGTTCGCCGCCTCGTCCTTCAGTCCCGCGACCACGGCCGCGTTCAGCCGGTCGACGATCGGCTGCGGCGTCTCGAGGCGAACGAACACCCCCGCCGTCGTGCCGCCTTCGAAGGGGGTGCAGCCGGCTTCCTTGAGGGTCGGCACGTCGGGCAGGTCGGGAATATGTTCGAGGCCGAAATTCACCAGCCCGCGCAGCTTACCCGACTGGATATGCGGCATCGAGCTGGTG
The DNA here is from genome assembly GCA_963765385.1 of uncultured Alphaproteobacteria bacterium. Classification (GTDB taxonomy): domain Bacteria; phylum Pseudomonadota; class Alphaproteobacteria; order Reyranellales; family Reyranellaceae; genus Reyranella. The sequence goes on along the minus strand of CAVXWG010000010.1, from coordinate 10,119 downwards.
AGCTGATCGGCGAAGCAGTCGATGGTGCCGGCCAGCAGGTCGGCGATGCCCGGCCCCGATCCGCGGTAGGGGATGATGTTGAACTTGACCTGTTCGTTCAGCTGCAGGCGCAGAATCGCCACGTGGTTGGTCGTGCCGTTGCCCGAATGGCCCATGGTGACCGTGCCGGGCTTGGCCTTGGCTTCGGCCAGAAGCTTCTTCATGTCGGTGAAGCGGCTGTCCGACCGCGTGACCACGAGGGTGGGCGCCGTGGTCAGCATGCTGACGGGCGCCAGGACCTGCAGCATCTGCGGCTTGCCGGCGAAGATCGGCGCGACGTAGCCCACGGTGAAGCTCGCCATGACGATCGTGTAGCCGTCGGCCGGGGCGTTGACCGCGGCCTCGAGGCCCACCACGCCGCCGGCGCCCGGACGATTGTCGATCAGCACCGTCTGCGCGAGCTGCCGGCTCATCGGGTCGGCCACGATACGGGAGGTGACGTCGTAGTTGCCGCCCGGCGCGAACGGGATCACCCAACGGATCGGCTTGGAGGGAAAGCTGTCGGCCCGGACGATGGCGGGGGCTGCGACCGCCAAGGCGGCACTTCCGAGAAACGAACGTCGCTGCAGGATCATGATTTGCCTTCTGCTATTCCAGTTTCAGGCCGGACTCCACCAGCCGCTGGGCTGTGCCGACTCTCACTCTAACGCTTGATCTGTGTCGCCAGAAATCTGGCGATGCCCGCGCCGTAGGGTGGGCGCAGCATGCGCAGGGGCGCGATATCTCTTTTCATCTGGTGAAAGATCGACTTGCGGTGGCTGAACTCGCGGAAGCCGTCATGGCCATGGTAGGCGCCCATGCCGGCCGGCCCGATGCCGCCAAACGGCAATTCTTCCTGCGCGACATGCATCACCACGTCGTTGACGGTGACCCCGCCCGACGTCGTCCGCTCCAACACCCGATCCCGCTCGTTCGTGTCCGTGCCGAAATAGTAAAGACCCAGCGGCCGGTCGTGCGCGTTGATGTAGTCGATGGCCTCGTCGAGCTTTTGATAGGCCTTGATCGGCAGCAGCGGCCCGAAAATCTCCTCCTGCATGACCTTCATGTCGTCGGTGGGATTCAGTATCAGGGTCGGCGCGATGCGACGGTGAGGCTGCTGGCGCAGGTCTTCGCCGGCCGGATTGATTTCGACGATCTCGGCGCCCTTCGCGCGCGCGTCGTCCACGTAGCCGGTGAGCCGCGCATAGTGCCGGTCGGCTACCACCGCCGTGTAGTCAGGATTGTCACGGATCGTCGGGAACATTCGGCCGACCGCAGCCTTGGCTTCCTCGACGAAGGCGCCCAACCCGTCCGCCGGCGCCAGCACATAGTCGGGCGCCAGGCAGATCTGGCCGGCATTGAGAGTCTTGCCGTTCATGATCCGCGCCGCCGCGACGGCCAGATCGGCGGAGCGGCCGATGACAACCGGGCTCTTGCCGCCCAGTTCGAGCGTGACCGGCACCAGGTTTTCCGCGGCAGCCCGCATCACCTGTCGCCCGATCGACGTGGCGCCGGTGAAGATCAGGTGATCGAAAGCCAGGCTGGCGAAGGCCTGCCCCACCTCCGGACCGCCGGTGACGACGGCAATTTCCTCTTCGTCGAAGGCGCTTGCGAACATCTTTTTCAGAAGCTCGGATGTCGCTGGCGTCACTTCCGAGGGCTTGATCATCGCGCGGTTGCCGGCCGCCAGCACGCCGGCCAGCGGGGCGAAGGTGAGGTTCACCGGGAAGTTCCAGGGGCTGATCAGCCCGACGACGCCCTTGGGCTGGCAGCGGATCTCCGCCCTGGCGCCGAACAAGCCCAGAATGCGCGGCGTGGTGCTTCGCCGTTGCGGCCGCATCCAGCGCGCCACGTGATCGCGGGCATGCTTGAGCGGACCGATCGAACTCGCAACATCGGTGAAGGCCGTGACCTGGCGGGAGCGCGCCCCGAAGTCCGCATTCAGGGCCGCTTCGATCTGGCCGCGATTGTCGACAAGGAGGGCGATGCAACGGTTGAGCCGATCGATTCGAATGGCAGCCGACGGCGCGCCGTCTCGCAGTTGCGCTGCTCTTTGCCTGGTCAAGAGATCATTCAGTTCAGGGCGAACAGCGGCGTCGAAAGCCGTCAAGGGGCTGGTCATACTCATCTCCCGAGCGGACGCACCATGAATGGAAAGGCCGCCACGTGGGCGGCCTTTTTGCCTATTTCTTGAGGTCGGCGGCGAAGAACTTGGCCGCCTCGGCCTTCGCCTCCTGATCCACCTTGGCGTCGTATCTGAGCGGCAGGTTGAACTTCTTGCCGAGCTCGGTGGCTTCGGGATTGGTGAACGCATGCACCGCGCCGGGATACTCGATGATCCGGTAATCGACCTTCGCTGCGTCGAAATCCTTCTTGAGCGCATCGTACTGCTCGCGCTTCACGAAGGGATCGTCCGCGCCGTTCAGGATGAGCACCTTCGCCTTGACCGTTCCCGGTGCCGGTGCCGGGGTATTGAGGCCGAGCGATGCGTGGAAGCCCGCGACAGCGCCGAGGTCGGCGCCGGCCCGCGCCATGTTCAGCACGACTGCGCCGCCGAAGCAGTAGCCGACGGCGCCGATGCGCTGGGGGTCGACCGAAGGCTGCTTGGCGAGCTGGTCCCGCGCGGCGTTGAAGCGCGATTCCATCGCCTTGGGGTTCTTCATCACCGAACCCGAGAGGGCGCCCGCATCCTTCGGGTTGTCGGCGGTCTTGGCGTCGCCATACATGTCGGCAATGAAGGCCGTGTAGCCCTGCTGCGCGAATTTCTGCGCTTCGGTGTGGACGTGCGGGGTGATGCCCCACCATTCATGCACCATGACGATGCCGGGCCGCTTGGCCGTGACGGCGTCGTCGTACACGACGAAGCCCTTCATGGTGGTCTCGCCGTCGCTATAGGTGACGGGCTCTTCCTTGATCGCCGCGTTTGCGTTCGCGACCATTGCGACGGCGAAAAGTGCGCCTACCATTATCGCTCGCATGCTGACCTCCTGCGCAGTTGGCACAACGACATTGGCATGGCCCGGATTCCGACGCCAGACGGTGAACCGGTAACGTCGCCGTCATCGCGGGTTCGGATCAGGGCCCCGGCCTTGCCTTCCTAGTCTGCCACCACGTCCAGCGCGGCGCTGGCGACGCTGCTGCGGTCGAAGCCGGCATTGGAGCGTAGGAGCTCGCGCGTGTAGTCGTGCGTCACCTGGTTGTTCGCCATGGCTGTCGCGGTGGTGATCTCCAGCAACCGGCCGCGGCTCATCACGCCGATGCGCTCGCAGAGATGGGCGATGACCGCGAGATCGTGGCTGACCATCAGCAGGGTGAGCCCGTGGTCGCGGCGCAGGCGGCTCAGCAGGTTGAGGATCTCCGCCTGCACCGACACGTCCAGGGCGCTGGTCGGTTCGTCGAGCAGCAGGATGCGCGGCTCCAGGATCAGGGCGCGGGCGATGGCCACGCGCTGGCGCTGGCCGCCGGAAAGCTGGTGAGGGTAGCGGTAGCGGTGCTCACGGCCGAGGCCCACTTCGGCGAGCGCCTGGACGATGCGCGCCTCGCCGCGGTCCAGCCGATGGATGGCGACCGGCAAAGCGAGGATCTGGTCCACCGTCTGGTGCGGGTGCAGCGAGCCGTACGGGTCCTGGAAGACCATCTGCGTCATCTTGCGCTCAGCCGTGGTGCGGCGTCGGTCCACGCGACGGTTGGCCAGCGTGATTTCGCCGGCCGCATAAGGGATCAGCCCGGCGACGGCGCGCAACACCGTCGATTTGCCCGAGCCGGATTCGCCCACCAGGCCGACAGCTTCACCTTCAGGCGACGGAAAGCGTGAGGTCGCGGACGGCCACCACGGCGCGGGCGCCACTGCCGTAGGTGATGGTGACGTCGTCGAGTGTGATCATGCGAGGTCGGCCGTCCAGGCGGGGTCGCGCTGCAATTGCGGTAGCTCCGCCCGGCGGTGGCCGAGCTGGGGAAGTGCAGCGAGCAGGCCGCGCGTGTAGGGATGCGTCGCCTCGGCCAGCTTGCCGGCCTCACAGGTCTCCAGCACCTGGCCGGCATACATCACCAGCACGCGGTCGCAGAACGACGAGACCAGGTGCAGGTTGTGGCTGATCAGGATCAGCCCCATGCCGCGGCTGCGTACCAGCTCGTCCATGATGGCCAGGACCTGGGTCTGCACGGTGACATCGAGCGCCGAGGTGGGTTCGTCGGCGATCAGGATGTCGGGCCCGGCGATCAGCATCATGGCGATCATCACCCGCTGGCCCATGCCGCCGGAGACCTGGTGCGGATACATCGTGTAGACCCGCTCGGGATCGCGGATATGCACGGCCTGCAGCATCTCCAGCGCCGCGCGCCGGGCGTCGCGATGGCTGCTGCGCAGATGGCTGCGGTGCGTCTCGGCGATCTGCTCGCCGACCGACATCACCGGGTCGAGCGAGTATTTCGGATCCTGCAGCACCATGGCGATGCGCTGGCCGCGCAGCTTGCGAAAGCCGCGTTCGCTGAGGCCGCGCAGGTCGGTGTCGCCCAGCCGCAACTCGTCCGCCTCGATGCGGCCCGGATGGCCGACAAGGCCCATGATGGCGCGTCCGGTCGTGGATTTGCCGGAGCCGCTTTCGCCCACGATGCCCAGGCGCTCGCGGCCCAGGGTGAAGCTCACGTTGCGCACGGCGCGGACATCGCCGTCGTCGCCGGGATAGGTGACGCTGAGGTTGCGCACGGCGAGCAGGGGATCCGTCATGACCGTGCGTCGCCCACGTCGCGCAGCCCGTCGCCCAGCAGGTTGAAGCCCAGGCTGACGATGAAGATGGCGAGGCCCGGGATGGTCGCCACCCACCACTGGTCGAGCAGCACCTGCCGGCCCGAGGAGACCATCGCTCCCCATTCCGGCGCCGGCGGCTGCGCGCCCAGGCCGAGGAAGCCGAGGCCCGCGGCGGTGAGGATGATCCCGGCCATGTCGAGGGTCAGGCGGATGATCACGCTGGGCAGGCAGAGCGGCACGATCTGGGTGGCGATGATGCGCAGCGGCGAGGCGCCTTGCAGCTCGGCGGCCTGGATGAACTCCGCGCGCCGGCTGGTCAGCGTCTCGGCGCGGGCGAGGCGGGCATAGGGTGGCCAGGCGGTGAGCGCGATGGCGATCACGGCGTTCTCGATCCCCGGGCCCAGCGCCGCCGCGAAGGCCAGCGCCAGTACCAGGCGGGGAAACGCCAGGAAGATGTCGGTGATGCGCATCAGCACCGTATCCACGACGCCGCCGAAATAGCCGGCGGGCAGACCGATGGCGAGGCCCACGGGCACCACGATCACCCCCACCATGGCCACGATGGTGAGCGTGATGCGCGAGCCGAACACCACGCGGGCGAAGATGTCCCGTCCCAGCTCGTCGGTGCCGAACCAATGCTGCCAGCTCGCCGGCTGCAGCCGGTCCGCCAGCACCTGCAGGGTGGCGGCCTGGCGGTCGGCGATCAGCGGCGCGAAGACCGCCATCAGCACCAGCAGCAGCACGATGCCGAGCCCGGTCATCGCGAGCTTGTTGCGGCGAAAGACGAGCCAGGCGCGGAACCAGCGGCCGAAGCGCGCCTGCGTGCGGCTGGCGGGCGCCGGGCTCAGCAGCCAGGCACGCGGCGATCCGGCGACAGGGCCCGAGACAGGTGCAGTTGGCCATCACTGATCCCGCGCGCGCGGGTCGACCAGCGGATAGATCAGGTCGGACAGCATGTTCAGCCCGATATAGACCACGCCCACCAGCACCGTGCCGCCCAGCACGGCGTTGAGGTCGGCGTTGAACAGCGAATTCTTCATGTAGAGGCCGAGGCCCGGCCAGGCGAACACCGTCTCGGTGAGCACGGCGCCCTCGAGCAGGCTGCCGAAGGTGAGCGCGATGACGGTGACGAGCTGCACCCAGACATTGCCCAGCGCATGCACCCAGACGACGCGCCAGGGCGAGAGTCCCTTGGCGAGCGTCGCCAGCACGTATTCCTGCCGCAGCTGCCCCAGCATGAAGCTGCGCGTCATGCGCGCCACGTAGGCGAGCGAGAGGTAGCCGAGAATGGAAGCGGGCAGCAGCAGGTGCGAGACCGCGTTCCAGAACACGTCGTATTCACCGGCCAGCAGGCTGTCGACCGTGATCATCCCGGTGACCGGGCTCACGATGTCGTCGAACCCGACATCGAGCCGGCCCGGCCCGCCGACCCAGCCGAGCGTGGCGTAGAACAGCAGCAGGCCGACCAGGCCCAGCCAGAACACCGGCATGGAATAGCCGAGCAGGGACAGCAGGCGGATCACCTGGTCCTGCCAGCGGCCGCGATGGGTGGCGGCCAGCACGCCCATCGGCACGCCGACCACCACGCCGATGAACAGGGCCGGCAGCGCCAGTTCGAGCGTCGCGGGGAACACCTGCAGCAGGTCCTGCAGCACGGGATGCGAGGTGATGACGGAATTGCCGAAATCGCCGTGCACCACCTTCATCAGGTAGCGCCAGTATTGCACGGGCAGCGGCAGGTCGAGCCCGATCTCGGCCCGCACCCGCGCATAGGTCTCGGCCGAGGCCTTGTCGCCGACGATGGCCAGCACCGGATCGATCGGGATCACCCGGCCGATGAAGAACGTGACGCAGGTGAGCCCGAGGAAGGTGAGCCCCACGGAAAGCAGGCTGCGCACCGTCCGATTGGCCAGGCTCCTGGCGAGGCCCCAGGCCCGATGCCCGCCGCCGGCGGAAGCGCCGGCCGCCTGGCCCTGTGTGGCCAAAGGCGATTGCATCTCGCTATTTTCTCTCCGTCATCCCGAGCGAAGCCGCCCGAAGGGCGGCGCAGTCGAGGGACCCGTTCATGGGGTTGCCACCACAAGAAATAGGTCCGTCCACTGCGCCTCGCTTCGCTCGGCTCGGGTCGGGATGACGGGTATTTGAATCACCATGCGCGGCAACGCGTCAGGACTTCCGGATGGTGCGGAAGAAGTGCAGGTCCTCGGTGATGCCGGGGCTGTACCCGGTCGCCGTCACGCGCCGCGCCACCTGGCTGTTGTTCTGGAACATGAAGATGTACGGACCCTCGTCCGTCACCGTCTTCTGCAGCGCGGCGTACCGCTCGGCGCGCTTGGCTGTATCCAGCTCCTTCGCCGCGGCCAGCATCTCCTTGGTGATGTCGGGGATGAACCACTTGTTGCGCCAGGCGATCGGCTTGATCTTCGGCGTGTCGGAGTTGTCGTCGTTGTGCACGAAGCTGTCGGCGTTTGTGTGCGGGTCGAAATAGTCCGGGCCCCAGGAGAGCATGGCGATCTGGTGTCCGCGCCCGCGGTACTGGCTGATCACCGCCTTCAGCTCCATCGGCTCGATCGACACCTTGATCCCGGCCTGGCCCATGGTCTGCTGCACGGACTGCGAGATTTCGGTCCAGGGCGGGGCGTTGGGCGCGGCCATCTTCACCGCGAAGCCGTCCTTGTAGCCCGCCTCGGCCAGCAGCGCCTGCGCCTTGGCGACGTCGAGCTTGAAGGGCGCGTAGGCGATGGCGCCGAAGAATCCCAGCGGCAGGAAGCTCTGCTGGACGAAGAAGCGGCCCGCCAGGAAGCTCTTCACCATGCCGTCGTAATCGACCAGCATCTTCATCGCCTGGCGCACCTTGGGATTGGCCAGCGGCTCGTAGCCCAGGTTCAGGCCCATGTAGAAGGTATTGGCGGCCTTGAAGGACTCCACCTTGATGTCGGGGTTGCCGGCCAGCGGCTTGATCTGGTCCGGCGTCAGGTCGCGGACGAAGTCGGCGTCCGCCTTCTCCAGGAGCAGCCGCTGCGAGGCTGGCTCCGGCACGTGGCGGACGACCACCCGCTTGATGGTCGGGGCGCCCAGGCGGAAGCCGGGGTTGGCTTCGAGGCTGACGCTTTCGTTGGCCTTCCACGAGACCAGCTTGAAGGCGCCGGAGGCCGCCGAGTTGGTCTTCAGCCAGCCATTGCCCATGTCGCCGTTCGTCTCGTGCGCCAACGCGACCTTCTTCTCGACCACCGAGGCGACGATGGAGGTCATCAGGTTCAGCACCAGGGATGGGGCGAAATCCTCGGTGATCTTGAAGGTGAGGGCGTCGCCATTGGCCTTCACGAGGTCCTTGACGGTGTCTTTCGACCAGCCGAGCTGGGTCAGCAGGAACGCCGCCGTCTTGTTCATGAGCACGACGCGCTGCAGGGAGAACTCCACGTCCTCCGCCGTCACCGGCGCGCCTGACTGGAACTTGAGGTTCGGGCGGATCTTGAAGGTGAAGGTCTTGCCGTCGGGCGATACGGTCCACGACTTCGCGATGCCGCCCACCAGCTTGCTCAGGTCCTCGGCCTCGTAGCGCAGCAGCCGGTCGTAGACGTTCGTGCAGATCTCGTTGCCGGATAGTTCGTAGGCCTCGCCCGGATCGAGGGTGATGATGTCGTCGATCTGCTTGGCGATGACGGCGGTGTCCTTCGGCGTGGCGGCGTCGGCAAGGCGCACCCAGCCGGCCAACGGCGCGGCGGCGGCCCCGGCCAGCAACAGGCGCCTCTTGATCTCGGTCATGGTCAGCTCCCTTTTGGGTTCACGGCTGGCTGCAGTATGCCGCATACATACCGAAATGCGATATCGCGCGGTTCTCTTCGACGTCGGCGGTCCCCTCGACCTGGAATTCGCCTGGGAAATCGCCGTCGACGGCGCCATCGCCTCGGCCTGCGGGCTCGAGGGAATTCGCGTCGATCAGGCAATCATTGAGGACGCCTCCGAAGCCGCGGTCGCTGCCTTCGCACCCGACGCCTACGCCCACATGATCGAAACGCTGTGCGGCGGCGATCCGCGGACCGTCGAACGCGTACGCCAGCGCATGCGCGCCATGGTCGGCAATCTCGATGTCTTCCAGCTCCGCCCCGGCATCGACCCACTGTTGCGCCGCCTGCGCGAGCGCGGGCTGAAGCTCGGCATCGTCGCCAACCAACCGGAGGCGGCGCGCGAGCGCTTGGCGCGAGCTGGTATCGGCGACCTCTTTGATCATCACGGCATCAGCGCGATCACCGGCCTTCGCAAACCCGATCCGCAAGCCTTCCTGGCGGCCGCCGAGGCGCTGGGCGTGCCGCCCGCCGCTTGCATCATGGTGGGCGACCGCATCGACAACGACATCGTGCCTGCAAAGGCGCTTGGCATGGCCGCGATTCAGTTTCGCAGCGGCCGCCATCGCCGCCAGCGCCCGCGCTCGGTTGCGGAGGAGCCCGATGCGGTCGCGACCGACGTGCTCGAGCTCGAAGAAGAGATCATGTCATTGCTGGGGGCGCGCCACTCCAGTGGCGCGTCATAGTCTTCCGGACCGCGAGCCTCTGGCTCGCTCATGATTTCCGAGCGAGCCAGAGGCTCGCGGTCCGGAAGAGCATGAAAGACGCGCCACTTCAGCGCGGAGGTTACTCCGCGCGCAGTGGCGCGCCCCCAGCTCTAATGCGCGTGATGGCTCGCGCCGTAGCGGTGGATGTGCAGCGGCGCCTTGGCCAGGCCGGGACAGAACGTTCCGACGACCTTCTCCAGCCGCCCGTAGAGCTTCTTCGCCGGCGCAGTGATCTTCTCGCGTCGGTCGCGGGATTCCTCGGCCTTGGCGGCCAGGGCGGCGAGATCGACCGTGAGCAGCTTGTGGTCCCGAACGATCATGCGGCCGCCGATCATGACGGAATGGACGGACGTGCCGTCCTCGGTGTGGACCAGAGCGTTCACGGGATCATTGGTCGGGATCCAGTTGATGTGGTGCAGGTCGAGGAAGACGATGTCGGCCTTGTAGCCCGGCGCGATTTTTCCGATCTGCTTTTCCAGGCCGAGTGCGCGGGCACTGCCTTCGGTGGCCGCGCGCAGCGTCTCCTCGGTGGTGAGCCAGTTCTGCACATCCGGCCCCTGGACCTTGGAGGCGAAAGACGCGAGCCGCATCGCCTCGTACATGTTCTGATTGTCCGAGCAGTTGGCGCCGTCGGTGCCGACGCCGACATTGACCCGCCGCTTGAGCATGCCGCGCACGTCGGCGAGGCCATTGCCCAGCCGCATGTTGGAGCCGGGATTGTGCGCCACCGACGCGCCGCGATCGCCCAGCCGCTTCATGTCGTCGTCGTCGAGCCACACGCCGTGTGCCACCGTGAAGCGTT
>CAVXWG010000009.1:0-285349 GCA_963765385.1 uncultured Alphaproteobacteria bacterium | reverse complement strand
GAAGCCGCCGGCGCCCGGCGTCACGATCGCGAACCACTGGCCGGCCTTCAGGACGGCGGAGTCGCCGTGGAAGACGACCCCCGGACCGCCTTCGACCTGGCCGTGCGCGCCGGGGCCGCCGCCGAACAGACCCCAGCTCTGCGAGCGCTGGCGGGTGATGTCGACCCGCACGCGGCAGTCGTGCGTCGCCTGGTAGACGCGCCGCAGGCCCATGCCGCCGCGGTACTGGCCGACGCCGCCGGAATCCTCGACCAGCTCGTAGCGCATCAGGGTCAGCGGGTACTCGATCTCCAGCGCCTCGACCGGCAGGTTCGACGTGTTGGTGGTGTGGACATGCACGCCGTCCAGCCCGTCCTTGGTGGCGCGCGCGCCGCTGCCGCCGCCGATCGTCTCGAGATAGACCCAGGTCGAGCCGTCCTGCGGCCGCTTGCCGATGAAATAGGCGACGGTACAGGCGGAGTTGGAGCAGGCCATGACCCGTTCGGGGATGGCCTGCGCCAGCGCGCCCAAAATCATGTCGGCGACCCTCTGGCAGGTCTGCAGGCGGCCGTTGACCGCGGCCGGTGCGACGCAGTTCAGGATGCTGCCTTCGCGGTGCGGCGACGCTGAGCGGCCGCGCCAGGCCGGCGTTGGGCGGGATGGAGGGATCGATCACCGACTTCACGATGTAGTAGGTGGTGGCGAGCAGCGCCGTGTAGGTCATGTTGATGCCGGCGCGCATCTGCTCGGGGGCGTCGAAGCTGAGCGACATGGCATCGCCCTTCACGGTGATCTCGACCGCGAGCGGCAGCAGGCCCGCCACCTCCTCGTTGTCGAACACGTCCTCGAAGCGCCAGGTGCCGTCGGGCATGGCGGCGATGGCCGCGCGCATCTTGCGCTCGGCATAGTCCATCAGCGCCTCGCCCGCCTGCAGCACCGTCTCGGTGCCGTACTTCGCCGCCAGCGCCTGGAAACGTTTTACGCCGACGCGGTTGGCGGCCATCTGGGCGCGCAGGTCGGACAGGCGCTCGCCCGGCACCTGGCAGTTCAGCAGGATCAGGTCCTGCACGTCGCCCTGCAGCTCGCCGGCGCGGTAGAGGCGCACCGGCGGGATGCGCAGGCCCTCCTGGAAGATGTGGGCGTGGCCGCGATCGACGAAGTCGGCATGGTGCGCGAGGTTCACCGTCCAGGCGACCAGGCGGCCGTCGATGAAGATCGGCTCGGCCAGCACGATGTCGGGCAGGTGCGTGCCGCCGCCTTCATAGGCGTCGTTGCCGATGAAGGCATCGCCCGGGCGGATGTCCTGGGTCGGGTAGCGCCGCATGATGTGCGGCACGAGGTCGAGGAAGCTGCCGAGATGGATCGGGATGTGCTCGGCCTGGCAGAGCGTCTCGCCGGCGGCGTTGAACAGCGCCGTCGAGCAGTCGCGCCGCTCCTTGATGTTGGTCGAATGCGAGGCGCGGATCAGCGTCTCGCCGGTTTCCTCGACGATCGAGGCGAGGGCGGCGCCGATCACCTCGACGGTGATGGGGTCGAGGGTCATGGGGTCTGATTTCATGGATATTCACACGACGCGCTCAGAGTCCCTCTCCGCCGCGAAGCGGGGGAGAGGGCGGGGCCCATTGCGAAGCAATGGGAGGGTGAGGTGGTGGTTCGTCCAATCCAGATGCTTCGCTCGCAAACAACGCGTCCCACCTCACCCTCCCCGCGCAAGCGCGGGTCCCCTCCCTCTCCCCCGCGATGACGCGGGCGGAGAGGGCCTCTGATGCGATGTGGCGAAGGACCACTCGGCTCATGCCGTCGCCTCGAGGATCAGGTTCAGATACGCATCGACCCGCGCCGTCATGCCGGGCGGCACCAGGGTGGTGGCGTCCATCTGCTCGACGATGGCGGGGCCGGTGAAGCGGTTGCCGGGCGCAGCCGCTCGCGGGCATAGATCGGCGGTCGGGACGAAATCGCGCGCCTCGGGAAGCCAGACCGGCCGGTGCCCGACGATGGCGGCCGACGCATCCGGTCCGGCCTCGGGATGCGCCACGAGCTCGGCCTTGCGCACGGTGCCGGTCGCCTCGACGCGGAGCGTGACGATCTGCACGGGGTCGCCGTCGGCGGCGAAGCCGTAGCGCTGGCGGTGCGCCTCGCCGAAGCCTGCGGCCAGCGCCTGCATCGTGGCGGGCGAGATCGGGCCCTCGGGCACAGGGACGCCGAGCTCATAGTTCTGGCCGTGGTAGCGCATGTCGACGGTGCGGGCGAGGCGGCGTTCGGTCGGGGCAATGGCCTCGTGCTCGAACCAGTGCTCGGCGCGCCCGGCGAGGGCAGCGAAGGCCTGGGCGACGTCGGCTGTGGAGGCTTCGGCCGCCGGCAGCAGCCGGGTCAGGCCGAAGTCGGCGCGCAGGTCGGTCAGCAGCAGGCCCATGGCGCAGAGAATGCCGGGATTGGCCGGCACCAGCACGCGGCCGATGTCGAGCTCGCGGGCCAGCCGCGCGGCATGCAGGGGCCCGGCGCCACCGAACGCCATCAGCGTGTAGTCGCGCGGGTCGTGGCCGCGCTGCACGGAGATGACGCGGATCGCGCGCGCCATGTTGGCGGTCACGACCGACAGGATGCCCTGCGCCGTCTCGGGGATGGAAAGGCCCAGCCGCTCGGCCAGGCGGCCGATCGCCTGCCGGCTGAGATCCTGGCGGATCTTCATGCGGCCGCCCAACAGGTGCGCGGGGTTCAGGGTCTGCAGCACGACATTGGCGTCGGTGACGGCGGGCTCCTCGTTGCCTTTATCGTAGCAGGCCGGCCCGGGATCGGCGCCGCAGGAGCGCGGCCCCACCTTCAAGAGCCCGCCGCTGTCGATATAGGCGATCGAGCCGCCGCCCGCCCCGACGGTGTGGATGTCGAGCATCGGCGCCTTGATCGGGTAGCCATGCACGGTGGCTTCCGCCGCCAGCCGGCAGCGGCCACCCTGCAGCAGGGCGACGTCGGTCGAGGTGCCGCCCATGTCGAAGGTGATGAGGTCGGGAAAGCCCGCCAGAGCGCCGATCGCCTGGGCGCCGACCACGCCGGTCGACGGGCCGGAGAGCACCGTGCGCACCGGCATGGCGGCGGCGGTCGGGAAGCCGATGACGCCGCCATTGGACTGGGTGAGATGCGGCGCGGCCGTCATGCCGAGCGCCTCCAGCCGCGGGCTGAGGCGGTGGAGGTAGCGGCCCATCACCGGGCCGAGATAGGCGTTCAGCACCACCGTCGACAGCCGCTCGAATTCGCGGAACTCGGGCGCGATCTCGTGGCCGGCCGAGATGAAGGCGTCGGGCAGCTCCTCGCGCAGGATGGCGACCGCGCGCTGCTCATGGTCGGGCCGGATGAAGCCGTAGAGGAACGACACGGCGACCGCCTGCACGCCGGCGGCCTTCAGGGTTCGCGCAGCGGCGCGCATCTTCTGCTCGTCGAGGGGCGTGTCGATCTCGCCGGTATGGCGCACCCGCTCGGGCACTTCGAGGCGCAGGTCGCGCGGCACCAGGGTCTTGGGCTTGTCGGCCTGGATGTCGTAGAGGTCGGGCCGCTTCTGGCGGCCGATCTCCAGGAGGTCGCGGAAGCCGTCGGTGGTGACAAGGCCGGTCTTGACGCCGCGATGCTGGATCAGGGCGTTGGTCGCCACCGTGGTGCCGTGGCCGAAATAGACGATCGCCGCCGCCGGCCGGTCGCCGGCCTCGGGGGCTGCGCTCCGCATGCCCTCCTCGACGCCCTGGGCGATGCCGCGCGACGGATCGTCCGGCGTCGACGACACCTTCCAGGTCTCGATCCTTCCTGACTGCTCGTCGAACAGGCAGATGTCGGTGAAAGTGCCGCCTGAATCTACGCCGACGCGCCAACGCGACATGCCGTTCCTTGTTTCTCCGGTCTGCGGCGAAGCGAGACCTTCGCCCGCCGACTGATCGTGTCCATCGCCGCTACCTTAGCAAAGACTTCGATGCGCTCGAGGCCGGGCGCGGCATCGTAGTCGCGCGACGAGTCCCATTGGTAGAGCATGTCGTTGGCGTCGGCGGTGAATGGCGCGGCCAGCCGCTCGTCCAGCAGCTTGTCGGCCTTGCTCGCGGGTCGGCGCCAGCTTCTGGTAGGCGAGCGTGCCGCCGCTCGTGGCGATGCCGAAGAACACGTTGGCGATCCGCAGCGCCGCGCGGCTGCGTCGTGTAGTTGCCGTCCTTCCAGTCCGGATCGTTGCGGATCGTGTCGATGATCAGGCGCCGCATCATCCAGTTGCGGCTCGACATCGCGGTCGGCTGCGAGGCCATCGGCACCAGCGCGTCCATGAAGTCCGGATACGTCTCGCCCCAGATCCAGGTCTGCATGCCGCCCATCGAATTGCCGATCACCAGGCGCAGGTGGCGGACGCCCAGGCCCTCGGTCACCAGCCGGTACTGCGCCGCGACCATGTCGTCGTAGTTGTAGCGCGGGAACTTCGCGCGCAGGCCGTCGCCGTCGCTCGATATCAATTGACCGCAACGAGTCAGGGCAGCCCGTTGCGCACGTGGCGCCGGTAGGGCTCGCGCTCGGCCAGCTTGTCGTAATAGGCGGCGACGGCGCTGTAGTGCGGCCGCTCGAAATCGAGGCTGAACCAGCGATTGACCACGAGGCCGACGGGAATATCGGCAAGGGTGAAGGTCTCGCCGCACATGTAGGGTCCGCCGCGATCGAGATGCTCGTCGAGCTGGCCCACTTCCCTGGTGATCTGGTTGCGGCCCTGCTCGATGAACCAGGGATTGTTCCACGGCGGCTCGTGCAGCATGCCGCCCAGGAAAGCGCCGCGCAGCGAGATCGAGGTCTCGTAGTTCGCCCAGTCCATCCATTGCTCGACATGGGCGCGCTGCACCGGATCCTTGGGATAGATCTCGTCCGGACCGTGCTTGGTCGCCAGGTAGCGCACGATCGAATTGGACTCGCGCAGCACCGCGCCGTCGTCGATGACGGCCGGGATGAGGCCGATCGGATTGATGCGCAGGAATTCCGCGGTCGAGGTGGGCATGTAACCGCGGCCCCAATCCTCGCGCTCGAAGGGAATGTTCAACTCGTCGCAAATCCACAGCACCTTGCGGACATTGAAGGAGTTCGCCCGACCCAGAATCTTCAGCACCGATTTCTCCCTGGACACTTTACTCGTCAGGCGGCGGGAACGCGGACCCAGCCTTCCATCAGACGGCGCGCCGAGCGGCTCATCAGGACCTTCGTCACCTTCCAGCGGTTGCCGTCCTTCCTCACCTCGGCGCCGACCTTCAAAGTGCCGGAAGGATGGCCGAAGCGCACGCGGCCGTCGGCGCCGACCGACGCTACGCGGTGCACCAGGGTGCCCGGGATCGCCGCCGCCGCAGCGATGGCGACGGCGCCGGTACCCGTCATGGCGTGATGGAGCACGCCCATCGAGAAGATGCGGGCCAGGAGGTCGATCGATCCGGCCTCGACCGGGCGGCCGTCGGACGCCGTGTAGCCGGCGGGTTTGGCGACAAAGGCGAGCTTGGGCGTGTGCTGGCGCGTGGCCGTCGCCTCTTCCGGAGTTGCCGCGTCGCCCATGGCGACAGCGCCCCACGCGCGTACCGCCTCGACCCGCGCCAGCAGTGCTTTGTCGCCGTTGACGTCGCCCTGCAACTCGGTGCCCTTGAGGCCGAGGCTTGCCGCATCGACGAATACCGTGGGATTGCCGGCATTGATCAGCGTGGCCTCGATCCTGCCGACACCGGGAACGTCGAGCACGTCGATATGATTGCGGGTCGGGAACGTGGCGCCCGCCTCGCCCTCGTCATCGGCGGGATCGAGGAACTCGAGCTCGACCTCGGCCGCCGGAAAGGCCACGCCGTCGAGCTGGAAGTCGCCCAGCTCCTGGACCTCGCCATCGGTCATCGGCACATGGCTCACGATCTTCTTCTTGATGTTGGCCTGCCAGATGCGGACGGTGGCCGTGCCGTCCGCCGGCGCCCCGACCAAGCCCATGCTGATCGCGAACGGGCCGACCGCCGCGCTGAGATTGCCGCAGTTGCCGGACCAGTCGACCAGCGGCTGGTCGATCGCCACCTGGCCGAACAGGTAGTCGACGTCGCAATCCGGGCGCTTCGATTTGGCCAGGATGACGACCTTGCTGGTGCTCGAAGTGGCGCCCCCCATGCCGTCGGTCTGCTTGCCGTAGCGGTCGGGGCTGCCGATCACGCGCATCAGGATGCGGTCGCGCGCCTGCGGGTCGGACGGCAGGTCCTCGGCCAGGAAGAAGACCCCCTTGCTGGTGCCACCGCGCATGTAGACGGCGGGAATGCGGAGCTGTTTCATGAGCGCCTCGTCAGGACAAACATCTACGATCGCGGCTCGCCCGCCTGGCCCTTTTGCCACGGCCAGCGCCCGCTCACCTCGAGCTCCAGAGCGAAGCTCAGGAAGGTGCGGATGGCGACGATGAACGCCAGCACGCCGAGATTCTGCAGCGTCGGTTCGACCGCCACGGTGCGGATGATATCGGCGATCACCAGGAATTCCAGTCCGAGCAGGATGGCACGGCCGAGATCGGCGCGCAGCCCGCGATAGCCCTCGCTGAACGGCCGGCGCTGCAGCATGCGCAGGATGAAGGCCCCGACCGCCAGGATCGCGCCGGCGACGAGCACACCGATGCCCACCAGCTCGACAATCTTTCCAGCCTCGGCGGCAAACTCGTCGATCTTCATGTCCCTGCTCCTCGCGAGCGTCTCACCGCCGACGCCACGCCTGCAGGCGACCCAGCAAGAAGCGATCGGCCAGGATGTGCATTGCCTTGACCGTGGCCGAGGTGATGACGATCACAATGCAGAGCGCCGCCGCCGCCGCGGTGGTGCCGGCCTCCTCGATGTTCACCGCCGCCACCGAGGCGAGCTTGGTGTCGGGCGCATAGAGGAAGATCACCGATGACACCGTCGTCATGGCATTGACGAACAGGTAGATGGCGATGTCGAGGATCGCAGGCAGGCAGATCGGCGCGGTCACGCGCACGAAGGTGCGCCACACCGGCACTTTCAGCGAGGCCGAGACCGATTTCGAACTCGGGATCGATCTGCTTCAGCGCCGTCGTCGCCGTGAGATGCCCGACCGTGTAGTAGTGCGCCACGGTGTTGATCACCAGGATCGCCATGGTGGCGTAGAGGAAGTTGAGCGGATTGCTGGGCGCGTTGAAGAAGAAGATGTAACCCAGGCCGAGCACGATGCCGGGCACCGCCATGGGCAGGAAGGCGAGCAGCTGCACGATGCCGCGCACCGCGCCGAAGCCCTTGGTCTTCTCGTTGAGCCAGGCGCCGACGAACATCACCAACGTGCCGAAGATCGCGGCACCGGCGGCCATCCGCAGCGAGTTGAAGTAGGAGTCCCAGCCGTTGGCGTCGAAGTTGGCGAACTGGTAGTTGGCCAGGGTCAGGCTGAGATTGTACGGCCAGTACTTGATCAGCGAGCCCCACGCCGCCATGCCGAGGATGCCCAGGATGGCGAAGGAGACCACCGTGCAGAAGGCGGTGAAGAAGACGTCGCGGCCGAGCTTGGGCTTGGGGGTCAATGGCACGGCGCGCGCCGTCAGGAGCGCCACCTGCTTCCTTTGCACGAAGCGGTCGACGACGAAGGCGAGCGCCGCCGGCGCCAGCAGCACCATGCCGACCACGGCGCCCATCGAGAAGTTCTGCTGGCCGATCACCTGCTTGTAGACGTCGGTCGCCAGCACGTTGAAATTGCCGCCGATCACCTTGGCGATGCCGAAATCGGTGATCACCAGGGTGAACACGACCAGCGCGGCGCTGATCAGGCCGTACTTGGCGCCGGGCAGGGTGACGGTGAAGAAGACGCGTATCTTCGAGGCGCCCAGCGCATCGGCCGCCTCGTAGAGCCGCGCGTCGGCGGTGGCGAGCGCGGTCACCAGGATCAGCGTGGCGTGCGGGAAGCAGTAGAAGACCTGGGCGATCAGGATGCCGTCGAAGCCGTAGATCGGCCCGCCCAGCATGCCCTTGAAGAAGCCCTGGTTGCCGAACAGGTAGACCAGCGCCAGGCCGGGCAGCAGCGAGGGCGCGAAGATCGGGATCAGCGAGATGCCCTGGAACAGCCAGCGCGCCGGCAGCACGGTGCGAGTGAGCGCATAGGCATAGAGGAAGGCGAGCGGCACGACGATCAGCGTCACCGCCGCCGCGACTTCGAAGGAGTTGAGCGCCGAGTTGAACAGCGCCGGCGTGGAGAAGTAGGAAAGATAATTGGCGAGGCCGATGAAGTTGCCGTCGCGGTCCTCGAAGCCCTTGGCGAGCAGCGCCCACAGCGGCAGGCCCACGATCAGGAGCAGCATGCCGGCCAGCACGACGACGCCGGCCCGCATCATCAGGTCGTCGCGCGACAGGTTGGCGCGCAGGACGGATCGGGACGCGGGTGCGGCCAGGCTCACGCGGCGAAGACCCTGAGCCGGTCGGGCGGCAGGGCGACGTCGAGATGGCTGCCGGGCTGCACGCCGAGGTCGCGGATCAGGTTGCTCGAGAAATCGGCCGTCATGGCGACATCGGGCGCCGCGCGCACCTTCAGCGTGGCGCGGCAGAAGGCGCCGACGAAATCGAGGTCGGTGACCTCGATGGGCACGCGGTTGGCGATGTCGTTGGGCAGGTCGCGCACGCGCACGTCCTCGGGGCGGATGCAGAGATTGACCTTGCGGCCGAGCGCCAGCCCGTCCTGGGCCGGGCAATCGAAGGTGAGGCCGCCGACCTTCACCTTGTCCGGCGCGAGAAGCGTGCCGGGCAGGAAATTCATCGAACCGACGAAGTCGGCCACGAAGGCCGTCGTCGGATGGCGGTAGATCTCCTGCGGCGTGCCGACCTGGTCGATGGCCCCCTGGTTCATGACGACGATGCGGTCGGCCATGGTGAGCGCCTCTTCCTGGTCGTGCGTCACCATGATGGTGGTGACGCCCAAGGTACGCTGCAGCGCCTTGATTTCGTGCCTGAGGCGCAGCCGAACGCGCGCATCGAGCGCCGACAGGGGCTCGTCGAGCAGCAGCAGGCCGGGCGACGTCGCGAGGGCCCGGGCGAGCGCGACGCGCTGCTGCTGGCCGCCCGACAATTGCGCGGGATATTTCGGGCCTGAATCGGGCAGGCCGACCAGCGCCAACAGCTCGTTCACCCTTTTTGCAATCGCGCCGCGCGCCTGGCGGCGGCTCACCAGCCCGTAGCCGACATTGTCGGCCACGGTGAGGTTGGGAAAGAGCGCGTAGGACTGGAAGACGATGCCGAAGTCGCGCTGGGCCGGCGGCAGCGCCGAGACATCCCGCCCCTTCTGGCGGATCGTGCCGGAGGTCTGCGGGTCGAGCCCGGCGATGGCGCGCAGCAAGGTGGTCTTGCCGCAGCCCGAGGGCCCGAGAAAACAGACGAACTCGCCCTCGCCGACGTCGAGGGAAACGTCGCCCAGGGCGGTGAAGTCGCCGAAGCGTTTCTGGAGGTTGCGGACCTCGAGGTACGATATCGCCGTCACAGGCCTCCCCCGTGATACGGGGGAGGTGGCCCGCAGGGCCGGAGGGGGGCGGCCCCAGTCACGGTAGTCGCCGATTTCAGATCGGACTCTTTCGAGATCGCCGGTGAGGCCTTCCCCCTCCGCCCCCTGCGGGGGCACCTCCCCCGTAAGACGGGGGAGGCAAGAAGACTCACTTGGCCTTCGGCGCCGACTTGCCGTCGTAGCGCTTGGTCCATTCGGCGAGGATGCGGTCGCGGTTCTTGGCCATCCATTCGACGTCCATCTTGGCCATCAGCTTCTCGCCGTCAGCCGGGTAGTTGGCCGGCATCGACTTGACCTCGGGGTCGGCCACGATGGCGTAGTACTTGCCGTAGAGCTCGTTGGCCTTCTTGGTCGAGGCCCAGTCGGCGAGCTTCTTGGCCGCGTCGAGGTTCTTGGTGCCCTTCATGATGGCGGTGACTTCCATCTCCCAGCCGAGGCCCTCCTTGGGCACGATCAGGTCGATCGGCGCACCCTTGGTCTTCTCGGTGGCGCCGCGCATGTCGAAGCCAATGCCGATCAGCCGCTCGCCCTTGGCGGCCTGCACGCAGGGCGCCGAGCCGGAATGGAGGTATTGCGACACGTTCTGGTGCAGGGCGTCCATGAACTTCCAGCCGGCGTCCTCGCCCATGATGGTGAGCCAGCCGGCCACCGTCAGATAGCCGGTGCCCGACGAGGCCGGGTTCGGCATCACGATCGAATCCTTGTACTCGGGCTTGGTGAGGTCGGCCCAGCTGGTGGGCTTGGGCTTCTTGTTCTTCTCCGCCTCGGCGGTGTTGAAGCACACGACAGCGAGGAAGGCGTCCATGCCGACCCAGGTCTCGGGGTTCTTGCCGCTCTTGAACATCGGCTTCAGCGCGCCCGCGTTGGCCGGCGTGTAGGGCTCGATCATGCCCAGGCTGCCCATCAAGCCGATGCTCGAGGCCGCCAGGCCCCACACGGCGTCGGCGCGCGGGTTGTCCTTTTCGGCGATCAGCTTGGCCGTCATCACGCCCGTCGAATCGCGTACCCACGCGATCTCGATGTTGGGGTTGTCGGCCTCGAAGGCTTTCTTGAAGGGATCGAGCTGCTCGTTTTCGATCGCGGTGTAGACCGTGAGCTTGGTCCTCTGCGCGAACGCCGTGCTGCTGAGACCGAGCGCGGCCAGCGCCACGCCGCCCAGGATGGCGGCCCGCCGCATGGTTGCAATCATCGTCATGTCAAAGCCCCCTTTTCGATCGTTCTCGATCGTGTCCGCTACACGCCCCGTGTGAAGTTGTCGTTGCAGCGCTTCGCAAAACCTTAACATGGGTCTGGGGCCGGGCAAGGGCTGCATGGTAGGCTCGCCCGCGAAGGAGACAAAAATGGACGGCACGCCGCTCAAGGCCCGCCACCCGATCGCGCCGGAGATTTCCCGGCTGGTCGCCGAACACCGGCCTGGCGGACCGCTGGAGCGCGATTTTTATGTGACGCCCGAGGTCTTCGCGGCCGATCTGGCACGGATTTTTCATCGCCATTGGATTTTCGTCGGCTACAGCCTTCCAGGTGCCGCGGCCGGGCGACTTCTTCACCTACAAGGTGGGCAGCGAATCGATCATCGTGCTGCGCGATCGTGCCGGCGCGATCCGCGCCTTCCACAATGTCTGCCGCCATCGCGGCTCGCGGATCTGCAAGACCGAGCAGGGCAATGCCCATCGCCTGGTCTGCCCCTATCACCGCTGGACCTACGAGCTCGACGGCTCCTTGGTGCTCGACACAAGCCGCGAGTTCGGGGTCGACAAGGCCGAGCTGTCGCTGATGCCGGTCGCGGTCGAGGACGCGGCGGGGCTGCTGTTCGTCTCGATGAGCGAAGCGCCGCCCGACTTCTCCGCGGCGCTGGCCACCATCCGGCGCAAGATGAAGCCGCATGCGATCGAGCGCGCCAAGATCGCCCACCAGATCGACTATGTGGTGAAGGCCAACTGGAAGCTCGTGTTCGAGAACAATCGCGAGTGCTACCACTGCCCATCCAACCACAAGGAATACAATAGCGCGGCCTACGATGTGCAGCGCGACATGGCGATGCTCGATCCCAGCCTGCAGCCCGGCATGGACGCCATCGTGGCGCGCGCCAACAGCCGCTTCCGGTCGCTGGGGCTCGACGAGGGCGATGCGATGTCGACCATGACCGGCGTGTCGTGGCGCTGCCACCGCACGCCGGTGATGGAAGGCTTCGTGACGCAAAGCCTGGACGGCAAGCCGCTCTGCGGCCGCCTGATGGGCGACATCAGGGAATGGGATTCCGGCACCTTGCGCACCACCGTGTTCCCCAATTTCTGGCAGCACACCAATTGCGACTATGCCGCCGCCGCACGGCTGACGCCGATCGGTCCCGACGAGACCCACGTGCGCGGCTACTGGCTGGTCGATGCCGAGGCCGTCGAGGGCAAGGATTACACGCTCGACCGGCTGCTGCCGATCTGGGACATCACCAATCGGCAGGACTGGACGATCTGCGCGGACCAGCAGGCGGGCGTCAGCTCGCGCGCCTATGTGCCGGGCCCCTACTCGCGGATCCGCGAACGCAACGTCGCGCATTTCCTCGACTGGTATCTTTCAGAGCTCGGCGCGTGACCCTGCCGAACCAGGCCCGCATCGTCGTGATCGGCGGCGGTGCGGTGGGCTGTTCCATCGCCTATCACCTCGGCAAGCTCGGCCAGAAGGACGTGCTGGTGCTGGAAAAGAGCGGCCTGACGCACGGCTCGACCTGGCATGCCGCGGGGCTGGTGGGCCAGCTCCGCAGCAAGCGCAACCTCACGCGGCTGATGCAGTACAGCGCCCAGCTCTACGGCAAGCTCGAGGCCGAGACCGGCCAGGCGACCGAATGGAAGCCCGTCGGCAGCCTGCGGCTCGCCTCGTCGGAGGAGCGCTGGAGCGAGCTCAAGCGCATGGCGACCACGGCGCGCAGCTTCGACTTCGAGCTTCATACGCTGTCGCCCAAGGAGGCGCAGGAGAAATTCCCGTTGATCGATCCGGCGGGCGTGGTGGGCGCGGTGTTCGTGCCCAACGACGGCTCGGTCGAGCCCTCCAGCCTCACCATGGCCTATGCCAAGGGCGCGCGTGCGGGCGGCGTGCGCATCGTCGAGGGCGTGCTGGTGACGGGCTTCGAATCGGATGGAAGGCGCCTCACGCGCGTGCTGACCGACCAGGGCGCCATCGACTGCGAGATCGTGGTCAATGCCGCCGGCATCTGGGCGCGCGACGTGGCGAAGATGGCGGGCGTGCAGGTGCCGGCGGGGGCAGTCGAGCACCAGTATATGATCACCGAGAAGAGCAATGCCATCCCGCCCGGCCTGCCGACGCTGCGCGATCCCGACAGGATCTTTTATCTGAAGCCCGAGCCCGGCGCGCTGGCGGTCGGCGGCTGGGAAAAGGGCACGCCCACTTTCGGCGCGGCGGGCGTCCCCTTCTCGTTCGGCCGCGAGCTGTTCCAGCCCAACCAGGACCGGCTGGAAGCCTTCATGCTGCCGGCCGCCGAGCGCCTGCCGATCCTGAACGAGCTCGGCATCCGCACGGTGATCAACGGCCCCATCCCGATCTCGCCCGACGGCGAGCCGATCATGGGCCTGGCGCCCGAGCGCGACAATTTCTACGTCGCCTGCGGCTTCACCTCGGGCATCGCCGCCTCCGGCGGCGCCGGCAAGGCGATGGCCGAATGGATCGTCGAGGGTGCGCCCGGGCTCGATCTTTGGGCCTTCGACGTGCGCCGCTTCGGCAGCCACCACATGAGCGCCAAGTATCTCGCCGAGCGCAGCGTCGACAGCTACTGGCGCTACTACCAGATCCACTATCCCATCGAAGAGCTTCACTCCGCGCGTGGCGGGCGGCGCTCGCCGCTCTATCCGCTCCTCGCGACGAAGAACGCGGTGTTCGGCTCGCGCTTCGGCTGGGAACGGCCCAACTGGTTCGCGCCCGCCGGCAGCGACGCGATCGACAAGCCGTCCTTCGAGGCCAGGCCCAACTGGTTCGGCCCGGTCGGCGCCGAATGTCGCGCCGCGCGCGAACGTGCCGTGCTGATCGACCAGAGTTCCTTCTCCAAGTACGAGATCTCGGGGCCCCGAGCCCTCGCCAGCCTGCAGCGCCTGGCCGCCGGCGACCTCGACAGGCAGCAAGGCGCCCTGGTCTACACCCAGCTCTGCAACGAGCGCGGCGGCATCGAGGCCGATCTCACCTTCGCCCGGCTCGACGAGAACCGCTTCTACATGGTGACCGGCAGCGCCTTCGGCGGGCGCGACATGGGCTGGATCAAAAAGCACCTGCCGGCCGACGGCTCGGTCACGGTGCAGGAGCTGACCTCGGCCCGCGCCACCCTCAACCTCGCCGGCCCGCGGTCGCGCGACATCCTGCAGGCGGTCGCTGAGTCGGACGTGAGCAACGAGGCGTTTCCCTATATGACGGCGCGCGAGTTGCGCCTTGGCCTGGCGCCGGTGCTCGCGCTGCGGGTCACCTATCTCGGCGAGCTCGGCTACGAGCTGCACCTGCCGTCGGAGTACGCCGCGCATGTCTACGAGCTGCTATGGGCCGCCGGCCGCGATCTCGGGCTGGCAGACGCCGGCTACCGCGCCATCGATTCGCTCCGGCTCGAGAAGCGCTATCTCTACTGGGGCAGCGACATCACGCCCGACTACACGCCCTACGAGGCCGGCCTGGGCTTCGCGGTCTCGCTCCAGAAGAACGCCGACTTCATCGGCCGCGCCGCGCTGGAGAAGGCCAAGGCAGCCGGGCCGCGACGCCGTCTGATCACCCTGCTGGTCGATGCTGACGTGCAGCTCTATGGCGGCGAGGCGATCCGCCGCGACGGCAAGGTGCTGGGCGTCACCTCGAGCGCCGGCTGGGGCCATACGATCGGCAAGGCGATTGCTCTGGGCTACGTGCCGGCCGATAAGTCGGGCCACGCCGACTACGAGGTCGAGGCCTTCACCCGGCGCCACGCCGCAAAACGCATCGACGGCGCCGCGGTCGATCCGGGGCGGACGAAGATCCTGGCCTAGCTGGGGGCGCGCGACTCCAGTCGCGCGTCTTTCTTTTGAGCAGGCGAAGATCGCGCCGCTGGAGTGGCGCGCCCCCAGCGCTCAGCTCTTGGCTCCCAGCGTCTCCGCCACGGCGCTCAGCCAGCGCCGCACCACCCGCTCCTCGTCGCGGCCGACAAGGCTGCCGATCTTGTCCTCGACCTCCATCACGCGGGCACGGCAGCGCTTGAGCAGGGCCTGACCCCGGGCCGTCGCCGTGAGCTGCAGGATGCGGCCGTGCGAGGCGTGCGCCGACTTCCCGATCGCGCCCGCCCTCTCGAGGTTGCCGACGATGACGTTGATGGTCTGCGGCGTGAGGAACGTCAGCCGCGCCAGGTCGGCGCCCGACAGCCCGGGATAGGACACGATCATGGTCAGCACCGCGAATTGCGGCGGCGTCACGTCGAGATCGGCCAGGACCTTCTCCATCGCCGCCCGCACCGCCGAATTGGCCTGGCGCACCAGATAGCCAAGATGCCCCTCCGGGCCACGCTTGCCCTCGCCCGGGCGCGGCACGGCAGACGGCTTCGCAGTCCTGATCTTGCGGCTCATATCAGCTTTCTTATATGTTATCAGGGATCGAATATAGCAAGAGAACCCTCCTGAATCCCGCCTTCGCCCAGCTGATCGGCCGCCACCTCATGGCCGAGAACGCGCAGGACCATCGCGAAGCAGCGTAGTTTGCTGCGAGCGCGCCGCTCCAGTGCCGCTCATACTCTTCCGACCCGCGAGCCTCCCGCTCGCGCATGAGGGAGCCGGAGGCTCGCGGTCCGGAAGAGCATGACAAGATGCGGCACTGGGGCGGCGCGCTCCCGGCAACGACTATTCTCTGAACACCTTCTTCAACTCGGCCGTCGGCATCGTGTCGCGCATCCAGGCGAAGCTGCCGCCCTTCATGTCGCGCGCGCCCTTCATGAAGGCGGCGAGCGCCAGCCGGGACAGCGCGCCACCGACGCTGACCCTCTTGACGCCCACTGAGGCAAGTTGCTCGGCCGTGAGATCGGGATCGCCCGCGCTCATCACCACGTTGAGCGGCTTGCCGATCTCGGCGATGACCGTTTTCATCGTCTTTAGGTCGCGCAATCCCGGCGCATAGAGCACGTCGGCACCCGCCTTCTCGAAGGCTTTCAGCCGCTTGATCGTATCGTCGAGATCCTTGACGCCGCGGATCAGGTTCTCGGCCCGCGCCGTGAAGGTGAACGGCACCTTCAGTGACCGCGCAATCTCGACGCCGGCCGCGACCCGCTCGACGGCAAGATTGAAGTCGTAGATCTTCGCGCCACTCCAATCCTCGATCGAACCGCCGACCACGCCGGCCTCGGCCGCTTCCCGCAGGATGGTCGCCGCCTCCTGCGGATCGTCGGCATAGCCGTTCTCGAGATCGGCATTGACCGGCAGGTCGGTGGCCTGCGAGATCACGCGGCAGTTCTCCAGAAGCTCGGCCCGGCTCACCGCGTTGTCGCCGTCGACGCGGCCCAGCGCATTGGACATGCCGAGGCTGGTCGTCGCCAGCGCATCGAAGCCCAGCGACTGCAGCAGCTTGGCGGTCCCGGCGTCCCATGGGTTGGGCAGAAGCAGCAATCCCGGCCGGGCGTGCAGGTCGCGGAAGATCTGGCCTTTTTCAGCTTGCGTGCGCATGAGCCCTCTTTCTTCCCGTGGAAAGTGTCAGCGCGAGAACACCATCGCCTGGTCGCGCACCGAGCCGAAGCGCAGGCTCAAAAGGTCGAGCGCGTAGTTCTGGTAGAGCTTCCAGGGCCGCTTGGAGCCCTGCTTGGGCTGCTTGGCGAGGGCGCGCTGGATATAGCCTGAGGAGAAATTCACCCAGGGCTCCTCCGTCAGGGTTGGATCGGCATTGCGCGGCGTGCACTGGCGCCAACCGCCGCGGTCCATGTGATTGACCAGCCGGCAGACATACTCGCAGACCAGGTCGGCCTTGAGCGTCCACGAGGCGTTGGTGTAGCCGAACACCGACGCGAGGTTGGGCACGTCCGAGTACATCATGCCCTTGTAGATGAAGGTCTTGGCCGGATCGACGGCGCGCCCGTCGACGGAAAGCTTCGCCTTGCCGAGCGGCACAAGCACCAGCCCGGTCGCCGTCACGATCAGGTCGGCGGCAAGCTCGGCGCCGGATCCGAGCTTCACGCCGCTCTCGGTGAAGGTCTCGATCTGGTCGGTGACGATCGAGACCTTGCCGCGGCGGATGGCGCGGAAGAAATCCGCGTCGGGCACGAGGCAAAGCCGTTGGTCCCACGGCTTGTAGCGCGGCGTGAAGTGCGTATCGACGTCGTAGTCCGGCCCCAGCATCTGGCGCACGCCGCCCAGCAACAGGCTCTTCACCTTGTCCGGCTTGCGCTTGCACATCTGGTAGAAATACATGCCCAAAAGGACGTTGCGCCAGCGCGTCGCCCAGTAGGCGAGCTTGATCGGCAGGCGCCGGCGCAATTTGTTGGCGAGAGCATCCTGGCTGGGCCGCGCCACCATGTAGGTGGGCGAGCGCTGCAGCATGGTGACGTGCTCGGCCGTCTCCGCCATGGACGGCACCAGGGTCACCGCCGTGGCGCCGCTCCCGATCACGACCACGCGCTTGCCGGCATAGTCGATGTCGTCGGTCCATTTCTGCGGATGGACGATGCGGCCCTTGAAGCGGTCCATGCCGGCGAACTCCGGCAGGTAGCCCGCTTCGTAGTCGTAGTAGCCGCTGCACATCCACAGGAAGTTGCAGGTGAAACGCCGCACTGCACGGTCGGGGCCGGTTTCGACCTCGACGGTCCAGCGCGCATCCGGCGTCGACCACGACGCGGCGACGACCTTGTGGCCGTAGCGGATCTTCTTGTCGATGCCGTGGTCGCGCGCGACCTCGCGGATGTAAGTCAGGATCGACGGCCCGTCGGCGATCGCCTTGGCCTCCTTCCACGGCCGGAAGGAGTAGCCCAGCGTGTACATGTCCGAATCGGAGCGCACGCCGGGATAACGGAACAGATCCCAGGTGCCGCCGCTCGCTTCCCGCGCCTCGAGGAGGGCGAAGCTCTTGCCCGGGCATTTCTTCTGCAAGTGCCAGGCGGCGCCGATGCCGGAAAGGCCGGCGCCGACGATCAACACGTCGAAATATTCAGTATCGCTGCGATCCGCCAGAGCGGGAGCGGTCAGGCTGTCCATGGACGTTAGATGGCGGAAGCGGCCGCGGCGCGCAACCGGTCCCAACGGTCTCGATTCGTAGCGGGATGCCCTACTCCTTCATGAAGGCATTCAGATCCGGCGTCGGGATCGAACGGTCGAGGTAGGTGAATGTCCCCTTCTCCTTGACCTCCTTGGCCGCATCCAGAAGGCCGGTCATGGCGGCGCGATAGAGCGAGGTGGCAAGACTGATGCGCTTCACGCCGGCGGCCTCGAGGTCGGCCTTGGTGAAGGACCGGCCCTTGATGCCGACCATGAAGCTGAACGGCTTGTTGAGTGAGCCGCACACTTTCTTCACGGCGGCGAGATCGGGCAGGCCTGGCGCCATCAGCACGTCGGCACCCGCCGCCTCGAAGGCCTGCAGGCGCCGGATGACGTCATCGAGATCGGGTTGCCCGCGCAGAAAACCTTCGGCGCGGGCGGTGAGGGTGAACGGAAAAGACAGGGCGCGCGCGGCCTTCACGGCGGCGGAAACGCGCTGGGCCGCGACCTCGATGTCGAACAGCGGCTTGTCCTTGTTGCCGGTCGCGTCCTCGATCGAGCCCCCGACCAGGCCGATGCCGGCTGCCTGCCGAATGGTCTCGGCGGCGGCATCGGGACCATCGCCAAAGCCCTTCTCGAGATCGGCGGACACCGGCAGGTCGCAGGCCTCGACGATCATCCGGGCATTGGCCAGTGCTTCCTCGCGCGTGACCTTGCCGTCGCGTTTGCCCAATACGCCGGCCTTGGCGCCGCTCGAGGTCGCCAGCGCCTGGAAGCCCAGCCCGGCCAGCAGGCGCGCGGAGCCGCCATCCCAGGGATTGGCGATCACGAAGGCGCCGGGTGCCTCGTGCAGGGCGCGGAACTTCTTGGCCTTGTCGGCCTGGCTGACACTCATGGACGTTTCCCCTATTGGCTGCGCCCGTCCCACGGGCGCGGATTCAGTTTGTCGACATCGATGCCTTCGACGCAACGAAGATTGATTGCGACCGTCGGCGAGCCGTCGGGCGCGGTGCCTTCGGCGTAGCTCTCGATGCCGCATTCGCTGCAGAAGTGGTGGTGCAGCTTCATCTTGTTGAACTGGTAATCGCCCTGCTCGAACTCCCCCGATGTCAGCGCAAACCTGGCCTTGGGCGCAAAAGCCCACACCGCGCCGAGCTTGGTGCAGATCGAGCAGTTGCACTTCAGCGCCGTCGACGGGTCGATCTCGACCGTGAAGGCGACGGCGCCGCAATGGCAGCTTCCGGAATATGTCTCGCCAGCCATGGTGTCCTCCTGGATTGTTTACCGGATGGTTAACGCGGCCGCCTATCCCCGGCAATGACACCATTTTCTAATGAACGCTCCGATTTTAACTAGGCCAGGGCAGCGACCAGGTCTTTACGTTGGTGAAGCTCTTCATCGCCTCCAGCACGCCCTCCTTGTAGCCCAGGCCCGAATCCTTGATGCCGCCGAAGGGCGACATCTCGATGCGGTAGCCCGGCACTTCCCAGATATTCACGGTGCCGACCTGCAGCTCGTCGACAAAGCGCGTGATGTAGTCCAGCCGATCGGTACAGACGCCGGACGACAGGCCGTAGGCCGTGCCGTTGGAGACTTTTATCGCGTGGGCGATGTCCTTCACCCGGATGATCGGGATCGCCGGGCCGAACGTCTCCTCGCGCACCAGCTCGCAGGTCGGATCGACATGGTCGACCACGGTGGGCGGGAAGAGCGCGCCCTTGCGGTCGTTGCCGTGCAGTAGCTTGGCACCATGCATGGCCACCGCGTCGCTCACCCTGTTCTGGAACAGGGTGGCGGCGCGCTCGTGGATCACGGTGCCGACATCGGTCTCGGGATCGAGCGGGTCGCCCGCCTTGAGCTTTTTGGCCTTGGCGAGCACGCGCTCGACGAAGGCATCGGCCACGCTCTCGACCACGATGATGCGCTTCACGGCCGTGCAGCGCTGGCCCGAGTTCTTGGTGGCGCCGGCGACGGCGAGCTCGGCCGCCTTGTCGAGGTCGGCATCTTCCATGACGATCAGCGGATCGTTGCCGCCCAGCTCGAGGACCAGACGCTTGTAGCCCGCCGTGTTGGCGATGTGCTTGCCGACCCGTACCGAGCCCGTGAAGGTCACAAGGTCGGCATGCGGGTCGGTGATCATGGCATCGCCGATGTCGGATGGATTGCCGGTGATGACCGACAGCATCTCAGGCGGCAGGCCGGCCTCGTAGAGCGTATCGGCCAGGAACAGCGCCGTGAGCGGCGTCAGCTCGGTCGGCTTCAGCACCACGCAATTGTTGGTGGCGAAGGCCGGCGCCAGCTTGTGCGCCACCATGTTGAGGGGATGGTTGAAGGGCGTGATGGCCGAGATGGCGTTGAGCGGCTGGCGCAGCGTGAAGATCTTGCGCGGCTTGCCGTGCGGGGTGAGGTCGCAGGAGAAGGTCTGGCCGTCATCGAGCAGGCAGAGCTGGCCGGCGAAGGTGAAGACGTCGAAGGCGCGGCCGACCTCGTAGAGCGAATCCTTCAGGCAGAGGCCCGATTCCAGCGTGATCAGGCGGCTCAGCTCCTCCTTGCGCGCGACCAGGAGCTCGGCCGTCTTGAGCAGGATCTGCTGGCGCTGGTAGCGGGTCAGCTTGGGCTTGTAGGCGTGGGCGATCCTGAACGCCTCGGCCACCAGCTCGGGCGTGGCGCGCGGCACGGAGCCGACCAGGCGATTGTCCCAAGGGAAGCGCACTTCCAGCCGGGCCTGGGTTTCGACCTTCTTGCCGGCGATGCGCAGCATCTCGTGCCGCACATCACTGCGGAGCATCGTGTCCATGGGCTTCTCTCAGGCGACGAGGTTGAGGGCGAGATCGAACGCGTCGAAGTTGCGCCACGGGCGCTGCCCCGCATCGGCGACGAGCCTGCGATTGCAGAGCAGCGGTACCTTCTGCTCGGAGACGCCGCCGTGGCTGCGCAATGGCTCGGTCAGGCCCGACAGATCGTGCCGCGCGGCCGACGTGCCCAGCACCTTGTGCTTGGTCGAGACGACCACGAGATCGCCCAGCCGATCGGCCGGAAGCTCGAAGCGTTGCGCCGCCTCCTCCCTGGAGAGCGCCGCCTCGATGCCGGGCATGGATTTCAGCCGAGCGGCCATTTCGGCGGTCGTCGTCCCGGTCGGCAGATAGACCACGGCGAAGGAGCCCAGCGCCCCGTGGTGCACGACGTAGGGATCGGTGATGGGCAGGATGACGCGGGCCTTGTCCTTGCCGAGCCAGCCGTCGAAGACATCCTGCAGGTAGATGACGTCGGGCTTTCCGTCAGCGCCGAACTTGGCGTTCATGCCGTGGTCGGCGGTGAGCACGATGGTGCATCCCATCGCGTCGAGCTTCGCCATGTAGCCATCCATCATGGCGTAGAAGTCGTTGGCGACGGGCGTTCCCGGCGCATGCTTGTGCTGGATGTAGTCGGTGGTCGAGAGATACATGATCTCCGGCCGGTCGCGCTCCATGAGCTTGACGCCGGCGGCGAAGATGAACTCCGACAGGCCGGCGCTGTAGACGTCCGGCACTTCCCTGCCGACCAGCACATTGACACCGTCGATGCCGTTCTCGCCCAGGCTCGCCTTGTCGGACTTCTCCGAGGAGAAGCTGCAGGCCTTGCCGGCGCCAAGTTCCAGCCCCTTGCCCAGAAGCCCGCGCAGCTTGTCCTTGGCGGTGATGACGGCGATGCGGCAACCGGCGCGCTGGAAGGCCGGAAACAGTGTCTCGACCCGCAGGAACTTCGGATCGTTCATCATCACTTCCTTGCCCGTGTCGGGATCGAGGAAGTAGTTGCCGCAAATGCCGTGCACGGCCGGCGGCTGGCCGGTGACGATGGAGAGGTTGTTGGGGTTGGTGAAGGAGGGCACGACGCAGTCGGCCAGCAGGCTGGTGCCCTGCGTCAGGACCTTGCCGAACCACGGCGCGCGGCCTGCTTCGACGGCGCGTTCGATGTAGCCGGGCTCCGAACCGTCGATGCAGACCACGACGACAGGCTGTCGCGGCAGGCGATAGCGGCGGCCGTTGACGGCAATCTCGCCGCCGCTGGTGTTGATGCTGTCGGGTGCCATCTGTCTCTCCTACTCGGCCGCCAGTGCCGGGCCGCCATTGCTGACCCTAAGCTCGTCCAGCACCTCGCGCACGGCCGCCAGGGCGCCCTTCATGTTCTCCGGATAGAGCCGCCCGATGCAGCCCATGCGGAACGAGTCGGCAACCGTGAGCTTGCCGGGGTAGATCACATAGCCCCTGTCCTTCAACCCGTCATAGAAGCGCTGGAAGACGAACTTGGGATCGGTCGGCATGTGGAAGGTGACGATGATCGGCGCCTGCAGGCGGTCGGGCAGCAGGGTGCGGAAGCCCATGGCGCGCATGCCGTCGATCAACACCTTGGCATTGTCGCGATAGCGCTTGCCGCGGCCGGAAACGCCGCCCTCGGCTGCGTGCTCCTCGATCGCCTTGCCCAGCGCCACGATGACATGGATCGGCGGCGTGAAGCGGTACTGGCCGGTGCGGGCGAAGGCGTCGGCCTGATCGAACAGGTCGAGCACCAGCGTGGTCGCATTGCCCTTGCACTCAGCCAGCGCCTCGTGGCGGCAAACCACGAAGCCCAGGCCGGGCACGCCCTCAAGGCACTTGTTCGAGGAGGCCGCCAGCGCGTCGTAGCAGATCTGGCGCGCGTCGATCTCCAAAGCGCCGAAGGCACTCATGGAATCGACCAGCAGGCGGCGGCCATGCCTGGCCACGATGCCCGCGACCTCGACGATCGGATTGAGGATGCCCGAGGTGGTCTCGCAATGGACGGCGAAGACGTGCGTGATCGCTTTGTCTTCGACGAGCATCTTCTCCAGCCGCGCGAGATCGGGTGGCGTGTCCTCCGGCGTCTCGAGCGCGGCCGTCGCGCGACCGGCGATCTGGGCGATCTTCAAGGCGCGCTGGCCGTAGGCGCCGTTGATCAGCACCAGGAGCTTGCCGGCCTTGGGCACGAACGACGTGATCATCGCCTCGACGGCGAAAGTGCCCGAGCCCTGCACCGGCACCGTGACGTGCGTGCCCTGCCCGCCCGCCAGCTCGACGATCCTGTCCAGCACCATCCTGTTGATGCCGAGGAAGCCCGCGTCGCGTGAACCCCAGTCATGGACCATGGCCTGCTTGACGCTGGCCGAGGTGGTGAGCGGGCCCGGCGTCAGCAGCAGCGGATCGCCGGTTTCGGAAGCAGCAGGCTTGCGCGTGGTCATGGCGCGGATGTTAGCTCGCCACCTCTATCCGTCCAGTATATATTCCATATGCTACCTATCGGTTTAGAATATATGACACCCACCCAGCTCCGCGCCTTCCATCTCGTGGCCGAATCGGGCTCCTTCTCCGCCGCGGCCCGCGCCTCCGGCTTGAGCCAACCCAACCTGTCGGGCCAGGTCACGGCGCTGGAGAAGGCCTATGGCGTGCGGCTGTTCGACCGCGGCGGCCGCAGCGTCGTGCCGACCGAGACCGGCCGGCAGCTGCATGGGCTCACCACCCGCCTGTTCGCGCTGCAGGACGAGGCACGGGCGCTGCTGGCGGGCGAGCAGGCGCTGACCCGCGGGCACCTCCGGATCGCCGCCGACTCCGCCCACCACGTCGTGCCGATCATGGCCGCCCTTCGCAAGCGCGCCGAGGGGCTCACCTTCGCGCTGTCGATCGACAACTCCGCCGTCGTGCTGGAGCGGCTGCTGCGCCACGAGGCCGACGTGGCCGTGATGGCCAAGAGCGTGTCGGATCCGCGACTGCACGCCGTGCGCCTGCGCACCGACCGGCTGGTGTTGTTCGCGCCGGCGCGTCATGCGCTGGCCAAACGCGACCGCGTGCCTTTGTCGGCGCTCGCGGGCCAGGAGCTGGTGTTGCGCGAGCGCGGCTCGATCACACGCGAAGTGCTTGAACAGGCGATGGCGGCTGCCGACATACAGCCTGGCGCCATCGTCGAAGTGCAGACCCGCGAGGGCGTGCGCGAGGCGGTGGCGGCAGGCTTCGGCGTCGGTGCGGTATTCGCCAGCGAACTGGGCGACGACCGACGCTTTCGCCGCATCCTGGTGAGCGACACCGATCTCAACGTCGCTGAATATGCCGTCAGCCTGCAGGAGCGCCGACGCGTGGCGCTGGTGCGGGCCTTCATGGACGAGGCGGCGCGACTGGCGTCCTAGCACGCCACCTCGCACGCTACGTCACAAAACCGTCAAAAAACTTTCATCGCCCGCGAGCGAAGCGTAGGATTCGACGATCATGCATGGCGTAGAGACCGTCCTGAACGTTCTGGGCAGCGTGACCTTGCTGCTGTGGGGCGTGCGCATGGTGCGCACGGGGCTGACGCGCGCCTTCGGGGTGGCGCTGCGGCGCGGCATCGCCGCCTGCTCGCGTAACCGCTTCACCGCCTTCGCCGGCGGCCTCGGCATCACCGGTCTGCTGCAATCGAGCACCGCCACCGCCCTGCTGGTCGCCTCCTTCGCCGGCCGCGGCCTGATCGCGCTGTCCATCGCTCTCTCGGTGATGCTGGGCGCCAATGTCGGCACGACGCTCACCTCGCAGGTCCTGTCGTTCGATCTCCTCTGGCTGTCGCCGCTCATGATCGCGGCCGGGGTCATCACCTTCCTGTCCAGCGAGCAGGACAAGGCGCACCATCTCGGCCGCGTCGCCATCGGCCTTGGCCTGATGTTGCTCTCGCTCCGGCTGCTGTCGCTGGCCACCGATCCGCTGCGCACGTCGCCCGCGTTCATCGCCACGCTGGAAGGCATGCAGGACGAATATGTGATCGCTGCCATCCTTGGCACGCTGGCCACCTGGTTCGTCCATTCCAGCCTGTCGACCGTGCTGCTGGTGATGTCGTTTGCGGCGAGCGGCATCGTGAGCCCGCCTCTCGCGCTTGCCCTGGTCATCGGGGCCAATGTCGGCGGCGCGCTGGCGCCCTACATGGCGCAGTCGGGGTCCGACGTGGCCGCGCGACGGGTGCCGCTCGGCAACCTGATCACCCGGCTTGCTACCGGCGTGGCGTTGCTGGCCGTCGTCGGACCCGCCGTGCACTGGCTGTCCTTCATCGACCCCTCGCCGGCGCGGCTCACGGTCAATTTCCACACCGCCTTCAGCGTGATCGCCGCGGTCGTCTTCCTGCCGCTCACGGAGCCGCTCGCCAACCTGTGCCGCCGCCTGCTGCCCGACAAGCCCATGGTCGACGACCCCGGCAAGCCGCGCCATCTCGACCCCGACGTGCTCGATTCGCCGGCCGAGGCCCTGGGCTGCGCGTTGCGCGAGACGCTGAACCTGGGCGACCGCGTGGCCGACATGCTGCGCGGCACCATCGACGTCTTCGACGGCAACGATCCCAAGGCCGTGAAGGCGATCGAAGCCGCCGACGACGCGGTCGACCGGCTCTACGAGGCGATCAAGCTCTACCTCATCCAGACCTCGCGCACCGAGCTCGGCGAGGAGGACGGCAAGCGCTACATCGAGATCCTGACCTTCACCACCAACCTCGAGCATATCGGCGACATCGTCGACAAGAACCTGATGGAGCTCGCCGCCAAGAAGATCCGCAATCGCTACGCCTTTTCGCCCGAGGGCATGGCCGAGCTGCGCGCCTTCCATGCCCGCGTGCTGGAGAATCTGCGGCTGGCGCTGAACGTCTTCACCACACGCGACATCACCCTGGCCCGCCGGCTGGTCGCCGAGAAGACCGCGATGCGCGAGGCCGAGGCGAAGGCGGCCGACAGCCACTACGCCCGGCTGCGCGAAGGCCGCATGGAATTGATCGAGACCAGCTCCATCCACATGGATGTGATCCGCGATCTCAAGCGCATCAACGGCCACCTCGCCTCGGTGGCCTATCCGATCCTCGAAGCGGCCGGCGAGCTCGCCGATAGCCGCCTCAAGGAGGCTCAGCCCTTGATCCGCGCGCCGGTGGGGTCGTAGGGGCAACGCAGCGAGAGCCTTGCTTTCAGGCGCGTGCCGGCAAGGTCGACCTCGAATTTGGCCTGCTCCAGCCAAGCCGCATCGATGGGCGCACCATCGGCCCGTTTCACATAGCCCAGCCCGACCGAGGCGCCCACCGTGTGGCCGTAGCCGGCCGAGCTGAGGTCGCCGACCGGCTTGCCGTCGCACAGCAGAGTCTCGCCGCCCCACAGCAGCGGCTCGCCATCCTTCAGCACGACCGATACGAGGCGCCGCGCCAGTGGCTGGGCTTTGGCCTCGACCAGCGCTCTCTGGCCGATGAAGCCGCCGGGCTTGTCGAGCTTGACCGCCCAGCCGAGGCCGGCCTGGAAGGGCGTGTCGTCCGGCGTGAGCTCGCGGCCCCAGGCGCGGTAGCCCTTCTCCAGGCGCAGGCTCTCGACGGCGTAGTAGCCCGCATCGCGCAGGCCGAATTCCGCGCCGGCCCCATGCAGGGTCTCGAACACGGTGACGGCGAACTCGACCGGCACGTAGAGCTCCCAGCCCAGCTCGCCCATATAGGTGCGGCGCGAGGCCAGAACCGTGGCATGACCCACGCCGATCTCGCGAATGGTGGCAAACGGAAAGGCCGCGTTGGAAAAATCGGCGCGGCTCACCTTCTGCAGCAGGGCGCGACTGTTCGGCCCCATGATGGACAGCACGGTCCACGCGCCCGTGACGTCGGTCAGCGTGACGTGGGCGTTCTCGTCGACATGACGGCTCAGCCAATCCATGTCGCGGATCGGCTGCGCCGAGCCCGTGATGATCAGGAACTTGTCTCGCCCCAGGCGCGCAATCGTGAGATCGCTTTCGAAGGTGCCGCGCTCGTTCAGGATTCCGGTGTAGACCGTGCGGCCGACCGGCACCGCGACGTCGTTCGCCGCCAGACGTTGCAACGCCGCTACGGCGTCGCGGCCCTGCACCAGGATCTTGCCGAACGACGTCTCGTCGGTGACCGTCACGGCCTCGCGCGTGGCGCGGTGCTCGGCGGCGACCGAATCGAACCACGCGCCGCGGCCCCAGCCATATTGCATGTCCGGAGTCTTGTCGACGCCGGCAAACCAGTTGGGCCGCTCCCAGCCCATCTTGTTGCCGAACCAGGCGCCGCGGGCCTTCAGGCGGTCGTAAAGCGGCGAGCGGCGGAACGGCCGGCCGCTCTCCTGCTCGCGCTGCGGCCACACCATCTTGTAGTGCAGGCCGAGCGTTTCGGAGACGCGGTCGCGCAGCCAGGCATCGTTGCCGTGGAAGCCCGCGAAGCGGCGGATGTCGACCGGCCACAGATCGAGCGTCGGCTCGCCGGCCACGATCCATTCGGCCAGCGCCATGCCGGCGCCGCCCGAGCTCGCAATGCCCATCGAGTTGAAGCCGGCGCCGACGAAGAAGCCTTTCAGCTGCGGGGCCTCGCCCAAGATGTAGTTCAGGTCCGGCGTGAAGCTCTCGGGGCCGTTCATGAAGGTCTTGATGCCGGTCTTCTCCAGCGCCGGGACGCGGATCAGCGCATTGTCCATCAGGATCTGGAACTGGTCCCAGTCGTCGGGCAGCATGCCGAACTCGAAATCGTCGGGGATGATGTCCTTGTTCCAGGGCTTGGCCTCGGGCTCGAAGCCGCCCATCAGCAGGCCGCCGACCTCCTCCTTGAAATAGATGTAGCCGTCGGGATCGCGCATCACCGGCAGGTCGCGCGGCACGTTCTCCATCTTCTCGGTGACGATGTACATGTGCTCGCAGGAATAGAGCGGCACCGTGACGCCGACCATGCGGCCGAGCTGGCGCGCCCATTGGCCGGCGCAATTGACGACGATCTCGGCCGTGATCGGGCCTTCGGTCGTCTGCACGCCGGTGACCCTGCCGTCCTTGATGTCGACGGCGGTCACGCGGGTCTTCTCGAAGATGCGCACGCCGCCGGTGCGCGCGCCCCGGGCCAGCGCCTGGGTGATATCGGCGGGATTGGCCTTGCCGTCGCCCGGCAGCCACACCGCGCCCACCAGGTCGTCGGTGCGCATGATGGGATATTTCTCGCCGGCCTGTTGGGGCGTCAGAGGCTCGCACTCGACGCCTTGCGCGTTGGCCGTGGCGGCGGAGCGGCGCAGCAGCACCATGCGCTCCTCGGTGCGCGCGACGGAGAGCGAGCCGCACTGCTTCCAGCCGGTGGCGAGGCCCGTTTCGGCCTCGAGCTTGGAATAGAGCTCGGTGCTGTAGCGGATCAGCCGCGTCAGGTTCTGATAGCTGCGCAGCTGGCCCACGAGGCCGGCGGCATGCCAGGTCGTGCCGCCGCTGAGGCGTCCCTGCTCCAGCAGCACGACGTCCTTCCAGCCGAGCTTGGCCAGGTGATAGGCCGTCGAGCAGCCCATGATGCCGCCGCCGATGATGACGACGCGGGCCTGGGTGGGGAAACTCATCTTTCCTCCCCGCGCGCAGCGGGGGGAGGTGGCGCGCAGTGCCGGAGGGGTCGGGAGACCCAGTCCGTGACTCTTGACCCCTCCGTCGGCGTAAGACGCCGACACCTCCCCTTCGCGGAGTCCGCGAAGGGGAGGAACGCTCTAGGTGACGGCATCGTCATCATCACAGCCTCCCCGCCAATGCCGCGTCGTACATCTTGCGCATCTCGGGCACGCCCGCCTTCACGGGGTTGCCGCCGGCCGTGGGATCGACGGCGGCCATCTCAGCGAACTTGTCGAGATGGCTTTCCTTCACACCGAGCTCCGCCAGGGTGTGCGGGATGCCGATCTGGCGGCGCAAATCGAGACTCCACTCCATGAAGCCGTCGAAAGTCGGATTGCGCAGGCCGAGCCAGCGCGCAAGGCGCTGAATCTTCTCGTCGATAGCCGGACGATTGAACTGCAGCACGTAGGGCATGGCGACGGCGTTGGTGAGGCCGTGATGCGTGTCGAGAACCGCACCGACCGGATGCGACAGCGAATGGATGGCGCCCAGGCCCTTCTGGAAGGCCGTCGACCCCATCTGCGAGGCCGCCAGCATGTGGCCACGCGCCTCGATGTCCCGGCCGTCCTTGACCGCGCGGGCGAGGTTTTCCTTCACCAAGCGCATGCCCTCGACGGCGATGCCTTCGGCGTACGGGTGGTAGCCAGGGGCGCAGTAGGCTTCGAGGCAATGGATGAAGGCGTCCATGCCGGTGCCGGCCGTCAGCTTCGGCGGCAGACCGACCGTGAGCTCGGGGTCGGCGATGACGATCGACGGCATCATCTTGGGATGGAAGATCACCTTCTTGGTGTGCGTCTGCTCGTTGGTGATCACCGAGGCGCGGCCGGTCTCCGAGCCGGTGCCGGCGGTGGTCGGCACGGCGATCGACGGGTAGATCCCGGCGGGGTTGGCGCGCGTCCACCAGTCGCCGACATCCTCAAAATCCCACAGCGGCAGGACTTGGCCGGCCATGAAGGCGATCGCCTTGGCGGTATCGATGGCGGAGCCGCCGCCCCAGGCGATCACGCCGTCATTCTTGGCCGCGCGCAGGATGCGCACTCCGGCCTCGACATTGGCCGCGACCGGATTGGACCTCACCTCGCTGAAGAGCGCGGCGTCCACGCCGGCCTTGCGCAGCGCCATCATGGCGTCGGCGATCATCGGCAGCTTGGCGAGGCCGGGATCGGTGACCAGCAGCGGCCGTTTGAGGCCGACGGCCTTGCAGGCATCGGGCAACTCGCGGATGCGGCCCGCCCCGAAACGGATCGCGGTCGGATAGCTCCAGTTGCCGACGAGAGGCTGTGCCATCAGATGATTTCCATATAACGCTCGAGTTCCCAATCCGTGATGGCCTTGCGGAATTCCCGCTCTTCCCAGTCACGCGTTGCCGAATAGTGATCCACGAACGCATCGCCGAACAGATCGCGCGCCGGCTTCGAGGCTTTCAAGCGCCCCGCCGCCTCCATCAAGGTGCGCGGGAGCTGCGACTTGGCCGGATGTTTCTTGTCGTAGGAGTTGCCCTTGATCGGTTCGCCGGGGTCGACTTTGTTTTCGATGCCCCACAGGCCGGAGGCAACCGCCGCCGCGAGCGCCAGATACGGGTTCGCATCGGCGGCCGCGACTCGGTACTCGACCCTGGTCGACTTGGCCGAGCCGGGGATGACCCGCAGCGACGTCGTGCGGTTCTCGACGCCCCAGCTCGACACGGTCGGGGCCCAGAAACCCGGGATCAGCCGGCGGTAGGAATTCACGTTGGCGGCCACCATGGCCAGAAGCTCGGGCATCAGCGCCTGCTGGCCGCCGACGAACTGGCGCATGGTGGTGCTCATGCGGTGCGGCGTCTTCTCGTCATAAAAGGCCGACTTGCCGCCCTTCCACAGCGACATGTGCATGTGGCCGCCGCAGCCCGGCCAGTCCTTCGACCATTTGGCCATGAAGGTGGCGAGCCAGTCGCGCTTCTGCGCCAGCACCTTGGTGAAGAGCTTGAAGAGCGCCGCGCTGTCGGCCGCGGGCAGAGCGTCGTTGACCCGGAGTGCGGCCTCGAGCACGCCGGCGCCGGTCTCGGTGTGCAGGCCCTCGATGCCCATGTCCATGGCCTCGCACATCGCGAGAAGGTCGCGGTAGAAGTCGGACAGGACGGAATTGCGCAGCACCGAATAGCCGAAGAAGCCGGGCGAGATCGGCTTCAGGTTCTTGAAACCCTTCTCGCGGATCGAGAAGGCGGTCTCGGCGAAGACGAAGAACTCGTATTCGAAGCCGACCTTGACCTCGAAGCCCATCTTCTCGGCGCGCGCCAGGACACGGCGCAGGAGTCCGCGCGGGCAGAGTTCCTCGGCGCGGTCGACGAACTCGCAGAGGAACAGCAGGTTGCCGGGCTCGGTCGCGATCTCGCGGCAGGTCTCGGGCAGCAGGCGGACGTTGGCGTCGGGATAGCCGGTGTGCCAGCCGGTATAGGTGACGTTGTCGTAGAGCTGGTCGTTGGCGTCCCAGCCCAGCACGACGTCGCAGAAGCCCATGCCGCCGTCGAGCGCGGAGTGGAACTTGTCGATGTGGATGTACTTGCCGCGCAGGATGCCGTCGATGTCGTGGACGCCCACCTTGACGTGGCTGAGGCCGCGCTCCTTGACGATCCTGCGGGCATCGGCCGCCGTCTTGACCTGGCGCGGTTCCATCGCTCTCCCCTGTTGACGGCGGCAGACTAGCTGCTGAGATAGCGCGGAAGCCAGAGGGCAATATCGGGGAAGACGGTAATCATCATGGTGAAAAGCACCATGATCAGCAGATAGGGCATGGTCACCTTGGCGATGTAGCCCAGCCCGTCCTCGGTGAGGCCCTGGATCACGAACAGGTTGAAGCCGACCGGCGGGGTGATCTGGGCCATCTCGACCACCAGCACCAGGAAGATGCCGAACCAGATCGGATCGAAGCCCGCAACCTTCACGATCGGCATGACGATGGGCAGCGTCATGACGATCATGCTGAAGCCGTCGAGGAAGCAGCCCAGGATCAGGTAGAAGATGATCAGGGCCACGATCAGCATGAAGGGCGACAGATTGAGGCTGGTGACCATTTCCGCGACTGCAGCCGGAATGCTGAGGAAGGCCGCGGCGCTGCCGAGAATGGAGGCGCCCAGCACGATCAGCGCGATCATGGAGCAGGTCTGCACCGCGCCGATGGCGATGGCGCGCAGCGCCGGCCATTTGAGCTCTCCCTGCAGGCGGGCGACGACAAGGGCGCCGGCCACGCCGACGCCCGCCGCTTCGGAGGGCGTGGCGAGGCCGCCATACATCGAGCCCAGCACGCACAGGATCAGGAACACCGCCGGTCCCAGTTCCTTGATCGAGGCGAGGTACTCGGCCGCCGTCGCGATTCGCACCTTGCGTTCGGCTTCCGGCACCAGCGATGGCTTGAGCGCGGTGTGGATCATGATCCAGGCCATGAAGCAGCCGGCCAGCAGGAAGCCCGGGATGAAGCCCGCGGTGAACAGCTTGGCGATCGAGACGTCGCCCAGCACGCCGTAGATGATCATGATGTTGGAGGGCGGGATCAGGAAGCCCAGCGTGCCCGCGCCGGCAAGCGAGCCCACGGCGACGTCCTTTGAATAGCCGCGCTTCAGCAACTCGGCGAGCGAGATGCGGCCGACGACCTGGGTCGTGGCGGCCGACGAGCCGGAGATGGCGGCGAAGATCGTGCAGCCGATCACGTTGACGTGCAGCAGCCGGCCCGGCAGCAGCGCCGCCCAGGGCGAGAGGCCGCGGAACAGCGACTGCGACAGCCGGGTGCGGAACAGGATCTCGCCCATCAGGATGAACAGCGGCAGCGCCAGCAGTTCCTGGGTGGTGAGGATGTTCCAGGCGTATTGCGCCAGGAGCTTGTCGAGCGGGATGTCGCGAAAGAGCGCCAGCAGCAAAGTGCCGGTGACGGCGAGGGTCCAGCCGATCCACAGGCCGCCCGCCAGGAAGGCGAACAGCACCACAAACATGGTGGCGACGATGATCAGCATGGCCGGCTAGGCCTCACGTCCAGCGTCATTCGGCGACGGCACCGGCACGCATGCTGAGATCCTCGAGCGGCAGGCCCAGCGCCGCCTGAAAGAAGCGGGCAACGAACTGGATGGTGAGCAGGACGATGCCGAAGCTGACGAAGGCCTGCGGTATCCACATCAACGTGCCGCTCGACACCGAAGTCTGGCCGCTGTCGAAGCTGCGCCAGGTGAAATAGGCCATGGCCCAGGCGAGATAGCCGCAGAAGCCCACGCCCAGCACCGCCAGCACGGTCTCCATCTTGCGGCGCGTCGCCGGCGACACGCGCGCCAGGACCAGCGTGACCCGGATATGCCCGCCCGCGCGGAGCGTCATGGCGGCACCGAAGGTGAAGGTCGCCGCCATCAGGTAAGAGCTGTACTCCCAGGCCACGGGGATATCGGCGGGCACCCAGGGAAAGATGTTCGACAAA
This sequence comes from uncultured Alphaproteobacteria bacterium, assembly GCA_963765385.1. GTDB lineage: Bacteria > Pseudomonadota > Alphaproteobacteria > Reyranellales > Reyranellaceae > Reyranella. Next base: position 252,870 of record CAVXWG010000009.1, on the reverse strand, counting down.
GCGCGCACGAGCACTTCGGCCAGCATGAGCCCGGTCAGCGTCACCAGGCACCCCGCGCCGAGCCAGCCGTCGAGCCGGCTCAGCCTGTCGATGCCATCGAGCAAAGGACGCAGCAGCGGCGGCGCCCCGGCGTTGGGGCTCCCTTGACCGTGGGTCATGCCCGCTTCATTTCGGCGAGATAGGCCTTGATCGGCGCCTCGGAGGACGGAACCCGCTTCATGAAGTCCGCCAGCAGATGGGCGGTGCGCTTGCGCAGCTCGGCGGTCATGGCCTCCGAGATGGCGACCCGCGTCATGCCGCTGTCGATCATCTTCTTGGAGGAGTCCTTGTCCGCCTGAAAGGCCGAGTCCCAGAATTCGGGCTCGAGCTTCCTGGTGAGCTCGACGATCACCTTCTGATGCTCGGGTTTGATCTTCTTCCAGGCGTCGTTGTTGATCGCCACGATCTCCGACGACCATTGATGGTTGGTCGCGTGGAAGAATTTCAGGAACTCCCAGAACTTGCCGTCGACGCCAGACACCGCCGAGGTCGACACGCCCGACACGGCGCCCGACGACAGGGCGGCAATGGTCTCGCCCCACGGAATCAGCACCGCCGACATGCCGACCGTGCCCCACATTTCCTGCGAGTTCTTGTCGGCGACGCGGATCTTGATGCCCTTCAGGGCGTCGACGTTCTCGGCCTTGATCTTGAGATGCAGATACTGGTTCGGCCACGGCACGACGTAGAGGATCGTCTGGTTGTTGCGCGCGGCGATCTTTTCGTACTCGGGACGGATGTGCTTCTGCAGTACTTTCAGCTCGGCGGGCGACCCGGCGAGGAAGGGAATGCCGTCGATGCCGAGGAACGGCTCGTCGCCGACCTGCTGGACGTTGAGGTAATCGGCGATCGGCACCAGGCCGTCGCGCACGGCGCGCAGGCATTCCGGACCCTTGAAGCCCAACTGGCCGCCCGACTTCACATCGATGTCGATCGCCCCATCGGTCGCTTTCTTCACTTCCTCGGCGAAACGGCGGCAATTGATGGTGTGGAAGTTTCCGTCGGGCCACACGGTGGCCAGCGGCAACTTCATCGCCGCCTGCGCGTAGCCGATCGCGGGCGCGCCGAGGCTGCCTGCCGCGGCGAGCACGCCCATCCCCGCCTTGAGCGCTTGCCTGCGTCGTAGCGTCATGGAAGCCCCCTGTCGTTCCGGCCTCAGGCCCGCTTCATTTCGACGAGGTAGGCCTTGATTGGCTTCTCGGCTGCCGGCACGCGCTTGATGAACTCCGCGATCATCGGCTCGGTCTTCTTGCGCAGGTCGGCCATCATCTGCGGCGACGGAATCACGATCTGCATGCCGCCGTCGGTCAGTCTCTTGTTGCTGTCTTCGTCGGCCTTCAGTGAGGATGCCCAGAACTCGGGTTCAAGCTTCTTGGCGAGGTCGGTCATGACCTTCTGGTTGGCCGGCGAGATCTTCTTCCAGGTGTCGTTGTTGATGGTGACGATCTGCGACGACCAGGCATGGTTGGTCTGGTGGAAGAACTTGAGGAACTCCCAGAACTTGCCGTCGACACCCGACACCGAAGAGGTCGACACGCCCGACACGGCGCCTGACGACAATGCCGCGATGGTTTCGCCCCACGGGATCAGAGCCGGCGCCATGCCGATGGCGCTGCACATCTCCTGGGCGTTCTTGTCGGGCACGCGGATCTTGATGGCCTTCAGCGCGTCGAGCAACTCGGCTTTCACCTTGAGGTGCAGATACTGGGTCGGCCACGGCACCATGTAGAGGATGGCCTGGTTGTTCTTGAGCGCCACCTTTTCGTACTCGGGCCGCAGGTATTTGTGCAGCACCTTGAGCTCTTCGATGTTGTTGGAGATGAAGGGAATGCCCTCGACGCCCATGATCGGCTCATCGCCGACCTGCTGGATGTTGAGGATGTCGGCCATCGGCACCAGGCCGTCGCGTACAGCGCGCAACTGCTCGGGGCCCTTGAAGCCGAGCTGGCCGCCCGATTTCACGTCGATCTCGACCGTACCCGAAGTCGCCGCCTTGACTTCGTCGGCGTAGCGCTTGGCGTTCACCGTGTGGAAGTTCCCGTCCGGCCACACCGTGGCCAGCGGCAGCTTCACCGCCGCCTGCGCCTGCACGATCGCCGGCGCGCCGATCACGGCCGCCGCACTCATTCCCATGCCCGCCCTGAGGGCGGTTCTGCGTCCCAACTTCATCGCAAACCCCATTCGCTCGTGATTCCCCGTTCCCCGTTCACTCGGCCGCCTGCGGCGGCTTGTAGGCGTAAAGCTTCTCTGCGGTGTCCTCGGAAATCAGCCCGTCGGCCAGATCGTTAGCGACCTGCAGGCGATCGCGCTCCCCTGGCGCGCCGATGCCGGCGCCGCCCGGCGTCATGATCATCAGACGATCGCCCGGCGGGATGAGCTGGAAGCCCTTGCCTTTTAGCGTCTGCCCCGACTTCAGCGCCACGACGCCCGCTTGTCCATCACCGCCGCCGTCGCGGCCGCGCGCCGGATAGTCGATGCGGTCGAAGGCGGCCAACAGATCGAACGGCTCGTCGATGCCGCTTTCGATCTCCATGATCTGGCCCAGGCCGCCGCGCGTGCGCCCGGCGCCGCCCGAATCAGGGCGGAACTCCTTGCGCCAGAAGATGAGCGGCGTCTGGGTCTCGGCGATCTCGACCGGTGTGCCGCGCACGCCGCTGGGATAGGCGGTGGCCGACAGGCCGTCCTTGTCGGCGCGCGCGCCGGTGCCGCCGTTGGAGGTGATGGCCATCCCGAAGCCGTAGTTGCCGCCCTCGCCGCCCGAGACGCGGCCGCGCACATTGATGTTCCACAGGCACGACGTGCCCTCGGCCGGCACACGCTCCGGCACGACCTGGCGCAGGCAGCCGAAGGTGACGTCGGGCAGCATCTGGCCGATGACGTGGCGCGAGGCGACGGCGCTGGGCTTGGGCGCATTGAGGATCGTCTCGGCCGGCGCCGACACGGTGAGCGGCTCCGAGCGAGCCCGCATTGTTGGGAATGTGCGTCGCCACCACGCAGCCCAGGCCGAACACGGTATAGGCCGTGGTGTAGGCGTGCGGCACGTTGATGCCGCGCCTCGAGGCCGGCGACGTGCCGCTGTAGTCGACATGGATGCCGGTATCAGAAATGGTCAGCGTGGCCTTGAGCGTCACCGGCTCGTCGTAGCCGTCGACCGTCATGGCATTGTGCCAGGTGCCCTTGGGCAGCTTGGCGATCTCGGCCAGCACGGCCTCGCGCGAGCGGGCGATGATGTGATCGCCGAGGTCGTCCAGCGTATCGATGCCGAACTCGTCCATCATCTCGACCAGGCGGCGGGCGCCCACGTCGTTGCAGGCGGCCAGCGAGTAGACGTCGCCCTCGGTATCGACCGGCAGTCGCGTGTTGGTTCGGATCATCGACATCAGGGTGTCGTTGACCTTGCCCTGGTCGAACAGCTTCAGCATGGGGATGTAGAGCCCCTCCATGAACACGTCGGTGGCGTCCGGCCCGAAGCCGATGCCGCCGATATCCATGAGATGGCTGGTGCAGGAGAACAGCGCCACCAGCTTGCCACTGCGGAAACACGGCGTGGTGATGACGAAGTCGTTGAGATGGCCGGTGCCCATCCACGGATCGTTGGTGATGTAGGCGTCACCCGGCTTCATGGTGGCGACCGGGAAATAGCGCAGGAAATGCTTCACCAATTCGGCCATCGAGTTCACGTGGCCCGGCGTGCCGGTGACGGCCTGGGCCAGCATGCGGCCTTCGAGGTCGAACACGCCGGCGGAAAGATCGCCACATTCGCGCACGATCGGGCTGAAGGCGGTGCGCATCAGGGTCTGCGCCTGTTCCTCGACCACGGCGATCAGGCGGTTCCACATGATCTGCAGGTCGATCAGGCCGACGCTGTTGGACTGGCTCATCGGATGTTCCTCACGCGTCCTTGCGATCCATGACGATACAGCCGGAGGCATCGATGTGCGCGGCAAAACTGGCTGAAATGTAGGTCGAGGTCTCGTCCTCGGCGACGATGGCCGGCCCGCTGAATACGCTGCCCGGCGGCAGGGATTCGCGGCGGTAGACCGGCACGTCGGTAGCGCGGCCGCTCCGGCCGTCGAAGACCGACCGCTTGCCGACCGGCTTGGGCTGTGGCGCAGCCGGCGCCGGGCCTTGCGGCGCCGGCAGCTTGGCCTCGGTCGAGGCCTGGACCGACCAGCTCAGGATCTCGATCGCGGCATTGGGGATGTGACGCTCGAACAAGGCGGCATAGTCGCGCTCGTAGGCCGCCCGCAGCGCATCGGCATCCGATGCCACGAGCGGCCGCCGCGGCAGCTCGACGGTGATCTCATGGCCCTGACCGACGTAACGCATGAAGGCCAGGCGGCGCTCGAAGGTCGCCATGCCGCGCGCGCCCGGCACGACCAATGCAGTGGCTTCGGCGCTCATCTCCTTCAGGAGCTCGCTGGCTGCCGCAGCGTCGAAGGCATCGAGGCGCATGTAGCGGCTGCGCACCAGCTCGTAGGAGACGGGCGCGGCCAGGAAGCCGACCGCGGAGCCGACGCCGGCATTGGGCGGCACGATCACGCGACGGACGCCGATCTTCTCGGCCACGCGCGCGGCATGCAGCGGCGCCCCGCCGCCGAAGGCGATGAGATTGTACTGGTTGACCGCAGCGCCACGCTCCGCGGCGTGCACCCGGGCAGCGCTCGCCATGTTCTCCGACACCATTTCGTAGACGGCATAAGCCGCCATGTCGGTCGAGAGGCCTAGGCCTTCGGCCACGTCGCGCTCCAGCGCGCCCTTGGCCGCGCCGAGGTCGAGGGCGATGGTGCCGCCGGCGAAATCGTCGGGGTCGATGGTGCCCAGCACGACGTTGGCATCCGTCACCGCCGGATGCTTGCCGCCACGGCCGTAGCAGGCCGGACCGGGCTCGGCGCCCGCGCTTTCGGGACCTACGGTGACCCGCTTTAGGGCATCGAGCCTGGCGATCGAGCCGCCGCCCGCCCCGATCTCGACCATTTCGATCACCGGCACGCGTACCGGCAGGCCGGAGCCCTTGAGGAAGCGCGCCGCACGATCGACCTCGAATAGCCGCGCGGTATGTGGCTTGAAATCGTCGATCAGGCAGATCTTGGCCGTGGTGCCACCCATGTCGTAGCTGAGCGCCCGCGCTTCGCCGGCGCGGGCCGCGACCTGTGCAGCAAAAATCGCGCCGCCGGCCGGGCCCGATTCGACGAGTCGCACCGGGAAGCGGCGCGCCGTCTCGATGGCGGTGAGGCCGCCGCCGGAAGTCACGAGATAGATCGTGCCGGCGAATTTCTCGGCAAGGAGCGCCATCTGCATGCGCTCGAGGTAGGAGTCCATCAACGGCTGGACATAGGCGTTGGCCACCGCGGTCGAGGTGCGTTCGTACTCGCGCACCTCGGGACAGACCTCGCTCGACAGGGTCAGCCAGAGATCGGGCAGCTCGGCCTTCAGGATCTCGCGCGTGCGCCGCTCGTGCGCCGGGTTGACATAGGAATGCATGAAGGCAACGGCCAGGCTTTCGATGCCGGCGGCCTTGAGTTCACCGGCGAGCGTGCGCACGGCGCCTTCGTCGAGCGCCAGCCGCACCTTGCCGTGCACGTCCATGCGCTCCGGCACGGTGAAGCGCAGGGCGCGCGGCACCAGCGGCTTGGGCTTCTCGATCGTGAGGTCGTACTGGTCGTAGCGGCTTTCGTTGGCGATATCGAGGATGTCGCGAAACCCCTCGGTGGCGAGCAGCGCCGTGCGCGCGCCGCGCCGCTCGATCACCGCATTCGTGGCCAGTGTCGTGCCGTGCACAAACACCGCGACATCGCCAAAAGCCCGTCCGGCATCGGCCAGGATCAGCCGTACGCCGTCGAGAACCGCCTCCTCCGGCCGCTGCGGCGTCGTCAGCAGCTTGCGCGTCAGCCGTCGCCCCTCCTCTTCCAGCACCACGTCCGTGAACGTGCCGCCGATGTCGACGGCAATGCGCAAATCCCTGACCACTTGGCTAAAAAACCCCTGTCCCGCGAAACGGGCGCGACCGTAGACCGGCCTCCCCTGCGTTGCAATTCGCAGGCCATGCCGCCTATGGTCGTCGGGTGACGGACATGGCCCCGACATTGCGCGCGCGGATTTACGGGCAGCTGCGCTATACCGATCCCGGCCCCGCCGCCCGGCGCTGGCGCGCCCTGCACCTGACCGTCCTCGGCATCGGCCTGCTGGCCGTGATCCTGCTGTCGATCGACGAGCTGCCGCGGGACATAAAGCACTGGCTGCGCGTCGTGATCTGGGCGGTCACCGTCGTGTTCTTTCTCGAATACCTCCTGCGACTCTGGGTGGCGCCGGAGTTCACGCGTTTCGACCAGAAGTCGCCGACCCTGGCCCGCGTCCGCTGGGCGATGTCCTTGCCCGGCCTGATCGGGCTGCTCGCCGTCCTGCCGGCGGTCATGCTGGCCGGCGGCTACGGCATCACCGGCTCCGACACCGCATCGGTCTTTTGCATCCTCTGGATCCTCAAGCTCGGGCTGCATGCGCCCGCCTTCGGCACGCTCTCCCGAGTGGTGTCCAACGAACGCGCGCCGATTGCCAGCGTGCTGATCCTGTTCGGCATCGTGCTGATGCTGGCCGCCACCGCGGCTCACCTGCTCGAGCGCGTGCGCCAGCCCGACCAGTTCGGCAGCCTGCCGGGGGCGATGTGGTGGGCGGTGGTCACGCTCACCACCACGGGCTACGGCGACGTCGTGCCGCTCACGGTCGGCGGCAAGATGATCGGCGCGACGCTGATGATCTCCGGCATCATCGTGCTGGCGCTGATGACCGGCGTGCTCGCCACCGGCTTTGCCCAGGAGGAGCGGCGGCGCGAGTACCTTCGCGTCTGGGATCAGGTGGCACGGGTGCCGATCTTCGCCTCGCTGGGTGTTGTCACCCTGTCGGAGATCGTGGGCAAGCTCAGGACGCGTTACTACCCTCCCCGCATCACCGTGATGAGACGCGGCGACGTCGGCGATTCGATGTTCTTCATCGCCAGCGGCGAAGTCGAAGTCCGCCTGCCCAACGGCGGATCGGTGCGGCTGGCCGACGGCGCATTCTTCGGCGAGATGGCCCTGCTCGAACGCCAGCCGCGCAGCGCCTCGGTGGCGACGACCAAGCCCACCACCCTGCTCGTCCTCTATGCCAGCGATTTCTACGAAATCGCCTCGCACATTCCGGCCCTGGCCGAGGCGGTCGAGGTCGAGGCGCGGCGGCGGCGCGAGGAAAATCTCGGGCGGCAGCCAAGCGAAGCAGGGCGATGAGCGAAAGTCGTTGGCGGTCATGGGCTCCGGCGTCGATCCCGGCCGGCGCGGCGCACCTATTCGCGGGCCCTATGCAGCCGGCGCCATTGGCCCGGTCCCCGCCTTCGGCTATATCGCGACGCGTCCCGCGGATGCCGCCGCCCGCTGTGCCTCTTTAGCCACGAAAGCCGTCGAATGTCGCTGATCACGCCCGTCATTTTGGTTGGAGGCTCCGGCAAGCGCCTGTGGCCCTTGTCGCGTGAAAGCATGCCCAAGCAGTTCGTACCGCTGCTGGGCACGCAATCCACTTTCCAGCAGACCCTGCAGCGGGTGGCAGACCGCGGCCTGTTCGGCCGGCCGGTGATCGCCACCAACGACGCCTACCGCTTCATGGCCGCGCAGCAGGCCAAGGACATCGGCATGGAGATCGACATCCTGGTCGAGCCGTCGCGCCGCGATTCAGGCCCGGCGATGGCCGCCGCCGCGGCCTACGCCCGCAGCCAAGGCGCCAAGGCCGTGCTGGCGCTGGCCTCGGACCACCTGGTGATCGGTGACGAGGAATTCCGCGCCGCCTGCCGCGAGGGGCTTCTGGCCGTCGAGCAGGGCGGCATCGTCACCTTCGGCATCCCGCCGACCGAACCCAAGACCGACTACGGCTACATCCGGCCGGGCAGCGAGCATATCGGACCGGTGCTGAAGGTCGCGGCTTTCGTCGAGAAGCCCAACGCCCAGACGGCGCTGCGCTACATCGCCGAGGGTCTTCTGTGGAACAGCGGCAACTTCCTGTTCCCGCCCGACCTGCTGCTTGCCGAGATGGCTCGCTTCGAGCCCGCCATGGCCGCCGCCGCCGAGGAAGCCGTGGCCAAGGCCAGGAAGACCGGCACGACGGTGTTCCTCGATGCCGATTCCTTCGCCAAGGCGCCGGCCAAGTCGATCGACTACGCCGTCATGGAGCGCACCGACAAATGCTGGGTGGTGCCGGCCAAGTTCCGCTGGTCCGACCTTGGCACCTGGGATGCGCTGCTCGATATCGGCGAGGCCGACAGCGCGGGCAACGTCACCGAGGGCCCGGTCGAGATCGACCATGTGCGCAACTCCTATGTCCGCTCCGACGGCCCTCTGACCGCGGTGATCGGCGTCGAGGAAGTGGTCGTGGTGGCGATGAACGACGCCGTTCTGGTCGGCCATCGCGACAACCTTCCGCGGCTGAAGGACGTCGTGCAGCGCATGTCGGACGGCAAGCACCGGGCCGCGACCGAGCATGCCGTGATGCACCGGCCGTGGGGCAGCTACCAGGACATCGACCGCGGCGAGCGCTTCCGCGCCAAGCGGCTGACCGTCAATCCCGGCGCCAAGCTCAGCCTGCAGAGCCACAACAGGCGCGCCGAGCACTGGGTCGTGGTCAAGGGCACGGCCGAGGTGACGCTCGACGGCAAGATCATGACCCTGCACGAGAACGAATCGACCTACATCCCGATCGGCGGCATCCACCGCCTGGCCAATGCGGGGCCTGAGCTGCTCGAGGTCGTCGAGGTCCAGACCGGCGACTACCTCGAGGAGGACGACATCGCGCGCTACGAAGACATCTACGCCAGGGTCTAGGTCGTGCGCTTTGGCGCCCATCACGAGTGGGGCAAGCTGCAGCGAGGTCGTGATCGGGATCTCGCCGGCCGAAGACTTCGTGGTGTTCCACGAGGACTCGCAGCGCTGGCTGCTGCCGGAGGGCGAGAGGCTGAGCCGCGCCAACAAGGGCCGGCGCCTGATCGACGTCGATGCCGAATGGGCCCGGCGCATCGAGCATCAGGTCGATGCGCTGGCCGAGCTGGTGGCGCGCGAGGGCGTCATTGTCCACCGCCCGCAGCGCCTCGAAGGCGCGGAGCGGACGTTCCTGGCGCCCAACGGCGAAGGCGCCCAGCTCTTCCCCCGCGACGGCATGATCGTGATCGGCAATCACGTGATCGAAGCCTCGCTCCGCCTGCTGTGCCGGCAGCGCGAGCGCTACGGGCTGCGGCCAATCATCCAGCAGGTCGTGCGGCAGCGCGGCGCGCGCTGGTCGAGCGTGCCGCTGGGCTCGCCGGGCTGCGTCGACGGGCCGTTCCTCGAGGGCGGCGACACGCTGCTGAACGGCCACGAAATCTATGTCGGCATCTCGGGCTGCGCCTCCGACCTCGCCGGCGCCGACTGGCTGGAGGCGCTGCTGGGCGAGGCGTACCGGGTGATTCCGGTGGCCATGAAATCGAACGTGCTGCACCTCGACTGCGCCCTGGCCCTGATCAAGCCCGGCCTGCTGGTCTATTGCCCGCCCAAGCTGATCGACGGCCTGCCGATGTCGCTGCGCGACTGGGACAAGATCGAGGTCTCGATGGACGAGGCCAACCGGCTGGCCACCAATGGCGCTCGTCCTCGAGGAGGGCCGCGTCATCATCGACGCCGACAACGCGCGGGTGATCGAGGAGCTGCGCAAGCGCAAGATCGACGTCATTCCCCTGCCGTTCGACGGGCCGATCTCGACCGGCGGCGGCTTGCGTTGCGCGCACCATCCGCTGCTGCGGGAGAGCGTGCTGGGCTGAGGCCGGCTCGGCGATCACGATCATGTTCCTCTCCCCCTTGGGGGAGAGGTTAGGTGAGGGGGTTCAACTCGGAGATCGTCTCCTGCATCACCCCCTCACCCAGCCTCTCCCCCAAGGGGGAGAGGAGCATGAAAGCGGATGACGATGAGCGTTCAAGCCCCCCGCTTGGGCGTGCGGTCGAAGACGACGGGCTTGGGCCGGTCCATCGCCTTGCGGGCATGGACGCCGAGGGAACGCACCAGCATGGCGACCTGGCCGCCGACGAAGCGCAGCAGCACCACGGCAAAACGCAGCGGCGACATTTCCCCGCCGCGGATGAAATTGTGGCCGGCGCGCAGGAAGGTCGTGGCGCAGACCAGCACCCAGGCCAGGGTCGCCAGGAAGAGCGTCAGGAGCAGCGGCACCAGAGAAGGCGCCAGGAGCGCCGCCAGCAGGCCGCGAGACGACGCCGACCAGCAGCACCGGCTGGTTCAGCGACATGCAGAGATGCAGCAGGGCCGCCGCCTTCGCCGACGGCGTGATGTCGCGGCTCCTCAGGATCGCCGGGACCATGCGCAGCGAGACGTGGCGGAAACCGTCCTGCCAGCGCTGCTGCTGGCGCAGCCAGGTCGCGGTGTCGGCCGGCAGCTCGCCGGGCACCGCCACGCTGGTCAGGAACAGGGCGCGCCAGCCCTTGACCCAGCCGCGGTAGGTGAGGTCGAGATCCTCGGTGACGGTATCGCCCTTCCAGCCGCCGCCGGCCTCGATCGCGGCGCGCTGCCAGATGCCGCAGGTGCCGTTGAAGGGCAGCGGATGGCCGGCCCAGCAGCGCGTCGCCTGCTCGATGCCGAGATGGGCGTCGAGCGTCACCATCTGCATCTCGGTGAGCGCGTTCTCGTGCGGATTGAGGAAGTCGAAGCGGGCCTGCACGAAAGCCCAGTTGGGGTTGGCGAAGAACGGCCGCATGCAGGTGCGCAGGAAGTCGGCCGGCGGCACGTAGTCGACGTCGAAGATGGCGAAGTAGTCGTGCGGCGTCTTCTGCATCGCCTCGTGCAGCGCACCGCCCTTGTAGCCGCTGCGATCGGTGCGCTGCAGGGCCACGACATCGAGGCCCTGCGCCCGCAATTCGGCCACGACCGTGCGCGCGAGCTCGGCGGTCTCGTCGGTGCTGTCGTCGAGCACCTGGATGTGCAGCTTGTCGCGCGGCCAGTCGAGCCGGGCCGCCGCCTCGACGCCGCGGCGCAACACGGAGCCTTCGTTGAAGGACGGAATCTGCACCACGACATGCGGCAGCTCGGCGTCGGCCGGCAGCGGCGTGGCCAGCAGCGCGCGTTCGCGGCTGAGGCCCTGCGCCTTCAGGCGGTGATGCAGCACGACCATGTAGAGCAGGCTGCCGATGAAGGCGGCGAGCAGCGCGCAGCAGACCGCGAAGATCGCGGCGAACAGCAGGGCCAGGTTGGCGAGCACGGCCATCGGCGGGTCAGGTACCGGTCTTGGGCGTGCGGTTGAAGCCGGTCTTGCGGCCAAAGCCCGCACCGACGATGGCGCCCGCGTTGGCGGCCGCGAGATAGACGATCAGCGCCGGCACGCTCGCCGCCGTCACCAGGTAGCGCACGAGGTCGCCGCGCTGCAGCCGGCGATAGGCGCCCCAGGTCATGCCGACCAGCACGGTCAGCATGGCGCAGAGCCACAGCCACAGGAGGAAACGGAAGAAGCCGGTCAGATAGCCATGGCCGATCACCGACAGGATCAGGGCGACGACGCCCACGATCAGCACCGGAAAGATCAGCTGCTGGCCCAGCGCCACGGTGGTCGTGAACTTGGCTTCGTCCGACCAGTCGGATTTCCAGATCGGTCCAAGCAGCTTGCGCGCCACCTGCATGAAGCCCTTCGACCAGCGGCTCTGCTGGGCGCTGAAATCGTCGAGCTTGCTGGGCAGCTCGCCGGTCACGTGCGGCTCCATCAGGAACACGCCGCGCCAGCCCTTGAGGTGCGTGCGCAGCACCAGGTCGAGATCCTCCGACAGCGTGTCGTGCGACCAGCCGCCCGCCTCCTCGACCGCGGCGCGGCGCCAGATGCCGCCGGTGCCGTTGAACTGGAACGGCACGCCGCGCCGGGCACGAACATCCTGCTCGACGGCGAAATGGGCATCCTGCATCAGGCGCTGGGCGCGGGTCAGCCAGTTGCGCTCGCCGTTGCCCCATTCGATGCGGGTCTGCACGAAGGCCGCCTTCGGGTCGGCCAGGATCGCCGCCATCGCGCCCTGCAGCCAGTCGGAGGGCGGCACGAAGTCGGCGTCGAACACCGCGACATAGGGCGCATCCGAGAGCGCAAGGCCCGCCGCCAGCGCGCCCGCCTTGAAGCCGCTGCGGTCGGTCCGCCGCAGATGCGCCGCGTCGACGCCGTCCTTCCTGAGCCGCGCCACGGCGTGGCCGGCGATGTCCGGCGTGATGTCGGTGCTGTCGTCGAGCAACTGGATGGTCAAACGGTCGCGCGGCCAGTCGAGCGCCGCGGCCGCGACCAGCGCCCGCTCGACGACCAGCGGCTCGTTGTAGACCGGGATCTGCACCAGCACGTGCGGCAGCTCGGCCGGCAGCGCCGGTGGGGCGGCGTCGGCCGCCGGCAGCTCGATCAGCCAGTAGACCAGGTAGAGGAAGTAGCCGGCGATGGCGAACTGCGCGGCCAGGCTGAGAAAGACGATGAGATCGACGGCGAAGAGCAGCATGGCTGCCTCGCCGTCAGTGGTAGTGGATCGGCACTTCGAAGCAGCGGCCGTCCTCGATATGGAGACGGCGCGACGCCACGTCGAAGATGCGCTCGTCGTGCGTCGACAACACGACCGCGCACTTGGCGCGCATGGCAAGATCCTTCAGCTGATCGACCACCAGCCGGCCGGCGACGCGGTCGAGCGCCGAGGTCGGCTCGTCGGCGATGATGAGGTCGGGCAGCCCGATCATGACGCGGGCGATGGCGACGCGCTGCTGCTGGCCGCCCGACAGCTCGTCCGGCCACGCATCGGCCTTGTCGCCGAGGCCGAGCAGCCCCAGCAGATGGCGTGCGCGCGGCTCGTCCCACGCCGGGTCCGACAGCGGCGTCGTCGAGACGCCCGCCATGACGTTCTGCAGCGCCGTCAGCGACGACAGAAGGTTGCGCTTCTGGAACAGGAAGCGCACGCGGTTGCGCAGGACGTCGAGCGTCGTGCCGCTCAGGTTGACGATGTCGGTGCCGAGCAGGCGGAGCTTGCCTTCCGACGGGCGGCGCATGGTGCCGAGGATGGTGAGCAGCGTGGTCTTGCCCGAGCCCGACGGCCCGGTGACGATCACCAGCTCGCCCTCGCGGACCTGCATGTTGATGTCGAACAGCACGTCGGCGCGCTGCGGCCCCTCGCCGTAATGATGATGGACGTCGATCGCCTCGACGATCGGCGGGCCGAAATTGTGGACGTCGGACATGGCTATTCGAACAGCATGATGGGATCGACCTTCCACAGTCGCCGGATGGCGAACAGGCTCGACACCACGGTCATGATCACGCAGGCGACCAGCGCCACCACCATCTCGCGCAGACCCATCGACATGCCGAGATGCATGGCCGCTTCCGTGACGCCGTAGACCAGGCGTCCGAGCGTGAAGGACAGCACGAAGGCCGGCGTGATGATGGCCGCGCCGATCTGGCCGATCATGAAGAAGAAGAACCACCAGTTGTAGCCCAGGCTCTTCAGGATGGCGTATTCCGGCAGGTAGAAGCGGATGATCTGGTACTGCGCGTAGTAGATGAACACCATGCCGATCATCACGCCCATCACGAAACCCAGGTCGGTGATGTAGCCGACCGGCGTCTCGCGCGACCAGTAGGCCCGCTCGCGCAGCTCGAACTCATGGATGGTGATCGCCTCGCCGCGGCCGATGAGAGCCTCGTTGAGCTGCTTGCGTACCGCCGCGGCATCGGCATCCGGGTTGAGCTTGACGGAGATGAAGGCGGGACGATCCGACCACCAGGCGCCGAACACCTCGGCCATGGTCGCCTCCGACATCAGGACGGCGCCGTCGTTCAGCACGTTGGGCCCGACGGCAAAGGTGCCGACCACCGACAGCTGGTGCAACAGGCCACGATTGTCGGGCGGCCCGAGGACCGGCACTTCCACGCCGCGCTCCGCCTGCTCCGCCAGATCGCCGAAATAGGGCCGCGAATCGCGGTCGAACAGCATCCGTCGGGTTTCGCGAAGCTTGTAGAGGTTGTCTTTCAGCCCGGGGACGTCGATCGCCGGCCGTTCCACGTCGATGGCGTACCAGGCCAGCCGGCGCGCCGTCGGTATGCCGGCCCAGCTGATCGACATGACGCCGAACCAGAACGGCGACGTGCTGGCGACCGCGGGATTGGTCGTGACGATGTCGGTCACCGCGACCGGAACCTCGGCATGAAGCTGCATCGACTTGAAGCCGTAGGGCACGACCACGAGGTCGCCGGTCACCATGCGATGCAGCCGCACCGACGAATCGTAGACGGCGCGCTCGATGCCGAGCTGGGCGAAGATCACCAGCAGGCTCGCCGTGACGCCGGCCAGGGAAAGCAGAGTGCTGGTACGCTGGCGCTTGAGCTGCTGGACGCCGAGCGGCATGACGGTCGCGGTGCGCGCCGATGCGCGCACCCGGGCCAGCGAGAAATCCGGCCGCCAGTGGCGAAGTTGCGCCACCCGCGCCAACAGGCGCATCAGCCGAAGCCGCAGCGCCGGTACGTCAGGCAGGATCAGAGCCATTAGAGGAAAGTGACGCGTGTCTCGCGTCCCAGCACCGGCGGCATGCTGGAAGGATCGTCGAACTCGATCTCGACCTGCACGACGCGGGCATCCGTCGACGAAGCGCCGTCGGGCTCGACGCGCTGCATGCGCTTCACCGTGGGCGCCACGCGCGAGATCGTGCCCTTGTAGACGGTCGGGCTGCCGCGGAACGTGACTTCGACCTTGCCGCCGGGCTTGAGCCGGGCGACGTGCAGTTCATCGACGTCGGCCAGAACGCGCAGCTGGCTCATGTCGACGATCTTGGCGATGCCGGCCGGCGAGATGCGCTCGCCCTGGCGCGAGAAGATCTGCACGACGACGCCGTCGAGCGGCGAGCGCACCAGCGATTCCTCGCGGCTGCGGCGGGCGCTGTCGACCGAGGCCTCCGAGTTGGCGAGGTCGATCTCATACTGAGCCAGATCGTTCTTGAGCGTCGTTTTCGCGAGCTCCAGCCTGACCCGCTCGCGCGCGAGGCTCTGCTCGGCGAGGCTCGCCTCGAGCTCTTTCTGATCGGGCGGCTTGCCGGATCGCGAGCGCTGGAGCGTCGACAGCTTGTCGAACTCGATCGACGACTTCAGCGTGGCTTCCAGCAGGGCGATATCGGTGACACGGGTCCCCATCAACACCGTGTCGTGGGTCTGCTTCAGCTTGCTGAGGTTGGCCTCGGCCATGCGCAGCGCCACATCCGCCTTGGGATAGTTGGACAACACGGCGATGATCTCGTCGCGCTTGACCTTCTGGCCGTCCTTGATGCGCAATTCGAGCAGGTTGCTGCCACCCGAGGGGTCGCCGGCAACGACCGCCGTCCCCGCCGGAGCGTCGGTATAGCCGCGCGAGATCAGGGCCGGTGCGGCGGGCTTCGCTGTGTCCTGGGCGCTGCTGGTCTGCCGGCTGGGTGCGATCCACAAGGCAAGGGCGGCCATGACGGCCACGACCGCCACCCCTGTCGCACCCCATGTGAACTTCTTTGCTTTGGCCATCTCGAATTCTACCAAAAATCCCTTCGCTTTGCTCGGGTCCGCGTCAGAACGTCGTTGTCGTCAGGATATTGCCCCTGGCCACGCCGATGATCGAGAAGGTGCGGTAAATCGAGCTCAGGATCTTGTCGTACTCGTAAAGCGGTGCATTGGTGACATACACGACGTCGCGAGCCTGGACCCCGAACTGCTGCGCAATGAAGATAGATACTGGTTGATAGAGGTCCAACCGAAAAACGCGCGCCCGGGCGGTGGGATTATTCAGCAAATCCCCCATTCTGAACACATAAACGCCTGTTTTGTTTGCGCGCTGGTCCTGCAGCCCGCCGACATTGCCCAAGGCTTCGAGCAGGCTGAGATTGGCCTTGGTCATCTCGACATTGCCCGACTTCAGGACGGCGCCGAGGACGGTATAGACGCGGGGATTCGATCGAACGACGATCTCGTCACCCTTCTGGACGGGGATATCGGCGCCGGCGAGCAGATCGGACAATTGTGCCCTCAGGATCACCTGGCCCTGTCGTCGCACCACCACTTCGAGCTGGTTCGCCGGCACGGACAGCGCGCTGCCGCCGCCCGAGGGGCCGCCCGCCGCGTTGATGGCATCGACCACGGTGCGGATGTCGTCGAGAATCGACCAGCGCCCGGGCTTCTTGACGTCGCCCGACACTGTTACCGTCTGGTTGCGGGGCGCATCGAAGTCGACGATGACCTCGGGCTCCTGCACCTTGTTGCCAAGTTGCTGGATGATGCGATCTTCAACCTGGTTCAGGTCGAGGCCCGCCACGTGCACGACACCCACCACGGGCACCTTGATCGTGCCGTCCTCGGCCACGCGCTGGACGCCGAGATCGGCGGCCATCCCCGAGATGGTCGGAAAGATGTTGCCGCCGTAGCGTTCGTAGATGCGCACCTTCAGCAAATCACCGGGCGCGATGGTGACATGCACAGCCGCCGACAGGTTGCTGCCACCAGACACTGGACGATCGGGGCTTTCCGGCTGCCGATAGGCAACGACGGTGGTCGGCGTGAGGTCGATGACGTCGAATGGCAGCGCCTCCGTGCTGCCGCTTTGGGCACCGCCCATCCACGGACCGTCGCCTGGCAGAGCCGTACAGCCGCCCACACCAAGAGCCAAGCCTACAACGATGGCCGTCGGTCGCACGACGGGGCGAAGCCAGCTCCAGATTGTCAAATTCCGATCTCCGTCCAGAACGGTCGCCGCGTCACGCGCCGTGCTGCTATCCATTTCATGATCTTGCTCAGCCCGGCCAGTAATTAACCCGCTGCGCCGCGCGGGTGCAAGCGGTCCGCGGGGTTACCCACGAGATTGGGACGCAGCCTTTTCATGGCCTCATCGACCGAATCGGCGACATCGAAGAGCTGGGAGAAGCCGCTGACCAGCAAACAATCGGCCGCAGGACCGCTGAAGCTGCAGAGAACGATGTGGGTTTCCTGCTCCTCCGCCCGGTGGATGGTCGTTGCCAGAACGCGCACGCCGGCCGCGCTCATGTAGGTGACCGCGCTGCCGTCCACGATCACGCGCGCGCCCGGGCGCAGCGCGGCGAACATCAGCGCTTCGACCGCCGCGGAGGTGGCCGAGTCGACGCGCTCCGGCAGCATCACGGTGGCAATGTCCTCCATGGCGTTTGTCATCCTCATACGCTCTTTCCGGCGGCGCCATCCCCGGGACGCCAGCCGGCGGCCAGGTTGGTGCCGCGCCAGTCGATTCTGTTGCGGCCGTGCCAGGCCTGGGCGGCCAGAGCCGGCACCAGCGCCTCGCGCAGCAGAGCCGCCGCCCAGGCGCGCGGCCCGAACGGCAGCCGGTAGCCCGCAACGAACCATGCTTCGGCGGCGAACCAGGCAATTGTGTGGACGGCGAGGGCGAGCGCCAAGGTGCCGGCGCCGACGCCATAGGAAATCAACGCGACGCTCCCGGCCAGCGCCGAGGCCAGCCAGCCGATCGCGGGCTCGAACAGCACCAGCGCCTTCACCTCGAGGCTGAGGTTGAGGCGCGTCGAGCCCCAGCGGACCTGGCGGCGCCAGACGTCGGACCAGCGGCGGCGGCCGAGCGGCAACCTCGGCATGATGTTGGCGAGCCACGTCGTCCGTCCGACGCCGTCGCGCACGGTGCGGACGACGGAATAATCGTCGGCGATATAGTTGAGGAAACCCTGATGCCCGCCGATGCGCTCCAGGACATCGCGGCTGAGGATCGTCACGCCGCCCGACGCGACCGGCATGCCCAGCCGGTCGGCCGCCAGCAGGAAGCGCGCCTGGTGGCCGTTGAGGTAGGCGCACTCCATCTCGGCGGCGAAATTCTCCGGCTGCTCGCCGGCCTTGAGCGCCAGCACGAGCCCGACCTCGTCCGACAATTGCGCCGCGGCCGCAACAAGCTCGCCGGCGGTGAGCGCGATGCCCGCGTCGCATAGCGCCACCACGGGGCGGCTCGCCGCTTCGAGGCCCTTGCGCACGTTGTTCAGCTTGGGATTGAAGGTGCTGTCGTTGCCGAACAGAAGCGGCGCGTCGGGCCATTGCGCGCGCACGCGCGTCACCGCTTCGTCGCCCTCGCTGGCCACGCAGATCAAGACTTCGGCTCCGGCGCGTGCGAGCTCCGCCAGCCTCGCGATATAGGCTTCCGAGGCGTCATGGACGCCGGCCAGGGGCGCCACGATGCTGAAATCGGCCGCCTTGTGCCGCGGCGGCGGCGCGGCTCGTCGCCATCGGCCGAGCGCCGCGCTCAGCCACTGGACGAGCGTGGTGATCGCCCACCAGCCGAGCCCGATCCAGAACAGGGTGCCGGCGGCCATGTTTCATCACTCGCCCGCTGAGAAGCGGTGGATATCGTCGTTCTCCATCGCCAGCGCGCGATGATAGGAGCGTATGACCGCCCTGGGCTCGCCCTGCGCGCGGATCCGACCGTCCTCGATCCAGATGGCGCGGGTGCACAGCCGGCGCACTTCGGCCGTCGAGTGCGAGACGAACAGGAGAGTGCCGTTGCGGCGAAAGCTGTCGATCCAATCCATGCACTTGCGCTGGAAAGCGGCGTCACCGACCGCCAGCGCCTCATCGACCACCAGGATCTCGGCCTCGACATGGGCGCAGATGGCGAAAGCCAGGCGCGTGCGCATGCCCAGGGAATAATGCTTCACCGGCTGTTCCATGTAGTCGCCGATGCCGGCGAACTCCGCGATCGAGTTGAACTTGCGCAGCAGCTCGGCGCGCTTCAGCCCGAACACCGCGCCGCCGATCATGACGTTTTCGCGGCCCGACAGCTCGGCGTCGAAGGTGGCGCCGAGCGCCAGCACCGGGGCGATGCGGCCGGTGACCCTGAGTTCGCCGTTGCTGGGCAGCGTCATGCCGCAGATCACCTGCAGGAGAGTCGACTTGCCGCAGCCGTTGCGTCCCAGGATGCCGATGCTCTCGCCGCGATAGACGTCGAGGTCGATATCGCGCAGCACCCAGAACGGCTTGAAGTACTGCTTCCACCAACCGAACATGACCTGCTTCAGCCAGTCGCTGCGCCGGGCATAGAGTTGGTAGGCCTTGCCGAGGTGCCGGGCGTGTACGACGACTTCAGATGACGTCGACGATGACATTCCGATACCTGTCGAAGAACCAGTAGCCGAAGTAGAAGGTCGACACCGAGGTCGCCAGCATCCAGGCATAGACCAGGGGATTGGGGACCTGTCCCTGCAGCACGATATCGCGCATGCACTCGACATAGCCGGTCAGCGCATTGGCGTAGATCAGGATGTTGTAGGGCGGCGCCAGCGAAGCGTGCTGATAGAAGACCGGCGTCATGAACATGAACAACGGCACGATGTTGATCATCAGGTAGCCCGCGTCGCGCGTGAATGCACCCACCGCGCACAGGAACCATGCCATGCCGACCAGGAACGCCATGAGCGGCAGGAAAACCAGCGGGAGAAGCACCACCGTCCAGGGCAGGCCGCCCCTCACGATCAACTCGAGGAACAGCAGCACGACGATCGAAATTCCGATGTAGGCCGTCGCTCGCAGGGTCGAGATCACCGCCAGCATGTCGCTGGGAAAGATCGTCTGCTTGATGTAGTGCGCGTATTCGTGCAGCAGCATCGGCGAGCGGAACGCCATCTCCGAGAAGAAATTGAAGATGACGATGCCGCTGAAGATGAACAGCGCATAGTTCACGCGCTCGCCGGCGCTGGCGCTCGAGATCTGGAGGTTGGTCGTGAAGGCCATGGTATAGACGGCAATCGCCACCAGCGGCGCGAACACCGCCCAGACCCATCCCCCGGCCGAGCCCTGGAAGCGCGCGCGCAACTCGCGGCGCAGGATGGCCTTGATCAGATCCTGATGGTTCCAGATCTGCAGGAAGGGCTTGGCGAGGAAGCGCAGGACGCGCTGCGACGGGTCGAGGGTTTCGACCACGATCAGCTTGCCGTTGACGACGTTCACCGACGGCATGAGCCGCGTCTCTCCTTCTTGCATGCGGTGGTGAGCCCGGTGGGGGTCGAACCCACGACCACCTGATTAAAAGTCAGATGCTCTACCGCTGAGCTACGGGCTCGCTCCGGCGCAGCGCTGCAGGCCGAAACCCCGCGCGGCGCCCGTATATGATGCTGCGGCCCCACGGTCAACGCGGCGGCCGGGAGCGTCAGGCGCGATTGAACTTGGCTTTCAGCCGCTCGAACACCTTCTTGGACACGAACTGGGAAGTATCGCCGCCCAGCCGGGCAATGTCCTTCACCAGGGACGAGGAGATGAACTGGTGCCGGTCGGAGGCCATCAGGAAGATGGTCTCGATGTTGGGCTCCATGCGGGCGTTCATGTTGGCCATCTGGATCTCGTATTCGAAGTCCGAGACCGCGCGCAGCCCGCGGATGATCAGAGCGGCGCCGACGTCGCGCACGAAATGGATCAGCAGTCCGTCGAACGGCACGATCCGGATGCGCTCCCGGTCGACCGGCGCGAAATCCGCGATATCCTCCTTGATGATCTCGATCCGCTCCTCGAGCGAGAACAGCGGCCCCTTGCCGATGTTGGTCGCCGGTCCGATCACCAGCCTGTCGACCAGCTTCAAGGAGCGGCGCACCACTTCCATATGCCCGCTGGTGATGGGATCGAACGTCCCCGGATACACGCCGGTGCGTTCTGAGGCCATGTCTCCCCCCCACTTCCCCATTACTCATGCGCCAATTGCGGCGGCGAAGTCTTAGCGACACGGCCGGTCCTTATCCACCGTTTGTTTCGGAATGGCCTTCACCGTTGCCGTTTCCATTGCCGGCATCGTCCTCGCCGATGCGCACGGCGGAGACGACGCGCTCGCCTTCGCTCACATTGACGATGCGCACGCCCCGCGTGGCGCGTCCCGCGATGCGAATTCCGTCGACCGGACAGCGGATCAGCGTGCCGCCATCGGTCACCAGCATGATCTGGTCGCTGTCCTGCACCGGGAACGCCGCCACGACCTCGCCGCCCCTCGCCATGTTCATCAGCTCGACGCCCTTGCCGCCGCGGCCGGTCACGCGATATTCGTAGGCCGAGGTGCGCTTGCCGAAGCCCGACGAGGCGGCGGTGAGCACGAACTCCTCCTTGGCCTGCAGCTCGGCGAAGCGCTCGGGCGACAGGGTCGCGGCGACCGCCGTCTCCTCGACCGCCGGCGTCGTCTCGTCCTCGCCAGTCTCGGCGGCGTTCTCCGCCTGGCGCGCCGCGCGCGACTGGCGCAGGTAGCCTTCGCGCTCCTCGGTCGTGATGCCCTTGCCGCTGTCGAACAGCGACATCGAGATCACCTCGTCGCCCTCGGCCAGCGCGATGCCGCGCACGCCGGTCGACGCGCGGCTCTGGAACACGCGCACCGTCGCCACCGGGAAGCGCATGGCGCGGCCCAGGCGGGTCGCCAGCAGCACGTCCTGCTCCTCGCTGCAGACGCTGACGCCGATCAGCCGGTCGCCGGCGTCCTCGCCGTCGAACTTCATGGCGATCTTGCCGGACTGGTTCACGTTGACGAAGTCGCTGAGCTCGTTGCGGCGCACGCCGCCGCGCGCCGTGGCGAACATCACGTGGAGCGTCGACCAGCTCGCCTCGTCCTCCGGCATCGGCATGACGGCGCTGATCGTCTCGCCCTCGCTGAGCGGCAGCAGGTTGACGAAGGCCTTGCCGCGCGCCTGCGGCGCGCCGGCCGGCAGGCGCCACACCTTGAGCTTGTAGACGATGCCGCGGCTGGAGAAGAACAGCACCGGCGTATGCGTGTTGGCGACGAACAGGCTGCTAACGAAATCGTCCTCGCGCGTGGCCATGCCGGCACGGCCCTTGCCGCCGCGGCGCTGGGCGCGATAGGCCGACACCGGCACGCGCTTGACGTAGCCGCCGTGCGTCACCGTGACGACCATGTCCTCGCGCTGGATCAGGTCCTCGATATCCTGCTCGAACTCGTTGTCCACGATCTCGGTGCGACGCGGTGTGGCGAATTTCTCCTTGATCTCGATCAGCTCGGTGCGCATCAGCGCGAACAGCTTGTCGCGATCGCCCAGCAGCTCGAGATAGCCGGTCGATCATCCGGGCGACCTCGGCCAGTTCCTCGGCGATCTTGTCGCGTTCGAGGCCGGTCAGGCGCTGCAGGCGCAGCTCGAGGATGGCGCGGGCCTGTCCCTCGGAGAGCCTGTAGGTGCCGTCGGCGGCGACTTCCCGCCCAGGCTCGGCGATCAAGCGCGATCAGCGGCGTCACGTCCATCGCCGGCCAGTCCCTGGCCATCAGGCGCTCGCGCGCGACCACCGGGTCGGGCGCGCGGCGGATCATCTCGATCACCTCGTCGATGTTGGCGACGGCGATGGCGAGACCGACCAGCACGTGGGCGCGGTCGCGCGCGTGGTTGAGCTCGAACTTGGTGCGCCGGGTGATGACCTCGGCGCGGAAGCGGATGAACGCCTCGAGCAACTCCTTGAGGCTCATCAGCCGCGGGCGGCCGCCGTCGAGCGCCAGCGCGTTGACGCCGAACGAGGTCTGCAGCGGCGTGAAGCGATAGAGCTGGTTCAGCACGACGTCGGCCATGGCGTCGCGCTTGAGCTCGATCACCAGCCGCACGCCGTCGCGGTCGCTTTCGTCGCGGACCTCGGCGATGCCCTCGACCCGCTTGTCGCGCACCACCTCGGCGATGCGCTCGTGCAGCCGCGCCTTGTTCTCCTGGTAGGGAATCTCGGAGACGATGATCGATTCGCGGCCGCCGCGCGCCTCCTCGATCCGGGTCTTGGCGCGCATGATCAGCGAGCCGCGGCCGAGCTCGTAGCCGGCGCGGATGCCGTTGCGGCCGAGGATGGAGCCGCCGGTCGGGAAGTCCGGCCCCGGCACGTATTCCATCAGCTGCGGCACGGTGAGCTCGGGATTGTCGATCAGCGCGCAGCAGGCATCGATCAGCTCGCCGAGATTGTGCGGCGGGATGTTGGTCGCCATGCCGACGGCGATGCCGCCCGCGCCGTTGGCCAGCAGGTTCGGGTAGGCCGCCGGCAGGACGGTCGGCTCGCTGCTCGCGCTCGTCGTAGTTCGGCTGGAACTCGACGGTGTCCTTGTCGATATCGGCGAGCAGCGATCTCGGCGGCGTTGGCCAGACGCGCCTCGGTGTAGCGCATGGCCGCCGGCGGATCGCCGTCCATCGAGCCGAAATTGCCCTGCCCCGAAATCAGCGGCAGGCGCATGGAGAAATCCTGCGCCATGCGCACCATGGCGTCGTAGATCGCGCTGTCGCCGTGCGGGTGATACTTGCCCATCACGTCGCCGACGATGCGGGCGGACTTGCGGAAGGGCCGCGTCGAATCGTAGCCGCCTTCCTTCATGGCGTAGAGGATGCGGCGTTGCACCGGCTTCAGGCCGTCGCGCGCGTCGGGCAGCGCGCGCGCCACGATCACGCTCATGGCGTAATCGAGGTAGGAGCGGCGCATCTCCTCTTCGATGTTGATCGGCGCGATGTCGTGCGGGGGTTGTGGCGGCGGCGCGTCGTCGGGGGGCGGCGGCGCCGGCGGAAGGGTCGTATCGTCGCTCACGGAAACCTGATTTTCGCTCGTTTTATGGCCCTGCCAGAGGGCCCGGCGGAACAGATTTGCACCCTAGCAAACCGGGGCCGGAAGACCAACAAAAAACGCTCCGATGAGCGGACTTTAACTTATTGTTTTTACTGAGTAAATTCGCCCCGAAAACGCCCTCATTCAAGGCTCGAAAATGACCCCGAAAACAGCCTTCCGACCAGTCCGGGAATCATGCCCTGCGGGGGCCTCGATCGCGATCTTCGACATGGGCGGTGTCCTGCTCGACTGGAACCCCCGCCACCTCTATCGCAAGCTCATCGCCGACGCCGACGGAAATGGAGCGGTTCCTGGCCACCGTGACGACCCGGCAATGGCACGAGGTGCAGGATCGCGGGGGAGATCCCGCCGCGTCGACCCGTCGCCTGGTGAGCGACCATCCCGGCCACGAGGCCCTGATCGAAGCCTTCTACGGCCGGTTCGACGAAATGCTCGACCATGCCTTCCCGCAAATGGGCGAGCTGGTGGAGCGCCTGCACGAGGCCGGAACGCCGCTCTATCTGCTCTCCAACGCGCCCGGCTTCCTCGACGCCTGGCTCCGCGGACCGGCCCATCGTCGGCATCCCTTCCTCGGCCGTTTTCGCGACTACGTGGTGTCGGGCCTGGTCGGTTGCTGCAAGCCCGACGCCACCATCTATGACCTGGTCTGCCGGACGGGAGGCTTCAGTCCCGGCGACGCCGTCCTGATCGACGACAACCTGCCCAACATCGAGGGCGCCCGCGCGTTCGGCCTGAACGCGATCCATCATCGCTCGCGCCGAAGAGACGATCGCGGCATTGCGCGCGCTGGGGCTGCCCGCCTGACGACCATTGGTCTTCCGGACCGCGGGCGCCTGTCTTCGGTAAAGCCCGAGGATCCCATCCACAAAGCCCACCGAGCGCTCATGCGTCGTCATGTTCCTCTCCCCCTTGGGGGAGAGGTTGGGTGAGGGGGTTCAACTCGAAGATTGTCTCCTGCATTACCCCCTCACCCATCCTCTCCCCCCAAGGGGGAGAGGAGCATGAGCTATGCCTCTGCGGGGAGCGGCGTAGTGCTAAGCCGCATGAAGAGACGCGCATTTCAGCGGGCCAGGAACTCGCTGATCGCCTCCGGTGACGCCTTGGCGTAGGTGCTGCGGCGGCTGACGACCACCTTGGTGATCGCCTTCAGGGCGAGCGCCATCTCGGCTGCCTTGGCGACGACGGCGATGCCGTTCAGCACCGGCGCGCCATCGATGATGAACGGGCTTTCGCGGGCGAACAGCAGCATCGGCAAGCCTCCTGCCGGAATAATGACTTCGGCGCCCCGCTCGATCAGCGGCTTCACCTGGGCCACGAACTCGGCGCGGATCGCCGCATAGCTGGCTTCATCGGTGAAGGCCCTCATGAAGCCCGGCAAATTCATCTTGAGGGCCGTGGTGCCGACCACCCGCTCGCCCAGCCCGTGCATCCTCACCTGCCGGTCATGCCAGGGAATGAAGATCGGATCGACTGTCACGAGGCCCAGCCGATATCCCAGACTCATGGCGGCCAGCAAGTTGGCCTCGCCAAGGCTGATGACCGGAATGTCGACGGA
The DNA here is from genome assembly GCA_963765385.1 of uncultured Alphaproteobacteria bacterium. Classification (GTDB taxonomy): domain Bacteria; phylum Pseudomonadota; class Alphaproteobacteria; order Reyranellales; family Reyranellaceae; genus Reyranella. Next base: position 227,677 of record CAVXWG010000009.1, on the reverse strand, counting down.
GCCGCGGATCTCGAGCAACCCGGGCTCCTGGAAGTGGCCAATCACGAAAGCATCGTAGCCGACCTTTTCCGCTTCCAGCGCATGCCGGATGACCTCCGCGGCGCAGCGGAACTCGGTCAGCGCATGGAAAGAGCGGTCGGCGAGCTCGAGACCGTGAACCTCGAAGCGGACGCCCGGGCTCGCGACGCTGTCGAGCAGCGACTGGAGGCGCTCGATATAAGGCGCCTGCTCGACCGGATGGACGAAGCTCTGATACCAGATCCGCACCTGGTCTTGCGCCATTGCACCGCCTCCTACGCCTTCAGCTTGAAGATCCGCACGGCATTGGTCTCGTAGATCTGCTTGCGCTCGTCTTCCGTGACCTTCGCTCCATCCATGAAGCGCACCGCCGCGGCATCGTCCTCATACGGGAAGTCGGCCGCAAACAGGATGCGCTCGACGCCCAGCACATCCAGGCTGAGGCGCAGTGCCGGCATCGAGGTCACGCCGGCGGTGGTGATCACGAAATTGTCGAGGAAGTACTGGCTGGGCAGCTTCGGCAGCTTCTGCACGGCACCGATCTTGACCTCGAGCAGATAGCGATTGTCGATGCGCTGCAGCCAGAACGGGATGCCCTCGCCCATGTGCCCGAGGACGATCTTGAGCCTGGGAAAGCGGTCGAACGTTCCTGACATGATCAGGCGCATCGCGTGCAGTCCGGTCTCCGCGGCGAAGCCCCAGCCGGCGAAGAAGAGCCCGTAATCGAGGAAGGGCGCCACCATCGACGGCGCGGGCTCCCGCGGATGAAGGTAGATCGGCATGTCCTGCGCCTGTGCCGCCTCGAAGATCGGCCGGTACTTGGGGGCGTCGAGATACTCGCCCATCGTGTGGGAGTTGATGATGATGCCGTTCAGTCCGAGCTGGCCGGCGGCGCGCTCGATTTCGCGGGCCGCTTCCACAGGCTCTTGCGGGGCGATCGCGGCCAGGCCGGCAAATCGTGTCGGATGGGTCTTCACGGCGGCCGCGAGCGCATCGTTCGAGCGGGCGGCCAGCCGCGTCGCCAGCGGCCCGTCGAACACCTGCACGCCCGGCGAGGTAAGCGAGAGGACCTGAACGTCGATGCCGATCTCGTCCATATGCGCGATGCGGCCCGCACCGATATCGAGGAGGCGATCGTCGAGCGGCTTGTTGCCCGGCGTCTGCGCCAGGATGGTCTCACCCATCTTGGCGAATCCCGGCTCGACGTCCTTGCCGGCCAGCACGACGTACCATTGCGCCATGATCTCGGGCGTAACGAACGCCTCCTCGACCGCAATTCGCCGAATGCCCATGATCGCCTTCCCTTCTGGACTTCCCGCGCGCGCAAGCGCGCCCCGGCGGAGGCCTTATCCTGGCCTGCCGCCACTAAGAGGGCTGGCGAAAGCCTAGAAGGGAATGTCGTCGTCGAGCTCGGCCTTGCCGGCGCGCGAGGCCGGGCGTCCGCCGCCCCCGCCGCCGCCCGCCATCGCACCGGCCATCTCGTCGTCGCCGCCGACCGCGCCAGCGCCGGCTTCACCGCCGCCGCCGCCCCGGCCATCGAGCATGGTGAGCGCGCCGCCGAAGCGCGGGATCACGACCTCGGTCGTGTATCGCTCCTGGCCGCTCTGGTCGGTCCATTTGCGCGTCGAGAGCTGGCCCTCGACATAGATCTTGGAACCCTTGCGCACGAACTTCTGCGCCACCTCGGCCAGCTTCTCGTTGAAGATCACGACCCGGTGCCATTCGGTGCGCTCCTTGCGCTCGCCGGTCTGGCGGTCGCGCCACGTATCCGACGTGGCGATCGACATGTTCACCATGGATCTGCCGTCCTGCATCGACTTCACTTCGGGGTCGCGCCCCAGATTGCCGACCAGGATGACTTTGTTGACGCTGCCCGCCATGGGGGCCTCCTTCGCTTTCCCGGTGCCGCGGGACGCGGCACCTACCTCACGGCGGGCAAACTAGCGCCGACCGCCTGTGGGCAGCCACCAATTTTGGGTTGTGACCGCGCCACGATCGCTTGAGCTGGGCTCATGCACGCCCTCCGACAATTCATTGGTTCGGCGAACAATCCTTCCCCTATCCTCACCGGGCATGAGCAAATCCTTCCACGTTTCCGAGGTTTCGCGCGGCCAGGCCTACGCGATGTTGGGCGGGGCCGCCCTGATGATGACCCTGGCCATGGGCATTCGGCAGAACCTGGGCCTGTTCCAGGCCCCGGCCTCCAGGGATCTGGGCATCGCCATCTCCGACTTCGCGCTTGCCATCTCGGTGCAGCAGGTCGCGTGGGGGCTGAGCCAGCCCTTCGCCGGCATCCTGGCCGACAGGCACGGCACGCGCTGGGTGGCCTTGAGCGGCAGCATCCTGTTCATCGCCGGCCTCTGGCTCACGGCGACGGCCCAGGGCGCCCTGCCGATCGTGATCGGCGCCGGCGTCCTTATAGGCATGGCGCTGGCCTGCACGACCTCGGGCATCACCGCCAACATCGCCGCCCGGGTCGTCCAGCCGGACCGCCGGACGCTGGCCTTCGGCATCGTCTCGGCCGCTGGTTCGGTCGGCACCATGCTGACGGCGCCGATCGCGGCCTACCTCTTGAACCACGACAGCTGGCGCACCGCGGTGTGGGCCTTCGCCCTTCTGGCGCTCGCCATGCTGCCGGCTGCCTGGATCGGCAGCCGTGCCGACAAGCTGCCCAACGGACGGCCGACCGATCGCGAGCTCACCCTGAAGGGCGCCCTCGACGAGGCACGCCGCCATCCCGGCTACGTCGTGATGGCGATGGCCTTCTTCGTCTGCGGCCTGCAGCTCGTCTTCCTCACCACCCACCTGCCGACCTACCTCGCCCAATGCGGCATGGACGCGAGCTACAGCGCGGTCGTGCTCATGCTGATCGGCGGTTTCAACATCGTGAGTTCCTGGCTGTTCGGCTGGCTGGGCGACCGCTATCCCAAGCGGCTGCTGCTGGGCGGGATCTACCTGCTGCGCTCGTTGATTTTGGCGCTGTTCTTCTCGTTCCCGCCGACGCCCTGGTCGGTGGTGCTGTTCGGCGCCGCCATGGGCACGCTCTGGCTGGGCGTCATTCCGCTGGTCAACGGGCTGGTGGTCCAGCTCTTCGGGCTGCGCTTCCTGTCGACCCTGACCGGCATCGCCTTCCTGAGCCATCAGGCCGGGTCGTTCCTCGGCGCCTGGGGCGGCGGCTATCTCTTTGTTCTGATGGGCTCCTACGACCTTGCCTGGAAGATCGGGGTGTTCGTCGGCCTGGTCGCGGGCACGATGCAGCTCCTGATGAACGACCGGCCGACGGCCCGGATGCAGGAATTGCAGGCAGCGACAGCCTGACGCCGGGTCTGGCGACCCTGGGGGTTAATCGCCATATGCGCTGGTCCCGCCCATCGCCTATTCTCCCGGTCCAATGGCAAAAAACCGTTCCACTGTCGCCGAGCCGCACCGTTTCATCTCCATCCGGGGCGCCCGCGAACACAATCTGAAGAACGTCGACCTCGACCTGCCGCGCGACCGGCTGGTGGTGATCACCGGCCTGTCCGGCTCGGGCAAGTCCTCCCTCGCCTTCGACACGGTCTATGCCGAGGGCCAGCGCCGCTACGTCGAGAGCCTGTCGGCCTATGCCCGCCAGTTCCTCGAGCTGATGCAGAAGCCCGACGTCGATTCGATCGAGGGCCTCTCCCCGGCCATCTCGATCGAGCAGAAGACGACGTCGCGCAATCCGCGCTCGACGGTGGGCACGGTGACCGAGATCTACGATTACCTGCGCCTGCTGTTCGCCCGGGTCGGCGTGCCCTACTCGCCGGCGACGGGCCTGCCGATCGAGAGCCAGACCGTGTCGCAGATGGTCGATCGCATCAAGACGATGGCCGAGGGCACGCGGCTCTATCTGATGGCGCCCATCGTGCGCGGCCGCAAGGGCGAGTACCGCAAGGAGCTGCAGGAGCTGCAGAAGAAGGGATTCCAGCGGGTCAAGATCGACGGCAAGCTCTACGAGATCGCCGAGGCGCCGACGCTCGACAAGAAATACAAGCACGACATCGACGTGGTGGTGGATCGCATCGTCGTGCGGCCCGATCTCGGCAACCGCCTCGCCGATTCGATCGAGACGGCGCTCACCCTGGCCGAGGGACTCGCGGTGGCCGAAAACGCCGATACTGGCGAGCGCACCGTGTTCTCGGCGCGCTTCGCCTGTCCGGTCTCGGGCTTCAGCATCGAGGAGATCGAGCCGCGGCTGTTCTCCTTCAACGCCCCGCAGGGCGCCTGCCCGGCCTGCGACGGCCTGGGCGTAAAGATGTTCTTCGATCCGGAGATGGTGGTGCCGGACGACCGGCTGTCGCTGGCCGAAGGGGCGATCGCGCCGTGGGCCGATTCATCGGGCCAGTATTACATGCAGACGCTGGAGAGCATCGCCAAGCACTTCAAGGTCAAGATGTCGACGCCGTGGCGCGACCTGCCCAAGAAGGTGCGCGACACCATCCTGTTCGGCAGCGGCGGCGAATCGATCGCCATGCGCTACGATGACGGCATCCGCCAGTATCAGACCACCAAGCCGTTCGAGGGCGTGATCCCCAATCTCGACCGCCGCTGGAAGGAGACCGATTCGTCCTGGGTGCGCGAGGAGCTCGAGCGCTTCCAGCGCGAAAGCAAGTGCGAGACCTGCAATGGCGCCCGCCTCAAGCCCGAGGCGCTGGCCGTCAAGATCGCCGGCCTCAACATCAGCCAGACCACCGAGTTCTCGATCGGCGACGCGGTGAAATGGTTTCTCGAGCTGGCGCCCAAGCTCACGCCGCAGCAGCGCGAGATCGCCGCGCGCATCCTGAAGGAAATCAACGAGCGGCTGGGCTTCCTCAACAATGTCGGCCTCTCCTACCTGACGCTCAACCGCACATCGGGCACCCTGTCGGGTGGCGAGAGCCAGCGCATCCGGCTCGCGTCGCAGATCGGCTCGGGCCTGACCGGCGTGCTCTATGTGCTGGACGAGCCGTCGATCGGCCTGCACCAGCGCGACAACGAACGGCTGCTGAAGACGCTCAACCGGCTGCGTGATCTCGGCAACACGGTGCTGGTGGTCGAGCACGACGAGGACGCGATCCGCGCCGCCGACTATCTGGTCGACATGGGACCGGGCGCCGGCGCGCATGGCGGCAACGTCGTCGCCGAGGGCACGCCCGAAGAGGTGATGCGCAACAGCGCCAGCCTGACCGGGCAATATCTGTCGGGTTTCCGGCAGATGCCGATCCCGAAGATGCGGCGCGAGCCGCCGGCCAAGGGCGGACGCTGGCTGACCATCAAGGGCGCGCGCGAGAACAACCTGCAGAACGTCACGGCCAGCATCCCGCTCGGCACCTTCACCTGCGTCACCGGCGTGTCGGGCAGCGGCAAGAGCACGCTGATCATCGAGACGATGTACAAGGCGCTGGCCAAGCGGCTCAACGGTGCGCGCGAGCATCCCGGCGCGCATAGCGGGCTCGACGGCGTGGGTCATCTCGACAAGATCGTCGACATCGACCAGTCGCCGATCGGCCGCACGCCGCGCTCCAACCCGGCGACCTACACCGGCGCCTTCTCGCCGATCCGCGACTGGTTCTCGCAGCTGCCCGAATCGACCGAGCGCGGCTACAAGCCCGGCCGCTTCTCGTTCAACGTCAAGGGCGGCCGCTGCGAGGCCTGCCAGGGCGACGGCGTCATCAAGATCGAGATGCACTTCTTGCCGGACGTCTACGTCCAGTGCGACGTCTGCAAGGGCAAGCGCTACAACCGCGAGACCCTGGAGATCCACTTCCGCGGCAAGTCGATCGCCGACGTGCTGGAGATGACGGTCGACGAGGGCGTCGAGTTCTTCAAGGCCGTGCCGGTCATCCGCGACAAGCTGCTGACCCTGCAGCAGGTCGGCCTGGGCTACATCCATATCGGCCAGCAGGCGACCACCCTGTCGGGCGGCGAGGCGCAGCGGGTGAAGCTCGCCAAGGAGCTGTCGCGCCGCGCCACCGGCCGCACGCTCTACATCCTCGACGAGCCGACCACCGGCCTGCATTTCGAGGACGTGCGCAAGCTCCTCGAAGTGCTGCATCGCCTGGTCGAGGGCGGCAACACCGTGGTGGTGATCGAGCACAATCTCGAAGTCATCAAGACCGCCGACTGGGTGCTCGATCTCGGCCCCGACGGCGGCGCCGGCGGCGGCCGGCTGGTCGCCGAAGGCCCGCCCGAGGAGATCGTGAAGGTGGCCGAGAGCTACACCGGCCAGTATCTCGCCCGCCACCTGCCGCGCAGCGCGGCGGCCAAGAAGCGGGCCTAGAGCGCGTTCCGGATCATGATCTTTGCTGAGAGCGCATCATTCATAGGCGCTCAGTTTGGCGATATCCAGTCAACGACCTCATCCTGAGGAGGCCGGCGTAGCGGCCGTCTCGAAGGATGGGCCACCACGAAATCGTGGAAAAGGATGGTCGCAGAACTGCTCAGTTGCCGACCCTTCGAGGCGGGCGCTTCGCGCCCTCCTCAGGGTGAGGTTCGTATGTGAGTTCGCGCGTACCAATCGGGATGCGCCGTGGAGCAGCACCCGATCGCAGGAAAATCGCATGCGGTTGCCCGCGATCGGGATAAGATTCGGACGACTGATTGCAGGGAGCCGCCGGCGATGCGTCTGACCGACTTCAAAGCACTGACCTTCGATTGCTACGGCACGCTGATCGACTGGGAAAGCGGGATGACCGAGGCGCTGAGGCCGCTCACCAGCCGGCTGGCCAGGCCGCTGTCGCGCAACGAGGTGCTGGAAGCGCATGCCCGGCACGAATCGGCGCAGCAGGCACAGACGCCGGGCAAGCTCTATCGCGACCTGCTGGCGATCGTGTATCGCCGGCTGGCCGAGGAATGGGGAGTCTCCGCCTCGTGGTCCGAGTGCGCAGCCTACGGCCGCAGCGTTCGCGACTGGCCCGCCTTTCCCGACTCCGCCGCTGCGTTGCAGTACCTGAAAAAGCACTACAAGCTCGTCATCCTCTCGAACGTCGACAATGAAAGCTTCAGCTTCAGCAACCAGAAGCTGGGCGTGGCATTCGACGCCATCTATACCGCCGAGGACATCGGCTCCTACAAGCCAAGCCTCGGCAATTTCGAGTATATGCTGAAGCATCTGCGGACCCTCGGCGTGAAGCCGGGCGAGATCCTGCACACCGCCGAAAGCCTGTTCCACGACCACAAGCCGGCCAACCAGATCGGCCTGGCGTCCTGCTGGATCTATCGTCGGCGCAACGACGAGGGCTTCGGCGCCACCATGAATCCGGGCGCGACGCCGCGCTACGATTTCCAGTTCACCACCCTATCCGAGCTGGCCAACGCCCATCGGGAAGAGCTGCGCGCCTAGTCTTAGCGCCGGATCCTCATGATCATTTCCTGCCCTCCCTCTTGGACGGTTACGCATATGGCGCCTTCCCGTCGTCTCGACCGGAGCGCGAAGCGCGGAGCGGAGAGACCTTCTCTCAACGATAAGCGGCTTATCGTTGAGAGAAGGTCTCTCCGCTCGGCCCTGCGGGCCTCGGTCGAGACGACGGGAAGGCGCCATATGCGATAGCCCTGCCTCCATGCTGGCGTTGACGAACGCTCCACGCGCCGGCTGATGAACTCGAGGGAGGGAGCGCGGCACTGAGAGCGCCCCGCGCTTTGCGATACCTCGCACTCTGCCTGTTTCCCCGACTTCGTGTTCTCCGGAATTCCGGATCCGGCGTCAGGCAGGGTTGCCGCAGCGATTGGCTTTCTCGAGGGCGTCCCCTCCCGCGCCGCTGCCCGGCCCGCCGTAGATGCTCCAATAGGTCACGTCGACGGCGCGGTCTGAAGTCTGACGGATATCGTACAGGCCCAGCGCCGAGCCGGTCGGGGTGGTGACGGTCACCGTCGCGCGACGTTCCGACGAATAAATCGACGGCGTCACGGTGAGCACCGGAGACCGCTCCCGCTCGACCAGGCAGCTCGCCATCGCCTCGTAGGGCACCCGGTAGGTGGCGGTCCATGCCGGCGCCTTTTGGGCAAGCCCGCCCGGTGACTGGCAGCACGTTAGCGCCAAGAGCGCCGCGATGCCGAACACGGTTCCGAATTTCATGGAGCGAAGGTGCACCGGCCGGCGAAGTTTCTCAACGGCGATATGGCGCATTCCATGCCCAACCTGTGCAGCGGCTGGTCTTGGTGGAAAGCGCACGAGAAGCTCGTCTACCTGTGGCATTGACTGACGCTGCCGTCCGTCGCCCGGCGAGCTTCGCGGTGGAGTCTCGTGACTGCCGTGACAGGCGTGGCGCCGCCGTGGCCGTCGGCCTCCCAGCCTGCTACGGCAACGGTACCGTCGCGCGGGCACATGTCGACGGTGAGGCGCGTGCAGGCGTTGATCACAGGCGGCCTTGCCCAACCGAACTCTTCAGCGTTGCGTCCGCTCCAGGCGACAAGCGAGGCGGCGCGACGGCGATTGTTTTCGATCGGTGAACCCTCGCCACACGCGCGCGGACGCCAGCCAGCCGTCATGTCCTGCCACGCATTGGCCGCCACGGTGGCATCGGCATGGCTGCGCGCTGTCATGCACTCGCGTTCGATCACAAGGCATTGTCCCTGCTCCACGCCGACCAGGGTGAAGATCACCGGCCGGGCGACCGGCGTGTTCTCCAGACGATGCCGCGCCTCGTCGAAGGTCTCACAGGTTTCGAAGACCTGCCGCAGAAGATGTTCAGGCGGAAGCCGGCCACTCCGGAGAAGCGCCGACGCCGCATTGAACATGTAGTCGAGCCACAGCAGCGCCCAGCCGCGCGTGCGGCATCGCATCGGCGCCTGGTTGATCGCTGCGGCGAAGCGTTCCGGCGCGACCGCCGTCAGCACGCCGACGAAGCCCGGCCACGTCACATTCAGGAACCCTCCTGCCGGCCCGCGCTGGCGCATGATCTCGACCAGGCGGCCGAGGCCGGGAAACGGCCAGTCCAAAGTGCGGCGCAGCCTGGGCCTTCAGCCGTCAAGCACTCCGCGTCGTCCGGGTGATCCAGGACATCACATCCATTCCACCACGGTGGCTTGAAGCGACCCCGCACGGACGGCAGTCGCGGGTTCCGTCCAGGAAGCGAACGTGAAGAGGCCCTCCGGCTGGACAGCGTCGAGTTCGGTGTCCTCGAGGTCGCGGGCAATGACGACGACAAAGAGCGGCGTATCGGAATCGGGCGCCCCAAACGGACGCGGGGGCGAGAACGAAGTGCCGACGCTTTGCACCAGGACCGGACGTGGGCTCTCCGTCACCCGGACCAGGCCCTTCAGCCGCAGCAGTCGCTCGCCGAGTGCGCCGGCGAGGTTGTCGAGCCACGCCGCGAGAGCGTCGTAGTCCAGAATGCCGGCCGGCCGCGCCAGACGCACGGCGATGCGCGGATGAGTGGCGGCCAACGCGGCGGCGCGCGGCAGGACCGGCATCGCCGCCCGTCCTGCCAGAGGCGCGAAGGCGGCCGCGACCGCCTCGCCCCGGGACGGCGTCGCGACGATCTCCGCCAGCGGATTGAGGGCCGCGATCTCGGTCCTCGCCCGCACCAGCGTGGCGTCCGGGACGGCGTCGGCCTTGGTGACGACGATGCGGTGAGCCGCCGCCCACTGCGCGGCCGCTTCCTCGAACGAAGCGGGCTGCATCGCGCGCGTGGCATCGAAGGTGGCAACCACGGTTGCCCGCAGGCGATGCTCCGCGAGGCCGGCGAGCTGGCGCAGGACCGGTCCCGGCTTCGAGAGGCCGCTGGTCTCCAGGATGATCCGCCGCAAAGGGCCGTTGGCATCCGGCCGCTCGACGGCGAGCAGCGCGTCGACGGTGTGGGCGAGATCGCTGCCCGCCTGGCAACAGATGCAGCCGTTCGACAGCATGGCGATGGGCGTGCCCGCGCCGCTTTCGCGCAGGATCGCGCCATCGAGGCCGATCTCGCCCGCCTCGTTCACGATCACGGCGGTGTCGGCGCCGTCGGGAAGGCGTAGGAAGTCGCGCAGCAAGGTGGTCTTGCCCGATCCCAGAAAGCCCGTCAGGACGACGAAATCCGGCCCTGCAGCCCCGGTCACCGAGGCTCCGTTCACTGCGCGGCCTCCTGGGCGGGCCCCGCTTCCGCCCAGCTTGCCTTGACCAGGTCGCGCACGTCGCTCAGCAACTCGGCCGTGTCGAAGATCACGCCGTCCTTGATCGTGTATTTGAGGCCGCGATGCCACTCGACGCGGTTGGTCGCCTCGTTGAGGCGCATCGCGCCGGTCCCGTAGAGCAGCTTGAAGTCGGTCAGCGGGTTGTGGTCGTGCACCAGCAGGTCGGCGTACTTGCCGACCTCCAGCGTGCCCAACTCGTCCTGCAGGCCGCACAGGGCGGCGCCCTGCGACGTGGCCGAGCGGATGACTTCGAGCGGATGGAAGCCCGCCTCCTGCAGCAGCTCCAGCTCGCGAACATAGCCGAAGCCGAAGGTCTGGTAGATGAAGCCCGAATCGCTGCCGGTGCAGACGCGGCCGCCGCGGTTCTTGTATTCGTTGATGAACGCCATCCAGAGGCGATAGTTCTCCTTCCACTCGATCTCGTTCTGGGTCGACCAGCGATACCAGTAGGAGCCGTGGCCGCCGCGCTGCGGCGTGAAGTAGTCCCACATCGACTTCCAGGTGTATTCCTTGTGCCAGTCGGCCTGCCGCGCGCGCATCAGGTCGCGATTGGCGTCGTAGATCGTGAAGGTCGGCACGAACGTAAAGTCGAGCGCGAGGAATTTCTCCAGCACCTCGTTCCATTTGGCCGAACCGGGCTCCGCGCCCTGCTTGAACATCTGTCCGGAGACGGAGAAGCGGAAATATTCGTCGTTGTAGTCGTAGTCGAGCGGGAAGTTCTGGACCACGCGATCCTCGAACAGGGCTTCGGGCAATCCATAGTAATGCTCGGCGCTCGTCAGCCCCCAGCGCGCCGTGGTGAGCGCGTTCATGCGGGTGACCGACATCTGGGCGTGATGGCAGCCCGAGCGCAGGCCGAGCTTGGCGCATTCGTCGAGCGCTGCTTCCATGATGGCGGGTGGCGCGCCGAAGAATTTTACCCCGTCGGCGCCGCGTTCCTTGAGCTTGCGCAGCCAGGTCCGCCCCTCGTCCGGGGTATGGAGCACCTTCAGCATGTCGTTGACCGCCGGGAAGTAGGCGTAGGCAAGCAAGCGGGGCGCCGTGATGCTGTTCTCCGCCGAACGCTTCTTCTGGTCGAGCATCCAGCCCAGGCCGTTCATCGAGCCCATCTCGCGCACGGTGGTGACGCCGTGCGCCAGCCAGAGCTTGTAGACACAGTCGACAGGCGGTACCCAGCCGTTGGCCGCGTGATTGGGCACGCCGGCATGGGCGTGGCAGTCGATGAAGCCCGGCGTCACCCACTTGCCGCGGCAATCGATCTCGTGATCGCCGGCGGCTGGCCGGTTGGCGGCGTTGGCGAGATTGCCCGCGACCTTCTTCAGGAGGGTGATGCGGTTGTTCTCGACCACGATATCGGTCGGCCCGATCGGCGGCGCGCCGGTACCGTCGATCACCGTCGCGCTCCGCAGCACGAGCCGCTTGAAGGGTCCGATGCCGCGGTCGCGCTGACGCGCCGGCACGATCGGCGGCTGGCCCGCCGTGGCGCGGCTCACCGCCAGTTCGTCGCCGATGGGGGTCTCGCTGGGGATCAGCCGGTCGGTCATGGGGCGCTTCCTCGATGATTACGCGGACGGTGCTGGACAGTGCCGGCGAACGTAGCGCAGAAGTCGCGCGTCGCACCATCCAAGCCGCAGGGGCGGAGCCAATTGTCGCCTTCCTCGTTACCTACCGAATAGTCGAAAGAGCAAGCGCACAGCGTGGCATCCCCGAAGAATAATCTCCTGGAAGGACCGATCCTCCGTTCGCTCCTGACGCTTGCCGTGCCGATCGTGGCGGCGAACATCCTCCAATCGGCCTATCAGATCATCGACGCCTTCTGGGTCGGCAGGCTGGGCGGCGCAGCAGTCGCCGCGGTGTCGCTATCTTTTCCCGTGATGTTTCTGATGTTCGCGATCGGCGCCGGACTGTCGATCGCGGGCTCGACCCTGATCGCCCAGTTCGTCGGCGCCGGCAACCACAAGATGGTCGGCCACGTCGCCGGCCAGACCCTGCTGATGGTGATCGCCGCCTCGCTGGTGCTCGGCACGGCGGGTTTCTTTACGGCCCCGGCCCTGTTGCGCCTGATGGGCGTGGCGCCCGACGTCTATGACGGCGCGCTTGGCTTCATGCGCGTCTCCTTCATCGGCCTGATCTTCAATTTCTCGTTCTTCGTCTTCCAGGCGATCATGCGCTCGATCGGTCGCGCGACCCTGCCGGTGTACATCGTGCTGGGCACGGTGTTCCTGAACTTTGCCCTCGATCCGCTGCTGATCTTCGGCTGGGGACCGGTGCACGGCTATGGCGTGATGGGCGCGGCGCTGGCGACGCTCGGCACCCAGAGCATCGCGGCGATCATCGGCATCGTCGTGCTGCGGGCGGGAATGCACGGCATCCACGTGCGGGCGGTGGATTTCATTCCCGACGTCGCGCACGTAAGGCGGGCGTTCTTCCTCGGATTTCCCGCATCCGTCGAGATGTCGGCCCGCGCCCTCGGCCTGATGGTGATGACCTTCCTCGTCACCAGCTTCGGCACGACGACGCTGGCGGCCTACGGCGTCGGCTCGAACATCCTGCAGGTCGTCATCATTCCGGCAATGGGCCTGTCGATGGCGGTGTCGGCGCTCGCCGGGCAGAACATCGGCGCCGGCAATGTGGCGCGCGCCGCCAGCATCGGGCGCCTGGGGGCGCTGATGGGCTTCGGCGTGCTGAGCGCGTTCGGCCTGCTCGTCTTTCTCTTCGCGACCCAGCTCGTGGCCTTCTTCGTGCCGCAGGACGCCGCGGTCATTGCCGAGGGAGCGAAGTTCCTCCGGATCATGGCGCTGTCCTGGGGCTTCATGGGCGCGCAATTCGCGCTGACCGGCGTATTTCGCGCCTCGGGCAACATGGTGATCAGCATGATGGTGACGATCGTGTCGCAATGGGTGCTGCAATTCCCGCTGGCCTACGTGCTGTCCAAGCACACGTCCCTCGGGGCCGAGGGCCTCTATTGGTCCGTGCCGGTAACCAACGTCCTCATCACGCTCCTGACCGCAGGAATCTACCTGCATGGCGGCTGGCGCAAGAAGCGTCTGCTCGACGAGGAAGAGGAGCTGACCGGCAGGGTCTCCGAGGAGATCCTGGTCGGCGAAGGCGGACGATAAGGCCGTGTGCATCGGTTGGCGCATGGGGTCGAGTTTCTGCGCAACATGGTGCGCAGAAACTCCCGCCTCTGAGTGTTACTTGATTTTTATTTGACTTTCACTAACGTCACGCCTAGATAGGCTCTGCGAGCAGATCGAGGAGCATTGCCATGCCTGAAAGCCGATCCGTCCTGTGCAAGCCGACCAGGCTGGGAATTTCCGGCCTCGATTGACGTATCACTAGCGGAAATTGCGGAAATTGCGGAAATTGGCCGAGGTTCTGTCAGTCGAAAACAGAAGGGCCCTGCGCGCCGAAATCGACCGCCGGAAATACCGGAAATACCGGAAATTCATCGCCCGTCACGGGGGTGCCGGCGAGCCACGATCCGCAACAGCATGGCGCCGCCACGTGATCCGTCCCAGGTCGTAGCCGAACTGGCGCTCGACGACCGCCGGCGTGGCGTCCGATGCGTCGGCCTTGCGGCTCGCCACGCGCGCCTGCGCCACCTCCTTCGGGACATCGAGCCAAATACCCTCAAATGGGACGCCGACCTGGACCGCCAGCGCCTCGGCCGCACGGCGCTCCTCCTCGCCGGCGAAAACCGCGTCGAGCACGACGCAGTGGCCGGCCCGCAGGATCCTCTCGGCGCGGGCCAGGACGGCGGCATAGACCCTTGCGGAGGCCTGCGGCGAATAGCTGCCGGCCGGCATGTGTTCCTCCAGGGCGACACCTGCCTGGCGCTTGCGCTCGACGTCGCTGCGCACGACGACGGCACCGGGCGATCGACCGATCTCGGGCGCCATCTTGAGCGCCAACGTCGTCTTGCCGCTGCCCGACAGGCCGCCGATCGCCAGCAGCCGCGGCGGCGCAGGCTGCAGGAACGCCAGGGCCGCCTTCTGGTAGGCGCGCGCCGGCGCATTGTCGTTGCCGCTCACCGCCGTGACCGCCGAATCGACATAGGCGCGGATCGCCGCCCGCCGCGACAGGAACATCGGCAGCAGCGCCAACGCCTCCTCATGCGTCGCCTCGGGCAGCTCGGCGATGCGCCACAGCCATTCGTTCAGCAGCCGGTTGGCGAGCGCGCCCAGTCCCTGCCGCTGCCAGATCCATCAGCGCGAAGGCGAGATCGTACAGAACGTCGATGTTGGCGATCTTTTCCGAGAACTCGATGGCGTCGAACGGCACCGGTTCGCCCTCCAGCAGGACGATGTTGCGCAGGTGCAGATCGCCATGGCAGCGGCGCACCGCGCCTGCCGCCACGCGACGTGCCACGAGCTCGATGTGGGGCTCGAGTGCCTTCGGCATGGCATCGGCCAGGGCCTCGCTGGTCGCCGGATCGAGGCGGTCGCCGGCCTCGCGCATCTGGCGCACGTCGGCCGCCACCGAGTGGCGATAGTCCTCGGGCGTGCAGAAGCCCGACCTGATCGGCGCGAGCCCGTCGTGGAAGCGGGCGACGCGGGCCCCCAACGCGGTCATCAGGTCGGGCGTCAGGGCGCCGCGCGCGGCCATGCGGTCGAGCAGGCCCTCCTCGTCGAAGCGGTGCATGACGACCAGCCAGTCGACGGCGCCTTCGCCAGTCTCGCCGACATCGCCCAACGCCAGTTTGCCGTCGCGGCCGCGCCGCACCGGCGCCGTGCCGATATAGATCTCCGGCGCCAGCCGGCGATTGATTTCGATCTCCGCGGCGCACATCGCCGCGCGCCGCTCGACCGTCGAGAAATCCATGTAGGGGAATTTCACCGCGCGCTTCATCTTGTAGGCGCGCTCACGGGCGAGGAAGACCACGGCGCCGTGCGTGTCGACGCGTTTGACCGGCGACAGATGCGCTTCGAGGAAGGCGATCACGGCCGACTGGTCCTCGACGACGAAGGCAGGCTGACGGCTCATGCGTCAGACGGCCGACGCGCGCAGCTCGCGGTCGTCCCAGCCGTCGACGTGCAGGATGATCTCGGCCTGGGGAAAGGCCTCGTGCAGCATGGCTTCGACCCGATCGCCGATCACATGGGCGTTGCCCAGCGGCATCGTCGGGTCGACGACGATATGGAGCTGAATGAACTTGGTGAGTCCCGCCGAGCGCGTGCGCAGCTCGTGCACGTCGCGAACCTCGGGGTGACTGCGCGCGATGTCGAGAATCCGCTTGCGCTCCCCGTCCGGCAGCTCGCGGTCCATCAGCACGTCGAGCGAGTCGCGGGCGACCATCCACGCGCCGTGAATGAGGTAGAGCGCCACCAATCCCGCCACGCTGCTGTCGATCAGCGGCTGGTCGAGCTTGCCGGAAATATAGAGCCCGACGCCGGTGACGATCGTGGCCACCAGGTCGGTCTTGTAGTGCGCCATGTCGGCGCCGATGGCGATCGATCCGGAACGCTTGACGACATGGCGCTGGAACGTCACGAGGCCGAGCGTCAGCACCACCGCCAGCGCACTGATCAGCAGGCCGACTTCTTCCGCCTGAACCTGGTGGGGATTGATCAGGCGCTCGCCCACGGCCAGCAGCAGCGCGCCGCCGGAAGCGGCGATGAAGCCCGCCTGCACCAGGCCTGCCAGGGCCTCGGCCTTGCCGTGGCCGAAGCGGTGGTCGGCGTCGGCCGGGATCAGGGCCTGGCGGACGGCAAAGAAGGTCACCAGCGAGCCCACGAGGTCGAGCGACGTGTCGACCAGCGACGACAGCATGCTCACCGAGTCGGTGATCCACCACGCCGCCGTCTTGGCGACGATCAGGATCGCCGCCACCGCCATCGAGGCGATGGTGGCGAGCCGCATCAGGCGTCGTGGCTCGATCGCCATGCTCGCCTCAGGGATAAAGGGTCCGCGTCGCCCAGGGATCGCCCGGCGCGGCGCGGCGGTACTCCAACCGGTCGTGCAGGCGGAACGCGCCGTCCTGCCAGAACTCGATCAGCAGCGGTTTCAGCCGGAAACCCGACCAGTGCGGCGGCCGCGGCACCTTGCCGATGACATGCTTTGCCGTGACTTCCGCCACGCGCTTCTCCAGCGCAAAGCGACTCTCGAGCGGCCGCGACTGGTCCGAGGCCCAGGCGCCGATCTGGCTGCCGCGGGCACGGGTGGCGAAATAGGCGTCGGCCTCCTCGGCGTGGTCGGCGATACCGGTCCTTCGCAGGCGCACCTGGCGACGCAGCGACTTCCAGTGGAACAGCAGCGCCGCCTTGGGCCGGGCCAGCAGATGCGCGCCCTTGCGGCTCTCAGTGTTGGTGTAGAAGACGAAGCCGTCGGCGTCGTAGCCCTTCAGCAGCACCATGCGCAGCGACGGCGTGCCGTCCGGCCCGACCGTGGCCACGCTCATGGCCGAGGGATCGTTGGGCTCGCTTTTGGCCGCCTCTTCGTACCATTCTCCGAAAAGCGCCAGCGGATCGGACTTTTCCCGAATCATGACCACAATATGAGGGGCTGTGGGCGGCGAGACCACCGGCATCTTGTCCCAATAGGCTTACCCCGCTAAGAACGACCCATGATCGCTGCTGCACAAATGATGGCCGGAAAAAAGGGCCTCGTCATGGGCGTCGCCAACGAGCGCTCGATCGCCTGGGGGATCGCCAAGGCCTGCCACGAGCAAGGGGCAAAGGTGGCCTTCACCTTCCAGGGCGAGGCCCTGGAGAAGCGCGTCCGGCCGCTCGCCAACTCGATCGGCGCCGAGATCATCGAGCCCTGCGACGTCACCAACGCGGCCAGCATCGACGCCACCTTCGCCGAGATCGAGAAGAAATGGGGCGGCATCGACTTCCTGGTCCATGCCATCGCCTTTTCCAACAAGGACGAGCTCCGCGGCCGCTATCTCGACACCTCGCCCGAGAACTTCCAGCTCACCATGAATGTCAGCTGCTATTCCCTTACGGCGGTGGCGCAGCGCGCCGTGCCGCTGATGAAGAATGGCGGCAGCATACTCACCCTCACCTACTACGGCGCCGAGCGGGTCATCCCGCACTACAACGTCATGGGCGTGGCCAAGGCGGCACTCGAGGCCAGCGTGCGCTATCTGGCGGCCGACCTCGGCGAGCAGAAGATCAGGGTCAACGCCATCTCCGCCGGGCCGATCAAGACGCTGGCTTTCGCCGGCATCAATGACGGGCGCTATATCCTGAAGTGGAACGAGCTCAACTCGCCGCTTAAGCGCAACATCACCCAGGAGGAAGTCGGCAACGCCGCCCTCTACCTGCTGTCGGACCTCGGCACCGGCATGACCGGTGAGATCATGCATGTCGATGGCGGCTACCATGTCGTCGGCATGATCAAGACCTCGTCGGCCAAGCAGATCGCCGAGCTGCTCGGCAATTTCGAGGGCGAGTAAGGCGGAGGCCGGCAGCCATGGCCGGCAGCAGTTTCGGCACCCTCTTCCGGTTCACGAGCTGGGGCGAGAGCCACGGCCCGGCGATCGGCTGCGTGGTCGACGGCACGCCGCCGCGCCTCCCGCTGAGCGAAGCCGACATCCAGGTCTGGATGGAGAAGCGCCGGCCCGGCCAGTCGCGCTTCGTCACCCAGCGCCAGGAGCCCGACACGGTAAGGATCCTGTCGGGCGTGTTCGAAGGCGTCACCACCGGCACGCCGATCGCGCTGCATATCGACAATGTCGACCAGCGCTCGCGCGACTACTCGGAGATCAAGGACAAGTTCCGGCCCTCCCATGCCGACTACACCTATTTCAAGAAATACGGCGTGCGCGACTATCGCGGCGGCGGCCGGCAGTCGGCGCGCGAGACCGCGGTGCGCGTGGCCGCGGGCGCCATCGCCCGCAAGATCCTGGGCGACGGCGTCAAGCATCCGCGGCGCCGTGGTGCAGCTCGGCAGCCAGAAGATCGACCGCGCCAAATGGGACTGGGCGGCCACCGCCGACAATCCCTTCTGGTGCCCGGACCGCCAGGCCGCGCAGGGCTGGGAAGGCTATCTCGACGACGTGCGCAAGCGCGGCAGCTCGTGTGGCGCGGTGATCGAAGTGGTGGCCTCCGGCATCGCCGTCGGGCTGGGCGATCCGGTCTACGACAAGCTCGATGCCGACCTCGCCAAGGCGCTGATGAGCATCAATGCGGTGAAGGGCGTCGAGATCGGCGACGGCTTCGCCACCGCCGCCATGAGCGGCGAGGAGAATGCCGACGAGATGCGCATGAAGGACGGCGCAGCCCACCTTCCTCAGCAACCACGCCGGCGGCATCCTGGGCGGCATCTCGACCGGCCAGGACATCGTCTGCCGGCTGGCGGTCAAGCCCACGAGCTCGATCCTCGCGCCGGTGCGCAGCATCGACCGTTTCGGCAACGAGGTCGAGCTGCGCACCAAGGGCCGCCACGATCCCTGCGTCGGCCTCCGCGCCACGCCGGTCGCCGAGGCGATGGTGGCCTGCGTGCTGGCCGACCATCTGCTGCGCCACCGCGCGCAGTGCGGCTGAGGCCGCTTGGTGGCCGCCGCCGAGCCCGTCGAGGCACGCTACGGATCGTTGCACAACATCAGCATGGCGGTCGTCTCGGCCGGCATGATCAGCGTGGCGATCCTGCATTTCGTCACCCATCCGGCCAATGCGCCCACGCTGTCGACGAACGACCCGCGCTTCGTGCTGTTCAGCCTGCTGGCCGTGGCCATGGCCTATTACGTGTTCGTCGGCATCAGCCGTTACAGGAACCGCCGGCCGCAGATCGTCATCGACCGCGACGGCATCGCCCTGGGCTTCGGCCGCGACCTGCGCTTCGCCTGGGACGACATCCAGTGGGCGCGGCTGCGCCGGCTGGCGCTTCGCGCCCAGCTCGAAATCGGCATCGCCCCACCGGCGTTCATCGCCGCCGACCTGCGCCTGTCGATGTGGAGCTTCGACGACGGCCTGCGGCCGATCCGCGGCCTGCCGACCGCCGTGCTGGTGCGCGACAACGGGCTCGACACGCGCGCCTCGGCAATGCTTGACGCGGTGCGCACGTTCCGGCCGAATCTGGTGAAACCCTAAGAGCTGAACGGAGACTCGCCATGCGGCGATTTATCGTTGGCCTGCTCGCGACCGTGGGCGCCCTCACCCTGATCGCGATCGGTGGCATTGCCGCCTTCGTGGCCTCGGGCCCGTTCGCGGCCAAGCCGCTGCCGGCGCCCATCGTGCTGTCGCTCGACCTGCGCACCGTACCGTCCGAATCCAGATCCACCGGCCTGTTGCACGGCGGACTGTTCGGCGGCTCGCGCGACATCGTCGAGACCGCGCAGCTTCTGTGGCAGGCGGCCGACGACCCGCGCGTGGTCGGGCTGTTCGTCGAAATCGGCGACGAATCGGCGGGCCTCGCCCGTGTCCAGGAGCTGCGCCAGGCCATTGCCCATTTGCGCGGCAAGGGCAAGTTCGCGGTCGGCTTCGCCGAATCGCTGGGCAGCGGCGGCACGCACTTCGCCGATTACTATCTCGCCTCGTCGCTGGAGCAGATCTGGCTGCAGCCGAGCGGCGGCTTTGCGGTGGCCGGCATCGCGGTCGAAACGCCCTTCATCAAGGCGGGCCTCGACAAGATCGGCGTGCAGATCGAAGGCGGCAAGCGCTACGAGTACAAGAGCGCGCCCGACACGTTCCTCGAGACGGGCTACACCGGCCCGGCCCGCCAGAACCTGCAGCAGCTTCTGGAAAGCCTCTACGGCCAGTTCGTGGCCGACGTGGCGCGCGAGCGACACATCGAGCCCGCCAAGCTGCGCCAGCTGGTCGATGCGGTGCCCTTCGATTCGGAGCGCGCGCGGCAGGAAGAATCTGGTGGATCGCATCGGCTATCGCAGCGACGCGCTGGACGAGGTCGCAACGCGCGCCAAGAACCGCGATCTCGTCACCCTGTCCGAATACGCCGCCGATGACTCGCGGCCCAAGCCGCACGGCGAGGTCGTGGCGCTGGTGCGGGTGAGCGGCGCCATCACGTCGGGTTCGGGCGGCGACAGCCCGCTGGACGACGACGTCGTGGCGTCGGCCGACGACATCGTCGACGCGCTCGACCAGGCGGCGCGGGCCAAGGAAGTGCGCGCCATCGTGCTGCGCATCAATTCACCCGGCGGCACCTATCCCGCCGCCGACGCCATCGCCGATGCCGTGGGCCGCGCCCGCTCGGCGGGCAAGCCGGTGATCGTCTCGATGGGCGACGTGGCGGCGTCGGGCGGCTACCTCGCGGCCATTCGCGGCGACGTCATCGTGGCCCAGCCCACCACCATCACCGCCTCGATCGGCGTCTTCAGCATCTGGCCCGTGGCGTCCGACCTGCTGGCATCGCTCGGCGTCAAGGTCGACCGCTTGAGCATCGGCGCCAATGCCGGGATGTACTCGCCCTTCCACGCGCCCACGCCGGCCCAGAGCGCCGCGGTCGCGCGCGAGCTCGACACGGTCTACGCCGAGTTCACCCGCCAGGTCGGCGAAACCCGCAAGCTCGACGGCGCCCGGCTCGACGCGGCAGCCCGCGGCCGCGTTCTGTCCGGCGAAGACGCCAAGAAGGCCGGCCTGATCGACGAGCTGGGCGGCCTGCAGCTCGCCCTCAACATCGCCAAGGCCAAGGC
Source organism: uncultured Alphaproteobacteria bacterium (assembly GCA_963765385.1). GTDB lineage: Bacteria > Pseudomonadota > Alphaproteobacteria > Reyranellales > Reyranellaceae > Reyranella. Next base: position 206,952 of record CAVXWG010000009.1, on the reverse strand, counting down.
CGGCATCGACGAATCGCGGCAGGTCGAGATCCACCACTTCCCGGCCGACTCCGACCGCTGGCAGAAGGTGCTGGAGCACGTCCTTCGGCTGGGTGGGGCGGACGCAAGCGTCCCGAGCCTGCGCGCGCCGCGCGAGGTGCGCGAGACGCTGGCCCGCTTCGGCATCGTCGCGCGGCCCGGCAACGTCCGCCTGCCGCCGCTGCCGCCGCTCTGGCACTGATCCGGGCTGATCACGAGCACCACTGTCACCCCGAGCGCAGCGAGGGGCCTTTTAGGGCCGCAAGAAAGGTCCTTCACTACGCTCGGGATGACAGCATTTGCTTGTCTGAAATCGTGCGACGGTCCTAAAGACGAACGCTCGCGAGAGTCTCCAGCGTGTCGCCGTCGCGGCGCAACAGCGCCAATTCCTCGATGCGGCCGTGCATGGGCAGGTGCTGGCGCTCGACGATGCGGGCGACCTGCTCGGCGTCGACCGCGCGATCGAACAGGCCGAGCGTGATGTGCGGCTCGAACGGTTCGCCAGCCGCTGTCGGATTGAACACGTCATAGAGGCTTATGAGTTCGGCACCACCGTCTGCCGGCATCGCAAGGAGCCAGGCCGCCCGCGAGGGCGGCGTCATGTCGTGGCGGACCAGGCGGTCGAGCACGAACCAGAAGGGCCGCCGGCCCGCCAGCCCGGCGAGAGCGTCGCGCAACCTCGACTCCTCCGAAACGGCCGCGCCGAACACCAGGGTGAAATGCGGGCCGATCATCTCGGCCTCGCGCGGATGGTACTGCGCCCGGAGCCGGCGCAGCGCGGTGTCGTCGGCCTCGGCCAGCACCGGCCAGGCCACGACATATAGCATCTCAGCCGTAGCTCTTGGCCATGCCGAAAGCGGGATCCATCGCCGCACCGTAGGGCGGGAACGGATAGCGCAGGCCGTTCTTGCCGAGATGGCCCATGCCCTCGATGGCGCGCAGGAACTCGTCGGGCGGGCAGGCCATCAGCAGCTCGTCGTCGGCCACGCCGCCGTAGCGGCGCTCGGCATAGCAGGGCAGCGACAGCGAGGTCTGCCGGGTGGCGAGCGCGCGGCCCCACGAATTGGCGCAGGCACTCTCGCCGGTGACGGTGAAGTCGTAGCGGCGGTAGCGGTGGAACTGCAGGCCGTTGATGAAATAGATCATCTGGCCGGGCGAGCCGTAGAACAGGCAGATGTCCGGCGGATCGAGCCGCGCCGAGCGCAGCGGCGACACGACCAAGCCGTTGTACTTGCCGTCGGGCACGCGCGGCATCTGCGCCTGGTGCGCGGCCGAGGCCTCCTTGTTGCCGAACCACACGCCGTTCATGTGATCGCCCGACAGGAAGCCCTCGCCGGGATGGTTGAGCCCGACCACCCCGCCGCAATTGCCGCCGCGCGTATTGTCGACGGTGATGCCGAGCGTGAAGCCGTACCAGCGCGACTGCGTCACCATCTGGCACATGGTGAACTTCATGCCGTCGGTCGGCTTGCGCACACCCTGGATCTTGTCCATGTCGGCCGGATCCTCGAACAGCCGCATGCCGATCGGCTGCGTGCGGATGCGTAAAAGCTCGATCAGCTTGGCCGTGGCCTCGGCCAGCATGGCGCCGGTGATCTTCTCGGGCGGTGTCCATGGCGCGGTCTTGTAGCCCGGCGGCAAGGTCTGGACGTTCATGGTTTCCTCCGTGTCTGGCTAGGTAAGGTTGAGCCCACCATCGGCGATGACGATCTCTCCGGTAACGTAGTCGTTGGCGACCAGCGCGGCCACCAGATCGGCGATGTCCTGCGGCCGGGCCGCGCGTCGCATGGCGGATTTGGTGTTCCAGAGTGCCGTCGCCTCGGGCCAGCCCGACGTCATGGGCGTCTCGACGAGGCCGGGCGCCACGCAATTCACCCGGATGGCCGGCCCCAAGGCCAGCGCCAGCAGGCGCGTGGTGTGATGCAGGCCGGCCTTGGCCACGGCGTAGGGAATGGAGGCGCCCTTGGGCCGCACCCCGGCATGGCTGCCGATATTCACGATCGAGGCCGGCCGCCCGCTCTCCGCCGACTTGCGCAGCGCCGGCTCGGCTTCGGCGATCAAGACGAACGGCGCGATCAGGTTGACGTCGAGCATGCGCCGCCAGACCGCCGGCGTGGCTGCCTTGAGGTCGGTGTGCGGGATGCGGACCGCTTCGCCGGCGTTGTTGATCAGCACGTCGAGTCGTCCGTGGTGCTCCACGACGGCGGCGACGAGATCGCGTGTCGCGGCTTCGTCGCCCAGATCGGCCTGATGGTAGCTGGCCCCCGGCAGCTCGGCCGCCATCGCGCGACCGAGATCGGATCGCCTGCCATGCAGCGCGACCGCGTAGCCTTCGCGCGCCAGACGGCGGGCGATGGCGGCGCCGATGCCCGAGGTCGAGCCGGTGACGAGGGCGACGCGCTCAGACACTGGCCTTCAACGCCTCGAGGGTCTCGTCGGGCCGCTCGACGATCATGAAGTGCCCGCTGTTGGCGATCACCACGGTGCGCGCGCCGGCAATGGCGGCGGCCAATGGTTTGGCCTTGGCAGCGGGCGTCATGAGATCGCCGTCGCCCAGCACCAGCACCGTCGGACATTTCACCTGGGTCGCCCGCGCAATTGCGTCCTTGTAGGCGTTGCAGGCCGCAAGATCGGCATGGATCACGCCGGGCTTGTTGCCCGACAGGACGGCCAGCGATTCGCGGCGCAGCCACAGGCCCGGCGAGACCATGCCGCCTTTGTGCAGCGCATTGCCCACGCCCCAGAAAGTCATCAGCTCCTGGACCTTGACGGTATCGGCCTTGGCCGATTCCAGCATCTCGGGATGGACCGGCATCTCGGCCGCCACGCCGCAGAGACCGAGCGCACGCACCTTGTCGGGAAAACGCGCGGCCGCCTCGATCGCCACCAGGGCGCCCATCGAATGGCCGACCAGGGCGGCTTGCTTAAGTCCTGCCGCGTCGATCAGCGCCGCGGTCCAGTCGGCCATGGCGGCGATACTGTCGAGGGCCGGCCCTTCCGACCAGCCATGCGCCGGGAAGTCGATCGCCAGCACGCTCCGCCCGTGATGGGCGAACCAGCGGGTCTGCAGGCGCCAGACGGTGCGGTCGAAGCCTGCGCCGTGGAGGAACAAGACGGCGGGCCTGGCGGGGTCGAAGTCGGTGCCGCCGGTCGTCGCGAAGACGGTGCGGCCGTTGACGGTGAGCTTCACGGTCAGCCCCTCGCCGCGGCGCGCAGCGCCTGCCCGAGATCGTCGAAAAGATCGTCGGGATCTTCCAAGCCGACCGAGAGGCGGATCATGCCCTCGCCGATCCCCGCCTGCTTGAGCGCCGCCGCATCGAGCTGGGCGTGCGTGGTCGAGGCGGGATGGATGACCAGCGACTTGGCATCGCCCACGTTGGCAAGATGCGAGAAGAGTTTCAGGCGCTCGATAAAACGCCGTCCGGCCTCGCGCCCGCCCTTGATGTCGAAGCTGAAGATCGAGCCGCAGCCCTTGGGCAACAACCTCTGCGCCAGCGCATGGTCGGGATGGTCGGGCAGCTCGGGCGAAGCGATGCGCTCCACCGCAGGGTTGGCCTTGAGGAAGGCGATGACCTTGCGGGCGTTCTCGACGTGGCGCGCCATGCGCAGCGGCAGCGTTTCGAGGCCCTGCAGCAGGTAAAAGGCCGTCTGCGGCGCCATGCAGGGGCCGAAATCGCGCACGCCCTCGGTACGCGCCCGCATGACGAAGGCGTGCGGGCCGAACTCCTCGGCGAAATCGATGCCGTGGTAGCCAGCATAGGGCTCGGTCAAGGTTGGGAACTTGCCCGAGCCTTCCCAGTCGAAGCGGCCCGATTCGACGATCACGCCGCCGATCGCCACGCCATGGCCGCCGATAAACTTGGTGGCCGAGTGGAACACGATGTCGGCGCCGAGCGTGAGCGGCCGGCAGAGCACGGGCGAGGCGAAGGTGTTGTCGATCATCAGCGGGATTTTGGCGGCATGCGCGATCGCGGCGATGGCCGGGATGTCCAAAACCTCGCCGCCCGGGTTGCCGATGGTCTCGCCCAGCACCAGCCGTGTCTCGGGCCGGATGGCCTTGGCGAATCCGTCATGGTCGCGCGGATTGACGAAGGTCGTCTCGATGCCGAAGCGCGGCAAGGTGAGCGCCAGCATGTTGCGCGTGCCGCCATAGAGCGACGTCGAGGCGACGATGTGGTTGCCCGCCCCCATCAGGGTGGCGATGGCGATGTGCAGCGCGGCCTGGCCGCTCGCCACGCCCAGCGCGCCCGATCCCTCCTCTAGCGCGGCGACACGTTCCTCGAACACCGCGACCGTGGGATTGGAGATGCGGCTATAGATGTGGCCGCCGACTTCGAGGTTGAACAGGCTGGCGGCATGGTCGACGTCGCGGAAGACGAAGGACGTCGTCTGGTAGATCGGCACGGCCCGCGCGCCAGTGACGGGGTCGGGATGCTGGCCGGCATGTAGCGCCAGCGTGTCGGGCTTCAGGAACTTGGCGTCGGCCACGGTATTTTCCTTATTGTGCGGTCCAGCCGCCGTCCGACACCAGCGCAGTGCCCTGCATGTTGGAGGCGGTGTCGGAGGCCAGGAACATGGCGAGGCCTGCGATCTGTTCGACCGTGGTGAACTGGATCTGAGGCTGCTTCTCGCCGATCAGGAGATGGCTCGCCTGCTCCATGCTGATCTTGTCGGCCTTCGCCTTGGTCTCGATCTGGGCGAGCGCCAGCGGTGTCGACACAAAGCCGGGACAGATCGCATTGCAGGTGACGCCGCTGTCGGCGCATTCGATGCCCACCACCTTGGTGAGACCGATCAGGCCGTGCTTGGCCGCGACATAGGCGATCTTGCGGCTCGAGGCGACGAGGCCGTGCGTGCTGGCGATATTGACGATGCGGCCCCAGCCCTTCCGCTTCATCGCCGGCAAGGCGGCGCGGATGGTGTGGAACGAGGCGCTGAGATTGATGGCGATGATGGCGTCCCACTTGTCCGGCGGAAAACTCTCGACCCGCGCCACGTGCTGGATGCCAGCGTTGTTCACCAGGACGTCGATGCCGCCCAGCTTCGCCTGCGTATCGGCCACGAGGCCCGCGATCTCCGCGGGCTTGCTCATATCGGCGGCGTTGTACGCCACCTCGACGCCTGTCTTGCGGGCCATGCCGTCGCGCAGCGCCTCGATCGCCGCGCGATCGCCCAGCCCGTTCAGCATGACGCTGCAGCCTGCGGCGGCGAAGGCCTGGGCAATGGCGAGACCGATTCCGCTGGTCGACCCGGTGACCAGCGCTGCCTTGCCCTCAAGCGACATCGAGACTCACTTCTTGAAAAACGCGGCGGCGGCCGAGGCGTGGCTCTGCTTGGCCTTGAGCTTTTCCTCGACGCGCACGATCTCGGCCTGCAGGACGGCGATGTACTCCTTAAGGTCGTCGATGTTCATGGCGTCGAGGTTCTTGGGCTGCGTCTTCTTCTGCCGGGGGTCGAGATCGTCGAGTTCGAAGGCCATGGCGTAGCTCCACGGAAGCGGCTAAGGGAGACCTAGCACTGCTCCCATTTCTCCGAAAGGCCGACCATGAGCGCTCTTCCCGCAACGATGACCTGCGTCGAGATCAAGAAGCCGGGCGGGCCTGAAGCGCTGGTGCCCGCGACACGGCCGGTGCCGCAGCCCAAGGACGGCGAGATCCTGATCAAGGTCGCGGCGGTCGGCGTGAACCGTCCCGACATCGCCCAGCGCGCCGGCCTCTATCCGCCGCCGCCGGGTACGTCGGACCTGCCGGGTCTCGAGGCCGCGGGCACCGTCGCGGCACTGGGTCCGGGTGTCACAGGATGGCAGGTGGGCGATGCGCTCTGCGCCCTCACGCCAGGCGGCGCCTACGCCGAATACTGCACCGCGCCGGCGCCGCAATGCCTGCCGCCGCCGAAGGGCTTCGACATGCTGCACGCCGCGGCGCTGCCCGAGAACTACTTCACCGTCTGGCACAATCTGTTCGAGCGCGGCGCGCTCAAGTCGGGCGAGAACGCGCTGATCCATGGTGGCGCGAGCGGCATCGGCACGACGGCGATCCAGCTTGCCAAGGCGTTCGGCGCCACGGTGTTCACCACCGTGCGCACCGAAGCGAAGGCCAAGGCGGTGCGCGCGCTCGGCGCCGACCACGCGATCCTCTACAAGGACAATGACTGGGCGGCTGAAGTGAAGAAGCTGTCGGGCGGCATCGACGTCGTGCTCGACATGGTGGCGGGCGACTACCTGCCGAAGAACCTGCAGCTCCTGAAGCAGGATGGACGCTGCGTCGTCATCGCCGTTCAGGGCGGCGCTACGGCCACGGTCAATGCAGCCTTCGTGATGATGAACCGGCTGACGCTCACCGGCTCGACCCTCAGGCCGCAAAGCGTGGCAAGCAAAGGCCGCATGGCGCACGGCCTCAAGGAAAAGGTCTGGCCGCTGCTCGCGGCGGGCAAGATCAAGCCCATCATCTACAAGACCTTCCCGCTCAAGGATGCCGCCGGCGCGCATGCCGAGCTCGAGCGCGCCGACCATGTCGGCAAGGTGATGCTGACGGTCTGAGGCTGGCTGTATGGTGGCTGCAGGGGTTCCCGACCTTTCCGCCCCTGGCCGGTTTTCGCTCTCGCCACGATCTCGCATCGCAGGGCGGCAGCGCAGCCCCCAGCAGGCGGCGTAGCCGAGGGACCTCTACTTCTTGGCGCGGAGACAACGGAAAAGGTCCCACCACTGCGCCTCGCGGAGCGTGCCCCGAGCGAAGTCGAGGGGCTAGGCTCCGGTCGGGATGACGGATTTTTGTCGATTGCGATAGCCCTGCCGCAGCCTCAGGAATGGCATGATTGCTCCTCAACAAGGGTGGCGTCGGATGGCTGATGGAATATTTGCGGGTCTGCGGGTCATCGACTGCGCGAGCTGGATCGCGGGTCCCGCGGCGGCGACGATCCTCTCGGACTTCGGCGCCGAGGTGATCAAGATCGAGCCGCCGGGGGCCGGCGATCCGTGGCGGGCGTCGCCTGCGGTCCCCGGCAAGACCACGGATTACTGGTGGCAGCTGACCGCCCGCAACAAGCGGAGCCTGGCGGTCGATCTCAAGCACCCCGAGGGGCTGGCCGTTCTGCAGCGCCTGGTCGGCTCGACGGACGTCTTCATCACCAACTTCCCCTTGCCGGTGCGCGAGCGGCTGAAGATCGCTGCCGCGGACCTGCTCGCGATCAACCCGCGCCTCGTCTACGGCTCGATCACCGCCTATGGCGAAACGGGCGACGAGGCGGCCCGGACAGGCTTCGACGCGACCGCCTACTGGGCGCGTACCGGGTTGATGGACATGGTGAGGGCCACCACCGAGACCGAGCCGGTCCGCTCCATGCCGGGCATGGGCGACCATCCGACCGCGACGGCCCTCTATGCGGCCATCGTGACGGCGCTCTATCGTCGCGAGAGGACGGGGCTGGGCGGCGTCGCGCAGACTTCGCTGCTGCAGAACGGCCTGTGGGCGAACGGCTGCTTCGTGCAGAACCGGCTGTTCGGCGAGCACGTCGCGCACCGGCCGCCGCGCACCGAGGCGCCCAACGCGCTGGCCAACCACTATCGCTGTCGCGACGGCCGCTGGTTCCTGATGGCGCTGCACAACGAACCCCGCCAGCTCGCGAGCTTCCTGAAAGCAATCGATGCGGAGCACCTCGCCAAGGATCCGCGCTTCGCCGACACCCCGGCGCGGCGCGCCAACGCCCGGGCACTGACCGCGATCCTCGACGGGATCTTCGCCCGCCGCGACCTCGCCGAATGGCGACCCATCCTCGAGAAGGCCGGCGTGACGTTCGGGGCGGTATTCTCGATCGACGAGGCCGCCGAGGACCCGCAGTCGCGCGAGATCGGTGCGCTGGTTCCCTTTGCCGACGGAAAGGGCCTCACCGTGTCGAGTCCCTTCCATCTCGACGGCACGACCAAGGTCGCGCCGCTCCGCGCGCCCGCCGTCGGCCAGCATTCGGAGACCGTGCTGCGCGACGCGGGCTACGCCGCCGCCGAGATCGCGCGGCTGAAGGCGCTCGGCGTCTTGCAGCCGTAGAGGCGGACAACTGTCGCCCTTCGCCGGCAGGCATTGCCATCGAGTCATCGCTGGGGGCGCGCCACGCCAGTGGCGCGTGATGGTCTTGTCGGAGCGCGGACCTCCAGGTCCGCATCATGATCATGAGCGGACCTGGAGGTCCGCGCTCCCGGAAGATGCGCCACTGGCGTGGTGCGCCCCGCGCAAAGACGGCGTCTATCCAATCGGAACACGCTCGGTCTAGGCCGCCGGCCGGATTTCCGTTACACTTCGCGTCCGATGGCTGGTGGAAGGAGCAGATTCCATGACCGCGCAGACCAAAGGCCGCATCCGTCACGTCGCACTCAGCGTCAAAGACCCCTGGGAAACCGCCGAATTCTACAAGCAGGCCGTGGGCCTTGAGGAAGTCATGGAGCTCGACGGCCCCTTGGCCGAGGGCGTGTTCCTGACTGACGGCGTGGTCAACCTCGCCATCCTTCATTTCAAGAGCGACGAGGCCTCGCAGGGCACCGGCGTGGACTATGTCGGCATCCACCATATCGGCTTCTGGGTCGACGACGTGGTCGAACAAGGCAAGATCGCGCGCAACGTCGGCGCGACCTGGATCATGGGCGACCCCGACAACCCGAACGGCTATGAAGTGAAGCACACCGACCTCAACGGCATCATCTTCGACATCGCCGCGCACGGCTGGGCCGGTTCGCAGAAAAACCCGGGATCGGAAGACAACGTCGCGAATGGCAATCCGCAGCGCCGGCTGGCGAAGTTCGACGCCCGCCGCGCGCGCGCCAAGGCGAAGTTCGCGGCGATGCGTGGGAAAAAATACCCCGCGGCCGCCGAGTGATGTGCCAGCGCAAATAAAAAAGAGCCGCCGGAAATTCCGGACAGCCCGCTATCGGGTGTCAATCTAGACAAAAAGAAACAGTCTGGCAACGCCAGATGCATCTCTATAGATCAGTTCCCCTTCGCGCATGAAGGGGAAGCGGATGATCGCCTGCGGATTGGATTTCGGTACGTCGAATTCGGCCATCGGGGTGGCTCGCGACAACGCGGCCGCGTTGGCACCGCTGGAAACCGGCAATACGCTGATCCCGAGCGCGGTGTTCTTCGACTATGAAACGAAAGGCCGGGTGCTGTTCGGCGCCGAGGCCATCGCGGCCTATGTCGGCCAGACCGAGGGCCGCTTGATGCGGGCACTGAAGTCGATCCTGGGCTCCTCCCTGATCGACGAAAAGACCAGCCTGGGAAACCGCATGGTGCCGCTCACGGAAGTCGTCGGGATTTTCGCGCGGCACTTGAAACACAAGGCGGAAGAATTCGCCGGACAGGAGATCACGTCCGTGGTGCAAGGCCGGCCGGTGCGATTCGTCGATGACGACGACAGGGCCGATGCGCGGGCGCAGGAAACGCTCGAGACCATCGCCCGGCAGGCGGGCTTTCGCCACGTCTCGTTCGTCTTCGAGCCGATCGCGGCCGCCTATCACTATGAACGCACGGTCGAGACCGAAGAGCTGGTGCTGGTCGCCGACATCGGCGGCGGCACGAGCGATTTTTCCCTTGTCCGCATCGGGCCGCAGCGCCGCGATCGCACGGATCGCCACGGCGACGTGCTGGCAAACGCCGGCGTGCACGTGGGCGGCACCGATTTCGACAGCGCCCTCAGCATCGCAACCGCGATGCCGCTGCTCGGCCTGGGAACGCACCTGGTCGAAAAGAACCTGCCGATGCCGAACGCGCTTTACTACGAGCTTGCGACCTGGGCGACGATCAACTTCGCCTACAGCTACAGGAAGGAGCGCGAGCTGGCCGAACTGCTCTCGGATGCCTGCGAACCAGAAAAGGTCGGACGACTCCTGAAGGTCGTCCACGAGCGCCTCGGCCATCGCCTGGCGTTCGCAGTGGAGGACGCCAAGATCGCGCTGAGCGCCACTGACCTGGCCGCCCTGTCTCTTGCCTTTGTCGACAACGGGCTCGCCGCCGTGGCGAAACGTACCGACTTCGAGCGGTCGATCGAAGCGAAGACGGCTCGACTCTACAAGACGGCAAGCGATTGCATCGCGGCGGCAGGCCTCAGCGCGGCCTCGGTCGGCACGATCTTTTTAACCGGCGGATCAAGCCGCGTGCCGGCCGTGCGAACAGCGATCGCCCGTGCGGCGCCATCGGCCCGCATCGCCGCCGGTTCGGACTTTCTGTCCGTCGCGCTGGGGCTGACGCAGATGGCTACGATCAGAGGCTAAGATCGCATCCCTCATCCTCTTCTCTCGCACCCGGGGCCGCCGAAGGGGCTTCGCTCAGTCCGTCTCGATCGGCAGCGACTCCGTCTTCGCCCACTCGCCCATGGAGCCGTCGTAGAGCGTGATGTCGTCGTGGCCGAGCTGGTGCAGCAGGAACAGGTCGATCGTGGCCGAGATGCCGCCGCCGCAATAGCAGATCGTGCGCTTGTCCTTCGACACGCCCTGGTTGGCGAACTTCGCCGCCGCGTCGGCCAGCGGGATGAAGCCCTTGGTCGCGGGATCGACCAGCGTGGCCGCCGGCACGTTGACGCTGCCCGGCACGCGGCCCGGCCGGCCGTAGCGGCTGGGCTCCAGTCCGCGATGGAATTGCGGCCCCAGCGCGTTCACGGTGACCGTGTTGCGGTGTCCGATCGCGGCCTTCACCTGGGCGGCATCGACGAACAGGCCGTCCCGCGGCGCCGCCACGAAGGTCGCGGGCGCATAGCCGCGCGGCGCGCCTGACTCGAGCGGCCTGCCTTCGGCTTTCCATTTGTCGAGGCCGCCATCGAGCACGGCTGCATCGTCGAAGCCGAGCGCACGCAGCATCCACCAGAAGCGCGTCGCCCACATCATCGTGCCGATGCTGTAGAGCACCACGCGCGTGCCGGGCCCGACACCGTGGCGGCTGAATGCGGCCTCCAGCCGGGCGACCGGCGGCATCATGAAATGCAGGTGCGTGGCGGTATCGGAGAACTCGCCCTGCAGGTCGAGGAAGTCGGCGCCGGGAACGTGGCCCTCCTCGAACGTCTTGCGGCCGGGCACGGCGATGTAGGGCTCGGCCGAGCCGGCGGGAGTGGGCTCGAGGGTCGTCGTGCAATCGAACACGCGCAGCGATGCGTCGCCGAGCGAAGCGGCCAGGGTGGCGGTGTCGATCAGGGCGCGCGGGTCGCGCATGGCGGTGTCTCCTCCGGGTTTGGCGGCAAGCTTACTATGTTTTACCGTCATCCCGACCGGAGCCGAGCGCAGCGAGGCGTAGCGGAGGGACCTTCTTTTATTGCTGCGTCCACAAGAAGAGGTCCCTCGACTACGCCGCCCAAAGGGCGGCTTCGCTCGGGATGACGGGGTATAATGTGATAGCCGTATTCACCCGGAGGAACCCCGAACATGACCACGTCCGATATCGCCTATACGCCGATCCTGCCGGAGGGCTGGACGCGCCCGCGCGGTTTCTCGCATGGCGTCGTCGCCACCGGCGCAAAGAGCGTGCGCATCGCCGGCCAGATCGGCCGCGAGCCCGGACAGGCCCATATTCCGCCGGGGACCGACGCCGGTACGCAATGGAAGGTGGCGCTCGGCAACCTCGTGACCGTGCTGAAGGCCGCAGGCGGCAAGCCCGAGCACCTGGTGGCGCTGCGTGCCTACGTCACCGACATCGCCGAGTTCAACGCCGCCGGCGCTGCGATCGGCGCGGCATGGGGTGGCACGCTCGGCCGCCACTACCCGGCGATGACTCTGGTCCAAGTCTCGGCCCTCATCGATCCCAATGCCAAGGTCGAGATCGAGGGCGAAGCCGTTCTGCCGTGAGCCTTGCTGACGCGAGAGTGGTGGTTTGACCCCTGCTGAAAATTCGTCCCGCGGCGCGCCCGCGGCCTTCGTGGTCGTCGACTGGGGCACCAGCAGCTTTCGCGGCTGGCTGATGTCGGCCGATGGCGAGGCACTGGCGGAAAGCCGCGGCGGCGAAGGCATGCTGCATTGTAGTGCAGGTGGCGCCGACACCGGCTTCGCGCCGGTGCTGCGCGATCACCTCGCCCGGCTCGGCGCGCCGCAGGGAATCCCTGTCCTGATCTGCGGCATGGCGGGCGCGCGCCAGGGTTGGGCCGAGGCGCCTTATCTCAGGACGCCGACGCGGCTGGATGCCCTGCACGAAGGCGCCATCCGGATCGATGCGCCCGGCGACATCCGCATCCTGCCCGGCATCGCCCAGGCGCGGCCCGACCGGCCCGACGTCATGCGCGGCGAGGAAACCCAGCTCCTGGGCGTGACCGAACCCGACTTCAGCGGTCTCGTCTGCATCCCCGGCACCCACAGCAAATGGATCAGGATCAACGCCGGCCGCATCGTCGAGTTCTCGACCTACATGACCGGCGAGCTGTTCTCGGTGATCGCGCAACACAGCATCCTCGCCCACGCCGTCGACACGGCCCAGGACGGAGCCAATGCGCTTGCGCCGGACAGCCCGGCCTTCCGTGAGGGCCTTGCGACGGCGCTGGCGGCGCCCGCTTCCTTGACCGCGTCGTTGTTCCGGCTGCGCGCCGCGCAGCTCCTGGGCTTCGAGCCGCGCGCCGATGGCGCGGCGCGGCTGTCGGGGCTCTTGATCGGAACCGAGCTCGCCGATGCGCTCCAGCGATATAGACCCCTCCGATCGGTGCGCCTGATCGGCGCCGGCGACCTCGGCCGGCTTTATGAAGCGGCACTGGCCGGACAGGGTCTCGACGTAACGGCGATCGATGCCGAGCAGGCGTCGCGGCTCGGCCTCGCCAAGGCCGCCGTCGCCCTCTGGAGAGCAAAGATCACGACATGACTGACCCGCGCAGCCGAGATGCGCGACTGGGCGCAGGCTCCGGTCCGCGCCTACGACGAGGCCTGATCAGCTCATCCCCTGGACGGAAAACACGGAGATTTCGAACATCACGCGCACATCGCCTGCCTTCGCATAGGGGTTCTTGTCGACCCCGAGATATTTATGCGCCAGCTGGTCGATATGCGCCGTGGCGACATCGTCCTGCCTCACGCGTGTCACGGTGCCGCGCAGCTGGACGTACCGGTCGGGATTGTCGGGATCCATGATCGACATTGCCACTTTCGCGCCCAGCTTCATGTTTCGTACTTTGGTCCGCCCGAGCGCCGAGTTCACACGGACCCTGCCGTCGACGAAGTCGAACCACACCGGCGTATTCTGCGGCGAGCCATCGGGCATCACCGTCGCCAGGTGTGCGAATGCTTTCTTCTGCAGCAACAGATCCAGGTAGACGTCGGGAATCTCGGTCACAGCCGTGGCCTCCTTGCCGGCGCCGCTGTCTGGCGAATCGGTAGTTGCCTTGGGGACAGGACCTGGCCCCTGATGGCCATGATCCCTGTCAGGCGGTCGACCGGACCAGCTTGCCGGGCCTGGCCCCGGTCTCCTGCCCCTTCTCGAAGATGGGCGTGCCCGAGCAGATCGTCATGTCGTAGCCGTCGACATGCTGCACCAGGCGACGTCCGCCAGCCGGCAGGTCGAAGATCATCTTCGGGGCATGCAGCCGCAGTCCATCGAAGTCGATGACGTTCACATCCGCCTTCATGCCCGGCTGAAGCCGGCCGCGGTCGCGGAAGCCGAAGAAATCCGCCGTCTCGGCTGTCTGCGCCTTCACGACATATTCCAGCGGAAGGCGCGGCCCGCGCGTGCGGTCGCGGACCCAATGGGCCAGCATCGTGGTATTGAGCGAGGCATCGCAGATCACCCCGCAATGCGCACCACCATCCGACAGGCCGAGCAGGGTGTGCGGGTCCTCGATCAGCTCGCGCACCACCTCGAGGTCGCCGTGCACGTAGTTGGTGACGGGGAAATACACCATCCGCCCGCCATCGCCGCCAACCAGATAGTCGTAGCAGAACTCGGCCGGGCTCACGCCGGCACCCTGTGCCATGGCGGCGATGCTGCTCTCCGGCGGCGGCTCGTAGTCGGGCGGGTCGCCCAGCAGGTACATGCGGTCCCAGCGCGTCGCGATCTGGCGCGACAGCGGCGGCAGCACCTCGAGCAGCCGGGGCGAGGCCTCCTGCGCCAGGATCGTGCGGCGCATGGCGGGATCGCGCAGCTTCGCCAGCATCTCTGCCGGCGGCAGCTTGGCCAGAGCGGCGAAGGCCTCGCGCAGCGCGAAGGGATTGAGCGAAGTGCCGAGGCCCAAGGTCAGGCCGACCGGGCGTCCCGCGACCTGGGCCGACAGTGGCAGGTTGTCGGCGCGGGCAGCGCGCACCCCGTCCATCAGGCGGCGCCAACGCTCGGGATCGTAGCTGCGGTCAGTCAGCAGGAACCACACCGGCCGGCCGCTGTCCTTGGCCACCTGGCGCATCCAGCGGAACTCGGCGGCCTCGTCCTCGAAGTCGGAGAGCATGCCGAACGCGCCGCGGCCGGCGCGGCCCATTGCCCGGCCGATGGCGAGCAGCTCGTCATGCTCGGCATAGCGCCCGGGCACGAGATCGCCCGCCAGCGTCTTGTGCTGATCGGTGCGGCTGGTGGTGAAGCCGACGGCGCCGGCCTTCAGGGCCTCCTCCGCCAGCCGGGCCATGGCGTCGATGTCGTCGCCTGTCGCATGCTCGCGGGCGATCGCGCGCTCGCCCATGACATAGACCCGCAAGGGGTGGTGGGCGAGCTGTGCCGCGATATCGATAGTGCGCGGCAACCGTGCCAGCGCGTCGAGGTAATCCGGAAAGCTCTCCCAGTCCCACTTGAGGCCTTCGGTCAGCGTGATGCCGGGGATGTCCTCCACGCCCTCCATCAGATCGATCAGCGCCTGCTGGTGCTGCTGGCGGACGGGGGCGAAGCCCACGCCGCAATTGCCGAACACGATGGTCGTGGCGCCGTGCCAGGACGAAGGTGCCAGGACGGGATCCCAGGTCGCCTGGCCGTCATAGTGCGTGTGCACATCGACCCACCCGGGCGTGACGATTCGGCCATCGGCCTCGACTTCGCGCCGGCCCGGACCGGCCTTGCCGCCGACCTGGGCGATGCGGTCACCATCGATCGCGACGTCGCCCTGAAAAGCCGGCGCTCCCGTGCCGTCGACGATAGTGCCGCCCCGGATGACGATGTCGTGCATGGTTGGTTCCGCTGCCTTCTGAAATGAAACGAGAGCTTTCCACACATCGATGGGCACTGGAAGCCGGACCTTCCGCGCAGCAGTGCTCCAGCCTCTTTGAGCGGCGCGGGCCATTGTCTCCCCTGACGTCCCGGCCGCAAATAGGCTCTACTTCCGGTTCCTGAGGAACAGGCCGCCAAGGAGGCGCCCATGGCCACCGCCGTTCTCATCATTCGGGCAAGACTGACCAACCTGGCCGATCGGCCGAAGTTCGATACCTGGTACCGGGCGGAACATCTTCCGAGCGGCGTCAGGCTCTTCAAGGCGCAGCGAGGATGGCGCTGCTGGAGCAGGACCAATCCTCTGGTTCACATCGCCCTCTATGAGTTCCCGACCGTCGAAGAGGCCGAGGACACGCTGGACTCGGCCGCCCTGGCCGCACAGATCGCGGAGTTCGATCGCGTCTGGGGAACCGGCGTCGAGCGCACGCGTGAAATCGTGGAGGTGGTCGAAGAACTTTCGCCGCCCATCGACCGGTAGCGCCATGTCCTCACCTGACCTCGACGGCCGCATCGCCCTCGTCACCGGAGCCGCCGGCGGCATCGGCCAAGCGCTCGCACGCGCTTTCCTCGGCGCCGGCATGCGCGTGGCGCTTTGCGACACGTCCGTTGACGGCCTCCGTCGTCTCGAGGGCGAGCTCGACGCCGACCGGACGCTCGCGCTGCCCCTGGACGTGTCGGACCCGGCTGCCTGCCGCGACAGCGTCGCCCGCACGATCGCCCGGTTCGGCCGCCTCGATGTGCTGGTCAACAATGCCGCGATGGGGATGTCCACGGTGCGCGCTGACCACATGCGCCGGGTCGTGCAGATCGAGGATATTCCTCCCGAACTCTGGGCCCGCTTCATGGCGGTCAACCTCAGCGGCCCGTTCTACATGGCCCACGCCGCAGTGCCGGGCATGCGTGCCCAGAAATTCGGACGGATCATCAACGTCACCACCAGCTTCTTCACGATGCTCAATCCAGGCTTCGCACCCTACGGCCCAGCCAAGTCCGGGCTGGAAGCCTGGAGCACCAGCCTGGCCGGGGAACTGAAGGGCACCGGCATCACCGTCAATGTCGTGGTGCCCGGCGGGCCCACCGACACGCCGATGGTGCCGGACGACGGGACCATGGAACGCAGCCAGCTGATCCGGCCGGAAAAGATGGCGCCTCCCATGCTGCACCTCGCATCCGATGCCGGCGTCGGCGTCACCGGCATGCGCTTCGTCGCCGCTAAGTGGGATTCGTCGCTTGCCATCGCCGACGCCATCGCCGCGTCAGGTGCGCCGGCTGGCTGGCCGGATCTTGCCAGAAGCCCGGTCTGGCCGGGCGGCGGCCCGAAGCGTTGAGGGGCGGATCATGGAATTCAAGTCTCTGGGAAATACCGGCCTCACGGTCAGCGTCGCCGGGCTCGGTTGCGGCGGCAACAGCCGCCTGGGTCTCGGCCGCGGCGCGAGCTTCGATGACTGCGTGGCGGTCGTACGCACGGCCGTCGACTTGGGCGTCAATTTCCTCGACACCGCCGAGGCCTATGGCACCGAGGAGATCGTCGGCGCCGCCGTCCGGTCCTATGACCGCAGCAAGCTGGTGATCTCCACCAAAGCCATCTTCAACACGGGCGATACCGGCGAGACGGTGACCCGCAAGGTGGAGGCGGCGCTGCGGCGGCTAAGACCTCGACTACGTGGACGTCTTCCATTTCCACGCCGTCTCTCCAGCCGCCTACGACCATCATCGCGATGTCCTGGCGCCCGCTCTCGTCAAGCTCAAGGAACAGGGCAAGGTGCGCCATGTCGGCATCACTGAGACGAGCCCCAACGACCCGGAACAGAAGATGCTCGCCCGGGCGATCGAAGAAGCGCCGTGGGAAGTCACCATGCTGGCCTACAGCCTCATGAACCAGGGTGCGCGTCGCAATATCTTTCCGGTGACGCAGCGTCGAGGGATCGGCACGCTCCTGATGTTCGTCGTCCGCAACCTGTTCAGCAACGCCGCCTACCGCCGCGACACCTTCGCCACGCTGGTCGAGCAGGGCCAGCTCGACGCGTCGGTGCTGGCGGAGGGCGATCCGCTCGCGTTCGTGGTCTCCGACGGCGGTGCGCGAAGCATCACGGATGCCGCGTACCGCTACGCGCGTCACGAGCAAGGGGTCGATGTCGTTCTCTTCGGAACCGGCGACAAGGCTCACGTCGAAGACAACGTCGATTCGATCCTCCGCTCGCCACTGGCGCGACCGATCATCGAGCGGCTGCACGCCTTGTTCGGCCACCTGACCGGTGTCGGGCTCGACCGACCGGGGCCGGTCAAAAAGTAAGTGGAGCGCGCGTCAGTCGTGCCGGGTCTCGCCCAGGTCGGGCTGGTCGGCGTCGGCCGGATCGACGGCGGGCTCTTCCACCGCCGCCGGCTCTTCGCCCACACTGGCCTTGGCCGCTGCCTTCTTCTTGGCGGCGTCCTCGCGGGCAGCCTTGCGACGCGCCTTGTCGACGGCGTCGTTGAGGTCCTTCAGCGAGCACAGGCCCAGCGTCACGGGATCGCGCGGCCGCACGTTCTGCATGTTCCAATGCGTGCGGTCGCGCACCGACTGGACGGTGCTCTTGGTCGAACCGACCAGCTTGGCGACCTGCGAGTCCTGCAATTCGGGATGGACCTTCAGCAGCCAGGCGATGGCATCCGGCCGGTCCTGGCGCTTGGCGACCGGCGTGTAGCGCGGGCCCTTGGAGCGCGCCACCGGCTCGGGCACGTCGCGCGGGCTGAGCTTCAGCCGCGCTGCCTGGTCGGCCTCGGCCCGCTTGATCTCGTCCTTGGTGAGTTGACCGTTGGTCGTGGGGTCAAGACCTGTCATGCCGCCTGCAACTTCCCCGTCGGCGATCGCCTGGACCTCGAGCGGATGCAGGCCGGTGAAGGCCGAAATCTGGTCGAACGTCAGGGTCGTGTTCTCGACCAGCCAGACGGCGGTCGCCTTGGGCATCAACACTTGCGTCATGAATTGGTTCTCCTCGCCCGGATATAGAGGCCGCCCCTGCGCCCGCCAACCCGAAAAGCGGCCTATCTGGAAGTAAAGAAGGGCTCGCCCAAAAGGAAACGGCCGGGCTGAGCCCGGCCGTCCCTTGAAGTCTTGTTGGCTGGGATCGTCTTACTGGATGACGATCTCGACGCGGCGGTTCTGCGGTTCGCGGACGTTGTCGCCGGTCTGCACCAGAAGGCCCTTCTCGCCCATGCCGACCACCGTGATCGCCTGCGCCGGCACGCCGTCGCGCACCAGGGCGTCCTTGACCGCGTTGGCACGACGCAGCGACAGCGCCATGTTGTAGCTCTCCGGGCCCGACGTGTCGGTGTGGCCGGTCGCCGTGATGCGGGCGTTACCCTTAGCCTTGAAGGCGTTGGCCGCCTGCTGGATCGTGGTGAGCGCCTGCTGCGAGAGGTTCGAGCGGTCCCAGTCGAAGAACACCATGAACGACGGCGGCGAGACCATCGGCGGCGGCGGCGGCGGCGGCGGCGGCGCCGCGGCGCCGAACTTCAACTGCAGGCCCAGCATGACGCTGAAGTTATTGTTCGTCCAAGTCTGGCCGTTCACCGAGGGGTTCGACGTGCCGTAGTAGCGCCCATCGATGTTCACCCGGAAGTTCGTGTCGACGTTCCAGCCCAGGCCGATGATGCCCTGATAGGCAAACACCGTGCTGCCCAGCGAGGCATTGCTGTCGACGAAGCCCACGCCCGCGCCGGCGCCGATGTACGGCGTGATCACCGAACCCGGCATGAAGTCGTACAGCAGGTTCGCCATGATACCGAGCTGGCCAACCTGGTTGTTGATCGCCGTGTTGGGCACGCCGATGTTCAGCTGGTTATTGCGGTAGACGCCTTCCAATTCAACGCGAGGACCGACGAAGTCGTAGCCGATCACGCCACCGACCGCCCAACCCGTCTGCGGCGTAACGCTCACCGTCGGCTGGGCCGCAAGACCCGTGTTGGCCGTGAAGTTCAGAAGCCAGTTCAGACCGCCTTCCGCACCAATATATACGCCTGGAGACGGAGCCTGCGCCTGAGCCGCGACCGGAAGCGCAACCAGCGCAGCGGCGGCAAGCAATGCCTTCTTCATGAGTTCTTCCCCTCGTTTTTCAAATACTGAAAGCGTCGGCGCTGGGTCACACCAACTCTACGGGGAATATACACACCACAACTAGTGAGGTGCAAGGAAAGCGGCCGATACGCGGCGACTCAAGGGCATCCTGTTGCTCAAGGGCAACACTGTATTTTCAGCGCTGGCGCGCCTCATTCCCGGAGGCTGGGCTCGCCTCACCGCCGCTATATCTTGTAGTGGCGCCGGACGCGTTCCGATCGGCCGGAATGGGCACACGCAGGCCCAGAACCGCGCCGCCCTCCTCCCCGCGGCCATATATCTGGGGGCCACCGGCGGCAGTCGACGGCCCGCTGGCGGCGGCATCAGGCAGGCCGGTGCTCGGCAGCGGCACATTGGGATACGATCCCCCGGAATTCAGCGCCTTGTTCACGATTTCGACGTTGCTCGGCGTGCGCTCGACGATCGGCGTCGGCAAGGGCGCCTTGATCTTGGCCGGAACCAGGACAGGCCGCGGCTTGGCGTCGTCGGGAAGCGCCACTGCCGGCGCCGGTTGATCCCGCCAAATCCCGAGGGTCTGATCAAACGTCCAGGCGCCAGCGATGCCCGGCGCGGCCAACAGCCCGCCGCCCACCAGCATTGCCAGCAACACGCGCCCCGCAATCAGTCTTTCTAAGAAACTCATGCCTGCCAAAGCATCCCCTTTTGCCTGTTCCCTTACAGCACGGCCAAATGGCCGTTGTGCGGCCAGCCCAAAAGAGCGGCATTTTGTATCGCGTCCAGTTGCGGTAAAGCCTCGTTTACCAATCACGAGGGAAACGCCATGGGCCAGTACAGCAAGGTCGAAATCGACGGACGCCTGATGACCGTCACCATCAATCGGCCAGAGGTCTACAACGCCTGCCATCCCATGGCGAACGAGGAGCTGGTCGCCGCGTTCGACGAATTCCACGCCAATCCCGACCTATGGGTGGCCATCATCACCGGGGCCGGCGACAAGGCGTTCTGCGCCGGCAATGACCTGAAATACCACGCTGAGTTGCAGGCGAAGACCGGCAAACGGCCGAACCATCCGCTCAAGGGCTTCGGCGGCTTGGCCAACCGCTTCGACCTCGACAAGCCGGTGATCGCGGCCGTCAACGGCGTCGCCATGGGCGGCGGGTTCGAGATCGCCCTCGCCTGCGATATCATCATCGCTTCCGACAAGGCGACCTTCGCCCTGCCCGAGCCCAAGGTCGGGCTGGCGGCCGGCGCCGGCGGCATGCAGCGCCTGTCGCGCATGATCCCGCTCAAGAAAGCGATGGGCATGATGCTGACCGCCCGCCACGTCAAGGCGCAGGAAGGCTACGAGCTGGGCTTCGTCACCGCCGTGGTGCCCCACGCCGACCTGATGAAGGAGGCGCGGCGCTGGGCCGACGATATCCTCGCCTGCTCGCCGATGTCAGTGCGCGCCACCAAGCAGGTGGTGATGCGCTCGCTCGACGTGCCGGCGCTCGAGGTGGCGATGCACAATCTGCATTACCCCGCGTTCGTCGCCATGACGCGCAGCGAAGACACGATCGAAGGGCCCAAGGCCTTCGCCGAGAAGCGCAAGCCCAACTGGAAGGGGCGTTGAGGCGCGCCTTCACGGCGAGGCCCCAGGGCATGCCAACGACGATGAACACCGGTCGGCTCGCGGCCAGCGCACGGGCCGCCAGCCTCGCTCTCATGAGCGTCGCGCTGATGACGGCGGCCTGCACGCCCAATCCGCCGCCGTCGTCGGCAACGAATACGCGCGGCGAACCGGTCAATGTCGGGTTGGCGAAACTCGCCGCCGTCGAGTACCACGACTCGGGCGACTATATGCGCGACTTGGCGTACGCCGCGGCGCCGGCCAATGACTGGCTTCGCCAACGGGCAACCCAGGTGTCGCGACCTGCCCTGGTGCTGGACGTCGACGACACGGCGCTCACGAATTGGCCCGTCATTCTTGCCAATGATTTCGGCCGCTTCCCGGCCGGTCCCTGCCTGTTGCCCGAAGGACCCTGCGGCTGGCATGCCTGGGATTTGCGCGGACAGGATGCGCCGCTCGAGCCGACGCTGCAGGTCTTTCAAACCGCGCGCTCGCTCGGGATCACCGTCTTTTTCATCTCAGGGCGACCGGAAAGCGAACGTGCCGCGACGGAGCGCAATCTCAGGGCTGCGGGCTATGCCGGTTATGAGCAGGCGTTCTTCACGCCGGACGGTGCGCAATTCACCTCACTGGCGGATTTCAAGGCGCCGACCCGACAGAAAATTGCCGCCATGGGGTACGCCATTATCGCCAACATGGGCGACCAGATGTCCGATCTCGATGGCGGCTTCGCCGAGAAGACCTTCAAGCTTCCGAACCCGTTCTACTACATTCCCTGACCCGTCAGTCTGTCGGGACGACCCTGATCCTAGGTCAACCGCCACTGCACCAGGGTGAACGGCGGCTTGGCGTCGTCGTGCGGTTCGAAAACCGCCTCGACCGTGGCGCCGATCGGGACGTCCTGCCGGGGATCGCCCAAGAGATTGCCCAGCATGCGCACGTTGCCAGCGTCGGGCAGCTCGACAAGAACGACCACATAGGGACCATGTCCGTTGAGCGCCGGATGCACCGGATGCCACGGGCGCTCCCAGCTATAGATGCGGCCTTTGCCCGACACTTTGTGCCAATCCATGTCGAACGACAGGCATTTGTGGCAGATCCATTCCGGTCCCCACTGGAAGGTGCCGCAGGCCTTGCAGCGCTGGACCAGCAACTCGCCGCGCCGCGTGGCCTCCCAGTACGGCTTGTCCAGGGCATCGTTCTCCGGCACCGGAATCGGCAGTCCCGCCGGAAGGTAGGTCGACAGGTCGCTCACAGCGCGGCCTCCGTGCCCAGGATCATGCTTGAGACCGGCGTCACCATGGGCCCCGAAATCACCATCGCCAGTTCGGCATCGGGCACCTGCGCCGTCGACTGGCCGCGCAACTGGCGGACCGCTTCGACCTGCAGCTCGAGGCCGTGCATGTAGCATTCGGCGAGATTGCCGCCCGAGGTGTTGAGCGGCAGCTTGCCCGTGGGCGCCATCAGATTCTCCGGCGTGAGGAAGTCGTTGGCCTCTTCGGCCGTGAAGAAGCCGTGCTCGACCAGGCTCATCAGCACGCCGCCGGTGAAATTCTCGTAGCTCTGAACCACGTCGATATCGGCAGGCTTGACGGCCGCCATGTCGTAGAGCTGCGGCGCCACGGTGGTGAAGCTCGAGGTGGCGTAGAGCGGCGCGTTGTGGCCGCGCGCGCCGTTGCGATACTCCGAGCCCTGCGCCGAGCCCAGCAGGTAGGCCGGCTTGTGGCGGAAGTCGCGCGCCTGTTCGGCCGGCATCACGATCAACGCGGCCGCGCCGTCATTCTCCTGGCAGCAATCGAACAGGCGCCAGGGCTCGACGATCCAGCGCGAGGCGTCGTAGGCCTCGGCCGTCAGCGGCCGGCCGTGCATGACCGCGCGCGGATTGGCCTGGGCGTGATGATAGGAGGCGAGCGCGATCGCGCGCTGGGCCGAATCGGCGGATCCTGTTCTCGTGCAGGAAGCGCATCGCGCGCATGGCGTAGCGCTGCGCCGGCGACATCACGCCATAGGGCGCGTTGAGCGCCGCCTCGCCGGTCGCCATGCCGCCGGGCGGCGCTGCGCCAAAGCGCTGGAACTGGCCCTGCGCCAGGGCGCGGAACACCACGACGCAATTGGCCATGCCGCAGGCGACCGCCGCCGCGGCATTGCCCACCGCGGCCGAACCGCCACCGCCTCCGCCGCCCCAGTTCATGTTGGAGAAACGCAGCGCCGGCAGGCCGAGCGCGGCGGCCAGGCGCGACGGATCGTTGCGGTCGTTGGAGTAGGAAGCAAAGCCGTCGATGCGGCGCGGATCGATGCCGGCATCCTCGCAGGCGGCGAGGATCGCCTGCAAAGCGAGCTTGAACTCGGAGACCGGCGCCTTGCCGTGCCTGTAGTAGGGCGTCTCGCCGACACCGGCGATCGCCACCTTGCCGCGAAGCGTGCGCATG
Source organism: uncultured Alphaproteobacteria bacterium (assembly GCA_963765385.1). Lineage (GTDB taxonomy): Bacteria > Pseudomonadota > Alphaproteobacteria > Reyranellales > Reyranellaceae > Reyranella. The sequence continues at coordinate 183,711 of CAVXWG010000009.1, read as the reverse complement.
CTCATGCGGTGTCCGTCAGTTGGCGCGATAGCGCGCCGGGACCTCGATGCCCAGGAAGCGGGCGCAGTTGAGCCCCAGCACCTTGGCGCGCGCGCCGTCGGAGAGCTGGCCCATGGTGCGCTCGATCGCCTCGGCCGAATGCGGCCAGGTGCCTTCATGGTGGGGATAGTCGTTGGCCCACATGAAGTTGCCGTCGAGCCCGTGGCTTTCGGCGAGATCGAGGCCGGCCTTGTCCTCCTGGAAGGAGGAGAAGCCGTGCGTGCGGTAATAGTCGCTGGGCAGGCCCTTGCAGCTTGGGCCGCACCCAGAAGTGATGCTTCTTGTAGGCCTCGTCCATCGCGCCCGAGCAGCCATGGCACCCAGCCGATGCCGGCCTCGATGGTGGCGAAGCGCAACTTCGGGAAGCGCTCGAGCACGCCCGAGGCGCAGAGATTGGCCACCGGCTCGATGGTGGGCGAGAGCGAATGCGAGACGTAGTTCACCACGGCGCCGCCATTGCCGCGCGCGGCGCGCGGATCGCGCCCGGTCGAGACGTGGAAGGTGATCGGCAGATTGGCGTCCGTGATCGCCGCCCAAAGCGGATCGAAATGCGGCAGGTTGTAGTTGACGTGGCCGCTGTCGTGCGCGCCCCAGACCGGCTTGCAGGGCAGCGTCAGGCACTTGAAGCCGAGCCTGGCCAGGCGCTGGACCTCGGCGATCGAGCCTTCCAAGTCGGCGGTGGCCAGGCTGCCGGCCGGGATCATGCGGTCCTGGTGAGCGCTGAACTGCTCCCACGCCCAGTCGTTCCAGACGCGGCACTGCGCCATGGCGAATTGCGGATCGGGCGTGGCCCACATGGCCAGGCCCTTGTTGGGGAAGATCAGCTCGACGTCGATGCCGTCGAGATCGTGGTCGGCGAGCCGGCCCAGCGGATCGGCGCCCGCCTTGTTGCGCGCCTGGTCCTCGCCTTCGAGGGTCGAGAGCCGCAGCCGGTCGGGACGATGGCCTTCGCTCACCCGCCACTGCACGCCGTCCTTGTCGGTGATGACGCGCGGCAGGCGCTCGCGATACTTGGCGTCGATGCGTTCGACCCAGAGATTGGCCGGCTCGTTGGCATGGCCGTCGGCGGAGACCATGAAGTACTTGTTCGCCGCATCGGGGCGCGCGCTGTGCGGCCAGCGGGCAGCGCCCGGCGTTTCGAGACGCCAACGGTTGGGTTCGTTGACCACGATCTGGCTCATCGTTTCCTCCTCTTCGACGTCGTTGCGTCAGTCAGCGGCCGATGCTGCGTTCTCCAGCCGCTCCTCCAAGTCTCGTTCGATGCTCGCCAGCACGTGCTGGCAGGCCAAGAGCTCGGCCGGCGGCACGTTGGCCAGCAGGCGGGCCTGGATCTCGCCGCCCACCTTGGCCGCGCGCTTGGCGAGGTCGCGGCCGGGACTGGTGAGATAGATGCCGCGGGCGCGGCGGTCGCTGGCGTCGGCGCGCCGCTCGATCAGCCCGCGGCGTTCGAGGTTGTCGAGCAGGCGGACCAGCGACGGCCCCTCGATCGACAGCGCCGTCGCCAGCTCCTTCTGGCGAACGCCGTCACCCAGGCGCCGGACATAGACCAGCGGCCGCCACGTCGCCTCGGTGAGGCCGAGCACGCGCAACTCGGCATCCACCGCCTGGCGTAGGCGCCGCGCGATGCGCGCGACGCGAAAGCCGAAGTCGATCTCCTTGGCCGAGGGCATGGCAGAAAGATAGGATGCTAATCATCTAAATGGCAAGGGTCGTATCATGCTCTTCTGGACCGCGAGCCTCTGGCGCGCTCAGGGTTATGAGCGGGCGGGACGCCCGCGGTCCGGAAGAACATGACGCGCGACCTCTGCGCTGAGATCGCGCGCGGCACGCCTTCCGCACCGTCTAGCGCCCGCGCTTGTTGTCCCAATCCCAGTCGAGCTCGAAGCGGTCGCCCTTGTCCTTGACGTAGGCTGCGTGCGGCGGCGCGAAGTGGGCCGGCATCAGGAGCGCGCCCTGCTCGACGCAATCGGCCAGCAGGGTGTGGCGGCTCTGGCGGGCGAGGTCGCGGTCCTCGCAGAAGCAGCTGTTCCACTTCCACAGCGGCACCTGCACCGGATTGTGCAGCGCATCGCCGGCGAAGATGGCGCGCTTGCCGCGCGACTCGAGATCGACGCGGATCTGGCCCGGCGTGTGACCGGGCGCGGGCTTCAGCGTGAGGCAGCCGCACATGGCGTGATCGCCCGACACGAACTCGGCCTTTTTGGCCTCGACGATGGGCAGCACCGAATCGTTGTAGGTGTTGACCTGGTAGACCTCGGTGTCGGGCTTCTTGGCCAATGCTTCCCAATGGTCGTGGTCGGTGCGCGACATCACGTACTTGGCGTTGGGGAAGGTCGGCACCCATTTGCCGTTCTCCAGCTTCGTGTTCCAGCCGACGTGATCGACGTGCAGATGGGTGCACATCACATAGTCGATCTCCTCGGGCTCGACGCCGGCTTCGCGCAGGCGATCGAGATATTTCGTGTCCAGCATGTTGAAGCGCGGCATGCCGGGGCGCGGCTTGTGGTTGCCGCTGCAGGCATCGACCAGGATCGTGTGCTTCGCCGTGCGCAGCAGCCAGGAATGGATCGAGGTCATCAGCCGCCCGCTCTCCGGCTGGTAATAGCTCGGCGCCAGCCAGTGGCCTTCGGCCGCGAAGGTGTCGGCCTCGAACTCGGGAAAGAAATCCTTGGCCGGGAACCCCGGGCCCATCTGCTCTTCGATGCGCGTGACTTGCACGTCGCCGATGTGACGGTCTTGCATGCTACCTCCCCTTGAAGGCCGCCGGACGCTTTTCAAGGAAAGCGTTGAGGCCTTCGAAATGGTCCTCTGTCGCGGCGCATGCCGCAAGCCCCTCGGCCTCGCGATGCGAATGCTCGTCCCACGAATTGTCGAACGAGGTGCGGATCAGGCGCTTGGCGACACCCAGCGCGAAGGTCGGGCCGTCGGCGAGCTTGCGCGCCATCCTCTCGGTCTCGGCGGAAAGCTGTTCCTTCGGCACGATCCAGTTCAGGATGTGGTTATCCTTGGCTTCCTGCGCGCTGAACCTTTCGCCGAGAAGCGCGATCTCGAGCGCCTTCCGCTCGCCCACGATTCGCGGCAGGAAGTAGGTTGCGCCGCCGTCGGCCGAGAGGCCGATATGGCGATAGGCCAAAGTGAAGAATGAATCGTCCGACGCGATGGCGAGGTCGCAGTTCAGGATCAGCGACAGGCCGAAGCCCGCCGCCGCGCCCTGCACCGAGGCCAGCACCGGCTTCTGCATGCGGCGGATCTGGTAGATCGTCTGGTGCGCCTTCACGACCCGCATCTCGAAGCCCGCGAGATGCTGCGCCTTGTTCTCGGTCAGCGACTTGTGGAAGCCTTTTATGTCGCCGCCTGCCATGAAGTGCGTGCCGGCGCCGCGGATCACCACGCAGCGAACCTTGGGATCCTTCTCGAACTCGGCGGTGTGCTTGATCAGCAGATCCGTCATTTCGAACGACAGCGCGTTCAGCGACTCCGGCCGATTGAGCGTCAGCCAGCCGATGCCGTCTTTGACCGCGGCGAGGACATGGGGTTCGGACATGCGGGCGTTTCCTCCGGCTCGTGCGCCGCCAGTCTGCCCACGCGCCCGTGCCAGGTGCAACCGCGCGCCGAGCCACGATGCGAGATCAGCCCATGCCCACTTCCACGCTCAGGGCGCGGTGCGATGCGGAGCAAACAGGATGATCGCGGCGCCCACGAGGCAGAAGAGGACGCCGGTGATGTCCCAGCGGTCAGGCCGCGTGCCTTCGACCAGCCAAAGCCAGACCACAGTCGCGGCAATGTAGATGCCGCCATAGGCCGCGTAGGCGCGACCCGCCGCATCGACTTCAACGAAGGAGAGCAGCCAGGCGAATAGCGCCAACGCCAGCAGGCCCGGCACCACCCACCACGCCGAGGCGCCCAGCCGCAGCCAGGCCCAGAAGGCGAAGCATCCGCCGATCTCGAGGAAGGCGGCGCCGACATAGGCGGCGATCGATCTCATCGCCGGAGCTTAAATCGCCCCGCCAAACTCGGCCAGCAGCCTGCGTCTTCCGTCAGAACGCCTCGGCCGGCAGCGCCATCACCGTCGCCGCACCCGCCTTGATCTGATGGTTGAGCGAGGTGGTCTGCGGCAGCACGCGGGCGAGGTAGAAGCGCGCGGTGGCGAGCTTGGCCTCGTAGAAAGCGTTGTCGTTGCCGTTGGCCAGCCCCTTGTGCGCGGCGGCGACGATGCGGTTCCACATGAAGGCCATGGCGGTGAGCGCCATCAGGCGCAAAAGGTCGGTCGCCGCGGCGCCCGCCTCGTCGGGATTCTTCATGGCGTTCTGCAGCAGGAAGAGCGCCGCGTCCTGCACGCGGCCCAGCGCCTTCTCGAGCGGCTCGACGAATTCCTTCATCTTGGCGTCGGCCTTGTTGGCCGCGACGAAGGCGCTGATCTCGCCTAAAAGGCGCTGCGCCGCCTGGCCGCCCTTCATCGGCAGCTTGCGCCCCACCAGGTCGAGCGCCTGGATGCCGTTGGTGCCCTCGTAGAGCTGGGTGATGCGGGCGTCGCGCACCAGTTGCTCGACGCCGTTCTCGCGGATGTAGCCGTGGCCGCCATAGGTCTGCACCGCGAGGTTGGCGCACTCGCTGCCCATATCGGTGAAATACGCCTTGATGATGGGCGTCAGCATCTGCACGAGATCGTCGGCGGCGGCGCGCTTGTCGGCGTCGGGATGGCTGTGCGCCTCGTCGATCAGCATGCCGACCCACAGCGAGAGCGCGCGGGCGGCCTCGGTGAACGACTTCTGGATCAGGAGCATGCGCCGCACGTCGGGATGCACGATGATGGGATCGGCCGGACCCGACGGCGTTCTTCGGCCCGGTGAGCGAGCGGCCCTGCAGGCGGTCGCGCGCATAGGCGAGCGCGCTCTGGTACGAGGTCTCGGCGATGCCCAGCCCCTGCATGCCGACGCCGAAACGGGCCGCGTTCATCATCACGAACATCGCCGGCATGCCGCGGTTCAGCTCGCCGACCAGCCAGCCCCTGGCGCCGTCGAGGTTCATCACGCAGGTGGCGTTGGCCTTGATGCCCATCTTGTGCTCGATGGCGCCGCAGCGGATGCCGTTGCGCTCGCCCACGCTGCCGTCCGCCTTGGGCAGGAACTTCGGCACCAGGAACAGCGAGATGCCCTTGGTGCCGCCCGGCGCGTCCGGCAGGCGCGCCAGCACGAGGTGCAGGATGTTCTCGGCGAGGTCGTGCTCGCCGGCGGAGATGAAGATCTTGGTGCCGGTGATCGCGTAGCTGCCGTCGGCCTGCGGCTCGGCCCTGGTGCGCAGCATGCCGAGGTCGGTGCCGCAATGGGGCTCGGTCAGGCACATCGTGCCCGACCACGTGCCGTCGACGAGCTTGGGCAGGTACTTCTTCTTGAGCTCGTCCGAGCCATGGCGCGACAGCGCCTCGTAGGCGCCGTGGCTGAGGCCGGGATACATCGCGAAGGCCTGGTTGGAGGCGGTGAACATTTCCTGCAGCGCGAAGCCCACCGTCGCCGGCAGGCCCTGGCCGCCGTACTCGGGATCGCAGGTCACCGCCGTCCAGCCGCCCTCGCGGAACATGTCGTAGGCGTGCTTGAAGCCCTTGGGCGTGCGCACGACGCCGTTCTCGTAGGTGCAGCCTTCCTCGTCGCCGCTGCGGTTGAGCGGAAACAGCACGTTCTCGCAGAGCTTGGCCGCTTCCTCGAGGATGGCCTGGATGGTGTCGGGCGTGGCGTCCTGGTAGCCCGGCAGCTTGGCCAAGGTCGAGACATCGAGTACCTCGTTCAGCACGAAGTTGATGTCCTTCAGCGGCGCCTTGTAGACGGCCATCGTTTCCTCCTAGTCGCTGTCCGGATCGACGCCGCGCTGGCGCAGTGCGGCGCTCACATGGGCTTCGACTTCTTTGAACTCGTTGATATGCGCATCGAGATCGCTGCGCTTGCGTTCCAGTTCCGCGATGTGCAGCCGGCTGCGCCGCAGGAGCTCGCGCATCTGCTGCAGGCCGGTTCGGTCGACCTGGTAGAGGTCGAGGAGCTCGTGGATCTCGGCCAGAGAGAGGCCAAGCCGCGTGCCGCGCCGGATCCAGGAAAGCCGCGTGCGGTCGCCGGCGCTGTAGAGCCGGGTCAGGCCCTGACGGCGCGGCTTGATCAGGCCTTTCTCCTCGTAGAAACGGATGGTGCGCGGCGTGATCGCGAACTCGCGGGAGAGTTCGGCAATGCTATAGATGCGCTGCGAGTCGCGCGGTGCTGGACTCTTGGCCGTTGAAGCGGCCGGAGGGGCGGCGACGGACATCGTGGAAGTCTCATAGTTAACGTTTACGTAAACGTCAATCCGGCTTTGCGGACGCGGGCGTCGCCGTCTCGTGCCGGATACCGCACTGCCTCCGGCCCATGAGAATGATAGGATTCTCGGTAAATCGGGGAGGATCCAGCATGGCGGCAGACCGATACGGCCTTGCCTTGTCCAGCGCGTCGGCGGACGCGCGCGACGCCTACGTCCAGGGAAGCGACCTTCTGCTGACGCTCTATCCCGGCGCGATCGAGGCCTTTGACCGGGCCATCGCCGCCGATCCCGGCTTCGCCCTGGCCCATGCCGGCAAGGCGCAGGTGCTGATGAGGGAAGGCAATGTCGCGGCCGCGCGCGCATGTCTCGAGGAGGCCAAGGCCGTGGCCGCCGGACTGCCTGCGCGCGAGGCCAGCCACATCGCCTTTCTTGACCTGGTGTTCGCGGGCCGAACCGAACCCGCCATCGCCGCGTTGCGCGCGCACCTTGCAAGCTGGCCGCGTGACGCGCTGGTGCTCAGCACCGCCGCGAACCCGAACGGCCTCATCGGCGCCTCGGGCCAGATCGGGCAGAAGCACCAGATCGCCGATCTCTTGGATAGCCTGGCGACTCACTACGGCGACGATTTCTGGTTTCTGTCCCACCATGCCATGGCGTTGTCGGAGGACGGCCAGCACGCGCGTGCCCGCGCGAAGATCGACCGCTCGATTTCCCTCAATCCGAACAACGCGCATGGCGCGCATGCCTTCACGCACGTGTGCTACGAGGAAGGCGAGCCTGCCGCGGCACGCCGTTTCCTCGCGTCCTGGCTCGCCACCTATCCGCGCGAGGGATTTTTCTACGGCCATCTGAATTGGCATCTCGCGCTGGGCGAACTTGAGGCCCGCAACGCAGCCGAGGCGTTCCGGCTCTTTCGCGAGAACTTCTCGCTCGACCGGCACAGCGGCGGGCCGCAGCAGAAAATGTCGGACGGCACGGCGTTCCTGTGGCGGGCCGAGCTCGCCGGGCATCCGCGCGACCCGGTGACCTGGCGCGCCATGCATGAGTACGCGGGCAGCGCGCTGCCCAGACCCGGCAATGGGCTGGCGGACCTGCACGTCATCCTGGCGCAGGCCGTCACGGCGGATGACTCGGGCTTGAGCGCACGCGTCCGCCAGATGGAGACGCTGGCGGGCGAAGGACGATACCCGTCCGGCCCCTACCTGCCCGCCCTGTCGCGCGGCTTCGTGGCGTTCGAGCAGGGAGACTTCCCCGCCGCGATCGACGCGCTCGAGCCTTTCGCGGGCGAAAGCGAACGGATTGGCGGCAGCCGCGCACAGCACGATCTCGTGACGTTCACGCTGCTCAAGGCCTATCTCAACGCCGGCCGCCTCGACGATGCCCGGCGCCTGCTCCGCACGCGACGTCAGGATTTTTCCAGCGTCCCCGTTGCCGGGCTGGAGGCGGTGCATTGATCGACGAAGCAGCGAGGATCACGCGCCATGACGGCTGACCGGCCCCGCCGCTTCGGCGACCTGGCGGACGAGGTCGCGGCCCGCCTGCCGGAGCGCGAGGGGTTGGTGTTCGGGGAATTGCGCTACACGTTCCGCGAAATCGCCGCGCGCATCGACGAGGCGGCCCGGCGCCTGATCGCCGCCGGCGTGAGGCCCGGCGAGCACGTGGCCTTGTGGCTCAACAACAGCGACGCGTGGATCTTCATCTCCTTCGCGGTCCAGAAGATCGGCGCGGTGCTCGTGCCGATCAACACGCGCTTCCGGTCGCGCGACCTCGCCTATGTCCTGGCGCAATCCGACAGCTGTTTCCTGATCACGCACGATCGTTCAGGGCCGGTCGACTATGCCGCCATGGTCCGCGAGGCCGTCTCCCTGCCCGCCTCCGGCGATGCCGTACGGGATCCCCGCTATCCCCTGCTGCGGCGCGTGATCTTGCTTGGCGAGGCACCCCAGGCGGGAACCGTCGACTGGGCCGCGCTCGCCGAACCGGCACGGCACGTCTCCGGCGATCAGCTGGCTGCCTGCGCCCGCGCCGTCGACCCGGCCGCGACGGCCTTCATCATGTACACCTCGGGCACGACCGGCTTTCCCAAGGGCGTGGTACGCACGCACGCGCTGATCCGCAATGTCGAGGAACGCGCCTTCCGGATGGCCATCACGCCCAACGACACGATCCTGAACTACCTGCCGCTCTTCCACGCCTTCGGCCTGTCGGAGGGCGCGTGGATGTCGCTGACGACCGGCGCGCGGCAGATCGTGACCCGGAGCTTCGATCCCGAGGAGAGTCTCGATCTGATCGAGAAGGAGCGCGCCACGATCATCCATGGCTTCGAGGCGCACATGCAGGGCCTCGCCGAGGCGCAGGAGGCGCGGCCGCGCGATCTCTTGAGCCTGCGCACGGGAATCTTCGCCGCCGGCATGCTGAGTGCGACGCCCGTCGTGCGCCGCGGCATGCGGGCGCTGGCGCCGCTCAGGAACGTGTCCGGCTTCGGCATGACCGAGACGTGGCTGGGCGTCTCCTTGTCTTCCCTCGACGACGACGAAATCCATCGCAGTGAGGCATCCGGCTGGCCGGGGCTGGGCTACGAGCTGCGCATCGTCGATGACGGCAGCGGCGACGTCCTGGGAGCGGGCGTGCCGGGCGAGCTGCAGGTTCGCGGCCGGTCGGTGATGACGGAGTACTACAAGAAGCCGGCCGAGACCGCGGCCGCCTTCACCGAGGATGGCTGGTTCCGCACCGGCGATGCGGCGATGTGGTTGCCCGACGGCCATCTCCGCTTCCTCGGCCGCTACAAGGACATGCTGAAGGTGGGCGGCGAGAACGTCGATCCGATGGAGACCGAGGCGCTGTTGCTGGAACATCCCGCCGTGCAGCAGGTCGCCGTGGTCGGCCTGCCGGACGCACGCTTGGGCGAGGTGCCCGTGGCCTATGTCGAGTGCCGCGCCGGCGCCACGCTCGACGCCGACGAGGTGGTCGCCCACTGCCGCGGCAAGATCGCCAGCTTCAAGCTGCCGAGGCACGTGGTGTTCATCGACGTCTTTCCGATGACCGCATCGGGCAAGATCAGGAAGAGTGAATTGCGAGAAGACGCCCGGAAGCGGCTCGGCGTCCCCGCCTGAGCCCTCAGATCACCTTGCTCTGCCGCATGTCCTTGACCTCGTCGGGCGAGCAGCCGAGCCATTCGCCGTAGATCGCCTCGCAATCGGCGCCGAGGATCGGCGCGCATTTCAGCGCGACCTTGGTGTCCGACATGCGCAACGGCCAGCCCGGCACGGTGACCGTGCCGCGCAGCGGATGCTCGATCTTCTGCATCATGCCGCGCGCATGCAGGTCGGGGTCGTGCAGCAGCTCGAGCGTGGTCATGACGGCGCCGCAGGGAACGCCGGCGCCGGCGATGATGCGGGTCACCTCCTGCTTGGTGCGCGTCGACGTCCATTCGTTGATGGCCGCATCCACGGCCTCGCGGTTCTGGCCGCGGGTCGTGGGGTCGGTCATGCGCGGATCGTTGAGCAGGTCCTCGCGGCCGATCGCCTTCACCAGGCGGCGCCAATGATCTTCGTTGCCGCGCGAGGCGAAGATGTAGCAAAGGTCGTCGAGCCCGCCCGGCGCGCACTTGTAGAGCCCACCCGGCGCCGTCCCGGGCACCGTGTTGCCGCCGCGCGGCAGCTGGTCGGTCATGCCGGCCTGGCGGCTCATCGGCGTGCGGCAGTAGTTCAGCATCGCGTCGCGCATGGCGATCTGGATGTGCTGGCCGCGGCCGGTCGCCATGCGCTGGTAGAGTGCGCCCAGGATGCCGATGGCGCACAGCATGCCGGTGCCGGTATCGCCGATGGTCGGGCCCGGCCGGACCGGCGGCTGGCCGGGATGGCCGTTCACGCTCATGGTGCCGCCCATCGCCTGGGCGATCATGTCGAACGCCAGATAGTTCGCGTGCGGGCTCTCGGGCGCGAAGCCCTTGACCTGGGCGAAGATCAATCGCGGATTGATGGCGGCGAGCCGCGGATAGTCGAAGCCCAGGCGGGCGAAGGTGCCGGGCGCCATGTTCTCGATCAGGACATCGGCCTTGGCGATCATTCGCCGGAGCAGTGCCTTGCCCTCCTCGCTCTTGAGGTTGCAGGTCACGCTGCGCTTGTTCAGGTTGTAGTAGATGAAATAGTGCGAATCGGCGTCGGTGCGATCGCTCGATCCCCAGCGCCCCGGCTCGCCGCGCTTGGGTTCCTCGACCTTGACGACGTCGGCCCCGAGCCAGGCCAGCGCCTCGGTGCAGGACGGTCCCGCCTCGAACTGGGTGAGGTCGAGCACCTTGATCCCCTTGAGCGCCGGCGCGGCCGCGGTTGCGATCTCCTGCTGCATTACCTGATCCTGCATGGCGATCCCTCCATAGGCGGCCGCGCTTGGAATGACGCGGCCTTTGTTATGTCACTCCATTAGCTGTGCCAGGCGAACTGCTGCGGCTTGCGGGCGGAGCCCTGCGAGAGCACGACGTTCACCAGGGCGGGGCCGGGGAACTTCATCGCCTCGTCGAGGGCGCCGCGTATGTCCTTCGGGTTCCTTGACGAAGAAGCCCTTGCCGCCGAACGCCTCCATCACCTTGTCGTAGCGCGCGCCGTAGATCAGCGCGTTGGGCTTCATGTTGAACATCGGATTTTCCGGGATCTCCGGCATGCCGGGGCCGATGCCGCCGTTGTTCAGGACGACGATCTTGACCGGCAGGCCGTAGCGCACCAGCGTCTCCATCTCCATGCCGGAGAAACCGATCGCCGAATCGCCCGAGAGGTGGACCACCGGCCGGCTGGGATCCGCCACGCAGGCGGCGATAGCCTGGCCGAGGCCGACGCCCATCGTGCCGTAGGTGCCGGCGTTGAGGACGGAACGGGCGTTCGACGCTCGGCAACTGCGTCAGGCCGATATCCATGGTGCCGGCGCCCTCGGCGCTCAGGATCGCGTTCTTCGGCATCCAGGCAGCGACGTCGCGCAACGCCCGGTAGTAGCCGGCCGGTCCCTGGTCGTCGTCGATTTGCGGCTTGATCGTCGCGGCATTCTCGGCCGCCTTCTTGGTCAGCGCCTGGCGCCACGGCGTGTCCTTGGGATGGAACCACTGACGATTGGCCAGCGCCTTGTTGACCTGCGCCATGATGGCCTTGCCGTCACCGACCAGCGCCACTTCGGTCGGCTTGTTGTGGCCGATCTCTTCGGGTGAGATGTCGAGCTGGATGATCTTGACGTCCTTGGCAAAGCGCGGCGGCAGGCCGAAGTGGAAGATCCAGTTGAGCCTGGCGCCCATCAGGAAGATGACGTCGGCCTGCTGCAGCGCGAGCGTGCGCGCCGCCCCGGCCGACAGCGGATGGTCGTCCGGCATCACGCCCTTGCCCATCGGCGAGCGCACGAACGGCACCTGCGTGCGCTCGATGAAGGCGCGGACTTCGTCCTCGCCGCGCGACCACGCCATGCCCTTGCCGAGGATGACGAGCGGCCGCTGGGCTTTTTCGAGCAGGTTCAAAGCCGCCTCGACGTTCTCCGCCGGGGCCACCGTGCGCGGCGGTTCAGGCACGCGCGTGGCCTCGGCGATCTTGTCGAGCTCGCACTTGCCCTGGATGATGTCGTCGGGCATGTCGAGGTAGGTGGCGCCGGGGCGACCGTAGATCGCGTTCCGGGTCGCCATCTCGACATAGTAGGGAATGCGCCGCACGCTCTCGATGGCGTGCGCGAACTTGCAGAACGGCGAGGCGATCAGCACCTGGCGCTCCTCCTGGAACGCCCCCATGCCGCCGCGATGGGTCTCCGAGGCGCCGCCGATCAGGATCATCGGCCAGCAATTCTGCTGGGCGTTGGCGAGACCCGAGAGGCCGTGCACCACGCCGGGGCCGGTGACGGTGACGCAGGCGCCGGGCCGGCCGGTGAGATAGCCGTAGGCTGCCGCCGCATAGGCAGCGCTCTGCTCGTTGCGCATGCCGAGATAGGCGACGCCTTCCTTCTGCGCCGCCGCGGCGATCGCGGTGATCGGAAACCCGACGACCCCGAACAGGTGATCGATGCCTTGCTGTTTGAGGCTCCTGGCAATCAGGGTAGCGCCATCGACTTCGCTCATGTTTCCCCCTCGTGGCTGACTGGCCTTTGGTCCGAGATTAGGCCCGGAGGACGGGGTCGCGAAAGGGGCCACACTCCGACGTGCGATACGGCCGAGCCGCGAATCCCCCTATAGTCGGGCCCAAACGGAAGGGCGGGCCCGCATGCGCATGGTCCTCATTGTCTGTCTTCTGGTCGCCGCTTCGCCCGCGTGGGCGCAATCGCCCGAACAGGCCTCCGAAAAGGCCTATGTCGCCGCGCGCGTTCAGGCGGGTGCCGTTCTGGAAGAGAAGTCCAAATCGGCTGACGCCTTCGACACCACGACGCCGGGCGGCCGCGCGTGGTCTGCGGCCTACGATCAGGCGAAAAGCCATCTCGAAGCAGAGCTGCGGCGCGTCCTGGGGCCGGTGCCGTCGCCCAAGGGCTTCTCCGGCGCCGGCTCGTTCAGCCCCGAGGCGCTGTGCTGTGGGCTGGGCGAAGGCATGCTGGACGGACTGCTCTTCCGAAGCGACAGCGGCAGCGTCGTGGTGACGACGGAGGGCTTCCTGCGACTCTGGCTGAAGGAACACAAGGACTGGTGGAAGGACGATCCTCTGCCGACCGATCCCAAGGCCGCCTTGCAGTCGAACGCCTTCTATACCCAGGCCGTCAGCGCCGACGCGGCCGTCACGATCTTGGCGCCGCTGCCGATCCAGGCGCCGGCCGGCGCCAGCCTTGCCGTTGCCGGGCTGGCAACGCAGTGCAACGGCTCCTGCTCCCTGCCCCAGTACATCGCGGCCGCGGTCGTCCAAGGCGGACGGGTCTACGTCGCGCTGGTCGATGCGGCGCTCCCGGCGCCGAAACAAGGCGCCGCGCCACCCGGCACCTGCGATGCCGTGTGGAAGGATTTTTACGACAGGTACAAGGCAGCCTATGCGGCCTACGAAGCGGCCAAGGAGACCTCACGGGCGGCCGAGCTGCTCGAGGTCGCAGGCCGCATCGAGACCGAGGGCGGTGCAGCCGTGGACAAATGCTGGAAGAGCCGCGCCCAAGGAGACGGCAAGGGCGATGCAGCCTTTCCCGCCCTCACGCGGCAGGCCCAGGACCTCGCGGATTCACTGGCCGCGGGGTGATCCCGGGCGCATCGGCAGGACCAAGACGGCATGCCACAACTGGTGTAGTTGAGCGGTCGAGGTTCGAAGTACAGAGGAAGTTTGCACACAATGGCCATCTATCAGCTCGGCGACCGCGTCCCGGTCATCCCCGCCTCCTGCTACATCGCCCCCGAGGCGACGATCATCGGGTCGGTGATCCTGGGCGAGCGGGTGACCGTCATGCCCGGCGCGGTGCTGCGCGGCGACAACGAGCCGGTCGTGATCGGCGACGACACCAACATCCAGGAGAACTGCGCCCTGCACACCGACCTCGGGTCGCCGCTCACGCTCGGCAAGGGCGTGACGGTCGGCCACCAGGTGATGCTGCATGGCTGCACGATCGGCGACGGCACCTTGATCGGCATCCAGGCCGTGGTGCTCAACAACTCGGTGGTCGGCAAGGACTGCCTGGTCGGCGCCGGCGCCGTCATCATCGAGAACAAGAGCTTCGCCGACCGTTCGGTGATCTTCGGCTCGCCGGCCAAGGCGGTGCGCGAGGTGAGCGAGGACAACGTGACCCGCATGCGTGAGAGTGCGGGGGACTATGTCAAGCGCGGCGTCCAATACAGGAAGGACCTCAAGCGGATTGGGTAGACGAAGAAAAGGAGGTAGAGTAGCGCCATGACCATCAACCTGCCTCGCGAGCAACAGGAGTGGCTGGAAGCGCAGGTCAGGGCCGGCGCTTATGACAGCGTTGAAGAGGCCGTAGCGAGCATCGTGGCCGAACGCATGCATCTCGACATCGACGATCTTTCGTGGGCGAAGCCACTGGTGGACGAGGCACGAGCTGCGGCGGATCGCGGCGAGGTCATGACGCTTGAAGAATATCGGATGATGATGGCGGAGCGTTTTGGCAAAATCGAGCGCTGATGGCGCGTCTTGTCGTCACCATTCGCGCTGCGCGAGATGTCACCGCTATTGTCGCAATGCTAACAGACAACGCCGGTGCAGACGTTGCCATGCGCTATCGCCGCAACATCGATACGCTCTATGATCGATTGTCTCTTTTCCCAAGGAGCGGCGCTCGCCGTCCGTCGCTCGGCCGTGATATTCGAATCGGTGCGGTCGAGCCATACGTGGTCATCTACGAGTACCGACCCGACACCGTGAGAAGTCCTGCGCGTTATCGATGGCCGGCGGGATGTCACGAGACGGCTGGTGCGCGAATGATCGACGCGCTCGATCATCTGGCACTCGCCGGCTCTGCCGACGTCTATGAGACGCTGCTCGGTCGCCGTCTTGCCGACGGACGATTGCAGACCGGCAATGTCGGGCTGACATTTGGCGCGGGTGGCGGCGGCCTTTCGTCGATGGTGTTCGCGACCAGCGATCTCGACAAGGCCGCGCGCCTGCTCGAGCGGCGCGCGGTGTCGAGCGAGCGCGAGGGAGACCGGCTCGTGCTGTCGCGCGCGGCAACGCATGGCGTGCCGATCGAGCTTTGCGTACGCAAGGAGCGTGCCCTGCCCTCGCCGCTCGCCGGCGCGGACGAGGCGGCAGCGATCAGCGCGCTCGATCATCTCGTGGTACGCACACCCAACCCCGAGCGCGCCGTCGCGCTCTACGCCGGACGGCTGGGCCTCGATCTGCGGCTCGACCGCAGCAACCCGGCGTGGGGCTCGCGGCTGCTGTTCTTCCGCTGCGGCGATCTCGTGGTCGAGATCGCGCACGACCTCAAGAAGGGCGTGTCGGACGGGCCCGATCACCTGTGGGGCCTGAGCTGGCGCACGCCCGACATCGCCCGGGCGAACGCGCGACTCAAGGCGGCCGGCATCGACGTGTCGGAACCGCGCGACGGCAGGCGACCGGGCAGCCAGGTCTTCACGGTGAAGAACCACACCGAAGGCGTGCCCACCCTGGTGATCGGCGGCGTCGGACGTTGGTAGCCCTGGCGATGCGTCGCATCATCCTCGTTCTTTTTCTTCTCGCCGCGGGCTGCACGTCGGCGCCCAAGCCCGCGGTCAAGAGCGCGGCCGGGCTGCCGCCGCTCGGCCCCTGCCCGGCCTCGTCGTGGAAACCCGAGGCGCCGCCGCCCACCGCCAGCGCCAAGATCTCGATGGTGCTGCTGGCGGTCGGCGAATGGGCGCGCTTCGGCAAGCAGGTCATCACCTACTCGGCCGACAGCCCGCCGCGCACCGAGCAGCTCGGCGTCAAGGAGCGCGAGGCGCCGCAGCGCATCCAGGATTACTGGGCAAGCGTCGGCCATCCCGAGCGCAGCGGGCTCGACGACGTGCCGTGGTCGGCCGCCTTCATCTCCTGGGACATCCAGAGCGCCGGCGTGCCGCGCGACCTCTTCTGCCCCAGCCCAACCCACACGATCTATGTCGAGCGCCTGGTCGAGCGGGCGCGCCGGCCGGGCGCCGCCCTGATCCCGCGGCGCCTCGACGAGCGCGCGCCGCAGGTCGGCGACCTGATCTGCTCGTCGCGCAACGGCAGCGGCACCACCCTGGACAATCTCAACCGCGGCGCCGGCCATTGCGACCTGGTGGTCGAGGTGCGACCCGGCAGCCTGGCCGCCATCGGCGGCAACGTCGGCGACTCCGTCACCCGCAGTGTCTTTCCACTGGACGCCAACGGGTTTTTGTCGCCCATATCCGCCCGACCCTACTTCACAGTGATCGAGAACACACTGCCCTAGGAAGCGAGAATGTCCTGGCCCTACGACTACATCATCATCGGCGCCGGCTCGGCCGGCTGCGCGATCGCCAACCGGCTGGCCGAAGACCTGGCGCTGCGCATCCTGATCATCGAGGCGGGCCCGCCGGATTCGTCCTTCATGCTGAAGATGCCGGCGGGCTTCGCCAGCCTCGGCGAGAAGACGCCGTATAACTGGCGTTACGAGACGACGCCGCAAAAGCACTGCAACGACCGGCGCATGTACTGGCCGCGCGGCAAGACGCTGGGGCGGCTCGTCCTCGATCAACGCCATGCTCTATGTGCGCGGCCACGCGTCCGACTACGATCATTGGCGCCAGCTCGGCAACGAGGGCTGGAGCTTCGACGACGTGCTGCCCTACTTCAAGAAAGCCGAGAACAACGAGCGCTGGTCCGACGACTTCCATGGCAAGGGCGGCCCGCTCAACGTTGCCGAGCAGGTCGACCCCAGCAAGCTGAACGAAGCCTTTCTCCATGCTGCCGGAGAAGCCGGCTATCGGCGGATCGACGATTTCAACGGCGCCAACCAGGAGGGCGTCGGCTACTACCAGGTGACGCAGAAGGAGAGGCAGCGCTGGAGCGCCGCCAGCGCCTACCTGCGTCCGGCGGTCGAGCGCAACCGGAACAACGTCCACGTCATCTCCAACGCGCTGGTCGAGCGCATCATCCTCGACAAGAACCGCGCCATGGGCGTGCGCTACAAGCAGAAGAATGGCCACGACGAAGTTGCGCGCTGCAGCCGCGAGATCATCCTGGCCGGCGGCGCCGTCAACTCGCCGCAGCTCCTGATGGTGTCGGGCATCGGGCCGGCCGACCACCTGAAGTCGGTCGGCATCCGCCCGCTGCACGACCTGCCGGGCGTCGGCGGCAATCTGCAGGACCATCTCGACGCCGCCCTGCTGCAGTTCTGCAAGACGCGCGACACCTACGACACGGCCAACAAGCTGGTCTCGCTCTACCAATACTGGAAGGACAAGAAGGGCCCCGGCACCTCGCCGATCGCCGAATCGGGCGGCTTCCTCAGCACGCGGCCCGGCCTCAGCGCGCCCGACGTCCAGCTTCATTTCCTGCCGGTGCTGGTCGTCGATCACGGCCGCACGAAGATGAAGAAGAACGGCTACAGCCTGCACGTCTGCACGCTGCGGCCCGAAAGCAAGGGCACCATCCGGCTGCAGAGCAGCGATCCCCAGGTGCACCCGCTGATCGACGCCAACTACCTGGCCGAGCGGCGCGACCTCGACACGCTGATCGAGGGCGTGAAGATCGGCCGCGAGATCTTCCGCGGGACCGCCTTCGATCCCTACCGCGCCGATGAGTTCCAGCCCGGCGCCGCGGTGAAGACCGACGCCGAGATCGAGCAGTGGATCCGCAGCCACTGCGAGACGATCTACCATCCGGTCGGCACCTGCAAAATGGGCCCGGCCAACGATCCGATGGCGGTCGTCGACCACCGCTGCCGCGTCCACGGCCTGGTGGGGCTGCGCGTGGTCGATGCCTCGGTGATGCCGACGCTGGTCGGCGGCAACACCAACGCGCCCACCATCATGATCGCCGAACGGGTCGCCGCTTTCATGCAGGAGCCGTGACCGCGCCATGGCCGCGCCGTCGACCGATCCCGTTGTGCAGGCAAAAGCATTGAAGACTGTCACCGTGAGCCTGGTGCTTGCTGGCCTGCTTGTCGGTATCGGACTGCCGGTGACCTTGATGACGTTGGACGTTCACGTCGCCATGACGCCGTGGGGCTTCGATGTTTTCTGGATATTGCCGCTGGCCTTGATGGTGGTCGATTTCTTCATGGCGCGATCGTTCTGGCGCCGCGCGATAACGCTGGAACGGAGCGCCCTGCAGCCCAAAGCGTCATGAACGAGTTCGGCCGCGCGCTTCGCCGCTGGCGTCGGCTTCGCGGCGTCAAGCAAAGCCACGCGGCCGAGCTGTTCGGTGTGACCCAGGCCACCTTGTCGCGCTGGGAACGCGGCCATCATCTCCCGCCCGATGCCGCGGCGCGCAAGCTCTCGCGCCTGCTGGCGGCGCCGCTCGATTCGGCGGCCGATGCCGGGCTACGTCGCCTGGTCGAAAGTTCAACCCTGCGCGTCCATCTGATCTGCGATCTCTCGCACCGGCTGCTGGCGGCATCGCCGGCGCGCTTCGCCGAATGGATGGCCGGCGCGGCCGAGCTGCGCGGCGTGTCGCTGTGGGGCTTCGCCACCGACGAGATCCGTGCGGGCGAGGCGCGCCTGGGCGAACTCGGCTGGTACGATGACGGCGCCGCCCAGGTGCGCTTCTGGACCGGCGCCAATGACAGCCCGATCGTGCATATCGACGCCGGCATCCTGGTGTGGGAGCGCCTGCAGCTGAGCGACGGAACGCTGGCGCGGCTCGTGACGTCGCCGCCAGGTTAGCGAATATTTTATTCGTGGGCGGACGTACGCGGCGTCCGTAGTGTCGTCGGCATGACGACATCGCGGGGACGGATTGCCGTGCTGTACGCGATCGGTGTCGTGGCCGCCGGCCAGCTCGGCCTCGTGCCGCCGCTGGTGCCCGCACTGCGGCGCGATCTCGGGCTGTCGCTCGCCGGCGCCGGCATGGCCGTGTCGATCGTCACCCTCGTGGGTGCGCTGTTCGGCCTTGCGGCGGGCGGCTGGTCCGAGAGGGTGGGTCACGCGCGCGCGTTGCGCATCGGCATCCTTGTCATGGCCGGGGCGGCCGCCCTTTGCGCGGCGGCCGGCGACGCCAACACGCTGCTCGCCGCGCGCGGCCTGGCAGGCGTCGGTTACCTGCTGGTCGTCGTCGCCTGCCCCTCGCTGATGGTTGGCGCCGCGGAGCCGCGGCACCATGCATTCGCGCTGTCGCTGTGGGGCACCTTCGTGCCGGTCGGCATCGCGCTTTCAGGCGTCGCGGCGGCGGCCTTCGCCGACGGCGCGGACTGGCGGATCATGTTCGCCGTCGATGCCGGCCTGCTGGCCTTTGGCCTGATCATCGCCATCGTCGCCATTCCCCGGATGGGTGGGCCGCAGCACGGCGCGCGACGCGTGCCGATCGGAGCACTGCGTGCCGTCACACCGCTCTCGGTCGCCTTCTTCTGCTTCGCCCTGATCTTCCTGGCACTCGCCGGACTGTTGCCGGCCTGGCTCGTCGACAGGCGCGGACTGGCGGCGGACACAGCCGGCCGGGTCGTCGCCGTCGCCACCGCCTTCGGCATCGCTGGCAGCCTCCTGGCGGGTTGGCTGATCCGCCGCGGGGCTTCGCTCGGTGGGCTTGTCGCGGTGGGCCTGATTGCCTCCACCCTGATCGCGGCGCTGTCATTCAGCGCCGCGGCAGGCGTCCCGCTGGCCGTCGCGGGCTTCGCGATGTGCTTCGCGGCGGGCGGGCTGGTGCCCGCCGCGGCATTCGCCGCGGTGCCACGGGTCGCTGCCGACAGGCGGTCGATCGGGCCGATCAACGGCCTGCTCGCTCAGGCGGGCAGCCTGGGATCCCTGGCCGGTCCGCCCCTGCTCGCCCTCTGGGTCGACGGGACGGGCTGGTCATTGGCGCCGGTCATGTTGCTCGCCGTCGCGGCCATCGGGGCAGCCTGCGCGCTTGCCGTCAAACCCGCCTAGACGCGCTTCTCCACCACCAGCAGCCACGTCTTGCCGGCGAACGGCACCAGGCGGCCATGCGAATCGACGGGATAGAGGCTCATGGTGACGCTGTTCTTCACGTTGCCGCCGATCGCCTGCAGGTAGCCGCCGCGCTCGTCGGTGACGATGTCGCAATGGGTGGCAGTGTTGTCGATGCGCCGCCGCGCGGTGCGCGGATCGGCATGGCGCCAGGTCGGGCCGGCGGTGCCGGTGCAGACGAGATCGCCCGGCTTGGGGGCATATTCGTTGGGTGCGTGCAGCTTGAAAGCGACGCGGCCGCCTCTCTGCTCGTGATCGTAAAGGGCGGCGAGATAGCCGCCATGGCGGCCGTCGCGCGGGAACTCGCTGGCGGGGATCCCCGAGCGGCTCATCACCCAGGCGACGAACGCGCCCGACCACGGCTTGCCCGAGGTGCGCCCGTTCCAGTCGGGATGGCCGCAGCTTCCCCAGTAGTCGCCGATCTTGCTGGCGAGCGGTTCGCTGCGCTCGCGTGACGCCGCTGCGGTTGGTGTAGCCTCCGGCCTGGCCGCCATAGACGACGGTCGAGCGGCCGAACTTGGTCCATTCCTGCCAGGCGGTGTAGGCGACGCGGTCGGAGGGCGCGCGGTCGGCATAGCCGCCGCCGGTGTGCTGGCCGCTGCTGCCGCAGCCGGCCAGGGTCCAGGAGATCAGGGCGAGCAGAAGGATCGCTGGCAGCCGGTGACCGAATGCGTGGGAGGAACGCGGGACGGGCGGCTGCCAGCAAACACGAACATCGACGGAGGGGGAGTCGAAATTCATGTATGACTTGCAGGAGTTAAAATAAATGATTGTTATTACTTGGCTTTCTACTAACACAATTGATGCACAATGTCACTAGCCATCGACCTTGCAACCGTGCGCCGGCTGGAAGAGCTGGCGTTCCGCGGCTGGCCCGCCCTGAAAACCCGGGATTGTGCCGGCTGGCGCCTGAGATTTGCCGGCGGCTATACCAAAAGAGCCAATTCTATCAATTCGTTAGGACACGATGCTGAGACAGGTCCTTCAGTCATCCGGAGCCTCGAGACCGCCTATCGCGAGCGCAACCAAGCACCCGTCTGGCGGCTGAGTCCGCTCGCCCCGCCCGCCATTCACGACATCCTGGCGGCGCGCGGTTACCGCACCATCGAGCGCAGCCTGATGCAGGTCTGCCCGCTCCATTCAGGTTTCGCCGCCGCGCCCGAGGTCCGCATCCACGCCCAGCCGACGCCCGGCTGGATCGAGGCTTTCTGCAAGCACAGCCCCGTCCGGCCGGAGCATCGCGACGTCATGCGGCGCATGCTGGCGGCGATCGCCGCGCCCGCAGGCTTCGCCTTCGTCGAAACCGAGGGCCGGCCGATGGCGATGGCGATCGGCGCGGTGGAGGGCGACCATATGGGCCTGTTCGACGTGCTCGTGATGCCCGAGGCCCGCCGCCGCGGCCTGGCGCGCAAGATCACCGAAAGTCTCTATGCCTGGGCGTGGGGCCACGGCGCCCGCTTTGCCTATCTGCAGGTCGTCGCCACCAACCAGGCAGCGATGCCGCTCTATGCCGGGCAAGGCTTCCGCACCGTCTACGAATACGAATATCGCGTGCCGCCGCAGCCCTGAACCGCTCGCCTTGACCCCCTGCGAAGCGCCCTCAATAGTCGTCGCAGGGAGGAAACAAAAATGGCGCAGTATCCGTGGGAGAAGAGCTATCCGCCGGGCGTGCGGTGGGAACTCGAGATTCCCAAGAAGACCATTCACCAGATCTTCGAAGAGAGCTGCGCGCAATACGGCGACCGGCCCTTCACCGACTTCCTCGACAAGGTGATGACCTTCCGCGAGTACAAGGAGGCGTCGGACAAGGCGGCGGCGGGATTCCAGAAGCTCGGCGTCAAGTCCGGCGTCAATGTCGGCCTCTATTTGCCCAACACGCCGCACTACATCATCGCCTTCTTCGGCGTGCTGAAGGCGGGCGGCAAGGTGGTGAACTACAGCCCGCTCGATGCCGCGCGCGAGCTCGAATTCAAGATCGGCGATTCGGAGACCGACATCCTGGTGACGCTCGACGCCGCCGCGCTCTATCCCAAGATGGCCGCGATGCGCGGCAAGACGCGGCTCAAGAAGCTGGTCGTGGGCTCGATCGCCGACTATCTGCCGTGGCCCAAGAACTGGCTCTATCCGATCGCCAAGAAGAAGGAGATCGCCGCCTGGCCGCGCGACGACTGGCACCTCTCGTTCAAGGACCTTCTGGCCAACGACGGCAAGTACACGCCCTATCCGGCGGGCGAGAACCTGTGGGACGAGGTGGCGCTGCTGCAATATACCGGCGGCACGACCGGCCTGCCCAAGGCCGCCATGCTGACCCATGGCTGCATCATCGCGGCGATGAGCCAGGGCCAGGCCTGGACCACGCCCTACACGACTCCGGGCACCGAGAAGGTCGTGTGCGTGCTGCCGCTGTTCCACATCTACGCCCTGTCGGGAATCATGCTGGGCGCGGTGCGCAACGGCAACCAGCTGATCCTCTATCCGCGGCCCGACATCGACATGATCGTGAGCGACCTCGCCACCAAGAAGCCGACTTTCCTGCCCGGCGTGCCGACGCTCTACACCGCGATCCTGAAGCATCCCAAGGCGCAGGGGCTCGACCTGAAGTCGCTCAAGATCTGCATGTCGGGCGGTGCGCCGCTGCCGGTCGAGGTGCAGCAGAGCTTCGAGAAGTTGACCGGCGCGACCCTGATCGAGGGCTACGGCCTCACCGAGACCTCGCCGACCGGTGCGATCTGCCCGGTCGACAAGAGCGTGCGCCGGGTGGGCTCGTGCGGCCTGCCGATGCCGGGCACGATCATCGAGATCCGCGACATGGAGAAAGGTGAGCGCGTGCTGCCGTCGGGCAAGGACAATGTCGGCGAGGTCTGCATCATCGGCCCGCAGGTGATGAAGGGCTACTGGAAGCAGCCGGACGAGACCGAGAAGGTGCTGTTCAGCCATCCCAACAGCAACTGGAAGGGCCTGCGCACCGGCGACATGGGCTACATGGACGAAGACGGCTGGCTGTTCCTGGTCGACCGCTCCAAGGACCTCATCCTCTCGTCGGGCTACAACGTCTATCCGCGCATGATCGAGGAGGCGGTCTACGAGCATCCCGCGGTCGACGAGTGCATCGTGATCGGCATCCCCGATCCCTACCGCCAGGAAGCGCCCAAGGTGTTCGTCAAGCTGAAGCCCGGCGCCTCGCTCAGCTTCGAGGAGCTCAAGAAGCATCTCGACGGCAAGATCGGCAAGCACGAGATGCCGGTCGCGCTCGAGATCCGCGCCGAGCTGCCCAAGACGCCGGTCGGCAAGCTGTCGAAAAAGGAGCTGAAAGAGGAAGAGCGCACCAAGGCCCGGGCCAAGGCGGCATGATCATGCTCTTCCGGACCGCGAGCGTCCTCAGCGCGGAGATTTCTCCGCGCGACTCGCTCATGATTCATCCTCTTCCATCATATTCCTCTCCCCCGCTAGGGGGAGAGGTTAGGTGAGGGGGTTGCGCGAGCTGTCGATGCCCCCTAACCCAACCTCTCCCCCTAGCGGGGGAGAGGAGCATGAGCGAGCGGGACGCTCGCGGTCCGAAAGACCATGACGGCTCCACGTCGTATCGTCCTGTTCGGCGGCGCCGGCCTTGCCCTCACCGGCTGCTTCGACACGCCGTGCGAGGAGGAGAACCCGGCGCAGAAGGCCTTCCTCGACGGGCTGCGGGCGCTCGCCAAGCCGGCGCTCGCCTCCAATAACCCGCTGCAGGTCGAGGAAGCTGCCAACCAGAGCGTGGCGCTGGCCGACAAGGTCGGCGGCTTCTCCGGCTGGTGCGGCACGCTCACCAAGATCGAAGGCAACGCCCAGGCCGCAGCCGTCACGGTCGACATCGGGCGCCAGGTTTCGCTCTACGCGTTCAACGACTGGACCTTGGCGCTCGCCGGCTCTTTGGCTGACATGTTTTCCACACGATCGCGCGAGGCGCCGCCGCCGGGCCTTTCCGATGCGGCCATCGCGGCGCTAAAAACCCTGCGGCTTGGCGAACGCGTGCTGCTCTCCGGGCGGATGGGCGAGATCGCGGGCTCCGGCGTGTTCGATCTCTCCCGCCTGTTCGGCAAGAGCGACGCGGACCACCGTCAGTTCCTGCTCGCGCCACGCTTCGTGGCGCGCATCGAGGCCCTCACGGCATCGAAGAAAAAATAGAAAGGATTTTGGGGTGCCGTCTTTTTCGTACGATTTTCCCTACGCCTCGAAGAAGCT
This sequence comes from uncultured Alphaproteobacteria bacterium, assembly GCA_963765385.1. Classification (GTDB taxonomy): domain Bacteria; phylum Pseudomonadota; class Alphaproteobacteria; order Reyranellales; family Reyranellaceae; genus Reyranella. Next base: position 159,674 of record CAVXWG010000009.1, on the reverse strand, counting down.
TCCGATCTTTGCCGCCAACGTCGTCGCCTCCTCGCAGCATCTCGCCGCGACCGCAGGCCTGCGCATGCTGGCGAAGGGCGGCAACGCCGTCGATGCCGCGATCGCCAGCGCCGCCGCCATCACCGTCGTCGAGCCGACCAACAACGGCATCGGCGCCGATGCCTTCTGCATCCTGTGGGACGGATCGAAGCTCGTCGGGCTCAATGCCTCGGGCCATTCGCCGGCGCTGATGACGCCCGACCAGTACAAGGGCCAGGACAAGATGCCGAGCGTCGGCTGGGGCAGCGTCAGCACGCCCGGCGCGGTGTCGCTGTGGGTCGAGCTGCACAAGCGCTACGGCAAGCTGCCCTTCGCCGACCTGTTCGAGCCCGCGATAAAGTACGCCAGCGACGGCTATCGCGTCTCCTACATGGTCTCGCGCCAGTGGGAACGCGCCATCGACCGGCTGAAGGGACAGCAGGACTGGGTGAAGGCCTTCCTGCCCGGCGGCCGCGCGCCCAAGGCGGGCGAGCTGTGGAAGTTTCCCGACCAGGCGAGGACGCTCGCCAAGATCGCCGAGAGCAAGGGCGAGGCCTTCTATCGCGGCGAGCTTGCCGAGGCGATGGACAGGCACGCCCGGGAAACCGGCGGCGCGTTGCGCAAGGAGGATCTCGCCGCGCACCAGCCCGACTGGGTCGATCCGATCGGCCTCACCTATCGCGGCACGACCCTGCATGAGATCCCGCCGTCGGGTCAGGGGATCGCGGCCTGCATGGCGCTCGGCATCCTGGAGAATTTCGACGTCGCCGGCCACGATGTCGACGGCCCCGAGGTGGCGCATCTGCGCATCGAGGCGATGAAGCTCGCCTTCGCCGACATCTGGCGCTACGTCGCCGACCCGCGCTTCATGGAGGTGACGCCGGCGCAGATGCTCGACAAGCAGTACCTGAAAAGCCGAGCCAGGCTGATCGATCCGAAGAAGGCCAAGGAGTTCGGTCCGGGCGTGCCCAAGGACGGCGGCACGATCTATCTCGGCACGGCCGACGCCTCGGGCATGATGGTGTCGCTGATCCAGTCGAACTACACGGGCTTCGGCTCGGGCATCGTCGTGCCGGGCACGGGCATCGCGCTGCAGAACCGCGCCACCGGCTTCGTCACGACCGCAGGCCACGCCAACCAGGTCGGGCCGAAGAAGCGGCCCTTCCACACCATCATCCCGGCCTTCATCACCAAGGACGGCAAGCCGGTGGCGACCTTCGGCCTGATGGGCGGCGCCATGCAGCCGCAGGGCCACATGCAGGTCTTCTCGCGCATCGTCGACTACGGCCAGAACCCGCAGGCCGCCATCGACGGCCCGCGCTGGCGCGTGCACGAGACCGACGGCACGGTGTGGACCGAGGAGCACATGCCGGCCGCGACGATCGACGGCCTCGAGGCGCGCGGCCACAAGGTCACGCGCACCAGATGGCCGAGCTTCGATTTCGGCTCGAGCCAGATCATCTGGCGCTTCCCCGACGGCGGCCCCTATCTCGCCGCCTCCGAAAGCCGCCGCGACGGCGCCGCCGTCGGGTTCTAGGAAGGCACTCTGCGTCAACGTTCCTCCCCTTCGCGGAGCCCGCGAAGGGGAGGTGCCCGCGTCTTCGCGGGCGGAGGGGTCATGAGCAACAGTGCTGAGGTTCATGACCCCTCCGTCGGCGCAAGACGCCGACACCTCCCCAGCCAAGCTGGGAGGAAAGGTCGCCATGACCACCGTCTCCATCGCCAACGGCGGCTTCGTCCTCAACGGCACGCCGACCTATCCCGGCCGTTCGTGGAAAGGCCATCGCATCGAAGGCCTGCTGTTCAACAGCCGCATGGCCAACGCCATCGTCGACGATGAAAACCCGGCGACACGCGGCGCCTGGGCCTATGCCGACGGCGACTGGGATGCCGAACGCAGCACGCGCGAATTCATCGCCAACCTGCCCGCCTACCGCGCCCACGGCCTGCTGGCGGTCTGCCTCAACCTGCAGGGCGGCAGCCCGCAGGGATATTCGTGGAACCAGCCGTGGAAGATCGGCGGCTTCACGCCCGAGGGCGCGATCAAGCCCGCATGGGCTGCGCGGCTCGCGAGCGTGATCGCCGCCTGCGACCGGCTGGGCATGGCCGTGATCCTCGGCCTGTTCTACGGCAAGCAGAGCGGAACGCTGAAGGATGAGGGCGCGGTGAAGGCCGCCGTCACCAACACCGTCGACTGGCTGCTCGAACGCGGCGCCGCCAACGTGCTGATCGAGATCGGCAACGAGGTCGACCTCGAGAACGCGTTCGCTCATCCGATCATCACCACGGCGCGCTGCCACGAGCTGATCGAGCTCGCGAAGAAGCGTGGCCAGGGCAAGCTCCTGGTCAGCACCAGCCTGATCATGCGCGACGCGCCGCCGCCTGCCATCCTCGCCTCGGCCGATTTCCTGCTGCCGCACGGCAATCGCATTCACGGCCCCGACGGCGCGACCCAGCCCAGCCCACACGGCATCCGCCTGCAGGTGATCAACTGGCGTTCGGGCAAGGGCTATCGCGGCCAGCCGATCGTCTACAACGAGGACGACCATTTCGAGTTCGACAAGCCCGACAACCATTTCGTCGCCGCCGTCGAGTCGGGTGCGAGCTGGGGCTACTTCGACTACCGCATGAGCCGCGAACGCTTCGAGGACGGCTTCCAGTCGCTGCCGGTCGACTGGACGATCTCCTCGGTGCGCAAGCGTGCCTTCTTCGGGCTGCTGAAGGAAATCACCGGCGCCTGATCAGGCGCACGCCTGCGCCAAACGCCGCGTATCGCGCCAGAGAATGCGACTCTGGGGGATCGTCAACCTGTCGATCTCCTCGAAGCCCTGCTCGACGATCTCGCCGCCCAGCCGCCGATAGAATTCGATGGCACGCGTGTTGCCATCGAACACCCAGAGATAGGCGCGCGCCTCGCCGCGACCCGCGACCTGCCGCATCGCCGCGCCCAGCAGGCGGCGGCCCAGTCCGGCGCTGCGCCGCTCGGGATGGACGTGAAGATTGTCGATGTAGGCGCCGAAGCCCGGGTCGCCTTCCGCCCACGCGGCGATGAAGCCCTGCCCGTCGGCGATCAGCACCGTGTCGCTGGGCGCCATGGCGGCGAGCTCGCCGCGCCAGTGCGCACGACGGTCGTCGTCGAGGGTCGGGCCGAGCGTGCTGTCCTTCAGGATGCCGCGATAGGCGGAGCGCCAGCTGGCGGCATGGAGGGCGGCGATGGCATCGGCGTCGGCGAGGGCTGCCGGACGGATCGATTCATTCATGAATTCGGCTCTCGATCTCTCGTCGTCGGATAGGCGGGCAGTCCGTCCGCGATCGTCACCCACGAAAGCTTCGACCGCACGAACGTATGGTCCCTCGGCGCCGCCTGGTCGGGCTCGTCGAGCGAGCAGGTCGAGACGTCGAGGTCGCCGGGAGTACGCGTCGATTGATAGGTCAAGGTCGTGCCGCAGTTCGGGCAGAAGGAGCGCGTGGCGTGCTCCGACGACTTGAAGCGCTGCGGCTCGCCGGCCACGAACCGGACCGAGTCCGGCGGCACGCTGAACCAGGCCACCGACGGGGCGCCGGCGGCGTGCCGGCACATCGTGCAGTGACAGATCGTCTGTTTGGTGGGCTCGGCGTCGATCTCGTAGCGCACCGTGCGGCAGAAGCAACCTCCTCGCAGCATCATCGCCTCCTGGGTTTGCGCAGCATGGGCGTGATCGTGGGCGATCCACCGGCCTGGATGGCGCCCAGGACCTCGAAGCCATGCCGCTCGTAGAGCGGGACGTTCCTGAGGTTGGACGATTCCAGATAGGCGACCGCGCCGTCGCGATCGCAGATGTCCGTCGCATGCTTCATCAGGGCACCGCCCAGTCCCTTGCCCTGGTGCGCCGGGTCGATGCCGATCAGCGGCAGGTACCAGTGCGGCTCCTTCGGATGATAGCCTGCCATCTGCTGCATGATCCGGGGACCGTCGACCGCCGTCTTCGCGTCGGCGGTGCGCTGCATCAGGGCACCGATCGCCTCATCGTCCGGTCCGACGCCGGGCGGCAGCCAGAGCGCGGCCCCGGCCGAGCCGATGCGATGGGCGCTGCCGGCCCCGAACGCCGCACCGCCGAAGGCTTTGGCAAAATGCGGAAAGGCCTCGAGATAGGCCTTGGGATCCGGCCAGGTCCAGCGGGTCGCGGGATCGCTGCTGAAGGCCAAAGTCAGGACGGCGAAGACGGCGGCCTCGTCGGCCGCCGTCTTCGCCGTTTCCACCTTATGTGTCGTCATGGCCTCAAGATTGGGCGAAGCGACGATGCGCGCAAGTCGCTTCCGCGACGCGTCACGTGCCGCAATAGGCCTCGAGGCGATAGCCGTCGGGATCGATGGCGAAGGCGGCGTAATATTTCGGGCCGTAGTCGGTGCGGACGCCGGGCTTGCCGTTGTCGGTGCCGCCGGCCTTGAGCGCGTTGGCGTGAAAGGCGTCGACCGCGGCGCGATTCGGCGCGACGAAGCAAAAATGCAGGCCCGAGTCAGTGTCGGCCTTCACGGGCTTCTGCGTGGCGCCGACCCACAGCGCGACCGCCTTGTCACCGTAGCCCAGCGAAGTCTCGCCGTCGCTCAGCCGGCTGTAACCCAGCGGCTTCAGGGCGGCGTCATAGAACTTCCTGGAACGGGCGATGTCGGCGACGCCGATGGAAACATGGTCGAACATGGGTTCCTCCTTCATAACTTGATAACCGGTTATACGGTTATGCTCGAGGATCGCGCTTGTCAACCGGTCAACCGGTTATTAAGTCCTGATGATGAATCGCCCCGATCTCTGCCTGGAGTTCGTCAATACGCGCTTCTGGCGCGGCCAGGCCGAGCCTACCGAGACGCTCCAGGCGCCGGAGGATCTCGCCGGTTGGACGGCCGCCAATGGCGGACCGCGACTGGCCAAGCCGCCCATGCGGCGTGAATTCGAGCGGGCGATCGACTTGCGCGAGACCCTGCACCGCCTGTTCGACGCCGAGGCGCAGCACAAGACGCCGGCCCCCCGCGACCTTGCCGCGCTGAACGAGGCGCTGGCGGCGGCGCCCAGCCGCACGGCGCTCAAGCGCGAGCGCGGCACCTATGGCTGGGATGTCGATGTGAAGTCGGGAACGGCGCTGGCGCTGCTGGCGCCCGTTCTATGGTCGGCGGGCGACCTCTTGGCCGGTCCGCGCCTCGATCGCGTCCGGCGCTGCGCCAACCCCGAGTGCGGCTGGCTGTTCCTCGACGACAGCCGCGCCGGCAAGCGGCGCTGGTGTTCCATGCAGAGCTGCGGCAACCGCGCCAAGGCGCGGCGCCACTATCACAAGAGCAAGGCGGCCTAGCCTGCGTGAGTTTCTGCGCAAATGGTGCGCAGAAACTCGAAGCCGCAATCCTCAAACGGCGCTTGACTTTTTCACCAGTGTCACTTAAGTTAGGCCAGTGACCTCAAATCGTCACGCGACGCAACATCTGGGGGCAAGCCATGTGACCCACACAACGCTGATTGGCGAATCACTAGCGGAAATTGCGGGAATTGCGGAAATTCCGCCGCGAGGCGCCAACGCCTAGCGCAGGATGCTCTGCAGCTTCATGGCGACGCCCATGTCGCCCTCGATCTTGAGCTTGCCGGTCATGAAGGCGGTCATGCCGTCGAGCTTGCCGCCGATCATGTCGGTGAAGTCGGCGAAATCCATCTTGATCGTGCAGTCGGCGTCCTTGTCGTCGTTGGTGACGGCCGGCGGATTGTGGTTGCCGTCGATGTAGACGACGCCCTGGTCGGTGGCGAATTTCACGGTGTTGCCGAAGGCCGACTTCTTTGCGGCGCCTTCCTTCATTTTCGCGGTGAGTTCCTGCAAGGTCATGGCGGGTTTCTCCAGTCGGCCGATGGTCCGGGGGGATTACTTGACCTTTACGTAAACGTCAAATAGAGGCCGATAAACGGCCGTTCAGCGTCGGAGGAAACATGTCGTACCGCTCGGTCTTCAAACCGGGGCTGTTTGAGGGCCAGACCGTCATCGTCACCGGCGGCGGCAGCGGCATCGGCCGCTGCACGGCGCACGAGATCGCCGCACTGGGCGCCCATGTCGTGATCACCGGCCGCAAGCCCGACAAGCTCGCCACGGTGAAAGCGGAGATCGAGGCGTCGGGCGGCTCCTGCGAGACGCATGCCTTCGACATCCGCGAAGAAGCCGCAGGTCAGGGAAGCGATCGCCAAGGTCGTCGCCGGTCGCGGCCGCATCCATGGCCTGTTCAACAATGCCGGCGGCCAGTTCCCCTCGCCTGCCGCCGACCCTCAGCGCCAAGGGCTTCGACGTCGTGGTGCGCAACAACCTCACCGGCGGCTTCATCGTCAGCCGCGAGGTTTTTACCCAATCGATGGAAAAGCACGGCGGCTCGATCGTGAACATGGCCGCCGACATGCGGAACGGCTTTCCCAACATGGCCCACACCGGCGCCGCGCGCGCCGGCATGGTCAACCTCAGCATGACCTTGGCCTACGAATGGGCCCATGCCGGCGTGCGGGTGAACGCGGTGTCGCCGGGCTGGATCGCCTCCTCCGGCATGGACACCTACCAGGGCGAGTTCAAGGAACAGATTCCCAAGCTCAAGGGCTACTGCCCGCTCGGCCGGCTCGGCACCGAGAGCGAGGTCTCGGCCGCGGTCTGCTTCCTGCTGAGCGACGCCTCGGCCTACATCACGGGCACCGAGATCCGCATCGATGGCGGCGTTCCGCTCGCCAACCGCTCGATCGACCTGCCGAAAGCCGATCGCTCCGAGCCTTTCAACGGCTTCCATCTCGCCAAGACCCCCAAAGTGCTGGGCGGCTGAACGACAATGCCGACCCTCGAAAGCCAGGTCGACCGCAACGGCGACGATTACAAGAAAAATCGCGAGAAGATGCTCGCCGCGATCGCCGAGTTCCGCGAAGCCGAGGCGAGCGTGCAGGCGACCTCGGAGAAATCGCGCGCGCGCTTCGCCGGGCGCAAGCAGCTCATGCCGCGCGAGCGCATCGCCCTGCTGCTCGACCGCGGCGCGCCTTTCCTCGAGCTGATGCCGCTGGCGGGCTACCGCATGCATGACGACAAGGACGGCTCGAGCGCGGGCGGTGGCTCGGTGGCGGGCATCGGCTATGTCGAAGGCGTGCGCTGCGTCGTCTCGGCCTCCAACAGCGCCATCAAGGGCGGCACCGTGGCGCCCTCCGGTCAGCGCAAGGGCCAGCGCGTGCAGCAGATCGTGCATGGAGAACAAGCTGCCGCTGGTGCACCTGGTCGAATCGGGCGGCGCCAACCTTCTCTACCAGGCCGAGATCTTCGTGCCGGGCGGCCGCGGCTTCGCCAACCAGGCGCGCATGTCGGCGCGCGGCATTCCGCAGGTCACCGTCGTGCACGGCTCCTCGACCGCGGGCGGCGCCTACCTGCCTGGCCTCTCCGACTACGTCATCATGGTGCGCAACCAGGCCAAGGTGTTTCTAGCCGGCCCGCCGCTCCTGAAGGCCGCGACCGGCGAGATCGCCACCGACGAGGAGCTGGGCGGTGCGGAGATGCACGCCACGGTGTCGGGCGTCGCCGAATGGATGGCGGAGAACGATGCCGACGGCATCCGCATGGCGCGCGAGGTGATCGCCCGCTGGCACTGGAACGACAAGCTGCCGGCGCGTCCGCAAAGGTCGTTCAAGGAGCCGCTGTACGACATCGACGAGCTCTGCGGCGTCGTCCCGCCCTCCTACAAGGATCCCTACGACGTGCGTGAGGTGATCGCGCGGCTCGTCGACGGCTCGGACTTCCTCGAGTTCAAGGGCCTCTTCGACCAGCAGACGATCTGCGGCTGGGCCGAGATCGAGGGCGAACCGGTGGCCTTCATCGGCAACAACGGGCCGATCACCACCAAGGGCTCGGTCAAGGCCGCGCAATTCATCCAGCTCTGCTGCCAGCAGGGCACGCCGATCGTCTATCTGCAGAACACCACCGGCTACATGGTCGGCACCGAGGCCGAGCGCGGCGGCATCGTCAAGCACGGCTCCAAGATGATCCAGGCGGTGGCCAACGCCACGGTGCCGCAGATCACGATCGTGATCGGCGGTTCGTTCGGCGCCGGCAACTACGGCATGTGCGGCCGCGCCTACGATCCGCGCTTCATCTTCGCCTGGCCCAACAACCGCACCGCCGTCATGGGCGGCGAGCAGGCTGCCGGCGTCATGAAGACCGTGACCGAGCAGAAGTTTTTGCGCGAGGGCAAGGAGCCGCCGCGCGCTGAAATCGACAAGATGTTCAAGGGCATCGTCGAGCAGTTCGACCGCGAATCGACGGCGCTCTACGGCACCGCGCATCTGTGGGACGACGGCATCATCGATCCGCGCGACACGCGGCGCATCCTGGCCTTCACCCTCTCGATCGCCCGCGAATCCATTGTGCGGCCGCTCAATCCCATCACCTTCGGCGTCGCAAGGATGTAGAGATGAAGTTCACTCCCGAGCACGAGGCGCTGCGCCAGACCTGGAAGACGCTGATCGACCGCGAGATCAATCCGCAATGTCGACGAATGGGAGAAAGCGGGCATCTTCCCGGCCCACGAGCTGTTCAAGAAGATGGGCGACGCCGGGCTTCTGGGCGTCGACAAGCCCGTGCAGTTCGGCGGCTCGGGCCTCGACTTCTCCTACGCCATGATCTGCTCGGAATCGCTGGGTCTGGTGAATGGCGGCTCGATCCCGATGGCGACCGGCGTGCAGATCTCCATGGCGACGCCTGCTCTCGCCCGCTACGGCAGCGACGAGCTGCGCCAGGAGTTTCTGGCGCCCGCGATCAGCGGCGACTACGTGGCCTGCCTCGGCGTGTCGGAGACGGGCGCGGGCTCCGACGTGGCCTCGATCAAGACCGACGCGCGCCGCGTCGGCGGCGACTGGGTGATCAACGGCGGCAAGATGTGGACCACCAACGGCGCGCAGGCCGACTGGATGTGCCTGCTCGCCAACACCGGCGACGGTCAGGCCCACAAGAACAAGTCGCTGATCATCGTGCCGATGAAGACCAAGGGCATCACCATCGCCAAGAAGCTCGACAAGCTCGGCATGCGCGCCTCCGACACCGTGCAGACCTTCTTCGACGAGGTGAAGGTGCCGGTGCGCTACACGATCGGCCAGCCCGGCTCGGGCTTCATCTACCAGATGCAGCAGTTCCAGGAGGAGCGGCTGTGGGCCGGCGCCGGCACCCTGATGGGCTGCGACCGCATCATCAACGCCACCATCGACTACACGCGCGAGCGCAAGGTGTTCGGCCGGCCGCTGCTCGACAACCAGGTGATCCATTTCCGCCTCGCCGAGCTCAAGAGCGAGGTCGAGGCGCTGCGCTCCCTGGTCTATCGCGCCTGCGAGGACTATCTCGCCGGCAACGACGTCACCATGCTGGCCTCGATGGCCAAGCTGAAGGCCGGCCGCCTGCGCCGCGAGGTCTCCGACGCCTGCCTGCAATACTGGGGCGGCGCCGGCTACCTGTGGGACAGTCCGGTGGCGCGCAGCTACCGCGACGGCCGCCTGGGCTCGATCGGCGGCGGCGCCGACGAGGTCATGCTGCAGATCATCTCCAAGCTGATGGGCACGCTGCCCAGGCTGGGCAACCGTTGAGGATGACCGCTCGATATTCATGTTCCTCTCCCCCGCTAGGGGGAGAGGCTAGGAGAGGGGGCCTCGGAGATCGCCTGCAACCCCCTCTCCCAACCTCTCCCCCTATCGGGGGAGAGGAGAAAGATTAAGGACCGCCATGCAATTCACCCCTGAACACGCCGAGATCCGTCGCACCCTGCGGGCCATCATCGACAAGGACATCAATCCGCATGTCGACCAGTGGGAAGAGGACGAAATCTTCCCCGCCCACGAGGTCTTCAAGAAGCTGGGCGACGCCGGCCTGCTGGGCATCCACAAGCCCATCGAATTCGGCGGCATGGGTCTCGACTATTCCTACGCCATGGTGATGGCCGAGGAGCTGGGCCACATCAACTGCGGCTCGGTGCCGATGGCGATCGGCGTGCAGACCGACATGGCGACGCCGGCCCTCGCCCGCTACGGCAGCGACGAGCTCCGCCGCGAGTTCCTGGCGCCGTCGATTGCCGGCGACTATGTCGCCTGCCTCGGCGTCTCCGAAGTGGGCGCGGGCTCCGACGTCGCCTCGCTCAAGACCACGGCCCGGCGGGTCGGCGGCGACTGCGTGATCAACGGCGGCAAGATGTGGACCACCAACGGCACGCAGGCCGACTGGATGTGCCTGCTGGCCAATACCGGCGAAGGGGCGGTGCACAAGAACAAGTCGCTGATCTGCCTGCCCATGAAGACCAAGGGCGTGCAGGTCGTGAAGAAGCTCGACAAGCTCGGCATGCGCAGCTCCGACACCGCGCAGATCTTCTTCGACGACGTGAAGGTGCCGGTGCGCCACCGATCGGCCAGGAAGGCATGGGCTTCATCTACCAGATGCAGCAGTTCCAGGAGGAGCGGCTGTGGGGCGCCATCTCGGCCGTGGTCGGCATGGAGCGGCTGATCGACCAGACGGTCGAGTACACGCGCGAGCGCAAGGTGTTCGGCCGCCCGCTGCTCGACAACCAGGTGATCCATTTCAAGCTGGCCGAGCTTCGCACCGAGGTCGAGCTGGTGCGCTCGCTCTGCTACCGCGCCTGCGAGGAATATCTCGACGGCACCGACGTCACCATGCTGGCCTCGATGGCCAAGCTCAAGGCCGGCCGCATGCTGCGCGTCGTGACCGACGGCTGCCTGCAATACTGGGGCGGCGCGGGCTATCTCTGGGAATCGCCGACCGCGCGCGCCTTCCGCGATTCGCGCCTGGCCTCGATCGGCGGCGGCGCCGACGAGGTCATGCTGCAGATCATCTCGAAGCTCATGGGCACCTTGCCGCGGCTGGAGAATTGCTCGTGAGAACGAAAACGGTGTCATCCCGAGCGCAGCGAGGGATGAGCCCACAGCAAGGGTCCCTCGCTGCGCTCGGGATGACAACGAGTGCGCCGCAGAGACCGCGCGCCATATGGGAGTCCGCCATGGCTGAGTTCGCCTCCAAGTACGAAACGCTCCTCCTGCGGCGCGAGCGCTCACGACTGCACGTCACGCTCAACCGGCCACAGGTCAAGAACGCACTCAACCCGACCCTGATCGGCGAGCTGCGGACGGTGTTCGAAAACCTGCGCGAGCGCCGCGATATCAAGGTCGTGATCCTGCGCGGCGCGGGCGGCACCTTCTGCGCCGGCGCCGACCTCAAGAACATGGAGCAGAGCCTCGGCGACAAGCCGCGCGCCGGTGAGCGGGATCCGATCGCAATCAACAACCGCGAATACGGCAGCTTCCTCGAGTTGGTGAACACCACGCCGCAGGTCGTGGTGGCTGCCGTCGAGGGCTATGCCATTGCCGGCGGCTTCGGCCTGCTGTGCGTCTCCGACGTGGCGCTCTGCACCGAGGAAGCGGGCTTCGCCATGAGCGAGACCGCGATCGGCATCGTGCCGGCCCAGATCGCACCCTTCGTCGCCGCGCGGATCGGCGTGCCGCAGACGCGGCACCTCGCGCTGACCGCAGCCCGCTTCAAGGGCCCCGAGGCGCTGCGCCTGGGCATCGTGCACCATCTCGTCAAGGACTCGGCCGCGCTCGACGCCAGGCTGGAAGAGCTCCTGAAGCAGATCGACCGCTGCGCGCCGCTCGCCAATGCGCTCACCAAGGCCGTCGTCATGAAGGTCGGCAGCGAGCCGCTGTCCGCCGTGCTCGACTTCGCCGCCGACAGCTTCGCCCAGGCGCGGCGCAGTCCCGAGGCCGCCGAGGGCCTGCGCGCCTTCGCCGAGAAGCGCCCGCCGAAATGGGCCGTCGAATGACGAAGGCGGCAAACGACATGCCTGCCACGCCTGTTGCCGTGCGCGCCTCCGACGTGCAGGCCGGCGTCGGCACCGACTACCCGCCGCCGCACGACGCGCCCTGCCGCGAACGCCGCCGCCGCCGTCTGGGTGACCTCTTCGGGTTGTCGCAGTTTGGGATCAACCAGCTCGAACTGCCGCCCGGCGCGTGGTCGTCGCACCGTCATTGGCACGAGCGCCAGGACGAGGTCGTCTATGTGCTCGAAGGCGAAGCCACCCTGGTGACCGACGAGGGCGAGACGACGCTCAGCGCCGGCATGGTCGTGGGCTTTCCCGCCGGCACCGGCAACGGCCATCACATCGTCAACCGGTCGGGTTCGGTCGTGCGTCTGCTCGAGATCGGCACGCGGACCAGCGAAGAGACCGCGCACTATTCCGACATCGACATGGTCTATCGCGGCGACGCAAACGGCGAAGGTTACTTCACGGCCGACGGGCGGCGCCTGAAATGACGTTCAGCAAGATCCTCGTCGCCAATCGCGGCGAGATCGCCTGGCGGGTCATGCGCACGGCGAAGGCGATGGGCTATCGCACGGTCGCGGTCTATTCCGATGCCGACAAGGATGCGCCGCACGTGAGCTTCGCCGACGAGGCGGTGCGCATCGGCCCGCCGCCGGTCGGCGAGAGCTATCTCAGCATCGATCGCATCCTGGAGGCTGCGCACAGATCGGGCGCCGACGCGATCCATCCCGGCTACGGTTTCCTCTCCGAGAACGCAGCCTTCGCCGCGGCGTGCGAGAAGGCCGGGCTGGTGTTCATCGGCCCGCCCCCTTCCGCCATCGCTGCCATGGGCAACAAGGCCGCCGCCAAGCGCCGCATGATCGATGCCGGCGTGCCTTGCGTGCCGGGTTACCACGGGGCGGACCAGAGCGACGCCAACCTCGAGAAGGAGGCGCGCAAGATCGGCCTGCCGGTCATGGTGAAGGCCGCGGCCGGCGGCGGCGGGCGCGGCATGCGCCTGGTCGAGCGCGACCCCGAACTCCTCGAGGCGATCCGCACGGCGCGGACCGAAGCCGAAAGCGCCTTCGGCTCGGGCGAGCTGATCCTGGAGAAGGCGGTGGTCGATGCGCGCCATGTCGAGATCCAGGTCTTCGCCGACGGGCATGGCAACGTCATCCATCTCGGCGAGCGCGACTGCTCGGTGCAGCGCCGCCATCAGAAGGTGATTGAGGAAGCGCCCTCGCCGGCCGTGAATGCCGATTTGCGCCATCGCATGGGCGCCGCGGCCGTCGCCGCCGCACGCACGATCGGCTACCGCGGGGCCGGGACGGTCGAGTTCCTGCTGGCTGCCGACGGCGCCTTCTACTTCCTGGAGATGAACACCCGCCTGCAGGTCGAGCATCCCGTGACCGAGGCGATCACCGGCCAGGATCTTGTCGGCTGGCAGCTCAGGGTCGCGGCCGGCGAGAAGCTGCCGCTCACCCAGGAGCAGGTGAAGTTCTCCGGCCACGCCATCGAAGTCCGGCTTTATGCCGAAGACGCCTATGCCGGCTTCCTGCCGCAGACCGGCCGCATCGATGTGTGGCGGCCGGCGAGCGGCCCGGGCATCCGCGTCGATCACGGCATGAAGGACGGGCTCGCGATCTCGCCCTTCTACGATCCCATGATCGCCAAGGTGATCGCGCACGGCGCCAACCGCGAGCAAGCACGCACGCGACTGGTACAGGCGTTGCGCGACAACGTCGTGCTTGGCCCCGTCACCAACCGGCATTTCCTGATCCGGCTGCTCGAGGATCCGGAGTTCGCCGCCGGTAAGGCAACGACTGCCTTCATCGGCAAGCATTTCGCCGGTGACGCGCTGAAGCCGCCCGAAGTCACAAGTGCCCACTGGACGCTGGCGGCCGCGCTCTTGTGGCGCCGGTCGGCCGAGCGCTATCCGGCCGCCTTGCGTGGCTGGCGCAACTCCAATCCCGAGCCGACACCCATCAGGCTCGCAGTCGGTTCAGTCGAACGCCTGCTTCACGTGAGTCCCAATAACGTCGCTGCGCTCGACGAGCGGGCGCCCTTCCACATCGACGGCGACGACATCGTGGTCGATCTCCACGCGCTCACCGTGCGCTTCAGCGACAGGACCTACGCGCCGCCCGCCACGGCAGCGGCCGGCAGCGACGGCAAGCTGCGCGCGCCGATGGACGGCCGCATCGTCGCCATCAAGGTGGCGGCCGGCGACAAGGTCACGCGCGGCCAGACCCTGATCGTGCTCGAGGCGATGAAGATCCAGCACCAGCTCAAGGCGGCGCTCGATGCCAGGATCGAATTGGTCGCGGTCCAGGAAGGCCAGCAGGTGTCCAACCGCACGCTTCTGGTGACGATGGCTGCCGGTGATGGGGCTGCCGGTGATGGGGCGGCCGGTGATGGCGCGGCCGATGCCGCTGCACATTGAGAAGGTCTCCCACCGCTACGGCACCATCGAGGTTCTCGACGGGATCGAGCTCGACATCGCCGACGGCGAAACCGTCGTCCTAATCGGCCCGTCGGGCTGCGGCAAGTCGACGTTGCTCGGCATCCTGGGCGGCCTGCTACAGCCCACGTCCGGCCGGGTCGCCCTGTCGGGCGCGCCGTCCGCGGAATCGCTCAACCCCTTCACCTACATCTTCCAGGACTTCGCCCTGCTGCCCTGGCGCAGCGTCGCCGACAACGTGGCGCTGGCGCTGGAGCATCGCGCGCTGAGCGCCGCCGAGCGCAAGGAACGCGTGGCCTCCGCCCTCGCCCTCACCGGCCTCGGCGACTTCGCGGCCGCCTATCCCAAGCAGCTCTCCGGCGGCATGCGCCAGCGGGTCGGCATCGCCCGCGCGCTGGTCGTGCGGCCGGCCGTGCTGCTGCTCGACGAGCCATTGTCGGCGCTCGACGCCCAGACACGCGAGCTCCTGATGGAAGACCTTTTGGCCATCTGGGCGCGCGAGAAAAGCACGCGGGTCTACGTGACGCACAACCTCGAGGAGGCGGCGCGTCTTGCCGACCGGGTCGTGGTGCTGTCGCGCCGTCCCGGCCGCATCCGCGACGTGATCGGCATCGCCGTACCGGTGGCCGAGCGCGGACGGGCAGAGCACGCGGGCCTGCTGCGCGAGGTGCATGGCAGGCTGTGGGCCTTGATTCGCGACGAGGCCGCCACCGCCGATCGCGAGATCCAGCCCGTTCGGCCGTAAGGGCCGGGCAGTGACGGGGCGCTACTTGATCTCGATCACGTTCATCTTGCCGATGTTGGACTTGGTCCGTGCGCCGACATGGTCCTGGATGTCCCGGATGAGCTGCGGCTCGAAGCGGTTGAGGCGCGTCGGGTCAGAGTATGGCGGCGTGTCGGGATCGACGATGAAGATGCAGCCGTTCGTCGCCTCCTGCTTGTGCAGATCCACCATCACCTTGTGCGAGGTGTACCAGCCGAGCTTGTCGTTGATCATCAGGCCAAAATATTCGATGTCGAAGTTCTTGTTGTGATAGAGCGTCACGGGCCTGCCGTCCCAGGCGTCGTAGATCCTGTTGGCTGTGCCTTCCGTCCACATGTGCGGATGCTTTGGACTGGGATCGGTGATGGAGATGGGCCGCTGGAGCAGCGCCGAGCCCAGCAGCTTGCCATCGCCGTCGAACACCGCGAGCAGGTCGTTGTTGTCGAAGACCATGACCACGCCGTCGGAGTTGTCGGTCGTGGCGCCGTCGCCGATGACCTCTCGGCTGGCATCCATGCCGCGGTAGCGGCGCGGCAGGAAGCCTTCGCCGCCGCCCTTGATCATGTAGAACTGCAGCCCCTTCACGCCCATCCCGACGACGCGCCTGCCGCCGGTGGCGAGGTAGATCAGCTGCTTCAGGTACTCCCCTTCGTCCATGTCGATCTTGGCGCGGTTGGCGAAATCGCCGCCCATGAGCGCCTCGTCGATCCGGCGTTTCGGGTCGGCTTCAGCCGCCGTCGAATAGACATGGGACGCCAGGAATGCGGCCTTTTCGGCCGCCGGGTTGGGAGGAGGAGCAGGCATGCCGGTCATCTTGGCAATCCCACGCCTGATTTTCTGTGACAGCGCGCACATTGGCCGTGAGTTCCGGCGCGGCGGCGAATCTCACCGATTGCAACGACGAACAATCCCGGTAGATGTCAGGCGTGGACGTACCCAAAACCAGCCTGTCCAAGGACGGTGATCGCCGCCCTGTCCCGTTCCGCGGCGGCGGCTTCGCGCCGGTGCCGCGCCGGGTGCTGCCGTGGATCGTGTTCCTCGTCCTGATCGCGGCCTGGCAGGCAGCCTCGAGCGCGGGCCTACTGCCGCCGCTTTTCATGCCGAGCCCGGCCGCTGTCATCGACGCGCTCCAGGTATTGTGGACCAACGGCACGCTCGCCCAGAATCTCGGCGCTTCGCTCGGCCGCATCATTCCGGGCTGGATCATCGGCACGGCGGCGGGACTCGCCGCCGGCCTCGCCATGGGCATCTTCTCGGCCGCGCGCGCCGCCGGCCTGCCGATCGTGTCGGCGCTGTTCCCGATTCCCAAGATCGCGCTGCTGCCCCTCCTCATCCTGTGGTTCGGCATCGGCGAGCCCTCCAAGGTGGCGACCATCGCCCTGGGCGTGTTCTTCCCGACGGTGATCTCCGCCTACAGCGCCTGCGATTCGGTGCCGCGCAACCTCATCCGCATGGGCCAGAGCTTCGGCCTGCCCGCCACCGACATCGTGGCCAAGATCGTGCTGCCCGGCGCCATGCCCGGCATCCTGGCGGGCTTTCGCATCTCCGCCTCGGTGGCGCTGCTGCTGCTGGTCGCCGCCGAGATGATCGGTGCCCAGTACGGCATCGGCGCCTTCGTGCTCACCGCCGGCAACCTGATGCAGACCGACCAGCTGCTGGCCGGCGTGGTCGTGCTGTCGATCCTGGGCCTGCTGATCTCGTGGGGGCTGGGCACGATCGAGCGTTCGGTGCTGCGATGGCGCTGAACGCCCGCGCCCGCTAGGCTCCGCCGAGTCACAGAGTGCTCTTGGGGAACGTCAAGAATGTTGCGTCGATCCGCCCTCGTCCTGCTCGCCGTCGGCCTGGCCGGGCCCGCCTTCGCCCAGGCCTATCCCACTAAGCCGATCACCCTGATCGTGCCGTTCGCCGCGGGCGGTCCGACCGACCTCATGGCGCGCATCGTGGGCGAGCGCATGAGCAAGGAGCTCGGCCAGCAGATCGTCATCGACAATGTCACGGGCGCCGCCGGCAGCATCGCCATGGGCAAGCTCGCCCATGCCGCGCCCGACGGCTACACGATCGGCATCGGCCATCTCGGCACCAACGTGGTGAACGGCATCATCTACAAGAACCTGAATTACGACCTGCTGGACGACCTCGTGCCGATCGCGCGCCTGCCGTCCAACCCGCTGTTGGTCGTGACGTCCAACCAGGTGCCGGCCAAGGACCTCAAAGAGCTGGTGGCCTACCTGAAGGCCAATGCCGACAAGGTCTCGGGCGGCACCGCGGGCCTCGGCTCGGGCTCGCATATCGGCGCCTTGGCGTTCAATGCCGTGACCGGCACCAACTACCAGCTCGTGCCCTACCGTGGCACCGGCCCGGCCGTGCAGGACCTGATCGCCAACCAGATCCAGGTCATGATCGACCAGTCCTCGAACTCCCTGCCGCATGTGCGCGCCGGCAAGATCAGAGCCTATGCCGTGACCTCCAAGGAGCGCTCGGCCGCGGCGCCCGATATCCCGACCACGGCCGAAGCGGGCTTCCCCGGCATCGAGGTCGCGATCTGGCACGGGCTATGGGCGCCCAAGGGCACGCCGCCGGAGATCATCGCCAAGCTGAACGCCGCCGCCGTCGCAGCGCTGCAGGACCCCGAGATCCGTCGCAAGCTGGAGGATCTCGGCCAGGACATCCCGACGCCCGAGCAGATGCAGCCCGCCGCCTTCGACGCCTACCAGCGCGCCGAGTTCGCCAAATGGAAGCCGATCATCGAGAAGGCGAACGTCAAGGTGGAGTGATCGCGTCATCGCCTCCCCCGTCATACGGGGGAGGCGCCCGAAGGGCGGAGGGGGAAAGCCGCAGTCAACGCGTCCCATCCATGATCACAATACTGGTGAAAACACCTTTGGGGCCGTCCCCCTCCGACCCTGCGGGCCACCTCCCCCGTATGACGGGGGAGGACGTCTAGTTCGCGTAACTCGGCGGCACCGGACACGGCGGCAGCAGCTTCTCCAGCACCTTGGCCACGCCCAGCAGCCGGGCGTCGCCCCAGCGTTTGCCGGTGAGCTGCAGGCCGATCGGCAGGCCGTCGCGCGAGAAGCCGCAGGGCAGCACGATCGAGGGCTGGCCGGTCAGGTTGGCGAGGAAGTTGTAGGCCGTGCCGGCGAAGAAATAGGGATGCTCGACGCCATCTATGCTGAGCGGCTCGGTCTGACTCTGGCGGATGAACGCGGCGTCGGGCATCACCGGCATCAGCCAGGCATCGTAGTCGTCGAGGAAGGTCTCGCACTGGCGCATGATGCGGTCGCGGCGATCGAGGACGGCGAAGAATTCCGCGAGGTCGAGCCGTGCCGTCCGCGCTGTCGAACGCGCCGACGGATCGGATGACTCGCTCCCGGCGAAGGTGGGCTCGCGCTCGCTGAGCGGCTGCAGGGCGCGGTTCTGATAGAGGAAGAGATCGGACCAGTCGTCCCAACCCTGACGCCAGTCGAGCCCCTCCGGCTCGGCCCGCTTCACCTTGGCACCGGATTTCGTGAGCAGCCGCACCGTCGCCTGGACCACGGTCGCCGTGTCGGCCGACACCTTGACCAGCGGATTGCTTTCGAGCACCGCGATGCGGAGGTCGCGCGGTTTCAGCGCGGGTGTTGGTCCCAACGGCACCGGCGGGACCTCGGCGTCATGGCCGTCGGGACCGGCGATGATGCGCAACGCCGCCTCGAGATCCTCGACCGAGCGCGCCAGCGGGCCGAACACGCCCATGTAACGCGTGGTCCGTGTCCGGCCCGGCAGATCGGGCACGTGACCACGGCCGGGCACGCGCCATTCGGTCGGTTTCAGCGCAAGGATGCCGTTGTAGTGCGCGGGATTGCGCACCGAGCCGCCGATGTCGCTGCCGATCTCGAGCGGCGACAGGCGCGCGGCCACGGCGACCGCACCGCCGCCCGTCGAGCCGCCGGCCGTCCGACTGTGATCCCAGGCGTTCTTTGTCGTGCCGAACAGCGGGCTGTCGGTCTGAAAGTCGGCGCACAGTTCGGGCACATTGGTCTTGCCCAGAATGACGGCGCCGGCGGTCCGCAGCCGGCCCACCAGGGTCGCATCCTCGCGCGCGACATTGTGCTCGAGTGGCGGGTGGCTCGACGTGGTGGCGAGGCCCTTGATGTCGAATGCTTCCTTGATGGTGATGGGCACGCCATTGAGCGGCCCCGGCCCGCCGTCCTTCCGGCTCCCCTTGCCCTTCGCCCGCGCGCGATCGGCGGCGCGGGCGGCCTTCAGGGCACCGTCGCGATCGACCACCACCAAGGCATTGAGCGGCGCATTGAGACGGTCGATGCGCTCCAGGTGCATTTTGGTCGCTTCGACAGAGCTCAGCCTGCCGTTTCGTATGGCGCGTGCAAGCCCAGTCGCGGTCTCGAAACACGGATCCATGCATGCCTCCCCTGCGCCTCCGCGACACTAGCCGCCTCCCAAACAGCCGGCTATAGAGCCCGAGGTCTTCTTGGGGACGCCATGAGCCTGGGTAGCAAAACCCTGTTCGTTACCGGCGCCAGCCGCGGCATCGGTTTAGCCATCGCGCTTCGCGCCGCGCGCGACGGCGCCAACGTCGCCATCGCGGCCAAGACCGTGAAGCCCGATCCGCGACTGCCCGGCACGATCTTCATCGCCGCCGAGGAGATCGAGAAAGCTGGCGGCAAGGCGCTGCCGCTGCCCTGCGACATCCGCGACGAGCAGAGCGTCGACAAGGCCGTGGCCGAGACGGTCGCCAAGTTCGGCGGCATCGACATCCTGGTCAACAATGCCAGCGCCATCAGCCTCACCGGCACGCTGGCGACGCCGATGAAGCGCTACGACCTGATGCACCAGATCAACGCGCGCGGCACCTTCCTGGTCTCGCAGAAGTGCATCCCGCACCTGGTGAAGTCCAAGAATCCACACGTGCTCAACCTCTCGCCGCCGCTCGACTTTGACGTCAAATGGTTCGCCGGCCATCCGGCCTACACACTCGCCAAGTTCAGCATGTCGATCTACGCCTGGGCGATGGCGGCCGAGTTCAAGGGCGACGCTCAAGGTAAGGGGGGCATCGCCTTTAACTGCCTGTGGCCGCGCACTGGCATCGCCACCGCCGCCATCCAGAATATTTTAGGCGGCGAGGACGGCATGAAGCGCTGCCGCAAGCCCGAGATCATGGCCGACGCCGCCTATGCGATCTTCAACCGGCCGGCGCGTGAGTGCACCGGTAACTTCTTCATCGACGACGAGGTGCTGACGGCCGAGGGCGTGACCGACTTCGACCAATATGCCGTATCGCCCGGCACGCCGCTGATGCCCGACTTCTTCGTGCCCGCGCCCGGCGCCCGCACCGTGGTCGGCCGGGGCTAGACGCCGGCATGGCGACGTTCATGCTGGTCCATGGCGCCTGCACCGGCGGCTGGTGCTGGGAAAAGGTGGCGCCGCTGCTGGAAGCCCACGGTCACCGCGTCTGCGCGCCCGACCTGCCGGGACTGGGCAAGGACCACACGCCGCCCGCCAATGTCACCCTGGCCGACAACGTCGAGAAGCTGTCGCGGCTCCTCGACAAGATGGAAGAGCCGGTGGTTCTGGTCGGCCATTCGCTGGGCGGCATCACCATCAGCCAGCTCGCCGAGGCGCGGCGGCGCAAGATCAAAGCGCTGGTCTATCTCTGCGCCCTGCTGCCGACCTCGGGCAAGACCGGCCGGGACATGACGTCGCTCGAGCCCGACACGATGTTCCGCCTGTCGCGCCAGGTCAGTCCCGACGGTCTCACCTACACCTTCGCGCGCGACAAGCTGCCGGCGCTGTTCTACGCCGACGTCTCGCCCGAGGACCGCTACCGCGGCATGGAGCGGCTGCGGCCGCAGCCGATTTCCATTTCCACCACGCCGGTGACCTTGACCGAGGATCGCTTCGGCTCGGTGCCGCGCTGGTACATCGAGTGCACGCTCGACAACGCGATCCGCCTCAACCTGCAGCGGCTGATGGTGAAGAAGACGCCGTGCAAGGTCATCACCATGGAATGCGGCCACTCGCCCTTCTACAGCAACACCGAGGAGCTGGTGGAGCACCTCGAGGCGATCGCGGGGTCATAGTCTCCTGGACCGCGGGCCTCCAGGCCCGCTCATGAATCATGATGCGGGCCAGGAGGCCGGCGGTCCGGCAAGAGCTAATCGAAAAACGCCAGCGTCCGGGTCTCGATGCTCTCGCGCGGCTTGGGATTCTTGGGCGACGTCGGATCGTCGAACGCCGAATGCAGCGAGAAGCGGGCGCGGCCGTCCTTCATCGAGTCGTAGCACTTGATGAGCGCAGCCTCGTCGCGCGTCATCCTCGGGAAGTAGTACCAGCGGTGATCGGCATTGTAGACGCCGATATAGATCTCGCCGGTGCGGTCGGCATAGATCAGGTCGCAGACGGCGAGGTCACGCGGTGCGATGCTCTCGGCATCGACGAAGCCCAGCGGCGTCATCTCCACCGGATCGTGCGCGATGTTGCGCCAGACGTTGATCTCCACGAAGCGCTTCTTCAGCCGCGCCTCCGCCTCGTCGGGCGGCAGCAGATCGCGGACCCGTTGCGGGCCGGACTTCTCAGTGTAGTCGTTGTGCACGCTGCGCACCGGCGCGCGATGGCCGCGCTCGACGCCGCGATCGGCAGCGCGGATCGTGTGATCGAACACCACGACCTTGGAAGCGCCCGTCTCGCGCTTGATCAGGGCTTCGACCTCGGGCTCGTAGGTGCGGCTTATCTCGTCGCGGTCGTAGAAGTCGCGGACGGCGGTGTCCTGCTGCGCCAGGACGAAAGCCTGGCGGTCGAGCGAAAGGTCGCGCGCGACCAGTCGCGCATTATGAATGCGCACCTTGAAGTCGCGGTAGTTGCCGTCGCGCCGCGGCACCCCTTTGCCGAGCGGCGGATTGTAGGTCACCGGCTTGACGCTGAGGTCGGCCAGGTAGGGAACGGCGGCCTCGACCCAGGGGGTCGTGACAGGCCTGCCAATAGTCGTCTCGACGGTTCGGATATCCGGCATGATCGCACCCGTTCAGGTCAGCGTTTCGTCCCTATAATTCGTGTGCCTTTACTCTTTTGTAAGGCCTCCGCCTCACGAGAAGTTCTCATGGGCTCATTCCGCCCTTCAGGCCGCCAGTTCGAGGATCTGCATGACCTCGGCCGGGCCCTTGATCGGCCGCGGGTTGTTGAGCACGGCGCGGTCGTGCATCGACTTCTCGGCGATCTCGCGGAAGCGGTCCTTGCCGACACCGACCTCGGCCAGCCGTCCCGGCAGGCCCAGTGCCTTGACCAGGCCGGCCACGAGATCGGCCGCCGGCACGTCCGGCCTGCCGAAGGCCTCGCCCACCCGCTTCTGGCGCCCGGCATTGGCCGGCAGGTTCCAGCGCAGCACCGAGGGCAGCATCACGCACGATGTATGGCCGTGCGGCACGTGGCAGGCCGCGCCCAGCACATGGCCTATGCCATGGCTCGCGCCGACGCCCACCCCCGACGTGCCGGCACCGATCGACAGCCACATGCCGAACTGCAGGTCGAGCCGCGTCTCCATGTCCTCGGGCCTCGCCTTGTGCGCGGGCAGCGCGCGGGCCAGCAGCTTCAGGGCCTCGCTCGCCGTGCCCAGCACGAAAGGATGCGCCTGCTGCGAGCACAGCCGCTCGACCGCATGGTCGACCGCCTTGAGGCCCGTCGACAGCATGAGGTCCATCGGTGTGGCCAGGGTCGCGGCAGGATCGAGCACGATCACCTGCGGCACGATCAGGCGATGGCCAAAGCTTTCCTTGATGCCGTGACGCGGATCGCTGATCCCGGCAAAGGCGTTGAACTCGGCGGCCGACAAGGTGGTCGGCACGGCAATCATGCGGATCGCCCCGGCCGGCGGCTTGATCGACTCGGCCGGCGGCGCCGCGCCCTCCTTGGGACGGCCGGCCCGGTAAAGATCGAGATCCTCGATCCGGGTCGCGTTCTGCCAGAGCGCGATCAGCATCACCTTGGTGGCATCGATCGCCGAGCCGCCGCCGACGGCGACCAGCAGATCGGCCCCGGCCTCGCGGGCGAGCCCGGCGCCCTCGATCACGCAGGGCCGCGGCGAATGGGCGGTGATGCCCGAATAGACGCCGGCATAGCGATCGCCGAGGTCGCGCACAATGTCGGCCAGCAGCGCGCTCTGTGCCACCGACTTGGTGGTCGTCACGAACACCCGCCGGGCGCCCAACCGCTCGGCCTCGGCCCTGAGAGCCGGCCCGGCCGGCTTGCCGTAGACGACGCGCTCGATGTCCTGGTGGCCGTGGATGCCGTTCAGCATGGCGATCAACCTCCAAAAACCTCACCCTGAGGAGCGCCGCGAAGCGGTGCGTCTCGAAGGGTGGGAACCAGTCCTGCTGTTGCCCATCCTTCGAGACGCGGCCCTGCGGGCCGCTCCTCAGGATGAGGTGGTGCTTAGCTAGCCA
Organism: uncultured Alphaproteobacteria bacterium; assembly: GCA_963765385.1. Classification (GTDB taxonomy): domain Bacteria; phylum Pseudomonadota; class Alphaproteobacteria; order Reyranellales; family Reyranellaceae; genus Reyranella. Next base: position 136,186 of record CAVXWG010000009.1, on the reverse strand, counting down.
AGATGACGCCGATAGAGCGCAAGCATGCGCTCGTAATGCTTCTCGCGCGCCGCTTCGTTCAGGTTGCCGCGGTCGGGGAAGGCGTAACCGTGATGGGTGCCCATCTCGGTCTCGGAGCGCGACGGGAACGGTGCGGTGGCCAACAGCTTCTCGAAGGCGGCGACCTGCTCCAGGGGCACGTAAGTGTCGTGCTCCGCGAAAGAGTAATAACCCTCGGCCGTGATGTCCGACAGCATGAGGTGCGGCGAGTTCGGGCTTGTCGGTGATCAGCCGCGTCCCGTAGTAGGACGCGAAGCAGCCGATGCGGTCGGGATGCCTGGCCGCCGCCACCGTGACGAACGCGCCGCTCATGCAGTAGCCAACCAGCCCGATCTTGCCGGGCTTGGCGTCGGCCATCGACGGCAACCGGTCGAGAATGACGCCGACATCGGCTGCGACCTTGTCGTTGGGAATCGACGCCACCATGGCCAGCATCTTCTTGATGTTGGCCTCGGCGTCGGGATGGTCGCGCGTCGGGCCCAGCACGAACTCGCGCGTCGTGCGGTAGAAGAGATTGGGCAGCAGCACGTAGTAGCCGGACTGGGCGATGCGCCGGCAGATTTCGCGCAGGGCCTCGCGCACGCCCGGCGCGTCCATCAGCATCAGCACCACCGGCAGCGGGCCGCCGTCGTCCGACCGAACGGTATAGGTGTTCATCGCGCCATCTTGCGTGGCGATATCCAGCTCGCGTTCGATCATGGCCCGACGGTACCGGCCCTGCGGGCCATGGTCTATAACCGCCGCTCGCAACGCAGTCCGAGGAGTGGAACGAGATGCCCGAGGCAAATCCGGGAGCGCTGGCGGGCCTGAAGGTGATCGACCTGTCGCGCGTGCTGGGCGGTCCCTATTGCGCCCAGATGCTGGCCGACCACGGCGCCGAGGTGATCAAGGTCGAGCCGCCGCAGGGCGACGAGACGCGCCTGTGGGGCCCGCCGTTCGACCAGGAGGGCATCTCCGCCTACTTCGCCGGCATCAATCGCAACAAGCGCACGATCGCGCTCGACCTTTCCAAGCCGGAGGGGCGCGACGTTCTCCTGAAGCTGCTCGCAGAGGCCGATGTGCTGATCGACAACTTCAAGACCGGCACGATGGAGAAATGGGGCATCGGCTACGACACCCTCTCGAAGAGATTTCCTCGCCTGGTCCATGCTCGTGTCTCGGGCTTCGGCGCCGACGGCCCGCTGGGCGGCTTCCCGGGCTACGACGCCATGGTGCAGGCCTCGGCGGGGCTGGTCTCGGTCAACGGCGCGCCGGAAGCGGGGCCTGTGCGCATCGGCGTGCCGGTCGTCGACCTTTCGACCGGCATGAACGCCTGCATGGGCATCCTGATGGCGCTCTACGAGCGCAACCGGTCGGGCAAAGGCCAGTTCGTCGACGCCACGCTCTACGACAGCGCCGTGGCATTGCACCAGCCGCACGCGCCCAACTACTTCATGGCCGGCCTCAAGCCCAAGCTCTACGGCAACAGCCATGGCAATCTGGCGCCCTACGCCAACTTCCCGACCAAGGGGCGCAACATCGTGATCGGCGCCGGCAATGACGCCCAGTTTCGCAAGCTCGTGCAGATGCTGGGCAAGCCCGAACTGGCCGACGATTCGCGCTTCTTGACCAACAAGGATCGGTTGGCCCACAAGCCCGCGCTCGAAGCCGAGCTGCGCGCGCTCACCAAGGACCGCGACGGCGAGAGCTTCGCCAACGAGCTGATGAAGAACGGCGTGCCGTCGGGCGCGGTGATGGAAGTGCCCGACGTGATGGAGCATCCGCACACCAGGCATCGCGGCATGGTGTGGGAGAAGGATGGCTATCGCAACGTCGGCAACCCGGTGAAGCTCTCGCGCACGCCGCCCGCCGTGCGCAGCAAGCCGAAGAAATTCGGCGCCGACACGCGGGCCGTGCTGGGCGAGCACGGCTATTCGGCGGCCGAGATCGACAGTCTCGTGGCCTCCGGCATCGCGCTGACCGGGCCCAGGAAATAGGGAGCGAGCGATGTTCCAACCCGACCTGCTCAAGGGCAAGCGCATCCTGGTGACCGGCGGCGGCACCGGGCTCGGCCGGTCGATGGCTGAGCGCTACCTCGAGCTCGGCGCCAATGTGGTGATCTGCGGGCGGCGCGAGGACGTGCTGAAGCAGACGGCGGAAGAGCTCACCAAGACGACCGGTGGCGAGATCGACACGGTGGGCTGCGACGTGCGCGTGGCCGACGCGGTCGAAGCCATGATGGACACGATCTGGGAAAAGCGGCCGCTCGACATCCTGGTCAACAATGCGGCCGGCCAGATCCTGGCCCAGACCAACAAGCTGTCGACGCGCGCCATCGATTCGGTGCTGGGTATCGTGCTGCACGGCTCGGCCTACTGCACGGTCGCGGCTGGCCGGCGCTGGATCGACGCCGGCCTGCGTGACCGGGTCGTGATGTCGATCCTCACCGTCTCCTCGCTGACCGGCGCACCCTTCACCGTGCCTTCGGCCATGGCCAAGGCGGGCGTTCTGGCCATGACCAAGAGCCTCGCCGTCGAATGGGGCCCCAAGGGTATCCGCACCTGTGCCATCGTGCCCGGCCCCTTCCCCACCGACGGCGCCTGGAGCCGGCTGATGCCGAAGGAGCGCGGCGGCAACGACGCGCTGATCAAGACCGTGCCGCTGCGCCGCGTCGGCAAGCACGAGGAACTGGCCAACCTCGCGGCCTTTCTGGTGAGCGACGGCGCGGCCTACATCAACGGCGATGCCATCGTGATCGACGGCGGCAAGATGCTGCAGTCGGGCGGCGGCGGGGCCAATACGCAGGCGATGATCGACTGGACCGACGCGCAATGGGAGGCTATCCGGCCGAAGAGGAAGTAGGACGGGCTCCTTGTTCTTGGGGAAAGTTTCCTTGCTGGGGGCGCGCCACTCATAGGCTCTAACTTACATACGAGCCTCACCCTGAGGAGCGGCCCTCAGGGCCGCGTCTCGAAGGGTCGGCAACAGGGCAGGCGCAACGACCCGGCCTTTTCCACGATTTCGTGCGTGGCCCATCCTTCGAGACGGCCGCGTCGCGGCCTCCTCAGGATGAGGTTATTGACTGGAATATCGTCAAAGTTAGCGGCTACGGGCGCACACTCCTGCGGCGCGGTCTTCCTGGTCCTGGTCGAAGACGCACGACTGGAGTCGCGCGCCCCCAGCCATGAGCGCGTCTTCGTCTACCGCGCCGCAGCGGCCTTCTTGATGTCCTTGCCGCCCTTGGTATCGACAACCCGCACCGGATCGCCGTCCGCCAGCCCGTCGGGCGGGCTGTCGATGATGCGGTCGGTGCCGGTAATTCCGGTCGCGATCTCCACGACCTGCCCGAGGTCACGGCCGATCGTAACGGTCTTCAGCACGACCTTGCTGTTGGCATCCACCGTCGCCACGCGCAGCCCCTTCTGGTCGAAGATCAGCGCGCCCGACGGAATGGTGAGCGCCTGCACGGTCGGCGGCAGCTCGATCCGCGTATTGGCGAAGGCACCCGGCATCAGCTCGCCGGCGCTGTTGTCGACCACGAGCTGCATGCGCGTCGTGCCGCTCTGGGCGTCGACGGCACGCGCCGAGGCCTCAACGACCCCGTAATAGATCTTGCCGGGATACTCCGGCACGGTGATCTGCACCTTGGTGTTGATCTTCACCGCCGGCACGTAGTTCTGCGGGATGCTGACATTGACCCGGAGCTTCTGCGTGTCCGAGATGACGAACAGCGCGAGACCGGCGCTCGAATCGGCGTTGATCAGGGCGCCGACGTCGGTGTTGCGGGTGGTCACGATGCCGTCAAACGGCGCCACCAGGCGCTTGAAGTCGGCGAGCACTTCGAGCCGATCGACATTGGCCTTGGCCGCCTTGCTGAGGGCCTGCTTGACCGTGAGGTCGCCGGTCTTCTCGTCGACGGTCTGCTTGGCCACCGTGTTGGTGCCGCCCAGCGTCTGCCAGCGCTGCGCCGTCACCAGGGCCAGCGCTTCGGCGGCCTGGGCGCTGGCCAGCGCCGCCTTGGCCTGCAGGAGCTGCTGGTCGAGGTCGGGCGCCTCGATCTCGGCGAGCAGCTGGCCCGACTTCACCGGCGCGCCGATGTCGACGTACCAGGCCTTCAGAAAGCCGCTCACGCGAGCATAGATCGGCGCACGGGAATAGGCTTCGAGCCGGCCAGGCAGGTCGAGCGAGGATTTGTTGGCGCCGGTCGCCGGCGAGATGACGCTCACGATCGGAACCGACTGGGTGTCCGTCCATTCCTTCAGCCTGGCCTGGCTGGCGTTGCGGTTCATGAGGCCGCTGGCGACCACGAAGCCCACCACCAGGAGAGCAGCGACGCCGGCGATGGCGAGGCCTCGCCCCCGCTTGCGTGGCGCCGCGGGGGAAGACTCAGGCGGCATGGGGTACTCCGGAAGGGTCGGCAGGCGTGACCGTCTTGGCATGGTGCCGGTGAATGACGCTGAAAACGACGGGAACGAAGATGAGCGTTGCGACCGTCGCGAAAATCAAGCCGCCAATGACGGCGCGGCCGAGCGGCGCGTTCTGCTCGCCGCCCTCACCCAGGCCCAGCGCCATCGGCGTCATGCCGATGATCATCGCCAGCGCCGTCATCAGCACCGGACGGAAGCGCACGTAGCCCGCGTCGAGCGCGGCCGCGGTGGCGTCGCCCAGCTCGGCCAGCCGCTCGCGCGCGAAGCTCACCACCAGCACCGAATTGGCCGTCGCCACGCCCATGCACATGATGGCGCCTGTGAGCGCCGGCACCGAGAGCGTGGTGTAGGTGGCGAAAAGCATCCAGATGATCCCGGCCAGGGCCGCAGGCAGCGCGGTGATGATGACGAAGGGATCGCTCCAGGACTGGAAGTTCACCACGATCAGCAGGTAGATCAGCACGATGGCGCCAAGAAGGCCGAACAGCAGTCCGGAGAAGGCGCTCTCCATGGTCCGCACCTGGCCCTGCAGCTTGACGGCGCGGATCTTGGGCGAGGCGCTGGGCGCCAGCTCGTCGATGATCCGCCGCACGTCGGCGGCGACCGCACCAAGGTCGCGTCCCTGCACCGCGGCATAGACCTGGACCAGGCCCTGCAGGTCATATTGCGAGACCACGGCGCTCGCCATGTCACGCCGGACATCGGCAATGCCGCCCAGCACCTGCAGCGAAGTGGCCGCAGGAGCGGCGATCGGCAGGTTGGAGAGCGCCGACAGCGAATCGAGCCGGTACTGCGGCGTCTGCAGAACGATGTTGTAAGTCACGCCGTTGGCCGGGTTGAGCCAGTAGGTCGGCGCGACCTGGCCGGAGCCGGCCAGATTCACGACCAGCGAATTGGTGACGTCGCGCGTCGTGATGCCGACATACTGTGCCCGCGTCCGGTCGATATCGACGGCCATCACGGGCGCGTTGCGCGATTGCTGGATGCGCGCATCGACCACGCCCGGCACCTGCCGGATGCGGGCGAGCAGCCGGTTGGCATGCTCGTAGGCCGCCGTCGGGTCGGAGCTGCGCACCTGGACGTCGATCGGCGAGGGCGCGCCGAAATTCAGGATCTGGCTGATGATATCGGCCGGCAGGAACGAGAAGGTGAAGCCTGGAAAGCGCTCGGGAAGCTGGCGGCGCAGCTCGCGCACATAGTCGGCGGTCGGCGCATGCTCCTCGGTCAGCTTGATCTGGATGTCGCCGTCCTGGCTGCCGATGGTGCCGGTGTTGTTGTAGGTCATGTTGATGCCGCTGACCGGCATGCCGACATTGTCGGCCATGGCCGCGATCTCCTGGGGCGGAATGACCTGGCGGATCGCCTTCTGGATGGCCGCGAACTGGTTGGCGGCCTCCTCCACCCTTGTGCCGACCGGCGCGCGCGCATGCATCAGGATCTGGCCGGAATCGACCGACGGGAAGAAGTTCCGTCCGAGAACCGGCGTCAGCAGGAACGACGCCAGCACGAAAGCCATGAAACAACAGATGAACACCGTGCGATGCGCCAACGCCATCACCAACAGGTCGCGATAGACCTCGCGGAAACGCTCGAAGCGCGCCTCGAAGCCGCGCTGGAAGATGACCAGGGGATTGCGCGTCGGCGGCTTCTCGCCATGGGCGTGCGTGGTGTGCGGCTTCAGCAGGAAGTTCGCCATCGTCGGCACCAGGGTGCGCGACAGGATGAACGAGCAGACCATGGCGAACATCACCGCTTCGGCCATCGGCACGAACAGGAAGCGCGCCACGCCCTCGAGAAAGAACATCGGCACGAACACGATGCAGATGCAGAGCAGCGACACGAAGGCCGGCGTCACGATCTGCCGCGCACCGTCCATGATCGCCGTCTCGACCGGCTTGCCCTGCTCGAGGTGCCAGTTGATGTTCTCGATGGTGACGGTGGCATCGTCGACCAGGATGCCGACGGCGAGCGCCAGGCCGCCCAGGGTCATGATGTTCAGCGTCTCGCCAAAGGCCGCCAGCAGCGCGATCGAGCCCAGGATGGCGAGCGGAATGGAAGTGGCGATGATGATGGTCGAGCGCCAGCTTCCCAGGAACAGCAGGATCATCAGGCTGGTCAGCACGGCGGCGATGACGGCTTCGATGGCGACGCCGCCGATCGCGCCTTCGACGAACAGCGACTGGTCGCCCAGGATGGCGAGGCTCACGGTATCGGGCAGGGTCTTGCGCAGCTCCTCGACCCGCTGCTTGATGCCGTCGATGATCGACAGCGTCGACACCGCGCCGTTCTTCAGCACCGCCAGCAACACCGAGCGGTTGCCGTCGACATGGACGATGTTGGTTTGCGGCGGGTTGCCGTCGCGCACTTGCGCGACATCGCGCAGATAGACCATGGCGCCGTTGGCCGTGAACACCGGCAGGTCAGCCAGCGCGGCGAAGTCGACCGGCGCGTTGTTGAGCTGGATGGCGTACTCGAAGTTGCCGATCTTTTGCGTACCCGCGGGGGTCAGCAGGTTCTGGGCGGCGAGCGCGTTGGCGACATCATTGGCCGACAGGCCACGCGACTGCATGGCGGCCGGATCGAGGTCGATCTGGATCTGGCGGAACTTGCCGCCGAACGGAAACGGGATGGCCGCCCCCGGCACGGTGACCAGCGGCGTGCGCACCGTGTTGATGGCGATGTCGAACACGGCTTGTTCGGACATGCCCTTGCCGGCCAGCGCAATCTGGATGATCGGCACGGTCGAGGCGTTGTAGTTCAGGATCAAAGGCGGCGTGATGTTGGGCGGCATCTGCTTGAGCACGGTCTGCGAGATTGCCGTGACCTGCGCATTGGCGGTGCGGATGTCGGTACCGGGCTGGAAGAAGACTTTGACGATGCCGATGCCTGTATAGGACGTGCCCTCGATATGCTCGATGTCGTTGACGGTCGTGGTGAGCGAACGCTGGAAGTTCAGCATGACGCGGCCCGACATCTGGTCGGGCGGCAGGCCGGTGTACTGCCAGACGACGGCGATCACAGGGATGCGGATTTCCGGGAAGATGTCGACCGGGGTGCGCAACGCCGCAAGCGGACCGACGATCAGGATCAGCAGGGCGAGAACAACGAACGTGTAAGGCCGCGTCAGAGCGACCCGAACCAAAGCCAGCATCTGGCTGTACTTCCCACTCTACAGGACGCCGCCGGGCTTCCCGGTAACCACGGCACGATATCGGAACATGACGGGTCTCGCCTGTCGAGACGAGATTGCCCCTGCTTCCTGCATGGCGCTGCGCTAGGCTTGCATGGAAGATAAACACGCCGTGAGCGGGAGGGCGCGAGGACCATGGCCGATTACGACTACATCATCGTGGGCGCCGGCTCGGCCGGCGGCGCGCTGGCGGCTCGCTTAAGCGAAAACCCTGCCAACAAGGTCCTGCTGCTGGAGGCCGGCGCCAAAAGCCACCCCTACTCCCGCATGCCGCTCTCCTTCGGCCTGCTGATCGACAATCCGGCGGCCAACTGGTGCTACCAGTCCGAGCCCGAGCCGGGCACCGCCAACCGCACGATCCCAGTGCCGCGCGGCAAGCTCCTGGGCGGATCGAGCTCGATCAACGGGCTGGTCTGGGTGCGTGGCCAGCCGCTCGACTTCGACACCTGGGCGCAGATGGGATGCCGCGGCTGGAGTTGGCGCGACGTCGCCCCGGTCTTCACCCGCATCGAGAACTTCGTCGACGGCGACGGCAGCAATGGCCGTGGTACCGCGGGCCCGCTCAAGGTCTCGACCGTGCCCGACCAGAACCCGCTCTACGACGCGCTGTTCGCCGCCGCGAAATCCGCCGGCTTCAAGCTCAACCCCGACTACAACAGCGAGGACCAGGAAGGCGTCGTCAAGACGCAGACCTCGATCTACAAAGGCCGCCGCATGAGCGTCGCCCATTGCTACATCGAACCGGCGATGAAGCGCGCGCCCAACCTCCACGTCGTCACCAACGCCATGACCTTGCGCGTCCTGCTCGAGGGCAAGCGCTGCGTCGGCGTCGAGTACGAAAAGGATGGCAAGGCGGTGCAGGCCCGCGCGCGCGAGACTGTCCTGTCGGCGGGCGGCATCGCCAGCCCGCAGATCCTCGAACTGTCCGGAATCGGCCAGCCCGAGTTGCTGAAGAAGCATGGCATCGAGGTGAAGCACGAGCTCAGGGCCGTCGGCGAGAATTTCCGCGACCACATCAACGTCCGCATCATCTGGAAGGTGAAGGATGCGCGCGTGTCCTACAACCACATGGCGCGTGGCGTGGGCGCCGTCACGCAGATGATGAAGTACCTCGCCACCGGCGGCGGCTTCATGAGCCTGCCGTCGGCGCCCTTGCTTGCCTTCCTGAGGACGCGGCCAGAACTAGCGACCCCCGACGTGCAGATGCACCTGGTGCCCTATTCGATCAAGGACCCCAAGACGCGCAAGCTCCAGGACTTCCCGTCGATGACGATCTCCTGCTACCAGCTCCGGCCCGAGAGCCTGGGCTCGATCCACATCCGCTCGGCCGATCCCAAGGCGCAGCCGGCGATCCGCTTCAATTTCCTGGGCGACAGCATCGACCAGCAAGCTATGGTCGGCGGCTTTCGCATGATGCGGAAGATCGTCAATGCGCCACCCATGGACGTCTATCGCGGCGAGGAATTCTCGCCCGGCCTCTCCGTCGACAGCGACGAGGAGATCCTGAGCTATATCCGGAACAACTCGCAGACGGCCTATCACCCGATCGGCACCTGCCGCATGGGTCCGGGACCGAACACCGTGGTCGACGACAAGCTCAAGGTCCATGGCATCGAGGGCCTGCGCATCGCCGACGCCTCGATCTTCCCCACCATGCCCTCGGGCAACACCAACGCGCCGTCGATCATGGTGGGCGAGAAGGCGGCGGATATTTTGAAAGCGGCGGCTTAGAGGTCCCTCTTCCTCCCCTTTGCCGAATCGGCGAAGGGGAAGGTGTCGCCGTCATACGGCGACGGAGGGGTCATGAGCATCACACGTAAAGCTCCTGACCCCTCCGTCGGCCTGTGAGGCCGACACCTCCCCAGCTTCGCTGGGGAGGAAAAAGAGTGCGGCGCTTCGAGTTTGCTAGCCGCCCAACTTCTTCTTCACATCTTCCGGAATCGGCACGGCTTTCAACGAACTCACATCGCCGTCCTTGCGCGCCCAGATGCGCGTCTCGGTGCCCTCGGCGGCGACTTCGCCGGAGGAGTCGCGAAAGACGTGGCGGACGGTGAACGAACTGCGGCCGAACTTCGCGACGTGGCTTTCGATCACGAGCTTTTCGCCAGTCTGCGAGGCCCGGCGAAAGGAGCATTCGGCCGCGACCAACGGCGTGCCTTCCTTCCATTGCCCGCTGGTCATGTCATCGCGCCTGACGCCGGCGGCGAGGAAAAGCCTGTAGGTCGCCTGATCGAACCATCGGAAGTACGCCGGGTAGTAAACGATGCCGGCAGGGTCGCAGTCCCCCCACTCCACCGTGATCTCGTGGCGGCTACTCAGCGGCATGGCGCAGCACGGCAGGCGACGCGGCGATGGAGGCCAGCGTCCGGGAAAGGGTCTCGCCTTCGGGGTCGGCCAGCGCGGCCACCCGCGCATTGGCGACGGCGTCGGCCGCCGCACGCGGCGCCAGCTTGCCGGCAAGCGCCGGCGCGATCACCTCGTCGGTGATGCGGCGATAGTTGCCGAGACCGCGCTTGTAAGTGTCGCCGTAGCCCTTGATCAGACGCGCGCATTCGGCGATCTCGCGCGCCAGGTCGATGCCGAGCGGCGCGGCGGCGCGGATCTGCGCCAGCCAGTGCTCGATCTCGGCCTGCTCCTCGACATAACGAAAAGTGTGCGGCCGCCACCAGCGCAGGCCGGCCAGCAGGCGCAGGCGGGCAAAGCCCAGGACAGTGGTCGTGCGCACATGCATGGAGAAATAGAGCTTGCCCAGCCGACCCGTGCGCTCCGCCCAGGCGATCAGGCGCCGCGCCAGGCCGGGCGGCAGGACCGCGGCGATCTCCTCGATGCCAGGCTTGAAATGCTCGGTGATCTCCAGCGGTTCGTGCTCTTTGGCGCGCACTTCGCTGCGCACGCGCGCGAAGCGGTCGGCCGAAGTCTTGGCCTGGGCAACGCGGATCACGTCCTCGAACGACATGCGCACCGCGAGATGCCGTGCCGTTTCGCGCAACAGCTCGGACGAACCCAGCGCATTCACGGCATCGAGACGGTCGAGATAAAGCACGACGTAGCGCCGATCCTGATAGGTGAGGAGGCGGCGAATGCCCTCCTCGACGATGTCCAGCGCCGCGGCAGGATAGGAACGACGCGCGCGCTCGATCAGGTCCTCGACGCCCTGCGCCGCCGCCTGGCGCTTGCGATGCTCGCGCACCGCCTGCTCGAGCTCGCCGCGGGCATGGCCGCGGCCGAAGGCGAAGGCCGCAAGATTGGTATCGACCGACTTGCCGGCATGACGGATCGCAGCTTCGAAGGCGGCATCCGGAATCGGCAAGCGGCCCGAGCCCGCCAGCGCGCCCAGCAGCACGGCATTGATGACGCCGCCGGATTCCTCGGCCGCCTGGTCCATGTCGAACAGGATCTGTTCCCGGCTGCGCTCCTTTACGGCGCGCAACAGCCGGCCGACATCGAAGCTGCCGTCGCCCATGGCCGCGCGCTCGCCGATGGCCAGCACGCGGTGCGTCGAGGCGATCAGGGTCGTGCGGTCGGGGGTGACGAAGCCGTTGAAGATCATGCGGCCGGCTTCGAGGAGCTCGGTCGCCAGCGCCACGTCGACCTCGCCGATTGCCGGGTTAAGCGCCAGCACCGACGCCATCGGCACCGGCGTCGGCATCACTTCGAGATAGTAGGTCGTGGCGCCGGTGCGCTGGGCGACGCCGGGGATCTGTGTCGCCTGCACGCCCAGCCCCTGGCTTTGCGCGGCGGTGACAATCCAGTCGCACAGCACCCCGCCGCCGTCGCCGCCCAATGCGCCGATCAGGATGGTGACGGGTTTCATGCGCTGGGCGCGCGAGACTCGAGTCGCGCGTCTTTGGAGCGCGGACCTCCAGGTCCGCTCAGAATCATGAAGCGGACCTGGAGGTCCGCGCTCCGCATGAGTGACCTCACGCCATCGCCCCGATGACCGCCGTCCGCATCTTCCACTTCAGCCGGTCCCACCAGGTGGCGTTCTGCACGATGTCGGCCTTGTAGAATGACGGGCAGAGCACGGCGGCATCGGCGACCTCGCCGCACAGGCCGCAGCCGACGCAACCGTTGTTGACGTGCGCCACCGGGTCGGAGCGCAGCGGGTCGGGGCTGGGCTTCACCACCAGCGACGGGCAGCCCGACAGGCGGATGCAGGAATGATCGCCGGTGCAGACCTCGTCGTCGACGCCGAAGCGCGTGCGCACCACGCGCTCGCCGCGCTTCAGCTGGGCGGCGATCTGCGGGCGGATGCGGCGCTGGCGGGCGAGCTGGCACTCGCCGTCGGCGACGATCACCTTCAGGCCCTTGTCGTCGGTGCTCATCGCCTCGCGCAGCGTCGTGAGCATGGTGCCGACATTGTAGGTGCGGATGGTGCGCAGCCATTTCACGCCCATGGCCTTGAGGGTCGCTGCGATATCCGATGTCGTCTCGCCGTCGCGCCTGTTGCCCGCCGTGTTGGGAATGAACTGCGCGCCGGTGGCCGACGTGTAGCCGTTCTGCATGATGACCAGCACGCGATCGCCGCGATTGAACATCGCCGAGGCGACGCCGCTCAGGAGCCCGTTGTGCCAGAAGCCGCCGTCGCCCATCACCGAGATGGTGCGCTTCTGCATCACCGGCGCCACCGCGCCGGCGGCCGCCAGCGACATGCCGAAGCCCAGGATCGAATTGCCGAGGTTGAACGGCGCCAAGGTCGCGAAGGAATGACAGCCGATGTCGCTCGAGATGTGGACCTTGCCGACCTCGCGCTCGAGAAGCTTGATCGCGGAGAAGACCGGCCGCTCGGGGCAGCCGACGCAGAAACCCGGCGGCCTGCAGCGGCAGCGGGCCGCCCAGCAGGCGCTGCGCCTCGGCACGTCCGGCGCGCGCCGCCTCGAAGCGCTCGCGCGGCTTGGCGAGATCGATGTCGTTGGCCGACTGGGCGAAGAACTTCAGCAGGCCCTCGGTCACCACCTCGGCGGTGTACTCGCCCGCCATCGGCAGCACGTCCTTGCCGTAGAGTTTGGTGTCGATGTCGCGCTTGCGCAGGATGGCGTGGATCGCCTGCTCGATATAGTCGGGCGCGCCCTCTTCGACGATCAGCACGGCGCGCTTGCCCTTGCAGAAATCGGCGATCTGGTCGGGCACCAGCGGGTGCGTCACGTTCAGCACCAGGGTCGGGATCTTGCCGTCGATTTCCAACCGGTCGAGACCGCGGACCAGCACGTTGGTGATGCCGCCCTGCACGATGATGCCGAGGTCGGTGCGCTCGCCCGGCAGGAATTCGTTCAGCCCCTGCTCGACGATGAAGCGCTGCGGCCGCGGGCTGGCGGACCTCGACCTTGATCTTCTCGTGCGCATAGGTCGACGGCGGATGCGAGATGCGGTCGTAGTTGTGCGCAGCGGGATGGGCGAGGCGATGGTTGCGCGAGATCGCCGGCGGCTGGTTGTCCTTGGCGACAAACTCGCCAGTGACGTGGCAGGCGCGGATGCGCAGCTCCATCATCACCGGCGTGTTGGTGGCTTCAGAGAGCTCGAATGCCTTTTCCGTGCAGTGCACGATGGTCGGCAGCGACGGCCGGGGGTCCATCAGCCACACCGTGGATTTCAGCGCATAGGCGTGGGCGCGCTCCTGGATCACCGAGGCGCCCTCGCCGTAGTCCTCGCCGACCACGATCAGCGCGCCGCCGATCACGCCCGGAGAAGCGAGGTTGCTGAGCGCATCGGCAGCCACGTTGGTGCCGACGATGGATTTCCAGGTGACGCAGCCGCGGATCGGATAGTTGATCGACGCGCCCAGCAGCGCTGCCGCCGAGGCCTCGTTGGTGCAGGTCTCGAGGTGGACGCCCAACTCGTCCAGGAGGTCCTGCAATTCGACCAGCACATCGACCAGATGCGAGACCGGCGCGCCCTGGTAGCCGCCGACATAGGCGACGCCCGACTGCAGGATGGCCTTGGTGACCGCGAGGATGCCCTCGCCGCGGAAGACCTCGCCATTGCCCAGCCGGAGCGAACGCACCTCCTCGCTGAAGGAGCGCTCGGGGTTCGTCCGTTGGGCGACGGCAATCTGCGGCTGGTCCAGCATGGCGCGATTATAGGGGCTAACGGCGCTTGCGACGATCCCGTTTGACGTCCCGGACTCCCGCGCTGCGCGCCTCGGCAATCAGCGCGCGGAACGGCGCCAGGAGTTTTTCCCGCAGCGCCGGATCGCTCTCGAGCACCGACAAGGCAAGGGCCACGGCCTCGAGGGTCGAGACCGCGTCGGGCCGCGCCTCCTTGCGCAGCGTGCCATAAAGCGAGGGCCCGTCGGGCACCACGACGAAGCGGCGGAGCCGGGTCAGCCAGGCATTGCGCCACCACAGGGCCTTGGCCTGCGCCCAGTTGCCGTCCAGCACCACGATGCCCCGCAGGCCGCGCCGCGGGCTGTGCTGGTCGGCCAGCGGTTCGCCCTTTTGGCTGAGTGCGACCAGCGGCCCCTTGCCGGCGGCATGCGCCGATCCGAGGTACAACACGCCCCAATCCTTCGCCTCGCCGGGCTCGCCCAGCGCGTGGCCCAGATTGCGCCACGACAGGCCGACCGAAAGCTTGGCGTGGGCCAGCGTCTGGCGCAGCAGCCCGGCCGTTCCCAGCACGTGATCCTGCTCTTGCGGATGCTGCAGGATCAGGACCGCGACCTTGTTGTCGATCGTGGGTTCGCTCGCCGGTTCGGTCATGCGCGGACTTATAGGCGCATTGGCGATAGGATGTCGCCATGACCGTCGCCATCCTTGTCGTGCCCAGCGTGACCAAGCTGCCGCCCGAAGCGGACGGCGCCGTCATCGTCGGCGGCTCCCACGCCGCCGCTTTTGCCGCCCACGTCGTCGCCACGGCCGGCGCGCGCGCCGCCATCCATCACGATGCCGGAATCGGCTTCGAGGAGGCGGGCGTCGCGGGTCTCGCCTTGGCGCAGGAACTCGGCATGGCGATGGCTGCGGTCGATTCGGCCAGTGCGCGCATCGGAGAAGCCGAGGACATGATGCGCCGCGGCATCGTGAGCCGCGCCAATGCGCTGGCCGCCGCCTGCGGCGTGGCGCCCGGCCAGAGCTGCGCCGAAGCCGCAGAGCGGCTCAAGGCAGCGCCCTGGCCACACCGCGCGCCGCCGGCCAGAGCCGACGCCAGTGGCCGATCGGTATTCGAAGCCAAACCCGGCCAACGGATAATCGTCTGCATCGATTCGGCCACGATGATCCGGGCCGAGGACCGCGACCAGGTCGTGGCTACCGGCAGCCATGGAGCCGAAGCGTCGGGTCAGGTTGTCGCGCCCGTACGGCCCGCCCTGGTGCTCTACAACGACGCAGGCTTCGGCGCCGATCGGGCGGGCGTTGCCGGCCTGCTCATTCTCGAAAAGGCCGGCGTTGCCGGCGCCACCGTGGCGGCGCTGTCGGCAAAGATCGGCGATGGGCGTTCGACTCTCACACGGGGTGTGCTTTCCGCCGTGAACGAAGCCGCATACCGGCTCGGCGGCAAGGTGGGCGGCTCGGCCCTTGCGTTGGCGCGCCGCGTGGCCGAAAAAGCCGGGTGAGCAACACCGGGGAGAAACCAGGGCATGGCCGTCGTCAACGTGAAGTCCGAGATCGCCGGCAACGTCTGGAAGATCCAGACCAAGCCCGGTGACCGGATCGAGGCTGAGGGCGAGATCATGATCCTCGAATCGATGAAGATGGAAATCCCCGTGCTTTCGCCCAAGGCGGGCGTTATCAAGGAGATCAAGGTGAGCGAAGGCGAAGCCATCGGCGAAGGTCAACTGGTCGCCATTCTTGATGCGTAGCAGCGCGATCGCCGTCGACTTGGTCCGCCTGTGGGCGCCCGACAATCTGCGTCGGGTGGCGCCCGGGGTCGCGCTGTGCGCGGTCATCGCCGCCGTGGCCTTCATCGCCGACACGCGCAACATGCTGAAATTCGGCGTCGTCTGGGTGCCGCCGCTGATCCTGACCCTGGTCATCGGCATGGCGCTGCAACCCCTGTCGGCCAGGCCGGCGCTGAAACCCGGGCTCGAATTCGCCGGCCGCACCCTGCTGCGGGTCGGCGTCGCCCTGTTTGGCGCGCGCCTGACCCTGGGCCAGCTCATCGACAGCGGCGCGCTGCCCGTGCTGATCGCCCTCGCCGCGGTCGCCTGCACCATCACCTTCGGCGCCTGGGCGGCGCGCCTGTTCGGCCTGTCGCGCAATTTCGGCCTTTTGACCGGCTGTGCGACCGGCGTGTGCGGTGCCGCGGCCGCAATGGCTGCCTCCGCAGTGCTGCCCAAGCACGAGCATTCCGACCGCGATCTCGCCTTCGCGGTCATGGGCGTGAACTTCATCAGCACCGTGGTGATGGTGATCTATCCCGCCCTGCACGACATATTGGGCTTCTCGCTGTTCGAGATGGGCGTGTTTCTGGGCGGCGCCATCCATGACGTGGCCCAGGTCGCGGGCGCCGGCCAGACGATGGGGCCGCAGGTGCTGGCCGACGCCATCATCACCAAGCTGCTGCGCGTGGCCTTCCTGCTGCCGGCCGTCGCCGGCATCGCCTGGTGGGTGGCAAGAGGCGGCCAATCGGCGGGCGAGGCGCGGCCGGCGCCGCCGGTGTTCCTGTTCGGGTTCCTCGCCCTGGCGGCGCTCAATTCGATGGGCGTCGTGCCACCGGACGTGAAGGGCGCAGTGGCCCAGGTCTCCTCGTTCCTGATCATCACCGCCATCGCCGCGCTCGGCATGAAGACCTCCCTGCTGGCAATGGCGCGCATCGGCATCGCCCCGGTGATGCTGCTGGTCACGCAAACCGTCTTCATCGGCCTCTTGGTGGTCGGCCTGATCTACGGGTTGCGGGTGTTCGGGATCTAAGGGGCGACGCGGCCGGCACTGTGGCGCTTCGGTGGCTGGCATCGCCTCAGTGCAGACCCTGAGCGGGTTGTCGACGTCTCACGCCCGACACAATCACCGCCAAAATAGAGGTGCGGCGAGGCTCGAAAAGCTCGATGAGCTTGTGGACCTCCCGCCCTTGTACCCACGCCCCGTACCCGACACCGCCTGACTGGAGCAGGTCCCGTGACCGATCACTATTACGAAGACTTCAAAGTCAGCGACCGTTTCGTGAGCGGCGGCATGACCATGACCGAGGCCGGCATCATCGAGTTCGCCCGGCAATGGGATCCGCAACCGTTCCACACCGACGTCGAGTTCGCCACCAAGTGGACCTTCGGCGGTCTGATCGCGTCGGGCCTGCACACCATGGCGGTCACCCTGAAGCTGTGGCTCGAGATGGGCGTGTTCCGCGCCGCCAGTCTCGGCTCGCCGGGCATCGGCGAAGTGCAGTTCCCACGGCCGGTGCGCCCGGGCGACACGCTGCGCGTGGTGACCGACATCGTCGAACTCAGGCTCTCCGCCTCCAAGCCCGACCGCGGCATCGCCCGCATCCGCCAGGTCACGATCAACCAGCGCGGCGAGCAGGTAATGGAGCAGGAAACCACGGTGTTCCTGAAGCGCCGCCCGGTGCTGGTCGCCAACCGCAGCGCACGGTCTTAGGCCCAAGCGGACCGCAGATCCACAGACGACCTCATCCTGAGGAGCCGCGCGTAGCGCGCCGTCTCGAAGGATGGATACATCACGACCGTTGCCCATCCTTCGAGACGCACGCCTTCGGCGAGCTCCTCAGGATGAAGTTGGTCTCCTAACGCCAGGCGAAGACCGGCTGCTCGAAATGGTCGACGCGTGTGTCGCGGCCGGCCAGTGCCACTTCGCGGAACTGATAGAGCACCGCCGCCGTGGGCGCGTTGACGTTGGCGACGGGCAGCGGCAGGCGGATGATCGGGCGGTCCGATTCCTCGATGGCGATGATCTCGGGCGAGCCCTCGCGGAACAGCTCGCCGCAGCCGATGCGGTAGGCGGCCGCGACCTCCGCCGGATTGGGCGTCACCGTAACGCCGGGCGACCACACCACCACCGGCGCGATCAAATAGCCCGAGCGTGTCGGATAGTCGTCGAGCGTGCCCAGGATGTCGTCGGTGGAGGCCAGCACGCCCAGCTCCTCCTGCAGCTCGCGCAACGCCGTCTGCTCGATGGTCTCGCCGGCATCGACCCGGCCGCCCGGCAGCGCCCATTGGCCGCCGTGCGCCCTGAGCTTCGGCGTCCGCTTGGTGAGCAGGAAGGCCGCCTCGCCCGGCAGGTCTGCTTCGACCATGACGACAGCCACCGCCGCGCGCTTCAGGCCGCCGGCGTCGACGCGACGACGCCGCTCGAAGCGACCGAGATGATTTGTGATGATGGCGCGCAAAGCGTCGTCGAACCGAAAGGAGGTCACGCCGCGGGCGGCCTTCTGAATGTCCAGACGACGGCCGGCGGGACGTTGCGCCAGATCCGCTTGCCGTGCACGCCGTCGAGATGGAGGCGCTCGCGCAAGATGCGCGGCACGGGCGGCGCCGGACCATAGGTGAACTGCACGAAGGCAGCCCCGCGCGGCAGCGCCTCGAACGCGCCGCCGACGATGCCGTTCACGATGCCGGCCGGCATCGTCAGCAACGGCAGGCTCGACACCACGGTGGCGACGGAAGTGATGCCATGGTCGGCGAGCAGCCGCAGCAGACGCGAGGCGTCGCCTTCGATGATGCGCGGCCCGGGAAAATGACGGCGCAGGAAAATCGCCAGCTCGGGGTCACGTTCGATCAGCGCGAGCCGCTCGGGTGCGATGCCGGCGGCCAGAAGCGCCTTGGTGACCTCGCCCGTGCCAGCACCCAGTTCCACGACGTGACCCGGCCGGCCTTCGAGCGCGGCCTTGGTCGTCCTCGCCATGGCCGCGGCAAGTAGCCGCCCGCTCGGTATCACCGCGCCTATAGCCAAGGGGCGGCGCAACCAGCGCTTCAAAAAAAGGGCCGTGCCGGCAGACTCAACCGAGGGCATGGGCGGACGCTAACAGACGACGGCTGTGTGTCGACAGGGAAAAAACGCCGTGTTCTACTGCGCAGGCTGCATCGCGGGTCCGGTCATCCGGGCCCCCGGGGCCGCCTCGAAGACGGTCCGGGCATGCCGCATCTGCTCGAGCGCGTTCACCATGGAGACATAGACGGCGGCCGCATAGGGCAGCGACTGCACGATCATAAACAGCGACCATAGCCGCGCCTCCGGGTCGAGTTGGCCGTTGGTCACCCACAGCACCGCGGCGCCCAGCCACAGCAGAGCCGCCAGCACGGCCTCGCCGCGCGCCATGCCGAGCGCCATGCCGAGCGTGGCGCGTTCGTCCATCTTGGGCGTACGCATGAAGGGCAACCGGCTGGTCGCCAGGCCGTAGATCACGGCGCGGCCCACCGTATAGGTGAGCGCGAGGCCCGCCAGCGAGGCGCCGACGCTCTGCCGGAAGGTGCAGCGCACGCGGTCGAAATAGAGACCGAACGAATAGAGCAGCTTGAAGACGAAGATGCCGATGGTCGGCAGGATGAACTCGGCCGGCGGCAGGCCGACGGGCTTGATGCCGAACTGCGGCGGCAGGATCACCGCCAGGAGCCACGCCAGCCCCGCCCAGGTGAAGATCAGGTTCAGCGCATCGGCGAACCACGGCAGCCAGCCCGCGACGAAATGGTACTTCTGCCAGAAGGTGAGCTTGGTCGTATTGCTGAACATCTTGCCGGCATGCGCCTTCATGATCTGCATGGCGCCGTAGGCCCAGCGGAAGCGCTGCTTCTTGTAGCCGGCGAAATGGTCGGGCGTCAGCCCGTGGCCAAAGCGCTCGCGGCTGTACATGGCGCCGTAGCCCTGCTCCATCAGGCGCAGACCGAGCTCGGTATCCTCGGTGATGCACCAGGTGGCCCAGCCGCCCAGCTCCTCCATCAGGTCGCGGCGCACCAAGGTCATGGTGCCGTGCTGGATGATGGCGTCGTATTCGTTGCGCAGGCACATGCCGATGTCGAAGAAGCCGGAATACTCCCAGTTCAGCATCTCCTTGAAGCGATCGCCGCGTCCAGTCGCGATGATCCTGCGGCGCCTTGCACGTAGCTGATCTTGCCGTCGTCGAAATACGGCACCAGCGCCTTCAGCCAGTCGGGCCGGACCATGTAGTCGCTGTCGATCACTCCGATGATCCGGGCGTCGGGCGCCGTCTGGCTCAGCACGTAATTTAGGGCGCCGGCCTTGAAGCCCTTCATGACGTCGAAATGGAAGAAGCGGAAGCGCTCGCCGAGCTGGGCGCAATAGTCCTGCACCGGCCGCCACACCGCAGGATCCTTGGTGTTGTTGTCGATGACGATGACTTCGAAATGCGGGTAGTCGAGCGCGGCCAGCGAATCGAGGGTCTGGATCACCATCGCCGGCGGCTCGTTGCAGATGGCCAGATGCAGCGACACTTTCGGCCAGACTCGATCGGCCGGCTGGCGGGCGATCATCTCGGCGGCCGGCAAGGCCTCGCGCGTCCAGCGTCGTCGCCAGATCGTCTCGGCCATCTCGAGCGCCTGCGCCAGCGCCATGCCGAGGCTCAGCACCAGGAAGAAGGCGAGCACCGCCCAGCCCACCGACTCGGAGAGAAGCATGTAGGTGCCGGCGGCGACCGAGGCGCCGTAGACCACGGCGCTGACCGACAGCGCCACCAGGCCGCAGAAGCCCACCTGCCCCGCCGCGCCGAGCGCAGGCCAGCGCCACAGGAACAGCATCATCAGGGGGAGTGCCGCCGCCACCGACCAGGCCGCGCAGGACCACCATTGCGGGAAACGCTCGATCGGACCGGTCCAGGCGAATTTGGGTTGTCGATCGGCGTTCCACAGGCCCCAGTAGCCGCCCGCCTTGCCTTCGAGGTCGTACGACTTCCATGGCTGGTCGATCGCCTCGACCACGAAGTGGTCGATATTCTGGGTGCGCAGCCACGCCACGGCGTCGCGGATGTTCTTGGCCTGGTCGGCGGGCGTCGCATACTTGATCACGCCGCTGCCCGGGCTGCGCCGCGCCGCGCCGTTCGAGGGCCAGCCGATCTCGGTGACGATGATGTTCTTGTTCGGATATGCCTGCTTCAGCATGGCGATCCGGCTCTTGAGATAATCGAGCGGCGCTTCGTCGGACTTCTCGTCCCAGTAGGGCAGGATATGGACGGCGAGATAGTCGACCTCGCGCGCCAGTTCGGGATAATGCAGCCAGACGTGCCACGGTTCGGCGGTGCTGACCGGCACCTTGACGTTGCGCTTGACGTTCCTGATCTCGCGGATGAGCTGGGCCGGGCTGGTGGCGTTGGGGTCGCGCAGGTCCTTCTGGCCGTCCCAGCGCAGGATGTTCTCGTTGCCGACCAGCACGCGCTCGATGTTGGGGTTCTGGTTGGCCATGCGGATCAGCGCGCGCGTCTCCTCGGCGTTGACCTCGCTCGCCTCGCGGCCGAACTGCTGCTTGGCCTCGTTCGGACTATAGATCCAGGCGCCGGGCACCAGCTTCAGGCCGTATCGCGCCGCGATCTCCGGCATGATGTCGCCGCCATCCACCGCGCGGTAGGTACGGACGTAGTTCACCTTGCCGGCGAGCATGGCGAAGTCGCGCTCGATCTGCTCCTTGCGCGGCTTGACCACGGGCGGCGGCGCGTCGGTGAAGGCGGTGCGCAGGAAGCTCCACACGCCGCTCGCCTTGGCCTCGATCGGATCCTGGTCCTTGGCCCATGGCGCGTAGGTGACGCCGTGCAACGGTCCTTCGACGTTCGCGGCGTCGATCTGGCTGTCGAGCAGACGCCAACCCAGGATCGTGGTCGCGACGACGGTCAGAAGAACCAAACTCTGGCGGATCATGAAAGGGCGATCGCTCCGGCGAACCGCCGGTGGCACACGCTTACGTCGGGATCGCGGTCGCATGTCTCCTGCGGACGATGACCGTCAACGCAAGGACCGTGCCGGATCGACTCAACCGACGAGCCGATAACCACGCAGTGCGGCTGACCTCTTGGAGGCTTCCTTGCGCCCGGTTTCCTCGCCTGCGACCCTTCGCAGACGATGCGGCGACCGAACGATGATATAGCTGTGCGTCTACGAACGGTAAAGAGACAGCGAGCGATGATGGCCGAAATGCCCAAATCTCCGCTGGCGTCCGGCCGTTCCGTTCGCCAAAACGCCGCACGAGATGATTGACCAGGAACCGACTGCGGCGCCGGCCGGCGTGCCGCCCGATTTGGCCGCTACCTACGTTCCGGCCGACCGCTACGGGTTCCTCGAGCGGGCCGGCGCGCGGCTGCGCTATGCCTGCTGGAACGTCCCGGGAACTGCGCGCGGCACCGTCGTCGTCCTGACCGGCCGCGGCGAGTTCGTCGAAAAGTACGCGACCGAGGTCGTGGGCGAGCTGTTGGGACGCGGCTATGCCGTGATCGCCATGGATTGGCGCGGCCAGGGCCTGTCCGACCGGCCGCTGGCCGACCGCAACAAAGGCCATATCGACAGCTTCGCCACCTACATCGCCGACCTCCAATCGTTCCTGGATGAAATCGTGGTGCCCGGCTCACCCCGGCCGATCCTGGCGCTCTGCCATTCCATGGGCGCCCATATCGTCCTGCGCGCGCTGGCTGAGAACGGATCGGGTCCGTTCGCCGCGGGCGTCCTGGTGTCGCCGATGACCGGGCTCAGGCGCGAGGCCATGCTGCGCTCCGTCCTCATGGTGATGCCGGAGGTCCCGGCGGTCGAGGAGCGCTACCTGTTCGGCACCGGCCCCTTCCTCCTGCTGGCCCGGGAATTCAACTCCAACTTCGTGACCCACGACGAGCGCCGTTACCGCTTCACCGAGGACTGGTACGCCGCCGACCCGCGTCTCACCCTGGGCGGCCCGACCCTTGGCTGGGCGCGGCAGGCGGTGCGATCGATGACGGCGGCGGTGGCCCCGGGCATGCTGGAGCGCATCGAGCTGCCGCTGCTTCTGATCAGCGCCGGCCAGGATCAGCTGATCGATTCCAGGACGCACGGGCCGGTGGCGGCGCGCCTGAAGCGCGGCGAGCACCTGACCATCGCCGGCGCAAAGCACGAGGTCATGATGGAGACCGACGACCTGCGCGCCCTGTTCTGGGAGGCCTTCGACCGACTGGCGAAAGGCATGACGGGCTGATTGGCTTGCCGGCTGCCCGCCGCAGCCACAGAATGACCACAGGTACAAGGGGGCGGGACGCACGTCCACGACCGGCTGCGCCTGATCGGTGAAGCCTATCCGTGCTTCGTGCAACAGGTCTTCCCCGACGCGGCTTGAGTACAGTTCAGTAATGACCGTTACGCAAATGCTGGTGATCACCGGCGCCTTCCTCGTCGCCGGTGTCGCCAAGGGCGCGATCGGGATGGGCCTGCCGCCGATCGCGCTGGCGCTGATGACGTTCGCGGTGCCGCTCGAAGACTCGCTCGCCCTCATGGTCATCCCGAGCATGGCGACCAACGTCTGGCAGGCAATCTGCGGCCGGGATTTCCTGAAGCTGCTGCGCCGCTTCTGGACGATGGCGCTCACGTCGGTGGCGGCCTTGATCTTCGTCGCGGTGACCTTCGGCCATCTCGGCTCGCAGCGGGCGATGTCCTGGGTCGGGGTGATCCTGGTGCTCTACGCGGCGCTGGCGCTCACCGCCTGGCGGCCGGCCGTGTCGCGCGCGACCGAGCGCTGGGCCAACCCGCTGATCGGATTGGCAAGCGGCGCGGTGGCCGGCATTACCGGCGTCGCCGCCGTGCCGTTCCTGCCCTACATGCAGTCGCTCGACATCGACCGGCACGATCTGGTGCAGGCCCTGGGCATCATGTTCCTGTTCATCATCGGCGCGCTTACCGTGGCCCTGGTGATTCAGGGCGCGTTCAATTCGACCAACCTCGTGGGCGCCATCGCCGCCATCGTGCCCACCTTCATGGGCGTCTGGCTCGGTCAGAAGGCCCGCCATGCGGTCTCGCCCGAGACCTTCCGGCGCATTTTCCTGTTCGGCATGTTCGCCGTCGGGCTGCACATGGCCTCCAGCTTGCTTTAGAAGGCTGCCCATGCCCCTCCCCACGCACAAGGTCACGATCTGCGGCATTCCCGAATTGTCGCAGCACTGTTCGATCGGCGTCAGCCACGTGCTGTCGATCATCGACACCCACGAGCCACGGCCAACCGCCCTCGACGACTATTCGGGGATCGACCACGAGCTGATCCGCTTCGACGATGTCGTGGCCGAGTATCCCGGATTCGAGGCCTGTTCGCCCGCCCACATCGTCACGGTCCTGGAATTCGGCGAGCGCGTGCACGGCCAGCCCGGCAGCCACGTGCTGGTGCATTGCCACGCTGGCATCTCGCGCTCGACTGCAGCCGCCGCCATCCTCATGTGCCAGCACGCGCCGGGCCACGAGGAAGCCGCATTCCTGAAGCTGCTCGAGCTGCGCAAGCACGGCTGGCCCAACACGCGCATGGTCGAGTTCGCCGACACCCTGCTGAAGCGCGACGGCGCCATGCTGCGGGGACTGATCGCCTACCGGCGCGCGCTCCTGGAAGCGAAACCCCACCTCAGCGAGATCATCCGCAACATCGGCCGCGGGCACGAACTGCCGGTGTGAGCTCTTTCCTCCCCTCGTTCAGACGAGGGGAGGTGTCCGCGTGAGCGCCTTCATAGACGCGTAAGCGGACGGAGGGGTCATAAGCATCATCACGGTTGCTCATGACCCCTCCGGCCCTATGGGCCACCTCCCCAGCGAAGCTGGGGAGGCAATGGTTTGGCTACCGATGGAACACCAACGTCCGGACCTCGATGCTTTCGCGCGGCGGCGCATCGGCCGGCGTGGTCGGATCGATGAAGGCGCTGTGCGGCGTGAAGCGGGCCGGCACGCTGGTCGCTGAATTGGAGCACTTGAGCAGCAACGCCTCGTCGGGCTGCATGCGTGGCACGTAGAACCATTGGTGCGCGGGATTGTAGCGCACCGAGTAGGTCTCGCCGACGCGATGGGGATAGACGAGATCGGAGGGTACGAGGTCGTCGTCGCGGATGGTCGTGGCATCGCACACGGCGAGCGGCGAATCCTGCAGCGGCCCCTTGATGGGACGCCAGACGTTGATCACCTGCACGCGGCCCTTCAGCAATTCGTCGGCCTCGTCGGGCAGGAGGTCACGCACCCTCTGCGGGCCGGAGCGCGCGGTGTGGTCGATATGCACGCGCTGCACCGGCTGGCGCGGCGCGTCGCTCCGATCCTGGGCGCCCTCGACGCGACGGCGCACCGTATGGTCGAAGATATGGACGCGGTAGGCGCCGGTCGCCTGCTTCAGGATGCGCTCGACTTCCGGGTAGTAGACGCGGCGCACCTCTTCGTCGTCGAAGAAGTCGCGCACGACGCTCTTGTGGTTCACCAGGGCAAAGCCGTTGGCGTCGAGCGACACTGCACCCGCAACCGGGCGCGCATCGTGTATCGCCACCCTGTGCGCCTCGTGGTTGGCGTTGCTGCGCGGCTCGCCGGCGGGCGGCTCGAACGTGTAGTTGCGTGGCCGGTCGAGCATCAGCGCGAGGTAGTTCATGTCGGCTTCGACGTACGGCAGGTTGGCGATGACACTGGCTTGCAAGCTCATGGATTGGACCTCCGGAACACTTCAAACGAAGCTGGGAGGCGGCCGCGCCGCGCGCCATGGAGAAGAAGTGCGGCGATACATGAGTGGACGTAATGTGAAGCGAAAATTCTTCTGCCGTTCGAAAGGACAGCAGCAGGTTCAGGTCGTTGCGCGGTCCTGCGCGTAGGCCTCGGCGAGCTGGCGGTGGAATATTGCCACCAACGCGCCCTCGGTGGCCGGCTTGCCGTCGTTGCGGTCGGCCTGGAGACGTTCGCAGACGTGCTTGATCGTGGCAGCGGGCTGCTTGTGGTCGTCGAGCGAACCGCCGAACACGTGGGTCAGAAGCCGCGTGCGCAGGAAGGTGTGCGGCACGACCTGCTCCATGATCGTCATCGCGCCGGCGCGGCGCACCGCGAGCAGCGGCCAATGCCAGCCAAAATCCGGCGACGGCATGTGCTCCGCCAGCAGATGCTCGACACAGACCTTCCAGTTGCAGGCGATCTCCGTCGTGAGCGTGCCGCCATAGGCCGGCAGCGACCCGCCGAGGTCGGGCGGCCGCGCGGACGTGGCGAGACTGAAGAAGACGATTCCCGAGTCGATGCTGGTGGCGAGCGACGCCAGGTGAAGCTCCGGCGACCCTGGATCCTGGGGCGCGACCGGCGGCGGCGCGCCCATGAACTTGCCCTGCAGGTCGTAGGTCCAGCCGTGGAAGCGGCAGCGGAAGGTCTCGCAGTTGCCCGAGGGCGTGCTAACGACCTGCATGTTCTGGTGCCGGCAGGCGTTGCGCAGCACCCGCACGGCGCCTTCCTTGTCGCGCACGCCGAAAACACCCCAGCCGCCCACCGTGGCCGACAGGAAGTCGCCGCCCCTGTTAATTTGCCCTTCGGCACAGAGCGGTAGCCATTCCGTCGAGAACAGCGTGCGTTTTTCGGCCTGGAAGGCGTCGCCTTGGGTGTAGTCCTCGGGTTTCATGCTCTTTGTATACGGATCGGGAATAAGTAAGCACCAATCGGGCCCAAAATTTGACAACTCCAAGCGAGATTGTATACAATTTTATGGTCCAACCAAGAGGAGGTTCGCCGTGGCGAAAAGTGCATTCCGTCTGGCTCTCGAGGAAGCGATCGAACAGCGTCATTCGGCGGTGCATCCGTGGAGCGAGGCCTGGACCTCGGGCAAGCTCGACCGCCGCCTGCTGGGCGAATGGGTGAAGCAGCACTTCCACTATGTCAGCCACTTCTCGGAATGGCTGGGCGCGGTCTACGCCGCCTGCCCGCACTGGGACGTGCAGCATTTCCTGCTGGAGAACATCACCGAGGAGGAAGGCTTCGTGGGCTCGGGCGATTTCGCCCCGGTGCGCCACTCCGAGCTGCTGCTCGAGTTCGCCGAGACCTGCGGCATGAAGCGCGCCGAGATCCTGAACGCGCAGACCAAGGGCGAGCTCCTGCCCGAGACGCTCGGCCTGCAGAGCTGGTGCGCCGTGCAGGCGCCAAAGCCCTTCGTCGAGGCGCTGTCTGGACTGCTGATCGGGCTCGAGAGCCAGGTGCCGCGCATCTACAGCAAGACCACGCCGCCGCTCCTCGAGAAATACGGCTTCGCCGAGGACGAGGTGACGTTCTTCACGCTCCATATCGTGGCCGACGCCGAGCATGGCGAGAAGGGCTTCGAGATCGTCGAGAAGTACGCCACCACCGACGCAGCAGCGCGCGACCTGCGTGCGCCTCGTCAAGGAAGCGACGATGATGCGCCGGCTCTATCTCGACGGCGTCTATCGCACGTTCGTGGCGCAAGCCGAGGGCAAGAAGCTCGCGGCCTGAGACGTGCACACCTACAAGACCCTGACGCTCGGCGAGGCGCACGCCATCCTCGACGCAGCGCAAAAGAAGGCGGAGGAGCTCGGCATTCCCGAGGTCCTCTGCGTCGCCGACAATGCCGGCTACCCGATCGCGCTCCGGCGGCTCGACGGCGGCAAGGTCACCAGCGTGCAGATCGCCATGAACAAGGCGTTCACCGCGGCCGGCCATCGCAAGCCCACGCACAACTACAAGAACGCCCTGCCAGGCGAGGAAGCCTTCGGCATCTTCACCCAGCACGAGGGCCGCTTCACCGTGTTCGTGGGTGGCTTCCCGATCTTCGTCGACGGCCAATGCGTCGGCTCGGTCGCGGCCTCGGGCGGCAACGGCGAGCAGGACATCGCCTGCTGCGAGGCCGGGATCGCTGCCTTCATGGCCACCCTGAAGAAATAGCCATGGCGACCGATCGCGCCTCCCTCAGCAAGGTCGTGAGCGAGAAGATCCGCGGCCAGATCCTGGCGGGCAGGCTGAAGCCCGGCGAGCGGCTGGTCGAGGACAGGCTCTCGGCCGAGCTCGGCGTCTCGCGCGTGCCGGTGCGCGAGGCGCTGCGCGGCCTGTCGATGGAAGGACTGGTGCGGCTGGAGCCCAATCGCGGCGCCAGCGTCACCGAAGTGACGCTCCGCGCTGCTGGCCGAGCTCGTCGAGGTACGCACGCTCCTCGAAGCGCTGAACGCCCGGCTGGCCGCGCGCCGCCACGATCCCGAGATCGTCGCCCTCCTGCAGGACACGCTGCGCCGCGGCAACGCGGCGGCGCAGTCGGGCACGGCCGACGAGCTGGCGGAGCTCAACGCCGAATTTCACGAGCGCCTGGCGGAGGCCAGCCGCAATTCGGTGCTGTCCGACATCATGCGCTCCTTGCGCGAGCGCACCGGCCTTGCCTTCTCGATCAACGGCCCGGCGCGGGCGCGCGAGGACTGGAAGGAACATGCCGCCATCCTAGCCGCCGTGATCGAGGGCGACGAGGAGATCGCGGCGCTGCTCGCCGCGCGCCACGTGAAGAACGCCGCCGACGCCTTCGCGCGGGCCCATGCTGCAGGCGACTTGGCGGCAGATTAGCGCGACGGCGGCCCGAACGTCGCGCGATTGCCTGGCGACGACTTCAGGATCTTGCGCACCATCGGGAACGATGAGATTGCCATGCAGATCGGGGCGCGCGATCTTCCGCCGATCTTCACGACGAACCAAGCGTAGGCTGCAAGGCCACCATCAACAAGCAGCCAGCACGCCTTGAGGACAGCGACCATGGAAACCATTCCCGCCCGACGCGGCAAGGCCACCTATCTAAAGCGCGGTCAGTCGATCCGCATCGTCAACACGCATGGCGCGCAGGTGGTGGATACCTGGGCCTTCACCGCCGGCATGCTCACCGAATTCATGTCGATGGAGCACACCCGCGCCACGCTGACCAAGCTCGTGCCGCGGGTCGGCGACGGGCTCTACACCAACCGCCGCCGCAAGATCCTCACCATGACCGAGGACAGCAGCCGCGGCGACCACGACACGCTGATGGCCGCCTGCGACAGCGAGCGCTACATCCTGCTGGGCGTGAAGGAGTACCACGACAACTGCACCGACAACCTGTTCGCCGCGCTGCAGGGGCTGGGGCTGACACCGCCGGAATGCCCGAGCCCGCTCAACCTGTTCATGAACATTCCGTGGACCCCCAAGGGCGCGCTCTCCTTCGATCCGCCCACCACCAAGCCCGGCGATTTCGTCACCCTGCGGGCGGAGCTCGATTGCATCGTCGCCATGTCGGCCTGCCCGCAGGACATCCTGCCGATCAACGGCCAGACCGGGACTACGACCGAGGCTCATTACGAGATCATCGGCTGAGCGAATGCCGACCGCGTCTTGCCGGAGCGCGGGCCTCCAGGCCCGCTCATGATTCCGATGCGGGCCTGGAGGTCCGCGCTCCCGGAAGACTAGCGCGCCTTCATCGGCAGGCTGGCAAGGTGCATGCCGGCATCGACGATTAAAAACTCACCGGTGATGTTGGAAGCGCTGGTCAGGAAGAACAGCACCGCCTCGGCCATCTGCGCCGTCGTGCCGGCCTGGCGCAGCGGCGTGGTCTGCTCCTGCATCTCCTTCATCTTGTTGTAGTTGGCCTCGCCCATGCCGCCCAGCAGCCAACGCGTCTGGATGAAGCCCGGGCATACCGTGTTGACCCGCACGGCCGGCGAGAACCAGCGCGCCAGGGTGAGCGTCAGCGTGTTGAGCGCGCCCTTGGAGCAGGCATAGGGGATCGAGCTGCCGACGCCCATGACGCCGGCGATCGAGGAAATGTTCACGATCGAGCCGCGCTCCTGATTTTCCTCCCACTGCTTCTTCATGGCCGGATAGGCGGCGCGACTCATCATGTAGGGACCGGTGACGTTGACCCGCAGGATCTTGTCGAAATCCTCCGGCGTCACGCCATCGAGGTCGCCCTGGTTCTGGAACTTGGTGGTGCCGGCGTTGTTTATGAGGCCGTCGATGCGGCCCCACTTCTTCATCGTCTCGTCGATGAGCTTCCTGCAGTCGGCATCCTGGCCGACATCGGCCTGCACCAGGATGGCCTCGGCGCCCTTGGCCTTCACAGCGGCAAAGGTCTCGTCGGCTTCCTTCTTGCTCCTGGTGTAGTTGATGACGACGTTCCACCCTCGTCCCGCCAGGTCGACCGCGCACTCAGCGCCCAGCCCTGTCGCCGAGCCCGTCACGATCGCCACTTTGCCCGCTGTCGCCATGTCGTTTCTCCCCGATACCTCGTGGTGCCTTTCATAGGCTAGGATCGGCCCCCAAGGCAAAACCGGGGGGAAGAAAAGCAGCGTATGGCCGATCTGTTTTCGATGAAGAACCGCGTGGTGCTGCTGACCGGCGCGTCGCGCGGGCTGGGGCGGGACATGGCTACGACCCTGGCGGCGGCCGGAGCCACGGTGCTCTGTGCCGGCCGGACGGTGAAGGAACTCGAAGGCACGGCACGGGCCATTGCCCGCAAGGGCGGCAAGGCGCAGGTCGTGCCGCTCGACATCACCGACGAGGCGGCCGTGCGCGAACAGGTCGAAGCCATCATCCGCCGGCATCGCCGCATCGACGTCCTGGTCAACAATGCCGGCATCATCTACCGCGAGGCGATCGTCGACACGCCGACCGAGCTCTTCCGCAAAGCTGTCGAGACGGACCTGATCGGCCAGTTCGTGCTGGCGCGCGAGGTCGGCCGCCACATGCTGGCGCGCCAGTACGGCCGCATCGTCAATATCTCTTCGGTAATGGCGATCCTGGGCCGCGCCTCGGTGGCGGGCTATGTCGCCGCCAAGCACGGTCTGGTCGGCCTCACCAAGAACCTCGCCGCCGAGTACGGCCCGCACGTCACGGCCAACGCCATCGCGCCGGGCTACATCCGCACCAAGCTCAATATCGCGCTGCAGGAGAACAAGGAATTCAACGCCATGCTGGAGCAGCGCACCGCCGCCCACCGCTGGGGCAAGCCGGAGGATCTGCGCGGCCCGCTGCTGCTGCTGGCCTCCGACGCCGGCGCCTACATGACGGGGCATACGCTGGTCGTCGATGGCGGGCTCACGACGATTCTGGCGTAGCACGCGCTTTCATAGAATGCCGACCCAGAGACAACCTCATGCTGAGGAGCGAGCGCAGCGAGCGTCTCGAAGCATGGGCTGCAGGCACTGTGCTCGCTCCCTCCCTGACGGCCCCCTCATCAATTGAAACGGGGGCCTCCTCAGGGTGATGTTATGTGCAAAGTATGATCAGGATTCCGCGCTGGGCGATCCTGCTGCTGGGCGCCGGCGTGCTGGCGGTGGCGCTCGGCTCGTACATGGGTTGGCTGCGCGACCCGAGCCTAGCGCGCAGCGACTATATCGGCGCCGTCGAGGTCTCGACGGAGGATGCCAAGCTCTATCGACCAGTGCCCTTCGAATGGCGCATTAACAGCGCCGCCGGCTCCTTCAAGGGCAACGATACGGCCTATGTCCGGATCGACAATTCCGGCGAGAAGACGATCCTCTGCGGCTGGCTGCGCCTCGACAACGGCGGCACCTCGATCCGCGCCACGCGCTGGCTGAGCGAGGCCCGCCTGGTCGCGGGCGACCAGAAAATGACGGCGCTGTTCATTGCGCCGGTCGAAAAGATGCCGGGCGACGGTCTCCATGCCGGCTGCCTCCGGCTGGACGAGCCGGTCCGCCTGGCGACGGACGCCGCTTTGTCGCTCGAAGGATCGCCGGTACACGAGTAGAAAGCCGCACGTGGAGCCACGATCCACCAAACTTCAGGGGCGAACGCTCATGCCGACGTTTCGACAGTCACGCGAGTTCCTGCTGGCCAATCGGGCCCACTACGACAACGCCGTGGCCGGCTTCCAATGGCCGGAGCCCGTCCCGTTCAACTGGGCGCTCGACTGGTTCGATGCCGAGCTGGCGCACGCCGCCGACAGCAAGGACCGCTGTGCGCTCTGGATCGTCGATGTGGCGACGGGCCAGGAGACCAGGCTCACCTTCGCCCAGCTGAAGACGCGCTCGAACCAGGTCGCCAACTATCTGCGCCAGCAGGGCCTGAGGCGCGGCGACCATCTGCTGCTTGTCCTCAACAACGTGGCGCCGCTGTGGGAGATCATGTTGGCCGCCATGAAGCTGGGCGTCGTGGTGATCCCGGCGACGACGCTGCTCACCGGCGAGGAACTGGCCGATCGCGTCGAGCGCGGCCGCGCCCGCATGATCGTGGCCGACCAGGACCAGGTCGCGAAATGCGCCGGCCTGTCGCGCGATGGCGTGGTGTTCGTGACGACCAGCGCCGCGAAGATCGACGGCTGGGAGCCGCTCGGCGATGCCTACAACTGCTCGGCTGATTTCAAGCCGGACGGTCCGACCAACGCCGACGATCCCCTCCTGCTCTATTTCACCTCCGGCACGACCGCCAAGCCCAAGCTCGTGCGGCACAGCCATCGCAGCTATCCCGTGGGCGCGCTGTCGACCATGTACTGGCTGGGACTGAAACCCGGCGACGTGCACGTCAACATCTCCTCCCCTGGCTGGGCCAAGCACGCGTGGAGCACCTTCTTCGCGCCGTGGAACGCCGGCGCCACGGTCCTGATGGTCAACCAGGCGCCGTTCAACGCCAAGGCGCTGCTGGGCGTGCTCGAACGCTGCGCCGTCACGACCTTCTGCGCGCCGCCCACCGTGTGGCGCCTGCTGATCCAGGAGGATCTTGGCGCCTACCAGCTCGCCCTGCGCGAGGTCTGCGGCGCAGGCGAGCCGCTCAATCCCGAAGTCATCAACAAGGTCCACGAGGCTTGGGGCCTCACCATCCGCGACGGCTATGGCCAGACCGAGACCACCGCCATCGTTGCCAACTCGCCGGGCCAGACGGTGAAGCCGGGCGCCATGGGCCGCCCGCTGCCGGGCTACCGCGTGCTGATCCTCGACGCCGACGGCATGCCGCGCAGCGAGGGCGAGATCTGCCTCGACCTGAACGGCGAGCGTCCGGCCGGCCTGATGCAGGGCTATGCCGACGCCGCGGGCACGCTCTCCGGCGCCAACGACCAGGTCTACCGCACCGGCGACGTCGCCAGCCTCGACGAGGACGGCTACCTCACTTTCGTCGGACGCGCCGATGACGTGTTCAAGTCATCGGACTACCGCATCAGCCCGTTCGAGCTCGAAAGCGTGCTGATCGAGCACGAGTGCGTCGCCGAGGCAGCGATCGTGCCCTCGCCCGACGAGATCCGCCTCAGCGTGCCCAAGGCCTATATCCTGCTGATCGCCTCGGTGTCGCCCAGCCGCGAGACCGCGCAGTCGATCCTGAAATACACCAACACCCGGCTGGCGCCGTTCAAGCGCATCCGCCGCCTGGAGTTCGTCACGGAGCTGCCCAAGACGATCTCCGGCAAGATCCGGCGGGCGCAGCTGCGCCGGGTCGAATATGAAGGCTCGGCGGCCGATGTAGCGCGCGGTGTCGAATTCCACGAGAAGGATCTGCTGGGCTGACGCACGGCGTAGCCCAAACACCCGCTGTCATCCCGAGCGCAGCGAGGGACCTTTAGGCGGACAGGAAAGGTCCCTCGCTATGCTCGGGATGACAGTACCGGCTGCAACACCAAGCTCCTGAAAGAATCCCATGCTTCCCAGACAAGGCGTCACGCAAACCCTCGCCCGCTTCGTCGGCGAGACGAAATGGGAGGACATCCCCGAGCGCGCTCGCCACGAAGCCAAGCGGGCGCTGCTGAATTTCTTCGCCGTGGCGATCGCCGGCTGCCGCACCGAACCGGTCGAGCTTGCCCTCAAGACGATGGCCGAGTTCTCCGGCGGCAAGCAGGCGACGATCCTCGGCCGGACCGAGCGGATCGACGCCCTGGGTGCGGCCTTCCTGAACGCTGCCGGCGCCAACGTCTTCGACTATTGCGACACGCACCTGCCGACTGTCGTCCATCCGACGGCGCCGCTCGCGCCGGCCTTGCTGTCGCTCGCTGAGCTCAGGCGCGTGACCGGACCGGAACTGTTGCTGGCCTTCGTGCTCGGCTTCGAGATCGAATGCCGGGTCGGCGGTGCAGTATCACCGGGGCACTATCCCAAGGGCTGGCACATCACCTCGACCTGCGGCGTCTTCGGCGCGGCGGCGGGCGCGGCCAAACTGCTGGGGCTGAAAGAGGACCAGATCGTGTGGGCCCTGGGCAGCGCAGCCACGCAGTCGGCCGGCCTCTGCGAATGCCTGGGATGGCCGGCCAAGAGCGTCAGCGTCGGCAACGCCGCGCGCAACGGCCTGTTCTCGGCGCTTCTGGCGGAACGGGGATTTTCCGGGCCGCCGGAGCCGATCGCCGGCGCACAGGGCTTTCTGGCCGCCATGGGCGAGCCGCCGAACTGGGCGGCGTTGACCGAAGGCCTGGGCAAGACGTGGGAGGTGAACGACAACTCCCTAAAACCCTATCCCGCGGGATTCGTGATCCATCCCCTGCTCGATTGCGCGCTCGATTGGCGGCGCCAGTATCCGGGCACCGTGGTCGACAAGGTCGCGGTGCGCGGCAATCCGCTGCTGCTGCAGCGCACCGACCGGCCCGAAGTCGCGACAGGCCGCGAATCGCAAGTGAGCCTGCAGCACGCGGTTGCCGCGGCGCTGGTGCTGGGCAAGGCCGGGCTCGATCAGTTTACCGACGTCTGCGTCAATGACCCCGCGGTCAGCGCGATGCGGCGCAGGATCGAGGTGGCGAGCGACCCCGCGATTTCCACGATCGCCGTCGAGATGGATTTCTGGACCAGCGACGGCAAGAAGCACCACGTGTCCACCCAGGCTGCGCGCGGCAGCTCGGCGAACCCGCTGAAGGATTCGGAAATCGAGCAGAAGCTATTGGACGAAGCCAGGAGCTGGCGGCCGGCCCATGACATCAAGCCGCTGATCGATGCAGTGTGGGCGCTCGACAAGAGTGGTGACGTATCAAACCTCGCGGCGATGACGGTGCCGCGCTGAGGCTGGGA
Source organism: uncultured Alphaproteobacteria bacterium (assembly GCA_963765385.1). Lineage (GTDB taxonomy): Bacteria > Pseudomonadota > Alphaproteobacteria > Reyranellales > Reyranellaceae > Reyranella. The sequence continues at coordinate 101,776 of CAVXWG010000009.1, read as the reverse complement.
CGACGTCGTCCGCTACAAAACGGTGTCATCCCGAGCGAAGCGAGGGACCCTTGGTCGGCGTCGCGAAAGGTCCCTCGCTCCGCTCGGGATGACAATTTTGCTGAAGCGCGCCCGGCGTTACTCCGCCGCGACCTTCGCCGACGCCGCCTGCTTGATGTTGGAGCGCTTGATGCGGTCCAGATTGGCGCCTTCGATCCGCACCAGCTTGGTCAGGCCGTCGCGCTTGGGCGAGTGGACGGCGCCGACGTCGTAGAGGTGCGCATCGCCCGGCTTCATGACGTAGGTCTTTTCCGCTTCGACCAGCGTCGGGCTCTCGCCATCGCCCTTCTTGACGATGCGCCAGTCGGTCATCTCGGTGTCGCCCACCGCCACGCCGTAGATCGCCCAGCTCGAGCCATGGTCGTGCGGTCCACCGTGCGCCGCCGTCTCGTAGACATGGCCGCAGACGCAGAAGCCCAGCTCGGGATCCTCGAACAGCACCTTGCGCGGACGGCACTGGTCGGCGGTCAGGTGCTTGGCGACGAAGTCCTTGTCGAGCAGGACCTTGGAGACCAGGCCGCACACCGCCTGCTTGCCGCCGATCCCCGAGTCCGACTTCAGGGCCTTGCGGATGTCGTCACTCAATTGTTCTAGCGTATAGGCCATTCTGTCCCTCCAGCCGCTTTGGCGCTCCCGTTTATCAGATTTTTGGCTCAGCGCCGCAAGGGCTTGTGCCCGACGACGCAGTGCATCGGATGAGCCATGAAAAGGAGGCCTTGGTCATGCGCCGCGACGCGCGCGGCGTGCCAGGTCGCCGCTTCCTCGGCGCTCAACTGCGCCAGCAGATGGTCCTCGCGATAGCGCCAGATCGGCCCGTCGGGCCGGTCGAGGGTCACCAGGGACGGAAAGCAGGTCAGATCGACGAGCCCCGCTCTGCGGGCGCGACGATAAAGGCTGGCGTCGGCCACTCCCGTCGCGCCGACCGACTGTGGCGGCATCGTCATCTTGTCCAAGAGCGTGCCGGCAGCGGCGACGCTCCACCATTGCGGCAAGTCGATCGATCTCACGATGACGCCCACCCGGCCCCCCGGCCTTGCCACGCGCATCATTTCGGCCAGCGCGCGGTCGGCGTCGCACTCCTCGAGCACCGTGATCGAAAAGATGCAGTCGAACGATTCATCGGCGAACGGCAACGCCTCGGCATTGCCGGGCAGAAAACGAATGCGTCCGTCGACCCCATCGGCCTCGGCGAGGGAGCGGGCTTCGCTCAACAGAAACGGGTTCATGTCGATCGCCGTGATGGCGCTGGCGGATCCCAGCCGTCGCGCCAGCAGGCGGTCGAGCGACCCGGCGCCGCAGCCCACATCGAGGATCGCCTCGCCGGGCGCCGGGACCATGAGGTCGATCAGCGTGCGGAACATCGCCTGGTAGGTCGGCGCGCGGGCGCGATCTTCCAGGGCGGCAACGCCGCCCAGATGCGGCCCGCCCAACGTGACGACGGTGAAGGTTCGCGCGAGCTGCGCCACGGCCGGCGCCCATTGCGACGGCGCAAGAAAGAACGGCAGCAGGACCAGCGCCGGGCCCGAACCGACGAGGCGGTAGGAGATGCCGGCGTGAGTGCCTTCGCGTGATGGGCTGGCGGGAGCATCCGCTTCGAGCCTGCCCAGGAAGTCCGACATCGCACGGGCGATCTCGTCGGTGCGGTCGGCCACAACGTCGGCCCAGCCGGGCGCGTCGTAGCCCGCGAGCACCAGCCTCGTGGCGCCGCGCAGCCGTGTCGCGGCGCGCGTGGTCACATCGGCCGTCAGGCCACGTTCGCCGCTGACCATCAGCAACCGGTCAGCCACCCTCTCGAAGGGCGGCGGATCGAGCCGGCTGGGCACGCACAGGACGACTCCGCCGAGCCGCGACGCAAACCCGGCCGCGAGGCCTGCGATGTCGCCGGACATCTGCGTGGCGACATGCGCGACATGAATGCCGAGATGATCCCACAGCGCGAGCAGGCGCGCCGTGGGCGAAGAGTCCGTGTCGTGAACCATGTCCCGGACCCTCTACTCGATCCCGTTGCGGCCATGCTTCAGGAAAGCGGGCCGTGCACTCAGGCGCTCGTAATACGCCGCCACGGCGGCAAACGCCGGACGCTGCAGCGGCGTCATGAACCAGCGATTGACCGAGAGCCCGATCGGAATGTCGGCCAGGGTAAACGTCGCGCCGGCGACGTAGGCGCCGGTGATGGCGAAGCGGGCTTGCAGGATGGCCATCATCCTCGTCCAGTCCACTATCGATGCCTCCACCCGGCGGTCGTCGCCGAACGCCGGATTGCGGCGCCCGATCGCCGAAAAGGCGTAGCGCCAGGAATTATTGAGCTCCGTCGCCTGCCAGTCGATCCATCGGTCGACCTCCGCGCGCGCCCGAGGCTCGCGGGGCAGCAGCGCGACGGCCGCCCACTTGTTCGCGAGATAGCGGATGATGCTGTTGCTCTCCCACAGAACGAAATCGCCGTCGACGATCACCGGCACCAGGCCGTTGGGATTCTGCGCCAGCTCCCGGCCGTCGTCGACGCGCGTGTGGGCGATGCCGATCTCCTCGCAGGTCCACAGCACCTTGCGGACATTGATCGACGAGGCCTTGCCGAGGACGCGTAGCATCACAGGAATCCGATCACACGAACGACAGCCCGCCGCTCAGAGCCACCGTCTGGCCGGTCATGTACGCGTTGCCGACCAGCATCATCACGACCTGGGCGCATTCCTCGGGCGTGCCGAAGCGGCCGAGCGGGATTCGCGCCGCCGAGGAAGCCACGGCCGAGACCATGTCGGTCTGGATCAGCGACGGCGCCACGGCATTCACCGTGATGCCGTCCTTGACCAGCCGCGCGGCATAACCGCGGGTCATTCCTTCCATGCCGGCCTTGGAGGCGTTGTAGTGCGGCCCGACGCCGCCGGCGCCGCGCGCCGCGCCCGAGGAAATGTTGACGATCCGGCCCCACCTTCGCGCCCGCATGCCGGGCACCACCGCCTGGGTGCAGAGGAACACCGATTTCAGGTTCACCGCGATGGTGCGATCGAAGTCCTCTTCGGTCAGCTCGTCGACGGTGCGGACCAGTCCGATGCCGGCATTGTTCACCAGCACGTCGACAGGTCCCAATTCGCTTTCCACGGCCGCCACCATCGCAGCCACCTCGGCCGCCCGGGAGACGTCGGCGCCCACCGCCATTGCCCGCCCGCCAGCGCGGCGGATCGTTTCGACCATATTCCGCGCCTCGGCTGCTTTCTCGCGATAATTCACGGCGACGGCAGCTCCGGCTTCGGCCAGCGAAACGGCGATGGCCTGACCTATGCCGCGCGATCCACCCGTCACCAACGCAACCCGGTTGTTCAACGACGCCATTGCTCGCGCTCCGTATCGAATCGACCCAACCGCCATGTTAGTCCATTCTGTCGGCCTGAGATCACAGGAGTGTGCCCATGATGCCGCGGCTCGGATTCGGCGCCTTTCTCGCGCCCCACCACCCCATCGGCGAAAACCCGACCCTGCAGTTCCGCCGCGACCTGAAATTCGTCGAGCATCTCGACGAGCTCGGCTACGACGAGTTCTGGTGCGGCGAGCACCATTCCAGCGGCTGGGAGATGATCGCCTCGCCGGAGATGTTCCTGGCCGCCGCCGGCGAGCGCACCAAGCGCATCAAGCTCGGGACCGGCGTGATCTCGCTGCCCTATCACCATCCCTACAACGTGGCGCAGCGCATGGTGCAGCTCGACCACATGACCGGCGGCCGAGCGATCTTCGGCTCCGGCCCCGGCGCGCTGCCGTCGGACGCCCACACGCTCGGCATCGATCCCATGGTGCAGCGCGACCGCCAGGACGACGCGATCGGCGTCATCCGCCGCCTGTTCAAGGGCGAGCGGGTCACCAAAAAGACCGACTGGTACACCCTGCAGGACGCGGCTCTGCAGCTGCTGCCGCTGCAGGAGGACATGCCCTTCGCCGTCGCCTCGCAGATCAGCCCGTCGGGCATGACGCTGGCCGGCAAATATGGCATCGGCATCATCTCGCTGGGCTCGATGTCGGACCAGGGGCTGCTGTCGCTGCCGACGCAATGGGGCTTCGCCGAGGCCGCCGCCAAGAAGCACGGCACCTCCGTCGACCGCAAGAACTGGCGCGTGCTGCTCAGCTGGCACGTCGCCGAGACACGCGAAAAGGCGCGCGAGGAGGCCAAGCACGGACTGATGCGCTGGCACAACGAATACATCACCGGCACTCTGCAGCGCCCCGGCTCCGAGCCGTTCGGCTCGCCCGACGAGGCGGTCGACAAGACGGCCTTCATGGACGGCGCAGCCTCGACCATCGGCACGCCCGACGATCTCGTGAAGATGATCAAGTCGGTCTACGACAAGAGCGGCGGCTTCGGCACGGTGGTGGGCTTCGTGCATGACTGGGCCAATCCCGAGAACACGATGCGCAGCTGGGACATGGTGGCGCGCTACGTCATCCCCGAGATCAACGGCTACGTCGCCAAGCTGCGCGAATCGCAGAAGTTCCTGATCGACAACCGCGCCGTCTTCGACCGCGCGGGCCAGGCCATCATGGCCAAGATCATGGAAAACAAGGATGCCGCCGAGGCCCTCAAGGTCACCAGCTCGCCGCGCTTTGCCGCGGCGTCGGGCTCGGTGCCGACACTGGGCAAGGGCAAGCAGGCGGCGGAGTAGCGCCGCCAACGTCATCGAAAATCCCTTGCTCCCCACGCCGTGGGGAGGTGGATTGAAGGGCTCGAGGGGTCATACGCTTCGTGGCCCAGGACCCCGAGGTCCGCTGCGCGGACACCTCCCCAACTTCGTTGGGGAGGAAGGCTGAACGTACTCTAACTCCATAGCACCCGGCGGTAGGGAGTTCGCGGCCCGGAATAGGCGATCACGTTCCAGGCGGCGCCGATCAGGGCCGGGAAGGTGTGGATCTCATTGATGGGATCCGCGCGCAGCGCGTACGGATAGGAGCCGTCGGCGTTCTGCGCCTTCACCAGCGTCCCCATCAGGGCATTCGCCTGCATCGGATCCTGGCTGCGAATGGCGACGACTGCCCCGAAACTGCCCTCGTACCAGGGGCTCGTCACGGTCCCCACAGGATAGCCGTCCTCGGGAATGAAGGTCGTGAATCCCGACAGGCCCGTCGGCGCATCGGTCACGTAGTACAGCCGCGACATTCGCGCGATCGCGGTCGCCGTCGCCTGCCGCCTGCCCCACCGGTTGAGCACGAACCCGCCCCAGCTCATCATGTCGAGCGCATGTTGCCCGTCCGGCGTGTTATGGCTCGCGGCGTAGATCCCGCCTTGCCAGAATATCCCTCTTGCCTCGTTCCAGCCGTCGGTTTCGAGGGCCGCCTTGATCCTGTCGGCGGCCGCGCGGTAGCCGGCGTCACCGTACAGGTCGGCGGCAAGGTCGAAGCACCACCACGCGTCGATATTGTGCTCGGTGCTCCACCAGGGAACGACATAGTCGGGATCCAGCACGATGCCGAGGTAACGGCCCTTCCCACCATTCAGCAGGCCGCGCGGATTTTGATAGGTTGACAGGAAGGCCAGGCACTTCCGGGCAGCGTCGGTGGTCTTGCCGGAGAACCAGTCGCGAAACTCGGGCTTGTCGGCCAGCAGCAGCGCGTAGCCCACCCAAGCCACCGCGCCGATGCGGATGAAACCGCTGCCGTGCTCGAACAATACGGACTGGTCGTTGGCGAATGGAAAACCGCCGTCGGGGTTCTGGACGGCGAGCAGCGCATCCACCAGGGCCGCGGCCGCGTCGCGCTCGCCGAGCTGCAGGAAGGCGATCAGCGCAACCGCCTGGTCGTAGAGAAAGCAGGCGTCGTTGAAATCGTCGTAATAGACGTCGCCCGGCATCTGCCCGGCATCCGCCGCCGGCACGTTGTAGGATCTCAGCAGCCCGGATGGCATCGTGTATTCGCCGTAAATCCGCCTGGTGTTCACGTCGACCAAGGCTACTCGCCCGATTCCCGGTGGGCGCAAAGAGACCGCCCAGGTTCCGTCCTTGCGGGCCGGCACAATGCTGGTGGGCGCTGACGGAATGGCGGCGGTGATGGAGCGATACTCGATCCTGAGGTCGGGCCAGGCGGACCCCACTGCGGCGTTTTCCTCGGCCCACGCCTGCCCGATGACACGCCGGGGACATCCCTTCTCCAGCTCGACGAGTCTCAGCCTGACCTTGCCGCCGAAAGGACGCGGCTCGCGGATGATGAACGGACCAGGCGTCGCCTCTTGCAGCGCCCAGGCGTATTCGACATCCACCTCATTGGTCACGAGGATCCTGTAGTGGCAAGATGGGTCGGCGACGAAAGCGCCCAAGCGGCCGGTGATGACGGAGTCGGCGCCGGTCGCGCGTAGCGCGACGTCGGTGAAGAGCGGCGGCGCCTTCGCGTAGGCCGTGACGTCGTAGTCCCTGACATCGCCAGGACGATCTGTTTCCCGCCAGGGATGGCCGATCAGGATCCTGTTGGCGTCGGCCAAGGCATCAGCCGCGGTGGCGTAACTGATGAGCTGAAACGACCACCCGCCGGCGGGGGGACTCACCATCGATGCCGCGAACGTTGCGTTGTCCTGCACCCGGGCAATGAACTGCGTCACGCCGCCGAGGCTGCCCACCACGAAAAAACTGCCCCAGTTCTTCCCGCCGTCGGCAAAGAGCGACCCCGGATCGGGCACGAACTGGCCCGGTCGTTCGCTGTCGTCGAGCAGCCGGACGCCCACCGCGCCGTACATGCTGATGAACGGCGCATCGACGCTGCCATGGAAAGTCACCGGCCTTCCGGCGACGATCGGGAAATACAGCGGCCCCTTGATCAGGAGCGGAGTGTAAGGCAACGCGCTCCGAGCGGGCGGCAGGATGTAGGTGCCGGTCCAGGTTCCGGTCGACGTTCTGCCCACGGCAGGATCGTCGGGAACAAGCAAAGACGATTTGTGCGGCGTCCTGGTCTTTGCCTGCCCGAGGAGAAAGCGCCTCGCCCGGTCGACGCTGTCCTGCAACGCCGTTTGCTGTTCGGCAGGCAACAGCGGGGAAGCGCCGGGCTTCAGGGGATCAGCGGGAATGCACAGGCCTCGCAGCGACGGAGTGGTGCCATCGAACCTATCACGAAACGCCGGCTGGCAGGCCGTCGGATCGACCCGCTTCGCCTGTCTGTTCGGCAGTTCCAGACGGCAGGAAAAAGCGACCCTCGCTTCAGGATGAGAGTGCGCTCGAGAAGGACGATTACCAGAAGCTCTTGGACGAAGGCGTGGCAACGGAAAGCCGTCTGCTATGGAGCGAGATCGGGATTCTTGCCTTCATCACGCTCTTGATCGCCGCCTATTTCATTCTGGGCAGATGACGCAGCGACCCCGGCTTCGCGCGCTCGGCCAAGCGTTTCGCCACCAAGCTCGATGACCTCGCAATTCGCGATGGGCTTGCCCGTTTCGACCGTCCTGTAACGGGCCATCCAATCAGGCGTCACCGTGAAGCCGTCGCTCAGGCACATCATGTAGGCGCGAAAGAATTGTCCGTGCCCCACGACGATCACGTAGGCGCAGTCGAGCGCGAGCAGGCGGTGATGAAAGTCGCGAAGCCTGTTCGAGAAGGCGCTGAAGGATTCCGCGTCGGCGCCGTCGACATAGTGCGGATCGCAGCGCCGCCAATAGGCGTCGACCATCGGCCGGCGGGTCGCCGATGTGGTGCCGCGGCAGCGCGCGGGACTGAGATAGGTCAACTCCTGGATCGGCCAGGTCTCGCAGCGCGTCGCCGGCCAGCGCGCCTGGATGGGGTCGCAGGTCGCGCGCGCGCGCAGGAACGGCGAGACGATCAGCAGATCCGGCCGGCGGTCGACACGGCGCGCGACCGCGCACGCCTGCTCGCGGCCCAGCTCAGTCAGCGGCACGTCGTCGTGACCTTCTGTCGGCAGCCCGGCATTGACCCTGCTTTGCCCATGGCGGACGAGCCAGGTGGTTACCGGCGGCACAGCTTCACCCACTCCTGCGGGTCGACGTAGCGCTCGGTCCAAAAGCGAACGACCATGATCTCCTTGAACGGCAAGGGCCCGTCCGGCAGCTTCCTGCCGGCAATATCGTCGACCAGAAGCTTCGGCATGTCGACTCCGGCCGCTGTGGTCAACGGCAAGGTGCCGGGAAATCGCGGATTGACCTCGAGCAGCTTGAAGAAGCCGTCGGCCGCGCGCTTGAACTGCACGTTCGCGACATAGCGGACGCCGATCTCCTGCGCCACGCGGCGCGCGGATTCGATGACTTCCGGCACGTCGACCGTACGGGCGGTGACGGCGATGCCCGAATCGGTCTTCATGCGCTCGCGCGGCACCGCAGCTATGACCCGGCCATCGCCGCGGTCATAGACGTCGACGGAATATTCCTCACCCGGCAGATACTCCTGCACCAGGATGGACCCATCCTTGGGCAGCGCGGCGAGATCCTCGCGCCGGGTAATCTTCTCGGCGACTCGCGACCCGGCGCCGAGGCGCGGCTTGACGAAACGCGGGAACGAGGTCACGCGCGCCGCGGCGTCCTCGGTAAGAGGCTCGTATTCGGGCACAGGGACGATGCCCTTCACGCGGGCGAGCAGCTCATGCTTGTCGCGGCAGACGCGCAGGCAATCGAGGGGCGAGATCGGCAGGGCGACGCCGAGCGCCTCGAACTCGGCGCGCGCCAAGGCCAGCGGCACGAACTCCGAATCGACCGTGGGGAGCAGGAGGTCGATCTTTCTCGCCCGGCATGCCACGAGCAGAGCCGGCACGAGCTCGGGTGCGTCGCCGCGCGGCACCAGCAGACGACTCTCCTCGGGCACGAATAAAGGCCGGCCGCACACCGATCCATGTCGGCCATGTGAATCTCGTGCTGGGCCGACAGGCTCTTCCAGACGCTGATGGCCGAGGGACCACCCGCGCCGGTCATGAGAATGCGCATATGCGATCACTTGGCCGACTGCGACACCAGCTTGACGACCGGCTGTTCGGCGGCAATGTCGGGTTTCATCTCGCCGTCGCGCTGCCGGATGATCCTCATCGGCTCGGCCAGCACATGCCCGGCATAACGGCCCCAGTAGCGCGCCGTCGCCAGGATGACGTCGTCCTGAAGCATGGCGCTGCGCGAGACCTGGCTCTTGTAGACCCCGATAGCCGTGAGCTTGGCCTTGATGAAATCCGTTATGTCGACGAACCGGTTCGGGCTGAATTCCACGGTCGAGGACGGCGCCTGATAGCAATAGACGTTGGGCACGCCGCGCGCCGCGACCAGGCTCGCTGTGTGGACGGCGCGATGATCCTGATGCGTGTCCTCAAGGGAATGCGTGTAGACGTGAGTCGGCCGCAGATCCCGGATCGCCGCTTCGATCAGCTCGATGGTTTCGATGCCTTCGGTGATATGGCCGTCAGCTACGTTGCCGAACTCGAGCTTTGCGCCCAGCAGCTCGGCGGCCTGCTGCGCTTCTTCGGCGCGGACATTCACATCGCCGCCGGCCGCGCCGCGGCTGAGCGTCAGGATGTGCAGCAGGTCGCCCTTGGAGCGATGTTTCGCCAGCGCGCCGCCGCAGCCGATCTCGACATCGTCCGGATGCGCGCCGATCGCCAGCACACGCTTTTGCTGGCGGTTCCGGCGCATCCGCGCCTCGCCGGCCAGCAGCAACGCCTGCTTGGTGAATTGCGCATCCGTCACCGGCTTGAACATCAAGCCGTCGATCCTGGCCTGGACCGCCAGCTGCAGGAATTCCGGATCGAGCCGTCCAGTGACGATCAGCGCCGCGAGCCATCGGTCGAGCGACTTCGCCCGCTTCAGGAACTCGAACCCCTCGGGAACCACGGGATCGATGATGACGAGATCCCATTCCCGTTCAGCCATCATGTGGGTCGCGACCACCGTGTCGGCAGCGTGGTCGACCGACGCCCGGGCGCCGTCTTCCAGACACTGCTTCATTCGGGAGGCGTCGGCCACGTTGCTGTCGACCAGCAATATGTTCAGCGCCCCTCGGCCTGTTGCCTTCACGACCGTGAGGGGTCGTTTCTTCTGTACTGCCTTTTTCATGATCAGAGCCATCCCAGGGGGCTGCCAGTTGAAGCGAATGCCAACCGTCGCACGCATATCGGCATTGATGGAGTTGTGTAGTGCAGTTCACCCACTTCCAGCGTGTCGACCGCAGTGATGCCGATCAGCCCGCTGGCCCCGTCACCCCATCGGGTGCCCATGTTGGTCGAGACGAACACGCCGTTGACGTCAAAGACATAGCGACAGACATCATCGACCTTGGACAGGCCGATGCGGGCTTCCTGAGTCTTCGGGTACAGCGCAGCGTGGTCCTTGGACAAGATCTCCTCGTAAATCGCGGCCGACGCGCGGCCATGGTGGTGCTCGAGCGTGAAGGCCAGCTCGAGGGCGGGGTTGGGTTCGGCCGGCGCCATCTGATGTGCCTTTTGCAGCAACTCGATGGCGCGACGGTCTCAGCCGCGTCGCGCGCCATGACGCCCTGGGACATGAAAATACGATAATCAGTCGCGCCCGCGCTCAGGCACGCTTGGAGCAGCTCTTCGATTGCAGCAACGGCCGTGGCTGCTGACCGAAAAGTCGCAGAGCCTGCTCGATTTCCCAGCCTTGTAGGGCATTTGCAGCCGAAACAAGCACCGCCGAAAAAGCAGGCAGCAACAGGACACTGATCCTGAAAATCAGCACCAACCCACACCCCACGCGGCCTCCCAAAAGGCCCTTTTGCCCATCGAAAGACCGCATCCCATCCGGTCTTTTTGCGGGCGAACGGCTATCACAGAACACCCTGCCGAGTAACCGCAATCGTCGTGCAAAGAGTCCTCAGGCCCCCTAATCCGCAGGCTAAATGCCGCATCCTGGTGGGGATATGCCGCCGACTCTTCAGGCTTCGCGCACGCTTGGGTCAGTTTCCCGATCACATTCTTGACGATGAGCTCGACGCGGCAACGATCGGGATCGCTGACGAAGAGCGACGTCCCATCCCTCCGCCGCACCGGTCCCTTTGCGATCTCCACGCCCACCTGACGGAGGGCCGCGACGAGATCCTCGATCGTGGTGCTCGCGACCTCCAGACAGAAATGGTCGAGGCCCGTCCTGTTGGCGTCGAGGTGAGCCGACGCCAAAGCCGGATCGGAGAACACGTTGATCTCCTGATCACCGACCTTTAGCACCGCCGAGGCGATGCCAGCCGCGCCGCGTGCCGTCCGACGCAGCAGCTCGAGCCTCAGGACCTCGCAATAGAAGCGCAAGCTCCGGTCCATGTCCGTCACCGTGATGCCGACATGATCGAGCGCCTTGGGTCGCAGCATGAGCCTCTCCTGCCGCGTCGTCTTCAAGCCCAGCCGGTGCTATCGTCGGTGGTGCACCCCGCCAGATTGGAGGCCGCGCGTGATCATTGCCACGACCGAGACTGTCGCAGGACATCGCGTGGTGACCACCCTGGGGCAGGTTTTCGGCGTGGTCGTCCGCAGCCGGGGCATCGGCGGCAACATCATGGCAGGCCTTCGCTCCATCGTCGGCGGCGAGATCCACGAATACACCCAGCTGCTCGAGGAAGCGCGGCGTCACGCGGTCGACCGGCTGGTCGCCAATGCCACCGCCATGGGCGCCAACGCGGTCATCATGATGCGCTTCAATTCCGCCGAGATCGGCCAGACGATGAGCGAGATCGTGGCCTACGGAACGGCCGTCGTCCTGGAGCCGGTGTCCGCCTGACATGCTGCGTCTCACCGTACTGGTGCTGGGCCTTGCGCTGCTGGCGGCCGGCGTGATCGCCATCAGTTACGGCGTGCCCGCTCTGCCGCTGTGGCTTCTCGCGGTGGGCGGCGCCATCACGGCAGGAACCGTGTTCGAGCGCGTGATCTACAAGCCGTTGCGCGACAAGAAGCCCGGTCCCGGCTGGGTCAGGACGACCGAGCGCTTCGTCGATCCGGAGAGCGGCAAGACGGTCGACGTCTTCTATCAACCGTCCTCAGGCGAGCGCCAGTACGTCTCGCAGGATCCGGAGACGGCCAACAAGCCGAGATGAGTTCATGGTCGGCGCCGTCACGCCGCGCGCAGCCAGATCGCCGTATCGTGAAAGGCGGCGCCGCCGTTGGGGGGAACCGGATCGGCGCCGATCAGGACATTGATGCCGACCCGATCGAGGTAGGCGTCGCTCGGCCAGTTGCCCTCGACAATCACGACGCCCGGACGCGCCGTGCGCGCGGGGCGGGCGCGCAGCTTCACCTCGCCGCGCGCATTGCCGAGCCGCACCAGGGCGCCTTCCGAGAGGCCCAGCCGGGACGCGTCGTCTTCATGAATCAGCGCCCGCGGCTCGCCTTCGCGGGCGACCGACCCCGGCGTCTCGGTGAAGGTGGTGTTGAGGAAGCCGCGCGCCGGCGGCACGACCAGGCGGAACGGCAGATCCTCGGTTTCGTGCTCGTAGTTCTCGAGATGATCGGGCAGTGGCTTCATGCCGGCATGGTACGGACCGACGGCCGCCCAGTCCGGCTTGAAATGGAATCGACCATCGGATGAGGGGAAGCCGTCGAGGAAATGCGACGCCTGGAAACTGTCCGCACAATCGACCCAGCCGCGCGCCGCCGCCTCTCCCCAGGTTCCCTTGCCCGAGGCGCGCAGGGTGGCGTCGAGCAGCTCCACGGCGCTCATGCGGAAGCTCGCCTGCGGGGCGCCCAGCCGTTGCCCGAGCTGGCAGATCAGCTCGTGATTGGTGCGGCACTCCTGGTAGCGGTCGAGCACGGCGGGCCCCACCGTCAGATGCGTGTGACCGAGGCCATAGTAGATGTCGTCGTATTCGAGGAACATCGCGGCCGGCAGCAGGATGTCGGCGTACTTCGCCGTGGCCGTCATGAACTGCTCGTGAACGCACAGGAAGAGATCGTCGCGGCCCAGGCCGCGCGCCACGGAAGCGCTGTCGGGCGCGACGTTCGCCGAGTTGGCGTTCTGCATCAGCATTGCGGCGACCGGCGGCCCGCCGGCCAGGGCATCGGGGTCGCCGCAAAGGACCGGGCCGATGCGCGACTGGTCGAGCACCCGCGTCGCCGGGTTCATGAGGTCGAGCCCGTGCGCCAGCCTGGTGTCGAGCTGCCAGTTGTCCCAATTGAGGAAGAAGGCGCCGCCGCCCGGATGCTGCCAGGCGCCGGTGATCGCCGGCAGGCAGGTCACCGCGTGCATCGCCGCCGAGCCGTTGCGCGTGCGCGTGAAACCGAAGCCGACGCGGAGGAAGGAGCGCCTGGTGCCGCCATAGAGCCGCGCGAAGGTCACGATTTCCTCTGCCGACAGGCCCGTCACAGCAGACGCCCATTGCGGCGTCTTGTCGGCAAGATGCGCCTCGATCGCGGGGCCGAAGTCGGTGCGGCGCGCGAGATAGGCGCGGTCGGCGAAACCCTCCTTCAGCAGCACGTGCATCACCGCGAGCGCCAATGCAGCGTCGGTGCCGGGCCGCAGCACCAGGCCGATGTCGGCCGCCTCGACGGTGGGCGTGCGATAGACGTCGACGACCACGAGTTTGGCGCCGCGCTGTTTGCGGGCCTTGGCGATGTGGGTCATTGCATTGACCTGCGTCGACACGGGATTGCCGCCCCACACGACGATAAGGTCGGACTCCGCCATCTCGCGCGGATCCGGCCCCAACAGCTTGCCGACGCCGGCGCGCCAGCCCGATTCGGCCGGCGTCATGCAGATCGTGGTCTTCTGGCGGGAATAGCCCAGGGCATGGCGCAGACGGTCGATGCCCCAGCGCTGCACGACGCCCATCGTGCCGCCGGAATGATAGGGCCATACCGATTCGGCACCGTGGGCTTGCGTCGCGCGGCTTAACGCTTCGGCGACTTCGTCCAGGGCGGCACCCCACGAGATCGGCCGGAACGTGCCCTGCCCTTTCTCGCCCGTCCGCTGCAGCGGCTGCTTCAACCGGTCGGGATGGTGGACGCGCTCGGCATAGCGCGCGACCTTGGCGCAGACGACGCCATCGGTGTAGCTGTTCGCGGCGGCGCCGCGGATCCGGCCGATGCGCGTCGACGACAGGCGTTCGACTTCGAGCGAGCAGGCGCTCGGGCAATCATGCGGGCACGCCGACTTCCAGAATTCCTTGCCCATGGCGTGCGTCCCCGTGATCTTCCCGGCCGCGACGCTTGCCATCACCTGGCCGCGCATGCCCCGGCGTCGCCCGGCTGCACGGTGCTTTCGAAGGCGCCCGGAGGCACGGCACGACCGTCGAACAGGATGGCGAGCTGACCCGGGATGCCGATCGACGGATCCCGCGCGCGCCGCCGATCGTTGATCGCCTTGGCGATATTCCATTCGTCGTGCGCGCCCAGGCTGAAAGCGACCGAGGCGCGTAGCGAGTAATAGTTGCGGAAGGCGCGCTTGTCGATCCTGGCGAGAGCCGGATCGCGGGCGACGCGCTCGTCGTAATAGGCCTCGACCTTCTGCATATCGGCCGTGCCATCGAGCTTCAGCAGCGCGGCAAAGTCCGATGGTCCCACGAAGTAGACGAAGTCGAAATCGGCGCCTGTTCCATCAACGCCCTCGAAGACCGTCGTCCACATGAACATGTAATCGGCGCCGGTGGCATTGTCCGGAAGCTTCCAGCTGCCGGCGCCGGGATTGAGGGTCCAGACAAACTCGCGGCCCAGGCGTGCCCCCAGCCGCGCACTGACATCGGCCGAGGCGTCGATGTCCACGCCGGCATAGCTCCCTTCGACCGTGGCGATCGGAACGCTGATATAGCCGATCGCCTTGCCGAGATCGCGCTGGGCATGGATCGTCGTCCGTAGGGCGGCGATGTGGCGATCGATGATGGGCCGAAGATCCTCATTCACGCAGTAGCAGAAGCCCAAGCCGGTGCATTGGGTGCTCGATTTGGCGCTCGCCGCGGTCGCCCCCGGAAATGCGATCGAGAGAATGACGGCTGCTTTCCAAAAACCTGGCATGGCCCCCGGCTCCGATCCCGCGCCTAAGGCGGCGGTGCCGGGGGACGGTACTGTACTATCCGGTTCTACGTCCATGTACCGCGTCTGACCAACCCGCTGTGCGCGGCACCAGACGTCGCCATGATGGCCTGCGTCAGGCGGTTCACCGCGTCCAGAAGGACAGCGCGTCATTGCCGACATGCCGCAGGACAAATTCCATACCGGGAAGGGGAATAACGGCAAGACCGGATTACGCTCGGCACAGATCGTGCTGACTGTGCCGCATGACATCGAGTGCGTAGGACGTCCTTATCTCGGTGCGCCCGGAGGCAGTTGCGCTGAACGTCCTGGAGGCAGCCACGCCTGCCTCCGAAAGCGGGACGACGGAACGCCTTTCCTCGCCTTCGTGCCCAATCCGCTAGCGATGCAGGCGCGTTCCGCTTTCCCGGTCGGCGACAGGGTCGGGGCGTCATGGCCGCCCGAGAGCAACTGGGCGGTTGCCGACGCTTAGAACGTATTCCGATGCGGCGCGCCTCATCATGCTCATTCGGAGCGCGGGCGTCCCGCCCGCCTCATGATGATGAGGCGGGCGGGACGCCCGCGCTCCGGAAGACCATGACGCTACTCGAAGCGATCGGTACTAAAACTCCAAAAGGTTGTCCTTGAGTTGCCTGTGGGCGTATCGCGTCCGCGTCAATCCGCGGCGCTGGAGTTCGGGCACCAGCCCGTCGCACACCTCCATGATGTAGCGCCGGTCGAAGTAGGTGTTGAAGAACAGGAAGCCGTCGCCGCCGACTTCCTCCATGATCTCCTGCATCATTCCCGCCACATGGTCGATCGTGCCGGTGAAGTCGATGCCCATCTTGGCCGACTGGCTTCCCGCCACTTCGCGTGGCGTCTTGCCGATCCACTTGGCAAGCGACGACTGATGGCCTTCGGTGGACAGCTTCGGGAGCGGCTCGTCCGGATCGAATTGCGAGAAGTCGATGTTGGTCAGGCGCGACATTGTCGACAACTGCATGTCGAGGTGACGGTTGGCGTCCTCCCGCAGCAGGCGCCGCCGCTCGCGCGCCGCTTCCATCGTCGTGTCGACCAGCGGGTACGCCAGGAACAGCACCTTGATCGAGTGCGGATCGCGCCCGGCCGCGGCGGCACGCCGCCGCACGTTCCCGCGATATGCTTTCATGGCCTCGACGCTGCCGGCGTCGGTGATGATCGTATCGGCCCAGCGGGCGGCGAACTCCTGTCCGCGCGGCGAGCCGCCGGCCTGGCAGATCGGCGGGCGGCCCTGCGGCGAGCGCGGCGCGTTCAACGGGCCGCGGCAACGGAAGTATTTACCCTCGTGGTTCACCGCGCGTGACCTTGCTGCCGTCGGCGAACATGGGCGCTTCACGGTCGAGCACGACGGCGTCGGGCTCCCAGGCGTCCCACAGCTTGGTGACGAGATCGGCGAATTCATCCGCCAGGTCATAACGCTCGTCGTGCGGCGGCTGTTGCACATGGCCATAGTTCTGCGCCGCGCCGTCATTGCTGCTGGTGACGCAATTCCATCCGATGCGTCCCTCGGTCACGTGGTCGAGCGAATTGACCAGCCGCGCGAGCAGGAAGGGCGGGTACTCCGTCACCGACAGGGTCGGGATGAGGCCGAGATGCGTTGTGCCCTGGGCGAGATAGGAGACGAGCACCGCCGGGTCGAGCTTGGGCGTGCTGGCGGCATACTGCAGATAGGTGTCGTGCGAGCCGCGGTAGGTGTAGGGCACCATCGAAGAATCCTCGATGATGACGTAATCGAAGCAGGCACGCTCCAGCCCGCGCGCGAGGTCGAGGAACAAATCGGGCATCATCCAGCGCGCCGTGTCGCTGCCGGGCCAAGGCCCGCGCCAGGTCTTCGGGCCGTAGCCTTGCGACAGGAACCAGGAGAGATGGAATTGACGTTTGGCCATGCTGTCGGGTCTCGTTCGCGCGTAATTGCGCCTGCTGCCGCGCGGCATGCAAGAAGAGGGCCGCCGCTTCCGCGAGGCCTCTCGCAGCGAACGGCGCCGGCCCGCTCTTACACCTCGTCCACCCCAAACGCCTGGCGCATCGCCTTCACGCCTTCCTGATGCGGCGTCCACATGCGGCCGCCGACCAGGCCGCCATCGACCACGAGGTCGTGGCCGTTGATGAAGCTCGAAGTCGTCCGAGGCGAGAAACACCGCCGCGTGGGCGATATCGTCGGTGATGCCGGCGCGCGGGATCGGCTGGTTCTTGGCCATGCTGGCCTTCATCGCCTCGGCATGGGCGTCGGCCTTGTCAGGCGCGAGACCCAGCGCCTTGGCAAAGATGCCGGTGGCGATGCCGCCCGGCGAGATCGAGTTGCAGCGCACGTTCTTCTCGCCGAGCTGCATGGCGGCGCACACCGTGAGATGGTTCACCGCCGCCTTGGCGGCGCCGTAGATCATCGAGGTCGAGTAGCCGGCGCGGCGTCCCGCCACGCTGCCGTTGTTGATGATGCTGCCCGAGCCCTGCTTCATCATGATCGGCGCGGCATGCTTCATGCCCAGCATGACCGAGCGCACCAGGGTCGCCATCGCCGCGTCGAAGCCCTCGACCGGCACGGTCTCGATGCCGCCCACCGGCGCCGGGCCGCCGGCATTGTTGAACAGACAGTCGAGCCGGCCCCATTTTGAGACGCAGGCATCGATCACCGCCTTGACGTCGGCTTCCTTGGTGGCGTCGGCCTTCACGAACAGGCACTTGTCCTCGCCCAGTGCCGCCTCGAGCGTGCGGCCGAGCTCCTCCCGCCGGCCGGTCGCCAGGACCTTGGCGCCTTCCTGGACGAAGATCTCGACGGTGCGCCGGCCGATACCGCTGGTCGCGCCGGTGACGATGGTGATCTTGCCGTCGAGCTTGCCCATGGATTTGTCCTTCACTTGTTCGTCAGTGCCTCCCCCGTCTTACGGGGAGGTGGCCCGAAGGGCCGGAGGGGGAAAGCCTCAGTAAAGCAGCTTCCGATTTCAGATCTGAAATTCTCAAAAGCGTCTGTGTTGCCTTCCCCCTCCGCCCCGTAAGACGGGGCACCTCCCCCGTATGACGGGGGAGGCAGAAGTTATGATACACCACCGCCCACAAGGAGAAGCAGATGACGGTGTTGGGTATCCTGGGCGGCAGCGGCGTTTACGACATGGCCGGCCTCAAGAACGCGGCGTGGCGGCGGATCGCCTCGCCCTTCGGCGAGACCTCCGACGAATTCCTGTTCGGGGTCCTGGACGGCCTCGACGTCGTGTTCGTGCCGCGCCACGGCCGCGGCCACCGCCATTCGCCTAGCTCGATCAATTACCGCGCCAACATCGATGCCCTGAAGCGCGCCGGCGTCACCGACATCCTATCGCTGTCGGCCTGCGGATCGCTGCGCGAGGACCTGCCGCCCGGGCATTTCGTGGTCGTCGACCAGTTCATTGATCGCACCTTCGCGCGCGAGAAGAGCTTCTTCGGCGAGGGGCTGGTCGCGCATGTCTCGATGGCGCATCCGACCTGCAACCGCCTGGCGCACGCCGTCCATGACTGCGCGCAGGTGGCCGGCTTTCCCGTCAAGTTTGGTGGCACCTATCTCGCGATGGAGGGGCCGCAATTCTCGAGCCTCGCCGAATCGCGCCTCTACCGAAGCTGGGGCTGCGATGTCATCGGCATGACCAACATGCCGGAGGCCAAGCTCGCCCGCGAGGCGGAGATTTGCTACGTGACAGTCGCCATGGTCACCGACTTCGACTGCTGGCACCCCGACCATGATCATGTGCAGGTGGCCGACATCGTACGCGTGCTGGGCGAGAACGCCGAAAAGGCCAAGACCCTGGTCGCGATGATCGCGCCGCGTCTCAAGGAAACGCGACCCAGCCCCTGCCCGGCCGGCTGCGACCAGGCACTCGAATACGCCCTGATCACGGCGCCCGACGTTCGATCGGCCGATATGATCGCCAGAACTCGATGCCGTTGCCGGCCGCGTCTTGAAGCGGTGAGGGCATCCGGCGACGTGCTAGTTTGAATTCCTGGCAAAGCCGCGTGGATACCAAATACCCCGCCAATTGCGCGCTTCCATGTTTGGTAGAACAAGCCCCGCATCTAGCTCGGAAACATCAACGTCCTCTGTAACCGAAGCCCGAGGTATCTGCCTTCGAAGATCTGACTTCGAAGGATCTCAACGGCGTCTTCGCGAGTCCAAGCAGTGACGCCATAGCCGACCGGCGACGCCCAATGGTCCTCGAACTTAAACCAGAACCGACGCAATTTTGCGCCGCTGCTCATCTGTCCAACCTGTCGACAAGCACTGCCATGCAGCAACTCTAGCAAGGCGCTGCCAGGGGCTCAGGGCGAGAAGTGTATCAAATGACCGGCGCCAGCCGGTGGGCCACCTTCGAAGCGTAACGCGAGGCGACCGGGAGGAAGGCGCGGAAATCGAGATGGCTCTCGGCACCGGCCAGGTCGCTGAGGCAGCGGACATTGACGACCGGGATGTCGTCGCCCCAGCGCCGCGCGACTTGCGCCACCGCGCCGCCTTCCATCTCGACGGCGTGTGCGGCGAACCGCTCGCGCAGGCGCCGCCGCGTGCGCTCGGAGTTGACGAAGCTGTCGCCGGTCAGGATCGCGCCGAAATGAACCGTGGGCGTGCGCGGAGCGGCGCCGACCGCGGACGGCAGGGGCTCCAGCACCAGGCCCTTCACCGCCGCCTGCAGGCGCGCCACCAGCCCTTCGGACACGCTGTAGCCCGGCGTCCAGTCGCCGCCGAGCGAAGGCCGGCTGCCGGGTTGGATGTGGACGTATCCATCCTCCTTCTCCAGGCCATAGTCGTGCTGGAGGTTGCTGGTCGCAATCACGACATCGCCGACGCCCAGGGCGGGATCGAGGCCGCCCGCCACGCCGCACAGCATCAGCGCGCGGCAATCGAAACGATCCAGCAGCAGGGTTGCCGCGATGCCGGCATTGACCTTGCCGGCCCCCGATTCGACGAACACGGCCGCGCGGCCGGCGATTTCGCCGCGCCAAAAGGCAAGGCCGCCGATTTCGCTCGACCGGCCCGACTGGTCGGAGAGGTGCGCGAACTCCTCGGGCAAAGCCGATATGACGCCCAGAAGCCTGTTTGCCATGGACGAATGGGCTATAAGGTCGCCGCCTTCAACGCAATGGATTCCGTGTCCACCCTGCCTTCCCACCAGAGCCTGCGCCTAGCGTGCACCGATCTCGCCCTCGCAGCCGCGCGCGAGATCATGCGCATCTATGCCGGCGACCTCGGCGTGCGCGACAAGGCCGACAAGAGCCCGGTCACCGATGCCGACCAGGCCGCCGAGGCGATCATCGTCGCCGGCTTGCGCGAGCTCACGCCCGACACGCCGGTCGTGGCCGAGGAGGAGATGGCGGCGGGTCGCATCCCGGCAATCGACGCCATCCGGGCGGGCGCGCCGTTCTGGCTGGTCGACCCGCTCGACGGCACCAAGGAATTCATCAAGAGGAACGGCGAATTCACCGTGAACATCGCTCTGATCGAGGGTGGCCGGCCGACCCTGGGCATCGTGCTGGCGCCGGCCAGCGAGACGCTGTGGCGCGGCGCGACGGGACTGGGCGCCGACAAGAGCGAGCACAGTGGCGCCTTCACGCCGATCGCCACGCGTCCCCAACCCGACGACGGCCTCACCTGCTGCGCCAGCCGCAGCCATTCCGTCTACAGCGACCTCGACATCTGGTTCGGCCGCGAGGGACTCACCGTCGCCGAGCGCGTGCAGGTCGGCTCCTCGCTTAAATTCTGCCTGATCGCCGAGGGCAAGGCGGACATCTACCCGCGCTTCGGCCCGACCAACGAATGGGACACCGCGGCGGGCCAAGGCGTGCTGGAAGCGGCCGGCGGCGAGGTGGTGACGACCGACGGCGAGCCCCTGCGCTACGGCAAGCCGCGTTTCTCCAACCCGCACTTCATCGCCCGCAGCAAAGCGCTGCGATGAGCATATCGGAAGCCGCGCGCCTCCTTCTCGGGGGCGGGCTAGTCGCCTTCCCGACCGAGACCGTCTACGGGCTGGGCGGCGACGCCACCAACGAACGCGCCGTCGCGGCGATCTTCGAAGCCAAGGGACGGCCGCAGTTCAATCCGCTGATCAGCCATGTGCTCGGCCCGGACGAAGCCAAACGCCTCGTGCGCTGGAACGACACGGCCGACAAGCTCGCCGCGCGCTTCTGGCCGGGACCGCTCACCCTGGTGCTGCCGCGCGCAAAGGGCTCGCCCATCGCGCTGCTGGCGACGGCCGGGCTCGACACGGTGGCGGTGCGCGCGCCGGCGCATCCCCTGGCGCAGGCGCTGATCCGCGCCGTTGGCCGGCCGCTCGCCGCGCCCTCGGCCAACCGCAGCGGCGCCGTCAGTCCGACGCGCGCCGAGCACGTCGCCGAATCGCTGGGCGATCGGGTGAAGATGATCCTCGATGGCGGGCCGTGCGCGGTCGGCCTCGAATCGACGGTGCTCGACCTCACGACGCCGACACCCACATTGCTGCGTCCGGGTGGGATCACTCGCGAGGCGATCGAAGCGGTGATCGGACCCATTGCGCTGAGCGACGCCCTTCCTTCGGGCGACTCCGCGCGCAGATCGCCGGGCCAGCTCGCGAGCCACTACGCCCCGGCGCGGCCGGTGCGACTTGGCGCGACCGCTACGGAGCCCCAGGAAGGCCTGCTCGCGTTCGGGCCGGATGTGCCGCCGGGCGCCATGGTCACGCTCAATCTCAGCCCCAGCGGCGACCTGGCCGAGGCGGCAGCCAACCTGTTCACCATGCTGCGCGCCCTCGACCGTCCCGGCATCGGCCGCATCGCGGTCATGCCCATTCCGCAAACCGGATTGGGCCTTGCGATCAACGACCGCCTGCGCCGTGCGGCCGCGGATGACGGCACAGGCCGGCAACGGTAGGCTGCCGGCAAAAGAGAGGAAACGATGCCCGATACCGCCATTCCCGTCATTCCGACCGTGCCGGTGACGCCCGCCATCCTCGATGGCCTGCGCGCCATCGTGGGTGACAGGGGCCTGATCCTGGACGACCAGGGCAAAGAGCCGTTCGTGACGGACTGGCGCGGCTCGCTGACCGGCAGCGCCGCGGTCGTCGTGCGGCCCGCCAATACCGACGAAGTTTCCCGGGTCGTAAAACTCTGCTTCGACAACGGCATCGCCATCGTGCCCCAGGGCGGCAATACCGGCCTGATGGGCGGCGCCACGCCGTGGCCGACCCATAGCGGCATCGTGCTGTCGCTCGGCCGCATGAACCACGTCCTCGAGGTCGACCCGGTCGGCTATTCGATGACCGTCGAATCGGGCTGCGTCCTGCAGACCCTGCAGGAGACGGCGGCGAGCCACGATCGCTTCTTTCCGCTCAGCCTCGGTGCGCAGGGCTCGTGCATGATCGGCGGCAACCTCTCGACCAATGCCGGCGGCGTGCAGGTGCTGCGCTACGGCAACGCCCGCAACCTCGTGCTGGGCCTCGAAGTGGTGCTGCCCAACGGCGACGTGTGGAACGGCCTGCGCGCGCTCAAGAAGGACAATACCGGCTACGACCTGAAGCACCTGTTCATGGGCGCCGAGGGCACCTTGGGCGTCATCACCAAGGCGGTGCTGAAACTGTGGCCGGCGCCCAAGGACGTGGCGACCGCCTGGCTCGCCATCCGCGATCCGCGGGCCGCCATCGAGATCCTGTCGGAAGCGCACGCGGCGTCGGAAGACAATGTCGGCTCGTGCGAACTGATGAGCCGCGCCGCCACCGAAATGGTGCTGCGCCATATCCCCGGCGTGCAGGATCCGCTCAAGGCCGACACGCCGTGGTTCCTGCTGCTCGAATGGTCGTCGTCGCGGCCCAGGGCCGACGGTGCGGAAGGCATGTCGGAGAAGATGGAGCAGTTTCTCGCCGACCAGATGGAGGCCGGCCGCGTGCTCGATGCCGTGATCGGCCAGAACGAGGCGCAGGCGCGCAACATGTGGCGCATCCGCGAAGCCGTCGCCGAGGCCTCGCGCGCCGAAGGACCCGGTCTCAGCTACGACATCTCGGTCTCGATCTCGAAGATCCCGGAATTCATCGACAAGGGCATCAAGGCTGCCTTCGACGTCCTGCCCAGCATCCGCCCCTATCCGCTCGGCCATATCGGCGACGGCAACATCCATTTCTCCTTCATGGGGCCGAAGGGCATGGATCGCGAGACGCTGCAGCAATATTCGCCCGCCATCACCCGCGCGGTGAACGACCTGGTGCGCGACATGGCGGGCTCGATCTCGGCCGAGCACGGCATCGGCATCGACAAGATCGACGAGCTGGCGCACTACCGCTCGAAGATCGAGCTTGACACCATGCGCTCGCTGAAGCGTGCACTCGATCCGAAGAACATCATGAATCCTGGGAAGATCCTCCGGCTCTAATACATCACCTCCCCCGTCATACGGGGGAGGCAGGGAGGGGGAAGGCCCCAGTCGAGATGCCCACCAATTGCAGATCTGAAACTTCGGAAACCTCCTTTGGGGCTTTCCCCCTCCCTACCCTCCCCCGTATGACGGGGGAGGAGATATGAGATGACCGACTTCCTCGACAGGCTGCGCAGCATCGTGGGCGAGCGCGGCCTGATCACCGACGCCCAGGGCCAGCACCCCTACCTCACCGACTGGCGCGACAACTATCTCGGCACGGCGCTCGCCATCGTGCGGCCGGCAACGACCGAGGAAGTGGCCGCCGTCGTGAAACTCTGTGCCGCGCAGAAGATCGCGATCGTGCCGCAGGGCGGCAACACGGGCATGGTCGGCGGCGGCACGCCGGACCAGAGCGGCCACGAGATCGTGCTGTCGCTCAACCGCATGAACCGCATCCTCGACGTCGACGAGATCGGCTACTCGATGACCGTCGAGGCAGGCGTGGTGCTTAAAACCATCCAGGAAACCGCCGCCCAGCACGACCGGCTCTTTCCGCTCTCGCTTGCCGCCGAGGGAAGCTGCACCATCGGCGGCAACCTCTCGACCAATGCCGGCGGTGTGCAGGTCCTGCACTACGGCAATGCCCGCCAGCTCGTGCTCGGGCTCGAGGTGGTGACGCCGCAGGGCGAGATCTGGAACGGTCTGCGAGCGCTCAAGAAGGACAATACCGGTTACGACCTGCGCGATCTCTATCTCGGCGCCGAGGGCACCCTGGGCATCCTCACCAAGGCGGTGCTGAAACTGTGGCCCAAGCCCAAGGATGTCGCGACGTCGTGGATCGCCGTGCCCTCGCCCGACGCCGCGGTGGCGCTGTTGAGCGGCGCGCATGCCGCCAGCGAGGACAATGTCACCTCCTGCGAGCTGATGAGCCGGCAGGGCGTCGACCTGGTGCTGAAACACATTCCGGGCGCCATCGATCCCCTGGCCGAGCGCCATGACTGGTACGTGCTGCTGGAATGGTCTTCGACCCGCGCCCGCCGCGCCCGCGCCAACGAGACGGGGCTGTCCGAGAAGATGGAAGCCTATCTCGGCGAGGCCCTGGAGAAGGCCCTGGTGCTGGATGCGGCGCTCGCCCAGAACGAGACGCAGGCACGAGCCTTCTGGGCCCTGCGCGAAAACCATTCCGAGTCGCAGAAGCGCGAAGGACCCTCGATCAAGCACGACGTCTCGGTGTCGGTGAGCAAGATCCCCGCCTTCATGACGGAGGGACTTCTGGCGATGAAGAAGGCGCTGCCGGATTGCCGGCCGGTGCCGTTCGGCCATGTCGGCGACGGCAACATTCACTTCAACTGCCAGGCGCCGCCGGGCTGGGACAAGCCACGTTTCATGGCGCATGCCGAGGCGATCAGCGGCGCGGTCTACGATCTCGTGGTGAGCCATGGCGGCTCGATCTCGGCCGAGCACGGCATCGGCCAGCTCAAGGTCGACGAACTCGCCCACTATCGGAGCAAGATCGAGCTCGACACCATGCGCGCGATCAAGCGCGCGCTCGATCCGCAGAACATCATGAATCCGGGCAAGGTGATCCGCGTCTGACGCTGGGCGCGCGCCACTCCAGTCGCGCGTCTTTGTTGATGCGATAGGAGATCGAGCCACTGGAGTGCCGCGTCTGAGCGAGAGTCGCCACGCGCTGCAATTTCCGTGTACCATTCCCATTCGTTGAGCCGCGGGGGCGGCTTGTTCGGGGGATTTCGTCATGACCGCGGTATCGATCGGCGCGCTAACCTCGGCCCATAGCCGCCACGCGGTGACCGCCGCCTTGAACGCGCTGGCCTGAGCATGGATATCCGTTTCGACGGCAAGACGGTCATCGTCGCCGGCGCCGCGCGCGGCATCGGCCGCGCGATCGCCCGCGCCTTTGCCAACGACGGCGCCTCCGTGCTGGCCTGCGATCGGCTGGTGGCCGAGATCGAGCCCGGTGACCGCATCAAGGCCCTGGCGGTCGACGTCACCCAGCCGGCCAGCATCGACGCCGTCATGGAGCAGGCTGGCGGCAGGATCGACGTGCTGGTCTATGTCGCGGGCGGTGTGCTGGGCCGGCAGCCCAAGCCCATCGAAGAGGTCGCGCCGGAGGATTTTTCGGCCATTGTCGACGCCAACCTCTTGGGCTGCTTCCTGTTCGCCCGCGCCGTGGCGCCCGGCATGAAGAAAGCGGGCGGCGGGCGCATCGTCACGATCTCGAGTCGCGCGGGGCTCGCCACCAGCCTGACCGGCATCCAGGCCTATGCCTCGGCCAAGCATGGCCAGGTCGGCCTGGTGAAGCAGCTTGCGCAGGAGCTCGGCCCGTTCGGCATCACCGTCAATTCGGTGGCGCCGGGCTTCATGGCCACCAGTCCCGACTACGAGCGGCAATGGAATTCCTACAGCGAGGACTTCCGAAACACCTTCGCCGACCGTATCGCCATGCGGCGCATGGGCCGACCTGAAGATATCGCCGATGCGGTCCTGTTCCTGGCGTCGGACCGCGCGTCATGGATCACCGGCCAGATCCTGCCGGTCACCGGCTCGCCGCTCGCTTGAAAATCTCAGGAGGTCGTCATGCCCGACACACAGATTCCCCAGCTGGAACCGTGGCAGTGGAGCGAGGAGCACTGGCGCACGCTGGTGGCCCAGGTGCGCGCCGGCAGGTGTTACCGGCCCAAGGCCTGGAAGGACGGGGCGCGCTGCGCCGTGGCGCTCTCCTTCGATTCCGACCACGAGACCAACGAGCTGCGCGACGGCGGCCAGTCGATCGGCCGCATGGCCTGGGGCCAGTCCGGCAACCGGGTGGGCGTGCCGCGCATCCGCAAGCTTCTGGAGAGGCACGGCGTGAAGGCGACCTTCTACGTGCCGGCCGTGGCCGCCCTGCTGCATCCCGAGGAGCAGCGCGCGCTGGTCGCCGAAGGCCACGAGATCGGCATCCATGGCTGGATCCATGAGCTCAATTCGGTATTGCCGCGCGAGGCCGAGCGCGACCTCATGCTGCGGTCGGCCGATACGCTGGAGAAGATCACCGGCAGGCGCTCGGTCGGCATGCGCACCCCGTCCTGGGACTTCAGCCCCAACACGCTCGCTCTCGAGAAGGAGCTGGGCCTGCTCTACGACTCCTCGCTGATGGCCGACGAGGATTGCTACGAGCTGCTGCTGAACGGCGAGCCGACCGGCGTGGTCGAGCTGCCGGTCGAATGGGTGCGCGACGATGCGGTCTATTTCTCCATGCACCGGTTCTCCTCGCTGCGCCCCTACACGCCGCCAGCCGATGTTCTCGATATTTTCCGTCGCGAGCTCGATGCGGCCTGGGAGGAAGGCGGCATCTTCCAGCTTACCATGCATCCGCACATCATCGGCTACCGCTCGCGCATTTGGATCGTCGACGAGCTGATCCGTCACGCCAAGTCGAAGGGCCAGGGAAAAGATGCGGCGTGGTTCGCCACCCACGCCGAGGTCGCCGCCTACGCCAAGGCGCACGCGGCATGAGCAAGGCCACCCCGAAAGTCGCGATCGTCACCGGCGGGGCGCGGGGCATCGGCCGCGGCTGTGCCCTCGAACTGGCGACGCGCGGCTACGACATCGCGCTGGTCGACCTGCTCGAGCCCGAGATGAAGCGTACCGCGGGCGAGATCGAGGCGCTGGGCCGCAAGGCGCTCACCTACCAGGCCGACGTCGCCTCGTTCGCCCGCGCCCATGAGATCGTGGCGGATGTTGCCAAGCAATGGAGTGCGGTCGATTTCCTGCTGAACGACGCTGGCGCCTCCAACGCCAAGGGCATCCTGGAGATCAAGGAGGAGGAGTTCGATCGCACCATCGCGGTCAACCTCAAGAGCTGCTTCAACTACATCCATGCCGCAGCACCGGTCATGCTGAAGCAGGAGGCAGGCGGACGCATCGTCAGTATGTCGTCGCTGAACGCGCTGAGCGGCGGCGTGACCAGCGCCGTCAGCAAGCACGCCTACGCGGCGGCCAAGGCGGGAATCCTGGGTCTCACCCGCTCGCTGGCGAAAGAGCTTGGTCCCAAGATCATGATCAACGCCGTCTGTCCCGGCGTGATCGAGACCGAGCTGGGCAACAGCCTGACCAAGGCCCGCGGCGCGGAGATGATGAAAGGCATCATGCTCAACCGGCTGGGCACACCGGCCGACATCGCGCAGCTCGTGGCGTTCCTCGCCACCTCGGAGCCCTGCTTCATCACCGGCCAGCACTTCGTGATCGACGGCTTCCAGTGGTCGTGCTGACGCTGGGGGCTAAGGCCGCCGAACGTCGTCGCTGCGTTTGTCGACGATCTCGTACTGCACGTCGATCACCTTGCGATCCTGACGCGCCGGCGTACCGGCGGGTGGAGTCGCGGCAAAGAAGCCGCGCAGCCACTGCCGGGCCTTGAGGGCCAGGATGGCGATCACGATCACGGCCGCGACGCCCGCGATGACCGCGAAGCCCAGCACGGCCAGCACGATGAAGCCGATCAGCCCCAGGATGGCCTGCAGCCAGACCCGCGCCGGCAGTCGTGCCAGCATCTCGAGGAATTGCTTGCCGTTCACTGCGCCCACTTCTTCTCGAACTCCCACACCTCGGGGAATCCCATGAGCTCATGCATGCCACTGAATTGCGGCACGTTCATGCCGTTGCTGGTGCCCTTGTCCTTGAGGTGCTGCCAGCCCTGGCGCATCGCTTCAGCGGCCACGCTGAAACCCAGGCCTGGGTAGATCGCGATGTCGAAGCCCCATTTCTTGAGCCGGTCCGTCTCGACTCGCGGCGTCTTGCCGAACTCGACCATGTTGGCGAGCAGCGGCTTGCTCACTTCCCGGCCGATCCGCTCCAGTTCCTCCTCGCTTTCGGGTGATTCGACGAAGATCACGTCGGCACCGGCCTCCTCGTAGAGCCGGGCGCGGCGCAGGGCCTCGTCCAGTCCGAGCGCGGTGCGCGCGTCGGTGCGCGCGACGATCATCGTCTCGGGATGCCGGCGCGCCTCGGCGGCGACCCGCAGGCGCAACACCATCTCCTCGGCCGGCACGACGCGGCGACCCGGCGTGTGGCCGCACTTCTTGGGGTTTTCCTGATCCTCGATCTGGATGGCGGCGACGCCCGCGGCCTCGTAGCCCCGCACCGTGCGCTGGACGTTCAGGAGGCCGCCGTAGCCGGTATCGGCATCGGCAATCAGCGGCGTCTCGACGATCGAACAAATCATCTCGGCGCGGCCCACCATTTCGGAGTAGGTCGCCAGGCCCGCGTCCGGTAGGCCCAGCATGGAGGCCGTGGCGCCGTAGCCTGTCATGTAGAGCGCCGGAAACCCCATGCGATCGGCGACGCGCGCCGAAATGCCGTCGTAGATGCCCGGCGCCAAAATGAACTCGCCCTTTGCCAGAAGCTGGCGCAGTTCCGCCGCCTTGAGATTGCCCGCCATGTTTCGTCCTCGCGTTGATTGGCTCGACTATATCAGGGCAGGCGCAGCCGTCATTGTCGCGACAAAGAGATCTGGCAGGTCCGGCCGCCGCCGCTCGCCTCGGGGCCCGAGCCCGTGATGGTGCTGGCGCCGTCATATCGCGCCGGCATGGTTGCGGTTTGCTGCACACCCGGCTGGTTGTTGGGCACGAAGACGCGCGCGACGGAGACCTGCTGGCCGTTGATCCTGATGGTGACGGACTGGTTGCCCATCGTCCCGGGCCCCGAGCCGGGACGAACCCAGGTGCCGGTTCCGCCCGAGACATTGATCGACAGGGGAATGGTGATCTCGCCGCCGTTCCGCGATGGCGTGCAATGCATTGTTCCGTGCCAGGACCCGTCTGGCCCCGATCTCGGCGCGGCGGAAGCCACGCTGGGAGGCGCGGCGACAGGCGGCGGCTGTGGTGGCAGCACGGCCCTGGCAGAAGCCTCGGCTTTCGCCCGCTCCTCGTCCGCCCTCTTCCGCTCCTCGAGCTTCTTCACCTCCTCGTCGAAGCGGGCGATGGCTGGCGCCGCATCACGCAGCAGCGCCTGGCTTTGCGCACCCGTCAGGTAACCGGTCGGTGGATCATTGTGCGTCTTCTGCCAGGCCGCGATCATCTCGCGCGTGCGTGAGCTGAAATTTCCGTCGGTGGCGGCGGTGCGGAAACCAAGCGCGGTCAGCGCAACCTGCAGATGCTGTCGCTCGAGCACCGGCAGGCGCAGCCCGTTTTCGGCCGCCTCGGCCACCTTCTTCTCGTCCTCCTCGGCCCTGAGCCTGGCCGCTGCATCGGCTTCCGCCTTCTGGCGCGCGTCCTCCTGCTGGCGCTGCTTGTCGGCCATTTCGGCTTCGACCTTGCGCCGCGTCTCCTCCTCGATCTGCTTGCGCTGGGCCGCCTCCTGCTCGGCCTTCTCGCGCGCGGCCGCCTCGGTGCGCAACCTGGCAAGCTCCTCCTGGTCCTTGACGCGCCGCGCTTCGGCCGCCAGCTGCGCATCCTGCGCCGCCTTGTCGACCGCGGAGGGAGCCGACACAGCCGCCGCCTGGGGCGCCACCGCCCGCTTGTCGCCGACAAGGGCGTAGTAACCGCCGCCGGCCAGCACCACGATTGCGGCGGCCGCGGCTCCTATCCAAAGGCCGATACCGCGCTTTCTCGCCGGCGCCGCGGTCTTCTCCATGACGGGCCCAACGACCGCCGGCGCCGCCGCCCGGGGTGGCACGAGCACGACCGTCGCGTCGCCGGCGAGTGCCGCAAACTGACCGAGGATCGGCCGCCAGCCGGCAATGGATTGCGGCCGGTCGCTGGCGCGCACCGCGAGGCCGGCGTCAATCCCGGCCAGCAGGCCGAGGGCAAAGCCCGGGGGCATCTTCTTGCCGAGCGGCTCGTAGGCGTCGTCGAGCATGCGGTCGAAGGCGCTGGGCGGCGTCTGGCCGGTGATGGCATGGTAGAGTGTGGCCGACAGGCCGTAGATGTCGGTCCACGGACCCTGCTTGGCCGAGGTCATCTGCTCGGCGGCGGCGTACCCCGGCGTGAAGATCGCCGTCAGCGCGGTGCTGCGCCCGGCGATTGCCGCCCGCGAAGCACCGAAATCGATCAAGGTCGGATTGCCCGCGTCGTCGAGCAGGATGTTGGCCGGCTTGATGTCGCGATGCAGGAATCCGGCATTATGGACCTGCTCCAGGCCGTCTAGCAGCGGCCACAGGATGCGATCGATATCGGCGGCCTTGAGCGGCCCACTTCGCTTCAGCCTGGCCTCGAGGGTCTCGCCGTGCAGCAGCTGCATGACGATGTAGGCCGTGCCGTTGGCCTCGAGGAAGTCGAACACCCGCACGATGGCGGGTGCGTCCTGCAGGCTGGCGAGCGTGCGGCCTTCGGCCACGAAGCGTTCGCGGCCCCAGGTGAAATCCTCGGCGGCGCCGGTCGAGCGCGGCAGCACGGTCGTGCCGTCCTGCCGGACGGCAAGTGCCAGCGGCAGGTATTCCTTGACGGCGACCTCGCGGCCGAGCTGGCTGTCGCGCGCGCGGTAGGTGATGCCGAAGCCGCCCTGGCCCAGCACGGAGACGACCTGGTAGCGGCCGATCATCCGTCCCGCCGACAGCGCGACGAAATCGACCGGCGAAACGACACCCTCGTTTTGACTACCCGCGTCGCTCATACGCCCCTACCCACTTGAGAGGCTGCCCCGCGCTCTTCCGCAGAGCAACGGCCGGCAAGGTCCAAAACCCCGCCGGCCGTCGGCTGTGGATCAGACAGAAACCGGCTTCAGATCGGATGAACCGGAGGCCTTGCAGAAGGTCGTCGTCTCGGTCGTCGTCTGGCCGTTCTTGGTCGCCGTGAGTTCAATCGGCCGGCAGGTGCTGCCGTCGGCGCGGGTGCTCGGGGGCGCGACAGGTCTCGCGGCGACCACCGTGGGCGGCGTCGACGAGGCTGTCGTCGGCTCGACCGTATAGGTCGTCTGCGCGTTGGTGTCGGCCACGAAGGCGCTTTGGGTCGCCTGGGCGAGGCGCGTGCGCTCCTGCTGATCGAGCGCCCGACCGACAAGGTTGCCGGCCAGTGCGCCCACCAGGGCGCCGCCAATGACGCCCCCCGCCGATCCGAAGGCCAGGCCACCCACCGCGCCGCCGACTGCCGCGCCCATGAAGGTGCCCATTGCCTGATTGGAGGGTCCGCCGCTGTCGCTGGTGGTGCAGGCCGTGACCAGGCCGAGAGCCGCCACCACGCCCACGACACGCATCGCAATCTTCCGGCCCATCGTGCGCAGGGTCGTCGTCTCGGCAATCAATGCAGTCATTTGGTGCATCTCCGTTTGTATTCAGGAACGGTTACTCTACCCCATAGCGACTGTTTGCGGCCACGGGCATCGTCCTCCGCGTCGGCGTAGGATCGGGGGGCGTCGCAGGAAGCCAGAACTAGACCATTGCGCACCAGTTGGAAGGCAAGGTCTATCCGTTCTGCGTCAGGGATATCGGCCAGCGGCTCCTTGGCGTTCAACGCCGTGATCAGGCATCGATAAAGCGGCGTGCCGTCGGTCAGACGGTCGGTTTGCCGGCAATGCAGGTTGCGCGGCTGCTGGGCAAGGGCGTCGACGCCGAGCTTGTGGAGCGCCGGGTCGTTCACGATGTCCACGCCCTGCAGGCGGATCTCGTCCGGCCGATCCTTCAGGGCGATCATCATCAACGTCTTGCCGAAATGGTCGAATGGCCCGGCCACGAACTCGACGGCCTTGCGGGCATCATCGACCGCCTTGCGACGGGCCTCGGCCTCTTCGTCTGCCTTGCGCCGGGCTTCCTCGTCGGCGCGTTTTTGCGCGGTGATCTCGGCTTCGATCTTGCGGCGCGTCTCGTCTTCGAGCTGCTTCTTGGCGGCCGCTTCGGCCTCCTGCTGCTGCTTGAGTGCGGCGGCGGCCTGCTCGGCCTTCTGGCGCTGCTCGCTCTCGGCACGCAATTTCGCAGCCTCCTGTTCGGCCTTGAGCCGCTTGGCTTCGGCCTCTTCCGCTGCCGCGCGTGCCTTGACCATTTCGGGATCCGGCCCACGCGAGGCGATGGCGTAGTAACCGCCGCCGCCCAGCAGAGCCAGCAGCGCGACGGCGACGGCGATCCACAGGGCCGTGCGACCCGGACGCCCGGCTCCGACGGCGGCTGGTGGCGGAAGCGTCGAGACGTGTCGCACGACCGGCTGGGTTTCGGGCTCCTTGCCCATGATCACCGTGGAATCCGCCTCGGGCGCGACCGACATGCCGAGAATCGGCCGCCAGCCGGCGATGGATTGCGGCCGGTCGCGCGCGGCGACGGCCAGGCCGGCATCGACGCCCGCCAATACGCCGCGCGCGAAGCCCAGCGGATTGACCTGGGCGAGCGGCTGGTAGCCGTCGTCCAGCATGCGATCGAAGGCGCTGGGCGGCGTCTGACCGGCGATGGCGTGATAGAGCGTTGCCGACAGGCCGTAGATGTCGGTCCACGGACCCTGCTTGGCCGAGGTCATCTGCTCGGCGGCAGCGTAGCCCGGCGTGAAGATGGCGGTGAGCGCCACGCTGCGGCCCGCCATCGCCGCCCGCGAGGCGCCGAAATCGATCAGGGTCGGATGGCCCGCATCATCGAGCAGGATGTTGGCTGGCTTGATGTCGCGATGCAGGAAGCCCGCGTCATGGACCTTCTCGAGACCGTCGAGCAGCGGCCACAGGATGCGATCGACATCTTCCGGGCCGAGCTTGCCGAGGCGCGCGATGCGCGCCTCGAGGGTCTCGCCATGCAGCAGCTCCATGACGATGTAGGCCGTGCCGTTGGCCTCGAGGAAATCGAAGACCTGCACGATCGCCGGCACACGATGAAGGCTCGCCAGCGTGCGGCCCTCGGTGACGAAGCGCTCGCGTCCCCAGCCGAAATCGTCTGCCATCTTGGTGGTGCGCGGCAACACCGTGGTTCCATCCTGGCGGATCGCCAAGGCCGTCGGCAGGTATTCCTTGATGGCTACCTCGCGGCCGAGCTGAACGTCGCGCGCGCGGTAGGTGATGCCAAAGCCGCCCTGTCCAAGAACCGACACTATTTCGTAGCGGCCGATCAGCTGGCCCGGCTGGAGCGCGACATAATCGACCTCGGGTATCGCGCCAGCGGACGCAGGACCGGAAGGCGACAGGCCTGGGATCTGGGTGGGATCGGAATCGGACATTAGCCCGCGTGTCCTAGAGTTGGCGCACGAGCAGGTCGACGTCGCCCAGCCGCAGCTTGTTGCCGGCGTGCAGCACCACAGGTTCGCCGGAGCGCAAAGCCTTGCCGCCGACGGCCGTGCCGTTGGTCGAGCCGAGATCCTCGACCTGCAGCGCCTCGCCGGCGAGGGTGAGTCGGGCGTGGCGGCGCGACACGGTGGCGTGCGCGACGACCAGGTCGCACTGGTCGGCGGCGCGGCCGATCACCATGCCCTGGGCGCGGCCCATCAGCTTCTCGAGGGTGACCTCGAAGGCGTGCTTGTTGCTGGCCGAATCGGTGCCCTCGAAACGCAGGGTGATCTGCGGCAACATACGCGTCGTCGTGCCGACGGTGACGGCCGCCTTGGCGGATCGCACATGGAAGACCTGGACGGCGCGGCTGACGTTCTTCACCTGATGCTCGCCGCCGTCGACGAAGGTGTATTCGACGCGCAGCTCGACGAGGTCGCGCACGGCGCGCGACACCGCGATGCCGCCGGGCTCGGCCAGCGCCTGGATGCGAGCGGCGAGATTGACCCCGTCGCCGAAGATGTTCTGGTCCTCCTCGTCGACGATGACTTCGCCCAGGTGAACGCCGACGCGGAACAGCATCCGCTGCTCCACGGCCAGCGCCTCGTTGAAGCGCGCCATGCGTTCCTGGATGTCGATGGCGGCCCCGACCGCGGTCACGGCCGAACCGAACTCGGCCAGCATGGCATCGCCAGCAGTGCCGACCAGCCGGCCATTGCCGGCGTCGATCGCCGGACGCCAGACTTCGATCTGGGCCGATTTCAGGTGCCTGAACGTGCGCGTCTCGGCACCTTCCATCATCCGGGTAAAGCCGGCGAGGTCGGCGTGGACGATCGCGGCGAGACGGCGCTGCATGATGGTTTCGGTTTTAGCGGCCTTTGAAGGCAGGAACACGGCGCTCGCGCAGGGCGCTCAGGCCCTCGCGCAGGTCTTCCGAGGTCTGGCACTCGCGGATGCCCTCGCGGATCTGCGGAATGTCAGGCTCGGCCTGGGCGAACTGCTCGATCGCGCGCTTCATGTTCGACATGGAAAGCGGCGCCAGGCCCGCCAGCTTGGCGGCGGTCTCGTCGACCCTGGACTTGAACTGCGCGCGGTCGACTAGCCAGTCGAGATATCCGACGCGCAGCAGGTCCTCGTCGGTGAAGTCCTCCGACAGCAGGAACGCACGCTTGGCGAAGCTCGGGCTTACCTTTTGCGTATAGCGGCGCAGGCCGCTCGGATAGTAGTGCAGTCCAAAGCGCGCCGCCGGCATGAAGAAGCGCATGCCCTTGACGCCGAGCCGGAAGTCGCAGGCCAGCGCCATGTCGGTGGCGCCGCCATAGACGCCGCCGTTCAGCGCACAGAGCGTCGGCATGTGCATCGCCTCGAGGCGGTCCATGACCTTCTCGAAGCTGTCCTCGCCGTCGGCAGGCCGTGCCGCCTTGCCGGACGGGATCGAGCCCAGGTCGTAGCCCGAGCAAAAGGTCTTCTCGCCCGCGCCGGTGATCACCGTCACCCGAACGTCGGGTGCTGACGTCGGCTTTCTCGATAGCCTGCCGCAGCAGGCTAAGGCCGGCCGGATCGAGCCTGTTGTGCTTGGCCGGATCGTTGAGCGTGATGGTGGCCCGAGGGCCGTCGATGGAAAGCAGAACGGTGTCTGTCATGTTGCCCTGAAAATACCTGAGCCGGTCGCCAAAAGCGACTGAGCGCGGCATATTGCAGATTGGAGGAAACCTATGACTTATACCGCCCCGCTGGCCGATATGCGCTTCGCGCTACGCGAAATGGCCGGCCTGCAGCAGGTTGCCGCCTTGCCGGGCTACGAGCATGCCACCGACGACACGGTCGACGCGGTGCTCGAGGAAGCCGCCAAGCTCGCCGGCAACGGCCTGGCGCCACTCAACCGCGAGGGCGACAAGGTGGGCGCCACGCTGGAGAACGGCGTCGTGCGCACGGCGCCGGGCTTTGCCGCCATCTACAAGGAATTCGTTGCCGGCGGCTGGAATTCGCTGCCGTTCGATCCCGAGTTCGGCGGCCAGGGCATGCCGTGGCTGCTTGCCGCGACGGTGCAGGAAATGTGGCAGGCGGCCAACATGGGCTTCGGATTGGTGCTGCTGCTGAACCAAGGGGCGATCGACGCCATCCATCATCATGGCTCGGCCGAGCAGAAGGCCACCTACCTGCCCAAGATGATCTCCGGTGAATGGACCGGCACCATGAACCTCACCGAGCCGCAGGCGGGCTCCGATCTCGGCCAGCTCAAGAGCCGCGCCGTGAAAAATGGGGAGCACTACCTAGTCACCGGCCAGAAGATCTTCATTACCTACGGCGAGCACGACATGGCCGAGAACATCGTGCACCTGGTGCTGGCGCGCACGCCCGACGCGCCGGCCGGCGTGCGTGGCATCTCGCTGTTCATCGTTCCGAAGTTCCTGATCGACGCCGACGGCAAATCCGGCAAGCGCAACGACCTGCGGTGCGTGTCGCTGGAACACAAGCTCGGCATCCATGCCAGCCCGACCTGCGTGATGTCGTTCGGCGACGACGGCGGCGCGGTGGGGTACCTGGTCGGCGAGGAAGGCCGCGGGCTTTCCTACATGTTCACCATGATGAACAACGCGCGGCTGTCGGTCGGCATCCAGGGCCTGGCCATCGCCGAGCGCGCCTACCAGCAGGCCTCGGAATTCGCCAAGAACCGCGTGCAGTCCAAGGACGATGGCAGCGCCAAGCCCGAGCCGGTGTCGATCATCCATCATGCCGACGTGCGGCGCATGCTGATGACCATGCGGGCCCAGATCGAGGCGATGCGCGCGCTGGGCTATTACACCGCCGCCGGCATCGACGGGGCGCTGAAGCACCCCGACAAGGCGACGGCGCGCAAGACGCAGGACCGCGTCGATTTGCTGATTCCGATCGTCAAGGCGTGGTTCACCGACCTAGGCAACGAGATCGCCTCGATCGGCGTGCAGGTCCATGGCGGCATGGGCTTCATCGAGGAGACCGGCGCCGCCCAGCATCTGCGCGATGCACGCATATTGCCGATCTACGAGGGCACCAACGGCATCCAGGCGCGCGACCTCGTGGGCCGCAAGGTGGCCAAGGATGGCGGCGAGGCGATGCTGGCCCTGGTCGCCGAGATGCGGGCGCTGGCCGACGAGATGAAGGCGGCGCCGGGCGACGATCTGGCGGTGATTCGCGCCTCCGTGCTGGCCTCAGCGGACGCGCTGGAGGATGCCACCAAGTGGGTGGCGCAGTCGGTCAAGGCGGACCTCACGACGGCCCTGGCGGGCTCCGTGCCGTTCCTGCGGCTGGCTGGGACGGCGTTGGGTGGCTGGCTGCTGGCCCGCGGCGCGCTCGTCGCCCAGAGCAAGATGGCAAGCCGCGACGGCGATCCCGCCTTCCTTGAGGCCAAGCTGATCACGGCGCGGTTCTACGCCGAGGTCATCCTGCCGCCGGCACTGGCCCACCTTGGGCCACTGAAGGCCGCGGGGCGTACGGTCTTCGCGCTGACGGAGGCGCAGCTATAAGTCTTCCAGGCCCGCTCATGAATCATGAGGCGGGCCTGGAGGCCCGCGGTCCGACAAGAAAAACGCCCGGTCTTGCGACCGGGCGTTTTCAATTCGATGAAGAAAGGGAGCCTACGCCGCTTCCTGCTGCTCGGCCTGGTCCGCCGACGGGCCGGAATCCTGGCCCTTGGCCGCGGTGTCGCGCTCGATGAACTCGATCACGGCCATCGGCGCGGCATCGCCGAAACGGTAGCCCGCCTTCAGCACGCGCAGGTAGCCGCCGTTGCGCTTGGCATAGCGCGGGCCCAGCGTGGTGAACAGCTTGTCGGCGATGTAGGGATCGCGCAGGAAGCCGATCGCCTGGCGGCGGGCGTGCAGGCCGCCCTTCTTGCCGAGCGTCACCAGCTTCTCGACGATCGGACGCAGGTCCTTCGCTTTGGGCAGCGTGGTGGTGATCTGCTCGTGCTTGATCAGGGCACCGGCCAGATTCATGAACATCGCCTTGCGATGCTCGGCGGTGCGGTGGAACTTCCGGCCGCGATTGTTGTGACGCATGACTAAATTCCTTCCGTCGGCCTAGTACGGCTCTTCCAGCCGCTTGGCCATCTCTTCGATGTTGTCCGGCGGCCAGCCCGGGATTTCCATGCCCAGGTGGAGGCCCATGCCGGCCAGCACTTCCTTGATCTCGTTGAGCGACTTGCGGCCAAAGTTCGGCGTACGCAGCATCTCTGCCTCGGTCTTCTGCACCAGATCGCCGATGTAGATGATGTTGTCGTTCTTCAGGCAGTTGGCCGAACGGACCGACAGCTCGAGCTCGTCGACCTTGCGCAGAAGGTTGCGGTTGAACGGGAAGTCGTCCTGCTGCTCCTCCTTGCGGACCTCGCGCGGCTCCTCGAAGTTGATGAAGAGCTGGAGCTGGTCTTGCAGGATGCGCGCGGCGAGCGCCACGGCGTCGTCCGGACGGGTGGTGCCGTTGGTCTCGACCGTCATCGACAGCCGGTCGTAGTCGGTGACCTGGCCGACGCGGCTGTTCTCGATCTTGTAGGAGACGCGCTTGACCGGGCTGAACACCGAATCGACCGGGATCAGGCCGATCTGCGCGTCCTCCGGCCGGTTGGCCGAGGCCGGGATATAGCCCTTGCCGGTGGCGACCATCAGCTCCATCGAGATCGAGGCGCCGTCGTCGAGCGTGCAGATCAGGTGCTTGGCATCCATGATCTGGACGTCGCCCGGCAGCTCGATCATGCCGGCGGTGACCTCGCCGGGGCCGACGGCGCGCAGGTAAAGGCGCTGCGGGCGGTCGCCCTGCATTTTCACGGCCATCGCCTTGATGTTCAGCACGATGTCGACCACATCCTCACGGACGCCCGGAATCGACGAGAACTCGTGCAGCACGTTATCGATCTTGATCGACGTCACGGCGGCGCCCTGCAGCGAGGAGAGCAGCACGCGACGGAGCGCATTGCCGAGCGTGAGGCCGAAGCCGCGCTCGAGCGGCTCGGCGACGATGGTCGCGGTGCGACCCGGATCGACGCCGGCCTCTGTCACAAGCTTCTCCGGCTTGATCAAGTCTTGCCAGTTCTTCTGAAGCACGGGGGCTACCTCTCTAAACCGATTGGTTCGGGCGAATCCTGGAAGGACTCGCGACAAAATTCTCGAGCACGCGGCGCGGAAGTGCGCCGCCTGCACTCGGACTCAAGACTCAGACGCGACGGCGCTTAGGCGGGCGGCAGCCGTTATGCGGGATCGGCGTGACGTCGCGGATGGCCGTGACGGCGAGGCCGACGGCCTGCAGCGCGCGCAGCGCCGACTCGCGGCCCGAACCCGGACCGCGCACCTCGATCTCGAGCGTGCGCATGCCGTGCTCCATTGCCTTGCGGCCGGCGTTCTCGGCTGCCATCTGGGCGGCGAACGGCGTCGACTTGCGCGAGCCCTTGAAGCCCTGCTGACCCGACGACGACCAGGCGATGGTGTTGCCCTGCGCGTCGGTTATGGTGACGATCGTGTTGTTGAACGAGGCGCTCACGTGCGCCACGCCCGCGATGATGTTCTTGCGTTCCTTGCGGCGAGGACGCGCGGCGGTGGCGGCGGCGCCAGTCAGCGGCGGCGGCAGGCTTGGCCATATGATCCGGTTCCCCTCAGACTTACTTCGTGACTTTTTTCTTGCCGGCGATCGGCTTGGCCGGACCCTTGCGGGTGCGCGCATTGGTATGCGTGCGCTGGCCATGGACCGGCAGCCCGCGGCGGTGCCGCAAGCCACGGTAGCAGGCGAGGTCCATCAATCGCTTGATGTTCATCGCCACTTCGCGCCGCAGATCGCCCTCGACCGTATAGTCGCGGTCGATGGCTTCGCGGATGCGGATGACCTCGTCGTCGGTCAGCGTATTGACCCGCCGCGACTCATCGATCCCCACTTTCCCCAAGATCTCCTTGGCTTTCGCCAGGCCGATCCCGTGGATGTATTGCAACCCGATCACCGCCCGTTTGGCGGTCGGAATGTTCACACCGGCTATACGAGCCAAAGTTTCAACTCCTTCAAAGACTTACGGCGCGCTTGCGCGCGCCCGTCGAACGTTCCGCTGGCCCCGGAAAAGCGCGCGATTATAGGGAGAAGCGCCCCCGAGTCAACGGA
The DNA here is from genome assembly GCA_963765385.1 of uncultured Alphaproteobacteria bacterium. Lineage (GTDB taxonomy): Bacteria > Pseudomonadota > Alphaproteobacteria > Reyranellales > Reyranellaceae > Reyranella. The sequence goes on along the minus strand of CAVXWG010000009.1, from coordinate 62,187 downwards.
ACACAAAGCTTGTCAAGTCCCGGCTAAAACCCCGGAAATTTGACGGTGAACCTCATCCATGGACGCCATCCCGTCGACCTTCCTGAGCACCCCGCGGCCGCTGTAGTAGGGCAGCAGGGGCTCGGTCTGGGCGCGGTAGGCGGCCATACGTGTCTTCATGGTCTCTGCATTATCATCCTTGCGACGGACGAATTCCCTCGAGCCGCAAACGTCGCAGACCCCTTCAACCTTGGGCCGCTTGAACTTGTCGTGGTAGCCCGTGCCGCACACGGCACAGGTGTAGCGGCCGACGATGCGCTCGGTCAGCGCCTTCTCGTCGACCTCCATTTCGACCACCCGGTCGAGCTTCTTGCCGGTCTCGGCCAGCATGTGGTCGAGCGCCTTGGCCTGGGCCTCGGTGCGCGGGAAGCCATCGAGGATGAAGCCCTGGGCGCAATCGTCCTGCGCGATACGGTCGCGGATCAGCCCGATCATCAATGCGTCGGGCACCAGCTCGCCCTTTTCCATGATGCCCTTGGCCTTCTGGCCGAGCTCGCTGCCCGACGCCACGGCGGCGCGCAGCATGTCGCCGGTCGAGAGCTGGACCAGGCCGCGCTCGCGCTGGAGCATCTGCGCCTGGGTGCCCTTGCCGGCGCCCGGCGGTCCCAGAAGGATCAGGTTCATCGACCCATCCTCATCGGCCCCTGCCCCGCAGCCGGGCCTTCTTGATCAGGCCCTCGTACTGGTGGGCCAGCAGGTGCGCCTGGATCTGGGTCACCGTGTCGAGCGTGACCGAGACCACGATCAGCAGGCTGGTGCCGCCGAAGTAGAATGGCACGCCGCCGCGGGCGATCAGCAGCTCGGGCAGGATGCAGACCGCCGAGAGGTAGATCGCGCCGATCACGGTCAGCCGGTTCAGGATGTATTCGAGGTAGTCGGCCGTGTTCTTGCCCGGGCGGATGCCCGGCACGAAGCCGCCGTTCTTCTTCAGATTGTCGGCTGTGTCGGTCGGGTTGAAGACCACCGTGGTGTAGAAGAAGCAGAAGAAGACGATCAGGCCGACATAGGCCAGCAGATAGAGCGGCTGGCCGTGGCCGAGATAGGTGGCGATCCACTGCACCCAGCCCGGTTCGCCGGCGTTGCCCTGGAACGAGGCGATGGTGGCCGGGAAGAGCAGCAGCGAGGAGGCAAAGATCGGTGGGATCACGCCCGAGGTGTTGATCTTGAGCGGCAGATGGGAGGCCTCGCCGCCATACATCTTGTTGCCGACCTGCCGCTTTGGATATTGCACCACGATTCGTCGCTGCGCCGTCTCGACAAAGACGACGACCGAGACAACGAGCACCACGCCCACCGCAAGCGCGATGATGAACAGCGCCGACAGCGCGCCGGTACGGCCCAGTTCCAGGGTCTGGATCAAGGCATTGGGCAGGGCCGCCACGATGCCCGCGAAGATGATGAGCGAAACGCCGTTGCCGACGCCGCGCGCGGTGATCTGCTCGCCCAGCCACATCAGGAACAGCGTACCGCCGACCAGGGTGACGATGGTCACGAAGCGGAAGAACAGGCCAGGATCGACCACGACGGGACCGGCCGACGCGACCTGGCTCTCCAAGCCGACCGCGATGCCGTAGGCCTGGAAGGTCGCCAGGATGACCGTGCCGTAGCGTGTGTACTGGTTGATCTTCTTGCGGCCGGCCTCGCCTTCCTTCTTCAGCGCCTCGAGCGACGGCACGACCGTCGTCAGGATCTGCATTATGATGGAGGCCGAGATGTACGGCATGATGCTGAGCGCCAGCACCGACATGCGGCCGATCGAGCCGCCCGAGAACACGTCGAGCAGGCCGGCGATGCCGCCCGCATTATGGGCGAAAATCTCGGCCAGCGCGTGGGGATCGACCCCCGGAACCGGTATGTAGGCGCCGATGCGGAAAACCACCAGCGCGGCCACGGTGAACCACAGGCGCTTCTTGAGCTCGGTTGCCTTACCGATCGCGCCCCAGTTCAGGTTGGATGCAAGTTGCTCGGCAGCGGATGCCATGGAACCTCACGCGTGACGACAACGACACAAAGGAGGCCAGACACCCCCCACTCACGCCGTCGGGCTTCTAGGCAGCCTCGGCCGCGGGCTTGGGCGGCAGCTCGACCTTGCCGCCGGCCTTCTCGACCGCGGCGATCGCCGACGCCGAGGCGCCTGCGACCTTCACTTCGATCTTGGTCTTGATCTCGCCTTTGCCAAGGAGGCGCACGCCGTCCGACGGATTCTTGAACAGACCGGCCGCCTGCATGGCGGCGGCGTCGATCGGCTTGTCGGCGTCGAGCTTCTTGTCGTCGATCGCCTTCTGCAGCGAGCCGAGATTGACGATCTGCCACGCCTTCTGGTGCGGCGGCCGGAAGCCGCGCTTGGGAATGCGGCGGTAGAGCGGCATCTGGCCGCCCTCGAAGCCGTTGATGGACACGCCGGTGCGCGACTTCTGACCCTTGACGCCGCGGCCCGCGGTCTTGCCCTTGCCCGAGCCGATGCCGCGGCCGACGCGCATGCGCGGCTTGCGGGATCCCGGGTTGTCGGCGATTTGGTTGAGTTTCATCGTCAATTCCTCAAGTCGCTTCCTCGTCGATGCGCACCAGGTGCTGCACCTTCCTGATCATGCCGCGCACCTCGGGCGTATCCACGAGCTCGCGGGTGCGGTGGCGCTTGTTCAGCCCCAGTCCGATCAGCGTGCCACGCTGGTCTTCCGTGCGGCCGATATGGCTGCCGGTCTGGGTGATCTTGATCTTCTTGCCGTCGGCCATAGCCTGCTCCTTAAGCCGCCGCCTCGGCGGTGGTCTCATCGCGGCGGCCCAGAAGGTCGCCGACCTTCTTGCCGCGGCGGGTGGCGACCATGCGCGGTGAGTTGAGCTGCATCAGCGCCTCGAACGTCGCCTTGATCATGTTGTGCGGGTTGGACGTGCCGACCGACTTGGCGACGATGTCCTTGATGCCGAGCGTCTCGAACACCGCGCGCATCGGGCCGCCGGCGATGATGCCGGTGCCGGCCGGGGCGGCGCGCAACGTCACCTTGCCCGCGCCGAAGCGGCCCTTGACGTCGTGATGCAGGGTGCGGCCGTCGCGCAGCGGCACGCGGATCAGCCCGCGCTTGGCCGCTTCGGTCGCCTTGCGGATCGCCTCGGGAACCTCGCGCGCCTTGCCGGCGCCATGGCCGACGCGGCCGCGCTGGTCACCGACGACGACGATCGCGGCGAACGCAAAGCGCCGACCGCCCTTCACCACCTTCGCCACGCGATTGATGGTGACCAGCTTGTCGGTCAGTTCGTTGTCCTCGTCGCGGTCGCGTCCCCGATCGCGCGAGGAACGGCCGGAGCCGCCGGGTGAACGAGCCATGTGCTAACTCCCGATCAGAACGACAGGCCGCCCTCTCGGGCGGCATTGGCCAGCGCCGCGACGCGGCCGTGATACATGTAGCCACCGCGGTCGAAGACGACTTCCTTGACGCCGGCCGCGATCGCCCGCTGGGCGATCAGCTTGCCGACCTCGGTCGCCGCCGACTTGTCGGCACCGGTCTTGATCTTGCCCTTGACGTCCTCGTCGAGCGACGAGGCTGACGCGAGCGTGGCCCCCTTACGGTCATCGATGACCTGGGCATAGATGTGCTTGCCCGAGCGGAAGACGCTGAGCCGCGGGCGGACGCCGGCGGCCTGGCGCAGCGCGTAGCGCGTGCGCCGCTGGCGGCGGGCAAAGAGGGCGTTCTGGTTGGTCATGATTCGCCTCTACTTCTTCTTGCCTTCCTTGCGACGGATCTTCTCGGTCGAATACTTGATGCCCTTGCCCTTGTAGGGTTCGGGCGGACGCAGGCTGCGGATCTCCGCCGCCAGCTGTCCGACCTTCTGGCGATCCGCGCCGGTGATCTCGACCTCGGTGGGCTTCACGGCCTTGATCTGGATGCCGGCCGGGATGGGGACCTCGACGTCATGGCTGTAGCCGAGCTGCAGCTTCAGCACCTTGGCATCCGCCTGGGCGCGGTAGCCGACGCCGTTAATCTCGAGGTTGACGGTGAAGCCGTCCGACACGCCGCGAACCACGTTGCTCGCGAGGTTGCGCGCCGTGCCCCACTGCATGCGGGCGCGCCGGCTGTCGCTGCGTGGCTTGAAGAGCAGCTTGTCGCCGTCCTTGGTGACCTCGACGTCGTCGTGCACCATGAGCTGGAGCTCGCCGCGCTTGCCCTTGGCCTTGAGATGCTGGCCCTTGAGGTCGATGGTGACCCCGGCCGGAATGGGGACTGGATTCTTGCCGACGCGCGACATGGTCAGAACACCCTGCAGATGACTTCGCCGCCGACATTGGCGGCGCGCGCCTCGGCGTCGGACATGACGCCGCGCGGTGTGGACAGGATCGAGATGCCGAGACCGTTGAAGTGGCGCGGCAGCTCGCGGATCTTGGAGTAGACGCGGCGGCCCGGGGTGGAGACGCGCTTGATCTCCTTGATGACCGGACGGCCGTTGTCGTACTTCAGCTCGACGCGAAGCTCCTTCACGCCCGGCCGCAGCTCTTCCTCGAACCAGCCGCGGATATAGCCCTCGCGCTGGAGCACATCGAGAACGTTCGACCGCAGGCGCGAAGCCGGCACGGTCACGCTCTCGAGGCGTGCCGACTGGCCGTTGCGGATGCGGGTCAGCAAATCGCCGACGGGATCTGTCATCATGGTCTACGGTCCCCCGTTACCAGCTCGACTTCACGACGCCGGGCAGGGCGCCCGACGAAGCGAGCTCTCGCAAAGCAAGGCGCGAAAGCTTGAACTTGCGATAGACGGCCCGTGGACGGCCCGTCAGCTCGCAGCGATTGCGAATGCGCGTCGGCGAAGAGTTGCGCGGCAGCTCGGCGAGCTTGATGCGCGCGTCGAAGCGCTCCTCAGGCGAGAGCTTGTTGTCGACCGCCATCGCCTTCAGCTTGGCGCGCTTCCCGGCATACTGCTTCGCCATCGCGATGCGCCGGTTGTTCTTCTTGACTGAACTCGTCTTGGCCATGTGTTTCTCCGGCCTCAGTTCACGAACGGGAAGTCGAACGCGCGGAGAAGCGACCTGGCTTCCGCGTCCGTCTTCGCCGTCGTGCAGATGATGATGTCCATGCCGCGCACCTGGTCGACCTTGTCGTAGTCGATCTCGGGGAACACGATCTGCTCCTTGAGGCCCATGGCGAAGTTGCCATTGCCGTCGAACGACTTGCCGCTCAGCCCGCGGAAGTCGCGGACGCGCGGCAGGGCGATGTTGATCAGGCGATCGATGAACTCGTACATGCGGTCGCGGCGCAGCGTGACCTTGGCGCCGATCGCCATGCCCTCGCGCAGCTTGAAGGTCGCGATCGACTTGCGCGACTTGGTGATGACCGGCTTCTGGCCGGTGATCGCCGTCAAGTCGGCAACGGCGCCATCGACGGCCTTGCGGTCGTTGACCGCCTCGCCGACGCCCATGTTGATCACGATCTTGTCGAGCTTCGGCACCTCGAAGGCGTTCTTGTAGGAGAACTCCTTGGTGAGCGCCTCTCGCACGGTCTTGGCGTAGTGTTCTTGCAGTCGCGCGGGCATGGCCCGTTCTCCTAGCGGTCGATGGTTTCGCCGGAGGCGCGCGCAAAGCGCACCTTCCGGCCGTCTTCGAGGAACTTGAAGCCGACCTTGGTCGGCTTGTCGGACTTGGGATCGAGCAAGGCCACGTTGGAGACGTGGATCGCGGCCTCGCGTTCGATGATTCCGCCGGCGTCGGTCCGGCCCGGCTTGGTGTGGCGCTTGATGACGTTCACGCCGGCAACGACCACGCGCTGCTCGGTCGGCAGAACGCGCAGAACGTCGCCCACCTTGCCCTTGCTGCGCCCGGCGATGACCTTCACCCGGTCGCCCTTCCTGATCTTGAGCTTGTTGGCCATGGTTCTACAGGACCTCCGGCGCAAGCGAGATGATCTTCATGAACTTCTTGGCGCGCAGCTCGCGCGTCACCGGTCCGAAGATGCGGGTGCCGATCGGCTCGTCCTGCTTGCTGATCAGGACGGCGGCGTTGCGGTCGAAGCGGATGGCGCTGCCGTCGCCCCGGCGCAGCGGGAACGACGTGCGCACGACGACGGCGCGATGCACCTCGCCCTTCTTGACGCGGCCGCGCGGGATGGCCTCCTTGATGGAGACGACGATGACATCGCCGACACTGGCATACTTGCGGCGCGAGCCGCCCAGCACCTTGATGCACTGAACCCGACGGGCGCCCGAATTGTCGGCGACCTCGAGATTGGTTCGCATCTGGATCATGACTGTTGCTCCGTTCCGCTAGGCCTTGGCGCCTTCGACCAGAACTTCCCAGCTCTTGGTCTTGGACAGCGGGCGGCACTCGCGGATGCGCACGTTCGCGCCGACCTTGCCCTTGAAGGCGTTGGCTTCGTCGTGCGCGTGGTACTTCTTCGACCTACGGATGAACTTCTTGTAGATCGGATGCTGAACGCGCCGCTCGACCTTCACGACGATGGTCTTGTCCATCTTGTCGCTGACGACGACGCCTTCCAGAACTCGCTTCGGCATATCTTGCTCCTTACCCGGCGGCCTTCTCGCCCAGCACCGTCTTGATGCGGGCGATGTCGCGGCGCACCTGGCGCGCGCGGCCGGTCTTCTGCAGTTGGCCGCCTGCCTTCTGGAAACGCAGGTTGAACGCTTCCTTGCGCAGGTTGCCCAGCTCGTCCTTGAGCTGGTCGTTGGTCTTGGGACGGAGATCAGTGGCCTTCATGGCTTTCTCCCTCAGGCGCCGACGCGCGAGACGAAGCGCGTCTTGATCGGCAGCTTGGCGGCGGCCAGCTCAAGCGCCTCGCGCGCCACCTGGACCGACACGCCGTCGAGCTCGAACAGCACACGGCCGGGCTTGACGCGCGCCGCCCAGAACTCGGGTGCGCCCTTGCCCGAGCCCATGCGGACCTCGGCGGGCTTCTTCGACACCGGCACGTCGGGGAACACGCGGATCCACACGCGGCCGGCGCGCTTCATGTGGCGGGTGATGGCGCGGCGGGCGGCCTCGATCTGGCGCGCGGTCAGGCGATCGGGCTCCATCGCCTTCAGGCCATAGGCGCCGAAGTCGAGGTTGAAGCCACCCTTGGCAGCGCCGCTGATGCGGCCCTTGAAGGCCTTGCGGTACTTGGTGCGCTTAGGCTGCAGCATGGTGTCTTACGCGTCCCTCTGCTCGGTGCGCTCGACGCGGGTCGGCGTACGCTGCGGCGCCGCTTCCTCGGCACGCTTGTCGTGTGCCATCGGGTCGTGCGCCATGATCTCGCCCTTGAACACCCACACCTTGACACCGCAGGTGCCGAAGGTGGTGAAGGCGGTGGCGATGCCGTAGTCGATGTCGGCGCGCAGCGTATGCAGCGGCACGCGGCCCTCGCGGTACCATTCCATACGCGCGATCTCGGCGCCGCCCAGGCGGCCCGAGCAGTTGATGCGGATGCCCTGGGCGCCCAGACGCATGGCCGACTGCACGGCGCGCTTCATGGCGCGGCGGAAGGCGACGCGGCGCTCGAGCTGCTGGGCGATGTTCTCGGCGATCAGCGTGGCGTCGATCTCGGGCTTGCGGATCTCGACGATGTTCAGCGCCACCTCACCCTTGGTCATCTTGGCGAGGTCGCCGCGCAGCTTCTCGATGTCGGCGCCCTTCTTGCCGATCACCACGCCGGGACGGGCGGTGTGGATGGTCACGCGGGCGCGCTTGGCCGGACGCTCGATGACGATCTTGGCCACGCCCGCCTGGGAGAGCCGCTCGCGCAGCACCTTGCGGATGTGGATGTCCTCATGGAGCATCTTGGAATATTCGCCGCCTTCGGCGTACCAGCGGGAGTCCCAGGTCCGGTTGATGCCGAGCCGCAGGCCGATCGGATTGACCTTCTGACCCATTTACTTGTCCTCCGCCTCGGCGCGCTCGCGCACCACGATCGTGAGATGGCTGAACGGCTTGATGATACCGGCCGCACGACCACGGCCGCGCGTCTGGAAGCGCTTCATGACGAGGCCCTTGCCGACCGAGGCTTCGGCCACGATCAGGCGGTCGACGTCGAGATTGTGGTTGTTCTCGGCGTTGGCGATCGCCGAGTTCAACGCCTTCTTGACGTCCTGCGCGATGCGCTTCTTCGAGAAGGTGAGGTCATTGACGGCCGACGAGGCCTTCTTGCCGCGGATCGTGGCGGCCACGAGGTCGAGCTTGCGCGGGCTGACGCGGATGGTGCGCAGCACGGCCTTGGCCTCGTTGTCCGCCTCGCGGCGGGGAGCGGATGGTTTGCTCATCGCGCGTTACTCCTTCGAGACCTTCTTGTCGCCCGAATGGCTGGTGAAGGTTCGGGTCGGCGAGAATTCGCCGAGCTTGTGTCCGACCATTTCCTCGGTGACGTTGACCGGGATGAACTTGCGGCCGTTGTAGACGCCGAACGTCAGGCCGACGAACTGCGGCAGGATCGTCGAGCGCCGCGACCACGTCTTGATCACTTCGCTGCGCACGGTCTGGCGCGACTTTTCGGCCTTCTTGATCAGGCTGCCCTCTACGAAGGGACCCTTCCAAACGGAACGTGCCACTGTCTATCTCCTCAGCGCGTCGCGCCACGACGGCGGATGATGTACTTGTCCGTCGCCTTGTTCTTGCGAGTCTTCTTGCCCTTGGTCGGCTTGCCCCACGGCGTGACCGGATGGCGCCCGCCCGAGGTCTTGCCTTCGCCGCCGCCATGCGGATGATCGACCGGGTTCATGGCGACACCACGGACCGTCGGACGAATGCCGAGCCAGCGCTGGCGGCCGGCCTTGCCGATGACGATGTTCTGATTGTCCGGGTTGGACACCGCGCCGACCGTGGCCAGGCACTCGGCCGGGACCAGGCGCAGCTCGCCCGAGTTGAGCTTGATCTGGGCGTAGCCCGCATCCTTGCCGACGAGCTGAGCGTAGGTGCCGGCGGAACGCGCCAGCTGGCCGCCGCGGCCCTTCTTCAGCTCGACGTTATGCACGATCGTGCCGACCGGCATGTTGGCGAGCGGCATGGCGTTGCCGGGCTTGATGTCGACCTTTTCGCCCGACACGACCTCGTCGCCCGCCTTCACGCGCTGCGGCGCCAGGATGTAGGCGAGCTCGCCGTCGGCGTACTTGATCAGCGCGATGAACGCCGACCGGTTGGGATCGTACTCCAGCCGCTCGACCGTCGCCGCCACGTCGAACTTGCGACGCTTGAAGTCGACGATGCGCAGCCGGCGCTTGTGACCGCCACCCATGTGGTTGCTGGTGATGTGGCCGTGGTTGTTGCGGCCGCCGGTGTTGTGCTTGCCGACCGTCAACGCCTTGACCGGCTTGCCCTTCCACAGGCCCGTGCGGTCGACGATGACCAGCTGCCTGAGCGACGGCGTGATCGGTTTGTAACTCTTCAGAGCCATTTGTCGTTCCCCCGTCCTACAAGCCTGTGGTCACGTCGATCTTGTGACCATCGACCAGCGAGACGATCGCCTTCTTCCAGTCGCTCCGCACGCCCGGACGGCCGCGGAATACCTTGCTCTTGCCCTTCACGGTGACGGTGTTGACCGCCTTCACCTTGACCTTGAACAGGCCTTCGACGGCCTGCTTGATCTCGGGCTTGGTGGCGTCCATCGAGACCCGGAAAGTCACCTGGCTGAACTCCGAGCCGTTGGTGGTCTTTTCCGTGATCAGCGGCGAACGGATCACCTCGTACATGCGCGCGCGCGACACCTTGATCGCGTTGATCTTGGCCACGCTCATTGCAGGCGCTCCTCGAGATGCTTGACCGCGTCGCGGGTCAGCACGAGCGTGTCGCGGCGCAGGATGTCGTAGACGTTGGCGCCCTGCTGCGGCAGCACGTCGACATGGGCGATGTTGGCCGCGGCGCGGGCGAAGTTGGTGTCGACCTCGGCGCCGGCGATCACCAGGACGCTCGACAGGCCGAGCTTGCCGAAATGGCCCTTGAGCTGGGCTGTCTTGGGTTCAGCCAGCGTCGCCGCCTCGACCACGATCAGCTTGCCCTCCGCCGCCTTGGCCGACAGCGCCGTGCGCAGGGCGAGCTTGCGGACCTTCTTCGGCAGATCCGACGCGTGGCTCCGCACGACCGGGCCGAACGCCTTGCCGCCGCCGCGGAACTGCGGCGCCGCCTCGTTGCCGTGGCGGGCGCGACCGGTGCCCTTCTGGGCGTACATCTTCTTGGCCGTCGCCGTCACTTCGGCGCGGCCCTTGGTCTTGTGCGTGCCCTGCTGGCGGTGCGACAGCTGCCACACCACGCAACGATGCAGGATGTCCTGGCGGACGGGGACGGCGAACACTGCGTCGGCGAGATCGATCTCGCCGGCGCTGCCGCCCTCGATGGTTTTGACCGCGATCTTCATGATTCTATCCTTGCCGCTCAGGCCGCCGGTCCGGCCGCGTCGGGAGCTGCCTCGGGAGCAGCCGGGGCCGCCGCTTCGGCAGCCTTGCGAAGGCCGGCCGGATACGGGGCATCCTTGGGGCGGGCGCGCTTGGAGGCGTCCTTGACGATGATGTAGCCGCCGCGCGGGCCAGGGACGGCGCCGGACACCAGCAGCAGGCCCTTCTCGTCGTCGGCGGCAACGACCTTGAGGTTCTGCGTGGTCACGCGCTCGTGGCCATAGTGGCCGGCCATCTTCTTGCCGGGGAAGGTGCGGCCGGGATCCTGGCGGTTGCCGGTCGAGCCGTGGCTGCGGTGCGAGACCGACACGCCGTGGCTGGCCTCGAGGCCGTGGAAGTTCCAGCGCACCATCGAGCCGGTGAAGCCGCGGCCGATCGTGGTGCCGACGACGTCGACGAACTGGCCGGCCACGAAGTGGCTGGGCACCAGCTCGGCGCCGACTTCGAGGACGGCGTCCTTGGCGACGCGGAACTCGACGAGCTTCTTCTTCGGCTCGACCTTGGCCTTGGCGAAGTGGCCGCGCATCGGCTGGGTGACGTTCTTCACCTTGGCCTTGCCATAGCCAAGCTGGACTGCGGTGTACTTGTCCTTCTCTTCCGAGCGGACGGCGACAACCTGCAGCGTATCAACCCTGAGAACGGTGACGGGCACGTGCTCTCCCGCGTCGTTGAAGACGCGGGTCATGCCAACCTTCTGGGCGACGAGACCGCAACGCATGGTCCTGTTCCTTCTTTCCTGGCCCGCTTAGGCGCCGAGCTTGATTTCGACGTCCACGCCAGAAGCGAGGTCGAGCTTCATCAGCGCGTCCACCGTCTGCGGCGTCGGGTCGACGATATCGAGCACGCGCTTGTGGGTGCGGATCTCGAACTGCTCGCGCGACTTCTTGTCGATGTGCGGCGAGCGATTGACCGTGAACTTCTCGATTCCGGTCGGCAGCGGAATCGGCCCGCGTACCTGCGCGCCCGTCCGCTTGGCCGTGCTGACGATCTCGCTGGTCGACGAATCGAGCACGCGATGATCGAAGGCCTTCAGCCGGATTCGGATGTTTGTGTTGTCCATGATCTTTGCTCGCTTGTCGCGCTGGCGTTGTTATTTGACGACTTTGGTGACGACGCCGGCGCCGACGGTTCGGCCGCCCTCGCGGATGGCGAAGCGCAGGCCCTCGTCCATGGCGATCGGCTGGATCAGCTCGACCACCAGCCGGGCATTGTCCCCCGGCATCACCATCTCGGTGCCCTCCGGCAGGGTCACCACGCCCGTCACGTCGGTCGTGCGGAAGTAGAATTGCGGCCGGTAGTTGGTGAAGAACGGCGTGTGACGGCCACCCTCCTCCTTGGTCAGGATGTAGGCCTCGGCCTCGAAATTGGTGTGCGGCGTGATCGAACCCGGCTTGGCCAGCACCTGGCCGCGCTCGACGTCCTCGCGGCCAACGCCGCGCAGCAGCGCGCCGATATTGTCGCCCGCCTCGCCCTGGTCCAGCAGCTTGCGGAACATCTCCACGCCGGTCACCACGGTCTTCGCCGTGGCCTTGAGCCCCACGATCTCGATCTCCTCGCCCACCTTCACGACACCGCGCTCGACGCGGCCCGTCACCACCGTGCCGCGGCCCGAGATCGAGAACACGTCCTCGATCGGCATCAGGAACGGCTTGTCCTTGTCGCGCGTCGGCTGCGGGATGTAGCGGTCGACCTCCGCCATCAGCTTCAGAACAGACTGCTCGCCCTGCTCGGGCTCCTTGTCCTCAAGCGCCATCAGCGCCGAGCCCCGCACCACCGGGATGTCGTCGCCCGGGATACTGGTAGCTCTTCAGGAGCTCGCGTACCTCGAGCTCGACCAGGTCCAGGAGCTCCGGGTCGTCCACCATGTCGGTCTTGTTCATGTAGACGACCAGCGCCGGAACGCCCACCTGGCGCGCCAGCAGGATGTGCTCGCGCGTCTGCGGCATCGGGCCGTCGGCCGCCGACACCACCAGGATCGCCCCGTCCATCTGCGCCGCACCGGTGATCATGTTCTTCACGTAGTCGGCGTGGCCCGGGCAGTCGACATGCGCGTAGTGGCGGTTCTTCGTCTCGTACTCGACATGCGCCGTCGAGATCGTGATGCCGCGCTCGCGCTCTTCCGGCGCCTTGTCGATCTGGTCGTACGCCGTGTACGTAGCCCCGCCCGTCTTCGCCAGGATCTTCGTGATCGCCGCCGTCAGCGACGTCTTCCCATGGTCGACGTGACCGATCGTCCCGATGTTGCAGTGCGGCTTGTTCCGCTCAAACTTCGCCTTCGTCATGATCTTGATCCCTAATCAATCGGTCTTGGTTCGATGGGCGGTTCTTAGCCCGCCAGCTTGGCAACAACTTCGTCCGCCACGGCCTGCGGCACAGGCGCGTAGTGGTCGAATGTCATGGTGTAGGCCGCGCGGCCCTGGGTCATCGACCGCAAGGTGTTCACGTAGCCGAACATGTTGGCGAGCGGCACCATGGCTTCGATGACCTGCGCGTTGCCGCGCGCATCCATGCCGAGGATCTGGCCGCGCCGGCTGTTCAAGTCGCCGATGCAGTCGCCCATGTAGTCGTCGGGCGTCACCACCTCGACCTTCATGATCGGCTCGAGGAGCTTGCACTGCGCCTTGGCCAGACCCTCGCGGAACGCCGCGCGGGCGGCGATTTCGAAGGCCAGCACGCTCGAATCGACGTCGTGGTAGTTGCCGTCGACCAGCGTCGCCTTGAAGTCGATCACCGGGAAGCCGGCCAGCACGCCGGTCTCGCGCGAGGCCGCCAGGCCCTTTTCGACGCCGGGAATGAATTCCTTCGGGATCGAGCCGCCGACGACCTTGCTCTCGAAGCTGTAGCCCGAGCCCGGCGCGCCGGGCTCGAACACGACCTTGATGCGGGCGAACTGGCCCGAGCCGCCGCTCTGCTTCTTGTGGGTGTAGTCGATCTCCGACTTCCGCCCAAGCGTCTCGCGATAGGCGACCTGCGGAGCGCCGACATTGGCGTCGACCTTGTAGGTGCGGCGCAGGATGTCGACCTTGATCTCGAGATGGAGCTCGCCCATGCCCTTGATGACGGTCTGCCCCGTCTCGGGGTCGGTCGCGACGCGGAAGGTCGGGTCCTCCTGGACGAGACGGCCCAGTGCCTGGCCCATCTTCTCCTGGTCGGCCTTGGACTTCGGCTCGATGGCGAGCTCGATGACCGGATCCGGGAAGTCCATCTTCTCGAGGATCACCGGATTGTCGGGATCGCACAGCGTGTCGCCGGTCGTGACGCTCTTGAGGCCGGCCAGGGCGATGATGTCGCCGGCGCGCGCTTCCTTCACGTCCTCGCGGTTGTTGGCGTGCATCAGCAGCATGCGGCCGATGCGCTCCTTGCGGTCCTTGGTGCTGTTCAGCACGCCGGTCGCCGATTCGAGCACGCCCGAATAGACGCGCGCGAAAGTGAGCGAACCCACGAACGGGTCGGTCATGATCTTGAAGGCAAGCGCGGAGAGCGGCGCGTCGTCGCTCGACGGCAGCGTGATCGGCTCATCGGTGCCCATCTTCACGCCCTTGACGTCGGCCACGTCGACCGGCGCCGGCAGGTAGTTGACGACGGCGTCGAGCATGGGCTGCACGCCCTTGTTCTTGAACGCCGAGCCGCACAGCACGGGCACGAAGGCGTAGGAGATCGTGCCCTGGCGAATGCACTTGATCAGCGTGTCGTAGTCGGGCTCTTCGCCGGCCAGGTACTTCTCGAGCGCGGTGTCATCCTGCTCGACGGCCATCTCGAGCATCTTGTGGCGCCATTCAGCAGCCTGCTCCTTGAGATCGTCCGGGATCTCGACGACCTCGAACTTGGCGCCCAGCGTCTCTTCCAGCCAGATGATCGCCTTGTTGGAGACCAGGTCGACCAGGCCCTTATAGTCCGACTCGAGGCCGATCGGGATCTGGGTGACCAACGGCTTGCTGCCGAGGCGGTCGCGGATCATGTCGACGGTGCGCCAGAAGTTGGCGCCGGTGCGATCCATCTTGTTGACGAAGCAGATGCGCGGCACGCCGTACTTGTCGGCCTGGCGCCACACCGTCTCCGACTGCGGCTCCACGCCGGCCACGCTGTCGAATACGCAGACCGCACCGTCGAGCACGCGCAAGCTGCGCTCGACCTCGATCGTGAAGTCGACGTGGCCCGGCGTGTCGATGATGTTGATGCGGTAGGTCGGGCCCGCGTTGGGGCCGGTATCGACCTTCCAGAAGCAGGTGGTGGCCGCCGACGTGATGGTGATGCCGCGTTCCTGCTCCTGCTCCATCCAATCCATGGTCGCGGCGCCGTCATGGACTTCGCCGATCTTATGCGACTTGCCGGTGTAGTAGAGGATGCGCTCGGTCGTGGTCGTCTTGCCGGCGTCGATATGCGCCATGATACCGATGTTACGGTAGTGCGCGATGGGAGTGGTGCGAGCCATTGGAGGGGGCTTTCTGGGAGGGGGCCTGGAGCGCGCTTACCAGCGGTAATGCGCAAACGCCTTGTTGGCGTCGGCCATCTTGTGGGTGTCTTCGCGCTTTTTGACCGCGTTGCCGCGGCGGTTGAAGGCGTCGAGCAGCTCGGCCGAGAGCTTCTCGGTCATGCTGTGGCCCGAGCGGTCGCGCGCGGCCTGGATGATCCAGCGGATGGCCAGGGCCTGGCGGCGCTCCGGGCGCACTTCGACGGGAACCTGGTAGGTGGCGCCGCCGACGCGGCGCGAGCGGACCTCGACAGCCGGCTTCACGTTCTCCAGCGCCTCGTGGAAGGCGGGGACCGGATCCTGCTTGAGCTTGCTCTGGACCTCGTCGAGGGCGCCGTAGACGACGCGCTCGGCGACCGACTTCTTGCCACGCTCCATCAGCGTGTTCATGAACTTGGTGAGGACGATATCGCCGAACTTGGCATCCGGCAGGACTTCGCGTTTCTCGGCGGCGCGACGACGGGACATGTGTTCCTCCCCCGCCTACTTCGGACGCTTGGCGCCGTACTTCGAACGGCGTTGCTTGCGGTCCTTGACACCCTGGGTATCGAGGGTGCCGCGAATGATGTGGTAGCGCACGCCGGGCAGATCCTTGACGCGACCGCCACGGATCATGACCACCGAATGCTCCTGCAGGTTATGGCCTTCGCCCGGGATGTAGCTCACCACCTCGTAGCCGTTGGTGAGGCGCACCTTGGCGACCTTGCGCAGCGCCGAGTTGGGCTTCTTGGGCGTCGTCGTGTAGACGCGGGTGCACACGCCGCGCTTCTGCGGGCAGGCTTCGAGCGCCGGCACCTTGTTGCGCGCGGTGAGCGGGCGGCGGCCCTTGTTGATCAGCTGGTTAATGGTCGGCATCGACTTCCGGTTTCCTTGTCGCCGTCTCGGGTCCACCCATGTCGGGCATCGGCGCAAAGCGAATGCACGGGCATAGCGGCAAGAGCGCAGCGCCCGCGCGAATGAAACTTTGCGGCCAAGATGGCCTGACTTGTAGCGGTCCTCGTCGTCAGGCTGCGTCTAGGCTTGCGCCTACTACCAGCCCCCCAGCGAGGTGGCGCGCTTATATGGCCGCTGCCGTGAGACGTCAAGCATGCTGCGATGCATTGCTTATTGATATCGTTGGCTATTCCAGGCCTTCGCCGCGCGACTCGTTCGTGACCTGCCGAGGATGGCCGGCGCAAGAATTTATCAACTAGATATTGTGTCGTTTTGCGGGCGGACCCGCTACGACCACTGGGCGCGATCCCGACCGCCGCGATTGCTCAGGCCGGTCAACGGCAAAGTGACGACAGCGGAGTTTACTTCGCCGCGGGCGTGCTCTATCCGAGCGGCCATGTTGCGCACTGGCCAAGCTTGCACACCGGCGTCGAACACTCTCTTCGGGGCGGGAGCGGTCGTGCGCGCGGTCACCTGACCTAAAGCCGACCCACCACAGCCCCGCCGCGATGGCCGGGGTTGAGCGCAAAGGTCCCGTGCCTCCGGCAACACGGAAGCGAGACCTGACATGACGACGATCCCTGCGTTACCCCTGCCGCCGACCCCGGTGCTCGAGACTGGGCGGCTCATCCTGCGTCCGTTACGCCAGGAGGATGCGCCGGCCCTCCAGCGCCGTTTCCCGCGCTGGGAAGTGGTCCGTTACCTCTATACCCAGGTGCCCTGGCCTTATCCGGCCGACGGCGCCGCGGTCTATATCGCCAAGTGCCTGGGAGAGATGTCCCGCCGCGAGAAGCATCACTGGACGATCCGACCCAGGAGTGAACCGGACGAGCTGATCGGCGGGATCAGCCTGTGGCCCGACACTGGGACGAGCCGCGACCAGCGCGGCTTCTGGCTGGATCCCCAGTTCCAGGGCGGCGGGTTGATGACCGAGGCGGCCGAGCGGGTGACGGAATATGCCTTCCGCGAGCTGGGCTGGCCGCACCTCTGGCTCAGCAATGCCGAGGCGAACGGGGCGTCCGGCCGGATCAAGGAGAAGCAGGGCGCCAAACTGGTCGGCTACGAGCCTGCCAGTTTCGTGTCCGGCGACGGCAGGCGAATGGTCTGGCTACTCACTCGCGAGGATTGGCTGGCGCGGCGTAACGCCTGAAACACGTCATCGCCGGGGGCGCGCCACTCCAGTGGCGCGTCATGATCTACCGGACCGCGAGCGTCTCGCTCGTTCGGAATCATGAGCGAGCGAGACGCTCGCGGTCCGAATGAGTATGGGAAGACGCGCCACTGGCAAAAGAAAAGGCCGTCATCTCGCGATGACGGCCTTCGATTTTGACGGGTCCGACGACTAGTCGTCGGCCGCGTGTTCCTGCTCGAGGGTCGGGACCGGCTCGTCCTCGCCGTCGGCGCCGGCGGCCAGGATGGCCCGGTCGCGCTGGGCGGCGATCGCCTTCAGCCGGTTGACCACGCCGCCGGTGCCGGCCGGGATCAGGCGGCCGACGATGACGTTCTCCTTGAGGCCCTGCAGCGTGTCGACCCGGCCCGAGACCGCCGCCTCGGTGAGCACGCGCGTGGTCTCCTGGAACGACGCCGCCGAGATGAACGACTTGGTCTGCAGGGACGCCTTGGTGATGCCGAGCAGCACCGGATCGGCCTTGGCAGCCTTCAGCTTCTCGGCCGCGAGCTTCACGTTCTCGAGGTCGAACTCCTGCTTGTCGATCTGCTCGCCGATCAGGAAGGTCGAATTGCCGGCGTCGGTGATCTCGACCTTCTGCAGCATCTGACGCGCGATCGTCTCGATGTGCTTGTCGTTGATCTTCACGCCCTGCAGTCGATAGACCTCCTGGATCTCGTTCACCAGGTACTCGGCCAGCTTCTCGATGCCCAGCACGCGCAGGATGTCGTGCGGCACCGGGTTGCCGTCGATCAAGAGATCGCCGCGCTCCACGAAGTCGCCTTCCTGGACCGCGATGCGCTTGCCCTTGGGGATCAGGTACTCGACAGGCTCCGCGCCCTCGCCTTCCGGCACGATCAGGATGCGGCGCTTGTTCTTGTAGTCCTTGCCGAACTCGATGCGGCCCGAGATGTCGCAGATGATGGCGAAATCCTTGGGCTTGCGCGCCTCGAACAGCTCCGCCACGCGCGGCAGGCCGCCCGTGATGTCGCGATTCTTGCCGCCCTCGCGCGGGATGCGCGCGAGGATGTCGCCGGCATGGACCTCCTGGCCGTTCTCGACCGAGAGGACCGAGTCGATCGACAGCAGGTAGCGGGCCTCCTGGCCGTTGGCCAGCATGATCGGCTTGCCCTCGCCATCGTGGATGGCGATGCGCGGACGCAGATCGCCGCCGCGCGGCTGGCCCTTCCAGTCGACCACGACGCGGTTGGAGATGCCCGTGGAATTGTCGATCACCTCGCGCATCGACACGCCTTCGACGAGGTCGACATAGACCGCCTTGCCCGCCTTCTCGGTGATGATCGGCAGGGTGTAGGGGTCCCATTCGGCCATCTTCTGGCCCTTGTTGACCGGCGCGTCGTTGTCGACCAGCAGGCGCGCGCCATAGGGCACGCGATGCTTGGCACGCTCGCGCTGGGCGCCGTCGATCAGCACCAGCTCGGTGTTGCGGCCCATCACGACGGGCACGCCCGCGCTGTTGACCACGACGTTGCGGTTGCGCACCTGGACGTGGCCGTCATGGCTCGCCTCGATGCTCGACTGCTCGGCGCCGCGCTGGGCGGCGCCGCCGATGTGGAAGGTGCGCATGGTGAGCTGGGTGCCCGGCTCGCCGATCGACTGGGCGGCGATGACGCCCACCGCCTCGCCGATGTTGACCTTGGTGCCGCGCGCCAGATCGCGTCCGTAGCACTTGCCGCAGACGCCGGTCTTGGTGTCGCAGGTCAGCACCGAGCGGATGCGCATCTCCTCGACGCCCGCCTTCTCGATCTGCTCGACCGTGACCTCGTCGATCAGGTCGCCCGACTTGCAGATCACCGTGCCGTTCAGCGGGTCGACGACGTCGTCGAGCGCGGTGCGGCCGAGCACGCGCTCGGACAACGGCTCGATCACGTCGCCGCCGTCCACGACCGCCCGCATCGTGAGGCCGCGTTCGGTGCCGCAATCCTCCTCGAAGATGATGCAGTCCTGGGCCACGTCGACCAGGCGCCGCGTCAGGTAGCCCGAGTTGGCTGTCTTGAGCGCGGTGTCGGCCAGGCCCTTGCGCGCGCCGTGGGTGGAGTTGAAGTACTCCAGCACGGAGAGGCCTTCCTTGAAGTTCGAGATGATCGGCGTCTCGATGATCTCGCCCGAGGGCTTGGTCATGAGGCCGCGCATGCCGGCGAGCTGCTTCATCTGCGTGGTCGATCCGCGCGCACCGGAGTGCGCCATCATCCACACCGAATTCACCGCCTTGCCGGGCTTGGGCGTCGAAATGCCCTTCATCATCTCCTCGGCCACGCGATCGGAGCAGCGCGACCAGGCGTCGACCACCTTGTTGTACTTCTCGCCCGAGGTGATCAGGCCATCCTGGTACTGCTGCTCGTACTCCTTGACCTCTTTCTGGGTCGTGGCGACCAGCTTCTCCTTGGCGGCCGGGATGACGAGGTCATCCTTGCCGAAGGAAATGCCGGCGCGGCAGGCGTGATAGAAGCCCAGCCCCATCAGGCGATCGGCGAAGATCACCGTCTCCTTCTGGCCGCAGTGGCGGTAGACCGAGTCGATGACGTTCTGCAGGTCCTTCTTCGTGAGAAGACGGTTGATCAGCGAGAACGGCAGGTTGGGGTGCTTGGGCAGTATCTGCGCCAGCAGGATGCGGCCCGGCGTGGTCTCGACCACGCGGCTGGCCAGCACGCCCTTGTCGTCATAGGCCTCGAGGCGGCCCTTGATCTTGGCGTGCATGGAGAGCGAACGCTTGTGCAGCGCATGCTCGAGCTCGCCGATGTCGGCGAACAGCGAGCCTTCGCCGGGCTCGCCGTCACGCTCGAGCGTGATGTAGTAAATGCCGAGCACGATGTCCTGGCTCGGCACGATGATCGGCTTGCCGCTCGCGGGCGAGAGGATGTTGTTGGTCGACATCATCAGCACGCGCGCCTCGAGCTGGGCTTCCAGCGACAGCGGCACGTGGACCGCCATCTGGTCGCCGTCGAAGTCGGCGTTGAAGGCGGTGCAGACCAGCGGATGGAGCTGGATCGCCTTGCCCTCGATCAGCACCGGCTCGAAGGCCTGGATGCCGAGCCGGTGCAGCGTGGGCGCGCGGTTGAGCAGCACCGGATGCTCGCGGATCACCTCCTCGAGGATGTCCCACACCTCCGGCCGCTCCTTCTCGACCATGCGCTTGGCGGCCTTGATGGTGTTGGCCATGCCGTAGGCCTGCAGGCGCGAGTAGATGAACGGCTTGAACAGCTCGAGCGCCATCTTCTTGGGCAGGCCGCACTGGTGCAGCTTGAGCTCGGGGCCGACCACGATGACCGAACGGCCCGAGTAGTCGACGCGCTTGCCGAGCAGGTTCTGGCGGAAGCGGCCCTGCTTGCCCTTCAGCATGTCGGAGAGCGACTTCAGCGGACGCTTGTTGGCGCCGGTGATGACCCTGCCGCGGCGGCCGTTGTCGAACAGCGCATCGACCGACTCCTGCAGCATGCGCTTCTCGTTGCGCACGATGATGTCGGGCGCGCGCAGCTCGATCAGCCGCTTCAGGCGGTTGTTGCGGTTGATGACGCGGCGATAGAGGTCGTTCAGGTCCGAGGTGGCGAAGCGGCCGCCGTCGAGCGGCACCAGCGGGCGCAGCTCGGGCGGGATCACCGGCACCAGCTCGAGGATCATCCATTCCGGACGGGCGCCGGACTCGATGAAGCTTTCGCAGAGCTTGAGGCGCTTCACGAGCTTCTTGCGCTTGGCTTCCGACGTGGTCTCGCGCAGCTCCTCGCGCAGGCGCGGCCGCTCCTCGTTGAGGTCGATGACCTGCAGCATGGCGCGGATCGCCTCGGCGCCGATGTCGGCGCGGAAGGCGTCGTCGCCGTACTCGTCGAGCGCGTTCAGGTACTGCTCCTCGTTCAGGAGCTCGCGGTACTTGAGCGGCGTCAGGCCGGGCTCGGTCACCACGTAGTTCTCGAAGTAGAGAATGCGCTCGAGGTCGCGCAGGGTCATGTCGAGCAGCAGGCCGATGCGGCTCGGCAGCGACTTCAGGAACCAGATGTGCGCCACCGGCGAGGCGAGCTCGATGTGGCCCATGCGCTCGCGGCGCACCTTGGTGAGCGTCACCTCGACGCCGCACTTCTCGCAGGTGATGCCGCGGAACTTCATGCGCTTGTACTTGCCGCACAGGCACTCGTAGTCCTTGATCGGTCCGAAGATGCGGGCGCAGAAGAGGCCGTCCCGCTCCGGCTTGAAGGTGCGGTAGTTGATGGTCTCCGGCTTCTTGATCTCGCCGTGGCTCCAGGCGCGGATGCGCTCGGGGCTGGCGATCGAGATGCGGATCTCGTCGAAGGTCGGCGTGCCCTGCGGCTGGCCCAGTACGTTGATGAGGTCGGTCATCTTTAATTAGTCCTCGGGGTTCGTTGGACTTGATCGGCAAAGAGAGGAGAGCCGGCCACGCTCACGTGGCCGGCCCGTCCGCAACTCACGTGGCGGACTGATTGAGTTCGACGTTGAGGCCGAGCGAGCGCAGCTCCTTGACCAGAACGTTGAAGGATTCGGGGATGCCCGCCTCGAAGGTGTCGTCGCCGCGCACGATGGCCTCGTAGACCTTGGTGCGGCCGGCCACGTCGTCCGACTTGACGGTGAGGATCTCCTGCAGCGTGTAGGCCGCGCCGTAAGCCTCGAGCGCCCACACCTCCATCTCGCCGAAACGCTGGCCGCCGAACTGCGCCTTGCCGCCCAGCGGCTGCTGGGTAACCAGGCTGTAGGGGCCGATCGAACGGGCGTGGATCTTGTCGTCCACGAGATGGTGCAGCTTCAGCATGTAGATGTAGCCCACCGTCACCTTGCGGTCGAACGGTTCGCCGGTGCGGCCGTCGACCAGGGTGACCTGGCCCGACTTGTCGAGGCCGGCCATTTCCAGCATGTCGACGATGTCGGCCTCGTGCGCGCCGTCGAACACCGGCGAGGCGAAGGGAACGCCCTTGCTGAGGTTCTTGGCGAGCTCGACCGTGCGCTCGTCGTCGAGGTCGGCGATCTCGGCCTTGTAGCCCTTCTCGCCGTAGACCTCGCGCAGCTGCTTGCGCAGCTGGGCGATCGACGCGTCGCGCGCGCCGTTCACCATGTCGCCGATCTTCTTGCCGAGACCCGCCGCGGCCCATCCGAGATGGGTCTCGAGGATCTGCCCGACGTTCATGCGCGAGGGCACGCCCAGCGGGTTCAGCACGATGTCGACCGGCGTGCCGTCCTCGAGGTACGGCATGTCCTCGAGCGGCATGATGCGCGAGATCACGCCCTTGTTGCCGTGACGGCCGGCCATCTTGTCGCCCGGCTGCAGCTTGCGCTTGGTGGCGACGAAGACCTTGACCATCTTCATCACGCCCGGCGGCAGCTCGTCGCCGCGCTGCAGCTTGTCGACCTTGCTGTCGAAGCGGTCCTGCAGGCGCTTCATCGATTCGTCGAACTGCTTGTTCGACGCCTCGAGCTCCTGCTGCTTCTTGTCGGTCTTGACCGCGATCTGGCGCCACTGGCCGGGCGTGTACTCGCCCAGCACCTTGTCGGTGATCTTCGTGCCCGGCTTCAGGCCCTTCAGCCCGCCGGCCACCGTCTGGTTCATCAACATTTCCTGGATCTGGCTGTAGAAGCTCCGTTCCAGGATGGCCTTTTCGTCGTCGCGGTCCTTGGCCAGACGCTCGATCTCGTCGCGCTCGATGGCGAGCGCGCGCTCGTCCTTGTCGACGCCGCGGCGGTTGAAGACGCGGACCTCGACGACCGTGCCCTCGACGCCCGGCGGCACCTTGAGCGAGGTGTCGCGCACGTCGGCGGCCTTCTCGCCGAAGATGGCGCGCAGCAGCTTCTCTTCCGGGGTCATCGGGCTTTCGCCCTTGGGCGTCACCTTGCCGACCAGGATGTCGCCCGCCTTCACCTCGGCGCCGATATAGACGATGCCGGCCTCGTCGAGGTTCTTGAGCGCTTCCTCGCCGACGTTGGGGATGTCGCGGCTGATCTCCTCCTGGCCGAGCTTGGTGTCGCGCGCCATGACCTCGAACTCCTCGATGTGGATCGAGGTGAAGACGTCATCGCGCACGATGCGCTCTGAGAGCAGGATCGAGTCCTCGAAGTTGTAGCCATTCCACGGCATGAACGCGACGAGCACGTTCCTGCCCAAGGCCAGCTCGCCGTCGCGGGTCGACGGACCGTCGGCCACGATGTCGCCCTTCTTCACCTGGTCGCCGACCCGGACGAGCGGCTTCTGGGTGATGCAGGTGCTCTGGTTGGAGCGCTGGAACTTCAGCAGGTTGTAGATGTCGACCGCCGGCCGGTTGGGGCCGACGTCGTCGGTCGCGCGCACGACGATGCGCATGGCGTCGACCTGGTCGACCACGCCGGTGCGGCGCGCGGCGATGGCCACGCCCGAGTCACGCGCCACCACCTCTTCCATGCCGGTGCCGACCAGCGGCGATTCGGCCTGGATCAGCGGCACCGCCTGGCGCTGCATGTTGGAGCCCATCAGCGCGCGGTTGGCGTCGTCGTTCTCGAGGAACGGGATCAGCGCCGCGGCGACCGAGACGATCTGCTTGGGCGAGACGTCGACGAAATCGATCGTCTCGGGACGGCCCAGGATGTACTCGCCGCCCTTGCGGCACTGCACGAGGTCCGCGGTGAACTTGCCGCGGGCGTCGATCTCGGCGTTGGCCTGGGCCACCGTGTAGCGGCCTTCCTCCATGGCCGAGAGGTAGACGACCTCGTCGGTGACGCGGCTGCCCACGACCTTGCGGTACGGGCTCTCGATGAAGCCGTACTGGTTCACGCGCGCATAAGTGGCGAGCGAGTTGATCAGCCCGATGTTGGGGCCTTCCGGCGTCTCGATCGGGCAGATGCGGCCGTAATGCGTCGGATGCACGTCGCGCACCTCGAAGCCGGCGCGCTCGCGCGTGAGACCGCCCGGTCCCAGCGCCGAGAGGCGACGCTTGTGGGTGACCTCCGACAGCGGGTTGGTCTGGTCCATGAACTGGCTGAGCTGGCTCGAGCCGAAGAACTCGCGCACCGCCGCCGCCGCCGGCTTGGCGTTGATCAGGTCGTGCGGCATCACGGTGTCGATGTCGATCGAGCTCATGCGCTCGCGGATCGCCCGCTCCATGCGCAGCAGGCCGACGCGGTACTGGTTCTCCATCAGCTCGCCCACCGAGCGGACGCGGCGGTTGCCGAGATGATCGATGTCGTCGATCTCGCCGCGGCCGTCCTTGAGGCCGTGCAGGACCTTGACGACCGCCAGGATATCCTCGCGGCGCAGCGTGCGCTGCGTGTCGGGCACGTTCTCGAAGTCGAGCCGCATGTTCATCTTGACGCGGCCGACCGGCGAAAGGTCATAGCGGTCGAGGTCGAACAGCAGCCCCTGGAACAGGGTCTCGGCCTGCTCGAGAGTCGGCGGCTCACCCGGGCGCATGACGCGGTAGATGTCGAGCAGCGCCTCTTCCCGGTTGGAGTTCTTGTCGGCCGCGAGCGTGTTGCGGATATAGGGGCCGACATTGACGTGATCGATGGCGAGCGTCGGCAGGACGTCGATGTCGTTTTCCTCGAACAGGTCGAGCACCGCCTGGGTGATCTCCTGGCCGGCCTCGACGTAGATCTCGCCCGTCTTCTCGTTGATGACGTCGAGCGCGGCGTAGCGGCCGATCAGCTCCTCGGCCAGGACGCGCATCTCCTTCAGGCCCTGTTCCTTGAGGCGGGCCAGCAGGCGCGGCGTCATCTTGGTGCCGGCATCGGCCACCGACTTGCCGGTCTTGCCGTTCACCAGGTCGTGGGTGAGCTTCACGCCACGCATCGATTCGGCGTCGAACGGCGTGTTCCAGCCGTCCTTGTCGCGCTTGTAGACGACCTGGCCGTAGAACGCGGCCAGGATCTCCTCCGGCGACAGGCCCTGGGCCTCCGACGGATCGAGCGTCTGGTTCTTGGCGATCGCTGCGGCGCGCTTCTTCCGGTCGCGTCGTTGTCGAGCGCGAGCAGGAGCGTCGTCACCGGGATCTTGCGGCGGCGGTCGATACGGACATGGATCAGGTCCTTGGCGTCGAACTCGAAGTCGAGCCACGAACCGCGATAGGGGATGATGCGGGCGGCGAACAGGTACTTGCCCGAGCTGTGGGTCTTGCCCTTGTCGTGGTCGAAGAAGACGCCCGGCGAACGGTGCATCTGGCTCACGATCACGCGCTCGGTGCCGTTCACGATGAAGGTGCCGTTGTCGGTCATGAGCGGCATGTCGCCCATGTAGACATCCTGCTCCTTGATGTCGCGGATCGAGCGCGAGCCGGCTTCCTCGTCGATGTCCCACACCACGAGCTGCAGGGTGACCTTGAGCGGCGCGGCATAGGTGATGCCGCGCTGCTGGCACTCCTCGACGTCGTACTTGGGCTCTTCGAATTCGTACTTCACGAACTCGAGGCTGGCGCGCTCGGCGAAATCCTTGATCGGGAACACGCCGCGGAAGACCTCCTGCAGGCCCGACTGGGTCCGCTTGGCCGCCGGGATCGTGCGCTGCAGGAAGCCCTCGTAGGAGCTCTTCTGCACCTCGATCAGGTTGGGCATCGGCGCCACAGACTCGATGTGGCCGAAGAAACGACGAATCCGTTTGCGCGTGTTGAAGGCCGTGGCCATCCTGCGTCCTCGAAGGTTCAAGGGCGGTAGAAATACCCGCTGCTTTCTCGGAGCGTCCGGCCCGCCAGCCGTTCGTCCCATCCGTCGCAGAGGGCCACTTGTCGGAGCGGACCCGTTTTTGGGGGTCCGTTCAGATAAGGAGCCTTCGCCGTTTATCAACCCCCTCCCCATTCTGATGGGGAGGTGCCCGCGAAGCGGGCGGAGGGGTCTTGAGCCTTATGACCCCTCCGCCGCCTTGCGGCGGCACCTCCCCCGATTACGGGGGAGGCAACCGAATTACTTGAGTTCGACCTTGGCGCCCTCGGCCTCGAGCTTGGCCTTGAGCTTCTCGGCGTCCGCCTTGGGCACGCCTTCCTTGACCGCCTTGGGGGCCGCCTCGACCAGGTCCTTGGCCTCCTTGAGGCCAAGGCCGGTGATCTCGCGCACCGCCTTGATGACGTTAATCTTCTTGTCGCCAACCCCGGTCAGCATGACGGTGAACTCGTCCTTCACTTCGACCGGTGCGGCAGCCGCGGCACCGGGCCGCCGCGACGGCGACCGGAGCGGCGGCGCTGACGCCCCACTTCTCTTCGAGCAGCTTGCTGAGCTGAGCGGCCTCGAGGACCGTCAGGGTCGAGAGCTCTTCGACCAGTTTTTCCAGATTAGCCATTGTCGTCTCCTAGTGTCCCGAACTTCGGATGCGTTGATCGTGATGTCGATACGTCAGACTTACGCCGCCTTCGCGCCGTCTTCCTTGGCTCCGTACGCTGCGAAGACACGAGCGACCTGACCGGCCGGTGCCGCCAGAACAACCGCCACCTTGGTGGCCGGCGCCTGCAGGAGACCGATGATCTTGCCGCGCAGAGCATCGAGGGACGGCAGCGTGGCGAGAGCCTGGACGCCTGCGACGTCCAGCGTGTTCTCACCCAGCGCACCACCGACGATGGTCAGCTTCTCGTTGTCCTTGGCGAAGGCCGCGATGACCTTCGCCGCAGCGACCGGATCCTTGGAGTAAGCGATGGCAGTCGGGCCCTTGAACAAGGATCCGAGCGCCGTGAAGGGCGTGCCCTCGAGGGCCCGCAACGTGAGCCTGTTCTTGGCCACCTTGTAGCTCGCGCCGGCTGCCCTGACCTTGCGGCGCAGGTCCGTCACCTCCTGGACCGTCAAACCGGATCTGGCGGGTGACCACCATCAGGTTCGCGTCCTTGAAGATCTGGTTCAGCTCGACGATCGCCTCGGCCTTTTCCGAACGATTCACGGCTTTCTCCAACTTTGGCCCAACCCGGGGGATCCGGATCGGACCGGCTGCGTTACAGACCACGAGCCTCCGTCAGCGGGTTAGCGCGAACGAAGACCTCGCGGTCTGGTTCGCCTGCCCCGGAAGTTCGGGCGCGTGCGCGCACCTCTCGGTGCTGCGTCGATTCCCTTGCCCCCGTCTGCGCTGGCGGGTTTCCCCATTACGCTCACCCTCCAAAGAGGATGAAGCACCTGCGGTCTCGGACAGGTGGAGCTCGAAGACCCTTGCGGGTCTCTTCGCTCCCTCCTCCGCCGCCGGCCGAAGCCTGCGACGGAAACTCAAAAACTCTTTAGCGCCGATCCGCGCTCAGGTGAGCGCGGTGGCCGGGTCGAGCTTGACGCCCGGCCCCATGGTCGAACTGATCGACACCTTCTTGATGAAGGTGCCCTTGGCGCCGGAGGGCTTGGCGCGGTTGATTGCATTCACCAGCGCCTTGACGTTGGCGGTGATCGCCTCCTCGCTGAACGAGGCCTTGCCGACGCCAGCATGAATGATGCCAGCCTTCTCGGCGCGGAACTCGATCGAGCCCGCCTTGGCGGCCTTCACGGCGGCGGTGACGTCCTGCGTCACCGTGCCGAGCTTGGGGTTCGGCATCAGGCCGCGCGGGCCCAGCACCTTACCGAGACGGCCGACCACACCCATCATGTCGGGCGTGGCGATGCAGCGCTCGAAATTCATCTCGCCGGCATTGATCTTCTCGGCCAGATCCTCGGCGCCGACCAGATCGGCCCCGGCAGCCTTGGCCTCGTCGGCCTTGGGGCCGCGGGCGAACACCGCCACGCGCACCGACTTGCCGGTGCCGTTGGGCAGCGAGATCATGCCGCGCACCGCCTGGTCGGCGTGGCGCGGGTCGATGCCCGAGGTTCATCGCGACCTCGATGGTCTCGTCGAACTTCGCCTTGGCGTTGGCCTTGACGATCTTCACCGCCTCTTCGAGCGGATAGGTCTTGTCGCGGTCGACGGTCTCCGACGCGCTCTTGTATCGCTTGCCGTGCGCCATGGCTTACTCCACCACCTGGAGGCCCATCGAGCGGGCCGAACCCACCACCTGGGCCATCGCCGATTCGACCGAATCGCAGTTGAGATCGGGCATCTTTTGCTCGGCGATCTCCTTGACCTGCTGCTTGGTCACCCGGCCGACGATCTGTGTGCCGACCGTCTTGGCGCCCGATTCGATGCCGGCCGCCTTCTTGAGGAAGTAGCTGACCGGCGGGGTCTTGGTGACGAAGATGAAGCTACGATCCTGGAAGACGGTGATGACCACCGGAATCGGCATACCGGCTTCCATCTTCTGCGTACGCGCGTTGAACTGCTTGCAGAATTCCATGATGTTGACGCCCTGCTGACCGAGCGCGGGCCCGATCGGCGGCGACGGATTGGCCTTGCCAGCCGGCACTTGCAGCTTGACGTAGGCCTGAATCTTCTTGGCCATGCTTGCCCCTCCTTGGGCGGCGCGGTACGGCCATGGCAGGCCTCCCGCACCTATGTTACGGCCAAGCCCTTGATCCTTAAGGATTTTTGGTCTCGGCCAAACCATGAGAAAAGGCTGGCGTACAAGCCAGCCCCTCAAGGGCGCGGGGTCTAACAAATTAGACCGCCCGCCACAACCCCCTTGTTCGGGGCGTTTTCAGGGTCTTATCCCCCTCACTCCTCCTCAAATTCCTCTCCCCCTTGGGGGAGAGGCTAGGTGAGGGGGTCAACCCGAAGGCTTTCTCCTGCATCACCCCTCACCCAACCTCTCCCCAAGGGGGAGAGGAGCATGAGAAGCAGCAGAGACGGCTCAGATCTTTTCCACCTGCGCGTAGTCGAGCTCGACAGGGGTCGACCGGCCAAAGATCGACACGGCGACCTTCAGGCGTGCCCTTTCCTCGTCCACGTCCTCGACTGTGCCGTTGAAAGAGGCAAAGGGGCCGTCGGCCACCTTGACCTGCTCGCCGATCTCGAAGCTGACGGCGGGCTTGGGCCGCTCCACGCCTTCCTGGACCTGGCGCAGGATGCGGCCGGCCTCGCTTTCCGAGATCGGCACCGGCTTGCCGCGGCCGCCGCCGCCCAGGAAGCCCGTGACCTTGGCGGTGTTCTTGATCAGATGCCAGGTGTCGTCGGTGAGGTCCATTTTCACCAGCACGTAGCCCGGGAAGAACTTGCGCTCGGTCTGGACCTTCGAGCCGCGGCGGACTTCGACCACTTCCTCGGTCGGCACCATGACCTGCGAGATTTCCTCGGCGAGACCCTTCTTTTCGGCCTGTTCACGGATCGACTGGGCGACCTTGTTCTCGAAGCCCGAATAGGCGTGAACGACGTACCAACGATGAGCCATGTCAGGAAACCCCGAGCAGCAGCTTCACGACGAAGCCAATGATCTTGTCGGCCACCAGGAAAAACAACGCCGCGATAACGACGAAGATAAAGACCATGCTGGTGGTGATCATGGTCTCGCGCCGGGTCGGCCAGGTGACCTTGGCCACCTCGGCGCGAACCTCGCGGACGAACTCGATCGGATTCTTCGTCATGCTCACTGTTTCTAAAAAATGGCAGGAGTGGAGGGACTCGAACCCCCGGCCCTCGGTTTTGGAGACCGATGCTCTACCAACTGAGCTACACTCCTAAAGCGCCGCCGTCGGCCGTAAAGACCGGCGGCGGCATTGTCTATAGCACTACTTGACGACTTTGGTGACGACGCCGGCGCCGACGGTTCGGCCGCCCTCGCGGATGGCGAAGCGCAGGCCCTCGTCCATGGCGATCGGCTGGATCAGCTCGACCACCAGGCGCGCATTGTCCCCCGGCATCACCATCTCGGTGCCCTCCGGCAGGGTCACCACCCCCGTCACGTCGGTCGTGCGGAAGTAGAACTGCGGCCGGTAGTTGGTGAAGAACGGCGTGTGACGGCCACCCTCCTCCTTGGTCAGGATGTAGGCCTCGGCCTCGAAATTGGTGTGCGGCGTGATCGAGCCGGGCTTGGCCAGCACCTGGCCGCGCTCGACGTCCTCGCGGCCAACGCCGCGCAGCAGCGCGCCGATATTGTCGCCCGCCTCGCCCTGGTCCAGCAGCTTGCGGAACATCTCCACGCCGGTCACCACGGTCTTCGCCGTGGCCTTGAGCCCGACGATCTCGATCTCCTCGCCCACCTTCACGACACCGCGCTCGACGCGGCCCGTCACCACCGTGCCGCGGCCCGAGATCGAGAACACGTCCTCGATCGGCATCAGGAACGGCTTGTCCTTGTCGCGCGTCGGCTGCGGGATGTAGCGGTCGACCTCCGCCATCAGCTTCAGAACAGACTGCTCGCCCTGCTCGGGCTCCTTGTCCTCAAGCGCCATCAGCGCCGAGCCCCGCACCACCGGGATGTCGTCGCCCGGATACTGGTAGCTCTTCAGGAGCTCGCGTACCTCGAGCTCGACCAGGTCCAGGAGCTCCGGGTCGTCCACCATGTCGGTCTTGTTCATGTAGACGACCAGCGCCGGAACGCCCACCTGGCGCGCCAGCAGGATGTGCTCGCGGGTCTGCGGCATCGGGCCGTCGGCCGCCGACACGACCAGGATCGCCCCGTCCATCTGCGCCGCGCCGGTGATCATGTTCTTCACGTAGTCGGCATGGCCCGGGCAGTCGACATGCGCGTAGTGGCGGTTCTTCGTCTCGTACTCGACATGCGCCGTCGAGATCGTGATGCCGCGCTCGCGCTCTTCCGGCGCCTTGTCGATCTGGTCGTACGCCGTGTACGTAGCCCCGCCCGTCTTCGCCAGGATCTTCGTGATCGCCGCCGTCAGCGACGTCTTCCCATGGTCGACGTGACCGATCGTCCCGATGTTGCAGTGCGGCTTGTTCCGCTCAAACTTCGCCTTCGTCATGGTTTCACGATCCTCGTGATGCTGAACAGTCTTCGACTAACACGGCCTTCAAAGTGGAGCGGGTGAAGGGAATCGAACCCTCGTCGTAAGCTTGGAAGGCTTCTGCTCTACCATTGAGCTACACCCGCAATCCTGAACAGGACCTAACCGACGCAACATTCCGTTGGTGGAGGGGGAAGGATTCGAACCTTCGTAGACGCGAAGTCGGCAGATTTACAGTCTGCTGCCATTGACCGCTCGGCCACCCCTCCGAACCTGCGGCAACGCGGCGCGAGATAAGCCTGTTCAGCCCGTCGAAACGGGCGCGCGTTGCTCGCAAATCCAATGGGTTACGTCAAGGGCCAAATCCCCGCGACGCAGGATTTGCCGCCACGGCCGTCCCGCCATACAAGGCTCCGCCATGCGCCCACGCCCCCACCGCTCCCCTCGCCAGACCCGCGGCGGTCACCAGTCGGTGTGGCTCTATGGTCGCCATCCCGTGCTTGCCGCCCTCACAAACCCCGAGCGCAAGCTGGAGCGGCTGCTGGCGACGCGCGAGGTGGCCGAGCGCCACGCCGCCGAATTTGCCGGCACCACGGCCAAGCCCGAGATCCTGTCGCGCGAGGATCTCGCCCAGCGCCTGCCGGCGGGCGCCGTCCATCAGGGGATCGCCGCCCTCGTGGCCCCGCTCGAGGAGCCCCAGATCGAGGATCTCCTGGCGCGCTGCGGCGAGAATGCTCTCGTCCTCGCGCTCGACCAGGTCACCGATCCGCACAATGTCGGCGCCATCCTGCGCTCCGCCGCAGCCTTCGGCGTGGCCGGCCTCATCGTCACCGAACGCCACGCGCCCACCGACACCGGCGTCTTGGCCAAGGCCGCGTCCGGCGCGCTCGAGATCGTGCCTCTGGTGCGGGCGGTCAACCTCTCGCGCGCCCTCGATCAACTGAAGGAAGCAGGCTTCTGGCTCTACGGGCTCGACGAAGGCGGTGATGTCAGGATCGGCGATCTCGATCTCGCTGGCCGCGCCTGCATTGCGCTCGGCGCCGAGGGCGAGGGACTGCGCCGGCTCACCGCCGAGAAATGCGACCGGCTCGTGACCATTCCCACCGAGGCCAAGCTTGCCTCCCTCAATGTCTCCAATGCCGCAGCGATCGCCGCCTACGAATGGAAGCGGCGGCGGGCATCGTGAGGCCCCGGGCAAAGACCTTTATCCTCAGTGTCTTCCAGACGATAATTCCGATGGGCCGGGTTAGCACAGTGGTAGTGCAGCGGTTTTGTAAACCGAAGGTCGGGGGTTCAAATCCCTCACCCGGCACCAATCCCCGCCTCCTCGCATGAGACAGACCATCCTGGTCACCGGCGGCGCGGGCTATATCGGCAGCCACGTCTGCAAGGCGCTGGCCGAGGCCGGCCATCACCCGGTCTGCTTCGACACGCTGGAGAAAGGCCATGACTGGGCCGTGCGCTGGGGCCCGCTCGAGCGCGGCGATATCGGCGACGCGGCGCGCCTCGCCGATGTGTTCGGCCGCCATCGTCCGAGCGCCGTGATCCATCTCGCGGGCTACATCGAGGTCGGCGAATCGATGAGCCAGCCCGAACGCTATCTGCACAACAACGCGGACAAGTCGGATGTTCTGATCGAAGGCGCGCTGCGCCATGGCGTGGATGCCTTGGTATTTTCCAGCACCTGCGCCGTCTATGGGGTGCCGCAAGCGGACCTGCTGACGGAAACCCATCGCTTTGCGCCGATCAGCCCCTATGCCGAATCAAAGGCGAGGGTCGAGCGCGCGCTGGCCGCCGCTGCCGCGCGTGGTCTGCGCTCGGCATCCTTGCGCTATTTCAATGCCGCCGGTGCCGATTCTGATGGCGCAATCGGCGAGGCGCATGATCCGGAAACCCATCTGCTGCCGCTCGCCGCCGACGCCGCTCTTGGCTTCGGCCCTGCCCTTACCCTGCTGGGCACGGACTATCCAACGCCTGACGGTTCGTGCATCCGCGATTTCGTGCATGTGAGTGATCTCGCGGATGCCCATCTCCGTGCGCTTGACTGGTTGCGGCTCCCGACAAAAGGCGGCATCCAAGAAGCCTTCAACCTCGGCAGTGGCAGAGGCTACAGCGTGCGGCAGGTCATCGCCGAGACCGCCCGGATCGCCGGCCGCGCCGTGCCGCACACGATGGGGCCCCGGCGGCCCGGCGATTCGCCCAAGCTGGTCGGCGACATTTCCAAGGCCAAGCGTGAACTCGGATGGACACCCACGCGCGACCTTACCGTTCAGGTCGAGGACACGCTGCGCTGGCGACGCAGGATGCCGCGATAGGAACTCTCACGCATAATCCAGAACAGCAGCTTCTCTGGCTCGACATCGACCGGGTGAGCGGGGCCGCTGACGCGGAACGGGATCATCGTTCGATGAAGGTGTCACCCAGCACGAGCACATCCATCTTGGTGCGCAGGAAACAATCGATCGCCTCCTCGGGCTTGCAGACGACCGGCTCGTTCTCGTTGAAGCTGGTGTTGAGCACGATCGGCACGCCGGTAATGTCGCGGAAGGCTTCGATCAGGCGTGCATAGCGCGGGTTGCCCGCCCAGGTAACGGTCTGCAGGCGGCCGGTGCCATCGACATGGGTGACCGCCGGGATCTCCTTGCGCTTCTCCTCGCGGATCTGGAACACCTGCATCATGAACGGCACGTCGTCGTCGGTCTCGAACCAGTCCGGCACCGCATCGCGCAGGATCGACGGCGCGAACGGCCGGAACGACTCGCGGCGCTTGATCTTGAGGTTGAGGATGTCCTTCATGTCGGCGCGGCGCGGGTCGCCCAGGATCGAGCGGTTGCCGAGCGCGCGCGGGCCCCATTCCAGGCGGCCCTGGAACCAGCCGATCACCTTGCCGTCGGAGATCGCCTGCGCCGTGCGCCGGCAAAGTGTCGCCTCGTCACCGATGCGCTCGATACTGCAGCCCGCGGCCTCGAAGTCGGCGCGCCGCGCATCGATCGCGGCGGCGATCTGGTCGGGCGTCGCCGAGGGCCCCCAATAGGCGTGATCCATCACGAAGTGGCGCTTGGCCGCAGCGCCGCCCAGCCTGTGCCAGGTCGCGAAGGCCGCCCCGATCGCGCCGCCGGCATCGCCACCCGCCGACTGGACGTAGAGCTTCTTGAACGGCGAGCGCTCGAGCACCTTGCCGTTGGCCACCGAGTTGTAGGCGCAGCCGCCGGCCAGCACGACCGCGTCGGCGCCGTAGCGCTGATGCACCGCCTGCAGGAGATTGAAGAAGGCGTTCTCGTAGGTGACCTGCGCCGAGCGGGCGATGTCGCGCTCGCGATCTTCCAGCGGCTGCCGCCGGATCGCGCGCCGGCCCCAGCAATTCTGCGAGCGCATCGCTCCACAGCTTGCCGCCGGAAGGAATGCCATCCTTCACCTGGTAGTTCGCACCTTCGCCCGCGGCGTGCCGGAAGTAGCGCAGGTCGAGCGCGAAGGCGCCGTCATTCTTCAGTTTGACGATCTGCTTCATCGCCTCGACGTAGCGCGGCTCGCCATATGGCGCGAGGCCCATCACCTTGTACTCGTCGCCGTAATGCGGAAAGCCGATGAACTGCGTCATCGCCTCGTAGAACACGCCGAGCGAATGCGGGAAGTAGACGCGGCCGTCGACGGTGATGGTGCCGCCTTCTCCCAGGCCCCAGGCGGCCGAGGAGAAATCGCCGAAGCCATCGACCGACACCGCCACGGCCTTGTCGTAGGGCGACACCAGGAAGGCCGAGGCCAGATGGCAAAGATGGTGTTCGACGGCATGCACGGTGCCGCGGAACTCCTGCTCCGGCAGGTGCCGCTTGAGGTTGCCGGCGACATCGGCGCGATCGCCGCGCTGGCGCAGACGATCCAGCACATAACCCGGACCGACGCCCGAGGTGAGCACATAGGCGAGCTTGCGCCAGCGGTTGGCGCGATTGTCGCTGTTGACCGCGACATGCTCGACGTCGGCCAGCGAGACACCGGCTTCGGCCAGGCAATAACGGATCGATTCGCTCGGAAAGCCGCCCCAGTGCTTGACGCGCCGGAAGCGCTCTTCCTCGACGGCGGCGACCAGGGTGCCGTCCTTGACGAGGCAGGCGGCGGCGTCGGCGTGGTACGCGTTCAGCCCGAGGACGTAAGCCATCAGGACGCCTTGGCCGCCATGAGGCGGTCGAGATCGCGGCGCAGCAGATGCATGGAAAGGATGAGATCGGCGGTCACGCGCTGGGCTGTATAGAGAAACCCGGCCGTTCCGTCGAATATCAAACCCTTCACAAACAGGCAGTGCACCGCGACGGCGATTGGCCCGAGGACGCGTGTACGCCTGAGGCGATCCGGCCAGCTCAGCTCCGACCACGGCCGTGTCGCGAGCTTCTCCGCCTCCTGGGCCTGGTAGCGCGATTGCGACTGCAGCCAGCGCTCCAAGCTCTTGCGATCGTCGTGCAGCAGGCGGTTGGCGATGCGTTCGACAAGCCCGTCGATGCGCAGCTTCTCGGTGTGGCCATCCTGCTCGAAGCGCCCGCGGCCGCGGCGGAACAGGACCGGCAGCGCAGGATAGAGCGAGGCCCGCAGTGGCCGGCCGTCGATGCAATAGATGAAAGCGATCTCGTAGGCCGCCGTCGCCGCCGGGGGCGCCAGCGCGGCCAATTCGTCGCGCAGGGCCGGCTCGACCAGGTAGTCCGCATCGAGCCGCAGCAGCCAGTCGCTGCTGATGCCGGTTTCCTCGACGGCGAAGCGCCATTGCCGGGCATGGGTATCGAACGGCCGATGGACGGTGCGGACATTGGGGAAGCGTCCCGCGATCGCCAGCGTCTCATCGGTCGATCCGCTGTCGACGATCACGACCTGCCCTGCCCAAGTCAGTCTCTCTAGCGACCGGCCGATATTTGCCGCTTCGTTGTAGGTCAGGATGACGGGGGTGATATCGGCCAGCACGATGCCTTGGTGACGAATAAGGGGCTCGGGCGGCCGGTATAAGAGAGTTCTTTGGGCCGAACCATCTGTTTTCGCAGGGCTTTTCACAGTAACCCCGCGTCACACGGTGGCTTGACGGCGGAGCGCGGCTCAAGCAAACGAGCAGCCCTGCGGGACTACCGCCGGTTCGGTGGCCGGCCGCTGGCGGGGCACTCGGCCCAACGTCGCAAGTCTTTGAAAAGTCTGATAAAAGCCCTCTCTTCGTTCGAAAGGCCCCAGCCAAATGTCCAAGAATGATCTCGTGGTCGTCACCGGCGCCGGTGGCTTCATCGGCGGTCACCTGGTGCGCGTGCTGCAGCAGCGCGGCCACACCAGGATCCGCGCGGTCGACGTGAAGCCGCTCGGCGAGTGGTACCAGAAGACCCCGGGCGTCGAGAACCAGGTGGGCGACCTCGCCCTGCTCGAGCCCTGCCGCGCCGCCGCCAAGGGCGCGGCCATGATCTACAATCTCGCCGCCGACATGGGCGGCATGGGCTTCATCGAGACCCACAAGGCCGAGTGCATGCTGTCGGTGCTGGTCAGCACCCACATGCTGGTGGCCGCCAAGGAAGCCGGCACCGAACGCTTCTTCTATTCGTCGTCGGCCTGCGTCTACAACGGCGACAAGCAGACCCGCGCCGACGTCACCGCGCTCAAGGAAGAGGACGCCTATCCGGCGATGCCGGAGGACGGCTACGGCTGGGAGAAGCTGTTCAGCGAGCGGATGGCCCGCCACTATCGTGAAGACTACGGCATCGCCACCCGCGTGGCCCGCTACCACAACGTCTACGGCCCCGAGGGCACCTATGACGGCGGCCGCGAGAAGGCGCCGGCCGCGATCTGCCGAAAGGTGATCGCCGCCAAGCTCGCGGGCAAGCACGAGATCGAGATCTGGGGCGACGGCGAGCAGACCCGTTCGTTCATGTATATCGACGACTGCACCGACGGCACGATCCGCCTGGCGCAGAGCGACATCACGGAGCCGCTGAACATCGGCAGCGACGAGCTGGTCAGCATCAACCGACTGGTCGACATCGTCGAGAAGATCGCCGGCGTGAAGCTCAAGCGCTCCTACAAGCTCGACGCGCCCAAGGGCGTGCGCGGCCGCAACAGCGACAACACGCTGATCAAGAAGCTGATGGGTTGGGCGCCCTCCATCCGTCTCGAGGACGGCATGGAGAAGACCTACAAGTGGATCCACGACGAGATGACCTCGGGCAAGGCCTCCGTCGTCAACGCCCTGCCGCGCGCCGTGGCGGCGCAGTAGCTTTTCTCCTCCCCTTTGCGGACTCCGCGAAGGGGAGGTGTCGCCGTCTTACGGCGACGGAGGGGTCATGAGCACCGCGACTGTTGCTCATGACCCCTCCGGCCCTTCGGGCCACCTCCCAGCAAAGCTAGGAAATGCCTCTAACGCCCGACGCGGCTAACCGTCTCGTTGCTGCGCAACAGGCCGTCGAAATAGGCGATGGTCTTGGCGAGGCCCTCGTCGAGCGCCACCTTCGGCTCCCACTGGAGCTTGTCGCGCGCCAGCGTGATGTCGGGGCAGCGCTGCAGGGGATCGTCGACCGGCAGCGGCCGGGCCTGAACGAGCTTCGACTTGCCGTTCACCAGCTTCAGGACCCTTCTCGGCGAGGTGCCGGATCGGCATCTCGACCGGATTGCCGAGATTGACCGGGCCGGTGAAATCGTCCGGCGTATGGTCCATCAGGCGCAGCCAGCCCGCGATCAGGTCGTCGACATAGCAGAAGGCGCGGGTCTGCATGCCGTCGCCGTAGATCGTGATGTCCTCGCCCTTGAGCGCCTGGACGATGAAGTTCGACACCACGCGGCCGTCGTTGGGATGCATGCGTGGGCCGTAGGTGTTGAAGATGCGTGCCACCTTGATGCGCAGCTTGTGCTGGCGCCAGTAGTCGAAGAACAGCGTCTCGGCGCAGCGCTTGCCCTCGTCGTAGCAGGCGCGCGGGCCCAGCGGATTGACGTTGCCGCGATAGCCCTCGACCTGCGGATGGACCGTCGGATCGCCGTAGACCTCGCTGGTCGAGGCCTGGAAGATCTTGGCGCGCGTGCGCTTGGCCAGGCCCAGCATGTTGATGGCGCCGTGCACGCTGGTCTTGGTCGTCTGCACGGGATCGTGCTGGTAGTGGATCGGCGAGGCCGGACAGGCGAGGTTGTAGATCTCGTCGACCTCGACATAGAGCGGGAACGTCACATCGTGGCGCATCAGCTCGAAGCGCGGGTTGTCCAGGCAGTTCACCAGGTTCCGCTTGCTGCCGGTGAAGTAGTTGTCGACGCAAAGCACGTCGTTGCCGCCCGCCAGAAGACGCTCGCACAGGTGCGAGCCCAGGAAGCCTGCGCCACCGGTGACCAATATCCGCTTGCTCATGATACCCCTGAAGACCCGCCCACGTTCGCGGGCAGACACTAGGCCATCGAACCCTTGAAATCACTTCAAAACCGCCGAAGGATGCCGCCGCCTGGCGCCGCTTTGGCCGGTCAACATCGCAAGAGGAAGCGTTCGATGGGTATCGAGATGGCGGGCCTGGCCGACATCGTGCGTCAACATGCGTCGCAGCGTCCGGACGCCGCCGCCATCGTCCATGCCGGTCACACCACGACCTATGCAATGCTCGACCGCGCCTCGAACCAGGTGGCCAACGGCCTGATCGCCGAGGGCATCGCGCTGCAAGCGCGCGTGGCCCACCTCGACAAGAGCAGCGAGATCTTTTTCGAGCTGCTGTTCGGCACGGCCAAGGCCAACGCCGTCATGGTCTCGGTCAATTGGCGCCTCGCCCCGTTGGAAGTGCTGCACATCCTGAACGATGCCCAGGCCGAAATCCTGTTCGTGGGCGAGGAGTACTTTCCCGTGATCGAGAAGATCCGGAGCGAGCTTAAGACCGTGCGCAAGATCGTGGCCTTTGGCGGTCGTCACGGCGTGTGGACGTCCTTCGCCGGGTGGTGCGAGCGGCAGTCCGCCACCGATCCGCAGCTGCCGGTCCGCTCGGGCGACACCGCGGTCCAGTTCTACACCAGCGGCACCACCGGTCTGCCCAAAGGGGCCGAGCTCACCAACGCCAACTTCGCCTGGATGTTTCCGCTGTGGACCAGGACCTGGCTGCTGGCGCCCGGCGTGCCCAACCTCGTCTGCCTGCCGATGTTCCATATCGGTGGCGCCGGCTGGGGCATCGCCGGCCTGTTCGCCGGCGCCACCAACCATGTCGTGCGCGAATTCGTCCCGGCCGAGATCCTGCAGATCATCCAGCGCGAACGGCTGCAGGTCATGCTGCTGGTCCCTGCCATGATCCTGTTCCTGGTGCAGGCGCCGCAGATCCGCGAGACCGACCTGTCGAGCCCGCGCCTGATCGTCTATGGCGCCGCGCCGATTCCGGCGGAGCTGCTGAAGCAGGCCATGGCCATTTTTCCCTGCGGCTTCCAGCAGGTCTACGGCCTCACCGAGACGACGGGCGCCATCACCCTGCTGCCGCCCGCCGACCACGACCCGAGCGACGGCAGAAAGCTGTTGTCGTGCGGCTACGCGCAGAACGGTGTCGAACTGCGCATCGTCGGTGATGACGGAAGGGACATGCCGACCGGCGGGGTCGGCGAGATCGCCGTGCGCTCGCCGCAGATCATGCATGGCTATTGGCGGCTGCCCGAGGCCACCCGGCGCGCAATCCAGGGCGACTGGTTCCTGACCGGCGACGCGGGCTACCTCGACGACGAGGGCTACCTCTACATCTACGACCGGGTGAAGGACCTGATCGTGTCCGGCGGCGAGAACATCTATCCGGCCGAGGTCGAGAGCGCGCTGTTCGGCCATCCCGCCGTGGCCGATGTCGCCGTGATCGGCGTGCCCGACGAACGCTGGGCCGAGGCGGTCAGGCCATCATCGTGAAGGCGGCGGATATCGAGATCACGGCTGGCGAATTGCTCGACTGGGCGCGCGAACGGATCGCCGGCTACAAGCTGCCGAAGTCGGTCGACTTCATCGAGACGCTGCCGCGCAATCCGACAGGCAAGATCCTGAAGCGTGAACTGCGCAGGCCCTACTGGGGCGACAAGCAGCGCCAGGTCAATTGACCGGCATGATAGGTAACGGCGACCCGGTGCGGGTCGCCGTTTCCGTTTCGTCGGGGTTCAGGCTAGCGGTGGCCGCCCCAGCTGCGTCCGCCCGTCGAGGGAGCGGAGACGCGGTTCACGGCCGGAGCCGCCGCCGCCTGCTGCGTGCCCCAGCTGCGCGTGGGAGTAGTGGGCGCGGTCGGCGTCGTGCCACCAGCCTGCGGCTGATGCCCCCAGCTGCGCGACCCGTTGGTCGGCTGCGTGCCGCTGACAGGTGTGGTCGGCGTGGTGCCGCCGGGCTGCGTCTGGTGCTGCCAACCGCCGTTGCCCCAGTTGTGCGTGCCGTTGCTCGCCTGCGTGCCGCTGCCCGGGGTGGTCGGCGTCGTGCCGCCGGCCTGCGGCTGATGCTGCCAACCGCCGTTGCCCCAGCTGTGCGTGCCGTTGCTCGCCTGGGTGCCGCTACCCGAAGTCGTCGGCGTCGTGCCGCCGGCCTGCGGCTGATGCCCGCCGTTGCCCCAGTTGTGCGTGCCGTTACCGGGCTGGCCGTTCGAGGCGGTATGGTCGTCATGACGATCGCCATCGCGACGGTCGAAGCCGCCATTGCGGCCATCGTTTCGAGCGTCGGCATCGCGGCGGCCCCAGCCGTCCTGGCGTCCACCGTTGTCGCGCCAGCCGTCATTGCGGCCATCGGGGTGGCCCCAGCTCTGGCCGCGATCCCAGGACTGCTGGCGATCATGGCTCTGCTGGGAGATTTCGCGGCTCTCGCGATCGGTCATGCGGTCGATGCGGGCGCGTTCCTGGGGCGTCACGACACCGTCGGCCCGGGCGTTGGCCTGGGCACGATCGATCGAGCGCTCTCCCTGCTCGAGGCGAGAGGCCTCGCTCCGCGTGATCTGTCCGTCGCGGATACCGTGCTCGATGCGGTCCTGCTGGTAATCCTGGCGCTGATCGATGGTCCCCATCGATTGCGCATACGCGCCGCCGCCGACGAGCAAGCCGCCCGACAGCACTGCGTACGGAATAGTGCGGAATATGGACATCGTTCCCTCTGATCATGTTACGACGGCAGATGTACCGTCTTAGAGTTGCTACGCCTGTCCCTCCCCACGCATCCCTCGAAATACCCTCGACACACGGCTAAAACTGCACGTCCGGTAAACGACACAACAACGCCATGCCAATGTCCGAATTGCCCGAGAACCTAACGCCCGTTCGGCCCGCTCACGTCTTCGACGAGGAGCGACTGGCCGACTACATGAAGGCCAACGTCGAAGGATATCGCGGCCCGATCCGCGTGCTGCAGTTCGAGGGCGGGCAGAGCAACCCGACCTTTCATGTTGCTGACGCCGGCGGCCGCATGTTCGTGCTGCGCAAGAAGCCACCGGGAAAGCTTCTGCCGTCGGCGCACCAGGTCGACCGCGAGTACCGGGTGATCAAGGCCTTGTACGACCACACCGACGTTCCCGTGCCCAAGCCCTATGCTCTGTGCCGTGACGATTCGGTGATCGGCACGACCTTCTACATTATGGAGTTCCTGCCGGGCCGCATCCTGGCCGATCCCAAGATGCCGGGTATCTCGCCCGCCGATCGCGGCAGGATCTTCGATTCAATGAACGACGTTCTCGCCCGCATCCACAATGTCGATTTCCGCGCCGTCGGTCTCGGCGACTACGGGCGCGAGGGCCAGTACATCCAGCGCCAGCTCGCCCGCTGGTCGAGCCAGTACGATCTCGCACGAACCGAGCACATCGAATCGATGGAGGCTCTTAAGCAATGGCTGCCGGCCAACATCCCGCCGGGCGACGAGACTCGGATCAATCACGGGGACTACAGGCTCGGCAACGCCATCGTCCACCCGACCGAGCCGCGCATCATCGCGGTGCTCGACTGGGAGCTCAGCACGCTCGGCCATCCGCTGGCCGACCTCGGCTACAACTGCATGATGTACCATTTCGGCGAGGGCTTCGGCGCCTCGGGCGGCTATGCCGGCATGGATCTCAAGGAATTCGGCATTCCCAGCGAGGCCGAGTATCTCGCGGCCTATGCCCGGCGCACAGGCCGCACCGAGGTCCCGTCCTGGGACTTCTACCTCGCCTTCTCGCTGTTCCGGCTCGCCGCCATCGTGCAGGGCGTCTACAAGCGCGGCCTCGACGGCAACGCCTCGTCGGAAACCGCCACCAAGTACGGCAACCGCGCCAAGGCGATGGCCGATCTCGCCTGGTCGATCGTGGAGAAGAGGGCTTGATCGCTGGGGGCGCGCCACTCTAGTGGCGCGTCTTTGTCTGATCGAAAAAAGATCGCGCCACTGGAGTGGCGCGCCCCCAGCCTACTCGTCGGTGGAGGGCACCATCGAGGTGTCGTTGCCGACCGGGCAGCCCTCGGTGTCGATCACGGCATTGGAGGGGTCGCGATAGCGCCCGATATCCAGGGGCTGCGATTCGCTCGGCGGACGCGGCGGCGGCGTGCGCAGCGTCCACGATACAAGCCGCTTGATGACGCTGCCCAGCGCCTGGTCGAACGCCTCGACGACTTTCGGGATCTTGTCGCCGCGCGCGCGCACGCAGCGCTCGAACGACCCGACGCCGATGATCTGCCGGTCGGGCAGGCGCACCAGCTTGGCGATGATGCGCACCCGCACGATGGGCGGCTTGCCGTAGTAGTAGAGCGCCTCGAAGTTGCGCAGGTCGGGCTGCAGCACGTAATTGGCGCGAAGCTCGATCGATTCGCGGGACACCGCGACGATCTTGCGCGTGTTCTCGAACGAATTGACGATCCGCGTCTGCACCATCAGCGGCGCCCGATCGGTCCACGCCGCATTGGCGTAGTAGTCGGTCGACGTGGGCGTGAGCGCGATGGCGATGCGCCCGGTGCTGAGGTTGGCCGCGGCCACCGGCGCTTCGACGGCGAGCTGCCAATAGACCGCGGGCAGGTCGGGGTCGAACGTGCTCTTGGGCGTCACCGTATAGAGATCGATCGGATCGCTCACGGCGCTGAGCAACTGGCAGCCCGCAAGCAACGTGGCCGCCGCCACCGAGACGGCCATGCGGACGATCATTTGGGCGTATATCCCTGCTTGCCGCTGAAGACGAAGCCGGCCGGGTCGCGCTCGAGCCGGGTGGCGATGACGTTCAGGTTGGCCGTGAGCTGACGCAGCTCGCGAATGGTGAGCGAGAGCTCGGTGAGCCCCGCCTCGGTGAACTGCTTGATCGGCGCCTTGTTGTCGGCAACCAGCTTGCCGAGCTGGTTGGCCGCGCCGTCGATGTTGGCGAATGCCTTGCGGGCCTCGGCCAGCGTCTTGCGCAGCTCGCCCGCATCCTTGCCGGCCAGCGCCTTGCGCGTCGCCTCGTCCTGGGGCCCGACCTCCATGGCGATCAGGTTGAGCGTGTCGGCCACGCCGTTCAGCTTGTCGAAGGTCTTGCGGAACTCGGCGACGGCGCCCGGCAGGTCGGCGAGCGTGGCCTGAATCGAGGCATCCTGCTTGGCAAGCCCCGTGGTCGTGGTCGCGAGGTTGCGCAGCGTGTCGCTCACCGCGCCGATATTGTCGGGGCTCAGAAGCTCGTTCAACCGGTCGACCGTCACTCCCGCCTTGGTCAGCAACTCCTGGGCCGAGGTCGACGTTGCCTGCAGGAAGGACGCCCCTTCGCGGATCTCCGGATAGGGAGTTCTGGCCGAGCTTTCTCTTGGGTTTGACCTGATCGACGTCAAGCCGCCCGACGATCTGGATGAACGGCGCGCCGGCGATGAACGGCTTCTCGAAGACGGCGTAGGAGCGCTCGCGGATGTCGATGTTCCAGTCGACGGCGACGGTCACCTCGATCTTCTCGGTCAGGCGCTCGCGCCCCGTCGAGCGCTGCGTATCGGTGCGCGCGGTGAGCTGGATGCTGTGCACGCGGCCGACCCGCAGGCCGCGGTAGAACACCGGCGAATCGTTGGTCAGGCCCTGCACGTCACCCGAGAACAGGATGACATAGTAGGCATAGGACGTGCGGTCGCCGGCACGCAGCTTCCAGATGACGAATCCGGCGACGGCCGCGATGAACACGATCATCGCCGCGCCGACCAGCACATAAGGCGATTTTCTTTCCATCGGAGGCTGCTTCTACTCCTTGTGGGCTGCTGCCCGCCCACGCGGCCCGTGGAAATATTCCCGGACCCAGGGATGATCGTATTTCAGCATCTCTTCCATGGTACCTACCACGACGTGCTTGTCGAGCAGCACGGCAATCCGGTCACAAGCCGCA
Source organism: uncultured Alphaproteobacteria bacterium (assembly GCA_963765385.1). Taxonomy (GTDB): domain Bacteria; phylum Pseudomonadota; class Alphaproteobacteria; order Reyranellales; family Reyranellaceae; genus Reyranella. The sequence continues at coordinate 18,255 of CAVXWG010000009.1, read as the reverse complement.
TAAAGGCTGTCCAAGTCATGCGTCACCATGAGAATGGTGACGCCAAGGCTTTTGTTCAGCCCCTTGACTAGCTCGTCGTAGTGGGCCGCGCCGATCGGGTCGAGGCCGGCCGTCGGCTCGTCGAGGAACAGCAACTCTGGGTCGAGGGCGAGCGCCCGCGCCAGGCTGGCGCGCTTGCGCATGCCGCCGGAAAGCTCGGAAGGCTTCTTGTCGCCGGTGTCCGGGGGCAGGCCGACCAGGGCGATCTTGAGGGCGGCGATGTCGCGCATGGTCTGCTCGTCCAGGCCGGCATGCTCACGGATCGGTATGATGATGTTGTCCGACACCGACAGCGAGGAGAACAAGGCGCCGTCCTGGAACTGCACGCCGGTGCGACCCTGAATGTCGCGCTCGGCCTTGCCGTGCAGCTTGCTGATGTCCTTGCCGAGGATTTCGATGGTCCCCTTGGTCGCATCGTTGAGGCCGATGATGGTGCGCAGCAGCACGGATTTGCCGGATCCCGATCCACCCACAAGCGCTATAATTTCGCCGCGAAATACGTCGAAATCGAGGTTATCGTGGACGATGTTGTCGCCGAACTGCGTGCGCACGCCGCGCAGCTTGAGCACGACGTCGCGACCGTCCCTGTGGTCGACCAGTTGGCCGCCTTCCGGCTTGGCACCTTTCGGCTTTGCGGCTTCCGCCTTTGGAGCTGCGGGCTCTGCGCCTTGCGTCCTTTCGCCTTCTGCCATCAGACGTTCGCCAGCAGAAAGATGATCGAGAACACCGCATCGAGGACGATGACGCAGAAGATCGATTCCACGACCGAGCGCGTCGTGAGCTGGCCGACGCTTTCGGCGCTGCCGTGGACCTGAAGCCCCTCGAAGCAGCCGATGGTGGCGATCACCGCACCGAACACCGGCGCCTTGATCATGCCGGTATAGAAGTGCCACGGCCCCACCGTGTCGCGCAGCCGCTCGAAGAACTGCACGAAAGTGAAATCCAGGTAAAAGGTGCAGGCGACGGCGCCGCCCAGCAGGCCCGTCATGTCGCCCCAGAATGCCAACAGCGGCATCGAGATCACCAGGGCCACGATGCGCGGCAGGACCAGCCATTCGACGGGATTGAGCCCCATCGTGCGCATGGCATCGACTTCCAGGTTGACCTGCATGGTGCCGATCTGCGCCGTGAAGGCGCTGCCAGAGCGCCCCGCCACGATGATGGCGGTGAGCAGGACGCCCAGTTCCCGGAACATTCCGATGCCGACGGCTTCGACGGTGAAGGTCTCGGCGCCGAACTGCTTGAGCTGCTGGACGCCCTGGTAGGCGATCACGACGCCGATCAGGAAGCACAGCACGCCCACGATCACCAGCGCCCGGACCCAGACCTCGTACATCTGGCGCACCACGGCGCTGATGCGGAAGCGGCGCGGCTCGACGCAGGCCTCGACGAAGACAAACAGGATCTCGCCGAAGAATTCGCAGAGATTGATGCCCTGATGATAGAGATTGACCGTGTTGCGCCCGACTTCCTCGAGCCAGTGGGCAAACCAGTTGACGTGCAGCTCGGGCGGCGTCTCGCCCATGTTCTTCTTCACGACTTCGAAAATGTCGGCGTGAGCCTTGTTGGCCGTCTTGATATCGGAGTCCGCGCTGCCGCCGGCGAGTTCCAGGATCTCCAGCGCACCCGCCGTGTCGAGCTGCTTCACGGCGCTGGCATCGACAGCGCGCGGCTCTTTGGCGCCTGCCTGCGGCCTGCCGCGCCTTGTCGGCCCTCTGCGCGGAAGCCGCGCAGGCTGAATACTGTCCATACGCCGCCGACCTCGACGACGGACTTTCCCGCGTTCGTCGTGTAGCGAATGGTTGGTTCGGCGTCGGCCATTGGCGAGATTAGTCGTCGCGACCGTTCGCGCTGTCAATGTCCCAGACTCGTTGCCTCGCCCCGCCGGCGCTGGCACGATCCGGCAGCGGAGGAAGCAATGGGCAAGTGGCCGATCCTGGACAAGATCGAGATGATCGACGGTCCGATCGACGAGAAGACCTACGAGCACGAGCTGGCACAACTGCAGCACCGTCTGCTCGACCTGCAGATCCATCATCTGCGCACGGGCGGGCGGGTCATCATCGGCCTCGATGGCTGGGATGCCGCCGGCAAGGGCGGCCTCATCGAGCGGCTCATCGCCGGTCTCGAGCCCAAATCCGCGCATGTCTGGCGCATCGGCGCACCGACGGCCGAGGAACAGGGCCGTCATTACCTATGGCGCTTCTGGCAACGGCTGCCGGCCCCGGGCAACTGGGCGATCTTCGACCGCACCTGGTACGGCCGTGTGCTGGTCGAGCGCATCGAGGGCCTGTGCAGCGTCGCGGCCTGGAAGCGGGCCTATCACGAGATCAACGAGTTCGAGCACGAACTGGCCGACGACGGCGTGCGCATCGTCAAGCTCCTCGTTCACGTGAGCGCCGAGGAGCAGAAGCGGCGCATGATCGATCGGTTGAGCAAGCCCCACAAGCACTACAAGATCGGGCTGGAGGATTTCCGCAACATCGCCAAGCGCAAGGAATATCTCGAAGCCTACGACGACATGCTCGAGCGTACCGACACCGACTATGCGCCGTGGCACGTCATCGCGTCCGATGACAAAATGCAGGCGCGGCTCAGCGGCCTCACGATCGTCGCCGAGGAAGTCGGCAAGGGCGTCGAGCTCACCGAGCAGAAGCTCGATCCCGCGATCGCCGAAGCGGCGTTCAAGCTGTGGGGCTGGACGCCGGACGACGGCAAGAAGGACAAGAAGAACGGCAAGAAAAGCTAGAAGTCCGGCGTCCTGATTCGGAAGTTCGTCGGATCAATTGGATACTCCGCGTCGTTCGAACCTGCTGTCATCCCGAGCGCAGCGAGGGACCTATACCGCGGACTCTGGTCAAAGGCCCCTCGCCGCGCTCGGGATGGCAATGGGTGGCGACTCACGCGCCAAGTGCAAAGTCAGACCGAACTTCCGGATCAGGATCTCGAATGGTTCGGGTTTGACCGAACTATTGGACGTGGCCGGCGCGGCCATCGCACCCTAATTTCCCCTCATGATCGAAATGAAACAGAATCGGATCTTTCCCGGCTGGTGGGTCGTGGCCGGCGCCTTCCTGTGCATGATGACGGGCTTTGCCGTCGCCTATTCCTTCGCGGCGTTCTTCGGCGCGCTGGAGGGCGAGTTCGGCGCCCGCCGCGGCGAGACGGCGCTGGTCTTCTCGATCTCGGCCTTCCTCTACTTCCAGCTCGGCTTTCCGGCCGGCCTGATCGCCGACCGCATCGGCCCGCGCCCGGTGGTGATCGGCGGCCTGCTGCTGGTCGCCATCGGCCTCGTCGCCGCCGCGCAGGCGAGGAGCCTGTGGCAGGTTTATCTCGGCTATGGCCTGGGCGTCGGCGTAGGCGTCGGTCTCTCCTACGTGCCCAGCATCGCGGCGGTGCAGCGCTGGTTCGTGCGCCGCCGCGGCACGGCGAGCGGCCTTGCCATCGCGGGCATCGGCGTGGGCACGCTGGTGGGCGCGCCGCTCGCTCACGCCTTGATCGCGGGCCTGGGCTGGCGGCAGACCTATCTCGTGCTGGCCGGCCTGACGGTGGTGGGCGCGCTCGCGGCCGGCGCGCTGGTGCGCTCGGCGCCCGAGCGCTACGGCCTCACCCCCGACGGCGATCCACCGCATCCCAGCGGCGTGAGTGCCATGCCCGCCGGGCTCGGCCTGGGCCAGGCGATGCGCTCCGGCCCGTTCTGGGCGATCTATGTCGGCGCGCTCCTGATGTCGTTCGGCCTCTTCGTGCCGTTCGTGCATCTCGCCCCCTATGCGCGCGATGTCGGCCTGGGCGAGGGCTTCGGCGTGCTGCTGATCGTCCTGCTGGGCGTCGGCAGCACCGTGGGCCGCTTCCTGTTCGCCAGCATCACCGCCTGGATCGGCCGCAGGCTTTCCTTCGCGCTGATGTATGTCGGCGCCGGCGCCATGCTGGTGATGTGGTCGCAATCGACCAGCGCGCCCGCGCTCATCGTCTTCGCCCTGGTGTTCGGCGCCTTCTACGGCGGCTTCGTCGCCATCGCGCCGTCGCTTGCCGCCGATTTTTTCGGCGGCCGCGCGTTGGGCTCAATCATCGGCGCGCTCTACAGCGGCGTGGCCTTCGGCGCCCTGCTCGGTGCCCCGGTCGCAGGCTATGCCTTCGACCTCTTCGGCTCCTACACCGGCGTCATGCTGGCCGGCGCCGCGCTTTGCCTGGTGTCCTTCGCCATCACGCTCATGATGCCGGAGCCGGCGCGCTGGCTGGCGGTCCGGAAATCGCGGCCGTGACACCGTCGCCGAGGCGCCCGGCGATCCAGGGCAGCGCTTCCCGCATCGCTTCCTCGAAACGCCACGGCGGATTGATGACGGCGAGCGCACAGGCGGCGAGCTTGCCCGGCTCGACCGCCGCCAGGCGCAATTCCAGGATGAGCGGCTTGAAGGCTGCCAGTTCGTCGGCGAAGGCGGCGGCGGCCTCGTCCTTGATCGGATACCAGAGCGCGTAGCAGCCGGTCGCGAAGCGCCGCACGCCGTGGCGCAGCGCGCGCAGCAGGCGCTCGAACTCGTCCGCTGTCTCGAAGGGCGGATCGATCAGCACCAGGCCGCGGCGCTCAGGCGGCGGCAACATTGCCTTCAGGACCTTGTAACCGTCGGCCTGGCGCACCTCGACCGCACGGTCGCCCGCGAACTCGCGCTTGAGCGCCAGCGCTTCGGCCGGATGAAGCTCGCAGGCGACGAAACGATCACCCGGCCGCAGCGCCGACCGGACCAGCCGCGGTGAGCCCGGATAGTGGCTGAGCGCCCCGCCGGCGGGACCGAACTTGCGGTCGTAAGCCGTGACGGCCGCCAGATAGCGCGCGACGGCGGTTGGCATGCCGGCGCGCGGAGCGGCGACCAGGCGGCCGATGCCGGCCTCGGCCTCGCCGGTGCGCCGCGCCGGCCCCTCGCCCAGCGCGTAGCCGCCGGCGCCGGCGTGGGTGTCGAGCACGAACAGCTTCTTGTCCTTGGCCGTCAGCAGGCGCAGCAGTTCGCAGAGCGCCGTGTGCTTCAGGACGTCGGTGAAGCCGCCGGCGTGATAGCCGTGACGGTAGTTCATGCATCGCCTATAGCATCGCCGATGGATTTGGGGGCACGGGATGTGCTTCAACCGGGGGTAACAAGGGGGACCGCCATGGCCACGCACGAACTTCATTCCTCGCCCGAGACCTGTCACTGGGGCTATTTCGACAGCCAGCTGAAGCCTTCGCTGCGCATCAAGTCGGGCGACATCGCCACCATCCATTGCGTTTCGGGCTCGGCCGAGATCCTGCCCGGCGAGCCGTTCAATGTGCTGCCCGAGCATCGCGAGATCCTGGGCACGCTGAAGCCCCATCTCGGCCGTCATATCCTGACCGGTCCGGTCTATGTCGAGGGCGCCGAGCGCGGCGATGCGCTGGCGGTCGAGGTGCTCGACATCAAGTTCCGCACCAACTGGGGCTGGAACGCCCAGCGGCCGCTCGCCGGCACCCTGCCCGAGGACTTCCCGTTCTATCGCCTGACCCACATCCCGATCGATTCCAACCGCGGCGTCGCCACCATGCCGTGGGGCCTCGAGATCGACCTCAAACCGTTCTTCGGCATCATGGGCGTGGCGCCGCCGCCGGAATGGGGCCAGTGCAGCTCGATCGAGCCGCGCGCCTTCGGCGGCAACATCGACAACAAGCACTTCAATGTCGGCACCACGGTCTACCTGCCGGTGTTCGCCGAGGGCGGCCTGTTCTCGACCGGCGACGGCCATGGCGTGCAGGGCGACGGCGAGGTCAACCTGACGGCGCTCGAGACGTCGCTCTCCGGCACCTTCCGCTTCACCGTGCGCAAGGACATGAAGCTCAACAACCCGCGCGCCGAGACCGCCACGCACTGGATCACGCACGGCTTCGATCCCGACCTCGACGACGCCGCCAAGGAAGCGCTGCGCGACATGATCCGCCTGATCACCGCCAAGACCGGCCTCTCGGCCGCCGACGCCTACATGCTGTGCAGCCTGCAGGGCGACCTGCACGTCACGCAGACCGTCGACGGCAACAAGGGCATCCACTGCATGATGGACAAGAAGGTGATCGGAGGGTGAAGATGCGCAGCCTGCTTGGCACGGTTCTGCTTCTGCTGGTCTGCGCGGCGGGACCGGCGCTGGCGAGCGACGAGCTCGTGACCTCGGCGCGCACGACCGGCGGCGAGACCATTCCCTACATCCTGACGAGCAAGCCGGGCACGCCCGCCTATGCCGTGATCCTGATGCCGGGCGGTCCCGGGCGCGTTACCCCGCGCATGGTGGACGGCAAGCTGGTCTTCTCCGGCGGCGGCAACTTCCTGATTCGCTCGCGCGAGCTGTTTGCCGACGGCCGCTTCGTCGCCGTCTCGACCGACGCCACCTCGACGCCCGATCGCATGCTGGCGATCATCCGCGACCTCCAGGCGCGCTACGGCCAGATCGCGATCTACATCATCGGCACCAGCCGCAGCACCGAGGCCACGATGGCGCTCGCCAAGTCGATCGACGGATGGGTCGCGGGGTTCGTCCATAGCTCGTCGATGAGCGCCATCGCCGATTTCGACCCGCGCGGCCTCAGGAGCCGGCAGCTCATCGTCCTTCACACCCAGGACGCCTGCCGCGTGACCAGCCCCTCCGCCGGCGCCGCGTCGCATCGGAAATACGGCACCGAGCTGATCGAGATGAGCGGCGGCATATCGACCGGCAACGATTGCGAGGCCCTCGCCCACCACGGCTACAACGGCATCGAGCAGGCGACCGTCGACCGTATCAAGAGCTGGATCGCCAAGCCGTAGCGGCCATCGATGGTTGCCGGGAGCGCGGCATTGCAGTCCATGCCGTTCCCAACGTGTTTGCCGTGACTCCGCCGTGGATAATTCAACTATAGTTTCAGCGATCGGCACGACTCAGGCGAGCGGAGGGGGAACATGACCTTCGACAGACTTACCAAACTCGCGACGACTCTCGGCGCAATCTTACTGGGGTTGTGGGCGGCGTTTACCTATTACGACACGGCAAACCGCGACCTGAGGAAGCCATTCAATGACTTGCAGCTGACTCTTTTGCAAGGAAGCTTCCGACGCTGCCGCAACGCTTGCTTCGGTGCAGCCGATTCCTGAAAAGGGGACGCTCGGGCCATCGGACAAGATCGAGGACGTGTGGCGACAGGCCCGCATACGCTTCGAGCAGCTCTACTGGGGTTCACTGGCAATCGTCGAAAACGAAGAAGTTGAAACCCGAATGGTCGAGTTCCGGACGCTTTTGGTGCATCACGAAGACGATCTGCGGGCCGGGACGCTGAACGTGGGCTTGCGACCCTTCGTTCGAAATGCGGCGCTCAACATCGCCCACGCTTGCCGCGGTTTGGTCGGGAAGACTTGGCAAATCAGTCTGCCTGCGCTCACCGGCAAGAACCCTTGACGCAGCGGAGATGCCAAGTCCAAAGGCAGCGCCTCCTCGGCGCGGCCTTTCGGCGGCGGAAGGAATGCCGGCAATGACTAAGGCGCCGGCTCGACCCTGAGCTCGTTGCCGCTGCAGGCGGCCACGCGCACCCGGCTGCCGGCCGCCATGTCGGGACCGGTGATGGTCCAGCTGCCATCGCCCAGCTTGACCCGGCCCTGGCCGCCCAGGATCGGCGTGTCGAGCACGATCGTCCGGCCGACCAGGCTGTCGCCCCGGGCGTTGAGGTTGGCGTCGGCGGGCCGGCCCTGCTGCAGGCGCTTCAGGGTCGGGCGCAGCAGGACCGCGGAAGCGACCGACACGATCGCGAACACGAAGAGCTGCAGTTCGAGCGACAGATCCGACACGACCAGCAGGACGGCGCCGGATGCCAGCGCGCCGATGCTGACGAACATGAAGACCACGCCGGGCAGCAGCATCTCGAACACGAGCAGCACCGCGGCGAGCGCCCACCAGTACCAGAAGATGATCGTGAAGCTCATGCGGTCAGCCGGTGCTGGGAACCGAGCCGCGCGGCCGCACCGCCTCGGCCGCCGCGCCGCGCGCCTGCGCCTCCTTGGCGAGCTCGCCGATGCCGGCGATCGAGGCCATGATGCCGGCCGCCTCGACCGGCAGGAAGAAGACCTTGGAATTGGGGCTCGAGCCCATCTTCGACAGCGCTTCGACATACTTGGTGCCGAGGAAGTAGTTGGTGGCCTGCACGCCGTTGCCGGCGATCGCCTCGGCCACCACCAACGTCGCCTTGGCCTCGGCCTGGGCCAGCCGCTCGCGCGCCTCGGCGTCGCGGAAGGCGGCCTCGCGGCGGCCCTCGGCGGTGAGGATCGCCGACTGCTTCTCGCCCTCGGCGCGCTGGATGCTCGATTCGCGGCACGCCCTCGGCCTCCAGGATGGTGGCGCGCTTCTCGCGCTCGGCCTTCATCTGCCGGCCCATCGCCACCACGATGTCCTCGGGCGGGGCGATGTCCTTGACCTCGATGCGCAGCACCTTGACGCCCCACGGGCCGGTCGCCTGGTCGATCACGGCGAGCAGCGTGTTGTTGATCTCGTTGCGCTTGGACAGCGCCTCGTCGAGCGCCATGTTGCCCATGACGCTGCGGATGTTGGTGAGCGCCAGGTTGATCATGGCGAGATGGAGGTTCTGCACCTCGTAGGCGGCGCGCGCCGCGTCGATCACCTGGTAGAAGGCGACGGCGTCGACCTGCACCGTGGCGTTGTCCTTGGTGATGACCTTCTGCCCGGGAATGTCGAGCACGGTCTCCTGCATGTTCATCTTGCGGCCGACCGTGTCGACGAACGGCACGATGAGATGCAGGCCGGGCGTCAGGGTGCGCGTGTAGCGGCCGAAGCGCTCGATCGTCCAGTTGGTGCCCTGCGATACCGTCTTGACGCCCGCGAACACCAGCACCAGCGCCACCGCGACCAGCGCTATGACGAAAATCAGAGCACCCGACATTGTCTGCGCCTCCCCCGGCTTCGCGGGCGACCCTAGCCTATCGCGATGCGCCGAGCCATCGCGGCCCTAGCTGGCGGCGGCGGCGAATTCCAGAGGTTCTGCTTCGCGAGTCTTCACCGGCGCCGAAGCAACGCGTGTGTCGGCCGCCAGCCAGCGGTCGAGGAAGCCGTTGATCCAGCGGTCGAGCGGCGGATCGTAGAAAGGATGCATCGAGAGGTGCACGCCGCGTTGCTGGGCGCCGGGATGCTTCAGGCGCTCGGCGGCCTTCATCGTCCAGATCTGTTTCATCTCCAGCGTGACCTCGGGATGGAACTGGAAGCCGAAGGCGTTCTTGCCGTGCCGGAAGGCCTGGACGGGATAGGTGTCGTTGGTCGCCAGCAGCTCGCAGCAGTCGGGGATCCGCATGCCCTCGCGATGCCACTGATAGACCTTCATCGGCGCCTTGAACCAGTCGCGGCCGGCGGCCGTCGGCTCGATGTCGACATAGCCCACCTCGACCTTGCCGTCGGGATGGGGACCGACCCGGCCGCCGGCGGCGCGGGTCAGCAGCTGCGCGCCCAGGCACAGGCCGAGGAAGGGAACGCCCGCCTCGACGACCTTGGGAATCCAGTCGAGCTCGCACTTGATGCCGGCCAGGCTGCCGCAATCGTTGGCCGACATCGGGCCGCCGAAGATCACCACGCCGGCATAGTCCGACATGTCGTCGGGCAGGTTGCAGCCGAGATTGGGGCACAGGCGATGGAGCTCGTAACCGCGCTTTTCGAGGAGGGCGCCGACCCGACCGGGCCGCGAATGCTCCTGATGCACGACGATCGCTATCTTCTTGGCAGCAATCTTTTTGGGCTTCTCAGCCGTTACCGTCATGGATTTGCAAGATACGCGTGGGTTATGGCAACGACAAGGCGAACGACGGCGGAGAGACGAAATGGCGCGCCTGCTCGACTTCTACTTCGACTGCTCAAGCCCCTGGACCTACTTGGCCTTCCACGCCGTGCAGCCGCTGGCGGCCGAGCTCGGCGTGGAGATCGCCTGGAAGCCCATCCTGGTCGGCGGCGTGTTCAACGCCGTCAACCAGACGGTCTATGACAGTCGCGCCAAGCCCAACCCGCGGAAGCAGGCTTACATGCTGAAGGACCTCGGCGATTGGGCGCGGCTCTACGGGCTCAGCATCGTCTTTCCGCCCACGGTCTTTCCGGTGAACAGCGTCAAATGCATGCGCGGCGCGTTCATGGCGCTCGACGAGGGCAAGCTCGTGCCCTACGCCGCCGCCGCCTTCGAGGCATACTGGGGCGACGATCTCGACATCGCGCGCGAGGAGGTGCTGGCCGAGGTCGCTGAGCGCGCCGGCCTCGATCGCCAGCGCTTCTTCGCCGCCATCGAGACCGATGCCTGCAAGGCGCGGCTGCGCGCCAACACCGACGAGCTGATCGCGCGCGGCGGCTTCGGCAGCCCGACCCTGTTCGTGGGCGAGTCGATGTTCTTCGGCAACGACCGGCTGCCGCTGGTCCGCGCGGCGCTGGAGGCGATGTGATCGCTGGCGCGCGTTGCTGCTCGAGCCCCCTCTCCGCCCGCGCAGCGGGGGGGAGAGGGAGGGGCCCGCGCGCAGCGCGGGAGGGTGAGGTGGGCGCGGTGCCTGCAGCGGAAGGATCTCGTCCTTCGTCGACACCACCTCACCTACCCCATTGCTTCGCAATGGGTCCCCTTCCTCTCCCCCGCTGCGCGGCGGAGAGGACGTTTGATCCCCGGAGTGCCTGGCGCTCGGCATGATGACCAGCGTCGTGCGCGGCGGCCTCGGCGTCTTCCGCATCGCCCCGCCGATCACCATCGCGGCCGAGGAAATCGACCTCGGGCTGGAGAACTTCGACCGGGCGCTCGCCCGGGCGATCCATTGAGCCTGTGGATTTCCGGCCCTTCCGGGAGAACTGCATGGTATTAGCGTTTGAAACGCGCCCCTATCTGTTGTACCCGCTTGCGGTTTCCGGCCAACGCGTTGGGAGTGAATGGATGATCAGGAAGTTACTGCAGGCGGCAATCACGGTGACGGGGGTTCTGGCGATGGGCGGCTGCACGCTCGACCAGGCCAAGACCACGGCGCCGGCCAATCGGCCGCCGGCAGCCGACTATGCGGCGGCGGCTCCGCCCTCGACGGGCGCGCCCAACCGCGCCACCTGCTACAACCCTGCCGATCTCGCGATCTATCGCGCGCGCATGGTGCAGATGGAATTGAACGTCGCCACCCTGCAGTGCCAGAATCCCGGCGGCAGCCGCGCCTACGAGGACCAGTACCGCGCCTTCATCGGCAAGTTCCAGACCGAGATGTCGGCCAACGGGCGCAGCATGCAGCAGCTCGCCGGCCGCAAGCGCTTCAACCTCGACGTCGTGGTGACCGAGATGGCCAACCGCACGGCGCAGCGGGCGCCGACCGACAAGGAGTTCTGCTCGCGCAGCAAGCGGGCGTTCGACTGGGCGCTGTCGACGCAGGTCACCACGATCAGCCAGGTGCCGCCGCCGTTCGATCTCGGCCCCGAGATGAACGTCTATCCCTGCTCCGCGCCATAAGCGGTCAGCCCGACAGGAAGGCGGTCCCGACGGACCGCCTTTTTTGTCGCGTCAGACAGCTTTGCCTCCCCCTGCTTGTCATGCTCCTCTCCCCCTTGGGGGAGAGGCTGGGTGAGGGTACGGACCGGATAGATACCTGACAGTTTGGACCGGATACATGGTTGACAGGTTTCAATGCTCGGCAGGAGGGCCTGCCGATGCCGTGGAAAGAGACCTGCGTGATGGAAGAGCGAATGCAGTTTGTGCTGGCGGCGAAGAAGGAAGGGTCGGTGATGTCGCAGCTGTGTGCGGAGGCCGGGATCAGCCGTCAGACGGGGTACACGTTGCTGAGGCGGTACGAGAGCGAAGGGGTGGAAGGTCTGAAGGAGCGCAGCCGGGCGCCGCACCACCATGGCCGATCGCGTGAGGCGGAGCTGGTGGACGATGTACTGGCGCTGCGTGCTCACTATGGCTGGGGCGCCAAGAAGCTGCGGCACAAGCTTGGGGAGCTGCATGCGGGCATCGAGCTGCCGGCGGCGAGCACGATCGGCGATTGGCTGGCCAAGCGGGGCCTGACGCACCGACGGCGCCATCGGGCGAAGTGCCCGGCCTATTCTCAGCCATTCACCGCAGCAAGCGAACCGAACGCGGTGTGGACGACGGACTTCAAGGGCTGGTTCCGGACGGGCGATGGAGCGCGTTGCGATCCGCTGACCCTGAGCGATGCCATGAGCCGTTATCTGCTGCGCTGCCAGACGGTGGTGCGGCCCGACTATGCGCATGTGCGGCCGGTCTTCGAGACGGCCTTCAGCGAGTACGGCCTGCCCTGGGCGATCCGTTCGGACAATGGGCCGCCCTTTGCCTCGACGGCGGCGGGCGGGCTGTCGGCGCTGTCGCTGTGGTGGATCAAGCTGGACATCAGGCCGGAGCGGATCGAGCCGGCCAAGCCGCGGTGATGCAGGGAGGCAACCTTCGCGTTGAACCCCCTCACCTAACCTCTCCCCCAAGGGGGAGAGGAACATGAGATGAAGGGGAGAGGAACATGAAGGCGTGGGGACGCCACCTCACCGCACCCTCAGGCGCATATGAGGGCCCGCGCGCAACCCGTCTCTTGCTCAGGCTCCTCTCCCCCTTGGGGGAGAGGCTGGGTGAGGGGGTGATGCAGGAGGCAACCTTCGCGTTGAACCCCTCACCTAACCTCTCCCCCAAGGGGGAGAGGAACATGAGATGAAGGGGAGAGGAACATGGAGGCGTGGGGACGCCACCTCACCTCCCCGTCAGGCGCATATGAGGGCCCGCGCGCAACCCGTCTCCTGCTCAGGCTCCTCTCCCCCTTGGGGGAGAGGCTGGGTGAGGGGGTGATGCGGGAGATGATCTTCGCGTTGAACCCCCTCACCTAACCTCTCCCCCAAGGGGGAGAGGAATATGAAAGTAATGGGAGGGCTAGGCGTTGCCGTGCCGCAGCAGGCGGCCGGAGTGGGTGTTGGTGGGCTGGTCGTTGCGGATCGTGACCTCGCCGTTCACCAGGACGTACTTGTAGCCCTGGGCGCGCTGGATGCGGCGCCATTCGCCGCCGGGCAGGTCGTGGGCGATCTCGCCGTCCAGGACCTTCAGGCCGTCGAAGTCGTAGACCACGATGTCGGCCGGCGCGCCCTTCTTCAGCACGCCGCGGCCGTGGAAGCCCGCGACCTCGGCCGGCAGCGCCGACAGCCGCCAGTGCACGTCCTCCAGGCTCAGCATCTTGTGCTCGCGCACCACCTTGCACAGCGTCTCGGTCGGATAGCGGCCGGCGGTCAGGAACTTGGTGTGGGCGCCGCCGTCGGACACGCCGAACAGCACGTACGGATCGTCCATCAGCTCCTTGAGATAGTCGATCGCGGCCGTTGGGCGGGGCGGCGAAGAACTCGGTCTTGAGGTCCTCCTCGACCGCCATGTCGAGCATGACGTCGACCGGATGCTTGCCCATCTTCTGGCCGGCATGGGCCAGCGTGTAGTCGAGCCACTTCTTGTTCTTCTCGAGCTGCGGGCCCGACGATGGCGATCTGCGGCAGCGGCCCGGTCGCCGTCATCGGCAGCTTGTCGCGCAAGCGCCGCGCGGCGCGCCGGATCGGCGAGCTTGGCCAGGCGCTCGGCGCGCGTTCCGGTCGTGGCCTCGCACCACGGCTCGGAATCGTCGAACAGGTTCCACTCCTCGAAGGTGAAGGTGAAGCCGGCATCGGTGGTGAGCCCTTGGCCGACCACGCGGATGCCGCGCTCGCGGCAGCTCTTCAGCCAGTCGAGCACGCGGCGATGGATGTGCGGCTTGTGATCGAAGGCCTGCACCACGTTCATGATCACCGGCCGGCCGCTCAGGGTCGCGACCTCCTCGTAGAAGGCCTGGTCGCGGGCATTGTCGCCCGACACCAGCAGCATCTGCACGAAGCCGTCGTTGCGCTCGGCCAGCACCTTGGCGAGCTCGCGGCAGGTCTCGTCATGCATGACGTCGGTCGGCATCGCCGAACCGTCATAGTCGCGCTGCACCGCCGCCGGCCCGGTCGGCAGCATGCGCTGGGCCGACCAGCCGCAGGCGCCGGCATCCATGGCCTCGTGCAGCAGGCGGCGGAGCTCGGCGTGCTGCTCCGGCGTCGGCAGTTTCCCGGCCTTGGCCGCCTCGAAGCCCATCACCCAGATCAGCAGCGGCGAGATCGGCATGTAGGGCAGGATGTTGACCGCCTTGGGCGCCGCCTCGACGCTGTCCAGGAATTCGGGGAAGGTCACCCAGTTCCACGGCATGCCGGCCTGCATCGAGGCCATGGGGATCGCCTCGACCCGGGTCATCGACATCATGGCGCGCTGGCGCTCGGCCGGCCGCACCGGGGCGAAGCCGAAGCCGCAATTGCCGATCACCACCGAGGTGATGCCGTGCCAGCTCGACAGCGAGCAGTAGGGGTCCCAGAAGAGCTGGGCGTCGTAATGGGTGTGCAGGTCGATGAAGCCCGGCGCCACGATCAGGCCGCCGGCGTCGATGGTCTCGTCGGCCTCGCCCGCGCCGATCCGGCCGATCTCGGCCACCCGGCCGTCCTTGATGCCGATGTCGCCCCGGAAGCGCGGCAGGCGGCTGCCGTCGACGATCATCCCGCCGCGGATTACGCGATCGTATCGGGCCATGTTTCCTCCGTTTCGCCAAGCGTGAGCGTGACCCGCGACTCTGTCAACGCGCCGCGCTAAACTCGCATCATGAAATCGAAACGCGCCCGCACCGACGTCCTGGAGGTGGCCTATGAGGAGCATGGGCCCGAGGACGGCGCGCCGGTGATCCTGCTGCACGGCTTCCCCTACGACGCCCGCTGCTTCGACGAGGTCGCCCCGGCGCTGGCCGCCGACGGCTGCCGGGTGCTGGTGCCCTATCTGCGCGGCTATGGCGCGACGCGGTTCCTTTCGGGCGCGACGCCGCGCTCGGGCGAGCAGGCGGCGCTGGGCCACGATCTGCTGCAGTTCATGCGGCGCCGTCGGCGTCCGCCGGGCGGCGCTGGCCGGCTACGACTGGGGCGGCCGCGCGGCCTGCGTCGTGGCGGCGCTGTGGCCGGAATGGGTGCGCTGCCTGGTGAGCTGCACCGGCTACAACATCCAGAACATCCCGGCCTCGGGCGAGCCGGCCGCGGCCGAAGTCGAGCACCGCTACTGGTACCAGTACTATTTCCACACCGAGCGCGGCCGCGCCGGCCTCACCAAGAACCGGCGCGACGTCTGCCGCTTCCTGTGGAAGCTGTGGTCGCCGGAATGGGCGTTCGACGAGGCGACCTTCGAGAAAAGCGCCGTCTCGTTCGACAATCCCGATTTCGTCGACGTCGTGATCCAGTCCTACCGCCACCGCTTCGGCTACGCGCCGGGCGACCCGGCGCTCGCCACCATCGACGCCGACCTCGCGCGGCAACCGAAGATCGCGGCGCCGACCATCAACCTGCATGGCGGTCACGACGGCATCAGCGTGGTGGCGGAGAAGGACGGCCAGGCGAAATTCTTCACAGCAGCGTACGAGCGGCGCGTGCTGCCGCGGATTGGCCATAACGTGCCGCAGGAAGCGCCCAACGAAACGGTCGCCGCGGTGCGCGACCTCATGAAAGGAACCAGCCAGTGAGCAACATCGCCCTGATCGGCGCCACCGGGAACATCGGCAGCCGCATCCTCGAGGAAGCGCTTGCGCGCAAGCACACCGTCACCGCCATCACGCGCGATCCGCGCAAGGTGACGGCGCGGCCCGGCATGGTGATCCGCGCCGGCAGCACGACCGATGCGCCGGCGCTGGTGAACATCCTGAAGGGCCACGACGTCGTCGTGGTCTCGGTGAAGTGGAACGAGAACGATGTCCGGCGGGTGATCGACACGATCCGGAAGTCGGGCGTCAAGCGCGCGCTGTTCGTGGTCGGCGCCGGCAGCCTTTTGCGCAAGGACGGCAAGCGCCACTACGACTTCATGTCGGAGAAGGGCGTGCAGCCGCCGACCTCGCTGCCGGCGCTGCAGGCCTACGAGGAGATCCAGAAGATCGACGACCTCGACTGGACGGCGATCTCGCCGCCCGCCTCGATCCCGGCCGGCCAGCGCACCGGCAAGTTCAAGCGCGGGCTCGACAAGCTGATCATGAACACCAAGGGCGAGAGCCGCATCAGCCGCGAGGACTTCGCCGTGGCCATCGTCGACGAGATCGAGAAGCCCAAGCACGTGAAGAAGCGGTTCACGGTGGGCTACTGAGCCCCCAAGGCACTTTCCGCAATTCGCGCTCCCATCTTCGCTGGGGGCGCGCCACTCCAGTGGCGCGTCATGGTCTTCCGGAGCGCGGGCGTCCCGCCCGCTCATGAATCTGAGCGGGCGGGACGCCCGCGCTCCGATGAGCATGAGAAGACGCGCCACTGGAGTGGCGCGCCCCCAGCGGTGACATGATTCGGGACGGAGCGCGGACCTCCGGTCCGCATCTTCGTCGTCGATATGGTGACATGAGCGGACTCGGTCGGGGTGACCCGACCTGAGGAGGTCCGCGCTCCAACAATACCGCTGATCATTTTGGCCAGTCTGCGTTTGCCGCGTCCTTCGAGTCTGGAGCGGTTGGCTTTTCCGCAATTCGCGCAAGCGATTCTGCGGAGAGGCTCGACTCAAGGCTTCCGACCTCTCCGTCCCCGTATGTCGGCGACACCTTCCCAGCTGCGCTGGGGAGGTTGGGACTTTCCGCAATTTGCGCAGCAGGTTTTGCGGACGGCACCTGCGCTGGGCCAGGCCGAAGAGCCGGATTGACCTGCCAGCGCCGGGCCGGGCGGCCGGGGCTCGGATAATCCTCGTCGACCTCGACTTCGCGCAACACGCCGGCCTGCTCGAGCGCCAGGATCACCTCGTCGGCGCCGGCGGCGTTCACCCGTTGGCTGAGCGCCTCGCGCCGCACCTCCTCGCGCGAGATCTCCTTCACACTGCGCGCGCGGATCCAGCCGATCACCCGTCGCGCGTGCTGCCGCGCCTTGTGCTTGCCCTGGCGGTCGCCGTCCGCCGGCCCGGCGCGGTCGAACACCGCCTGGGCATGCGGCCGGTAATAGCGCTCCCACAGATCCCAGGCATCGCACAGATGCTGCGTCGTGATGACGGTGGGCGGCGGCGCATTGTTCGGCCGGTTCGCCGTCCAGTCGAGCAGCGCCAGCACCGCGGCCAGCCGCGCCACCGTGCCCCGCCCCTTGCCCAGCCAGCCGGCCATGAAGCCTTCCGCCCGCAGCATCTCGGGGTGCAGGAGCTCGAGACTTCGGTCGAACGCGGTCACCGCCCGATCCTCGAAGGAGAGCACCAGCGGCTTCTCCGGCGTGCCCACCGCGCGGGCGATGCGCTGCAGCGCGTTCACCGCCTCGTCCTCGCGGGTGGGCTTCAAGGTGCGCAGCGAGCGGTAGGGCGCAGGGCCGGGCCAGGCATAGAGGAAGCGCGCGGCCAGGCCGTCGCCGGTGCCCTCGAGCGCCGCGTCCAGCCGCTCCGGATCGAGCGAGCCCACGATGCTGACCGCCGTTTTGTCGCGGCCCCACGGCAGGCCGATCGCGCCCCAGGTGTCGAGGAACCGCCCGCGCTTGCTCTCGTCGCGCCGGCTCTTGCGCCCCAGCCCGGCCAGCCACGCGGTGGGCTCGTCGCGCCACAGCAGCACGCCCTGCCGCCGCTTCGCCACCGCCTTCTCCAGCGCCGGCAACGCGGCATCGGAGACGACCACCGGCGCCCCGCCCTCGCGCGCCAGCACGCGCTCGACCGTGCCGAGCGGACGGCGCAGCCATTCGAGCGCCGGCGTCTTGCCGCTCGACGGGCCGCCGACCAGCGCCTGCCACAGGATGACGGGCTCGCTCCACGCCTCGGTGATGCGCGCCGACACGCCCTGGCCGCACAGGCCGGCGACCGACGCCAGCAGCGCCTGCGCGATGTAATCCTCCGACGAGCCCGCCCAGTGCGCGGCGTCCTTCACCCACTCGCGCCACTGGGCGGGGAAGACCTGCAGGGGAAAGACCGGCAGCCTGGGACGGCCCTCCTCCAGCAAGGCCGGGATCGACCGCGGGCCAGGGTGGCGGCGGCGGCTTGGCCGCCCGCTCTGGCATCGCGCTCCGTCCAGTAGTTGCGGAAGACGGGCGGCGGCGTTGGTGACGTTGATTTCGGTGAGGGGCATCGGCCGGTCCTTCGGTTGGAACGGCCTCCATACGCCACAACATTGCTCAGGAACGTCAAGTGAAACTTTGGGCGTCACTTAAGTTCGCAAGATTGTTGCGGAGGGTTGAGCT
>CAVXWG010000008.1:0-53939 GCA_963765385.1 uncultured Alphaproteobacteria bacterium | reverse complement strand
GATAGATGCCGATGATCTTGTCGAGCATGTCGAGCGCCTGGTCGCGTGGGCGCTGGAAGGTGTTGCGGCCGATGATCGAGCCGTTGGCGCCGCCGTCTCGCAGGCCGCGGATTTCGGTGAACAGGCCCTCGAGGTCCTTGGCCTCGCCGCCCGGAGAACACCACGATGCGCCTTCCCGCGAAGGTCGCCTGCATGACGTGCTTGATGCGCGCGGCGAGCGTGGAGATGTCGATGTTGGCCTTCTCGTAGGCGGCCTTCGCTTCGGGCTGCCACAGGACATTGGTCGGCGGCTTGACCTTGATGATGTGGGCGCCGAGCAGGGCGGCCATGTGGGCGGCGTAGGCGCAGACATCCATCGCCGTCTCGCCCGCCTTGTCGAGCTTGCCGCCGCGCGGATAGGACCACATGACGACGGCAAGGCCGACCGACTTGGCCTCCTCGGCCATCGCCCGGATCTCCTCCATCATCTCGTACTGGTCCTCGGAGCCCGGATAGATCGTGAAGCCGATCGCCGAGCAGCCGATGCGCAACGCATCCTTCACCGAGCCCGTGACGGCCTGGTCCTTGTTGGTCGACAGCGAGTTGGCCGAGTTGAGCTTGAGGATGGTCGGGATGGCGCCGGCGAAGGTGTCGGCGCCGGCCTCGAGCGGGCCCAACGGCGCTGCATAGGCGTTCAGGCCGGCGTCGATCGCGAGCTGGTAATGATAGTGCGGGTCGTAGGCGTCCGGGTTGGGCGCGAAGGAACGGTCGGGGCCGTGCTCGAAACCCTGGTCGACGGGCAGGATCACCATCTTGCCCGAGCCGCCCAGCCTTCCGTGCATCAGGATGCGGGCGAGATTGGCCTTGGTCCCCGGGCAATCGCTCTCGTAATTGTCGAGGATCTTCTTGACCTTCTGCGTGATCTTCATCGCCGGCTCCCACGGGGTTCATTGCTTCCCAAAGCGGCGCCGGTGATAGCGGGCGGGGGCTATTCGTTCAAGCCCTTGCCGGAGTAAGGATGCGTGGCTTTCCAGTGGTTTGCGATGTCGAGCCGCCGGGTGACCCAGACGCCCTTCTGCTGCTGGATATAGTCGAGCAGGCGCCACAATCCCGCTGTGCGGCCCGGATGGCCGATCAGGCGCTGGTGCAGGCCGACCGACATCATCTTGGGCGCGCTGGCGCCCTCCTTGTAGAGCACGTCGAAAGCGTCGCGGCACAGGGTGAACCACTGCTCGGCGGTGGTCATGCCGGCGGCGTACTTGCCGTCGTTGTTGGTGAGCGAGTAGGGCACGATCAGGTGCGGCTTGCCCTCGACGGTCTGCCAGAACGGCAGCTCTTCGCCATAGTAATCGCTGTCGTAGGTGAAGCCGCCATGCTCCAGCAGCAGGCGGCGCGTGTTGACGCTGGGCCCGTAGCGGCAATACCAGCCCGCCGGTGCTTCGCCGACCGTCTGCCTCAGCGACGTCACCGCCTTGGCGATGTGCTCGCGCTCCTCCGCTTCGGTGAGCTGGAAGTGGCGCACCCAGCGCCAGCCGTGGCAGCAGACGTCGAAGCCCGACTTCCTGATCGCCTCGGCGGCCGGCTTGTTGCGCTCGAGCGCCAGCGCGCAGCCGAACACGGTGAGCGGCAGGCTGCGCTCCTGGAAGGCGCGCATGATGCGCCAGAAGCCGACGCGGACGCCGAACTCGAACATGCCTTCGGCCGCGAGATCCCGCCCCTTCAGGCCCTGCGAGGAGGTCGAGGATTCGGTGAGGCCGTTCTCGCTGTAGCCCTCGCCGTCCTGCACGGAGGGTTCCGACCCTTCTTCGTAGTTGACGACGAAGTTGACGGCGATCCGCGCGCCGTCCGGCCACTTGGGATCGGGCGGGTTGGCTCCATAGCCCACGAAGTCGCGTGTCGGCTCCCAGCTCATGACGGTCTCCTTACCAGTCGGGCGCCCATCTGTCGGGCGATGTCGGCGATCTTGTCGTTGGGTTCGCTCATCGAGATCCGCTTCACGCCGGCGCGCAGGCAGGCCAAGGCATGGCCCGGCGCATCGCCGCAATCGACGATCAGTTCGAACTCGATGTCGGGAAATTCTGATTCGGCGCGCGCCTGCAGGGCCGCGAGATATCCCGCACCGTAGAACGACGCCGCCCCCTCGGGCGTGACCAGGACGGGCGAGGTGCCGTCGGCGCGCGCGGCCAGCAGCGCCGCCTCGGTCGAATGCCAGTCGCGTACCAGGATCACGGGGTTGGTCATGACAACTCCCCCTCCCTGCGCGAAGCGCGGGGAGGTGGCGCCGTCATACGGCGACGGAGGGGTCATGGGCAATGCGATGGAGCTCATGGCCCATGACCCCTCCGTCCGCATCGCGGACACCTCCCCAGCAAGCTGGGGAGGAAAGCCCTTCTAATCATTCAGTCTAATCATTCAGTCCCTTGCCCGGATACGGATGCGTCTTGATCCAGTGTTTTGCGATCTCGACCCGCTTGGCGATCCAGACGCCCTCGTGCTTCTGCATGTAGTCGAGCAGCCGTTCGAGACCGACGGCGCGGCCGGGATGGCCGATCACGCGCATATGCATGCCGATCGACATCATCTTGGGCTGGGTCTTGCCTTCGCGGTAGAGCATGTCGAAGGAGTCCTTCAACAGCGTGAACCACTGGCCGGCATTGCCGATGCCCACCATGTACTTGCCGTCGTTGGTGGTGAGCGAATAGGGCACGACCAGCTGGCCCTTGCCGTCGACAGTCACCCAGAACGGTAACTCGTCGCCGTAGTAGTCGCTGTCGTAGAGGAACCCGCCTTCCTCGACGACCAGGCGCCGCGTGTTCTCGCCCGGTCCATAGCGGCAGTACCAGCCCTCGGGGCGACGGCCGATCATCCTCTCCGTCGAGGCGATCGCCTTGCGGATATGCTCGCGCTCCTCGGCCTCGCCGAGCTCGTAGTGCTTGATCCAGCGCCAGCCGTGCGAGCAGATGTCGTGGCCGGCCTTGGCGATGGCCGCCGAGGCCTCGGGATTGCGCTCGAAGGCCAGGCCGCAGCCATAGACCGTCATCGGCAATCCTCGTTCCTGGAAGAGCCGCATCAGGCGCCAGAAGCCGACCCGGCTGCCGTATTCGAACAGGCTCTCGCCAGCGAGGTCGCGGCCCTGGATGCTCTGGCCCATGCCGTGGGCATCGGTGAGGCCGATGTCGGTGTGGCCCTCGCCGTCCTGCACCGAGGGCTCTGAGCCCTCCTCGTAGTTCATGACGAAGTTGACAGCCAGCCGCGCACCGTTCGGCCATTGGGGATCGGGCGGATGGGCGCCATAGCCGACGAAATCGCGGCGGACCTCGTAGGGCATCGTGGCCTCCGGATCAGGGAATGCGGATGGTGAAGGGCTCGACCGGCACGAACTCCTCGTCGCCCCCGGTTCCGGTGCGCCACATGAAGACGGCGAAGCGGCCGGGCTTGTCGAGTACGGTCAGGCCGTGATGCCAGGTGTTGGGCTTGTAGGTGACGCCCTGCTTGCCGGTGGCGATGAAGGCGCGTACGCCGGAGGTGTCGGGGCCGCCGCGCGCCGCGTGAGGGGCCACCACGATCAGCCAGCGCGCGACGTCGATCGGCACGAAGCTCTGCGAGGAGAATTCATGGCGCTCGAGCAGCTCGGCGCGCAGCGGCCTGTCCGGCGTCGCGGCCTTCGAGGCGACCGACAGGCTGGGTCGCGCCTCGACGCGCAGGTTGCCGAGCGCGTCCTCGTAATATTGGCGACCGGTTTCGGTCGGTATGTCGATCACGTCGCCATAGGGCGCGAAGGCTTCCTTGGTCAGAGGCTGCGGGTCGATCTGCATGGTCGGGATCTTCCTCAGTCGCGCATGCGGCGGGTCAATCCCACCGTCCATTCCATGATCAGCATCAACACGAACGCCGCGGTGATCAAGACGCCGGAGACCGCTGCGACCCGCACGTCGAGAGTCGCTTCCATCATGCCCCACATGCGGATCGGCAGGGTGTCGGTGCGGGCGTTGGAGAGGAACAGCGAGACCGGCACATTGTCGATCGAGGCCATGAAGGCCAGGAAAGCGCCGGCGGCGATGCCGGGGAAGATCAACGGCAAGGTGACGCGGCGCAGCGTGTAGACCCAGGAAGCGCCCAGGCTGCGCGAGGAATTGAGCAGGGCGGGGTCGAGCTGGGACAGGCTCGCAGTCGTGGTCCGCAGGATGAAGGGCATGGTCACGATCAGGTGGCCAGCGATCATCAGGTCGAGCGAGGGCCGAAAGCCCAAGGTCGAGAAGTAGACAAGGGCCGCCAGGCCGAAGGTGATGCCCGGCAGGACCAAGGGCGACATGAAGAAGTTGTCGGCGACACGCGCCATCTTCCGGCGGTCGCGCGCCAGGCCGAGCGACGCCAGAGTTGCCAGCACGACGCCGAACAGGGTGGAGAAGCACGCCACCTCCAGCGAGTTCCACGCCGCCTTGTGGATCTGCCGCGATTGGCTGGCATCGAACAGCTGCTCGTACCAGCCGAGGGAAAAGCCGGTGGGCGGGAACTTGAGCGAGCGCCCCTCCGTGAACGACGTCATCAGCACAACCACGACCGGGGTGACGATGATGAACACGGCCAGCATCGCTAGCCCGCCGATGACGAAGCCGTAAGAGATGTCGCCGAAGCTGCGCCGCCTAGCCATGTCCCAACACCTCATCCTGAGGAGCATCGCGGAGCGATGCGTCTCGAAGGATGGGCAGCCTTTCTTGTTGTCGCCCACCCTTCGAGACGGCCCTCCGGGCCTCCTCAGGGTGAGGTAGTGTTTGAATCAGCTTTCCATGAAAGCGGGTACTAGCCATGGAGGTGACCGCTCGATCGGCGGCCGAGCCAGGAAAGGGCGGCGATCACCGACAGCACGGAGATCACCAGCGAGAGCGAGATCACGGCGGCGAGCGGCCAGTTGTAGACGACCAGCGACTGTTGCCAGATCAGCAGCGGCAGATAGATGAGGCGGACGCCGCCGATCACGGTTTGAGAGATGAAGGCCGTGGTCGAACTGGCGAACACCAGCAGGCAGCCGGCGACCAGGCCCGGCATGCTGAGCGGCACGATGACGGTGAACAGCGTCCGCCAGCGCGAGGCGCCAAGGGCGGCCGAAGCGTCGCGCAGGTTGGGGTCGAGCCGCGACATCACGCTGATCAGCGGCAGCAGCATCAGCGGCATCTCGATCTGGGTCAGCGAGATCACCAGCCCGAGCTCGGTCTGCAGGAGGCGCAGCGGCTCGGAGATGACGCCGAGCGACAGCAGCACCTGGTTCACCATGCCTTCGCGGCCCAGCACGACGATCCAGGCGAAGGTGCGCACTACGACCGACAGCAGCAGCGGCATCACGATGATGAACAGCAGCACCCGTTGCAGGCGGGCCGAGAGGTCGAGATAGACCAGCGCCAACGGGTAGCCGACCACGACGGTCGCACACACGGTCTTGACGCCCAGCAGCAGCGTGTCGGCGATCACCTTGTAGTTGAAGGGATCGCCGAAGAACTTGGCCCAGCTGCCGAAGCCCGGCTGAGTGATCTTGTCGTCGTTGAAGAAGCTGACGCCGACCAGCAGCAGCAGCGGCGCCAGAAAGAGCGCGGCGAACGCCAGCGCCAACGGCAGCGCGAGCTGCCATTCGGCGAGTCGCGCCCAAGGCCGTCGCTCGCGCGGAAGCGGCGAGTCCATAAGGCCCGACGCAGCGCTCATGCTCATCGCTTGTCGTCATGCTCCTCTCCCCCTTGGGGGAGAGGTTGGGTGAGGGGGTGATGCAGGAGACGACCTTCGTTTTGCACCCCCTCACCTGGCCTCTGCCCCAAGGGGGAGAGGAATCCGAGGGGGCGCACGAAGCGAGAAATCATTTTGCCATTTCCTTGTTGAACTTCTCGATCCAAGCCGCGCGCAGCGGATTGATCTTGGCCCAGTCGTGCTCGACGTACTTGGTCATCTCGTCGAGGCTCTTCATCGGCAGATCGGGCGGCAGCGGGACGTCCTTGTTGACGGGAAGGAAATTGTACGGCGGCTTGGTGAGCGCCTCCTGGATGTCCTTGCTGACCACGAGGTCGAGATACTTGTAGGCGTTGGCCACCTCCGACGTGCCCTTGGCGATGTGCATCGTGGTGTAGAAGGCGATGGCGCCGCTCTCGGGCTTCACGAACTCGATGTCGATGCCCTTGCCCTTCAGGGTCGCGACCGTCTGGGTGTTGGTATACATCACGTCGCACTGGCCTTGCTGGAACAGGCCGGGCATGGCGGCGGGCAGGCCGACGGCGGCGACCTTGGGCAGCACCTTCTTGAGCTCGACCAGCGCCGGCTCGACGTCGGTCAGCGAGCCGCCGAACTGCTTGGAAAGCTCGATCAGCGAGGACGTGCCGAACGTCGTCTGGAAGCCGGTCAGGCCGAGGCGCGACACCCACGGCTCGACCAGCAGGTCCTTCCAGCCCTTGGGCGCCGGCACCTTCTTCGGATTGTAGGCGATGCCCACCACCTGGGCGCTGACGCACACGCCGTATTCGTCGGTGAAACTGGCCGGGATCTTCGACAGGTTCGAAAGCTTGCTGCCGTCGAACTTGTCGAACAGGCCGCCTTCGATGGCGACAATGCGCGGGCCGGGATCGAGCACGAAGACGTCGAACGGTGGCGCGCCGCGCGAGGCCTTGACCTTGCCGATCTGGTCCATGGCGAACAGCGGCGCCAGTTCGAGATCGATGTCTTCCTTCTTCTTGAGCGCCGGTGCGACCACGCCGCGATAGGCGTCCTCCCAGCTTCCGGGATAGGTCGTCGCCACCAGGCTGCCCTTGGCGAAGGCGACGCGGGGCAGCAGGGATGCGCCGCCAAGAGCGGAGGTGCCGACAAGCAGGTGTCTACGGCTGAAAGGTTGCCTGGTCATGGAATCACTCCGTTGTCAGTTGCGGGGAACGCGGAAAAAGCGAGGGCCTGGCGTCGGCGGCAAGGCCGCAATAGCGGCGTGCCCCGTTCAGGGTGGCCAGCCGCGGCTCGACGATCTTGAGCGCCGCGCCGTCGGCGGTGCGCGCCTCGTGCACCAGCTGGCGCGCCCAGCGGCAGGCTGAGCCCGGGCTCGATCGGCCAGTATTCGGGACCGGGAATGGTCGAGAGGGTCAATTGCTCGGGCCGGACCGAGAGCAGCACGGCTGAGCCGGCGCCAAAGCCGGACGGCGCCGGCAGGCGCACTGTCGCGCCGGCGTCGAGCGGCGATCGTGGCGGTGCCGTTGTTCAATGACGCGACCCGGCCGTTCAACAGGTTGGTCGTGCCGATGAAGCCGTTGACGAACAGCGTCTGCGGCCGGTCGTAGATCGTCACCGGCGTATCGAACTGCTCGACCTTGCCCTTGTTCATCACGGCGATTCGGTCGGCGACGCTCATCGCCTCGTCCTGGTCATGGGTCACCAGGATGGTGGTGAGGCCGAGCTGCCGCTGCAGGCGCTTGACCTCGATCTGCATGTCGAGCCTGAGATTGCGGTCGAGGGCGGCGAACGGCTCGTCGAGCAGCAGGATCGAGGGCTCGACGGCAAGCGCGCGGGCGAGCGCCACCCGCTGCTGCTGGCCGCCCGAGAGCTGTCGCGGCAGGCGCTGGCGGAAGCCGCCGAGCCGGACGATGTCGAGGAAGCGCGAGACGCGGGCCTCGATCTCGGGTCCGCGCACCCCGCGGGCGCGCAGGCCGTAAGCCACGTTTTCCATCACGCTCATGTGCGGGAAGAGCGCGTAGTTTTGGAAGACGATGCCGATGTTGCGTTGGTTGGCCGGCAGATGGTCGACCGGCGCGCCGTCGACCCGAACGCGCCCGGCGGCCTGGCGGACGAAGCCCGCGATCACCCGCAGAAGTGTGGTCTTGCCGCAGCCCGACGGTCCCAGCAGTGCCACGACCTCACCCGGTTCGATGGCGAGCGTGACGCCGTCGACGGCCACCGCCTGGCCGTAACGGACGGTCAGGTCCTCGACGTCGAGCGTGCGCGCCGCGGGTCGGGCCGCCGCGGATGTCGTTTCTTCTGGGGTAGACCGCACGCTACCTGCCTCCTCCATCCGGAAGGAGGCAAGGCCCGTGCCAAGGCTCTCAAGCCTGGGTTAGCCGAGCTTGCCCATCGCCACAGCCGTGTCGGCCATGCGGTTCGAGAAGCCCCATTCGTTGTCGTACCAGCTCATGACCCGGACCAGCGTGCCGTCCATGACCTTGGTCTGGTCCATGTGGAAGGTCGATGAATGCGGATCGTGGTTGAAGTCGATCGAGACGTTGGGCGCGTCCGTCCAGCCCAGGATTCCCTTGAGCTGGTTGGCAGCGGCGAGCTTCACCGCCTTGTTGATCTCGTCCTTGTCGGTCTTGCGCTTGGCGACGAACTTGAAGTCGATCATCGAGACGTTGGGCGTCGGCACGCGGATCGCCACGCCGTCGAGCTTGCCGTTGAGCTCGGGCAGCACCAGGCCGACCGCCTTGGCCGCGCCCGTCGAGGTCGGGATCATCGACATTGCCGCGGCGCGGCCGCGGTAGAGATCCTTGTGCATGGTGTCGAGCGTCGGCTGGTCGCCGGTGTAGGCATGGATCGTGGTCATGAAGCCATGCTCGATGCCGACCGCGTCGTTCAGCACCTTGACGACCGGCGCCAGGCAGTTGGTCGTGCACGAGGCATTGGAGACGATGACGTGCTCCTTGGTGAGCTTGTCGTGGTTGACGCCGTAGACGACCGTGAGGTCGGCGTGGTCGGCCGGCGCGGAGACCAGCACGCGCTTGGCGCCGGCGTCGAGATGGGCGGTCGCCGCCTTCTTGGAGGTGAAGAAGCCGGTGCACTCGAGCGCGATATCGACGCCCAGCGCCTTGTGCGGCAGCTTCGACGGGATCGCGCTCGGCGGTGACCTTCATCTTGCCGCGGCCGACATCGATCGTGTCGCCATCGACCTTGACCTCGCCGTTGAAGCGGCCGTGCACGGAATCGAAGCGGAACAGGTGGGCGTTGGTCTCGACCGGACCGAGATCGTTGATCGACACGACCTCGATGTCCTTGCGGCCCGATTCCATGATCGCCCGCATGATGTTGCGGCCGATGCGCCCGAAACCGTTGATTGCCACCCGAACTGCCATGTCACCCTCCGTTATTGCCGAGCCGGCGTGCCGCATCGGCGATCGCCTCGGCCGTGATGCCGAAATGCTTGTATAGGTCGGCGGCCTTGCCGGATGCGCCGAAGCTCTTCATGCCGACGAAAGCGCCGCGCGTGCCCAGCCAGCGCTCCCAGCCGAAGCCGCGACGCCGCCTCGCAGGCGATCCTGCACGTCCATCGCGGCCCAGGACTTGTTGTCGATATGTGTCATCCTGCCTGGCGAACAACTCCCACGACGGCATGGACACGACGGCGGCCGCGATACCGTCTCCGGCCAGCAGGTCGCGCGCGGCTGCGGCGAGATGGACTTCCGAGCCGGAAGCGATGAGGCGGACGGAGGCCGAAGCGTCGCCCGCCAGGATGTAGGCGCCACGGGCGCAGAGATTGGCGTCGTCTGCGCCGCGCAAGGTCGGCAGGTTCTGGCGCGTGAGCGCGATGACGCTGGGTGTGTTCTTCGACTCGAGCGCGATCTGCCAGCACTCCGCCGTCTCGATGGCGTCGGCCGGACGCATGACCTGCAGGCCGGGAATGGCGCGCAGCGCCGCCAGATGCTCGACCGGCTGGTGCGTCGGGCCGTCCTCGCCGAGCCCGATCGAATCGTGGGTCATTACATAAATGACCCGGAGGCCCATCAGCGCCGCCAGCCGGATCGAGGGCCGGCAGTAGTCGGTGAACACCAGGAACGTGCCGCCATAGGGGATCACGCCGCCATGCAGCGCCATGCCGTTCATGGCGGCGGCCATGGCGTGCTCGCGGATGCCGTAATGGATATAGCGGCCGGCCGGGTTGGCGCGCGTCATCTCCCTGAGCGTCGCCGTCTTGGTGTTGTTCGAGCCGGTGAGATCGGCCGAGCCGCCCACCGTGTCGGGCAGCACCGGGTTGATGACTTCCAGCGCCTCCTGGCTCGACTTGCGCGTGGCCCAGCTGGGCTTATCCGCCGCGACCTTGGCCTTGAATGCCGCCAGCGTCTCGCCGACGGCGCGGCGGGATGTCGCCCTTCAGGCGGCGATCGAACTCGGCGCGGTCGGCGTCGGCCATGGCGGCGTGGCGCTTGGTCCATTTGCGCCGTGCCGACTTGCCGCGCGCGCCGATCTTGCGCCAGGCCGTGAAGATCGGCTCGGGGATGTCGAACGGGGGATAGTTCCAGCCGAGCTTCTGGCGGGCGCCCGCGACCTCGTCCTTGCCGAGGGGCGAGCCGTGCGTGGCGGCGGTGCCCGCCTTGGTCGGCGCGCCGTAGCCGATCACCGTCTTGCAGGCGATCAGCGAGGGCTTGTCGGCGACGTTGCGCGCCTTGCGGATGGCGCGCGTCACGGCCTCGGGATCGAGCCCGTCGACCGCCTGCACGTGCCAGCCGGCGGCGGCGAAGCGCTTCTTATGATCCTCCGAGGTGGCAAGCGAGGTCGGCCCGTCGATCGAGATGCCGTTGTCGTCGAACAGCACGATCAGGCGGCCGAGCCCGAGATGGCCGGCCAGCGTGATCGCCTCCTGGCCGACGCCCTCCATCAGGCAGCCGTCGCCGCAGATGACATAAGTATAGTGATCGACGATCTCGCGCGCCGAAGCGCTCGGCCAGCAGCCGCTCGGCGAGCGCGAAGCCCACCGCGTTGCCGAGGCCCTGGCCGAGCGGCCCGGTCGTGGTCTCGATGCCGTTGGCGTGGCCGTGTTCGGGGTGGCCCGCGGTTCGGCTGCCGAGCTGGCGGAAATGCTTCAGCTCGTCGAGCGTCATGTCGGCGTAGCCGGTGAGGTGCAGCAGCGAATAGAGCAGCATCGAGCCGTGGCCGGCCGACAGGATGAAGCGGTCGCGATCGGGCCAGTTGGGCTCCGAGGCGTCGAACTTCAGGAACTTGGCGAACAGGACCGTGGCGACGTCGGCCATGCCCATCGGCATGCCGGGATGACCGGAGTCCGCCTGCTGCACGGCGTCCATGGCGAGGGCCCTGATGGCGTTCGCCATGTCGCGGCGGGCGGCGATCTGTTCGGTCATTTTATCAAGGCGCCGTACGCTATTTGAGAGGCGGCGCGCAACATGCCGACCGCACTTTGGCGCGTCAATGCGCAAAACCGGCGGCGCCAGCAACATCTAGCGGGCCACTATGCTCCACAGGGCCAACATGTTGACCGCTCACGGGTGCGAACTTATCCTTCCGCGATGGAGCAGATGCAGCCGCAAGACGAACTGCCATCCGCCACCGGGGGATCGATGTCCAAGGCCGCCAGTGTAAAGGACCGCGTGGACGATGCGCTCAGCCGGCTGGAAACGATGGTGGAAGAGCGCCTGCGTGGCGAATCGGCTCGGGCCGAGGAATTGGCCAAGCGACTGAGCAAGCTCGAACGCCAGCACGACGAACTGAAGAAAGTAGCGACCGAGGTCGAAGGCCGGCTGGAGCGGGCGATGGAATATATCCGCTCGCTGCTGGCGGCCGACCAGTCGTGACCGACCTCTCGTGAGCGACCCGTCATGAGAAGTCCACCGTTGCCGCCAATGTGAGAGGTGCTTCGGCCGGCGCGACATGGCAGACTGCAACTCCCCTCAAACGCCGATAAGGCGCAATAAAAGGAGTAGCGGAAAATGCCGCTGGTATCGATTCAGATCGCCAATCGCACCTATGAACTCACCTGCGGTGAGGGCGAGGAAGAGCGGGTCCAGGAACTGGCCGGCTATGTCGACGAGAAAGTCGGCGAACTGCGCAAGCAGTTGCCGGGCGCTCCCGAAATCAAGCTGATGGTCTTCGCCTCACTGATCCTGGCCGACGAGAGCCGCGAGGCGCGCGGCATGGCCAAGGCGGCGGAGAGCGCACGGGCGAGCGCCACCGACAGCGCCGAGACGCTGGCGACGGCGCTCGAGGACCTGATCACCTCGAGGGTCGACAAGATGAGCAAGAAGGTGAGCGGCGCGGCCTAGCCGCTTAATCTTCCCGATCTTCTCCTCCCCCGTCTTACGGGGGAGGGTAGGGAGGGGGAAAGCCTCAGTCGTGGTCGCGCAGATTTCAGATCTGAAATCTTCGAGACCATCCTTGTGGCCTTCCCCCTCCCGGCCTCCCCCGTAAGACGGGGGAGGAGAAGACCGACGGCTCATTGCGGTGCCCTCCCCGAGTCCCTAGATTGGGCGTGGGGCGGATTTCTGCGCGGCTCGTGGTTTTGCTAAAACCCCGGGGCCAATAAGATCTCCTGGGAACTGTTCCTGGCCTTGACCGTGGTCTTGGCTACACGGTGCCCACCTGCTTACGCAGGCCTTGGAGGTTTCACGAATCACGGCCCATCGTGGAGCCGCCCCACCTTGCTTCTCCCGGCGACATGGCCCTGATCGACGACAAGCGCACGCTGCGCAGCGCTATGCTCGCCTGGCGGGGCGCGCTGGCGGAGGATGAACGCCGCGCCGCCGCCGACGGGCTGCTCGCGACATGGCGGCGCGAGCCGCCCTTCGCGACGCCGGCGATCGTGTCAGGCTTCTGGCCGATCAAGGAAGAAATCGACATCCGGCCGCTCATGATCGAGCTGTTCAATACAGGCTGTCAGATGGCGCTGCCGGTCGTGCAGGGTCGGGGCAAGCCGTTGCTGTTCCGCGCCTGGCGGCCCGGCGACCCCCTTGAGGCGGGCGTGTTCGGCACCCTGCAGCCCGCCGCCCGGCGCGAGACCGTCGAGCCCGATGCGCTGCTGGTGCCGCTGCTGGCCTGCGACGAGGCCGGCTGGCGGCTGGGCTACGGTGGCGGCTTCTACGATCGCACGCTGGGCGGGCTGCGGGCGCGGCGCCAGGTGACGGCGGTCGGGGTTGGCTTCGATCCCCAGCTCGTGCCCGAGGTTCCGCACGGTCCGGACGATCAGCCACTCGATTGGTTGTTGACCGACCGGCGTGCTTGCGCCTTTGTCTAGCGCATGAAGGTTCTGTTTTGCGGCGATATCGTCGGCCGTGCCGGCCGCGATGTGGTGATCAAGGAAGTGCCCCGGCTGCGCCGCGAGCTCGGCCTCGATTTCGTGGCGGTCAACGGCGAGAACGCGGCGGCGGGCTTCGGCATCACCGCCAAGATCTGCGGCGAGCTGCACGAAGCCGGCGTCGACTGCATCACCACCGGCAACCATGTCTGGGACCAGCGCGAGATCATCCCCTACATCGCGCAGGACAAGCGGCTGCTGCGGCCGATCAATTTCCCGCCTGGCACGCCGGGGTGGGGCGCCAACCTGTTCCAGACCGCGCGCGGCCAGAAGATCGTGGTCATCAACGTCATGTGCCGGCTGTTCATGGATGCGCTCGACGATCCGTTCCGCGCCATCGATGCAGAGATCTCGAAGTACGCGCTGGGCGGCACGGCGCACTTCATCCTGGTCGACGTCCACGGCGAGGCGACCAGCGAGAAGCAGTCGATGGGCCATTACTGCGACGGCCGCGTCTCCGCCGTGCTGGGCACCCACAGCCACATCCCGACGGCCGATGGCTGGGTGCTGCCCGGCGGCACCGCCTACCAGACCGATGTCGGCATGTGCGGCGACTATGATTCGGTGATCGGCATGAAGAAAGAGATCGCCGTGCAGCGCTTCATCAAGAAGATGCCCGGCGAACGCCTGGCGCCGGCCGAGGGCGAGGGGACTTTATGCGCGGCGGTGGTAGAAACCGATGACCGGACCGGCCTGGCGCGGTCGGTGCGCCCCCTGCGGCTGGGCGGGCGGCTGGCGCCCACGGCCTAGATTGCAGCATCTTGTATCCCACAGGGTCGAAATATACCTATTAGAGGTAGCTTGAAGACCCTCGTTGACGGCCTGGGGAAAAAGCGGCATCCTTTTGATGTTAAACGATTTTTCGCCGCGTTGGCGGACTGTCTTCAAGGTTAGAGGGGGCGTCGGAATCTAGGTTCCGACGTTTTTTAGCGGGGGCTTCGGCCCCCGCCTTTTTTTGTGCCGGCGACTGCAAGCACAGTCACTAACACTCCCAAAACCCACGAGAAGTGGTATAGCCGGCCCATCAAGTCACTCAATCTGGTTGTCGGGGCGATGGCGGGCCATTCGCAATTCAAGAACATCATGCACCGCAAAGGGCGCCAGGACGCCCAGCGGGCCAAGATCTTCACCAAGCTGATCCGCGAAATCACCACCGCGGCGCGTCTTGGTGCGGCCGATCCGAATGCCAATCCGCGCCTGCGCGCGGCGGTGATCGCGGCGCGCGAAAACAACATGACGCGCGATACCATCGATCGCGCCATCAAGCGCGGCTCGGGCTCGGATGCGGACGCCAACTACGACGAGGTCCGCTACGAGGGTTATGGCCCGGCCGGCGTGGCCCTGATCGTCGAGGCCCTGACCAACAACCGCAATCGCACGGCGGGCGAGGTCCGCTCGGCCTTCAGCAAGTTCGGCGGCAACCTCGGCGAGACCAACAGCGTGTCGTTCATGTTCGACCGGCTGGGCGAGTTCCGGTTTCCCTTGAGCGCCGGCACAGCCGACGAGGTGCTGGAGAAGGCAATCGACGCCGGCGCCGACGATGTCTCGAGCGGCGAGGGGCCGGACGGCGTGCACGAGATCTACTGCGCCCAGGAGAACTTCAATGCCGTGCGCGAGGCGCTCGAGAAGTCGCTGGGCCAGCCGTCGGCGGCCAAGCTGATGTGGCGGCCCAAGACCGCGACGCCCGTCGAGGGCGAGGTTGTCCGCACGCTGCTCGATCTCATCGCCGCTTTGGAAGACAACGACGACGTCCAGAACGTCTACGCCAATTTCGAGGTGTCGGACGACGCTCTGGCGAAGTTCGCGGCCTGAAGCGCTCGGATATGAGACTGATCGGCCTCGATCCCGGGCTGCGGTTGACCGGCTGGGGCGTGATCGAAGTCGACGGCAACCGGCTGCGCCACGTGGCGCACGGCGTGGTCAGGGTGGCCACCGCGGGTACGCTGGCTGAACGCCTGCGGGAGCTTTTCGACGGCGTCGCCGCCATCGTCGAGGCGCAGCGGCCCATCGAGGCGGCGGTCGAGGAGACCTTCGTGAACATCAATCCGGGATCGACGCTGAAGCTCGGTCAGGCGCGCGGCGTCGTCGTGCTGGCGCCGGCGCGCGCCGGCCTGCCGGTGTTCGAATATGCCGCCAACCTCGTCAAGAAATCGGTGACCGGCGCGGGCCACGCAGACAAGCGCCAGATCGCCATGATGGTCGGCCGCCTGTTGCCCGGCGTCGAGGCGACCAGCGACGCCGCCGATGCGCTCGCCGTCGCGATCTGCCATGCCCACCATCGCGCCACTGCCAAGCGGGTGGAGGCGGCACTTTGATCGCCAAGTTGAAGGGCGTGGTCGATAGCGTCGACGCCGACTCGGCGATCGTCGATGTCGGCGGCGTGGGCTACCTGGTGTCGGCCTCGGCCCGCACGCTGCGCGAGCTTGCGGTGGGCGATGAGGTGACGGTGCTGGTCGAGACCATCGTGCGCGAGGACGCGATCGCGCTCTATGGCTTCCTGGAAACCGCCGAGCGCGACTGGTTTCGTATCCTGACGACGGTGCAGGGCGTGGGTGCGCGGGTGGCGCTGTCGATCCTGTCGACCCTGTCGCCCGACGAGATCGCCCGCGCCATCGCGGCCCAGGACCGCGCCACGCTCAGCCGTCCGGCGGGCGTGGGGCCCAAGCTTGCCGCACGCCTCGCCACCGAGCTCAAGGACAAGGCCGCTGCCTTCGGCGCCGCGCCGCTGGGCAAGGGCGCGGAGGCGCCGGCGATGCCTGCCGGTTCGATCAACGAGGACGCGGTCTCCGCCCTGGTCAATCTCGACTACAAGCGCGTCGAGGCGTTCGGTGCCGTGGCGCGCGTGACGCAGCGGCTGGGCGCCGATGCCAAGCTCGATGCCGTGATTCGGGCCGCCCTGCAGGAGCTGGCGCGATGAAGGAGGCGCCGGTCCCGCCGCCAGAGCGACTGGTGACGCCCAAGCGCGCCGAAGAGGATGCCGCCGAACTGGCGCTGCGCCCGCAGACGCTCGACGACTTCGTCGGCCAGAAACAGGTCCGCGAGAATCTGAAGATCTTCATCAGCGCCGCCAAGTCGCGCGGCGAGGCGCTCGACCACGTGCTGTTCCATGGCCCGCCCGGCCTCGGCAAGACGACCCTGGCGCAGATCGTGGCCCGCGAGATGGGGGTGGGCTTCCGCGCGACGTCGGGGCCGGTGATCCAGAAGGCAGGCGATCTTGCCGCCCAGCTCACCAATCTACAGCCGCACGATGTGCTGTTCATCGACGAGATCCATCGCCTCGCCCCGTCGATCGAGGAGATGCTTTATCCGGCGATGGAGGATTTCCAGCTCGACCTCATGATCGGCGAGGGGCCGGCCGCGCGCTCGGTGCGCATCGAACTGCCGCCGTTCACCCTGGTCGGCGCCACGACCCGCTCGGGGCTCATGACGCGCCCATTGCGCGAGCGCTTCGGCATTCCGCTGCGCCTCGTGTTCTACGAGCCGGCCGAGCTCGAGACGATCGTGCATCGTGCCGCGCGCGTGCTCAAGATGCAGATGGCCAAGGACGGCGGCGCGGAGATCGCCCGGCGCTCGCGCGGCACGCCGCGGGTGGCCAACCGCCTGCTGCGCCGCGTCCGCGACTTCGCGGCGGTCGGCGGACAGGCGGTGGTCGACGCAAGGCGTCGCCGATGCGGCGCTGACGCGGCTCGAGATCGACGGACGGGGCCTCGACGACATGGATCGCCGCTACCTGGCCTGCATCGCCGAGAATTACGGCGGCGGGCCGGTCGGCGTCGAGACCTTGGCGGCCGCTCTCTCCGAGCAGCGCGACGTCATCGAGGACGTGATCGAGCCCTACCTGATGCAGCTCGGCCTGCTGATGCGCACGCCGCGCGGCCGGATGCTGTCCGAAGGCGGCTACCGCCATCTCGGCGTGACGATGCCCAAGGATCAGAAGCGACAGCTCGACCTGCTGGCGACCGGCGACCCGGCGGAGGAGGCGTGAGCGCGCCCATATCGGGTGGGCCGACGTCCGGCCATTTTTCCGATGGCGTCCATGTCCTGCCGCTACGGATTTATTACGAGGACACCGACGCGGCCGGCATCGTCTACTACGCCAACTGGCTGCGCTTTCTCGAACGGGGCCGCACCGAACTGCTGCGGCTGCTCGGCCAGGAGCACAGCGCCCTCAGCGACGAACGTGGCGTCCACTGGGTGGTCCGCCGCTGCACCATCGACTACCTGAAGCCCGCCCGGCTCGACGAGACGATCGAGGTCACGACGCGCTGCGGCGAACTGCGCGGCGCGTCGCTCGACATGATTCAGCAGGCGCGCCGTGGGGAAGAGATCCTGGTTCGCGCCGAGATTCTGGTCGCCTGCATGGGCGCCGGCGGCCGGCCGGTCCGATTGCCGCAGCATCTGCGCACAGCCTTGGCCCAAGTCTCGTCGGCCGGCTCGCCCCGCTCGCGCCATATTCAGGTATAAACCTTTGAACCAACGGAGATTCTAATAATGGACGCTTTTGCGCAGGTCGCCGGAACCCCCCTCGGCGGCAGCAGCCCACCGCTCGACATGTCGGTCTATGGCCTGTTCATGCAGGCCGACTGGGTCGTCAAGGCGGTGATGATCGCCCTCCTGCTGGCATCGTTCTGGTCGTGGGCGATCATCTTCGAGAAGATGCTGCGCCTTCGCTCGCTGAAGAAGAGCGCGCAGTCGTTCGAGGACACGTTCTGGTCGGGCGTCTCGCTCGAGGATCTCTACGATCGGGTGGGCGCCAAGCCGGATGATCCGATGTCGAGCATCTTCTCGGCGGCCATGCGCGAATGGCGCCGGTCGGTGTCCAAGGGTCTGGCGCCGAGCGCCACGGCGCGCGCCGCCCTTCGCCAGCGCATCGAGCAGGTGATGAGCGTCACCATCGCGCGCGAGATGGAGGCGATCGAGAAACGGCTGGGCTTCCTGGCGACGGTCGGCGCCAACGCCACCTTCGTCGGCCTGTTCGGCACGGTGTGGGGCATCATGAACAGCCTTCGGTCATATCGCCCAGTCGAAGAACACGTCGCTCGCCGTGGTGGCGCCCGGCATCTCCGAGGCGCTGTTCGCCACCGCGATCGGCCTCGTCGCCGCGATCCCGGCGGCCGGTGCCTACAACATCCTGTCCGGCCAGGTCGCGCGCTACGCCCAGCAGCTCGAGGCGTTCGCCGGTGAATTCATCACCATCCTGTCGCGCCAGCTCGAGGAGGAGGTCTGATGGCAGGCATCATACCCGCTGCCGGCGCCGGCAGCTCCGGCGGCAGGTTCCGGCGGCGGCGCTATACGCCGATCGCCGACATCAACGTGACGCCGCTGGTCGACGTCATGCTGGTGTTGCTGATCATCTTCATGGTCACCGCGCCGCTGCTGCAGGTCGGCGTTCCGGTCGATCTGCCGAAGACCAGCGCCTCAGCAGGTCGGCGGCAAGGACGAGCCGCTGGTCGTGTCGGTCAACTCCAAGGGCGAGGTGTTCCTCGGCGAGACGCAGTACGACGTGGCCGAGCTCGCGACCAAGCTCAAGGCCGTGCACGAGGAGAAGCCCGACCAGCGCGTGTTCATGCGCGGCGACAAGTCGATCGACTACGGAAAGCATGATGGAAGTCATGGGCGTGGTGATCGACAGCGGCTTCCGTCAGCTCGGCCTGCTCGGCGAGCAGGCCCAGGCACTGGGCAAGGGCGGCGGCACCGTGACGCCGGTCCCGGCACCCGGACCCGCGCCCGCCGGACCGCAGCAGCAGCCGGCGCCCCGCCGGTAGAAACCGAGGCGAAGCGATCGATGGCCGAGCGCTCCCCCGAAAGCAGCGAGATGCGCACACCGGCCATTCTGTCGGTGATGTTGCACGTCCTCGTGCTGGCGGCGGCGATCGCTCAACTCTCGATTTCTTCAATCGTCCGCCGCTGATGGACCCCGAGCCGGTGATGGTCGAGTTCGAGGCGATCGCCGCGAAGGCCGCCGCGCCGACAATCGGCAATCCGCCGCCGCAGCCCAAGGACGTGCCGATCGCCAAGGAGACGACCAAGGCGCCGCCGCCCAAGACGGCCGATCCGCCGCCGGCGCCCGAGAAGCCCAAGCCCGACGTCGCGGAGGCCAAGCCGACGCCGCCGCCGCCGGTCGAGAAGCCCAAGCCGGAAGTCGCCAAGCCGGCCGACGATCTGATCGCGTTGAAGCCCAAGGAGCCCGAGCCGCCCAAGATCGAGAAGCCGCCCGAGCCGCCCAAGCCTGCGCCGCGAGGTCAAGAAGCCCGAGCCGCCCAAGCCTGCGCCGCCGAAACCCGCGCCGCAGAAGAGCGTCGATTCGATGATCGACGATATCCTGAAGAACAAGGACTCGCCGCAGAAGCACCAAGACTCCCGAACAGCAGCCCAAGCCGGTGCAGCAGGTGACGCGCCAGGCGCCCTCCGCGCCCAACCTCGCCGCCGTCGTGACGGCCAGCGAGATCGAGGGCGTGCGCAACAAGATCCGGCCGTGCTGGAATACTTTGGGCGGCGCGAGGGACCAGGCCCTCATCGTCACGCTGGTGGTCCAGATGAACCAGGACGGCACGCCGGTGAAGGCCGAGATCAAGGATACGGGGCGCTACGGCAACGATCCGACCTTTCGCGCCGCCGCCGATGCAGCGCATCGCGCCGTCATGAATCCGCGCTGCCAGCCCTGGCCGTTGTCAGCCGAAAAATTCAACTCGTGGCGCACCATCACCTTCAACTTCGACCCCCGCGACTACTGACGCCCACGACTACTGATGATCGTCACGCTATAGAAGCCCCCTTCATGAACAAGAGGTTCGACATGAAATTTTCCCGACGGACGACGATCCTGGGCGGCGTTGCGCTCGCCGCCGGGTCCGCGGCGCCGGCGCACGCGCAACTCACCATCGACATGACCAAGCCCTCCTTCGAGCCGGTGCCGATCGCGATCGTCGATTTCTCCGGCGATCGCGTGGGCGCCGACATCGCTGGCGTGATCCGCAACGATCTGCAGAACTCCGGCCTGTTCCGCTCGATCTCGCCCAGCTCCTTCATCCAGCGCGACGTCGACGCCAATGCGCCGCCGCGCTTTGCCGACTGGCGCGGCGTCGGCGCGGCCGGTCTGGTGGTCGGCCAGGTCCAGCAATCGGGCGGCAACATCAAGGTCGACTTCCGCCTGTGGGACGTCGTGGTCGGCCAGCAGGCGACGGGCCTCTCCTTCAACAGCCAGCCCAGCAACTGGCGGCGGCTCGCCCACATCATCGCCGACGCGATCTACAAGCGCGTGACCGGCGAGGACGGCTACTTCGACACCCGCGTCGCCTACGTCTCCGAGACCGGTCCGCTCAGCGCGCGGGTCAAGCGCATCGCCATCATGGACCAGGACGGCGCCAACAACCGCTACATCACCGACGGGCGCACGCTCGCGCTCACGCCGCGCTTCTCGCCGACCTTGCAGGAAATCGTCTACATGGCCTACGCCGAGGATCGCAGCCCGCCGCGCGTCTATCTGCAGAACGTCGACAGCGGGCGCCGCGAGCTCCTGGGCAATTTCCCGGGCATGAGCTTCGCGCCGCGCTTCTCGCCCGACGGCACCAAGGTGGTGATGAGCATTTCGGCGGAGGGCCAGAGCGATATCTACGAAATGGACGTGCGCGGTCGCGCGCTGCGGCGCCTCACCAACACGCCGGCCATCGACACCTCGCCGTGCTACTCCAACGACGGCTCGCAGATCGTGTTCAACTCCGACCGCGGCGGCTCGCAGCAGCTCTACGTGATGCCGGCTGGCGGCGGCGGCGAGCGGCGGATCAGCTTCGGCGATGGCCGCTACGCGACGCCGGTATGGTCGCCGCGCGGCGACTTCATCGCCTTCACCAAGATCACCGGCGGCAGCTTCGGCATCGGCGTGATGCGCACCGACGGCAGCGGCGAACGTATGCTGGCCAACGGCTTCCTGGTCGAGGGTCCGACCTGGGCGCCCAACGGCCGTGTCCTGATGTTCTTCCGCCAGCAGCCCAACTCGGGCGGCCGCGCCGGCTCCGTCACGCTGAACCAGATCGACATCACGGGACGCTTCGAACGGCCTGTGCCGACGCCGACCGATGCGTCCGATCCGGCCTGGTCACCCTTGATTCCGCAGTAGCGAACGATATGATCTTTCACTTGTCTGGGAGAGCTAAAAAAATGCGCATGTTCAAGGCCTTCGCGGCCGTTGCAGCGATGATCCTCATGGCTGCCTGCAGCAGCACGACGAGCAGCAGGCTGCCGCCCCGGCGACAACGACCGTCACCCCCGGCTCGGTCGCCGATTTCCGTCAGAATGTCGGCGATCGGGTGTTCTTCGACACCGACATGTCCAACATCCGCGAGGATGGCCGGCAGACCCTGAACCGTCAGGCCGAGTGGCTGAAGAAGTACACGAACTACCCGATCACCATCGAAGGCCATTGCGACGAGCGCGGCACGCGCGAGTACAACCTGGCGCTCGGTGAACGCCGCGCCAATGCCGCGCGCCAGTATCTGATCGCCCAGGGCATCCCGGCGGCGCGCGTCAAGACCATCAGCTACGGCAAGGAGCGTCCCGATCCGGTCGGCTCCGACGAAGCCGCCTGGGCGCGCAACCGCCGCGCGGTTACCACTTTGGAGTAGAGGCCCGAGCTGGGCGCAGTATCGAGATTTCGATGACGCCGGTCCCTGCGACCGGCGTTTTCGTTGGGAGGCTGGGTGGCCATGCCTGAAAATGGCCGCGTTTGAACTGAAACTGTCGTCCGCCATGAAGTCGTTCCGCCCCCGTCTAGCCCATTTTCTGCTCGCGGTTGCTCTGGCCGCGCCGACCGCGGCCGCGGCGCAGCGCCTGGACCCGGTCTACATCGAGGATCGGCTCAACCAGCTCCAGCAGTCGCTCACCATGTTGACCGGCCAGCTCGAGCAGCTGCAGTATCGCAACCAGCAGCTCCAGCAGCAGATGGAGAAAATGCAGGCCGACTACGAGTATCGGCTGGAGCAGATGGAGAAGGGCGGCGGCCGTCCCGGCGGTGCGCCGCCACCACGTCCCAACACGCAAGCTGCAGCCCCGCCGCCATCGTCAGCCGCCGCACCGCCAGGAGCGGGCGCGGACCAGCTGTACAACGACGCCTTCAAGAAGCTGCAGGACGGCGACTACGCCGGCGCGGAGCGGGGCTTCAAGGCGTTCCTGCAAAGCAATCCCAAGCATACGCTGGCGGGCAACGCGCAATACTGGCTGGGCGAGACCTATTACGCGCGGCGCGATTACCAGAACGCCATGACCGCCTTCGCCGAAGGCTACAAGGTCTACAGGGGGAGCTCCAAGGGGCCCGACAACCTGCTGAAGCTCGGCGTCACCCTGGCGGTGCTTGGCCGCAAGCCCGATGCCTGCGCCGTGTTCGCCAAGTTCAATCAGGATTATCCGCGCGCCACCGACCTGCAGAAGCGCCGGGTCGAGCAAGAGCGCCAGAAGAACGGCTGCGGGTGATCGCGGCGCAACCGCCGCCGCTCGATGCCGGTGCCTTCGCGCGCCTGATGGCGCCGTTCGAGCCGTTCGAGACCTCTCCCGTTCTCGCCGTTGCCGTGTCCGGCGGCCGCGATTCGCTGGCGCTGGCGCTGCTGCTGCACGGTTGGGCGGCAGAGCGCGACGGGCGCGTGCTCGGGCTGATCGTCGATCATGGCCTGCGCGCCGAATCGGCCGCTGAGGCGGCCACTGCCCGGAATACGCTGGCGCGCCACGGCATCGACAGCGTGATCCTCACCTGGTTGGGCGCCAAGCCGCAGACCGGCCTGCAGGAGGCGGCGCGGATTGCCCGCTACCGTCTGCTGCGCGATGAGTGCCGGCGGCGCGGCATCCTGCACCTGCTGCTCGCGCATCACGCCGACGATCAGGCCGAAACCGTGGCGATGCGGGCAGCCCGCCGGAGCGGTCCCGACGGCCTTGCCGGCATGGCGGCAGTGGTCGATCAGCCGGAAGTGCGTCTGCTGCGTCCCTTGCTCGCTGAATCGCGCGCCCGGCTGACCGCCACCCTTCTCGCGCGCGGCGTGCAGTGGCTGGATGATCCCTCGAATGTCGATCCGCGCTTCGAACGCGCGCGGCTGCGGGCGAGCCACTGCCCCCGACCCGTGCCTTCGGGCGGCGAGGCGGGTGAGCGAGCGGTCCGTGACGGCGACCTGGCCCGAGCCGCAGTGGATATGTTGGCGTTCGGTGCGGTGGGCACGGTGGCCATCGACCAGGGCGGATTTGCGCGCCTGGGCCGCGATCAGCAGGTGAGGCTCCTCAGCCGTGTCGTTCAGGCGGTGGGCGGGCGGGACTATCCGCCGCGCCGCGAGCGTCTGGAGCGGGCGGCCGGCCGGATTTGCGCACCACCCTTGGAGCGCGGAAAGTCGGGCAAAGGGCAGGATTTCACGCTTTCCGGCTGCCAGCTCATGCTTCGGCGGGTAGCGGACCGGCGCCCAGCGCACTGGATTGTCCGGCCCGAACATGGCAGGAACAGGAGCCAGCCCCTCATTCCGGCTGCATTTTTCGCTTGCGGCACGCCGGCCGCTTCCCATCTAGAATGAGCTTCCACTCCAACGGAAAAAGCCCGTGAACCCGTTCAACCGTAACGCTGCCTTGTGGATTGTCATCGTGCTGCTGCTGGCGCTGCTCTACAGCGTGTTCCAGGGCGGTACGACCCGGACGGCGGGCAATACGGTTTCCTATTCAGACTTTGTGCATGCCGTTGAGCAGCGCCAGGTCCAGGACGTCCGGATCCAGGGCAACACCATCACCGGCACCTTCCGCGAGCCGCGCAACGGCGTCCAGAAGTTCGCCACCTATGTGCCGAGCGCGCCGGTCGACGAACAGCTGATGCCGATGCTGATCAAGAACGTCGACCGCGTCGACGCCGGGCCGGCCGAGGAGGGCGTCAACCTCGGCAGCATCTTCGTGAGCTGGCTGCCGGTTCTCGTTCTTGTCGGCGTCTACATCTTCTTCCTGCGCCAGATGCAGAGCGGCACCGGCCGCGCCATGGGTTTCGGCAAGTCGCGCGCGAGGCTGCTGACCGAGAAGCATGGCCGCGTCACCTTCGAAGATGTTGCCGGCATCGACGAGGCCAAGGCCGAGCTCGAGGAGATCGTCGACTTCCTGAAGGATCCGCAGAAGTTCCAGAGGCTGGGCGGCAAGATCCCCAAGGGCTGCCTCCTGGTCGGCCCTCCCGGCACCGGTAAGACCCTGCTGGCGCGGGCCATCGCCGGCGAAGCCAACGTGCCGTTCTTCACCATCTCGGGCTCCGACTTCGTCGAGATGTTCGTGGGCGTGGGCGCGAGCCGCGTGCGCGACATGTTCGAGCAGGCCAAGAAGAACGCGCCCTGCATCGTGTTCATCGACGAAATCGACGCCGTCGGCCGCCATCGCGGCGCCGGCCTCGGCGGCGGCAACGACGAGCGCGAGCAGACGCTGAACCAGCTGCTGGTCGAGATGGACGGCTTCGAATCCAACGAAGGCGTCATCCTGATCGCCGCCACCAACCGGCCCGACGTGCTCGATCCGGCGCTGCTGCGGCCCGGTCGCTTCGACCGCCAGGTCGTGGTGCCGAACCCCGACGTCGGCGGCCGCGAGAAGATCCTCAAGGTCCATATGCGCAAGGTGCCGCTGGCGCCCGACGTCGACCCGCGCGTGCTGGCGCGCGGCACGCCGGGCTTCTCCGGCGCCGACCTCGCCAACCTGGTCAACGAAGCGGCGCTGCGCGCCGCCCGCGTCGGCAAGCGCCTGGTCACC
Source organism: uncultured Alphaproteobacteria bacterium (assembly GCA_963765385.1). Lineage (GTDB taxonomy): Bacteria > Pseudomonadota > Alphaproteobacteria > Reyranellales > Reyranellaceae > Reyranella. The sequence goes on along the minus strand of CAVXWG010000008.1, from coordinate 29,197 downwards.
ATGGCCGACTTCGAATACGCCAAGGACAAGGTGCTGATGGGTACCGAGCGCCGCTCGATGGCGATGACCGATGAGGAGAAGAAGCTCACGGCCTACCACGAGGCGGGCCATGCCCTGGTCGCCATGCACGTGCCCAAGAGCGATCCGCTGCACAAGGTGACGATCATCCCGCGCGGCCGCGCGCTGGGCGTCACCATGCAGCTGCCCGAGCGCGATCATCTGAGCCACACCAAGCAGTTCCTCGAATCGCGCCTGGCGATCATGTTCGGCGGCCGCACCGCCGAGGAGATCATCTTCGGACCGGAGAACGTCACGACCGGCGCGGCGAGCGACATCCAGGTCGCGACCCAGACGGCGCGCGGCATGATCACCGCCTTCGGCATGTCCGAGAAGCTGGGCCGCGTGCGCTACCAGGCGAACGAACAGGAAGTCTTCCTGGGCCACGCCGTCACCCAGACCCAGAACGTCTCGGAGGCGACCGCGCAGCTGATCGACCAGGAGGTCCGCCGCCTGATCGAGGAGGCCGAAGGCAAGGCCCGCCAGATCCTGACCGACCATCTGGAAGACCTGCACCTGATCGCCAAGGCGCTGCTCGAGTACGAGACGCTCAGCAACGACGAGATCGGCACCGTCCTGCGCGGTGAGAAGGTCGTACGCGACGATACCGGCGGCGCCGGGTCCGGTTCCGACCGTCGCCGCCGCGCTTCCGTGCCGACCAGCACCAACCCGGCGCCGGGCGGCGCCAATCCCGAGCCGCAGCCGGGCGTTTGACGGCGGCTTTCGCCGGCCTCTCGCTCGAGCGCGCCCTCGGTCGTACGAGGGTGATGGCGATCGCCAACGTCACACCCGATTCGTTTTCCGACGGCGGTGAACGCCTCGACCCCGCGCAGGCCATCGAAGATGGCCTGCGTTTTGTTTCCGAGGGCGCCGACATCGTCGATGTCGGGGGCGAGTCGACGCGGCCCGGCTCGCAGCCGACAGCGGCCGAGGAAGAGCTGCGCCGGATCCTGCCGGTGGTCGAGGGCCTGGCCCGGCATGGCGTGCTGGTGTCGATCGACACGCGCCGCGTCTCGGTGGCGCGCGCCTGCCTCGATGCCGGCGCGCGCATCGTCAATGATGTGTCGGCGCTGCGCGACGATCCCGAACTGATGCCTCTGGTTGCCGAGCGCGGCGTGCCGGTGGTGCTGATGCATCGGCGCGGCCGATCGATCGACGGCTACGAAGGACCGGCCTACGGCGACGTGGTCGAGGATGTCAGGCGCTTCCTGCTCGAACGCGCCCACGCCGCTGAAGCGGCGGGCATCGCCCGCGAGCGCATTGCGCTCGATCCAGGCATCGGCTTCGGCAAGAGCGTGGCGGAGAATGTCGCGCTGATTGCCGGCACCGCGCGGCTGGCGGATGCCGGCTATCCCGTCCTGGTGGGCTCCTCGCGCAAGGGCTTCATCGGCAGGCTGACGGGCATCGGCGAGGCGCGTCGGCGCGATCCGGCTTCGGTGTGGCTGGCTGTCGAGGCCGCGCGGCGGGGCGCCGCCATCGTCCGCATTCATGACGTCGCCGCCGTGCGCCAAGCCCTCGCGGTCGCCTCGGCAATGCGTTAGGTTCCCCAATCATGTCCAGTTCTCTCTTCGGCACCGACGGCGTGCGCGGCCGCGCCAACAGCGCGCCCATGACCGCCGAGATCGCCATGCGCATCGGCATGGCGGCCGGCCAGGTCTTCAACCGCGGCGGCCATCGCCATCGTGTGGTGATCGGCAAGGATACGCGCCTGTCCGGCTATATGATCGAGCAGGCGCTCACGGCCGGCTTCCTGTCGGTCGGCGTCGACGTCCTGCTGCTGGGACCGTTGCCGACGCCGGCCGTCGGCTTCCTGACCCGCTCGATGCGCGCCGATGTCGGCGTCATGGTCTCGGCCTCGCACAATCCCTACGAGGACAACGGCATCAAGCTGTTCGGTCCCGACGGTTTCAAGCTTTCCGACGCGGTCGAGATGCAGATCGAGGATCTTGTGGAGGAATCGGCTTCGATCCGCCTGGCCGTCCCGGCGGCGATCGGCCGCGCCAAGCGCCTCGACGACGCGGAGGGCCGCTATATCGAGGCGGTGAAGGCATCGGCCGCGCGCGGCCTCGATCTCAGCGGCCTGCGGATCGTGGTCGATTGCGCCAATGGCGCCGCCTACAAGGCGGCGCCCACCGTGCTGTGGGAGCTGGGCGCCGAGGTGATCCCGCTCGCCGTGTCGCCGGACGGTTTCAACATCAACGGCAATTGCGGTTCGACGCATCCTGCGCTGCTGCAGGAGCACGTCGTCACGCACAACGCCAACATCGGCATCGCCCTGGACGGCGACGCCGACCGGGTCGTGCTGGTCGATGAGCTGGGGCAGCTGATCGACGGCGATCAGCTGATGGCGACCATTGCCAGCCAGTGGGCAACGGACGGACGCCTGGCCGGCGGCGGCCTGGTCGCGACGGTGATGTCCAACCTGGGGCTCGAGCGCTATCTGGGTAGGCAAAAGCTCGCTCTGGTACGAACCAAGGTGGGCGACCGTAACGTCCTCGAGCGCATGCGCGCCGATGGCTTCAATCTCGGCGGCGAGCAGTCCGGACACATCATCATGACCGATCATGCGACGACGGGTGACGGGCTGATGGCGGCGCTGCAGGCGCTGGCGGCGTTGCTCAAGGCCAACCGTCCCGCCAGTGAAACCTTTCGCGCCTTCCAGCCGGTACCGCAGCTCTTGAAGAACGTGCGAATTCGCGGCGACGCCAAGGCGACGCTCGCGGAAACGTCTGTAAAAAAGGCGATCGCCGCCGCCGAGGCGAGACTGGGCGCGGGCGGCCGCATCCTGGTACGCAAGTCGGGCACCGAACCGCTGATCCGTGTCATGGCCGAGGGCGACGATTCGGAGCTCGTTCGCAGCGTCGTCGAGCAGATCATCGAGGCGTTGCCGCGGGCTGCAGCGTGACCGGGGCGGCATGAAAGGCCGCGTCCTGATCGTCGCCGGCTCGGATTCCGGCGGCGGGGCGGGCATCCAGGCCGACATCAAGGCAGTCACCGCCATGGGCGCCTTTGCCGCGACGGCGATCACCGCCCTGACCGCGCAGAACACCGAGGGCGTGCACGGCGTGGTGGCGGTCGAGCCGGCCTTCATCGCCCAGCAGATCGAGGTCGTGCTGAGCGATATCGGCGCCGATGCGCTCAAGACCGGCATGCTGCACAGCGCCGAGGTGATCGCCACCGTGGCGTCCTCGCTGAAAAAGCATGCGCCCGGCGTGCCGCTGGTCGTCGATCCGGTGATGATCGCCAAGGGCGGCCACCGCCTGCTGTTGAGCGAGGCCGAAGCCGCCCTGCGCGAGACGCTGCTGCCGATGGCGGCCCTGCTGACGCCGAACCTGCCCGAGGCCGAGGTGCTGGTGGGCTTTCCGGTGAGAGTCGAGGCCGACATGAAGCGCGCTGCCCAACGGCTCGCCGCCCTTGGGGCCAAGGCGGTCCTGATGAAGGGCGGTCATCTCGAGGGCGAGGTCATTGTCGACCTGCTGTTTCATGACGGCCGGTTCGAACGCTTCGAGGAGCCCCGCATCGCGAGCCGCAGCACCCACGGCACGGGCTGCACCCTCGCCTCGGCGATCGCCGCCGGCCTCGCCCAGAAAATGAGCCTGCTGGATGCCGTGGCGCGGGCGCGCGCCTACGTGCGCGAGGCCATCGCAACCGCCCCCGGCTTCGGCCGCGGCCACGGCCCGCTCAACCATGCCGTCACAGTCCGATCTTCGTGATTCGTCCCTGACGGGACGGCAGCGGAGTTTCTGCGCAAATGGTGCGCAGAAACTCACTGCCCGGGGGGCGCGCCGCCGCACGCGGAACAACCTCATGCTCTTCCGGACCGCGGGCGTCCCGCCCGCTCATGGTTCTTGAGCGGGCGGGAAACCCGCGGTCCGGAAGACGATGACGCGCCGTCGGATCGGAACCCGCCATAGTGTTACTTAATATACACTTGCATATTACTAAAGATTATGCTTAAGTCCGCGGATGTCGCCGAAGAGCACCATCCCCGCGCAGGCGGGCAAGGCCTTCTGCACCGTTGCCGGCCTGGAGCGCGGTCGCGCACGTTTGGCTCAAGTCCGGCGCTTGTCTGCAAACGTCACAGCGCTTGCGGGAATTGCGCAAATTCGACCGCTGTCGCGGATAGCGAAAATCTCGGCGGAAATGCCGGAAAAGGCGCAAATTCCCCAGGGCGTTGAAAACAAACGCTTTTATTCCAAGGAGTACGACGGGCGGAAATTGGCGCTAAATGGCGCAAATCCTCCGCGGCGCAGGCGGGTCGACGCGCGGGACGGGCCGCCGGCGTCAGATCAGGCTCGCGTCCTTGGCCATCGGCTCGGCCGGCGTCCATTTGCCGGCCTCGGCCAGGACGAGGAAGTTCCAGACCTCGCGATTGAAGGCGTCCGGTTCCTCGATGTTCACGGTGTGGCCGCTCTTGGCGAACACGGCGAGGCCGGCATTGGGCAGCACGCGCTTGAGGTAGAGGCTCGTCTCGAGACAGGGCTCATCCTCGTCGCCGCAGATGATCAGCGTCGGCAGGTCGAGCTTCTTCCATTCCGCCTCGAAGTCGTAGAGCGACGGCCGCTTGCCCTGATAGTTCTCCATGGTGTTGGCGGCGCCGATATCGGCATGCTCGGAGAGGTGCTTCACGAATTCGGCGAAGCCGCGCGGGTCCTTCTGCCTGAAACGCGAGCGCGTCGGGTTGGTGGTGAGGCCGTGGGCATATTTCGCCATGCCCTCCTGGCGGATGCGCTGGGCCGTCGCCACGGCATCCTCCTTGAACCGCTCGTGTCCTTCGCGACCGGCGCCCGAGCCGACGCCGGCCAGCGTGAGCGACAGGGCGCGGTCGGGGTAGAGCCGGCCGAAATGCGCCGTTGCGAAGGCGCCCTGCGACAGGCCGACGACATGCGCCTTGGCGATCTCCAGATGATCGAGCATGTGCTTGGCGTCATCGACCGCGTGGCGCTGGCCGTACATCGCCCCGCTTTCCGGCACGTCGGAGCCGGGATAGCCGCGGAACGAGTAGGTGATGCAGCGGTGCCGGCGCGAGAAGAAGCGGACCTGCGGCTCCCAGCTCCGCCAGTCGCCGCTATATTCATGGACGAACAGAATCGGCGTGCCGCTGCCCGCTTCCTCGTAATAGAGCTTCACGCCATCGGGTGTGGTTGCGTGCGGCATGGTTCACCTTTCTCTTCGCCTCCCCCGTCATACGGGGGAGGCGGGGAGGGGGAAAGCCTCACTGGCGACCTGTAGAAGACAAAGATCATGACCGGGAATTGGCCGACGGCGCGATTGCAGCCTTCCCCCTCCCTGCCTCCCCCGTATGACGGGGGAGGTGAAAGAGCGCTAAGCGCCGAAGCGCTCCAACCGCTCGAGCACGTGGGGGATCTTGTCGTCGGCAACGTTGGCGAAGGCCAGCCGCACGAAACGCTCCTGGCCCGCGCCGAACATGTCGCCCGGGATGGTCAGCAGGTTCTCCTCGTCGGCCAGCCGCTTGGAGACTTCGGTCGAGCGCTGGCCGGCGAAGGGATGCTCCACATAGGCGAAGTAGGCGCCGATGCTGACCAGCCGCCAGCGGTTGGAGCGCTGCAGGCCGCCTCCCAAAAGGTCGGCGCGCGCCTTCAGGCCCTCGGTGTTGCGCCGCGCCCAGGGCAGCAGGTTCTTCAGCCCATAGAGCGCCGCTTCCTGTCCGAGGCGAGGCGGGCAGATCGAGACGCAGTCCATCGCCTTCTCGATTTCCGCGATCAGTCCGGCGCCCGCGGTGACGCCGCCGACCCGGTAGCCGGTGAGCGCGAAGACCTTGGAGAAGCTGTAGAGATGCACGAGCGTGCCGCGCCACTGCGGGTCGCTGAACAGATCGTGCGGGCGCTCGCCCTCGGGCAGGAAGTCCTTGTAGGTTTCGTCAAGGATCAGGGCGATCCCGCACTGGCGGGCGAGTTCATAGAAGGCCTGGATGGTTTCGGCTGGGTAGACCGCGCCGGTCGGATTGTTGGGCGAGATCAGCACGATGGCGCGCGTTTTCGGACCGATCAGCGGGACGGCGTCCCGGGCATCGGGGATGGCGCTCGACCCCGGACGAAAATCGAGCGACACCGGCTCGATGCCCTGCATGCGCAGCCACATGTCGTGATTGAAATAGTGCGGACGCGGCAGGATCACCTGGTCGCCGGCCTTGGCGAGACTCATCAGGGCCAGGCAGAAAGCCTGGTTGCAGCCCGAGGTGATACCGACCTCGCCGGGCGTGATCGGCGCTCCGTAGAAGTCGGCGAGATGGGCGGCATAGGTCTCGCGCAACGCGGGCAGCCCCAGGATCGGCGTGTAGCCGTGCACCGCCGGGTCGAGCAGCAGTTCGCCCAAATGTCGGCGCAATTCGATCGCCGGTGGATAGCCCGGCACCGCCTGACTGAGATCTATCAGGGGTCGGTCGGCAGGGAAGGTACGACCCAGCACCCAGCGCTTGGTCTCTCCGATGGGCGATGGTTCGACGGCGGCGAGCCATGGATTGACGGCGGGAATGGACTGCATCTCAGGACGTGCCGGCGCGGCGGACGTTCTGCGTCCGACTCGATTTCACACAGTTTTCGCGCACGAACCCCCCTCCCGTTTTTTCGGCGGCCGGAGCATCCGGGTCTCGCCCAAGGCTGTCAAATCGCCGCCCCAAACAGCCCACTCATTCGAAAATGCATTGCTTGATCCGCAGCTTGTGCATAGCATCCGAATTAAGGCTCCCTTGAGAGTCATCGAAATGGGTTAGGAGGAAATTGTATGGTGTCGAGAAAAGTAGGTCGTCGTCGTTTTGTCGCCGGAACTGCGGCGGCGTCGACGGCATTCATCGCCGCTCCCTTCGTTCGCGGCGCTTACGCCGCGGGCAAGCTGTCCGTGGGCTTCTGGGACCATTGGGTGCCCAACGCCAACGGCGCCACCGAGACGCTGATCAAGGAATGGGCCGACAAGGAAAAGGTCGACGTCACGATCGACTTCATCACCTCGCAAGGCAACAAGCTGCTGCTGACCACCGCGGCCGAAGCGCAGGCGAAGTCGGGTCACGACATCCTCGCGCAGAACACCTTCCTGCCGGCGCGCTACGCCGACCAGCTCGTCCCGGTCAACGACCTCATGGATCAGCTGATCAAGGACAACGGTGACGTCAACGCCACGGTCGAATATCTCGGCAAGGTCGACGGCAAGTGGCTGGCCGTGCCGGCCACGGTCGGCAGCCAGATCAAGGGTCCGTGCTCGCGCATCGACTACCTGAAGGACCTGGCCGGGATCGACATCCAGGCGATGTATCCCGCCGGCGCACCACCCAAGGCGGATGCCTGGACATTGGACGCGTTCCTCAAGGCGGCCCAGGACTGCAACAAGGGCGGCCACCCGTTCGGCATTGGTCTCGGCACGACGTCGGACTCGGTCGACACGATCGGGGCGATCTTCCATGCCTACGGCGCCATCCTCGTCGACGCCAAGGGTGAGATCGTGGTCAAGAACGACCAGGTCCGCCAGGCGCTGGAGTACTACAAGAAGCTGATGGCGGCGATGCCGAGCCGACGTGCCGTCGTGGGACGACGCTTCCAACAACAAGTGGCTGGTGTCGGGTCAGGGCGCATTGATCATGAACCCGCCGAGCGCCTGGGCGGTGGCCAAGCGCGATGCGCCGAAGGTCGCCGAGCAGTGCTGGACGCACGGCTTCCCGGCCGGACCCAAGGGTCGCTTTGCACCCTTCCTGCCGTTCTTCTGGGCCACCTGGAACTTCAGCAAGAACCAGTCGGCGGCCAAGAGCCTGCTGATGCATCTCTCGCAGGCTTCGTCGGCCGAGAAGATGGTGGCGGCCAGCGGCGGCTACGACCTGCCGTCGTTCGAGAAGCTCACGACCTTCAAGACGTGGGCCGAGGAGGGACCGCCCAAGGGCACGCTCTACCACTACCCGAACCCGTACAATCACCAGACGCTCTCGGTCGCCGCGGCGCCCGCGCCGCACAAGATCGCCGAGCAGATCTACAACCAGGGCATCGCGACCCAGATGGCCGTCCGCTACTTCAAGGGCGAGGCCATGGACAAGACGCTCGACTGGGCGGCGGGAGAGATCGAAGGCTTCATGCGCAACTAGGCAGGCCGAGGCCGGCGGAGCGCCGCTTCAAGCGCTCCGCCGGCATCCCGCTGACCTGCAACGTCGGAGCTAGTCATGGCAGACATCGCCGCCAGAGGACCAGTCACCATCTCGGCAGACGGTCGCAGCAGCCTGCACAAACTGATGCAGCGCAAATCGACTATTGCCTTCTTGATGACGCTGCCCCTGATCCTGTTGATCCTCGTGCTCGTGGCCTACCCGGCCGGCTACGCCATCTACCTCGCGATGCTGAACAAGGGCATGACGAAGTTCGTCGGCCTGGGGAATTTCACATTCCTGTTCGGGCGCGACACTTTCTGGATGGTCGTCTATCAGTCGTGCCTGTTTGCCATCACCGCGGTGATCTTCAAGGCGATCATCGGTTTCGTGGTCGCCCACTTCGTGCACAACATCCCGACCAAGGGCCAGCGCAAGTGGCGCGGCATGTTGCTCGTTCCCTGGGTCATCCCGCCGGCCATGAGCACGCTCGCCTGGCTGTGGCTGTTCGACCCCTCCTACTCGGCCTTCAACTGGCTGCTCGAGCATGTCGGGCTGGACCGTATCGCCTGGCTCGGCGAGACCGGCTGGGCGCGCTTCTCCGTCATCCTGGTGAACGTCTGGTTCGGCGCGCCGTTCTTCATGATCATGTATCTGGCATCGCTGAAGTCGGTGCCCGAGCAGCTCTACGAGGCGGCGTCGATCGACGGCGCGACGTGGTGGCAGCGCATCTGGTACGTCAGCCTGCCGATGATGCGCAACATCATCTCCATCACCGTGCTGTTCTCCCTGATCGTCACCTTCGCCAACTTCGACATTGTGCGCGTGCTGACCAAGGGCGACCCGCTCAACACGACCCACGTGTTCGCCACCTGGGCGTTCCGAGTCGGCATCGAAAGCGGCGACATCCCGCTGGGCGCCACCGTCTCGCTGTTCATGGTGCCGATCCTGGCGGTGGCCGCGGTGTTCATCCTGCGCGACATCACCAAGCGGGGGAGTGAAGTCTGATGGCCGACGCCACGATTGCCACGACCGCCGCCGCCGAGCCGGCTCACGGCAGATACGGCAGCATGAGCCGCGACCGGCGCTGGGCGTTGCGCTGGTCCTATTTCTTCCTCGTGCTGTTCGCCTGCTTCTTCCTGATGCCGCCGCTCTACATGCTGATCACCTCGCTGAAATCCAGCGCGGAGATCTCGGCGGCGACCAATCCGTGGTGGGTCTACTCGCCGACGCTCGCCAACTACATTGAGCTGCTGTCGCAGAACCAGTACCTCACCTTCTTCCGCAACTCGGCGATCGTGTCGATCTTTGTCGTCATCATCACCATGGTGATCAGCGTCATCGCAGCCTTCGCGCTCGCCCGCATGAAGTTCTGGGGATCGGCGGCGCTGGCGACCGGCGTGTTCCTGACCTACCTGATCCCCGACACGCTGCTGTTCATCCCGCTGTTCAAGATGTTCGCGTGGTTCAACGACACCTTCGACATCCAGCTGATGAATCACTGGTGGACGTTGATGATCCTCTACCCGACGCTGACGGTGCCCTTCGCCACCTGGATCATGATCGGCTACTTCGCCTCGATCCCCAAGGAGCTCGACGAGGCGGCGCTGATCGACGGCGCGACCTGGATGCAGACGCTCACCAAGATCTTCATCCCGGTGGCGCTGCCCGGCATCATCGCCGCCACCATCTTCACCTTCACGGTGGCGTGGGCGCAGTTCCTCTATCCGCTGGCCTTCACCACCTCGACCGAGCGAGCTGGTGCTGCCGGTCGGCATCGTCACCACGCTGATCAAGGGTGACGTGTTCAACTGGGGCCAGATCATGACCGGCGCGCTGCTCGGCGCCGCGCCGCCGCTCATCATCTACGCCTTCCTCATGGACTATTACATCGCGGGTCTGACGGCCGGCGCGACCAAAGGATAACGGACAATGGCTCAGGTAACGTTGCGTAAAGTCATCAAGAAATACGACGAAGTTCTGGCCGTTCGCGGCGATCGACCTCGACATCACCGACAAGGAATTCATCGTGCTGGTCGGGCCTTCGGGCTGCGGCAAGAGCACGACCCTGCGCATGATCGCCGGCCTCGAGGAGATCACCGGCGGCGACATCGCGATCGGCGGCGACGTGGTCAACGACGTGCCGCCCAAGGATCGCGACATCGCCATGGTGTTCCAGAACTACGCGCTCTACCCGCACATGAACGTGTACGAGAACATGTCGTTCGGGCTGAAGCTCAAGCGCACGCCCAAGGTCGAGATCGACCGCCGGGTCAAGCAGGCCGCTCAGATCCTCGACATCACCGAGCTTCTCGACCGCAAGCCCAAGCAGCTCTCGGGCGGCCAGCGCCAGCGCGTCGCCATGGGCCGCGCCATCGTGCGCGATCCCAAGGTCTTCCTGTTCGACGAGCCGCTTCGCAACCTCGACGCCAAGCTGCGCGTGCAAATGCGCACCGAGATCAAGAAGGTGCACCAGAAGGTCCGCACCACCACGGTCTACGTGACCCACGACCAGGTCGAGGCGATGACGCTGGCCGACCGGGTCGTGGTGATGAACGCCGGCCTGATCGAGCAGGTCGGCTCGCCCAACGACCTCTACCACTCTCCCGCGACCAAGTTCGTGGCGGGCTTCATCGGCTCGCCGGCGATGAACTTCATCCCCTGCCATCTCGAGCAGGCCGCCGGCGCGCTCAGGGTACGCCTCAGCGACACGCTGGCTTTCCCGGTGCCAAGCGAGCGCACCGCCCGCTATTCGAACCATGTCGGCAAGTCGAACCTTGTGCTGGGCCTGCGGCCCGAGCACATCATCGAGACCCGTCCCCATGTCGAGCCCAACCAGCACGATTTCGACATTCTGATCGACGTCGTCGAGCCGATGGGCATGGAGACCCTGGTCTATTTCACCATCGCCGGTGTCGAGATCTGCGGCCGGGTCAACCCCAACGCCGGGGCGACGGCGGGCAAGGTCATGAAGCTGAGAGCCGACCTCAGCAACATGCACCTGATCGACGACGGCACGGGCAGGGTGCTTTAATGACGCCGGCGGGCCAACCGGCCCGTCATTGTCGGCACGCTTTTTAAGGAGACATCGATGGCTTCGTTGACGGGCAAGGTCGCCTGGGTGACCGGTGCTGGCTCGGGTATTGGCCAGGCGGCGGCCATCGCGCTCGCCAAGGAAGGCGCCACCGTGGTGCTCACCGGACGGCGCAAGGAGCCGCTCGACGAGACCGCGGCCACGATCAAGAAGGCGGGCGGCAAGGCGATGGTCAAGCCGGGCGACCTGATGAAGGCCGCGGCGGTGACCCGCATCGCCGCCGACATCGACAAGAAGCTGGGCCGCTGCGACATCCTGGTGAACAACGCCGGGCTCAACATCCTGGAGCGCAGCTGGAAGCAGCTCTCGCCGGCCGGCGCCGAGCAGGTGATCGACGGCAACCTGTCGAGCGCCTTCTACTGCACCACCGCGGTGCTGCCGCTGATGCGCAAGAACAAGGACGGGGTGCTGATCCACACTTCGTCGATGGCGGGCCGCCAGGCCAGCCTGCTGAGTGGGCCTGCCTATTCGGCGGCCAAGCACGGCGTGGTGGCGATGAGCCACACCATCAACATGGAGGAATGCGTCAACGGCATCCGCTCCTGCGTCGTCTGCCCGGGCGAGGTGGCGACGCCGATCCTCGACAAGCGGCCGATTCCCGTCACCAAGGAAGAGCGCGCCCGCATGGCCCAGTCGGAGGATGTCGGCGACCTCATCCGCTACATCGCCTGCCTGCCGCCGCACATCGTGATCAACGAGGTCATGATCAACCCGACCTGGAACCGCGGCTATGTCGCGAACCTCCAGCGCACGGCCGAGCAGCAAAAGAAGGCGAAGAAATAGCATCGTTCCTCCCTGCGCGAAGCGCGGGGAGGTGCCCCGCAGGGGCGGAGGGGTCATGGGCGAAATCACTGATGCCCATGACCCCTCCGGCCTTCGGCCACCTCCCCACGCAAGACGTGGGGAGGAAGAAAGAGGAAGAGCGTATGACGGTCACGATCAGGGCGAAAGCGCTGGAAGCCTTCGTCGCGGATATCTTTGCGTCGGCGGGCTGCTCGACGGACGAGGGCGGCCGCATCGGACGATACCTGGTGAGCGCCAACCTCTCGGGCCATGACAGCCATGGCGTCGTCCGCGTGCCGCGCTACGCGGTGCAGAAGAAGAACGGCACCGTGGTGGCCGACGTCACGGTCGACGTGCTGGTCGACACGCCGGTGATCGCCGTGGTCGACGGCAAGTACGGCTTCGGCCAGACGGTGACGCCGCAGGCCGTCCAGATCGGCATCGCCAAGTGCCGCAACAACGGCCTCTCCGCCGTGACCCTGCGCAATGCCGGCCATGTCGGCCGGGTCGGCGACTGGGCCGAGATGGCGGCCGAGGCGGGGCTGGTCTCGATCCATTTCGTCAACGCTTCGGGCAGCGTGCTGGTCGCGCCCTTTGGCGGCGTGCAGCGGCGCTTTTCGACCGCGCCCTACTGCGTGGGCGTGCCGCGTCCGGGCCACGACCCGCTGGTGCTGGACTTCGCCACATCCGTCGTGGCCGAGGGCAAGGTGCTGGTGGCGAGTCAGGGCGGCAAGAAACTGCCCGACGGCGCGCTGATCGGGCCCGACGGCACGCCCGGCAGCGACCCGCACCTGCTCTACGGCGACTACACGCCGACCGGCCCGCGCGACCACAGCAAGGGCACCGGCGCCATCCAGGCCTTCGGCGACCACAAGGGCTCGGGGCTGGCCTTCATGTGCGAGATCCTGGGCGGGGCGCTGTCGGGCACCGGCGCGACCGATCCCCAGCGCGGCCGCTTCGCCAACGGCATGCTGTCCTTCTACGTCGATCCCTCGGTGTTCGACCCGGTGGGCTTCTTCCCCGCCGACATCGCCAAGTATGTCGACTTCGTCAAAAGCTCCCAGCCCTCGGCGCCGGGTGGTGAAATCCTGGTGCCGGGCGAGCCGGAAGCGCGCATGCGCACCAGGCGGCTGGCGGAGGGCGTGCCGCTGCCCGACGACACCTGGGCCGCCATCGTTGAAACGGCGCGCTCGGTCGGGCTTGACGAGAGGCGTATCCAGCAGGCGACAATGTGATCGACACGACAATATGACAGGTGGCGAGATGACGGCTTATGAGCGCATCACGGTTTCACCGATAGCCGGCGCGCTGGGCGCCGAGATTGGCAACGTCGACATCGCAGGGGGCGTCGACGACGCGACGATCGCCGAGATCCGGCGCGCGCTGCTCGAGCATCTGGTGATCTTCTTCCGCGACCAGCAGCTCGACGATGACAGCCACAAGGCCTTCTCGCGTCGCTTCGGCGAGCTCTTCATCCATCCCAACTATGATTTCGGCCAGGCCGAGCGCGAGATCGTACGCGTCGTGCGCGCGCCGGGCGATGAGCGCATCGTCGGTGAAGACTGGCACACGGATACGACGATGATGCGCGAGCCGCCGATGGGCTCGATCCTCTATGCGCTGGAGGTGCCGCCCTATGGCGGCGACACGCTGTTCGCCAATCAATACCTGGCCTACGAGTCCTTGTCCGACGGCATGAAGACGATGCTTGCCGGGCTCAAGGTAGTGCATAGCGACATCAGGGTTGCCGGACCCCAGGCGGGACTCAATGCACGGCGCTCGAGCAAGGTGCGCGAGGACGCCAACTGGCGGCCCACGGAGAACGTGCACCCGGCCGTGCGCACCCATCCGGAAACGGGCCGCAAATGCCTGTTCGTGAACCACTCCTATTCCTGCCGCTTCGACGGCATGACCGACCAGGAGAGCCGGCCGCTGCTCGACTTCCTGATGAACCACGGTCACCGGCCCGAGTTCACCTGCCGTTTTCGCTGGCAGACCGGTTCGATCGCGTTCTGGGACAATCGTTGCACCAAGCACCTGGCGGTCCACGATGCGGGACCGTTCCACAGGAAGATGCAACGGACGCAGATTGCCGGCGGACCGGTCGTTTAAGTTTGGTGCAGCCGAGCTAGCGGCCCGGCTTGCGCTGCAGGCGATGCACGGCGCCTGCGGTCGGGTCAGTGAAGGCGAGCGTCGCTACGTAGTCGTCGTGCAGCAGCCGGCGCAGCGCGTCGAGCCGGGTGCTGCTGGCGACCATGCCGGTCGCGGTCTCGAGCTGGGCCAGGTTCATGTCCCACAGCCGCACCACCAGCACGTCGTAGCCCAGCGCCAGCGCGCGATCGATCTGGCGCCGCAGGTCGGCGACCAGCCGTTCGTCGCTCCAGTCGGGATGGCGCAGCACCTGGCCGGTGAAGCCGATCCATTTGAACTTCGGCTTGGCCTGCGGCGCCGGCCCCAGCGAGTCGGTGCCGGGCTCGGCGCTGCCCCAGTGCAGCGAGGCGTAGACCATCGCCCAGTCGAAATCATGCATCAGCCAGACGGTGCGCGCGGGATCGGATTCCTGCTCGAGCCGACCGATCGCCCGCTGCCAGGCGCTGTCCAGCCCGCGCAGCGGCGCCAGGCTCCAGACATTGTAAGCGAACAGCGCCACCGTGAGCCCGGCCAGGGCCGCCAACCCGCGCGCGCCCCAGCGGCGCCGCGCCGCCACCAGCACCAGCGCCCAGGCGACCGTCAGCCAGCCCATGACGTTGATCTGCATCTGCGGGTCCTGCGGCTGCGAATAGAGGTTGAAGACGCAACCGGCCACGAAGGTGACGCCGAAGATGGCAAGCAGCGCCCGGGCGCGCGGGTCGCGCCGGGCGCGCCACAGCATGGGCAGCGCCACGGCCGCGACCGACACCATCCAGACGGACGAGGTGTAACGCCAGATGTCCCAGCCCGGGATGCCGGGAATGGCGGCGACGCCCGCCCCCAGCAGATAGGCCACCATGCCGTCCCACAGATAGCCGACCTTGGGCCAGGTGAAGCCCGCCCAGACGGAGCGCACGGCCTTGCCCGTCCACAAGAGATCGATCGGGCCGACGGAGTCCTCGTGGCCTTGCCAGGCCAAGGCCGCGACGCACGCCGTGAGGACCATGCCGGCGAGGAAGAGCGCGATCCATCCCAGGCGCCGTGCCGGTCGCGGCTCGCAGAGCCAAAGGGCGGCCAGGAGGGCGGGCAGGGTCGGGAACATCAGCCGCCATTCCATCAGCCAGGCGAGCGAGAACAGCACCGCGACCGCGGCGACGCGGGCCGCCGTCGGTCGCGCGAACCACACGCTGCCCAGCGCCATGGCGGCAAGCAGCACGGTGTAGCTCGGCAGGATGTCCTCGTTCACGATGGCGAGGAACATCACGAAGCTCGAGGCGAGATGGAACATCGCCGCCAGGAGCGCGATCGGGCGATCGCCGGTCAGGCTGCGGATCAGCAGGTAGACCACGGCCAGGCAGAGGCTGCAGCTCACCGCGTTCAGGATGGTGATCTGCCGCCGCGGATCGCCGGCGAACACGCCCAGGAGGTCGAGCAGACGGCAAAGCGCGCCGTACAGCGGATAGTAGAGGTAGTTCGAGGGATAGAGCGGCGCGATGGCGGGGTCGGTGACCCAGGGCCTCAGTTCCAGGCTCTTGAACACGCCGTTGCCCGTGAGGCCGCCCTGGGCGTTGTCGAACCACAGAACGATCGCGATCAAGAGCGCGCTGCTGCCCAGCACGAGCAGCGCGAGATCGGCGAAATAGCCGCCTGGATGGGCAGACGGGCGGGCAGAACTCGAGGCGAAGACCAAGGCGGCAATTATATCGGCAACCCGGCCGGCATGCCTATCGCCGGATCCGAGAAACGACGGTGGCCCGTATTCGCCTGCGGGCGCCATGCCCCTCCGTGCAACCGTCCAGCATGGCGGCCGTTGACCTCGCCACAGAGGGAGTTACCCATGAGAAATCTTCCCGTCGTAACCATGATCGTTGTTGGCATGGCCACCGCCTGTTCCGTCAACCATGAAACCGTTCAGCGGCCGGCAACGCCGCCCGCCGTAGCCAACGGGCCGGCAACGCCTCAGCCAGCGATAATCTCGGCAACCCAGCCGACGTCAACCACGACCATGACGACCAATCCGGGCGCGCCTGGGCCAATCGTCCTCAACGACTTCGACCCACCCCAAAGGGTGCGATAGCGTCGATCCGCGAGCGATCGCCGAAGGAGGCGGCGTACGAGGAACCGTCGGTTGCGCTAGCCATCGGCACGGTCACCGGTCATTGTAGGCAAAGCCTATTCCGGATGCTCTGACTATGAAATCTCTCGCCGTCGCGTTGGCAGTCCTTTGCGTCGTCGGCGCTTGCGCGACGAAACAGGGAAACGTCGAACAGCCTGCAGCGCCGAGGCCGGCAGCCGATACGATTTCGCCGCCGCCGTCCGGATCGTGGATCATGGAAGGGCCTAACCCGCGTCCGCGGTAGCTTCGCCGTCGCCAGCCGCGATCTCAGCGGCCGGGATGTTGGCGCTCCCTGCGGGATTCGAACCCGTGTTTCGGCCGTGAGAGTGCCCTACCGTCGATCAAGCGCCCGACGACTATTTGCAAAGAACCGCCGATGGCGGATGGAGAGCGCGAGAGTTGCGCGGGACGATCGACGTGGGTTTGAGCGTCGATTCGAGGGGCCGCGTTACAGCGACGTGACCCGGTTAGCTGCAATGACGTCGGTGGGAAGATGATGTTGGCCAGTGGTCCTGCACCGTTCGGGATCGTCGACCCTTTCCCCCTCGGGCTCTGTTCTCTAACAAGCGCGCGCCGTCAATGCATTCCAGGCTACGAGCGAGTCCATATAGTCTCTCCAGTGCGCGATTTTCCGGTTCTCGATCTTTATTGATTGAACAAAACCGCTTGTTGTACTTCACGCCCGTCGCGAGGATTCGGATGCCCGCACTGCTTCACCCGGGCGAATATGACCGATGGCTCCCAGGATCGTTCGAGGAGACATCGCCGGCACGCGCTGGTCGACCAAACCATAACTGAACATCGAGCTGCTCAGGCAGCACAACGCGATAATCCCTCAACCAGAGCAAAGCCACCGACCAAAAGTGCGAAGCATTCCGTACGCCACCTAGTCTAGGAATTCGGGTTGATTCTTGCAGCGCCGATGTAGCAAATCAACGAGCTCGCAAACGTTATGCCTGTTCTATTTTGAACAGTCGCCACGGTCCTACCATGTCAGATTGTGAATTAGGCGAACTTCGTGCGGGAGCCCGGACCGCGTGAAGTTGGCCGTTGCACAATTTGGGGGAGAACACGATGAAGAGCATCCGGCTGCTTGTATGCTTGATTGTCGTTGCCGCTGTAACGTCTCCGCAGGCCTTCGCACAAAGGCAAACCGCCGTCGGCGCGGCATCACGCCGTTGAGCACAGGCGGCGCATCGAACGGCTCGGTGAGTGGCGTCGACATGCAAGCCTCGGGCATTACCGGGACCTTGACCGTCGGGACGATTGGCGGCCCGCAGCTCGACGTCTTCAGTTCCAACGCCACGCTTACCTCCCCCTTGCAGGCCATCTCCACGCAGAATTCCAGCCAGGGCAACGTCCAGTTCAACAGCAGCTCCACCGTGTTTGGCGCGATCGGCGTCACCCAGCCCGGCGGGCCCTTCCTGCTGAACATAACGGGCGGCAACACGGGAACGGTGGTGAATTTCCAGGGACCGGTTTTTGCCACCACGACCACCGTCAACCAGACCGGAACGCTGAACTTCAACAGCGGAAACACGAACGTCACGGCGATGAACTTCGCCGGTGACGGCACGATCGCCCTGGCGCCCAACACGACCGTCATCGGCGCCCTCACCACCAACGCGGCCAATACCGGCACCCTGGTCCTGGGCAGCAACAGCGTGCTGAACGGCGCCGTGGGCGGCGCGAACGGTCTAAAGAACATCACGGTCAACGGCGGCAACAATACCGCCGGCGTAACCGCCACCATCACCGGCGCAGTCCAGTCGGGTTCGTTTTCTCTTGGAACGAACACGTTGAATATCGGTGGCGCCGTGACGATGAACCCGGGCACCATCATCAATACGACCCTGGCCAGTGCGTCGGTCTTCGGCAACATCAGGCCGGTCGGGGCGACAAACCTTCCGGCATCGCTGGTGGTCAACGTGACGGTGCCGGCGACGTCCGTCGTGCCGGTCGGAACCATCTACAATATCGTGCAGACCCAGACCGGTACCGTGCAGAGCGGAACCAACGGCAGCATCGTCAACGTCACGGTCCAGAGCCCGACGAATCCGCTGTACACATTCTCCCAGGTACCCGCCACGGGCGGCACCATCGCCGGCCTGGTGGCCATTCGCGTAACGGGCGTCCCGGCGCAGGTGCCGATCGTCAATCCGCCTCCCGTGCCCATCGTACCCGTCGCGGTCCCGGTCGCGACGACCTTGCTCACGGCCCCGGTCGTTTTGAACGTCCTGGCGGCGGTCAATGCGCTTTCCGACCCGGTTGGCGTGGTCAACGCGCTCGCCCAGCTCGCCCCCTCGGCACCCGCCATATCGGCGCCTTTCGTCGCCTTCGAAGGCGCCCGGCAGTTCCAGAACCTTTGGCTGTCCCGCCTCGACGAGAACATGTGCAGCCAGATCCGGCAACCCAGGCAGGGCGAGGAGCGCCAGCCCTGCCCGCAACCGGTCGATGGCTGGTGGCTCAAGGGCTTCGGCTATTTCGGCAACCAGGGGGCCGTGGGCGCCAACGTCGGATACTATTCAGACATCGCCGGCGGCATGATTGGCTACGATAGGTTCATCACGCCCGAAGCGCGCATCGGCATCGGCGTCGGCTATGCCCGCAGCTCGCTCACCGGATATACGTTCGACGCCCGCACCGATTTCAACACCTACAAGGCGACACTCTATGGCGCGTATGAGCCTGGACCGTGGTTCGTCTACGGCGAGGCGTCCTTCGGCTACGATACCTACACCGGCTCGCGCCACATCCTGTTCCCGGGCTTCAACCAGACCGCGCAGTCCACCTACAACGGGCAGGAGTACACCGTCTCCCTGATCAGCGGCTACCATTTCTTCCTCCAGGGCCTGACCATCACGCCGCTGGCCTCGCTCCAGTACACGCATCTCAATCTCGCCGGCTACTCGGAGTTCGGCTCTCCCGATGCGAACCTGGTGGTGGCGGGGCAGAGCTACGACTTCCTGCAGTCCGGCCTGGGCGGCACCGTCGCGCATCCCTTCCCATTCCAGGACGGGGCACTGGTTCCCGAGTTCCATGCCAAGTGGCTGTACATGATCGCCAACCCGACGCTGGCCATCACCTCGTCGTTCGCCGCAGGCTCCGCGCCGTTCACCACTCCGGGACTGACGACTTATCCCAGCATGTTCAATGTCGGCGCCGGCCTCACCTTCCTGTCATGCGGCTGCGCCGCCAAGACGTGGTCGCTCGAAGGCGTCTACGATTTTTACGCCCGATCAGACAACTACTTCGCCCATGCCGGCATGCTGAGATTCACCATGCGGTTCTGACCGCCGGCAGACCTCAGTTCGCTTCTTCGCGGCCGAGTGCCTCGAGTGCCGTGCCGACGCCCTTGAACGACAGGGGAACCGTCACGTCGCGTTCCGTGGCGTCGCGGTAGTCGAGACGCGCGGGCTCCGTGCGCGTCCGCAGGCTGTTAAGAAGAGCGTCGGACACTGCCGCGTCTGCAAAGCAGGCGCCGGCGATGCAGCGCGTCCAGGACAGCTCCGTCGACGGAGGCACCAGGCCTTCGACGATCACCTTAGGGCTGGACTTGATCGACACATTGGGCGGCAGCACGGCGGTGATCCGCAACGGCTCCCCGCGTGACACCCGTCCCAGGGCAATCTGCGCCACGGCGCCGGATTCGCCCTGCTTCTGCACCACCAGCCCCAGCTCGCAAATACGTTGAGGCGGTGTCAGGTCAAGACGGCGGTCGCAGCGCAGGGTCCAGTCACCGAAAGTGGCGGTCGTGTGATCTGGCGAGGCGTCCGGCGGTGATGGCTTCGCCGTCGTCGCTGATGAAGCTGGAGGAGTAACTCTCTGGGCCATTGCCGGGCCGCCGAGAACCAGGAGTCCCGACGCCAAGGTCGCCGCCATCTTCTGGGTCCAGGGCATTAGGATCTCCACGTCATGTTGGAATGAGCCGGCATGCTGACCTCGTCGTCACTCCCCCGGCCAGATCGTCAACATTTGCCCAAAATCCGGCGGTTGTCAGCCAATGAGTGACAGGAGAACTGGACACCCCTCGCCACGGCCGGAGCCGAGGAGGCCCGCCAGAGGAAGAACGAGGAATGCTTGGGGCGATTTGCGCCCAGCTCCTTCCTGCCAGCGTCAATAGGAGAAGGGTGCGCGCCAGCCGCTTATCGGTTGAGTTGAAGAGCCGGTCGACGAGGTCGTCCTCAACTCGCCTTTGCCGACTCAGGAGATGGGCCATGAAAAGCTCGGCGAACTGCGGCTCAGCCATGGAGTAGGCGGTCCGTCGGTTCAAGTCCTATACGGACTTCCTGCGGGCTTCCTCCGAGGCCGGCCTCACAACGATCTTGCCGCTGGGAGACAGCTCTATCATGTCGGCCTCTTCCGGAGACTGCATGCCCCGCTGACCGAGCGCCTGTCTGAGGTCGGCGTCGGAGACGGAGTGGCGCAATCGCGCCGTCTCATCGACGCGCCCTTCCTCGGCAATCAGGATCTGGCGCCCTTCCAGGACTCGCGACAGCACCGGACTGTGAGCGGCCAGCCTTGCGAGCAGCCAATGGAGACCAAACAGGACCGCGACGGCTGCAATGGTGGCCCACAATGGTGCGCTGCCTGTCATGGCGCGGCTGAGTGAAGAACCGGCGATGACCGGAACGATGACGTCGAGCGCAGACCATTTCGCGAATATCCTGCGGCCCGACAGGCGGATTAGCAGGAACCCACAAGCAAAGATGAGGACTGCGCGGGCGCATTCCTGCAGCATCGAGACATCGCCCTGATGACCGAAAATATGGACCAGATGATCCATCTTCTGGGCAACGGCCGCTCTACGGCCTAGTTCCTCTCCATTGCACAACCGGTCGGCCCGCGGCTCGCGCCGCGGACCGGCTCTTGAAACGACTCAATGCTTGGCTGTCCCGGTTGAGCTGCCGGCGGCTGCCTGATCGACAACGGTGAAGACCGTCATCGAGTGTGGCCCTATGACCATCGTCACCGGATCGCCATTCTTGTCTTTCGCGCTCACCAAATAGGAGCCAGGGACAACCTGGACATCGGTGAAGCCGCTGGATGTAAGCTTCTGTTGAATCTCTCGCGGAAGATTCTGCGCCTGCTGCGCGCCGGCAGGGTGTCCCGCAGCAGGCGCGCTCGCCGGCGGGCTTGTTGACGTTGAGCTCTGTGACGGAGCAGTCGACTGGGCATAGGCGCTGCCTTGTATGACGGCCAAGGCAACGCCTGCGAAAGCAAACATTTGTTTCATCATGATCGTCTCCTTCAACGTTGAGATGCCCCCCACGTTCGAGAAACGGCAGAGCATAGGCTTGGTTGCGAAGGCCGGCTGTAAGCCACGATGGCGGGTGACGGACTGCTCATTCTTCACGATGCTGCCCGACGATGGCCGCGAGGTTTTCAAGTTTCGCCGTCGCAAGCTTCATCGTCGGCCGATGTGGGCGTTGGTCCCTGCTGCAAGGAGCCCGCCTGGGCGCTCAGGTAGAATTGCCTGATTGCTGCGATCAACGGAGTTGCCACCGCGATGCCAGCAAGACCGAACAGCGTGGCGAAGATCACCAGGGCCGCCAACGTGACTGCAGGTGGCAGATTGACCGCCTGCTTCTGGATGAGTGGCACGATGACGTAGCCGATGCCGACATGGATGAGGGCGAAGAGGGCTAGTGAGGCGGAAGTTGTGGCAATGCCCAAAGGCAGAGACATCAGAAGGATCGGTCCGGCGGCGACAATGGCGCCGAGATAGGGAACGAAATTGAAAAGGCCAGCCTGGACGGCAAGAAGTAAGGCGTTCGGCACACCCAGGGCAAGCAATGCAACCCAGGTGAGGCCGGCCAGCAACAGCATGGCCACTAGCTGTCCCACCAGCCATCGGCGGACGAAATGCGCCGTCTCTTCCAGCGCCTTGCCAAAGCGGCGGCGGTGCCGCGAGGGCAGAAGCTCAAGCAACCAATCCCTGTGGGATACTGGATCAGCCGCGACGAAGGCGCCAACGAGAACGATAACCGTCGCCGATCCGATACCGCCCAAAGTGAGCTCGAATACGCTTTGCGCTTCGCCCAACAGCTGCCGTGGATTCGGGAACAGCAAGCGGGTGATGCGTCCGAGGACCGGAAGGTCCCGATCGGCATGGTCCGGTGCGATGCCAAGGACGCGAAAGCCATGCTGAAGCGCCTGCGTCTGCTGCTCCAAGACATTGAGGAAAATATTGAACTGGCCGGCAATGCTGACCCCGCTCCAGACAATCCACCCTGCGATGGCAATCGCCACTCCAGCCCCGACCAACAGGATGCCCCATCGCCGACCCATGGGAAGCAGTGTCCTCAAGCAACGCGCGCAAGCGTCCAGGGCGGCAGCCAAAAGCAGGCCCGCAAAGACCAGTAGCAAAGCGTCGGCGGCGAGCCAGGCCAGTAGAAGGCCACACGCGACGAGCACACCTATCAGCATGGACTGAGCCAGCGTTCTGTTCTGGAATGGTGGCTCGCAGGTATCGGGCAAGGCATACCTTGGCGTCGACGGCCCGTGGTGACAGGTCAGCAACGCCGGAAAGCATGCAAAGTGACGCAATGCGAGCGGCGGCCGAAAATCAGATCGTTGATCAAGATGAAACCGAAAAGGTCGCGCGCTCCTAGAGCCATGACGTCGAGACAGGTGAGTTGGGTGACAAGGTCGGTCCGCGCGAACCGTCTGGAACTCGGCCTGCAGATTCTCGACGTAAGATCGCTCCCGCTCGGTCAAATCGATGAAGCGGACCCGACCGGGTTAATCTAGGTCATTGATCCGTGCAAAGGCATCGATGGCATTTCCGGTCCGTAATGCGCCGGTCGGCAGGGTGTGCTCGATGTCATCGCCGCAAGTCCGCCGTTCTGGGTCGAGAGGTCCAACCGCCATGGCGCGGCGCGTCTTCATGCAGGCGTCCGTCGCTGGCTTCTTGTGCAGCGGTAGAGCGCTCGCCGCCGATCTGAGCCCGGCCCCCCCAGGGGCTGCCGCCCGATCGGATTCGGTCAGATGTCTTGCCGCCGATCGACCAGCGCCTTCCCAAGACGCCGCTGGTCGTGACGCGTTTTGCCGGCCAAGAGGGACCGGGTCGTCGCGGCGGCGAGCTCACGACGCTGGTCGGCAGCGGTCGGGATACCCGCCTGATGACGATCTATAGCTACACGCGGTTGATCGTCTATGACGAGCGCCTCCAGCTGCAGCCTGATCTCGTCGACAGCTACGACGTCAAGGAGGGCCGCGAGTTCACCCTGCGGCTGCGGCCGGGGCATAGATGGTCCGATGGCAAGCCCTTCACGACCGAGGACTTTCGCTACTATTGGCAGGACGTCGCCAACGACAAGGAACTGTCGCCCGTTGGCCTCCCGGTGGAATTGTTGGTGGATGGCCGGCCACCCGAGGTGGAGATCATCGACGCGACGACCATCCGCTACACCTGGCAGAGGCCCAATCCTTATTTCATCGCCAGCCAGGCCCGCGCCGCGCCGCTTTTCCTTTTCAGGCCGTCGCATTACCTGAGGCGGTTCCACAAGAAGTACACACCCGAGGCGGCGATCCTGAAGTCCGCCGAGGGCGGCGAGCGCAGCGGCGGCTGGGCTGGCATCCATCGCCGCCTGGATGCGATGTACGCCGACGATAATGTCGATCTGCCGACCCTCAATCCCTGGATGAACACCACGCCTCTGCCGGCGCAACGCCTGGTCTTCGTCCGCAATCCATATTTCCATCGTATCGACGCCGAGCGCCAGCAACTTCCCTATATTGATCGCGTGGTTTTCATCGTGGCCGCCGCCAGCATCATCCCGGAGAAAGCCGGCCTGGGAGAGGCCGATCTGCAGGCCCGCTATCTCACGATGCGAGACTACACCTTTCTCAAGAGCAGTGCTCATACATCGCACGTCAGCGTGCGGCTGTGGGAGGTCGGGTCGGGGTCTGAACTTGCTTTCTATCCCAACTTCAACGCCAACGACTCGACATGGCGCACGGTCATGCGCGATGTCCGCTTCCGCCGCGCCATATCCCTGGCCGTTAACCGCGACGAGCTGAATCAAGTCGTCTATTTCGGCCTCGCCGTCCCGTCCAACAATACGGTGATGCCGCGTTCTCCGCTCTTCCGTCCCGACTATGCGACCAGATGGGCAACTCACGATCCGACTCGCGCCGCCAAGCTGCTCGACGATTGTGGTCTCTCGCGGCGCGACGCCGAGGGCTTCCGTCGGTTGCCGGACGGCCGGCGGGCGACACTGGTCGTCGAGCATATGAGCGAGAAGTCCGCCGACATCGACGCTCTTCAACTCATCGCCGATCATTGGAAAAGAGTGGGAATCGAGATGCTGCCGCGGCCGCAAACACTGGAGAATTTTCGGCTGCGGGTCATGTCTGGCGAAGCAGTGATGACTGCCTATGCCGGCGTGGTGACGGCGGCCCCGACGGCCGATGAAAGTCCCAGGGAATTCGCGCCCACGACGAGGGGTGGCCTTCAGTGGCCACGGTGGGGCATGCACTACGAATCCGATGGCAGGGACGGTGAGAAATGCGACTGGCCTCCGGCCTGTCGGCTTCTCGACTATCTGAGGGAGTGGGAGGAGTCGCCCGACATGGCCGGACGCCGCAAGGCATGGGCCGAGATTCTTGCCGCGACCGCCGATGAGGTCTTTTCCATCGGCACCGTCAACGGCACGCGACAGCCGATCGTCGTCGGGCCCAACCTCCGCAACGTGCCGAAGGAAGGCTACTACGCATGGGATCCCGGCGGATACTTCGGCCTTTACCGTCCGGAGACGTTCTGGATCGATGGGTAGGTCGGGGGCGGGCGCCGGAGCGACCGCCCCGCCGGCAGGCGAATCCGGTGCTCAGGCACTTTCATGGGCCAGGACATCACCGAACAGCTGCCAGGTTCCTCTGGTGAAACGCGCCAGGCGTATCGCCTGGATGGGGTAAAAGTCGGTCGGACTGGTGCTCACGGTAATACCGGGCAGCAGCAGCGGCACCTTGGAATTGTGGAAGCTCGCCGCCTGCTTCATCAGGTTGGCGCGCGTCAGCGTGTCGCCGCAGTTCTTGAGGGTTTGCTCCATCAGGTACGACACCGCGAAGGCGTAGACGTAGTTGCCATCTGCGGTATTGGCGTCCGGCATGTACTTGGCCATGAAGGAACGCCAGGTCTTCATGTCGGCGTTGCCATCCCATTGCTTGTCGGTGGGATCCATCAAGAACAGGCCGGTGATGATGCCTTCGCTGTTGGCCATCCCAGCGGGCTCCATGGTGGCGGTGACGGATGACGACACGTTGTTGAGGTACTGCTTGGGCCTCCAGCTGAGATCCCCCGCCTTGCGGATCGCCTGGGCGGCGAACTTGGGAATGGCGACGATGAAGAAGACGTTGGCGCCCGAGCCGCTGAGCTCGATGATCTGCGAGTCGATCGTGGGATCGGTGGTCTCGTAGGTCGCTTCCTTGACCACGAGGTCGGCCTTGTTGCCGAGGCCCTCCCTGAAGCCGTTCCTGTAGTCCTTGCCGTAGTCGTCGTTCTGGTACAGCACGGCGATCTTGGGATCCTTGACGTTCGCCAGGATGTGCTTGGCGTAGATGATGGCCTCGGTGCGGTAGTCGGGCTGGAAGCCGATGGTCCACGGGAAGTGCTTCGGATCGCCCCACTTCGAGGCGCCGGTAGCGACGTAGAGCTGCGGCACCTTCGTTCTGATTGAGTATTTGTGAACCGCCGTGTTGGTCGGCGTGCCGAGCGTGTTGAAGCAGCACAGCACCTTGTCCTCCTCGACCAGCTGGCGGACCACCTCGACCGTCTTGGGCGGGCTGTAGCCGTCATCGAGCGAGATGAAGTTGATCTTGCGGCCATTGATGCCGCCGCGTGTCGTTGACCATCCGCCAGTAGGCGGCATCGCACTTGCCGATCGTGCTGTAGGACGAGGCCGGCCCGCTGTAGGGATTGGTGTTGCCGATCTTGATCTCGCCGTCGCTGGCGCCTTCGTCGTACATTCCCTTGCCCCAGGCGGGAGCGAGGGACAGCAGCGCGGGCCCCGCGGCGGCGCCGATGAGGAATGTTCGTCTGGTCGTTCGCATGATGAAGCTTCCTTTGATTGTTTTTCCAGCCGTGCCAGTTCCGCTCTTGCCTGTGGCGATTGCGCTGCCATATCGCAATTATGTCGGGATTCGCGCCCGGTCCGGTTGCTGCAGTTTATTGATCTGCGTCAACCAGCGCTGACCTGCATGCCGGCTTTGGTCGGGAGGGCCCAACGTGCACATCGAGGTTTGCATGAAGCGCGCCATGCACTGCCATGATCCATAGTCTTGATCTGTTCGACATCGCCGCGGTGCTCGTTCTATGCGCTGCAGTCTTCGGTTGGCACAATTACCGCTTCTTCGGCCTGCCGCTTTCGACGGGCCTTACCATCATGGGCGCCGCCGCTTCAATTCGTGGTCGTCATGGTCGACAGCCTCCTGTCGGGCGCGGGCGTCCACGGGTTGCGCCACTTCATCAAGGACATCGATTTCCGCTCCGCGCTCATGAAGGCATGCCGTGGTTCCTCCTGTTTGGCGGGGGGCGTTGCAGGTTGACCTGAGCGAGATGGGCCGATCCAAGTGGGCCATCGGCGCCATAACCGTATTAGGCGTGCTGGTCCGCGCTCGACCCGCCCGTGCTCCCTGAGCTGGGTCACCACCGGCTCGGCGAGGCTTGAGGGGATGGCGAAAACCCAGGCCGATGTTGCCGCCGGTCGTCGCATAGGTAGGGAGCATGACGAGCCTGCTTCTGCGCCGGGACCTCATCGGTGCGGCCTGTTCGAAGTCGGCGCCCTCTGCGGCGGCAGACGGATTCCTCTCGGGTCAGGCAACCCGCTCTCGCGTTTCTCGTTTGCATTGCACAGTGGAGGAAAAACAATGAACTCTATCATCTATATCGTTGGTCTGGTTGTCGTCATCGGTGCGGTACTCGCCTTTCTGGGCCTTCGCTAAGTTCCGTACGCACTGGAAAGCGCAAGGGGGGGTGATGGACACGATCTTCTCGGTACGCAGACCACCGAAACAATGCTAAGGGTACCGACGCGCGGGGGGCGCAAGCGAAGCCCGAGTCCCCTCTCGTCTTGCGGAGATCTGCGCGAGTGTCCGTTGCTGGAACGCATACGCCGCCTGCGCGGCCTGTTGCAGGGCGCGCCCGAACGGCTTGTGTATGTCGAGCATATGCAGGGCGATAGCGCACGCATCGTCCGCCATGCCTGCGAGCTTGGCCTGGAAGGCATTGTTTCTAAGAACACGCGCTCGCCCTACCGCTCGGGCCGGCGCGAGACTTGGCGCAAATCGAAATGCGAGCGCACCGACAATTTTCCCATTGTCGCCTTCGTCGAGAAGCTCGGCGCCCAGCCGCGTCGCATCGCCTCGCTGTATATCGGTCGACGCGAGGGCGACAGGCTGGTCTATGCCGGAAAGGTGCAAAACGGCTACAGCCTCGCCGTGGCCCAGGAAGTGCGCGAGGCCTCCACCCCTACATTCTGACCCGCTCGCCGCTCACCACGCCGGTCGACAAGCCGAAGGCTACCTGGGTGCAACCAGTAATCGATGCCGAGATTGCCTACTCGAGCCTGACCGACCGCGGCCTGGTGCGTGAGGCGGCCTTCAAGGGACTGCGCGATGACCTCGCGGCGCCGCTGCGCCCGCACCAAACGCCGTGTCGCCCATCACAACACCGGCAAGGTCCCGAAGGAAAACATTCTGCAGCTTCTGCCGACGCCGTGGCACCCACCGAGACGGAGCTCGACGCCTACTGGCGCAAGGTTTCCAAGCGGGCGCTGATACATCTGTCAAACCGGCCGCTCAAGCTGGTGCGTCGCGTCGGCAACACGATCTTCTATCACAAGGGCCCGCTGCCCCGGATTCCCCGGTCCGTGCACCAGCTCACGATCGCCAAGCGCGAAGGCGGCGAGGGGGTGCGCGTCTGGGTCGACGACCTCGCGGGCCTTCTGGGCCTGGTCGAGATGGGCGTCGTCGAACTGCATCCGTGGAACGCCACAGTAAACGACATCGAGCACGCCGCTCGGCTCGTGTTCGACCTCGACCCCGGGCTCGGCGTCGAATGGCCGTTCGGGATCGACACCGCCCTCGACCTGCGCCGCTTGCTCGAACAGGAGGGCTTCAAGACCTGGCCCAAGGTTACCGGCGGCAAGGGCTTGCATATCATGGCCCCTCTCACCGATCAGATCAGCCACGACGAGGCCCTTCGCTACAGCCGCACGATCGCGAGCGCATCGCCGCGACCGATCCCCGCCATTACACCGTCTCGGCGTCGATGGCGGAGCGGCCTGGGCGGCTCTTCATCGACTACCTGCGCAACGGCCGGGGAACGACGGCGGCGGGTGCCTGGTCGCCGCGCGCGCGGCCGGGCTTTCCGATCGCCGCGCCGGTGACATGGCGGCAGGTGGAGGCGGGAATTGCAGCGGACGCATTTTCGCTCGCCAGTCCGTTCAAAGTCCGGCCCAAACCATGACTGCGCACGCGACCAACTTCCGAAACAATGGCTCCAGCGGCTCGATCTGAGATCCGCCGTCCGTGCGTTTTATCCGGCGCACGCGGCTCGGCCAGGCGAGCAGGCCGCGCCGCGCACGCGAGGTGCGGCGCGAGCGAGGTTTCGCTGCCCGTCGTTCTCGCTACTGGATACAGCGAGCAGACTCGGGTCGCCGCCGACGAGGGGTTTGCCATCCTCCGTAAGCCCTACGGCATGAGCGACCTGCACGAAGCGCTAAATGCAGCACTGGGCGGGGCGAGGCCGCGGGTCGCCTAGGACGGGTTCGCGGCGGCCTGTTCCGTCCGCTGGGCCAGGGCAATAATGGCGGCCCGGCGAGATAAAGCTCACGACCTCTGCCCAGACCTGATGCCGCTAGCCCCACTCAAATGTGTCCCCGGAGTGTCCCCGGGCCAGGTGATCCCACTTGGAAGTCCGCTAGAAAGTTGA